>OY781052.2:0-523980 GCA_963676155.2 Anaerolineales bacterium
AATAAAAATATCCATTTCTAATATAGATCCAAAATAGGCAAACGCAAATAAAATTACCGGCACCCCTCCTAAAAGAAAACCAATCACTTTTATTGACCAATTGACATCTTCATAAAAAATCTTAACCAACAACCAACTCAATCCTTCAATTAAAAGTATTACACCAAACACTTCAATCATCTTAGTTCTTTCAATCCACTCAATCCTGCGGTTATAAAACAATATCAACTGAATCAAATAAACTAAACTCAAAATACCTGCACCCATATAAGCCATGTAAAAATAATTCAAAAACTGATTTCGAAATTGAATCACACTTAATGTCATAAAAATAAAGATTACCAAACTCGGTAAAAAGGAAACTCCTGCATAAATTAGCTCAATATTGAACAACATAAACAATCCTCTTAACATTCAAAATAAAAAACAAAATCATCTTTTCAGAAAACAATAGAATCAATATATTATACATTTTAAAAATAACAAGAACATAGATTAAGGTATAATGACAAAAAAACATACAAAGGAATGATAATGAAATTTCAAGTTTTAGGAATTAAGTCAGTAATCTCATCCGAAAGAGATATAAATAAAATTGCAAATGAGTTTCTTTCAAGTATCGAAGAACGTATCAAAATTCCCATCGAACAAATCACATCCCCTGATCAGTTCTCATCAGATGCTATCCCATTGATCTATGTTCAAACAGGTGGATCAGAAAATCTTTTCCAAGAACTTCTTCCTTCCCTCCCCCGCCCCATCACATTGCTTACCAATGGCATCATGAATTCATTAGCAGCCTCCATCGAAATCCTCACATATTCTCAACAAAATAATATCAAAAGCGAGATAATCCATGGTGAAATTGAATATATTGCCAAACGTTTATCCGAGCTTCAAAAAATTCACCAAACCAAACAAACCCTAGCAAAAGCGCGCCTAGGTGTGATTGGTATGCCATCAGATTGGCTCATAGCAAGTAACGTCGACAAACAAAAAGCCAAGCAAAAATTTGGATGTGACATTCTAGATATTGATATCAATGAATTAATTACATTCTCCCAACAAGAATATAAAATTGATTCTACATTAATTGCGGAGTTAAAAAAGCGTCCATTTGCAGAAGAGGAACTCAAAAAAGCCCTCAATATCTATGGTGCTATAAAAGCTTTGATTGAAAAATATCAACTCACTGGTGTTACACTTCGGTGTTTTGACTTATTAGATACTCTCCATAGCACAGGTTGTATTGCACTTGCCTTGTTAAATTCAGAAGGCATCCCCGCATCTTGTGAAGGAGATGTACCATCATTAATAACGATGGTAATATTAAACTCGCTCTTTGGTGAAGCTGGCTTTATGGTAAATCCTTCCTCACTCAAAATCGAAAATAACAGCATGATTGTCGCTCACTGCACCCTTCCCATCAATATGACAAATAGCTATAGCCTAACTACTCATTTTGAATCTGGCATTGGTGTTGCGGTCAAAGGACAATTACCAGAACAAAAGGCAATGATTTTCAAAGTAAGTCCCAATCTTGACGATTACTTTGTTTCAGAGATTGATATTACCTCCAATCTCTGTGAAACAAACCTTTGCCGAACACAAATTGAAATTGTCCTCAAAGAAGACGTCCGTTACTTCATCACAAAACCATGTGGCAATCATCATATTATTTCTCTTCATAATAATCCAACTCTCATCACCAACTTAATGAATAACTTTAGTTAATTAACCTTGAATGATGAATAATATAAATGCTATAATTAACAAACAATAGTTTGAAAATATCAATAAGGAAGGTTACTATGGGAAAATTTGAAATTTATCAAGATAAAAGAGGAGAATATCGTTTTCGTTTAAAAGCTCGTAATGGTCAAGTGATTGCGACTGGTGAAGGTTATTCCTCTAAAGATGGTTGCAAAAATGGAATTGAATCAATTAGAAAAAATGCACCTGATGCAGAAATTGTTGATCTAACAAAATAATTTAGTGATTAAACTTAATAAAATAAAAACTATCTCAAATGAGATAGTTTTTTAATTCTTAGTCAAGTTCTTTGATTTCAGCAATTGGGGCATTTTTCTTGACTGATTCTATGCCTTTTTTGCATGAACTTTTGGTAGTGTAACCTTCGCTTACTGCAATGGTTTCACCATTACCTGCCTTGAGGCGGAAGCGGAATTCGCCACTCTTATCTTGATAAATTTCAAATTTTGACATACTCAATTTCCTTTCTGTGGTTTCCCTATTTGAATTAAAATAATAATCATCTTCTTTAATATTAAAAGTATATATAGATGAAACAAACACGTCAAGCTGAGCTAATAATAAATCCATATAAACTAAGAGTTTTCGTAGCCCACCTCTGTCAATTTTATAGAAACATCCCAAAGTTGTTTTGCAATTTTTTCATCATAAGATAAATTACTAGATTTTTGACAGATTGGATACCCTCGCATACTCTTAGCTCCATCAGGACCATAAAATTCTCCTCCCTTAACCGCAAGATCAGTTGCAGCCCTAAGGCTTGGTAATGCCCCCATCTTAGCAGATTGGATTTTATTTTTATAAAATGGAAACAGCTTTTTCGCAATGATAAATGGAAAATGATCCAATAAACCAGTATCTGCTACACCCGGGTGAACTGCCACTGAGATTATACAAAAATTGTTTTTATCAAAAAAGCGCTGTAATTCATAAGAGAAATAAAGATTAGCTAATTTTGATTGTGAATATGCGCCAAAACGAGTATATTTTCTTCCTTGAGTGTAAAACAAGTCGTCAAAATCAAGTTCACCAGCTTTGTGTGCCAAACTACTCACATTGATAACTCTAGTTTGTGTTGTTTGCTTTAAAAGATCTAGCAAAAGCCCAGTTAATGCAAAATGTCCAAGATGATTAATTCCAAATTGTTGTTCAAACCCATCTTTTGTCTTTTCATATGGCGTTGCCATAATTCCTGCGTTATTAATTAAAATATCCACATGATCAGTTAATTGATGTAAAGTCTCTGAAAACGCTCTTATTGAATTAAGATCTCCAAGATCCAATTTAAGAATCTGTATATCAGCATCTGGAACTTCTTTTTTAATCTCTTCAAATGCACTTTGTGCTTTTGTTAGATTTCGACATGCCATAAAAATTTTTGCATGCTTTCGACTTAATTCAAGTGTTGTCTCTTTTCCCAATCCACTGTTTGCACCAGTTACCACAATAATTTTATTTGATAGATCAGGAATTTGATTAACATTCCATTTTTCTGAAGTTTGTTCCGACATTCTATACCCTTCTAAAACCCTTCTTGTTGACCTTTCCAAGGGGATGGTTTTTTTTGCTTAAATTCCTCAACACTTGGACCTTTTAAGTTTTGTAAACGCCAACTTCCCACCAAATAGCTAATAACCAAAATTATAATCGTATAAGGCCACCCAAGAATAAGTTTAAGCCATTCATATTGAATTATTGCACTATTATAGGCAACAATCTCAAAAACAGACCGTCCACCAAATGCAAAAAACCATAATAAAGTCACATCTCGATAAGCAGGTTTTATATTTGGGTGCCAATACCAATCCAATGGCCATCTTCTTGTTATTGCACTACTATATGCAGCAAGAGGTTTACCGATAAGCACAGAACCAAGACAAGAGATCAAAATGATAGAACCAGAAATAATACTTGGTAATAAGACAGCTCTATTATCTTGGTTTAATAGATCAACAAAGAAAAATAAAGCAACAATACCAAATCCTGATAATATAAACGTAATCTTTTGCTTACCAATCAAACGCACACTTAAAATAATTACACTAATCCCAACAATGCAATAAAAGGCAGTATTTTTTTCTGTAAATATGGATAAAATTACATAAGCAAATAATGGTACTGACGTATCAATAAATCTATATGATTCCTTTGAAAGGATAATTTTAATCTCTTCAATGATTTCATGAAACTTATTCTTCAAGTCTGTTTCCCATCCAGAATTTTTTCCAATTATTTTCTGAACCAATCAAGGCAATGAGTGTGTACAAACTGGCTGTAAAAAATCCAAGAACCATCATCAAAATAACCCATATTAAAGATCGAAGCCATGATTTTTCACGATAAACAATCCAAACAGAGAATAAAATAAATCCAGTGTAGAGATCAACCATGGAAACAATACCCCAAGGATTGCTTAATATTTTTGCACCATCGGTACTAAAATTTCCAACCGTAAAACCATAAATCAAAACTGAAGTCATTGCAATCAAACCAACGATAGCAATTATTTTTGCTATTTTCATATTCATTTTTATCTTTCTCCTACAATAACAATAAAAAACCAAAAACTACTTCTACAACCGCACTAATTATATTTGATGAAACAGCTGATTTATCTATAATGATAGAGACAATACGAACAAGTCCCATTGTTAGATATGTAATCCCAAGAATTTGATATCCAACTGTGTGGTTATAATACAAAACTGCAATACCAAGCCCAATAAATAAAGCCCCCAGTATGGTTCTAATTTCAGTAATACCTCTACCTCCATTTGCTTGTAATCCAGTAAATCCTTGCACACTATTTGGTAAAAATAGAGAGACTAGACCTGTCAAAATCGTTGCTCCAGCAACTATATATTTAATCCATTGAAGAAACATATTTTACCTTTCTAATTTCTAAGATTATTCTTTTGGTGGTATCGGAATTAAAACAGAGGTGTTCATTTTATATTTTTCATAATCCTCTTGTCCGCCCCATTTTTCATCTGCCCTTGATTCAAGCTGAGGAATACCACTCACTTTTGTGATCAATAGTGCTACAAATACTGGTGAAATAAGCATTATCCATTGCCACCCCTGTAGTACAGGAAGTGTTATGATGGCAATTCCAATCCATAATGTAATCTCACCAAAATAGTTTGGGTGACGTGACCAAGCCCAAAGACCTGTAGTAATAAATTTATCTTTATTTTGAGGTTTATTTCTGAAATTCGTTTTTTGTTGGTCTGCAATAGCTTCAATGGTAATGCCTATCAACCAAACAATTGCTCCTAAAATACCAATCCAACCAAATGAAACCTTATTATTTGAGGTAATGGTTGCAAGTGCAGCAGCTAAAGTAAGACTAACCCATAAGCCTTGAATATTCCACACATTTAGAAAACGCCAGAAAGAAGGTTTAATCTCACGAAATCTAGCATCTTCTCCTGCTTTTTTGATTCGTAAGAAAAGGAAAGAGCCAAGACGAATTGCCCAAATGAGCACCATTGTCATCAATAGGAAACCACGGAAATCTACTTTGGGAGTAAGAATTACTGCTAATATAGTCACTGTTATAAAAGTTGCACTTCCTGTAATATCAAAATATTTTTCAGTTTGATTTTTATATGCATATATAAATCCAATCCATTGGATGAGGAATGCTAGGGCTATCAAAAGTAAGAGTAATGGTACACCCATAAACAAAGAGCCATTTTGACCTCCTGCTAAGCCAACTAAAGAAGCAATGAGAAGAACAATTGGAATCGCAAGAATTGTTTTTATCGTATTTGATTTCATTTTTATTCCTTTTCTAATTATTTAATAATTAATCGGGTTTTTAGACACAATTACAAATCCGACTGCTCCTGGGCCAAGATGGGTACCAAGAACTGGCGTTATATCAACGGATAAGACATTTGATGTGGGAATCAAGTCTAGTATTTTGTTCTTAAATTCTTCTGCTTTTTCTGCAGCATTTGTGTGTAAAAGAGCAAATTTTTCAATTGGCATTTGTTTTCTTAATTTTTCAATTAGATACTCTGTGGCGCGAGAAGTGGTGCGTACTTTAGCAGATTGAGGTTTACCATTATTCATTTCTAAAATCGGTTTAAGTTTCAAAAGACTGCCAATTCCTGTAAGAATCATATTCATTCGGCCACTACGACGAAGATAAGTAAGTGAATCAATACTCGCTGCAACAAGCGTACGATTTCCAAGATCTTCTAATGATTTAATAATCTCTGAAACTAGATGGCTTTGTTTTGCCATTTTTGCGGCAAGTTCAACTTGAAAGCCTGTCCCTAAACTTAATTGTCCACCATCTCTCACGATTACTTTTTCTGATCCGATTTCTTGATTGAATTCTTCAGCCGCATTTTTAGCAATATTCAATGTGCCACTTAAGCTCTCTGATATATGAATTGATAGAATTTGAGATGCACCCTGTTCTATTAGATTTCTATATATTTGTTTGATGGTGAATGTGCTTGGTGCACTTGTAGTGGGATGAGGTGAGTAGTATGGAAGATTTTCATAAAATTCTTTTCTAGTCAACTCGACACCATCCAAAAATCCTTGATTTCCAATATTAATATACAACGGAATTACATTGATATTTAATTCCTCAATTATGTCTTGAGGCAAGTCACATGTTGAGTCTGTTACAATCTTGATTGACATTTTTTTCTCCTCCTCAACTTAAGTATGATTAATTGGTTTAATGATAGCATATCTAAATTGTTTCTCAATATGCCAGAAGTAATTTTTTCGTTGAAGTGTTTTTCTCTCTTGATGTATTTGTTCATTTTTTTCGTTTATAATACTTTCTATATTATTCAATAAGTAATATTTTTGTCAATATTTTGTCTATATTACAAAGGTAATTCTTACATTTATTGATAATAGATTCGCTATAAGGTAATTTAAATGATTAAATCTCAATTTAATACAATCCCACGTTATAACTTGAGTGTTGTGATGCAAGAGACAGACTTAAAGGCTGATGTTTTGCGCATATGGGAAAAGCGATATGGAATACCGAATCCTAAACGATCAAAGGGAGGGCATCGACTTTATTCTGAATTTGATATCGCAACAGTTAAATGGTTACAAAATCGCCAAAAAGAAGGCATGACTGTGGGGCGAGCTGTAAAGCTTTGGCGACAGATAGAAAAAGAAGGGAAAGATCCTTTTGACATTTATCCTTTGTTTGTTTTTCTTTCTAATATTGATAAAGATTTTCCTTCAGATGAATCTTTGGATTCTTTGCGAAAAATGTGGATAGAGGCTTGTTATTCATTTGATGAAAAAAGAGCAGATGAGATTTTGAATTCGGCTTTTGCTCAATTTTCATTAGAAGAGACAGTGATTCAAATTTTTCAAAAAGGGTTAGCGGAGATTGGACAAGAATGGTATGAAGGAAAAGCTAGCGTGCAACAAGAACATTTTGCTTCTGAGCTAGCAATGAGAAAAGTGCATGCGTTGATAGCTGAAGCACCTAACAAACATCTTAGTAAGAATGTTTTGATTGGTTGTCCTGAGAATGAATTACATTCTTTTTATCCTTTGCTGATGAATTTAATTTTACGGTATCGAGGTTGGCAAGCAATAAATTTGGGAGCAAATGTACCATTTGAAGATTTAAAGAAAACAATCCAAATTGTGAAACCCGATCTAGTTTTCTATTCTGCAATGCGCTTGAACACTGCCAGCCAATTGATTGATATTGGTAATTTTTTGATCGATGAGAAAATCAACTTTACTTTTGGTGGTTGGATTTTCTCTGAATTACCTGAGCTAGTCAATCTTGTGCCGGGTAAACATGTGGGAAATGATCTCTTACAAGCAGCAGCGATAATCGAATCATTTTTGCTTAATGAAAATCAGTACTTCCCAAACAAGAATTTTCATAGCGAAGATGAAACGCGATTTTTGTTCATATCTAATCAATTCAAAATCGAATCATTAGTGGAAAAAAACCTTGATGAGAAAACCTCTTTGGATTCTTACCCAGTAAAGGATTTACGAATCATTCAAGCATTTTTTGCTGAAGGGATTCTGGCTGGACTTACTTTTGGAGATCTTGATTTATTGAAACTTGATATTGATTGGATCTCTGGGTATATGGAAAACTTGAATATCTCAAAAGGATATATGCGTCACTATTTTGAAGCTTATGCTGAGGCCGTGGAAGAAGCAATCGGTGAAAAAGGAAAAATGATCACTGATTGGTTGAGAAGTTTATGAACCAACTGGCCTTTATCTTTACATTTGTTTTTTTATCTTACTTATTTCCTTATTTCAATTAAACTAACCTAATATTTTTGAATAATTTGTTTCTAGGAGGAAAACATGAAGAATGTTATTTCTAAACAAATTGTATTGCAGAATACATTGCCAATCTTAATCGAAAAAGGTCGTGAGTTAGATGTTTTGCGATTGCGAAAAATGTTGGCAGGAACTGATGAAAAACTTGACGCGCTAATTTTAGATTCGCTTCTGCGCTATCAAAATGAAGATGGCGGCTTTGGAAATGGACTGGAACCTGATGTGCAAGCAGCAGTGTCAAGTGTGTTGGCAACCAATTTGGCAATGGAGATTTTGAAAGAAGTTGATGACTGCCCTGCTAAAGAATTGATGGTGAAAAAAGCAGTGTGGTTTCTAGAGTCTAAGTTTGACAAAAAGCGCCATCAATTTGAATTTGTTCCAACAGAGATTCAAGATTTTCCTCACGCAGATTGGTGGAATGACCCTAGCGTGTTTGGTTATTTTAATCCTACTCCTGAAGTCTTCTCATTTTTATGTAAGCATGGGGAGTTTTTGAAAACAATTGACCTTGAAGAAGAGCTTGATGTGTTGATTGAGGCAATCCGAAGTGATGCTTTTGCACAATGTGATCAAGAACATTCTATCTATGCGGTAGTGAAATTGTTCCGTGTTTTGGATGAGCCACGCAAGGCAATGGTGAAAGATGCGGTGAGTGATGCAATTCGACGAACAATCTGTTTAGATGAAACGAAATGGCCTATTTATGCTGCTCAACCATATAAGTTCTTTATAAATGCTGATGATCTCTTAGCAAAAGAGTATGAAGATGCTTTGGAGCGCAATTTCTCTTATTTGAAGAAGATTTTTGATAAGGAACATATTTGGTGGCCAGATTGGAAATGGTCTCAATTTGAAGATTTGTTTGAAGAGAAAGTGAAATTTGAATGGCTGGGTAGCTTGACGATGAAACGTTTGAAAGCATTTGAAGGGTTTGGACTTTTGGCATAAAAAACGAATGTTTGGCATTTTTTGGCTTATTTTGAGTTTTAGGGCTTGTTTTGACAGAAAACAAGCTCTTTTTGTTTAATTCGCTTGACTTATTCCCTATTATTCCATATAATTCCCTATATATTGGAATTGAGGTAATTATATGGAACAAAAGTATTATACTCCTGATGAAATTGCTGAACTTTTGCAAATGCATCCGAAAACGATTCGACGGTATATCCGAGAAGGAAAGTTGAAGGCTACGAAGATTGGGAAAGGTTGGCGAGTGAGTGGACATGACTTGACCGTTTTTGCGGAGGGGATGCCATTGACGACTGAAGCAAAAGATACAAATGAATCGTCCGTGAAAGTTTCGGCGGTGGTGGATGTGCCGGTGAGAAATCCTGACGATGTGATGCGTTTGATGAATTTTGTGGCGTCGGTGCAGGATTCTTCTAAGGCTAGCTTTGTGACGATTAATGGACAGTATATTCAACATGAAGAGGTCTTTCGGATGATGTTGTGGGGCAATTTGTTTGGTGTGCATCAATTGATGGGTAGTATTCAATCGTTGATTGGGTAAATTTTGTAAGAAAAGGTGATGAAAAATGAATGAAAAAATGAATGGAACTCCTTTGTTCAAAACAGAAGAAGGTAGGCAAGCTGTGTTTGCTTTTTATGACAAGTTGCTGGCCGACTGGGGAATGGACTTTGACGTGCAATTTGTGCCGACGGAATTTGGCGAAACACATGTGATTTCTGTGGGTGAAAAAGATGCGCCGGCGTTGGTTTTGCTGCATGGCTCTAGCTCGAATGCTACGATGTGGTTGGCGGACATGAAGATGTTTGCGAAGAACTTTCGGGTGCATGCGGTGGACATTGTAGGGCAACCGGGGAAGAGCGCAGAAGTGCGACCTGATCTGAACCAAGATGGCTACGCGAGGTGGATGCGGGATGTGTTGACTAGCTTGGGTCTCTCGAAGGCTGCTTTGATGGGCAATTCGTTTGGGGGTTGGGTGGCTTTGAAATTTGCAAGTTGTTTTCCTGAGATGGTGGAACGATTGGTGTTGGTGGCGACAAGTGGTGTGACGAATGTGAAGTTGTCTTCTACTTTGCGAATGGTTTTCCATGCGATGCGAGGTGAAAAGGGGATGCTGCGCATTCAACAATTGGTAAATGGAAGCGATGAACTCCCAGAAGTGGCGATTGAGTATACTGCTTTAATGATGGCGCACTTTGTGCCGTTTCTAGATCCGATTCCTGTGTTTTCAGATGAAGTGCTGAGTGGATTGGCTATGCCTGTGTTGTTCATTGGTGGCGAAAATGACTTCTTTATGAATTCGCAAAAGACGGCTGATCGCTTGACGGCTTTGTTGGAGAATGTGCAAACGAATGTGATCGCTGATAATGGGCATGTGGTTTTTGGTGTGACGGAAATGGTGACTCCATTTTTGTTGACGTGAGTTGGTTGGAGGTGTGTGAAGATGCGTGTGATTGAGAAGAATGGAAAGCTGATTGGGGTGGTGGCACCGCCTTGGTTTTTGGAGACGGTTCAGGATGTTTTGGATGTGATCGGTGAAGCGGGATATGCGGGGTGCAGCAGTGTGATTTTGATGGAAAGTGCTTTGCCGGCTTCTTTCTTTGACTTGAGCAGCCGTTTGGCGGGTGAGTTTTTGCAGAAGTTTGTGAATTATCGTTTGCAAGTGGCGATTGTGGGTGAGTTTGGGAAGTTCTCTTCGAAGAGCTTGAAGGACTTTATCTATGAATCGAATAAGGGACGGGAAGTGATGTTTTTGAACAGCGAAATGGAAGCGATTGAGAAAATCAGCGAAGGTGCTTGACCCGATTGGCTTCGATTGGGAAACAGACTGTGCTAAAGAGACATTCGAAAGGATGTCTTTTTAGGTATAGGGCCAATGACTGGTGAGGGCTTGCGGATCGACAGGCAAACTGGCGCGAATTTGAGGAGGAATGTTTTGTGGGGGAGTGTGATCAAAATAGGTGTCGTAGCGCAAGGTTTGGATTTGGCTGAGGTCTTGATTGAGCTGATGATGAAAATGGAGCGGATAGTTGAGGGTGTTGGCCAAGTGAGCGCGCTGATGGGCGGGGAAGTTTTTGAGGATGGCGATGGTGAGCACGGCTTGATGGAAGAAGATGTTGTGAAGGGTGCTGGTGCTGAGTTGGGCTTGCATGTGTGGATGGGTTTGCAGGGCGCACATGGCTTGGACGGTTTTGGTGAAGACCATTTTTGATTGACGGGCGAGCAAAAAACCAGCGTTGATATAGGGATGGATGTTTTGATGGGAGACGGTGGTGGTGTGGGTGAGGGCTGGGGGTTGATAGTCAAAGTGGGTGATGATGGCTTGCCAGAAGGGGTCCAAATTTTGGTTGGAAGGAATGCCGATATTGCGTTTGTCTACGGGGCGGAAGGCGATGTGGATTTGGGCAGTGGGACTGAGGAGGGATTGGGGAGGTTGAAGGATGAGAGAGTCTACGTCTAGCCAGAGGAAGCCGGATTGGTGAGTGGTGCGGGCAAGGTGCTGCTCTAGGGTTTGGGCAGCGGAAAGCTTATCGGCAAAGGGAATGGACTGAAGTTGGGATGGGGTTTGGAAGGTGAGGAGGGTGAGGTTTGTGTTGGCAAAACGGGGTGGAGTGAGGCTTTGGGGATGAAGGATAAAAATAGGGGCCGTGCTGAGGAAGCCGCCATTGGTGCGGATGGAATGAATGAGGGTTTGGGCATGGGGAATGAAGTGAGGATGGTTGAGCATAAATCCAATTGCGAGCATTTTCTCTCCTTAGTTGATTCTTATTTTAGCTTAATTTGATTGTTTTTTTGGGCAGGATGTGTGAAAAAAAAGTGGGTGTTTTTGATTTTGTTCTATTTTCCGGTATATATGGGGGTTTTTTGAATCTAAACCCCTGTAATTAGTAGTTTTTTGATAAAAAACGATGTGCCAAAACGTGCCAGAAGTGGTTTTGATGGGTGCCAGATTGTGCCAGGAGGCGGTTTTAGTGGTGCCAGAACGTGCCAGAAAGCTTGATTGGGAGTTGGGTTGAGGGAAATGTAAGGGGGGGATGGATGAGTGATGTTTGGTAAATTTGATGTTTGGAAGCAGTGGGCGTGGGTGAATTGTTTAATCTGGGCACTGGGGACTGAATAAAGAAATAAAAAAAATAAATAAATAATAAATAGGGCGCGTTCAGATCACACTTTATAAAATTGAAAGTGACTTGGGGGATATTCTTGCTTCGATTTAATGCTTTTAGATGCTTCTAGGTGCTTCTCGCTGTTTAAAGCTACTCAAGGGTATTCAATTCTTAATGTTCGAAATTGGTAGGGATTGTTGGTTTTGAATCAAGGCTATTATACCAGAATATTTGTTCTATTTTCCACAACTTGATTTTGCTTGATTTGATTGACAATGAGTTTGTCCCAAATGAAGGGGGGTTTTCGTTTATTATTATAGAAAATGGAAGAAAAAACTTTTGCAAAATTTTATCGAGAAAATATTACGCGAGTGTATCGCTATATTTTGGCGCGAGTGGGGAACAAGGCAGATAGCGAGGATATTGCGGCGACTGTTTTTATGAAAGCTTTAAAAGGATCTGCTGGTTATCGGGAAGAAGGCAAGGCAGTGGCGTGGGTGTTTCAAATTGCTCACAATGAAATTGTAAATTTTTATCGCGCGACAAAACGGGAAGAAACGATTCAACAATTTTTATTGATTGAATTTAATGAAAAATCGGCTGTGTTTGAAAATGGATTTGAGGATTTGTTGGATGAATTTTCAGTGTTGACCGAAGAAGAGCGTAATTTGTTGTATTTGCGATTTGCTGGGGAACTTGCTTTTGGTGAAATCGCTTCGGTTTTTGGAATTTCTGAAGGGGCTGTGCGACGACGCTATTCTCGGTTGATTCAACGTTTGCGGGTGCTTTCTAACTCTGAGGAAAGGAGAAGATGATGTTTGAGCAACGACTATTTGAACAAAAATTAGCGGTACTTTTTCAAAGCGAATGCCCTAATGAAGGATTTGTGAATGCGCTGGAAAATCAATTGATGGAACAAGCTCGTGCTTCTACAGCTGTGCTGAAAGAACCTGTGGATTCTGAGAAAAGCGTGAAAGTGTGGAAAAGTGTGGCGATTGGGGCTGGGGTGTTGCTGTTGTTGCTGAGCTTTGTGATGGGACCGAAAAAGATTTGGGCTTCTCTTTTAGATTGGTTTGGAGTGTATTTGCCAAAGATTGGCTTTTCTAGGGTGACTTCTGAAAAAGGATTGATGCTGGCAGAGAAGACTGTGTTTGTGGAAAATGATGTGCGTTTTGTGTTTGAGCCTTTTTATGCGACAAGTGAAGCGACTTATTTTGACCTTTATTTTTATGATCTTCCGGTGTATTTGAATGGGACTGGGGAGGGAGATGTGTTGCTCAATTATGACTATGTTGATTTGCTTGACGTGCAACTTTCTTGGGAAAAAGAGGGTGAATTGAGGACAATTTCTTGTGTGCCTCAAAGCGCAGGAATTATTGTAAACAAAGAGAATTTTGATGCAAAGGCTGCTTACCAAAATTGGCATATTCAATTTGAATGCGCAGCAATTGATGCTGGTGTTCAAAAAATTATATTTGAAATGCAACAGTTACCCTTGCTGTTGATGGGCAAAGGCCCTGAAACCAATCGGTTTGATTTGGAAGTGAAAAAAGTGGACTTGACTGATTTGGATGCAGTTGAGTTGTTAGATTTTGAAATTTTGGATAATTAAAATGAAGATATGGGAGGTTTTATGAATAAAAGACTATTTTTTGTGTTGTTTGCTGCGTTTTTGCTGCTTGGATGCCAGGCGACTGAAAGCAATGATGAGATTGCAGAACAAGCTGCTGCGATTGCATTGGAAACGATGCAAAGCATTTCGATGGATGCGACAGCTGCCTCGATGCCGACTGAAATGCTTGTTGAACCCACTCTTACCCAACTCCCGGTGGCGACCCAAGACCAAACAGAAAAATTTGATCCGGTTGCCCATATTCAGATTGATTTGGAGAGTGTGGCTTTGAAACAAGCAGAAAATGAATTGGTGATGAATGTGAATATTTGTTGGGATGTGGCGGAATGGACGGCGGTGCAATTTTTTGGCCCTGTTTATGGATTTGATGCTGGTGAGACAAGCAAAGCTGTTTTGCGAGATGGGAATGGGAAAGCGTATCCTATCTCGGTTAATCTAATGGAAATGCCCGCGCAGGATGCAAATTCAGCCTGTATACCGACGATTTTGGTGGCAAGTGATTTTGTGGTAGAGGAGGCGAGCGAGCTGTTGACGCTTGAAATTTATGAATTGTCTATTTCTAGTCGATATGATGAGCGTGTGACGCTTTCGTTGGGAGAGGGGATCCAAGTGGGAGAGAGTATTCCTTTAGAGACTACTTTTGTGAGCGGTAGATTTGAAATCGTTGCTCGTTCGGTTACGGCTACGGATGAGATTTATTCTTCTGGTGGGGGGGGAGGTGGCGGCGGAAGCGCGAAAGCTGAAAATTATGCGCTTTTGTTTGACTTGCAAAAAGAATATCCTATGGCAAATGGCTCGTATGAAGTGCATCAAACCTTATTTAATGACCAGACCAGTGAAAATTTTGTGAATGGGGATGGGTATTTTCTCCCGGGAGAAACTGGTGGTTTGTTAAATTCAATGACTTATGACGGGATGCCAAGCGGTGATATTGAGATTGGATTGGGATTATATTCTTTGAAATTATTTTCTACTTGGGCTATTGAATTTCAATTAAATGAGTAGACATTGATCTCTATCAGATATTCTAAAAACCCCTGTGAATAGTCACAGGGGTTTTCTTTTATTTTTATTTCTTGAGAATTGGAATCCAGACTTCGGTGTAGTAGTTGGGATCGTCTGGGTTGCCGGGAGGATAGAATTCTATTTGGGGAAGGGGGGCGATTTGATATTCTTGATTGTTGGGTACCCATTCAGTGAAGATATCTGCCCATACTTTTTGCAAGGCGTTGGGCATTGGGCCGGTGCAAGGGAAGATGGCCCATAGGGTGGCGGGAATGTCGAAAACATCAAATTCTGCTTTCTCACCTCCTGCATATGGAACGCCGGCGACATATTCGAATACGTTGGGATCTGATTCGTCTGGGAGGACGTCAATACAAATTCCATACATGCCTGCTCCAGGTTTTGACATCAGCGTCATCATCTTCTCTGATGTACCATCGGTGTTTATTTCATCCCAGAATTGGGGGATTACTTGATTGTTTTGGCCTTCGATATTTTTGGTGCGAATGGCCTTGCCGAGGACTTGGAATGCTTCTTTTTTTTCTATTTTTGGATTCATTTTTTTGCTCCTTTTTGTTTTGAAGTTATCATTAGGATATCATTTTTTATAAAGGAGGACATGATTTTAGTTGTGAGGGTGTATCATGATGGATGAATATGGGGGAGGGGGTGCTTGTGGGCTTGTTTGCGGATGAAATAATTGTGGGGGATGTTCGTAAATAGAATAAATGCTGTTTGGGTTGACTGTTTTTTGCTTAAATTAAAAACAGGACTATGACCCAGATTCCTGTTTTTAAGTAAGTTATTTTTTTCAAAATGTGTAGGGATATTAATTGAGTAAATTTTACTCTTATCAAACCAAATTGTCAATATTTTTTATATATTTTATATAAAAAATTAATTATTAATTGGGGTTTTTGGATAAAATTTGACGAATTTTTGGGGTGAGATTAGCAGGGCGATTTTATAAATCTTGTATAAGAAAAAAAGCGTGGGCGTAGCTTTCGTATCTTAAAAAATGTTATAATTTTTGAGAAGGATTAATCCTATAATTAAATGATAATAACCAGACTTAGAGGAGTACACATGAAGAAAAATGCTTTCTGGAGAAAATTCAGCCTGATTTTTGTGGTGGTGGTTTTGTTGAGCGGGGTGATGAGCTATGCGATGGCACAATCTGCGATCGGAAGCATTCAAATCACAAAGATCGATTCAAGCCAATTCCCTGAGATTTCTGTATATGCACAATTGTTGGATTCTAATGAACAAGTTGTGTCTTCTGTGGGAGTGGGGGATGTGGTTTTGATGGAAGATGACCAAGAAATGGCGTTTGATGTGGCTTCTGTGCAAGAAGGTATGAAAACGGCGGTGGTGCTTGACTTGGGTAGCTGGTCTCGCCAGAAATCATTGGTGGATCCGGATAAACGAAATTATGAGTTGATGCAGGATACGGTGTTGGACTTCATTGGGACGATGCATGATACGGATTATGTGGAATTGATTGTGGTGAGTGGGAACCAAGCGGAAGTTTTGTTGCCGTTTACGAATAATAAGGATCGATTGCGCCAAGCTGTGGCTTCGATTGATTGGGCGGATTCTACGGAAGCTTCTTATGGTTTGAAGGGTGTGGAATTAGCGTATCAAGAGCAGAAGAAATTGGATTCACGTGATGAAGATGTGACAATGAATGTGGTGTTTTTGACAGCGGGGATTATGAATCAGAACAGCGTGGTTCCGAATGATTTGGGGCAAAGCTTGCGCAAGGATGGAATTTTCTTGTTCTCTGTGTATTATCCGTGGGCTTCTGATGGAGATTTGTTTGGACGTGTGGAAGAAATGCATGCGTTGGCTCCGGGGGAAAGCTTTACATTTGATTCTGTAGTGGCCTCTTCTGAGATTAATACTTATTTGAATGAATATCGCTATCAATATAAGTTCACGTATCGAAGTGAATCTGCTTCTGTGAATGAACGGATTGTGACGTTGGACTCTGTGAGCCAATTGAGCGTTTTGGAAAGTGACAGTTTCACGATCTCCCGTGATGTGGTGGAGAGTGGGACGATTGATATTTTGGTGAATGGTGGCAATGTGATCCAACGAAAGGCGTTGGAACGTACGGATGATTTGACGAGCATTCCGGTGACGGAAGTGCCGGTGTTTGTGACTTTGAAGGAATGGGGTAATAAGGAAATTGTAGACTTGAAGCTGTTGGTGGATGGACAACCGAAGGGTGTGTTTGTGGCTAGCGGTGACGGGACTTATACGGCGATGTGGGATGTGAAAGATATTACGATTGCGGGTAGCTCAAGCTATAGCTTGGAAGTGATTGTGACGGATGAATTGGGGATTTCAAAACGACAAGCTGTGCAAGCTTCGGTGGATGTGGTGATTCCGGCACCGACAAGCTCTGTGTGCCGTGCGGTGGGGAACTTGCCGGGTGACTTTGGCGAAAAAGCCGGCGATTTGTGTGAAGAATGGGGCGTGACAACGAGTACGTTGATGAACACCGGTTTGAGCATTGTGGTGATTGTTTTGTTAATCTTGATGTGGCGGAACCGAGAAAAAGTGGCGGAAGTGGGGAAAGAAGTGATTGCTCGGACGACGAATGTGATTCAACGAATGACTAATCGCTGGCGCTCTTCTGACCCGAAGGCGAAGTTGGTGGCTGTGCGGGGGATTCCTTCTGGGAAACGTCAGAGCTTTGAGATTTTTGGTGAAACGCCGATTGGACGCAATGCGGAATATGCAGAGTTGGTGTTGGAGAATAATAATATTAGCCGATTGCATGCGACGATTCATGAAGAAGAAATGACCGGGAATTGGTCGATTGAAGACAATGAAAGCGCAAATGGGACTTATTTGAATGGGGTACGTTTGATCCCCTTCCGCCGAGAACCGTTGAATGATGGCGATGAGATTGAATTGTGTATTGTGGAACGCGGTGGCATCAAATTTAAATTTGAGACGCTGAAATCTAAAAAAGAAGAAAATGATGTTTTGGTTTCTCCCTTTGTGAGCGAAGGGAAAGACACGGGAAGTGAAGAAAAACCCGATAAAGATAACCCTGCTGACGTTGCAAATCAACGCTGGTAAACGTTGGAAACGCAAGGAGATTGAACACTGATGTCTACATTGTCGACATTGAAGCCTGGGGATAAGATCGGTGAATATACTTTCATTCGGTTTTTGCAACAGGGTGGGATGGCCGTGGTGGCTTTGGCTGAGTTTGAAGATCACCCCTATTCACTGAAGGTGAGTAAGGTGGTGAATAATGATAAGAATCAGACCAAAGACAATATGTTGGCGATTCGACATGAAGCGACATTTTTGAGTAATTTGAACCATGAGCGTCTGCTGAAGATCTATCCTATTTCGGTGGGAGAGAATGCTTTGCGCAACCCAAATTCACAGCGGAATTATTATGCAAAGGCAATGAATTTGGGGAAGGGCGAAATGACGCCATGGTTCTTTGTGATGGAATATTTGGAAGGGGGCACGTTGGCCTCCTTTATTCGTAAGTGTGGGCCCTTGCAGATCCCAGAAGCGATGAATATTATGGGGAATGTGGGATTGGGTTTGGCGTATATGCATCAAGAAGGTATTTCACATAATGATGTGAAGGCAGAAAATGTGATGTTCCGAAAGCGATTGGTGAATGGGGAGCCGTTTGACCCGGTGCTGGTGGACTTTGGCACCGCAACATGGATTGCTAAGTTTGATAATTATGCAGGGACTTGGTTTGCGATGTCGCCAGAGCGGATTTTGGCGGCAGATGGGACTTTGGCTTTGGAAGATTTGGATGTGCAGAAAAGCGATGTGTGGGCATTGGGAGTGTTGCTCTATCAGGCGCTGACAAAACAATTGCCATTCCCCGCTTTGCGCAATAAAAAACTGACGAAACAAATATTAAAAGGAAAACCGGACAAAATTCATACGTTCCGGAATGATGTGCCGAAAGAATTGGAAACCTTCATTTTGGGAGATTGTTTGGCGAAAAAACCAGAGAATCGACCGACGTTGTCGGAATTTTTGCATTTTAGCTATGATTATTGTGGGCGAGATGTGAAGGCACAGAGTGTGAAAGAAGATTATTTGAAAGAGGCTGGTGCGAACGCATAAGTCTATTTTTTAAGCTGGAGAGTGTTGGATGAAAACTATGATCAGTGCAAAACCAAAGGGATTTGGCTATGGGCGAATCGGAATGGCGAAAAGCCGTTCATATGAAGATCGTCATTTTTTTGGCTATGTGAAGACGAAGAGCGAGTTGCGCTTGACGGTTGGAATTGTGGCAGATGGCGTGGGGGGCGGTAGCTTTGGGGAACGTGCGGCGCAGATTACGGTGGATGTGATCAAAAATGCGATGCAAAATTCTATGGAGACTGATCTGATCCAAGTGATGGGGAAAGCGATTGGGGCAGCGAACCGCGCGGTGTTCTTTGAGGCACAGGAAGATGAACGCAAAAAAGGGATGTCTTCCACAGTGGTGGTGGCTGTGATTCATGAAGAAAAACTTTATGTGGCGAATGTGGGCGATAGCCGCATCTATTTGCTGCGAGAAGGAAAATTGTTGCCTTTGACGATTGACCATACATGGGCGAATGACAAGATTCGCAGTGGGGTGTTGGATGAAACACGGGCGAAGAGCCATTTTAATGCGGATGCGATTACACGTTCGATTGGATTCAAAGCGGATGTGGTGATTGATTTTGGGCTTTATTTGCAGGGGGGACGAGAAAAACAAAATGATGCGATTGCGCAACAAGGGCTAGCGTTAGATGAAAATGATGTGATTTTGTTGTGTTCAGACGGACTGATTAAAGAATCTCCAATGGGGTTAAAACAACGCTATGTGAGCGAAGGAATGCTGAAGGGAATTTTGGAAGGCGAACATGCTGAACAAGCGGCAAAAACCTTGGTGGACACGGCAGTGGGGAATAATGCGGATGATAATGTGACGGCGGTGGTGATGGAAATGCCAGGCCGAAGATTAAAATTTTTGGATCGACGAAAACAGATGATGTGGTGGTGGGGCGCTGTGGCAGTTTTGGGATTGGCATTTTTGTTGAGTGTGATGCGATTGGGCAATGTGCAGGGAGAATTACAAACCATGGAAGCTGCGAATACTAGCACGGCGAGCGTGGCAATGATGCTGACGCAAGAAGCAAGTGCTTCTACGGCGACCCCGATGCCGACAGCTGTGGAACGAAAAACAGTGGAAATTGGACAAGTGATGGATGACGGGGGACATGCGAGCTTGTTGACCGACCGGATGAAATTGAATGCGGATGTGTTCCAGAATGTGAAGATTGGATTGCAAACAGATGGACCCCAAGGCGAATTGTTTTTGCAGGGTGGCTCTGCGGTGTTGTTTGAAAGCGTGCCAGTGCGGACGATGGAATTTGTGATGTATGAAGACAGTGAGATTTTGGTGAACAGTGGCAGTTTTGAAAGCGGGGCACGGGTTCATTTGATTAATAATGAGATGACCTTCTATGTGGATATCAAAGAAGGTGGTTTGGGATTGATTCAGTATGCCAATGGCAAGGCGAGATTGTTGTGTTTGCAGGGTGTTTGTGAGGGTGCGAATGGCGCGGGAGTGTTGTTTGCTGTGAGCAGTGGGGAATGGACAGTTTTGGATTTGACTAGTGGCGCGATTTCCTATGAAGTTGTGGCGGATGGCGGATTGGATATGTGGATGTTGCAAGTAGATGGAAACAGTGAAACTAGGATTGTTTTGCAAAATGTGTTGGGTGATTCCTAAGGAAATAGGTTGCTTGGATGAATGAAGAGATGCTGGAAAAGTTAAGTGATACGCAACCTTTGCATGTGCAACGAAAATTGCCTGAAGAGACTTTGCGAGAGCTTCAAAAAAGCTATTTAGAGATTCTAAATGTGGTGGAAAGTGCCCCTCATCAGGCGATTGTGTTGGCAGAAGGTTTGGTGCGGGAGATGTTTCTGTTGCTTTTTTGGCAACGAACTGGCGAAGATGCAAGCGGGATGAAGATGAAGGATGTGTTCTTGGCTGTGCGAGATATGGTGCCGGGATATGTGCAGGTGGAGATGGAAACGATTGGATTTGCCTATCAACATGCGTTGCATGATGCGATGGTGAATGTGACTCGCGTTTCAGATGCGGTGGTGGCAGGATTGGAAGGATTGGAAATTATTTTTGACTGGTTTGAAGAGACCCAATTATCTCCGAGCAAACCTGTTTCGGCACTTTCACTTTCGAAGACGGTTCCTTTATCGACTAAATCTTATGATAAATCTTTGGCGGCTTTAAGCGAATATTTGGAGAACTATCCTAAGGATGTGGATGCTTTATTAAACCGAGGGGTGTTGTATAACAATATGCGCAAGGTGACACGAGCGTTGGCTGATTTTGATGCAGGCATTGAGCAAGATGCAAGTGTGGCGGAGTTGTATTTCCATCGCGGAAATTCGTATCAACTATTGGGCGATTTTGAAAAGGCGTTGGAAAATTATCAGTATGCATTGGATTTGAATTTGGAATCTGCGGCGCTTTATCATGCGCGGGGGATGGTTTATACAAAAATGGGGAATGTGGGACAGGCTTATGTGAATTTTGACTTGGCAATGGCGATTGAAAAACGATATGCCGAATCAAAACGAGCAAAAAAATTATTGAAGAAGAAAAAGCGTTTTTCGCTTTTTAAATTTTTGGAACGAAAATGATGATGGCAAAAAAAACCAGCGCTGAACGAATTCAAGAACATTATGTGGACGCCTTGTTGGCCGTGCGAAAAAACCCCAAACGAGCGTTGGGATTTGCATTGGAAACCACGCGCTCGATTATTGAAGAGGTGGTGCTTTCGGCAAAAGAAATGAATGTGCGGGCTTTGTCGCTGGATCGATTGCTGGATGAAGTGAAACAGCAAGAGGTTATGCCGACTTTGTTTGTGAATGTTTATGTGCCGGCGATGCAAAAATTGGCTGTTTTGAATGATGATCAGGATGAACTTGAACCGCGTGCGATTCAAGTGGTGATGCGCCGGCTGAATGCAATTGTGGATTGGTATTTGGATTGGGCAGAAGTGCAATTTGAATTGCCGATTGAAGTGATGGGGGATGATGTGATTCGCCCTGAGGTGGATTTGCATGAAGTGCGGGTGGAAGTGCCCTATCACGAAAAAATATTACGTCCGATGGAGTTTCACTCTAAAGAAAAAGCGCCGATTATTTTGCGATGGGCGACTTTGCTAGTTTTGGTGAGCGTGTTGGTGTGGGTGATTCAAAATCCATTTACCGCAGTGGGGTATACCCAACGAGGGATTGCGCAATATGAGCTTGGAAATTATGAAGCGGCAATGGCGTATTATGACCGAGCGATTCGTTATGATGCGAGCTATGCGGAAGCGTATTATCAACGGGGGTTAGTGTTCATTGAAATGGACAAGACCACGTTTGCGGTGGAAGATTTTGAACATGCATTGGCTTTGGGGCTGATGATGGATGAAGATGATAATTATGCGCAAGTTTATTTCCGACGGGGGAATGATTATTTTGATGCGGAACTTTTTGCGTTTGCGATTGATGATTATGATGTGGCGTTGAAGTTGGACCCGCAGGCTGATGAAATTTATGTACAAAGAGCAGAAACGCATTTGCTTTTGAAGCAATATGATGAGGCGATTCGAGACATTGAAAAAGCGATTTCGATTAATGCTGAGATTGATAAAGGGGATGAATATGCGATGGCATATTATTCTCGAGCGGTGCGTTTGATTGATGACGGGATGAGCGAAGATGGATTGACTGATCTGAATGAGGCGATTCGTTTGGATGATGAATTTGGGGATGCCTATGCTTTGCGGGGGAATTTGCTATTGGTGAAACATCTCTATGAACGGGCGATTGATGATTTTGATGAAACTTTGCGGTTGAACGGCGAAAGTGCGGAAATCTATACGAAGCGCGGGTTGGCGTATAATGCGATTGATGGCTATCATCAGGCGATTGCTGACTTGGAAATGGGATTGCGCTTAGTGCCTGAGATGGACGTGCCGAATGCGTTTGCACATGCTTATTTTTTGCGGGGACAGGAGATGATGGGGATTGATGAATTTGAAGCCGCGTTGGCTGATTTTGATATGGCTGTGGCTTTGGATGGCGAAAAAGCTGATTTGTTCACTGAACGAGGATTGGCTAAGTTGGCGTTGGAAGATTTTGATGGGGCTATTTGGGATTATGAAATGGCGTTGAATTTGGATGAGACGCTGGGGGCAATGCCTGTTTTTGCAAATGCTTATTATGAACGAGGATTGGGATTTTTGGCTGATGAGGATGCAAGCCGTGCTATTTTGGATTTTGACAAGGCGATTGGCTTGGATGCGGAATTTGGGTTGGCCTATCATGCGCGGGGGATGGGATTGGTGATGGTGGGGAACTATGTGGATGCGATGGGGGATTTGGAAAAGGCGCTGACGTTGGATAAGACTATTGACGTAGATCCTATTTATGCGAAGGCATATGTGTCACGCGCTAAACATTTACTGACGGATGGGGCTTTGGATGAGGCGTTGAGCGACCTTGATGATGCGATTGGATTGAATGCTGATTTTGGGGAAGCCTATTTTGAACGTGGATTGGTGTTTTTGACACAGGGTGAGGTGGAGAAAGCATTAGCAGATTTTGAAGAAGCGGTTGCTTTGGATGAAATCTATGCGAACGAAGCGCGGTTCGGAAATGCCTATCAGACGGCCGGGTTGAGCGCTTTGGCAAATGGGGATGTTGATTTGGCTTTGGAGGATTTGGAAAAAGGGCTGGCGCTGGACCCCGAAATGGAAGTTTCGGCAGTGTTTGCGGAAGCTTATGAAGTGCGCGGGATGCAGGCTGTTTTGGATGGGGATTTTGCACAGGCGGTGGCCGATGTGGAGATGGTGCAAAGTTTGGATGGTTCTTATGAAATCGATGCATTATTCGCAGAGGCGTATGTGACGCTGGCGAAGGAGATGGGTGAGGATGAGGATGCGGCAAAATTGACGGCATTGAGCGCTGCGATTGCGATTGATGATGGCCAAGCTGAGACGTGGAAGATGCGGGCGGATGTTTATTTGGGGATGGGTGACTTTGAGAATGCGATTCATGATGCTGAGAAGGCAATGGCATTAAATGAAATGATGACACTTGAGCCAGCGTATGCGACGGCTTATCATTTGAAGGGGCTGGTGCTGATTGATGAAAATGATTTGGTCGGTGCTCGAGAAATGGCGAAGATTGTGTTGGCGTTGGATGCTGAATATGCATTCAATCAGGCGTATGCGCAGGTGTTTTTTGTGAGTGGGATGAAGGCGTTTGTGAATGAAGATTTTGTGACGGCGGTGGCGGACTTGGAAATGACGGTGAAGATTGACGCCAGTTATCCGAATGCGGCGAGTAAGCTGGCGTTGGCAAAAGAAAATTTATAAGCTATAGACGTAATAGCATGAAAGGTGCGGAGACTCGCACCTTTTGTTATTTAATGATTCTGATTGGGAGACTAGGCGATGAGCTTGGTTGGATTGTGCTGTTGGAAGAGCTGTTTGGTGTGGGCGATGGCGGCGGAGTCTGGGGCGGGGGTGTCGGTGAGTTGGTAGGCGAGACCCATTTCAGACCATTTATATTCTCCGATTTTATGGAAGGGTAAGACTTCGATGCGGGAGATATTTTGGCGGGGGCTGAGGTGCTGGGAGAGGGCTTCGATGGCAGGGTAGTTATCGGTGAGATTGGGGACGAGGACGTAGCGAATCCAGGTTTCGATGTTGTTTTCGGTGAGGTATTCGAGAAATTGGAGGGTGCGGTCTAGTTTGACGCCGGTGATGTGTTGATATTGATTGGGATCAAAGTTTTTGATATCGAGCAATACGAGGTCGACATCTTGGAGGAGTTGTTTGACTTGGTCGTTGAAGATGAAGCCTGAGGTGTCTAGGGCGGTGTGGATGCCAGCTTGTTTGCATTTTTTGAGCAATTGGGCTGCGGCTTGGGTTTGAAGAAGCGGTTCTCCGCCAGTAAGGGTGACGCCGCCGTTGGAAAAACGCATGAAATTTTGATATTTTTGGATTTCGGTAAAGAGGTCGTCAATATCGGTGAGGGTACCATCTTGGGGGTTCCATGAGTCGGGATTGTGACAATATTGACAGCGGAGGGGACAGCCTTGGAAAAAGATGACGGTGCGAATGCCGGGGCCATCTACGGTGCCACAGGTTTCTATTGAATGGATTCTTGCTTTGATCTCAGACATAATTTTTCTTTTTTTTGTCCCTCCCCTTTGCTTTGAAACTTGCTTGAAATTAAAGGGGAGAGACTTTTTAGGAGGAGGGCTATTTATGCTACGGTGTGGAATGTGCGGTTGATGACGTCGAGTTGTTGTTCGCGAGTCAATTTGATGAAATTGACTGCATAGCCAGAAACGCGAATGGTGAGTTGGGGATATTGTTCGGGATGATCCATTGCGTCGATGAGTGTTTCGCGGTCGAAGACGTTGACGTTGATGTGGTGACCAGTTTCGTAGAAGTAGCCATCTAACAACCCTGAGAGGTTGTTGATGCGGTCATCTTTGATTTTGCCCAATGCTTTGGGGACGATGGAGAAGGTGTAGCTGATGCCATCTTGAGAATGTTCGTAGGGCAATTTTGCGACGGAGGCCATGGAGGCGACGGCACCTTTGGTGTCGCGGCCGTGCATGGGGTTGGCACCGGGGGCAAAGGGTTCGCCGGCTTTGCGACCGTCTGGGGTGGAGCCTGTCTTTTTGCCATAGACCACATTGGAGGTGATGGTGAGGATGGACATGGTGGGAGTGGCGTTGCGATAGGTCCCGTGAGTGCGAAGTTTGTTCATGAATACTTTGACTAAGTCGGCGGCGATCTCGTCTACGCGATCGTCATTGTTGCCGAAAGCGGGGTATTCTCCGATGACATTATAATCCACGGCGAGGCCATCGGCGTTGCGGATGATCTCAACTTTGGCGTGTTTGACCGCACTGAATGAGTCGGCTACGACAGAGAGGCCGGCGATGCCACAGGCCATGGTGCGGTATACGTGGGGATCATGCAGGGCCATTTGGATGCTTTCGTAGAAGTATTTGTCGTGCATGTAATGAATGACGTTGAGGGTGTTGATGTAGAGGCCGGCAAGCCAATCCAAAGTTTGATCAAACTTGGTCATGAGCTCATCATATTCAAGTAAATCGCCATGGATGGGTTCAAAGATGGGGCCAATTTGTTCGCCGGTGCGTTCGTCCTTGCCACCGTTGATGGCGTAGAGAAGGGCTTTGGCGAAGTTGGCGCGGGCACCGAAGAATTGCATTTGTTTGCCGATTTTCATGGCGGAAACACAACAGGCAATACCGTAGTCGTCGCCATATTCAACACGCATGAGATCGTCTGATTCGTATTGGATGGAGCTGGTGTCGATGGAGACTTTGGCGGTGAACTTTTTGAAATTTTCAGGCAAGTTTTCTGACCAAAGAACGGTGAGGTTGGGCTCTGGTGCGGGTCCAAGGTTGTAGAGTGTGTGGAGGATGCGGTAGGAGTTTTTGGTAACTAAGGTTCGTCCGTCTAAGCCCATGCCTCCGATGACTTCTGTGACCCATACTGGATCTCCCGAGAAAAGTTCATTATAGGCTGGGGAACGGAGGAAACGGACCATGCGGAGCTTCATGACGAATTGGTCGATGAGCTCTTGGGCTTGTTCTTCGGTGAGGAGGCCGTTTTTGATGTCACGTTCGTAGTAAATGTCTAAGAAGGTGGCGACTCGACCGAGGGACATGGCGGCGCCATCTTGCTCTTTGATGACGGCGAGATAGGCCAAATAAGTCCATTGGGTGGCTTGATGGGCATTTTGGGCGGGTTGGGAGATATCAAGACCATATTGAAGCGCCATGGTTTTCATATCTTCTAAGGCGCGAATTTGTTCGGAAATTTCTTCACGGGCATTGACGGCTGCGTCTGAATAGGATGTGAGGGGGAAGAGATCGAGATCTTTTTTCTTTTCTTGAATAAGGAAGTCTACTCCGTAGAGGGCGACACGGCGATAATCGCCAATGATACGGCCACGACCGTAGGCATCGGGAAGGCCTGAGATGATGCCAGAATGACGAGCTAGCTTCATTTCTTTGGTATACACATCAAACACACCATCATTATGGGTTTTTCTGTGTTGGGTAAATGTGTCAAATGTTTGGGGGTCTATTTCGTAGCCATAGGCAGCGAGTGCGTTTTTAACTACGCGGATGCCACCGCGAGGCATGATGGCTCTTTTGAGAGGGGCATCGGTTTGGACACCTACAATGACCTCAAGGGATTGATCGATATAGCCTGCATCGTAGGCTGTGATGCTAGATGGTTTTTTGGTTTCGGCATCTAAGACGCCTTTTTGGCGCTCTTGTTCAAATAATTGAAGAACTTTTTCCCATAATTTTGTGGTTTTTTGGGTTGGCCCGACTAAGAAAGAATCGTCTCCTAGATAGGGAGTGTAGTTTTTTTGGATAAAATCGCGTACGTTGACCTCATTGGTCCAAACGCCGGGAGTGAATGATTGCCATTGCTTACGCATGCTGTGTTCCTTTCGAGATGTCAATAAAATTCTAAATATACCTACTCAGACTGTTTATGTCTGAATTATACTCATAAAAATATCTAATCAAGGTTAGGATTCGATTAGATTGTTATTATTATAACAATGTTCTGTAAAAAAGACACCTGTTTCAACTTTTTTTAATAAACTATCAAATTTATCAGGCGTGGTTAACTTAACAAAACTGTTATGACCGCTTATATAGACTCGTTTATAATTTTAATAAAGGAATTTGCTATGAAAAACACATTAATTACATTGCTCAATAAAAGTAATATCGGATTTGCAATTCATGAAGTACTCTATGATGAAAAAAACCATCCCGTTGATTATCGATTTTTAAATATCAACGAAGCTGGTTTGAAGATTATGAATACTGATGAAAGCACGATTGGCAAAACTGCGATGGAGTGGAGTCAAAATTCTGAGTCTTTGACCCCTTGGATCCAACGTTATAGTGATGTTGTGCAAACAGATATCGTGGATCATTTTGAAATGTTTGATGAGCATTTGAAAAAATGGTTTTCTGTCACGGCGTGTAAGACTGGAGAGAATAATTTTGCTTGTAGTTATTATGATATTACACCTTTTGTAAAAATTAAGGAGAAATTGGAGTATACCTCTCATCAGTTTGAAACGATCTTGGAAAATACTAACGATCTGATTTTGTTTTTAGATCATGATATGAAGATTCAATATTTTAATTTACATTTTTGTGAATTTTTTGAAATTGATTGTGCAAATTTGAATAAAAATGTTACGGTGAGCATTTTGGAGAAAATGATTCGATTTGATTTTTTACATTATATTCAATCTGTTTTGGAGAATGAAAATCATACGAAGGTAATTAACCACCCCCATAGTGAAGGTTTAGTTTCATATGAATATGTGGAGTGGAAGGCCAGTGAAGTTTTTGATGATCAGAAAGAATCTATTGGGTTTTTGTTGGTGGGACATGATGTGACTAAACGAGAAAAAGAAAAAATCCTATTACATAAAACACTTTATTTGGATTCTTTGACAGGGTTAGCGAATAAAAAATATTTGCTTGAGAATTTTGATCAATTTAAACAAAACAGTTTAGATTGTTTTGCGGGTGTTTTTATTGATCTTGATAATTTCAAGATGGTGAATGACTTGTTTGGTCATGCTGCTGGGAATGAATTTTTGAAGATGATTTCTGAAAAGTTGCAAAAAGTCACAAAAGATAGCGGTATTGTGGTGCGCTTGTCTGGAGATGAGTTTTTTATTCTGCTACATGAAATTCACGATAAAGAAAAAGCGATTCAATTCATGGATGATCTTTTTAAGGAATTTGAAGAACCATTTGATTATGAAGAATGTGCTGCCCCTGTTTTTGTAAACTTTAGTGCAGGGATTTCTTGCTATGGTAAAGATGCAAAGACGATTCAAGAGCTTATTTCACATGCGGATATTGCGATGTATTTTGCGAAACAAAATGGGAAAAATTCTTATCAATTCTATGACAAGGATCAAGAGAAGGAAGTTTTTGAAAGTTTCTTTTTGTTGCAAGATTTGATTAATGCTTTGCGAAATGAAGAATTTATTGCTTATTATCAACCCGTGATTGAGACGAATTCGATGCAGGTGATTGAATTTGAGGGATTGGGACGGTGGAATCACCCCCTCTATGGTATTTTGCCGGCACGTGATTTTATTGGTTTGATGAAACTCTCTGGCAGGTTGGGGCAATTCACCGAGCAGGTGATGCGCAGGATTGCTGGAGATATAAAAAGTTGGCAAGAAAAAGGTTTGAAAGGGATTAAAGTTTCTTTGAACTTGGCAATTGAACAGTTGGAAAATATTAATTTCCCGATGACGATTAAAGAAATTTTTAAAGATGTGGATTTTTCTATGCTGCGCGTTCAAATCACAGAAGAAGATGTGATTGAGGCCAATGATGTGGTGTTGAAAAATTTGGCAACTTTGAAAAAAATGGGGCTTTTGATTAGTTTAAATGATTTTGATTTGAATCATTTGGCAGTTTCTAAGTTGCAACATTTTGATTTTGACGTGATTAAATTGGATAAGAGCTTTAGTCATAATATTAATGATAATGAATATAGCAAAATTGTGATTGATATGATGCAACGATTGGTGAAAGCTTTTGGTAAAGATTGTATTGTGCAGGGGGTGGAGACAAAGGAGCATTTTGAGACGATGCGTGAGTTAGATTTTAATATTATGCAAGGGTATTATTTCTCTGATGCGATTTCTCCTGATGATTTGGAGTCACGTGTGCGGAAAAATATGGATTATATTATTTGGAAATAAATTCAAAAGAATCATAGGTTTCACAGTATAATATTTGTTATCTTCAGATTTTCAATTTTCTTTTGATTGGGTAGATGACAATGTTTGGATCGACAATTTTTTTGTTTTTATTTTTACCTGTTACTTTTGTGGTGTACTTTGCTTTCTATCTTGTAGGCAAGCCTAGTTTGCGAGTTAATTTGCAAAATGGGGTGTTGTTGGCAATGAGTTGTGTTTTTGTGGCATGGGCATCTGTGAAGTTCTTGATGATTGCTGTGATCATGACTTTGATCAATTATGTAGGTGGGATTCTGATTGGGACGCTTCAAAGGCAAGCCTCCGCTCCGATAAAAAATCGGTCTCGAAAATTTGTTTTGATTGGTTTGATTGTTGTGGATGTTTTGGTGCTAGGATTTTATAAATATTTTCCTGGGCTTGAGAATGTTTTTTCTGTTCCATTTTTCGATAATTTTGTGTTTTCTTCTATTATTTTCCCCTTGGGAATTAGTTTTTATACGTTCACTTTGATTCGCTATCTTATAGATATTCATTCTCAACAGATTGAGGCGGAGAAAAATTTTCTACGTTTTGGTTTATTTGTATTGTTTTTCCCCAAGTTTATTTCTGGCCCGATTGAACGGTATCAGCACTTTCAAGCGCAATTGGGTGAACGTGAATTTCGTTTGCCGCAAGTCTATGATGGGGTGATACGGTTTGTGATGGGATTGAATAAGAAGATTTTGTTGGTGGGAATTTTGGAGAGTATGTCTGGGATGGTGTTCTCTTTGGATATGAAAGAGTGGACAGCTCCTTTGGCTTGGGCGGGAATTTTTCTGTTTGGTTTGCAGTTGTATATTGATTTTGATTCGTATTCTGACATGGCGATTGGGTTGGGAAATATTTTTGGGTTTGAGTTGATGGAAAACTTCAATTTGCCTTATTTGGCGAAATCTGTTCAGGAGTTTTGGAATCGTTGGCATATTTCTTTGAGTAAGTGGTTGCAGGATACAATTTTGTTGCCTTTTCAGTTTCAGACACGACGCAAACAACCTAGATGGGTGTTTCAGGTTTTGGGATTGCTGCTGACATTTTTGGTGAGTGGGTTGTGGCATGGGAATTCGTGGAATTTTGTTTTGTGGGGATTGTGGCATGGGGTGTTTTTGAGCCTTGAGGTGTTGTTTTTGAAAAAATGGTTGCAAAAATTACCGGGGCTGGTTCAACACTTGTATCTGATTTTGGTGGTGAATTTGGGATGGGTATTCTTCCGCTTAGATTCATTTGCTGAGATTCGTCGGTTTTTTTCGGTGCTATTTATTCCGCAGAAATTTAATGGGATTTTATATCGGGGTCTGATCGAATTTTCGAGAATTGATATGGTGTTGGTTGTGGGGGTTTCGATTTTGATTAGTGCGGGGATTTTTAAGCAGTTGTATCGCTGGAGTGTGAGTAGGCATTGGGTCTTTGAGGCTGGGTATGTTGTGGTGGTGTTTTTGTTGCTGGGATTGAGTTTTATGCAGCTTTATAATGGGATTTATCAACCATTTTTATATGCGGAGTTCTAGGTGATGAAAATGAAGAAGATTTTTTCTATTGGAGTGGTTATTTTTTTCTTTTTGATTTTTTGGGTTCCGATGTTGGGTCTGTTTGGCGATGGAATTTCATTGAAAAATTTTAATTCTACGGATTCTTTTAAGCAATATTTCGATGCGCATTTGTTTAAGAAGCAGGGCGCAGAAACTTATTATACTAAGTTGTTTTTGGGGATGGGAATCTCCCCTGATGAAGAGATTGCTATTTTGGGAAAAGAAGGGTTTTTGTTTATTGCGAATAGTAATGATCGAGAGTTGGATGCGTTCCGCGGATTGCGAGAGTTTGATGATTCTCATTATTCGTTGGCGGTCGAGCGATTGAATGGATTGGTGAATTATTTCGAGGGAAATGGGATTGATTTTCTGTTGATGATTCCACCGGATAAAACAACGGTATATAGTGATTATGTTCCGAAGCGGATTACACGGACGGGAATCACTCCACGAGAAGTGTTCATGGAGCGAGTAAGTGAGGCTGGATTGGATGAATATGTGTTAGATCTGGCTCCTGTTTTGCGGGATGCGCGAGAGAGTGTGGGGCCTGAACTGGAAGATTTTTTGTATTACAAAGAAGATTCGCATTGGAATGACTTCGGTGGGTATGTTGGGTTTGAGGGATATTTGATGTATGAGGGGATTGAGGATTTTCCAACTTTACAGGATATTTCTATTGAACCTTTATTTGACACACCAGATTTAGCACAGTTGATTCGTGCAGTTGATTTTGATGATTTTGAAGTGAGTGTGACGTTTGACCCCGCTTTGCCAGCATATGAAGAAATTATTTTGACTCAGAATTCTGATTGGCGGGCTTTGTTTTTGATGAAGAATGAGAATGCGCTTTATGATGAGACTGTGTTTTTGTTGCGGGATTCGTTTGCATTTGCAGAGTTGGATTATTTCTCGGCGTTGTACTCTGAGGTGTATGTGGTGCATTATTATCATGTTTTGTTGGATGATAATGTGGATGAGTTGGTGCGAATGATTGCGGATTATGAACCGGATGGGGTGATTTTGGAAATTGTGGAGCGCAGAATTGTGGATGCGTTGATGCAGTTCACGGATGTTTCAGTTTTGGAATAGTATCTAAAAAGACAATCATACGATTGTCTTTTTTGTTTTATAGAATTGCTTCGGCTATAATTTTGTCTAGTTTGCGGATATCGACCCCTTTTTTGAGGTTGAGTTTGAAACGGCCAACCCGAGTCCATATTTCTAATTCGGCATTGAAGTCTAGGGTGCCGGCATTCTCCGAAGAATACATGACGATTGATTTGAATGGAATAGTATAGATTTCAACCTTTTTTCCGGTGATGCCTTGTTTATCTTTGATGATGATGCGTTTGTTGGTGATGATGGCTACGTCACGAATGGTGGCATAGGCTGCGACCGCTTTTTCTTCATTGACTAATAGATTGGTTACGTCTGATGGCACTTTGACTTCTCTGACAAATGTCCATGCCATGGTTGCATTAAATTCTGACATTTTTCTCTCCCTACTTTGATTTATCGCTATATTTTAGCATATTAATATCAGGGGCTCTTTTATTTTCGTTGTCCTGTGAGGCGATTGGGGTTGTATAACATTTTGGTGCCTTGGTAGACGACAAAGTGGGCAGGTTGTCCGTAGACATCTTGGGTGGGTTCACCTATCAGTTCCCCAGAGATGACCTTTTCAGCGATAGTTTGGAGCTTTTTGGAGAGATCAAATTTGAGAGCGAGACCTGTTTTGCCATGTGACATGAGCAGAATGTCATAGTCTGATTCGAGGGCGTTGAGACGTTTCATGCTGTTGACAAAGACTTCTAGGGAGGTGGAGTGACCGAGGTGGTTCCAATGTTCGGGCATGATGGCATCTCCACAGATGATAGCGCGCGCTTGGGGATAGCAAAGACCAATGGAGCCGGGGGTGTGGCCGGGGAGATGAACGGCTTTGATTTGAATGTCGCCAAGGTCGAAGATGTGCCCGTCTTGAATGGGGATGATGTTTTTGGGGAGTTTGAAGGCATCTTTGAGACGTTTTTTGGTTTTTTCGAATAGGAATATGTCATCTTGATGAACATAGACGGTGTCAAATTGATAATCGCCTTTGGCATGGTCATGATGGACGTGGGTGTTGACAAAAATCAGGGGTTTTTGTGTGATGCGACGTGCGGCGGTGGGGATGTCGATGTTGCCGTATCCGGAATCTATTACGAGGGCTTTTTGACTGCCGACGATGAGCCAAATCATGGCGCCTTTGTCGTCAAGATAATAGAAATTGGGAACGTTTTCTAAACGTTGATGAAATTGATGGTCAGATGTTGCTTTTTGCATTTTTATTCCTCTAGTGTGTTTTCTTCTTGTAATTTACGCTCTATTCTATCAAATGATGGTTTCAAGATGGTGAAAAGGAGATGATTTTTTGGTACAATTTTTTGTTTGATTTTTGAAACTTTTTTTGAAAAGAGTCGTATATATTTTCAAAAGGTGTGAAAAAATAATTGAAAGGAATTATAAAAAAATGAATAATCGACCAGGCCCCGGATGTTTATCTGGATTGTTGAAGCTATTCTTGCTTGATAAGATTTTTGATTGGCTTCAAAAGACTTTTGGTTATCAACGAGGTGGGTGTATTGGATGTGGATGTGGCACAATTTTGTTCATCATTTTTGTGGTGATGGCCGCTTCTATTATCTTTGGTACGAATTGGTTTGAATTTGGCTTCTAAGCTCAGATAGAAGTCAAAATTCGAAGGAGGTTGTTTCAATCTCCTTCACAGAAAGGCTGTTTTCACCTCAAGTGGCAGCCTTTTTTTAATTAAAAAAAAGTGATTGTTCCTTTGTGAAGCAATCACTTTTTTATTTTATTTTCTTTCGAATATGCTGCCCAGCGCTGAGGGGGCTGCATTTTGCAAGCTGTTGATGAGCTTGCGGATGCGTTGACGAGGCTTTTCGGGTAGTTTGACGAGCATGTCTTCAATCCATTGGGCATCTCCAATTTTTACGAAGAGCAAGGTGAGAATCATGAGGGGGAAGGGGGCGACTTGCAGGACTTGGGAGGGGATGTTGGGGAGATAGGGCTGCAAGAAGATGCCAAGCCATTGCAAAAGGGCAAAGAAATAAGCACCAAGGGCAACTTTGAGCGGATCCCAACCACCGAAAATGGTGATGGCAAGTGCAATCCAACCAATGCCGTCGAGACCGGAGATGGTGCCTTTCCAGCCGGCTTTGAGACCCAAAGAATACATGGGACCAGCGAGACCGATCATGGCACCACCCAAAAAAGTGTAGAGATAACGCAGGCGATTGACGTTGGCACCGCGGACAAACGCAGCTTGGGGGTTATCTCCGATGCCGCGAAGGATGAGCCCGGGACCGGTTTTGTAGAAATAGAATTGGGAAAAGATGATGATCAAAAATGAGACATAGACCATGATGTTGTGATTGAAAAAGAGAGTGCCGATGACGGGAATCTCTGAAAGGACGGGGATGGGAGTGGAATAGATGCGGGGTCCGCTGATGCCCATGAAGGGAGATCCCAAAAAATAGGCAAGATCGGCGGTGAGCAAGGTGAGGACGAACCCGACGGCGACTTGAGAACGCTTGAGATAAATGGAAGAAAAGGCGATGATGAGGGCGACAAACCCACCGAGCAACGCACCTGCTGCCATGCCGACAAAGACGGATTCGGTTTTGACGGCGAATCCGAAGCCTGCCATGGCGGTGAGCAAGATGGTGCCATTGGCTGAGAGATTGATGATGCCGGCACGTTCCGTATAAGTTTCGCCAATGGCAGCGATGACAATGGGAGAGGCGATGGAGAGGACACTGGCAAGGCCAATGATGATGATTTCGAATGTCATGTTAGTTGTTCCTTCCTGCAATTTTCTCTCGAACGCCTTCGGCCAAGAGAACGAAGAGGACTAATGCGCCTTGGAGAACGCCAGAGAGATTGGAATCGAGCTTGAGGACGATGGGGAGCTGGATGCTGCCGATGTTGAGAATGGCGAAGAAGAGGGCGATGGGGGCGACCATGAGCGGTTGAAAATTGACCAACATGGCAACCATCATGCCTGTATAGCCATAGCCAGAGGAAATGGAGGGAATGAGGCGGTGATAGACAGCGGTGACTTGCAATGCCCCTGCCAAGCCAGCAAAGATGCCACAGAAGATGAAGGCGAGGAGCATATATTTGATGGAAGAAACTCCGCTGAGATCGGCGGCTTTGGGATTGTGCCCGACGGCTTTGAGCTTGATGCCAAAGTATAGTTTTTTGATGAGGAACCAAGTGAGGAGGATGGCTACGATGCCAATGATGAGGGCGACCAAACTGAGACGGGTGCCAGAGATCATGGGGAGCCAAAGGGATTTATCAAAAGTTTCGGTTCCGGACATGGAGGCTACCCCCGGGCGCTTCCAAGGACCAAAAATGAGCCAAATCAGAACAGAGGTGGCAACAAAATTGAGACCGAGACCGCCGAAGATTTCATTGACTCCACCGAATACGCGGAGAACGCCGGCCAAGAGGGCCCAAAGCATGCCACCGAGAGCACCGGCAAGAATGGCGAGAGTGAGAATGAGGGGAATGGGCAAGGTGGTTTCTTGCATGATGCGAAGGGCGCCGGTGGTGAAGATGGCGCCGAATGCGATTTGACCTTCAATACCAATGTTCCAGAGACCAGTGGTGTAGGTGAATAAGAGACCGGCAGTCGCGAGCAAAAGAGGAACAAAAGCCACGAGTACGTCGGCAAAACGTTTCCATTTGCCAAAGGCGCCGAGAAAAATTTGTCTGAATGCTTCCAAAGGAGGGGCATCGGTAAGAATGAGGAGAAGCACGGTGAAGCCTAGGGCGATGATGACGCCTAGGAATCGAAATCCAATATTGGTGATGTTGGGCTTTGATTTTGGATTAGCAGTAGGCATGAATTGCGCCTCCGATCATATTGCCGAGAGTTTCGACATTGATATTGTTTTTGTCGACGGGCTGGGTGGCTTCGCCGTTGTAAAAGACCATGACGCGGTCTGAATATTCAAGGACTTCATCGAGATCGGCGGAATAGAAAAGAATGGAAGTGTTGTCTTTTTTGCAACGTTCTTTGAGCTGTTTCCAGATCCAAATGGAGGATTCAACATCTAACCCACGGGTGGGGTTATCTAAGATGATGACGTTGAGCTGCTCGGCTAACATGGCGAGCAAGGCACGTTGTTGATTGCCACCGGAGAGGCTATCTACTGTGTCTTCTGGGGTGCCTTTGACATTAAATTTTTGAATGCTCGCTTGGGTTTGTTGATGGGCTTTTTCTGAGGAAATGATGCCGTGTTTGTTTTGATTGGCTAATATAAAATGTTCTTTGAGGGTCATGCCGGAGAACATGGCATCTTCTAAACGAGAGGCGGGAACATACGCAACGCCGGCTTCTTTGTAATTGCGATAGGATTTTTTAGTGAGATCTGTGCCATCGAGTTCGAGGGTGCCAGCGACGGCTTTGGTGAGCCCCGCGCAGGCTTGCATGAAGACTTCTTGTCCGGAACCGGCCATGCCAGCGAGACCGATGACTTCCCCTTGTTTGAGATCGAGATCCACGTTTTTGATGTTGAGACGATGGGTTTCGATGCCGACACGATCTGCTGTGAGACAGTTTTGGGGTGTGGCGTATTTTTTTTGTTTGGGGAGTTCAATGATGGTGCCAAACATGTGTTTGACAAAGTTGTTGATGTCATAGGGAGGGGTGAGTTGGGCGACGACTTGACCTTTGCGCAAGACGACGACTTGATGACAAAGTGCGGCTACTTCTTCTAATTTGTGAGAGACAAAGAAGATGGTGTGCCCTTCTTGAGAAAGGGTTTTGAGGGCGGCAAAGAGTTGTTGTTTTTGATTGAGGCTGATGCCGGTGGTGGGTTCGTCTAAGATGAGGATTTTGACACCAAGGGAGATTAAACGCAAGATTTCTAATTGTTGGCGTTGACCAACGGTGAGGCTTTCCATTTGGGCATCGGGATTAATTTGAAAATTGAATTTTTCGGTTAGGTGGATGAGCTCTTTTTTGGCTTTTTTGCGATTGGGGATGAACTTGCCATTTTGCTGCATGATGAAGTTGTCTAAAACGGAGAGTTGGGGGACATCGAGTGGGTCTTGATGAAGCATGCCAATGCCTGCGGTGACTGCGTCTGCGGGGGATTGGATGAGGACGGGTTGATCGTCGATCAGGAGCTGTCCGGTGTCATAGGAAATGAAGCCAGAGAGAATTTTCATGAGGGTGGACTTGCCAGCACCGTTCTCTCCGAGGACGCCTTGGATGGTGCCAGAGGGTACGTGGAGATTGATGTTTTGATTGGCACATACTTTTCCGAATGTTTTGCTGATGTTTTTGAGTTCAATTTTCATATTTGCACAACCTATTTATTTCTGTTTAAAGCACCAATGAGGAAGGCAGAAATGCCCTCCTCATCGGATGGATGTTGAGTGAATTATTCAGCGTCTACGACACTTTGACCTTGCATACCTTCGAGCAATTGGCCTGAGTACCAAATTTGGACTTCAGTGGCTTCTTCGCCGTCAGCGAGATACACGGAACCATCTTGCCAATTGAGAGGACCTGTGAAGAGGTTGAGACCGTCGCCTAGTTCAGCAATGAAGGAATCGACTGCTGCGGCTGCATCTTCTGAGAGTGCGGCACCTTTGTTGAAACCGACGGGGGAAACATCTACGTTGTTGAGGTCTTCAAAAACGGGCATGGGGGTGATGAAGGAGGAGGTGTATTCGCCAGCTTGCCATTGTTCGACAACTGCTTTGATGGAGGGGCCCCAGTTGAAATAGGGGACGCCGAGGCAGACATCTGCTGCTTCGTCACAGGCGTTAGCATAGTCGTAGCCAAGGGCGTAGACTGCGTTGCCGTTTTCAGTGTGGGCTTTGGCTTGCACCAATGCTTCGGTGGTGTCAATGCCGGAGACAACTACGTCAAAACCAGAGTTATAGAAATCATCTGCCACTTGGGTGGGATCTGCGGTGAAACCGGGAATGTTGAACCAGAAGCCAATCCAAGTAACTTTGAGTTCGAGGTCAGCTGCATCCATGCCGCGGTATTCTGTCCAGCAATGTTGGGCGCCGAGATAGAGGGCGTTGGCATAGCGGCGGGTTTCGTCATTGATCAATGGTCCTAAGAAGCCAATTTTGCCTGTTTCTGTGGTCATGGCTGCGGCACAACCGGCCATCATTTTGCCATATTCCATCCAAGGAATGATGTTGGTCATGTTTGCTAAACCAGCATAGTTCATGCCATCTTCCCAAGCGGAGTCACCGGAAAGGTGCAAGACGGGAACATCGGGGTAGAGTTCTGCAAATTCGAGTGCGTCTGCTTTCATGTCATCGGAGTTGAAGACAATGATGTTTGCACCTTGATCCATGAGGCTTTCTGCCAATTGGACAGAGGTGGTGCCGGGGCGATCGGATACGTTGACGCTATCGATATAGATGGCTTCTCCACCTGTTTTTTCAGCGGCGTAGAGGATGCCTTCATAGGTTGCCTGACTCCAACCGTGGTCGTTATAGGGACCGACAAGGAGGATGCCGAGTACGGGGGTGTCGCCTTCAGCTGCGACGGTTTGAAGACCAGCAGCGCTGAACACGAAAACAAAAACCAATGCGATGGACAAGATAGACAAAGCAAGATTCTTTTTCATTATGATCCTTTCAAATAAAAACGATAAATTAAATATAAATACATCTAAAAAATCAATTGATTTTTTATTAATCACTTTAAAAGACTAAACTGCGCTTGTAGGTGCGCAGTTTAGATTTTTTGCCTATTCAGTTTTAGGTGTGTTGTGTTGCGGAAACCTAGTCCTGGATTTAGATTTGTAGGATTTGGAAGGAGCATTTGGTGAAGTTCCCAAATAACGATAATAAAGATATAAAATAATTGCTGTTTGAAACGGCGGGAATGGTTCTTCACAATGTTGATTCCTTTCCAAGAATTTCTGCACACAAACAACGTGTTGAATGGGTATGTTACCCTAGATATTTTTTATTAGCAAGAATATTGAGTTGTCTAAACAGGTTGTCAGACAATATTTGTCAGACAACCAATTATATTGGCATATTTTGAAGGAGTGATATAATTCTGTGCGGTGCTTGAGCCGAATCTATAGGAGCGTATTAAAAGATGAGTCAGCAAAAGGTATATGCAGTGGAAATCGCAGGGATAAAAAGAGAATTGCCTCTTTTTGAAGTGAAACCTGGTTTGAAAATTGCTATTTTGAATATTTTAGGTGATGTGGAGCTGAATGAAGCGGCTGCACAAGCCTTGGTGGACAAAGTTGAAGCAAACGGTTTGGACTATGATGTGATTGTGACTGCTGAAGCAAAGAGTATTACGTTGGCATATGCGATGGCATTGAAAGCCAACAAACCTTATGTTATCTTACGCAAAGATTATAAATCCTATATGGGCAATGCAATCAAGACTACGACAATGTCGATTACTACTGGTCGAGAACAAACTTTGTTTTTGGATGAAAAAGATATTGATTTGATCAAAGGCAAAAAAGTTTTGGTGATTGATGATGTGATCAGTACTGGTTCCACTCTGGAGGCTATGCATGAAATCCTTGAGGAAGCAGGCGGAGACATTCTCGGAAATGCAGCAGTGATGACTGAAGGTGATCCTGATGCTTGGCAAGAAATCATTTGCTTGGGTACCTTGCCCCTTTTCTTTGAATAACCATTAAAAATCAGACGACTGTCTGATTTTTTTTATACCTAACTTAAATTAATTATGATTACTGGCTATCGGAATTATTGATAGAGGAGACAAAAAGGTTGGCGAATGCCAACCTCTTTTGTTTTAATTACTCTTGTGTTTGAAGAAGCTGGTTAATTTCTGAACGATATTGATTGATGATAATGCGATCTCCACCTTTGATCTGCGCTTTTTCTAATTCTTTTAATGCTTTTTGATATTCCCCTATATTTTTTAAGGCAACGGCTTTTTTAATCATTATCTCTACTTGGGTTGAATCTAAGCGGAGTGTTTTCTCAAAATCTTGGAGGGCGTTTGGATAGTCTTGGAGATAAAAATAAGACAGTCCACGATAGCGATAGGCGTTCTCATTGGTAGGATAAAGTTGAATTTCAAGAGAAAATTCTTGAATGGCTGTTTGATAGTTTTTATTCCAATATGCCCATCTTCCAACCCAATAATGGTCTCCGCCAATATTTTCAATTTTTGAAGAAAAAAGGAGCAGGCAGATGAGGGCAGCAATAAATAGAAAATATATAAAATTTAAGATTTTTTCAAAAGGAGATTTCTCCTTTTCTCTCATAAAATAACTTCTTGGATAATGATTATGTGCGAGTAACTCATGATCTAGATAATCTAGTTTTCTAATTTCTTTCATTTTATCCCCCTTTTTTATTTTTCCAGCCTTCTATAAAATATAAAATTAACGCAATCCAAATGATGCTATATCCTATAATTTGTGGCTTGGTAAACGGTTCTTTGAGAAGGACGGCGCCTGTGAGGAATTGCAAAGTTGGGTTGAGATAAAACATCAAACCAGTTAGAGAGAGGGGAAGAAGTGGGACTGCTTTTGAATAAGAGAGAATGGGTACGATGGTTACCAGTCCAGTGGCGATGAGCATGAGGGAGGTTTGAGTGCCCGAAATGATAAAAACCCCTTGTCCGTGAGTGTGGAGGAAAAGGAGATAGAAGAGTGCGGGGAGAAGAAGAATGCCCATTTCAAATGAAATGGAGATTTCGGCATTAGTGGGAGCATTCTTTTTAAGGAGTGAGTAGAGAGAGAACGAAATGGCTAGGCTGAGGGCTACCCATGGGATTTGTGAGAGCTGGAAGGAGAGGTAGAGAATACCAATGGCGGCAATGGCTAGGATGGCCCACTGAGTGGTGCGTAGTTTTTCTTTGAGAAAGATGACCCCGAGCAGGACGGTGATGAGAGGGAGGATGAAATAGCCAAGGCTAGATTCGAGGACGCGTTCTTGGGCGACTGCCCAGATATAAATGAGCCAATTGGTAGCAAGCAGAAGGGCAGTGATGGCGTAGAAGCCAATTATCTTCGGGGACTTGAAGAGATGGATGAAATTTCGAATTTGATGCTGAGACATCAGGACTACGAGGCTGAAGACAAAGGACCAGAGTATGCGGTGAGAGAGAGTCTGGAGAGCTGTGGAGCCAGTGAGATGATGCCAAAATAGGGGAAGAAAGCCCCAGAGGAAGTAGGAGAGAAGGGCGAGGAGGATGCCTTTGCGGGTTTGTTTTTTCATGGTAATTGTTCTTTACTTGTGTAATTTAAATAGACATATTGTGAAATTGAGCGATTAATTTGTAAGTTTTCAAATGTCACATTCACATAATCAGATGTAGGTTTTTGAGGGAGAATAAATTGAATCTGATTATTATTTATAATTTGTCCTAAATAGATTGTTTCTTGCTCTTCGAGAGTTCCAACTACTTGACTATCTAGTTTATCAGATGCCATGGTGAATGTGATAATAAAATTCTGATTCTCAGAAGAATAACTATATTCAATAGGAGAAATTTTTTTGTATTGATCAAGACCATAGTCATTTTTCTCGCCAACATAATGATCTGCGATTATCTCTGCAAATAATAAGGACACATTTTGAGAACCAAATGGCGCTACGTGATTGATATCTGCATAATTTAGAATATCAAATTGGTATTGGTTTAAATCGTAAAATTTGATTTGATTTTCATCTGCAACTTTTTGAAAATTTATTTTTATTCCATTTTGGTCTACGAAGTCGGTATATTGTGGGATTTGCCAAAGGATTAATTGTGCATTATTTTTTTCACAAAGTGAAATAATCTTTTGGAGTAATTCTTCTGTATTCTTTGAAATAGTTGTTTGTGTGATTGGGAAGGAGTTGCTATATTGATCTATAAGAGATTGAGATAATTGAGAATATGAATTTATATATCCTTTGTTAAGTATATATCGATCTAATACCAAAGGTTTTTTATGTATAATATTCTTCTGGTTATAATAAAAATAATTATATGAAAAAGTATTTGATTCTTTCCATATTTTTGCATGATAATTTGCTATAGGAATTAAATCTAAAACCCTTTGTGTTTCTATAAATTTCCAAATTAATTCTTTATCAATCTCATAAAATGGCATTGTATCAATAAAATCAACTTTTTGATGCGTAAAAGTCATGCCTGATTCAAATTTATAAATTGGAAAAACTTCTAAAAACACATATTGTGGAGATTGTGTTTCAAACATTTCCTTTAATTCGAAATATGTTAATTCTAAAGATTCTCCTCCAACTCCTAAAACATATCCCGATTTACCAGAGATGTCTTCAATGATTTGTGGTTGAATTGTCATATAGGATCTAGAATTACCTGCATAAAAAATGTCAATTGAATTTTTTGGAATTTGTCTAAATTGGTACCAATTTTTTGTGATAGATTCAAAACGAAGATTTATATTAATTAAAACAAAAAAAATAAAAAAAATAATTATAAAAACTATGAGCTTTATCCACCTTGTACTTTTTTTCATATTTTATTTTAGAGGTAAATCAATTATTATATTATGATTGATACTATAATTTATTTTTGGATTTTCAATCGTAATGTTTATTCTATATTTTCCTTTTTCTTGAAATGCAATAATCGTGGCTGCTTTTAAATTCCCATCAGGACGACCTCCAAAAGTTTTTCCGTTTGAATCTATAGAATAAGAATAATCATTTTTTTCTAAATCTCCATTTTCAGAAATAAACTCCAAATGAAAAAATTGCCATGAAATTTCTTCAATTTTATAATTATCAATATTTAGTTGTTGATATTCCTTTTCTTTTGTTTTATCGATACTTAAAACGTATTGATTTGCTATAAAATCTAAGATATGTAAAGTAGCACGTAATGAGCCGATTTGTGTGAGATGATTTGTGTCTGAAAAATGCATGATTGAAAATTCTTCTTGTGCTATATCAATATATGGAAGATTATATCGATTAGCGATTGCTTTATAATCTAACAAGCGGTGTTCAATTCCTAGCTTATCCCTTACTTCTGGCATTGTATATAAGAATAATTGAATATTATTTTTTTGACATAGAGAAATTATTTTTTCTAAATATATTTTTGTGTTTTGATTTATTTGTTCTTGTTTGATAGGTTCTAATAGAGGGGTAATCGTTTGTACTTTTTCATTTTCTATTTGTGTATCATTGATAAAATAACCATCTGAATTTATGTAAAAAGAGAAATCTGAATCTGATAATTCTTTATTTTGTTTGTAATCCATTATTCTACTAGGAATTAATTCTGGTTGTTTCCATATCATACTATGTTGTCTAATAGCAGGAAAATAATTATAAGCCTGTGGCATTGAATATAAAAGAGAGGAAACATCAAGTGCATTTTTACTAAATGGAATTGAATCTAAAAAAGCAAAGATATACCCATCACCCTCTCTCATGTTTACATCAAACACATAGGTCTCTATACCAACATAAGTAGGTGATTGTGTTTTTAATGCTTCTACCAATTCAAAATAAGTAGATTTTATACTTTCACCCGGCACACCAAGCGTAAACCCTTTTAAACCTAATGTATCTTCAATTACCTTGGGAATAATTCCCTGCATGTTATGAGAATTTCCCATATACAAAATATCAATTGAATTCTCGGGAAGTTGTTTAAATTGATACCACCTATTTCTTTTTGAATCAAATCGAAAAAGTAAATGAAGTGATAAAAAAATAGAAATAATTAAAATTAAAAATAATATAAGTGTTAACTGTTTTCTTTTCATAAGTGTAATTAGAATTGGAAATAGATAAAATCTGTTGGGTCGTTTGAACCGTAATAACCAAAAATGATCATTCCAAAAATTAATAATAAGTAAATCGGCCAACGGAAATAGATGGGTTGTTTGACCAATTCTTGGCGGATGTTAATTCTACGGGATGCAAATTCTACGATGATGAAGAGGGCGAGTGCGATTAATGCCAAGGTGAAGTCTTTTTCATCCAAACCAAATGCGGTTTTGAATACCCAGCTTTCTGGTAAATAGAGAGAGCGCATGAAGAGTATTCGTTTTCCGACAACCAATGCATCCATGATGGAATTTGCTCTAAAGAAGATCCAAGCAACCGTTGCGAGACCAAATGTAATTAAAACTTGGTAGAACTTGTGTCCGAATGAATTTGGATCAATTTTCAGTTTGGTTAGGATGGTTTTTCGGATTTTTTCTGTGGCAGCTTCCCAAACTTGATAGGCACCATGCAAACCACCCCAGATTACAAATGTCCAGGCGGAACCATGCCAAATCCCACTAATCAAGAATACGATCATGATGTTGATATATTGCCAGAGTTGTTTGTGTTTTCTTCTTCGAGAAGAGAAGTTAAGCGGAATAAAGAGATAGTCTCTGAGCCAGTTGCTGAGAGAGATGTGCCAACGACGCCAAAATTCGACAATGTTCTTAGAGAAATATGGACGTTTGAAGTTTTCTGTGAGTTTGAAGCCAAGTAATCTGCCAGCTCCTATGGCAATATCTGAATAGGCATCAAAATCGATATAGATTTGGAAGGCATAAATGAAGACAATAAACAGTAGTTGAATCCCACTATATTGAAATAAGTCTCTACTGTCAAAGACAGTTCTGGTCATGACCGCTAAACGATTAGCAATGACTAATTTCTTAAAAATACCCCATCCAATGCGAATCATGTTCTCGATCATTTCATCATATGTATATGAAGTGGGGTTGTCAATTTGGGGAATGAATTCATGAGCTCTTTCAATTGGACCTGAGATAAGCTTGGGGAAAAAGGCGAGGAATAAGGCAAACTTTCCGAAGTGTTTTTCTACTTTTGAACGGCCATTGCTAACATCAACCATATAGCTTATGGATTGGAAAGTATAGAATGAAATCCCTGCGGGGAGAAAAAGATGGACCATGTTGAAATCTGTTTGGACTCCAGCGAAGGCTAATACGGAGGCAAGTGATTCAATTGAGAAGTTTAGATATTTAAAGACAAATAAACCACCAATGATGAGAAGCAAGCCAACGTTTAACCATATGCGCTTTGTTTTTCTCTGTTGTGATTTGTCAATTAGTACACCAATGAAATAGGTAATGAGAGTATAAGCAAAGAGAATAAGACAGAATTTTAAGTCCCATGTATAAAGGAAAAAGTAACTTGAGATCAGCAACCATATCCAACGGTGTTTTTTAGGGAGTAGGGAATTCACTCCCAAAACAAGAATTAAAAAAGCTACATATAAGTAAGAAGTAAAAATCATATTCTTTCCTTTGTTATCGAATATATTATTATTTTATTTATGGAACACTTATTTCATATATATTTTTATATTTATAGTTCGTAATACTATGCTCTAGTTCAATTATAATTTGATATGTATCATTATTGTAATACTTGCAAATAAACTCTGGTTTAACTGAATTTTCATCAACTATTATTTTAGTTTGTTTTCCTATACACCGGTAGGAATATTTTATATTTTCAGAAGTTATATTTGGTAATAAGTCTATGTTTAGGTTCTCTTTATTTACTTGAATATTATATTGATCTATTGCAATTTCTTTATAATACCTCATTATATTGTTATTAATTGAATAACCATAATCTGGAAGGATTTTTTCAATAAAATTAATTGTGATTTTTAGTGCGCCAATTGATGAATAATGTGATGAATTAGTGAAATCGAACCAATCTAATGGTAGCTGCTTAGCAAAGTCATAATATTGAAAGTTATATTTTTTTAATAAATCATTGATATTTATTTTACTTATATTTCCTTCAGTATATTTGGGATTACTAAAAGATTGTGTTGATACTACTATTACCTGAATATTATTTTCTTCACATATTTTCATAAATCTGTCGAAGGCTTCTAAATTATCAAGACTCTGTTTTTTGCTATTATTTTGAACACCATCAATATACCTATTCTCCCAATTTTGATATAGCGTCTCTATAAATCTAAATCCTTTGTTTATATCTAAATCTTGAATGATTTTTGAATTCTTATTGTTGATTCTTAATTCAAGAAATTGATTAATAAAATAGGTTGGATCCTTTACCAAACTTGCATGAAATAATAACAATGGATATGAATTATATAGTTTTTCTATTGAGGAATTTTGGTAAAATTTTATTCTTTCAAATATGTTTAATTGAGTGACGAAAGGGGAAATATGATTCATTGAAATTTCAGGATAAATTTCTAGAGAATACTTATCAATAATAATTAAATTTGGTTTTTGTGATTTTATTATTTTTTCAAGTTCAAAAACCATTATTTGAATTGAATCATTTGGCAAACCAAGAACAAAAGATTGGGTTTGAACCACATCCTCTATAATTTTAGGTTGGAAAGTGTTATACACTCTTGAATTTCCTAAAAAAAGGATTTCTATTGAATTATTTGGAATTTTTTGAAATGCGGCCCATGAAGAATCTAAATTGGGTGAGTTGAGAAAGAAATTTAAACCAACAAAGATTAATATTGCACAAATTATAAAACCTAAAAATTTTATCTTGTTTTGCATACTGTTTACCCTGTGAATGTACTTATTATACTTGTCATAGTTTAATAAATAAAGCTCGGCATCCCTTCTGAGAAGATGTCGAGCTTATTTTTTCTGAGTTTTGTTGTGTAATTTTTTCTATTTTTATTATAAGTTGGTTTTATTTTCTTGTTGTTCTATTTGGGAACAACACATCGGAAGCCGATAAAATCTGTTGTTTCTGTGGCTGCTGAACGCCCACGTCTTGTGGTGCGGACATCCAAATCGTGATTGATAAAGGAACCACCACGGATGACAACTAGATTTTGTGAATCTGCAGGGTTAGGGAAGGTGGGATTATTGTTGCTACCCGTGCTATAGGCATTGGTGTAAAAATAATCAGCGGTCCATTCCCAAACGTTCCCGGACATATTAACTGTGCCATAAGGACTTTCTACATTTTCGTAGTTGTTGACTGGCACTGTGCCACGCAGGTTGTTGTTGAAGTTCAACCATTGTGAATTTTCAGGTGCTTCGTTGCCCCATGGGTAGAGACGACGATCTGTGCCGCGAGCAGCTTTTTCCCATTGTGCTTCTGTTGGTAAACTGCCGCCGACCCATTCACAATATGCTTGCGCACCTTCTTGTGAAATATCGGTGATGGGGTAGCTTCCGAACCCTTCACCAAAATACCATTTGTCTAAGAGATAAATTCTGTCATCACCGCTCAAATTGATATAATCTTCCACTTGTGTTTCATTTTGGAAGTTATTTGCATTGAGGAATGCGACATAATTTTCAATAGACACTTCGTATTTGTCAATCCAGTATGCATCCAAGGTGACTTGGTGCCCTGGTACTTCTGTGCTATACCAATCAGCAACACAGTTTGGACAAGTTGTGGATTGCTCGATGGCGAATTTCAAAGTGTTCATTGAGGTTCCCATAGTGAATTCACCTGCGGGGACTTCTACTTGCACCATGCCATCTTCTTTTCGCGCCTTTTGGTTTGAAAGAGCTCCAGCAACTACAGAATCGGTTTTGAAATTGGTTTGATCTGTTGATTGCACCAATTCGTCCGTTTCTTTATTTGCACATGCGCTAATTAATAAGCTGAATAACAGTACAGCAAAAACTGTGTACTTAAATTTTTTCATAACTTAACCTCCTGAGTTGGGTTTGAGATTTTGCTAGAAAAAATTCACAACATACTGATTATAACAGTGAAAGATGATTCTATGATTAAAAATACACATGATAAATCAGAGTTGCTTTGTTATTAATCTATGCGAATAAAGAGGAAAGATGTTTTCTTTTATAGCGGATTGATTAGAGCTTTGGAGACGGGTGTCCATTTGCCGAATGAGAGTGATTGTTCATTTGCGGTTGAGAAGATTTCCCATTTTGCTTGCCAATCAATCGTCTGACATGCTTGGGTGATGTTTGCCATGAGAATGCCGACATCGTGTAGGGCATAAGATTTGCCGACATTTCGTAATAGAGGGATGTAGGCTTGTGGATCTGCATAGATGGTGAGTTCGTTTTCTAAGACGATCATGCGCCATGGTTGGGCGTTGCCTGCTGAGGGCGCTTGCTTGGCGGCTGTTAGAATTTTTTGCCATTCAGGGTGTTTTAGATGGTTGTTTGTGTCTGCATCGACTTGATAGAAAATTTCATGAAAAGGCTTGCGGGGGCTTAATTGATCTTGGTTTTTGGAAAGTGGAATTGTTTGATTTTTTTGCGTACCAAGGATGACGGTGACAGCGATTTCTTTGTCTTCCAGTATGTTGAATTTTTCATGTATGGTGGATGTGCCTCGATGAATTGCGCCGATATAACAAGTGCTGATGTTTTCTGCGGTGATGCGATTCACCCATTGCTGGGTTTGATAACCTAGCTCAAGAATGGCATTGGTACTATTTGTTATGGTGGGGATGGCAAAATGTGGTGCGTCTAAGATGCGCCCGTAGCCACCCATGCTTGAAACAAGATCTTGATTATCTGTGGTGTTCATTATCTTGATCTCTATCTTGTTTTTGGGATCAATGGATTCGAGACCTTTTGATAGTTCTAAAAGTTTTTTTAGCTGAGTTGCAGTGAGAGGTGTTTTTTGATAGAGTCGGATTGCCTTTCTGTTAAGAATGGCTTGATATAGTTTTTGATTCATTTTTTTCCCGTTCTGATGTTGGTGGATGAAAGCGAAGGATTTGTTTTGAAAAAAAGCATCTTGACAGTGCAAGATGCTTTTTTCGATGTTCTTAGTTGAAGTTCAATTTGAGGAATTTCTTTTTCCCTTTTTGCACGATTAGGAAATTATCCTCTAGGTCGGCCTCTGTGATTGTGTCTTCAGGTTTGGCTTTTTCACTATTGATGGAAACACCATTTTGCTGCACCATTCGCCTTGCTTCGCCTTTGGATGAGAAAAGATCTGTCAGAGCGAGCAATTCGATGACGTTGATGCCTTGATTGAGAAGTGATTTTTCTAAATCAATGCTAGGGACGTTATCATAGTTGACCTTATTGCTATATAAAGTTTCTACTGCTTTGATTACTTCATCTGCAGCTTCTTCCCCATGGACGAGTTTGGTAACTTCGTAGGCCATGGTGCGTTTGGCTTTGATGATGTCGTTCTTGCAAAGATCTTCAATTTCTTGTGTAGGTTTGAAGGTGAAGAGCTTTAAGAGGCTTTCAACATCATCATCATTTACATTGTAGAAGTATTGATAGAAATCAAAGGTAGTGGTTTTTTCACGTGCTACCCAAAGGGCACCACTTTCGGTTTTGCCCATTTTTTTGCCATCATTGGTCATGAGAAGTGGGCAGGTGAGACCGTACATTTCGTTTTCTTCTTCTGTTTCACCAGTCTCTGCGAATTTCATTTTTCTGCCGAGATCAATGCCTGCGACAATGTTGCCCCATTGATCTGAACCACCAATTTGTAATGTACAACCGTAGTTTTTGTTGAGATGGACAAAATCATAGGCTTGCATGAGCATATAGCCCATTTCTAAGAATGTGAGACCACCGGCTTCCATTCGCTTTGCATAGGCATCTGCAGCGAGCATTTTGTTGACATTGAAATGAATGCCGACGTCGCGCATGAAGCTGATGTAGTCATAGGGGTTGATCCAATCGCCATTGTTGACGATCGTGGCTGGATTTTCTCCATCTGTTTTGACAAAACGTTTGACGAGGGTTTTTACCTCTTCGAGGTTCTTTTCTACTGTTTCTTTGGTGATCATCTTACGCATGTCACTTTTGCCACTGGGGTCTCCCACCATGGCTGTGGCGCCACCGATGAGAACAATGCCTTTATGTCCAGCTTCTTGTAAATGGCGAAACATCATCAATGCAAAAAAATGTCCGATGTGCAGGCTATCTGCAGTGGGGTCAATGCCCAAATAGAAGGTGACCTTCTCTTGATTGAGCGCTTTTTTGATTTCGTCTTCGTGTGTGATTTGATAGACGTAACCACGCTCTTTCAGATAACTAAATAGATCGCCGTTTTTTATTTGCAACATGATGCTTCCTCCTTATTTATAGAATATGTTTTATTGTACTATATTCTAGCCAGAAGAGATAAAAAAGAATTATTTTACTTTTTATCTCATCCTTTTGGGATTATATCTATGCGAAGTTTACAAATCCTTAATTTTCTTTTTCATTAATTTATTCTTTTGGACGACTATACTATACTTATATGAGAAACAAAATTATTCAGAAGGAAATTTTATGAATCAAAACAAATTATTTTATCTATTGGTGATTGGCCTGTTTGTGATTGCGATGATTGCTTTGAGTGGATGTACTTTTAATTTAAATGATCTACTTGGCAATTCTGCAAGTGAATCTGAAAACATGGATGTGAGCAAGGTTGAAAACAACGAAAATAAAGATCTTAAAGTTAAGGCCAGTGAGACAGCGACTTTCACTTTAGTGCCGACTGCTACGGAAACTTTGGTGCCAAGTGAAACCCCCACTGCAACGGCGACCTTCCCCCCCACCGCCACAGCAACAGCCACGAACATCCCTACTGAAACCCCTCTTCCAACCCAAGCGAATTATCGGACGGATGATATTTGTGCGGCGGATGATTATGTGCCCGTGGGACCGGATCGAGGAGATATTCCTGAGGGTGTGAGCCCTTTGACTGGGTTGCCAGTGAGCAATGCTGAGACGTTGGACTTCCCCCCTGTGGGCGTTTCAATCTCTCACTTACCTGCTTATTTCACACGACCTTTGACAGGAATTTCTTGGGCCAATTGGGTTTACGAAGTTTATATTGGGGAAGGTGGGACGCGCTTCTTAGGGATTTTCCATGGTGATTTTCCGAATGAAGAAATAATTACAAAAGAAAATGCTGCTTCCATTGAAACGGATAGTTTGATGGTGTCGGGGTTACGCTCCAGCCGAGTGGCGTATATTGACGTGTTGCGCCAATATCATGCTTGTCTGATTTCTGGGTATAGTGATCCGACGGTTGCTTCTCAGGTGAATATTTGTGGGTATGGCGTGACAGCAAATACCGATAATATTGGCTCTACGGGGGTGTCTTTTGCGCGACTGGAAAATATTGCGCGTGAAAATGCAAAACACACAACCAACTTAAATTTGACAGGGAATGTGTTTGATTGCGCTTTGCCGAATGGGTATGAGAGCATGCCTGCTGAAGAAGTGACGATGTACTACAATTTTTATAATCAAACTAAATGGTTATGGGATGCAGAGAAAGGTAGCTATCAACGCTATTCAGATGGATTTGGGGAATATGATGGGAACTTTGTTCAAAGTGTCGATCGTATTACGGGGGATCCGTTGATGTTTGAAAATGTGATATTTTTGTTTGTGCCTCATAAAGTGGTGAATGCTGCGGGGACAATTATTGAACTTTCTTTATCCTATAATTTTGGTCCGGCGTATATTATGCGAGATGGGCAATTGTATAAGGCGTATTGGATGACAAGCAATAGTGCTGAAGATGTGGCAAACAATGAAACACGGCCTTTGCGTTTGGTGACTGATACGGATGGCACACCATTCCCACTTCATCCGGGAAGCACTTGGGTGAATTTGATTACGCCTTATTCTTATCTGAAAGAAGGCAGTGAAGGAAAATTTGATGTGCGATTTGTGGCACCTGTTTACGGGGAATAATTTTTGAGCTGATAAAGCCTATTGAGGATTCTCAATAGGCTTTTTATTTTCTGTATTAAATTTAGGAATCGATTTGAAATTGCTTGGAATGTGCCCGCGGGTACGTAGTCTATGGAGATGTAGAGATGTGGGGATGTCGGGAAGAAAAAACAAGATAAATAAATTTTCCAGTAAACAAAATCATACCTAATAGATGATTAAAGATACATCTTTTTATCAACGCAAATTCTTCTGTACCCACGGGTACGTAGTTGATGATTGATGATTGAATGATATGAGGTGGTTAAGTTCTATATTTTCTTTTTCACTTTCTAGTGATGATGATTTTTATTGAAGCTAAAATGATGGGATATTCACTTTAAACGATGACTATACCAACGTTAAAAAAATTGTTACACGTGAAACCAAAACCTTAAAAAATTATTTTGTCAAATTAATCTCTGGAATGGAAAGTGGTTTACATACGTTTGTGTACCCGTGGGTACATAAGCGGCCGTGTTTGTTTGGATTCCATCCAAGTCCAGAAACATCTTCGGCAATTTGCTAACGTGCCCATGGGTACGTTGTTTTTATTTGTGCGTTTTTATTTAATTTGTTATGTGCAGGTTAAGCTTGATGGTAGAGATTGAATTGAAAAATTCTTTATGAAAATGATTCACAAAGTTCGATAGGATTTCTTCTGATTTTTGGACATTGATACTAGCGTGCCCGTGGGTACGGTTTGATGGAATTAGACTCTTTGTGTGGTGGTATTAGGGTATGAGAGATTTGTCTTTTGGACATCTTTAATGGTATGTTTTCTTGACTTGGACATCTATTTTTCAGGATAGGATTGTTTTGAATTTGGGAGAGAAATAAGCGCTTTTTATGAGGCGATGTTATTCTGTTCGATTTAATTTGGTGGTTATTTGTGATAAAAACTAATTGTTTTAGAGAAAATTTGATTTGGTTGTGATTAGTTTTGTAATCGTTCTTTTTTGTTAAATTAACTTCTAAATTAAGCGAAAATGTCAATTTAGATGTAAAATGGGTATAAATATTGGCATTGGTTTTAATTTGCTTAAAAATATGAATTGTGTAATACTATTCTCAAGAATAATTCCCATGGATGCAATAATGGGTTTTGATTGCATAAGGAGCTGTGATGGTCAGCACATCCAAGATTGACTTACAAAGTTATTTTAACCGAATTCAACAATTAGGGCTAATCGAAAATCCATACGCTGTTTATGGCGATTCTCGCTATTTTGTTCCTTGCACTGAACATACAACTCTGCATCATCAATTATCAAGATATGCCCTTGGGCTTTCTACATACGACTTGATGATTGTGCAAGGTGAACCCGGAAGTGGGAAAACCACTTTGGCAAGACGAATTGCCCACGGGATTCAACACTCTTCTGACCCAGCCCCCCAAGCGGTTTACATCTCTCAACGCTCACAAAACGCACGTGCACTATTCGCTGAAATTATTGGTGAACTCGGATTAAATTCTTATCGCTCTTTGGAAGAAAAAATCGAAGTGATTCGTGAATATGTGCTGACGTTACAAAAGAAACAAGGTGGCTTGGTGGTGGTGATTGACGCGCCAATGAATACGGCTACTATGAAATCTTTGGCTGATTTGGCAATGATCACAGATGATACTGGTGAGCGACTGCCGTTACGGATTATTGTGTTTGGTGAAACAGGGATTTTCTCACAAGCTCAGGTGGCCTATAAAGGGAAATTAAAATTATCCCAATTAAGTTTGCCTACTTTAAGCTGGTTTAGTTTGACGACTGTGTTGGAACGCCGGGCTGAGATGGCTGGCCGAGATGCACCACTTTTTACACAAGATGCGTTACACGAATTAGTGAATTTGTCAGATGGTCATATTGGCCGTTTGATTCAATTGGTGAACATTGCCTTTGATTCTTTGATCGATAGTAATGAAACCGTAATCGATTTGTTCATGGTGATGGATGCAAAAAAGGAGTTACAAAGAAGAACTTCGCAACAATAAATGAAAAAACGCCTAAAAAGGCGCTAAAAATGGTTTAACCCAATTAAAAGCAAAACTCCCCAAGTTTGGCGACTTACGGGGAGCGCTGCTAAGAAACTGTATATTTTTGTATCTCTATTTTATCGAATCGAGAGTTCTTGTCAAGCGTTTCCTAGCATTGCTTCATCTTTTGGGATTAATTTTAGCTAAGAAGAAAAGGATGGATTCTTTTTGGACCGCAATGCTATTTGGCAAGCAATTCTTGAGGAACTTCACGCTACTCTGCCTGCCGTAACTTTTGAACAGAATATCAAAAATGTGCGTTTGCTCTCTATTGAAGCTGACGCTATTTGCATTGGGGTGCCAAATCTTCGAGTTAAAAAATATTGCGAGATGCGTTTGACGAGTCCGATTGCTCGTTTTTTGAAAGACTTTGATTCTTCTGAGGCTATCCCCTCAACTGTACGCTTTGAAGTGATGCGCAGTGAAGAACTTGAAGTTGCTAGCTCTGCAACACCCACAATTCCAAACGACGCCAATGAAATTCCTTCTGAATTGAAGATTATTCCTTCATATGAAGGTGTCTATGAAAAAACTGTGACACCTACGAGAGTGGTAGTTTTGCCGGGTTATTTCCTTGAACATTTACCTTATTTGGGACCACAAGCTGGATGGGTTTATACGGCTTGCTTCCAATTGTCCTTTTTCAATAACCACCCTGAAGGTGCGATTCCGATACGTGCAAAAGATGCGGTGCGCTGGTCTGGGTTGAGTAAGAATACATTTTGGAAACAGATTGGTGAGAATCCGTATTTGAAACATTTTGTGAACTTAGAACGCGAAAACGTACCCGCGGGTACGCAAGCGCATTATCAAGATGAGCAAGGCCGAAAATATCGGCATGTGACGATCAATCAGGAAGTGAAGTTGAAGCGAGAAGCCAATCGCTATTTTGTGCAACATACGATGCCATTGACTCCTGAAGATGCTAGGTATTTGGGAGAATGGCTGCGTGCTCATGGGCTTGAGAAAACACCGATTGAGACTTTACGGATTGCGTTGCAAACTCCTGTATTGAATTTGTTGGGGTATTCAGATGCACGCAAAAAAGAACGAGCGGGGACAATTGCAGATGAAAATGATGTGCCGATCTTTTTGGTAGATTTGATTCACGGCTTATTAGATGAAAATGCTCTTGAAAATATGGGAGCACTTTTGCAGCCGCTAATTGATAGCTTACAAAACCAAATCATGTTGCAGTTTGGACATGTATTTATCCCTTGGTATTTTATTGATCATTGGGTGGGATTGTTGGGCGCACAAAAAGCATGGGCAGTGATGTTGGCGCGCAAACGCTGTTATCAAAATGTAGAAACAGGTGAAGTGCGAAATTCATTTACCTATGCGCATGGCTTTCCTGAACTTGCGTATTATTTACGCGTAAAAAATCCACAATCAATTTCTCTTTGGTTCAAAAAAGGAAACACTCGGGCGGGAAAACCTGAGTGGATCAATTTGTATCTTGGGTTAATGGACAGTGTCAAACGTAAAGACCAATCTGTGTCGCGGAAATTTGAGACTGTGATGAATGACCTAATCGCTCCAGTGGATCTGCATAAAGTGCTTTACTCGGCACAGCTAAAAAGCATGTTGATTTCCCTAAGGGAGAAGGAGACTCAATTTACTTCGCATAACTTAATTATTATAGGAGAGAAAAAATTACATTTTGTTCCGGTCACATCCTCTCAAAAAGAGCTACTAAGCAGTATATTTCAAGATACTCCAGAACTTCACTTATTTAATGATGCCGTAGATGAATATGAAATTCAACTCCAAACTAGCTTGGTTGAATTTGTGCCACCTGCGCTAAATGAAAAACAAAGTTCAAGAATTCACTCCCTTGGCTATGATGATTGTTTGATTCATATGGGGATAAATGCAGGTATTAATGAAAATGGGACATTCATAAAGAATGGTGATAATGAAATTGGGAGATTCTTGAAAAAGTCTCTTATTGAATCTGGGACATTCAATCCTGAAGCTGTTATTGAATTAACAACTTTCTTGAGCGATGCTGTTACTGAATTAAAAACAATCTGTTTGGAGCGTGGCATTGAATTTGGGACAATCGCAAAACAGGGTGATAATGAATTGGATACAACGCCTCTAGGTGGAGTTGATGAATGTGGGACGATATTTAAATACTTAATTAAATACGTATCGGGTGAAATAAATTCTGTTGCGGTTATTAATTCTGATTCTCTTAACCACTCTACTGTTCCCCTTGACGGGGAAGGTGGGGAGGAAATTGAGCGAGAAATTGAATTTGATTTCTTTGCAATTTTAAATCGCTGTAATGTAAGTTACGTAAAACAACAAGAACTAAAAGAGATTGGTGTATCCGTGCAAGCATTAATATCTATGTTATTATTTATAGCGTCTCCGAGAGGAGAACGACTAGGAATGGGATATGTAATTACCCGATTGCTGGAGAATCCAAAGGGATTAACAGATCAATATGGGGAATTAGCAAGTCTTCCCGCTGAAAGATTGATTCAATCTATTCGTGACGCTTTGCAAATGAATGTGCTCGGAGAGTATGAATGGCGAATTGTGATGGGGGGCGCTCAGGATGCAAAGTTGGATGAATTGTTGTATCGGTTGATTGGTGAAAAATTTGAATAGAAGTATAATTTAATATTGGTTTTGTTAAATTACCTAAAGATACTATTTTGGAGATATTATGAATACAAAAGACGAATTGACAAGTGTTTTTCAAACAGTTTTTGAAGATAGTGATATTGTATTAACACGAGAATCGACAGCTAATGATATTGAGGGGTGGGATTCCCTTTCTCATGTGACTATGTTGATGGCTGTGGAAGATCATTTTGAAATTGAATTTGCACAGTGGGAAGTGATGAATTTACCAGATGTTGGGGCACTTTTGGATTTGGTAGAGAAAAAAATCTCTGAGAAGTAAATTCCATATGGTATGAGAAATACATTCAAATTAATTTTATTTATTATTGTTTTTATATTCATTTTTTATAGTTTTGAAAGCATTTTTCAGATAAATAATGCGGATTCAAATTGGAGAAAATTTGAAAATATAGAACGTAATAGTTTAGATTTAGTAATATTTGGTAATTCTCATGCAGTTAATACTTACCATCAGTTTCTTTTAGATGATTTATTATCTATAAATTCTTTAGTTATTGGTGAAGGGGGTGTTTCTTTTCCCTTGTTTTATTATGAACTTTTAAGAGTTCTTGAGAGACAATCACCCAAATATGTTATTGTTGAAACATATACATTTGATACACCTATACTTGAGAATAGATATATCAATTATTTGAGGGAAGCAAAAATTAATAAGTTTGATTTTGGGGTGTTATTACATTTTTTTGACCCCAATAATTACTGGTGGATTAGCGAATTTGCAATCAATCACACTAGAATTTATAAAGAACCAAACACAATTATTGATAATACATATCAATATTTAAAAACAAAAAAAACATCAAATGAAGAAAAAGAAAAAATTTCTTGGTTTTATAGCTTAGATAAAGTGATAAACGAAAATAAAAATACAGAATCATATCTTATTAAAAGACCTGTTCTTGATGAAAAAACTGAGCAACAATATATTAAATATCTTTATAAATTAAAAAAATTATGCGATAAAAATGATATTCAATTAATTTTTGTTAGAAGTCCTATGCAATCTATTGATTTAGAAAAACCAGTCAATTATTTAAGTAATTTTTCTGAGACCAATCAAATTTTAATAGATAATATTGATGAGAAATTACAACTTTCGCAGATAGATTTTTTCAATGAAAATCATGTTTCTACTTCAGGAAGTTATAAATCCACTTTGGAACTATCAAGATTTTTAGCAAATGAAACATTATTATCTTTGAATGAAGATGTTTATGATATTTATTCAAATTTTTTATTTGATGATTTTAATTATTCAAAGACTAATGATTATTTGTTTTTTGAATTAATTCGTGACAATGATAGTTATTCAGATTTAAATTTTTCTTGGAATATTTTTGGAGAGAATGAAACTTTGGATATGATTACATCTGTTCCAGAAATAGAAATTAAAAATAGAAATGTAGACAGTTTGACTGTGAAAATATTTTCAAGTGATACTGAATATCCACTAATATTAGAATTCGATTTTCCTTTACGGTAGAATAGAAATTCTTTAATTATTTTATAAGGTTAGTTTTGTTTATGAAAATTATAAAGAATAGAAATTTTCTTATTATTTTGTTTTTAATTATTTGTGTTTCTATTTTTGGAATTAATGAGTATTTTAGTAAAAAAGGATATGATGGATCTTCATGGAATGTTTATGAAAATTTGCCTGAAAATTCTATTGATCTTTTGTTTTTAGGAAATTCTCATAGTTACACCTCTTTTGATCCTGTAATTGTAAGTGAAGCAACGGGTTTAAAAAGTTTCGCATTAGGAAGTCCTAATAGTACTTTGCCATTGGTTTATTTTGAATTGAGCAAAGCATTAAAAACACAGTCCCCAAAATATGTTGTTTTGGAAACATATGTGTTTGACGCAATTGAAAATGATACTTTTCATATCAATTATTTACATCGTTCTTCTTTTGATTGGGAAGATCTCAAATTGATGAAAGCTCTTTTTAAGCCAAATGAATATTTTCAATTATTTATCACTTCAACGCATCATGAAACTTATTGGAAAGAACCGAATTCATTTATTTTAGATCAATATTTTAATCGTCCACAAGTTGGAACAGGTTTTTTAGGATATCATTCAACTCAGGAATTTATTAATAAAGAAGAATTTTTTGCTTTACGTGAATTAAAGGGAAGTTTACCTAAAATTGATATTGCTGAGAGAGATGATTATCAATTTTATCTAGGAAAGATTTTGGATTTATGTAAAGCTAATAATGTTGAACTTATCTTAACTTCTATTCCTGTTGTAACAGATTATCGAAATAAAGAAGCATTAGTTCTTGTTGATTATTCATCCTTTGTTGAACGTTATCAGATCCCTTATATAAACTTAGATGATGGAAATATGAATCTATCATGGATGAATTTTTATAATAATGGTCATTTATCTATGATGGGATCCATTAATTCGAGTGTTGAATTTGTGAAACGTTTCTCTTTGATTAGTGGGGAAACTATTGATGAGGATTATTTGAGTAATTTTTCTGATTATCATTTTATTGATTTTGAAGTTGAGATTAAAGATGGATTTTTAACCATTAGGTTGATTCCTAAAAATAATTTTTCTGAAAATCACTTGCAATATGATTGGACTATTAATTATGTTACAGATACTTTTCACGTATTAACCGATATTCCAGAGGCAACGATTGATTTGAATGATAAGTTACTTAATGATTTAGTACGTGTTCATGTTAAAATTTCAAATGAAAGGATTGATTATCCTTTATCTCTTTCTTTTAAACCGGTTTTATATTTCAAAGATATTGTAAAGTAAAGATAAAAGCTAGTGAATTTTCACTAGCTTTTTTTATTATGCCATTGTGGATGTGTCTCCTGCGTCTTCGCCTAGGTAATTGGCTTTGAGGACGCGACGGAGGATTTTGCCGCTCTGATTTTTAGGGAGGTCGTTCATTATTACGTAGTCGAGGGGGACGGCGATGGGGCCGAGTTTGTTGGTGATGTGGATGCGGATGGCGATTTCAAGTTTGCGGTCCCATTCGGCACCTTTTTTGAGAACGATGAAGGTGACTACTTTTTCGAAGAGCATTGGGTCTGGTGCGCCGATGACGGCGGCTTCGACGATTTCATTTAATTCTAAGAGGGCGCTTTCGACTTCGAATGGGCCGACAAGGTGCCCTGAGGTGTTGATGACATCATCATTGCGGCCAACGAACCAATAGTATCCATCTTCGTCTTGATAGGCGAGATCGTTTGTGTCGTACCAGCCGTTTTGGAATTTCTTTTGGTAGGCTTCTTCATTTTTCCAGTATCCGCGCATCATCGATTCCCAACCAGCTTTTACGAGTAGGCGGCCGGTTTGGTTGACGGGAAGTGCTTCGGCTTGGTCGTCACCGATGCGAGGTTGGATGGTGCTGAGGGGTTTGCCCATGGAGCCGTCTTTGACAGCAAGGCCAGGGCGATTGGAGATCATGATGGCATTGGTTTCTGTTTGGAACCAAGTGTCGTAGATTTGTTTGTCGAGGGTCTTTTTTACCCAGCGGACGATCTCTGGATTGAGTGGTTCTCCGACTGAATACATACGATCAAGATTTGAAAGGTCGAATTTCCCTTTAAATTTATCTTCATCTCGCATCAGCATTCTTAATGCGGTGGGGGCTGTATACCATACTGTGATTTTATGATCTTGTACGATCTGGAACCAATCGACGGGGTTGAAGCCACCTGCATTGACAATTTGGGTGACGCCACTCATCCAAGGGGCAGTGATGCCATAGGTGGTGCCGGTGACCCATCCGGGATCTGCGGTGCACCAGTAGATGTCGTTTTCATTGAGTTGAAGGACTTCTTCTATGGTGCGGAGTTGATGGACGATGGCTTGTTGGACGTGAATGACGCCTTTTGGTTTGCCTGTGGAGCCGGAGGTGTAATGTAGAACGTAGGGGGTTTCTGGACCATTGTGAACGGGAGAAAAATCTTGTGATGCGGTTGAGAGAAGCTTTTGAAGATTGACGATCTTTGGATCATCTTGCATTTCATCTTGTTCTAGGTCTACAAGGATGATTTTTTTCAAGGAAGGTAAGTCATCAATTAATTTTTTAAGTCGTTTATAAAGTGATTTTTTGGTGAGCAAGTATGTGGAGGCGCTATCTTCAAGACGTGTATAGAGAGCGTCTTTGCCCATGTTAGAAAAGACATTACATGCGACGCCTCCAGCTTTTAAGATGCCGAGAAAGCCTGTGTATAGCTCTGGTATGCCAACGGGGAGATAGATGGTCATGATTTCTCCGGATTGGAGGCCAATTTGTTGCATGACATTGGCAAATTGATTGGAGTGTTGTTCTAAATCGGTGAAGGTATAATCTTTGAAGGATAAATCTGGTTGAATAAGACGCATGGCAATTTTTTCACCCAACCCCTTTTCGATTTGATAGCCGGTGCAGAGATAGCCGGTGTTTAGGGGTGAAACTTTTGTAATATCCATATATAATCCTCTCCTTTAATTGATTTCTTATTTATTATATGATATTTGACAAAAAAAAGCGATTTTGTGAAAAGTTAATTTTGATTTTTTTGGTGTTAGTGTTACAATAGTACATATTCATTTTTTTACACCTTTTTGCAACAAAAGGCAGATGCTCTGCCTTTTGTTGTTTAAATCTCAATTTTTTCCACGAATATTATGTGTTTCTTGACAATGAAAATAAACTTTGCTATTCTGTGATAGTTAGTATAGTAGACTTACAAATGCATTTCTAAGAGGTGTTGTTTGATGATCCAACCTATTCTTGACCCATCTTTTCGCCCCATTTCATTATTCAATCGAGACTATCGCGCTGCAGTTGCGCAAACCGATGATAAGGTGCCGGTTTGTGTTTGCTTGGAACGAGAGAATGGTTTGTTGGCGGTCCATTCCACATTTGTTTTTTCTGATGTGCATGGTAAGGATAAAGAAAATTATCAATATATTGAACGATTGGTGAAGACGATGTTGTGGGTCTATGGGGGATGGAAGATTTCTGTTTTTGGATCAGAGAAGATTGGCAAACAGATCGCATTGGATTATTCCCCCAACGGTACGCATCATTTTGATTATGATTTTTTGACAAAGGTTTATGAACGTCAATTGGTGGTGGAATTTTCGGCAGATTTTTTTGAACCTAAACCTGTGGAAAATCCGGTTGCGATTGGCCGAAATATGAATGGAAATAGAATTGGTATTGACTTGGGGGGGAGTGATTATAAATATGCAGCGGTGATGGATGGAGAAGTGGTGTTTGCTGATGAGACCCCGTGGTTGCCAAAAGTGACTGCTGATGCGGACTATCATTTGAAGCATATTCAGCGCGCTTTTGAAATTGCTGCTTCGCATTTGCCTAGTGTGGATGCGATTGGGGTGAGCTCGGCGGGGATTTATATTGATAATAAGGTGATGGTTGCTTCGTTGTTCCGCCAAATTCCTGATGATGATTTTGTGGCAAAGATTAAGAATCTGTTTTTGGATATTCAGAAAAAATATGGCAATGTGCCGATGGAAGTTCGCAATGATGGGGATGTGGCAGCTTTGGCAGGGGCGATGTCTTTGAATGAGACTCAAATTTTGGGATTGGCAATGGGGACGAGTGAAGCGGCTGGCTATGTGGATGCGAGTGGATCGATCACGGGGGCATTGAATGAATTGGCATTTGTGCCAGTGGATTTGCAAGAAGATGCGCCACAACATGATTGGTCTTTAGATCGGGGAGTGGGGGCTAATTATTTTTCGCAAGAAGGGGTGATTCGATTGGCTCCGGCAGCGGGGATTGAATTGGATGAAGCACTTTCACCAGCCGAGAAGTTGAAGGTTGTGCAGAAACATATGCTCGCGGGCCATGAAGGGGCGGCGAAAATCTATGAAAGCATTGGGGTGCAATTTGGCTATGCAGTGGCCCATTATGCTGATTTTTATGATATGAAACATATTTTGTTGATGGGAAGAACCACTTCTGGTGAAGGCGGGACGATTTTGTTGGATAGTGCTCGAAAAACCTTGGCAAGTGAGTTCCCAGAATTGGCAGCGAAGATCACAATTCAGTTGCCAGATGAAAAAAGCCGACGAGTTGGACAGTCTATCGCGGCGGCTAGTTTACCTAAACTTTAGGCGCAGAAAAAGGAGCGTTTTCAATGAAGTGTTTTGCCAATGGTGAAGTTTTTGTTAATCGAGGGTTTGTGCGGGGAAATTTGTTTGTGGAAGATGCCCAAGTGTTGGGCGTGGATGTTTTTGCTGTGGATCAAGTGGATGAAGTGATCGATTGTACAAATGAATTTGTGGTGCCAGGATTTGTGGACATTCATTGCCATGGGGGTGTGGGGGTGGACACGATGGATGGCAAGGTGGAATCTATTGCAAAATTGGCAAAATTTGTGGCGAGCAATGGCACGGGAGCATTTTTGCCAACGACGATGACGATGCCTTTGGGAGATGTGACACAAGCATTGCGAGCTGTGGATGAAGCAATGAAAGCAGAAGTGGAGGGGGCGGAGATTTTGGGTGTGCATGCGGAAGGTCCGTTTATTAATCCGGATAAGAAAGGGGCGCAAAAGGAAGAAAATATTTTCAAACCTTCTGTGGCTGCTTTTGAAAAGATGGTGGGAGATTTTGAGAATGTAGTCCGAACGATTACATTGGCTCCTGAAATTGAAGGCGCGGAAGAATTGATTCGTTATTTGAAGAAAAAGGGGATTGTGGCAATTATTGGACATACTTGTGCTACCTATGAAGAAGCTGTGAAGAGTGTGGAATGGGGCGTGAGCCACTGTACCCATTTGTATAATGCGATGACGGGATTGAGCCATCGGGCACCGGGCGTGGTGGGGGCGATGTTTGATTTGGATGAGGCTTCGGTGGAGATGATTGCGGATTTGATTCATATACATCCGGCGGCATTGCGGATTGCAATTGAGCATAAGGGGGTGGATAAGGTGGCTTTGATTACGGATGCGATGGAAGCAGCAGGGTTGCCAGATGGTGAATATGCTTTGGGTGGACAGCCAGTGTTTGTGAAAGACGGGGCGGCGCGCTTGGCGAGTGGTGCTTTGGCGGGGAGCACGTTGAATCAGCAACAGGCATTACGAAATATTGTTTCCATTGGCAGTTCTTTGGAAGATGCGATTGTGATGTTGACTGAAACGCCTGCTCGAATTATTCATGCGGATGATACGCATGGAAAGCTGGAAAAAGGATTCAGAGCAAATGTGACTGTTTTGAATAAGGATTTGTTTGTGACAAAAACTTTTGTAAAAGGTATGCAAGTTTTCTAAAACAGAAAGTAGTTTGATGGCGCGAAAGAAAGTAACCAGTAAGGAACAGAAGCAACACAATAAGACGTTGATTTTGAAAACGATTTATGATCGGGCGCCATTGAGCCGCGCGGATGTTGCCAGAGCGACAGGTTTGACTCGGACGACTGTTTCTGATTTGGTTGGCGAATTAATTAGTGATACTTTTGTGAAAGAAATTGGTTATGCAAAATCGCAAGGGGGGAGCCCACCGATGATGTTGGAGGTGGATGCGATGTCTAAGGTGGTGATTGGGATTGATTTGGCACGGTTTCAGTTTTCTGGGAGTGTGTTTGATTTACGCGGGAAACCGATTACTCATTATCAAATTCCGGTGGATGCGATTAAAGGTGAGGCGGCTTTGGACTTGGCATTTGAGTTGATTGATTCTTTGTTGGAAACGGCAGAAGCGCCTGTTTTGGGAATTGGGGTGGGGATGCCGGGATTTTTGAATGCGAAGCAAGGCATGGTGCATTATGCGATTGCCTTGAATTGGACTGATATGCCCTTGAAAGAACGTTTGGAAGAACGATATGGATTGCCAGTTTATGTGGGGAATGATTGCCAAGTGGCAGGGCTGGGTGAGAATGTGTTTGGGCATAATTTGAAGGTCAATTCGATGATTCTGTTGAAAACAGGACGTGGGGTTGGTGGGGGGATTATTTTGGATAATAAAATGTATTATGGGGATACGTTTGGGGCGGGAGAGATTGGCCATTTTAGTGGATTTTCGGGAAATCGGAAGTGTTTGTGTGGGAATGTGGGATGTTTGGAGACTGTGATCAATGATGAAGCGATTCTTGATTATGGTGAAGAAATTGTGGCGAAGGCACCAGAGGGGGTGTTGGCAAAATTGGTGGAAAATGATTTGAGTATGAATGTGGAATCTTTTGCGGTGGCGTATAAACAAGAGGATGCGCTGGTGAAGGAAAAAGTGGATTTGATGTTGGATGCGTTGAGCCGTACAATTTCTTTGTTGATTAGTGCGTATGGGGTGCGGCAGATTCGAATTGCGGGGACGATTAAGTTGTTTGGGGAGAAGTTTTTGAGAGAATTAACTGCTTTGGTGGATGAAAAAACTTTATCTTATTTGATGCGAGATACAAAGATTGGCTTTGCCTCTTTGGATGATGAAATTGTGATGAAGGGTGCGGCTGCATTGGTGATTTCGGAAGAATTAAAATTAATTTGAGTGGTTGCACTTCACTCTGACTCTATTTAAAAGGAAGAAACGTACTATGGAAGGCATTGAAATATTTTGGAAAGAAGTTCTTGAGATTGAAGAGAAGGTGATTGACACCCAAGCAGAAATGCTTGAGACGGTTGCCAAAGAAATGGCGAAAACGATTCGCGGTGGGGGACGGGTGTTCATTTTTGGAACTGGACATTCTTCGATGATTGCGATGGAAGGCCATTTGCGCGCGGGTGGCTTGGCGCCGGTGGTGCCGATTTTTCGGACTAATTTGATGATTCATGAAAATGCGATGCTTTCTAGCAAGATTGAACGCACGGCGGGTTTGGCGACTCCTATTTTGGATTCTTATGATCCACAACCGGGTGATTTGATGTTTATTGTTTCTAACAGTGGTGTGAATCAATTGCCTGTGGAAATGTGTTTGGAATCTCAGGCGCGAGGATTGAAGGTGGTGACGATTTGTGCGAAGGAATATGCAAAGGTGGCACCTTTATCTTCGATTGGGAAACGATTATATGATATTGCAGACTATGTGATTGACAATTGTGGCGTGCCGGGAGATGCTTTGGTGCCTTTGAAAAACAAACCTTGGAAGGTGGCGTCGAGCTCTACGATTGCCGGGACGTTGATTTGGGAATGTTTGGTGGCTGAGACTTGTTTGATTTTGGATGAGGATGGTGGTGAGATGCCGGTGTTTATTAGTGCGAATATGCCAGGTGCGACTGAACATAATGATGCGCTGTTCAAAGAATGGCGAACAAAGAACCCGCATTTTTAACTAGGCTTTTGAGGAGAAAAGGAACTATGTCTGGTTATGCAATTGGTGTTGATCTTGGGGCTACGAAGTTGGCATCTGCTTTGGTGGATGTGAATGGGCAAGTGATGCAACAATATCAATCAAAGACTCCAGCGACTGCAAATGCTTTGATGCATGAGATTGGTTTGCATGTGCATAAGCTATCTGATGGAGTGGAGAACGAAGTGTTAGGTGTGGGAATTGGTTCTCCGGGATGGCATAATTATGAGACAGGTTTGGTGGAGGGGGCGGTGAATTTGGGTGATTCTGATTTTAATTTGCGGAAGGGATTGCAAAGTCAATTTGAATATCCGATGTTTCATGCAACAGATGCACATGCAGAGACTTTGGGAGAGTGGTTGTTTGGGGCAGGTAAGCATAGCCAGCATATGGTCTATTTTGGCGTTGGCTCTGGCTTGGGGGCAGGGGTGATGGTTGATGGGAAATTATTGCATGGGAGCAACGGAGTGGCGGCGAATATTGCGCATTTTGGCTATGGCTGGGATGGTGTGGATTGTGTGTGTGGGTTGAATGGTTGTTTGGAAACATATGTGGGGGGATTGGCGATTTCAAATTTATTGAATAAGGTGAATGGTTCTGAGAATGATGCAGAATCACTTTCAGAGACGATAAGTAATCAGGAATTGTTGGCAAAAGCATTGGAGGGGGACGCGTTGGCTGTGGCTGTTTTTGAAGAAATGGGGAAGTGGCTGGGGGTGGCGCTTTCTGTGGCAATGGCGATGATTAACCCGGACCGGGTGGTGATTGGTGGGGGGATTGGCAAGGCGGCGTTTGATGTGCTTTATGAACCGATGGTGAAAGAAGCAAAAAGACGCACGATTCCGATTGCTTGGCGTGACTTGACGATTCAACGATCGCAAATTTCTAGCAGTGCTGTGGGTGCGGCATGCTTGGTGTGGCACTCTCTTTAAGTATTTTGAGGTTCCAGTAAATGCAGAAGGTTTGCTGGAATTAAATTTTTATAAATCTTTTTAAAAGGAGAAAGATAAGATGAAAAAATTAGTAACTATGGTCGCTGTGCTTTTCGTCCTTGCAATGGCTTTCATGGCTGTAAGCTCTGAACCTGTTTCTGCAGACGGTGGCTCAACAATCACAATTGAATCATGGCGAAATGATGACTTGGCGCTGTGGAACGATGTGATTATTCCTGCTTTTAATGCTCATTATCCTGACATTGAAGTGATTTTTGCCCCATCTCCCCCCGCAGAATATAATGGCATTTTGAGTGCAAAGCTTGAAGGTGGCACAGCAGGTGATTTGATTACTGCACGCCCCTTTGATAACTCTTTGGACCTCTTCAATGCTGGTTATTTGGCAGACTTGACTGAACTTCCTGGAATGGAAAACTTTGGTGATGCTGCTAAATCTGCATGGGTTACCGATGATGCCTCCGCCGTTTTTGCTGTGCCGATGGCTTCTGTTATTCATGGTTTTATGTATAACAAAGATGCATTTGCAGACTTAGGTTTGGAAGTCCCCCAAACACGTGATGAATTCTATGCAGTTTTGGATGCTATTCAAGCAAGTGAAGATTATGTAGCCGCTTTGGCGATGGGCACTAATGACCTTTGGGATCCCGCCACAATGGGCTTCCAAAATGTTGGCCCGAACCTTTGGAAGGGTGAAGAAGGCCGCATGGGTTTGATCAATGGTACAGAAAAATTCACAGACCCACAATATGTGGATGCATTTGCTGAATTGGCAGACTGGGCACCTTACTTGGCCCCAGGCTATGAAGCACAAACCTATCCTGATAGCCAAAACATGTTCATGCTTGGCTTGGCTCCGATTTATCCGACTGGTTCATGGGAAATTGGTGTGTTTAGCCCGAATATTGATTTTGAAATGGGTGCTTTCAAACCTTACGTTTGGAACGAAGGCGACACATGCTATATCAGTGACCACACGGACATTGCATTGGGTTTGAACGCTGCTTCTCCTAATATGGAAGCTGCAAAGACCTTCTTGGAATGGATGACGACAGCAGAATTTGCTGACATTTATACCAATAATGTGACAGGTTTCTTCACACTTTCTAACCATGAAGTGGAAGTGACTGATCCTGTGGCAGCAGAATTCCTCAGCTGGCGCGGTCAATGTGAATCCACGATTCGCAACTCTTACCAAATTCTTTCTCGTGGTGAACCAAACCTCGAAAACCAACTTTGGAACTTGACTTCCGCTGTGATGAACCTTACGGTGACTCCAGAAGAAGCTGCAGCAGAAGTTCAAGCTGGGCTTGAATCATGGTATGCACCACAACAATAGTTGTGTGATTTGAATAAATTAGAAGGGGCAGTTTCAATGCCCCTTCTTTTCAAATTTTTTTAAGAGAAATTTGGATTGAAGTTGAAGAATTGATGCAAATGATGATGTTGCTTGTTTGCCACAATTCTTTGCCTGTAAAATTCATCTACTGAAAAATAGAGGTACTTATGACAACAGAGATAAACGTTCAACATGGGAAGAAAAAATTTCCCTTTCATATCATTGTTTTCCTGACACCGGCAGTGATTATTTATACATTGTTTATGGTCTATCCATTGGCAGATTCGTTGCGTTTGAGTTTGTTCACGTCTTTGCCAGATGGTACGGAAGTGTTTAATGGAATTCAAAATTATATTAAGTTGTTTACTGACCCGAACTGGTATCCTCGTTTTTGGGGGGCTTTGAAGAATAACTTTATCTTTTTTGTGATTCATATGTGTGTGCAAAATCCGATGGGGTTGGCTTTGGCTGCTTTGGTTTCGATGAAGCATATCAAGGGACGCAATATTTATCGAACGATCTTCTTTATGCCGACGATGTTGTCTTTTGTGATTGTGGGGTTTGTGTGGCAATTGATGCTGAGCCCTTTGTGGGGTGTGGCGAAAGGTGCTTTGGAATTTGTGCATTTGGGGCAGTTGTTTAAGCCATGGTTGGGGCTGGAAGGCCCTGCTTTGGTGGCGATTGGATTGATCTCTGTGTGGCAATTTATTGGGATTCCGATGATGTTGATTTATGCTTCTTTGATTGGGATTCCGGATGAGCTGATTGAAGCGGCGCATGTGGATGGGGCAAATAATTGGGAGATCTTTTGGAAGATTAAGTTCCCGATTATCATGCCAACGATTGGAATGGTTTCTGTGTTGACGTTTGTGGGGAACTTCAATGCGTTTGATTTGGTGTATGTGATTGAAGGGGCGTTGGCTTCTCCGAATTTTTCAACGGATTTGATGGGGACGTTGTTCTATCGAACTTTCTTTGGACAACAATTGCAATTGGGGGATCCGATGTTGGGTGCAACGGTGGCGACGATGATGTTCTTCATCATTTTGGTTGGCGTTTTGATTTATACGTTTGCATGGCAACGCCGTGTGACTGTTTATGACCTTTAGGAGCGAATGATGACAACTTCAAAACATAATCGATTTGGTACTTTCTTAACTCATTTGCCCTTGTTGCTTTATTCTATGATTGCGTTGTTCCCCATTCTGTTGATTTTGGTGAATAGCTTTAAGGATCGGAAAGCAATCTTTAAATCTCCTTATACGTTCCCCACCTTGGAAACTTTTTCGTTCAAGGGGTATCAGACTTTGTTTGAACGAGCACGATTTGATCTCTATTTTTTGAATAGTGTGATGGTGGTGTTGGGGGCGATGTTTTTGGTGTTGCTGTTGGGGGCGGCGGCTTCTTGGGCGTTGGCGGAGTATAAGTTCAAAGGGAACGCTTTGTTGAGCTTTTATTTGGCTATTGGGATTATGATTCCGATTCGCTTGGGGACAGTTTCCATCTTAAGGTTGGTGGTGAGCTTGCATTTGATTAATACATTGTGGGCGTTGATTTTGGTTTATACGGCGATGGGGTTGCCGCAAACGATCTTTGTGATGTCACAATTTATGCAGACGGTGCCACAGGATTTGAAGGACGCGATGCGTGTGGATGGGGCGAGTGAATATCGGATTTTCTGGATGGTGCTGCCGATGGTGCGCCCTGCTTTGGCGACCGTGGCGATTTTTACGATGATTCCGATTTGGAACGATTTGTGGTTCCCATTGATTTTGGCGCCGAGTGAGGCTACGAAGACGATTACGTTGGGGGCACAGGTGTTTTTGGGGCAGTTTGTGATTGATTGGAATGCGGTGCTCTCTTCGCTGTCATTGGCGATGGTGCCTGTGTTGATTTTGTATTTGATTTTCTCGAAAAATTTGATTAATAATATTACAGCTGGGGCTGTGAAATAGAACAAAGAGAAATTGGGTGATGACAGGTGATTGCCCAATTTGTTTATTAGGTTGGCAATAAAAGGAAGAATTTGTATGAAAACAGTTGGAATTGTGGGCACTGGGGTGATGGGAGAGACGCATGCGGCTTCTTGGTTGGAAACGGATGCAAGGCTTTCTCATTGTAGCTCTGGACAATTTGAAAATGCAAAACGATTTGCGGAGAAATTTTCGATTGAGGCATGTGAAGATTTGGATGCGTTGATTGCGGCAGTGGATGTGGTGGATATTTGTACACCGACGCATTTGCATAAAGAGATGGTGTTGAAGGCTGCGGCAGCGGGAAATGACATTGTGTGTGAGAAGCCATTGGGTTTGACAGTGGAAGATTGCGTGATGATGATTCGTGCTTGCGAAGAAGCGGGAGTGAAGCTATATGTGGCGCATGTGACACGCTATTTCCCTGAATATGTGGCGGCAAAAGCGAATGTGGCGGCGGGGGAAATTGGCAAGGTGGCGGTGACGCGTTTTAGACGAGAGAGTTTTCAACCGCATAATGCAAGTGATAATTGGTATGTGGATTTGGAGCGTTCGGGGGGGATGTTGCAAGATTTGATGATTCATGATTTTGACTTGGCGCGCTGGATGGCAGGTGATGTGAAAAAAGTATATGCGAAATCATTAGTGACAAGTGGTGAAGAGGTGAATTTTGACCATGCGATGGTGATTTTGACTCATAAAGATGGCGCTATTTCTCATATTACAGGTTCTTGGGCGCAACCAAAACCACGCTTCCGAACTTCTTTTGAAATTGCAGGCGATGCTGGCATTATTCAATGGGATTCTCAAGAAAAGGCTCCTTTGCAGGTGTTGATGCATCAAACAGAAGGTGGGAGTGGTGAAGTGGGGTTGCCGGGTTCTCCATTGTTGGAAAGTCCGTATACTAACCAGCTGAAGGAATTTTTGGCGAATTTGAAAAGTGATGCTCCTGTGCGTGTGGACGCTGTGGATGCGTTGGCAGCGGTGCAGATTGCTCGGGCGGCGATTGAATCTGCTTTGACTGGCAAAGCTGTGGATGTGATGGCGGTTGAGGAGGTGTTGAAATGAAGATTGGGATGATGAGTTTTGCACATTTGCATGCTGAATTTTATATTCCTTATTTGATTGATCGACCTGATGTGGAATTTTTGGGGATTGCGGATGATAATTTGGGACGGGGGAAGTTGTTTGCAGATCGATATGGGGTGCGGTTATTTGAGTCGTATGATGAATTGTTGAAAGAGAGCCCGGATGGGGTGGTGATTTGTTCGGAGAATAATCGACATCGTGCTTTGGTGGAGATGGCTGCTAGTGCGGGCGCGGATGTGCTCTCTGAAAAACCATTGGCAGTGGACATGGAAGATTGCCAAGCGATGTTGGATGTGTGTGAGAAATATGATGTGCGCTTGATGACAGCTTTCCCAATGCGCTATGATGCTTCTCTAAATGAGGTGAAGAAGATGCTCGACCAAGATGGTTTGGGGAAGGTTTTGGCGATGGTGGGTGAAAATCAGGGGCAGGTGCCGAGCCATCATCGGAATTGGTTTGTGGATAAAGAATTGGCAGGTGGGGGAGCAATTTTGGATCATACGGTGCATTTGGCGGATATTTATCGCTGGTATTTAGGTAGTGAAGTGACAGAAGTATATGCGCAGGCCAATCAGATTATTCAGGCTGAAACTGTGGATGTGGAGACTGGCGGATTGCTGATGTTGCAATTTGAGAATGGTACGATTGCTTCAATTGATTGTTCGTGGAGCCGACCAGTGCGTTATAACACATGGGGGGGATTGCGAATTGAGATTGTGGGAGAAAAAGGGGTGGTGGATGTGGATGCGTTCAAGGCGAATTTGGATGTGCATGGGGGATGCGCACAACCGATGCGCTTGCACCCGTGTGGGTCAGATTCTAATGGGGCGATGGTGGAGGATTTTTTGAATTCGATTCGAGAAGATCGACCAGCGAAAGTGAGTGGCTTGGATGGGATGAAGGCATTTGAAATTGCGGATGCGGCTTATCGGAGCCTTTTGGAAGGCCAGCCGGTGCGACTCAACTAATGTGAGGAATTTTTGAGAAGTGATCTAAAGAGATCACTTCTTTTTTTGGGTAATATGTTTGATTAATTTCAGGTAAGTTTTGAGGGGATGAGTTTGTCTTTATAGGGTGGTAATCAGATAAATAAGGTAAAGATATAGTTATTTATACTTAAATCGAATTTTTCAATCTCATTCTTATTGGGATTGTTGCCTGAAAAACACAGAAGAAGAGGAAGAGTATCATTCTAGAAGAACCACTAGGAGATACAATTAAATCCCTTAAGCGGTGCTTGAGGGGTTTTGTTTTAAAAGAAAAGAGCCTTGTGTTGAGAAAATACAAAGGCTCTTTTTTGTGTTATTGAAAATGTTTTATGCTTCGACGGGTTCAATCGTTTCGATTTGGCTTTGTTTGATCTGAGCGATGCCACGGTTGATGCCGGGTACCATCAGGAGACCGATGCCCATGATGGGAAGAATGACAAAAATCGCGGGTACCATGCCGATGCCGACTGTTTCTCCGAAGAATGCGACTGTTTTGGTGGCGAGGCCACGACCAATGTTCATGAAGCTGGTGAAGGTGGCAAACATAAACCCTTCTACTGTGGAATTGCAGAGGGGCATAATGAGGGCATAGGTGACAACAATGGTGATGCCACGGGCAATGCCCATACAGATTTGAGCAATATAGATGAGGGCGACATTTTCCCAATTTTGCATGACCATCAGCCAAGGGGTGAAAAGCAACCAAATGAGTGCAAAGCTGATGAATACGTTGCGATTGGTGAAGCCCCCCCAACGACGAATGAGCGTGCCGATGGTGGCGGTGGAAATGGAGAGGACGATATAGCCGATGAGACGAGAATCCCCGTAGACTTGGAGACCGACTTTGTTGAGCATGAGGGGTCCCATGACTGAGGTGATGCCGATGCTGCTCATGAAGACGAAGGCAAATATGAGGCCTTGAATGGCGGGCCAGTTGCCAAAGCTGAGTTTGAAGGATTCGATGATGCCAGGGTATTTTTTCTTCTTTTCTTGCGTGGACTCAATTTCTTTGAAGAGGAGGGGGACTAAGGCTTGGGCAATTGCGATGACACCAATGAGGAGCGTGAAGTTGTTCCAGCCGATGGCGGGTGCTAGGCGTGAACCGAGAATGTAAGCGAGGGCGGTGCCGGCATATTTGCCTGCTTGGGCGAAACCTTGCATGCGAGAGGCTTCATTGATGGGGGTGAGATCGACGGTGAGGGCATCTGCGGTGCCATCGACAAACATAAATCCGATATAGGCGAGCAAAAGAACAATGATGTAGAGGATTGAATAGGCATTGAAAAAATAAAGCAAACTGAATGAAATGGCAAAAAAAGCAGCGCCAATGACAAGATAGGGTTTGCGTTTGCCAAATTTTCCGATGGATACACGATCTGAGATGAGGGCGGTGAACATTTTGAGATAGGTGGGGATGCCAATGATGAAGATGATGGTGGTGATCTTGTTATAGTCTAGCCCAAAGAGAACGGCCATTTGATAGTCGGTGAGGACGATTAAACCGGTTATGTAGAGACCTTGAAGGAAATAAAAGGCAGTTTCGATGGCAAAAAAAGATTTGCGGAAGTTTTTTTGCTTTCGTTGATCCCAAGTGAGCGTTGTCATAGATTTTCTCCTAAAGAGTATTCGAAAAATAAAAACAAAACGAGATATCTTACAAAATATCTCCGATTATAAATTAAGTGATGGGTGGTGACAAGCTGAAATAAATTAATGGCACGGCGAAATCCAACGATCTAGGTTGCGATGTTTGAGAATGGTGCTGAATTGGAGAGTTTGAGAAAGATTGCAGAAGGCGGTGTTGCGGTGCCAGTTATCTGTATATTCAATGGCAAAAACTGGTTTGTTGGCTTCGATATAGGGACGATAAGGGTCTGTTTCTTGATAATAAAATGATGATTCGACAACTGCAAAATCAAATTGATCAACAAGATGTTCAACGAGAGCGGGTGCGTTTTTTTGTCCGATGGCTAGGTTACGTTGATGGGCGAGTTGTGCAATCCATTGCGCATAGATTATTTCATCTTCGGGGGTGATGGGAAAGCCGGGTTGATTGTCTGCGATTTGGATATTATCTGCTTCGATGCCATCAAAGCCTAGCTGGGCGCATTTGTCAAAGCGGGCTTCGATGATGGGGGTGAGTTGATCGATTTGTCGGATATCTAGCCAATTTTCTCCCGGCCAGCCTTGATAGGGATTGCCAATCAGTTCTTCTGGAAATTGATCGGCATCTTCTCGCCATTCTTCATAGGATACGACGCTGATATAACAAATAACTTTGGTTCCTTGTTGGTGATAATAGTCGACTAAATTGGGGATGTTTTTTGTTTCCGTTTGATCTAGATCAATTTCAATGAGGTCGTAGTGGGTTTTTGTGTTGAGGTCTGGAGAGCTTGCAAATTGGATTTGCCAGGTGAGCCCGGGGGTGGGTTGCCAATGGGTTGGCGGGGAGGGGGTTTGGGCTTGGACATGAGTTGAAATTATTACAGCGAAGAAGATGAAGATAAAAGCGATAAATGAGATTTGTTTTTTCATATCTGATCCAATTAAAAAGAGAGAAGAAGCTCTTCTCTCTTGATTATTTATTCGTATGCTTTGTCTTGACGAATATGTTCTGCTTCTGTGCGAATTTGTTTGGCGAGGTCTTCGATGACCCCCGCGGCTTCAAACAGGCGTTCGTCATCATATTTCATTTTAAAGGAGATCTCTGCAACGACTTGTTTGAGCTCGGAGCGTTCAAGGTTTTTGAGCGCGCCAATGAAGCTGACGCTTTTTCGAGCGGCTTTTTCGGAAGCGGTGACCTTGCGCGGTGCTTTTTTGGGAACGTCTTTCTTTTCTGTTTCTGTTTGAACGCTGGCTTCGATATCTTCTGCGGTGAGATTTTTGAGCACGGCGGCGTTGATGAGGGCTTCCCACGAGTTGGGTGAGGCTTGGATGATTTCTCGGAGGACGCGTTCTGGCAGGTTATACATATCTGCTTTTTCAAGGAGGGCGGTGGGGAGTTGGAGGATGCGAAGGAGACGGCGCATTTGAAAATCGCTGATGCCCATGATCTTTTCGATGCTATCCCAGAAACCAGAGGGGAGACGTTTGATTTCGGTGACTTGACGGAAATATTCATAGTCGTCTGCGCTGTTTGTGGCGGGGTGAATGTTTTGTTTTTCTAAGACGAGTGAGGCAACTTCGCGGGCACGCGCAACGGCAGTGGGGGTTTCGGCGTGTCTGTTTTCCACAACTTGGCGCTCACGAGAGGTTTTTTTGACCTCTAGGACTTCTATCTTTGGCTCTTCTGCATTTTCTGCGTTGGGGTCATTGCCTTCTTGAATATAGGAGAGGGCGAGTGACCACATACGACGTTCACCAGATTCGAGGGCGAAGATGGCTTCCCCTTTGGAATTTTGTGACCATTTGCCAGTGGCTGGTTTGATTTGCCCGACTTGTTCGACAGTGTCTCCTAAGGAAAGGAGGCGTTTGACTCGCTCTGCAATGGCTTGATTGGACTTGCTCATTTTGAGCCACTCTGCAGCGGCTTGATAGATGTTGAGTGGGTCCTTGCCTTTGGGCAGGGTTTGGGCTAAATTTTCATCGAAATAGGCATAGAATTGGTTTTTTAATTCGAGGGGGAGGATGGGACGAGGTTGATAACGGTCTGGCATGACTTTTGACAGACTGACGGACACCACACGACTGGTGGAACGACGTGGTGCTGGGGCGTTGGTGAAAAATCCATCCGCTTGACTGTTGTCTACGCGACCGACGGAATAATCTCTTTCTACTCTTTTTGGCATGATCCCAACCTTTTTTAATTATTATTTTGCGTCTACGCGACGACGGAACTCATTGGCGGCTTTGGCGAACTCTTGTGTGGCGATGGAGGAGGACGCGAGTTCTTGTGATTTTCTGGCAGGACGATAGGAGAAGATATCGAGACCGTCTGTGTTGGCTTCGGTTACTTCTGCACGAGAAGAAATGGGGGGAAGGAGTAATTCGCCAAATTGATCTTTGATATTTTCGTAGATGTCTTTTTGTTCTTTGCGAATAAAATTACACATGGTGGGTTGGATGCCGGTGATTTTGAGCTTGGGATTGCTGCGTTTGCTGATTTTATCAATGGTATCGAAGACATCGTAGACACCGTCTAGGGAGAAGGCTTCGAGTTGGGAGGGAATGAGCACGTGATGAGCGGCATAGAGGGCGGCGGCTGTCATGGAGCCGAGGTTGGGGGGCGTATCGATGAAGACATATTCATAGACATCGGCGAGGGTGTTGAGCAATTCTAGGAGTTGGTAACTTCCATCTACTTCTGTGCGGAGGAACATTTCTGCTTGTTTCATGGAGGATTTGCGGGTGGGGATATAATCTAAATTTCCGCGGCCAGAAAGCGGGAGGCGTGATTTGCGGATAACTGACATGACAGGTTCGTCGGTCATATCCATGAGGAGTTCCCCGAGCGTGGGTGTGTCGCTGCTGGGCATGGTGCGATCAAAAACACCACCGGCAAATGTGGCAGAGGCGTGTACTTGGGGGTCCATGTCTACGACGAGGACACGGCCTAGTTTTTGTTTTTGATTGGCTTCATGAGCAAGCATAAGGGCGAAGGCTACGGCGAAATTGATTGAGAGGGTGGTTTTTCCTACGCCACCTTTTTGATTTGCGACAGAGATAATTTTCATTTTGATACTCCACTTTTTGGTTTTGATATGATTGATTCAATCATATCAAAAAAAAAGCGGGGTGACAACTTAAAATAGATTGAATATTTTATGAAAAAAGACGTTTAGATATAATAATGAGATAAAAATGTATATTTAAATGTAAATTGTAATTAAAAGAAGATTTAAAAGTAAAATCATGAAAATGCTGAAAATTTTTATTTTTTATCACTCGTTGATATGATGAATTTTATGATTTGATTGGAATGTATTATAATGAAAAAGTAATCAAGTTTAAAAGGAGAAAATTGATGAAAACTTATGGTGCAATTGAAGCAGGGGGAACAAAATTTGTGTTGGGGATTGCGACAGCAGAAGGAAAGGTTTTGGAACGAAGCTCAATTCCAACGACTACGCCGGATGAGACGATTTCAGCTTCTATTGCATTTTTCAAAGAAATGAAAAAACAGTATGATTTTGAAGATATTGGGATTGGTACATTTGGACCAGTGGATTTGAACCCTACTTCTGAGAAATTTGGCTATATTACGAGCACCCCAAAACCGGGATGGAAAGACACGGATTTTAAGGGAGCTGTTGAGCGTGCGTTGGGGGTGCCGGTGGCATTTGATACGGATGTGAATGCAGCTGCTTTGGGTGAACATGTGTGGGGTGCTGCTCAAGATGTGGATACTTTCATTTATATAACGATTGGGACTGGCTTGGGGGGCGGTGTGATGGTGAATGGTGAGTTGTTGCATGGGATGTTGCATCCTGAATTAGGGCATATTCGAATTTTTCCGGCAGAATTGGAGAATCAATTTGAAGGTGTGTGCCCCTTCCACAAACATTGCTTTGAGGGATTGGCAGCCGGACCAGGAATCAAGGCGCGATGGGGACAAGCAGCAGAAACGTTGCCAGCAGACCATGAAGCTTGGAATGAAGAAGCGGCTTATATTGCGGAAGGGTTGGCTAATTTTGTGTTGAGCTTGTCACCGCAACGGATTATTTTGGGTGGGGGAGTGATGCACCAGATGCACTTGTTCCCGATGATTCGAGAAAAATTGGCGAAGGTGTTGAATGGATATGTGGTGCATGAAAATTTGTTAGGGAAGATTGATGATTATGTTGTGCCACCAGGATTGGGAGACAACGCGGGATTGTTGGGCGCTGTAGCATTGGCGATTAAAGCGACGAAATGAGTGGGTGCGGATGGCTGTGAAGTTTGAAAATGATTGGAAAATGGTTTTGGATGGCGAGTTTGAGAAAGAGTATTATCAGAACTTGCGAGAATTTTTGATCCAAGAGTATCGTTCTACGACTATTTATCCTGAGATGCATTCAATTTATAATGCGTTTCATTTTACGGGCTATGCGGATGCGAAGGTGGTGATTATTGGACAAGATCCGTATCATGGGTATAAACAAGCGCATGGATTGTGTTTTTCTGTGCAACATGGGATTAAGGTGCCACCTTCTTTGGTAAATATCTATCAGGAATTAGAGAGTGATTTGGGGTGTACGATTCCGAGTCATGGTTATTTGAAAAAATGGGCTGATCAGGGTGTGTTGCTGTTGAACGCAATTTTGACTGTGCGGGCAGGGCAAGCAGGATCTCATCGCGGACGTGGATGGGAAATTTTCACTGATCAAGTGATTAATTTGTTGAATGAACGGGAAGATCCGATTGTGTTTTTACTATGGGGGAGTTTTGCACAATCAAAAGCGGCAATGATTACGAATTCTGAGCATTTGGTTTTGAAGGCCCCGCATCCGAGCCCGCTCTCTGCTTATCGAGGATTTTTTGGGTGCCGGCATTTTTCGAAGACAAATGCTTTCTTAGAATCTAGGGGAAAAACGCCAATTGATTGGCAAATTGAGTAATTTATCTCTTCTAAAACTCGTCAAACTCTATAAATATTAATAAAACGTAACGAAAAAGCTGATTAACTTATCATATTTTAATATTTGTTGTAAGATATAGTATGGAAGTTATTGTTTGCTGAAAATGGGGTAATACTCATTAAATCGATCATTGAGGTTCGTAATATGAAATTTTTCTCTAAAAAATCATTTTTGTTATTCAACGTGATTCTTTTGTTAGGTTTGATCTTTCAAGCTGTTGGGGCAGCTTCTTTGATGGATTCAAATACAAGTGGCGTTTCTTCAAGTGTTTCGGAATTTGTGGCACTTGGGCAACAAAACGAAAAAGGTGGCTTGAAGTCGATTTTTGCAAAACCGGCTTATACACCGACGGGTGAAGTGTCACTATCTTCCCCTGACCATGTGTTTTTGGGAGAGATATTTACCCTAAATATGACTTTCAATAATAATGGTACTAACTCAGATCATGGTTCGACAGGGTATGGTCCATTTATTGATCTTTATGTTCCTCGAAGTACGATTGATGGTGGGGGGATTTCTCCTGCTGCTGGGGGAGATTCATTTGTGGCGCAACATGGCGGTGAAAATTTGGTTTTGCATGTGACTGAATTTGCTTCCACATCTGATGGAATTTGTTTGACTCATCCGATTGGTTTGGATATTGAAGGAAAGTTCTTGAAGGTTTGTGACCCGAATGCTGAGGTGGGTGACCAGATTGTGACGATTGAATTACCTTACGGATCCTATACGCCTGACCAAGCAGTGATTAATGTTTCGATGGATTTGAAGATGGATGACGATGCTAGCATTGATACTATTTTGTCTTTGCGCGCACGAGGTGGCTATAAATATGGCGCGACTCCTGAGGTGGACTGGTGTTGTACGACTCCTAAAGATACTACTATTATTTCTGATACAAGTCCTCCAACTTCTTGGGTGGTGAACAACCCCGTGACACCACAAGTGATTGAATTGACGAAAGAAAATTCTGATACGCATACTCCTTCTGGACCCAATTATCCTCAATCTTATGAAATTAATTTACATACAGCGGATGGCGCTGTTTTTAGAGATGTGATGCTCACAGATTCTTTGCCGCCTAATATTGTATATATGGGTGGCATGACAGTGACAGATCAGGATGGATCGACTGTTTTGAGCCCTGTGATTACTTTTGACTCCGATGGACCTAGTGGCTTGGATGCACCTATTTCGGGGATGCCGGCTGTGGGTTCTGGTCCATTTGATGGAGCAACGATTGTTTTTGATTTTACTGGAAGTGACTTGCCCAATGGGGTGATGGTTACTTTTGATTATTATGTTCCTGCGACAGTGGCGGGCAGTGGGGCTTCTACCTATGATAGCTCTTATGAAAATATTGTTCGTTTGGATAATGCTACATGGGTAATTGTTGATAATCCTATTGATCCTGATGTGACGCGCGATTTTAGTGATCCAGGGGTTGGCCCCGGAATTGCTGATACTAAGGGCGAGATTTTGACATTTGGAAAGAGTTCGACAACTACGGGTGGTGTTCCTATTGGTCCTAATGCGCAAGTTCGTTATCAGGTGACTTTCCGTTTGTCAGACTATTTTGGGATTGAAGATATTGTTATTAGTGATACTTTGCCAGATGGTTTGCATTTTGATTCTTCGATAGAACCTACTTTAACAATCCATACGGATGGTGCTACACCGATTAGTGGGATGAATATTGCTAATTATTCAGTGACTTGTGATTATAACGGCGCTGTGATTGGCTCTGAATGTGATGCGGTTGAATCGAACCCAAGTAGTAATACGGGTGAAACGGAATTATCCTTTGATATCTCTGCAGCACTCACGAATGCGTTGGGGAATGGACAATTGCATGGTGGGGAAGTTCAAGATGGTCTTTCTAGCCCTGCTGGCTCAACGACTGGTACGATTACTTATTATGGTCTTGTACAAGATAAATATATGCGTACAGGATATACAGAATTTGTGAAGATGGGCGATGATTTGAAGAATGTGGCGAATTTCGAAGCAAATCTTTTGGATGTTGAGAATTGTGATACGACGACAAATCTATGTCCTAGCAGTGGAAGTGTTTTGGGAGGTGGGTCTCCATTAGAGGCTGATGATACTAATAGTTTGCCACAAGGTTCGTTGACCAAAGATATTGTGGCGCTTAATGGCGTTGCTTGTGATACGAGTGGAAATTTGAATGCATGTTCGATGCAAAATGTGATGGCAGGCGATTGGGTTACATATCGAATTACACAAGAGATTCCCACAGGCGACTTTTCTGGCTTGACGATTAAAGATTATTTGCCATTGCCAATCTTTTTGGCGGAAAATCCTGCAAATTTGGGAAGCACTCCTGCGCCAAGTTCTATTTGGTTGCAATCTTCAGTGAGTGCTCCTGATGGAATTCCTGGTGTGGGTGAATGGAAGTATGGGCCAGCGCACACTTATTCACCGATTAATAATACACTTTCACCTTTGCCAACAGTTAGTTTTGATCCTTCTATAGATAATAATTATTTGCAGTTCTTCTTTGGTTCTGATGATGATCCAGCCAATAATCCAGTGAAAATTGATTTGTTGTTTAGTATTGAGGTGACAGATCGTAATTATGGTGATGGGTTGACATTGAGAAACCATGTTGAAGCTTCGGATAGTAATAGCCCAGGTGAAACAAACTCTGCACAAAACAATGTGGATTTGATTTTGAATGAACCTAAATTGGAACCTTCTAAATCTGTGGTGTCCGTGAGTGGTTCAGGTTCTGCACAATTGGTACCGAATCCTACGGATTATGGATTTAATTTGCCGGGGACAACAGGCAGACCGTGGTCTTTGCCAACTGTGATAAATTCAGATTATTTTGATTCGCATGGTTCCCCAGACAGTTCAGCAACTGGCTTGGATGGTGGTGACCTTTTGCGCTATGCGATTGTTATTGAAAACACAGGGAATAGTCCTGATGGAGCATTTGATATTCAGATTAATGATATTTTGCCTCCTCAATTGCAAGTACCTAGTGGTGGATTAAATTTGCAGATTTGGTTGGGTGATGGAACGACTCAATTTACATTGGATAATTCAGCAACTCCAGCAAATGAAACTTATAGTTATGTGGATGGAAGTGCTACCAGTGATGAAGATGCATTTTTTGGCGCTGGGATTGAGATTAACGATCCTTCTACTGGACTTGCTTATGGAGAAGGGGCTTGCCAAGGACATGATGCGACTAATGGGAAGAATATCATTGTGGTGACCTATGACTTGCAATTGAAACCTGATTTGGAATCAGGAACGGAGATTGTGAACAAAGGTGGCGTGAAAAATTATTCTTCTAAAGAAGGTGGCGATAATTACTCTCCTGGTGATGATCATGATGATTCATCTGTGATTGTGGGTGATTTGTCCATTGAAAAGACTCTGGTTTCATCTGAATATAATGATGGAAGCGATAATCAACTTGCAGAAGCTACGATTGGTGAAATTGTTCGTTATCATGTTGAAGTTACTTTGCCAGAAGCAACGACAAGGAATGTGAGAATTGTGGATACTTTGGACGATGGATTACATTTTTTGAATGTTGTGAGCGGTTCATTTGCTTTGGAAGATTCTAATGGTGCTTCTTTGACAGGGGTGCTTGTGGATGATACTACTAATGCTGATTTGACATTGCCGACGGCGGCTGTGAGCGGCAATCGGATTACATGGAATTTTGGTACGGTGAAAAACACGTCGGATAATGATCCGACTACAGAAAAAATTATTTTTGATTATGAAGTGATGGTTTTGGATAGTGAGAGCAGCCCTGCGATTCATAAGGGTGTTGAATTAGAGAATAATGCTACTGTTCGATGGGACGTGCTTAACCTTGATACGGATGATCCAACTGACTATAAAACAGTGCGTGACAATGTGACGAACACACCATCGGTGTTGGTGGTGGAACCTGAGATTGATATTGTGAAGAGCGTGACGCCGACCACAACTATTCAAGCAGGGGATACGATTCAATATACGATTACTTTGCAGCATTTAATTGATGGAAATAATACGGATGCTTATGATCTCACTTTCTCTGATCCGTTACCAAAATGTGCTAATGGTGCTTCGTTTATTACGATTGATGAGAGCTCTGCTGCGACGATTGAGAATGCATATAGTGTGTCAGATACCGATGCGACAAGTCCGGTGGTGAAGGGAACAGATTTTGAGTTGGTGGGAACCAATGCAAGCGGATGGACTTTGCAAACGCCAAGTGGACATAGTTTTGATGTCCCTTATTCTGATCCTAGCCGCGTGATTACATTGACGGTGACAGGTGTTGTATCTTCTTGTGTGAACCCAGGGGTGGCTTATGAAAATGTGGCTACGGTTGATTGGTCTAGCATGGATGGAGAGATTGTTGATCGTGATACTAATGGGACAGGGAATGATCAGGAACGAGATTATTCTGATAGCAACTCAGTTAATTCTGCTGTTTTTGATGTGACAGAACCTGTTTTGACCAAGTCGGTTTATTCTACTTCTGATGCTGAATCTCCAGATGGTGAATTGGCATTGGGTGAAGTTGTGACTTACCAATTGGCATTTACTTTGCCACAAGGGACGGCGACAGACGTGACTGTGGAAGATGTGATTCCTGCAGGATTGGAATATGTTGCGGATTCAGCAACACTTTCGATCAATTCTGACGTTGATATGACGATTGATGCTGATTTGACTGGTGCTAATGGAATTGATTTGACAAGCCCTGGTTTGTCTGTGCCGGATATAACGGATGTGAATGGAACTCCTTTTGTGTCTACGACTGGTAGTGTTGATACTGGACAAGTGGTGACGGTTACTTTGGGAGATATATATAACGGTGATGAACCTGCAAGTGGCGCGACTACTGCAGAAGAGACGGTGATTGTACGGTTTAATGCGGTTGTTTTGGATACGCATACAAGCAATACGATTGGAACAGTGAAGGAAAATGATTTTGAAGTGAGCGTATCTGGGAATACTTATGATTCTAATGATATTTCTTCAACTATTATTGAACCGGACCTTGATATTGAAAAGACGAATGCTTTGGTTTCAAGCAATTGTGTTGATTTGAATGATGCAAGTGGTACATCTTATAATAATTGTATTGGTGCGACAATTGGGTATACGCTTAAGATTTCGAATCCATATTATGAAGCTGATGGCACGACACGTACTTATAGTTCAGTGGCTTGGGACAGTGTGATTTCTGATGAGATTCCAACTGGTTTGACATTGAATCCAATTTCTTTGCGTGCAGAGAGAGTGGATACTAGCTCAGGAAGTGAAGTGCGAACCTCAGTCGGCTCAGTTGGGAGTGGTTGGATTTTGGATTATACGGCGCCAACGATTACTTTGACTGCTGAAGCTGGACAACGATTTGATGTGAATGATGATGTTTGGTATGAGATTATTTATCAAGCTGTGATTGATCAAAATGCTTCTGCAATTGGTGTGACGCCAGCTGTGGATAATGTACCATTGCCCGGTGATGTTTTGACTAATACGGCAAAAGTGGATTGGACCAATAAAGATGGGGTTGTGCCGGATGAAAAGACGTATTCAGAATCGACAGATAGCTCTGTGACTGTGGAAAATGGTGAGCTTGTGGTAGATAAATATGATGCGACCTTTGAGATTACTGGGACAAATTCAACTTTAGAACCCAATGCAAAGATTTATTATGGGATTCGATTCCAAAATACGGGAAATGTGCCAACAAAATTCTCTTTGAGTGAAGATTTGCCGGCTAATACAACTTATGATGCGGCTTTGACAGATACTACAAATGGTGTGACAGGTTCGTGGACATTGAACACTACTACGGGTGAATATGAAGCGGTGCCTGTGACAGTTGCAGGCGCAGGTCTTTTGGCTGAAGCGGGGGCAACTGATGCTGGTACTGGCGATCCGACAGATCGTGGTGTGTGGTATTTTGTGGTGACGATTGATGATCCGTTGCCCGCAGGTGTGCATGAAATTAACAATGTGGCAACTGTGTATATGGATGAAAACAGTGGTGGACCTGAACCTAAACCGGGTGATAATAAAGATACATCTGATTTGGAAGCGGTTGGTGAACCCTCATTGTCGATTACAAAGACAAATAATAAAGATACGACTACTTTGGGTGATACTTTAGTGTATACGATCACTTATCGAAACACGGGTGGACAGAATGCGACTGGTGTGGTGTTGACTGAAACGGTGCCAGCTGGAACGACTTGGTTTAATGATCCTAGTGTTACTACTGATGATGGATGGGTGTGTGATGCTGTGGGTGCTGCTGGTGAAACTTGTGAATGGACGATTGGCGCATTGGCTGCGCATCCGACAGATGTGCATACGGTGACATTTGCGGTGAAGGTGGATGATGTGACGAGTGTTGATTTTGTTGATAATACGGTCACAGTTGAGGATGATGGTAATAATAACACCACTCCTGGCAGCCCACCTCAATCTGCAACAGATACAGATCAAGATATTTTGATCCAAGGTATGGAAAAACATTTGCTATCAATTAGTGAACCTGCTGCGACTACGTTTAATCCTACGGGAAATGATGCAGCAATTGGTTCGATTTTGGTTTATGAAGTGACGATTGATATTCCTTCTACACCGGGCAGTGATGATATTATCGTGCCTAATTTTGTGTTGACTGATGTGTTGGATCAAGGACTGGCATTCTTGGGGTGTGGAGATGGCAGTGGTGCAGATGCTGTGACGGCTGATGCAAATTTGACAACTTCGGCTGGTGCGTTTGTGGATTTGTGTGATAAAGCTACGGCTGCACAACCTACTACTACGACTGGTAATTCTCCGACAGTGGGAGAATATCCGATTGGGAGTGGAGAAACGTTGAATCAAGGCCGAATGTTGACATTTGATTTTGGAACTCTGACGAATGATAATAGCAGCTCCACAACACAGACAATTACGATTGTATATCGCGCAGTTGTTTTGAATGACGCGTCAGTAGTGGTCGGGTCTGGAGAACGGAATAATCAAGTGAATGCAGACTGGGATGATGTGACCACTCCGATGACAGATGAAGCGGAATCGGTTGAGATTGTTGAACCTTTCTTGGACATTCAAAAAACTGCATCTGGAAATATTGTACCTATAGGGGGTGGTGTGCAATATAAATTGACTATTTTCCATGAGTCAAGTAGCACAACAAGTGCATATGATGTGAATGTGTTTGATACACTTCCACTTGAATTGGAATATGTGGTTGGTTCGGAAACCCATGTGAGCGGTGAGGTTCCTGATTCAATGACTTTTGATCCAGCTACACGTACTTTGACGATTGCTTACGATGATTGGGATCCAACAGTGAATCAAGATTCTGTGATTACTTTCGAAGCGACAGTCAATTTTTATAGTAGTGGTAGCATTGTGAACCAAGCAAATGTGGAATGGACAAGTTTGCCAGGTGATTTTGAAACTGTAGAACAATCTCCATTCAATAGCTTATCGAATGAGCGATATTATGATCCTTTGGATGATGTGGATGTCTATGGAGCAAGTTCATCAGTTTCTATTCAACCACCATTCATGTTGCCGGAAACTGGGTTTGCACGAGATAAGATTACAATTGTGCCAAACCAACCAGATAATTTGCAATATTCTAAAACTGATAATTTGGTGTTGGAAATTCCAGCATTAAATGTGAAGTCAAAGATTGTGGGGATTCCTGAGTACCAAAATACATGGGACGCTACTTGGTTGCAAGATGATATTGGTTATCTGACTGGGACGGCATTCCCCACTCAAGCTGGAAGAACTTTGCTGGCAGGGCATGTGGTGGATGCACAAGGTGCACCATCTGTGTTTGCAGAGTTGAAGAATTTGCATTGGGGTGATGAGTTTGTGATTTATGCAAATGGCTTGAAGTATGTATATCAAGTGCAAAGTAATGAACGAATCAAAGCTGACAATATGGATATTTACAACTCTTCCGCTTATGATGAGGTGAGTTTGATCACTTGCCAAGGATATAATGAGGCTACTGGAGAATATGATTGGCGGATTGCTGTGACAGGTGTTTTGATCCGACTTGAAAAATAGTGAAAATTTTAAGGTTAGGTTTTGATGGTTGATAAATAAAGGGCGATTTTCGCCCTTTATTTTTTTGTTGTTATTTTGAAATTGTTTTCGGTTGATTTTCTAAGTAAACAAAGAGGATATATATTGTCATGTATATATTAAATGAAGGAAGCGAGGAGTTTGAGAGGGGAAAAGGGAAAGCGATGCTGTTGTTTTCAAAAATTTGCAAATTAACCTTTAAAAACTGAAAATATTTTTCATATATAGGCGCTTTTAGTGATAAAAAATGAGAAAACGTGCAAAAATTTGACAATGTATTAAAAATATGTTAAATTGTGAATGCGTTAAGCAAATAAATCATGTTTAAGTTGCGAAAGCAAAAAAAATTAAAAGGAGAATTTATAAATGAAGAAGTTACTTTCTGTAATCCTCGCTGTAGTCATTTTGGCCTCAAGCTTTGCATTAGCTTTTGCCCAAGGTGGCGATGTTCCTGAAGCAGTTCAAGGTGAATTGCGAATGGCATTGGTGAAGGAATGGGGTACTGGTACCCACATGGTCATGCATATTAATGGTGCAAAAGCCGAAGCTGAAAAATATGGCATTGACTTGACCGTGATCGACGCCAACAACAATCTTACAGTGATGGCAGAAGGCATTGACAATGCTGTGACAAACAAAATGGATGCCATTTTGATTTCTCACGGTAAGGCAGATGCATTGTTGCCCGCAGTGACCCGTGCTCTTGAAGCTGGTATTCCTGTAATCGTGTTTGACAACGACTTCGATGTCCCCGCAGACGTTGCCAATGGCAAATTGGTCAGCTTGGATCAATATGACCTCATGATGGGCTTGCTCTCACAAATGTCACTTGTTCAAGAACTTGATGGACAAGGTAACGTTGTTTACAACCGTGTTGCAAACGTTCCCCCCACCGACAAACGACACCGCATTTGGGAAGGCGGCATTTTGCCCACCTATACCGGCATTAATGTAATCAACACAATTGACTTGGGCACCGACAACCCCATGCCCAAAGCACAAGAAGCTTTGACAACCATTATCAACACAACTGATGAACCGATTGATGCAGTTTACGCAGTTTGGGACGAATATGCAAAAGGTTTCTACAATGCAATCGTCGAATCTGGTGAAACAATTCCTCTCTTCTCAGTTGACATTTCTGACCAAGACTTGGCCATGATGCAAGAACATCCCGAAATTTGGCGCTCCTCCTCCGCAGTGAACCCTGGTGTGGTTGGACAAGTTCAAATTCGCTTGGCTCTCAAAGCAATCGCTGGTGAATCAATTCCTCGCTACTACTCCATGCAACCAGTGCTCGTGCACGTTGACGATCTTCCTTCTAAAGACGAACAACGCGTCACCATGGCAGACTTAGCAGACATTTACCCCGCATGGGGTGCCTCAGATGCTTTCATCGAACCTTGGATGGCAGCACTCGAAAAATAGTACTATGTAATTTATCTTCTGAGTTGCTGAAGTGATTCGGCAACTCAGGGATCGCATATGAACTTTTGGCGGATAATTATAGAAATTCATAACATGTAGTTTCTTGATTATCCGCTTTGTATGAAAGTAAGTGGTAATTGCCGAAAGATTATAGGAGATATATTAGATGAGCAATCTTGAAATGAAAAATATTTCCAAAGAATTCCCTGGTGTGAAAGCGCTAATTGATGTTGATTTCAGTGTGAAAGAAGGCGAAATTCACGCATTGGTTGGTGCTAACGGAGCAGGGAAAAGTACACTGATGAAGGTTTTAACGGGTGTGTACATTAAAGACACTGGCTCTATCAAGATTGATGGTGAACAAGTTGAATTTAATAACCCGCAAGATGCAAAAGATAATGGTATTACCATTGTGTACCAAGAAGTGGACACAGCACTTATTCCATATCTTTCAGTTGCAGAAAACATCATGATGGACTATATCATTGAGAAAGATACAAAAGCTTTTCTCAATTGGAACTATATTCGAAAAGAAGCAAAGAAGATTTTGAGTTCCTTAGGGCTTGACATTGATGTCAATCGTTTGATTAGCGATTTGACCTTGTCAGAAAAACAGATGGTCTTGATTGGGCGCGCTGTTTCTCAAAATGCAAAATTCTTATTATTAGATGAACCAACCGCTCCATTGAGTGTTGAAGAAACAGAAAAACTGTTTGATATTGTGCGCAAACTGCAAAAAGATGGTGTTAGTGTTGTTTTCATTTCACATCGTTTGGATGAAATTTTTGAAATTTGTGAAGTTGTGACTGTGCTTAAGGATGGTGAGCTAGTTGGAACGTATCCGATTTCTGATATGACGATTGAGACTGTTGTGGAAAAGATGTTGGGGCGAAAGCTTGAGAACACTTTCCCGAAGATCAATGCAAAAATTGGGGAAAAAGTTTTTGATGTGAGAGAATTACATGGCAAGGGTGGGATCAATAATGTGAACATCCATGTTAAAGAAGGTGAAATTGTTGGTTTGGTTGGTTTGGTTGGCGCTGGGAAAACAGAACTTTGTAAACTTCTGTTTGGTGCTGAGCCGATCTACAACGGCGGTGTGTATATGCGGGGCAAGGATATTACACCGAAAACACCGACGCATGCACTTTCTAGCAAATTGGCATTTGTGCCAGAAGAACGACGTAAGGAAGGGATTTTGGTGCATGAGAATATTGAAACCAATATGACCTTACCTACTTTGTCAAAGTATACAAAACGAAGCTTCATGCAGCGCAATGTGATTCGCAAAGTTGCTCAAGACACGATTAAACAAGTGGGTGTGAAAACACCAAGTGAAAAACAAATGGTGTCAAATTTGAGTGGTGGCAACCAACAAAAGGTTGCAATTGGGAAGTGGATCATTTCAGATGCTGAGGTATTCATTTTCGATGAACCGACTAAGGGTGTGGATGTGGGTTCTAAGGCTGATATTTATCGCTTGATCGGTGACCTCGTGGATCAAGGCAAGGGTGTTGTATACGCAACATGTGAATTTAGCGAGATTTTGGGGCTTACAGACCGAGTGTATGTCATGTATAACGGCACGATCATTAAAGAGCTTGTGACTGCTGAGACTAATGAAGAAGAACTACTATATTATTCTGCAGGTGGTAACGATGAAAAGTAATACTAAAAAATTCGACATGTTCCATTTTTTGTATAAGTATGGAACGATTTTGGTGACAGTTGGCGTTTTGTTGTTTTTCACGCTCCGTTTGGAAAACTTCATGAACTTCAAGAATGTAACCAATATTTTCCGATCTGTGTCCATCGTGGCTATGATGGCGATGGCGATCACAATTTCTTTGACTGTGGATGGGTTTGACCTTTCTGTGGGTGCAATTGCTGGGTTTGCTTCTGTGATTGCGGCAAAGATGATGGTGATGTGGGAACTTCCTACATGGGCAGCGATTGTGGTTCCTTTGATTGTTGGTGTTTTGATTGGCTTTGTGAACTCCTTTTTGATTATCAAAGTGGGCATTCCGGATATGTTGACTACATTGTCTATGATGTTTGTGTTGACCGGGATTTCGATTACCTTCCAAGATGGGACGGCAATTTATAACTGGATGCCGATTCCGGGAGGTGGGGTTGCCCCAGGGTTGATGCAAGAAGCTTATTTGTGGATTGGGCGAGGTGTTGTTGCAAACATTCCAGTGCCGGTGATTATTATGATTGTTTTCGCTATTGCGATTTACATCTTCTTGGAATTCACAAAATTTGGCCGCCATCTTTATATGGTGGGTGGTAACCGTGAAGCTGCACGTTTGTCTGGGATTCCTGTTAATAAATATCGCATGTTGGCGTATGTGCTTTCTGGCTTTATCGCTGCTGCGGGTGGTTTGATTTTGGGTGCACGTATTGGTTCTGGGGAAGTGAATGCTGGTGATTCCTTCTTGATGGACTCTGTGGCGGCTGCTTATATTGGCTTCTCTTTGTTGGGGATTGGGAAACCAAATGCATTCGGAACACTTTTGGGTGCGCTTTTGATGGGGATTATGTTGAATGGTTTGATTATGATGAACTTCCCATACTATTCACAAGATATTGTGAAGGGTTTGGTTTTGATTTTTGCACTTAGTTTGACTTATTACAAACGAGAAAATTAATTGACGAAGAGGTACTAAGATGGATAAATATTTTGAACTTGATACGAAAACCGTTGTCGATTATGTAAAAAAACGCTTAGATTTTTTTGCTCCTGATGCTGAGGTTGATTGCGCAGAAATTGGCGATGGCAACTTAAATTTGGTTTTCCGCTTGAAAGATGTGAAAAACGATAAGAGCATTATTGTGAAACAAGCATTGCCTTATGTTCGTGCAGCCGGTGATGATTGGCCTTTGGATATTGGACGTGGCGCAATTGAAAATCGTATTTTGCAAATTGAATATAAATTGACTAATGGTTTAGTGCCGAAGACTTATGAATATGATAATGAAATGTTCTGTATGATTATGGAAGATCTTTCTGATTATCAAATTATGCGCTATGCACTTTTGGATGTGAAACAATTCCCCCATTTTGCTGAACAAATTTCTGACTTCATGGTGAAGACATTGCTGCTCACTTCTGATGTGGTGATGGATCATCAAGAAAAGAAGGCTTTGGTGAAAGATTTTATCAACCCTGAGTTGTGTGATATTACTGAGGCTTTGGTCTATACCGAACCTTTCAATATTGGTGCTCGCAATAATATGGAAGATTTTTTGGTTGATTTCCATAAGAAAAATGTTGTGGATGATGAAGCTTATCGCTTGGAAGTTGCAAAACTAAAGTTTGATTTTATGAACAATGCACAAGCTTTGTTGCACGGTGATCTTCACACGGGAAGTATTTTTGTGAATGCAGAAAGCACGAAAGTGATTGACCCTGAATTTGCGTTCTTTGGACCGATGGCATATGACATTGGTGCTTTGATGGCAAACTTGGTGATGAATTATATTTCTACCAATGCTTGGGTGGAAGATGAAGCTAAGAAGAAAGCTCATTTGGAATGGCTTTTGGATGCTACGGAAAAAACCTTAGACCTTTTTGCAGAAAAATTCTTGAAACTCTTCCCTGAAGTTGTGACAGATGAAATGGCAAAGGCTCCGGGATTTGCTGAATGGTATTTGAATGATATTTTGGTGAACACTGCCGGGGTGACTGGCTGTGAGATGACTCGCCGCACGGTTGGCTTTGCACATGTGAAAGACCTTGATGGGATTCCGGATGATGCAAAACGTGAAGAAGCAAAGAAAACCAATCTTTTGATGGCAAAAGAATTTGTCATGAATCGTGAAAACATCACCACTGGTAAGGCATATGTTGACATGATTAAAAAATATGTCAAATAGAAAAGGAGAGATGGCTTAATGAATACAATCGTACCAGCCTATTTAAATGAAAAGAAAGATGCTTTGATCTTGTTGGATCAAACTTTGCTCCCCAATGAAGAAATATTTCTTGAATTAACTAGCATGGAAGATATTTGGGAAGCGATTAAAATGTTGCGCGTGCGCGGCGCCCCTGCAATTGGTGTGGCTGCTGGCTTTGCTGCTTATTTGGCAGTGTTGCAATCAGAAGCGGATACCGCAGAAGGTGTTTATGCAGATTTTGTGAAAGCACGTGACTATTTGGCTACCAGCCGACCGACTGCTGTGAATCTTTTCTGGGCATTGGATCGCATGACAGCCCGCATTGAAAAAGAATTAGATAAATCCGTGGCAGAAATTAAAGCGGCGATGCTTGAAGAAAGTGAAGCTATTTTGGCTGAAGATCAAGCAATGGGCAAGGCTATTGGTGAATTTGGGTTGACCCTTTTGAAACCAGGTATGGGCCTTTTGACTCACTGTAATGCCGGTGGGATTGCTACAAGTGGGATCGGGACTGCTTTGGCACCGATGTATACTGGGCATGACAAGGGTTATGACTTCAAAGTGTTTGCAGATGAAACTCGCCCGTTGTTGCAAGGTTCTCGTTTGACTGCTTGGGAATTGGACAAAGCAGGGGTGGACGTGACTGTGATTTGTGACAATATGGCTTCAATTGTGATGAAGCAAGGCAAGATTGATGCCGTTTTGGTGGGCACTGACCGAATTGCTGCAAATGGGGATGTGGCGAATAAGATTGGTACTTCTGGTGTGGCAATTTTGGCAAAAGAATATGGAATTCCTTTCTATGTTTTGGGACCGACTTCTACTATTGATATGGCAACTGCTACTGGGGATGATATTGAAATTGAATTACGTGACCCAGAAGAAATTGGCAATGGATTTGGCCGACGCACTGCTCCTGAGAGTGTGAAAGCTTTCAACCCTGCATTTGATGTGACAGATGCAAAATACGTAACTGCAATTATTACTGAAAAAGGGATTGTAAAACCTCCTTACAGCGAAAATCTTGCAAAGTTATTTGAATAAAGAAAGAGTGTTTTATGGGTAGATACATAAGTGAAGCACAAATTCGGAAACAAATTTGTGATTATGGTCAAAAGATGTATGATAAGGGATTTGTGGCGGCCAATGATGGTAATATCAGCGCCAAAATCTCCGATGAGATCATCATCGTTACCCCAACTGGTGTGAGCAAGGGGGGGATGACCCCCGACTCACTGATCAAGATGAGCTTGGATGGAAAGGTCTTGGGCGGTCGTGGCAAGCCTTCTTCCGAGGTGAAGATGCATATCGAAGTCTATCGACAAGACCCTGCTATTATGGGTGTTTGTCATGCGCATCCTCCTGTTTCTACCGCATTTGCGGTGGCGCGTCGTCCCTTGGATCGCCCGATTTTGTCGGAAGCGATCTATACTTTGGGCGTGGTGCCGGTGGCAGAATATGCTACTCCGGGAACAGTGGAAGTGCCACAATCGATTAGTCCTTATGTGAAGGGATATAATGCAGTTTTGTTGGCGAATCATGGGCTGTTGACATGGGGCAATAATTTGGAACAAGCATTTTTCCGTATGGAATCTGCTGAGCATTATGCGAATATTCTTTATCACTTGGACAAGATTGGGAATCCGCAGGAGTTGGAATGTGACCGTGTGGAAGAAATTGTGGCTGTTCGAGAGCGCAATGGGATTATGACCGGTGGCGTACCGCCTTGCAAAACAGATTTTGGTCAGAGCAATGATGATGCACAGTTGGTGGAGATGATTACTCGATTGGTCAAAGAAGAATTGAGAAAGAGGTAATCGTATGAATGTGAATGAAAGAGAACTTGAAAACATCATTCGATCCGTGGTTCAACAAACTTTGGCACAAGGCAAACCTGCTGTGGCTGATAGCAAACCATCTTCTTCCGCATTTTCAAGCGCTGGCTCACAAAACGGCGTGTTTGATCGGATGACGGATGCTATTGATGCAGCTCATCGCACCTATTTGAAGATGGGTGATTATAATTTGGCAGATCGACAACGTTTCATTGATGGCATTAAACAATGGACGTTGGAACAAAAGAACACTTTGGCACAAATGTGTGTGGATGAAACTGGTTTGGGGAACTTCCGCGATAAGGTTTTGAAACACGAATTGGCCGCAGTGTGTGCTGGGACTGAAGATTTGAAAACTGCTGCAAACAGTGGTGACACTGGGTTGGTGGTGGAAGAGATGGCACCATTTGGTGTGATTGGGGCAACAACCCCCTCTACAAATCCTTCGGAAACTGTGATTTGCAATACGATGAATATGATTGCTAGTGGGAACACGGTGGTGTTCAATGTGCACCCGGCTTCGAAGAATGTTTGTAATCTTGTGGTGCAGAACATCAATAAAATCGTGGTGAGCTTGGGTGGCCCTGAGAATATCATTACGATGGTGAAAGACCCTTCCATGGAATCATTGAAAGAGATGGCGTCTAGTCCTAAGATCAACCTTTTGGTTGGAACAGGCGGCCCTGGTTTGGTGCGGGCTTTGTTGGAATCTGGGAAGAAAGCTATCGGCGCTGGCGCAGGGAATCCTCCTGTGGTGGTGGATGAGACTGCGGTGATTTCAAAAGCAGCGAAAGACATTGTGTTTGGGAATGCATTCGACAATAATGTGGTTTGTATTTTGGAAAAGGAAGTGTTTGTTGTGGATAGCGTGGCGAATGAATTGATTCGCGAAATGCAACAAGCAGGTGCTTTTTTGATGAATGCCGAACAAACGAAACGTTTGGAAGATCTGGTTTTGGTGCGAGATGGTAGCAAAGTGACTACGAATCGGGATTGGATTGGGAAAGATCCTTATAAATATTTGGATGCATTGAAGATTTCCTATTCTGCAAAACCACGTAATATTATTATGGAAACAACCTTTGAACATCCATTTGTTCAAAAGGAATTGTTGATGCCAATTTTGCCAATTGTGCGGGTGCGCAATATTGATGAAGCGATTGACATGGCTGTGAAAGCAGAACATGGTAACCGCCACACTGCGATTATGCACTCACAGAATGTGATGAATTTGACAAAATTTGCACGTGCAATCAATACAACGATCTTTGTGAAAAATGCACCCTCCTTGGCAGGCTTGGGCGTAAACAGTGAAGGGACACCAGGGTTCACAATTGCGGGACCGACTGGTGAAGGAATTACGACTTCGAAAACTTTCACTCGAAAACGCTATTGTGTGCTGGTGGATGGATTTAGAATTGTATAGATTTTTACAATTTAGATTTTTGGAGGCAAATACGATATTCATTTGATGAATTTAGTTTTGTAAAAGATGATGATAAAATGCGAATTTTGTGGCAAAGAATATAAAACTGAAAATGGGCTCAAAAATCACATTTTAACGAAACACAGTGAGTTAATAACTGCCCCTGAAGGGGACTCAAATAAAAATAATTTGGAAACAAACAAAAAACGCACGGAGGTAAAAATGAACGGTAGTGCAATTGGTATGATCGAAACAAGAGGTTTGGTTGGTGCAATCGAAGCCGCAGACAGCATGGTGAAAGCAGCAAACGTGGAAATCGTGAGCATGGAAAAAGTTGGTTCCGGGCTCGTGACCATCATCGTTAAAGGTGATGTGGGCGCTGTGAAAGCCGCAACAGAAGCTGGTTCAGTTTCTGCAAGCAATGTCGGCGAATTGGTTTCAGTGCATGTGATTCCTCGACCCCACGCCAGTGTTTCAGACATTTTGCCCAATATTAAATAAGAAATTCTTAATTAATAAGGAAACAAACTATCATGCATGACGAAAAAATGATCCGAGATATTGTGAAAAATGTGGTGGATGCTTTAGAGAAGAATGGCTATTTAAGCGTATCATCGAAGAATGCTATTCCGATCGGAGTTTCTAACCGACATTTGCACCTCTCGCGAGCTGATGTGGATCGTTTGTTTGGCAAAGGGTATACACTAACAAAGATGAAAGATCTCTCCCAACCTGGACAATTTGCTTGCAATGAAGTTGTCGAGGTTTGGGTGGGAGATCGGGTGATCAAAAATGTACGCATTTTGGGGCCGGAACGTGCTGAGACACAAGTGGAAGTTTCTGCTTCTGATGCGCGGAAATTACGTGTGGAAAATGCGCAAGTGAGAGCTTCTGGAGATTTGCGAGGTTCTAGCGCATTTCGTTTGGTGGGTCCTGAGGGAAGTGTGACACATTCTGAAGGATTGATCATTGCGAATCGACACATTCATTTGCATTCGAGTGATGCAAATCGATTGGGGGTGCGGGACAAAGATGTGGTTTCGGTGTTTGTTCCGGGAGAAAAAGGTGGTGTGATGCACCATGTGACGTGCCGTGTGAAGGATTCCTATGCGTTGGATATGCATATTGATACGGATGATGCGGCTGCGTTTCGCTTGGATACAGGCGATTTTGTGGAATTGATCAAATAACAAAAGGGAATCAGTTAAATGAAAACATTGAACGTTTTAGCTGTGGCAGATCCCGCGATTACTGGGATTGTTTCAGAAAAAGACCGATTTGACGCGTTTGAAAAAGAACATGGAATTAAACTTAATATGGATGTGTTGCCATGGGCAGAGTATTATCCAGCATTATTGGCTTCTTTTGAGACTTATCAATATGATGTGGTGATGGTGGCAGGGCATTTGTGGCTCTATGATTTTATGAGCAATGGTTATTTGAGAGAGATTGATGACGGATATTCTGATGCATATGAATATGAAGATGTGTTGGAGACCGTGAGAGAAGAAATTGAAATAGACGGGAAACATTATTTGTTTCCTTCATTTTGTGATGGGCATATGTTGCTCTATCGAAAGAGTGCATTCTTTCGAGAATTACCTGAAAAAATTAACTTGGAAGAGGTGATGCAATTAGTGAAGGCTACTGGAGAAAATAGTTTCACACTTAAGGCACACCAATCTGAGATCTTCCAAGATATTTTGCCTTATTTTCGTAATGAAGGCGTGGAGCCTTTTGATGAAAATGGGCATATCAATTTGGATACACCCGAAGCTGTGACAGCTTTGAAAAATTATATTGAAATGAAAAAATATTGCGCAGAAGATGTGGCGAATTTTGGCAATGAAGAAGTGATGCGCGCAATTCAAAAGAAGGAATGTGTGATTGGGGTGACATGGAGCGGGCAGTTGGGCTCTGTGATGAATGATGATTGTGAAGAACCGGAGGATGTTGGTTTTTGTGCTTTGGCAACCTCTTGGAATGTGACTTGGAGCTTTGGGATGAATGCTTTGTGCAAAGACTATGAAGCTGCGAAGCTTTTTATGGAATTTGTGACGGGCAAAGAGATGGATCAACGAGCTGGTTTTTACTCAGGAAATCCTGTGAGAAAATCAACTTTTAAGGCTGGAATTAATGATAATGCGTGGTATGCTAAAGTATTAGAAATGATCAAAGGCGCAAAGCCGGTGGCCAAATCTAAGAAAACGGGTGCAATGATGGGGATCATCGCACAAAATGTTCATGATGCATTCACGGGAAAAATTACACCTGAAAACGCAATGAAGAACGCCCAAAAAGAATGCGAAGCAATTAAATAGAAAGAAGTGTGGAAATGAAAGTTATCATTATTGGTGGTGTGGCTGCTGGCATGAGCGCAGCAAGCAAAATTAAACGCACACAGTTTGACGCCGATGTGGTGGTCTATGAAAAAGGGACTGTTTTGTCCTACGGTGCTTGCGGAATGCCTTATTTGGTGAGCAATGTCATTGAAGACCCTAAAAAATTAATCGCACGTTCTAAAGAAGATTTTGAGAAAATGGGAATGACCATTCATTTGCAACATGAAGTTGTGGATGTGGATGCGAATCAAAAGACCGTGACAGTTAAAGACTTGGCAAATAATCAGACAATTACTGACACTTATGATAAGTTGTTGGTTGCTACGGGGGCGTCCCCGATTGTTCCTCCGATTAAAGGAATTGATTTGCCAGGGATTGAAACGCTTAGTACCTATGACGATGGCGTTAAATTAAAAGAATTATTTGCTACGCGCAACGATATTAAGAATGTGGTGATCATTGGGGCAGGGTTCATTGGGGTTGAGATGGCAGAAGCGATGCTCGAAATGGACAAAAATGTGACAATGGTGGAATTCAAGAATCAGATTTTGCCTAATTTTGATAAAGATATTGTTTATCCTTTGCAAGAAGAATTGATTAGCAAGGGTGTGCATTTGAAATTAAGTGAAAAAGTGACGGAATTCAAAGGCAATGGCAAAGTGGAACAAGTCTGCACGGATACAAATTGTTATCAGGCTGATATTGTGATTTTGTCTGTTGGCATTCGCCCGAACACGGGATTTTTGAAGAACACCGATGTGGAAATGTTGCGTAATGGGGCAGTGTTGGTGAATAAGAAGATGGAAAGCTCTGTGGCTGATATTTATTCAGCGGGAGATTGCGCTTCGATTTATCATCGGGTGAAAGATAGTTTTGATAATTATATTCCACTGGGCACAAACGCGAACAAACAAGGTCGTGTGGTGGGTGAAGTGATCTGTGGGATGAACAGCAAGTTTGATGGTGCGATGGGCACATCAATGGTCAAAGTGGCGGATATGGAAGCTGCCAAAGCAGGGCTCTCTGAACGTGAAGCGATTGAGGGTGGCTTTGAGTATAAAGCGGTGACGATTAAATCTCGTAATCACGCAGGATATTATCCAAATCCTCAACGGATTATTATCAAATTGGTCTATGATCCGAAAACCTATAAGATTTTAGGCGCTCAAATTGTGGGCTATAAAGATGCTGCATTGCGAATTAATGTGTTTGCTTTGGCGATTCACGCAGGTGTACCTACGTATGAATTGGGCATGGTAGATTTTGGCTATGCTCCGCCGTTTGCAGGTGTTTGGGATGCGATCCACATTGCTGCCAATCAAGCTAAATAGAAGGATTTTATGAACAAATTAGTTGATCTTCGATATTCAGTTGCAAATTTACCGAATGGGATTATTGTCGGTTTAGGCGGGAATACACTTAATCGGGCACCGATGAGCTATGTACGGGAAATGGTGCGACAAGGCAAAAAAGACTTGCGATTAATCAAAACAGCAGGTGGCTTGGATGTTGATCTGTTATGTTTGGCAGATTGTGTGCGTGAGGTGGATGCAGGTTTTATTGGATTTGAGACTAAATATGGATTAGCCAATAATTATCGACGTGGCGTGCAATCGGGAAAGATTAAAGCAAATGAACATGCTTGTTATACGGTTATGTCGGCATTACGAGCAGCGATTGCTGGGCTGAGCTTTATGCCAGTGAAGGGGTTGGTGAATTCTGATTTGATTGAAGCAAATGATTATTTTCGAAATGTGACTTGTCCTTTCACAGGAGAAGTTTATGCGGCAGTATCTGCGATTCGACCGGATGTGACGATTGTGCATGTGCAAGAAGCCGATGTGCATGGAAACGCGAGCATTGCGGGGCCCAATTATGATGATATTACTTTGGCAAAAGCTTCTAAGAAAGTGATTGTGGTGACAGAACAATTACGTCCGGATACTTATTTTAATAATAAGGCTGAGCAGGTGGATATTTCTCATTTGTTGGTGGATGAAGTGATTCATGTGCCCCAAGGTGCGGCACCATGTGCATGTCATGGAAAGTATGATGTGGCGGATGCGAATATGAAAAAATATTTGGCGATCCAAAACAGAGATGATTTGGCAGAGTATCTCAAAGGATTTGAATTAAGAGATTATGCAGGGAGGAAGAAATAATGACTACGTATCAACCCTGTGATTTGATGACTGTGGCGATTGCAAGGCTTTTGAAAGATGGAGAAACTGTTTTTCATGGTGTTTCTTCTCCATTGCCAATGGTGGCAATTGGATTGGCCAAAAATTTGCATGCTAAAGATTTGATTTATGTGAATATTCCGGGTGGAGTGGATGGCACTTTTTCTAAGAGCCAAAATACATCGACTGCCGGTGGGCATCTATTTAACAATGCTAATTCTGTTTTCACTTTGGCAGATGTGTTTGATATGTCCCAACGTGGTGAATTGGATGTGGCTTTTTTGAGCGGAGTGCAATTTGATAACCGTGGGAATGTGAATGCAAGTGTGATTGGTGATTATCATCACCCGAAAGTGCGGTTGCCAGGTGGCGCCGGCAGTGCGGTGTTGATTCCGACAGCGAAAAAACCGATTATTTGGCGTACAAAGCATGATAAACGTACGTTTGTAGAAAAGAATGATTTTAATACAACGCGAGGGAACATTTATCGCTATGTCACTCCATTGTGTATGTTTAAAATGGAGAATGGCGAAGTGGTTTTGGATTGTTTGATGCCAGGTGTGAGCCTTGAAGATGTGATTGAAAACACTGGCTTTGCTGTTAAATATGATCAATTGAGAACAATGGAACCTCCCACTCAACAAGAGATGCAAGTTTTGAATCGGATCGACCCGAATTTGATCCGCAATATGGAATTCTAAACACGAGGTACTGGTAATGATCCCATTCATTAGACGGCAAAAAATATTAGATTTATTAAATGAAAAAGACATTGTGTATATTGAAGATATTGTGAAAGCCACAAATGTATCTGATGCCACAGTACGTCGGGATATGAAGACGCTCTATGAAGAAGGATATATTGACCTTTTGAGTGGTGGTGCTGCAAAATTGCGTACCCAAATGGGTGAACGCCCTTTGCCAGAACGTGTGTTGATTAACAAAGAAGAAAAAGAGATTTTGGGGAAATATGCGGCTTCATTGGTGAATGATGGTGATTTTATTTTTATCGGTCCGGGTACTACGGAAAATACGATAATTCCTCATTTGGAAGGCAAAAATATCACTTTGGTGACAAATGGTGCTTTTCATATTCAAGCGTGTATTGAGCATCAGATTGACACAATCATTTTGGGCGGGCGCATTATCAATTCGATTGCAGTGCTTTCGGGTTTGAGTGCGATTGATCAGGTGAAAAGCATGCACTTTAATAAGTGTTTTATTGGCTGTTCTGGGATTACCTATGAAGGACGATTGACTACTTCGGATGAGAATGTGGCAAATATTAACCGTGAAGCGATCAATAATTCTAATTCTGCGTTCTTTTTGGCAGACTCAAGCAAATTGGGCAAAGCGAGTCGCTTTGAATTTTGTTCGATGCAACCACATCATAATTTTATTACAACGAAGAAATTTGAAGAATTTTTGTGTGATTGTAATGTGATTATTGCAGATGAAAGGTGATTTGTGAACGAACAGCAGCTTGTGCAACTTGTCAGAAAAATTTTGGCAGAGGAATTAGAGAAGTTGAGTGGGAAGGAAAAGCATGCTCTTTTAAATGGAAGAAAAGAGAAGGCTTTGTTCATTGTGCCTCCTGATTTGTTCTCTTTTGGTGTGTTTTATAACCATCTGCAACAAAATTATAATGACTATCAAATTCATATCGCTGCTGAAAATGCGCAAACACTCTATGGTGCTTTCCAAAGTTCTAATACAAAATATATTGATTTGAATGATGCAGAGGAAAAAGCGACACTTTATGCAAATATGCTTGGTTATGCTGAAGTGTTTGTGTTGATGAGTTGCCCAAAAGCGGCAAAAGAAATTGTGGAATTGAATGGCGATTGTTTTGTGGCACAAATGGTGTTTTATACACTTTCACAAAATCAATCAGTGAATGCGCTTTGGTCTTTTGCGAAAGAAAGCCCCGTGAGCAAAGAGATTCGAATTTATCAGAAAAAATTGGAATTGATGGGCGTGCGCTCGATTAATATTCAAGAGTTTAATCAAAGTTTAAAAGAAGAAGTTCGCAAAGCTGAGGGTGTGGTGACTGAACAGATGGTGATGAACGTGCATCGCCATGGTGGCAAAGAGATTCAGACCACCCAAGACCAAGCTGTGACTCCGCTTGCGAAAGATCGTGCTAGAGAATTAGGTATACATATTACTCGATTTAAAGGATAGGAACGATAATGAACAAAGTTGACTTAATCAAAAATGCAGGCATTGTCGGCGCTGGTGGGGCAGGGTTCCCCTCACACGTAAAATTAAATAATACCGCAGAGATTTTGATTGTGAATGGGGCAGAATGTGAGCCATTGTTGCGTGTTGACCAGACTTTGATGGATTTGCATCCTGATGATTTGGTGGATGCTGTGGCGATTGTGATGGAAATGACACAGGCAAAAAGAGGGGTGATCTGCTTAAAGGCAAAATATAAGAGTGCTGTGGCGAAATTGCAAGCACGTTGTGAAAAAGAAGCAGCTATTGATGTACAAATAGTGGGTAATTATTATCCAGCAGGTGATGAGCAATCTTTGGTCTATGAAGTGACGGGCAAGGTTGTGCCGACTGGTGGGTTGCCGATTGATGTGGGTGCGATTGTTCATAATGTTTCTACTTTGTTGAATATTAAAGAAGCTGTTTTGAATGGAAGCGCTGTTGTTGATAAGTATGTGACTATTACTGGGGCTGTGGCGAACCCGATGACGATTAATGCGCCGATTGGAACGAGCATTGCGGAACTTTTGGCAATTGCAGGGGCGCCGACAGATAAAGAAAATTATGCGATGATTATTGGTGGGCCGGCAATGGGCTCTGTTTCCTATGATTGGGAACAACCGCTGACGAAGACAATGGGCGGTGTGATTGTTTTGCCTAAAGAACATAAGATGATTGTGGAAAAAGAACGCTCAATTGAGAGTGATCTTGTGTTGGCAAAGGCAGTTTGTTGCCAATGTAACCGGTGCACAGATATGTGTCCACGCAATTCATTGGGGTTGGGTACTTCTCCGCATAAGGTGATGCGTGCGCTTTCCACGGATAATTATTTCTCTTTGGGAGATGCGAACACAATTTTTTCTTGTTGCAGTTGTGGGCTGTGTACTTATTATGCTTGTGATTTTGGTTTGTCACCGGCAAAGATGATGACCTTCATGAAAACTTCTTTGGCAAAAGAAGGGGTGCGACCTGATAAGGTAATTCCATTTGAACCGGATACGAATTTGGAACATAAATTGGTGAACACGAAACGTTTGACGAAGCGGATGGATTTGAATGAATATGATGTGCCAGCTCCTTTGTTGGCTGAAAAACATCAACCAGCTTCTGTGCAAATTCCTTTAAAACAACATATTGGTGCAGCAGCTGAAGCAGTGGTGAAGGTGGGGGACCATGTGCGCATGGGAGATTTGATTGGTCAAATCCCTGCGGATAGCTTAGGGGCAATGATTCATGCGAGCATTGATGGCGTGGTGACAGACGTAGACGACACATATGTTGTGATCAAAAGAGATTAAGAGGTGAATGATTATGCAAGCACTTGGGATTGTAGAATTAAATAGTATTGCAAGCGGCATTGAAACAGCAGATGCTATGTTGAAAGCTGCACAGGTTGAATTGGTGACTGCCCAAGCGATCTGCGCTGGGAAATATATGATTTTGTTGCAAGGGGACGTGGCGGCAATGAAATCTGCTTTGCAAGCTGGCGAAGAGATTGCGGGAAGTCATTTGGTGAACTTGCAAATGATTGCTAATTTGGACCCGGCTGTTTTCACAGCTTTGATGGGCGCCGGCGAAGTGGTGGATGGACAAGCAGTGGGTGTGATTGAGACTTTCTCTGTGGTGACTTGTGTGACAGCTTCTGACACGGCGGTGAAAGCATCTGATATTTCTTTGATTGAGATCCGTTTGGCACGTGGTTTGGGTGGCAAGGCATTTGTGGTGTTTGCTGGAGAAGTTTCTTCTGTGAAGGCCGCGTTGGATGCAGCGATTGAAGCACATAAAGATGATGGAATGATTTTCAAAACAGTTTTGGTGCCACAATTGCACAAAGATGTTTTGAATGCAATAATGTAAGGAAAAGATTATGTACGCAGCTAGAGTAATTGGTACAACCGTTTGTACGAGAAAAGATGACCGCATGAGTGGCTTGAAGATGCAAGTGGTGGAGCCGGTGAACTTGATGACGATGGAAGTGGAAGGGAAACCCGTGGTGGCGATTGATGCCGTGGGGGCTGGTTATGGTGAGATTGTTTTGATTGTGGGAGGTAGCTCTTCTCGTCAGACTGAAAAAACCAATAATAAACCAGTGGATGCAACCATCATGGGGATTGTGGATACCATCAATATTCATGGCAATGAAACTTATAATAAGGCAGCGCAGAAATAGCCTGAAAGGGATCGTATGCTTACGGCAAAAGTGATCGGGAATGTGGTTTCTACAAAAAAAGATCCTTCGATGACAGGGGTTAAATTATTGGTGATCCAACCGATTAATTCGAAATATGAAGAGATTGGCAAACCTCTGGTGGCTGTGGATACTTTTGGCGCTGGTCCGGGAGATGTTGTGTTTTATGCAAAGAGCCGAGAGGGTGCCCAAGAATTGAATGTGGAGATGGCACCGGTGGATGCTGGGGTGGTTGGGATTATTGATGAGATCTATCGCGAGGATGAGTAGCGTATGTATATTGCAAAAGTTGTGGCGAATGTGGTTTCCACTCAGAAATCTCATAAGGTGTTGGGCAAAAAGATTTTGATTGTGCAACCTTTGGATGCAGAAGGGAATCCTTTTGGTCAGGAATTGACTGCGTTGGATGGCGTGGGGGCTGGAATTGGGGATATTGTGATTGCATTGGGAGAGGGTTGGTCTGCCAGAACTGTGGCAGATGTGCCCCAAAATTCCCCTGTGGAAGTGGTGATTGCTGGTATAATAGACTTTGTTGATACAGATTATGGGCGATTGACCAGCGATGGGAAATTGCTTAAAAATGACAAGAAGTGAAAAAAAGATAGGTAGAAAAAAGAGTTTATTAAGATAAGTACATCAAACATCTCGGAGAGGGCCTCTTTGAGATGTTTTTATTTTGAAAAGCAGTTAAATGATGATTAAAATAGCGTTAAGAAACTTTTTTGTAACCGCATCATGCTAAAATCTTTTTTGGCATGAGTTGATAAGAAGATGCTTTTTGGAAAGAGGATTTTTTTCTTTTTTCAAATTAAGAACCTAATTTGACTATAAAATCTATAAAAATAGAAATTTAAAAATATTTTTAGAAAAGAGTGATAACAATATGAGTAATGAATCAAAAAATCTTGTGCCAGTCGGCGTTTCAAATCGACATGCTCATTTGAGCCAAGCAGACCTTGATAGCCTTTTTGGAGAAGGCTATGAATTAACCGTTAAGAAAGATCTTTCTCAACCAGGGCAATATGCATGTGAAGAATGCATTGAAGTTTGGGTGGGCGAAAAGAATTTCCCGAGTGTTCGTATTCTTGGTCCGGTGCGTCCTGAGTCACAAGTGGAAGTTTCTGCTTCTGATGCTCGCAAATTGCGTGCAAACCCCCCTGTCCGAAATTCTGGTGATTTAGATGGCTCTCAAGCTTGCAAGTTGGTTGGTCCGAAGGGTGAAGTTGAGCTTACAAAAGGTATGATTATTGCCAATCGACATATCCATATGACCCCGGAAGATGCTGCAAAATATAATGTGAAAGACAAAGACGTGATCTCTGTTCGAGTAGGTGGCGAAAAAGGTGGCGTTTTTGATGAAGTAATGTGCCGAGTGAGCCCAAAATATGCATTTGAAATGCATATTGATACCGACGATGCAGCAGCTTTTATGTTGAACACGGGCAATTTTGGCGAGATGTTATTCTAAAACAAACTAAAAAACGAAAAAATAGTTTAAGGAGAATTGTACATGAATATCTTAGTCATCAACTGTGGGAGCTCATCAATTAAGTATAAATTGTATGAACAAGTTGAAGGAAAAACTTTGATCGAAGGTGTGGTAGCACGCATTGGAGAAGAAGATCAATCCTATATAGACAAAAAGAAAAACGGTGAGAAAAAACGCATTCCAGTGCCGATTGCCACTCATAAAGTTGGTTTTGAAACAATTATGAATGTTCTTTTGGACAAAGAAGATGGCGTGATTGATGATGTTTCTGAAATTTCAGCCGTTGGGCACCGCGTGGTCCATGGTGGTGATATGTTCACCGAATCCACCTTGATTGATGACAAAGTGATTGAAAAGATTGAAGAATGTATTCCTTTGGCTCCTTTGCACAACCCGGCAAACTTGGTTGGGATTCGCGAAGCACAAGCCGTTTTGTCTGAGGTACCTCATGTGGCAGTTTTTGACACTTCATTCCATCAAACTATGCCAGAAGAAAGCTTCCTCTATGCGTTGCCATTTGAATTTTATAAAAAGAATAAGATTCGTCGTTATGGCTTCCATGGTTCTTCCTATCGTTACGTAAGCCAAAAAGTGGCTGAGATGGAAGGCAAAAATGTGGAAGATATTAAGATGGTGGTTTGCCATTTGGGCAACGGTGCCTCTGTGGCAGCGATTGACAAAGGAAAATCCATTGATACCACTATGGGGATGACTCCTTTGGAAGGTCTTGTGATGGGTACCCGCTGTGGTGACATTGATCCGGGTGTGTTGATTTATATGTCCAATGAATTGAATATGAGCACAGACGAAATTGATCATATGCTGAATAAAGAGAGTGGTGTGATGGGCATCTCTGGTGTGAGCAATGACTTCCGCGATCTTTGGGAAGCTGAAGAAGCAGGCAATGAACATGCTGCATTTGCATTGAAGATGTTTAACCAACGGGTGAAGAAATATATTGGTGCATATTTTGCTGAATTGAACGGGATTGATTATTTAGTTTTCACGGCTGGAATTGGTGAAAATGACCATGATGTTCGTTATCATGTTTGCCAAAATATGGAAGCATTGGGAATTAAATTGGATCCGAAGAAAAATGAAGAGTTCAACCGCAAAAGTGGTGTGATTAGCACAGACGATTCTCCGGTGAAGATCATGATTGTTCCTACAGACGAAGAATTGATGATTATTCAAGATACAGTGGCTTTATCTAAAAAAGCATAATTTACGAAAATTCTTAAATTCAAAAGGCTATCCATTGGATAGCCTTTTTGTTTGGCGCTAGGTGAGTTTGATTTTTCACCTATTCAAAAATGACATTCATAGACATTCCCCAGCGGAGATTGCTGTTGGGTGTGCCATTGATGAGTATTGTGGTTGTGTATGTTTGGTCGCCTTCTTTGAGCTCTGCGATTTGGCTGATGTTGCTCACTGTGCCAGTGAGGGTTTCAGTTGGATTTGCTTCAGGTTCAAGTGTGACCAATTGACCCACTTTGATGTCGATTACGTCATATTCGGTGAGATCTTCTGTTTCAACTTTCCATGCAGAGGTATCTGCGAGAATGAATAAGGGAGCGCCGGCATTGATGAATTCATTTGCTTCATAATTGACTTTGATTATCACTCCATCAAAAGGTGCGGTGATGCTGAGTTGATCGATCATGGCTTGCGCTGCGGCTATTTGTGCTTGGGCTGTGTCAATTCTGGCTTGCACTAAGTTGAGATCTGATTGTTTGGGGCCTTCTTGCAATGCTTGGCTATCTTGAGATGCTTTGGTGTATGCTGATTGAGCAGATTCAAGGTCTTTTTGTAATTGTGCGTATTCATTTTCAATTTCAGTGAGATCTGCTTTTTTCTGATTGAGTGTTTCTAAGGCATCGTTCTTTGCATTTTCATATTTTTTTCGAGTTGCATTGTTTTGATCGAGGTCTGCGTAGTCTTGAAAGTCTGCTTGAGCATCGTTGTAGTCACTGGTTGCTTCCAGCAAATCGGCAGTGGCTTCGTCGACACGATCTTGATAATCTGTGGTGTCGAAGCTATCTAGGGCGGTTTGTGTTTCATCCACAAGGGCTTTGGCGTCGATCATTTTTTGCCATGCTTCCACATAGGAAAGAGGGGCATTGTCAATTAGATCTTGTTGATCATTTTGGGCTTGGACAAGCGCTAATTTGGCATTTTCGAGTTCGGCAAGATAGGTTTCTGTATTCGCAAGGTTTGCTAACAAATCGCCTTGTTGAACAGATTGGCCTTCTTCAACATTAATGGTTGCGATTCGGGCACTTGCGCCAAACGCAAGTTCAACATCTTTGATTGGTCTCAAGACACCATCTACGATTACACGACTATCTGTTGATGTGATTGGTGGAATTTGAGTAGGGGAGCTTTCTTCATTTGTGGTTGCACACCCAACGATGGTGAGGGAAACAATCACAAGAAGGATAATTCCTAAATATTTTTTCTGCATTTTAATTTACTCCTTTAAATAAGTTTTCTTATTCATATGCTAAAACTTCCCGAATGGTTAGATTGGTTGCGTTTCTGGCGGGTACTACACTTGCAACCACTGAGAAGATCAATACTAAAATAAACCACATTAAAAATCCTTGCCATGCGATCACTAATTTGCCTGTGGTGCCAAATATGGATTGGATGACGAGCGATTTGAGGACAATGGTGACGGGGAAACTCAATAATACGCTGAAGAGATAGCTGATGAATCCGATGATAAGGCCTTCCATCAAGACTAATCGTTTGATGACTTGATTGTTGCCACCAATGGCACGCAAGATGCCGATTTCACTTGTTCTTTCGATGATGTTCATCCCTAATGTGCCTGTCATGCCGATGCTGCCCACAAATGCTGTCAGGATGGCGATAATCAATAGGACCCAGACGATAATATCTGTCATTTGAACTGCATCATTGACCGTTTTTTCAACCGAAATGAGGGAGGATACGTGATATCCAGTGTCTTCTAACCATTCATATAAGCTTTTTTCTAAGGCAAGTTGATTTTCTAATGAATGATCGGCTAAGATGAGTCGATATGCAGCAGCATTGTTTTTACTATTCTTTTCTTTTTCCCAGGCACTCATTGGAATATAAGCTTCTAAATCGTCATCTCCAATCACGTGAGTGATACCGACAATGGTCCATTGTTCTTCATTTCCGTTCAATTCGATTGTGATGGAACTTCCCAAATCTAATGATGGATTTCGTTTTAAGAAATTTTTGTTGACAATGATTGCTCTTTGATCTCCCTCCACAAACCAGCGGCCTTTGATGAAGGTTGGATGAATGGTTTGGGCATTAATTTGCGGAGCAAGAATGGTGACGACTTCATTTTGCATTTTACTGTTATCGTAATAGGCGATATCAGTTCCCCATGCTTCGGCATAGACAATTTCTGGCAGCGCCATCAATGTTTCTTCAATTTTCATTTTGTTATAGGATTTGCTGAATTGAATATTGACATCAACACCCATCAAATTGGCACTATCTTCCATTTGCGTGTCCAAAGAGCCTTTGGTGTTAAAAACGGAGATAAAAATGGCACCTGCTAGCGCAAGAGCAAAGATGGTGGTGAGCAAGCGTCCTTTTCTGCGGAAGGTGTTGCGGACTGAGATTTTGTTGATTGCATTCACACCGGGTAGGTTTTCTAACCATAGGTCCAGTTTGCTTTCTTCTATATCGGTTTTGACCAATTCTCCACTTAGGGCTTTTCTGACTGTTGTTCTCGTGCCTTTTAACACAGGCATCAAGCTTGCCAAAACGGGGATGAGCACGGCCACAAGTATTTGAGCGATAATCACAATGGGGAGGAAGGGGATTAGTCCAACTCCTGTGATGCGAGCATTGACTAAATCTGAGATTAATTCACTTGCGATTCTGCCCACCACTAAACCGGCAGGGATTGCAAAGATGATGGCCATTAATCCATATGCAATGGATAAGATCAAATACATGTGGATGATTTGTTTGCGTTTGGCTCCCATTAATTTCATCACACCAATTTGGCGAGATTGTTGGAGAAGCAAGGAGTTCATTGTGTTTGCAATCAAAAAACCACTCAAAATCATGATTAATAAACCTAAGAAGGTTAGGATGGAGAGCAATGATATGATGATCGAATTGAGGGGAGGAACATTTTTTTGGAAGATTCTGGAAGAAAAAACAATTCGATTGGTATCTTCAATTTTATCTGTGAGTGCTTGATTGACTTGGTTGATTGCTTGTTTGTCATAAGGGTCTGTGGATACGGTTGCTAGAAGTGTGTTATAGGCATATGGCTCGCCTAACAAAGGGATTGAGTTCATTGAAACAAACCCTAGACCTTTGTTCATAAAAATTTGATTGATTTCTAATGTCCAATCTTCTACACTTCCGACTATTTTGAATTCTTTAAAATGACCACTTGAAATTTCGATGGAGAGAGTGTCTCCAATTGAGAAGTTGTTATCTTGCAGAAATTCAAGAGCCACAATAATTTCTCCCTCATTGAGTGGTAAATTTCCATCGATTAATGATATTTTTGAGATGTCTGAGTGATCAAAATCTTCAATCCCTATTACTTGGAATGGAACTAATTTTCCTTCATGATCTGTGATGGCTAAATTGACTACTCTGCGGCCTTCTACTTGAGCGACCCCTTCCATTTTTCGCGTACTTCGTAAAAAATCATCCCCAAAATCAAGCATCTCGATTTTGATATTTGCAGGATTACTGCTCTCATAGGATTCTTGAGTCTCTTCTAAGATAAGTTGGAACAATGTGCCAATCACGCCAATTGCAAAGACGCCAATGAAGATTGAGGCCAAAACCACAAATGAACGCATTTTGTTATCAAATATATCTGCGATTACTTTTCTCCAGCGTGGTTTGCTCATTTTTTATTTTCCTTTTTGATATTGAATTGATCTGAAATCATGTTTCCGTCTGCGAGGCGGATGGTGCGTTGGGCACGGTTGGCAAGTTCATCATCGTGGGTAACCATAATGATGGTTTTGCCTTCGTTCACAAGAAAATCAAAGATCTTAAAAATCGTATCAGCAGATGCGGAATCTAAGTTGCCTGTTGGTTCATCTGCGAGGAGCAACGGAGGATCATTTACTAATGCGCGGGCTATTGCTGCACATTGTTGTTGTCCTCCTGAAACCATGCTAGGTTTTTTGTGTGCAAAATCTGCGATGCCAACTTGTTCTAAAAAGAACATGGCGCGTTCTTGTTGAGTAACCGTCGTATAGAGGTTGGCAAGTTGCATGGGGAGCATGACGTTTTCTAAGATGGTGAGAATGGGGAGCAATTGATAGAATTGAAAAACTATGCCGAGATTTTTTCCGCGCCAATCTGCCATTTGACTTTCATTTAATTTGAGAATATCGGTTTGGTTGACGATTATTTCCCCTTTTGTGGGATGATCAATGCCTGTGATCATGTTCACGAGGGTGGATTTGCCACTACCAGATTTTCCAACGACTGAAAGAAATTGACCCGCTGGAACAGTGAGGTCTAGATTTTCGATTGCAATAAAATCTCCTGCTGTGGTGTGGAAAACTTTATTGAGATGTTTAATCTCTACTATGGGGGTTGAGGATTGTTTTTGCATATTATTGTTTTTCAATGATTTTTCCATCTTGAATGGTGATGTATGAATCAACTTTTGAACGGATTGTTTTGTCGTGGGTGACCATGATGACTGTTTTGCCTTTTTCTGCGAGATCTTGAAATAGGTCAAGGATTCTTTTGGAAGTGACAGAATCTAAACTGCCCGTAGGTTCATCGGCAACGATTAAGTCGGGGTCATTTGCCAATGCTCTTGCAATGGCAACGCGTTGTTTTTGTCCACCAGAAATTGCATCTGGCTTTTTATAGGCATGTTCTGCGATTTCAACATCTTCTAGTAAAGAGAGAGCTTTGGCTTTGCTAACACCGTTGGAAAGGTTTCCATTTAGATCCATAGAAAGTAGGACGTTATCAAGCAAACTGAGTTGAGGGAGTAATTCAAAAGATTGATAAACCACTCCCACATTTTGGCCACGCCATTTGGCAAGATGATCTTCTTTTAAGGTGTGGATAGGTTGCTGATCGACCCATATCTCTCCACTGGTGATTTGATCCACACCAGTGAGCATATTGACGAATGTGGATTTGCCTGCACCTGATTTGCCAACAATTGCGATAAATTTACCTTTCTCAATTTCTAAGTTGAGATTATTGAGCGCTGTGAAATCACCAGCATGCGTTTTGTATGTTTTGAAAAGATTTGATATTTGAATAAATGCCATGAAAGTCTCCAATCTTTTTTGTTTTCATTCCTATTCTATGAAAAAATAAGAGAAGCGAACATGGCTCATGCTAGCTATCTTTGGGAGGGGGGATAGTTCTTAAGAGCTATAATTATGAAAGGAAAATAAGAGACTAAAAATGAAGGGGAAATGGATTAATTAATAATTCCATTTTCGTAGGCAAAAATGACAATTTGAACACGATCTCGAAGAGCCAAACGACTTAGAATATTTGAGATGTGGTTTTTGACTGTGTTTTCACTAATCATCAATTCTTCTGCAACTTCTTTGTTGGTGGCACCTTTGGCAACGAGTTCCACGACTTCTTTTTCTCGAGAGGTGAGCTGATTGACGATTTTCTTTTTCTGTGAGTTTGTTTTGTCTTTTTTGATGGATTTTAATTGTTCAATTATTGTTTGGGCAATTTCTTTTGAGAATTGGAAAACACCTGAGTGCGCTGTTTTGATTGCTTGATAAAGCACTTCGGTGTCATCTTTTAATAAATATCCACTTGCACCAGCACGCATTGCGCCGGCAACATATTCATTATCATTAAAGGTGGTTAGGATGAGGATTCGGATCGATGGGTGGTTTTCTAAAATCAATTTTGTGGCTGTAATCCCATCCATAATTGGCATACGAACATCCATTAAGATAACATCTGGACGCAGAAGATCTGCTTGGCGAATGGCTTCTTGTCCATTTGCGGCATCTCCTACCACATCAAAGTCTTCAGTTGCTTTCAGCAAAGAGGCAAGCCCTTCTCGAATGAGCCTTTGATCATCTACAATAAGAATTTTAATCATGATTCTCTGCTTTCTGAAAGCTTCAACACAGGATCTGCGGGGACGATGATTTTGATTGAGGCCCCTGTGGAGGGGGCGCTTTGGATGGTGATATCTCCTTGGACGAGTTCAACACGTTCTTTGATGCCGGCAATCCCAAACGAATTTTGAGAATTGATTTTTGATGGGTCAAACCCATTTCCATTATCTTGAATGCAAAAAGTACAAGTTGATTCTTTGAAATCAAAGGAAATTGTGATCTCTGAGGCTTGGGCGTGTTTTTGAATATTTGTGATGCTTTCTTGAAGGGATCTGAACAAGACCAAGAGAACAGAGTGATTGAATTTGTTTGGATTGCCATTGAATTGATAATTTATTTGATAATCGGGAGGGATCCCTTTGATTATTTTTTCCACTTCATCTTGAAAACCAAAAAGATTGTCTTCATTTCGAAGCATAGAAACAGAGGAGCGCACATCTTTTAGGGCTTCAGTGGAGGCTAATTTGGCAGCTTGCAAGGCTTCTTTGACTTCTTCTGGATCTCTATTCAAGTAAATAGAAGCACGATCAAGTTGGAGATTGACACCTGTCAAGTAATGGCCTAATGAATCATGTATCTCTCGCGCAATTCGATTACGCTCTTCAAAGATTGTCATTTTTGCAACATTACGGGCATATTCTTCTAGTAAACGGTGGGATTGTTGAAGTTTTTCAAGTAAATTAGATTTTTGTTGATCATTTTGATAATCACGCATAAGAAACATAGCTAGGATCAAGAAAAGTAAGTTTAGTGAGATGAATGTCCATGCTAATGAGATTTCTTCAAGGAGGGATTCTCCAAATTTATGATTAACAAAAACAAGCAAAATAATGAGAAGCGAAGAAATCACCCCGATATCTTCTCTGGTTGTAAAATAAGCTTCAAATGGAATAATTAAGTATAAAAAAGTATTTAAACCATAGCCATAATACTCTACTGTAATATAAATGATGATGATTTTTATGATTAAAAATATGAGGTTGATGTAACGATGTTTTCTTATATATTTATTGTTTATTGAAAGGCGACTAAGTCCTACAATAACCAAAATCATAAAGCTGTTTGAGAAAAGTTTTATGATACGTTCAGAATTGCTGAGGTCTTGATCTGAATTAAAAAATACTGCAACGCTGATTGCGATACCAAGAAATAACTCCCAAACAATAAAACTTGTTCGTTTGTTAGGAAATCGGCTGATGAATTTATTGATACGATTGTTTGTACTCATTTTTTCTCCGATTTCTTTATATCGACCTTTGAAATAAAAGTCAATAGTCCGCTAGTCCTACCTTACTTCAAAAAGAAATTGAAAAAACAAATAAGAAGTTGTATTATAATTAAGAAAAAAGGATTGGATTGAATGAAATCAAAATTAAAAATTTCAAAACATTCAGACGATAATAGTACGCTTATTAATTATTATAAACATAAAACCCCAACCAGTTTTCGTTATTCATTATTTAATCACATAATAAATGAAATTGATGAAGACGTTGTTATTATTTTAGATACAAATCGAAAAATTAAAAAATTTGAAATTGAAGAAATCGAAGCAAGATTGAGCGCTGAAAATATTTTCTTCTTAAAATCACCAATCAAAGCATTCAAGCGAAAACTTTTTGGTTTGCAAATTTTCAATTTTCGTAAAAAGCAAGTTGATAAGCCGGCTTATGTGCTGTTTTTTGAACTTTCAAAAGACCAATTCAATCAGGCTTTATTTGATGAATTGTTATATGCTTATGACCTTGCATTTGGCATTGGAAAGAAAAAAGAACTCACAGAGATTCAGAGTTTGTATTTAGTTGACTTTAATCATGTCATGTTTAATCAAGATGTTTTTGAAGATACGATTTATGACTCTGTTATTTTTGCACAATTAAGATCTTCCCTTGAAATTAGTGAAATTCTTGATAAACTAGATTAGTCCTTAATCTATCTATTAACTAGATCCCTTAATTCTTATTGAATTTTAATCATCCTATTATATTTAAATAGGATTCTTTAGAATACTAGAGGGTATAATACGATTCAAGTATCTCTACATCAAAATTGAGAAAGGAGCAAAGTAACGTGAGAAACTATTTTGCGAGACGTATTGTTGCATCTATCTTTACAATCCTGTTAATCTCAACAATCACGTTTTTTATGATGCACTCAATTCCTGGCGGTCCATTCACAAGAGAACGCCCGGTTCCTGATGCAATTTTAGCTTCATTAAATGAAAAATATCATTTAGATGATCCGTTAATTGTCCAATATTTAGATTATATGAAGGGGTTGGTTAAATTTGATCTTGGCCCATCTTTTTCAAAAGTTGGCGTTTCTGTTAATCAATTAATTTCTGAAGGTTTCCCCACGTCAGCAAAAATTGGTGGGGTTGCAGTTCTTTTGATTGTTGCCTTGGGCATTCCTTTTGGGATTATTTCGGCTTTGAGACAAAATAAACCATTAGACTATATCACTATGATCGCAGCAACGTTGGGGGTGACTATTCCTAGTTTTGTGGTTGCGACATTGTATATTTATATTTTTGCGGGGAAATTGGGTTGGGTTCCCACTTTTGGGTTGCATTCATGGAAGGCGTTTATTGGGCCAGTGATTGCATTGAGTGGTTACTCTTTGGCGTTTGTAACGCGTTTGACCCGTTCTTCTATGTTGGAAGTTTTGCGTCAAGATTATATTCGTACAGCCCGTGCAAATGGGATTCGCGAATTCAAGGTGATGGCAAAACATGCTATCAAAAATGCATTGATTCCAGTGGTCACTTATATTGGACCAACGATTGCTTCCATTTTAACAGGTTCTTTTGTTGTAGAAAGTATTTTTGCATTACCCGGTCTTGGTGGGTATTTTGTTGAAAGTATTACGAATCGTGATTATACAACTATCATGGGCGTGACTGCTTTCTTTTCAGCTTTCTATATCATTATGGTGCTCTTGGTTGATGTTGCTTATGCGGTTATTGATCCAAGAATTCAATTTGAAAACGGAGGCAATTAACATGGCAGCTCCAAGTAAAGACAAATTTGTTTTCGTAACTAGCCAACAACAAGATATTGAAGAATATCGCCAAAGTCTGACCTATTGGGAAGATGCATGGAGACGTTTGCGTCAAAACAAACTTTCTATGGTTGGTTTGGTGACTATCTTTTTGATTATTCTTTTTGGGTTCTTTGGCCCAATGTTTACAAATGTTTCTTATTCTGATCAACAAAATGATTTTAAGAATCTTCCCCCAGTATTCCCGTTATATAAACTTGATGAAAATGTTTATACTTATATTTCTGGTGACTACAATATGTTTATCATTGATGAAAAAGGCAATTTGATTGAACATCTTGAAGAAGTCGAAAAGAAAGCACCATTGATTACTTTTGATTTCACAAAACCACTATCACCTTCTGATACAAAAAAGAAGAATGATGAGGCTACTTCAGATACTTCAAAAACCTATATGTATCAAGATACAGAAATTGTGTTGGATTATACAGGTCGAGTGGACGAATCTTTAGGTTATGATTTTGAAATTACCTATGGTGATGTTGTTGTGAACCAAGTGGATAAAAAAGCGCTTAATAGAGAATTCCCATTTGGCACAGACGGCCTTGGGAGAGACCTTCTCACACGTGTGATGTATGGTGCTCGAATTTCTTTGATTGTGGCATTTGTGGCAACCATTGTGAACCTTTTGATTGGTGTGACATATGGTGCAATTGCTGGTTTTGAAGGTGGCAGTGCTGATAATATTATGATGCGTATCGTTGATATTATTAACTCGATTCCTTTGATGATTATTGTGATTTTGATTATGGTTCTGATTGGTAACCAAGGGCTTTGGACAATTATTATTACACTTGGTTCTGTCTATTGGGTGGGAATGGCGCGCTTGGTGCGTGGTCAAATTTTGGCGCTCAAAGAACAAGAATTTGTATTGGCAGCTACTACTTTAGGTGTTTCCAGAAAAAATATCATTTTCCGACATTTGATTCCAAATGCATTAGGACCTATTTTGGTTTCTATGACAATGATGATTCCCAATGCTGTGTTTACAGAAGCATTTCTAAGCTTTATTGGTTTGGGTGTTTCTGCTCCGATGGCCTCTTTGGGAACTTTGTCAAATGCTGCTTTATCTGCATTGTTGACATATCCTTATCAATTGTTCTTCCCTGCATTAACGATTGCAATTATTATCCTAGCTTTCAACTTTTTGGGTGATGGGTTGCGCGACGCGCTTGATCCTCGCTTGAGAAAAGGATAAGGTGAAATCATGACAAAAAATATTTTAGAAGTTAAAAATTTACAAACATCGTTTTATACACACCTTGGCGAAGTTCAAGCTGTTCGAAATAATTCTTTCACTATGAAAGAAGGCGATATTTTAGGCATTGTGGGAGAATCTGGTTCCGGCAAAAGCGTGACTGCTCTCTCTATCATCAAATTAATCGATGAACCTGGCGTGATTAAGAAAGATTCTCAAATTATTTTTGATGGCAAAGACCTTACAAGTTTATCCAATAGTGAAATGTCGGAGATACGTGGTCGAGATATTTCAATGATTTTCCAAGATCCTATGACCTCATTGAATCCTGTTTTTTCTATTGAAAACTTGATGATTGAAGTGATTCAACGACATACAAAAATGAATCGGGACGAAGCAAGGGAACGTGCAATTGAAATGTTGCAATTGGTTGGGATTCCCGAACCACGTGAACGAATCAAAGCCTTTCCGCATCAATTTTCTGGTGGAATGCGCCAACGTGTGATGATTGCAACTGCTTTATCTTGTAATCCCAAATTATTGATCGCAGATGAACCTACGACTGCATTAGATGTGACTATTCAAGCTCAAATTTTAGATTTGATGAAGAAATTGAAGGATGAAATCAATACTTCAATTATCATTATTACTCATGATTTGGGTGTGATTGCTGAAGTTTGCACTGACATTATTGTGATGTATGGTGGAATGATTATGGAAAAGGGAACTGTGGAAGAAATTTTCTATGAACCCAAACATCCATATACGGTTGGGTTGCACAATTCGATTCCTCGTGTGGATCTTGGAGAAAAAGAACGTTTGATCCCTATCGCAGGGTCTCCTCCGGATCTTTTGTCTCCACCAAAAGGTTGTCCTTTCTCCACTCGTTGTGACCATGCAATGCAAATTTGTTTAGAACAACCTGCACCGATGTTTGAATTATCTGAAACACACACCTCTGCTTGCTGGTTATTGCATGAAAATGCGCCAGTTGTGCAAGGATATAAGAGTGGAGGTAAATGAGATGACAAAAGAAGATAAAAACAACTCTGTATCCCAAAGTGATATGCATGAAAAAATGCATTCCGATGCATTGATTGAAATCATCGGTTTGAAAAAATATTTCAAGATTGGTGATAGCTTTTTAAAGAAAAATCGAAAAAATCTCACCGCTGTGGACGATGTTAGCTTTTATATCAAACGAGGCGAAACTCTTGGTTTGGTGGGTGAATCTGGTTGTGGAAAATCTACTACTGGACGTACGATTTTGAAGTTATACGAACCGACAGACGGAAGAATTATTTATGATGGTGTTGATATTACAAATCTCTCCTCAGATAAGATGCTTCCTTATCGAAAGCGCATGCAAATGATCTTTCAAGATCCATATGCATCTCTTAATAGTCGTATGACAGTCACTGATATTGTTGGTGAAGGGATTGAAACCCATCGTATTTATTCTGGGAAAGAAAAACAAGAACGTATTTATGACTTGTTGAACACGGTTGGTTTGAAAAGAGAACATGCGAATCGTTATCCCCATGAATTTTCGGGTGGACAGCGCCAAAGAATCGGGATTGCTCGTGCTTTGGCCGTGGAACCTGAGATGATTATTTGTGATGAACCAATTTCTGCGCTGGATGTTTCCATTCAAGCACAGGTAGTGAATATGTTGGAAGATTTGCAAAATGAGATGGGATTAACTTATTTGTTTATTGCACACGATCTTTCGATGGTGAAACATATTTCAGATCGAATTGGTGTGATGTATTTGGGTAAGTTGATGGAAGTGAGCGAGAGCAATGAACTTTATGAATTGCCTTTGCACCCTTATACACAAGCTTTATTATCCTCTATTCCGATTCCGGATCCGAATGTGACGAGAAACAACCAACGACAAATCCTCCAAGGAGACGTGTTGAGCCCTATTGACCCTCCTCCTGGTTGTCGTTTTGCATCCCGTTGCCGATTCTGTAAGGATATTTGTACGAAAGTTACACCTGAGTTGGAAGAAGTGGAACAAAATCACTGGGTGGCTTGCCACTTTGTGGATGAAATAAACGGTAGATAAGATTAATATTAATAAAAGCGTTATATAGCTTGTAAATGATGCTTTTATTTATCTAATATTAATATAACCTATGTTTAATTCAATTGACTTGAATTATATTTTATAATAATATAATCTTCATATTATATGTGTAATATGATGTAAAAATTATTTTAGGAGGCTTATTGATGAAACGCACTTTAGTATTTGTTGTGGTTTTAGTCATGATTGTCAGCATGTTTGGCGCAGTTAGCGCACAAGATGGTGCCAATGAATTGAACTGGAACCTCGGCGCTGATCCCAAAACCATGGACCCCGGCTTGAACGGTGCATCCGACGGTGGTGATGTGATCAACCAAACCTTTGAAGGTCTTGTTCGTGAAAAAAGCGGTGTGGTATATCCCGGTATCGCTGAATCATGGGAAACTTCAGAAGATGGTTTGACAGTTACTTTCCACTTGCGCGAATCCAAATGGTCAGATGGCTCTGACTTGACCGCTGATGACTTTGTCTACAGCTGGTTGCGCGCAATGGATCCTGCTACAGCATCAGAATATTCTTGGATCTGGGAATATACCCATGTTGTCGGTGCTCAAGAATATGTGAATGGTGAAGGTACTGCAGAAGAAGTTGGAATTAAAGCAGTTGATGATTTGACCTTTGAAGTTACTTTGGCATCCCCCACTGACTATTTTGTCAGCTTGATGGCATTCTATCACTTCAAACCAGTGAAACAATCTGCAGTTGAAGCTGGCCCCGAAGGTACATGGGCATCTGATCCTGCACTCTTCGTTTCTAACGGTGCATTTGTATTGACTGAATACACCATTGGTGAAGGTCTTCGCTTGGAAAAGAATCCTTACTACTGGAATGCTGAAAATGTTGCTTTGGACGCAATCAATGCAAAATTTATTGATATCGCAACCACTGCTTATCAAGCATACCAAGCTGGTGAATTGGACTTCATTCCTTCTGTTCCTACAGAAGAAATTCCTCGCTTGATCGCTGAAGATCCGAACTTCTACGTTTTCCCACTCTTGGGAACTTACTACTACAGCTTTAACATGGACTTGCCGATGTGGGCAGATAATCCTATGGTTCGTAAAGCTATGGCAATGGCAATTGACCGCCAATCGATTACTGATACATTGGCATCTGGTCAAGTTCCTGCAGCCGGCTTTATTCCCCCCGGATTCGTGGACGCTGATGGTAATGACTTCTTCACAACCGCAGGTCTCTATGGTTTCTCCATGGATGACAGCTCCGTTGAAGCTGCAAAAGAATTGATGGCAGAAGCTGGCTTCCCCAATGGCGAAGGCTTCCCTGAATTTACAATTATGTATAACACCGATGAAGCCCACCAAAAGGTTGCTGAAATGGTGCAAGAAATGTGGAAAACCAACTTGGGTTTGAACGTCAAACTTGAAAACCAAGAATGGGCAGTGTTCCAAGACACCCGCAAAGCTGGTGACTTCGAATTAGCTCGTGGTGGTTGGCTAACAGACTTTATGGATCCTTCTGGTATGTTGGGTATTTTCATGCCTGGTAATGCTTACAATGATCCTAACTATGATAATGCAGAATTCCAAGCAGCCATTGCTGAAGCTTCTGCAGCAACAGATCCTCAAGATCACTTCTCAGCTCTTTATAAAGCTCAAGATATCTTCGTGAACGATCTCCCCATTGTTCCTATCTATCACTACTCAGACACCATGTTGGCTTCTGATGTGGTCGTTGGTTGGGACCGCTCAGTCCTCGGTACAGTTGACTTCACCGGCGCATCTCTCGCTCGATAGTCAGTTTACTGAAATTAACTGAATATAAAGAGGTTGCCTCTTGGCAGCCTCTTTTTCTATGTAAGAAAACTTTGAGTGGAAGAATCCGGTTAAAGGCAAAATAATTACTAAACAAGTCGTAGGGATCGAATCTTATGCAAAAACAATCAAAAAAAATTAATTCAACGCAGGCATTAACATTAATTGAAGTTTTATCTTATTGGTTACCTTTAGCTTTAAGCTGGTTATTGATTCTATTGGAAAATCCAATGATTAATGCGGCAATGGCCCGTTTGGATGCACCAGAACTTGCGTTAGCAGCTTTTGGAATTGTGATGTCCATGTCCATTGTAATTGAAAGTTTAATTGTTCCCCTCTTAAGCACCGTCAATGCATTGAGCATCAACAAACAACATTATCTTGTACTCAAAAAATATTCATGGGTGTTGACTTTGCTGACAGTTGCAATTCATGCTTTGGTGAGCTTTACTCCACTGTATAATATTGTTATCGTAAAATGGATTAACGTTCCGATAGAGCTAATTTCCCCTGTGCGATTGGGAATGCAAATTATGCTCCCATGGAGTGGCTTTATTGCTTGGAGGCGTTTTAATCAAGGTATATTGATCCGTAATGGTGAAACTAAATCGATTGGCAGAGGGACAATCATCCGATTGTTATCTTTGATTGTATCAGTGATCGGATATGGATTTTTTACCCCACTACCGGGAATTGCAGCGGCATCTTTGGCTGCGATTTCAGGAACATTTTTTGAAGCGGTTTATATCCACTTCCAAACATTGCCTATAGTCCGAAATAAAATTCTATCAGGTGAATTAGATGAAGAGAATGAAGGATTTATTGAAGAGCTAAAATACAAAGATCTAACTGTTTTTTATACACCTTTATTTGCTTCGACATTATTATTCTTTTTAGCACGTCCTATGGTTAGTGCGGCTTTGGCTCGCACACCTAATCCGACGTTGTCTTTAGCGGCGTGGCCAGTTTTTACTGGTTTGATTTCTTTAGTACGGGCTCCTGCGATCTCTATGCCTGAAGTTGCAATAAGCTTAGGAAAACGAGAAGAAAATTTTGATGTGTTAAAAAAGTTTTCAATTTATCTTTCGATTGGTAGTTTGGGATTCTTTTTGCTGACTGCTTTCACTCCATTAAGAATGGTATATTTCCGATGGTTGATGGGGGTGCCAAAAGAATTAGTAGATGCAGCGATTTCTGGTGCGATTTTTGCATTGCTTACTCCAATTTTTGGTGTATATACTGGATTTCTTCGAGGTATTTTAACTCTTAATCGGAATACAGTTGCATTAACGATTGCAACAGCCGCAAATGTGATTTCAATGGGAATCACATTAATAATTGGGGTGAAGTTGCAATTACCAGGGGTTCCGCTTGGTGCAGCAGCAATGTCAATATCATATGTATTTGAATTTGTTGTGATTGTTTTGGTGTTTGAATGGATGAAGAAAAAGAAAAAAAGCTCAGCTAGCTGAGCTTTTTTATTGATTTATTTTTAGAGTAATTCAAAAACGTCTGCTAAAATTCCGGCTGCAGTGTTTTCAGAACCTGCCCCAGCGCCACAAATCGCAACAGGAGGGGAATTAAAGATCCCAGTATGGAATTCTACTCGATTTTCTGTTCCTTTTAGGCTTCCGAATGATGAGAGCGCAGAAACACTTTGCAAACGAGCGGAGACATTCTCAGGGGTGACTTGGATTAAATAGCGTAGAACTTGATTTTTTTTCGTTGCTTGGGTGACAAGATCTTCGTATTTTTGATCATCTTGATCAAGGCTTTCCATGAAAGCATCAATGGAAAGTGACTTATTATTCGTGTTATATAGCGGTTCGATTGTAATATCTTCTAAAGAAAGATCCCAACCACAAGTGCGGCCAATGATGAGCGCTTTTCTTGCAGCATCCATTCCTCCGAGATCATCACGGGGATCGGGCTCTGTATAGCCTAAAGTGTGGGCAATGTGGATGATATCGCTATATTTCTCACCATTATCCATTTGAGAACAAACATATCCCAAGGTGCCGCTGACCAAACCAATTACATTTTCCACTTCGTCCTTGACGGATAAGATGCGCTTGAGGGAAGCAATCACTGGCAATCCAGCACCCACAGTAGCTTCGTATCTTGTGTTTTTATAGTGAAGGATTTTTAAAGAATTTTCTTTGTCGTAGGTGAGCGGAATTTTGTTAGCTAAGACAATTCCAGCTTTTTGATCAATCGCTTTTAATAAAGCAGGCACCGTATTTTCAGTAGCGCTACTATCTACAACGATTGAATCTTTGTTGATTAGGTCTTCAATTTGATTAACTATTTGAAATTGGGACAATGAGGCTAAAGATTTTTTTTCTATTTTGTTTTGACAAATCAAAGCAACTTCTTCAGTGGAGAACCCGTTTTCTTGAAAGAGAATAGTTTTGCTATCTGCAATTGCTTGAATTCTAATAGGGGCACCTTGTTCAATTGATAAGCTTGCTTGTTTTAAAAAGCTTCTTCCCACGTTTCCTGGGCCTAAAAGGATAATATTTTTCATTGCTTAACTCCGATTATGTTTTCTTCATTTATACCATAGTTGGCTCATTTTTTAAGATTGATTTGTTTGATTAAATATGATAAAAATTGTAATATTATAATATTGTTATTTTTTAGAAGGAGTTAAAATGAGAAAAAAATTTACAATTATAGGATTGCTTGCCTTGATTTTGGTTGTGATGATGGGGTTTGCTTCATATGAAGTCAGTGCACAAAGCGATGGTTGTGGTTTAGATGAAATTGACGCTGGTGATTATGATGCTGCAATTCAAGCATGTACTACCTATATTGGTTCAAATCCGAATGATGCTACTGCATATTATGATAGAGGGTATGCATATTATATGAATGCTGAAGATGAATTGGCAGTTGCAGATTTCACTACATCTTTAGGACTTGATCCAAATAATGATGTGGTCTTTTATTATCGAGGAAGATCGAATCTTTATTTAAAAAATAATGAATCAGCTGCTGAAGATATGTTAAATGCAATTGAGTTAAGTGCAGAACCAAATGAATATTATCATTACTACTTGGGAAATGCTTATTACAATCAAAAAATGTATAAAAAGGCTATCACGGAATATCAAAATGCAATCGATATCTATCCAGACTATCCGGAAGCATTTGCAGGCCTTGGGGATAGTTATTATTTCTTAGGTGATGCAAATACATCGATTGATTATTTTACAAAAGCGCTTGACCTTTCTCCGGAATATGGATACGCTTTTTATGGCCGTGGATATTCATTTTTGAAAGCAGAAGCTGATCGAGAAGCAATAAATGATTTCGTGAATGCTTTAATTTATCTTGAAGATTATGATAAAAAATTTGAAATTCAAAACACAATGTCAGACATTATCGATTCCTATATCCCCGCAGGATAAGGTTAAAAAACTATAAGTAAAAAAGAGATCATTCGTTTGATCTCTTTTTTTATTTAAATAAATAGCGTTATAATAAAACATATCAAAAAGGATGGAAAAAATGAATGAATTTATAGAAAAAGTATTTAACAAAATTGGATCAAATATAAATCGCCGATATTATCAAAATTTGGTATTTAAAGGCGGCGGAATGAAAGGGGTGGCGTATCTTGGCGCTGTTGAAGCAATCGATGAGTTAGGAATTTTGCAAAATATCACCCGTGTTGCGGGAACATCTGTTGGGGCAATTTCAGCTTTATTAGTGAGTATGAGTCAGGATTCAAAACAGATTCGTTCTTATTTCAACTCATTAGATCATACAAAAATCCCCCAAATTAATGATGATTTTGATGATACATTTTCAAAAATTATCTCATTAAAAGTTCCGGGTTCAATCCCCTTGCAACCTTCACGACGTTTATCTAAAAAATTTGGTTGGTATTCAAGTGAATATTTTTATCATTGGTTACAAGAAACAATTGAAAGTCAATGTGGAAATGGCAGAGCTACTTTCAAAGATTTTAAAGACTATGGTTATCGCGATCTCTATGTCACTGCTTCAAATCTTTCAAAATATCGCAGCGAAATGTTCTCCGCAGAACACACGCCGAATGTGGCAGTGGCGGATGCTGTTAGAATGTCGATGTCTATTCCTTTGTTTTTCAATGTGGTTCAATTTGATGGAGAAAATTTTGGACAGGGCGATTATTATGTAGATGGTGGAGTTTATGATAACTTCCCAATGCATGTTTTTGATGATCGAAAATATGTAAAATATAATGGACTTTTTAAGTTAGACCTCAATTATGAAACACTAGGGTTGTATTTATATCCTCATACAATGAAGGATGCAGTGAGTGGAAAAGAAGAGAAACAAAAACCATTAGGGTTGATGTCTTATTTGGAATTATTGACTCATAATTTATACAATGCGCAACAAATTGCTGCTGTTGATAATAGCCGTTTGGAGAGAGATCGAACAATCCAAATCAATGATTGTGGTGTTTCTGCAGTCAATTTTAATATGACAGAAGACAGTGATGAATATAAATGTTTGGAGAAATCAGGATACAATGCTGTGATGGAGTATTTCTCTATGATTCCTTGACTTGAGATAAGTCATTTTTGCTAACAGATTTTGAAACAAACCAGACACCAAACACAATCAGGATGCCACTATATATTTGATTGAAAGAGAGCGGTTCTCCAACTAAGGGAACCGCTAACACTGCTGAGAGAACGGGCTGCAAAACCATAAATGGACTTACAATTGAAGCTGGCAATGTTCCCATGGCTTGTGACATACAAAAATATCCCCCAAACTGAGAGATTAATCCTGCTAAGAAAAATCCAAGCCATGTTTTCGTAGGATAATCGAAAAAATTCATTTTAAAAATGAGCGCAATAGAGACCAACACTAGCATTGAACTAATTGCAGATAACCATGTATGTATAAAGGCAGAGAATTTTTGTCTGCTTTTTTGAGTGATAAGAAAATAGGCGGCATAGAAGAAACTTGAAACTGTGGCGAGAATTTCACCTTTTCCGAGTTGTTTAGTAGAAAAGTCTGGATTTGAGATTAAGAATGCACCGATAATCACAAACCCTAATCCTACCCAAAATATCTTTCGATGTTTTTCTTTTAGAAATAAAATTCCAAAAAAGGCCACCCAAACTGGGGATGTGTAATTTAAAACTATTGCGTTCGCTACACTGGTGTGTTTGATTGAAGCAGACCAAATTGAGAGGTCAAATGCTGAGGCTATTCCCGTTAAGAATGGAAAGATAAAAAATATTAATGGAATTGATGAAAAGTTTTTTTTGGTAGAATTTTTCTTGGACTTAATGAGGGCAAAAGGGGCAAAGAAGATTGAAACAAAGAGCATGCGGTAAAAGCTGATAATGACACCATTTGCGTCAATCCAACGAAAAAACAAGGGAGAGATTGATAAACATAACACGCCACCAATCAAATAGAAATAAGCAGTTGTTTGGGATTTTCTTACAGAGTCCATTCGTTGAAGTATATCATTGAGTTCAAAAGATGAAAAACAATTGAACAATAAAAATGCAGTATTTGAGATATTTGATATACTTAATGAACTAAAAAAAGAGGAAAAATTATGAAAAAACCAAGAATCGGGTTAATTTTTATTTTATCATTGCTGATTATAGGTTTGCTTGTTGCAATTTTATTTACTTCTACAGATTTCTTTACCTATTTAGGAAATTTAGGATTTGAAATTCCATCAAACGCAACAGCAACACCCGCAGCTACTTACACACCGTTGCCGGATTTTGCAGCAACATTGGCAGTGCAAGCAACCCAAACGCAACAGGTTGTGATGGAAGCAACCCAAGCGGCTTCATCAATTTTAACGCAAGAAGCAGGTGTGGCCCAAACTGCGATTGCTGCAGAAACTCAGGCACAAGTGGACAATGATATTGCAACGGCAATTGTGGTTGTGACCCAAGCAGCTCAATCGACACAATATGCTCATGAAACGGAAGTTGCCTTTGTCTTAGCTTTAGAAACTGAACAAGCAAATGCTACTCAAACTCAAGTTTGGCAAATGACCCAAGCAGCAATAGCCACTCCTACTCCATATTTTGAAGTTACAATCCGAGATAAAGACAATATGGAGATGGTGTATGTACCAGCTGGTGAATTTAATATGGGAGCTAGAGAAGATGATGATCCTGCAAGAGATGATGAAAAACCAATGCATACAGTTTATTTAGATGGATATTATATTGATCGTTTTGAAGTGACATCTGGTCAATATGCAAAATATCTAAATGCAAATCCATTAGGAAAAAAATGGATGCCTTCAAATGATGTTTCTCATGTAATCAATTCAAATGGAATTTGGCAAGCAAAGGAAGGTTATGAAGATCATCCAGTGGTGAATATTATCTGGGCAGGTGCTGTGAATTATTGTAATTGGGTGGGAGGAGATTTGCCTACTGAAGCCCAATGGGAAAAAGCAGCAAAAGGAACTGATGAGAGACGTTATCCTTGGGGAAATGAATTTAAATCTGTACCTATCAGATTAAATTTTGATGATTCTGAATATAGTTTTATGGATGATGGATATGTTAAAACAGCTCCGGTTGGAATTTATCCGGAAGGGATGAGCCCTTATGGTGTTATGGATATGGGAGGAAATGTCTGGGAATGGACAAATGATTGGTTTGCACCTCTCTATAGTAAAAGAGTTGGAGTTGTAACTTATAATCCAACAGGTGCAGTTGGAGGAGATGGACATGTGTATCGTGGAGGATCTTATCGATCTGGATTCTTAGATTTTCGTACGACGGAACGACGTTTGTCGGATGACCCATTAGTTGATCTTGGTTTCAGATGTGTAATTAATCCTTAAATAAATAAGAAAGAGGTTGAGAAATCAACCTCTTTTTGTTAGAAAAATAGGGTGTTTTTTTTGAGTAGAATATCCATTTTATCAACAAATTCTTGATGTTTTTGGGCAAGCACTAGAACATCAGCATCTTTGAGAATCTCATCAAATGAGACGAGCGGAATATTTTTAATAATTTTTTCACTTACATTCGGTTCACAGCCAATCACAGTATATCCTCTCTCTATTAAAGTGTTTGCAAGGATAAATGAAGGGCTCTCGCGAAGATCATCAATGTTTGGTTTATAGGCCATACCTAGAATACCAATGGTTATATTTTTGTCGAATCCAATTTTTTCTTCGACTTTGTTTGCAACCCAATAGGGTTTTGCATCATTGGTAATTCTTGCTTGTTTGATCAATTGAGCTTCATCAAACATTTCCACAATAAACCAAGGATCAACGGATATGCAATGTCCTCCAACACCAATTCCCGGTGTTAAAATATTGACCCGTGGATGTTTGTTTGCAAGTGAAATCAGTTCATTTACATCAATGCTAAGTTGATCGCATAAAACAGATAATTCATTTGCAAAAGCAATATTCACATCTCGAAATGAATTCTCTACTAATTTTGCCATTTCTGCAGTCACATCATCTGTGAGATAAATTTTTCCTTGTTTGACAAATGTTTTATAAACATCTTTTGCTTTTTCTGCAGAAATTTTTCGCTCAGCACCGATGATTCGATCATTATGCTCTAATTCAAATAAAATCTTACCAGGTAAAACTCTCTCAGGGCAATGAGCGGTGTAAAATTGATCTCGCCGTAGGCCTGATTTTTCCATCAATCGATTGGTCATTCTTTTCGTGGTGAGGGGAGGTGAAGTGGATTCTAGAATCACGAGGTCTTCAGGTTTTAAATTTTTTGCTATCAATTCTGTCGCTACATCAATATAATCTAAATTGGCTAATTTTTGATTTTCATTTTCTTTAAAGGGAGTAGGTACAGCAACGATGTATACATCGGCGATTTGTAATTCTGTGAAAGCTTTAAAGTTTCCAGTGTTCAACACTTGATCATAGGCTTCTTGAAGATTGTTTTCTTTAATGTGGATTTTCCCTGAATTGAGTGTTTTTACAACTTTTTCACTTACATCAAACCCCATTACTTTGTGCCCAGCTTTTGCTAAAATGATTGAGGTGGGCAAACCAATATATCCTAATCCTACAACACTAATTTTCATCTGAAAGTTATCCTCTAAATTCTCAAACTTCTTGAGAGAAATATTTTGCTAATATGTTTGTGATTTGTTTGCAGGCTGTGCCATTTCCATAAGGATTGCTAGCCTTGCTCATTTTATCATATTCTTTTTGATCATTAAGAAGTTTGTTGAACTCATGATAAATTTTTTCTTCTGCTGTGCCAACTAGTTTTAGGGTGCCGGCCTCAATTCCTTCGGGTCTCTCTGTAGTATCTCTCATAACCAACACAGGTTTCCCTAAGGAGGGAGCTTCTTCTTGAATCCCTCCACTATCGGTCAAAATAAGATAGGCTTTGTTCATAAAATTGTGGAAATCTAATACTGATAATGGCTCAATGATTTTAATCCTAGGATTGTTTTGGAATATTTGATTTGCAGTTTCGCGGACAATCGGATTAAAGTGGATTGGATAGATCACTTTGACATCGGTATTTTCATCCACAATACGATTAATTGCGCGGAACATATGCTGTAAAGGTTCGCCTAAATTTTCACGTCGATGTGCTGTTAGCAGAATCAATCGGTCATCCCCCACCCAATCAAAAAGTGAGTGAGAGTAATTCGGGTCAATGGTTGTTTGCAAAGCATCGATAGCTGTGTTGCCTGTTACAAAAATTTTATTTTCCTGTTTTTGTTCGTTTATGAGATTTTGTTTTGCTTTTTCGGTTGGGGCGAAATGAAGTGCTGCAATCAAACTTGTTGCCTGACGATTAAACTCTTCTGGGAAAGGAGAGTGCAAATCATAAGTTCGCAATCCAGCTTCAACATGCCCAACAGGGATGTTCAAATAAAAAGCAGCAAGGGAGACAACGAATGTAGTTGAAGTATCTCCATGGACTAGGATAATATCAGGTTTTTCTTTTTCTAAAACAGATTTTATTTTCTCAAGAATATTATTAGTTACATCAAACAAAGATTGATTTTCTTTCATAATCTCAAGATCATAATCTGGAATAATCTCGAAGACATCCAAGACTTGCTTTAACATTTGTTTGTGTTGTCCAGTCACGCATACAACTGTTTCGAAAAGTTCTTTTTTTCTGAGCTCCTGTATGAGGGGGCACATTTTAATTGCTTCCGGACGAGTTCCAAAAACAACCATTATTTTTTGTTTCATATAGTCTCTCGATTAGTGAAATCTTTTTTATTTAAAATATTTTATAGTTTGTATATCATTTATTTGATAATAGTATCCGAATACTTCGGTTTAATTTAGGATTATCAATTCTTATATCAAATTTTGAAATTATTGATAAATTATTAATATTAAGCATTGGTTCAACATTTATATACTTTTCAGTTGTTCCATCTGTTTTAATAAGAAAAATGTTTAAAATTTGATAATTCGGAAAATTTTCTATTTTTAATATAGCAGAACCGTTTTCTATGGGGGTTATTGTAATATTACTAATTGTAGATTCTTGATATAAGTTTAATTTGTTTTGATTGAATTCAAAACCATATTGATCGTTCAATTGTTCTGCAATTTCTATTGAAAATTTTGTAGCACCTATTACTGATAAGTGTTGTTCATCTGTAAAAAGAATAGAGTTTGAATATGATTCTTGAGGATAAATAATAGCTTTTCCAATTGCTTCTTTGATATAATCTCGATTCATTATTTTTATTTCGTCTTCCTTCATCCAATTATCATTTAGAGAAGGTGCATCTATAATGATTAATTCAATATCATTTTTTTTACATAGTTCAAGAAATTTTTCAAAATAAATAAGATTTTGTTGATAAGGTTGCGAAGAGTATTGATTTGAAAAACTTTGATAATCATCTAATTCAATTGTTATAGTTTCTCTTGGTAAAAATCCTTTTGTCACTTCATAAATATTATTATTGTTTCTGTTTGAAATAAAAAATGAGTATAAATTTTTCCAGTTATAAGAATGTTCATAAATAGCTGGAAGTGAAAGAATCGTATCAAAACTATTATTTGTGATTTCTTTGATATATGAATTTAAATTAAAAATATTTTCAATGTTCCAAAAAAAATCTTGAAAATAATATTGATTTCTTGTTGGAGTTGTATCTAAAACGAATAATTCAAGAACAATATACTTAGGTGATTGAGTTTTTAACGCTTCTTCTAGTTCGTAATAAGTTGTAATGATTGATTCTGCAGAAATACCCAATACAAAACTATTAGTATTTAGTATGTCATCAATTATTGTTGGATTAATACTACAAAAGCTATGTGAATTTCCCATAAAAAGTATATCTAAAGAATTTTCAGGAAATTGTTTGTATGCATACCATCGGGAAGTATTTTTTCTATCTTGGATAAAAGCCTCACCAATTTTTAAAAAAATGAAGAATATAAAAATAAATAATATAAAAAAGATCACAAATTTAATACTATTGATAGATTTTTTTGAATTCATCTTATTATTATCAATTTGAATAACTGAACTGTCAATAATAAACTTGAAAAGAATTATCTTTATTATGAAGGAAAGAGTATTTTATGAGAAAAGAGCTATCCATTTGGATAGCTCTATATTAGATAGAATATTTGACTTTCTTTTGATAGTTTCTGACGGCCAGAGAAAGTGTGAAACATAGTAAAAAATAGCCTAAGGCTAGGATGGCGAAAATTAGAAACACCTCGGATGTTTTTGTGAATCTGCCCATCACCACAAATCCACTTCGTGTAAATTCAGGAATTGCGACCACTTGCAAAAATGAAGTATCTTTAATGGTAGTGATCACTTGTGAGAGAAGGGAAGGAGTGATGCGTGTGAAGGTTTGTGGCAAAACGATATAGCGCAATGTTTGCATAAATGTGAACCCTTGTGAGGCAGCAGCTTCAAATTGGCCGTGATCGATTGAATTTAATCCGCCGCGAATAATTTCAGCAATCACAGAAGATGTATAAAGCGTAAGCGCCATGGCTCCACGGAAGGCTACTGTGCCAAAGGGGAGCATGAAGCAACATGCCAAGATCCACAGCAACATCGGTGTGTTTCGGAAGATTTCAATATATGTGCCAGAGATGCTTTTCAAAGCTTTTGTGCCATAGTTGCGAGAAAGTGCTAATATGGATCCAAAAATGATTGAAGTTAGCACGATTCCAATCGACAATAAAAGGGTTAAACCGAGTCCTTTTAATAAGAATTTTAAATTATCAGGAGTAAGTACAGAAAGTATTAAGTTCATTATTCGATCAATGCCTCCTCCACTGTTTCAATTTGAGTGCGATAAAGTTCATTAGATTTCAATTTTTCTTCATAGTTTCTTGCCCAAGTTGCCAAGGGGAAGCATAAGATGAAATAGAGAGCGCCTGTTACGATGTAAGAAGGTCCATAGTCTAAGCTATAGGATGCCCATGAATCTGCCATATACATTAGGTCAAATCCTGAGATCATTGCCAAGACTGATGTGTTTTTGATTAAGTTCACTGCCTGATTGGTGAGGGGAGGAAGCACAATCTTGACTGTTTGCGGTAATATCACATAGCGCATGGTTTGAATGTATGAAAATCCTTGTGCTTTGGCAGCTTCTGTTTGCCCAAAGGGGATCGACCCAATCCCTGCTCGAATCACTTCCGAGACATATGCACCGTGATAGATTCCGACGCCTAAAATTCCTATTAAAAACACACTTAATCTTAATCCAGCAATCGCCAGTCCGTTATACATAAAAAACACTTGAATAACCAATGGCGTATTTTGAAAGAATTCCACATAGATTCGTGAAATTGCTTTTAGGATTTTGAATTGTGATGTTGCAAATAATCCAAAAATAATTCCCAATAAAAGGGCGAGGGCAAGCGCTAGGATTGCCACTTCCACCGTGCGGAGGAAGCCTTCACCAAACGCTTGCCATTCACCAAACAATCTTTCCCAACGCCAAAAGGCAAATGGTCCAGAATTTCTCATTAGTAGCTCAAACCCCACTTAGCGATCAATTCGTCCATGGTACCGTCGTCGATCCAACCGCTAATCATTTTGTCAACTGCATCTGCCAAGTCGGTGTTATCCAATTTGGAAGCAACACCGTAGTCTTGCGGAGAGAAGCGATCGGGCAAAATCATCGTAGTGTCATCCATGTAACCACCAAGGATGGAGCCATCTACACAGAAGGCGTCAATACGACCAGAGTCGAGCGCGGCTTTGATTTCTGGATAAGTTGCATATTCGGAGAAGGAGACGGAAATGCCAAGTTTGTCAGCTTCTGCGGTGACAGCATCTTTTGAGGTTGCGCTTTGAGCAACACCAATCACGGCGCCGTCCATATCTGCCAAGGCATCATAGCCAGCGTCTTTCTTGACCATCAAACCAACTGCATCTGTGTAGTAAGGAGTGGAGAAGTTATAGGTCAATTTGCGTTCTTCGGTGATGGTAAAGGTTGCGATGACCAAATCGAGTTCGCCATTATCCAACAACGGACCACGAGTTTTTGCGGTGACAGGAGTTAATTCAATTGCTGTGTCGTCCCCAAGGATTTCGCCTGCGATCATTTTGGCAATATCAATTTCAAAGCCTTCAATGTCACCAGTTTCTGTGTTGCGCAAACCAAAATTCGGCACGTCTTCTTTGACGCCGACTTTCAAGACGCCAGCATCTTTGATGGCATCCACACCAGCACCTTTGCTTTTGCAGCTCGCAAGGCTCATGGATAAAATAATAATAATCAATAATACAAATAATACTCTTGTTGCTTTTTTCATTTCTACCTCCAGTAAAAAAAATAATGAAAAATATAAAATAATAGAATAGAAAGTATTCTTACTATACTTTGCTTATCTTACTTCTAAAAATGCTGAAAAAATGGAGAAAAAGGTTTTTAGCGTTAGCGTAAGATTTTGCTCAAGAATGCCTGAGTGCGCTGATGCTGTGGGTCGTTGAAGAAGTGTTCTGGAGAACCTTCTTCGATAATCTGCCCTTCATCCATAAAAATTACGCGGTCAGCCACTTGGCGAGCAAAACCCATTTCATGAGTTACCACCACCATGGTGATGTTCTCTTGGGATAACGCAATCATGACGTCCAAGACTTCTTGGACAGTTTCAGGATCTAATGCGCTGGTTGGCTCATCAAATAGAATTATTGGTTGTTGGGTTGCCAATGCTCTTGCAATTGCAACTCTTTGTTTTTGTCCACCGGAAAGAGTGGAAGGATAGACATCAGCTTTGTCTTTCAAGCCGACGGTTTCAAGGTATTCATAGGCCATGGCAACTGCTTCGGCTTTTGAAACCTTTTGGAGTTTCATTGGGGCTAAGGTTAGATTGTCCAAAACAGAAAGATGTGGATACAAATTAAATTGTTGAAAAACCATAGAAGAGGTTTTTCTGACCATATCGATCTTATTTTTGGCGTCCATCATTTCGCCATCAATGAAAACATTTCCCGTTGTAGGTTCTTCGAGAAAGTTCATACAACGTACTGTGGTGCTTTTGCCTGAGCCTGAAGGACCGATTATGACGAGTTTCTCACCCTTTTTGACTTCAAGGTTGATATCCTTCAAAACATGCAAGTCACCAAAATATTTGTTGACGTTTTCAAGTTTAATCAAAATAATTCCTCAATAAATAATTTATAAATAAAACTTCAACCCATCTTTTTTGAATTGAAGTTTGAATTGATTTTGCAAAATTGCTTTGCAAGGTCAAATAATATGATGATTGTATAATATTATGAATATTTCTGATTGTCAAGGAAAATGTATTCATTTTTGTTTAATCTCGAGAGCAAAAGGTGCGATTTTATAGGGAATTTGTCTATTAATAGTCTGGAGGGGATATAATTCGCTCAATTATATTGCGCATAGACGTTTTTTACTTAATTCATCCTAACAAAATTGAAGGTAAATTTATACCAAAATCATCTATAATAGAATTAGAAATTGAGGTCTAAATGGTAAACGAGAATAAAAACAACCATAAAATTATATATTTCCTTATTTTCATTTTCTTTTATATTTCACTTACGCTGATTTTTATTCGCATAGATATAGACCCAGAATCGATTGAATTTGAGAAAAAAGAATTGATCAGTCTTGAAAAACAAAAAATGGATATGATTGATCAATATATTGATCGAAGGTTTGAAGAATTTCAATCAGATCTTTTTTTCCTTAAAGATGTTTTTTTGCTCAATTCAGTTGAAGAAGCAACATCCATTTGGGCAACCTATTTGGAGCAAAAGCCAACTTATGTTCAAGTTCGATATCTTGATAAAAATGGGGATGAGATTATCCGCATCAATCATGATCCAAATTCTACGATAACTGTTGTGCCTGAAGAAGAATTACAAAATAAGGCAAAACGATACTATTTTCAAGAAAGCAAATCGGTGCCTGAGGGGGGAATCTATTATTCCGCCTTTGATTTAAATATTGAAAATAATGTGATTGAAGAGCCAAGGGTGAGAACAATTCGCATTGCAACTCCGATTTATGAAGATGATAAGTTTAACGGTATTGTGATTTTGAATTTAGATTTGAACTCTTTATTAGAAGTGATTGAATATCAATTTTATGAAAATTCATGTAAGAATATTATCATTAATCGGAATGGATATTATATTCTGAATAAAAGTGAACCTGAAAAAGAGTTTACGTTTATGTTCCCCAATTTAATGAATATTAAATTTCTAAATGATTATGCGGATGCATGGAAAGATATTTATGAAAACAAAGATACTGAAATGCACACCTTTGTGGGGGAAGCAGGGGTGTTCAATTATAGATATATCTTTAATCCAGACCAGCCGAATACTCGTTTGCATGATTCCAACTATATTTTAATTTCTATTTTCCCCCGCACTTCAGATGAAGGAGAAATCTTTTATTATACAACTTGGGATTTAATTAAAAATACCATTGTTGAAAAATTCCATTTTGGGGTGTTAATATTCCTTTTCTCTGCTTTGGTTGCCTATTTGTTGGGACAAAGAGAGATTCAAAAACAAAAGATTACTCGCCAAGCAAGAATCGATACTTTTACAAATACGTATAATCGCCCTTATGGATTATATTTATTTCAAAAACAAAATCAGGAATATCAAAAGAAGAATTTAAACGCAAGCATATGTTTTGTTGATATTGACTCCTTAAAATTTATCAATGACACATATGGGCATGAAAAAGGGGATTTGCTGATTACTAAATCTGTGAATGTGATTAAAAAACACTTATCGGAAAATGATTTCATCATCCGCTTAGGAGGCGATGAATTTTTAATCATTTTTGAAAATTTAACTTCCGAACAAGCTGAAGAAAAATGGAAGAAAATTTCGTCCGAATTAAACCAGATTGACTTAGAAGATGGGATTAATTTTATCGTGTGGCTCAGCCATGGCATCAGCGAATATGGTGTTGGATACCAAGATATTATGGAGTCGATTGCTATTGCCGATAAAAATATGTACAAAGAAAAATTTTATCGAAAAATGAATAAAAATAAGTAATAAAATTCTCAAAAAAAGAACCTTAAAAAAGCAAGTATTTTAATATACTTGCTTTTTTTCTAGGTGTTAGATTAAGTCTTAATAAGTTATAATATTAAGAATAGTTAATCTAATATTAATGCCTATTTTAGGAGTGAATTTGAGTATGAATTCATTGAAGAGTTATCACAAACTAATTGCACTTATCGTTTTTTTGATCATTTTGATTGTGCCACAATTTTTGGTCAGTGCAGCAGGTGCGCTTTCAATCACACCGATTACGTGGAATGTGATTGGCTTGGATAGCAATGATGTCACCACAGGGCCAAATCTGTTTCCAGTTGGTGTGCGGGTTTGTAACACAGGAGATGCTGATGTCACCAATGTGACCTCTGATTTTCAATGGACTAGTTCAAATTCTTTTATAGATTTACGTATGGGCAGCAAATCTGCCTATACAGATCCGGGAATCACGCTCACCCCAAATGCTTGTTATGATTTTTATTATGAAGTCGAAGTGGAACGAAATGCTGCTGCAAAAGGCACCTCTCGAGGGTATCAAATTAATGCTTCTGCAGATGGGGGCTTAGCTGTTAGCACTCCGACAGATCGTGAATTATATGTGGAATGGTTGATTTCTCAATCAAGAAACTCTGTAATTAGTATCTATGTGCGTAATATTGCCGACACAGTTGATACCTTGATTCCTGATGGGGGGACAATGGCATTAGAAGTCGGCGAACAATATGTGATTACACTCGTCGGTAGCACGGCCACGAATGGGTATAATCAATTAGAGAGTTTTATCAATTTTCCCAATACGATATTTAAGGTCTTATCGGTTGAATCGAGCTATTCTGCATATTTAGGTTCTGGTGCAGGTACTAGCGATACATTGTATGCGGATGCATGTGGTTGGGAAAATGACATCACGGATCCCAATTATAAATCTTGTGTTGTGAGCGATGACAAAGCCGGCGGTGATGTGGTTAATAAATATACTGTAGAAATTCTGAGTGTCGGTTCGATTAATCCTGAGCCATTGAACACTGAATTATATGATTTCTCTGGAAGTAGTTTCCACTATAACTCGGACTATGATGTATCTGAGGTATATGCTGCGATTATCGATCCATCCAATTTAACCATCGACAAAAAATTCTCTCCAAATCCAACCAACGTGGGGGGCACTTCAAAATTAACATTTACAATCACAAATCCCTTCCCCACAACTGTGGAAGGGGCTTCATTTATTGATACTCTTCCTACTAGCCCGGGAGCAATGACAATTGCTAGTCCGGCTGGTGTCACTACTTCGGGGTGTGGTACTCCTACGGTCGGCGCTCTTGCAGGTGCAAATTCTGTCTCCGTTTCTGGCGCTACTGTGGCAGCCAATAGTTCCTGTTTGATTAGTGTCAATGTCACCGTACCCGTGATTGGAACGTATTCAAACACGACCGGAAATTTGAAATATAACAACAATGGTACAGAAGTCGACACTGGCAATACCGCTTCTGCAACCCTTGATGTGAATGATTCTCCACCTGCACCCGCAAACATCTGTAATCTAAACTTAGCTACTTGGACAATGGAACCTTCTCAAGGAACAACTTCTCCTCCTCCCTATACTTTTAAAGCTTCAAATGTTTCTTCAGCAGTAGCAAACATTGGTGCTGGGGTGATTGGATATATTGCAACAGACGGGAACCCAGCAAATCAATGGTCAATTTATGGTTTTGAGAAAAATACATTTTCAACCACTAACAACGATTATATAGAATTTGCTGTTGATACAACCAATTACTCAAGTGTAAAAATAACCCTTGATCAAAAAATTAAAGCAAGTGGTCCAGTAGATTTGTATTTTTATTGGAGTACAGATGGTACTACATATAGTTATTTAGGATCTACTATTGGTGATGCAACAGGTTCGGCTTTTCCAACAACATCATGGGCAACTATTACAAAAGATTATTCAACAGTTGCAAATACAAGTGGTGTTACCTACTTTAGAATATATGGATTTAATGCAAATAACGGAAATTCAGGTTCTGACTTAGATGTTGATAATGTTAATATTACTGGCTGTGGTACACCGCAACATCTCACTCTCGCAAAACAATTTTCTCCTTCAGCTATTCCAGTGGGTTCCACCTCCACCCTAACTTTCACGATTGAGAACCCGAATCCAATTGAAACTACTTCAGTTAACTTCACAGATGATCTTCCCACTGGTGTTGAAGTTGCCAGCCCCCCCAATGGTCAATATCTGAATTGTGGAACACCCACTTTCTCCCCTTTGGCTGGCGATTCTTCTTTATCTTTCACGAATGGCACTATTGCAGCTTATGGCACCTGTACCGTTCAGGTAGATGTGGTAGGGACCTCTGCCGGACCGAAAACAAATGTAAGTGGTTTTATTTCTTCATCGGAAACTAGTACGAATACAAATCCTGACGGCTATGCCACAGATACATTAACTGTGTTGTTGCCACCTGAAATCTCGAAGTCATTTGCTTCTACCCCTATATTTGAAAATGAAACTTCATTGTTATCAATCAAGATTAAGAATCCAAATCAAGATGAATCTCTTATAGGTGTTTCATTTATAGATAATTTGCCAACAAACCTGAGCATTGCAAATCCGTTAAGTCCAGCTGCCACTAACACTTGTACGGGAGGCGTACTCACAGCGGTTGCTGGGGGAACGTCTATCAGTTTAACTGGTGCTACGCTCACGGGTGGCGAAACTTGTGAGGTGACGGTTACGGTGACATCTTCAAGCGCAGACACCTATGTGAACACCACCGACCAAGTGAATTCCGCAAATGCTGGTTTGGGGAATACGGGTACAGATTCAGTGATAGTGAAGGCACCCACACCAGGCATTTCTTTCTTAAAAGAAATTTCTACTTCAAATACTGGTCCTTGGACAAAGTTTGTGAGTGTCACGCCCGGTACGACAGTGTATTATCGTTTTACAGTAGAAAATACGGGAGATGTTCCTTTGAGCGGGGTGACAATTGACGATCCTGAAATCAATACAAGCAGTTGCACATTTACGGAACCTTTGCCTGTGGCTGTCGCTGCGAATGAGAATCATATATCAACTTGTGTGAGTGCCGGCGTGGTGACCATTTCTGGAGAGCATGTCAACACTGCCACAGCCAAAGCAACCTATAACACGGTTGAGTATTCTTCTAATACTTCCTCTGCAACTTATGTAGGCGCTGAACCTTCACTTTCATTAGTGAAAGAAGTCAGTAAAAGTGCAACAGGACCGTGGGCATCTTCAATCACCGGAGTCGACCCCAGCGGTGATGTCTATTATCGTTTTACGGTTGAGAACACTGGTAATGTTGCGCTTCAAACAATCAATGTAACTGATCCAAATATCACCATGACGGGGTGCACCTTTACAGATGCCTTGGCGATTTCTGCAAGTACATCTTGTGTAGTCGGACCGGTGACAGCAAATAATACGATTGGTATTTATTCCAATACTGCGACAGCGCATGGTACCTATAAATATGATGGGGTGACCTATGATTCGAGTCCCTCCACAGCAAACTATACAATCACTTCTCCAGATTTAATCATATCGAAAACCAATAATGTCAGTGGGACTGTTAACCTTGGGGGTACATTTACATGGACTATTTTAGTGACTAATAACGGAACCAGTAATGCAACCTTTGCGGTTGGGGAAGAAATTCTCACTGATTCGTTACCAACTAATGCTACTTATTCGATCAGTTCTTCTCCTGTGGGTGCTGATTGTGCGATTGATGGAAGCAAAATCCTCACCTGTAAACCAATCGGTAGTGCACTCACCCTTGCACCGAGTGGCACATTTGAAGTGCAACTTTCTGTGACCACAACTGTTGCGGGTAATCTTATTAATACAGCGATTGTGGATGATGATGGGCTTATCACAGAAAGCGATGAAACTAATAATAGCGATTCTGATACTGTCACTGTCGCAGCTAATTCAAACCTCACTATCACTAAAACCAACGTGGTCTCTGATGCAGTGAATCTTGGAGATAGCTTTGTGTGGACGATAACGATTACCAATCAAGGCAGTAGTGCTGCGAATTTCGCAATTGATGATGTGTTGTTGAGCGATACGCTCCCCACAGGAGCAAATTACACTCTTTCAAGCACTCCCACAGATGTGAGTTGTAGCATAGTGGATGGGACATTAAGTACCGATCCAAAGACCTATTCTTGTAAAGCAACTGCGCCAGTTAGTATTGCAAGTTCAGGTACGCTTGCTATGTCGATTAATGTCACCCCGACAGAGGTTGGCAACCTCGCCAACACTGTCATTGTAGATCCCAACGATGCAATTACAGAAAGTAATGAAACCGATAACACCGGTAGCAACACCGTGACTGTCAGTGCTCCAAATCTTACAATTTCCAAAACCAATACAATCTCAAATGCAATCGTGTTAGGAGACAGTTTTACTTGGACTATCACGGTTACTAATAGCGGTACTAGTGCTGCGGACTTTGCGGTAGGTGAGATTATCTTATCGGATAGCTTGCCCACAGGAGCAAACTATTCCGTCACAGCCTCATCAACAGGCACAAACTGTAGCATTGATGGCAGTAATGTTCTAACTTGTACTCCCACTGGGAGTGCATTAAGCCTTGCAGCTAGTGGTGGCACATTTGAAGTGAATCTTTCAGTCACACCTACTGCTGTTGGTAACCTTGCTAACACAGCAACGGTTGATCCGAATGATGTAATCACTGAAAGTAATGAGGCTGATAATACGGGGAGTAACACCGTGACGGTCAGTGCACCCAATTTGACGATTGCCAAGACTAATGATGCTAGTGGAAGTGTGGTGCTAGGAGATAGTTTTGGGTGGACGATTACCGTTACAAACAGTGGCACAAGTGTAGCAAACTTTGCCATTGGAGAAGAAATATTTACAGATACATTGCCAAGCAACGCAACCTACTCAATTGCTTCGTCACCGGCAGGTGTAAATTGTGCAATAGATGGAAGCAATGTGCTCACTTGTTCACCCACAGGTAGTGCTTTAAGTATTGCTGCGAGTGGTGGTACATTTGAAATAGAACTCACAGTCACACCAACTGCGGTTGGCAGCCTTGCCAACACGGCTACAGTGGATGACGATGGATTGATTACAGAAAGTAATGAAACTGATAATACTGGTAGTGATACCGTAACCGTCAGTGCGCCCAATTTGACGATTGTTAAGACTAATGATGCCAGTGGAAATGTGGTAATCGGAGATAGTTTTGTGTGGACGATCACGGTTACGAATAGTGGCACAAATGTAGCAAGCTTTGCAATTGGAGAAGAGATATTTAAAGACACATTGCCAAGTAACGCAACCTACTCAATTACTTCGTCACCGGCAGGTGCAAATTGTGCAATAGATGGAAGCAATGTGCTCACTTGTTCACCCACAGGAAGTGCGTTAAGCATTGCTGCGAGTGGTGGTACCTTTGAAATAGAACTCACAGTTACGCCAACTGCGGTCGGCAGCCTTGCCAACACGGCTACAGTGGATGACGATGGATTGATAACAGAAAGTAATGAAACCGATAATACCGGTAGTGATACTGTGACTGTGAATGCCAAACAAATCGATTTAGAATTATCTAAAACAGTTAACAATGCCACTCCATCAATTGGTAGTACTGTCATCTTCACCCTGACTGTGACGAACAATGGTAGTGATGACTCTAGCGGTGTGGTTGTGCAAGATCTTCTCCCGAATGGTTATACCTATGTCACAGATTCTGAGGTAGGGGGTTTAGATTCTTATAATTCAACTACAGGTGTGTGGACGATTGGAACGATTGCTAGCACAAGTTCTGTGTCTTTAGATATTGAAGCAAGTGTCAATGCAACAGGAACCTACAAGAATGTGGCGGAAGTCTCAGCTGCAAATGAAACAGATATAGATTCTACTCCGAATAATGATGATGGAGACCAGTCAGAAGATGATGAAGCTGCAGCATCTGTCACAGTTCCCAATATGTTAGGCCTTGCAAAACGAGTGGATTCGATGACTGAAACCAGCACAGGTACCTATCAAATTTCCTATGAATTTTTAGTAAAAAACTATGGTGTTCAAGACCTTGATAACATTCAAATCACTGATGATCTTAATTCAATTTTCACAGCACCCACAACTTATTCAGTGATTTCATTATCTAGCACTGATTTCACAGTCAACAACAGTTTTGATGGTAATGCCGATTCAAACCTATTAGTTGGTACAGAAACTCTCACTGCGGGGTCAACGGGCACAGTTCAATTAGTCATTGAAGTCATCCCCTATGCAGCAGGACCTTTCGATAACGTCGCAATAGCAACAGCAACTCATAGTGTTCTCGGTTCGATGTCAGATACCTCTCATGATGGTACTGATCCTGATGGGAATGGCAATGGAACTCCCACTGATGATTCTGATCCAACACCAGTGAGCTTTGGACCAAATTTGTTTGACCCGCCAATCGGTTTCAAATGGCTAGATGCAGATAATAATCCTATTTTGACTTGGACAATGGTGTGGATCAATAATTCAAACATCGTTGCTATCAATGCCGAAGCCTATGATGAGATTCCTTACGGAACAATTTTCTATGACAATGGCATCACTAGTGGTTATCCCTTGCCCAGTACGGCGCCGGCAGGCTCCACCAATACAGGTGTAATTTGTGTAGATTCTTCCGTAATCACTACTACAACTTATTGTTATTACGAAGGTCCAACATCAACTTATCCAAGAGGGAGAATTGTTTGGATTGGTGATTTGGGTCCTGATTTAAATCAATCCACTCCGAGTGATGCGTTGAATGATATTGCAATCACATTTAATGTTCAATTAGATAATTCATCTGCAGTTTCGAATATAGCCTATATTTCTGTTGACCTTAATGGAGATGGAGACATGGATGATGCTGGAGAATCGCAAGCAACTTCTGCTAGTGCAAGCTGGGGAACAGGCAAATCTTTGCCAAAGTCCGGTTTTGCCAAAGATCAGATCACGTTGATTGGGCAAGAATCTGAATTGTATGCAGATTATTCTGTCTTACAATTAAAGATTGAAAAATTAAATCTTCAAATACCTATCGTTGGCATTCCTCAAGAGAATAATGAATGGGATGTAACATGGTTAGGGAATAATGCAGGATGGCTACAAAATACAGCCTTCCCAACTTCTCAAGGCAACACAGTTATCACTGGTCATGTGTATAACCAATTTGGTTTGCCCGGTCCCTTCAAAAATCTCAAAACTTTGAGTTGGGGAGACGAAATCATTATTATTGAAAATGGGCAAGAATTTGTCTACAAAGTCAATGATGTATATCTAACCAAACCAAACAATGTTTCAAGTTTAGCGAATACAGATCAAACAATTCTAACTTTGATCACTTGCCAGAATTATGACCAGGAAAATGAAATCTATCTTGATCGTTTGATTGTTACAGCTAAATTGATTGAAGTAAGATAATAAAAATAAGCAATAAAAAATAAAAAGAAGAATCGAAAGGTTCTTCTTTTTGGTTCGAAGATTATGATTAAGTTAAGAAATGTAAAAATAATCCCTATTTTATTGATTTGCTTTTATACTAATGATAGCATTAGAGATACGATATAGGAGGCAATATGTGTGTATTTTGTACAGCCATTCCAGCGACTGCCACAATTGGTGTCACGGTGGATGCAAAAAGAAGAAAAGATATTCGGGAAGCAATTCATCGGGGAGAAGTGCCTAAAAAAGATTTGCCCATCAAAACCATCACTGCTGTTGCTGTTGGAACTTTGATTGTTGCTTCTGTTGCCACTCATACTTATCTTTACAAATAAAAAGACCTTCTACAGGTCTTTTTCTATAATTGCTCGGATTCCATAGTCTGGCAATAACATTGCATCATATAATAAAAGTTTTTCTGAAGGAATAACTTCTGTTACAACCTCAGTGCCGAATGTTTTTCTTAAAAATGCATATCGAGAAGAAAAAATCAAAGCATTCCATTTTTGATGATAATGAATCGATAGGGGGTTTTGATGCTTCATCACAAACAATTGAGAAGGGTTTCTTAAGTCTGTTGAGAGGAAGGTGATTTTTCCATCCATTTTCTTCAATTGATTGATTACCTCAGCAACATAATTTTCACTATCTGTGCTGAGATTCACTTGTTCTATCATTCGAAAAATAATTTCAGAATCTACTTCACCTTGGCGTTCACAAGTGCAACTAGCAAATAATTCATCATCATTTTTCACCACACCGTTATGAACTCCAAATACACTCCCTGCTTGAACAGGGTGATTATTATGGGGGTCTTCTGGGGTGCCTTTTGTGGGTTTACGCGTATGCCCTAGCAAAAGTGTAGTTTCACTGCGAACTAAAGACATCATAGAAGAGAATTTATCTGTAGCAACAAATTCTGTGGGGCACAGAGGTTCTTTTTCTATATCAATCCAACCATCTTTCTGCACGATTGCCACACCTGTGGCTTCCCAACCGCGGTCTTGGTTAGCAATCAAATTCTTTCTAAAATTCTCTTTGATTTCTTGCCAAATTTCAACAGGCCGTTGTTCTGGAAAAAGTAATATGGCAGCAATTCCACACATTATTTTTATTACTCCGTTCTAGCTTTTAAAAACATAGGTTCCCCGACGTTGATCCCATTTAATCCCGCGCAACTTATCAAGTTGAATTAAATAATGAGACAATTCAGGGAGCTGAACCAACAATCGATCTTGCGCTTTTTGCATCCATGACTCTTCGTTGGGATAATCTGTATATTCACCAAATTCAATCATTTGCATTAAGGTCAGCCCAGTTTTATCCAGTGTAATTTCTTTGCGTTGAATTTTGTTTGCTAAACTTCTTTCAATCTTATCCCAATCCATTCCATCAACACGCATTAAGGAGATTGGTGTTTTTGCTAACGCCAATAGAACTTCCAAAGAGGACTGATCATCAAACCAATGAAATGTAGGGGCTAACAAATCAAGTAATTCATAGCTACCAATTTGAAGTTCTTCTAAAATTTCATTTGTGATCCCTGAAGTGTCACTAGTCGATAAATTCCCGTCATTATTGCTCAATAAATTTAAAATTTCCACTTTTCTTCGCCACGGTTGCACTTTGCCCACGTGAATGATTCCATATTGACTAAGATCAACCGCTTTTAATAAAAGCGCTAAAAACAAAAAAGTGGTTGCAGTGATTGTGGTGGGGGAGAGATGTGCATCTGGAAAACGAAATTCAAGATGGAATAAATTGATATTATCAATTTCGTCAAATTGAACATGCTCGAGGTTAAAGAAATTTTGATGTTCTGGGACAGAAGTACTATTTTTAAGAATGGCTTGAATTTCACGCATGCTATAAGCCCCAGGAGACAAGCGCACCATTTCTAAATGACTATTATGATTTCTTCTTCTACATAAAGAATTGCGATTGTCACCACAGCTAGTCAATAATTTCAATTCAGGTGCATATCGTCTCACTAGATTCCACAAATTTGCCAAAATAATCTCAGGGACGGGTTCTGCCAAGCCAGGTGCGAGCATATGAAAATGCAATCCACATGTGGCACGGGGGCGGGAACCATTTTCCTTCAATATCTTCATAATTTGGGAGTATTGTTTTTGGAGAGCGCCAAAATGAGGTTGTCGACCAATAATCCGAATTTCAACGCCACAATGTTCTGTTTGAACATCCCACACACCATTTTTTCCTAATTCTTCAAGTTTTCCAGAAGGAGCTAATTCTGTACGGATATTATCTTCAAAAACTTTCCGAGCCACTCCTTTTGGTGGTGCAACTTCAAGTTCTGTGCCGATCTTAATACTGCGATAGAATAAATTTTTCCAGTATTGAGATTCTTCATATGAAATTGATTTTTTATGGCGTAAAATTATCGGATTTTTCATAAATTGATAGAAAAAGAACCCATAGATTGTAAAATCTATGGGTTGAGATTAATTATTTTGTAAAGGTTATGATTGAACCTTTTTGTTCGGGCCAAAGCTCAATGCTTTGGTGCATCTTATAATTCATGCGTAGCAATGCTGCTTCACAAGCATTCATCAAAGGATCAGTGAAGGGTTTATCAACACCTGCTTCAATCAATTGTTGATTATAGACAAAATTGGTTGTGTTTTTAACTTTCACTACAATTTTTGTGTCAGACACGTCAATATCAATATCTGATGCATAGCCGAATTCATCTACGAAAATTCGTCCAACTTCCATCAACACATTTTCAGGGGTTTCACCTGCAATCTCCAAGCCCATTTCTTTTTCCAACATAGCGAGAATTCTAATTCCCATATCTTTGCTGAAAACAAATGAAGTTTCACCCAACATATCCCACACACTCATGGAGAGACTTAACAAAGTCATTGAGGTGAGGCGAATATAATTCATCTTTTTTTGTTCATCGGTAGCCATTTTTTTGTAACTCCTTGTAATAATCAATAATAGAAATAATTATTTTGGAATTGCATTCCAAATTTTATCGGCATATTCATTCATTATGATACGTGTCATGCCTAAAGTTGCATCTTCATTAACCAAAAGAATCCAATAATAACTGCCATCCCCAATGGTTTTCATAAGTAGATAACCAGACCCAATTGTTGTTAACATGTCTTCTACTTCGCCAATTTTGATCTTATCACTTACTCGCATTGCAAGCTTCATCACCATGGTCATTCTAGCAACGTTCTCATCTGCATTGATGTTAGGTGAAACAGTTGCACTTGCAATAGGAAGACCGTCTTTAAGATCAACGATATCTGTTGCCATAAAGCTAGAGCCTAATTCATTTCGTACTTCGCCAATTAGTTCTTGAATTTTAATCATTGTTCTCTTCCTTTCCCCTATTTAGGCATCACGTTGCTTAAACGTTTTACAATTGTTCGACTCATCAAGCGCATGTTGCCTAAGTTTGCTTGATCTCGATAACATAAAATGCCTAAGAAATATTCGGGGTCATCAAGTTGCTTAAGCATCAAATAGGTTGATTTATTTGTCATAAGCAAGTCTTCTACCTTCTCATTCATCACTTTTTCAAGTGTTGAAGTTACTAGTTTCAACAAAATTGTTGCTTGTGCATTCACTGCATCTGGATCGCCAGCAGAGTTTGTGAAGTGTGCAACACCCAAGCCATCCATCCCAACAATTGTTGCGGTGATTAAACCTGGGATTTCTTGGCCGAGCTCTTTTAAGACCTCTTCCATTTGATTTGCCATTGTAGCCTCCGGACTTATTCCTTTATTTTCTTCAATATTTTTATCAAATCCAAAAAGTTTTCCGATATCATCAGGGATAACTTTTGTTTCACGTTCTTTAATTGTCTTTTTTGTGGACTCATCTAATTTTAAAAGCCCTTCTAATAAAAGATCTGACCATGATTCTGAGATGGTATATGTGTTTGTCTCATCATTCGTATCGAGTGAAAAATCAGCATCTACCCATCCAATGATTGAATAAAACACAGGTCGTCCGCTTTTTTCTCCTAATTTTGCATCAACAATATTTCCATCTTTGAAAAAAAGTTCCGCTTTTAGATTTTCTTTCTTCAGATCCAATCGTCCTGTTAAACCAGATTGACCAAACATCTGCACCAGTGTGGTTAACGGGATTGTTTTTAAATTCCCTTTCATAAAATACTTTCCTCACCTATATTAATATTTTGAATATGGTTCACAACCAAACTAATAGTTTCTCGCAAAGTTTCCAGAACGCCATCACCCGTTAAAGCAGAAGCTTCATAAATGGGGATGGAATATCCATCAAGACGTAATGATTTTTTGATCTCATCGATTGTCATCACCCCAGGGAGATCACGCTTGTTGAATTGCACAACTAAAGTGATTTTTTGTGGATCAATGCCTGCGGTTTTTAAATTTTGGTGAAGATCAAGCAAAGAATAAATATTTTCTTCCATGCGATCCGTTTGAGAATCGACCACAAAGACAACTGCATCTGCGCCTTGTAGTACTAATTTTCTCGTACTCGCATATTCTACTTGTCCAGGAACTGTATAAAGATTAAATTTGGGGGTCATGCCATGGATTGGAGGGAGTGCTAATTGCATGTAATCAAAAAATAAGGTTCGATCTCCATGTGTTTTTAAGGACAATAATTCACCTTTTTGCTTTCCGGGCGTTTTTTGATGAATAAATTCCAAATTCGTGGTTTTGCCACTGAGAGGTGCACCATAATAGACAATTTTGATGTTAATTTCACCGGTTTTTTGATTAATAAACATAATTATGCGTCCTACTTGAACAATTCATCAAAAGAGTTTTTCATTGCATCCACCAAAGCATCATTGTTTTGAATGGTTGTTTCTTCCGCATCATTTTTCTCAGTTCTTGGGGTGGAGAGTGCTGTTTCAAGAACTTCTAAAATTTTATTAACTGCTGTTTGAGTTGCAAGTCTAACCAGCCCGATGGGGGTGTTCTTGCCAAATATGGCTAATAATAATAATTTTTCACCTATATCCGAAAGATAGACACTTTTTGTGTCTCCTTCATGCAATAATAATTTGAACTTCGTTGGTTCCCCAATCATCCTAGCCATTTCTTTGGTTGCCGCCAAATTGCCTGCAGCCAATACCGATAGAGGTAAGGTGTTTACATTTGATTCACCCACTACGCTGATCAAATGTCCAGAAATATCCGATAATAAAACACTTTGCGCTTTTGATTCCCAAAAAAGTTCGCCTAAAATTTTGTCAAATGCTTCAATCTCATCAGTCGTAAATGCGATTCCTTTTATAGTCATTATTTCTCCCAATTAATGCTTCCTTACAACTTTTTGTCTTTAAAAATTCCTTTTCGCACAGCTTCATCATAAGTAATGATGGATGCTTCGTTTGAAGGTGTCAGTTCTTCTTTTTGAATAACCTTCGATGTTTTTTTGTTGGATTGCAAATCCCATAATGAATTTAAAGAAGCATTTAACTCATCTTCAATGGGGGCTGAGAAAATTTTTTCAAATTTGTTTTTTGGAATAATTGAGGTATTGTCATTTGCTAAAAGTTCGTTCAATTCACTGTTCAATTGTTGTCCAAAATACCAAACAATCCCTTTATTTGATTTATCTTTAAAGATTACGATTAACAGATGATCTTCATTGATGGAAGAAATGTAAATATTGTATAGTTCACTTTCTAAATAACTAACTTTTATTTTGTTCTTTTCTTCAATATTTACTGTAACTTCTTTGGAGGCCACAAATATACCTGCTAGCAAAGCATATATTGCGGTTGAGTTAAATTTTTCAACGGTACCAGCTGATTCAACTAAATTTCCACCGGAAGTAATGACTAAAACTGATTCAGCCTTGGTGTCATGTTTAAGTTTTTCAATTTTATTTTTCAAATCCATATATTGTCTTTAGTTTTGCTTGTGAAGTTTTGTACATTATTACTAAATATCATAAAAATAATCTTATTAAAACAAAATATAAAATAACAATGCTTTGATGTTAACAAATGTTTATTTTAATTAAGCAAATGTTAGTCACAGGGCAGTATTGTAAACGAAAAACTGATTCTAAACAAGAAAATTTCCGTTAACTAGAACGATAAACACCTTACAATTTTCTTATATAAAAAAACTGCATCAACGATGCAGTTTTTTATTTTTTATTTACGATATCTTGATTCGATTGGAATTCCACATAGGAATCTTAAGGTTGTATCCCCCGTGTTTTCAAATTGATGCTCTAAATTTGGTGCGATATAGGCAACATCCCCACTTTTGATTTCATTCCATTGATCGTTCAGCCACAAACGGCCTTCGCCTTCGATGATATAGTTTTCATGTTCCCAGTCATGTGCGTGACGGGGGCTATATCCACCGGGTTCCACTTCAAACATCCGCATAGCATAAACAGGTGCACCGTCATTTTTGTCATCAATCAACCAACGACGTTTCACGCCTTTTGCACCAACGTAATTGAGGTCTTCTGCTTCAATATTTGTATAATGTGTTACTTTACCTTTTGTCATATTCACTCCTATAAGATCATAAATCGTATGACTTGTCTTTAAATGATATCACCCTTGTTTTGAAATAACCAGTTAAGATCAAAAGCTTGCCTAAAATCATTCGTTGAATTTGCTTCCATATACTTGCATCAAAAATCCATGCGCATAGTCACCAAAGTGGTTCCCAAATAAATTGAATCCTCCGGCAAATCGGGCATCATTTTTCACACCAATTTTCACACGAATCTCAGAGTTTTCTCTAATACTTAATGTTGAAATTGTGTGATTGCTCGCAGGTTGGGCATCAATGCTGCAACCAGACTCAGTGATGGTGATATGGTGCAGGTCGCCAAACTGGGTAGCATAATTTGGCCACCAATCAGGGTTTTGTTTACCTTTTCTTCCACCATGGTCACCGGGGCATTCGATTATTCCCACTTCATGCCCATTGATCCAAAAACTCACATCTGACCGCCAATTTTCATTATATGCAAACGTTTCAGAACAAATCTCCAACAGAAATTCAATCCGGTCCACCTGTGTGTCGTCAGACAAAAACGTATTCGCGGGGAATCGGTATTCTAAAAATCCAGTGGAAAGCCAAATAATCTGTGCATTAAAACGGTCGGGAGAACAAAATCCTTCCGGTGAATCATCTTTGGTCAAATAATCTTTTTCTGAAGCCATCCCGCACGGAGCAGAGACTTGATAATCAAAATAATTTCCAATTGGCATATCTTTTTCATAGAGCAGTTGTGCCGAACTTAGGGTGGGCAAAGAGTGGATGATATTGATCACCACTTGATCCACAATTGGACCACATCTTTTTTGCGCTCCTCTTGAACCGGGCAAAGGAGTCACTTTGATTAAACCAGATTCTTCTAAAAGCTTGATATGCATGGTCATTGTCGAAAGGGGGATTTCTAGTGAGGTTGCCAGCTCTGTGATAATGGCTGGTTGTTGCACAATACTGTTCAAAATACGCAATCTAGATTCTGAAGCCAAAGCTTTGCAGATTAATGCCGTTTTTTCGACATTAGAAATTTCAAGCTGGATCAAAGATTTATTGGCCATTTCTTCACCTCTCTTGTTTGGTTCCCCTCTATTATAACGGAAAAACGGAAGAAATAGACGTTTTTTGGTTGATTTATTCCGTTTTATTGACATAAGATGGAGAAATTGCTACTATTTATTCATAAATGTTGAAGGAATCATCATTTTCTGAATCTAGGGCAAGGAGCTCACAATGGATACCAAGTATGATATTTTGGTTGTAGGAGGATGTACGGCTGGATTGTTTTTTGCACAAAGAATGGCGCAACAAGGGTATAAGACCATTGTGATTGAAAAAGATTCTTCCGAAAATTTAGGCAAACGCTATGATATTTTTCATCTAGCTAAACAAACTTTTGAACGTTTCGGCATTCCATTGCCGAAGCAAGGTGATGATGAATATGTCCAAACATTCTCGCAAGCAAAGTCCCGGTCAGCGCTGGATAATTTTCCCAAACTATCTTCCACGGAAGAGGTCTTGGTTTTGCGCAGACATCCCTTTATGCAACGTTTAAAAGAGCTTGCTATTGAACAAGGAGTCACGATTCTTCATCAAGCTCAATTTGTTTCTCCATTAATCGACCCGCAAGGGAACTTAACTGGCGCCAAGATTAACTTTCAAAAACAAGAACAATTGATTGAAGCACGTCTGATTGCAGACGCAAGTGGGATTTCATCAGTCGTGCGTACATCATTACCAGATCAATTTGAAATTGAAAAATTTGAGATTGGCCCAAGAGATAAATTCTTTGTGGTTTTATATTATGCAACCTTGAAGAACCCTGAACAAGATAGGATGAAGGCAACTTGTGGCTGGCCTTATTACAAAACATGGATTGCCCCACAACAAAAGTCTGATGGAGTGATTCTCGGGATTGGCGCAAATTATTCTTATCCATTCGCAGACTACTGTTTCAAAAAATTCGCACAAAAAATCACCTTGCCAGAATATGAAATTGAATCTGTTGAAAAGGGAACTACTCCCTATCATCGTCTCCCGTATAGTTTTGTGGCAGATAATTTTATTTGTTTGGGCGATGCCGCTTGTCTCACGAATCCGTGGAATGGAGAAGGGGTGACCTTTGCGTGGGAACATGCAGAGATTGCGGCAAAAGTGATTGGTAAAGTGATGCAAGGTCAAGCCCCTGCCACTCGAGAAAGTTTATGGGCAATAAACAAACAATATTATCAACAATATGGGGCGCAAAATGCTCAATTGCTTTCCATGCTACCCAGTGCTTTAGATTGCTCTCCCCAAGAAAATGACTATCAATTTCAACATAGTATCTTGTTTGAAAATGAAGGGGAAGCTCCCTCGGGGAATATTTTTATCAAATTGCTTAAAGGTGTTTTCCAAGGCAAAATCAAAATTTCCACTCTTAGAAAATTGATTCAAGCAGCTTTGTTGGGAAACAAGATTTTCAAGCATTATCAAAACTATCCAGAAACACCTCACCAATTTGAGGAATGGGTTGCCAAAGCAGATCAACTATGGGGAAAAGTGACCACTATTGATCAGGTTGCACAAAAAGACTATCAAGAATTTTTGAAACAAAAATAGATTCATCAAAAAAGAGAACATGGAGAAAGCTATGAACAAAAAAGCAAAATTCACACAAGCGCTCAAATTTTGGGGCTTTATCTGGGGGCTTGGTTTGGCAGGACAACTCTGTTGGAATATTGAAAATCAATGGTTCAACACATTTGTTTATGCAAAGATTGCCAAAGATTCCACCATTGTGACTTTAATGGTCATCACCAGTGCTTTGGTCACCACACTATCCACTTTCTTTTTCGGCACTCTATCTGATCGAAAAGGTAATCGTCGCAAATTAATCTCCATCGGTTATATCATGTGGGGGATTTTCACCATTCTATTTGGCCTCACCGAATTATTGAATAATGGCGTTGTGGGCACAGGTAGTAAAATTAGCGTCCTTGCGGCTGTTTTGGTGATTCTTGCAGATGATGTAATGAGCTTTTTTGGTTCGATGGGCAATGATTCTGGCTTTAATGCATGGATTAATGACATCACCACCGATCAAAATCGTGGACAGATTGGCGCAGCCCTTGGGACTATGCCTGTGATCGGCACCATCGTTGGCACCGTCTTAGGTGGTATGTTGATTGGTAGTGATGATAATTATCAACGTTTGTTTTGGTCGATGGGTGCTTTTGTGATTATCATTGGTATTCTATCTTTAATCTTTCTTAAAGATGCCCCCACCCTCAAACCTCATAAAGTAGGCACTTTTTGGGAACAATTCTCAAGCATCTTTAATTTTAAAAATTTCTTCGCCCGTAAAGAATTGGTTTTGGTCAGTGTTGCCACTGCGCTTTATTTCATTGCTTTCAATGTCTATTTTGTCCATATGGGAAATTGGATGATCTATCGAATGGGTTTTAACGCTGCTAATATGGGGCTTATTCAAGGGCTTGGTTTAATTGCAGCGATGTTCTTGGCCATTCCTGCTATCGGTTTTATTAATCGTAAAAAAATCCCCTTGGTGGCATTCATCGCAATTATCATCAATAGCATTGGGCTTTGGATCATTTATTTGTTTATCAAACCCGGAACGGTTGACCCCAACAATGTGTTTGTTTCCCAAAATATTGTCCTCATTTTGGCAGTTTTCTTGGTTGGCGCAGGCTATATCCTTATCGCTCAATCAATGACTATGTGGGTCAAACAATTATATCCAGAAGAAAGTCGGGGACAATTTGAAGGCATCCGTGTGTTGTTTTTCACATTGATTCCGATGATTATTGGTACCACGATTGGGAATATGATTATTAAAAATGGCGCCGGCTCGATTGTAAATGATTATGGCATTATCGAAAATATCCCTACTGAATCCATTTTTATCTGGGCAGCTTTTTTGATTGTGTTTGCTTTCATTCCGCTCTTCTTTGCGAGCAAAAGATATTTTCAAAGAGAAAAATCAATCGAGAATACTCAACAAGATTAGTAGCATAGGATTGAAAATGGAAAGGTACTTAAAAGAACCAAACCCACTCCTAGATGAAAACGGTCATTTGATTGAACCCGGCTATACTACATCCATGATTTATGACTATGATAAAAACAAAGTGAATGCTGGCTTATTTGCGCTCAAAGAATGGGATTTTTATCAATTTTATCTTGGTGACTATATCCTCCAAGTTACGATTGGGCATGTGTCTTATGTGGCGAATTTTTCAGCTACTATTTTTTCTCTCACTTCGGGAGAACAGTACCGGTTCTCTCGTTTAAAGCCGTTTCCTTTACTAAAAATGAATATGCCTGCAACCCCAGACGAACCTGCTATCATCACTGAAAGAGGCAAAGACTATGAATTTTCATTTATCACTCATTCGGATAGTCGGTTTATAGGAGTCAAAGCATTTGATAAAAAAATTGGTGATATAGATATAGAGTTAAATATAGCTTCTCCTAAAGAAAACGAAAAAATGGTGATTGCCACACCCTTTAAACAAAAAAATCAATTTTATCTTAACTGCAAAGAAAATTTCTTTAATGTTGAAGGCAAAATTAGGTTTGGAAAGAAAAAATGGACTCCTACTGCTTCCACCACCGCAGTGCTAGATTGGGGCAGGGGTGTGTGGCCATTTCGACATGAATGGTTTTGGGGCAGTGGTTCCGCCAACTTGGCCGAGGATCAGTTTGGGTTTAATCTCGGATGGGGATTTGGCGATCTCAGCCATGCTACGGAGAATATGTTTTTCTGGAATGGAAAAGCAGTCAAATTAGGCGCTATGATTGTCGATCGTGATCCCCAAAACTATATGGCTCCTTGGACGTTCACTGACACCACTGGCAAGTTTCATATGCAAATGACCCCCGTCTATGACAATTTTACTCAAACAAAATTTGGATTTGTGAATAATAAATGTCATCAGGTGTTTGGAGAGTTTAATGGCTTTGTAATACTTCCAACTGGAGAAAAAATCAAAATAAACAACCTGCTCGCTTTTTGTGAGCACGCTGTCAATCAATGGTAAAAAAACTGAGAAGAAAGAACAATCATGCAAGAACAAAAAAATCAATGGAAAATTGTTGAAGGTGACTTGCTTTCAAAATTCGCCCACGATGTCGACCCAACCAATCCTCTCCCTGAATATCCCCGACCACAACTCGTTCGAAAAGAATGGCAAAATTTGAATGGTCTTTGGGACTATTCTATTGAAGAAAAAGATATTCAAAATGTGGAAAACTATCAAGGCAAAATCCTTGTGCCATTCCCAGTAGAATCAGCGTTGTCGGGTGTCAAAAAAACACTTTATCCCACGCAACGGCTTTGGTATCATCGAAATTTTAACGTGCCTGCCGACTGGAATACCCAAAAGATTTTGCTCCATTTCGGCGCTGTAGATTATCAAACGGATGTTTGGGTCAATGGTCATCATCTTGGGCAACACACAGGTGGGAGCTTGGCTTTTTCATTTGAGATTTCCACTTTCTTGAAAGCAGATCAAGAGAATGAACTTGTAGTAGCAGTTTGGGATCCATCGGACGCTGGTAATCAAGAACGTGGTAAACAAGTTTTGAAGCCTAAAGGCATTTGGTATACAGCGGCTTCTGGGATTTGGCAGACTGTGTGGTTGGAACCAGTTTCTGAAACCTATCTTGACAGCATCAAAATCACACCCGATATCGATCAAGAAAAAGTTGTTTTCCAACCTTATCTTGAGAATCCGAAAACAGATTTTTCTACACTCTCCCTGCAAATAGAAATTCTTTTTGAGAAAACAGTCATTCATCAACAAACTTATCCTTTTGCCGATGCTTATGAGATTCATCTTCCACAACCGCATTTATGGTCTCCTGAAACACCCAATTTATATGACGTCAATCTTACTCTTATTCAAAATGACATGCCGATCGATCAAATCAACACCTATTTTGGGATGAGAAAATTTCATCTCGCTCAAGCATCAGACGGATATCAAAGAATCTTTTTGAACAACCAACCTCTCTTCCAATATGGTCCTCTTGATCAGGGCTATTGGCCAGATGGACTTTATACTGCCCCCACAGAAGAAGCATTGGTTTCCGATATTCTTTTTGCGAAAGAGATTGGGTGCAATATGATTCGAAAACATATCAAGGTGGAGCCCGCTCGCTGGTATTATCACTGTGATCGTATTGGTATTATCGTTTGGCAGGATATGCCGAATGGAGGAAATCCAGTTTCTGGGTTTGAATCTTTATTGGCTATGAATCTGAAATATAAAGTGGATGACACCAAACACTATAAAAAATTCGGGCGTCAAGATTCTCAAAATCGCGCAAACTATAAAAAAGATTTATTTGAAATGGTCGATTGGCTCTACAACTTCCCTTCCATCGCAGTTTGGGTGCCCTTTAATGAATCATGGGGGCAATTTGATGCGAAAGAAATTAGCCAATTGCTGAGTGAATATGATCCTCATCATCTTATCGATCACGCCAGTGGTTGGTATGATCAAGGGGCGGGGGATTTTCGTAGTATACATAAATATTTTACAAAGCTCAAACCTGAGCCAAAAGAGTCCAACAGAGCGTTCATTGTTTCAGAATTTGGCGGCTATAGTCTTTTGTTCCCCGAGCATGCCTGGGTGTTAGATAAAAAATTCACCTATGGACATTATCAAACCAAATCAACGCTCACCCAAGCCTATCTTGATCTTCTTGAGCACCAGCTATTGCCATTGCAATCAAAAGGTCTTGCCGCAGCGGTCTATACCCAAACATCCGATGTGGAGATGGAAATCAACGGATTCCTCACTTATGACCGTGTCATTGAAAAAATGGAAAAAGAAAAACTACTATTTATTCACAAAAAGTTATATAGATAGTAAGATAAGGTTCCTAATCATTCTTAGGAACCTTTTTATTTCTTTTTTGATCTTTAATAACATTTCAGGGGATGATGATCTCTCATTATAAATAAATTTACTCTGTTTTTCAAAAGGCTGTTAGGAATAACAGCCTTTTTTAGTTAACTAAAAATTTCCAATTTGGATAAGCTTTTCTAGTGAAGATTATTGACAACCTTTAAGATGTACGCTATAGTTCTAGGCATGAAGAAAACCGCAAAATTCTACACCTATTATTATTATCCTTCAGCACCCAAAAATTTTGCGCGCTTCATCCGCTCATATTAATTGAGTACCTAGGATAAGAATTCATAACCGTGAAGTGAGCACTTCACGGTTTTTTTGTTTAATTTAGAATTTGCCACAGAAGGAAAAAAAGAAAACGAGGTAAAAATGCAAAAATGTAGAGGCGTACGCGGCGCCACCACTATCGAACAAAACACACAGGATCAGATTCTCTCTGCCACGCAAACCCTGCTCATCACCATGCTCACGCAGAACCAAATCGATTTCCAAGATATTGCCAGCATTCTTTTCACCACCACTGCCGACATCACTGCTGCCTATCCTGCCAAAGCCGCACGAGAGTTGGGGATGCAATTGGTTCCCCTACTTTGCTTTCAGGAAATGCAAGTTGAAGGCAGTCTGCCATTTTGCATCCGCATCCTCATTCATTGGAACACATCTCAGCCCCAAGATGAGATTCAACACATCTATCTCAACCAAGCTCAACAGCTCCGCCCAGATTTAAGCCAAAAATAAAACACATCATCCTCGGAGGAAGAAATGATCGTTATCACAAAAGAAAAAGCCACCCCACAAGAAATCCAACACATCAAAGATCGGATCGAAAGTTATGATTGCCAAATTCACGAATCTGCCGGCGAAACCCATCTCATCTTCGGTGTTATTGGAGATGTTCGTCGCATTGATACTGGCCAATTAGAACGCATGGCAGGGGTTGATCGTGTTGTGCGCATCATGCGCCCCTATAAACTTGCTGGCCGAGATTTTCACCCCCAAGATACCTTAATCCAAGTAGGGCAAGTTACTATCGGAGGTCCGAAGCTCACCGTTATGGCTGGTCCCTGTGCAGTTGAAAGCCAAGAACAGATTATTGAAGTCGCTCAAAAAGTCAAAGCTAGTGGCGCGAATATCTTACGCGGTGGTGCTTTCAAACCTCGCACCAGTCCTTATAGTTTCCAAGGGCTCAAAGAAGAAGGGCTGATTTTCCTTGCTGAAGCACGAGAAAAAACAGGGCTTCCCATCATCACCGAAGTGGTTGATGTTGCTAGCCTTCCCCTTGTAGCAGACTATGCCGATATCCTCCAAGTGGGGGCACGGAATGCGCAAAACTTCACCTTGCTCAAAGCCATTGGAGAACTTGAAATTCCGGTCTTAATCAAACGAGGGATGATGTCCACCATTGAAGAATTGCTCATGTCTGCTGAATACGTGCTTTCAAAAGGAAATCAAAATGTCATTCTCTGTGAACGCGGTATTCGTACTTTTGAGAAGTACACTCGCAATACTTTTGACCTCAGTGCCATTCCTCTCCTCAAACAACTGAGCCACCTACCCGTAATTGCTGATCCTAGCCATGGGACTGGCCTGTGGGAATTGGTTAGCCCTACTACTTTAGGCGCAGTGGCTGCTGGAGCAGATGGACTGATTGTTGAAGTGCACCCTGACCCTGAAATAGCCGTTTCCGATGGGCGCCAGTCTCTCAAACCGAACCGCTTTGGAGACCTTATGCAAGCCCTCAAACCTGTTGCCCAAGCAGTAGGAAGACAGTTATGAAACCCATCACAGATGCCAACATCCTCATTGTTGGGCTTGGATTAATGGGGGGTTCCTTAGCCGCAGCGCTATCACCTCATTGCGCTCATATCTCTGGGCAAGACCAAGACCCCGACGCATTACAATTTGCCCTTTCTCAAGATTGGATCAGCCAAGCGCTTCCGCTACAAACCGACCTGACCCAATTTGATTGGATTATCCTCGCTCTTCCAGTTCGAGCGTCAATCACATGGCTTCGAACCAATGCTTCCTCACTCACTTCTCCTGCTATCTTGCTCGACTTGTGCAGTACCAAATCTGAAATCACACAAGTAATGCAAAGTTTGCCAACCAACCTGTTTGCCATTGGCGGGCATCCCATGTGTGGCAAAGAAACCAATGGCATCCATGCTGCACAAGCCGATCTTTTTCAAGAGAAGAAATTTATTCTCACGCCTCTTCCTGATCAAGAAACCAATTTTCTTCCATATATTTTTGAAATGATTGACCTCATTGGTAGCATCCCTATTTTGCTAGATCCTCTCCAACATGACCAAATTGTTGCTCAAGTTAGCCACCTGCCTCATCTCCTTGCTACCACATTAATCACTACTACTCAGTCTCTCGCTGAAGATACTCCCAAAACATGGGAGCTCACCGCATCTGGATTTGAGAGCACTACTCGCATTGCCGGCAGTGATCCAACCATGCGTCTTGATATCCTCCTCACTAATCAAGCCGCTATTCTTACCTCACTAGAAAAATTTCAAGCTCAACTCACTCAGCTTCAAACTGCACTCAAAACACAAGATGAATCATTTCTCTTTGAATATCTGACCCAAGCCCAAACTATTAGGAGTGCTCGATGAAATCGGTCAAAATTTTTCCTGCACAATCTCTTACAGGCACTGTCTCCATCCCGGGTGACAAATCCATTTCACATCGTGCTTTGATTCTAGGCGCGCTTGCCGATGGACTGCAAGAAGTGCAAGGTTTCCTTCCTGGGGGCGATTGTCAAGCGACAATTGAAGTTTTGCAAGCGTTGGGAATTCAAATTGACCAACTTCAAGAAGACCATCTGGTCATTCACGGACAAGGACTGCACGGATTTCATCCCCCCACACAACCACTCAATTGCCAACGTTCGGGCACTACTATGCGTCTTATGTCGGGGGTACTCTCCACGCAAAATTTTAGTGCGACTCTCACCGGAGATCCACAACTTTGCAAACGTCCCATGCAACGCATCCTCACCCCCCTCCAGCAAATGGGGGCTCACATCACAGCTCAGCAAGGCAAAGCTCCTCTCACCATTCAACCTAGTTCCCTCATGCCTATCACTTATGAATTACCCGTTGCCAGTGCCCAAGTGAAAAGTTGTCTGCTTCTGGCAGGTCTCTCCACTTTAGGCACCACCACAATCATCGAACCTGCCCCTACTCGCGATCATACCGAAAGAATGTTGTCTGCCATGGGCGCTAATCTAACCATAGAGAATAATCACATCTCTATCTCAAACACACCTTCCCTCACGCCACTTCATATTCATGTTCCTAGCGATTTATCATCCGCTGCTTTCTTCCTCATCGCTGCCATTTGCCTCCCTCATTCCAAACTCACCTTTCCCCGCATTGGCATCAATCCCACTCGCACGGGTCTCTTAGATGTCCTTTCTCGAATGGGAGCTCAATTTAAAGAGACTCACCTCGATTCCCATCATGGTGAACTCCTAGCAGATCTCACTGCGAGCGCCACTCCGTTGTCTGCCACGCAAGTCACAGGTGCAGAAGTGGTGCGCATGATTGATGAATTTCCGATTTTTGCGGTTGCCGCCACCCAAGCCCAAGGCATCACACGCGTCACTCAAGCACAAGAGCTAAAGCATAAAGAAACTGACCGCATCACATTGGTAGCGGAAGAGCTCAACAAACTTGGTGCTTGCATTACCCCTCATTCAGATGGCTTCGAGATTATTGGCCGCACACCTCTCAATAGTGCCACGGTCAACAGTCACGGAGATCATCGCATTGCGATGTCTCTCATCATTGCTACTTTACTCGCCCAATCACCCTCCATCGTTGAAGATATTGATTGCATTGCGGATTCTTTCCCCACCTTCTTCCAAGTTTTAGACCAATTAGGAGTGAGCTATGAATTTCTCAATTGACGGTAGCACCCAGCTCTATGGACTCATTGGGCAAAATATTGCTTATTCTCTTTCACCTGCCATGCACAACGCTGCTTTCACCCATCATCAAACTAATGCTGTCTATCTTCCATGGCACACTTCGGCACAAAAATTTGCTCAGCTTTGGCATGGGCTCACAGCTTTGGAGAATTTTCACGGAGCAAACATTACTATCCCTTTCAAAACCGATGCTCTTCAACTGGCAGACCAGCTTACTCCTGAAGCAAAGCAGATTGGCGCAATCAACACCATCAAAATAGAAAATGGAACTATCATCGGCACCAACACTGACGGTGCAGGCTTCCTTGCACCGTTGGTATCTCAATTTCCAAATCGAGATTGGCAAAATGTAATCATCGTAGGAGCAGGGGGGGCAGCGCGTGCTGTCCTCGTAGCACTTGCTACGCTTGGTTGCAATCAGATCACTCTGCTTAATCGCACGCTCGCCACTGCCCAATCACTCATCCAAGAATTTCAATCTCAATTTCCACATCTCATTTTACAGGCATTCACATATCAATCGCAAATCCTTGTGCAACTCGCTCAATCAGCAGATCTACTGGTCAATTGCACACCCATTGGCACAAAAGTTATCACAAATGCCAATCCATTAATTCAAAGCAATGGGATTTCAGAAAACTCAATTTGGCCATTCACTGATTCTATTCCTTCCCATCTTGTTGTTTATGATTTGGTCTACAATCCTCAAAACACCATCTTAGCCCAACAAGCACAAAAATCAGGAGCAGCTTTTATTGGAGGGCTTGAAATGCTCATTCATCAAGGTGCTCTATCACTAGAATTTTGGAAAGGCATCCCAGCCCCTATTGAACAAATGCGCATTGCCTGTCAAACTGCACTCACCCAACAAACTCAATCCAACTTTTTTACAAAGGAGTAAACGATGTTACGAATTCTCACCGCTGGTGAATCTCATGGTCCTTGTCTCACAGGCATTATCGATGGCTTTCCCGCAGGTCTTGAAGTGAATATTGACTTGATTAATCAAGATTTGCGTCGTCGTCAAGGCGGCTACGGCCGTGGCGATCGAATGAAAATCGAACAAGATCGAGTTGAGTTGACCGCTGGCGTCCTTTATGGCAAAACCATTGGCGCCCCCATTAGCTTACAGATTAAAAATAAAGATTGGGAAAACTGGAAAGAGAAATGGCAATCCCAATCTCTGCCCAAGATCACTTCTCTTCGTCCCGGTCATGCTGATTATGCCGGCATGGTTAAATACGATCTAGACGATGCTCGCCTCGTCCTTGAACGAGCGAGTGCGCGCAACACTGCCATGCAAGTGGCCATTGGTGCCTTGATGAAGCAGTTACTCGCCACTTTCGGTATTCGACTCTATAGTTACGTCACTCAGATTGGCTCCGTTAAAATGCTTGATCACACCCCTTCGTTTGATTTTGTCGAAAAAGCTAAACAGAGTGAAGTCTCTTGCCCAGACCCCGCCATCAGTCAAGCAATGATCGCACATATCGATCGAGCTAAAGCCGCTGGTGACACTTGCGGTGGCATCTTCACCATCGTAGCCGAAAACGTACCCGTCGGTCTTGGCTCTTATTCACAATGGGACCAACGCCTTGATGCACAAATCACCACCGCATTAATGGGCATACAAGCTATCAAAGGAGTCTCAATCGGCACTGCATTTGAAAATGCTGCCAACCCCGGCACACAAGTTCATGATGCTTTCTATCTTTCAGAAGAGCAGTCTATCAAACGCGAAACAAATCGTGCCGGTGGCATTGAGGGTGGCATGAGCAATGGTGAACCGATCATCGCTTTTGCCGCCATGAAGCCCATTTCCTCCACCCTCAAACCGCGTCCTTCTGTCGACATGGCCACCAAAACTGCCACCCAAAGTCACTATCAACGTTCTGATGTCACCGCAGTTCCTGCCGCCGCCGTGGTCGGGGAAGCGATGCTTGCCATCGCCTTAGCTAAAGCATTGATAGAAAAATTTGGTGGGGATTCACTCACCGACATGCATCGTAGAAAAGGAAGGCATCTATGAAAAATCTAATTCTCACTGGTTTTATGGGAGTTGGCAAAAGTACGATTGGCAAACAACTAGCACGCAATCTTTCCATGGACTTTATCGATATGGATCATATACTAGAACTTCGTATAGCCAAATCAATCCCCGAATTCTTTGCAGAACAAGGGGAGCCTGCTTTTCGTCAAATGGAAACAGCGCTCTGCCAAGAACTTGCCTCACTAGAAAACATGATTATCGCTACAGGAGGAGGTACGCTTGTTAATCCACGTAATCAAGCCATTTTTCTCGCCAATCCACACAATCACATTCTTGTTTTGCACGCATCTTTAGATACCATTCGCTCTCGCATTATAGTGGCTGAGCAAAACAAACGTCCACTTTTTGATTCTCAACTAGAACAACGTTTTTATGGTCGTCAGCCTATTTATGACGCACTTCCTTATCATATTGATACCGATCAAAAAACAATTACGCAAATTTGTGCGGAGATTCAATCTTTGTTTAAGTTCACCCAACTCACTATCCAAACACCCACCAATCAATATCCTATCTACATCGGAAATCAGATTATCGACCATCTTCCTCAATGGCTCATCCAAGCCGGCTATTCTCCCGATACGAGACTCTGCCTCATCACCGATTCCATCGTAAATGATTTGCATCTTGAGTCCGTCATTGCACCGCTCACCCAAGCAGGCTTTCACGTTAAATCTCTTAGTATGCCCTCTGGAGAAGAGAACAAGACCATGCAAACTGTGCTCTCCTTGATCGATCAAATGCTAGACAATCAATTCGATCGTCACACTCTTCTCATCGCCCTCGGAGGAGGCATTGTTACCGACCTTGCCGGGTTCACCGCCGCTACATTTATGCGTGGGATTCCCCATATTCAGATCCCTACTTCACTTCTTGCCATGGTAGATGCCAGCATCGGTGGGAAGACAGGGGTGAATCTCCCTCAAGGCAAAAATCTACTTGGCGCTTTCAAACAACCCGAAGCAGTTCTCATTGATATGGAATTTTTACAAACTTTGCCGGAAATTGAACGAGTCAATGGTCTTGCCGAAGCCATCAAACATGGCATCATTGCATCTCCTGAATTATTTGAATTTTTTGAAGCCAACGCTGGTGATTGGCAAACCTTGCTCACAACTCCTCAATGGATTGTGGATACGATTCAAGTCAAAAAACAAATAGTAGAACAAGACCCCTATGAAAAAAACATCCGCGCATTTCTCAATCTTGGGCACACCGCCGGCCATGCCATTGAAAAACAAAGCCAATTTGAATTAAAACATGGTCAAGCAGTTGCAATCGGCATTCTCATTGCTGCCCAACTTTCTCTCATAAACGAAACTCTTTCATTAGATGAATACCAACGTATCCAAAACCTTTTCCAAGCATGGCACCTTCCTCTCACAGCTAATCTGGACCCAAACTTAGTTTATCAATCTTGTCAGGTGGATAAGAAAAAACAAGGTGCAACTTTGCTTTGGGTTGTGCCGCAAGCCATTGGCAAAGTGCAAATTATGCAGAGTATCTCAGATAACCAAGCCCTTGCTGCGATCTCATATGTGTTAGAAAAATAAAAAGGAAAAAGAAATGAAAGAAAAAATAAAAAAAATTCTCGTAATCCATGGCCCTAACCTCAACCTACTCGGTACGCGTGAGACTAGGATCTATGGAGAGCAAACCCTTGAGTATATCAATCAACAACTTACCACCTTCGCTCAAGCACATCAAACAGAGCTCCAATTTTTTCAGTCTAATCATGAAGGGGCCATTATCGATCGCATTCAAGAAGCCCGCCACAAAGTCAATGCCATCCTCATCAATCCTGCTGCCTACACTCACACCAGCATCGCCATACGAGATGCCATCGCTGCTGTCTCTCTCCCAACCGTCGAAGTGCACCTTTCCAACATCCACGCTCGCGAAGAATTCCGTCACACTTCTTTCATCGCACCTGTATGTGTCGGTCAAATTTCTGGCTTTGGCGCTCAGAGTTATTTGCTTGGTTTGCAAGCCTTGATAAGTTTTTTGAATGCATAAAACAAGTTTATTTCTAGCGTTTGTTTAATTTCAGAATAGCTCGATTATGACAAATTAGTCTTTTGTTAAAGATTGAGAGAAATTTATTTTTATCATTTCATGGGTTGGTTTGGATTAATCCCTCTTGTGTTAAAGTTAAATTGTAAAAAATGAATAATTTTCAATTCTTTAACATTATAAATTTGACAAATTTATCATATTTATATATATTAGAGGTAATAGTTGACGAGTGTTTCTTTGCATATTTGTAAGTTTTTCCTAGGTGGCAATTTAATTTAACTTTCAGTCCAAGAAATATTTTTTATAAGAGTTTGGAGATTCGGGATGCAGTTTAATAAACAACGAATTATTTTAAAGTTGTTTGTGGCAATTATTCTTTTAACGGTTTTTTTATTGCCTCAAAATGCACAACATAATTTCACTGTTTTTGCAGATGGAGGAGAAAATGTTGAGCAAGTAGATGAGAGTGGTCCTCCAGCAGAAACTCCGCCGAATGCCACTGAAGCACCTGCCTCAACGCAGCAGTCTCCAGTGCCCACGGAACAAACTACCGAACAACCGACAACGCCTCTTCCTACAGAAACAACTTCTCCTGAAACTCCCACGCCCGAACCAACTGAAATCGTTATCCAAGAAAATTCTGAACAAACCTCTACTCCTGAACCAACTGAAATCCTTAATCAAGAAACTCCCACACCGGAAGAAACTCAAGAATCTCTCCCAGAGACAAGCACTCCTCAACCAACCCCATCCTCCACTCCCAAAGCAAGTTCAACTCCATCAACTGAAAATGAATCTCCAGTCGATCCCACACCTTGCCCCTCAGAAACATCTACTCAACAATCTCCCATTCCAACAGAAGAACAGGAGTCACCAGCACAATCTGAAGATGCGTCTCCATTGGAACAACAACCATCCGATCAAAACCCAACTCCTGAAAAATCACCTGGTTTAAATGAAGAAGAACCACAAACAGAAGAAAAACCAGCCGATATTGCACCCATCACCGCCTTAGATCCTTTCTTCACCCGCAATCAAACAACCTATTATTATCGAACTGATTGTACTGGTTTTGAGAATTGTATTGAATCAGACACTCCCATTTCCGACGCCATTAAAGATGTGCAATTAAATGGTGCGGCAGATGATTCCACAATCTATATCGAAGGGGGCACTTTTACAGAAGATTTATCGATTTTGGAATTAAAAGAAAATCTAATTCTTCAAGGTCGTGCAAATGGAAAAGAGACATTGCTTCAAGGCAAAGTTCAACTCAACTATGTGGTTCCCAACCTCACCCTTCGAGATATTATATTTAACAATCAAGTTTCCATTGAAAATTCAGAAAATGTAACCATTCAAGGATCCACTTTCTCAGAGCAAGTGGATATTCTCAACTCACAAAATATTGATTTTGAAGAAAATATTTTTGATGTGGGTCTTGCGGTCGAAAATTCAGAAATATCAATTATTGGTACAGCCGATGATGACACCATCACCATTGAGATTCGCTCTGGTGATAATGTTATCTCTATTCAAGGAGGCGGTGGAAAAGATACCGTCACTATCAAAACCAACCTAGCCAATGCACAAGCAGTCATTGGCGATCAACAAATTCAAATCGATCAAAGTAATATTTATTATCAAACCATCGAAAATCTAAAAGTAGCTTTAGATGGCTATACATCTTCCATAGTCGTAGATGAAGATCTTTTGTTAGAGGGCACCTTAACTTTGTCAGCTACGCAAGATATTGACATCATGCAAGAAGTCTTGATTTCAACCCTAGAAGCAATGACTTTCTATGCAGATAGCGATGCAAATGGACTTGGTACATTCACCCTTCATCAATCCGCCAAGCTAGAACTTCTCGGCGATGGAAAGATCACCATCAGTGCTGCAGATATAGATTTAGATGGCGAGATATTTGCGCCAACCGCACCTGTGATGCTCAAATCTTCGCAAGAAAATGGAACGATTTCTTTAGGAGTGCAAGCTTCCCAATTCCATCTTTCTCAACAAGACTTTGAACATATCACTACTCCTTCATTGATCATAGGCGATCAATTCGCCATTGGTGCTTTGGTCTTCGATGCCATTGACCTCACCTCCACCAGTTACGATCTCTCATTGTCTGCTGGAGAAATACGATTAGGTACAGTCACCCTATCCGCTGATTCGGTTCTTCAAATCTTAGCAGCATTCAAAGTGGTTGACCTCAATCAAGCTCAAGTCAATATCGTCGGACAAGGTCAAAATGTCTTGCGCATAGCCGGACAAGAGATCGGTGGGATAAATGCGCCTATCGAAGCTCAGGTCGCCTACCTAGACCTCATTGCGGGTGTGGTTGGCAGTGCTTATTTTACAGATCTTACAAATAACGATCCTCCGGACGCGATTCTTTTCAATTCAAATTTCAAAGATCAATCCATTTTTATGATTAATAATGGCGTCCTGATTGGTAATTTTGTTAAAACCAATGATCCCATTATTAAAATTGAAAGAAGTGGCAACCCAGATGAATATCATCTCTATCTAGACAGTGGTGCAGATTGCAACGCAATCACCGGAGATGACAGTTGTACAGCCACAGCAAATCCTCTTTCAGCTGCTGTTTCTTTCATTAATGGATTGACCTATGAAGATATCACAAAAATTTCAATTTATTTAGAAGCATCCACAACATTTGCAGATGATATCAGCCTTTTAGGAAAAAATTACAATCTTTCTTTGATTGGTGGAGCAGAGTGGGATAATGGTTCAGTAAATGTCAACGATTCCGCCAGCAGTGCAACCACATTATCCGGTCTAATTCAACTAGGCGTGTCAACAGGGGCGTCCATTCATATTGAAAACATTCTTTTCACTAATCAACTCGTCATCAAAGGTAACTCCGGAAACGTAGTCATTCTTACAGATTTTAGCGATGATTTAGACTTAAGAATTGAAGAAGCTACAGCAGGCAATCCATTTATAATCTCGATTATTGACGAACGAGATGGACACTTCCCCGCCGGAAGCTATGATCCCAACGATTATGCAGGGACACTTTCCCTCTCAAGTGATACAAATTATAACAACGCCTATTATAAGATTGCTGGTATCTATCAAACAGCAACGGATAACACTGATATTATGAGTAGAACAGAAATGTCCTTCTCAAACAGTTTAGGTGAAATGTTCTTCAAAATCGAAGTGTCTGGTATGGCACTTATTCATTCAGAAATTCAAAGTGAAAATATTACTTATGATCTTGAGTCCACGGTAGAATTAACGGGTGGCTTAGGGCTTGATAATGAAGGCACAAATTCTGTTTTAGAAATCAAAGATACAGGCACCTTGTTAGATTTTAATGCCTATCTCAATTACACAACAAACTGGTTGAAGATTGTACGTTTTGAATTGGCAACCTCCCCCACCACTTCATTAAAAATTCTCTCTGATAATTTCCAAAGTGAAATTGAAATAAAATCAGATTTAATTTTCCCAAGTGTTGATCTTCAAATCTTTTCACTTGCTTCCATCACAGCAGAAAATGTCACAATTTCCACAAGAGGAAGTGTTGCAGACGCTGGTGACATTAACATGCAATCTGGTGTGATTACATTTACAAACGTAAATGTTTTTGCAGATGCAGAAAATGGCTACCTCGCAGGCAATGTTGAAATTCTCGCAGAAGATCATGACCCCAGTGGTGTTCCCGTCTTGGATTGGCTTCAAAATCATGTACTCAAATTTGTCTTTGGGTCGAGCGGTGTCTATATTAATAATGCAGAAGTTCTCTTAACAGATGTGGCTATTAAAGGGAATGATGTCAAAATTTCCGCAAATTCAGGCTATCTCTTAGATTGGTACTTAGGCAAAGAACTTGTGGATGGCACATTCTTGCAACCCATTTTTGAATTTATCGATAGCACCTTAACAGGTGTAGTTGCCCTTCCATTGGCCGCCAATGTCAGAGTCTCAAATGCACAAGTTACCTTAGCCGGAAACACAAATATTACTTCTACAAATGATGTCACCATTCTTTCTGAAAGTTTCTTAGATAGTGGTGCCAATGCAAACGCACTTTGGAAAATCCCATTTGCCATAGCAGTGGGTGTTGGTATTTCCAATGCATATGTAAATATTGAAGACAACACAGTGATTACCGCTGGCAATGATGTGTTTATTAAATCAAAATCATCCGGTGATTCTGAAGTCAAATCCACCATGGTCAAAAAATTGGATATTGATTTTGAACAAGGTGGAGACAACAATTGGAAATATGGTGGTATTTCATTTGCCATCTTGGTAAGTATTATTGATTCTAAAATAGAAATGGATTCAACTGCATCTATCACTGCAGGCAGATTTGCAAATCTCCAAGCAAAAGGAGTCAACAATGCCGCCACAAATGCAGCTTTTACATTATATGAAATGATTGGCTACGCAGGCTTCACTGCTTCAGTAGATGTTGCCATCAGCGATGTGAATGCCATCATCAATGGACAAATCACAGCCAACGGCAGCACAACCGCAGATGCAAGCTTACTCACAATTGACCTAGATGAAATTGATTACGCAACTAATGTTTTCTATTACGAAAACCATGGCCTCCAAACGGGTGACTATGTTACCTATACTTATGGAAGCACTCCCACGATTGATGGTCTTGAACAAAGTGGCGTTTATTTAGTAATTGTTGTGGATCAAGATCATTTCTTCTTGGTTAGCGAAGCGGCCATTGATATTGATAATTCAGGTGCACAACCTGGCAGCAATCATGTCATCGCTCCGATTGGAGTGGTCGAATTTAATCCTGGCTATGATGGACAAGTGAATCCCAATGATGCATCAGATTTTGGCGTTGTCTCAATCAATGATGGTTCTACAGATATTTCGAAACAAGGCCAAATCACATTTAATATTGATGCGCATGGTTTTGTAAATGGAGAAGAAATAACCTATTCAGCGCTAGGTAGCTATCCTATTCCTGGTCTTCAAGATTACAAAGACTACTATGTGATTCTTATTGACGCAAATACCTTCCAATTAGCAGAATATTTATCTCAAGCGGTAAATTTAGAAAGTGAACCCACTTGGCATGCAACCCCTGTTGCAGTGCCCGACTATGAAAATTTAGCATACGATGACTATACAAAATATACTCATGGTTTCTCTTATGTTGATTCAGAAAATGGCGTTGTGTTTGAAGCAGCAGATAATGCTAATGTAAATTCTGAAACAGATATTTTCACTATCGCAAATCACGGATTTGAAACGGGTGATTCAGTGGTATATAAAACTGGTCAAACAACCCTTGAACAAACCATCAACCAAAATTACACCATTCAAGCAACAACAGATCAAATCAATTTAACCGATAATAAACTTACCATCCTCTTCTTGAATTTAGCAGATGGCGATGAACTTATTTATCATAATGAAGGAGATCTCATTGGAGGTCTAATTGATGGGGCAACGTACTACGTCCGAGTTGCAGATCAAAACACTCAAGAAATTTGGCTTTATACAAATCAAAATGATGCCATCAACAATACCGGTACTCCTGTAGAATTTTCTTCATTAGGTTCAGGTGAAGATTATTTCTCCAGAGAAATAATTGTAGAAGTAATGGATCCTGCCATTTCTGGTTTAGAAAATGGTGACCTTTACTACGTCATCAAAATTGATGATGATAACTTCATGCTCACTAAAAATGAAGATGCTTCTGATGTAGGACCTATTGATGTGAGTGCTCCTGTAATCAACATTGATTCTCATTATCTTGATCGAGGATTAACTAATGGGATTGGTATCATCGCTCACCTAGATGCCAACCTAAACAATTCTTCATTTGCCGGCATTGGGACCAACGACACCATTTTTGCAAACCTCAAAGGCGCACTTACTGGTGTGATTATGAATGATAGTCTTTCCCTCACAAAGTTTTTATTAGGAGAAGGCATCACTAAGATTAAAGAAGCAATTTTTGGAGTAAGCGATAAAAAGACAGAAGAAGTCCAACAAAAAACCAAGAAAGATGTCAAGTTCTCCATCACCGGAGCACCTGCCATCACCATTGCAATCAGCAATGTAAATGCAATAGTAGGCACCACCGCCACTTTGAAATCAGCACAAGATATTGAAGTAAATGCGGATGCAGTCATTCTTTTTCAATCATTTGCTAGCGCAACTTCTGACATTCCAGAAGACAATGCGAATCAATTAAACTTTGCTGGTAGCGTCTCCCTCACAGTCAATGTGATCAAAACAACAGTGCAAGCAATCATTAAACCACTGAGCCATGTTGACGCTTCCAGAAATCTCACCGTCAACACAGACATAGTCTACCCCTTCATTACTCATCCTCTCGATTGGTACTCTTTATTAGATGCTGGTGACTTTTTAGAATTTGATGAAGTCGGTGATGTAATGACCATCGTAGATGATTTAGGTGGAAAATTAGACGGCACATTGGGTTTGCAAGGCAAATTATTCCATACATGGTCTCATAGCCGTGTAAGTGGTTCAGCCCCCAAATTCGCCATCACAGGCACGATCAACGCCTTAGTTTTGGATTCAAAAGCTTATTCAAATATTGGTGCAGCCGCTTATGTCAATCAAGACACAAATTATCAAAAAGCTGCACAAAGTGTTCGCGTCACTTCCAATATCGTTGCTAACTTAATGAACGTGACTGGGAACTTTAATATTGACTTGCAACCAGTTCCTTCAGCAGGAGGCAATGGTATCATCGACAGTTACATCAACAAACTTATGAAAGCCAAAGACAAACTTAACCCCCTCAACTGGATTACACCAATTGGGGTTGAAGGCAAATCCTTAGGTTTAGGTGGTGCTATATTTGTAGCAGTCATAAAAAATTCCGCCTATGCAACCATAGACGCTGGTACACAAGTACATATAGGAAATAATGGAAAACTAGAAGTAATCGCAAATCAAGAAAACTTCTACTTAATCCTTACCGAATCAGGTGCCAAGAGCGAAAAATTAGCCATTTCTGCCACCATTCCAGTAGTTGTGTTGAATAACAAAACCATTGCAAAGATTTCAGGCACTGCCAAAATCACAGGCGGTGGAGATGTAGCCGTAGTCGCGAATGATCATCTTTCATTGGTCAATATCGCGGGTGGGGTAATCGCCAGCAACAGTGTTGGCATTGGTGCCACCGTTGGCATCAACATCGTCAATCGCAAAACCTTAGCATTGATTGGCAGTGAAGATGATGGTAGCACAAATGTTTGGGAAGTCTATTTCAATAACACAGACGATCAAGGTAACATCACAGCCTCAGTGGTACCAGAAATCAATGGAACTCTCGGCAGTGAAACCACAGTTGAAGGTGCCGATGCAATTGAAGAACAAGTTGTCTTAGATATTTCCGGTGCAACAGACGGTACCTATCAAATCTCAGTGGATGGTCTTGGAGCCACAGCTCCGATTGCTTATGATGCAGATATTGACGTGATTCAAGCAGCCTTGGACACTCTTTATGGTGCAGGTGTTGTTGAAGTGACCAATGGCGATGACGGTGTTTTGATCACTTTCCTCAGTGTTGGGGAACAAGCCGAAATGACCGTTCTTACAGACGTCAATTTTGATGGTGAATCAGATCTCAACATCATTCAATTTGGTGCAGATGACACTTACGAAGAGCAAAAATTATCCATCAGTGGCGACACCACAGAAGGTGCATTTGTGATCGTCTTTGGAGCCAATCAAAATCTCACCACAGCTCCATTAATGTATGATGTGGATGATGCCACAATTAAAGCTGAGTTAGAAAAATTTGAAGAAATTGAGAATATCACAGTAGTTTCAAACTATCTTGCAGATAACACTCGAGAGATAATCATTACCTTCTCTCAATATGGTGATCAAGATGCATTTAGTATTCGTTCAGTCGAAACTTACCTAGCAGATCCAATTGTTTTGGTAAATCAAAATGGCGATGGAAGCAGCCAACACGAAGATCAAAGTGTTATTGGGACTTCGAAACAAGGCGCTTTCACGCTCACATTCAATGGTCAAACAACCCGACCTTTGGCTTGGAACGCTTCAGCAGAAGAAATTCAAGCAGCTCTCAATGAACTCACTTCCATTCAAACGGCTTCCGGTGTGCTCTCAATTTCCGGGGATGTTCAAACAGATCCAACAGTCAAAGTCATCAGCGGTAGTGATAATGTTAATCTAAACGCACAAAACAGTGGCTTTGTCTTGAGTGTGTCTTTGGCAGGTGGCATTGTTACTGAAAAGAAAGAAGGAAAGCCAACAACGCAAACAGGCTCCACAGGCCAATCTTCAAAGAAGATCCCACCCTTTGGTGGCGTACCCACGCCTTTCAAACAAGCTGAATTAGCGCTAAAAGGTGAAGATCCTTCTGGCAACACAGGCACAACCCAAACCACAAACAAATCTGCCCAAAACGCATTTATTGTTTCCGGCGCAATTGCAGTCAATCTACTTTTTGATACTGTCAAAGCACAGATTATTAATGCTGGCACAATTGAAGCAAACAATGTGGCCTTAAAAGCTAGCACCCCCTCCTTGCTCATTTCAATCGCAGGAGCTGCAGCCTTGAATTTAAATTCAAAAGCAAAAAGATCTGCTGCTATTGCAGGTGCCATTGGCTTTGATTGGATGCAAGGGCAAACAACCACATTAATTGAAAACTCAAACATCGTTCAATCTTCAGGAAAGAACTTAAAGATTATAAACATCACCGATGACACCCTCACAGTCGATATGGATCACGATCAAAACACAGGGGATAGCTTTGTCTATTATCAAGATTTGTCCACAAATAATATTAGTGGTTTAGAAGATGGTCAAATTTATTACTTGATTGAATTAGATGGCTCAACCAACACATTCCAACTTGCCACATCTTATCTCAACGCGATTAATGGTAGCAAGATCGGTCTGGGAGCTGTAAATGGCACAGATCACACACTTGCGCAAGGCGCATTGCTTTCATCCAATCGTAGTGGCAAAATAATCGCCGTGTCAGCAGGTGGTGCAGGTAACTTCGCCAAGAAGGGAATTGCATTTGCCGGTTCTGTTTCTATCAACATTCTCAATAATGGCACTTATAGCACTGTTAAGAATGCAAAAATTACTGCCGATGAAATCTCCGCAGCAGCCATAGATCACTCAGTCGTGGTCGTAGTAGCCGGTGCAGTTTCATATGGTGGTAAAGCGGGTATTGGTGCAGGGGTTGCATTCAATTCAATTTTTACAGATACAATTGCAGAAATTGATAATTCCGAGCTAACCTATAACGGTCAATTGAATCTTGATGCAGATTCAACCGGAATTTTAGTCAGTGTAGCCGGCGCAGTAGCGGCCTCAAAAAAATTCGGTATCTCAGGTACAGTAGCAGTCACCATGACCCTCACAAAAACCATTGCTCGCATCAAAGATTCCATAATTAACAACACTCAATTAGATAGTTTGCTATCCGTGGATGCATTCAACGATTCTTTGATTGTTGCCATTTCTGGTGCGATTGGCATTGGTGGCACAGCAGGTATTGGGGTTGCAATTGCATTCAACTGGTTAGATAACGATGTCATTGCCACAATTCTCAATTCAACCGTAGACGTTGCAGGTGATATCAACGTATTTGCCAAAGAAGATGGCAATATCGAATCCATCGTAGCAGGTGGGGCTGGCGCAGAAAAAGCAGCCATTGCAGGTGCAATCGCCGCCAACCTAACATTAAATACAGTCAAAGCCTCCATAGAAGAATCCACTATTGATGCTCTTGGTTCAGTTTCAGTCAAAGCACAACAAAGCACTGCCCTGCATGCACTTTCAGGCAATGCAGCAGGTGCTGGGAAAGCCGCCATCGGTGCATCCATCAGTGTCAACATCATTATCAATCGAACCGAAGCCTATGTTCTCAATTCAAACATGAATATTCGCGAACATCTATTGGTCGATGCCATAGACGACACCCAAGTGATTGCCTTAGCAGTTGGTGGGCAAGGTGCTGGCAACGTAGCCATCGGTGGTTCCGTAGTTATCGGCTATATACAATCAAATACCAATGCTTATATTAAAGGCACTGGCTATAATTCAATTTTAGGGGACTATGATCACCTAATCGATGTTGCAGGAAATGTTGGCCTTTCTGCCAAAGATGCAATTTTCCTCATGTTTATCGCAGGTGTCGCAAACGGAGCAGGCAAAGTTGCAGTAGGTGTTTCCGTCAATGCATTAGTTACCAACAATCACACCTACGCTTATATAGAAGGGGTCAAAGTCAAAGCAAGTGGAAAGAAAGGCACATCCAAGATTCGCGGTGCGGATCGAAGTGAAAGCCAATTCAAAGGTGTTGCTGTCGTAGCACACACCAACGAACAAGTTCGTTCATTTGCAGTCGGTGGAGGAGGTGCAGGCACAGTCGCCGTGAATGTTTCAGGCAGTGTCAACGTCCTCGTGGAGGATACCGAAGCATTTATTAAAAACGCATCAGTGAATGAAGACGACACTGATGCAGATCCTGACCAGTCAGTCATCGTCAGAGCAATTAACGACACAGTCATCTGGGGTGTTGCAGGCGCCATCAATGGGGCCGGCACCGTTGCAGTTGGCGTAGGAATTGACGTTGGGTCCCTCACAAAATCAACTTTAGCATATATTGATTCTTCTTATGTATACGCAAAAGACGATATTATTGTTCAATCATTAGCAACAGTCCAAATCATCTCCATCTCAGCAGCAGGTGGTGGTGCAGGCACAGTTGCTGTTTCAGGTGTTGCTGCCGTTTATGTATTAATTGTCAACACGCATGCCTATATCACAGGCAGTTCTTCCGTGATTATGGCCAATGACAGCATCTTGATTTCAGCTGTCGATGACATGTTTGCCTTGGTAATTGTTGGCACAGCCAATGGTGCAGGTGTAGTCGCAGTCGGTGGAGATGTTCAAGTTTCATCCATCGTCAAACATGTCACTTCCTATGTGGATGATAATGTAACCATCGATGCACTTTCAAATGGAGATGGTCTCACCGCTCCCACAGGTAATTTCAACATTTCATGGGCAGCCAAACCAAACACAGATTTCAACCCCGCCGATATTTCTGGCGATGTGATCACATTGCAAGATCATGGGTATGAAACTGGCGATCAAGTCATCTATAATAACTGTAACGACCTTGAACAAGAAGATGACGAAACTGATCAAGAATATAAAGATCGCTTGAATCAAATCAGCGTTGGTGGCCTCAACACCGGTCAAGCCTATTACATCATCAAAGAATCGGATAATACCTTCCGATTGGCACTCACCTATGAAAATGCCATTGCAGGCAATGCAATTACTTTAAATAAATCTGAAGCCACTGGCGACACACACAAGATTGAAATTGCCTATGGCATCACAGTGAAACCAACCTCAATTAATCCTTCTTCAGACGTGGTTGATAACAAAATAACCTTACAAGATCATGGTTTCAACACCGGTGATTCTGTCACCTATAGCAGTGGTGGTGGAGAGGTTATTGGTGGTCTCGAAGAAGGCGTTTCCTATTACATCATTAAAATAGATGCCAATACATTCATGTTGGCCAATCGAAAAACAGCAGCTCAAAACGGAATTGCCATTACGCTCGACCCCACATTTGCGACAGGCTCTGAACATTTGATTTGGGATGGTGCCGTCGAAGATCCTGGCACAGGGTATCAAATTCCTGGTCTTTCGGCAGTCTCAGATGATATCAACAATGATGGAGAATCGGATCTTGATTCAGATTCAGAACAAGATTTCTCCAACATGCTAAACAGCGAACGCACTTCTCAAGTTGAAACAACTACAATCACAGGGTTAGCCATCACAGCCATCAATCAAGAAAAACTTATTACCATTGGCTTCTCAGTCGGTGGTGCCGGTACAGTTGCCGTAAACGTCAGTGGTGCAGTCAACGTCAATGTGGGCGAAGTCAAAGCCTATATTGACCAAGGGGCGAAAGTCAACACTTGCACAACCTGCACAATTGGCAATGATCAAAATGTCATCGTAATTGCCGCCCAAGATCTTTTCCATATCGGCGTCACTGTCGCCATCGCAGGTTCCGGTGTAGTTTCCGTTACTCCTCATGGGGATGTCAATGTCATCACCAGTGATGTCAAAGCCTATATCAATGATGGTGCCACAGTCAATGCAAAACAAGATGTCCTGATTGATGCAATTAGCAAAGAATTCATTGTCACTGTCACCGCAGGTGTTTCTGGTGCCGGTGTTGTTGGTGTGGATGCTTCCTTCTCTGTTTTAGTCCTCACCAGTGATGTCTGGGCATATATTGGTGATGAAGACCAAACTGACACCCAAGGTGCCACCGTCTTTGCCAATGGCAATGTATATGTCAACGCAGCGCATGAGACCTTCTTGGTTGCAGTCACCGGCGGGTTCGGTGGTGGTCAAGTTGGCGTAGGTGCCAGCGTTTCCACAAAAGTATTTAGTAATGATGTCCGTGCATTCATTGGCCCTTACTCAACAGTAAACGCCAAAGGACAAAGTGCAGGACTAAACGGTGTCTATCAAGGCTCCATGGATGAGAATGGTGCAATTTCCACAGTTGATGATTTCCATGGCGTGATTGTTCAGGCAACCAACCAAGAAAAAATGATCGGCGTTACTGTCTCTGGTAGCTTCGGTCTTTATTTTGGCTTAGGTGGCGCAGTGTCTGTCGAAGTCTTCGACTCCAGCGCCCGAGCGTATATTGGTGAACATGCGCAAATTAACCCCGATCGCACCAACGTAGATTCTCGTCAAGCAGTTCACGTTGTTGCCTTCAACAACACCAATATCTTTGTCTTTGCTGGTGGTGTTGCCGCCGGTCTCGTCGGAGTAGGTGCCGCCATAGACGTTGGCGTGATTCGCAATGATGCCATTGCCTTCATTGGTCAACATGCCACTGTGTATGCCAAGAGTGATATCAAAGTAGTCGCGCTCAACAACAAAGACGTTTTCTCCCTACCCATGAGTTTTGGGGGAGGGTTAGCAGGTATCGCCGGATCCATTTCTGTTTGGGTGGTTGGCGGAGTCTTTGATTCATCCTATCAAGCTAGCGACGACGATGTCGAATATTCAGACGATGTTGAAGATGGAGATAAATTTGGTTCAATCGATGCAGATCCTCTTAATGATGGTGAAAGTGGCGACAAATTTGACGCCTCCATTGGAGTTACGTCTAAAGGTACTAATGAAATTTTAGATAGTTCTCAATCCTTCACAGCCTTAGGGGATGGCACAAATGGTGCACAAAATAATCGTATCAACATCATCAACAATGCCAATAACAATGCCTATAATAACTTTGATGGAGCAGCTGAAGAAGGTGACCCAGAAGAGACCACCTTGTTGGCAGATGCCCTAGACGCTCAAGGATCAGGTACAGAATGTATCACTACTGCTTATATCGCAGCCTATGCAACCGTCATCGTAGACGGTCCTGATGGGGATGTGGTTGTCCACGCCCACGATCGTCTTAATTTCAAATCCATCACTGGCACAGTCACTGCTGCAATTGGTGCCGGTGGAGCAGGTATCACCGTGAGCACAATCGGTTCCAAAACCGAAGCTTATATTGGTTCCTATGCCACAGTCGAAGCAGGTGCAAATAGTGGTGCTGTAAATGTAATCGCTCAATTTGATGAAATCACGACTATCAGAACCTACGGTATCACAGTATCATTCGCAAATTCAACAGCTCAAGTAGCGGTCACAGTAGACAAAGCACTCGTCAATGCCTATATTCGCGATCACGCCCAAATTCGCCAAGCAGGTGATCAAGTCCTCATCAAAGCCCTCACCAATCGCGACATCAACCTCCAAGTCCTTTCCACCAGTGTGTCTGGTCCATTGGGCAGTGGGTATGGTGCTTCCGTCACCGTTGCTGTCATTCAAGGCCAAACCTTAGCTTTCGCACACAATGTGTCAATCGGGCAAGACCCCACCAAAACAGTGGGCAACCTCAATATCATCGCAGATGAAACCATCGACATCACCACCAATAGCATCGCAGTTTCTGCAGGAATCTTCTCCATAGCTTCGGGATCCGGCGTAATCGTTGTTGTAGATAACAGCTCTACTGTCATGGCCTATGTCGACGATGCCAGCACTACCGCATTCTCAACTATCACAGTCACTGGAGATGTCTTCATCAATGCTATTCTCAATGCCAAAATTAGCGCTGTGATTCCTAATGTTAATGTCAGCATGAGTCTACTAGCCGTTGGTGCCACTGTGGGTGTCATTCTCAATCGTCCCACCGTGAAAGCATTTGCATCCAACAATGCCACCTTCACTCTCAATGGTGATTTCACCATTCAAGCAGATCTCACATCCACTCAAGATGTAGACATTGTAGGTGTTTCAGGTGCTGCCATTTCTGTTGGTGTTCTCGTTGCCTATGTTAAAGATACAGCACAAGTTGAATCGCAATTCAAAGGTATCATCAATAATATTGATTGGATTAACTTTGATAACAATGTAAATATCATTAGCAATGTCAACACAGATCTCACTGTGACTGCCGTTGGCGTCACCGTCGGAGGTGTTGCAGTCGGTGTCACAACCGCCATTGTCAAACTCAAAGGCTCTGTCCAATCAAACATTGAAGACAGCCTAATTTACACAAACAATCTCAATGTCGCCAGCAATCTCACCCTCGCTGCAAACAGCAATGTCACCAACGCAGCTGGCGCAGTTGCCGCAGTGGGTGTCAGCGTAGCCACTGCATCCATCGGTAGCAGTTCAGACCGATATACCGTAAAAACCTATATTAAAAATTCTTCCCTCTATATTTCTGGAAGTAGCAAAGTGAGTGCTAACATCAATCCTGCTGCCAAAGCAGACGTCACTGGTGTGACTGTAGCTGGTATTGGGGTGGGTGTTTCCGTCGCCGTCTCAGATGTTTATCTTGATATTGATACCTACTTACAAAATTGCTTAGTCTATGCAGACGAGCTCATTGTCAGCACAAAATATAGCCTTGATGACAGCAACAATCCCATCGAAGAAGGAGCAAAAGCATTCTCCGATGCCATTGGTGGTGGTATTCTTTCCGGCAATGGTGCTGAATCGGACGCCAATAACAAGCCCCTTATTGACACTTTCGTAACAGGCACAGTCAATATTGGCACTAATTTAGTGATTAGCAGCGATGCCTACGTCTATACCTATGCAGACGCAAATGGTGTAGCAGTCGGTGCAGTTGGCATGGGCGGCAGCACTGCCAATGCCACCAGTCAAGCCACCAATATTGTCTATTTCTCAGGTGAAATGCGAGACAACGGCATCAACCCCACAGATCAAACTGACACAGTTACCATTATCGCCCACACCACTGATCGCGCTATTGCCTCCACCGTCTCAGGTGCAGGTGGCATTCTCGCTGGCAGCGGCTCTGTTGCCAAAGCCAAAGGGCTCTCAACTACGCACACCTATATCGGTGATAACGCTGAAATTTATTGGGCTGAAAGTGTAGACTTCAAAGTTGAAGCCAATGGCACACCTCAAGTAGAAGCCAATGCATTTGGTATTAATGTGGGTGGGCTTTCCGTGGGTTTGTCCTTCGCATATGCTATTTCAGAACCTGAAATCAAAGCTTGGCTTGGAGAGAATGTCATCATCCGTTTTGGAGCATCCCTCACCCAAAATCCTCAAATTGAGTTCGCCAATAACCCCAATGCCGTCTTCTCCATCTTTAGCATCACAGATACTTTTACATATCTTGATAGTCAGTATATAAGCATCAATGGAAATCTATTTCTCTATTATGATTCCCTCGTCAGAACTACAGGCTCTTGGCTTGAAGATGGGTTCACCCGAGGTAGTTTAATTCGAGTTTCTAGCGATGATTTTTCACGAAGTTATATTTATAAAATTCACAATATTTCAGAAGATGGCTTAAAAATGACGCTACAGAGCTTTAATACATTCATGGATGGCAATACTTCTGGTACCGTCACCGTTGAACAGGTTATCGAATCAGTAGACTCCATCACCAGAAATACTGGTAATTGGAATCTTGATGGATTCAAAAAAGGTGACCTCATTGAAATTAGTGGTCAAACAGGGTATTGGACAGTCAGTGGTATTTCAGCCGACGGTCTCAGCCTTTATCTTGAAACAAAAGGTGTGTTGCCTTCAGGCACATTCAATGATCTTGATATCAAACGTATCGATGGCAACCAAGGTAACTTCACTCTTATCGCTCAACAAACATTTGTAGATGACTTTGACACAACAAATGAACTTGGTTCACAATCATGGGCCACAAACAACACTCCCAATGCCAAAGCATCAGCCGAAACCTCTGGTGGCAACTTAGTTGGCGTGATCGCTTCACAAAGTGAAGCTACCAGCAATGCCACCGTCGAAGCCATCCTCAACACCGGCCTAGACATTTACATTTCTAATAAATTCAAAGTCCTTGCTCATACCGAATCTTATCAAAACGCCGTCGCCAAAGGCCTCACCCTCACATCAGTTGGTCTTGGCTCCAACACGGCCACTGCTGAAGCGACTAACCAAACCAAATTAAAAATAATTGGCGACTTAAATTTAGAAGCAAAGTTCGTAGACATGCTTGCAAATGGCTATGATGTCAACATTGCCCATGCCATTGCAGGTCGTGGTAGTTTGTTAGAAACCATGCCAGCCGCCAAAGCCAACACCAATTCTCAAAGCACCACTAAAGCAGAAATCGAAACTGGCAACCAAGTTGAAATCACAGCAGATGACTTCAATTTCTCTGCCCAACACACAGATGCATTCAATGCTTCCACTGACTCGGTTAGTGTTTCACTTGCTGATTTTGGTGGCTCAAAGAATCTAAACAAAATAGATGCCACCATCTATGCTGACCTTGGCGATCTAACTCTTCGCGCAAACCGCATCATCGTTGAAGCTTTGGCTTTCACAAACAAACCTCAACTCGAAGATGGCTACAATATGGATGCTGTCTCAGTGGGTCTTTTAGATGTCTTCACCAGCAACAGCATCACAGAAATTAATAATGATGTCCAAATCTTCGTTCGAGATGGTGCTGATATCGCTCAATTTGGGAATCGTTTTGATGGAATTGAACGTGAAATGACTTTCATGGTCAAACAAACTTTCAACACCTATGATAATGTCCGTCTAGATGCGGGAGGTGCTTTGCCCTTCCCAGAAGGAATTTCAAAGATTTTGGTGGGTGTAGTAGATGGATCTGAAGACGATTATAGTTCTCCAACAAAGAACATCATCAATTTTGGCCATGTCGAAATATTCTCCATCGGCGATATTGGCGTTTTCAACATGTTCCAAACTGTAATTGATACCAATGTAAACGTCAAAGCCTATGGTATTGCAGGTCTTCCCTATGGCACTACAATGTCCGTAGTCAATATCAAAAATAAGATTAATCTAGATTTTGGCGCTCATATTTATGCTCAAGGGGATGTCTATTTGCAAATTGGTCGCAAATCTGGATACACAGACAAAAGCGCTTTCACAATTTATGCTGTCACAGATTTATATAATTACACAGCGTTTGCATTCATCCCAGAATCACTCACAGCGCTTTCAAGAATCGTTCAAGATAACCTGATTAACATTCCAACCAATGTTTTGATCGAATCTGTCGGAAATGTCTCCATGATTATAGATGAAGGATATATTTCTTTAGGCAGTAGTGCAATAAATCTTGAAGGAAGCAGTGGAGAGGGTATTGATGAAGGTGTCTTGGATGATGTTGCTTATTCATTCAAAGAAACAGAAACAGATGAACAAATCACAAAAACTATCAACATTAATGGCAATATATTTGTCGGCATCAACCGTCATCAATCCATAATATTCAACGGTGATGATAGCAGCAATATTTCTACTGTTTTAGGACCACAAACAGACATCACCTACACAATCTTCTCTGAAACGCAATCACAAGATTATGTAAACCAAATCAACACGCTTAAACACCTTAAGGGTGAATACGCATATGATAGCGAAGCTATTGCAGGGTTTGAGGCTCAAATTGAGTTTATTATGAATAAACTCAATGACATGGGTATCGAACTTATCCAAGCTTCTGATGGCACCTATTACCTTCCTGATGATATCTCCATTGATATTATCCAACTAGATGGCATTTGGGCACAAGCAGGCATCATCGACATCGAAACAGAAACCTTAACAGGCACAGGCACCTTGAGTGCTCCTGGAGATGTGGAAGTCAGCATCATCAACAACACCTTGCTCACTCTCCAAACCAACAACATCACCATTCCCGAAACACTCGGTGGTATTGTCTATCTCAACGGCGCTATCATCAACTCACATGATACTGTCCGACTGATTACATCCGCGGGCACGGCAGATCCCGCTATCGAAATAGAAAACACCCGCACCAGCGAAACAGTCAACTGTAACCCACCAAATTGTGACCCCGCAACCACCATCAATCGCCCTGCTCCCGATGTGAGAGTTGCAGGTGACATCAACAACGTTCGTGGCCTTGTTTCAATTGAATCATATGGCAACATTCTCATGACCGTAAAAATTGATGATCCAGAAGACATGGCAAAAGTCCGCGCAGGAGAATTTGTGGCGCAATCATCAGGTGATTTTATCCAAGGATACACGCAAGGGTTCTATCATGTTGGTGGTGATCCAGTAAATATGTATATCGATTCAACTGGCACAATCAACAACCCAGCCAACACCAACAGTCTCATTGAAGCTGGTGGACAAGTCTTCATTAGCGCACAATATCTAAATATTAATGGCCTTGTTCGCAGTGGTTTTGCAGACTATACAATCGATATTACTCTAGCAGATGAACTAATAATACATCACGCTATCTTAAGTTATCGCATTGGATTCGGTGAAAAAATAGTTGAAATAAAAAAGAACAAAAGATTTGTTGTCAAATTTAATGTTGAAACCCAGAGAATCATTGTAGAAAATATCAATAGCGGAGGTGGCTTTGTTCAATTAGTAGGCCGCATCATGAACACGAATAACGGACGCATTGAAGTTTTAGATGGTTATGCAAATGTTCAAATCACCAATAATACAACTTACGACCTTGAAGTGAGAGATATTTCAAACCTTGAAGTAGAAGGCAAAGTCTCCATTACAGATTTCAACTATAAGAACAATGGTGAATATCGCACCACTGAATATTCTCGAACATCCTCAACTGGCAGTCGAAACTACACTTATGACGTCTATGCAAATCAAGTTTATCGTTTTGTTACCGGTCAAAAATACATAAAAGAAACCACAGATCTCTATATCAAGAAATCTGCCTTAGGTATTGACTGGCTAGCCAAAGATGATGATCCCCCCGCAACTTCTGATGTTGTATGGTTGGACAAACAACCATTGGTTAGTGGTACATATTATCGAAAAGTTAGCACAGCTATGACTGTAGCACACACCTATACATCCAGAACTTATCAAACAAGCATTGAACCTCCCAAACAAGTCTTAGACGATGATGGAAATAATATCTGGGATGATGATAAAGGTTATTTGGTCAGCAGCTCAACAAAGTCAAAATGTACGTCTAGTTTCTTGGGTATCTGTTTATCAAGAGAATATAAAACAACCTTGGTATACAATAAAGGTCAAATTAAAATCGTCACCCACAATGTAAACGCTGGTTACGATATTGCCATTGAATTTATCGGATCAAATCAAGGAAATGTAGAAATCAGTTCTCCTCAATCGAGTGTGATTGTCACTGGACGCATCAACAACCCAAGCGGCACCACCACCATCACCAGCAAAAACATCAATGCCTCTGATGACGCCATGGTCGGCGGTCAAAATGTGGTTCTCAATGCAACCCATGGTATTGGCAAAGTTTATAGTGGCGATATCGCCCCCATCCGTGTAGAAACCGGACCCGGTGGTTCCGTAAAAGCCACCACCAACTCTGGCGATGTAGTTCTTTCACAATGGTTAAGTGATATGGTCATTTCAACCGTTGGTTCAAACAATGGAAATGTCAATCTCTTCACCTATAATGACATTGTCAGTCAAGACGCAAGTGCGCTGGTCTATGGTAAAAATATCACACTTGAAGCTCAAAACATTGGTGTGGATTCATCAAACCCCTTGCTTATCAACGGATTCTATCCCAAAGCTAACAGCGGCATCACTGTCAAAGCTTCTAATGACATCTACATTGAAGAAACACAAGGCAACATGAACATCTATTCCATTGAAGCCAACAATGTCTGGTTGAAGACAATCGACGGTAATTTTATTGATGCCATGTTAAACGAAGAAGTTGATCAACGCTCAATTGATGAACTCGAAGCACTCTGGGCAAATCTAAACTTATTAGACACACCTGAAACCAGAGCAAAAACAGATCAAACCGTTCTTGCCTATCAAAACGGCAGAACTTCTGAATATCATAGCTACTGGGAAACGAGAAACAAACAAGCCGATCCTTCTGTTTATAATCCAAACTTCCAAGTCACTTTAACAGAAGAAGAAAAAGATAATTACCGAACGCAACTTAATTGGGATGATGCTGCTATTGCTCAATATGAACTCAAGCTCACATCACAATATCACGCTCTTCATGAAGTATATGGAGTGGTTGGCGATACTTATGATAATACTTGGGAATATCAAACCAGCACAGTTTTCGAACCAGACTTCACATCAGACAAAGTGGATGTCTCCAACAATATCATTAACGTAGGAGAACACATCTATAAGACCGGTCAACGTGTTGTGTATGAATGTAATGGCAATGCAGCTATTGGTGGTCTTGAATGTGGCGAAACTTACTATATAGTCGTAGTAGACTCTACACATATTCAATTGACAACAGCTCAAGCAGATGCCATAGCAGAAACACCCACAAACTTAATTGAATTCACAACCACTGGCAGTGGCGATCAATGGTTCTCTGAAAGTGACGCCATTCGCGTTGGCTCCATCTGGTCAGAATATCAACTTCGCTATGCACTTTTAGGTGGCTGGCTCAAAGAAACCTCAGACACGACAACAGCAATCGAACAAGAGAATATCATTGCAAATGGAAACATAACTTTGATTGCACAAAATGGTGGCGTTGGAAGCAACAATGGCATCATAGAAATTGATGTCACAGGTGGTGCAGCCTCCCTCACACAAGAAGATCGCATCAACTTAGCTGCTTCTGAAAGAAATGATGCCACTATTATCAATGGCCAAACAGACTCCATTGTCTTTGGAGAATATCATGGTCTCCAAACAGGCGATGAAATTGTTTTCCCATCTGTCTGGGGCATCAAAAATATTGATGGCGTATTAAATAACAAAACATACTATGTAATTGCAAAAGATGGCTTCTCAATTCAACTTACCAATTCTCTCTCCGATGCACAAAATGGCACAGGTATCGTTGATATCCTAGAAAAAACCATTGTCATTGAAATGAGAGAAGATATTGACCTCACCGTAGAATTTGGAAATCTTCAAGTTGAAAGTGATCGACATGTCTATATCGGCAGTGAAGAAGACTTGAGAATCAAAGATATTGATGCTGGGTTGAACTCTTCTAATGAAGAAGAACAACTAGTAAGAGTAAAAGTTGGCAAACAACTAATTTGGGATGGAACCGCAGGAGATTCAATTTCTGGTGGCGACATGATCCTTGAATCTGGTACAGAAGGCATTGGTGCCGCTGACAATTACATGGTCATTGACCTAATGGAAAATGGCGCGCTAACTGCTCGTGCAAATCAAAACATCTATATTCAAGAAATCACAGGTGCTTATGACTTTGGCATGGCCATTGACACAATTTACTCACCCAACGATGTCTATCTCAAAGGTGTTGATATCTACGATGCCTTTGATCCAACATCTCCTGGTTTATCAAATATTGAATTGGTCAATATCAAAGCCAATCAAGTCACCTTAGAAACCACAGGCAACATCGGTCAAACCGATTCAAACCCCTACGATCCCACTCTCTCACCAGAGCACTACTTCTTAAGCAACTATTACCTTGAGATCGTTTCTCCAAATGGAGTCGTCATCAACAGTGCAGGTGACATCAACCTTGCTGCCATCGGTAATTTATTGATTGACACAGTCAATGGGTCCGGTGCATACATCAATCTCATGGCTACCAATGCCATTTTAGATGCAAGAGACGACATCCTCTCCAACGTGAATGCGCTCGCAAACAACACCAAAGTCTTCCTCTACACTAAGAACGGTACCGTTGGCGAAAATGGCAACGATCTAGACATAGCAACTCAACATAACGCAAACAGTCATCTCACCATCGAATCAGCCGATTCAGTATATCTTTCTGAAACATTGGGTGATCTCTATCTCAACGTCATCACAGCCTATACAGGAATTGCCTTCATCTTCTCACCCAACAGTATTTATAATGCCGAAGAAAACACCTACAACGTTGTTGCAGGTAAAACCCGCTTATTCGCTGGGGATGGGATTGGTACCAGCATCACACCATTACGCAGCATGGTCTCGACCTTGCAAGGTAGTGCTGGCAACGCGGATGTATATATCGAAAACACAGGTGACCTAACGATCGAAGTTGTCGACGGGAATTCACCTTATGGATTCACAGGTAAAGGGAAAACAAAAATTGGAGCTTCTAGCCCCATAGATATCAAAAGCAATGTCAAAAATGATGGAGACCTCTCCTTCTATGCGAACGATTCTACTCCCGCTGATTACGATAACTTTACGCTTTATTCTGGCGTAAGTATAGAAGTGACGAACGGAAATCTCTTGATTTGTGCAGGCGACAATATCTATCTTAATGAAAACTCAATCATCACAGTACCGGATGGGACAGTAACCATCAATGTCAATTGTCAAAATGTTGATAGCGAAAATAGTTTGATTCAATTGAGTGGTGCAATAAGTGCTCAAAATATTTCCATCGTGGGAAGTGCAACACAAGATACCTTCAATATCAATCCAAATGCCACATTCTCTGAAGTAACCTTTGATTTATCAGATGATGCAGATATTTTCAATTGGAACAATATTATTGATGATCTCAATGTCACCATCAATGCTGGATCCGGAAACGATCAAATCCACTTAATCAATGTAGGCCTCAACAACATCTTCACCATCAATGGGGATGACGACGACGACTTATTTGACATCATCGTTGCAGAACCTACTACAAAATTAATCCTTAATGGCAACGCTGGAAACGATACCTTCAAATTTGCAGATAACCAAGAATACTGGGCCATTATCGACGGTGGAGATGGGACAAGCAACACCATCGATTATAGTGATTGGACAGTTCCCGTCATTGTCACCTTCGACAAACTTGGCTCCATCACTGGTTATTCAGGCACCATCACTGGCATCACTGACCGCTATGACAATATCAATGATGTTATCGGCAGTACTGCTTATTTCATCTTCCAAAGTGGCGATATGGATACTATTTTCAGATTATTAGATGAAAATACATTTGAATTTGAAATGGGCGGTCGAACCGGAACCTTATACAACTTCAATGAACTTCGCGCTGGCGCAGGCGATGACTTGTTTGAAATGTATAATCCAAACACCTATATCATGTACACCAATGCAGGGGAAGATACCTTATCCTATCACCCCTACACAACAGATGTAGTTTTGGATATGATCAACCAAACCTATACAGACCTCAATGGCTCGATTGATGGAATAGAAAACCTACAAGGTGGCGCTGGGAATGATATTCTCATCGGTAACCATGGCAACAACAAACTTCGCGGAGACCTTGGTGATGATCAACTCATCGGCAACCGAGGCAATGACACCTATCAAATTGATGAAAATGCTGGAGCGGACGTCATCACAGAAAAAGCAAATCAAGGCACAGATCGCATTGACTATTCAATCCATACTGTAGCCGTCGATTTAGAGCTCACTCCCACTGAAATCAAAGATCTTCTTTCAGGTGCTGTTGTAGACTACACAGGCCAATCTATCGAAGAGCTCAACCTCACCGCCTATGATGACAAACTTCTCTTCTCCACTGGCAATTCCAAGTTGCAAGTCACAGCAGGTGCAGGGGATGATACCTTCTATATCGCTGATGACAACATCACCTCTCTCGGAACCGTCTACGGTGAACAAGGGACAGATCATCTCAACACGCAACTCTTGCCCTTTGACATCATAGAAAAAGCACTTTCCACCTCCGCAACAGGTTTCTACATTAGCTTAGAGAAACTAAAATTCTTTGGCATCGATATTCTCGATTTCAATAGTGCTGCAAACAACACCTTCGTTACCAATCTAGCAAATGGTGTCTTCACGCTCGCCGGAATCCTAGATTCCGATCGCTATCAACTCAATGGACAAACCTTGCTGTTCAATTATGCTAATGTACTTATTGGTAGCACTGGTCAAGATACTTTCAACATCGATGGAATCATCGACTATGATCTCTACGGCAACTCTGGAAATGATAATTTCAACGTCACCGATTCTGCAAAATTGACTGGCATTCTCGATGCAGGCCGCGGATATGACACGCTCTCATTCAACGCTCTCACCTCCGCCATTGAGATAGCGATGCAATCTGCTGGCACTTATGATGGCTTCCAAGCGTTAGACAACCTTTCCATCTTCACCCAAGCCTTTAACAACATCAACCTTCTCATTGGTACCACATTCAACGATACGCTAATCGGTATCCAAGATGCAGAAAACACTTTCAATCTCACAGCACCCGATCAAGGTTGGGTCAAAGCAGTCGGCAGATCGATGAACTTTATAAGTTTTGAAAACTTATTTGGTGGAAATGAAAATGACACCTTCATCATTGATGATGGGGCAAACATCTCCGGTGATATTTCAGGAAGGGATGGCAGTGACACAATTAGCTATCAAAATAGAAGAACCACGGTTGAGGTCAATCTCCTCCTTGGTTTGATTCCTGATGTGGGTGGCAACCTGACCAGTATAGAAAATGTGACTGGTGGTATGGCAGATGACATCATCACTGGCGATAATAACGACAACATCCTCAAAGGTGGTGCAGGAAATGATCTTCTCATTGGCTTAGATGGAGATGATGATTTCTGGATTGGCACTGGTTATGATGACCGCGTCATTGGTGGCAACGGATATGACACCACCTATTATCATTGGGAAAACACATCACCGATCAGTAATTTAGACTGTGAAAGAATTATCTATCTACAACCGCCATTTGTCTGGGAAAGATATAACTTCAACGAAGGTTCTTATCTTGACTACAAAGTAGTTGCAGATGCCAACACAGCGCCAATTGAAGATTTGGTCATGATTACCATACTTCATACCTTTGCTAATGGATTCAAATTCCAAAAACAAGTTCTCATCCAACAATGGCACATGCTTGGCTATGAAATGACCGTCTTTGCAGGCAGTATGGTTATCAACTTCTTTATTCCAGAAATTCTCAATGGCTATCATCTGGCAGTCTACTATTGGGATGAAACAGACCAAACATGGATTGAAATAGAATCCTTAAGGTATCAGCAAGAAGATGGCACTAGCATAGTGACCGCACTGGTCCTCAAACCTGGCTACTACACAGTCACCATTGCAGGCCAGCCACTTGAAGATCCACTCATCACAGAAACAATATATAAATAAAACAAAAAATACAACTGGTTGACCCAGTTGTATTTTTTTAATTGCTTTTATAAAATTTTTACAGCTTCACATTCGAATAATAAGCACTTATCTAATCTCTAGTCACTCAACCCAATCAGGGTGTTCATATAAAGTCGCCAAAGCTTTTTCAATATTAGTTGCCAACTCGGTTTGTCCTTCTTCTTTAGCAGTTGTCAAAGCGGTCACAAAACAATTCTCAGCTGTCTTCAATTCACCTAAATTAAAGTAGGCAACCCCTTGATTAAAGCTTGAAATCAATATATTTATATCATTCTCAATTGACACCTGATAACTTTCAACCGCATTCGCATAATCTTCTAATTCCAATTCAACATTCCCCTTTAAAAAATATCCTAAAGCATACTCACGATTATAAATTTCCAATTCTTCGATTTTCGTCAACGCATCTTCATACAATCCGTTTTCATAATCAAGGAATGCCAAAAAATATAAAGAGTCCAAAGTTTCTGGCAATCCCGTCAATGCCAAGGTCCAAAATTCACTTGCTTTTTCGTTATTTCCTTTTGAATATTCGCATAGACCTAAGTAATGGTAAGGAATTGTCTGAGTTTCATCTATTTCAATAATTCTTTTCAACTCAGGTTCAACAGCAGAACAATTTTCAACCCGATTCGTAATCACCAAATAGGCATGCGTGAACAAAAACTGAATATTATCAGGCTCTTTTTCAATCAATTCTCCATAATGAGCGATTGAATCATCAATTCTTCCTAAAAATATATCCAATTCACTAATTTTCTGCAAAAGTTCCACAGAATCAGGTTGCATTTCAGCACAAATCAAATAATCCTCATAAGCCAAATCATATTCATTCAAGCTCACGTAAGCTGTTGCTCGATTTAAATAGGCATCTTCCCAATCAGGCATCAAACGAATTGCTTCACTGAAAGCTGCCACTGCATCCTCAAAAAGCCCACTTTCATAGGATAAAACTCCTATCTGATATTGGACCTCTTCATCGTCTGGGTCAAAAACAATCGCTTCTTGATAGCTCTCCAAAGCCATTGCATAATTTTCATTCAAAATATATAACATCCCCAAATCTTTGCAGATCATTGCATTCTTCCCCACCACTGCAGCCAATTTAATTTGTGCATCAAGTGCTTGCTCAAATTCTTCTACAGCAAAATAGGAAATCACTAATTGTTGCAAGATCGAATCATTTTGAGGGGAAAGTCCATTCGCTTTTTCCAAAGCATCAATCGCTAGTTCATAGTCTCCCAATTGGAAATAACTAGATCCAGTGAACAACATCGCATCAGCGCGACTGGTAAAATCTTTCAAATCGGCGATTGTTTTGTCAAATTGATTCTGATTAAAATAATAAGAACCTCTCCACAATCGAAAATCAAAGTTTTCAGGCTCTTCATTCACCAGCTCATCCAACAATTCTTCCAATTCTTCCACTTGCGCATCGTTCAGTGCGGCAAAATTATTTTGTAGAATTTGTGCTTTGATGGTCTTAAAAAAAACATCCCCCTCGAGATGAGCTTCTGCCACCAGAATATCATCCATTGCCGCAGAAAGGTTCCCTTGCGCCATTTCTGTGGCAGCGCGGTAGGCATAAGCTTCATAATTCTTATCATAAACCTCAATCGCATCATTAAATTTCGTCATAGCTTGGTCATAAAAACCAAAATCATACGCGCGCTGGCCAGAGGCCAACAGTCTTTCAGATTTATCCTTAGGGGAGGAGATTGTTGCGATCGTAGGTAATAAAGACGAAAAAACAATGCTTAATAACATGATCAAATTTACTATGAATTGAAATTGTTTTTTCTGATCAGAATTTAACATATTAAATTGTAACATTAAAAATAGTAAAAAAATTTACAAAAAGAGTTGGATATCATCCAACTCTTTAAGATTGAAAAGCTATTAATCTTTGAAATTATTGCACCTCCCAAGAATGCACTTCTCCATGTAAATTATCCAAAGGGAGTACTTCACAATTTTCCACATTGATCAAAACTGGCAAAAGCGCAGGTTCAGGGCCATAAATTGTTACTGCCAACCATTTTTCATTAATTTCCCAATCACCCGTGAAAACATATACATCATCTACGTCCACCAGTAATTTTCGTTCTTCAGCGCCAATCTCCTGTAAATAAATCCCTTTACTATTTTGTCCAAAGATCACATCATCATATGCAATCCACTCCCCATCAGGGCTCACAGCAAATTTTCCATTTGGTTTGATAATTTCAGTTTGCACAATTTCTCGCACCTCACCACTCACCACATTCACTGCTTTAATCTTCACTCCACCATTCGCAAATGCTTCATAGAAGATCTCCTCCCCCAGCCACTGCATCGGATGAATCACTTCTTCTGCATCATACACCTCGCTTAACCCACTTCCATCCGCTCGCACCTTAGCAATTCTTCCATTTTCTACATCTTTAAAAGCAATCCACTCTCCATCTCCAGACCAAACTGGTGCATAGTCAGTTTGCTTAGTATTTTCAATCGACGCAGAAGTACCGCTTTCAATTTCATAAATCATCAATCCTTCTTCTCCTGAATAAGCAACATTTTTCCCATCAGGAGACAATGCAGGCCAATTCCCTTCAAAATTAAGAACTTCTTCACTCCCATCCAATGACACCAAAGAATATTTCATAGTATTGTTATCATTGGGAGTAGAGAGCAATAAACGTCCTGCAAATCCACTTACATCATAAGTATCTGTCGATTTCAATAAGTTCATTAATCCATCAAACGTCAAGCAAGCGGTTTCTTCTCCAGTGTTGTCAGTTTGATTGTTTGATTGTTCATCTAGGCCAAGATTGAAATCCCAATTTACGCGCCAAACACCACTTTCTTTCACTGTAATCGTATGGATTACAAATTCCTTTTTTCCAGAAGGGATCGTTTCATAATTAATACCAGTAAGAAGTTCATTCATGTTGCTCCCCCCACCGCCTCCACCGGCGCCGTATTGGTTCTCAATGTCTAAATCTGCCACCAACATGGAAGAAAAATGATCATTGTTTTCAAAATGAAACTCTAAATAATATACACCTCTCTTTTCGATTAATTGCACATTTTTCAATAGCAAAACATCATCATTCACTATGAGTTCTTGATCCAATGCAATCGTGTCACCCAAAGCGAGAGTATCTCCCAAATCAACTTCAAACGGAATATTAACATCTTTATTGAGCATCAAACTATTGATTTCAAATGAGATAGGAGGGGTAATATCTTTGCGATTCGTTTCTATTTGCCAAAAATATTTACCATCTGCATTGATTTCATCCGTTGGAATAGTTTCAGTCGGTACATTTTTCCCGTCAGCATCAATCACATTTATATCAAACAAAAAAACATGATTCACCGCAGTCAACGCGCTAGCATCCAAATAGCCATCAAACACATATCCATTCTCAAGTGTTGCCATACGCGTCACTACCATTTTAATTTCGCTATCTGAATTCTGATTTATGTCTTCAGGCTCATCCGAAGCAGTTGCTACCGCTTCACCCAAATCCTCTTCTTCAATTAAAGGCTCATCACCAAAATTTTCTTTTAACACTTCAATCGCTGGCATCACCACATCAAGCGGTGCCTCCACATAGTGCAGGTTCAAAACCCAATTTTCTGGACCAAATCCCGCAGGGTAAGAAAGCAAAATGGGTAGAACAAACGCTGCATCATGCACATCCGCTGGTAAAGCTGGGAAAACATATCGCATCCCATACCCAGTTCCCCAACCATTCCCTTCGCCTTTCCCCGCTTGCAGTTTGCTGCCATCCGCCAACACCAAAAACGGAATCGAACCAGTCTCAATGCCTTCTCCGAGCTGGTTTAATTCACTCAATTTCAAACCATCCACTTCCAAGAACAAAACAGTTTTCTCTTCATTCGCATAGCTTTCAGTCACGGAAAGCGTAACGCCATCTCGTTCCATCACAATAGGAGAGTCTAGCATCCAAATCCGATCCCCATTTTCAACAAACCCCATCCCCGGCACATATCCAAACCATCGCTGCATCATCGCCCACACATTCTTGGGACCAATCAACATCAAAGCTATCAAGGCCACTGCCACAACGCCCAAAGCCAATTGCCACCCAAAACGTTTTTTGGTAGGTGCCTGTTTTTCTGCATGAATCGCCAAACGCACTTCATTACGCAACTTTCCCACAAAAATGTCAGATGCGTTTTTCACTTTCAAAACATCTTTCATTTCATCTTCAAAATCATATAAAAATTGAGAATTATGCATTATAGTCCTCCAATGCAATTTTCATTTTTTCCAACAAACGATAAAAGCTTTTTTTCACCGCACCTTCACTTCGGTTCATCAAAGCAGCCATTTCTCGAAACTTCAGATCAGCCACAAATCGCAAACGGATTAATTCCTGCTCTTTTTCCGTGAGGTTGTCCAAAACGGATAGCAATGCTTTTTTACGTTCAGAATCAAGTAGATTTTTCATCACATCATCTTCAAAGATTTTTTCAGGCCATAAATTCTCTATCTTCTCTTGCACTTTTTCTTTTCGAAAATAATCTACTGCCTTTCGCTTAGCGATTGTGATTACCCAAGCCCCAAAAATCCCGCGATGGCGATAATGTCCGAACATCTCGATTGCAGCCAAAAATGTAACCGAAGTCAAATCTTCTGCCACTGTCACATTCCCCACTCGGCTCAACAAATAGCGAAAAACGGATTGAACATATTTATCATATAATTTTTCAAATGCTGCTAAGTCTTGTTTTGCGGCTGTCACCAACCCCGCATCATCATCTTCAATGGGGGTCATTTTTAAGTCTTGCTCACTGAATTCATTCATAAGGTCTCCTTATACTATAAATATAGAAGGGTTATAAGCGCTTTACAATAGACTATCGTTTCAAACCTCAAAAAGTGACAAACCAATTTAAACAAAAAGAAGCTTTCTTAGCACAAAGAAAACTTCTTATAAATTTTATATTAAGAATATGATTTACGAATCGCTCTTAAACACCATCGAGATTGAGTTCACACAATGTCGTGTATTCTTCGGTGTCATTCGCTCGCCTTCGAACACATGTCCCAAATGTCCGCCACAATTTGCGCACAAAATCTCTGTTCGGCGCCCATCTGCATCCAACTTACGTTCCACAGCACCCGGAATTTCATCGTCAAAGCTAGGCCAACCGCAGCCCGAATCAAACTTATCCACAGAGCGATAAAGCGCTGCATCACATTGTTTACAATGATAAGTCCCTGCACCTTTAAAATCTGTATATTCTCCTGTATAAGGAATTTCTGTGCCCTTGTTCAAGATCACACGTTTTTCTTCTGGCGATAACTCACGATAGGTCATTGTTTGTCCTTTCAGTTACTCTATTACAATTATAGTTCAGATGGAGAATTTTATTTATTCTTACCCGTCTAAATTAAAAGCAAAATGAGGTAAAAAGAACCAAGTAATATGGTATAATAACTAGAACATAAAAGCTATTTATAAAATTGACACATAAAAAAATATTTGGCTAAACTGTCAAATTTTAGCCCTCAAGCCCCTCCATATGCCATCTCTCCCACATCACCCCTCTCTATATGACATAAATTAACCTAGAAAAAATTGGACACCTGTCCAAAAAGTGTCCAAAAATAGCTTGACACCTGTCCAATTCTGTCAAAAAATATTAGACAAAAAATATGCACAAAAAACCCTCTCACAATTGCAAGAGGGTCTTAATCAAACAAAAATTCAATCCAAACTTACTTTGGGCAAATTTTACGATAAACCTTTTCAGGAGCCATCACCTTGCCATCCACAGTCAGCAAAGCATCCACATCAATGCCAAAATAGGCTTCATTTTCTTCTAAATAGGGTAGGATTAAATCCCAATCTGCTTCACTCAAATCTGCAAACATACCGCCGTTCAGTTGATTTTCATCCAACTTCGCATAGGGATCACGCACATAGAGTGCTCCCCCAGATGCCAAAGAGAACAAATTATTACCACGATAAGGTTCATCCAAAGCAACCATTTGTCCACGGTCATCAAATTCAATCCCATTCAAAATCACAAAACCACCCCCATTCAGCGGATCGCCTGCCATAAACGATTCTGCCAAATAATCCAAACAGGTTCCATTGATCACCACTCGCGGTGCACCCACTGCATTAATCAACGGGCGTCCGGCCACGTTTCCGCGCACAAAAGCTTTTCCGCCTTTCGCGCCATACATAAACGTTTGCCCCACATCGCCATAGATCACCAATGTCCCGTGGTTGAAAATCTGCGCCAATTGGTCTTGTGCATTCGTGTGGATCATCATCGCCACTTCGTCGCCATCCATCCCGCTTGCAAAATAATCCCCCGGAGAGCCATAAACATCAAAGCGCAGCGCATCTGTGACTTTGCTCAAGTTACATCCCAAGAAACGTTGTCCCGCCCAGCGATAAGACACCAAATGGTGCCATCCCATTCGGAACGCATTTGCATGGAAGATTCCCGGTCCTTCATCCCCTTCCGCCGGGAAGCCAATCACATCCATCACCAAAATAGCATCCGCATGCGTCGGTGCTTGCAAAGCATCACGTGTCTCCCAAGTAATCCGAGAGAGTTTTGCCTTTGCATCAAAAGCAGGCACGCCGTCTAATAGCGCATTTATCCCTGCATCCATAATATCCAAAATCGAAGCCCGGCGTTTTTCTTGCGGGTCAAACATACTGTCCCGCAAACGAGTTAATAATGCCAAAACTGCCTTAGTCTTTGCCACATCCGCCCCAGCCTTCACCCAAGCGTCCACAGCGCCAGCAATTGCTTCGTAACTATAGTTGGATATCCACTTACACAAATCTTTTTGTACAGGTGCTGTCATGGCTTCAAAGGAATCATCTCCTCCCGCCAGCACTTTTTCTAACATAGTCTCAGCAAACCCATCATCCACCAATTGTTCTTCGCCAGTTGGGTTCCAATGTGCTTGTCCTTTTGGTGCTTCAATCACCTCTCCAAACTTGTTGCGGCACACCAACTCGCGCATGCTCCCATAGTGGGCATCGGGGCTTTTCTTGCGCACCGAAAAAGTGAAGGAACCTCCATCATTATAAGATCCCCCTCGTGCATTCCAATAGCGGTCTGCCACTGTCGGAATCGCCGCATATTCTTTGCTCAAGCTCTTCAAGGTTGCATCAATCGCTTGTTTTTCCGAGCCCAATAAGCCCATTTGATAGCGTTTGCCGTCCATCTCAGAGTCCACCAATGCAAACACTTGTGGGCGCAGCATTGAGGTATCTGTAATCCCTAGTAATTGGCATAAGTCCTTTTCAGGTTGGCTACGTGCTATGATGAAGAACCATGGTCCATCAGGAGACGCATGGATATGTGTTTTTTGAATTTGGCGATAGAGCGATTGTTTTTCCGCTGGCAATTTCAAAAAATCCCGTTCTGTGGTTGGCGCCAATGCTTCCACAATGGCTTCCAATGGATAATGATACGTACGATCCAACAGATCAAATAACAACACGCTAATTTCCGTATCGGTCAAGAACAAAGGTTTGATATTCCGTTGTTTCAAATAATCCGACACCGCATGATAATTCGCAAAATCTCCATTATGCACCAAAGCCTCGTTCATACCAATGAAGGGGTGCGCCCCACCGGGGTGCCACACTCGCCCTTTTGTCGGATAGCGTTGATGGGCAATCCACACATGCGCTTCCATCTCATCCAGCTTATAATATTTCGCCGCTTCTTCCGCATACCCCACAATTTTAAAGATTAACAAATCACGTCCATGAGACATCACAAACGCTCGTTGTTCACCCAAACTTGCATAGAATTTTGTGTTTAGTAAAAAGCTATTGCGATACACAAATTCATCTTCCAATTCACGCGCGGTCAGGTCTTCAAGCGCATTTTCTTTGGCAAAGTCAACCAACACGTCTTTCTTCGCCCGCACAAAATAGCGCACCACGTCCGGTGGTTGAATTTCCAATCCTTCAATCTCTCGGTAATCCTCCACCGTGTCCACTCGATAGGATGTCAACACATCATAGACAGGGAAGATACATTCCGCTTCCACTTCAGCCACACAATCCGCATCCAAATAAGCCACTTGCAACATCGTTGCATCGCGCAAAACATTCGCCGAAACACCCATTTGTGCTGGGTTCAAACCAGCCGCTGCAATTCCGCCGCCTTTCCCATTTCCACGGTTATGCATTTGTTCTGCCGCAGGGAAGAAATGTCGTCCCGCCACTGGGAAGGAACTCGTCACTCCCACCACACCACAACCACCTTCTGCGGCTTCTTCACGAGAATTATTCGGGTGCAAAACAGCATCGTCATAGAGCTTTCGGCGTGAATCCAAAATTCGATCAATTCGGGAGGTCGTCAATTTATGCATGGGTGCTCTCCTTATGGTTTGTTTTTGTCCCTTGATAGGAATCACCTTCTTTATCCAAATACACCAACAGATCCGTTCGTCCGCGCAATTCACCAATCGAGTTCATTCCCAATTTCTTCAAAATAGTCGCTAATTGGATTTTCCAAGAAGCATACATATTCTTAATTCGTTCTGTCGATTCTTCCACTTGCACCAGCTTCGCCAAATTTGGATCCGTCGTAGTAATCCCAAATGGACAGCCATCATCCTTTTCACAACATGCCAACCGAACACATCCAATCGCCACCAAATCTGCAGTGCCAATCACCACCCCATCAGCCCCCAACGCAATCGCCTTTGCAATGTCAAATGCCGTGCGCACACCACCTGAAGCAATCACCACTAATTCGTCGCGAATCCCTTCATTAATCAAAAAATGATGGATGCGACTAATCGCATATTCAATCGGTAGCGCAATATTCTTCTTCGCAATTTCCGGTGCCGCCCCCGTACCTCCGTACGCGCCATCCACATGCAAAATATTTGCTCCTGCATAATAGGAGCCCACCGCCACCATATCCACATCTGTTGGCGTAGACACTTTCACCGAAATCAACGCTGTCGGATTCACCGTCTTAATCCAGTCCACATGCTTTTTATGGTCTTCCACCGAATATACACTATGGAATGGAAATGGAGAGAATAAACTAATCCCTTGCACCGCTTGGCGCATTTTTGCCACTGCTTCCGTAGACTTGCTTCCCAACAAGTGTCCACCCAAGCCGGGTTTGGCACCTTGAGCATACTTAAATTCAATAATTGGTGCGCGTTGGATTGTCTCTTCCCGCACCCCAAACAGCCCTGTTGCCACTTGAGTAATCATATGTTTAGAATAGGGAATCAAATCTTCCGGATACCCGCCTTCACCAGTGGAAATAAACGAATCAAAAGCTTCTGCTGCCCGCACACGTGACAGCATCGTGTTCACACTCACGGACCCAAAAGACATCCCCCCACCATACCAAGGTTGCGGAATCGTCAATTCAGGCCGTCCGTCTTCACGATGGTTCAATGCCAAGCTCAGATCCACTTCGTTCACAGCATCTTCATCCCACGCAAAATTGCTCATATCTTCATCTAATTCAAATAAGAATCGCATTCGGTCAAAGCCGCCATTTGAGCGCCCATGTCGATATTCCAACTTAGACGTTCCCGGCTTTCCACTGCGTGCTTGTTCTGCCGTAGCCAACAACAATTGGGTTGTCCAACGCAAATCGCCTTCAATTTCTGCATCATTCGCCTTCAATGCCGGCAACATTGGCACATCCACTCCTTCTGGTCGGGTGAACAATTTTCGGAAGCGTGCTTCTTCTTCATCATAAAACATCGCTCGTCCCATTTCACCCCGCATTCGGCGCACTTCTCGCAGTCCCATTGCTCCCATCGCTTCCAGCAATTGGTCACGCCATGCATTCACCAAATTAATCAATCGTTGTGCACCCCACTCAGGGTCTATCTCACCCTTTTCCACTTTGCAACCATGTCGAATATCTGCCCACAAAGCGCATCCCAAAGCGGAAATCGTCACAAAATCAATCGCCACTGCATCCGCTCCGCAGATGATCGACTTAGGCAAATGTTCTGCATTCGCAATCCCACCGCTCACCACAATCGAAACCAAATCTCTTGTGCGTCGATCAATCAATTCATTGTGCAATTCGATCAAAGCCTTTGGCAAAGACCGTGTCCCCTCAAATTCTTCGGCTTGGTCATCCGCATAAAAATGAAAAGAAGCACATCCTGCATCGATCAAAGCATGCACTGTCTCTTTAGTGCTCGGTGTCATTGGCAATCGCATCATCACCGTTGCTTCAGGCAAAGCCTTTGTCACCTCAGCATAGCGTGCCATTGCAGTCTTGCAATCAGCGGCCACCGCCACCATCGGGGCTTGTTTCACCCAGTCACTGTCCAATCCATCCAAATCTTCCAACAAGGGGATAATTGCATTTTGATAGGGTAATAAATCTTCCTCAAGATCTTCAAATTTAATCAATGCAAACACTTTCAAAGCATATGCCGCTTTCGCCACAGATAGATGTAATGCTCGTCCCGGAATCTTCATCGGGATTGGGTCAAACACAATCGGCACTGGGATTGAGAGCATCTTTGGTGTCTCTTCCACTAATAGACCTTCTTCGCTAAAATGCAATTGAGGCAATCGTACTCCCAAGTCAATGATCGTAGAAATATATTCCCGACCATGGATTCCATCTCGAGTAGGGCGCACAATTTCAGACATATCCAGCCAAATGCCATCAAAGCCATGTTCTGCAAATCCACCACCATAGCCAGCCCCCGAAATCGGAATCTTCCCAGTTTCTGCTTGATACCAAATTTGAGAGATTACTTGGGGCGTCCAATGCGGGTCTCCCCCAGTGCGGTGATAGGGCAATCCTTGATGCCCATATTTTACATAATCATCCTTCACATCTTTACGAAAATCCACCGGATAATCAAAAGGTGCCGGTGCAGGAGCAGTTTCAATATGATAACGACTAGTTTCTTTGATAGGAGTTGCCATCATGCGGCCATCCTTTCTTTTTCTTCTTTGATTTTTGCAGTCAGTTTTGGTAACAACTTGGTCAAATCCCCCACCACGCCTAAGTCAGCCACTTGAAAGATCTTTGCTTCAGGATCAGTGTTAATTGCCACAATTGTTTCTGAAGTTTGCATCCCCACAATATGATGCACTGTCCCAGAGATCCCACACGCAATATATAACTTCGGTGCAATCGTCTTGCCCGACATTCCCACTTGTTTAATATACGGTCGCCATCCTTGGTCCACTGGCACACGGCTCACCCCCACCGTGCCACCCAACACATCTGCCAAGTCTTCCAACAGCGCAAAATTACCCAAATTGCCCACCCCAGCGCCACCAGCAACCACAATGTCTGCTTCTTCCACAGGAACTTCATTCAGGTCATTTGCAATAAAAGTGTCCAAAGTCATTTTGGTCACAAAAAAGTCTTCAGGCATCTCCACCCGCACCACATCTCCAGTGCGGCTTTCATCCGCCGCCAATGGCTTCTTAGACTTCGGTCGCACCGTTGCCATTTGTGGGCGAGCTTCGGGTGTCTTAATTGTCGCCATAATATTCCCACCAATTGCCGGGCGTGTTTGATGCAATTCACCTGTTTCTGGGTCAATTGCCAAACCTGTGCAATCTGCCGTCAAACCGGCCCGTGTTTGAATCGCCACATACGGCATCACCGTTCGTCCTGTTGTTGTTGCAGCAGCCAAAAACACCTCTGGCTTCAAATCTTCCACCAACTTACGCACCACTTTTGCATTCATCTCCGTGATGAAGTTCTTCAAAGCGGGGTGAGTCACCACATAAATTTTATCGGCTCCATGTGCAAACAATTGGTTCAATTCAGCATCACCAATCTCATCTGTCAAAACCACAGAACACAGCTTGCACCCACGGTCATCTGCCAAGTCACGGCCCCAAGCCAACAATTCAAATGAGACACCATGCATCTTCCCATGGTTAAATTCTGCCAGTGTCCACACATCTTTCCATTCACTTTTATCAATATTAATGCTCATTTTTAAACCTCATCCCTATAGCAAATTTCGTTCTTTAAGAAAATCAACCACACGTTGCACCGCATTGTCTTGGTCGGCTTCGTCTCTGCCGGCAACAAGTTCTGCCTTTCGTCCAACTTGTGGTTTGTCGATCTTCACCACTCGGGTGGGGGAGCCTTTTAGCCCGATTTTTTCCGCATCCGTTTCAAGTTCATCGGGGCCCCAAGTAGGAATCTCCACATCTTCTGCAGCCAATTTTTGCTTCAAAGTGGGGAATCGCGGATAGCCAGCTTCTTTCAATACGGTCAAAACTGCTGGTGTTGGTGTGCGTAGTATCTCCGTCCCATCTTCCACCAATCGCTCAATTTGCACCACATCCTCAGCGATCATTTGCGCTCGGCTCACGTAGGTTGCTAGGGGCAGTCCCAAAAAGGCTGCAATTCCCGGACCCACTTGTCCAGTGTCCCCATCAGACGCACGCTCACCGCACACGATTAAATCAAAATCGCCAATCTTCTTAATCGCTTGTGTCAAAACATATGCAGTCGCCCAAGTATCCGCTCCAGAAAACTTCCGGTCGCTTAATAAAAAAGCGCGATCGCAACCCATTGCAATCGCCTCTTTCAAAGCATAACGGGCATTCTTTGGGCCCATACTAATTGCAATGACTTCATGGTCATCATCCTTATTCTGCTGGTTCTGCTGGCGCTGCTGCATCTGTTCTTTAAGTTGAAGAGCTGCTTCTAAAGAATTTAGATCAAGGGGATTAATAATACTAGCTAGTCCAGAACGTAGCATCGTGCCAGTTTCCGGATCCATTTTGACGTTAGTCGTTTCGGGTACCTGTTTGATCGGTACAATGATTCGCATAAAATGTCTCCAATTATAATAAAGAATGATTGTGAAAGGCTTTGAATCCTCAAATCCTCATACAATTAGAGTATTATAAACAACAAAATCGCATTTGAACACCGTTTTATTAAAAAATCAAAAGCGTTAACATTTAAGTCAATTTTTGATTAAATAAAAAAAGTAGGAAGTTTAACTTCCTACTTTTAAAGTGTTCAAAATCTTCAACTGCGAAAAAAGAACTATTCTTTTTTATCTTTCTTTTCAGTGTCAGCTTTTTTAGTTTCCACTTCAACTGTCAAACCATCGTCTTTTTTCTTGCCCAAAAATTCTGGCAATTCCAACCCAGCCATTTCAAACAATTCATTCATCGGCGGGATAGACTTGGTCATTCCAGATAAAAAGTTTGCAGTTGCAGGTTCACCATTTCCCATGCTGTCCCACACTGTAACTTTGTCGATCTTCAAATTCTTGATAGCTTCCACTTGGATTGCCACCAATTGTTCCATCTTTTCAGCAATCATCAACTTCACTGCTTCATTGGAGTTTCCACCAGCGGATTTCACAATTTCTTTGAAACCTTCTGCTTGTTTCGTCAAAATTTCTTGGGCACCCTTTGCTTGTGCTTCCAATTTCAAGAAGATAGCATCTGCTTGACCTTGTGCTTCCAAACGGGTTTTTGCTGCCATAGCAGCTGCATTGATTTCAGCTTGTCGTTTTGCAATTTCTGCAGACACAATGATGTCAGCTTCTTTTGTAGCTTGGTCACGAATAGCACGTGCTTGTTCCGAAAGTTTTTCAGCTTCAAATGATTCTTCCAAAGCTTGAGCGGCTTGCACACGTTCTGCAATCGTAGCCTTACGTTCTGCTTCAGCTAATTTTTCACGTCGCAATGCTTCCGAGTTTGCAATTGTAATTTTGGCTTCGTTTTCACCTTCAATTGCCTTTGAGTTTGCTTCTGCAACTTGAATACGTTGATCTTGCATTGCCAAAGCTTCACCGATGGAACCATCACGGTTCTTTTCAGCAACGCTCTTCTTGGCATCATTGATCGCCTTTGCAGCGGCTTCCTTACCCAAAGCTTCGATATAACCAGATTCGTCCTTAATATCGGTCACGTTCACGTTAATCAATCGCAAACCAATTTTCTTCAATTCAGTTTCCACGTTAGAAGAAACAGCAGACAAGAATTTGTCTCGGTCTGTATTAATTTCTTCAATATCCATGGTCGCCACAACCAAACGTAATTGCCCGAAGATAATATCCTTGGCCAATTCTTCGATTTCAGCTTGTTTCAAACCAAGCAAACGTTCTGCTGCATTTTGCATCACACCAGCTTCCGTAGAAATACCAACCGTAAAACGAGAAGGCACATCGATACGAATGTTTTGGCGGCTCAATGCATTTGTCAAAATCACATTGATAGAGATGGGGGTCAAGCTCAAGAATTGATAATCTTGAATGATTGGCCAAATGAAGGCAGCCCCACCATGAATACATTTTGCACTCTTATGGTCGCCAGTGGAATTTCTTCCGACTTTCCCATAGATCACAAGAATTTGATCTGAAGGGCATTTTTTATATCTTGATAATAAAGATAAAAATGTCCCCAACAGCAAGACGATTACAACAATAATCAGCATTAAAAAATCCATTTTTTTCTCCTAAAGATTATTTTTCTGGACTTAATTCATCAACAACAAGGGTAGACAAACCAACCAGTCCAACAACCTGCACAATTTCCCCTGTTGAAAATCCCTTTTTATTTTTTGTGATAGCACTCGCTTCAATCAAACGTTCCTGCACCACAACTTGTACTTTTCCTTGAAAATTTGTATTTTCATTAATCGGAATATAAACTTCCGCAGTAGATCCAACTGCATTTTGATAACTAATATTGCCACTCGATTGTAATTTTGTCGCCAAAAAGAACAGATATCCAATTACGAACATCGCCAACAACCCAGCCGCCACTGATACAATCATTGTCAAAATTGCGCTGCTGCCATTTGACATCATCACAATCCCCGTCCACGAAAAAATCGTCAAAAAAGCAATAATGCTTCTGAACGAGATGAATTGAAAATCAGCAGAGAAAACTTCATGACCATCACTTAAATCAAAATCATGGTCCAAATTGAAATCCACATCTCCATCAAAATCTTGCACGTCAAAATCAGAGTCATGAGACAAGCCCAACAATGACATCACAAACTGGATCAATAAAACTAATGTAGATGGAATCGCAATAAGATAAAAAAATCGCCCCAACGGCAGAAGAGAATCCCACCAAGTATTCATATATTCACATCCTTTTTATGTAATTATTCTAGAACATCTATTATACTATCAATCTCACCCCTCATAAATATCTCACACAAAAAAATTATTTTAAACAAAATTCATTTTTGTGATTTTTTAACATTTCAAAAACCCAAAACTCGCGTCGAATCCATTTGTTAGGGGTCGAATCTTTTTTTCCAAGCAAAGTTTTCTGAATAGTCCAAATCTCATCAATTTCCAACCACATAGCTTCAAAGCCCAACGCATCTTCATAATCATCAAGATTGCTTGCTACATCCTGATAGCCAATCTCAGACACATCGCAAAAATAATATCTCGAATCATTAATAAAAACATCAATCTCTTTTTCAATCGAGCTTTTATATTGCAACACATCTCCAACTTTTACAAAAGCTTCCCCATCAACCAAAACCCCGCACTCTTCTCCGATTTCCCTTTGCAAAGCAAGTAGCTCTGTCTCGCCTTCTTTTTTCCCGCCACCTGGCAACTTATAATCACCTTTTAATTGAGAGTGAACCACTAACAGCTTGCCATCATTCACCACAATCCCTCGCACAGCAATTCTCTTCATTACCGTGGATGAATCTAGATCAATGTTGTTTTCAGTAAACGTTTTTGAAAAATATAATTGACTTAAGTCCATGAAAAAAATTATAAACCATAAAAAACATTCTTCAAATAACTTCTCAAATTCCAAAAATAACAGAAAGCAAAAGGCTGTCGATAGTACTCAGTAAAATATTGGAGTGATAATTATTAATATATATATCTAAAAAATATAAATAACCTTGCGCCATTTAAACCCAACCAGTATAATCGCCGTAATGACATTAGTATACGCTAACTAACAAAAGCGTTTTTATAAACACAGGAGATGACTTGAGTTTTTCCATTCCAAAATTGTCCATAATAGTCCTATTTTTCATCGCAACAATTGCCTCAATCTTCATTGGTGTAGGTCAGATCGATTTTTCTGAAATTTGGATCAAAGAATCTACTTCACAATTCATAATCCTCAATAGTCGCTTACCCCGCACAATCAGCCTCATAATTGCTGGGTTTGGACTTTCCATCGCTGGTCTAGTATTTCAACAAATTAGCAATAACAAATTTGTTTCTCCCACAACTTCAAGTGCCATTAGTGGTGCGCAATTGGGGTTGGCAATTTCAGTTGTTTTTTTTGGTAACAGCTCCACTTTTATAAAAATGGGCTTTGCATTTTCAGTTTCATTCCTTTCAACCATTATTTTTATGTTGATTCTTAGGAAAATAAAATACAAAACCATCATCTATGTCCCTCTGATTGGACTCATGTTAGCTAGCATATTTACTTCATTCTCAACATTTTTAGCTTATTCATATAATTTTTTGCAAACATTAAATGGTTGGTTTGTTGGAAATTTGTCATTAGTCATTTCAGGTCGCTATGAATTGCTTTATATAGTCATACCCGCAATCATCCTAACATTTATATACGCAAAACAATTCACCATCATAGGGTTAGGGCAAGATTTTTCTACAAATATCGGCATTAACTATAATTTCTTCATCACCATCGGGTTAATACTTATTGCCATTGTTTCAGCTTCCACGGTTATTATTGTCGGAAATTTACCATTTGTTGGTTTAATCATTCCCAATATCGTCTCACACTTATTTGGAGACAATCTTGAAAAAAACATTTGGATAGTTGGCATCACCGGAGCATTATTTCTCTTAATTGCTGATAGCATCAGCCGCTTAATTATTTATCCTTATGAGATTTCGATTGGGCTGGTAATTGGCATTTTAGGTACATTGATTTTTCTGCTAATTTTGTTTCGGGGAGATCGTTCATGAGCATTAAAAAGAAAGTTCTTCTCTTAGGCATTTTAGCAGCACTTAGTATTATTTTTGTTTTATTTTTTGACATGAACTTTGAGATATTTCATTATGCAATCAAAAAAAGAGGGATTAAAGCATCTGGAATTATAATCACCGCAATTTCAATTGGTTCTAGTACTGTTTTATTCCAAATCATCACCAACAACCGCATCATCACTCCCAGTATCTTTGGCTTGGATTCTCTTTATTTACTCATTCAAGCGTTAGTCATTTTTCTGATTTCTCCTACATCCCAATTGGTAACGAATGCAAATCTGAATTTTGTACTTAACTTTTCAATCTTAGTCATCTTTGGCATAGGATTATTCAAAATTATGTTCGCTCGTTTTGATGGTTTATTCCAATTATTACTATCTGGAATAATTTTTTCAACCTTATTTCAAAGTATGGTCTCGGTGATTCAAATGTTGATGGACCCAGCTAGCTTTGATTTTTATCAATCTTTTATGTTTGCAAGTTTCAATAATTTAAATGAAAACCTCCTTTGGATATTAATCTTGATTGTTTTATCAATCTTTATATTCATTTTTTCAAGACACCAAAAATTAGATGTCTTAGCTTTAGGAAAAGATTCAGCGATTAATTTAGGACTTGATTATCAAAAAGAGGTGTTACTCAACCTAACACTAGTATTGATCTTAACCGCTGTTTCCACAGCATTGGTTGGACCAATCACTTTTCTCGGATTCTTGATAGTCAATCTAGGATTAACTTTTTTGAACACTTATAAACATCAATACTTATTACCAGCAGTTATTTTATTTGGCATTTTCATCTTATCTTTTGGGCATATCCTCACCGAGCAATTGTTTGGCGTAGGAGTCCCCATCAGTATCGTGATTAATCTAATTGGCGGAATTTATTTCATTACTTTGCTAATTCAGGAGAACTTAACATGATTCAAGTCAATCACATCACAAAGGCATATAGCAAAAAACAAGTGTTACAAAATGTAACCTTGAATATTCCCAATAATAAAATCACAACTATTATTGGACCAAATGGCGCGGGTAAATCCACCTTACTTGGGATCATTGCTCGGTTATTAACTCATCAATCAGGACAGATTATCATTGATGATATTCAACTCATTGATTGGAATTCACTTGATCTTGCCAAAAAGTTAAGTATTTTAAAACAATCAAATTCCACCAACATCAAAATTACAATATTCGAGATTGTCTCATTTGGCCGTTATCCGCATACCAAAGGCAAACTCTCCAAACAGGATCACCAAAAAATAATTGAAGCACTTCAATTTGTAGATTTATATGATATTAAAGATAAATATATAGATCAACTCTCGGGGGGACAAAAACAAAGAGTATTTATCGCTGCGCTTTTAGCGCAAGATACAGACTATATCATGCTAGATGAACCTCTTAACAATCTAGATATGAAATACATGGTAGAAACCATGCAATTACTCAGAAAATTAGTAGACCAAAAAAACAAAACCATCGTCCTTGTCCTGCATGACATCAATTTTGCAGCAAGTTATTCAGATTATCTGATTGCCTTGAAAGATGGACGATTGGTTAGAGAAGGAGGTGTTGATGAAATAGTCTCGAGTAAATTGCTAAAAGAGATTTATGATATTGAATTTGAAATAATTCAAAAAAACAATAAACCCATGTGTTTATATTATTAATCCAAGTGATACGCATCGTTATCCTTGTTATATTTTTAGTTAGGAGAAATTATGAAAAAGCTACTATCTGTACTACTCGTACTCTTAGTATTAAGTATGCTGCTCACAGCATGCAACACCCCAACAGATTCCGTAGAAAGTAATCAAACAGAAAATAGTTCTATGGAAACAGAATCAGAAAATGAAACAATGGCAGAAGAACAAACTTCTTCAACCATTACCATTGAGCATAAGTTAGGTAGAGTAGAAGTACCGCTAAACCCAACAAAAGTGGTTGCCCTAGATGTGGCTGCCCTAGACACTCTCATAGCACTAGGAGTTGAGGATTCCATTGTGGGGATTAGCTCTTTGATTCCTGCATATCTCGCAGATGCTGTTACAGACACCACAATCGTTGGCACTATGTTTGAACCAGACTATGAAGCTATTGCTGGTCTTATGCCTGAGGTAATTTTTATCTCAGCGCGATCCTCAAGCGTCTATGAAGATTTGGCAGAAATTGCCCCCGTTGTTTACCTTTCATATCCAGGGATTGATAATCCATTAATTGTGGACACTGTATTTGGGAATGTAGAATTATTAGCTTCCATTTATCAAAAAGAGGAACTTGCAAGCACAATGATTGCAGAACTTCAAGAAAATGTGGAACAAACCAGCGAATCTATTGCACAAATAGAAAATCGAGATGCTTTGATGTTGATTGCCACAGGTAAAGAGATTAATGCATATGGTCCAGAAGAATCCAGCCGATATGGATTTGTATTCAACACCTTTAACTTTGTCAGCCCTGTTTCGCAAGATCAAATCGATGCAGAAGTCAATAAGCATGGTAAAACAATTTCCTTTGAATTTATCGCCGAAATTGATCCAAATTATATTTTTGTAATTGATAGAGGCGTTGTCACAGCCTCTTCAGACGTGCTTGCGTCAGACACTTTAGACAATGCTTTTGTTAATAACACCAAAGCCGGTCAAAATGCACACATCATCTATCTTTCTGGTGAAGAATGGTATCTAACAGTAGGTGGTTACACCTCACTCGCAACCATTGTATCTGAACTAGGTTCAGTGATTGAATAAATATATCTCCCCTAGTAAAAGGAGTCCCTTTTACTAGGGGAATTTAAGGATAAAAATGAAAACAAATCCCAGAATGGAAGCAATTCGAAACCGAATCAGCTTAGAAGAGGCAAAGCTGTTATTATCAGGTTTTTGTTCACAATTCGATTCTATCATTCTCTCAACCGTAGATCAACAAGGCAATCCAAAAATTGATACTGTCATCTATCGTTTTATAGATGGCAAGCATTTTGTATTAATTGGCCCTGATATAGAATCTTTTTATAATATGAAAAATGCAAATCTTGCCGGCATGCTCATTCCTGCAAATCAACTGCCAGTCCCAGCGATTTTTAGAAAAAATATTACTTATCGTTTTTCTGCGAAAGAAGTTGAAGAGCCCAAAAAAGTTTATCAAAAGCTTTCGGATGATGAGATCAAAACTTTTAAACATATCTTAAAACAACATCATGGAAAATTATTCAAATTAAAAGTTATAGATGGCATCTTTTATCTTGGCTTCAAACAATCATATCTCATCGATCATCAAGACCAAGTTGTCGATTTGGCAAAAGGGGAACATGGTGAAAAACAATTTGAGCATAGTCGTCTGATTCTCATGCGATATGGCGACAAAGAAAAAGTCATGAGTGCCTATATAGAAAATGAAACATATTATATTTTGACGAAACAAAAAAGCAAAAAAATCAAATATTTTCAAAAAGATCCTGTTTGTATGATATATGATGGAAAAGACAATCACTTTAGAACAAAAGTAAACATCAACATATCCAAACAGGCAATTCAAGAAATGTTTAACAAATTTGATCAAACCAACAATAATTATTTCAAAGAAAACAAAGACCTTGTATTACTTGAATTTTCAAAATAAAAAAACACTCACTAATTAGTGAGTGTTTTAGCGCTTATTTTTTCAGCTTGAGAGTTATTGCACTATATCGTTTTACTGTTGGTAAGATTACCTCATGATCTTTGACATTTAAGTTTTCAATCACATCTTCGTAAAAATTAGTGACAGCACAAGCAACTACATCATCTGGCACACTCAGCTTCACACCGTCAATATCCTTCGATGTTTCATTATACAACCGTAAAATTATTCCATCATCAAATTCAGCTTTCTTCAAAGCACTAATAATCAGGTGTGGAGAACTTATCGAGAAATAAACTTGATCTTTTTCTTGAATATCCGCCAAACTATCTGTCACATGAGAAGTGATTGTCTCCATCGAAGCCATTCCCAAGATCAATGCAAATTTTTTTTCCAAAGTGGGCATTTGAATGCAATTCTGTACAGCTAAATTTTGATTCTCAAATTTAAATGCTTCGTTAGAGATTGCGACTTCATCTAATCGACCATTGAAAGGATAAAGAGCATATTGCAAGACCTGTTTCCCATGGCACTGTGCATCCGGAGTAGGCACCACAATTCCCGAAGGGCGCCCTGGTCGAATCAAAAGATCAGACTTTCCTAACATACCCACACCTCGTAATAATGTGATTGCAATCGAAGATTGTTCACCATCAGAATAAATCTCATACTCAGGCAATCCACGGTTCAACACAGCTAGGCCATATTCCTCATTTTGCAAACACACAAATTTGTGCATAGAATAGATAGGCAATGGTTTTTCTGTGAATTTCTTTTCTTGCCAATCATCCACATTCAGTTCTACGTCACGTTCTACCACGCCAAATTGTGTCTCCGCAAATGAAGTCTCTGCCAAAAATCCCACAGGGAATAATACTCGCATACGATGATAATCAGCATTATTATTAATTTCAGTGGTAAATTCAATTCGTTTCTCGTTTCGATAGACTGTCAATCTAGTTTGAATCGGCAGCTCAATTAAGTTTGTAGATCGTTTGGTATCATTTTCAATCAATGTTTCAGGCACTTGCATCACCAAATTGATCAAATACTCAAACTTAAGCGGATTTACATTCACCAATTGAATCTTCGCCTCTGCATCTGCGGATGTCACCACGGTGTCATTTGCAACAGGTGAATAATTATAGGTATCTCCAGCATCCCCACAATCTTCAAACAAATGACATCCTTTGAAATCTTTTTCTAATGCTTTATCAAATAGATCGAAAGTGCCGTTTGTGTTGAATTTCAATACATAGTCATCTGTTTCACATCCAGCATTTGTTGCACTTTTTAAAGTGATTTCTTTTTGTGGTTTCTTCCCTTCGGAAATTTCAAACAAACGATATCCCACGTTGAAATCAAAATTAACGCGAAAAGAAATGTCAATTTTTTTATAAGGTTCAGGGGTTTCCAAATATAACGTCCAGATTGTCATTTCTGCCGCATCGATTTCTTCAATTACATCCACCACAAAATCAATTTTTTCGCCGTTCATGTCAATCAATTCGATTTCTTCCGTCTTAGAAAAAACGGTGGCTTTTACAATTTGGTTTCCTTTCACCATGCTATTGTTGAAAACAGTCAATAAAGTTTTCTCAGCATTAATTTTCCGAGCAATCGCCCTAGAATACGACTTAAGCAGAGTTGTCCCAATTTCTTCTACATTTGAAAAACGGAAATCCATTTCTTGATGCACACCATCTGTGCAGCATCCACAAATCCCATCATGCGTCTGATTCTGCAAAAGATATTTCCATGCCTGCCAAATCAAATCTTTTGGATAATCCGCACCGTGCAACCAAGCCATTGTGGCAATTGGTTCAACATAACGTTCTAACAAAGCCTGCATCTTTCGATTTTTCTGTTTCTGATAGATTCGGGTCGAAGCAATGCTGCTATGTACGCGGTTGCGATCTGGCGACAAAAGCTCATCTTTCAAAATTGGCAAATCCTTTGCATCCTTTGCCACATCACTCACATATTGTTCAATACTACTAATTTCATAAGTAGTATTCAAACTCACCTTATTAATCGCTCTTATACTCTCTGGCAAACTTGGTTGAATGAATTGATGATCAACACCATTCATCACCAAAATATGACCATTCTTAGACCATTTTTTTAATTTTCCAACCACTTCTTTTAATCTTGCCACTGCTTTCAAAGGAGAATCTGGCAAGAACATCGCATTGCTATAGCCCTTCGGCAAATAAACGCCCAAAACTTCATCCCCGTTCAATCCTTGCCATTTAAATTCAGTCTGCTCCAAAGAATAGGCCGGCACACCCCGCATCATCACAGCAGAAGAAATGTCAAACCCTCTTAATATTTGTGGCATCTGCGCACTTTGCCCAAATGAATCAGGCAAATATCCCACCCGCATACTCTTGCCAAACTTTTCAGCACTTGAAATTCCCAATAGAAGATTTCGAATCAGAGATTCGCCATCTGGGGCAAATTCATCTGGTTGGATATACCAAGGGCCTACAATCAAGCGTCCTTCTCCAATTAGCTTTTCTAACCGCTCTTTGGATTCTGGTTTCACTTCAAGATAATCATCTAAAACAATTGACTGACCATCCAACAAAAAGAATCGAAATTCTTCATCATTCTCCAAAGTGTTCAAGATCGTATCAATGACAAAAACCAATTTTGTTCGGAAATATTGAAAGGGACGATACCATTCTCGGTCCCAATGTGTGTGTGCAACAACATGAACTTTATTCATCAATTACCCTTTAATTGTTAAACTTAATTTCAAAATTATACAAAAAGAGGAGTTACTTTCATAACTCCTCTGCTTTTTTACTTATCGTTCGTCTTCCGGAACTTCTTTCTTCAACGCATTCACCAGCAGAGCAGTCACCACAACGGCTACCACATGGATCAAAATATAGAGCACAATCTTATTCACACCAGACATCCCAATCAATGCAGGAATCATCACAGTGTTTGAAATGCCAAAGAAAGCGGCCAAACCAGCGCCAAGGCTGCTTCCGACGATGATTGAAGGAATTACGCGGAAAGGATCAACTGCTGCGAAAGGAATCGCACCTTCTGTCAAACCAATCAGCCCTAAAACAATCGCTGAACGACCTGCATATTTTTCTTCAGCCGTATACTTCTTGGGTGCAATCGCAGAAGCCAAAGCCATTGCCAATGTCGGAATCGAAATTGCAATCAATACCGGCGCGCTCACTTCATAGGCTCCTTCAGTGTAGGCAGCCAAAGCAAATGCAAATGCTGTTTTATTGATCGGACCACCCATATCAAACGCAATCATCGCACCCAAAATCACTGCCAAAAGCACAGAGTTGGTTCCACTCATATTGTGCAACCAAGCGGTAATCCCAGTCATCATGCTGTTGATGGGAGTTGCAATCACAAAATAAATTAATGCACCTAACAAAAGTGGCACAACAATCGGCACAACCAAGAATGAGATCAAAATATCAGTCACCTGACCACCCGGTAATTTGTTTCCGAAAATTGTGATCAATTTTACCAAATACCCACTCAACAAACCAACAATCAAACCACCGATGAAGCCCATACCCATTTGATCAGACATCAAGGAGAGCACTAAGGTGGGGGCGATTGCCAATTTTCCAGAGATAGAAAATGCAATGAACGTAGCCATCACAGGAACAATCAACAAAGATCCTGCATCGCTAAGTGCTTGCATCATTGGTTGTGTTGGTCCAGGAATCTGAGACAAAACCATGAACAACGCATATAAAATAATTACAGGCATCATATAAGAAATGCCAGTCATTAAATGTTGCCGAAGATCACCAAAAAAATCTTTTACAGCTTCTTTTTTCATATTCTTCTCCTAAAAAGATATTTAAAAATATTCCCCAAATTACTTGGTTCCAACTAACTTAACAGCTTCTTCAATGATTGAATCAGCATTTCGTATAATTTTACTTGTAGAGGTTTTATAGGTAAGCACGTCGTTAAATCGTTCAAATTCTAAAGTTGCTACATCAGTAGCCAAAATCAGAATATCTGCGTCTTGAATCTCATCACTCGTGATTTTATCACGTATTCCCATAGAACCTTGTGTTTCCACTTTGATCGTATAGCCCTTCTTTTTGGCAGAGCGTTTCAAAGCAGCACTAGACATATAGGTATGCGCCATACCCATTGGACAAGAGGTCACTGCAATTATTTTCATAGATTATCTCCCTGATATGTTTCAATCAATTTTACAATAGATGCGGAATCTTGAATATCATATAATGCCTTTTTAAAGTCATCATCAACTAAGTAAGTTGCCAAAGTTGCAATTGTTTCCAAATGAGAAACATTATGTTGCGCTTCATTAATCGCTAACATAAATACAAGATCAACTTCTCCTTCTTCATTCCAATCAATTGGATTCTGCAATCGTGCAAACACCACAGATGATTTTCGTACAGCCTTTGACTTTGCATGCGGAATCGCAATCCCCGCCCCCATATTCGTCGACATTGAATTTTCACGATCCATCACATCGGCAGTGAATTGTTCTTTATTATTCAATCGTCCATCTTTTTCTAACAAATAGATCAATTTAGCAATAACTTCATTCTTTGAGCTCGCTTTCATGTTTAAATTGACCAATTTTTTATTCATCATTTTATGAATTTCCACAATTAATCTTCTCCTTTTTTGAGAATTTGGATAAATCTACTAAATTCTTTAATCGCCAACAATTGAACAACTTTCTTCTTTGACTGCACCAGATCATAAAAATAAGAAAAAATAGATTTCATTCTTTCAGTATCTTCATAGCGGATATTCAGCAAAAAAACAATCTTCACTTTTTCATTGCCCCAGTCAACAGCCTCATTTAATATCCCTACGGCAATTGAAGATTTCCTGCCATAGGATAATGCATGTGGAATCGCAACAAAATTACCAATATCAGTTGCCATAGTTTTTTCACGATTCAAAACTGCATCAATAAATGAAGGTTGAACATGTCCAGCTTCCACCAGTCGACTTCCCATTTCACTGATGATTGCTTCTGGTGTTGTCCCTTCAATCTGAGTTAAAAATAAAGTTTCTTCAAACAAAGATTGGAAAAAATATTTTTCAAAATCTTCTTTTTCAATTTGTTTCAAAAAACGACCAATCTTCAAATAATCACTGTCATCCAAAAAATTACTAATCTCAACTGAAGGAATTGCACAATTTTCAATCATACTCGTAGAGATCAAAAAATCGATTCCTTGATTTCCCAAATATTCCAGTTCATAAGTAGGGAAAATACCCACCAGTACTAATTGAGGGAACAAACGCTGAATCTTGCTTTGTAATAAACTTGAAACTTCAAACCCCATAGAATTAATAATCGCTGCTTTCCACTTTTTTGCTGAGCCTTCCAAAAGCTTTTTCTCCAAAGCGGCTGCGAATAAAATCACGAGCTCAAAATAAGCATAATCGTTCAAACGTAAATCAAAAAAATCTTCAATTTCATTTTTAGCCAACAAAGCCATGTCAAATGTACTCGGATAATTTCCCTTTAATGCATTTAAGTCAAATGTTTCCTCAACCTTTAAATCAGTATCAGTCATTTGCATTTTATAAATAAAATAATTAAGTTGTTCAATTAATCGAGCATCCTTCGTAAATCCTTGATGAAAAAGCCCGTCCAATTTAATTAAAAACCCAAGAATAAACTCAGATTGATCAGTTTTATAATTACTTGTCTCAAGTGAAAAAATAGGTTGTTGAGTTAAAAATTGATCAAAACAGAAATATTCACTCTGAGGAATTTCCACGTCAAATTTCTCAGAAAGGGACCAAAACAAATCCTCAGCTAAATAATTGATTTCTGTATAATCTTTCCCTTTTTGTTCATTTTCGATCACAAACCCATTTCGAACTCTCGACACCAAAATTGTTAAATATAACAAAATTGTTTTGTAGCCAAACTGAGAATAATTAAATGCAGGAAGGTGAATATGTTCATGCATCATAGCACTAACATATTGAAAGACTTCTTTGTCCAACAAAGGTTCAAATAAAGAATTGTTGAAAAGTTCATTCCGAAAAGAAAAAACATAAATCAAATGGATCAATCCAATTCTGAAATTTTTCTCAGAACCAGTGATTTGCAATCCGACCGTTTTCTTTCGTTCCAATCGGAGCTGATAGTTGCTAAGCCATTCATCCACAGCATCCAATTCTTTCTCAACACTAGACTTGCTCAAAAACACCTTATCACTGATTTCTTCAACAGAGATTGGCTCGTTTTCCAAGAACAAAACTCTCAAAATTTGAAAAGAATTATCCACCGCAGACAAAAGAAAAGCAGGGGTATTCATCAGTTTCTTCAAATAACCTGCAAGAGCTGAATAATCTTTCTCATCAATATAAAACCCCTTCCCTTGAATAGAGAGCAAATGAATCTCTTCTGTTCCAAGTTCTTTGGTCAACTCTTTAAGATCTTCTCTCACAGTACGTGATGTTACATTTAAATACCTAGCCAACACCTCACTGGTCACAGTGTTCTGATGGTCCAAAAAATAGCGAATCAATTTATATTTTCGTTGTTCAAGTTTCATCAAATAAAAAATCCTCTTCGGTGTCTAAATTGTAGCAAAACTTTGGATTAAAATCTAAGAATACTTTTCCCTTTCACTAAGGAAATAAAAAAAAAGCTAGAGATTTTTCTCTAGCTTCAAGTCTTACAAATGATTAATCATACTTGCTGAATAAGCCGCTCCAAAACCATTATCAATATTCACCACACTCACTCCACTTGCACAACTATTTAGCATAGATAACAAAGCCGAAAGCCCCCCAAAATTAGCCCCATATCCCACGCTAGTAGGAATCGCAATCACTGGCTTATCTACCAATCCCCCCACCACGCTTGCCAATGCACCTTCCATCCCAGCAGCCACAACCACTACTTTTGCATTTCGAATATCATCCAAATGATTGAACAATCGATGAATTCCAGCCACGCCCACATCATTAATCACTTTCACTTGATTTCCCAAAATCAATGCGGTTTCTCTTGCTTCTTCAATCACTCGGATGTCCGATGTCCCCGCAGAGACTAAAGCAATATAGGAAGTGGTCATCTCAATTGGCTTCTGTCGAACAGTGATTGTTCGCCCCATTTCATTATATTCCGCACTAGGGATAATGCTTGCCACTGCTTCATACATTTCTTTCGATGCGCGTGTTCCCAAAACATTAGATCCTTTTGAATGCATATAATCAAAAATCTTCGCCACTTGGGCAATATTTTTTCCTTCACAATAAATTACTTCAGGATATCCCACTCGCATCTCTCGATGATTATCTATTTTTGCGAAATCATCCACATCTTCAAAAGGGAGCGTTTTCAAAATTTTAGCCACATCATCCACGCTTTGCACTTGATTTTTCACATCCTCAAGCAAATTCTTCAATTCTTTTTCATTCATCAGCAACCTCTATTGTTTTGTTGGATTAAAACTACCCATCTGATATCCACCCAAGTCAAGGGTCACATAGCGAAACCCAAGCAATTTAAAATATTTTGAGATTCTATCCATTATTCCTTCATCAAAAAACAAACTGCGATTTTCCCTACCCACTTCAATACGGGCTAGTTCACCATGGCAGCGTACTCGCACATCAAAAATATTCAAGCCATGCAAATAGGTTTCCGCAGCTTCAATCATTCGTAACATCCCAAATTCAATCGGTGTTTCATGAGGCAATCTCGTCAACAAACAAGCATAGGCAGGTTTGTCAAAAGTTGGTAATCCCAATTCTTTTGATTGAGCGCGAATTTCGTCTTTGGTCCATTCTTGGATTAATAGAGGGCTATATACACGTAATTCTTTCAAAGCCCGCATCCCCGGACGATAATCTGATTGATCATCAAAATTAGACCCATCAAAAATATTATCAAAACCTTTAGACTTCGCATATTCAATAATGGTTTGGAACAACACATTTTTACATAAATAACAGCGATTGACCGGATTGTTTTTAATGGATATATCTAGGTCTTTTTCCAAAACAACTTGCTTGACTCCCAAAGACGCTGCAAATTTTTTTGCTTCCTCAATTTCCCATGTTGGGATATATGGAGTTTTAATTGTTATTGCTAGGACTTTTTTAGAATTTTTTCCAAATGCATCCACAGCTGCTTTTAACAAGAAAGTGCTATCAACACCCCCAGAAAAAGCAATCACAACATTGTCATAAGATTGAATATGCTCAATCAATGCATCGTATTTTTTCATAAAGTTTCAGAATCCTATTTTGTACATCATTGATTGGAATTTTAGTTTCTTTAGAGATTCGTTTAATGTCCTCAAATTCCGGTTTATATTTCACTACTTTGCCATTTAAAATTGCCTTTTTAATTTGCACCTCGCCAAACTCGGTAGATATTATTTCATATTCACGTTTCATCATCATCTTATCAACCACAAAACTACGCACACCAAACGTGCTCGTTTGTGTGAACAGGTATTCCAAAATTTGATCTTTCTTATCATTTCCCACCAAAATGCTTAATTTCACGCCACTTCGTCCCTTTTTCATTTGGATTGGGGTTCGAAACACGTCCAAAGCACCAATTGCCAACAATTCCTCTTCAATAAAGGGAATCAACTCTGGATTCATGTCATCCAAATTAGTTTCAATAATTCTTTCTTGTGTCATCAAAACATCACTTTGAAATTCACTTTCAATTGTCCCCAAGCTCACCCGCAAAACATTAGGAATTTCAAAATCCTTAAACCCAATTCCATATCCAATTTTTTCAGATACAAAATGAGGATTTTCTACAAATTCATCCACAATAGCTGCAAGAATAGCCGCACCCGTTGGCGTGGTTGCTTCTCCACTCACGCCACCTCGATGGGTTGGAATTCCATGCAAAATCTCAGCAGTTGCGGGTGCAGGCACTGGCAATTTCCCGTGTTGGCACCACACAAACCCACTTCCCAATTCAATCGGTGTGCAGATCACCTTCTCCACATTCAAAGCATCAAAACAAATCGCAGCTCCCACAATGTCCACAATCGAATCAGTGGCTCCCACCTCATGAAAGTGAACTTCCTCAACTTTTTGATGATGAACCTTTGCTTCTGCCATAGCAATTTTTTCAAAAATCGCCAAACTCAATTCTTTCACAGTTTCTTTCAAATCACTTTTTTGAATCAATCTTTTGATATCAGAAAATGATCGTCCATGAGAATGGGGCTTTTCCATCCCATCATTAATATGAGAGTGGGAATGAACGTGGTCACCTTCATGTGTATGACCGTGAGAATGATGATCAGTGTGAACATCACCATCATGGGAATGTGAATTCTGATTATGAGAATGCTCATGCTCATGCAAAACCACATCCAAACGAGTTCCATGGATTCCCATCTTATTCCCAACTGAAACGTCTAGAGAAAATTCTTCATCAATCCCAAGTTTTGATAATTCTCTTTTCAAGAGGTCAAAGTCAACCCCCAAATCGATCATCGCACCCAAATTGAGATCACCACTAATTCCAGAAAAACATTCAAAAAATAAAGTTTTCACATATACCTGCCTTGATAGTTTAGAATAAGTTTAATTTTAACATTCAATCAATTTCATTTATGTAAACAACCTTAGAAAAATAATTAATACTATGTATTGAAAATAATCATAGTTTTGAAAAATGGATAAATCAGCTAACATTATTGTAATTAATGGACAAGACAGATAAATTTATGTTATATTAACTTAACTAAATAATATAAAAATTAAGTAAGCCGATGAAATATCCAGAAAACAAAAAGAAAAATATTTCAAAATATGACTTTATCATAGCGATAGTTATTTTTATTGGGGGCATAGTCACGCTAGTTATTGAAAAAAACAATCAACATCTAGAAACAATTCTAGAAATTATATTAATTTTACAGTTTGCAACTTTAATAATTCTTGTTTTATATATTAAAAGAAAAGCTAATAAAAAAATAAAAAACCAAATAGACTTACTTGAAATTTTTATGGAGCATACGCCAGATGTTGTATACTTTAAAGATTTAGATAGTAAGATAATAAAAATTAGTAAAGCAATCAAAAATAAAAGTATTTCATATCCCATTGAAGATATGATTGGCAAAACAGATTTTGACATTTTTGGTTTTGAACATGCCAACAAAGCATTTATGGACGAACAAGAAATCATCAAAACCAAACAACCTAAACTAAAAATGCTCGAAAAAGAAATCCACAAAGATGGTAACTCGAGTTGGGCACTCACTAGTAAATTCCCCTTATTAAATGAAAAAGGAAAAGTCATCGGTACTTTCGGTATCTCAAGAGATATTACGCTAGAGAAAATTGCAGTCGAAAAACTTGAACTTGCCAGAGAGAATGAACATCAATACGTCATTGAATTAGAAAAAAGAAGCAAAGACAACAACTATCTCAATGAAATGAACGACAATCTTCAAACCATCAACTCAATGAAAGAAGCTTACTTTGCCATCATAGAATTTGCTTCAAGAATATTCAAAAACGAGATCGGGGGACTCTATATAATAGACAATCAAACAGATGAATTAAGTCTTGTATCTTCTTGGGGAATGCCTAAAAAATTGAAAGACTTAAATTTTCCATCTAAAGAATGTGCGGCTTTAAAAAATGGAATTACCAATTTTTTTCACGAAAATCATTCTGGATTACGTTGTGGACATGTTAATATAAACCAAACAGATAAAAGTCTTTGTATTCCCATCATCGCTCCCGGAGAAACTTTTGGTGTATTTTATATTCAACCAAAAGAAAAAAACTTAGAAAAATGGCCTGAAGACTATAAAGACCAATTCCTCAAAAATTTTACTTTCAGTGCGGGCCTCGCCTTAGCCAATATAAAACTTAGAGAAAATCTTCGAGAACAATCCATCAGAGATCCACTCACAGGTTTGTTTAACCGCCGCTACATGGTTGAAACGCTTCAAAGAGAATGTAGTCGTATTAGCAGAAAAAATTCCACGCTAGGTATAATTATGCTAGATATCGACCATTTCAAAAAAGTAAACGATACATATGGGCATGATGCAGGTGATTTTATTCTTCAATCCATTTCAAGCATTTTCACTAAAATGATTAGAAATGAAGACATCGCTTGTCGTTTTGGTGGAGAAGAATTCATATTAATCTTGCCAGAAGTAAATAAAACAGTTCTTTTTAATAGGGCAGAGGAGATTAGAAAAGAGATAGAACAAGCAGAATTTGTTTTCAATCAAAAAAATTTAGGAAAAATCACAATTTCTGGTGGAATCTATATTTATCAAAATTATGATGAATCAGTAGACAAAATAATCGAAAATGTAGATGGAGCACTCTATAAAGCAAAACGCAATGGTAGAAATCAAATAAAAATCGCCTAAAAAGGCGATTTATTTTTTCATTCAAAATTACGTACGTTCCGTATATCCAAAATACTATCATTGAAAGCTTCAACAACTTTCGGATCAAAATGAATCCCCGCCTCATTGTTGATATGGGCCACCGCCTTAGCAACTCGCCATGGATTTTTATAAGGTCTCTTTGAGGTCAATGCATCAAACACATCTGCCACAGCCACAATTCTAGCATTTAAGTCAATTGCATTCCCCTTCAATCCTTTTGGATAGCCAGATCCATCCCATTTTTCATGGTGTTCAAGCGCAATCGCGCGTGCAGTCATTAATAATTTTGAGGTATGTGTTCCAATAATTTTGGCCCCAATCAAGGTATGAGATTTCATCACTTCCCATTCTTCGGGGGTCAACTTGCCTTCCTTCATCAAAATATGGTCGGGAATACCGATCATCCCAATATCGTGCATAGGAGCAGCATTAATCAAGGTATCAATACCTTCTTCGCTTAACCCATAACTTCGCGCAATCGTCTCACAATATTTTGTAATTCGAATAATATGATCAAAAGATTCCGTATCTTTATATTCAGCAGCAATCGACAGTTTCTGAATAATCTCTAAGCGAGTTTTATTGATTTCTTTTGTGCGCTCAATCACTTTCTTTTCGAGGGTTTTTTGATAAGAATAAGCTGTAAGCAAAGTTTTTACTCTTGCCTTTGCAATCGAAGGGCTGATTGGTTTGCTAATAAAATCACTCGCACCAAGCTCAAATCCCTTCAAAATATCTTTTTCTTCATGCAAGGCTGAAATAAAAATAATTGGAATCAAATTTGTCAAAGAATCACGTTTGATCTCTTTGCACACATCATAACCATCAATTCCAGGCATCATAATATCTAGCAGAATGATATCAGGCTTTGAAGATCGTACAATTTTCAAAGCATCTTTACCATTCATGGCTTCTAAAATTTCATACTCATCCCCAAAAATAGTTTTGAGCAAAGCGATGTTTTCATAAACATCGTCGACTAATAATATTTTTTGTTTTTCAGTTAATAGCATAATTCACTTTTCAAAATTCATTAAATCTGTGCTAGTTATCGAACCAGAATTTGATTTAATAAGAACACAAATTAAGATGCATTAATTTCAAATAATTATATCATTTTCTATTATCAATCACCTTTCATTTTTGTTGATTGGGTACAAGGAAAATAGGTGGTTAAGACACTATAATTATATATGATTTGATGTTGAAGAGAAAATTGTAGAACTTAAGCTTATATTAGTTTTAGGTATTTTTTCTGTATAATAAAACAAAGAAGAAATCTATGAATAAAGAACGCATTCTAGTATGTATATTTAATGATTCAATTATAAAAAATTGGAGCGATAACTTTCCATTTAAAACAATGGAGTTTGACTTCACAAATTCATTGACTTCAGTAGAGAACTTAAACGGATATGATCTACTAATTATTGACTCAAATCAGAATGATGCAGACTTCATAAGAACAATAGATAAAAAATACGACCTTATATCAAGAATAAAAACTATCTATTTTTATTCTAATTTTCTTAAAGAATACGAAAAGATTAATATTCCAAATTTTCAATTTATTAAATACCCTGAAAGTATTCATGAATTTAAATATATTTTATCAAAACAATTAAACACCCCTGCCAATAATGATTTATCTATCTTAAGTTATATTTCAAATGGACAAGACGATCCTTCATATCCAAACAATAACCTAAATGAATATCTTATCAGCACAATTAACGATAAGTCCCAAGAGATAGATTTAAATGAAGGTAGTTCAATACAATTCAAAAAAGAAACATTCCTAAACAAACTATTAGAAATTTCACCAGACTTATACTATTTATATGATTTTGAATTAGATGAATATTATTATCTAAATAATTCGTTATTTGAATTTTTTGATTTTGATAGAGAAACAAAAAAAGATCTCTATAAAAAAATCATGAATGCCAAAGATTATGAATATTATATGGAAAATATTATTTCAGAAATTCTTTCAATACACGATAACGAATTTTATCAATTCCAATTTTCTGTATCCACTAAACACAATCTCAAACTAGAACTTTCAGCAAAAGAATTTATCTACACCCGCAATAAAAAAGGACAAGCCAAACTCCTTTTCGGCACCATATCTGATATTTCATCTGAACACGAAACAAAAGAAAAGATTAAAAAAAGCACACAGAGAGAAAAATTATTAAATGAGGTCTATCACAATTCTCCCATCGGCATCGTATATTCAACCCATGATCAAATGTTGTTTAATCCCAACAAAATGTATTGTGACTTAGTTGGATATTCAAAAAAAGAAATAGAGAATATGAGTTGGATTGACCTCACACCAAGTGAATTCTTAGATGGTGAGTTAGAATTACTTGGTACGCTCTCGCCTGAACAAAATCTAATCAAATATGAAAAAGAATATATTCATAAAACTGAAAAACGTATTCCAGTCGAAGTGGTTATCTATGCTCAGTTTGATAAATTACAAAATGTCGAATATTATATAGGATTTTTCCAAGATATCTCAATAAGAAAAAATATTGAACTATATCAAGATGAGCTTATCGTCAAAATGAATAAGCGCATCAAAGAATTACAATGTTTAAAAGAAATATCAACCTTAATCCAAAAAGAAAATAATATTAAAACCATAATCAATCAATTGATTGAAATTATCCCAAATGGCTGGCAATATCCCTATAACACAGCGGTAAAAATTAAATTTAATGACCTTGAATTCAAATCATTAAACTTCGCCAATTCAAATTGCAAAATTGTTAGTGAACTAGTCGTCAATAATATTCCACAAGGATATATTGAGGTTAGTTACATCAACGAAAAAATATTCAACAACGCTTCATACTTTTTAGAAGAAGAAAAAGAATTGCTAAACAATATCTCCATCATTGTTAGCGAAAAAATTGAAAATATAGACACCAACAGTAAAATAAAAAAATTAAATAGTTCACTCAAAGAAAAAGTCCTTGAGAGCAACAAAGATTTTTCACAACTAAAAAACCGATATGAATTAGCCAAGCATTCAGCCCAAATTGGCTTTTGGGAATGGAATCCGAAAGATAATTCATTGATTTGGGATGAAGTGATGTATCAAATTTTTAATACAGTGGAAGTGGGTTCCATCACAAATACCAAAGACCTCAAGAAAAATATGATTGTCAAAGATATTCAGCATATGAAAAATTTATTTAAGCAATCTATTGAAGATGGCATTGATGTCTCAGAAGTTTTCGAAGTTTATTCAAAAAATGGTGAAAGAAAATTTATCAATATATTTGCGCATCCAATGGAAAGTCAAGGTCACAAAACTAACTTATTGATCGGTCTGTTATGGGATGTGACAAAAACAAAAATGTTAGAGTTAGAATTAAATCAAGAACAAAAAAGACTTGAAGATATTCTAAACTCAAGTCCAATTGCATTTGCAATCTCCACAGATAACAAAATAGTCTTTTTTAATCAAACATTCCAAAAAATTACCGGACTCTCCGTTGGAGAAGATGCAGAAAAATTATATAAAGATGTCAATGACAGAAATTTCTTGAAAAAAGAACTGGAGAAACAAGATAGTTTTACGAATTTCGATTTAGAAATCAGTGGAAGGAATGGTAAATCAATTCATACTTTATCGTATTTTTATCGAACAAAATATAAAGGTAAAGATAGCATAAAGGGTTGGCTAATTGACATTAGTGAATTGAAGAAAATTGAACACGAGTTAGAAAAAGCGCGAGATATTGCCATTTCAGCCACACAAGCAAAAACACAGTTCTTAGCCAACATGTCCCATGAAATTCGCACCCCCATGAACGCCATTTTAGGATACGCTCAAATGCTCAAGATTGATGAAAAACTCAATCAAAATCAAAAAGATGCCATAGATACTATCAATCGTAGTGGAGAAATGTTATTGTCATTAATCAATAACATTTTAGATTTATCAAAAATCGAATCAGGCGCACTTTCAATGGAAAAAGAGACATATGATTTTTGTATCATGTTAAAAGAAATCAAAAATATGTTTACTTATAAAATCCTATCTAAAGGTCTTGAATTTAACATAAACACTCAAAACAATTTTCCAAGATTCCTTTATGGAGACAAAACAAAAGCAAAACAAGTCATCTCAAATTTGATATCAAACTCCATCAAATTTACCCCTCAAGGTTCAATCGACTTAAATGTTAAATTTCAAAAACTCAACGAAAAAGACATTAAAATAATTATCAATGTGAAAGATACAGGGGTCGGTATTCATCAAAATGATAAAGAAAAAATCTTTGAATATTTTGAGCAAGGGAATAATGAAATAAGCAAAAAGTCAGGCACTGGTCTGGGTATGGCTATTAGTAAGAAATATGCGCAATTACTCTCTGGAGATATTGTCTTAATCAATAGTGAAGTAAATCAAGGTGCTGAATTTGAGTTTTCATTCATTAACCAAATTTCAAGTGAAAAAAAGATCAAAAAAGAAGACAAATTGATTTATGTCAAATCAATAAAGAAAGGCACTACTTCACCAAAGATTCTGATTATAGATGAAGACAGACCAAATCTCACCCTTCTTTCAACTCAATTGAGAAATATAGGGTTATCAGTCACTTCTATATCAAATATAAAAAAAGCTTATCAGCAATATAGCGAACAAAATCCAGACATAATATTCTTGGGCTTAAATACACCTTTTGAAAATACATTAAAATTATTATATAAAATAAAATCATCAAAAAATGGAGAAAAAACAAAACTTATATTGATTTCAGCGATTATATATAATGAAGAGCTTTCAAGTCAGATAAATAGCTCACAAGCGGATGACCTAATCTTAAAGCCATATAATATTGAGAAAATATACGCAATCTTAAAAGAAAATCTGAATATTGAATATGAATATTATTCAAAAAAATCAATAATAGAACAAGAGCAACATCAAATACATGTAAATAAAGCTCTTATCTCACAATTACCACAATACTGGGTGAAGGATATGATTGATAATATTCAACAAGGTGATATAGAGAAAATTCGAACTTTAATCGAAGCACTAGAAACAGATTTTACAGAGTTGAAAAAATTATTTTCCAAATATATTGATGAATATAATTACCAAGGTTTTTTAGAATTATTAAAGGGTAGAGATAAATGATAGATGAAAAACCGAAAATAATGATAATTGATGACACACCAGAAAATCTCAAAATACTTGAATTATTATTATTTGAAAATAACTATAAGGTATACGCTTTCCCATCAGGAAAAATGGCTATCCAAGCTGCAGAAATGAATCCACCAGATCTCGTACTCCTTGATATCAATATGCCAAACATGAATGGTTTTGATGTTTGTCGCGTATTCAAATCAAAAGAAAAATTAAATAACATCCCCATAATATTTCTCACAGCTATGGCGCAAATTGAAGACAAAATCACAGCCTTTGAAGCCGGCGGAGTAGACTATATCACAAAACCATTTAACTTTGCTGAAGTCTTAGCGCGTATCAAAACACATCTCAAGATCAAAAATCTTCAACATGAATTAATTCAGATCAACAAAGAACTTAATTACCGCGTTAAAATGCAAATTAAAGAGATTGCAGACTCTCAAATGGCAGCCATTGTTGCCTTGGCCAACTTAGCCGAGACAAGAGACAACAACACTGGCAAACATATTGAAAACGTACAAGAATTATGTCTCATACTTGCTAAAGAATTAGCCAAAGAAAAAGAATATGAAGATATCATTACCGAAGATTTTATAAAAGTATTCTATTATACAGCGGCACTTCATGACATCGGAAAAGTCGGCATAGAGGATAAAATTCTCCTAAAGCCCGGCAAGCTCACAGAAGAAGAGTTTGAGATTATGAAAACTCACACCGTAATTGGCGCAAAAAGTCTCTTAAAAGCACAAGAAAAATATCCGAATAATAAATATATTACAGCCGGCATCCAATTAACACTCTCTCATCATGAAAAATGGGATGGTTCTGGTTATCCAAAAGGATTATCAGGAGAAGCGATTCCACTAGAATCAAGGATATTAGCAGTAGCAGATTCTTACGACACTCTAAGAAATGAACGGGTATATAAACCCGCTTATACACATGCAAAATCAGTAGAATTAATCTTAAAAGATATTGGTACTCACTTCGATCCAACTATCATGAAAGTTTTTAAAAGAAATCATAAAAAATTCGACGATATCTATAAATAGTTTTTTTTACTGCCTAAAAAAAGAAGGTACGTATGAAATTTAAAACTAGAAACTTTCTGGTAATTACAGGGATTCTTTTGTTGTTTCTTTTTATACTAAATATCTATAAAAAAGACACCATCATAAAACCCGACGTAACAACACATCATCAAATTCTATTTATCAGCTCTTATAGTCCTGAATTTGAAACATTTGACCAACAACTCAACGGGTTGAATGATGTATTTAGTGAAAATGAAATCGAATTCACATACCTCTTTATGGATACAAAGAGATTTCCCGTAGAACAAATGGAAAAACTCTTTTACCAAGAGCTGCAAATTAAAAAAAGTATGATTGATGATTTCGAAATCATCATTACCGCAGATGACAACGCATTAAAATTTGCAGTAAAATATTACGACGATTTTTTTGAAGGAAAATCAATAATATTCTTTGGGCTAAATGACCGAGAATTTGCAAAAGAACTAAACAATAATCCATATATCACGGGAATTCTTGAACAAATCTCCGTCAAAGAAACACTTGATGTAATTTTAGACCTCTATCCTGAAACAAATCAGATTATTGCCATAACAGATAACACCACCACCAGTCAAATTGATCATCAGAAATATATCAACTTACAAACTGAGTATCCCACAGTCAAACTTTCAACTATAGACCTCTCTGATTATACATTTCAAGATTTCTTAATAAAAATAAACGAACTAAATAAGCAAACAAATACACAATTCTTACTTATCTCTGCCTTTAGAGATAAAGAAAATCACAGCCATAATTTCAAAGAATCAATTAATATGATTTCAAATGAAATAGAAAAACCAATCTTTCATCTATGGAGTCATGGAATTGGTGAAGGCATCTTCGGGGGTATGGTCGTAAGTCAGTATAAAGAAGCCCAGTTAGCCGCAGAAATGGCATTAAAAGTAATTCATGGAACTCCTATTTCAGTGATTTCTGTGGTTGAAAACAGCCCAAACCAATATATGTTTGACTATAAACAGCTTGAAAAATTTAATATTGATCAAAAAGCTCTCCCCATAAATTCTGTCATCATCAACAAACCGGTTAATATATTCACAATTTATATGAAAGAGATCCTCACGCTATTGATTGCAATCATAATATTATCCGTTTGGATTCTCTATCTAGTAGTGATCAATAAAGAAAAACAAAAAGCTTTGTCTCAATTAACACAAGCTCACACGCTTAACAAACTCTATTTAGATACAATGTTTGAAGGGGTCATAATCCTTAATAAAGAGAACAAAGTAGAATATATCAATGACAGTGCATTAAAAATTCTGGGATATGAGGAAGAAGATCTTAATAATCAAGACTTTTCAGAAATTACAAAAAAACTCGAACCAAACACAGACATCAACAATCTGAATTATTTGATATCAGTATCTGCCTCCACGGATAGCATTGGAAAGAGTTATATTTACTCTCATCCCTTAAAAGGTGAAAATTATATTTCTTTTAAATCAAAAGAGATCATCAATGCCAACAATAATATTGGGTTGATTATAAATATTGAAGACGATGGCATTGTTCAACGAATAGCAAAAAAGATTGAAAATTATCAAGAGATATTAAACAATCTCATAGAAATTAATAAAACCAAAATTAAAAAAATCAGTGCTGAAATCCAGGATGAAATTCTTGATTTCATAAAAAAGTTCTTAAATTGCGAATATGTTGCTTATCTTAAAATCAATACCAATACTTGTGAAATTGATGATATGATTGCAAACTTTGACTATAAGCTCGGAGAACTAGCAAAATCGAAAACATTCTGCGACATTGATCTTAAAGAAGATACAACTTTTTATGATTCTAATGAAATAAAAACCTCATTAAGATTGTCTAATAAGATAGGTATTCTTTCTAAACTAACTCACAAATCAGAAACAGCTGAATTCCTACTCTTATTAATGCCTGAAAAATTTGAACCTACATTAGATTGGTGGAGAATATTTAATTTACTAATCTCAATAATCAAAAATATTCTTCCAGAATAAAAAAGAAATAATGAAATGATAAAGAATAGAGCAAAAATAAAACGACTTATTTTAGTAGTCATTATAGGATTCCTAACTATTTTTGCAGCGCATTATTCAAATATCAATAAAAAACAAATTATTCAAACTACAAAAACTGAGATTGAAGCAGATTCAAGCATACTCATAGTGGGCGTTTCTGTGACAGAACCATTTGTCTACTATGATGAAAATGAGCAACTCACTGGATATGACATCCAACTCATCCAATTAATAGCAGAAAAGTTAGATAAAGAAATTAAATTTATCGAAATGCCCTTTGCAAATCTCATTCCAGCCGTAGAAAACAATAACATAGACATCGCCATAGCTGCCATCCATATCACGCCTGAAAGGCAAGAAAGAGTCACGTTTTCCACTCCCTATCTAGATACCGGTCTGGTTATGGTTGTGGATCCATCAAAAACACAAATAAGTCAAATCGCCGACATTCAAGGAAAACAGGTAGGTGTCAAAATTGGTGCAACAGGTTTTGATTATGCTCAAAAATTTTTAGCAGAAGGTCTAGATTTCAAAGTAATTGAATATAAAAACACCAAAGATTCATTTCTTGATCTTGGAGTTGGTAGGCTGGATGTGATTTTTAATGATTATGTCAATTCAAAATATCTACTATTAGATACTTTTAGCAATTTAAAAATCGCTGAAGACCAGAACAATAATATTATTTTTATAAATAAAGTAGGACTTGGCATTGCTGTCAACAAAAATAATCCAATCCTAGTGGATCAAATCAATCAAGCACTTAAGCAAATCGATATAAATCACATCATGCCTTTCGATACCGAACACTAAAGTATAAATAAGAGGAATAAAATGGACAGAAAAGGAATGTTTAAAATAAGCAATAAAATAGTATTGTTATATTCAATATTGTTTTTTGTAATTATTTCAAACTTTTCATATTTTTATTACAATCAGATCAAAAGAACTCAAATGACAAATTTGCACGATCATTTGCTTGATTTGATTAATTTTTCTGTTCCATTAATCGACGGAGATTATCTTGAATTATCAAATCAAAGAATAGATAGTTCAAATGAATATCATCGCAACATCTCAGAAAATTTAAATTTAGTAAAAAATAGTAGCGCCAAGATAGAAGACATCTTTATTGTATTGCCCGACCAAAATAATGCATTTATTTATACTGTTTGTATTCCTCAAGATAATCGATATGGACAAATTTATTCAATTGATCAAGAGATTCAAACAGAATTACTCAGCCTTAAAAACGAGCCTACCACAATCAAAAAAGTCACATCCTTTGATTCAAAACAAAGTCAAATGCATGGCTATTCTCCCATTTATAATAGATTTGGAGAATTACAGGGGTACCTAGTCATCATCTTTAGTGCAGAGAATGTTCTTAATGCACAAAAGAACATCATGATATTTTTGCTCATCAGTCTAATGACATTCATGCCGATTTTTATTACATTGAATATTCTCTTTGCGAAAAAGATCACCAATCCCATTCAAGAACTACTCAAAGGGACTAAAAGAATTGAAAAAGGCATTTTCACCAAAAAAGTGAACATAAAAAGCAAAGATGAATTTGAAATTTTAGGAAACACATTCAACAAAATGATGTTCCAAATTAAAAACTTTTTGGATGGTCTTCAGTATGAATTAGATAGTCTTGCAGAGACACATAAAATGCAAGCATCAACCTATAAAATTTCACAAGCCACCTTAACCACGCAAAATTTGGATGAGTTATATACTCAGATTCACAAAACGTTAAGTGAAATAATGGATGTTGAAAATTTCTTTATCGCTCTCTATTATCAAACCTCAAATCAAGTTGAATTTGTATTCTTTGCTAATAAATATGAAGAAAAGCCAAAGATCCGAACCGCAGAAAATAATATCACAGACCTCATCATTGAAACTGCTCAAAGCTTCTATTTATCATCCAGTCAAATTAAAGCCATGCAAGAATCTAAAGTCATGTTACCTTTAGATACCATACCAATCGACTTCATCGGACATCCCTTGATTGTGAACAACAAAGTCATTGGGGTCATTGCAACCCAAAGATATTCTGGAGAAGATTTATTTACACAAGAAGATAAAGAATTCTTTGAATTTGTCTCAAATCAGATTGCACTCTCCATTGATCGAAAAAGAGCAGAAGAGACCATCGCCCAGAGTAATAATCGTTTTTCAAAGCTTTTCTTTGAATCTCCCACTGCTTATTTGGAGATTGATTTTTCTAATCTAATATCATATTTTAGAGAGCAAAACGTCGATAACACAGTCTTCTCTCGAAACACAAAGCCAAATCGTGAGTTTTTTGAAGCATGTCTCCAAAGAGTCGAAGTCGTAGGAGTTAATCAAGCATTTATAAATTTATTTGAAATTGATTACCAAGAGAAATTTGTTAACAATTTTGCAATGTATATGCTTACGCAAAATCTGAATGAATCAATCTCGCAAATATTAAACTTAATCATCAATACCAAGAAAACGGATGAAAAGCAATTAACTCTCAAGAAAAAGACAGGTGAAGAAACTTATCTTTCCACTCGTTGGACTTTGTTAGACTATGCAGATCAACGTTCCCCCAGCAAACGCGCCATTATTTCATTTACGGACATCACCGAACAAAAACGAATTGAAGAACAACTAACTTATGAAAACAATCATGATGCGCTCACAGGCGTTCATAACCGCACCTTTTTTGAAAGAGAATCTAATTTATTAGATAAAAAACAAAACAAACCAATCAGTGTCATTATGGCTGATATTGATAAGTTGAAAAATATAAACGATAACCTCGGGCATATCTATGGCGATCAAGCCATCAAAAATGCCGCAAGGATTCTAGAAAAAAGTTTTCGTGACAAAGATAGAATCGCCAGAATTGGCGGTGATGAATTTGTTATTTTATTACCAAAAACAGATGAAAAATCTGTTCAACAAGCGCTAAAGCGCATTAATGAAAATGTGAAAGCTCATAATATTGAAAATAACGACGATTTAGAATTGTCTCTTGGCTATAGCACGGGCGGTGTTGACAAAACGATTGCTCAAATCATCAATGAAGCAGATATGAGTATGTATGATAATAAAAGATTCAGAAAAACGAATAGAGAAGAATAATCTCTAGAACTCAGAAAGTTAATAAAAATTATGACAAGATTGGGGTATAATTAATAGACGGGAGTCGGATTTCAAACTGATCATTAGAATGTGCGATGATCTCATCAGAATTGAAAAACAAAACATCAATTAAAGGAATTCTAAATGAAATTTAGAAGGGGAATTTCTTCTTTAGTATTTATTCTTTTTATATTTTTTAGCCTTACATCGTGTCAAAAAATAAAAAATAATGAAACCTATGATCAAATCAACTTACAGTTAAAATGGATTGATCAAGCGCAATTCGCTGGATATTACGTTGCAAAAGAAAAAGGGTACTATCAAGAAGAAAACATCAATATCAATATCATCCCCGGTGGAGTGGGCATAGATGGAATACAACAATTAGTCAATCAGAAAGCTGATTTTTCAATTGTGGCGCCAGAAGAAATTATCACTGCATATGCTGCCGGCAATGATTTAAAAGTAATCTCAGTAATATTTCAAAATAATCCTTTTTTATTAATTACCCTCAAACAATCAAATATAAAAAACATACAAGATTTTAATGGTAAGTCAATCGCCCTCTTAAATATTTCCGGAGAAGAACAATTTCTTGCCATGGCCAAAAACACAAACATCGACGTAGACTCCATGCAAAAAGTGGAATTCAAAATGGATTATTCAGATTTTTTTACAGGTGAAATTGATATTTACCCTGCATTTTCTGTAGGATCCTATCTTGATATAGTTAGAGAAGGGATAGAAGTAAATCAGTTTTGGCCCGATGATTACGGTGTTCATTGGTATTCAGATTGTATCGTCGTCAATCAATCACTCATCGATCAAAACCCAGAACTAATTGAAAGATTTCTCAGAGCCACCATCAAGGGCATGGATTATGTTGTCACAAATCCAGATGAATCATTAGAAATCGTAATGAAATATGCACACCTTCAAAATGAAAAAATTCAAGGGGATATGCTTTTTTCTTCCATTCCTTTGATCTACAATGGTGAAGTGCCCATAGGTTGGATGTCAGATGAAAAATGGCATGGCATCATAAAAGATCTCTATGGTATTGGTCGAATAGATCGAGAATTTGACCCAACAGAGCTTGTAACATACGATTTTCTCAATAATGTTTATGGAAATAGTAAATGAAAATCTTTCAGAAATTGCTTATCTATTTCTTGCCTATTGCCATCATCCCCCTCATAATTGTAGTTTCTATTAATTACGCCTCTTCTTACTACTATATTCGAAATGCCCTAGAAACACATCTCAGTTCCATCAACCAACTTAAAATTAGCAGTTTTGATCGCTTCGTAAAAACCAATACCTATCTTCTTGAGAGTTTATGTCAACGCCCATTAGTAATTGACAATCTTCAAATCATGCTCTCCGATCAAGCATCTGATGAAAAATATATTGATGCAAAAAATAATCTGATCTATGTACACCTAAACACAAATGTAGTAGAAACAGGTGGCATCGATACCTTTTCCGTGCTTAATCCAGAAACAGGGCAGATTATCGCATCAAGCAATTCACAATTAATTGGAAAATTTAGAGAAAATGAAAATTATTTCATCTATGGTAAAGAATCTACCTACATAGATGAAATTACTTATTTAGTCAACGAAAAGCGCATTGTGCTTCACATCAGCAGTCCTATCATTTCTCCATTTGGGCAATTGGTTGGTGTCTTAGTGGGTCATGTAAATTTGGGTGAACTTACAGACATCATTCAAAAAGACACAAATTCATTCTCTTCACAAGAGACCTATTTAGTAAATCAAGCCAACCTCTTCATCACTCTCCCCAAACACACAGATAACTTAAATTACCAAGTACCTGTTTTTACAGAAGGGATTGATAATTGTCTAGAAGGGCAAACGGGTGTCAAGGAATATGAGAATTACCTTGGCATTCCGGTTATTGGTTCCTATGAATGGGTGCCAGATTGGCAATTATGCATCCTCACAGAAGTGGAACAAAGCGTTGCGATGCAGCCAACAGAACAGCTAAAGAACATCTATTTTGTCTTACTGTTCTTAATCATTTTTATCATTTTTGGGCTTGTCGTTTTATTCTCCAAAGATTTTGTCAGACCAATTCAAAAATTGAATCATGGAGCAAAGATCATCGGTCTTGGCAATCTAGATCATCGCATTAACTTAACTGCATCAACTGAATTTATCGAACTGAGCCAGTCGTTTAATCAAATGGCAGATAATCTTCAACTTGAACAACATCAAAATGATCTAATGCTAAAGGAATTGCTTCACGCTCGTATCAACCTTGAAAATAGAGTTGATGAACGCACCAAAGAACTAAAAGCTGCACAGGAAGATACCTTGAAAATGGTGGAAGATCTTCGAATTTCTCGGAATATTGCTTTTGAAAATGAGATTAGTTTCCGCACCATTTTTGAAGATTCTCCCATCGCACTTCTAGAAAAGGATGCATCAGATCTTAAAAAATTAATTGATCAACTCAAAGATGAAAAACAAGTTTCAGCAGAAGAAATTCTGATGAATTATAGGGAAGAAGTTGAAAAGCATATAAATTTAATCAAATTAAAGCATGTCAATCAGGCTGCAATCAAGCTCTATGAAGCAAAAGATGAAAAAGAATTTATTCAGAAGCATTCAAAAACAGCCATAGACTTCGAAATAATGCTTAAAGAAGAAATTATACCGATTTTAAATGGGAAAACTTTTATTCGCTTTGAAGGACCAAAAAAAACTTTTAGAGGAAATAATATTTGGACTATCACCAACATCTCCATTCCCCAGGGGTCTGAACAAACGCTGGAAAAAATATTAATCTCAATCCAAGACATCACTCCCATCAAAAATGTTCAAAATCAACTAAAAGAAAAAGCCTTTGAGCTCGAAAAATCAAATCAAGAGCTAGAATCTTTCGCCTATGTTGCATCACATGATCTTCAAGAGCCACTCAGAATGGTTGCAAGTTATTTGCAATTGATTCAAAAAAGATACTTCAATCTTCTAGATAAAGATGGACAAGAATTCATTGAATATGCCATTGATGGTGCAAAACGAATGAAAAACCTTATTAATGATCTCCTCCAATTCTCTAGGATTGAAACCAGAGGTCAAAATTTTACTGATATCGACCTAAATACCGTTGTAAATGAAGTCAAATTGAACTTAAAAGATCAAATTGAGAAACAAGAAGCTACCATTGAAGCAACCAATTTACCTCATGTCTTTGCAGATTATGGACAAATGGTTCAGCTATTCCAAAATATAATCGGGAATGGTATCAAATTTCACAGAGAAGAAAAACCAGTTATTAAGATATCTTATCAAAACTTAAATTATAATAAAAATGAAAAGCAACAATATGAATTTACCATTGAGGACAATGGTATTGGCATTTCACAAGAATATTTTGAAAGAATTTTTGTAATTTTTCAAAGGTTACACTCCCAAAGTGAAATTGAAGGGACAGGTATCGGTCTTGCAATTGCCAAAAGAATAATAGAAAGACATTCAGGCAAAATATGGGTAGAATCTGAACCTGGCAATGGAAGTAAATTTAAATTCACTTTACCTAGTGGAAAGTAGTTAAAAATGTCAAATAAGTATGAATCAAAGAAAATAGATATACTATTAATTGAAGATAGCCCTGGAGATGTTAGATTAACCAAAGAAGCACTCAATGAAATAAAAATGGATTCAGAATTATATATCGTAAATGATGGTGTTGAAGCATATGAATTTCTCACTAAAAAAGACAAATATAGCGATATGCCAACCCCCGACTTAATCCTCTTAGACCTCAATCTCCCCAAAATGGATGGACGAGAGCTCATTGAGCGCATCAAAGAAAATGAAAAGTTAAAATCCATTCCAGTTATTGTATTATCAACCTCAAATGATCAAGAAGATGTAAACAAACTCTATCAACTTCAAGCAAATTGTTACTTAACAAAACCTGTCGACTTTCTCGGGTTTATTGAGTTAATGAAAGCGATTGAAATGTTTTGGATGCGTTTAGTGCTGCTTCCTTCAAAATCGATTCAAAAATAGAAAGTTAAAAACATGAAGGAATATCTAAAAATTCTGATAGTCGAAGATAATCCTGGAGATGTTCGTATTATTCAAGAAATATTTAAAGAAATAATATCGATGAAAGCCGAACTCATTCAGGTCTCCACCTTAGCAGATGCGCAAGAAAAAATATCAAAATCCAATTTTGATCTAGTTCTTCTAGACTTATCCCTACCAGATGGTTATAAACTCGAAGGGGTCAAAAGAATATGCACCATGTACCCCAATATTCCCGTCATTGTCCTCACTGGTCTTCAAGATGATCAAATTGCCATCGATGCCATCAAAATTGGCGCACAAGATTATATGGTCAAAGATCAAATCGATCACTGCCTCCTAGATAAAGCTATTCGTTATGCAATAGAACGTAAAAAAATGGATTTAAAATTCCAACATCTTGCATCTCATGATTTTCTCACAAATCTACCCAATAGAAATTGCCTTATGGAGCAAGTTGATCTTTCAATAGAAAGAACCAACAGAAGGATAGAAGAATCAGAAAACGCAAAAGTTGTCTTCATTCTGTTTGATCTGAATGGCTTCAAATCTATTAATGACACATATGGACATTTGATTGGAGATCTTCTTCTCATCCAAATTGCGGAGAGGTTAAAAGAATCTGTCCGTATGATAGATACCGTTGCACGCTTAGGCGGGGATGAATTTGGAGTCTTGTTTGAAATAAACGATGGTGAACTCAACACCATTTTCACTATCAGAGAAAAAATCGATAGTATCTTTGACCAACCCTTTAATGTCAATAATATCGAAATTCTTATCACAAACAGCATGGGTCTTTCAATTTATCCAGATGATGGTCAAACATTTGAAGAACTCTATATGATTGCTGACAAAGATATGTACAAAACAAAAAAGAAGAAAAAGCAAGATCATACAATAAACATTAAAAATAGAGGAAATAAATTAAAAAAGTAAATTATACAAAACAAAACAGCTCAATACTTTAAACAACTTAACTTATATTAAAAACTTACATTTTTGCAAATTGACGTTTCGGCGATATTGTTTAATAGTAAAATAAATAAAAGTATATGAGGAGAGAATAAGTGAAAAAACTGTTTTTATCATTAACCAACTTAATCCTACTTTTTGTTTTTTTCCTATTTTTATTAGCTGAAAGAACTCTCAATGGATGGTCTGCAGAAACCATTAGCATATTCTATACCATCGTGTTTATTCTTTTTTCATATTTGGCAAATTTTTATTTCTATTATAAAAAATCGCTCATCTTCAAACAGCAATTATTTGTTTGGTCCGCACTCTATATTCTATTAACTGTCTTTATGTACTATATAGTTTTCAAACAAAATTCTCCATTCATCAGCATGTTGAATGACTTTGCAATATTTATCATCTCACAGATAGTCTTCAATTATTTAATTAATAATTTGGATCAATATAAAAATGCCCTTGAAGTGATCTTAATTGATGAAGAAGATATGGAATTCAATAAAATGGATATGGATAAAATTTTAGAATCTGAATTATATCGAAGTCGAAGATATGATCACAAATTCAACATTCATATTCTAAATTTTGATGTAATTGAAAACAATCAAAAAGAAGAAGTTTTGAAGGATATGATGAAAAAGATTCTCAACAGATTTATCTCTTTCAAAACCTATGAAAAACTCAGAGCAAATCTACGCCGTTCAGATATTATCTGCAACATAGATAAAAATAACAAAAACCAAAAATTTTTCCTACTTTGTCCTGAATCAGATCAAGATCACATCTCAATTGTAGAGAGAAAACTTAGCGAATTAGCCAAAGAAATGAACGTAAATCTATCCATCGGCTCAGCTTCATTCCCTTTAGAAGCCGTCACAAGTCAAGAATTGTTAAAGATTGCAAATGATAGAGCAGAAAAAAATAATAATAAAAATGAATGAAACCTGGTATAAAAAATATGAAATCTATACCCCGTTAATTCCATATAAGTTTTACCTAAAATTAAAACGAGGTTTAGACATACTGCTTTCAATCATCGGATTGATAGCCCTTAGCCCGTTGTTTTTGATTATCATTTTTATTCAAAAAACGCTTTCCCCCCAAAGTGACGTTTTTTATATGCAATACCGAACAGGTTCAAATGGCAAAAGATTTAAAATGCTCAAATTTAGGTCGATGGTGCAAGATGCCGATCAGAAAAAAGAACAACTCAAACATCTCAGCCATTTAACTTATCCAGATTTTAAAATTGTTAACGACCCCAGAGTTACCAAATTCGGGAAATTCCTTCGTAAAACAAGCTTAGATGAATTACCACAGATCATCAACATCATCTTAGGCGACATGAGCATCGTCGGTCCACGTCCCACTTCATTTGATGTTGATTCCTATGAACTATGGCATACAGAAAGGCTCTCAATCCTTCCCGGTCTCACAGGGCTCTGGCAGATCACACACAGGGGAGATTCAGAATTTGATGAAAGGGTTGCGCTAGATATTTTTTATATCAATCACTGCTCATTACTATTTGACTTTGAGATTGTATTCCGAACAGCACTTTCCATATTCATCAGCACAGGAGTGACATGATGAAAATAGCATATATCATGTCGAGATTTCCCCATCTTCCAGAAACTTTTATCTTGCGGGAAATGAACATCCTTGATCAAAAAGGGGTAGATATTCAACTCTACCCTTTAATTTTTCAAGAAACTTCGCATATCCATAAAGCGGCTGAAAAATGGATTCATCAAGCGCACAAAACACCATATCTTTCAATTCGATACATCAAAAGCTTTATATTTTTTTTAATTAAACAACCTTTACACATCACAAAACTAGGGTTCAAAACCATCTTCCAATCAATTTCCAACCCCACTTATCTCCTAAAGAGCTTACTCTTACTCCCAAAAGCAGTCTTCTTAGCACGCCAATTTACCTTAGAAAACATTGACCACATCCACGTTCACTATGCCACCTTTCCCGCCTATGTAGCTTGGATTATTTCTCAGCTCACTGACATCACCTATTCCGTCACTGTTCACGCACATGATATTTATGTTCATCAAACAATGTTAGAAGAGAAACTCTCCAAAGCAAAAAGAATTATTGCCATCTCAGATTTCAACAAAAAATTTCTTATCTCAAAAGTCTCTCCAAACTTAGCAGAAAAGATCAAAGTCATCCATTGTGGCATAGAAATCGATGCTTATCAACATCTCGATACACCTTATAATCTTACCCAAGCGTTCAATATAATGTCTATTGGTAGCCTTCAGCCCTACAAAGGGCAAATCTATCTCATCAAAGCTTGTCAACAACTTGCCCAAGAAGGAATTAAAGTCAATTGCTCAATTATTGGTGGGGGAGAGCTACAAGCATCTCTTCAGCGCTATATTGATCAAAACAAAATCCAAAACGTAAAACTCCTTGGTCCCAAAACAGAAGATCAAATTGCAGAGCTCTTCAAGCGCAATCATTGTTACATCCAACCAAGCATTATTACCGATTCATGTAAGATGGAAGGAATTCCTGTCGCCATTATGGAAGCAATGGCATCCAAAACAGTTGTCATCGCCTCCGATATATCAGGCATCCCTGAAATTGTCATTCCAAATCAAACCGGATATATCGTACCTGAAAAGGAATATATAATGCTTAATCAACAAATATCATATATAATAGATAAATATAAGCATATTATTAAAATCACAGATGCTGCACTAGAGCATGTTAAGAAGAATTTCAACTTAGAAACCAACTCGAAACAACTGTTGAAAGAATTCATAGAAATAGTAGAAGGATAATAAAATGGAAGTTATGTATTATATTGATTCACTCAAAAAAGGGTGGTGGATCATCTTAAGTGTTATTTTCTTAGCTCTTTCATTAGTCATGGCATATGACTATATAGCTCCCCCACAATATCAAGCAACAGCAAGATTTATCGTATACCCTAACATTGATGCAAATGTATCTGGTAACGAAATGATTAATAGCCTAGATTCACTCTCAGATCGCACTGTCCTTGCTACTTATTCAGAAGTCATTGATAGCATCTATATCAAAAAACTAGTATGTGCAGAATTAGGGATTACGTTAGATCAATACGATGATATTTTTGAACAAACATCCGTCGTTCTCCCCAATGCTAATATTTTTGAAACCTCTTTGATTTCCTATGATCCTGAAATAGTTAAAGATGTCCTCGACTTAACCGGTCGCATATCAGTTGAATATATCAATGAACTTTATGACGTATATTTAGTCTCCTATCTAGATACACCTATTGTCCCCACAGACCCTATCCGTCCTCAACCCATTCGAGATGCAATTCTTGCAATAATGTTTGGTTTAATCTTAGGAGTTCTAATCGTAATTGGAAAAGATCAAATCTTAATGCCAATTGAAGAAATTCGTCAACGCAGAAATCTCGACCCCACTTCCAAAGCCTATCGAAAATCATACGTTGTAAAAGTTATTGAAGATGCCATCCACGAATATAAAACCACGCAAAACACATTTTCCATTGGTCTCATTAGGATCAATGGCCTCAAAGATTGGCTAGAAATCATCCCACAAGGCAACCTCGATCAATTGATTAACAATCAATCTGAGATTATCACAAATATTCTGAAAGGCAGTGACATCGTCGGACGTTGGGACAAAATCACATTTATTCTGTTCCTGCCAAGAACAGAGCAATATAATGCAAATTTGCTCTTAAATAAATTGGCCAAAACATTAGAACAACCCATTCAACTTACCTATATGAATGAAACCATCCAAACAGATCCGTCCACTTCTGTGACGCAATATAATGAAAACACAAATTACAACGAAATGATTACATTGCTTGAATCGAAGTTGGAATAAGTATGTTAAGTCTCAATTACAATCCCAAGGAAGTGCTTTCACAAAGGCGTGAAAGCTTTCTTGGGTTGTTGCTCCTATTCCTTCTGGGCATATTAATCATTGCGCTCTACATATCACCCACCATTGGCTTTTATGGTCTCTTAGCCGTCACAGTTATAGCTGGCATAGTAACAGCCTTATTTAGCCATAATCTCAGCCTATTCATTTTGATATTTATGATTTATATCAGAATATCAGACGTCGCCATTGCAGATTTTGGTCTTCCATCCATCTTGCAACCAATGATTGTCGCCATCATGGGAATCGTCGTTGTACGTTTCCTCGCCACTGGACAAAAAATCCAAGGCTGGTATCGAGCGCTTGTGCCAATCGGCATATTCATGTTATCCATCTTGCTTTCTTCTTTCTTTGCCGATGATTTTGATAGAGCAAAGGAAGTCCTCCTAGATTTTATCCCCAATATCTTGATTGTTCTTAGCATCATCATCATTATTCAAAAAGAAGAAGATATCATCGTAATGGTGTATGGTCTCTTAGCCGCAGGCATTCTATTAGGCACCATCAGCGTCATCCAAGTGGGCTTCAATTTTTATTCACATGACTTCGCTGGCTTTGGGATGATTGAAGAAATGAACATCGTAGACCAAATTGATAGCATCCGTATCGGTGGCTCAATTGGTGACCCCAATATTTATGCCCAAGTGATGCTCTTCATCATACCCATCGCATTTGAAAGAATGCTGAAAGAAAAAAACCTTTTCCTCAAATTGGTTGCAATTTGGAGTTTCCTTGCCACGTTTCTCACCGTCATCTTCACCTATTCTCGTGGTGCTTTTATTGCACTTGCAATGATGGGACTCTTCTTTGTCCTCTATAAAAAAATACCTATAAAATATCTAATCTTTGGCCTATTAATAGTAGCCCTCTTTGTCCCATTTTTACCATCAAACTATGTGGATCGCATCCTCACTATTCCTCAATCATTGCCATTTTTCGGTAACTCTGTTGAAAATGAAGTGAGTTATAGTGGTCGCTGGAGTGAAATGGTGTCTGCTGTCCTTATGTTTGCAGATCATCCCCTCATCGGGGTAGGGGTCAATAACTATAAATACCACTACCTGGATTATGCCCGCAGAATTGGCACCGATCTCAGAGGTACAGAAAGAAACCCGCACATTCTCTACCTCCAAATCTTGGCGGAACAAGGCATCATTGGCTTCATCTCTTTTGGGTTTATCATCTATATGATGTTTAGAGAGCTCTTACAAGCTGCCAAAGCCTTTAGTTTAAATCGAGAACATAGAAAATATCAATATATTGCCGAGGGGGTCATGATTGGCCTCTTTGGGTGGCTCAATGCTGCGATTTTCCTCCATTTAGCATACCCACGTTACTTTTGGATTATCTATGCATTTGCATTTGCCATCAACAAAATACCAAGTTTATATCCTTACTTATTCTCAGAGATAGAGGTTGAATAACATGTCCATCAACGATGCAACCACAAAAGCGATCAAAGGGTCTTTATGGAGTTTTTCAGGACAATACATAAGTAAAGCATTTATCTTCATCACTAGCGTGTTCATCACCTATTTCCTCACACCTGAGGAATATGGTCTAGCCAATTATGCACTCACCGCGAGCACAATTTTTTTATTGTTTAACGATCTAGGTATCGGCTCAGCCATCATCTATGTAGAGGATACAGAAGCAAACAAATCAACCGCATTCTGGATTTTGGTCATCAACAGCCTATTTTTAGCGATTATTGGTTGGCTACTTGCCCCACTCATTGCAAACTATTTCTCAGACCAAAGAGTCATCCCCTTGTTCAGATTATTCTGTCTTTATTTTCCCATATACGCATTTATAGACGTGCACGACTCTCTCTTACAAAAGAAAATTGACTTTAAGAAAAAATTGATTCCAGATATCATCAATCAATTCACCAAAAGTGCATCCTCCATCATCTTTGCCATGGTTGGCTTTGGCGCAGTTAGTGTTATCACAGGTAACCTCATCGGAGCACTCTTTGGGGCGATTTTTCTTTGGATTATCAATCCTTGGCGTCCCAAATTTATTTTTTCCAAAGCTGCTGCAAAAAAAGTACTCTCATTTGGCTTTTCCATGCTTGTCATCGAATTCCTTGCCATGGTCGCCCTGCAAATTGACAAATGGATGATTGGTCGCTATCTCACCGTATCCATGATGGGCATATACTCAATCGGCATTCGAATTCCAGAATATCTTGTCAAACAGATTAGTCTATCCATTTCAAGAGTCTCCTTTCCTCTCTTCTCCCAGATAAAAGACAATCGAGAACATCTCATTTCCACATTCAAAAACTCAGTCTACGCCATGACCCTCTTTTCATTCCCATTAGGAGTAGGATTATTCTTAGTCACAGAGCCGTTGATCAAAATGATATATCCAGACAACTGGTTTTCAATCATCCCGGTCATAAAAATCTTCTCGCTACAATTTGTCATCCTCTCCATCACCTATAATGTTGGCAATCTTCTCAAAGCAAATAATCATTTAAAAATATTCATGACCGTCATTGTCTATCGTATTGTAATCATATTTATCAGCCTCTTCACTGCTTTCAGATACACAAAAGATATCGTCGCCATTTCATTGGTAATACTTCTCATCAGCCCCATTGCCTACACAATGATTGATATCATCATTAGTCGAAAATTATTCAATATAAAATTTATTGACTTTCTGAAATCAATCAAAAATCCTTTGATTGCAATCTCACTGATGTCAATCGTAGTCTATCCACTTAGCTTATTAATCAAAGATCAGTCAAATATAATTCAAATAGCCCTTATCACCCTCATTGGCGCAACTATCTATATAGTTACTATTGCGAAATTAGCACCTAATTTATTCAAACAAATGAAAGAAAAATTATTTAATAAACTGTCATGATTAAATTATTTCTTCTAATCGATAGCTTAAATATGGGAGGGGCAGAAAAACTTCTGGTCAACTTTGCTGACATCACCAAAAATGATGATGCCATTCTGTTGAAAGTTGGTGTTCTCAATCCCTATCGAAATAAATCAATCTACAATCAATTAATTGACTTAAATATTGAAGTAGAGATGTTTGAATCACAAAAAACTCGAGAATTATTTGATGTCAAACGATTTTTCAAGATTTTGAAATATGTAAGGCAAGAAAAATTTGATTTCATCCACACCCACCTCCTTTATTCTCACATTTTAGGGGGGACAACCGCCATCCTCACTCACACCCCATTCGTAGCCACGCTTCACTCAGAACTATTTGTCTTTTCCTCTGTAAAAAAATTTCTGCGTAACATAATCCTGTCTTTCTCAAAAAAGATCTATATTGTCACCAATAAACTGCTTGAAAACAATCCCCACTTCATCACAAAAAAAATGGTCTATATCCCAAACGCCATTCCCACTTTTCCATCCCTCATCAAACGAAATTATCGTGAAAAAAACACCGATTATGAACTGGTCTTTGTTGGCCGTCTAGCAAAAGTCAAAAAAATAGAAACCATTATTAAAGCTTTTTCATTGCTCTTACTGGAAGATAAACGCTTTAAACTCAATATCATTGGAGATGGAAAAGAGAAACAATCTCTAATTGATCTTACTCATTCTCTAAACATATCCGATGATAAAATTATTTTTCATGGCCTGCAAGATGATGTCACCAAACATCTACTCTCATCAGATATCTTTGTCCTCTCCTCACAAAACGAAGGTCTTCCCCTAGCCCTCCTAGAAGCAATGGCCACTGGCTTGCCCATCATCGCCACACCCGTTGGAGAGATCCCTCAAATCATCAATATTAGCTCTGGCATCATCTTCCCCGTAGGAGATATCCAAAAACTCAAAGATGCTATTCTCTATCTAAAAAATAACCCCATCATCTGTGAAAAAATGTGCATCAAAAATCAGGAGATCATCCATGAATTTTTCTCCATGCAATCTTGGTGGAGAAAAACTTATATTGAATACACCAACATCTTGGAGGGTAAAAAATGAAAGTAGTCATGCTTATCCATTCTTTTTATCCGCATGTTGGTGGTGCCGAACGGCAACTGCTCGAACAAATCCCATTCTTCATAGAAAATGGCATTCAACTTACCATCATCACCAGAAACGGATCCAATGCGCCTCAAACAGAGCAGATTCAACAAGCTCAGATCATTCGCACCAAAACCTCTTCAAACAAGCTTTTTTCTGCGTTGAACTATATAAGCTCAGCACTTCGCGAAATAAAAAAAATCCATCCCGATCTCATCCATTCCTATGATTTAATCTCGACCACAACCACTGCCTATTTTGCCAACAAACTTTTCAAAATCCCATATTTCATCAAGATTCTTAATAGCGGTAATGGCAGCGACATCAAACGCTTAAAAAGCAAACTCTTTGGCAAATTAAGATTCAACTTCATCAAAAACACAACCTCAGGGTTTTTTGCAATCTCAGATCAAATCATCCAAGAGATAAAAAACGAAAACGTCTCTGAAAAAAAGATTTTCAAAATCTATAACGGCATCAATTCAGACAAATTCAAACCTCTTGAACAACAGCAAAAACAAAAATTAAAACAACAACTAAATGTCTTCTCTTCTTTCATCGGTATCTTCACTGGCAGATTTGTCCAAAACAAAAATATAATCGATCTCATCACTGCATGGTCTTATTTCTCTCGCATCCACAAAGATACCAAGTTAATTCTCATTGGCGAAGGTCCCGAAAAAGAGGCACTTCAAAAAGTTGCCAATAAAAATGTCCTCATTCTCCCTTCCACGGATAACGTCCTGCCCTATCTTCAAATTGCAGACTGTTTCTTGTTAGCCTCGGATTTTGAAGGTATCTCAAATGCCCTCTTAGAAGCAATGAGTTGCCAAGTTGTGCCTATTGTCTCCAATGTGCCTGGGAATAAAGAAATAATCCAAAAAGACTATAATGGCTACTTATTTGAGCTCCATAATCATGACCAATTGAGAAAATCCATAGAACTTCTTAAAATTAATTTAATTAAAAAAAATCACCTAAGAGAAAATGCACGTCAATATGTGCAACAAAATTTTGAGATCAGCAATCTTGTTCAACACATTATAAAAATCTATAAAGAGACCCTAAATGTTTAAAATCATTGAAATCCTACTCCTATTAAATATCCTCATCATTCTATACGTTTACGCAGGCTATCCCTTGATTCTGATTCTCTTAGCGAAGCGAAAAGCGAAAGCCATACCCGAACTTCATTTTCAAGCTGATTTGCCCCCAGTCTCTTTGATAATCGCAGCCTTCAATGAAGAAGGGGTCATTCAACAAAAAATTGAAAACGCACTTTCCCTCACATACCCCAAAGAAAAAATAGAGATTATCATCGCAGCAGATGGTTCCACAGACAAAACAGTAGAAATTGCTAAGAAATTTTCCGACCAAATAAAAGTTTCTTATTCACCCGAACGAAAAGGCAAAGTGAGAGCTTTGATGAATGCCAAACAATACATCAACGGAGAAATTGTCGTCATTTCAGATGCTAACAACCTCTATAACCTAGATGCTATTCAAAAGCTTGTCCAGCATTTTGCAGATCCTGCCGTAGGAGGTGTGAGTGGAGCTAAACATATCTACAAAAGTGAACATGAGATTGGACAAAATGAAGGGCTATATTGGCGCTACGAAGACAAGATTAAACAAGCAGAATCTTATCTAAGAGGTTGTATGGGCTCATGTGGAGAAATTCTTGCCATCAGAAATGAACTTTTTTCCATCCCAGACGTAAAAGAAGGCATTAACGATGACTCTTACTTATTACTGAACGTTTACAAACATAAAAAGATTTTTTTATATGAACCATTAGCAAAATCATATGAAAAAGCATCAGATACTTACAAAGATGAAATTGGAAGAAGAAAAAGAATGTCCGCACTCCGTTTTAACACCCTAAAGGTCATTAAAAAACCATTTAGTTCTTTTTCATTAGCTTGGAAATTTTACTCGCACAAAGTATTAAGATTATTTTTACCCATATTTGTGATATTATTATTAATGAGCAATATAACTATTTTGTTCACCAAAAACCAACTTTATCTGCCTCATTACATCTATTACATCACAATGATCTTCCAAATCCTATTTTATTTCTTTGCTCTCATAGATAAAGCAATAAATAAACGTTCAAAAATTAAAAAACTAACAACACTAGCTAAATTTTTAACTTTAAGCAACTATTCTTTATTACTAGGGCTTATGATGTCGCTTACAAAAACATCATCAAGCGTGTGGAAAAAAATTGAAAGGTAAAACCATGAACAAGAAGAACCAAAAATTATTATCAATAATTCTTTCATTGTTACTTCTTTTTTCTATAGCCGGAAACACCATCCAAACCAACGCACAAGACGTCCCGCAAGAACTGCAAAGTGGAGATTTTACATTTGAAGAGCTTGGTTGGGATGATGCACTTTTAGAAGGTCCATTATCATCAACCACTTTCAGCTTTAATCTCCCTGGTCATCTCAGATTTACAGGAGATTTAACCATCTCCCTCGATACAGAATTGATTCTCGAATTATCCGCCTCAACAACAGGCTACCTTCGAGTATATGCCAATGGTCTCCTCGTAGATGTGTTAGCAATCGCTCGTGATGTAGATAAAAATATCAAAGTCACCATTCCGCTCTACATCCTTAGAGTGGGTGAACAAGATGGCATTCAAGAAATTGAATTTCTCTACCAAAATGACGACTGTGATCGCGATTCAGCAGCCTTATTACATATCAAAAATGAATCCATCGTCACCATGGCCTTCGCAGAATCCGCAATTTCCACTGATATTCGAAATTTCCCCTATCCATTCTATATGGATAGCTCACTCCCCACCCTTGTAGAGACCTATCTCATTCTTCCCGATTCTCCTAACCAAGAGACACTCTTAGCCGTAATGAATGCTAGCGCCGCCTTAGGTGCCCTCTTCAATGGCTCAGAGAATTTCCAAGTTAAATCATGGGCAGATGTTACCCCCGCAGAAAAAGAGAACAATCATTTTGTTTTCATCGGACAATATCAAGATTTTCCAACAGAAGTCCAAGCCGTAACTCGCTTAGATCAAACCGTCCCCCAAGGAAACGGCTATCTTGAACTACATCAATCTCCATGGAACAAATCCCGTGGTCTCTTTGTTATCACATCAAATTCAGAAGAAGGCTTGCTGCTCGCCAGCAAATCAATTCTATATGATGAACTACGCATTCCCTATAACTTCATCAACGTTGCTCTCATCAAAGATTTGAACATAGATAATTCTCTCGCCTATAACCCTGAATATTCAGAAATCACCATCGACACCTTTGGATATGATAACCGCACCTCCGCCAATGTCGGTCTCAACTGGATCAACTACTCATTCTATATCCCCTTTGGATATAAATCTACAGAAAATTCCACCTTCAATTTACACTACGATTTTTCAGACTTAGTCAATAAAAATGCCTCTGGTGTCACAGTGCGAGTCAATGGCGAATTAGTCGATGGCATCTTGTTCTTCGACAAGCAAACCGATCAACAACTCACCAGAGAAATTCCAATTCCAGCCACATATCTTTTTGAAGGTGAAAATGTGATTCAATTCGTCATCAACTTAGTGCCGATTAACATTTGTATGAATGAAGACAATCTAAATCCAGTCTGGTTCACCGTATTCAATGATTCCACTGCAAATTTTGATCTCATCCCTGCCACCGCAAATACAACACAAGATAAGGTCGAAGATCTTGCAGTTTATCCAGAGATTCTCACAAAATACGATTCTCTCAATCCCATCACTTTCATCCTCCCAGAGAAAAATCAAGCTGCCAAAGAAAATGCCGCCTATATCTCCTACGAGCTAGGTACAAATTACAAGAACTTTGCCTCAAATGTTGATGTCACCTACGACTTCACGCAACTCAACAAAAATCAAGAAATCATCATTGGCTTACCAAATGAGATCCCGACACTTGAAAACTACGCATCGGTATTGCCTCTCGAATTTGATAGTAATAATCAAGTCATCACCAACCATGCCACAGTATCGTACAAAGCGCCTGTAGGTGTTGATGTTGGCTATGCTCTCATTCCCATGCGCAATTCAGATGCTGTCAACACCCCCATCTTCCTCCTCGGCGAAACCCAACAAGGGCTCAAAAATTCAGGTGTAGCCTTCTCGATGAACAACAATGAATTTTTTGGCAATCTCGGTGTTGTTGTAGAAGATGAAGTCTATTCTTATCGTGTTTCTATGCCGAGAGAATATTTCCCTGAAATTGCAGATACCACAACAGATATGGCTGACACAACCCAAGATCCAACGACCGCTTCATCCGGAGAACAATCCACAACTAACAGTCCAGATGAAATTAATCTAAGTGGTACAATAGAAAACAGCAACATCACCATCACTCCAATGAATCAAGACAGTAATCTTGATTTTAGAAGTCCAATATTGCAAGTTGCAATCATATCCTTCATCGCCGCAGTGGGGATTCTCATAATCCCCTTGTTCCTAAAGAAGAAGAAAAAATAGAAATAGGGGAAATGTCTACATTTTTAACTGACAATATCTATAAAAAAATAGTCAATAATCTCATCAGTAAGCCTGATGAGATTATTGTCGAATCTGAATTTAATCAATATACCAAAAGAGAATTTGCAAACAAAATAGCACAAATTGTGCGCGCCATTCAAAACGCAAATTCAAGCAATGAAATCATTGGTATCTCTTTGCCGCGTTCCATGGAACAAATTGCAGCGATTTTTGCTATTCATTTAGCTGGCTATGCTTATACCCCCATAGACGTTAAATTACCAGAACAAACCAAAGAGTATATCTTATCCAATTCAGGGATAGACTTAATTCTCACATCATCAGATCAAGCACAATATTTTCCAAAAGAGAAGCAATTTATATTTATCGATCAAATAGAAAATACACAAATCCCCATCCCATCTCCCCAAATCAACCCAAGCAAAAAAGCCTTTGTCATCTATACCTCAGGCACAACATCGCTCCCAAAAGGAGTCATCATCTCACACAAAGCCTTGGACAATTTTGTCAAGGCAGCCATCCAAGCCTATTCAATCACAGATAAAGATAAATACCTTCAATTTTCAACCATCAACTTTGATTCCAGCATAGAAGAAATATTCCCTATTATTGTTCAAGATGGAATATTGGTCTTAAGAAATGAAGAATTTATCACTTCCTACGATCACTTTGAAAAATATTGCAATCAGAAAAAAATCACAAAGCTCTCTCTCACCACAGTATATTGGAACCTAATTGTTGAAAGTTTACAGAACAAAAAAAACATATTTCCAAAAACTATCAACACTGTTGTTATCGGCGGAGAAAAAGCCAATGCTTCTTATCTAAAGAGTTGGCAGTCCTTGAATCTAGATGTCCGATTGCTAAACAGCTATGGCCCCACAGAGGCCACAGTGGTTGCCACTGTCGCTGATATTACCAATGATCTTAAAGATGATCAAAATTATGGAGAAGTCTCGATCGGCACAGCCATTCCTGGTTACACAATTTATGTACTCGACCAACACAAAAAAGAAGTTGCTCTTAGGAGAAGTAGGGGAATTATATATAGCGGGGCCCAGCGTTGCAGATGGATATCTAAACTTACCTGAAAAAACAGCTCAATCCTTTTTCCAAATTGAGCTCAATGGTGTCCAAAACAGAATGTATAAAACAGGAGACCTAGTCCGTCAAAGAAAAGATGGTAATCTAGAATTTGTCGGCAGAGCAGATCGTCAAGTCAAATATAATGGCTATCGCGTAGAGCTCAACCAAATCGAAAATGCATTCAAAGCTCATCCACTTATCAATGATGCCATTGCCTATCTCCAACAAACAGAGCTTTCGGGCGATCAACTCATCGCCGTCTACACAGGTGAAGAACAAGAAATCTCATCATTAAAAGAATTCCTCTCAACCCACCTTCCTCACTATATGCTTCCCTCCCAAATAGTATGTTTGCCAGAATTCCCCATCAATCTCAATGGCAAAACAGACATCAAAAAAATAAAATCTATGCTATTGGAGCAAAAGCATCAAGAACCAGTCCAAGACCAACAATTCACACATACACAACAAATTATCGCAGATATCTGGAAAAATTTTCTCAATCGTCCTCAGATAAACCTAAGCGACAATTTTTATGACATCGGTGGTCATTCCATTCTCATAGCTCGAATCATGCCACTCATCAATAAAGCGCTCAATCTCAATATTCCTCTTGCAGCCATCTTAGAGCATCCTGCCTTAGAAGATTTTGCTGCCCAAATTGATCAGTTAAATTTCTCTTCCACCAAGAACATTTATACCCTCAAAAATCGAAATGCTACCCAAAACATCTTCTTTGTTCATGGCATTGGTGGTGATATCGTCCAATATCAACCTATCGCAGAAGAAATCACTAATCAATTTAATGTCTATGGTATTCGAGCCACTGGTCTAGATAGCGATAGGATGCCTCCTATCAATGCAGAAGTGCTTGCAAAAAACTATTGCCAACAAATAATAGATATTCAACCTAATGGTCCCTACTATCTTGGTGGTCATTCCCTTGGCGGACTTTTTATATTCAAGATGGCACAAATCTTTGAATACTTAGGAAAATCAGCAGTCTTATTTATGTTTGATGCAGAATTAATCTCAAACGTCGATGATTATAAAAAAGCAAATTTACCTCGCTATGCAAGGTGGCTAGGTGCGGGTTTAGAATATCAAAAACCATATTATGACAAAGAAGGCATACTTTATTTTGAAGATCGATCAATTCTTCAAAAAATAAAAAAGAATATTATCAAGATTTTTAGAAATTTATTCAAGCTAATAGTCATTCCTTTCAACCAAAAAATACCTTTCATAAAAAGGGTGATTGATTTTATTTCAGACGAAGACCCCAAAGACAGTCCCTTTGAATGGGAAAGATACCAAAGGGTCAACAAAGCCAATCTCTATATCGGAGCTACCACCCGTCTGTCACCAATCAATCAAGCGGTCAACCTCTTTCACACGAAACGTGAAACTGAATACCTCTATCCAAAACTATGGCAATATCTCGCTCCCAATCATCATAGGCTCATCCCCATTACCTGGCACCCATCGCACCATTATGTATGTTCCAAATGTAGAACGCATTGCGGACATAGTGAACGAAATAATTCTCTCAGATGGTGATAAAAATGATTAATAAAATATTCGTATATTGGCTTGATAAAAAAGAGGGGATCTTTGAAAATCAAAATTTAATCAATCACATCAAAACTGAATTTCAGTTAAAACAGAGTTTTAAGATTATTTATGATGAAAAAGGGAAGCCTTACCTAAAAGGAAATCCCCATCTCCATATCTCCATCACTCACACAAACACAGACACTTTCTTCGCAGTGAGCAAAAAAAACATTGGCATAGATGTGGAAGCCATGGAGAACAAAAATCATAAAGATGACCAAACCATCATAGAGAATTACTTTTCAGAATCAGAAATAAACTATCTCCAAAAAAATCAAACCCCCACTTGTTTCTATCGTCTCTGGACCCGCAAAGAAGCTTTAATCAAACTTACTAGTGATAGCCTGAATGAGAACATTCTCAAAACCAACGTATTACCAGATCAAATTCAATATCAAAATAAACAAATTGTCTTTAAAACAATAGCAGTTGAGAAAAACCTAATCTTTTCAGCTGCCATGGAAAAAAACATATTCTATAACCAAATCGATATTATTATTCAAAAACTGTAATCGCAGCCACTTCTGTTTCTGGGTCCACCACCACACGTCCATTTGTGAATTCTCGAATATAAACTGAATCCTTTACATAAAAATCACAAGTTGGATCTCCTAGATTTTCAGAATAAACATTCAATTGCCACACCTCATTATAGGCCGTTGCATCAGAATAACGGAAATAGACATTTTCTCGTGCCACCAACAAATAGCTGGCATAAGCAAAAGTTTGATGCGCTTCATCTAACTCATTACCTTGCGCCACTAAAAACACCTTTTTTCCATTCTTCACTGTTTCATCCACCATCTCGAGTTTTGCCACCCACTCATCTACATTCTGATAGCCATCCGACCAATCCACGGCCCAATCTTCTAGCATAAACCCATCCAAATATTTTAAATATTCTCGCCAAACCGTAGTAGGAAAATCTAAATAAGTGATATTTGCATATACTTTCAATCCTGTTGGCTCAATATAGAGTGTTGTTAATTGGTTCAAAAATGAGAGATTTGCCTCCACATAACTCGCATCATCTGGATAGTCAGCCAAAGAAACACCCTTGGAATGAAATCGGTTAGCACTAGCATCTAAATTATCAAAAAATAAGCCATCCCATCCAAAAACTGTTTGAGCTTCGTGTAGTCGTTCAGTATAAAAGTCAACCCATCCCTCAGCTAGTGGATTAATATAAACAGAATTTCCATCCACAATAATTCTGCCATCACTGCTTCGCAAAAACCATTCCGGATGTTCGTTTTGGATCCAGCAAAAATCTGTTTGATGAAAAGCAATTTGATTCTGCCAAGGATCACTCTCACAGCCTTCATTTTTATATATAGAATTGAACAAAATATATTCGGGTATTTCAAGATTTTCATTCACCCCCAAAATCTCATCACGCATCCATTCATCATTTTTTGTCAAAATAAAAAACGAATAATTATCAATCAAATAATTCACCTGACTCGTATAGGCAGGTGGTTTATAAAACCAAACAAAATTGTTTTGTTGATAATTTTCCAAAGGGGCAGTATAGTATACAGCTTTAGATTTTTCTTCAATTGCCACACTTTCTTCCGTAGTTGCAGCCATATCAATACCTGGTTCACCAATAATGTTTGTTTCAGTCGCAGGCACTTCAGAAGCAGGTGACTTTCCACAACTGGCAAGAATAAAAACAATACTCATCAACAATAATCCACCAAAACAGTTTTTATTTTTCATAACTATAACTACCCTAAATTAGACCAATTTTTACATATTTAATTTTAACATAAATCCATAACAAAACAAAATGAAAAAATTCATGTGCATGGAATTACAAATATTAAATCACAAACTACCCAGCTTCGATTCCCAAGGTCTTTTCAATCACCCCTTGGATTGTTCTAACCCCCGCTTCAAATCGTGCACGATCCACCATAATCGTGTCAAAATTTCGATGAATATAAGTACTCATTCCCATATAGATTAAACTGATTTCATCAGCAGATACATATTTAAACTCATGTGAAGCAACACCATCCAACACAGCTTTCTGGATGATGGGTAACATCTTAGTATCACGTAATTCATGCACATATCCCTCAAAAAAATCTGGCGGGGCAGTGGCGCTGAAAAATTGCATAAACACTGGCATTTCAGCACAGACTGACTATGGTCGATTATCGTCAAAAGCAATGAAAGATATAAATAAAATTAAATAAAATATTAATAAAATTAAAAATAATATTGATTTAAAGATAAATATATTGTAATATCCTTTTGGAGGTATCAATATGGAAAAGTATCCTGCTTCATGGCTTTCAGAATTAGATCCTGAAGATATCACATTTATCAAAAAATTTATCCTCACCTCAGGATCACTAAAAAAACTGGCTACTGACTACGAAGTATCCTATCCCACAGTGCGCTTGCGTCTTGATCGATTAATTCAAAAGATTGAATTATCAGAAAAGGATAAAGAAGATGATTTTATAAACCTCATCAAAAAACTCACCATTGATAATAAAATAGATTTTGATGTGGCAAAACTTATTATTGATTCACATAAAAAATCGAAAGAGGAATCAAAATGACCAAAATATTATTTCTCGCAATATTTCTTCTGACAATTCTTCTCATACAAATACTCATTTCAAGAACAAATGCATCGTGGGCAAAATGGATTATTCCTGTGCTCTTATTTATCGCTTGCTCCACATTCTATCTATATAATGTCTCAGAAGCGTTTGCCAACTTGGCCACTTTTGGTCGTTTTCTTGTTTATCACGAAGGACCTGGTCTTTTAGCATTTATTCTCAAAACTGGCATTATATTCTTACCATTTGTCATATCATTCATCATCCTTATAGTATTTCTCTCAAAATCAAAAAAGAATAAAAATAAAGGTAAGAATGAAATAGAAAAAATGCTAATCAAAGATTTGTCATAAATCTCATTATGTGCATTGCATGAGAGTAATCAATCTAGCTTGACCGCAATCAACATCAGAGATATGATACTAGATACACAGTATAAACTTTTTATCGCAAAATAATGGTTTATGCATGCCCGTTAGTGTGGTAACTAATGGGCTTTTTTTATTAATTAACTCACCCCTTAACCACTGCCAAAGGACTCAACTTCTTCACCATATCAACCAAATCAGTCTGCGCTGCCATCACCGCATCAATGTCCTTATACGCCGCACTTGCTTCATCCAAATCTTTCTTAGAATGCAAACTATGTAAAATTCCTTTTGCATCCATTTCTTTTTGAGCAGCTCTTAAATCCAAATTTTTTATCGCTTGTTTACGGCTCATCACTCTTCCTGCACCATGTGAGCACGATGATAAGCTTTCCGCAAATCCTTTTCCCCGTACGATATAGCTGTTCGTGCCCTGTGACCCCGGAATAATCCCCAATTCTCCATTTCTTGCTCGGGTAGCGCCTTTTCGATGGACCCAAACATTTTCTCCAAAATGCATCTCATTGGCAACAAAATTATGCGCAATATCAATGGGGGTCTCAAATTCACAACGCACCAATTCCGCCAACAAATTCATCAATTCTTGCATCATCATCTCACGATTTGCTTTGGCAAAAGCCACACACCAGCTCATTTCTGCAATATACGCTTCTCCCAATGCAGAATCCACATCCAAATGCGCCAGATCTTTCACAATCAATCGTTGATCCTGCATCCGTGCTTCTATAGCTTTCTTATGATAATATTTTGCCACTTGCAACCCAATATTCCGTGACCCACTATGAAGCATCAACCAAATCCGATCCTCATCATCCACTTGCACTTCAATAAAATGATTTCCTCCGCCTAAAGTACCCACCTGTTTTCTCGCTGCTTGAAAATGTTCTCGAACCACGCTTCCTTGATTTGGCAAATCAAACGCATCCATCGCAGGCAGCAAATTCTTCGCCATTCCTTCAGAATGTCTTGCAAATCCCACAGGAATCACACTCCGCACGCCCCACACAAAAGTCTCCAATTGTGTTTGATGCAAATCTTCTCGAAACAAATTCGTAGCCACAGCTTGCATCCCACAGCCAATATCAACTCCTACAGCATTTGGAATAATTGCATCTCGTGTCGCCAAAACACCGCCAATAGGCATTCCAAATCCTTCATGACAATCCGCCATAATCGCAATTGGTTCCATCACAAAGGGTAGCTTTGCCAAATTTTGGATCTGAGCAAAGGCGCCATCATCAATCACATCGCACCAAGAATGAATTGTTTTTCCATTAATTTCAAAAGATTTCATACCTAAAGTATAACAAAAAGGGCAAATGCTCTGCCACATAAAGTGGCGGAAAATAATAGAAAATATGTGCTATAATAGAGCATAAAACCAATCAAGATCAGTGCAGTAGGAGGAGGAGAAATGACTGCAAAATTTACTAAACAAGAAATTCAAGCTGAATTATTAGAAAGGGGAGGCAACATTAGTGCAGTTGCCCGTCATTTTAATGTCTCTCGTCAAACCATCTATAATTACATCAAAAAAGAGAGAGTCGTTACTTACGATAGATTGATTAAAATTCGTGAATCAAAGCAACAAGAGATCATCGAAGAAGCAATCACTCAATTAGAAAAAGCGGTAAAATCTGGCAATCGTTGGGCCATCGAACGCATTCTCACCAGCAATGAAGGTTCATACCTACGTTTTTTCAGAAACTATTATAAGAAAATTGTTTAAAAAGTGTCAAAAAATATTTACACAATCGCAAAAATTCCAGTTCCTAAGTTTTATTGCGCATAGCCAAAATAAAAATCATCCTAAACCACTTATCTAGCCCTAGAAATTAGAAAAAATAGTCAAAAAATCACCAAATAATCCATATGAAAGGTCAATTCAATCAAATAACGCGATTTAGTAGAAGGGGAGTAGAACAATAAAAATTGGACACCTGTCCAAAAGTGTCCAAAAAGTGTCAAATTTTTGCTTTACACCTGTCCAAAACTGTCAAAAAAAATTGGACACTTTACTTCAATAGATGGTGATGAAAAAAATGCGCGTAGCCATAATAACCCATTATCCAAATTCAATTAAACAAAACCATACAAAATAAACAAAAGTTCCAACAAGTTAAAAGAACATAAAAACAATTCTTTAACATAGAAAACTGGAATATAATAACGCCAATAAATTTTTTATTCCTTTCCTACAAAAGTGTATCGTTAGAAATTTAAACAGATACACTTTTGTGTTAGTAGAAAAGAAATATCAAAAATCAAGCGCATTCACATAATCACTATAATTCCCCACATATTCAACCAAAGCCAAGTCTTCAAAAGCCACAATCTTTTGAGCAATACGATCCAAAAAATATCGATCATGGCTAATCACCAACAAGGTTCCCTCAAAAGCCTCTAAGGCATCTTCCAAAACCTCAGCAGCAAAGATATCCAAATTATTAGTAGGCTCGTCTAACAGTAAAAAATTTGCGCCAGAGAGCATCACCAAAGCCATCTGCAAGCGAGAACGTTCGCCTCCAGAAAGAGTCCCCACCTTACTTTGGCATTGGGCATATGTAAACAAGAAATTCTTCAAAAAAGCCACAGCTTTCTCTTCAGAATAGGGCACAGCATCTCGAATCGTTTCAATCAAAGTCATTTCAGGACTGAGAGTCTCGTGTTCTTGTGCATAAAAACCAACAGCCACACTCGGACCCAAAACAATTTCACCCCCACTAGACGGCTCTTCGTCCAAGATCATCCGAAACAACACAGATTTTCCCACGCCATTTTCACCTACCAATCCAATCCGGTCTCCATGCCAAATAGTCAAATTAGCGTCAGCCAACAGCGTCTTATCATCTAAAGTTCCATCCCCCTCAAAAGTTTTCGCAACGTCTTTCAATTGCAAAACCTTATTACTGCCTCGCCAACCTTTCAACTGCAACCCCATTCGTTCTGGTTCCAGAATCGGCTTATCAACCAAATCCATATGTTCGATTCGCTTCAAAATATTTTTACCGCGCTTGATGAACTTTTCATTATCATGTTCACGGCCCCAAATCAACAAACGTTTTGCCGAAGCCTCCAAGCGTGATTTTTCTTTTTGTTGTGTGTCAAAAACCTTCTGCTGGCGTGCCAAGCGCATTTCTTTCTCTGCCACATATTCAGAATAATTGCCTTTAAACAGTTGAATCGAACCTTGAGAAAGTTCAGCAATCTCGTGTACCACAATATCCAAAAGATAGCGGTCATGAGAAACGAGGATCACACCACCCTTAAAATTATTGATAAAATTTTCCAAAATTGCCTTGCCCCTCAAATCCAAATGATTGTCAGGTTCATCCAACAAAAGCAAATTAGGTTGTGTAATTAAAATTTTAGCCAATCCCACCAGTTTTTTCTGCCCGCCGCTCAAAAATGCATTTTTTAAATGCATCTCTATCTCAGAGAACCCCAGTTCGCTCAAGATAGTCCGCACGCGTCCTTCAAAATTATTCCCCCCCAAAGCACTGATTTCTTCCAAAAGAGCTTCTTGCACACGCAAAGCATTTGCTAATTTTTTTTCATCTTCATAGACTTCAGGCAACGCCAATCGCAGTTCAATCGCACTCAATTTTTCTTCCGCTTCAAACAAAGCTTCATGTGCCGAAAACACCTCGTCCCACACACTTTTGTCCTCATTCAAAACAGGCTCTTGTGGTAAATACCCAATTTTCAAATCCCCATGTCGTTGAATATATCCCTCATCAGGCACTAAGTCACCGCAAATCAATTTCAACAGCGTGCTTTTCCCACACCCATTAGGACCAATCAACCCCACCACTCGATCATCCAAAATACTCCATGAAAGGTTCTCAAACACAGCTTCTTTCAAAAAAGCCACCCGAACCTGATCTAAACGTACAATATCCATAAAACACCTTTTTTCGGTTAAACAAATTCATTTTTGATTCGTGCGAATTATACTATAAAGAAAGCCGACATTGTCTGTCGGCTTTCTTATTTAGGAAAACGTATTGATATCTAATAGTAAGACTTTAGATTTATTTATCTTCTTCTTCAGAAGAGGAATCTTCATCTTCTTCCAAAATTTTATCAAGTTCATCTTCAACCAAATCATCCACCTTTTTTGCAGGTGCAGTTGAATCACCACTTGAAATCATCACCACTTCTTCTTTCAAACTGTCAAATTCATTATAGATCAAAATGATAGTGCTCCAAATAAATGAGCTTTCCAAAGCACTGAAGAAGAACAAAAAGATCACATAGGCGAGAATCATTAAGCCAACGAGGATAGCCAAAGCAACAAGAATCACAGAATTACTTTCACCAATTGCAGCAATCAAAATCATCATCACAACAAAGAAGATTATCATGATAATAATCACGATCACATTGAGCACAAACTTGCCAATTCCAATAATCAATGACCAAATGATATTATTTGTGAAGTTATCACGGAACAAAACCCAAGCTTTTTTGAAAGCTTCCATCATATCAAGGTTATCTTTCACCAAAGCAATATAGACGAAGCCCAAATAAATATTCACAAGGTAAAACACTGGGATGAGCAAGATCACAATGCAGACCAACATGCCTAAGGTCACCACAGATCCAATAATAAAAGCAATCAAAGCTGCAATCCCCAACAAGAACAATACAACTTTCAAAAGCAACAGCTTCCAAAAATAAGGATTAGAAGCTTTAATCAATTCTTTGAACTTCGGTTTTTTGCCTTCTTCAATCGCAGCACTAGTGCCTAAAATCACACCTGCTGTACCATAAAGGTTCAAAACAATTGAAATCACAACTATAACCAAAATAAAACCAATGATACCTAAGATCAAGAAAACATCATTGATACTATTAAAGAAATTTGAAATTTCATAGCCCCAGTCACCAGAAAAATTGTGATTGGGAAGATTTTTATTAGGGAAATTGTAATTACTAGAATTAAATTTGCCTGAAGCGCCACCTGCCAAAGGGCCAAACAAAGCAAAGAGCCATAACAATTTGTTCTTCCAAGAAATATTCCATGCTTTTTTTAAGATTTCACCAAAATTCATAATTTACTCCTTTTTAAATTTAAGTATTCGTTATCTATAATTACGAGCAAAGATCAAAAAAGTTGCAATCAAATCACTTTACAAATCTTTTCCATAAATTCATAATTTTTTACTTATTGTATAATTACATCCATAGAAACCAAGGGAAAGGAATCAGAAAAAATGACCATTATTACAGTAGATCCCACCAACATCGCAGACCAACACATTTGTTGCGCTATCTCTGACAAAAAAGGAGAAAATTGTGTCGGCAGCAAAAAAGCTTGGATGTCAAACCGTTTTAAAGAAGGGTATGTCTTCAAAAAATTAGATGAACGAGGAAAAGTATTCATTGAATACACCCCTGGGAAAAACGTCTTTGCCCCCATCAATGCCGAAGACTATATGGTTATTCAATGTTTCTGGGTATCCGGAAAATTCAAAGGGCAGGGCTATGCCAACCAACTGCTTGATCATTGCATTCAAGCCGCCAAACAACAAGGGCTCAAAGGAGTCGCCGCAATATCATCTGATAAAAAACGCACCTTCCTCACAGATCCCAAATATCTAAAATATAAAGGATTTCAAGTTGCCGATACGGCTCAACCTTATTTTGAATTGCTTTATCTGCCATTCGAACCAAACGCTCCCAAACCTTCATTCAAACCCATCGCAAAAACAGGCACCATTTCCCAAGATGGCATCGTTCTCTATTATTCCAACGGTTGTCCTCACACCGACAAATACGTTCCCATCATCGAATCCGCAGCAAGCCAAAACAACATTCCATTCACTGCCATCAAAATCGAAACTTTAGCCCAAGCACAATCTGCGCCAACCCCGTTCACCATCTATTCACTTTATATCAACGGTAAATTTTATACCAACGAGATTCTCACCGACAAGAAATTTCTAAAAATTATGCAGCAAGAAGGCATCCTCTAATGCAATTTGTGCCTGCCAAATCCATCCTCTCCCCATACACCCAAGAGAATCGTTGGTTTGCTTGCAACTATAATATGAACTTATATCGTGGTTGTAATCATGGCTGCATCTATTGCGACAGTCGTAGTAATTGTTATCATGTAGAAGACTTTGATCAAGTTCGCAGCAAACAAAACGCACTAGAAATTCTAGAGCGAGAACTAAGCACCAAAAAGAAAAAAGGCGTTATAGGCCTTGGCGCGATGTCGGATTCATATAACCCCTTTGAAAAAAAATATCAAATCACCCGTCAAGCCCTTCAACTCATCGATAAATATGGGTTTGGTGTTGCCATTGCCACTAAAAGTAATCTCATCACCCGAGACATAGACATCTTTCAACGCATCCAAAAACATTCGCCTGTCCTCCTAAAAATCTCCATCACCACAGCAGACGATCAGCTCAGTCAAACAATAGAAAAACATGTCGTACCCTCCTCAAAACGATTCCAAGCGATCCAACAACTCAACCAAGCAGGCATCTTTGCCGGCATCCTTATGATGCCCATTTTGCCATTTATTGAAGACACGGACGAAAATATCCTCACCATTGTCGAACTAGCCCATCAAAATCAAACAAAATTTATTTATGCCGGTTTTGGTGTCACACTTAGAGAAAACCAACGCACTCATTTTTTCAAAAAACTCTCTCAAGATTTTCCCCACCTTCGAGAAAAATATATCCAAACCTATGGCAATCAATATTCTTGTATTTCTCCTCGAGCAGAACATCTCTATTCTCTTTTTAACGCAAAATGTAAGCAACACAACATCCCATATCGCATGAAAGAAATCATTCAAGCATATACATCTCCTTATAAAAAAGAACAACTCTCCTTTCTATAAAAACCAAATTTAAGCTATAGTTAATGTAAAAATAAACGAATTTTGAACCTTTTTCTATTTAACCGTACATACTAAGTGAACTGCTACGTTACATCAAATTTTAGAAAAAGGAACTATGATAGAAATAGCATTGCCGAATATGGTAAACATACAAACAGAAGATAAAAAACTAATCAAGCAGATCGCAAAAGGCAACGAACAAGCCTTTGAAATGCTTTATCAACGCCATTCCAAAAAACTATTTGGATATGCTTACCATATCTTAAAAAACAAACAAACAGCAGAAGATGTTCTCCAAGAAACATTTCTCACCATCTGGCAAAAAGCAAACAGATATCGTGGAGAAGGTCGGGTAGTCGCATGGCTCTTTGGCATCACTCACAACCTAGCCCTCAAAGCCTACAATCAAAAATCAACAGAATCCATTCCTGAGACCTATCCAACCACACAAAACATAGAGAACCAGATCACCACTCAAATACTTGCAGAACATAACAAACAACTCCTCAATCAAGCCATGCAACAACTCACCGTAGAGCATCGCACCATTCTTCAGTTAGTTTTTTATGAAAAAATGTCAATGAATGAAGTCTCTCAAATCTGTCAGATCCCAGTTGGAACAGTTAAAAGCCGTCTCAACTATGCCAAACAAGTTCTTAAAGGCGTAATCACAAGAGAAGGAATCACAATGGAGGAAATCCATGAATAATCACGAAAAAATTAATCAATTACTCCCATTCTACAGCAATCAACAGCTTGAAGAAAATCAAATTCAAGAAGTTGAAACACATCTAAAAACTTGTGCAATATGTCAAGAAGATTTAAAACTTTGGCAAGATATAGAACAGTCAATACACGTTGAAAATCAACGTGACACGCCATCACTATCTCCACAGGTTTTTGCGCACATCACCACAAAAATTAACACTCAAAATTCAATCCAAGAAAAAACCATTCAATTTATTCAATTATTTAAAGCACAATTTAAACTAATTAAAAAGGAAATCTGGCAAGCATCATTTCTCATCCTTTTCATTGGATTTATGATCACTATCCTCATTGAGTCAGAACCGTTTTTCTATGCCATAGCGCCATTGGTTTCAGCTGCAAGTCTTTCTATCCTATATAATCGTCAAAATGACCCAGCATTCGAATTAACCTTATCGACGCCTGTTTCACAAATGCAAATTTTGTTGATTCGCCTTTTTATCGTATTTAGCTATAATTTGGCTCTCGTATTCTTATATTCAGCTAGCTTGTCATTGATATATTCAGCAAAAATCGTCACTCCCTTACTCTATGGATGGTTAGCCCCAATGACATTTTTATCAATCTTAGCAATGACCATCTCAATTATCCTAAATTCTGAATATGCCATCTTTATTTCATATTCAGTCTGGCTTAGCAAATATATTTTTAATATCGCTGAAATAAATCACTTATTTTCTGACTTATCTCAAATCATTAAACATTTTTGGGACTCACCTCAATTGATTTTTTCAGCAGCCGCAATCTTCTTGATAATATTTCTAGTATTTTCAAAAAAAGGTCTTGGAAAAAAACTTTCAGTATCACAAACTATCGCATTCTAAAATTTGATTTAACGTAGCAGTCAAATCACATCATTATCAAAGGAGTTATTATGAAAGAATTTTTTGGAGTTATTAAATATGAATATAAAATGTCAATCAAAAGAAAGGGTTTATTAATAATCTCGTTATTATTTATTGGATTTTATATATACAGTATGACAAGTTCCTATGAACTAATTAAGCCAGAAGATATGAATACTCAATCTTACTTAATGACAGCAGGGAACAGCGCATTTTTTGTGAACTTATTCTTTCCTGTTTTTGTCGGCATCTCAGCAGCAGATCGAGCCATTCGAGATAATAAAATTGGTGTAAAAGAAATCTTTAGATCAACAAGAATTTCTAACCAAATGCATCTTTTTGGAAAATACATTGGTGTAACATTATCTTATGTCACAATAGAATTAATTATTGGTTCGGTTGTGGGAATATTATTTGTTTTAGTTTTTCACTACCCACTTGTTTTAATTTTGTACTCCATAATAGCAATCTTAGTGATTGCCGTACCAGCATTATTTTTTGTGATTGGTTTTTCACTTGTTTGTCCATACTTTATGCCTCTTAGAATTTATCAAATTCTATTTACAGGGTATTGGTATTGGGGAAACTATATCAATCCAGATTTTATCCCAAGTATATCGAGAACAATTCTAAACGCTTCTGGAATGTACCCAATGTATAGATATTTTGATACTGAATCTATTCTAGCAAGTAGCAATCCCCCCAATGCAATATTGAATATTATTGTAATCGTTGGTTTAGGTGTTTTAGCAATTTTTGCGATGTCACAATATCAAAATAGAGTAGATCAAAAAGCATGAAAGTCAATGAGATAAAAATGTATAAAAAAATAAAATATAATCTACAAATATTTCAAAAAGATCTTTTTCTTTTTCCATTAGCATTTATGGCGCTTTTTTTACTAATCACAGCAGTGTTAAGTGGAAAATCTCAAGCATCTATGGCCAGATCATTCTTGGGTTTTGTATTACCTCTTATTTCAAGTGGTCTCGCAGCCTATTCATATCTTGAAGACAGAGCACTTGAGTTGAAATTTACAACAAATCAAAAGAGCACAACATTCATAGCCAAACGATTAAGTGTTGTTTTATTTGTGATAATTTTTACTGCCTTTTTCTTTCAAGCTGGATTGAAAATTCTCAAAATTTCCGTAACGAGTGATGTTTCGTGGGTTTTCATACAAATGAGTTGGTTGATACCTAGTCTTTTCGCCATTACCTTATCAGGAGTAATCTCACTCTTAGCCAAGAGCAGTAATTTAAGCTTTTCATTAATGGGTGCGTTTTGGATTCTACAAGTTGCGCTTAAAGGATGGTTTGCAGAAAATAGCATCTTAAAATTTATTTTCTACTTCTTAGCAACTATGAAGCCCGCGACACAGGATGCATATACCAATCTAATATCATTAACAATACTCTCAGTGGTATGCCTTATCCTCACCAACATATTAATAAAAAAACAAGAAAGATATATCTAAAGGATTTAAAAATGATTGAAATCAAGAATTTACATAAAGTATATAGGTCAAAAAACCAAACAGTCCACGCACTCAAAGGGATTGATTTAAAAATAGAAAACGGGATGTATGGCCTTCTAGGACCAAACGGTGCTGGCAAAACTAGTCTCATGCGCATCTTAGCCGGAATCATTAACCCGACCGATGGTGAAATCATAATAAATGACATCAACATTCGCACTGAAGACGGCAAAAGAAGAATGAAATCCACGCTAGGATATCTTCCCCAAGAATTAGGACTCTATCCAGACTTAACCGCACGAGAATTTATTGACTACCTCGCTATCTTGAAAGGTGTAGAAAATAAAACAAATCGGCAAAACCGCATTGAACATATCCTAGATCTAGTTTCACTCACGGACGTTGCAGATCGAAAAATCAAAGGATATTCCGGTGGTATGAAACGTCGAGTTGGCATCGCTCAAGCATTGGTGAATGATCCTAAAATCCTCATCGTAGATGAACCAACCGCAGGGCTTGATCCAGAAGAACGAATCAAATTCCGTAACCTTCTTGTCAATTTAGCGACAAATCGCATCGTTTTACTTTCTACACATATTGTTGGTGACATTGGTCAAACCTGTCAAAGACTTGCTGTTCTAGTGAATGGGCGTTTAAAATATGAAGGCGATCCAATCACCCTCACAAATCAAGCAAAAGGCCATGTCTGGAGCATTGAAAGCACTGATGGGAACAAACTTAACAACGATCTAACAGTTGTATCCATGCAACATATGCCCAACAGTACCCATTATCGTGTAGTGGGGGAAAACGCCGCTCAATATCCCCAAGCTAAGATTGAAGAACCAAGCCTCGAAGATGCCTATATGTGGCTAATGAAAACTCAAAACAATTAGTAAGAAAATTTTTTAAAAATAAAAAGAAGACAAGTTTATATTGTCTTCTTTTTTATATTAAGTTGATAACAACAAAATTCAATAACTAAAGAAATGGATCCAAAACCTTCATAATCAAAGAAATAGAGTCGTCTACGCTAATAGTGCTAGTATCAATCGTAATTGTAGGATTTTTCGGCGCTTCATAAGGGCTTGAAACACCAGTGAAGTTAGGGATTTCACCATTGCGTGCTTTTTTATACAAACCACGCACATCACGTGCTTCGCAAACTTCTAGTGGAGTGCTCAGATAAATTTCAATAAAATCATCACCAATGATCTCTTTTGCATTTAAACGATCTGACTCATAGGGGGAGATAAAGGCAGATATAGTGATTAATCCAGCATCGTTCATTAATTTCACCACTTCAGCAACCCGGCGAATGTTTTCAATTCGATCTGGTTCATCGAAGCCAAGGTCATGATTCAAACCCTTTCGAATATTATTCCCATCCAACACCATTGTATGTTTTCCCAGAGAAACTAATTTTTTCTCAAGAGCATTTGCTAAAGTGCTTTTGCCGGCACTTGAAAGTCCAGTGAACCATAAAGCAATTGGTTTCTGATTTTTCTTTTCTGCTCGAATTTTTTTGGTCACATCCATCTTTTCGAAAGAAACATTATCAGATCTTCGCAAAGCATGTTCAACAACTCCACATGCAGAAGTCATATTGCTGACCTTATCAATTAAAATAAATCCACCAAGGTCTTCATTGTCTTCAAATTTTTCAAAAACAATACGATCCGTGGTCGCAATGTCCACACTAGCAATTTCATTCTTTTCCAAATATTCCGCCGGAATATGATCACTGGAATGAATATCAATCCGATACTTAATATCCATAATTGTCGCATTGATTGTCTTAGTACCAATCTTCAAATGATAACTTCGTCCTTCAACCAAACGTTCATTATCCATCCAAAACAAAGTACTAGTGAAAAGATCAGCCACCAATGGCACTCGCCCCGAAGCAAGCACACTTCCTCGTGAGACATCAATTTCATCTTCCAACTGGACAGTCACAGGTTGTCCCAAAAAAGCTTCTTCAACGTTTTGGTCACCCATCAGAATACTTTTCACTTTGCTAGTTTCATTTTCAGGATAAACGGTAATGGGATCACCAATCTTGATTGAACCAGAAGCAATTTCACCTTGGAATCCACGGAAAGTGTGGTTAGGTCGGGAAACACGCTGAACAGGTAATAAGAATCCATCAATTTTCTGATACTTACTCACATCAATTTTTTCTAGATAGGAGAGTAAAGGTTGTCCTTGATACCATGAAGTGTTTTCAGATAAATTTGTTAAATTATCACCTTCTGTAGCAGATACAGGAATTGAATAAACAGTATCAAAATTCAAGTCTTTACAAAGTACTTCAAAATCTGAATGGATAGTATTATAGATATTCTCATCATAATTAACCAAATCCATCTTGTTGATTGCCAGAACAGCATGTCGAATACCCATTAAAGAGCAAATTCTAGAATGTCGTTTTGTTTGTTGAATCACACCTTTTGTCGCATCCACCAAAATCACTGCTAAGTCAGCGAAAGCAGCTCCAACAGCCATATTTCGAGTATATTGCTCATGCCCTGGTGAGTCAGCCACAATAAAAGATCGATGATCGCTAGTAAAATATCGATAAGCAACATCAATCGTAATGCCTTGTTCTCTCTCAGCCATCAAACCGTCCAAAAGCAATGAATAATCAATCTTTCCATCATTGCTTCCCACCTGACTATCTAATTCAAGTGCTTGTTTTTGATCTGCAAAAATCAGCTTTGCATCATAAAGCATATGCCCAATCAATGTTGATTTACCATCGTCAACAGAACCACAAGTAAGGAATTTCAAAAGATCTTTCATTAGAAGTACCCCTCTCTTTTTCTTCGTTCCATGCTTGCAGCAGCCTCCTGATCAATTACTCGGCTTGTTCGTTCCGAAGCAACAGCGCCTAAAGTTTCATCAATTATTGCATCAAGTGTATCAGCATCGGAATAAGTACCACCTGTAAGAGGGTAGCAACCTAACGTACGGAATCGAACCATCTTCATCATTGGCTCTTCTCCTGGTAAAAATCGCATTCGATCATCATCAACCAAAATAATATTCCCATCTCGTTCTACAACAGGTCGTTCTTTTGCATAATAAAGAGACACAATCTCAATATTCTCTCTTTTAATATATTGCCAAATATCTTTTTCAGTCCAATTAGAGATAGGGAATACTCGAATGCTTTCACCCTTATTGATTTTAGCATTATACAATTTCCACATTTCAGGTCGTTGATTTTTGGGGTCCCAAGCATGTTGAGAGTTCCTAAATGAAAAAACCCGTTCCTTAGCACGAGATTTTTCTTCATCTCGGCGAGCGCCCCCAAAAGCTGCTGTAAATTGATATTTGTCCAAAGCTTGTTTCAAAGCATCAGTTTTCATAATATCAGTATACCCAGCACCATGATCAAAAGGATTAATATTGTTTTTCACACCTTCTTCATTAGTATAAGAAATCATTTGGATGCCAAGCTCTTTTGCTTTTCGATCTCTAAACGTAATCATCTCAGAAAATTTCCAAGTGGTATCAATATGCATAAAAGGGAAGGGGGGCTTTTCAGGATAAAAAGCCTTCATAGCCAAATGCATCATCACAGAACTATCCTTACCAATCGAATAAAGCATCACAGGACGTTCACATTCTGCTGCAACTTCACGGATAATATATATAGCTTCGGCTTCAAGTTGATCTAAATGTGTTAAGTTTGACATCAAGTCTCCTTAAATAGATTTTCGCTATTATTTCAATTCTCGACTAATTATTATAATCCAAGCATGCACATATCTCAATAACTACAAAAAATCGAGTCTTTCAGTATAATATATTTACAAAAAAAAATTTATGAATTGAAAAATAACCTAATGAAAAATATCTTATTAACACTTTTTGTTGCATTCTTTATTACATTCATAACCACGCCAGTTATGAAAAAAATTGCTTTAAAATATAATATTGTAGATATTCCAAATCAAAGAAAATCACACAAAAACAATACACCATATTTAGGCGGTGTAGCTATTTTTATAGGATCAATAATATCAATTTTGTTTTTTGCAAAAGCAGATACAAAATTTGTTGTGCCAGTTATGGTTATTGCATTATTCGTAATTATGTTAATGGGACTTTTCGATGATATAAAAGACTTAACAGCTAAATTTCGTCTATTTTTGATTTTTCTATCAGCAACATCATTAATTTTAGCATTTCAAGTTTTTAATTATGGACTTCAACTACATTATGGACTTTTTCTAAATATATTAGTAATTTTAGCGGCCATTGTTTGGATAGTTGCGATAACAAATGCAATCAATTGGAGTGATGGTCTTGATGGTCTTGCAGCGACCCAAGCAATAATTTCATCAATAGGATTTGCGTTATTATTCTGGATGCAAGGAAGAACTCAGTTAACTTTGCCAATTGCACTTTCTTTGGTAGGTGCACTCTTAGGGTTTCTTCCATTTAATTTATCTCCTGCAAAAATATTTATGGGAGATACTGGAAGTATGTTTATCGGATTTTTATTAGGAATCCTTTCCATTATTAGTGTTAATCAAGAAATACAACTTATTACAATAATTGTTCCCGTTTATTTAATTTTGATGCCGGTTTTAGATATGTCAACTGTAATAATACGTAGAAAATTAAATCACAAATCAATGATGGCAGCTGATAAAACACATCTTCATCATATTTTGAATGAAAAATTTAAAAATCAAAAGACTGTGGTTCTTATTATTGCAATAATTCAGATTCTTTTTACGATCATTGGTTTATTGATTTATAAATATAAAGTTTATTTAATTGGCATATTAATTTTATTATCTCTAATATTAATTATTTTAACTAGACTGATAATAAATGTAAAAAGAAACAATAAATAAATTACTCATTGGCAACAGTTTGACGAATTCTATCTAATAATCGTAACCCTGAAAAGCTTTTTATATCCCATGCATTTGGAATTAAATATAAATTATTATTTTCACCGCGATTTAAATCAATCCCATGATTTGGCAATGTTTGAACAGTAAACCAAAAATTCCACATAGGTATATCATATTCATATGCTAAAAATGCAATAGTTTTATTGATTGACTCATCCCCTTCAACATTATCAGCTTTTGTTGCTAAAACCGGAAGAATATGATTATCTATACAATACTCAATAATATTTCTCAAATTTTCTTCAAAAGCTTCTTGAAAACCAGGTTTCCAATTAGTACCTAAACTTATAATCATAATACTAGGGTTATTGATGCGGACTTCACATTCTAATGGAGATTCGTTAGACTCGCATACTTCAGGATCATTCCATAAGGGAACAAAAACAGATGAAACACTCAGCCCATCTTTTACTGTAATATGATTGCGGTTAAACATCCCTTGGTAATAAGAAATTGTTTCTGATAAGTTTTCAGCTTCATTTTCTGGTAATACATAATCACCAGTATCAAATCTGCCCATAAAAATATTAGGTTCACTTTGACAATCACCAATAATTGAAAATGCATGAGGATTTCTTCCATTAGCAATTGCATCATCATAAACCTGAAGAGCATATTCACTCAAAACAGGATAAACATCCCACCATTTCCAATACTCAGGCAATAAACTGTCTTGGTTACTTTTCTTGCTCGGTGTTGGTGTAAGATCATATATGTATGTCAATTCAGAAGCCATAACATTCACACTTATTGTCAATATGAAAATCAATGTAAAAATACCTAAAATAACTTTCTGAGTAATATTCATATGTAAGAACCTTTAATATATTTATTCTGGGAATTGATTATCTTTTGAAATAAAAAGTTGCCATGTACCGTTTTTATCCAAATAAATATATTGATCTATTTGGATTTTATGATTTAGAACTTCGTGACCTAAAATATACATATTTGTGTCATGAGGTAATTTAAGATTATTATCGTTTTTAAAATAGAAAACGAAATCATAATAGTTAGAATTTATAAGTTTGCCTTCCAAAGCATTTTCATTAATAATTGGATATAATGCGATTCCATCGACTGCAATAACATCTTTTGATGCTAATAATTTATCTAGGTCTTCAGTTTCGAGATTGTTATTTTGATAAACATTATAAAAAATTGATTTTAATTCATTAAAATCTTTTGAATCTTTTTCAGGATAAACAAAAGGCCATATCATCATCATTATAAAAATGATAAGCAATAAGGATAGAATAATTCTTTTAAACAAGTTCTTTTTTTCTTCTGAATTATAAAATATCACTTGATTAAAATTATAAATAAACAATGAGGGAAATAGATGCTTAAATAAATATAAAACTCCACATGAATAATAAAATACTAAAATCCAATTAATTGGTGTTAAATATCGTCCACCTGAAGCTCGCGCTGCCCCTAAAGAGGCTGAATAAGCAATTAAAACAAATAGAGGTATAAGTGATAACCATTTATTTTTCTTCCATAATTTTGAAATTCCGAAAGTAATCAGAAAAAGATTAACTAAAATAATCAATATTTCTAGTATCGTTAACTGCCCATTCCACGGCGTATGTGGATTCCAGAATTTATAGTTGATTGAATGGATAGATATTGGACTTGAAGATTGAATACTATTGGGTAATAAAATAAAAGCCGAAAAAATATTGTTCAGAAAATTATTAAAGAGATTATGAAGTGTGTTAATTAGGCTATCAAAATACATCATTTTGTTTGATAGAATACTTGAAAGCTGATGTAAAGAAGGAGAAAATATAGCTTGATTTCTTCTTAACACGCTTTTAATTTTATCCCAGAAGAAAAAATAACCAGTGTTTAAATAAATATAAAAATACCATCCGCCAAAAATAAAAATATAAGAATTGATAAATAAAATAATATTTTTCAATTTTTCTTTTCTATTCAAAATATAAAAGAATAAAATAATTGAAAAGGCTAAAAATACAAAAATAGGATTTAATCGACATATGGATGCAAAACCTAATATTGTTCCACTAAGTAAAAAATCAATTGATTTTGATTTCTTTAATCCAGAAATCAAAAAATAGGTTCCCCAAACCAAAAATAAAAGAGTTGGTATTTCACTCATTAATAATTGAAGATGAACATTACTAATATCACCACTAAGTTTGATTGCATTTGCTTCTTGAAAAATGATTAATACTGAAGAAAAAATTCCTAATTCAATCGAATCGAGTTTTTTACTGATAAAAAATATACCAACTGGGAGTAGAATCATTAAGATCATTTGAATTTGATAAGTATGTACAAAATCTTGTTTTGCAAAAAAATGGTATATATTTGTTAGAAACATAGTGAATGGATATGTAGTATCTTCAAAATTTTCTATTCCATACCCGAATCTTAAGAATTGTCCACCATAATCAAAATTTTGTGCATCAGAATAAGGGAAATATGTAAAGTTTGGTTTTTCTGGCATTTGTATAAAATAATTTCGTAAATCAGGAGTCCATTGCCAAAGAATAACAACTATAAAAAATAATCCAAATATTAATAAAGTAATTAAATGCTCTTTCTTTTTAATTTTTCTTGATAAGTAAAGAATTAAAAGCAAAATAACTAAAGAATAAAAAAGTTGACTAAAAGTAATTGGGTTTCCGGCTTGGTTCCATAAATGATCATCTATATTCTTTATAAATCCAAAGAAATAAATCAGAGTAGAAAATATGAATAGAATAAATAATGATAGAAGATAGAGTTTTTTATTTTCAATTTTTAAAATCTTGATTTGATATTTTTTATATTGAATAATTAAGAACTCAATAAAAAAACCAAACGAGATAAAAAACAAAAAATAAATTAATGGTTTGAAATTAAAAAATACAATTGTTTCATTCCAATTTTGGAAAAATGTTTCATTAAAACGTAATAATTGACCAAATAGAAGCATGCTTATCAGCGATAAAAGACCAAATAAGAATAATTTTTTATTTTGAATTTTATTAATGTCAATTGAATTTTTAATAAAAATATAAAACACTGAACTGACTAACAAAGAGAAAAATAATCCATGAAATAGGTTAAAAGGAGAGTGAATAGTATAAATATATTCTTTTTTGTATAAAATAAAACCAGACCCTAATAATATAAAAATAATTAATGAAAAAATTATTATAAAAATATATGGAATTAATTTATTTAATGAGAAATTTTTAAATATATTTATTGTGAATTTTTTAAGGGATATATTTTGGAATCTAAAGAATACAATATGTAATAAAAGAATAGCAATCCAAATGATAAAAGGAATTAACTTCTCATAATAGAACCAGTAATTTATTAATTCTGAATATGAATTCATCCAAAAAATTGAGATTAATAAGGAAAAAGAAGTAATAATCGCAATATTAAATACGGAATCATTTATTGAAAAAATAAAAGATTTGATTTTATTTGGAATTTTCCAATTAAGTAAAAGTCCCAAGAGAATAATTAATATAATTAATAATAAATGAAATGCTAATAAAATTGTTTTAGGTTTACTATAATTAAGAAAGAACTCAGAACTTTCAGAAATATCCATGGCTGAGTATAAAAATAAACTTATACCAACAATAATCTCAAATAAAAAATTTATCATTTTTCCATACCTAATAAGAATTTATTGTTTTATATTATACTCTATTCAATACAAATGATATAATATGTTGCTAAAAGAGAGATAAATGAGAAGAAATATAACTGGAAATTACATCTTAAACCTAACATATAATATTTTTGATTTAATTTTACCTTTTATATTAATCCCTTATATAACAAGGATATTTTCTCCAGATTTAATGGGAGATTTATCAAATTCACAAGCTAGCTTTGGTATATTATTTGTTTTAGCAGGGTTTGGAATAGAGAGATTCTCAGAAAGACAATCTTCTTTTTTATCTGATAAAATTGATATACCAGAAGCTAGAAACAAAATTTCAAATATTATTAAAGAAACTTTTAGTACTCAACTGGTTACTCAATTTTTGTTTCTAGTAATAAGTGTCATAATTGTAATTCTATATACAAAAGATCCTATTATTCGTAAGCTTCATATAATCAACTCATTTCTATATATTCGAGAACTCACCGACTTAAAGTGGTTTTTTACGAGTATTGAAGATTTTAAAACGCCAACAATTCGAAATTTCATAAGTAAGATATTAAGCTTTGTGCTCACATTTATTTTGGTAAAAGAACCGTCGGATTTACCATTTTATGCTGCACTAACTGTTTTTCCTATGATAATTGGGAATGCGTATTATTTTTTAAAAATTAAAGAATATGCTGGGTCATTTTTTATTTTTTCAGCAAAAAAAATAAGACTATCTTTAATAAAACAGGGGGTTCCATTTTTATTGCCCTATCTTGTTCTATCATTGCATGAAAATATAAGCACAATTTTAGTATATAGATATTTAGGAGATAAAGAAACAGGAATATTATCTCAATCTTTGAAAATTATGAAAATTATTAAATCCATTTTGTTTTCATTTGTTTTAGTAGTTAGACCTAGGATGACAAATTTATTTGGATCAATTATTAGTGATAATTTATTAATAATAAGGAAATATTTCTTAAAAAGCATACAAGTTCTTTTGTTAATTTTGTTTATGTTAATAACAGGATTGGTTATTGTAGGAAGTGATTTTGTAAACTTTTTTTACAATAATGAATACTCAACTGTCTCAACTGTAATTTTATATCTCATACCGTTTTTAATTTTTAGAGTTTATGAGGATGGTCTTGATAACTTAATTATTTTTCCTTCTGGAAACACAAAGCTATTATTAAAAAGCAATATTATCTCATTTTTAACAAATACCATATTTAATATTGTGTTAATTCCATTATTTGGTATTTTTGGAAGCGCATTGTCTTTAGCTTTAGCTGGTTTTATTAGTATTACTTACCGTTTTTATAATATTAAAGAATATATTATTTTTAACAAAATTATTCAGTTATTACTAAAATCATTACTAGCCTCAAGTTTAACAATATTAATATTATTACCTATCAAGAATTTTGTTAATTTTTCTTCAATTCAGAACTTTATAGTTTTTGGAATATTTAGTGTTTTAATTTATTGTATAATTTCATTATTAATATTTAGAAATTTACGTGGTGAGATTTTAGATTTATTTAATTCGATAATAAAAGCAAATAAAAATGATTAGAGTATTGCATGTTTTAGGAACACTGAATTTAGGGGGAGCAGAAAGTAGAATAATGGATATTTATAGAAATATAGATAGATCTAAAGTGCAATTTGATTTTGCAATACACACGAATGATCAATGTTATTTTGCTGAAGAAGTGAAAAAATTAGGTGGAAATATATTTGTTTTTCCCAGATTTACAGGAGCTAATTACCATCAATACAAAAAAGCTTGGAATATATTTCTTTCAGAAAATACCTATAAAATTATTCATGGACATCAAACTAGTACAGCTTTTATATACCTGAAGGTAGCAAAAAACAAAAGAATACCAATTAGAATTGCGCATTCAAGAAATGCTTCAAAAGACTCAAAAATAAAAATATTTACATCAAAATTAGCTAGGTTATATGCAACTGATTTGTTTGCGGTTTCAAGGTTAGCCGCAATTAGTGAATTTGGGAATAAAAATGTCAAAAATAATAAAGTAAAAATTATTAAAAATGGAATTCCTGTAGGAAAATTTGTTTTTAATCAAAACAACAGAATGCAATTAAGAAAAGAATTAAATATTAAACCAAACACATTAGTTCTCTGTCATATTGGAAGATTTCATCCACAAAAGAACCATGATTTTTTAATTGATATTTTTTCAGAGGTACAGAAAAATAAAAAAGACTCATTACTATTATTAATAGGTGAGGGGAAGTTGAAAAATAATATTGAGAAAAAGGTTAAATTACTTGACTTAGATAAGAAAATATTATTTTTAGGTAGTCGGAATGATATACCAAATATATTGTCAGCATCAGATATGTTAATATTTCCTTCAATATATGAAGGATTCCCCGGGGTAGTATTAGAAGCACAAGCATCTAATTTAATCTCAATAATTTCAAGTAATATTACAAAAGAAATTGTTTTATTACCAACTACCTTCAGATTATCTTTAAAATCATCTTCTAATTATTGGGCTAAAATAATTCTTTTAAACGAAAAATTAATAAATAAAAGAAAATCGATATTATCAGAATTAATTAATTCCGATTTTAATGTAGAAAAAATTGCTATTTTTTATCAAAATTTTTATACAAAAAGGATTGAAAATTTATGAAAATTCTACACTATGTATCATCATTAAATTATGGTGGTATTCAAAAAATGCTTTTAGAAATATATAAAAATATTGATAGAACAGAATATCATTTTGATTTTTTAATAAGTGACTCTGAACAAACAAAAATAGCCTTCCAATTAAAGGAGTTAGGTGCAGATATTTTCTATATTACACCTGGAAGAAAAAATATTTTTAAGAAAAAAAAAGAAATAAAAAGGTTCATTAGTAATCATAAAAACGAATATACTGCTGTTCATATTCATACTTCTTTATTATCTGAAATTTTTTTAATAAAAATAGCAAAAAGAAAAAAAATTAAAAAAATAATTATTCATTCTCACAGTAGTAGTAGTAAAAATGACAAATCATTTCAAAGATTCTTTGAATTGATTCATAAAATAAATAGAATTAGAATCCAAAAAAAGGTGACTGATAAAATTGCGGTATCTGATTTGGCAGGAAAATGGATGTACGGAGAGAAAAATTCATTCACTATCCTTAAAAATCCGATTGAAGTGTCAAAATTCTTGTATAACATTGATTCAAGAGTCAATATGAGAAAAAAATTAGGCATAGAAAAAGATGAAATTGTTATTGGTCACATTGGAAGAATTATTGATGTAAAAAATCAAAAATTTATTATAAAAATCTTTAATCAATTTTATAAAAATAATACCAATTCAAAATTGATTTTAATCGGCGACGGATCAAAAAGATCTGAAATTGAAAAAATGATTATTGAATTTTCATTAGAAGAAAAAGTATTGCTACTTGGTATGAGAGATGATATTCAAAATTTATTATGTGTGATGGACATTATGGTTTTTCCGTCTCTATATGAAGGGTTTCCGATAACACTTTTGGAAGCACAAGCATCAAATTTGCCAATTATTGCATCAAATGTAATAACAGAATCAATAAAATTATCTCCACTTGTAAAATTTTTATCATTAACCGAATCTGAATTTGTATGGGCAAATGAAGTGTTTTTACATTTAGAGAAGTATAAAACATTGAATAGGGGATGTTTTGAGAATGGTTTAATTGAGGCCGGTTATGATATAAAAGATGTGATAAAAAGTTATGAAAAATTGTATAATACCAATATCAATTAATATTTTGGATTTCTTCAATATATGCATTTGTTATTATTTCACGATTAAATTCTCTTTCAACTTTCTTTCTTCCATTAATCCCCATTATTTTCTTTTCTTCATGTGAAAGAGAAATAAATTTTTCAACAGCTTTAATAAGGCTTTCTGAATTTTTAACTGTAAAAGAAATACCGGTTATATTCTCATCAAATGTTTCAATACAACCAGGAATATTTGAAGCTATAACTGGACGACCAGTTGCAGCTGCTTCCAATAAAACATTTGCCATACCTTCATGATGTGAAGGTAAAATTATAAGATGCGATTGACTTATATAGGGATGAATGTTTTTTACTTTACCGTAATATGAGATAGAATCAGATTTAATAATCTCGTAAAATCTCTCAATATATTGACGTCCCATAGCTCCACAAATATGGAAATGAAAGTTTTTTTCGTGATTTTTTTCCAAATAAGAAATTAATTCAAAAAGTTCTTCCACACCTTTTGATTTAATTATTCTTCCAATGAAAAGAAATTGTAAGGGAATATTCTCTTTGGGATATTTTTCATACTTATGTTCTACTAAATTCACTCCTGATCCAGGAATTAATCTTTGCTTTCCAATTCCTATTCCATTTTCAATTATGAATTCTAAATTTTCCTTATTTTGGAAAAAAATCTTATTTGCTTTTTTTGTTCCAATTTTTAATAAAGATAAAGCAATTTTCTGAAGAAACCCTCCGTTTTCAATTGATGTCCCTAAGCCTGTAATATTAACAATATAAGGCGTTCGTGTAATTCGGCAAATGAATCCTGCATAAACATTTGGTTTAATCGTGTAAGTTAATACAGTTGTTGGTTTAATTTTTTGAATAATAAAAAAGTATTGAATTAGTACTGCAATCTCTTTTATTGGATTTAAACCATGAGTCGATAGATTTGTGTTTATAAATTTGCATCCTATAGTCTCTAAGTCAGTTACATAATTCCCTTTAGGTGCAGAAATATATACTTCGTAACCTTCATCAATAAGTCTTTTCACTAATTCTTTACGATAGATATATATACTAAAATCGGTATTTCCGACCATTAAAATTTTGTTCATGAATAGTAAGCTCCGAAAGCTGTAATTGGATTAAGTATACCAATATAAATACTATTTCATCAATGCAATTTATCTATTTAACTACTTAATGGAATCAATCTAAAAGAACTGTGGTTAAACAATCAAAAAATCAGCAATATTGATCCATTAATTTATAATTCTCAATTAAAACATTTATATATAAACAATAATAATATTATAAATATTACTGCTTTGGCTAATTTAAAGAACTTAGAAGAGATTGATATTTCATATATAAAAATAATCCTATTTCAGATTATTCCATAATTGAATCAATGGGTATTTTGTACGTTTTTAAATAATTAATTTTTTGAAACTAGATTGTCTAAAATTATTAAATGTCCTGAAAGAATTCAAATCCTGATAATAAAGTAATTTGATAATTAAAATTATAACTGGTGATAAATAATTGATATAATATATATAGGTTAATCAAGGAGGGCATTTTGAGAAAAACCTTTATTACTTTTGTTTTATCAATTTTGATTTTTTCATTAACCACATATGCTGAAGCAAAAAATAATAATCAAGAATTCGATTTCACATCTATTGGCTTTCACGGACTCTATGATCTTGAAATTTCAGAAGAAAATGGGCAAACTTTAGCAACCCACGAGAATTATTCTTTGTAAAACTAAAATAAGAACTATTATCGATAAATTATTTCTTTGTTTAGATTTTATATATCTCTTTCAGACTTATTTTGGAGAGGGCAGCACATTTAGGCTGCCATTTATTGTTTTAATCCTCTTATATAATATAAGAGCTGATGTTTAATTTGACTTAACAATTTGAGAAAGGGGGAGTATCATGGAGAAGGCAATTTGATAAATGTAATTATCATAGGGTAGGGTAGTTAATAATAATATTGATGGCTAAATTAATTATTAATTTTTTTAGAGGGAACAAATGAAAAAAGTATAATATATTCTTTGGTTTTTTATATTTAAAAATGAAATATTTATTCGTAATTCTTTGAAATATATAGGCTAAAATCCTGTATAATAAAAAAATAAGCCGAATCAATGGAATTTAATTTAGGATTATTTACAGGTGGTGAAAATTTGAAAAATAATTGTTATGTTATAAAAGAAATTCTATTTACAGATTTATTTGACATTCATGATGATAATTATATTTGCTGTTCATTAGGGATATCTCATGACAACATGCTTTTTGCTTTGAAAAACCTAAATGGAACAAATGAAACAAGAGATACGGTAAAAATAATTAACTCTAATTTACAGATAATCTCTTCTTTTTATTGTGGAAATGGAGGGGAACAAGGAATTGTATTCTGGCCAGACAATGAGCATATCTTGACAGGTGGGTTTGCAAGAAGCCATATCCCTGAAGAACGGGATAAGACAGATGGTTTAAAAATGTATAACATTTATTCACCATCTACATTTATTAATCCTTTATTGAAAATAGATTCAAATAAAATTCGTAACATTAATTGCAATACTGAATTAAGTTCCCCAGACGGTCAATTTATATTGATTGATAAATCTGGACAACTTTTAATTGATACCATCAATAACAAATGGTGGAATGTTAATTTTAGTTATCCAAAGCTTTCATTTACAAAAGAAAATAAATTTTTAATCTCATCTTTTAGTCGTAAAAATGATCATTACGTGATTTATTCTTTAGAGAATTTCACTAAAGTATCAGAGGGTAGTGGATTATTAGGTTATAACTATAAAACAGATACTTGTTTTATGGAAATTTACAACATACAAAGTGGTGAATCTACGATTCAAGAACAGACATTAACTGGGACCCTGATTAGGGAAATTCCATTTAAACCTATGGGTGCGGCTTCTGTGGTTTCAAATGATAATCAATGGATTGCTTTTGGTCATAATCAAGGTGGAATGACTGTAGTTAATTTAAATGACCCAACATTAATTTTTGAATATATTGAAGGTAATAAAACATCGCCTTTTTATGATAAGTATCCTCATAAAATTTCCTTTTTTGGAAATTCTCATTTGGTTATAGCTCATTATTGGTGTTTAGGAATGCGGGTATTCTCATTCTAAAAACACATTACCAAACTTTAATTGAATTAATTTAGAAATTAAAAATGAAGTGGTAATAGATAAAAGGGGAAAATTATAAATAGAAATAAAAGTATTGAGATAAAAAGATTTGACTTTTTTTATAGAATCTCAAAAGTAAAAATGGCAGCTCATTTACGCTGCCATTTGTTGGTTTCCTTACACATATATAATATAATATTTTTAATATATTTTGAATACCATTCTGATATTTTTTCTTTTAAAGTTCCGTAAATTCTATATATTTCGCAATTTTCAAAATTAGTTTGTTAATGTTAATATAAAGATAATTAACGCAATAATTCCAAGAACTGCAATTGAAATACTTATAGATTGATTTCTTCTTTTAATAATTACTGATTTTGGAGTTTGAATAAAAACCTCCCCAGTACACATATCCATTTGAATTCCTAAATTTTCTTCCTCAAAAGAGTATTCACCGATAAGCATAGGATAAAGCCAAATCCTTGATGATAAATTATCTATATTAATATAGGAAACCTGAAGATTTCTTACTTTGCCAATGTTTGAAGCAGCCAAATTAGCCTTATTATTTAATCGAGATTTTAATTCAATTCTCGCAACATTAATTCCCTCTTCTGATCCATTAAAGTTAGGTTTTAATATAATCATTTCTTTCGCTTGATATTCAGAAAGATCTTCTTCAACAGCATCTAAATCTATTTTACCAGTTTTAAATTCAATTTCTGGTGAAAAATTATTTACAACAGACCCTTGCATTTCAACATTCACAACTCCACTTTGACTTCCCCATGCGGTATAAAATTTTTTTAATTGCCCTGAACCACTACATCTCCAGCAGGATGAAAAATGTCTATCGCTACCAGTTCCTCTATATTCTCCTCCCCTACCTGAACAACTATTGCATATTTCATATCTCCAGTGCTCAATACCAACTGACGCTGACCATGTTCCCTCGGCCTTCCCAAATAATATCCATATGGGAATATAAATTAACTGATGCTCTTTTAATATTATGTTAGCTGATAATTCAAGTGGCCAAAACTTTCCTTGTTTTGAAATCCATTCTTTAACTATTATTTCTTTTTCATTTTCTTTTTCGGGCTTTGAATAAGTAATCTTTCCTCGAATTTCTTCTGCACTGACTAATTGATAATTTTGACTATACATGTTCATTCTTCCTTCTATTTAAATCTTTAGTAAATTAGATATATAAAAATAAATTTGAATATTAATGTTTTTATGTTGAGCATTAATCAAGAATAATTATCCTTAATATTTTGGACAAACTGCTTAATGATTTTTTTAAATCCATTTTCTTCATTAATGTTGTGAAGAATTAATAAAATATCAATTAAATACCCAATAAACGTAATCCAGAAACCAATTAATAATTCAAATTCATAATAAAAATTATTGATATTAATGTGAATATATAGCAAAGGGGATATTCCAATTATTGATAAAATAAGGCTAATGAATAACTTAATATGAATTGCCATTTCATTCACCATATATAAAATTATTAGGCCTAAAATTGGTGTAATAAGCGAGGCTAATAATGGCCATGTATCTTCTAGTAATTCTGTATCGTTGAGAGTTAATTCATATGCTGAATATGTGTAATTATTGCAAACACTAATCCAAGGCATAAAAAATCCAATAATTACTATGATTTTATTAATTGTATGTATATTTTTTCTAATAGTAGTTTTCATAAAAATATCTCCTTATTATTATTACAAAACAAAGAGATATCAATAGTGCATATTTAATGCATACTTGAAGCAACAATTTTGATTTTTAATCTATGATAATTTCTGGGCCTGTATATCTTGTTGACATCCATATTTTCCATTTTGAATTAAGATTATTTTGATAATTTTCAGGAATTATTATTAGATTATTTCTATTATCAAAAATATAAGTCTCGCCAGTTGCAATATTTTTGTTTACGGGAATAATAGGATATGCATTATTCAAATTATTTTCTTCACCAATAAAGCTAAGAAAATCTCCTCTATCGATCCGCAATTCATAATTATTAATAGGCATTATCAAAATTTCAAAATAAAATGAATCACCTGGTAGCAATTCCGCTAAGGAATAATGCATTTCTAGTAAAGAGGTTTTTGAATTAGAAAAAGAAAAACATTGCACTGGTTTCCCAATTGGATATAGACATCCTCTAAGTATTTCTATTGCATCATCATTATAAGGAAGTCGGCTATGTGTAATACCATTTGATGTTGCAATCCAAACATTTGAATCTGTTTGGCAATCATTCTTGTCACAACCATTCATAAAAGTAATTGAGTAAGATGGAAGAGTGTTATATACAATCCAATTACTGTTGTCATAATAAACAGTTCCTGAATTTGTCAAAACCCAAATTCTTCCATAAGAATCAAATTCAATTCCATTAACAGAATTAGAAATTAAACCAGAATTATAATCAAAATAACTATCAACTTCATACTCATTATCTAATATTGCAACTCCTGCCCCATCAAACGCGATATATGCTTTGTCTTCATTAAACTCAATTCCTCTAACATTGTTACTTCTCAAAAGACCATTTTCTTCATTTAAATGAAGCCAAACACCATTCTTGTTATCAAAAATGCTCATTCCTTTAAAAATATAACCAATATATATATTATCTTTTGAATCAAATTTAATTTCATAAATTTGATTATGGATTAATACTTTATCGTATTTTTGAACCCATTGATCCATATCATAAAAATATACACCATTACTTGTACTTGCCCATAAATTATTTTGATTATCAATTGTAAATGAATATATGCTATCAGACGCTAATCCATCTTCAGCAGTAAATTGGTTGACTTTTCCTTTATCATTTATACTTAAAATACCGTAACCATCAGTTGCTATAAATAAAATGTCATTAAAAAATATAAAACTATTAATTTGAAATGTATTATTGAAATTTTCAAATTCACATCCGAAAATAATTTTTTCTTCATCCCAATAGATTTCTGAAAATGAATTATTGATATTATTATCATCCTCAAAATAACCTACTAAGAGCAAATTGTTATAGGAATATAATGATCTGATTTTACTATTCTTAATTCCATTTGTATTATTTGAATTGAAAATACTATATCCATCCTTTTGAACAAAACGGTTAACTTCAAAATCAATTAGTTCAGAATCGTAAAGATCACAATATTGAATTTTTGAACTATTTAATGAATTATTCACTAATATAAATAATCCAAAAAACAAAAAAAATAAAACCCAAAGCAATGAATTTATTATTTTTATTTTTTTGTTAAATATTTTTTTAGAAATTTTTTCATTCTTAAAACCATTGATCATCTTCTCTGCCATGAATTGAATGGCTGAATTAGTATATTTTGAAATAGTTCTTGGAGCAATTTCATAAAAACCTGCTTTGGAAAAATATTCACCATTAATTAATTGATTTATAGTTAATCCTTCAAAATATCTTTTTTCAATAATAAAGGCATACATAGTATTATATTCAGCTACGACTTCGTTAAATTCAATAAGAGATTCTCGCAAGGCTTCATCAAGTTCAAACCCCTTATCGACTTTTTCTTGAACTAAGTAATGGTTTTTTAATTGATTATTCTTTAACCTAATTGGGTTATTAAAATCTTTTAATGCCTTCTGAATGATTTCTGCAAATGCAATTTTTTCTTTGTTTTCCATGATTGCTCCATTTATTTCCCGCTAGAATGTTATGCATCAATAGTGCATGTATTATGCCCACATTAATATTTTATAATTGGTATTTTATATATATATTTTATCTTAATTACAATATGAACAGGAGTAAAACATGGTTAAGAAAAAAACATTAACATTTCTTATTATATTAATATTAGCTACTATTTTTATATCGACTAAAAGAATTGATGTGTACGGGGGGAATTGTAGTGTAAATTATTTTAGAATTAGTAATAAAAATGTTACTAAAGGGGATCATGTAACTTTAGAGGGGGAAGGCTCCTGTTCGGGGGGTGTTAGAGCTGTAAAATTTATTATTGATGGTGAAGATAAAGCGGAAATAGGTGCCCCGCACCAAACAGAAACATTTAAGTCAGAAGAGTATAGTGTTGGAAGTCATAATGTATGTTTTGTTGTTACAGATGGAGATTGGAATGTTGGCACCAAATCATGTGATACTATTTATGTTAATGGCACAGGCTCAACATCTTCAAATACAGCATCAAATACAGCATCAAATACTGCATCAAATACATCTTCAAGTAATTGTACTGTCTCATTATCAATTAGTAATGATAATCCTAGCTTAGGTGAAAATGTAACTTTAAAAGCCGAAGGTTCATGTTCAGGAGGAGCAAGAGCTACAAAGTTTTTAGTTGCCGGTCAAAGTAAAGCTGAAACGATGGGGGGGGGGCGCTATCGAGATATTTAAATCAAATGAATATGGCGCTGGAAACGTAAGTGTATGTGCAGTAACTGCTAAAGCTTCAGATTGGTCTGACCAAGCTAAGCAATGTTCAACCATTACAATCAATGGGGCTCCATCAAACACAAATTCTGAACCCACAAATTCTGAACCCACAAATTCTGAACCTGAATATGCTTCTGGTTCAAATTCTTCTCCAAAAAAATCATCAAGTGGTTATGATATAACCCAATTTCATTTTCCTGGATGGCCAGAATCAAATTATATGAAACAAATATATGTTCCTAAAGGTAGAGATGGTATTGTTTTCTGGTCAAGTCCTGGAGGCGAAAATAACGTTGCTTATGGTTACGTGGTGGAAGACACACGTTACGAATTAATTGAACAAAAAAACGGATGGTCTCATATTTTATTTCCAGGCTCCCCAAAAATGGATGGATGGGTAAAAAACTCTGATATTGTTATAAAACAAGAAACAGTATGTAGAGCAGATGCAGTTCCAGTAGATTTGACTGGGGATTGGGTTGAGGTTGTGAAAAATGTATTAAGTGTCCCTTTTCATCAGATACCATCTGCATTGAGCCATGAAATTAATTACATTTTAGTAATTCCTGAAAATATTCCAAGTGAATATCAGATTTATTATAAAAACCAAATAATGCCAAATAAAGATAATCGGATTTTGCATCAATCATATGAAGTATATAAAATAGCACCAAATACACAATCCCTTGGAATTGATACAACTTGGGCTATGAGAAATGATGAATGGAAAGAAATACCAAATTGGTATATAACATTCAATTGTTATAAATAAAGAAAACTGAAAATTTAAAATAAAAAAGAATCTCATAAAAACTTGAGAGTCTTTTTCAGAAACAATATAGTTTACTTATTTTGAGAATTAATCACAAATACTTTTTTGAATAAAGCTAAACCTTTCAAATATTGGTTTGTATATTTTGAAACAAATTCAACGTATTTAGCACCATATCTAAATTCATTTATATCACCATTATCTGACATGATATTAAAAGTATTTAATTCAGATGTCGTTCGAATTAGTTTTCCCTCGAATTTTTTAATTGATAATAATCCCAATATTAAGAAGAAAAATAAAATTCCAAAAATTGTGTATAAAATTTTCATTAATAATGATGTTTCATTTTCAATATAAATTTCTTCTTGAGAAATGATAGCATTGTTTTCAATATACATGGAATAATTCAAACCATATTTATCATAATCAGATTGAAGAACTTGATATTGAATTCCATCAATTTCAATTGATTTGATTTTATCTTCCATTGGAGTTGGTGAGGGGGTCGATGCCGGGGTAACAATTTTCTTTGTTGGTATTGGTGTATTGCTAGGAATAATTGTGTTTGTTGATGTTGGACTAATAATAGACAAAGTAATTATGGATGATGAAGAACTAAACCATGAGGGTTGAGCTGTACCAACTACAGTATCACCAATAACTAAACCTGATGGAATTTTACTTATCGATGTAATATTATACACTTTTCCATCAATTGTTATTGTTGATGATGTTATGTCCGTTACTATACCTGATATTTTGACAATTTCCAATTGAGCATATAATTCCATAACATCTGCATATGTATCATCATGATAATTCAATGCATAACCAGTAACGTGTGTCCCAACGCTTATGCTCCCTACTAATTTTGAAGAGCTAGTGAGGTCAAATCTAGTTCCATTTACGATAATATAATTGGTTCTTGGATGTATTCCCACAATTTTTAATAACTAAAAGTAATTATTTAAATTAAAATGAAGAAAAGGATAATCAATAAGTATTTAGTATTGTTCTTATTTATTAAATTTAAAAGTCAGGTAAAAATATATAAAATGAGAACTTAATAAAATCAAATTAGATAAATGTAATTTATCACTGGTCGTATTATTTGAGACAGACCATCATTAATTTTATTAGTTTCTTTATTTTTTTTGGATTATTTTATTTCTTGTTGAAATGCTATACTATTTCAAATTTGATTGTATAATTTTTTTTTGATATAATATATATATATGTTAATTAAGGAGGGTATTCACAAAAAAACTTTCTTTTTTCAAATTTATTAATTATCTTTTATTTTATCGTTGTCTTTGATTTTTACTAAAACTTATGCTACCAAGGAGTAGTGAATTGAAAAAAAGCAAATTAGTTCTATTAACTATGTTGTTATTGATATTTTATATCCAAATTCCTATTTATGCCGGAGGGTTTGAAGATCTCAAATATACAATTGATTATCAGGGACCTGAAATGGGACCAGCTCAATTAGTCATCAATGTATATAATCAAAATGCCGATTATCTTTCAATTTCATTCGATGGAATTTCATATGAATCTACCTACTCAACTATATCAATTAGTTTAAATGAAATAGAAAATAAATTAACTGATATAAAATTAGAAGCTTATGACAAAGATAAAATTTTGATTGGAGAAGCAAATATAGAAAAATTATATTTCTTTCAATCAGATGGTAGTAATTTAAACCAAATTCCTTCGATAGCTGAAAATGCAAAAGAATTTGTTGTAGTTGGCAATCAATTGTCTGATGTATCAAAATTAAATGAATTTTCCAATATGAAGGGGCTATATATCTGGAGTGAAAACATTAGTGATCTTTCATCTCTTATTTCGATTTCTAACTTAGAATGGTTAAAAATCGAGGGAAACAATAATTCATATAGTAATGTAGAATTCTTAGAAAATAATTTAAATCTAAAGTTTTTGTGGCTTCGTGATAGTTCAATTTCAGATATTAGCCCTATCCAAAATATACATTCATTGGAATACATTGATTTAAAAGATAATTTGATTACGAATCTCCCTTCATTTTCTAATTTAATTAATTTAGAATATATTCAGTTAAATGGTAATGAGATTTCAGATATATCCTCATTAAGTGAGTTACATAATGTGAATCAAGTTTTTCTCGGTGATAATTCAATTAGTAATCTTCATCCTTTATCAAATCTGAATGATCTATACGTATTAGATTTGAGCTCGAATGCTATTTCGGACTTAAGTCCTCTTTCAAAATTAATATCTTTGACTGACTTGAATCTTTCATATAACAATCTTTCCGATATATCACCATTGGCTGAGCTAACAAATTTAAGAAGTTTAGATTTACGAAAAAATAATATTTCAAGTATAGATTCGTTAACTAATTTAACTTCTATGGAAGTTCTATCATTAAGCTTCAATCAAATAAAAGATATTTATCCGCTTGCTAATATGCAAGAATTATCCTATTTAATAATGAGAGTTAACCAAGTTTCGGATATTTCTGTTTTTAGGACACTTAATAAAATTGAGACATTAGATATTAGGAAAAATCCAATCATTGATTTTTCATCACTAGATCATTTGACAAATGCCAATATCGTTGGAAATAAATAAAAGAATGAAACATGTTGATTCTAGATCAATTATTACTTATACTTTTTCATTAAGCGATATTAATTGTGATTTCTTTTTTTTGATCAATTAATGTATAATAATCAAGAGGTGGTTATATGATTATTCCAAATAATAGTCCAATTCGCATTTTTATTTCTTATGCAGACGAAGATTTTTCAATAACATCAAAACTTGTTAATTATTTGGAATCACAAAATTTATTAATATGGGTGGACTGGCAAAGCATTCCAAAAGGGGAGCTTCTATTGGAAGAAATATATTATGGAATAGAAAACTCAGATGTTTTCTTATTTTTGATAAGTCCCTTTTCAATAAATTCAGATTGGTGCAATAAGGAAATTGAACACGCATGTAAAAATGGAAAAAGGATTATACCAATTAAAATTTCAAATGCCTTAGATAGAGAACATCAAATTCATAATGAAATTTCAAAAAGAAATTGGATCGACTTACAATTTGAAAATGACAATTATGGGGATTCATTAAAATTACTGATCAGTTCAATTAATACCAATTTTAAATTGTTAAAAGAGCATACAAAATATCAGAATAAAGCAATTGAATGGATGATTATCAAAGATACTAGTTTGCTATTAAGAGGTAATGAACTAATAGATTTTTCAAACCTAATCAACGAATTTAAAACTGAAAATATTCAAATCACTGAAGATCAGATGATTTATCAAAGTGAAAGTTTTGCAAATCAAATAAAAATTACAAAAAAAGAAAAAAGAATCAATTTAATACTTAAATTATCGGTACTTTTATTATCAGTTTTTATTATTATGCTTGTGTATTCATCAAATACCATTCAAACACAAAATAAGAGATTTTTATCCGAAAACTTAACTTATAATGCAATTCAATTGAATAATGAAAATGAACTTGACACTGGTCTTCTTTTAGGAATTCAAGCAAAAAATATTTATGATTCTTCATTTGTAGATGAAGTGCTTTTTACATTAATTCTTGAAAGTGATCAAGTTCTTAGAATTCATAATATTCCTGCCCCAATAATAAAATGAATGGATTTAACATGAATAAAAATAAATTTAGAAATGTTTTATTAATTTTGATTTTAATATTGATAATAATCCTTGCAACAAAAGAATTATTTACTAAGCTATTATTAATTCCCGAAATCAATTTTGAATCATATTACAGAGCTCAAAATATAAAATCAAATATTGATGTTAGCAGTGATATAAACATTGATAATGAAAACCACATGGATTCTCTTATTATTACTAATGACCAGCTTATAGATTTAATTAATGATGAATTTTTTAATGGTTCCATATGTAGAAACTATCAAACATATATAAATATAGACAAAGAAAAGTAAATATATTATGTGAACATGATTTTTTTTCAAGAACAATGATTATTAATTTGATTTTTGATAAATCCATTAATAAAGAAGGAATATTTTTCCTTGATGTTTCTGAAGGCCATATTGGGATGAAAAAAATCCCAAATTTTATCTTATCTCAACTCTTTCGTAACCTTAATTATAAAATCAACAAAATATTTAATAATGATAAATTTATTTTTTTTATTGTAAATCAGTATATTCATGAAGAAGGCGTTTTATTAGAAGGTTATTATAATGAACTGCCGAATGAAATGAACTATATGACAAACCCTTTAGTAACCACTGGGGATATGTTTTATGCTGTTTCAAAATGCAACTTATTTAAAGAAGGGCGTTGCTTTACTTCTGAAGTAAGTTTTTATGATTATATTTCAAATGATAATTTATATAATACTATTCAAATTTTCGGTGATATAACACAAATCAAATTTAACTCAGATTACACAAAATTAGTTATTATTGACACTATTGTTGATAAAGAGATGGTAAAAATCTATGAGTTAATAAATAATAATTTTACAAATATTAACACATTATATATTAATGCTTTTAGTGTAGAATTTGGTTTAAAATCTAATGAAATTATTATAGGGAAAGATTTTGTCAACAGTTCGGTCGGTATTTGGGATATTTATACAGGAGAGATTATTGAAGGTCCTTTTCATGTTGGCCATTCACCTATATTTGGTATTGAACTAGATAAAACACAGGATCTTTTTTATTCAATTACCAGTTTTGGGATTTTTGCTTGGGATATTGACCAAATAGTAAATATCAAAGGATTCTCTGGAAGCTTTCATGTAATGGAAAATGTTCATGAAAGCAAAACTGTTAATGAAAAATATTATCCTGATTTTATTGCTTTTGATATTTCTTCAGATGGAAAATATATCATTTCAGAAGGTATTTCAAGCATAATAGTTTGGGATACTGTTAAAATGCTACAAATTAATAAGTTCAAAAAAGATACTCTTTTAAATCAACCTTTGAAAACATGTAGCACATTTTATCCAAACACTCATATTATCTTTCTCTGTAGTAAAAAAAGTATAATATCAATTTATGATATTGATAAAAATTATATACTTGGATCATTTGAAGCTGAAGGCATTCAGAACATATCAACAGATCCAATGGGAAGATTTTTAACGTTATTATTCTCCAATAATAGGATAAAAATTATAGATCTTTATCAAAAAAATAAGTTTATTGAGAATGAAATATTTTTAAAACAGGGATTGGAATTTGATTTGAACTCAATTTCAGTAAGTCAAAACGGCGTTGGTGTTGCTGAAGAAGGGGAGTTTTATCTTTATTCAAAGGATTTATCAAAAGTGCTTTATAATAAAAAGGATTGCAATTTTTCAAGCTTTTCAGTCGATTCTCTCGGGAAAAAAGTAGGGTTGGGTTGTAATGATGGAACTGTTAAGGTATTTGATATTGAGAATGATGAGCTTTTAATAAATATTGAATCACAGAACTTTGGAAAAATTTCTACCATGGTTTTTTCAGAAGATTCAGAATTTTTATATTTGCTATACCAAAAAGGATTATTTTTAAAATATGATGTTAATAACAACCAAATTACTTGGCAATACGAGATTAATCATCTTACTGATGGACTTGAACAAAATGCGAGTATAAATTCAACTCAATCTTATTTAGCTTTTTCATTTGATTTAATTCCAAACTATGATATAGGAATATGGGATATTAGAAAAAATATTCCTAAACAATTACAATCAGACATTCTTCAGCCATTTAATGAATATGATAGAATTCTAAGAGTTTCGTTTAGCCCAAACGGAAAACAAATAGCAATGACAAAAAGTCTCTCCGAAGAAATTATTATTTATGATTTGGAAAATGATGAAATTATTCAAAAAATTTCATCTCCTGGAATGGTAGGTGCAGTAGCATTTATTGACAATTCAACAATCATAGTTTCAAAATTTATACAAAGATTAGATAATTTTGAACAGGTAGCAGAAATTTACGAAGGTAGCGATTTAGAGATTTGGGATATTAATGAAAAAATTTTAATTTCTACAATAGAAAAAGCCCATCTAGGCATTATTAATACAATTATCAATCTAGGTGAACAAAGAGTTATCACTTCTTCACTTAATGGTGAAGTTAAAATTTGGGACTTTTCTCAGCAAAGATTGTTAGATATAGCATGCTCAATTGCAAATAGAAATTTATCAAATGCAGAGCTAGATAAATATATTCCTTTGAATTTTTCAAATGAAATTGAATGTTCAAAAAATAAAACATCAAATGTAGTTTATCAATATGAACAAAGCGATGACATTTACTCAACTTTTAGTCAATTAGTAAATACTGGAATTTCAGTTCCTCTTGATGATTTAATTGCAAATAAATTTAACGAAAATATTTCTCTTTATGATGAATCAAAATTTAATAGTGAAATTGAAGAAGAAAATATTCAAATTGAGGATCCTGCAATTCTTCAATGTCGAAAAGAATTTGTTCCATCTCAGTATTTAAATGAATATATGGTTTGGTGGCCTATTAGTTTTGTTTCTTCAGATGGTTCGGAGATTATTGATGTACAAAACCAATATGCAACAATTTTTTCGGAACAATCTAATGAGAAAAACTTTGAACTAACTACATTATTGCCGCCAGGAAAAATAAATATCATTCTTCCAAAGTCAAACAGTGAAAGGTATGTTTTATATGATTCGAATCGAAAAATTATAAACATTACTATGCCTTCTCTGGATTATTCAATATTTCCTAATTTACCAACAATTGACAATAATTTATTTGAAATTAATTACTTATCAAGTCATACTCATCCAAATATAGAATATAGCAATATTAATTTTCCACAACATTCCCTTCAATTAATTTTTAAAAACTACAGCCTAAACCATTTGAAATATTATTCATTAAATGGGATAGTTTATGATCAGGAAGGAAATGTAATCGATTTTTTAATGTCAGATTATTATCGGCTTTATGTATTTCCGGTCGACATTCCTCCTGAAGAATTTGGAATTATTTCTGCAAAGTCAGTTTCCACTACAGGCAGATGTGTAGGATATAGTAATATTGATGGGCCTTATTCAATTCGATATTGGCTTGGATTGGCATTTGAAGATGATGAAAATTCAGAAAATTTAATTTATGTTAATTATTATGATGAGATTTTTATTGATTATTAGAGGCGGGTATTATCATTGATAATTTCAAATATAAATACATAAATCTCAAGAAAGAACATAAAAAGTTCAATCTTAAAATGATATCCGAAAAATAATATAATTGATAAATATCAATGTTTCTAATATCTTAAAATTTATAGTAACCACAGTACAGGTATCTTTTTTCAGTTATAACCAAACAAATTTCTCATTTATTGCTAAATATTTGGAGTTCTGTGTCTTTCAAACAAATTATAAAACAGGCAAGTTGTTAATTGTTTATGTAGCATATTCTCCGATTTATGAACTTATCGTAGCTATTTTAGCTAAAGAGTCTGTATAAAGAACCATCTCTTGCGTCAATTCTTCTAATTCTTTTCTAAATAATTTGTTTTTTTCCCAAAGTTTTTCATATTCAATTTTTGAAATATTTGCAGGTTTTGATTCTTCATATAAACTTAAAAGTAAGTGCCACTTCGAAATAAATGGTCTCAAACCTTTATTTAGAATTTCTATTGCGAGAAATCCAAGTGATAATTCACCCATGGCAATTGATGGATCAGCATCTTTAAGAATGTCTCGTGTGATATTGAATAGGCTGTAAAGTGAATCAAGAGCTTCTCTAAGAATACCTTCATCATTATTTAAAGGAACCAATGAAATTCTTGTTGAAATCTCTACGTACAATTTCCATGCAGTTTTTTTTGCTAAATCATTTTCAACAAACTTTATATCGCCAATTCCAAAAGGCATTTTGATATTTAATTCAGTTGCTTTAATATTTTTATTTTTCTTTATCATATATTTCCTTTTTATATTTGAATTTTTTTAATTGTATCTCATATAAGCCAAAAGGGAAGTACTTCTTAAATGCCTTTAGTTTTCTCAGCTATCATATATAATATAATAATCAATATATTGTGTAAGAAAGGTGTGGCTGAGAATAAAGTTAATGTCTATGATCCTTTAGCATAGCGCATACAAAAGGATCGCCAGTAACCAGAAATTCTTGGGACACAAAAAATTGAAGTCTACGATGATTTATGTTAAGGTACATGAACAGACAGTTTCTAACAATTATTATGCTGCGATGAAGAAGATTGAGTAAAATTGATTTTTTATTTATAAGGATATTACTTGGATTCAAGTTTATAAATTATACCATCTGCAATTGTCCATAAATTATTCTCGCTATCTTCTCTTATATTCCCATAGTATGAATATATTTGACAACCCTCTCCTGTAGCAGAATTGTACCAAGCAGTGCCAGAATACCCAGAATCAGAAATCCTCCTGTGCCAAGTAATCCCATCTGAACTTTGAAAAAACAATTCAGGAGTAGTCCATAATGAATTAATATTTAAATTTTCATAATTATAAGATTCCATATCATCAATTAAGGATATCCAGTTGTTATTAGTATCCCGATAACCTATAGAACCAATCCATAAATCACCATTAGAAGAAATAAAGCTTTTAAAATTCATCCAACCTTCAGGTGGTTCAATATAATGAATACTTTTGTTTTCAATATTATATTCAATAAAATCATTTGGTTTTAAATAGTAATCATAATGAGCTTTATGAATCAATAAATTACCATTAGGTAAAATACCTAAAGACTTAACCCTAAATTTTTCCTCAAACTCGAATTCTTTTATCAGCTTTTGATCTTGAACATTTAAGCTATATAAATTACCATTTTGGTGATAAATCCAAAAAACTCCATCAGTATATAATATTTTATCAGGATCCAATGTATCAATTTCATAGCCTGGGAACAGTCTATCTTCATAGGGGAGTATTAAAGAATTGAGATCCAAGTAGAATTCTTTATTTTCATCATCATAAATAGTCAAAGATGGAATATTTTTTGATTGAGAGGTCCATTTAAATGGTAATCCGTAAATTTTTCCTTCATCTGTAAGAATTAAATTCTTAATTTGTATATAGTCTTCTAAAATAGAATTTACATAGCGCCAAGAGTCATCTTCAATATTGTATATAAAAAATGTTCTGTTTTTATCGGTTGAATAAATCCAAATCTCTTTCATTTGATTAAATTCTGTTATTAATTGAAATTCATAAATATAATGACTTTTATAATTTGGTATATTAGCGACTGGTTCCCAGGGGTAAGATGGCGATTTAAATTCAGGATAACCATCTTCTACTAATGGAACATTTAATGCAAACTCATCAAATGATTGAATACATTCTCCATAATCTTTTTCACTTGCTTCAGTATCAATTAAGAATATAAAAATAGTAAAAAGAAACAACAAACTAATTAAAATTTTATTTTTCATTACTACCATCCTTTTTCAGAAAGCTCAACTATAAGGCTATCCGCTAAAAATTGATCTTGAGTAATGCCACCAGCCCCTGCATGATCTGCATTTACATCAATTTGGTAAAATGATCCAGCCCCATAGCCTTGTATTGGTAAAAATTCTGTTAACTCTTCATCAGATTTAGTATTATCGTTTACCCAATAAATATCCGTTCCTTGCATTAATAGTTGATTATAAAAAACATCATAAAGATTTTCAAGATTTCCTTTTCTATATAGATAAAGATTTGAATCAGACCAAATTGCTCCTGAATTTGTAGGCCCTATTAATGTAAGAGATTTAATTGTACCGCCATTAATAAGAAAAGCATTAGCAAATATTAAACAAGCATCAGCTCCAGAGCTATAACATATTAATTTTAATATTTTATTTTTATTAATTTGATCTATCAAATATCTAGCAGCTCTCATCTTCCCTGTTGGATAATCCATATCAATTGGATCATACTCAGCTTTATATGAAAAACTTAAATCAGCGTATGGTAAAAAAGCTGGCATTGATTCATTTATATCTGGACCATTTAAATGTGCAGTTTGATTTCCAAAACTTCCTCCCACTATAACAGTTATAATGGTTTTTATTGTTGCATCTTCAATAGAAGCTGTTTCAAAATAATTATTATTTCCTCCTCCACTAAAACAATTTTCATCGTATTCACAAATTGAATATCCTAATGGATCGGTATATCTAACAGGATTCCTCATTGCATACATATATCGATTCAATGCCATCGACCCAACTCCTGTTATAATAGAATCTGGCTGAGCAAAGTGGTTCTGATAAGGACTATAGAATCTCGCATTATAATCCATCAACTCAAAACCAGAATAATTCCGCTGTCCTGTATATCCTAAATCTGTCTCGGATATCTCTGTCAAACTCGCATCCGTTCGTAATTCCCCATATGGCATATACCGATTTGCACTTAACATATTTCCGGTTGCATCCATCACAACACTAGTACTTGAGAGATGATCTGTAGCAAAGAAATTCCAATTACTGCCATCATCCATCGTTATCAATTGATTCGCGAAGTAATAATATTGTTTAATCTGGTCATCATCCAACGCTGTTATATCATCAACAACTTCATACGACCCACCGGCAAAGAAATAGCGATATGATTGAGTAACCCCTGATAAGCGGTAGTCTTCCATGATTCGGTTTCCTTCCCCGTCATAGGTAAAGTACCATTGCTCATTTGTAAGGATATTATTCACACTTGCTAAACGGTTTTCGGCATTGTATGTGTAAGTATAAGAAGTTCCAAATTGATTGGCCGTAATCATATTCCCATTGGCATCATAAGAAAAGGTATCTGTTACATAGACATCTGGTGTAGTTTCGCGCTGGATTTCAGCAACGGCGTGTGGTTGAAGATCAGAAATTTCATACTTTTGACTTAACCAAAATTCAGGTATGCTTATTGGATCAAAAGATGGATTTGCTTCTTGCCAAACTTCAATATTATCTAAGTAATATTTTCCAGAGACATATCCGCCTCTTCGAGAGGTATGAATTGCAACAGATTTTACAGCCTTAGTATCATTATCTATATTTAACACATTTCCTGCTAAAATTCCATCCAAATACAATTTAATATATCCATCATTACCTCCATCACTGGATGACGCAACCCATTCTATCTGAATAGAATGCCAGTTAGAATTTATCAATATGTATGGAGTTGTAACAGCAGATCCATCATCTTTATAAGTTGTAAATGTTAATTGACGTCCTACTTTCTTTTTATTCTTAATATTTAGATAACCTATTCGAGTACCATTTTCATCAAACAAGTCAAAAAACTGTAAGCTATCTCCTAAACCAATAGATAAAGCGGCTGTAGAAAAATAAAATCCTATATTGAGTGAGGATTGGTTTTCGTTAAATTCTTTTTCAAGTTTCAATTCACTATTAAATTGATTTATTAGACATTCCACTCCATAATTACCAAAATATTTTTTTGATTCAGTAATATTTATTGCTGCATTAGATGTATAATTTGTTGACCAAAGGCTTGTATTTCCCAATTCAAATCCATCTTCAAATAATAAATCTTCTGGTACTACATAAGTATATGTTTCTGTAGTATCTGGCAATAAATCAGGTAATTTCAAACGCCGCATATCATAATCATCTACAAACAATTGCCCGGTTGTACCGATATCTAACCCTTCTGAACATATCATTGCATTTTCTACACGCAATGTATCATTATCTAAGAAAGTTAAACTTTCTTGAAGTGTATTATTAAGATATAAACTCATTCCGCCATCAGCAAAAGAATTTCCTGAAGAAGCAATCCAATCGATACTAATGGCTTGCCATCCATCTCCAACTGGATACCAATTAGAGGAGAGCGTAGAACTGTCATCTAATCGTGTTGAGATTTTTACTTCAAAAACACCTGCATTATCTCTTGCTGAAATCCAGGCAATTGGAACAGAATTTGCATCCAATAAGCGATATAACTCAAATTCATCTTGGTCTGCCATAATCAAATAATCTTTATTAATATAAAATCTTGTAAAAATTTTAGATTCATTATTTGGGGTATCATCAATTACAGACATGCCATTGGTGTCATTGATTGTAAATTGCAGCCCATAACGACCCCAATAATCTAAAGCAGGAGAAACATCTAAATCACCATTATCTGTAATACTCGCAAACCAAGTAGATAGGTCACCAGATTCAAAACTATCGGCAAACATTTCATCAATAATACCTTCTCCAGAAGTTGTATTCTCTAAATATCCAGGTTGGGTTGTCCCAGCGAATGATGAATCATAATAAACTGCAAATCTTCCATCACCACCAGTGCCACCAGAAACAATATCAACTGTTCCTAAAGTAACTGTATTTCCTTCAACACGAACCGCTCCAGCTGCACCATTTGCACTTCCTCCTGAGCTACCACTCACATTAAGAGTACCTGGGAAATTAATAGATTCAGCAAAAACAATTATTGAACCTCCACCTCTTCCCCCTGTAGATCCTCCACCAGCACCACCAGCACCAGAGCCCATGAAAATTTGATTTAGATAAATATCGCCATATGAACGTCCCCCAACTGCATCTTGTGGATATTCTCGGTAATACCTCAAACCATTTGTTCCGTAAGCGCCACCTCCGCCCTTCCCCTGATTCGGTTTATTGTATCCCCCTCCTTTTCCACCACCCGCTCGGTTTGAATTTGAATTAGTTATGAATGTTTCACCTGCAGCCCCTCTATAATTTCCTGTATTAGGATTAGCCCCAGCACCACCTCGGTAACCCTTTGCTACCATATAAATAGAACCTGTTCCCGTTAACATTCCATTTGCTCGAAAAACTAAAAATCCAAATTCTCTTCCATTCCATGCATTTCCTGTTAATAGGCCATTAATTGTGACATCATTATAATTTGGTACTCGAACAATCATTACTTTTTGTTGTCCAGAACTATTACCAATATTATCAAAGTTATTTGCGTTACCATAAAACTTAGTTAATGGCGTGGAAAAACCAATCATATCACCATAAATATACGCTATTTTTACAAACTCATAGTTTCCAATATTAGTTTTGTTTGTTGCATTTCCTTTCACATTAATTATCATAACTTCGTCCCCTTCTTTAAGACAATCTCCTGTAACAGAACGCCTTAAAGTAGCTTCATAATATGATAAACTCAGAACTTGATAAGTAATTCCATCACCACCATCAACACAAATGCGATTTAGATCTTGCGTTTGAGAATTTATATTGAACGTTATCCCCGTATCAATAAAGAGATCCCCATCTCTCCCATCTCCATAATCTGTAGCTGGATCAAGATTAATTGGCTCTGGTGTTGGTACCGGTGCTGGTGGCGCTCCATAGACACTTATGTAAATAGCTGGCACTGTAACAGGAAGTACGTTCGAACTTAAATATTCAACTGCCATTCTTCCATACCCACCATAATAAGAACCACCACCTCCATTTACATTTAATGTAGCAGATGAAAGATCAATATTGTTTCCAATTATTTTTATCGATCCTCCACTTCCTCCTGCTTGTATAGATCTTCCTCCTGCAGAAATAGATCCGTTATAATTAATTAGATTCCCTGCAAAAAGAATAATTCCTCCTCCATCACCTCCATCTGGCGCTTTCGCACCAGAACATCCTGCCCCAGCCCCCCCCCCTCCAGAACCTAAAAAGAGTTCTGTAAGATCAATATCACCATAAATATTTCCAGTTCTTCCATATCGAACAGTTCCACTGGTTGCATGTTGCCCACCTTTTGTAGCATAACTTCCTCCTGCCCCTGGTCCTTTTACATAAGGATAACTTGGTCCACACCAAGCACCGCTCCCACGTCCTCCTTCACCAAAACTTGTATTACCTGTTCCTTCTCCCTTACTTCCATCATTCCCAACAATTTCGCCATCATAAGCACAACCACCACAAGATATTGCATGGATTCCTTTTGCACCAGCTCCTCCACGATATCCAAGGGCATTTGCATTAATAATACCTGTCCCAGTTAAATTGCCTGCTACCTTAAAAAGAATCATGCCAAATAAATTACCATTCCAATCATTTGCTGTTAGTGTCCCATTGATAGTCATATTTTGATAATTGGGAACTCGGATCAACATCACTCTTTGTTCTCCGCTTCCAATACCAATTTCATCATCTTGATGAAAACTTTCACCATACCATTTTGTTTTAGGTTCTGTAAAAGTAATTTCATTTTCGGAAATATTGGCTACGCGCAAAAATTCATAAACTCCCGTATTCCGGATTTTATCTTCAGTTCCTTTCATGTTGATTAATAAGATCTCATCATTTTCCGCTAAACAGCTACCAATTGTTTCACTCACTTGCGCCCATGTAGAAGATAAATCAATCACAGAGAAGGCTTTTCCATCTGCACAAGAACGTCCATTACTTATATCGGTGTTAAGATTAAAGGTTGTAGCTACTTCAATCGTTAAATCACCATCTGCACCGGTTCCCCATGGGGATGATACATCTGGTGTTGGTGTGATCGTCAGACTTTGAGTCGGTGTATTGGTTGGAATAAGTGTTTCCGTAGGTGTATTGGTCAGATCAATTGTCGGAGAAGGAGTAGGTGTTGGTTGGGAGTATTCAACAAATAATTGAAATACTTCTTGCGAAGTCAAGGCTCTATCATATAGACGTACTTCATCCATTATCCCTTGCCAAGCCGATGTGCTATTCTTGCCAAAATAAAGCGCCACTGTACTAGACGAGATACTACCAGTAATTGCTTTTGAAGCAATTAAGACTGAATTCAAATACAGTTTAAGTTGATTATTTTCCTGATCATACACCGCCACTACATAGCTCCATTGATTGCTCGGTAATTTTGGACCAGTTAAATGGTTGGGAGAAATACCAGGTAAATAAAATTGAAGATAGCCATCTTCTGTTTCTCGCAAAGAATAATTTCTTTGGCCTTCTCCAAGAGTGATTAAATATTTTTCACTTGCCTCTCCTGTTGGATAAACCCATAATCCCATTGAAAAAGAAGTATTGATCTGCAATGAGCTACTATTAGGAACGACAACATAATCCGTATCCCCATCAAAAGAAAGTCCTGATCCAGAAAATCCAGCAGTCCAAGTAACGTTATTCAAATCTCCATGATTCGCATACGTGCTGCTATCATTCACAATAGTGCCGCTTCCTTCATTAAAAGACCAATAGCCCACTAGTCTATTAGAAAGATCTGGTGCTTGTGTAGCGGTTGGCGTCATTGTCGGAGTCAAAGTAGCAGTAGCCGTAGGTACAGGAGTAGCGGTTGGCGTAGCATAAGTTTGTAAGGTTACGGTTGGAGTTACCGTATTTGTTGGGGTTAGTGTGGGTGTGATTGTGACTTGATATACATTATTCGTCGCTGTATCCCAGTCCCTCACTTCAGTAATATTACCAATTTCATCATAGGCATAAGTTTGTGCATAATTGATTGTAGAATCTGTATAATCTACTGCAGAAGTAAGTCGATTAAGATCATCATACGTATACTCAATCGTTTCATCTAAAATTGCATCTTCGATCTTGAGGATATTGCCGATTTGGTCGTATTCATAAGAAAAGTCTAATAAATCAACAGCGTTTGATTGCACTTTGCGATTTAATAATTGATAAGTATGTTCCGCTTCATCATAGATATTTTCAATCGTTGCCCCATTTCCAAGGGTTGATAAAGTAATTTGCCCTAGCGTATTATATGTAAGATCTACTAAAGAAGTTTGCCCAAAGGCATCGCTTGTCATACTGTCTGGCCTACCTAGTGCATCATATTGATAAGCAACCGTTTCAGCATTGGGATAGATCACAGATTCCACTCGCCCTAGCCAATCTGAATTGGTGATAAATGTATTCGTAATCCCATTTATTGTTCGAATCTCTGAGATTGTTTGTCCATAATTGCTATATGTCCAAGTTGTAGATCCTGTTTGGTCAGACATAAAGGTTCGAAAACCAATTTGCCCACTTATATTACTATATTCATAGAAAGACAAAATCTCTTCTGGAGTGGCACTTTGATCTACTTTAACCACTAGTTGATTATAATCATTATATTCAAAGCCAAGCACTTGCCCTCTTGCATCTTTTTGTTGAATCAAATTCCCGAGTGGATCATAGGCATATTCCCAAATACCCATATCAGGATCAAACATCTTGATTTTTCGGCCAGCAAGGTCGTAATGAAGTTCTGAGGTGTTTCCAAACTCATCAATTACATATTCCAATTGATCAGCAATATCATAATTATAAAGTACAGTGGTAAAGACTTCTCCATCTAAATATTCTTCTACGGTAGTTAAGTGGCCCATTGGATCTAAGGTTTGGGTTTGTTGATTCAGTTCGGCATCAATTGTGGTTGTACTCAGACCATTATAAGAATAATTAGTTTGGATTCCTGCAGGACTTGTTATGGCGGTTGTTCGGCCAAGAAAATCATATTCAGTTTGAGTAAATTCTAATGCTTCCCAATTGGGCACGACATACTCCCCAGCAGCGTTCTCAATATTCTCCATCACACTAGTTTTAGAAACATTTCCTTGTAGATTAAATGCAGTGCTCGAGGTTAAATACTGATTGGTATCAGCATCATAGGTTTGCGTTTGGATTGTTCGCCCTACCCCATCATAAAATCCCCATACAGCTCTATAGACATCTGTTGCAGGATGGGTATCCAAAATTTCCATCTTAATAGCATATGGCGCAGCGACTGCTCCATTCGTAATGGTTGGGTAAGTATATTTAATTCCTGGTTGCGATAGTCCGGGGCTGGTCACAGACAAAATTCTTCCAAGACCATCATACTCAGTTGAGGTACTCCATCCATTCACATCTGTAGATTGAGTTGCGAGGCCAGTTGAATATAAATAATCTATTGAAGAAGTATTGCCCATTGCATCTGTAGATTGAAGTGGATAGGTCACAAAGGAGGAATCATAAGAAATTGTTTGTGCTTGGTAATTAATATTCGCTGGAGCAACTTCCACAGTACCATAATCTTTGTAGGCTTTGCTTTCAACAAGGTTACCATACAGGTCATAAGTAAAACTGTTATCGATAGTTTCATTTCCATTAACCACTTGCTGGGTTAAGATCAAGTCTCCTAATAAAAGCCCTGCATCATATTGATTTCTATTATCCCGATAGATCATATTATTTTCATCTACCAAAACACTTCTAGATACCGCATCAAAGATATGTGTTTCATAATCTGCATTAATTAAATATTCGTAATAAGTTTTTCGATAGAGTTCGTTTTGAGAAAAATCGTATTGCGCTAATAAATTCCCATACCCAGAATCTCGCAAATAATTTGTTGCATTGATCAATTGTAAAGTGGATCCATCTGTAAGGTAATTTTCAGTGCGAATCAAATAACGATAATTCCATCCTTCAAAAGGTGCATGGGTATTATCGGTATTGTAATAATTCACTACTTTTGAATACACACTGCTATCTACTGGATCTAAAACTTGTTCATTCAATACACGCCCTATATCAAGACCAGAGACCCCAAAAGTGGTAATCGACTTGCTCAACAAGTTAGTCGCAATTATATCTGTGGAGGAATAGGTCTTTGAAGTAACAGTTTCATATCCAATTAGGTCTTCTTTATTATAATAATCAACATACAAAGGATTCGTATACGTATAAGTTTGGACAACACTCGGGATTGTTTGAACCCCATCATACACCAATACTTGATTCACACGATAATTTAACCAAGAGTCTGTTCCCCGTCCATCATTTTCATAACTGTAATCTAAACTGCCCCCATACCCATTTTGAATCTGGGAAAGTCTTGGATAGGTCCAAGCATTTTTTCCTGAAGCTGGGACACGGTTATCTTTTTCTTCATATATAAATTGAATCTGCGCAGAAGTCGTTTGCGGGAGACTGATTGAATTTTCTATATACCCCCCACCAGTCATTTCAAGACCACTAAGCTGAAGTGTCCCCTGTTCATTTGGGACGGATGCTAATTCATAAAGCAGATCATAAGTAAATACTGAAGTGTTCTCCAGTCCTAAACATTCTAGACAATAGGTTTCAATTGAGTCAAGCAAGTATTGATCATAATGATCGAATATTTCAAAATTACTGGGGATTCCATCTCCAATTGTTTCTCGTGAAGCAAGATTAAACCGAATTTCATATCCTGGAGAAAGATCTACAGAACCATCCGTTGCATAATGGCCTGTATACTGAATAGTGGACAAATAACTTTCTCGATCAAAACTCGGTATTATTGAAGAATCAAGCTGAAATTCTTGGTAAGAATATTTGATAAAGTTTCGATGAGTATCTACAATCTGATCCACCCGCCAACGCATTGCAATTTCATTGGTACCATAGCCAGCATACCCTGAAGAAGCGTAGCCACCAGAAGGTGAATTACAAGTGTCAATTGGATCACAGGCATACCCATACATCAAGGTAGTTTGTTCTGAATCTTCATTGTAGCCCAAACGATAACGAGTGCCATCTGAGGTGATCACTTCCCACCATTCTCCAGTTGAGTTCACATCACTAGGTGTATTTCCATGAGCTACATTATGTAATTCAATATACATAAAGGAAGCATGATCTGTATAAAAATGGCTAGGCGTATTTTCATCTTGGACCAATTCATACTTGGTGCCATTGATGGTTAATGAGAAACTATTTTCATACCCATATCCGTCTTCATTTGTAAGAATCTTACGTACAATTTCAATACCATCAATATTCCAACCAACCCCCACCCAAGGAGCTTGCACATCCCCTAATACACCATCTACTGTGGCACTCGAGTAGGATAGATCAATGCTTGGCATTAATCCATTACGCCCAGAAGGGATTGAAACTGGGATTGAATATCTGGCAGAACCGGTAAAAAGATTGGTATAGGGTTGATCAAATAAGAGTACTTGGGCGCCATTTTGAGGAAGACTTTCTCCTAATCCTGCCCCCCAAGTGGAGAAGTGTGTAGCTTTTACAAAAACAGAATTTGTTTCGTAATTAATCTTTAAAATTGGTACTTTAATCCAAATATCTAATTTAGGATTATAAGTGGCTACATAAGGTTTTTGTCCTTCTGCAACTGAGTCTAAATTAGCAATTTCATCAAATGAAATTTCTAAATAAACGGGAGTATTAAAGTCTTCTATTCTCTTTTGTGAAAAATTTACTGCTTGTTCTGGCAAAGAATATTCTCCAGACGTATCTTTTTTCTTTAGTTTGATTCCTTGAATTTCTTCCGCTTCCCAAACATTAAGATCAAATTGATACCCGGGACCATTTGAATTTTCTTTTTTATTAAATGAAATTATTGAGTTTTCTAACACTGAATTAGTGGTGAAATACACTGATACTTCATCTACATTTACCCAATCTGTATTTGGAATTGCTTCGTTAACAACAATTTCTGAATTGTTTTCGTCAAACAAAGCTTTTGAATTTGAATTTTTATTAAATAGGAACACATTGGCTTTTTGTTGTTTTCCTAAATAATATATTTCAGCGGAATGTACATTCACTTGAGATTTGTTTTCTTCATTTAATTGTAAAGTATATGAAAAGGAATATTTTTGACTTGGGAGTAATTCTGGGATAAGTAAATTGATGGTTCTCGTACTTGAGTTATACTCTATATTTGATGAGTCTGATTTATAAAATACAAGATCTTTTTCTATTTCATCTGTAAAGATGATGGAAATGATTGGTTGATTCGAATGATTTGTAATGGAAACTTCAAGTGTGTAAAGTTGAGAGTTTTCAGATTGATTTGATTTGCTGGTGATTGAAAAATCCAGGTCTTTTTTCTTGAATTTAGGAATTTCAGCTGGAAGAGTATCTGGAGTAGCATCTGTGCGCCATTCGATGTTTTCATCAAAGTTTGGTGTATATATTTCTTCAATAGGTTCTTGGAAATTTGTGGATGAATTGATTGTTTTATTTTGTGTTTTTACTTCAAAATAATCTCTACCTGCTTGAATTGTAAAAATAGGACTGAATGTGTTGAATAATAAAATTAATATTAATACAATCGTCCAGATTCTCTTATAACCACCTTTTACCATGATAACTCCCTCTTATTCTCATTGTATATTTTGAATTATATAGAGAGTTTTTGTTTTAAGCAATTTCATTTTGAATTCAATTTAACGATAAAAAAAATCAATATAAATTATTTTCATACCATTCCTCATAAATAATATTCAGTCATCTCATTTTCATCTTGGAGGTAATTTATAGTGTGGTGGAAAAAGAAATGAAATAGATAATAAATTTTATTAAATAAATGAGAAAATAAAAATTGAGTGATAATATTGATCAATATCGTAATGTGAATTATTTTAATCTTGAATCACTTAAGCATTTAAAAGACTAGGTTTAATGATTTTATAAATTTTTTTAAAAAACACTTGTTTTTGTTGAAATCAAAAAAATTATGATAAAAATCAATTAATAGAATTGCATTTATTAAATTATTCTCATACAAAATTAACACATGAAGTAAATTATATATGATATTCTTAATTGCTTGATTAACAGAAGTTCTGATAAAAATAAATGTTTTGATTTGGAACAAGTAGTTGACCCAGTGAAATTTTATGGAAAGGAGTTCCAAATCATGTCTGAAAAAGTACAAGGTAAAGTTAAATGGTTTAATGGAAGCAAAGGTTTTGGTTTCATTGAACAAGATAATGGTGAAGATGTTTTCGTACATTATAATGCTATTATAGGTGATGGCTTTCGCAACTTAGAAGAAGGCCAACGAGTAGAATTTTCTATCGTCAATGGTCAAAAAGGTCTACAAGCTGCAGATGTAACCATTCTCTAAACCAATATTCTTCTTAAAATTAGAGCGAAAGTAAATTATTTCGCTCTTTGTATTTAAAATTCAATCTCAATTCTTTCTATGAAATTTACTTTTGTGTGATAATGATTATTACTTTAAACTATTCCCGTACCATAAAAAATAAAGAGAAAAATGAAAATGAATTTTATAAGATCTATTTATAATCCTGCAATATATCACGGACAAAATAAAAAAGCACCTTTTTTTGAAGGTTGGTATTATAAGATTATGAGCAGAGATCAACAGCATAAATTTGCAATAATTCCTGGGATTTATATCGGAAAGAATAAATATTCTTTTATTCAAATTCTTGATGGCAATAATGGTAATTCACAATTTATTAAATTTCCATTTGAATCATTTATTTCTAATAACAAAGATTTTCATGTTCAAATAGAAAACAACAGCTTTGAATTAGATAAAATTTCTTTAGATATACTTCATAATGATTTAAAAATAGAAGGAAGCTTATCTTTTGAGAATGTAAAAGGTTGGCCAATAAAACTACTATCACCTGGAATTATGGGCTGGTATTCATTTATTCCTAAGATGGAATGTAATCATGGTATTTTAGGATTTAATCATAATATTTATGGCTCATTAAACATTGAGCAGAAAGAAATTGATTTTACTCATGGAAGAGGATACATAGAAAAAGATTGGGGAAAATCGTTTCCTGAAGGGTATATATGGATGCAATCTAATCATTTTAGCACTCCAAATATAAGTTTTTCAGGTTCGATAGCAATTATTCCATGGTTGAAAAAATCTTTTCTTGGATTTATTGTAGGTCTTTATATTGATGAGACTTTATTTAAATTTGCCACTTATTCAAATGCAAAAATAAAAAATTTATATATAGACTCTTCAAAAGTTGTTTGGGAAATTGAAGATAAAAACTATTATTTAAAAATAATTTCAGAAAAAGGTATTATAGGAGAATTAAAAGGCCCAACATTAAAAGATATGGAAATGAGAGTAGCTGAATCATTAAATGCAAAAATAAAGATTACTTTAAAGAGAAAAAAAGACAATACAATTGTTTTTGATGATATTGGGTTTCATGGAGGTCTAGAAATTGCAGGTGATATAGATAAATTATTAAGTTTTAAAACTCTATCTTAAATTTAAATTATCACTTATAAATTCTTGAGTTTAAGATTGAAATGGAAAAAATAAGAGTTTGCTTATGTAATATATTTTCTCCAAAAAAGAAAAAATGAAAATAAAAAAGTAGTCATTTGACTATTTTTTATTTTCATTTTTGGAATATCAAATTTTAATATTTTATTCAAGACCAAAGTCGAATGGGAATAATGGTTCCTCATCTGAACTTCCGATAGGAAGTTGATTAATAAATTTTGGCCATGTGACGGACAATTTCCCTGAAAATGGTACATCTCCAAAGATAACATCTGCTATTCCATCACCTTCTGTGCCAGGTAGCCATACCGCAAAAAATGCATCCCAATTTTCAATTCGATCAGTTACAATCATAGGACGTCCACTTACCAAAATAACTGCTAACTTTTCACATGAATTTTGCATTCTATTTAATGTGATTTTATCTCTAGTAGTGAAATATAGCCTTTCATTGTCACCTAGTCCTTCAGCATAAGGTAATTCACCAACTATAGCTATACAAATGCTTGGGGTTTCTTCAAATTCATTTGTAAATTCACCATATTCATTGACGATCAATTTTGTTTCTTGAGATACACGTTCTTGGATTGCTTCAAGAATGGTTGTACCATATGTGATGTCTCCTGTACTTCCTTGCCATGAAATTGTCCATCCACCTGATTGAATGCCAATATCATCCATCGCAGAACCACCGATATAAAGGTATTGAATATCTTTTTCAAGTGGAAAAAAATCATTATCATTTTTCAAAAGTACAACAGACTTGGCGACAGCTTCGCGAGCAACCGCTCGGTGTTCTTCTGAACCAACTGACGATAACAATTCTGTATTTGAGAATGGATTTTCAAATAGATTTAATTCAAATTTTACTTTTAGGATTCGTCCAACAGCATCATCAATTCGTTCCATGGAAATATCCCCTGCTTCTATCGCTTCAAGCATTACTTTGATAAATCTGGCATAGTCATAGGGTACCATGTTCATGTCTACACCAGCATTGATTGAAGTCACAACTGAAGTGTAATAATCGCTGTCAATTTGATCAATTCCTCCCCAATCTGATACAACAAATCCATCAAATCCAAGTTCCTCTTTAAGCACATCATTTATCCAATATGATTGGCCATGCATTTTTTCACCATTCCAACTTGAGAATGAAATCATAATGCTTTGAGCCCCATTTTCAATTGCACTTATATATGGAGGGAGATGAATGACTCTCATTTCATTTTCATTAAGCTTTGTATCACCTTGATCAATTTTATAGCTATTTGTTGTGGATGTTCCCCAACTCGTTCCACCATCCCCTAAAAAGTGTTTTGGTGTGCCTAAAACTGTGAGCGGATCTGATAAGTCTCCGCCTTGCAAACCTAATAAATAGGCAGTAGATAAGCTGGTTACAATTTCTGTACTTTCGCTATACCCTTCATATGTTCTTCCCCATCTGATATCATGAGGTATGGAAACTGCTGGCGCATAGTTCCAATAGATGCCTGTTGCGACCATTTCATTTGCTGTAATTTGACCAATTCTTTTCATTAGTTCAGGATCATTTGCTGCTCCCAATCCGATATTGTGGGGAAATATAGTTGCTCCAACTACATTATTATGTCCATGAACTGCATCTATACCATAAATAATTGGTATTCCTAATCTGCTATTCATAGCTTGTTGTTGAAATTCATCTACCATTTTTGCCCATTCTTCAGGTGAGTTTTTTTCTGGACTACCATCACCCCCGCTAAGAATGCCACCTATACCATAGATGCTAATATCTTCAAGATGCATACTTTCCTTTTCAATTAAGGTCATTTGACCTACTTTTTCTTCGATTGTCATGATGGAGAGCAGTTCTTCAACTTGGTCCTCAATTGATGATTTTGAATCATCATCTCTACCGATTGATTCATTGGTTTGTGTAGGTTCAACAGTTGGCGTGGGGGTGGTATCAGATGATGGTTTCAGCATACAAGAAGTAATTGATATGGTAAATATTAATAATATAATAAATAGCATTTTATTATTTTTCATTTTAAATTCCTTTCAATCAGTAAAAAATAAATCAAAAAATTATTATTTTTTATTATATTTTTTAGGTTGTTGTATGTCATTTATAGTTTCTACTTATTTATTAGCTATAATAGATATGATCAGAGAAATATTCAAAAAAGTCTATTGCGGTAACTGAACTATGCAAATTTACAGTAAAACCTAAAAAATCATGATAATTTTTTTTAGGTTCTTAACCAATTAACTTACCAAGTTATAGATTAAATATTTGTTTGTAGTTTCTTTAAAAGCAATTCCAATAAGAAAGCTTGATGAAAATTTTATGTTTTAACCGCCCATCCCTCTAGCTCCTTGGCGATCAACTGTCTTTTTTATGGACGAAATATTTTTAACTATCAATTACTTCGGTCCACCGCATGTTGATATCAGCCAAAAAGCTTTTTTTCTCCCTATGATAATTACTAAATTCGTTATTAATATAAATTATAATCTTTTCTTTTAAGTTAATGTAATTGTTAAATTATGAATCTGATTGTCTTTTAGTGCGGTAAGTAAAGTTCGATCAATAATTGCGTTGTCATCTGTTTTCTTGAAATGAATTTCTTGATCATTCAACAATATCTTATTGATCTTATAACTCCCATATTCTTTTTGGTCTTTGTTGATGAAAGTCACTTTGAATTTTTTGTTTGCAAAGTTTGTATGGATAACAGCATTGCAATTTTTATCAAATTGTTCTTTTAGTAACTTTGGCGAGAGTAACAAGTTTCCATCTTTTCCTTTTATACCAAACACTTGATTTACAATTGTGAAGAGATACCAACTAGCTGAACCAGTGAGATAGAAATAGTATCCTCTTCCTGAAGGACCAATATATTCTGGTAAACCAGGATACATTTTGCTCTTGGAAAAATCTTGGCAATGGGAGTAGATTTCTTTGAGAATACGATATCCCTCTTTTATAAACCCTCTTTCATAAAGAGCATTCGCATACATAACTGACATATGGCTGAACATTGCACCATTTTCTTTTGTGCCATAGGCAAATCCAAATGCTCTTCCTAAGTTCATTTGAGGTCCGCCAAAATCAGTATTAAGACGGAGTCCACCCATATCCTTTTGATAGAGATATTTGTTTGCGGCCTTTGTGATGGATTTTATCTGATCTTCAGTAGCGACACCTGACATGATGGGGAAAACTTGACCCGTGAGAGTCATTCGAATGTTGGAGGGATCTGTATTTTCTACTTGATTGCCAAAATCATCATAATATCCATTAAACCAAGCATCACTATTATTAGAAATCCATTCATTTTTCCGCAGATGCTCAAACATCCATTTTGCTTTGTTTTCAAGATCAATTATAAGATCATTAATGTCAATAGATATTTTCTTATTTTTGATTTTGTGAGAAATTTGATTAAAGTAAATTTTTAATCGTGCTTGTTTTTCTTGAGGTTTATCATAATCAATCGGCATAGATATTTGATCTATAAGTAATTCAAATTCTGAAGCTAGATCAATTGACTGAAATCCTAATTTTTTTATTTTTTTTGCATATTCTGATAATTGAGCAATATTTCCAGCATAAAATGCTGTGAAAGCAACGCTTTCTCCATTATTATCTGCCATATCCATGCCATCATTCCAATCTGCTCCTTCTAAAAGAATGTTGTTATGTTCACCTACATTAAAGAAAGCAGTGAGGTGTTGAATAAGCAAATGTTCAAAGATCGTTCCTAGATAAATGTTGTTTTTTATATCTTTTTGAAAGTTTCCTTGTTCCACATCCCAAAGTTGGTCAATTTTTTGAGCTCTATGAATGAGATGATCTTTAAAATAAGTTTGTTCTTTAAGAAGAAATTGATAATTGCCTGTATTTTCTAGATAAACTTGTAATGTTTTTAATGGCCATACACCGTGATCCATCCAAACACGTGGAATATTGTTTCGATCAGCAATAAATTCTCCTGGATTTGCGCCAATAATTGTTGCATTGCTTCCATCCATTCTTATGCCAGCAAAAAATGAATAAAGATCATCAGCGATATCTTCTGATTCGAGAAGTAACAAGCCTAAAGCATCTTGCCAGAGATCGCGCCATCCACGGCCTCCCCTACCATAATCATGATAAGGCAAGAAAGAGTTACCCATTAATCTGCGTAGGATGGGTTGAAGAGATACCCAGCGCATCCAATTATCATATCTTGAATCACTTGTTTTTATAGACAGAGGATCTAACTTCTTACTCCAATATTTAATATTATCTTCAAAGTAATGATTAAAAGCATTTTGGTTGGCATATTTTTTTTGTAGGTCTTTGATTGAAATTTTTTCCCCTATTGAAATAACAATATAGTAATCTTTAATTTCTTGTGGTTTTAAATCAACTTCTTCAAATACAAGGCCTGCAATTGATTCCTTCCCATTAACAGTTTGATCACCAAGCTTCTTGGCATTTGAAAGTGAAATCAAATCAAGTGGATAATCTAAATTACCACCTTCACCAATAAAACTATCTATGTCCGTATAATAATATTGTGGTGATTTGTCATTTTGATCAGATGCGAGAACTACATATTCGATATCATTTTCTAAATGTCCAAGTTCATCAAATGAAAGTGTTGGTTTGAGTTTGATGCCATATTCCTCAATTTCGGTTGTGTTGAGAAGTGAAGTAACATGGCGATGATCTCGAATGCTATCTGCTGACCGACCATATAATGGAATGGATACTGTTGACATTATTGTTTTTGAATCATCAGAAATATTGGTTATGCTAACCTTCATTAATTCTATGAATTTATCAATTTGTGGGACAAAGTTTGTCACTTCAATCTTGAGGCCAAAATCTTGATTTTTTCTAATAAGTTTATGCCAAAGAATACCTGCTTCTAGTTGAGTTTCATCTTTGTTTTCAATCCTGTTGGTTGAACCATTCGCAGCAAAAAGCTTTCCATCAACTCTGATGAAAAAATTTCTTGATGCACGTGAATTGTGTAGGTCGAATATTGACACGGGTGGAGAAAGAAAATGATTGTGATCAATTTTTATATCCCCATGTAAATCAGGTGTGATGGAAGACATCATTAGTTTTTCATTTACTAATGGAAAATATAGATGACTTGTTTTTTCTGGTTGTTCTAATATAAATGTCGCTTTATCGTCTATAAATTTCCAATTATTTTTCATTTTTATTTCCTAATTCAATATATATTTTTTTTATAAGTCCGTCTCTAATATCTTTTGCATATGTACTTGGAATGATATTACTATCTATGTCAATGTTTAAATCTGGGAAAGCTATATTTATCTTTTTAATTTTAGCATTCCAAGTATTTATTTTGTGAGGATTATGATAAATCACTTTAGTTTTACCCAAGAACATGAAAGAAATTTCATCATTTTGATTAAATAACCAATCCGGGAGTTTTGGTTTGAATTCAAGAATTAGTTTATCATTTTTTACTTTAAATGGATTTGTTCCCACAAACATTTCAAACCAAATTGTGAGCAGTTCTGCTGTAGATCCACTTAGTCGGGCAACAAACCCATTTCCATGAAGATCTTCAACAGGAAAAGCACTGCTTGTTATGAATGATGAATTTTCTAACGGACTGCGTCCATATCTTTCTACTGGCTGGAAAGGAATGAAAGCGTTTTGAATATCCTCAAAGAATTGTTCATATAGTTCATTTCGTAATAATTCAAGTAAGTATTTGTATTCCATATGAAGCCAAATGGATTCATTCTCTAACCACCCTGATGGAAATGCATATGCTCTACCAATTTTATTATTTTTTGATAATAGTGAAGCGTTCACCTTATACATTTTTAATTTCTTATCAAAAAGAGGTGATTTTCTTATTTTTTTATAAATATTTTGGGCTTCTTTTTTATTGGCTATGCGCAATTGATGAACAATTCCCTCTAGGAAAAGAGGCATATCTATTCTTTCAAATGTTAATTTACGAATTGTTTCTTCCGTTATTAAAAAGTCATTCTGTTTAATATCTGCTTCAAAATGAAAATATGTGGGAGCTAAATCAGTGTTTGTAGATGTAATTTTATTTTCTAATTGATCAAGGAAATTAACTATTTTGTTTAAATACTCAGTAATTTTTTGTTTGGTGTAGTCTTTTTTATCTCCTGAAACTTCTTGATAAATTCGTTCACGATAAGACTCTTTGATTTGATTTGATTGGTTCCAAAACTCAATATTTGAAATGCCTTTGTTTTCAATTAATGAAATTAGATCTAGTAATAATTGTCCAATTTCAATTGGTAGTGAAATTAGAATATCATCGGATATTTCTTTAAGTAATTTTGCGAGTAATCTTGAAAGTCTAATTACTTCAAACGATTCAGAAACGGAGGAGCCTAAAAGCCCAGGCATACCATTTAATGCATCATACCAACCAGGTTTGCCGGCTTCCATTTCAACCCCAGTGCCTGATGGATCCAAGGTCAATAATTTTATAAGTACTAAGAATAATAGTTTTTCAAAAGCAGATGAATGGATTTTTTCCCATTTTGCATTGATCCCTTTTTGATTCATCTCATTCAATAAATTTTCATTCTCAAGAACACTTTGATATTGACGGAGACCCTCTTCAGTCACTTGATATCGCTTGGTCCTAGGTAAAACTTGGGTATAGTTTTTAAACCATGGAATATCATGATCTTCAAATATTTCTTTTTGTATTTTATCAGGGTAAATGGCAAGGAAAGTTTCGAGGAGATCTATATTATATGTCCAATGATCTGTCCAAAACCCCTCACCGTGTTCAACATCGATTATTGGTTTAGCAAGATCCATAATCTGTTTGAAAAGTTTATCATCATGAATCTTGTTTTTTAATAAAGAATTTTTTAAACTGCCAGGGGTGAATGTTTTTTTGAGAACATAATCAATTTTTACTAGTTTTGGATTCTCATGAAGTAAATTTATATAATCATTTTCATCTAAATGGAATATGAGACCTTTTACTATCAATGGATTGTAGCCATCTAGTTGAATTAAACTTAGGAAAAATTTTAAATTATATGACTCCACTTGAGGATAGAAATAAATATCATTTCTTCTATTCTGATTAACGTCACGATAGTTCCCGTTCCCTTGAGAATAGATCTCTGGGGCTAAATAGAAAAAATTATAATCACGTTCAGGATCACCATGTTTCCGTGAATACACATGATAAGGTGGAGAGTTTTTAGAAAGTTTAATCGGCATGCCACCACGAAGCACATTATCAAGATATGTTTGTTTAAGATAAGCATCGAATTGTGGATTGCTAGTTTCTGTTTCAATGACAGAAGTAATCTCTCTTGAGAGCTCTCTAGTTTCAACTAGTTTCTGATCCAAAAATTCCGGTGTGATGATTGATGTTGTTTCAGAAAGTTTTGATTCATCGTCTAAATTACCAATAAGTGTATAAATCTCAACTTTGTTATTCGCTTTGATAGAGATGCTGTCTATGAAAAATGCAGATGGAAGTTGACCAACTGTCCTTTGTTTTTTCTTCCGTAATTGATCATAGGTTTGATTGATAAAATTAATTGGATTGGTGAACGATGTATCTTGATCAAAAATAATTGTAGGATCTACGATGGGATGTTGTTTTGAAATTTTATCTTGATTTCGAGTAAATGAAATTGCAAAGTTTCCAGATTTTATATCATCAACTTTAGCAAAATCTGACATACTTGATCTTACTCTGTAGAATGGAGTTCCATTTTCTAATTCAAACACTTCCATCCATGCTTCTGCCGTTCTGGTCATTTGCTTCATAGTGTCATTTGTCACACCTGAAGATACTATTACTGGCATGCCATCAATTATTTCAATTTCTTTGTTTCGCTCAGATAAGTTAGTGATTGTGATCTTGCGAATTAAACCAGCGAAATTTTCATTTGGAAGTGTGTAGTAAAGGACATTTATCTGAAGTTTATGGTCTTCAATTACTTGCTCGATCTCTACTTCGTCCCTACCTATATACATCGTCGCCGGTGCTGAGATGTTGTTAGAAAATGGTTGAATAATTAAATTATTTGATTTTAGTTTGATAAAAGTTCTAAAACCCAATTGAGAATTATTACGATATGCTTTATTTGCAGGATAGAACTCCATAATGGATTGATCTTTGCTTCCAATCCCAAAACTGGTGATTGCTTGGCCTCGATTGACATAAAAAACCCACATCGGAATCCCTTCAAACCCAGCAATTCCGGGCAAGAAGTTTGTGAATGGTTTTTGGTTTTTATAATCTTTTAAGATGAATCTTCTATTATTATCGAATATATTTTCAGTCATATTTTTCCTTTTACGTAGTTAAACCTTATGGAATAAAAAAAGAGCAAGTTTTTTCATATTCGGTTTTGTCAAATGTTCGATAATAACGTAAAGTGAAGTAAAACAAAATGACATGCCTCAATCTCATTTTATTTTATCAGAGAATAATATATCACCTGCATCAGAAATACTATTTGTTTCCAAAAATTCAACCAATTGTGTTTAGACTAATATTTTTAGTTCACGATTAGACATTTTTCAATCGATAATTTCTTTATCTATTTATCCAGCGCAAATTATTTTGTAATATTTTTGAAACTATCTCATCTTTAAATTAAGGTATATTATATTATAAGAAGGAAGATATAATGGAGCAACCATTATCCACTAAAATAAAGATTCCACCACTTCGATCCAAGCTGATTATTCGAACCGAATTAATTGAACGAATTAATACTCATCTTGATCGGAATTTTTTATTATTATCAGCGCCAGCTGGATTTGGTAAATCAACGCTGATCAGTGAGTGGAGTAGCACCATAAATAAACCAGTAGCTTGGCTATCTCTTGATCAAGGTGATAATGACGTAAAAATTTTTTTACGATACATTATCTTTGCTCTGCAAATTCATTTTCCAAATATCGGTGAACAAGCATTAGAGATGCTTTTATCTCCTCAAACAATTGATATAAAATTGATTTTATCGAATCTAATTAATGATATTACCAACTATCCAAACCCTTTCTTTTTAGTATTGGACGATTATCATGTTATTGAAGATCCTCAAGTAGAAGAAGCACTTGCTTTTCTGATAGAAAAAATCCCTCCACAATTCCATTTGATAATCACAACAAGAGAAGATCCGCAATTACCCCTCGCACGTTTGCGTACCCGAAATCAAATGGCTGAAATTCGAACCAAAGATCTTCGTTTTACAAATGCGGAAACAAAAAGATTTCTCAATGATGTGATGGGATTAAATTTAACCGAAACAGATATCAATACACTTGATTCCCGTACTGAAGGTTGGGCAGCGGGGTTGCAGTTAGCGGGTATATCTATGAAGAGTGGTATAGATAAATCAGATTTTATTCGTTCTTTTACCGGCTCCCATCAATATGTTATGGATTTCCTGATTGAAGAAGTTTTAAATCATCAATCAGAACCAGTACAAAGTTTTTTACTACAAACTTCTATCTTAGATCGTTTTAATGGCTCACTATGCGATGCAGTAATAGAAGATCAATCAATATCAGGGCAAGAAATGTTAACATATCTGGATCATGCAAATCTATTTGTGATTCCACTTGATTATGAAAGGCGCTGGTACCGTTATCATCATTTATTTGCGGATTTATTGCGTCAACGTTTGCAAAACAAATCTAACAAACCTGAAAATAAAGAAATATCGCTAATCAATCAACTCCATAGCCGTGCCAGTCAATGGTATGAAGAGCACGGTTTTCTCTTGGAAGCATTTCAACATGCAATATCAGCAAATGATATTGAGAATGCTGAAAAACTTTTGGCAGGCAATGGCATGCCGCTCCAATATCGTGGCATGGCCAAACCAATCTTAAATTGGTTAACAACATTGCCTAAAGAAATCCTATATGCAAGACCTTCATTACTGGTTACATATACCTCAACATTAACGATGCTTGGAAAGCCATTTGAAAATATTGAAGAGATCCTTCAAAAAGCAGAATTAGCACTCAAGCAAGAGTTAAACAGCGAAACAAATCGAGATTATATCGGTCAAATTGCTGCTATTCGAGCCATGCTTGCTATACCTCAAAACCAAATTGATGAAATTATTCTACAATCCAAACGAGCATTAGAATATCTTCACCCTGACAATCTTCCTATTCGGACGAATGCATTGTGGTCTTTAGGTTTTGCTCATCAACTTAAAGGGGATAGAACTGCGGCAAAAGAAGATTTGTACAAAGTTTTATCAATTAGTAAAACATCCGGTAATACAATGATGATGATTGCATCATTGACCAATATAGCTCAGCTATATCTAGCAGATCTGCAATTAATGAAAGCAAAAAATTTATTTGAGCAAGTGATCGAAATCGCAGGTGATCCACCTCTTCCCTTTGCTTGTGAGGCTTTGCTTGGTTTGGCTAATATTGCCTATGAATGGAATGATTTGGATCAAGCAGAAAGATTAACCGAAAAAAGTATGGAATTAGCTTTGCTATTAGAAAATGTTGACACACCAATAATGGCGTATCTTTTATTCGCTCGTATCAAAATTGCTCAACAAAAATATAGTAGTGCAGTTCAACATCTTCAATCAGCCGAAGATTATGCAATTAAAAACCAAATCCTTCATCGAAAACAAGATATCACTAAAATAAAAGCACTCCTTTTGCTTAAACAAAAAGTTTTCGAAGACGCATTATTGTTAGCAAAAGAACAAAATCTTTCAACAATGGAAGCACATATATACCTTTCAAAAAAAGATGGGGCTCGTGCGCTAGCGATCTTGGCCCCAATAAAAACCCAAATAAAAACAAAGTTATGGATTGCAGAGCTTTTTGAAGTTCTGCTACTTCAAGCATATGCGTATTATCTCTTAAAAGAAAAAAACAAAATGGAAAATGTTTTTGAGGAGTTATTCAGAATAGCATCCCCCAGTAAACTAATTCGTTCTTTGATTGATCAAGGTCCCATCGTTGCAGAGTTTTTAAAATGGATGCCTAAGCAATTAGAGACCGAAATCTATCATGATGAAATACTCAATGCATTTGAACAAGAGTCCCAAGACCATCCCGTTGAGCTGATTGATACTTCTGCCCATATGAAGAACTTGCTGAGTCCTCGAGAGACTGAAGTGCTTCACTTGATTGCCCAAGGTTATTCTAATAGCGAAATAGGCGAAACCCTTTTCCTTGCATTGAATACAATCAAAGGGCTAAATCGAAAATTGTTTCAAAAACTTAACGCCAAAAATCGGACAGAAGCAGTTGTTAATGCTCGAAATTTAGGCTTATTGTAATTTCCCTAAAAAAAATATAAAAATTGAATAAAACACACTTTATTTAACACTTAAGTGTCTATCGGTTCATACCATCAAACTGATAAACTAAGTGCGAAATAAAAAAACAGCCAAACATATGGCAAAAAGGTGAAAAAATGAAAACTTATCACATTAAGATCAATGGGCAATTAGGTGAACAATGGGCAGATTGGTTCGATGGTGTGAATATCATCCCTCAAGAAAATGGAATAACTTTGATTGTTTACTCAAATGCAGACCAAGCAGCGCTGCATGGCATGCTTAAAAGAATTTATAACTTAGGGATCCAGCTACTCTCATTAGAGCAGGTTATTTCAGATGAAAATGTAACCAGAAATAGTAATGAAGAATAGCGTTTATATAGGAAAGGAGCCATAGATTTAAAAACTTAATATTTTAAATAAACATTCTATAACGAATAAATATAAACAAATTCAGGAGAACTAAAATGAAATCTATACAAAAAACTGCAAGATTTGCAGGTCTATTATATCTTTTGATAACAGTTGCAGCGATTGTGGCCCATATTTATATGCCATCCCAACTTATCGTACCAAATGATGCTGCAACGACTGTTGAGAACATTCAAAATTCACAAGTTTTTTTCCGTATTGGAGGTGTGGGTAGCGAATTGATTATTTTGCTCAGTGAAGTGATTCTTTCAATTGTACTTTATGTAATATTCAAACCGGTCAGCAAGTCTATTTCCTTACTAGCAACAGTTTCTAGATTGATTATGACTACTGTTCATGGAATGAATTTGATTAATTACTTTTTTGTAATCACTCTCTTGGGTGGTGCAGGGTATTTATCTGCTTTTTCTGCAGAACAGATTCAATCGCTCACAATGCTTTTCCTTGATGCACATTCATTTGGCTTCACAATCGGGATCGCATTTCTAGTCATTCATGTTTTACTTCTTGGATATTTGATCATCAAATCAGGGTATATCCCCAAGTTGTTTGGTGTACTCTTCTTAGCTGCTGGTGTTGGATATTTGTTTGATAGCTTTGCACTGCTTTTGTCTCCATCTTATACCACAACCCCAGGGATCATTGCCGCAGTCATTTCAATCTCAGAAATAGCATTTCCCATTTGGCTCTTGATTAAAGGAGTTAAAAAAGAAGCTTGGGAAAAAAAGATTCAAACATCAAACTAGGTCGCAAAAATTAAAATAAAAACAAAGTGGTTTATCAGTCTATGGATTCTAAACCACTTTTCAAAATTTCAACCTATAGTCAAATGACTGATTAAGGGAAACAATAATGGAAAAAAAAGATAAAATTATTCGAATCCTAAGAATTGTGATGCCTATTGTGGCACTTTTGAGTGTCATCATCATTGCACCAATAGATCTTTTACCACCAGTCTTAGCACCGTTGCCGGATACGGTCCAACAACAAGTGGAAGAAACAATTGATCTAGGAATCGATGGAATTATTGTCTATGTAGATGAGGCAGGCGAATCACCTCAGTTTTATAGCGCTGGATTAAAAAACAAAATCACACATGAACCAGCAGACCCATCTTCATTATTCAAAATCGGTAGTATCCACAAATTGTATATCGCAACTGCCACCGCAAAATTAATTAGCGCTGGCACTCTCTCCGCAGAAGATACCTTGGCAAAACTTCTCCCAGAAATGGATGGTAGAATTCAATTTGCAGACCAAATTACTTTGCGAATGTTAGTCCAGCATCGAAGTGGAATTCCGAACTACACAGATAATCCACAATGGGATTGGTTTAAAAAGACTCCCTCAGAAGAGTCCATTTTGGATTTGATTATCGATCAACCTGCTATGTTTGATCCAGATACAAAATATAGTTATTCAAATTCAAATTATTTCTTATTAGGTCGCATCTTAGATCAAGCTTTAGGTTATAGCCATGAGGAATATATATATAATGAAATTCTTGCCCCACTAGACTTAAATCACACCTTCTTTAGCATTGATGAAGTGGAATATGATGATGTAATGAGCGGTTATTGGTATGAATATAATGATGATCTCCGTTTTCTTGGAGGCTCAATGGTTGCAACTGCTCAAGATGTGGGTATATTTTTAAGAGCATTAAATGACGGTTCTTTATTGAATGATGACGAACAAACTATCTATTCTGATTTATATGAATATGAACACACAGGCTGGGTTCCTGGGTACTATAGCATCGCCCGATATTATCCAGACATTGATACTGTAGTTGTCCAGTTTGTCAGCACCACAGGTGGAGATACTTGGGGTGTTGCAGAAATTGTTGGTGGCAAAACAACTGCTATTTCAAACATTATTTATAATCGAATTGTTCGAATTTTAAATCAATAAATATAAACCTAAAAAATAAAATAAAAAGAGTGAATTGTAATTCACTCTTTTTATTTTAAAAGATATATGATTAAGAGAATTAATTGTTTATTTATTTGTTTGTTATTCAAAAATATTGTTTCGAATTTCTGGTAATGTATCAAACCCAGGTTTCGCAAAATAATATCCTTGGTAAAAATCAATCCCAATAATTTAAAAAAATTGTAAATCTTCAATTTTTTCAACACCTTCGGCTAAAATATCAATTCCAAGGTCATAATAAACAGAATAAATAGCTCGGATAATGGATTGACGAGGACCATCTCTATGAATATTTTTAATTAAATTCATATCTAACTATAATAAATCAGGTTGAACTTCTGCTAATAAATTTAATCCGGCATATCCAGCTCTGAAATCATCAATAGCTATTTTAATTCCTGTTCGTTTCAATTGATTAAAAATTTGAATTAAGTCTTTAGAAGAATCTATAGTTTCATTTTCAGTTATTTCAATAGTTAATTGAGAGGGTAGAAGAAGTTTACAGGATACAAAGATAATAATGCTTGTTTTGGGCGGAGGAATTTCTGCTATTTTAGGATGTATTGGGATTTTGAATTTTGTTAATGTGATGTCTGTTGGGGTGATGACACGTAGGCGGGAATTTGCAATTTTAGAAAGTATTGGCATGAGTAAGAAGCAATTAGAATCTATGCTGCATTTTGAAGGAATAGGATATGCAATGATTACAATTTTGGCTTGCTTAAGCTTTGGAAATTTGATTGGATGGGCTGGGTTTAAATTGTTTAAGAATTTTGTTGAGTACGCTCGATATGAATATCCTGTGCTACCTATATTGACAATTTATTTAGTTATTTTAATCATCTCTTGGTTTGCTCCGCAAATTGCCTATCAAAACATAAGCAAAGACACATTAGTAGAACGCTTACGAAAATCAGAATAATAATAGAACTTATTAATGATGTTTTGAAAAGAGCCGTTCTTTTGAACGGCTCTTTAAGAATTTACCAATCTATATTTTCAATGAAAGTTTCATGTTGGTCTCTTGGAATTTGGAGTTTTTCCAAAAGTTTTTGCTGATTATTTAGAATATTCACATCTTTTGTTTTTATTTTTGTGGCTAAACCCTTTTTGATTGTTATTTGACCAAAGTCGGCATCTTTAAGATATTCTTCTTTCAGAATCAAGTCGATCTTAGATTCTTTAGGTGATCGATAGAATTTGAGAGTGCGTATCTTTTTCCCTTGGGAATAGAGCTCCACAATCACATTTCGGCGTAATAAGAAGAATAACAACCAAAAGATACTTCCTCCTGAAATTGTTGATAGCAATGTGATTGCTATTGTTTTTTGCAAGGAATTGTTTTCAGGATTATTGTTATTGATAATATTGGTTTCAGGATTTGAAGATTCTTCAACTGCATTGTCTACGCTGAATTGATCAATTAAGATTACATTTCCTAATTCATCTTTTGCATAAAATTGAATTAATGAAATCCCTTCAGGCAAAACAAAATTTTCATACTCAACCATTGTTTGACCATTATCCAAACTTAGCCAATATGAGATAGAGGTGAGGTCTTGACCATCTTCAACCACAATTTTGAAAGTAGGAGGAATGTTCGATTGTCCTTGATATTGATGGCCTTGTGAATCGAGTATTTGATATTCTACATCTCTTGGGGCAATGTTATCAATGATAAATGTTTTAGACTCAGCGATGAGCTGGGTTGAGTTTTCATTTGCTTCAGCAGTTACTCTGAATTTCGCTTTGTCTGTTTCCATATTTGTATTTGGAATGGTAAAACGATAGAAAGTATATGTCAGATTTTCTGCAACAGGTTGCCAAATCTCACCATTATAGAATTCGATCTTATATTGATAGGAAGTGTCAGGTGGAATGTTTCTGATTTGCCAGCGGACACTCATCTGATCACCATCTTTATGTTTTTCTCCTGAAGATGGGCTAATCACTTCTAACAAAGGAATTCCTGAATTTGAAGCACCATATATAATGGAGGGTGTAGATGTGGGTGAAGTAGAGAGTGTTGGGTCTTCTATTGTTTCCACAGTGATTTGTGACTTAACAATTGCTCCACTGTTATCCTTGATGGCATATTCAAATGTTTCAATCCCAAACCATGATGGATCAGGTGAATATATAATCCCAGTTTTATCATCTGTTAATTTGACGGTTCCATGTGACAAACCTGCAAATCCGTTTTCAACAATTGATAGATTTTCAGAATAACTGGTGTCTTTATTGATTGAAGGTTCTAAATCAATATCATTTGCTAAGGGTAACAATGAAATTACAACAGATTGTGCTTGTGAAGTTTGAGAGTTAGCTTTGTTTGTGGTTGGTGCGTCATTTTGTTGTTTAACATCAATTTGTAATGTTTTCTTGACACTGTTTCCACTTGCATCCGTTGCTGTTACAGATACTTGATCTGGACCATTGTAGTTTGCATTTGGTTTATACGTTATTGTGTTTCCAGATGTAGTGATTGAACCATTGCTAGCCGAAGATGTTGAGAAGCGAAGAGAGTCGCCATTGATTGATATATCAGGATCTGTGAAGTGTGAGGACATATCGAATGAGGCAGAACTATCTTCATTTACTTGTAATGTAAAACTTCCTGTTGCTTGTGGCGAATCTTCCACCGGGTCAACAACAATTGAGATGGTTGCAATTGCTTTTGCACCAGTTTGATCGATTGTTGTATATGTAAACTCTTCAGTTCCATTCCAATTCGAGGCAGGAGTGAAAACAATGCTGTTTGAATCGATAGAGGAGATGCTAACTGTTCCATTCTCGACTCCTATAAAGCCACTAGGATCAATTTCCAGCCATTCATCTGTTGGTGTTGCATTTAGATTTATATCTTGATCAATATCTGTATCATTCCCTAAGACATTGATTACCTGACTTTCATCTTCTAAGCCTGTATTGCTGTCTGGATTAGCAATTGGGTCATCATTGACTTGGGTAATTTCTATACTGATGATTCCAGTATCGGTTAATGAATCTAGATCGACAACACTAAATGTGATTTCATCAGTACCATTGAAATCTGCATTTGGCGTATATTCTATTGTCTTGGCTTGATCGTCAACGATTGCTGTCCCATGTTGTGGGTCTGTAGTGATTGAAAGTACGAGTTGATCGGGCGGATCATTATCATAAATATAGCTATTGAGATCGATCAATATAGAATCATCTTCGGGAACTGTTGCATCGGAAATATCTAATGCAACCGGTGCATCTGGCTCAGATGAAATATTGATGGTTACTAAGCCTACTGAGGTTTCCCCTCCCCCATTTTGAATTGTATAATGAAATTCTTCAATACCATAATAGTTGGCATCTGGGTGATAAGTAATTTTGTTATTTTCAATGGTAACGGTCCCGTGAAGGACTTCTGATGCTTCGTATGAAATTATATTTAGAATGGTATCTGGAGTAGCATTCAATGAAGAAAGTGCATCGATATTTGTGTCATTGTCGAGAACATCTGCTATAAGGGATAGAGTATCTTCTGCAATTGAGTATATGTCATTATTTGCTACAGGTGCATCAGGTTGTGGGTTAATAGTAATTGTTAATGTTGCTGAGGCAACACCACCATGTTGATCTGCAATGACAAAATCAATCTTTTGAGTGCCATTAAAATTCTCTTGAGGAATAAATTTTAATGTTTTTTGATCTGATTCTATAGATGCTGTCCCGTTTTGCGCACCATTGTAGGTGAAACTATTGAGGATTAGCCAATCAGAACTTGGAGAAGAGTTGAGATTTAAATTCGTATCAATATCATCCCCAAGAGCAGCTAGGTCAATATAGAGTGTTTGATCTTCATTTGTACTGGTGGTTTGATCACTAATTATTGGAGCATCGTTCACTTGTGAAATTGTTACCGACGAAGCTACTAATGTTTCTAATCCATATTCATCTTTGACTGTATATGAGAAGCTAACATCTCCATTAAAGTCTGCAGTTGATTGTGCTTCAATACTTTTCTTGTCTGCTGACAAGGATAAGGTTAGATAAGACGAGCCAGACGTGACTTGAGTGAGCGTTAGATTTTCAAAAGTAGGATTGGTGCTTAAGTCGATGTCAGTCACATAGGCAAGGACGTCAATCGTTTGTGGCGTGCCTTCAAGATCTCCTTCTTGATAGTTGAAGTTATGATATTCACCAACTGGAGAGTCTCCAACTGGTGTCACGTTGAAAGTGATGGTGGCATCATTGCTGAGTCCGTCATTATCCGTAACTCGATATAGGACTGTGAAAGTGCCATTAAAATTCTCATCAGGATTGTATGTGAGTTGATTTGATGAAGAATCAAAATTGATATCATTGGAATCGGTTGCATTGATGATTGTGACTGTTAATGATTCCTCTGAATCGATAGGCTGAGTATTATCACTACCAAGCATATAAAGATCTGGATCATCAATAAGTGAATTTATTGAGACAGAACTTGATGAAGTGTCTTCAGGAATTGTAATTGTCTCATTTTGAGCAGTTGGTGCATCATTAACATTTTGAACATTGATTGTGACAGTTGTTATTGCCGTTTGATTATCTTCATTTTTGATTTGATATGAAAAACTATCTTGACCAACAAATCCTGCATTTGGTGTATAGAGCAATTGATTGGATTGCAAAGTCACTTGTCCGAAAGTTGTATTGATTGAACTTGCTTCAGCTATTGTTTGATTATTTACTTGCGTTATTGATAATGGTAAAGTATTTTTTTCCGAAGAATCTTGATTTAATTCATTATCTGCATCAATATCAATATCATTGCCTACCACATTCATTTGATTGGCGCTTGAGTCTTCAGAAACATTATAGGTGTCACTATTTGCAGTTGGTGCGTCATAGAGAGGAAGAACTGTAATTGTTATTGTTTTTTCACTATAATCACCATCAAAATCTGTGACTCGATAGAGTATCTCAAAATCACCATTAAAATTCTTTTTTGGATTATAGGTTAAGATATTTGTGCTATTGTCAAAACTTATATCTACAGCATCGGAAGCGCTTTGAATTGAGACTGTAAGAGTTTCTTGACTATCAATTCGTTGAGTGTTGTCACTTCCTAAGTAATACAAGTCTGGATCGTCAATCAATGGATTAATTTCAATATCAATTGTATTGGTATCCTCATTGATTGTTCTGGAATAATCTTGTGCTGTAGGTGCGTCGTTCACATTACTAACCGTAATTGAAACATCTGCTGTGTCTGTGAGCCCATCTTGATTTGTGATTTGATATGTGAAGCTGTCTTGTCCCACAAATCCTGCATTAGGTGAATAGAGCAGTTGAGAAGATTGCAAAGTAAGTTGACCATAAGTTGTATTAACTGTTTCACCTTCTGAAATGGCGTTACCATCAATCTGTGAAATGGTGATTGGCTGGGTGTTCTTTTCAGAGAGATCTTGGTTGAGGTCATCAAACGCATCTGTATCAATATCATTTGCTAAGACATCAAAAATGTTATCTGAAGTATCCTCTTGAACTGTATAACTATTGTCTGAAGCTGTTGGAGAATCTTGAATAGGTGCTACATTGACTGTAATTGTATTCTCTGCAAAAGCACCATAGTGGTCGGTAACTCGATATGTAATTGTAAAGACACCATTGAAATTTGCTTTAGGTTCATAAGTAAGAATGTTTGTACCGTTATCAAAACTTATATCATTATTTTCAGAAGAGGAAATAATGTTAACTACAAGTGCTTCATCTTCATCGATTCGCGATGAGGAATCACTACCAAGATATCCTAAATCTGCATCTGAGATGAGTAGATTGATGTCTACATCTTTTGAGGTAGTATCTTCAACTATATCCACTGCCAATTCTTGTGCTATTGGGGTGTCATTCACATTTTCAACAGTTAATGTCACTGTTGCTGAATCTTTGAGAGAGTCATCATTGCTAATTTGATAAGTGAAACTGTCTTCGCCAACAAAAGTTGCATTAGGTGTATAGTATAGTTTGTTACTTGTTAGAGTAAGCTGTCCATAGGATGTGGCAACTGTATCACCATCATTTATTGCTGTCCCATTGATTTGTGTGATGATTAATGTACCCGAGTTTTTATTGGTTGTGTCTAGGTTTAGATCTTCATCCGCATCAATATCAAGATCATTTGAAGTAATATCTAGCAAATTGTCTGAAGAGTCTTCTTGGATGGTGATGTCATCATTTTTTGCAACTGGTGCATCTAGGACTGCGTTTACAGTAATCTCAACTAAGGCAGTATCTGTGGCCCCGGCAAGGTCAATCACTGTATAGGCAAAGCTTTCAATGCCATTAAAGTTTGCATTCGGTGTATATGTAATCGATAATTGGTCCGCTGAAAGCTCGACAGAACCATATTCCACACCTGTGAAACTGTTCGGTTGAATCTTTATTTGATCGGTTGTGTGAGACGGGTGCAAGTTCAACACTTCACTTGTATCAATATCTGTGTCAGTGCCGGCTCCGTTGATGAGGTTGATTGTGATTATTTCATCTTCATTGACCGTTCCAGTATCATCTGCTGCGACAGGTTGATCGTTCACCGGGGTTATATTTACATATGAAGTAGTTGTTGAAGTGGCTCCTTCGACATCACTTATGTCATAGGTAAATGAAATGATACCATTCCAATCAGATAATGTTTGAGTGAAATGAACATTTTCAGAGTTTGCATCTATTACAAAGGTACCAATTCCGGTGGGAGATATATTTGTAATTTGATCTATGGTGAGTTTTTCATATTCCGGATTTGTGATTAAGTCTTGATCGGTGTCGTTTGAAAGCAGATTAAGATCAACACCATAGGTATCATCTTCTGCGATATCAATGGTTTCTGTGTTTGCAATTGGTCCATCATTCGCAAAAGCAATATCTAATTGAATTAGTTGGAAGCTGTCGGTGGATGGTGAAGCTTCATCGACAATTGAATAATTATCGTCATCTTTGACAGTGAAACTTAAGTCGACAGAACCGTTGTATTTTCCTGCCGGAATTAATTCGATTTGATATTTTTGTCGACCAATATGTACTCCGCTTGACTCAATCCCTAATTTTGTGATTACAATGCCATTGTTATAGTGGTTGATCAAGAATAGGTTATTGCTTGTTCCAGATAATTCCAAAACAGAATTGTTGTCATCCACATCATCAGCATAGAGATAGAGATATTGGTATGGTTGTCCTTCGGGAGTTGTAATTGTACTTCCATCATAGTAAAGAACAGGAGCATCATTCACAGGTTGAACTTCTACTGAGACTGTGTTGATATATTCTACTCCTTCTTGATCACTAACTGTATAAGTGAAGGTATCCATAGTAGTAGAAGTATTATTATAGTTAAGATTTGGTGTATATCGAATTTGATGTAAGTAGACAGGATCTGAAGTCGCGATACTTTCTACAAAGCCATTGGTAGGTTGGGTTATGGCAACAACTGAAAGCTGTTGGTTAGATGTTTGGCTATCAACATCATCATTAATCAATACATCAAATATAGTGGTAGTGTCCTCATTAATGATATAGGTATCATCCCCATTTGAGGGAGCATCATTTGTAGGTGTAATCACTACACGCAAGGTATCAATATTTGTTTCACCATTTGAGTCTGTAACTTGGAAGTCGATATCCGCAGTGCCATATTGATTCTCTTGAGAGGTAAAACTTATCTTACGTTGAGAAGGTTCTCCTGCAACTGGAGTGATTACTATATCACTTAATGTGATGAAATCATCTTCAGGAGTTTCATCATTTACAACAATACGAATATCTGTTACTTGAACAGATAAAGTATCATCTGCGTCTTCTTCATCAGTTACAGCAACTATAATCTCTGTTGGGGTTAGTGCGTCTTCTTCATAGGTTATTTCTGTTTCTGTGATGGTGAGTTGTGGAGCATCATTCACTGGGTTAATGGTTATATCGAGATATCCTGTATAAGTTGTGCCAGGATCAGCATCTTGACTCATTTGATAGGTTAGTTGTTCTGTGACAGCAACGCTACTATCCCAATCTGCATTTGGAATGAAGTGAATATGAGGCACTTCAAGATTTGTTGTGGTTGAGGTGCCGTCACTATTGTATGTGACCACATCAATGGATTTATTGATTATTGAAAATGTACCATATGCGGGGGAGTTGATATCTGAAATTGAAACAATTGAAAGAATATCTCCTTCCCAATCTAAATCAAGATCATCATTCGCAAGCACATTTATATCTATAGGTGTATTCTCGTCCGTTTCAGCGGTATCCAATAATGGTGCTGGCGTATCATCCACTTGATCAATCGTGATTTTGAATGTTTCAGAATCTGTTAATCCACCTGTATCTGTGACAGTGATGGTTACATTGATCCAACCGGAGCGATTTGAGATCGCATATGCTTCAAAGGTGCGAGTTGCTGAAGTGCCAAGAATTGTTTGGTTATTGATTAAGAAATTAGAGGATAATGTAATCGTTGTGGTGAGATCTTCTGCACTATCTTCTATATCTGAGATCGAGAAATTCGTTTGAATTGCTGTTAGTTGATCTTCTGTTATGCCTGAGATGTCACTGATTGGATCGATGACAGGAGGATCGTTCACAGCTGTTATGTTATATGTGACTGTGAAAGTTGCTTGGTTCCCATCTTCATCTTGCATTGTATAAGTGACTGTGTCTGTGCCGTAATAGTTTGTATTTGGTTTATATCTAATTTGATTGGTCGATATTTCACAGATGTCGGCATTGGCTGAACAGGATACAGACAGAAGCGTGAGGGAATCGGTGACGGTTTGATTCAATGGATCGGAGGTGTCGGGGTCGTCGTTGATCAACACATTATATAAGGCAACTGCTTGATCCTCATCAATTGCATAGGTATCATCCCCTTCTGTGCCGGCAAAAGGTGTATCTTTGACGGCTTCAATAGTAACAGTGACAGTTGCTGTGTCTCGATGCCCCGCTTCGTCTTTAACTTGATACGTAAATGTGACATCGTTGTTATTATTGGCTTGAGGGGTATAGAGGATGTTGGTGCTATCATTAGGATCAATGATCGCTGTGCCATGGTCCGGTGCGCTGATGGAACCAGTCGCAATCGAGAGTGTGTCTGAGGATCCAATATTAATATCGTTATCTGTGTCATTTGCTAAAACAGGAATGCTAACGGGGGTATCTTCAAATGTGTTTGCGAAATCATCATTTGCGACAGGATCATCTGCTTGTTGATTTACAGTGACATTTACTGTTTGGGCTACGGTGGCTCCACCTTCATCTAAAACTTCAATTTCAAAAGAATCTGTGCCGTAATAGTTCGCATTTGGTGTGTAATTATAGCGACCAGTTGTGGCGTTAATTGAGACTATCCCATTGATAGGATTGCTTTTAATTGAATAGACAAAATTACCTGTAATAGTTTCTACATCTCTTGCAAAGGCAATCCCATAGTTATCGTTATAGGGAACGGGGGTTGAATCTTCATCGATGACAAGGTCTTGTACTTGTAATGTAGGCAAGTCATTGACAGGATTGACTATTACTGGGAAGTCACTTGTACTTTCACTGGTGCCATCGCTAATGGTGATGGTGAGTGTGACATTGCCAAATTGATTTTCTAATGGAGTTAAGGTGACGATTCTATTCCCATCTGGATTTGTACCAACAGAAATGGCTGATAATGGGAGCAATGTATCATTGTTTGATGCGATGGTCATAATCAATTGATTGATTGGTGTTTCAACATCAGAAAGTTCAATCAAAAAGCCTTGTGTTGTGTCTTCATCCATCACCCAATTGTCATTTGACATGGGGTTTTCAGGTGAGTTATTCAACTCAGGAGGATCATTGACTGGAATAATCGTAATGGTGATTTGCCCTTGGGTGGTGGCACTGCCATCAAATACATCATAATAGAATGTATCTGTTCCAATTTGATCGGTGGCGGGGACATATGTCATGACACCATCGACAAAGGTTACTGAACTGGCTAAGGTATATCCATAAATATTGCTTATTGACAGAGGGTCTGATTCAATATCCGAATCATTCAATAGCAAATTCAAATCAACAGATTGTTCTTCTTCTGTGGAAGCTTTATCTGGTTTTGCAACTGGAGGATCGTTGATTGGGTTGACGGTTACATCCATAGTGGCAATTGAATCTGCATTGTTGCTGTCAGTGAGTGTATAGGTGAATTGATCAACACCATAATAATTGGGTAAGGGGATATAGGTGACGGTGCCGTCGTGATTGTTGACCACTTGGCCACCATTGATGGGGTCTGATATTTCAGTGATTGTATAGTCTTGTTCGTCTAATAAATCAAGATCATCTTCCACATCACTATCATTGTTGAGTAAGTTGGCGGTGACTTCAAAATCTTCATTAGTTGTGATGGCGTCATCTACTGCTAATGGGAAATCATTGACTGAAGCTACTCTTATCAAGAATTCTACATCTGTATATAAATCTTCAGAGTCGATTACACGCACCTTCAAAGTGACCAATCCAAATTGATTTGCTTCTGGCGTGATGGTGAGTGTTTTGTGATCTCCGTCTTCGCTATAGACAAAGTTTGCAGGATCAATGATTGTTTCATCATCACTGATATATTCAAAGCGGAGGGGAGTGCTGGTTTCTCGATCTTCATAGTCAAATGCAGTGAAATCAATCGTGAATTGAGTGTCCTCATTAATTACTCTATAATAGTCATAATTATAGATATAGGGGGCATCATTGACGCTTTCAATATAAAAGGTGAGTGTAGCAGTATCGTATAAATTTGAATCGGCGATTTCTTCAATGCGATAGGTGAGTTGATCGGTGCCATGATAGTTTAAGGATGGGTTGTATACAATGTTGTTGTTACTGTCTACATAAGCTGTGCCATGCTCTGGTTGAACATCTACTAAGACTTTTAATTCGGATAATTCAGAATCAGGATCAGTGGAAGTGTTGAGAATTTCGACTTTCTTGGTTTTATCTTCTTCCAAGCTTGCAACCAAATTATACGCAGTGGGAGGATCGGGTTGAGATACTACTGTAAGAATAGTAGATTCTTCAACTTTGTTTTGGCCATCACTGACGAAGAAGACAATTTCCACATCCCCGTATGCATTGGGGTAAGGGTTAACTTGAACGGTTGCGGTTGAGTCAGAAGTTCTGGTGATGTTGATTTGACTGGTATAGGCAACTGGATTTTGATCATCCGTATTAATTGCATAAGCTTTGAATTCAAGATCTGAATTATTGTTGTCAATATCGTCAAATTCGATATTAAATTGAATGGGAGTGTCTTCATTGGTTGTTGAAGTCGGTTCAATGGTTGTGATGAAATATGGCGGGTCATTGACAGGTTCGATATCGATGGTGAGCGTTGCTTGTTTTGTTCTGATTGTGCCACCTTCATCTATCCCTACTGTATATGTAATCACATCTCGGCCATTTGCACTTGGATTAGGTGTGTAGTAGATAATCATATCTTGCACACCACCTTGAGAAATCAATGGGTCTGCAATGCCATCGTCCGTGCGGACTGTGCCTAAGGTGTTGCCATCTGTGGAGACAAAGAATAAATCTAGTCCGGTGCTGTTGCCATGATTGATATTGACTGCGATTTCAGGAGAATCTTCCTCAATCGTTCGGTACCGATTATATAAATAAAAATCTGTTGCATAATGAGATTGAATCACAACTGTGGCTGTGTCGGTGAGAGCATTGCCATAGTCTGGATCTTCTGGATTGGCAGGATCTCGGTCTATGATTCTATATGTGAAGGAATCTCTTGCATATTCTCCATCCCCTAATGCAGTTCGTTGATAGGTTACGGTGCCATCATAATTAACGTTAGAGAGGACCCCATATTGTGGTGGGGTGACAATTTCAAGCAAATATACAGAGTCGCCATCACGATCATAATCATTTCCTAATGGATTGGGGCTCAAATTCAAGGTAGCGCCAATTGTGTTCTCCAAGGTATAGTAATTGTTTTCTGCATAAGGAGAATCATTAACTGGAGCTAGAACCAATGAAACAGTTGCTTCGTTGGATTCTCCACCTGCATCTTTGACCACATATTTGAACGTGTCAGTTCCGTTGTAGTTTGAATCAGGATTATATGTGTACACTCCTCCTGAATATTGGATAATGCCATGTGTTGGGAAGGAGGTGATGCGTGAGAAAACAACACCATCTAATGTGCCTTGGTGGTTGGAATCATTTGTGAGTAAGGACTCTTGAGTAAAGGTGGGATTAATATCTTCTGTGCCGTTGATGGTGTCATCATTTGCAATGGGAGGCGGGAAATATGGAAGAACATGCACGACAAATGTTCGAGAAAAACTCTTTTCTGAGGTGCCTGTGGCAGTTAATGTGATGGTGGTATCACCAATTACACCCAGATGATTAATTTGCATTTGATATTGATCGGTAGTACCTACGCGAGTGATGGTGATGCCGCTGGTGCCCGAAATGATGCCATCATCCACAATGGAGAGATTACTTGAGACTACATTAAAGGAATCAATTTCGTACCCATCATTGGGATCATAGGCTGTGAATGTGATGGGGTCTAAGATGGCATTTTCGACGACATTTTGATTCTCAATGAGAGAGAGATAGATGTCATCAAGTTGAGGCCGGACATGGACAAGCACGGTAGCAGTGTCTTGTTCTAAGCCATCAGTGACTGTATATGTGAATGTGTAGTCTGCAATCAGATTTGGTGCGGTATAAAGAATACCATCGTTATAGGTTTGGACAAGCCCTTCTGTGGGTTGAGTAAACGAAGTGATGGTGAGGGTTTCATCATCATAATCGATGTCATTATATTGTGGTAATAAGAATTGAGAAGTTCCAATAATCACCGTGTATTCGTCATCTTTTGCAATTGGCGCATCACTAACGGGGAGAACGGTGTATTCTATTGTCTTTTTGGTTGTGGTGGCACCATCTGTTAAACTGATGGTGAGCGTAGTGGTTCCATTTTTTTGTGCATGGGGCGCAACCATTATTTGGTAATTTCCTGCCCCATCCGACGTTATGACAATATCATCAGAACTAATTAACGCTTCATTTGAGGAGCTTGCATAGCTAAATAATTCTGCAAAGTTCGAATCAATATCTGTGGCGGTATAAAGAATTGGTGGAATGGAGACTTGATCTTCATCAATAGTATAAATATTATCTGGATCAAGAGTGATGATTGGTTTATCTGGTACTGATTTGATTACAATGGAAACGGATGCGCTTGCGGTTGAAGTGCCATCAGAGATTGTATAAGTGAAGGTGTCAGCACCTGAATAGTTTTCATCTGGTGTATATTGATAGAGGTTATTGGCTGCATCAACAGTAGTGAAGGTTCCATGCGTGCCGTTTGTGACGTTTGTAATAGTGAGCACAGCAGAATCAATATCGCTATCGTTATCTAGCAATTGGGTTAAATCTAAGGTGACGGGTTGATCTTCAAATATTTCATAATATGGGGTCATATCGTCATTTACAGCTATTGGTGGATCATCTATGGTTGAGACATTAACATTCACAAATTCACTTTTGCTTGAAACACCATCACTAATGAGGACTGTTATTTTTACAATTCCATTATTTTGAGGTTGAGTGTTAAATGAAACTTGAAATAAATTAGTGACTGGATCAATTTCTTGGATGATGATGTCATTAATACTAATCAAGTTATAGTCATTCGATGAAACTTGAACACTAATTCCGTCATTTTCTACATCTTCCACGTTGAAGGTAAAGGTGTTGTTGTTTGAGCCTTCATCTACGGTCATATCAGTTGGAAGGTTTAAAATCACAGGAGCGTCATTGATTGCTCTGACTTGAATGGTGACAGTTGCAATTGCAGATTCACCAGCAAAGTCAGTGACACGATATTGGAGCTGGTCGGTGCCATTCCAGTTTGAATTTGGCGTATAGGTGATGATATTGTTGGTGATAGAGGTTGTGCCATTAGCAGGTGGCGTTTCAATCGTGACTGTGAGTTGTTCATTTGGATCTGTACCAAGGTCTACATCTGAGTCATTTTCTAACACGTTAATATTTACTGCAATATCTTCATCTGTAGATTTTGCATCATCATTTGCAACAGGAGCTTGGTTCACACCTTGAATGTTGATGGTTACTGTGGCTGTGCTGGTTAAGCTTCCATCTGTGATGGTATAGGTATAAGTATCTTGTCCAAAGTAATATGCGGTGGGGGCATATTTCAAAACATCTTGCACCGTTTCTTCTGCATTAAATTCTAAGGTGACGGTCCCGTGGCTTGGTTGGGTGAAGGAATCAATTGAAATCGAATTCCCGTCCACATCATAGTCATTGGTGAGAACGGAGAGAAAACTTATCGTGTTCTCCATAATGGTATCTGAATCGGCAATTGCTGTGGGCGCATCTGGAACTGCGTTGACTGTGAGCGTGAATGTGGTGGAATCTGATTCACCCGCGCCATCTGTAACGAAGATGGTGACAAGTGCTGTTCCATATTGATTTGCATTAGGTGCAATAGTGATCTTCGGAATATCATTTTCGATAAATCCAGTAGTGTTGGAGATGAGTTGTGAATTGTCGGATGTAAGGCTAATTTGAAGATCTTGGATAGCTGTTTCTGCATCTGAAGCGATTAATTCAATTGTTAGTTGGGTATCCTCATCTATGGTTTGATCGGTGATAGGAGCGATAGATGGTAATTGATTGACTTTTTCAGTGGTGAAGAGCGAAACGTTGCCTGCATTGTCCTTCACGTAGATGGTATAGACTTCACCAGTGGTAGAACTAAAGGTAGCAGTGGTTGTGATATCAGTGCCTTGTGTGTCGAAATAGGTTGCATCTTGGGTGCCTGATGCGTATTTGATGACTTGTATCCCGGAATCAGCATCAGAAGCATTGACCGTATAATTGACAGAGCCTGGGGCTCGGGTAAAGGGTACTCCAGCGATGACTGGGGCAATATTGTCAAAGTAAGAAGTGATGCTGGCTTGATTGCTTGATTGATTGCCAGCTTCATCTTGGATATTAAACATCCAATCGACTTGACCGACCGTTGAGACCGTGAGTATATTGCCTGAAAATGCAGAAAACCCAGTGCTGTTTGGGTTTGCATAATAGGATTCTGGACTCTGTCCATCTGGATTGGGGTTGATTTCAGGGAATGTGATCGTGACTGTTTGATTGGTCCAACTGGGGATGTTGATGGTTGGAACTCCAATATCAGATGGGGGAATATTATCATAATTTGTGATTTCGAATGAAGAGGTGGCTGTTTTTTGAGCATAGTCTCTTGCCGTAAAAGAATAGGTGTCATTGGTGGTGACTGAGATTTGATAGCTACCGTTATTGGCTACTATATTGCTGTCTTTATCAGTGATTTGTTGAATACCGATATCATCTGATGCGGTGACATCAATCAAGATAGGTTGATTGGTCCAAGCAGTGGTATAGGATGCATTGATGGTAGGGTCTTGTTCATCTTTGATTGTAAAATTAATATTTGTGTAACTAACATTGGTGGTGGTTAAATTCTCTGCAGTTGCTTGAAATTTGATTAAGATAACTCTGGTACCAGAGGGGATTAAACCGTTGTTTGCATAGTTAAACGAGGTTGGTTCAGTGGCATCTTTTTGTTCAGAATAAGCATTGGAGGCTGTGATTGCATCCGATTGATTTGCGCCAAATGAGATTGCAATATTTGCTTGCACTGTTGGAATTGTGGGATCTTCAGCATCTAGAGTGGTTAGCTCAGTGATGGCAGAATTTGCACTAAATGTGTAAGGGGCATTGCCTGTGTCTATGGCTCCCATTAAATCAGTGTCAGTTATTTCAATGATGTGAACGGATTCACCACTCTCTGTATCCGTTGAGAGTGTATTTTCTGTATGTGTTGAACTGCCCCCTGTCGCCCATAGCGTGCCGGTGCTGCCTACTAAGTTTGAGTTGAATAGTGCACCATTTGCATTGACTTCAATTGGTGTAAACCAAAAAATTTGGATCAGTAGAGAAACAATTAAAAACCCAGATAACCATCTATGCTTATTCATAAACCACCTATTATTCTTCTTATTAATTTATACCTAATTATTATCAATTATATAGCTTTTCAGGCTTCTATAATTTTCAAATTTGAAAGGTGAATGGATTTGTTTTTGAGAGTAAATGATTTTTTTAACGAACAACTTTGGTATTAATACATTTTAATTATACAATTATTAATAATTCTTGTGTGGTATGAAAAATTAATAGATATGTTTTTAAAAAGCTTAATCTTTTTTTTATGTTTTGTTTAATTTTATATTTTAATTAGACCGGATTTATATAACCTTTTTAAAAAGGAAAGAAAAACTACTTTATGACTAAATATAAAATTATAGGAGTCTATGTACCTTTTATGGGATTGTTAAAAAATAAAATAGAGCCAATTATGGCTCTATTTTTTATCTTTATGGTAAGGCTATTGTGGTGGACCAATTGCCAAAAACGGATTGTTGATAATCTTCTACATAAATCGTTCGTAGCCCGGTGGGAATGGATGCATAGTCTATGGTTTCTCGGCTGAGAACGGTTGTTTGTTCATCACTTCCAATTCCACCTCCGCCACCGCCACCACCGCCTCCTCCCCCTCCACCACCACCGCCACCATTCTGCGGTTCAATAGGATTCGCATCTTCTAGTGTTAGATTGGTGATGTTTTGGTCCGGATAGATAAGATCAAACTCTAGCAAAAATAATTGTGGGGTTAATTGAGCAAGATGTACTTTATCAAATTGGATAATGGTGTTATCTATAGTGATGGTTTCTTGTATATCCCAAGTTTGGTCCACAATTGGTGAATCACCAAGGTCAATTTGGATGTGAGTTTCCTTTAATAATAGATTTGTTTTGGTGATGCTGGCTTTTTTGAGGGTGAATGTGAGCGGAGAAGTGAGTTGTTTGGTGGGCACTTTTAATGTCCATGGAATTTGGCCGGGTTGATTATTTGTGCCATAAGGTAAGTGTACGGTTTCAGTGGGAAGGATGGTTCCTTCTGTATCAGTGATTTCAATATCTGTTTCGATGAATAAGATATCTGGATGTGAGCTGGAAGATACATGGCCTTGGAATTGATAGCCGTCTTCTAATTCTATGAAGGAATCGACAGTGAACTCAAGATCGGGGATAGAATCTGTAGGGATTTGTGCGTCTTGAGTTACGATTACTTGCTGAGTGGGGTTTGATTGGACGGTAGATTGTTGGGTCGGGATATAGACAGGATAGGATGTGAGTGAAGAATCATCAGAGAGCGGTTCAAATTTTAGATTAAATATCCAACTGGTTTGATCTGGTTGAGTAGCAGGTAGACAATCTATGACAAGGTTTGCTTGTTTTGTTTTCTCAGGCAATGCTGGGAAACTAATTGTAAGCCAAAATTGTTTTTGATCTGATTTAATTGCTGCCCAATCATTTCTAAAATGAGTGTCTTGATCAAACATGAGGAATGAGGTGAGTTTGCAGTTTTCAGGAAATGCTGCAATGCCATTGGATTTATCAGACGATGTGGCATGGATTTCAATCCATGTGTGGTTTTGGTCACTAAAGGCTTGGTATACTTCTAGATTCATTTGATCATTTTGAACAATGACAGGTTCTTTAAGTTGATAAAGATCGCCTTCAAAATAGCCAATACCGGGGATAAAGTTGAACCAATCCAGAATAGTGGCAAGTACATTTTTTGGACCAGCAACTACGAAGATTGCGAGCAATATGGCTACGGCTATGGCTGCGAATGACCAACGTGGGAACTTTTTGTTTTCTTGTTTATGGATGGGGTGATTTAATAAGCGTTGTTCTAATTTATTTGCAAAATGAGGATCAATGTTGGGTACAGCAAGAACTGCGGTGATCTGATCTTCTATTTGAATTGAATTTGTAGTATTCATGCTTCAGACTCCATTTTGTTTCTGATTTCATCTAGCAGACGGTAAATTGATTTTTTGATGGCTTCGGTGTTTTTTCCAACGATAAGACCAATTTCTTGATATTGTAACTGTGCTACGAAACGGAGACGGAGCCATTCTTGTTTTTGAGATGGGAGTGCTGTGATGATGTCTGCTAGTTTTTGGGCTTTTTGATCTGAGATAATATTCTCTAGAAATTGAGGAGATTCGAGCAATGGGATATGGATATGTTCTTCTTCAATGTTGAGTGAGATGTTTTTGTTTTGTTCTCGATAGAAGTCATTGATTTTATTTTTGGCAATGGTGAAAAGCCATGCGGAAAAATATCCTTTGTGATGATATCGAGAGATGTTTTCTAAGGCACTGAGGAAGGTTTGACTAGTGAGTTCTTCTGCATCAGTTGGATTGCCTAACCTACTATAAAGATAGCGGTAGATGGGAGGATTGTAGTGCCGGTAGAGGAGTGCAAATGCTTGTTTATCTCCTTTTTGCGCTTTTTTGATAATCTGTTTTTCTTTTTCCATAATTATTTTTAATTACTTTCAATCAAGCCCTTTCTTTTTATTGTTGCAACATATATGTTTAACGAGAAAGGGTGTGAAAAAGGACATTTTTCCTTTCTTGGCTATGCGCAAAATAAAGTGTCAAGAATTAATTTGACAGAATTGGACAGGTGTAAAGGGAAAATTGGACACTTTTTTGACACTTTTGGACAGGTGTCAAATTTTTTAAACTTTACTATTCTGGCATATATGGATGTTTATATTTTTATCCCCTTGTATATAGTGTTGTTTAGCCATTTGTCTATTTTTTTTGACAGTATTTAACTCTATATAGAATATTTGTTCTTGACATTATTATATCATAAAATTCTTTTCTTTTTTTATAAGATTAGAAAATGCAACATTTGTCTTAGTTTAACAATATTGAAAGCTCATAATAACGATTCTGTACTATAATTTAATATGTTAATTTTTGTTAAATTATGATTAGGTTTTAATAATGAGCGAGACCATTCAATCTACTACAATGTTTGAGCATTTACCGGGGCTATTATTTAGATGCGTAAATGAACCTAAGTGGACTATGGTTTATCTTTCAAATAGTTGTGAAAAAATCACTGGTTACCATCAAAGTGAACTTATCAACAATACCGAACTATCATTTCAATCTATCATTCATCCATTTGACCATGCATTTGTTTGGGATACCATTCAAACTGCAGTGAAAAGTTCCAATTCATATTCAATTGAATATCGTCTAGTGAAAAAAGACAAAAGTATTATTTGGGTGCTTGAACAAGGGTATGGGGTTTTTGATGAACAAGACAATTTATCTTATATCGAAGGATATATAGCTGATATTACATCTGAAAGAATATTAACACGAACATTCAATCAAAATGAAAAATATTTCCAAGCCTTATACAATAAGTCCCCAATTCCTTTTCAAAGTTTAGATATTAATGGCAATATTATTTTGATCAATCAAGCTTGGTTGAACGAACTTGGCTATACAAGAAAAGATGTCATTGGCACATGGTTTGGCGATTATTTAACTGTTGAAGAAAAGGAAAAATTTATTCAAACTTTTTCTTCTTTCAAACAAATGGGAGAGATCTCAAATATTCAATATAGTTTAAAAAAGAAAAATGGCGATTTCATCCGAGTGAATTACAATGGAAAAATCCTTTCTAATGAAAAAGATGAATTTGAAAAAACTCATTGTGTATTTACAAATATTACTGAAAAAGAGAAAAAAGAGAAAGAACTTGAAGAATATGCTGATTTACTTAAATTGGCACAATCTATTGCCCATTTAGGAAGCTGGAAATGGAACCTTTATACGGATAAGATTGAATGGTCTGATGAAATTGAACAAATTTTTGGATTCGATAACCATGAGTTAAATTATGATATTTTAACGATACTCAAAAAAATAGTTCATCCAGAAGACAGAAAAATTGCTTTAGATGCATATTATTCATTTCTGAAAAACAAAGAAATAAAACTTTTGGAAATTCGTATCATTCGACCGAATGGAGAGATTCGAAATATTTGGGCAGAGGTTGGTATAAAAAAAGTTGATCAAAATGGAAAACTTATTGAAGTTGTGGGGACTGTGCAAGATATTACCAAAAATAAAGAAATGCTACACGAACTGGAACTTAAAGATGCTGCATTAAATTCCGCAGGAAATAGTATTGTGATTACCGATTCAAATGCGTTAATTGAATGGGTGAACCCTGCATTCGAAAAATTAACTGGATATTCAGCAACAGAAGTAATTGGAAATAATCCAAAGAAGATTTTACAATCTGGAAAAACAAATCCCGATGTGTATATGGATATGTGGAATACAGTGAATGAGGGAAAAATATGGCGAGGAATTTTTATCAATCGCCGTAAGGATGGTAGCTTATATGAAGAACATCAAGTAATCAATCCTATTAAAAATGATTCAGGAAAAATTACACACTTTGTCGCAATCAAGGAAGATATTAGTGAATCAAAGAGGACTGAAAAATTATTAAAATTAAAAACAGTTTTGCAAGAAACTTTAATTAATTTTGGAAATCGTTTAAATCAAATTAATTCTATAACGCAATTAGTAGAAGAATTTAATTCAATTATTACTAAAAGAATCAATTGTTCAAAAATCAATTTGTATTTACTTAACCATTACAATATGTTTTTTGAAAAAATTGATATCTATCCAATTCTTTTTAAAGGTACAGAACTAATTTCTAATGATGACGATGAATACGCTTCTATTTTGAAAATTCTCAATGATATAAAAATTGTAAAAGTCAATGAAGGAGAACAAATCAGTAAAATTCTGATTCCTTTATATGGAGAAGGACTTAGCATTGGAGTGATTGAATATTCTATTCAGAATATGGATGAGTTGGAATCTGAAGTGCTAAATTGGTTAGAGATTATGACAAATCAAACAATTTTGGCATATCTGAGTATTAAGAATAATAGAAAGATTAAGAAAAGAAATGCTCAATTATTAGGTTTGAGAGAAGTTGATGCAGCAATCAATGCTCTTAAACCACTTGAAGAAATCTCTAAATTGATAATTAACCAAATCAAAACATTTTTGGGAGTGGATGCAGCTGATATATTGTTCTACGATGAAGAAAATAACCACATGAAATATTTCCATGGATATGGTTTTGATACTATCGATCCTGCAACTCATTATCATAAGATTGATTTAGGTTTACCCGGATTAGTAGTTAAAAATAAAACTTTTATTGATCACGATTTTTCGATTGAAAATGAAAAAAATAAAGAACTTTGTTGTGATAAGTTTAAAAAAGAAAAATTTGTTCGTTATCTTGGTTTACCCATTGTTGTTGAAAACGAAGTGATTGGTGTTTTAGAGTTGTTTAATCGTTCTCCGTTAAATTCAGATACTGAATGGTATCAATATTTGTTCTTGATTGCCGGACAAATGGAAATTGCAATTAAACATCATAATTTGTTCAATCATCTTCAAAGAGCCAATCAAAAAATTACTGAATCATATGATATTACCATCGAAGGATGGTCGAAAGCGATGGATCTGAGAGATCATGAAACAGAAGGACACACTCAACGGGTGATGGCTTTGACCGCTCAATTTGCCAGAGAATTAGGTTTGTCTGACAGCGAAATTGACACTATTCGACGTGGTTCGCTTTTGCATGATATTGGTAAGATTGGTATTCCTGATCGGATTTTGCATAAACCGGGTAAACTTGACGCAGAGGAATGGAAAATAATGAAAAAACATCCTCAATATGCGTATGATATTTTGAAAAACTCTGAATTTTTAGTTCCAGCGCTTGATATCCCCTATTGTCATCACGAACGATGGGATGGGACTGGGTATCCAAGAGGATTAAAAGGAGAAGAAATTCCTTTAAATGCTCGTTTGTTTACATTGGTTGATGTGTATGATGCGATGGTGAGTGACCGGCCCTATCGAAAAGCAATGGATCCTAATGATGTGCTGAATTATATAATGAGTCAAAAAGGAAAGATGTTTGATCCATCTTTGACTGATCAATTTGTTGCATTAATCAAACAATTAAGTTTAAAATATCCAGAATCCTCTTATTTTAAATAAAAACAAACGTTTTACTCCTCGCTTGAACAAGAATACTGAAGTAGTATTCTTATTTTTTAATTAACAGATTAAATTTAAGCAAAATAAGTAACTATGTGTGACTTAAATGTGTTACTATTACGAGGAAAAAATAAGAAGGAATGACTATGTATAAAGAAAAAATTGAACAAGTTACAAACAAACAACGTGCCTATTTTTCATCGGGCGAAACTTTGACTTATGATTTCAGAATTGCAAATTTAAAAAAGCTTAAGCGAGTGATCCAAGAAAATGAAGAATTAATTTTTGAAGCATTGAGAAATGATCTTGGGAAACATGAGTTTGAGAGTTATACTACCGAAATTTCGATTGTGTATACTGAAATTAATCACGCAATCAAACATCTCAAAAAATGGATGCGAAGTAAGCGAATTGGAACTCCGATTGTGAGCTTTGGCGCTGTTTCACGAATTTATAAGCAACCTTTAGGGGTGGTTTTGGTGATGTCTCCATGGAACTATCCTTTTAACTTGACTTTAGCACCTGTTGTGGCAGCAATTGCTGCGGGGAACTGCGTTACGATCAAGCCATCTTCTTATTCACCAAATACATCTGGATTGATTCAGAAGATGATCGAAGAGAATTTTGACGAAGAATACTTATGTGTGTTCCAAGGAAATCGGGAAATCAATCAGATTTTGTTGGAACAGAAATTTGACCATATCTTTTTCACTGGGAGTGTGAAGGTGGGAAAAATTGTGATGGAGGCTGCTGCACAACAACTTACCCCTGTGACTTTGGAATTAGGCGGGAAAAGCCCATGCGTGGTGAATGTTGATGCTGATTTGAAAAAGACAGCAGCAAGAATTGTGTGGGGGAAGTCTATCAATTCTGGGCAGACTTGTATTGCTCCGGATTATGTTTTAGTACATAAAGATATTAAAGATAAATTGGTCGAGGAGATGAAACAAGCGAAAACCGCTCAATTTGGGGTTGATATGCTTGCCTCTAAAGATTATGCAAAAATCATCCGCCAACAAGCCTATGAGGGACTTTTGGGATTGATGGATGGACAAAAGATTCTTGAGGGTGGGAACCATGACGATGAGCGATTAAAAATCGAATTAACATTTTTGGACAACCCTGCTCTTTCAGCGCCTGTGATGCAACAAGAGATCTTTGGACCCATTTTGCCAATTATCAGTGTTGAGGATATGGATGAGGCGTTTAAGATTATCCGAAGCTATCCACGACCTTTGGCACTATATCTTTTTACAAAAGATGCAGACGTGCAAAAATATATGACTGATAAATTACATTTTGGGGGTGGCTGTATTAATGATACATTGATGCACCTTGCAAATGGCAATTTGCCATTTGGTGGCGTGGGTAATAGTGGGATGGGGAACTATCATGGAGAGTATGGATTCAATACTTTCTCACATACGAAGGGTGTGGTGAAACAAAACTTGTTATTTGATATTCAATTACGATATGCACCCTTTAAAGAAAAACTTGGTCTGGCAAAGAAGTTATTGAAATAGATCTTTATTTTGTGATTTTTAAAATTGTTGAGATTCTTGATTAAGGAATCTCAACAATTTCTATTTTACTGATCACTTGTGGTTCAAGTGGTCTATTCTCTTTTTCAGGTGGTGCGGTTGGCACATTGGCAATGCGATCGAGAACATCTTCTCCTGCGATTAGCATACCAAAGGCGGCATATCGCCCATCTAGCTTGTGCGCATCTTGATGTACGACAAAGAATTGAGTACCGGCGCTGTTGAAATCATCATCTCTAGCCATTGAGATTGCCCCACGTGCGTGGGTAAGCCCCGTATCATATCCATTTTCCGCAAACTCACCAGTGATTGTAAAATCTGTTTCGCACATGCAAGTGTTATCTTCTGAGCCACCTTGAATGACATAGTCTTTAACAACTCGATGGAAGGTTAATCCATTGTAGAAGCCTTGATTGACAAGACGGATAAAGTTTTCTGTTGTGATCGGCGATTTTTGGGAATAGAGCTCAAATTCCATTTTGCCACCTTGTGCCATGTGAATAATCGCTTTTTGCATGGTTGATCCTTTCTTCTTTGTAATTTATTCTATCAAAAAATGACCACCTCGAAAGGTGGTCATCCTTTTTATACTCTAGTGTTTCTATTCGGTAATATAGGCACTCTTGAAATACATATTATTAAGAGGAGTGATATACCAACCTGCGACATTGGATGCCATCAATTTTGGTGAAGAGCGATAGTAAAGAGGAATGAGGGGCATATCTGCCATCAAAATGTCTTCTGCTTGGCGCAAGAGTTCCATGGCTTTCATGGGATCTGTTTCAAGCTTGGCTTTTTCGACCAATGCGTCATAGTCTGGGTTTGAATAGCCAGAGTTGTTGTAAATCGCATCTGATTCGCGAATGGGGAAGAATGTCATTGGGTGCATATAATCGGCGCCCCAACCCATTGCGGCTACGTCATAATCGAGTGCTTGAACGCCTTCGTAATAGACTGCCCATTCTTCTGTGGTTACTTCAACGTCGATGTTGAGGTTTTCTTCCCACATTTGTTGCATTGCTTCTACGACTGGTTTGACAGATTCGCTGGTGTAGTAGCTAAGTTCGAGAGTGGGGAAGCCTTCACCATTGGGATAGCCAGCTTCGGCTAACATTGCTTGTGCTTCTTCTACTTGTGCGGTGGGAGCCAAACCATAATTGGAACGACCTTCTTCATAGGCTACGCCATCGACAGAATAGCCGGGAGCAATCATGCTATAGGCTGGTTCATCTGTGGATTGCAAAACATTTTCGATGAGTGCTGTGCGGTCAATTGCCATTGCAAGTGCCATACGAACTTTAACATCATCGAAGGGGGCTTTGGTGGTGTTAATCTCATAGTAGGTTGTGCCATAGGACGGAATGATTTGCAATGCGTCACTAGTTGCTTTGAGAGTGGGGAGATCGGCAGCGGGAACGGTCATTGAACCATTCACATCACCTTGTTCAACTGCGATCAATGCAGTGGAAGGATCCGGAATGAAGCGGAATTCAACAGAGTCGAGCTTGACATTTGCTGCATCCCAATAATTTTCGTTTTTGACCAAGAGATAGCCTTTGCCAAAGTTAATTTCTGCCATTTTGAAGGGGCCATTGGAAACGTAGGTATCTGCAGACAAGGTCCATTGTTCGCCATTGGCTTCAACGGTGGCTTGATTGACTGGGCTATAAACCCACATTGCGAGGATACCAATATAGTATGCAGTGGGTTGCATGAGAGTGATTTCGAGAGTGGAATCATCAAGTGCTTTCACACCAACTGCATCTGCATCTGCTTCGCCTGCATAATATTCTGCGGCACCGACAATATAGTCCGTCAACATACCAGAATATTGTGCACCAGTGGCGGGATCTAAGACACGGAGATATGTATAAACAAAGTCATTGGCAGTCAAAGCTGTGCCATCTGACCACATCAAACCATCACGAAGTTTGAAGGTGTATACCAAACCGTCATCGCTGATGTCCCATGATTCAGCCATTGCACCTACGATGCTGTTTGATTCATCATAGGTAACCAATCCTTCAAAGGTGTTCAAAAGGATGGGGGAAGCAAATGAATTGCTAGTGATACTAGGATCTAAACCATCAGGTTCGTTTTGCAAAGCAAATACTAATTTTTGTTCTACATCACCTGCAGCGAGTGCAGTTGAGAAAACCATGCTCAACATCATGATGATTGCGAGCGCTAGGGAGAGTTTTTTATTCATATTAATCCTTTCAATTGATTAAAATAATAAGTACAATGAATCTTCAACTTTGATAAAGTTGATTTTTCTAATATAAGTGGCAAGCTACAAGATGTCCGTCTCCAATGTCTTTTAGGATAGGTTCTTGCATTTTGCAAATTTCCATACATGCTTCACAGCGAGTGTGGAATCGACAACCTGAAGGAGGAGAAATGGGGCTAGGGAGATCCCCTTTGATGGCGGTGGTCATTTTCTCTTTCGCTAAATTCGGATCTGCAATGGGGATTGCTTTGAGCAATCCTTGTGTGTAAGGATGCATGGGGTGATCATAAATCTCTTGGCTATCACATAGCTCAACAATTTTGCCGAGATACATCACGCCGACACGATCTGATACATACCGCACCATAGAAAGATCATGCGCGATGAAGAGATAGGTGAGATTTTGTTCTTTTTTAAATTTCTGGAGCAAATTGACCACTTGTGCTTGAATGGAGACATCCAAGGCTGAGATGGGTTCGTCACAGATAATAAATTCAGGTTCTAAGATTAGCGCACGAGCCAAGCTGATTCTTTGGCGTTGCCCTCCTGAGAATTCATGAGGATAACGACTCACATGTTCAGCCGTAAGGCCTACACTTTTGAGCATAGCAATAATCTTGTCTTTTGCTTGCGATGGCTTTGAAATGATGCCTTGCGCAATGAGTGGCTCTGCTACAAGTTCCAGAACTGTCATGCGGGGATTCAAAGAAGAATAAGGATCTTGAAAAACCATTTGAATCTTCTTGCGAACTGATTTTAAGCTTCGTTGTTTGAGTTGGCTAATATCTTGTCCATCGATGATGATTTTACCTGCGGTGGGGTCATACATACGGATTATGGTTTTGGCTGTGGTTGATTTTCCACAACCGGATTCACCGACCAACCCTAATGTTTCCCCTTTTTTAATCTCAAAGCTAATGCCATCCACAGCATGTACTTTGGCTTTGCGATTGCCTGCAACGGGGAAATATTTGACAAGATTTTCGATTTTGACCATGGTTTCTTTTGTCATGATTCATTTCCTCCTTTAAAAGGATTATTTGTTTCAGGTGCATCTTCATCTAGTAGCCAACAACGTGAACTGTGTGTGGGTGATATGGCGGTTAGCTCGGGTGCTGCAATTTTGCAAATCTCACGAGCATATGCGCAACGAGGATTAAAAGGACAACCGGTGGGAGGATTGGACATATCAGGAGGAGAACCGGGAATGGGTAATAGTTGTACGTTTTTATCTTGATTAATCTTGGGGATTGATTTGAGGAGCCCCATGGTATAGGGATGTTTGGGATTATTAAAGATGGTTTCTACATCAGCAGTTTCCATGACCATACCTCCATACATGACCATGACACGGGTGCAGATTTCGGCGACAACACCAAGATCATGTGTAATGAAGATGATTGACATATTGAGATCTTTTTGCAAACTGCGAAGGAGTTTTAAAATTTGATCTTGAATGGTAACATCCAAAGCTGTGGTAGGCTCATCTGCAATGAGCAAGGCAGGATTGCAAGCAAGCGCCATTGCAATCATGGCACGTTGGCGCATGCCACCAGAAAATTCATGAGGATAATTTTTGAAGCGTTTTTGATATTCTGGAATTTGCACTAATTTGAACAGCTCTAATACTTTTTCTTTCGCTTCTTTTTTCGAGATATTTTTGTGTTCGAGCAACATTTCTGCCACTTGATCTCCGACAGGAAGAACTGGATTGAGGGATGACATTGGATCTTGAAAAATCATGGAGATTTGAGCACCACGAATCTTTCGCATTTCGTGGTTATCAAGATTGGTAATGTTTTTGCCATTGAGAATGATATCTCCATTGGTGACTCTACCGTTTTTGGAGAGAAGTTTCAAAATGGATAATGAAGTGACAGATTTGCCACTGCCAGATTCACCAACAATGCCGAGTACTTCGCCTTCTTTTACTTCAAAACTAACATTCCTAACAGCATCAATTTTTCCATCGTAGGTATAAAATGAAGTATTAAGTTCTTTGACTGAGAGTAGTGTTTTCATTTTTATCGACCTTTCAATTTCGGATCGAGCGCATCTCTTAGGCCATCACCGAGAAAATTAAATCCGAACATGGTGATGCAGATGGCAATGGCGGGAGCAAACAATTGATAAGGATTGGTGCGCAAAGCTTGGAGCGCATCGTTGCACATAGTTCCCCAACTGGCCATGGGCGGTGACACGCCAAGGCCGATGAAACTCATAAATGCCTCAATAAAAATTGCAGTCGGGATGAGCATGGTGACGGTCACGATGATTGGCCCCATGGCATTGGGGATAAGATGTTTGGTTAAGACGTTCCAAGTGGTGGTGCCCATTGTTTTGGCTGCGTGTACAAAATCTTGTTCTTTGACACTAAGAATTTGACCGCGAACCACACGTGCCATATCAACCCAATAGACAGATCCAAGAGCGATAACGATGCTAAGAAAACCAGAATTGTTGTTTAGGATGACCATAATGAGGATGACATAAAGAGTAAGCGGAATGGTGGAGATGATATCGACGACACGCATCATGATATTATCCACATTTCCACCGATATATGCTGAAAAGCCTCCGTATAAAATGCCAATGAGTAAATTTGCAAAAGCAGCAATAAATGCGACTAAAAGAGATATGCGAGCCCCATACATAAGACGAGTAAATAAATCTCGCCCGAGGTTATCAGTGCCAAGTAGATAGGATTTATTCCATATTTTTTCGGTATCTGTCACTTGATTACCTTGTGGGTCTAACAATGCAGGAGGTTGTTGGCTCCAATCCACAGTGACGGTTTGTCCGTAATAATCATAGGTGGTGCTTTTGGATGCAAAATCTTCTTTAATTCTTGGCAATGAGGTTAGGAGAATGCCTTGATTTGAAACCTCGATTGGTTTCAGGTTTTTTGTGATGTAGATATAACCATCTTCAAAAGGATAGACTTGCATGCGAGGGGGAATGTTGACAAAAGCAAGTTCTTGTTTGTCATAGGTGTGATTTGAAATTAGTGGTCCGATCAGCGCAAAGAGGAGGACAAAAACGATGAGAACGAGGCCAATCACAGAAGACGCTTTGTGACGGAACCTAAACCAAACATCGCTGGCGTAGGATCTTTGATGAAGACTGAGTGCTTCACTCTTTTGTTCGGAGTATTCAATTTCAGCCCAAAGGGCTTTGTCTTTTTTATCAATATTCATAAATGATGCCTGCTATATTAGTTGTATTTGATTCTGGGGTCGATTAAGATGTAGAACATGTCAACGACAAAGATCATCACCACGAGGAAAGTCGCATAAAAAATTGTGATACCAAGGATGGTGGTATAGTCTCGGTTTGTGATGGAGGTAACAAAATGCTGTCCCATACCAGGAAGGGCGAAGATTTTTTCGATGACGAAAGACCCTGTGAGTAAACCTGCGATGGTGGGGCCAAGAATGGTGATGACGGGGATGAGTGCATTGCGAAGCGCATGTTTGGTGATGACTTTGAATTCTGAGAGCCCTTTTGCACGTGCTGTGCGGATATAATCTTGGTCGAGTACTTCTAAGAGACTAGAGCGCATGAGGCGAGCCATGAAGGAAAGCGAATACCCACCAAGTGCTATGACAGGGAGAATGTAGTGCATGGGGGATTCTAAACCAAATGCAGGAAGCCAATCCAGCTTATAACTAAAGATATAGATCATTATTGTGGCAATTACAAATGAAGGTATTGTGACTCCGATGGTGGCAATGAGCATGGTGAGCATATCTTGCCATTTTCCACTTTTTAGTGCAGCCAAGATACCCATAGGAATTGATGCAAACAGAACGAATAGAATGGTCACAAGACCAAGGCGACCTGAAACGGGGAATCCTTCTCGAATAAAGTCATTGACTGACATTCCAGGATATTTAAATGAAGGACCAAGGTCTCCGTGAAGTAAATTAAGAATATAGTCACCTAATTGTTGTAATAACGGTGCATCTAAATTGTATTTTGCAACTAATGCGGCTTCCACCTCAGGGGGTAGTTCTCGCTCTGCTGTGAATGGACCACCGGGAATTGCATGCATGAGGAAGAAAGTGAGAACGACAATCATTAATAAAGTCAAGATCATCATAGTCATTCTTTTTAGGATATAGGTTGTCATAATTTCACCAAGTTCTTAAGGTATATTAAGAAACTCCCTAAAGAGTTTCTTTTATTGTTTGATCTGTGAATGGCGGGCTAAAAATGGAAAAAATAAATAAAATAATGCCACGAATTCAAGATTGTTATATTATACTGCGCAATGTTAACAAGTCAAGGAAATATTCATACTATATAATAATCAGATGATTTATATTTTTTTGCAATTAATTGATGTAATTTTAAAATATATGATTAATTTTGTGAGGATTTAGTATACGGGGCATATATTGACTATACGCAATTTCTTATCAAGCACTTATGATTAATAATTTTCGGTTAGTCTTTTTTTTGAAAAGTAGCAGAATGTTATAATATTTGACAAGTTTCAGAAAATTATTTTCTAAAAAAGGCGGAGATTCTATGATTAAACTGCATCGTTCCCCCAAATTATTTAAAATCGCATTGGTGATTTCTATTTCGCTTGTGTTGGTTGGGATATTTTTTCTAGTCAGACTTTTTCATTCTTTGCCTTCGATTAATCTGCTCACAAGCAAGATGCAAGTGCCGAGCATTCAAATTGTTGATCGGAATGGGCTTTTGTTATATGAAATTACGCCGGGAGAAGGAAAAAATATCCCATTGACGTCTGATGCAATTCCACAATGTTTGAAAGATGCTACGATTGCAGTAGAAGATAAAAATTTTTATAAAAATCCTGGGATTGACCTCTTTGCGATTTTTCGAGCAGCATGGTTAAATTTGCAGAGCGATGAGATTGTTTCTGGCGCAAGCACTATCACACAACAAGTAGCTCGCAATCTCTTACTCAATGAGGATGAACGCTACAAACAAACTTATATAAGAAAAATTCGCGAAGCGGTTTTAGCTTTGCAGTTGGCTCAGAAATATTCCAAAGATGAAATTTTAGCTATTTATTTAAACCAAATGTATTATGGGGGTTTATCCTATGGGGTTGAAGCTGTGTCGCAAACCTATTTTGGGAAACCCGCAAATGAATTGATTTTGCCTGAATGTGCACTTTTAGCTGGGTTGCCTCAAGCACCGAGTTATTACAATCCTTATGAAAATATTGACAAAGTGCTCGAACGTCAAAAAACTGTTTTGGAATTGATGTTTAAAGAAGGATATATCAATGCTATCGAGAAAAAAGATGCTGAAAATTATTCTTTTCATTTCAACCCTTCCCCTTATCCAATATATGCACCCCATTTTGTTTGGTTAGTCAAAAATCAAATTGATGAGCTTTATGACCAAGGCGTGCTTCAGCCAATGCAGAGCATGGTTGTGAGGACAACGCTGGACTTGGATATTCAAAAAATCTCCGAAAGTGCAGTTAATCATCAAATTGATAAATATCATCTAGTAGAAGAACAAATTGATAAAAATGTGAATAATGCTGCTTTGGTGGTGATTGAACCAAATAGTGGTGAGGTTTTGAGTATGATAGGGAGCTTGGATTATTTTGATGATTCGATTGATGGGGCGGTGAACATGGCCACTTCTCCAAGACAAACGGGATCTGCTTTAAAACCATTTATCTATGCCTTGGCACTCGACCCAGCACAATCTGAACCATGGACGGCTGCGACTCCCCTATTAGATATCTCTCAGACGTTTATGCTGCAGGATGGACGATCTTATACCCCTTCTAATTACGATCTTCTTGAACATGGCTTTGTCAGTTTGCGAGAAGCATTAGGATCTTCTTTAAATATTCCGGCAGTGATGACGTTAGAAAAAGTGGGGATTGAAGACAGTGTTGATTTTCTGAAACAAGTCGGGGTTAGCTCAATCGTTGACCCAAAGAATTATGATTTGTCTCTTGCTTTGGGAGGTGGGCAGATTAGCTTATTAGAATTGAGTTCTGCTTATGGTGTTTTTGCGAGTGGCGGATTTTATTATGCGCCCATTGTGATTTTGGATATTCGAGATACTGAAGGAGATATCCTATATACATCACCGAAAAGCATTGGACAGAAAAAAATGGATGCCCGAATTGCGTGGCTAATCTCTGATATTTTGAGTGATGATAATGCTAGAGAAATAGGGTTTGGAATCTTTAGTACCTTGAGAATTGATCGGCCAGCCGCTGTGAAAACAGGCACTACGACGAATTTCCATGACAATTGGACGATTGGATATACTCCTGAATATGTGGTCGGTGTTTGGGTCGGAAATAGTAATTTTGAAGCGATGCATGATGTGAGTGGCTTGACCGGTGCGGCTCCGATCTGGCATGAGACGATCCGCTCTTTGATGCAAGGAAAACCTACGCAAGACTTTGAACAACCTGCTGGATTGGAAGAAGTTGAAGTGTGTGCAATCTCTGGATTATTACCTACTGATGCTTGCTTAAAAACACGAAAAGAATGGTTTTTGGAAGAAACTGTTCCCACAGAATATGACTCCATCTATCAAGAAGTATGGGTCGATTCAGTGACTGGTTTATTGGCTGATAACAACACACCTGATTTTCGTAAAAAAGCTGTGATTGCATTTGATTTGACGGGAGATGCTGCGAAATGGGCAGAATCACAAGGATGGCTGTTGGTGTCCGATCTAGTAGAAGGAAAAACAACGACTGCAACTCATGAGAAGATTGAGCTTACTTCTCCACAACCCAAAACTACTTTTCGGATTGATCCAAATTTTGAAATTGGGTCTCAACAATTGATGATTGAAGCAGAAACAAATGATATTTTCCAAGAGGTTCGCTTTTGGGTTGATGGGCAGTTGATTGATACGGTGATGGATGCACCATATCAAACTTGGTGGCAATTGACAGAAGGTGAGCATGAATTTTGGGCAGAAGGTGTGGAAAATGATGGAATTACTTATTCTACACCGAGGGTTGAGATTCGTGTGATTCGCGATGTGGAATAGCCTGTTCAGCCAGTATGGAATAGAAATTCTCTACAACAATAGAAAAGGATCCAGAGATAATCTGGATCCTTTTTTTTATCTTTTGAAGCTTTTATGGCAAGACAGTAAATTTACTACCAGCGCCACGCCCACCCACATCGGGGAAATAAAATTCTGCGGCATTCGGTGGAATGACATTATAGGTGCCGGCAGTGCTGGCACGGGCAAGATAGGTAAAGACATAGGTGCCTGCGGGGAGATAGTCTGCGACGAGAACAACTTTTTCATCGCGTTTTTCAATGTGATCAAAGTACCACCATCCCCAACCACGTTCGGCATTCATTTCTCGAGTGTAGTAAGAAGGCACTACGGTGTCAGTTTCGAGAGTTGAATCAAGCGCTTCAAACCCTGCGGGGAGTGGATCATTGATGACAAGATAATGCAAAGTACCGGGCACTACCATGGTGAGGCGCACACGAACCAATTCACCTTGTTCAATCTCTGTGATAGGAGTTTCGGGATCCTCTAAGCTGAAATATTGACGGGTGATAGACATGCCTTGATCTAAGGAATCAATCTGTGAAATTTGCAGATCAGCACTTAGAAATGCAGTGTAATACAAGTTACCATCCCCTTCTCCGTGAGAGAATACGAGGGCGTTTAATTCATCTTTGAGTAATTGGTCCATCTCAATATTGAGTTTGATGTTTTCGGTGAGATTGTCCTTATCAACTTGACCTGCTGTCAACATTTCTCCATTAAGTCCAATTGCATATTCATAATTCGAGTCTAATTCACCAGATTTGATCATCCAGTTGGTGAGAGCAATCAAGCTCCAAGTTGTTTCTTGAGTTGTGCTCCAACGTCCAAGTTCTCGATTGGACATGAGCCAACGGACAGCATTCACATTAACTTTATTTTGACCTTCAACTTCTAACAAGGCGTTGAGAACGATGGCAGTTGTGCGAAGATCAGTGTTCCAGTTTCTATAATCACGATATTCTTCTTCCCAATGAGCGCCGGTGGAGGTGATGATGGCCTGAGAATTTAGGTCTGACACGAGGGATTGAATGCGGCTGTCTTCTGAATTGCTGTGATAGATTGCTTGAAGCAGATATGCTTTTCCATAATTACTGAGCAGGTCTCTTCTGTCAAAGAGTTTGTTAATGCGGCTTGAACTTCCTTCACCAACATATTCATTTACATAGAGCATGAATGCATAGCGATTTAATTCTGAAGATGTGACTGTTTCAGATAATATGGGGAAGTTTTTGGTTAGATAAGAAATTCCACGATTTATCACTTTTTGATCAATGCTATATTGATCTTGCGCTTCATATAAACCAAACACTACATAAGCGGTTAGATATGGATCGCTTTTTCCACTATCCCACCAAGACCATCCGCCATCTGAATGTTGTTTGGCATAGATGCGTTGCAAAGCGGCATTGACTTGGCTATCAAGACGTTCTTGATCTGTGAGATTCGGCAAACCACGTCGATTAAGTGCGCGCGATATGATTACATTTGGCAAGAAACGCGAGACAGTTTGTTCCATACAGAGATATGGATAATCCATCAAATAGGTCAAACCTTCCGTCATAGATGCAGCCAAGGAAGGAGATGCATCAACTGATAGCTGGGCTTGAGTATAGTCAATAGATTGCGGAAGATAAATGCCTTCTGTGATGGAATTGCTAGACTCTACTAAGCCTGATGTTCCTACTGTCTCTTGAACAGTATAACGATAAACTGGAATGCCTTGATCAGAGAGCGTTCCAAGCGCAGGTTTGCTGGCATCTTGTTCATCTCCGCTATTTGCATAGACGGTTAAGTCTACTCTCTCTGCGGACTGATCCACAGTACCAATCCAATAAAGATAGGCTTGTTGATTAGCCGGCACTTCTATGGTCTGGTTTGCTGTATCTTGCAATGTAAGACCAGAACTTTCTAAATTGACCTCAACTGTCATGTTATTTTCGCTGTTGTTGTGAACATTGGCACCAATGACGACTTCATCTCCGACGACAAAGAATCGCGGAGTGGTTAAGTTGACATAAAGGGGGCGAGTGCTGAGGAGTTGAGATGTTGTTTCTCCCACTTTGTTGTCGAGCGTGACAGCACGGGCAGTTGCCTGCCATGTAGTGAGATTTTCAGGAAGAGTGACTGTTATTTTTGCAACGCCATTCTCATCCGTGGTGATGTTTGATTCAAAAATGACTGTGTCTTGGAAGTTTTGACGCACGGTGATGATGCCTTGACTCGCGCCATTTCCTCCACCACCACTCGATAACCCATCTTGAACCGTCTCACGCAATTCGACATTATAATCGTCCGCACTGGTGACAATACCTGAGGCGGTACGTACGAAGAGTGCTTTTTCAGGATAAAATGCATCTACAATCGGACTCACATTTGGGGCAGCGAGGGCTAAAACAGATTTGTCTACAACTGCGAAAGTGACGTTTGCAGAGACCGAATCACCTTTAAAGTCTTTTGTTTGGATGGTATAGGTAATCTCTTCACCCGGCTGGGCCAAATCTTTATCGGCTGTGATAGTGACATCTAATGTTTGTTGACCGGTATCTACATGGATGGGAATCATTCCCATTTTGAAATTCGGTTTGCCGCCATCTTGAGCACCATTGATGACCGTGATTGAGAGATAGGTGATGGGAGTCATTTCAGTTGTGATCGGCATTTTATAGATGGTGCTATTGTTGCTGAGCAGAACTACTTCACTATGATAGATGTGACCTCGTTCATAAGTGATAAGCGCATAGTTTTCTCCTTCAAAGGGTTGAGCAATTAGAATTTCTGCGGTCTCACCGGGAGAATAGAGATCCTTATCAGAAATGAGTTCGAAAGAACGGTCATTTGATTGTCTCCATGAGATAGACCCATTACCAGAGACCCACATATAACTGGAGGATTGGTGGATATGTCCATTTTGATCGTAAGTGGTGAGCAAAGCTTTGAAAACACCTCCATTGGGGGGGATGAATGAGGCAGTTGCAAGACCTTCTTGATCTGTATAAAGCGTTTGTTGCCCAACAGGGATCTCTTTGACAGAAGTTTTCCATCTTAAGATACCTTGATCGTCTTTTTCCTGTACGCTAAACCATTGTCTTTCGAAAAATTCCACTGTGACCATTTGATTGGTGACTGGTTGTGATCCCCAATCTAAGGTGACGATATCGAAGCTTTGTTCTTTGCCGGCTTCTCCAATATATCGTTGAGATTTGATTCCGGCATAGACTTGATTTTGATGCGCAATAACATTTGTGCTTCCACTAACCACATTACCGGCAACATCTGTGATATTAACACCAAAATAGATTGATTGGCTGGTATTCGCTTCATTAGCGGGAATTTTTTGAGTGATTTCTAAATGACCTTGCAGATCGGTGGTTGATTCTCCTTCTGCAAACACATTGTTTTCATTGATTTTTTCTTGGTCATATCGATATAGATCTCGATCCCAATCCGTAAAACTATATTTTTGATAGTCACTTGAAGGAACAAAATAGTAAGTATAGGTTTCAACAAACCAATTAACTACTGCATCAGCGAGATTGCCACCAGCGTAATATGCTGCGTCGAGGGAGAAGGTGACATTGTCTCCGACTGCTACTTCGCGTTGGTCTGAAGATACATTAATCTCAAATTCTGGCTTGTGATACTCTGCAACTCTAAATGAGATTATTTCTACAAGTTCTTTTTCTGGCACCATGTTGTAAACAAGGATATCATAAGTACCTAAAGAGGCATCTTCTGCAATGGTAAATTTATCTGCAAAGTTACCTCCTTGGGTGACCCCAAGATTTTCTTCATAAACCACTTCCCCTTGATGCTCAATTTCAACATATACCTTTTCCCAATCTACCAAAGTGTAGTGCAGGTCATCTTGATGTCTGAGAATGCCATTAAATTGAACTGTTTGCCCAGGGCGATAGAGAGGACGATCGGTTTGTAGGTAGCCAAAGAAGGAAGCACTTGAACCATAATAGGGTTGCCAAATGCCAAAACTGCTGGTGGATACACCACTTCCCCAATAGAGGGATGTGAACCCAAGATGTTCTTCATCATTTATACGAGCATAAGCAGGTTTTCTGGAAAGATCATCAAGATAGGCAATACCATCTTGATCGGTTGTGGCTGATTCCAAGACTTTAAAATCTTCATCATAGAAGGTGACAGAAAGATCTTTTTGCGGGTTTCCCTGCTCTAAATCTGTGGTCCAAGCCAAAGCTTCTGATTCAGTGACTTTGAGAGTGATGTTATCTGTGCCAACAATGAACAAGTTAGCTTGATAATAGGTCGAATCATAGTCAAATGTGTCACTTTGCAATCCAACAAAGTAATATCCGGGAGGGAGAGAGTCTCCATCGACGGTCTCCAGATCAATTTTTCGATATTGAGGTTTATTCCTTTCAAGACCTGATTCAATTAGCCAAGTATTGATGGGATCTGAAGAGGATTCAAAATCATATATATTGGAGTTGGGGTTGTCATAATAATTTTTGAATTGTGCAAAGGATATTTCATAAAGAGATATGACACCTTGATCTAGATTTGTATATTCGATATACATATCTTGGATGCCTTCCGCACGATAGATGAGTGGTGTCCATGGAAGAAGTAAATTTGCATAGGCAGGGCGATCTGTGACTTTGACAGTAAAAGAATAATCTGTTGTGATTTGATTGCCGTAAACATCTTGCATGCCAGGAAGGAGCCGAATGATATATTCCGTAGCTGGATCGAGACCATAGATGGTGAGAGTGTTGGTGTAATCAGAATAGTATTGATGGAAACCTTCTTCTGGTTCTGGAGAGACTTCGATTCGATCTTTGATGGTGTCATAGTCCATTGATGTCGCAAAGTCAATTTCTACCCATGGCATAAACGAATCTTCGCGATCTCGATGATTCGCATTTGTGCCAACAATGCTGGGATAAGGGATGGTTTTGAATTTGAGATTGATCTGATCTTCAACTATGCCTCCATCTTTTGCTAAGGCATTGTTGGCAAGCGACAGTTGAAAATAACTGTTAATCTCAAGTAGATTTTCGAATGATATCAACACCGAAGTAAAATCCTCATTCCATGATGTTGTCATTGGTGTTTTTTGATCTGTTTCACGATTTGTCAAAGAAAGTAATTCTTCCACTGAAGATGGATCCATTGGTTGAGAAAATGAGATCTTAAATTCAGGTGTTAAATAGATAGCATGAGAATATTCTTCTTCTTGATAATCTAAATTCATCCAATAGAGCTCTTTCATTTCCAAATTTGTAATCTGAGGCTCTCGTGTTGTAAATTGCCATGTGAAAGGCTCTTCAAATTTGTTTCCTGAAATATCCTCAAGGTCAGGATCAACTGTGACTTGATATAAAGTACCCCCCTGAAATGCATTTTCTGGATAAAAAATATAAACGGAGGAATTAATCCATTCTCCTGAACCTTGAATGGATGGGGTGAAATCGAGTGGTTGTGGAAAGTCTGCTTGTTCTTCTTTGATTGCTAAAGGAACAATCGGATGGTTAAAAATGACTGTAATCGGCGAGGAGGCTTCCACTTCAAATGTATGGTCTTCGGGGAATGTGTTCGAAATAGCAAGTGACTCTTGCGTGGTAAATTCAAATGAAAGCGGGTCGGGCAAAGAGGCGCCATTGGAAGACTTGGCATCTGATGAGAATTCTGCATAATATGTTTTGTCGGATGATAATAAAAGATTAGGGGTAAAGGTGAAGGTACGCTTCCCAATCCATTTAATCTGTCCTTCAATTGGAAGATCATTTTGATCTGTCATACTCCAAGCGGACGCGGTTGCCTCTCTATCCATATCTTGATTGAATACAAATTTAAAGGTAGGAGAAAGAGTGACGCGCTCTCCCGGATTGGGGTTGCGCTCAATGATTTGGAGATTGTCGTTGAAATTAGTGATTTCAACAGATAAAGTGGGAGCAGGTGTGTTAGTTGGTGTTTCCGTATTTGCCACCGTATCGGTCTCTTTTTCGGTCACAACCTCATTTGTTGGATCTACTTGAGTTGTTTGCGAGTCAACGCATGCGGTGAACAATAAAACACTGATGATTAAAATAAGTAATTTTGTAAAATTCTTTTTATTCATTAGACCCTCTTTATATATAATAATTAATTCTGAAATTCGACTCTTTTATCCTATTATAGTCAATTATTATGTCTCAGTAAAATTCATTATACCTACGTTATTCCTACGGAAAACTGAGAGTTAGATGAATGGATTAATCATTGGGCTGGGCGGATATAGGAGATTTGAGAAATTTCTATAATTAAAAATAATGTCGATTAAACAAAAATACCTCTCTTTTGAGAATTTGTACTTTTGTATTACAATAGTATTCAATCATTTTTATTAAAATTTGAAAGTATTTTTTAATTTACTTTCATTATTTTAAAAGAATTGATATTATAGGTGCTACGTTCCATCTCATTTCTGCATTTTCTTTTATATAATCATGATTTTTATTAATAATTTTAAATAATTATTATTTTTTTATATTTTATTGATTCTATATTTTTACTGGAGTACGATGAAAGAATTTTTTATCCAAAGAATAATCTATATAATTGCTATCTCTTTTGTCGTTGTGTTTTTTATCTTTTTGGGGATGAACATGATGGACACCCCCGGAAAAATTGATATTGATTTTATTCGTAATAGCATCAAGGCTTGGAATCAGACTGTTTCTTTATCCAAAGATATTCTTACGAATGATTTGAGTGATATAAGTAAGGGAAGTGGGTTTGTTCCCGCAAAGGATCTTTTGAAAAAAGCTTATATAAATAGTTTTGGTTTGCTCGCCATTACAATGGCGTTTTCAATTTTTGTTGGGTTTGGGGGAGGAATCGTTGCTGCAGTTAGCAAAAAGAATTGGATTGCTAGTTTACTAATAGGTGTCACAATTTTCGGAATTGCGATGCCATCTTTTTTCGCTGGAATTTTATTTCAACAAGGATCTCTTTTCCTCACAAAATCTTTGGGACATCGGGTGTTTAGCTTGATGGGAGTTGGATGGGATTATCGCCATTTGACTCTACCTGTACTGGTTTTATCTGCCAGACCTATTGCCTATCTGATACGCGCGATGAATAATAGCCTTCGAGATATTATGGGGGAAGATTATATCCGAACTGCTTATGCAAAAGGATTAAGTCAAAAGAGAACAATTTTTATTCATGCTTTGAAAAACATCTTTGTACCACTTTTCACTGCAATAGGCGTGTCTCTTCGGTTTTCTTTGAGCTCTTTGCCGATTGTTGAATATTTCTTTGCTTGGCAAGGTGTTGGCTATGAGATGTTAAAAGCCATTAAGGATGATAAAGGTTACTATGTGGCTCTTTTGGGATTAACGATTGGGTTGAGTATTCTTGTGATAAATCTATTTTTGGATCTTTTATATCGAATTGTTGATCCAAGAATGAGAGAGGAGAAATCAAATGCAGCTGTTTAAAAGAATTTTAAGCTTTATTCTCAATCCAAAATCAAATCTTTCCACATTAAATTCTCCGAATCTCTCTCCTGAAGATGAAAAATTTCAAGCGCCAGGTGGGATGAGAAACAATCTGACTTGGAAAGAAGTTTTGACAAACTTTCCTTTAATGCTAGGTAGTATTATCGTTCTATTTTTGATTTTTCTGATTATTTTTGGACCTTCATTTGCTACTCAAAACCCATATCTCACTGGTCCAAATGTGCTTCCTCATTATGATGCAGAGAGTGGGGAATTCATCAAAGCACCATTTTATCCTAGTAAGGAATATTATTTAGGAACGAATCAATATGGTGCTGATTTGTTTAGTATGCTTTTGTTTGGCGCTCGAAACACTTTAATCGCATGTCTTTTTATTACACTTTCGAGGATTTTGATTGGGGTTGTTTTAGGCGGGTTGGCTGGATTTAAAAAAGATTCATTATTTGATAAGTTGGTAATGGGTTCAATTGGCGTTTTATCTGCAATTCCAACTTTATTAATTAGCATGATTTTAATTTATGCACTGGATATTTCTCGTGGATTAATTGTTTTTATTGCTGCATTATCCATCACTGGATGGACAGAAATTGCCCAATTTGTGAGAAGTGAGTTCTTGGTATTGAAGGATGCGATTTTTATTGAAGGAGCAAAATCAATCGGTTTACGTGATGAAGAAATTGCAATCCGTCATATATTGCCGAATATTCTTCCGAGATTGTTTGTTGTGATGTTCCTTGAAATGGGCGCTGTTTTGATGATTTTGGGAGAATTAGCGTTTTTAGGTGTCTATGTGGGGGGTGGATATGAGGCGATGTTGAGTCAAGAAATCGGATCTACAGAAACAATTACCATGGTGGAAGAAGCCGAATGGGGCGCTATGCTTGCGGAAGGATTCCGATGGTTACGATCTCGTCCCTATATTATTATGCCTTCTGCTAGTGCTTTTGCGATATCAGTATTGGGGTTTACTTCTTTGGGAGAAGGACTCCGAAATATTATGGATCACTACAGCATTAATACCTCATTTTTGCTCAGCAAGAAAATGTTCTATATTTTAGGTGGTGTCGCTCTGGTTACTATTTATGTGGTGAACACAACTGGCCCTGAACCTTGGATTCGACAAATAGCAAAAGATTATGATGCAGGTACAGCCTATACTTATTTAGAAGACCTATCTTTAATGAATGGTCGGAGAGCCGGCACTGAAAATGGCAATCAAGCCGCCGCGTATATTGCCTCTCATTTTGAAGAATTTGAATTGGATCCAGGCTATGCAAAAAATCAATATCAGATGGATATTGAAACAAAAATTGTCGATCTTGTTTCTCAACCCACTTTTCAATTATTTTCTTCTTCGGATGAGTTAATTGGAAGTTTTCATCATCAAATTGATTTTGGTTTTGTTACAGAAAGCCATGGCGGTTCAGGAGAAGCTTTTGCAGATTTGATCTTTTTTGGTTTCAATTCTGAATTTAACGCTGAAAATGCTTTGATTTTTGCAGATCTTGATCTTCGAGAAAAGATTGTTGTTGTTTTGGAAAGCAATTTGCCTGACCGATTTGCTGAAGAAGCACAAATTCGAGGTGCTGAAGCGATTATTATTATTTCAGGAGATGGGCTAGATGATATTCGCTCACAATATCGAGTGGAAACTGATTTTGAAACCTATCTGCGGAATCCTCAAATTCCGATTATCAAGGTAAGACCTAGAGTTGCTGCAACGATGCTTGAAGCAGACCAATTAACCTTAGCAGATCTCTTTAATGATAAGAATGCCACAAAAACAGGGCTTGGTTGGTTTTCCATTGATTTGTCTACAAAAGCAGAAATCTCGATCCAACTTTCTGAACCTAAGGATGTTATGATTCCTATCGTTATGGGATATTATATGGGGCAAGATCTAAACATCTATGACCAACTAATTGTTGTGAACACTTCCTATGATGGCTTAGGGATGGATGTTGATGGGACTGTTTACGGAAATGTGAACCATAATGCTTCTGGAGTTGCGACTATCCTTGAGATAGCAAATTTATGGAAAGAGAATAATCTTGACCCAAGAAGATCAATCTTATTCATCGCTTGGGGAGATTCGCAATTGGATGGGCAAATTAAGAATGAATTTCTGGAAGATGCCAATAATTTCCGCTATTTACTCACCCCATTTATGAACGCCCATGTCTATCCTACAATTGTATTAGATTTAGATTATGCTGGCGCTGGCGGAGATTGCTTGGAAATGACGAGTGATTTTCCAGATTTAACGGAAAAGATAGCGGATACTTTTGATTCTATCAATCTTGTGGATCTTTCTGAAGATGACTATTATAAAGCTTCTTTGAACCTGTCGGAGTTAGATACGATATCTTTACGATGGAATGACGCAATACAGATTGATCCTACGGAAGATACGATTGAAAAAATTGATGAAAATCAATTAGAGCAATATGGGCAGATTATCACATTTATTTTATCTAGATTTGCTCGTTTAGATGATTTTTAGGAAATGAATATGAAAAATAACAAATCTACTCTTCTCAACTTTTTTATATTATTTTTTATATTTTTTTCTTTATTTATTGGGGGAAGGCTGCTCTCACTTAAAGATAAAAATACAAACCCTCCTTATATAGAGGGTGTTGTTCAACAAAAAAATGATGTGGTTACGGTTCATAATGAACCGAGCCCAAATGCAAGCGTACTACTAATTTTAAATAATGAAGATATTGTTGAAGTTTTAGATTCTTCTGAAATAAACGATGTTGCTTGGTATCAGATTGAGAAGAATCATATCTCAGGATGGGTTCAGGCAAGGTTTATTACGATCGTTGAAAGTGAAGAATATCAAATTAATCAATAGTTTTTTTGAGATGGCATATGGAAAAATCAAAACTAAAATCAAACGCTATAATCACTCCTAGCAAAAAATCTGAAAGACTTGATTTCATGGATATGATCCGTGGATTTGCCTTTTTTGGAGTCTTGCTGTGTAATATTCCAGGGATCTTGGGTGTTCAGGATACAAATCTAGAAGCCTATAGCGCATTTGATAATGTGTTTCAATTTATTCAACAGTTTTTCTTACAAACAAAATTCTATACGCTCTTTTCTTTTATGTTTGGTTGGGGGGCTGCTATTCAATGGCGAAGAGCCAAAGCAAAAGGACAAAAATTCGCACCTTATTTCTCACGTCGAATGGTGGCATTATTAATCTTTGGTTTATTACATCGCTATTTTATATGGTCTGGCGATATTTTAACTGATTACGCATTAATGGGCTTGGGGTTGTTGGGAATCATCATTTTTACTGATTGGCTTGAGAAAACCCTCAACACAAAAACTAACCTCAGTGAAAACTCTTCTAAAAAAATAATCAATTATTTTTTGATTTTGCTTGCAATTATATTCTTCGTTCAAGGGCTTTTTGTTCATATTGGTCTTTACCCTTTTAAAGAAAATCTAGTTAGCATTACAAGTGATCTTTTTTCTTCTTTTAATCAATGGGAGCGTGGTGCCCCTGATTTACTTCAAGAAACTTATTTGCAAATGGTTGGAGAAAGATTAAAATCTTTGCCTCATTTGATCCCATCTTTGTTTTATACATCTCGAGCGACTTTTCATTTGTTTATCTTGGGATTTTTGGCCGGCAAAAATCATTTTTATTCCAATCACAGACAACATTACAAAACTTTTCGGGTTATCTTTTGGATTGGTTTAGTTATTGGGCTACCAATGAACTATATGTTTGCAATGTCCAGATTGAGCCCAACGATGAGTTTTTTGGGGTTGTCAAGCAAAGAAATGTTTTATATTGGCACTAGAGTGGGGGCGCTTGCATTTTCTCAAATGTATATATCAATTTTTATCTTATTAACGCATAAAAAAGCTGGTTTTGGAAAAGCTGCTTTAAAAATCTTTGAGAATAAGAAACATGCAAGAAATTTTGTGTTATTTTTGGGCAGTTTTCTCTTATTGAATTTCTATTTACTTCATAAAAAGATTATTGTTTTTGGAGTATATGATTGGAAAAAACCTGTTTATCAGAATTTGCTGGGAGTTTTGATTGCTGGGTTAGTTTATTATTTATTAACTTTCTCTGCTTTTGATAAAGATAAATGGCAAGATCGACTTTCTTATTTTGCACCATTAGGGAAAATGGCTTTCTCTGTCTACTTAACACATTCTATTGTTTTTACATTTCTGTCTGCCCATTATGGTTTAAGTTGGTATGGTGAGTTAGGACCTGCCGCAGTTTTCTTTATCGGTGTTGCTTATTACTTGTTTTTGATTATGTTTTGTTCTTTTTGGCTTTCAAGATTCCGCTTTGGACCGCTTGAATGGCTGTGGCGATGTATTACGTATGGTCAAATTCAATCTATTCGAATTGATACAGGGTCCGAAAAGAGACAGTTAAGTTGGTTTGAAAAAAATATTTCACCACTTCTCAATAAAATTCCAACATCTATTCCTCTTTTATTCTTTTCACTCATTGCCATTGGTGTAATTATCAGTTTTGTACAATGGAATCGTTCTATCGAGGCTAGAAAGGTAACCATACCATTTAAGGTTTTTGCCGCTTCACAACCGATTGAAGATTTGATTTCTAGCAACGATGAAAATAATGATAATACGAAATATCAAAATATTGGAACTCAACAAATCGGTGAAGGGTTGAATTATATTGAACGTAAAGAATTAGCTACTATGATCTCCAATGATCAGATTAACTCTTCAATCCAAAATTGGAATTCAACTATTTATCAAGGTAGAGCACCAGGGTCAGAAGGAGCAGAATTATTCATTGATGATTTAGTAAATGAATTACAAAAAATTGAAATACTGCCCTTCCCAAATCAATCTTATATTCAAGAATTTAATTTCACTTATCCCCGTACTTTATCTTCTTCTTATTTCAATCTACGTTTTGTGGATGGATCGACAAAAAATTATGAATTATATACAGATTATAATTTTTTATCTGGAAATTATTCTGATGGGGGTATTGCTTCAAGCGAAGTCATTTATCTAAATCAATGTGATCATGATGATTTTGACAATCTTGATGTGATGAATAAGGTCATTTTATGCAAATACGAAGATCCGACAAATGCGGCTCGGTATGCTTTGGAACATGGTGCTGCCGCAGTTTTGCTTGTTTCTATCAATCACCCAAAACCATCGGATGGTCTTGCATTCCAATCAGATTGGGTCCCAATGGGGCTGCCTGTGATTCAAGTTTTTGGCAATTTGGCTCAGGATCTTTTAGATCTCACTGGCTTAGAACCAATTGATCTTGATCTTTATCATACACCTCAGGTATTAAATGTCTCAGCATCTTTGGAGTTTGCGTTTGACTCTACTGAATCAAATTGCATAGATGATTGTGTTGGAAAAAATATTTATGCATATATCCCAGGTAGGCAAAATTCGATTGAAGAAAATACCCATGTTATTTCTGTTTCCTATAACGGACTTGGAGAAGATGCAAAAAGCGTTACTCATTCGATTAGTAATGTTGCTTTCGTATTAGAAATGCTTCGCGTTTGGCAAGCAGCTGGGTATGTTCCAAGTCAAAATGTTTTGATTGCTTTCACCGATGCCAACTTTGGCCCTGGACAAAACTACGGACTTTATCAATTGTCCAATCAAACTTTTATTGATAAAGATCAAGTTGAATCCTTTTTGTTCATCGATGGTTTAGGAAAAGATACCACCACTATTTGTTCTGATGGGACTCGATTTAATTCAAGTTTGCAAAAGATGGTTGATGAAAATGGTTGGAACTTTCAAACGTGCAATTCTATATTAAACAATCGAATTGCAGCACAAGATTATTCCGCAAACCTGATTGCTTTTATTGATCAAGGTACTAGTTATTTAAGTAGTAATTTTGCAAATGATCAATTTGATAAAATTTCTTTTGAAAAACTTGAAGGCCAATCAGATGCACTTTTTCAGACCATTATTGAAAACATTGAATTAAAAGTTGAAGTGCAATCAATTGTGAATCAAATTTCAAAAGCTGCAGTCAATCAAGATTTTTCATCTTATGAAAAATTGATCGATTCTGATAACTTGTTTTTAGTTGATTGGTTTAATGCTGCTAATTTGCAAAGTCAAAATAAAATCATTCGAGCTTTAGACATTTCTGTTGAAAAAGTTGAATTAATTGATGATTTTTTGGTTGCAGATCTGCATTTATATATGCAAACTGCAAAAGATGAATTATCTGTGGGTAAGGAAACATTTGAATCTGACTCTCGGATTAAATTTATTTTGATCAATGGTTTTTGGAAATGGCAAGGTCCTTATCTGCCCTATCAATTTATTTCTGAAGATGAATCATTAGTGATTAATTCTTATACTGAACTACCTTGGGATCTTGAAAAAGTTACACAATCTTTTAATACGTATATTGAAAAAATTGAATTTGATTACGATTTACCTAGTTATGATAACTATGTAATTAATATCACAGCAGGTTCAGACACGGATGTTCTTAATCCAACAATTCTAGATTATGGCCCAGCAAATGTGGAAAAGACAATTGTAGCGCATGCAAATGAAATTTATTTTAGTGGATTTGAAGCAGAAAGTATTCAATCTATCTATCGCTCATTAAATTCTTTTGATTGGGTCTTGTCAGATAAAAGATTGTTGCAACTCATCTCCCATATCATATTTCAAGATGAATTTTTGCCGGATGATATTTATCTAAACATTCAAATTGAATTACAAACTGCTTTTGATGTTGAATATCCTTGGTATCGAAATGTCATTGAAAATTTTAATTCCGCTATTTATATTCAAAAAGATCTCAGTAGAATTCCAGATGAATATATTCCTATAGGTACTTATGCTTATCTTAAAAGCATCGTAGGTTGGGATGGAATCCAACGAATGGTTCATGATTTTTCTAAAGAGTGTGTTCCTACTTATCTTTGTACTGATGAAGATTGGGATCAATATGTCAAACAAGAACTGGGCTTAAAAGAAAACCTGCAATTTGTTTGGAAAGACCTTTGGCAAGATCGAATTGCTGACAACGATGCTGATCTTGAAGATATTTTTACTCTTCGAGAAAAAGCATTGAAAAATCATAATTTAGAAAATTATTTAAAAACAATTAATCAAAACAATCAAAGCTTCATCAATGAGAATATCGTTTGGTATAACTCTTTACATCAATATGATTATTATGATATATCCTATGACTATCATATAGTCGATTATGTTGCCAATGGTATTCTTGTGGAAACAAATACCATCATAAAATATGTCAACGATGATGGCGAAAAAGACCAACGGGCTGATAAGGAATATTTTTATTTCAGATTTATTGATGGCAACAAATTGGTGGCTGATTCGTTAGCATTTTATCAACTTGAATCTCAACATTTTATTGTTCAATTCCAAACAGGACTTTATCAAGAAGCAAAAGATGCTTTGCAATATGCCGAAGATATTTATCCTAGTGTCATCGAAACTATTGGTTTTTCTATGCCGCCAAAACAAACCATACGTTTATATAATGATGAGAAGGCAATTCTAGAATTTTTGCCATATGAGTTTGGTACTGAAGCATACTTATATACTGAGAAAGAGCAAAGTATTCGAATTTTTGCAACTGAAGAGGATGACTTTATTTTTAAACATTCTTTAATTTTACAAGGGATCAGTGAATCTATTCTCGCAAATGCAGGCCTAGAAAATCAATGGCTTCGAAAAGCCGCTTCAAGTTACTATAGTAATCAAATTGATAACGGAATCACTGAGCAATTAATAAATACGATTTTATTCCGCGTTTTTTCTGATTTTAATCAGGACCGTTTAGTTTCCATTTCAGATTATCAAGATCCTATCTATGAAGATGATAAATATTTGCAAAAAAGCTTGCGCTATGAAGCTTTTGATATGATTCAATTGTTTATTTCGCAATTTGGTGAAGAAGCATTAAAAGAGCTGGTGAATGCTTCAATTGAAGGAGACCCCGTCGAAGCATTCTTCGAAAATCAATTATCGATGACTTTACAAGATTTTAACGAGATATGGAATAGAAGATTGTTGTTGGGAAATGGAACTGACCAGACCCTTACGATTGCTAATAGTTTTGATGTGGAAAATGTTTTAGGTTTGATTGAAGTGCTTTCTGATGAGAAATTAGCAGGCAGACAAGCAGGCAGTGATGGAAATAAACAAGCTGCAGTAATTATTTCTGAAAAATTCTCGGAATTGGGGCTAGTTCCCATCCAAGGAAATAATTATTATCAAACTTTTGATATTCAATATTTTGAACAAACCTCTATCCCAACATCATCCATATCAGATCTTTTTACAAATGAAGTTGTTGGTGAATTAGAGTATCGTAACGATTTTACTTATCTGAAGTTAAATAGTGCAGCTTTGACTCCGATTGAGGGAGAAATAATTTATCTACAAGATAAAGAATATTCATCACCTGCTTTTGAAGGAAAAATTTTGGTCAGTTTTTATAGAGAAGACACTCTAGAAGCTGAGATCAAAAGAGCAAATGATTCAAATGCAGCCGCACTTCTTTTAGTGTCTGATAAAAGCAAAAAAGAAGAAACATATGCAAAAATGCCAATTAATTATTATTGGGATGAAACTTATCAAACCCCTGTTTTTGAAATTACAGCTGCTGGATATAATAAATTACTAAAATATACCAATACAACAAAGTTGGATTTAAACAATTCTTCACAAGCTTTACCAACAAAAATGATTCTCCATATCGAAACAAATATCTCGAATCCAGAAGTTAGAACTGCTCAAAATATTATCGGTTTTATTCCTGGAAGCGATCCTTTAAAGAAAAATGAAATTTATTTGCTTAGCGCACATTATGATTTTGTGGGTGATGATCCCGATGGGTTGACATATTCAGGTTGGAATGACAACGCTTCTGGCGTCGCTACTATGTTAGAAATCCTTGAATCTTGGAAAGAGAATGACTATCACCCAGCTGCCTCTGTTTTGGTTGTGGCTTGGGATGCACAGGAACTTGGACAAATGGGATCTCAATATTATATTGAACATCCAATTTATCCTTTGGAAGATATTGCTGGGATGATTCAATTAGATTCAGTGGCGTATGGGGATGGCTACTATGTGGAAGCATTTGGAGATTGGCAAGAAAATGCATCCATCTTAATTGGTTTATCGCGCGGTGCAGAGATGATGGGAATTCGATTAAAAATCAATCTTAACAATGATTTGAAACTATGGGGATTGGGTAATAATCTTCGATTGAAAGATTCTCAATTCCAAGGTGTGAGTGACCAACTCCCCTTCAGAGATTTGGGTTTAAATGCAATCTTGATTGATTGGCTAGATGCTAGCGAAAACAATTTACCTGACATGTTATTAAAAGAACCTGTCGATAAAAACCTCTCTTCTGTTGGAAAAATAACTTCTTATACTTTGATGATGTTATTAGGTGACTGAGATTTTATATAATTAAATGAAAAAAGAGTTGGCAAAAGAAACATGCCAACTCTTTTTTTATTGTAATCAAAAAATAAGCTATTTAATAAGATTTTTTAGCTAATTTTGCAGTCTTCTCTGCTAAATCTTTGATGGAAAGTTTTTCTTTTCCTTTGATATAGGTTTCTAACACATCACCAATAGGTTGAGACCATTTTTCTGGAATGGGTGAAATGATGCCTAAGACAGTGCCGACTAGCCCTGCTGAACAATCCACATCATTTCCTGCTCTTGCCAAGAGCGCCATGCTTTCATCAAAAGTGCCATTCCCAAACCAAAGTGCATAGATTACACCTCCAATATTAGGATAGGCATGAATCCAATTATATTTTTCAAATATTGGCTCAATCTTCTTCCATGCTTTTTCAGGGTCATCTTCAGTTTTACAAACATCTAGAACAGCTTGAGCAATTGCCATATATTCACTGTTTTGAGGAATATAGTCTAATGCTTGCTGGACAATTTTTCTTGGATCTGATTCGATGAAGGCTAAAGCAGTCATCGCAGCGGCATACATGCCACCATACACACCATTTTTGGAATGGGAAACAACTCCGTCTAAGAATGCTAAACGAGCAGCTTCAAGTGGTTTTGCAGGAGCAATCAAACCACAGATCATTTCGCGCATTTGAGTACCAATCCAATCAGAATATGGATTGTGCCAATCCCCTGAGAGAGGTGGCATGAGACCCTGATTGAGATTCCGCAACGCAACCCATTCTGCTGACCAACCGAAAGTAATCTGCTTGATCCATTCCAGCGCGATATCTAATGAATCGATGTCTTTTCCTTTTTCTTGGTAAGCATCCAAAAAGATGAGCTCATAGACAACATCATCATTCATTGTCTCTGGTTCAGTAATATAATAATCTACCTTACCGTATACTTTTTGAATTTGTTCGCCTGTATATCCTTCAATGGCAGTGCCGAATGCCCCACCTGCTAATTGTCCAATCCAACCTTGATAGATTTGGGCTGTAAAAGAATCTTGCCAACTAGTTGATTTTTCTATCGATGATGCTTTGATTTCTTTTAAAATTTCTTCCCATGTCTCCGGATGACTATACGAATGATATTTGGATTCTGGGTCTATTGGTGCTTCATAAAGAGCCGCGAGAATTTGTGCAGTAACCACACGCAACTCATCTCTTTTATCTTCTTTGAGTAATTTTAACCCTAAAGGTAATAATGCTTCGGCTTTCGAAACATCATACCCTTTGTTCGATTTTGCTTGGATCATTTCTTGATAAGGTGTTTCAGGCGCACCTGAACCAGGCACATTTGATTTCCAAAACATTTGAATTAAATCATCCCCTTGTGGGGGCACAAATTCTGCATCAAACCAATTGGAATCATGAATTCGACGATCCATAGGAATTGCTTCGTCTCGTAGTTTACGTTCTAATTGCCATGCTTTTTTCATTGCTTTACCTCACTTTTTTTCTTTCGATTTGAATAGACAAATAATGCGATTAAGGTTGCTACATACGGCACCATAGATGTGAATTGGGACGGAAGAGTATTTTGCAAGTAGAGCCCAAGCCCATCAGAAAAACCGAATAATAATGATATCAATGCAATCCCTAAGGGATGCCCATCGACTAAAATGACTGCTGCAAGCGAAATCCAACCTCGTCCAGCAGACATGTTCTCAGAGAACAAAGTCACGTACCCAGTTGATAGATAGGCGCCAGCGATGCCACATAAGATGCCACAAATCACTAATGCCCAAACACGAATTTTGTCTGTAGAAACACCGCTCGTATCTAAACAAGTGGCGTTATATCCCGCAGCACGAAGACGCAAACCAAATTTGGTACGGAACACTAAGAAGGTGACAAAAATCGTGGCGATGACAGTCAGATAGATGATGAGATTATGTCCACTTAAAATATCACCGATAAACGGAATATCTTTAATAAAGGGGATGTCGATATTGGGGACGGGTACAATGCCCGGGCCAGCGAAAGCGCCTTTGACCTTGAAAATTTGGCGAAGCAAATAGGTTGTAGCACCTAATGCGAAAAGGTTCAGCCCAACACCGGTAATAAATTCATCGGTCTTTAGGAAGACTGAAAAAATGATAAAAATAAGCGCCATCATTAAAGAACCTAAAATGGCACATAAAATGCCGACCGCCCAAGAGCCTGAATAGTAAGAACCAAGCACAGCAAAAAATGCACCGGCTAACATCATCCCTTCCATGGCGATGTTAAAAATACCTGCGTAATAGGTGAGTGTGCCACCTAGAGCTGCTAGCAAAATAGGAGTTGCCGCAGCAATCATTCCATTGATTAACCCAATCGTGATCTTCATATTGTTCTCTCCTTGACCTTTTTTCTTTCTGCAAAACGTTCCATCAAAATATCCAAGGAACCACGGCTGGCGACCACTACTAAAACGATGACTGATTGAAGAACCATGATAATCTCACTGGGAACTGCAGTGATTAATTCCATACCAAGAGCACCGGATTGCAAAGTAGCAAAAAACAAGCCATAAAGCAAGGTGCCGATGATGCTGTTGTTGGCAACCATGGCAATCATCACACCATCCCATGCATAGTTGGCCCCTAGATCTTTAAGGAAACGATGTGGTCCACCCATAATGATTAATCCACCTGCCAAACCTGCCAAGGCACCGGTGAGCAACATGACCAAAAGATAATTTTTGGATGTTTTGACACCCCCCAAGCGAGCGAAGAGGCTGTTTTCACCTGAGATGCGCCATTCATAGCCTGACGTAGTTTTTGTGAAGATAAACCAAACAACAACAAAGGCAATTAGCATGACAATCACAGCGGTGTTGAAGTTACCAAATTCTGGCATCCAACCGCTCTTACTAATCTGTGGTGTCATCGGAGAATAAGCTCCATCATCAAAAAATGGTTTTGAGATAGCCCAATAGGTGAAGAAATCAGCAATCATATTAAGCATGAGGGTGGTGATGAATTCGTCCATGTTGAACCAGTGCTTCAATAAACCGGCAATTCCAGACCAGAGCGCTCCGCCAACCATAGCAGCCAGTAATAATAAGGGAATCATCAGATAAGAGGGCAAGTCAATATAAAGCCCTGCTACAGTAGCAAACAATGCGCCAATCAACAATTGCCCGGGTTGGCCCAAGTTCACAGGGCCAGAAGCAAAGGCAAGAGAGGCTGATAAACCGGTTAGAATGAGAGGAACGGCGATGGTGAGCATGCTGGAGAATGAATAAAAATCACCAATCGAATAATTAAATAAGGCTACATAGGTTTCTATTGGGTTATATCCTTGCACGACCATTATGATTGCGCCAATTAGCATGGCAACCACAATGCCTAGTAACCCACTAAGAAAGTTCTTTTTCATTGTGTTTTCCTTCCAACATCAAATACCCAACTTCACTAATCGAGGTTTTTTCTGTTTTGAGATTTGCGACAATTTCACCACGATTGAGGACTAAAATGCGATCGGATAAACGGAATAGTTCTTCCAGATCAGCTGAGAGCATTAAGATTGCTCTGCCTTTGGCGCGCATGTCTAGAATTTGTTTGTGTACATATTCAATAGAACCTACATCCAGCCCGCGAGTTGGTTGATCCAAAAGCAAGAAAGGTGCGTCTAGCAAGAGTTCGCGACCAAGAATGACTTTTTGTTGATTACCACCAGAGAGAGATTTAAATGGTGCTTCGCTTGTATCCATATGGACGGCAAATTGATCTCTAACCTCTTCTGCTAGAGAAGCAGAGGTTTTTTCATTGATCACAAACCCTTTCATTTTTGAATAAAGAGGATTTAAACGATGATGAGTCATAAGAATGTTTTCTTTGATAGAAGAATTGACACTAGCGCCCATATTCTTTCGATCTTGAGAGACAAAAGAGATACTTTTTCTTCTGTCAATAATTTGAGAATTGGTTAACTCATTTTTGCTAACAGTCAGATTCCCTTGCGTAGGTTGGATGAGCCCCATGATGGAATTAACCAATTCATGTTGTCCATTGCCTTCTACACCAGCAATTCCGATAAGTTCTCCCGCACGTACTTCGATGTTGATATTTTGTAATCTTTGAAGCCCTTCAACATCTGTGAAGGACCAATTTTTCAATTCAAATACTACTTCCCCTTTTTCATGTTCATCTGACAAAGTTGAAAAGAGCACTTCTCGGCCAACCATCATTTGTGCCAATTCAGTTTTGTTGGTTTCGCTGGCTTTGACTGTGCCGATCTTTTTGCCTCGACGGAGGACAGTGATGCGATCACTTAATTCCATAACTTCATCTAAGTGATGGGAGATAAAAAGAATGGTGTGCCCATTATCGCGAAGGCGTCTGAGCTCATTGAATAGCTGGGGAATTTCTTGTGGAGTGAGAACTGAGGTGGGTTCATCTAAAATAAGAATGGAGACATTGCGATAAAGCAGTTTGAGGATCTCTACTTTTTGTTGTGCAGCAACTGAAATATCTTTAACAAATGCATCGGGATCCAAATTAAATTGATATTCTTCAATCCTTTTTTGCACTTCTGCTCGGGCTTTTTTCTTATCAATTCTTCCAAACGATTTTGTGGGCTCCACACCTAAAATAACGTTTTGCCAAACTGAATATTCAGGGACTAACATAATCTCTTGATGAACCATGCCAATTCCCCGATTGATTGCTTCTCCAGGGTTTTCGATCTTGATGGGTTGTTGACCAAAGAGGATCTCACCTTGGTTTGGATGATGCATCCCATAGAGGGCTTTCATCAATGTTGATTTGCCAGCACCATTTTCTCCTACCAAAGCATGAATTTCACCTTCATTAAAATCAACTGATACATCATCCAATGCCACAACATTCGGGGGAAAAACTTTTACAATATTGTTCATTTCTATTATGGTGGGCATAATAAGAAACCTTTCTTTACATCCAAACGATAAAAAATTATTGCATTTTTGAGCTATGGCAACCATTGATTGCCATAGCTCTTTTTCTATTTATTGAAAATCTTAGGGAACGTAAATTTCGACTTGCAAATCACCACTGATGATTTGTTGGCGAACTTCATCAACCTTATCAATAATATAAGTTGGTAAAACTGATTTTTCTGCTTCAAAAACTACATCGACAGCGCCAGAAGCCAAACCATATTCAAGTACTTCACCGGGTTTATAGGAACCATCAGCGATGGTTTTGTAGACTTGTTGAATAGCCATGCCAACGTCTTTGATGTCACTGGCAACCACTGCACCGGGGACAATATCATTTTGATTGGTATCTACACCAATCGCGTAAAGATCTCGTTCACCAGCTGCTTGCAAAACGCCCATGCCTGCGGCAGAAGCAATTTGGAAGACAATATCAGCATCCATATCATAAAGTTGCAAAGCGGCTTGTTTGCCTTTGGCTGAGTCATCCCAATCACCAAGGTACTTGCGTTCCATAACGATTGCAGGGTCAACAGATTTTGCACCATTTTCATAAGCGAACATGAAGGCATCAATCACGGGGTCCACATCGCCACCTACTGCGCCGATGACTTTAGCTTCATTTACATTGGGAAGTTTTTCATCAATGGTAACCATACCAGCAACGATGCCTGCCAAGTAGGCACTTTCTTCTTCAATGAAGTCTACAGATGTGATGGTGGATTTTTCATTTTGCACAACGGTGTCGAGGTTGACGAAATATTTGTCCGGGTATTTGTCTGCATATTCCATCAATTGATCTTCAAATCCATAGGAGATTACAAAAATAACATCTGCATAGCCAACAGCTGCTTCCAAGGAAGGTTCGTATTGACCAGCGTCGAAGTTACATTCAATTGTGCGGGTTTCAAGATTATATTCTTCAGCGATCTTATCAAGACCAGCCTGACCTGAATCATAAAATGCATTGTCCCCCAATGCACCATTGATCAAATAGACCACTTTTGTGGGTTGATCAGCTGAATCTGCATCTTGATTTCCGCCACAACCTGTTGCTGCGACTAAAATAAATGCAGCGATCATGACGACATAAAAAAATCTATTCTTCTTCATCTTTGTCCTTTCATACCTTAACTTTATAATTCTTGACCATTAAATGATCAGGAACTCTTTTTATTTTTGTTGGTGCATAAATGCAAGCGCTTCCTGTTTGGTTGGAATGGAAGGTTGGGCGCCATGTTTGGTAACTGTGAGCGCTGAAGCAGCGATGGCAAATTGCATGGCACTTTTCAGTGTTTGCTCTTCTAACAAAGCGGAGACTAAGGCCCCGACAAATGTATCCCCTGCTGCGGTGGTGTCTACTACATCTACTTCAATGCCAGGAATGTGGAATTGGGTATTGTCGCTTTTAACGATGGCGCCTTGGGAGCCCAAGGTGATGATAACATTTTGGGCACCGAGTTGGCGTAATTGTTGGGCGGCTTGATAGGCAGATGGGACATCATGGACAGGCAGATTGCCATAGAATTCTGCTTCGGATTCATTGACGATAAAATAGTCAATCTTACTTAAATAAGATTGATCAAATTCATAAGCGGGAGCGGGGTTAAAAACAACTTTGGTTTGTGACTGGGCGGCAAGGTCGATTAATTGGAGAGTGGTTTGTTTGGGAATCTCAAATTGAAGCACTAAAAAATCCGCTTGCTGTACCATTTTTTCGAGATCTGGCATTTTGGATAAGGTAACTTCTGCATTGGCGCCTGAAACAATTACTATGCGGTTTTCTCCATTTTCTTCAACCATGATGACAGCAGTGCCTGTCGGCTGTTCATCTGATACTAAAATCCGAGAACAATCAATATTTTCTGATTTCAAAGTGGATAATGAAAGTTCTCCAAAGACATCTTGCCCAACACAACCAACCATTTGGGTGTTAGCTCCTAAGCGACTTACAGCCACTGCTTGATTGGCACCTTTTCCGCCTGAAACTAATTTGAAATCTGTACCTGATATTGTTTCACCGGCTTTTGGAACACGAGTAGTGTTCACTACGAAATCGACGTTGATGCTGCCAACAACAATTGCTTTAGTCATTTGATTTGCTCCATTCTTGGGTAGATTCTCGGATAATTAATTTCGCTTTCAAAACAATACGCTTGTTCTTTTGAAAATGATCTTTTGTTCTGATTTTTTCGATCAATTGGGTGATGGAGATTTTTGCAATTTCATCAATGGGTTGCCCCACTGTGGTGAGCATGGGAGTGACGGCTGAAGACATTTGAATATTATCAAAACCAATAATGGAAATATCCTTAGGAACGTTCATACCAGCTTTGCGAATTGCAGTGATGGCGCCAATGGCCATCATATCATTCAAGATAAACACAGCACTTGGCAATTCATCGAGACTTAATAATTTCTGCATAGCTAGTTCTCCACTATGAAATGTAAAATCTCCAGAGACAAGATAGTTTGGGTTGAATTGAAGATGATTTTCATCAAGCGCTCTTTGATAACCATGGACACGGGCATTGCTGGGAGTTAAGTCGTTGGGGCCGGAGATGCAAGCAATCCTTCGATGACCTAATTGAATAAGGTGCTGAGTGGCTTCATATCCCGCTTCTTCATTGTCCAACAGGACAACATCTGCATATTCCAAAGCTACATCACGGTCTACGACGACGATGGGGATTTTGCATTGATAAAGTTTTTTCAGATCTTCCGAAGACTCACCAGCAGAGATAAAGATTACACCATCCACTTGTTTTGAGATCAACGTATCCACATAACTGGATTGTTTTTTCATATCATTATCGGAGTTACATAGAATCACACTATAATTTTCTTCAAATCCATAATTTTCGATATTGCGACTAAAATCTGCAAAAAATTGGTTGGAAACATCAGGGACAATCATGCCAATTGTATTGGTATCACCACTTCTTAAGGCGCGTGCTAATGAATTGGGCCGATAGCCCAATTGTTGCATCGCAAATTCCACTTTTTCTCTAGTGGTGGATTCAACATTACGTGTGTTGTTGATCACATGAGACACAGTGGTAATCGATACACCTGCAGCTTTGGCAACATCATTCATTGTGATTCTCAAACCAATTACTCCTCGTGTCGCGCAAACGTTTGCGCAATCGTTTTTCACAATATAGCATTAATTTAACAAAATGTAAACTTAAAAAATTACTAGGCACTTTTGTTATAAATAATTAAAAAATTTTATTCTATTGGCCAATATTAAAACAAAACACCTTCTCTCAAAACTCAAGAAGGTGTTTGATAGGATTCGCTAAGATCTAAATCTTAAAATATACTAGATATGGTAAATGATCCAAGAAGATAACAAAGAATTCCAATCCCTAAAAACCAAAACGCTTTTTTGGGAGCCCCTTTGAATTCTCCAAACTTCAAACCCCACATTTGCGTCCATAGTCCACCTGTGAGTCCAAGCGGCCAAGAAACAACGGTGCTGAGGTGGCTGGTGGCAAAAGTGTGGATAATATTACCGCCATAATGACAAATCCCTGCAATCACTCCTAAACGATGGGTTTTCCAGCCGTATTGGAAGAAAACTTTCTGTTCGCCTCTAATGACCAAAGGTAAATAGGCTGTGAGCATAGCACCAACAAAAGCTCCGGTAACCAAGACCGCCATAAAGGGCATAACTGCCATGCCAGATGGTTGGGTAATCGATTTAAGACCGTAAGAAAGGCCCAATGAATAAGCGGGGGTGAATAAAGAAGCAGCAATCATCATAATGATGGCGAGGCGGATTTCTTTTGGATCTTTGGATAATCCTGTATCCACTTTTTTTTCTTTTTGCGCTTTATTTCTCAAATTACCTGCATAAAAACATAACAAAAGCGCTGCCAAAATAAATCCAGCTGACACAATGATACGAGTGACAGTTAAACCTGCTGGTATGCCACCAACTAATGATGTAACCACTATTCCAACAACAACACCAATTGATGATTGAATTGGTTGGGTCAATGTGAGTCCTAAGATTGAATATACTCTTAATGATAATTGCATACCGGCAACATATAATATGCCACATCCAAAAGTTAAGAGGATTTTTGAATGATTTTGATTCCAAACATCAATGATATTCTGAATCAAAGAAGAGCCATCAAGTGCAAATCCAAGCCCCCAAACAATGACCATTGAAGCAACAAACAAAGTGACATAAAACGCTTCTATAGGATATCCTTTTAGATATTTCAAACAAATAAACCATGATCCCCACATTGCTGGCGCTAACAACGCCATGAAGATTGCCATTGGCTGGGCAATTGTTGGATTAAAATTCATATTCTGATAACTCCTTTATTCTTTCGAATTTATAAATTTGATTCCTTGAAATTCACGAACCACCATGGGAATGTCTTTATTGCTTGTGTACCAATATCCTAAAACTGAAAGTATCTTTCGCAATGAAGGGAGAACAAACATCAATGGTCCAAATAAAACAATTTCCACCACTAATAAAATAAAATCTAGGGTTGAAAAAAAAGCGCTTTCAAAAGGTTTTGTGAAGGCTTGTTTGAATGCAAGTTTGCACGCTTGGCTGACAGAACGAGTTTGATCCTCTATGAGTATTGGATAGAGATAAAAGTTGGTCATCCAAACCAAAAATAAACCATAAATTGCCAAAATTGAAACAAAGTGCAGAATTTTTTCTGGTCTTGAGATCCAAAACCAAATAGAAAATCCGATGATGCCAAAGACTAGAATTTTTATCAAAAGTATTTGGATTGATTTTAGAAAATTTTCTTTGAGATATTCTCGCATTTTTCTTGAATCTTCTTTTTTGATACCATCCACATTTTCTAAACCTTTCCAAATAGCAGCTGTAAGCGAGATCTTTGCCGATGGGATAGTGATGATTGCGAGAGAATATCCAAGGTAAGAAATATTGAACAAAAACCAATATTGCATATATTGAAAGAAAATTTGAATTGCATATTTTAAAACCTCCCATATATTTGGATTGGCTTGTTTTCGAGTTTCGTAAATTTGGGCAGTTTCATTCATATTCTTTAATCTCAACAATCTGTGTGGATAATTTTGTTTTTTTATTTTTAAAAATTGGCAATTTTTTTCGAATCTGCACAAGGACGATACCCACCATCATCATGGCAATGCCAATTATTTGATTCTTTTCTATTTGTTCGTGTAGAATCAAAACAGCAAGGATTGAAGTCCAGATAATGCTTGTGGAACCTAAGATGCTAGCTTCATAGGAACGCAATGTCCTGAGAATGGAATTCCAGACGGTGAGTCCAATGGCTGAAGTGACAACACCTGTGTAGACGATGACTAACCAATCAAAGCTGGTGGGGATTTTGGGAGGAAACCCGTCGATGAGGATGCAACTGATAACCATAATGGAGCCACCCATGAGAATGGCTAAGGTGGAGATGACGAGATTGCTAATCTCGTTTTTGGTGTCGAGGGAAAGTTTGCGGGCAATATTGTTGGTATAGGCGATGCTAAATATACTACCAATGACCATCAAAATCCCAATCCATTCCCCTCCTTGTGGTGGGGTATTGAAATACACGCGCAAGCCTGAAAAGGCAATGGTAGCGCCGAGAATTTGATAGAAAGTGGGCAATTCTTTGAGAATGATGCAACTCATCCCCATAGTTAGAAAGCCAACAAAGTTGGAAATGTAGGTTTTGGTGGTGACGGGGAGATAGGCAAAGGCAAGCACACCAAGACGTCCGGTGACAAAGTTGAAAAAGCCAATTTGGAAGATGAGCCACCAGCTCTTTTTTGAGATGAGATTGAAAGAAATCTTTTCTCGGCGGATGACAAAGGTATAGATGGTGAGGGACAACATACCAATCAAAACAGTCATGTAAACAAAAGTATAGGGAGAGACAGTGCTGAAGGACATTTTGGTTAAAATGTTGCCAATTGACATTGAGAATAAGATCAACAATGTCGTGCCAATTGCTTTTATTCTATTGTTTTTCATTGTGCCCTACTTTGTTAAAAGTCTTTTTAAGCAATTATTTTTTCATTTCGAACATTTTTACGACGAGAATAAAGCATTCCGATACCAAAAACGATGGGAATTGCAGCGAGGAAATAGACAACCCAAGTGCGTTGGGTATTGAGGACTCTAATCTCTCGAGCGCTACCTGACAGAATCTCACCATTCCGATCAATGGCTTGGAGCTGAATCACTTGTCCAGGATGGTTAGCGTTAATAGCAAATGCGGTAAAGCTTATCTTGTCCATTGTGTCAGGATCGTATTCAAGAATATCGTAGCCGAGGGTGTATCCCTTGGTTTGCTGTACGTAGTAATCTGTTTCTGATATCTGCTCAACGGTATTTTTTTGAGTGACTTGAAGATCAATGTTTTGAAGATCAGAAAATGGCATCCAAAGATAACGATCTTTACGGGCAGAGGTTTCTTGAGGATCTGTCATACGAAGGTAATAGAGTTCGTTATAAAGACGTTGATGATAGGGTTGGAAAAATAATTTGTTCCCGGGTGTGGTGTAGACAATTTGGCTTTCTTCATCGTTTGTTTCATCAACAGTCCAGCGATCTTCTGAGAAAACGCGATACCCTACACCATCTTGAATGGCTTCAAATAGAATGAGGTCTTTTTGGCTGTTGTCTTGAATGGACCCATCGGCTAAACGGAATTGAATGGTATAGTCGCCTGCGGGCAAATTAATCGCAAAGCCATTGAGTAATTCTGTAGAATAGAGGCTCATATCTGCAGATTTTTCTGGTGCAGTGGGAAAATCTTCTTCGGAGACGGTTAGATTTTCTTCACGTACTCTTTCAATAAAAGCATTCAATTCAGCTTCATATTGATTATAGGCGGTGTTATATGCTTGTAAGGCTTCGCGGTAGTCTAATTGGGCTTTTTCAAATGCGAGCCGAGAGGCAATCGCATCTTCTCCTAAATAAAGTTCGATAGTACCAAACATATCATTGGCATCATATTGAATGGTGTAGTTCGTGCGGTTGAGAGTGTCGATAAGTTTACCATTTTGAAGAATCTCAAGCTGTCCTTCGACCAATTGGTTTTGCTTATCCCAGCTTGCTTTAATTTCATTCGTAAGCGGCCAATAATAGGTTTGGGTGAGGCGAGCGCTGAGGATATTATCTTGATTGGCTAAGAGATAGATGGCGTCAGTTTTTGTCGGGATAAAATTACTTGAATAACTAATGCCATTGTAATAGTTCCCGGCATAGACAAATTCATCTTGGTCGATGGCAAATACTTGGACAACGATGGCAAAGAGGAAAAGGATGGCGAGTAATATGATGGTTGGTCGGAAAGTGTGATTTTTTTTCATGCGACACGTACTCCTTTTTTGCGAATTGTCCAAATGCTAATGACGAGGAGAAGAATAGTTTCGAGAATCATTAAACTTGAATTGAGGGTGAAAACTGCCCACACATGTTCGAGAGCAGCATTGACAGCATTAATCATCAACGAAAATGGAGAGATCCATTGGGTGACGCTGTTGATTGAAGCGAGCACATCTCGTACAACGAGTAAGGGATCATTCGCGGTAGAGACGGAGATTATGACCCAGTGAGAAATGATGGTGTCTGCTAAGGTGATTCCAGCAAGAAAAACTAAACTCATGGTGAAATAGATGACGGAGGTACGGACATTCCTACTGAGAGCAGCGAAAAGAATGCCAAATGAAATCAGTTGAGTAGTCATTAATAAGGTAAGGAAGAAGATAAGGGCGATTTCTGGTTGAAGGGCTAAGTTTAATTGGCGAATGCAAACCAGCGCCCAAACAATGGTGGCAGTTAGGCAAATCAAAAATATTTTGATTTGGGCAATAAAATAACCTAATATAAAGGTTTTCTCGTCCATAGGACCATAGAGTAATAATTCATATGTGCCTTGTTCATATTCCCGTGCGATTTGGATCATGGAAGAAAAGGCTAAGAAAAGAGCAATCAGAATGGCGTTGATCATGAGGGGGATGAGCATGATCTCTTTTTCAATTAGTAAGGTGTTGGTTTGGGTGTAATTTAATTGATTGATTAATAAGACTGATGAAATCACAAATGATATAGACATGACCAAAAACATGCCGATTCCCCAAAAGCGAGTTTGACTCATTCTTTTCTGAAGAACGAGCATGGCATGGATTTGTTGTTTCCTCTTTTGTTTATTCATATTGTTCTCCGGTGGGTGAAACTTGTTGGGCAATATGTTTGAAATTATTCTCTGTGATCGTGATAAATGTTTCTTCTAGATTGGGTTTGATCTTTTCCATCTCTAAAACGACCAACTCATTATTCAAAATCAAATCTCCAATAGCAACTCGATAATCAGGCAGGTCTTGATCAATGAACAGCTTTAATTGCTGAGCGTTCTTCTCCATCTTTTGAACAAAAGGAAGCGCTGCAAATGTTTGGGCTTGGGTCTCTGTGATTGATTGGAAAGAAAGCTGAAGATAATCACGTTGGCCAACCATATGACGGAGACCTTGCATTGTATCTTGAGCAACAAGGTTTCCTTTATAGATGATGCCAACTCGATCAACAATTTTTTCTATTTCAGAAAGAATGTGAGAAGAAATGAGGAGGGCACAACCACTGGCTTTGACATCTAAAAGCAACTCTCTGACTTGCGAGATGCTAAATGGGTCTAGACCAGAAACGGGTTCATCCAAAATAAGAAGCTGAGGATCGTGAATGAGAGCTCTGGCAAAACCTAGTTTTTTCTGCATACCGGTGGAATAGCCTTTGATAAGCACATTCTTCCATTTTTCAAGCCCTAAGCATTCAAAAAGTTGATTAGCTTTGGTTTCTTTGTCTGCGACTTCATATAAGTCAGCGAAAAATTGGATATATTCCCAAGCGGTCATTTCATCGTAGTATTTTTGATATTCTGCGACAACACCGATTTTTTTCTTTAAATTAAAGGAGTCGGTTTGAATTGACTGTCCATCAATTTTGACTTCTCCCGAAGTCGGCTTAAGGACCCCCAATAACATCAGTATCGTGGTAGTTTTTCCAGAACCGTTTGGTCCTAAAAAACCATAACTTTCTCCGTGGTCGATGGTCAGAAAAAGGTCGTTTACTGCTGTAAAATTACCAAATTTTTTTGTGAGGTTCTTTGTTTCAATCATGGGGGTCCATTCCCTTTATTCAACCTAATGGTCAGTTTCTTTAATTTGTTGAGTTACAAATTCACTTCTCTTGGTAGCCTCTAGATTATCCATCATAAATGGCAAACGGTTGGTGGCTTGGATGAGATGATGGGCCAAGAGTGTGCCTGGGATATGGGTTACGATGGGGCTAAACACTTCGTCTACATCGCCAATGATGGGGAAGAAATGATCCGCTTTCGTGCGCATAAATTCGTCATTTTGATCAGCCACGATCAGCAATGGATGGCCGAGATTTTTGGCATATTCGACTAATTTTTCTGCACGCCAAGAACTCTTCCCTTTAGGAGCAACGATATAGACAGGGAAATCGAGCGGATAGGCTAAGCCTTCCACATGGGCCCATTCTTCTAAGTCTTGGGTAGCGCTAAAAATGCCAGCCGCTTCAACAACTTTGGCGCTGGAAAAATAGGCGCTTGCATGACTGGGACCACTGCCAACAAAGGAGATAAAATTCTTTTGGGCAATTGCTTGGGCTGCTTGAAGGGCAAGTTCATTGTTGTGTTTAAGAGTTGCTTCAATGACTGGGGCTAAGGAGGTGAATTCATTTCGAAGATCTTTTGCCTGAGATGAGGAAATATTCCCTTTGGCTTCACCAATTTGAATGGCAAGTGCATAAAGACCCATCATGGAAGCTAAATAGGTGCGGATGCCGGGGCTGGGGTCAAATGGTGCAATCTCCACAGAGAGTGCTTTTTTACCCGCTTTGCCAACTTTTGAATCTAGATTGCCAACAATGCCTAAAGTAGCGACTTGAGGATCGGCTTTTTCCATTCGTTCAAAACATTCGACGACTCGAGTGGAACCGCCAGATGCGGATACACCGATGACTAAATAGGTGCCGGGGAAAATTTGATTAATATAATCTGCGCCATATTCCAAAAATTCCATGGCTGGGACGGGGAAGTAGTTGATTTTGGCAAATTGATTAAAGGCCATTTCTGTTGCCATGGCGGCATGCCATGAGTCTCCATCACCCGTGACGTAGATGTGATGAATTCTTCTTAATTCATCATTGGTATATTGTTGTTGTACTTTTTCTACAATGATTGGAAATTGAGCTTTGACTAAAGCGCTTAGGGAATTGAGCTGTTTCTCCATTGTATTTCTTTTCATTGGTTGCATACTTCTCACACTTTCTATCTTTAAAGCGGTTGGATCCGTTTTAATAAATCTTCTCGTTTTTGTTCTGCTTCGGCTTGTACTTCTAATGTAACTGGGAAAACACCAATGCTTTTCGCCATATAAGATGCCGAGATGGTGCCAGCGGCTCCGGCATCTTTTGCATTTTGGAACTGATGCCAGCCCACTGCAAACCCACCTGCATAAGCATTCCCACAACCTGTGGGGTCAATTGCCTCAACTTTATCAATCGGGACATGCCACATTTGGTCTGTTTTTCGATCCCACACGTAGGAGCCTTTGATGCCATTGCGAATGGAGATGCATGCTGGACCAAGTTTGGACCAATATTGCAAAACTTCTTTGGGGTCTTCACTTTGGGCAAAACCACTAGCAGATGGCCAATCAGGGCTGACCACATCCACATTGGGGAAATAGTCAATCATTGCTTGTTGGTTGGTCCATTTTCGGTAATCAATTAGGGGTTCTAGTGAATAAATGGCACCTTTTTCTTTCATTGCTAACGCTTTTTTGGACATATCTTCATCAACAAATTCTGTTACAAGATGAATGACCTTGGGCATTTTATAATCTTCTGGAAGCAGAATATCGCGACTTAGAATTTGTTTAAGAACTTCACTGAGCTTTTTCATTCGCTTAGCTACGTTGATCTCATCATCATCCGTCATATATTCATTTTCATCATAGGCCATTAAACCATGCGGAGTGGGGATATCTTCATATTGCATCCAACCTTGCAGGTCCACGCCAATGTTTTGAAGCATTTCTTTGGGACCTTGTTCAATGTCAGTGCCTGAGCGAGTTAAGATGCCAACGGAATCTGCCCAAAGACGGGCTCCAAAAGCTGCCTGCGCACCACCACCCCCGAGAATTTCATAGACCATTTCGCCACTTAACAAGCGAATGTCATCAATTATTATTTTTCCATAAACAACATAATCTATCATATTGTCACCTACTATGCTGTGCTTTCCATCCTTATTGAGACCTATTTCATTTTCATTGTTCGTTGTCGATGAAGAAATAGGTCTCAACTCAATAAAGGACGAATTACAACCGTTCTGGGTTATGCTTTTATAACTTTTACAAATACTTTACGTTTGCGAGGACCATCAAATTCTGTGAAGACGATGCCTTGGGAATGTCCAAGCATCAATTTGCCTTCATGTACGATGAAGGAATTTTCGATGCCCATCATGGCTGATTTGACATGCCCAGCTGCGTCTGAGGGAGTGTCTACTTGATGATTAAAATCATAGCGAGTCGGAATGATGCGATCCCATTCTTCAATGATGTCTTTGGGGGTCATTGGATCAAGATAGGAATTGACAAACAAACCCGCTGTGGTGTGAGGATTATAGACGAGGCAGAGGCCTTCTTTGATGCCACTTTCGTCCACCACTTGCTGCACTTCAGCTAGTAAGTTGAACCAATCATGTCGTTTAGTCGTTTCTAAATCAATTTGTTTAAACATGTTTTATCCTTGAATTTGTTTGCGCAATTCTTCGCGAAGTTTCATTATTTTTTCATTGTCGGTCATGAACATTGATCTTCCCACCGCTTTGGCTAGATAGTAGGAAAACAGTGTGCCTGATTGATAGTAAAGTAAGGGGCTGAGTTCTTCTCTCACTTGCCCTTTGACAGGGAAGACATAGTCTGCTAATGCAGCTAATTCTTTGTCATTCTCGTCTACAACGACCATGAGAGGATGTCCCATAACTTTGACCGCTTTGGCTAATTCCAATGCACGCCAATATCCTTTTCCGGGAGGGGCTACAATAAAGACTGGGAAGTCTAACGGATAAGCAAAGCGTTCGACATGAGCCCATTCTTCTAAATCTTGACCGACTGCAAAAACACCACTTGCTTCAACCACTTTTGCACTGCTGAACATAGCAGAACCCAAACCAGGGCCACTACCTGCGTAGGAAATGAATGGTGTTTTAGCACATGCTGCAGCGGCAGCTTCTGCCACATCATATGATGCTTGAATGGTTTCTTCGACCATATCCGCCATATCGACAATTTCTTGGCGAATTTCATTAGCTTGGTTCATATGATAAGTGCCTTTGATTTCACCTATGCGTATGGCTAAGGAGGTCAATCCCATTAGTGAAGCAGTATAAGTACGAATGCCAGGAGAACGACCTAGTTCTGGAATTTGGGAAGAAATCACTTTTTGAGCAGCGTTGGCTACTCTAGATTCAGGATTACCCACTAAAGCAGCAGTTTGAAGGCCAATATTGGCTTCTTTTGCACGGTTTAGTGCTTGCACCACGCGAGAGGATCCACCAGATGCTGAAATCCCAACAACTAAATTGTCATTTGGGAAATTGCTACGAATGAATTCTGCACCGTATTCCAAAAATTGCATAGCGGGCATGGGGGAGATAGTCACTTTGGCAAATTCATTAAAAGCCATTTTAGTGGCTAAGGAAGCATGATAGGAATCGCCATCCCCAACGGTATAAACATGGGAAATGGATTCAAGTTCTAAGGCATTGAATGATCGTTTGACAGATTCATCGATTTTTTTAAAGTCATTGCGATGAATATCTGCAAGCGTTTCCATCTGATCGAGGATTAATTGTGGTTTTTGTTCTTCAAACATAATTTTCTCCTATTTCTCAATGGCGCGGATCTTAGCAACATATTCTTTTACGATGGATTTGTCGATGTTTCCACCCCAATTGTCACCTTCAAAACAGCGTCCAACCAAAACTGCATCCGCTTTTTCCATACGACGGGTGCAATTCTCAAGATCAGTTTTCCCACCAAGAACAACAGGGATGTTTGGATTGGCTTGTTTGATGTCAGAAACCATTTTGTTATTGAGTTCTTCATCTGCATGCATCACTTCAACTGCATTAGCACCGACCATTAGAGCCATTTGTGCTCTTTGTGCAATAGGAATATCTTTCATACCGTGGAAATGATAGCCATCAATTTCTGCAATCATGGCAACATCTTGGGCATTAATTTTGTTTCGATAATTTTGAACCATTTCGGGGTCTGCATCAAAGCGCCCAAATTGAGATTCTGTACTACCCATCATAGCTGTGGCACGAGTGAAGCTAGCACCACATACTTTAGCGACTGCTAAGGAGGGAGTGAGACAGTTCCACATCAATTGGACACCCAAATGGAATTCTGGGCTGGTGATTTTTTTAACTTCATGCGAAATCACTGCCATGGCCGCTACACGGGCATAATCAGTATCATTTCCTGATGGATAAATTTTATCGACAGTTTGGACCAAACATCCATCAGCACCACCTTCGTATAAAGCAGTGGCATCTTTGATGGCTTTTTCCATGGAAAGTTCAAAGTCCCCTTCTTTATAAAGCGGTGTTCCGGGCATTGGTTTGAGATGAATTAAGCCAATGACCAATTTCTTTTTGTTTATGTTCTTAAATATATTCATTGTACGTTCTCCATATATATTGGGTTTTTATTTATCCTTTTACACCAGAGCGAGCAACACTTTCAAAAAAGTATTTTTGTAAGAAAAGGAATAAGATAATAATTGGCGCAGATGCGAGAACCATAGCAGCGAAAACAACTCCCCAATCTGGTGTTCTTTCTCCAAATTGTGAGGCAATTGCCACTTGTACTGGGTATAAATTTTTGTTGCTGATTGCAATCAAAGGCCAATAGAATTCATTCCATATAAATTGAAATTCCATAATTGAGACGGTGAGTAATCCTGGTATAACATTAGGTAGGACAATCTTCCAAAGAATTTGCCAAAGATTTGCACCGTCAATTTTTGCGGCTTCATCATAGTCTACCGGTAAGTCAGACATAAATTGAGTGAGCAAAAACACAACAAATGGACTTGCATACCATGGGACCACCAAAGCCCAGAATGTGTTAATCATATTCAATTTTTCTGCGACGAAGTAAAGCGGAATTGCAACTACTTGTTGGGGAATCATCATTGTTGCTAATACATAGATGAGAAGATATTTCTTACCGGGGAATTTGAGACGCCCAAAGAAATAAGCTGCTGATGTGTTGAAGACTAATGAAGAAGCAACCACGACAATCGCTGTGAGTAAAGAGATGACCAAGTTGCGGCTGATATCCATACCCAGCCCTTCTCCCTTTACCCCAATACCTAATGTTTGGGCAAAGTTATCAAAGACGATACCTTCATATGGTATAAAAGTTTTCCAAGAAATTGGATAAGCATTTTCCCAGATCATAGCATTCGTACGCACACTATTTGCTACTACGTAAAGCAAAGGTAAAGCAAAGACTATAAAGATTATAAAATAGACAATCAAGGTCAAGATTGAGCTACCTGTTTTTTTGATTCGTTTTTTTGTTCGACCAACATGTTGGTCGGTAGAAAGAGTCTTTTCTGTCATAGCACACACCTTTTAATAATCCTGTTTGAAGGCTTTCATTTGAAAAACACTTACGATTAATAAGATAATCAATAAGATCATCGAGATGGCAGATGCATAGCCCATTTCTCCGAAGGAAAAAGCTCTTTCGTAAAGATAATAGACAATCACTCTTGTAGATCTGCGAGGTCCACCTTGAGTAAGTGAATAGATGGGGATAAAGACTTGGAAAGCGCCTAATGTTGCCCAGACAGTGACAAACATTAATTGACGTCGTATCATCGGGATGGTAATCTTCCAGAATCTTTGCCATGCATTCGCACCATCCACAATTGCCGCCTCATAAAATGACTTTGAGATTCCTTTTAAAGCAGCTACTATGATAATCATGCTGTAACCAACGTTTTTCCAAATCGAAATCATTGCGATAGTAGGAAGTGCTTTTTGTTTATCCATCAAAAAGATGACTGGATCAAACCCTAAGGCTTGGATTATCGAGTTGACCAACCCAATTTGACGGTTGAGCAACATGCCCCAAATAATGGAGACGACCACAAAGGATGTGACTACGGGAATATAGATAATTGCACGAGCAACGTTCATTCCTTTTCTATTTTGAGAAACAAATACAGCCAAAAGCGTTGCAAGTCCCACAACAGAAGGAACATACATTAGAAAGAATTTTAATGTTACAAGCAAACTTCCCCAGAAGTATTTGTCTTGAAACATGTGTTTGTAGTTTCCTAGTCCTACAAATTTTTCAAATCCCCCAAGAAGGCTATAGTCCCATAAGCTTGTGTTTGCAGACCAAAGCATGGGGTAATAGCGAAAGACGGCAAAGTTCAACAAAGCTGGAAAAACAAACAGAAAGCCAATTAGATATTCTGCGTTTTGTTTTTTCTTCCACCATTTAAGTTGGGTTTTGTTTGATGTGTATTTTGAGGTTTCCATATTTTCCTCTTATTGTCATATTTGAAAGCCTGCCTATTGACTAGGCAGGCTATAGGCAATAGGTTTATTTCGCGTATTTGGACGCAGCTTCATCCATCAATTCAGCATATTCAGTTGTGAGACCTTGAACATCTTCTTCACCAGACATCAAATCTGTGAAAAATTGTCCGAAAAGAGTGTTGTATTCTGTATATGCAACTGTTTCTACACGAGGAGCACCATATTCTTGGAAGAAATCAGCCATCAATGCGCGAGGATTACCTTCTTCAGTGAATTCATCAATTGAATTGAAGAGAGATAAGTTTGCAGGCATTTGATTTTTGTAATCCCAAATATATTTTGCACCGGCATCACTGGAAGCAAATTTTACGAAAGCAACTGCTTCTTCATAATTATCAGTGTTGGCGGCAACGCCATAGTGCCAAGAACCTGTTTGACATAAAGGTGTTTCAAAATATGGAGGTTCGATCGCACCCATATTGAAATCCGGGAATTGATCTTTTTGTGTGCCAATGATCATGTCTTGATAGAAGACAGTGGCGGCTAAGCCTGAAAGCATTTGGTTTGAAATGATTTCTGGAGAAGCAACGTTGTATTTGTAGACCATATCTTGCATAAATTGATATGCTTCAACTGCTTCATCTGTATCGAAATAGCCTGTGAATGTAAGACCATCATCAGAGACACCTTGATAGGTTGCATCACCAAGTTCGCCATTTGAACGAGCAGGAATGCGGTAAAAATAATCGTAAAAGCCAATGGTTGAGAACCCGTAGACTTCTGGGTTTCCATCGCCATTTTCATCGGTGGTCAATTTTTGCCAGTTAGGAAGACCTGTACCATCATCACCATATGTCCAGCCTTCAGTGCCAGTAACATCGATACCGGCTGCATCTAACATGTCAGCGTTGTACCACATTAATTGGCAGGATTCTGCTTCAGGGGGTGCGTAGAAACGGCCATCCAAAGAACCTTCTGCAACAGAGCTGGGTGCCCAAATTGCTAGTTCTTCTTCAGTGAATTCATCGGTGAGGTCAGCCAAAATACCATTATAGGCAAAGCTTTTCACATTCGGGCCGTCTGCTTGAATAATATCCACATCAGAACCTGTGGCAATTGCACGTGAAATTGCGGGGAATAATTCTTCCCAAGGTTTGGTGTCATATTCAACGGTGACGTGTGACCATTTTCCGTCTTCAATTGTTTGGAATTCTTTGACCATGTCAACAAAAGCTTGGGCTTCTAACTCGTCGGCAATCTTCAAGAAGGTCAAAACGACTTCTTCTTTTCCATCTGCTTGAATATCGCTGGATGGGTTATTGACAACAGAGGCTTCTGTTATGACGGGTTGTGATGTCACTAAGGCAAGGGCTATAACTAACAATGACACCGCAAAAAAAATCGACTTATTTTTCATTATATTTTTTCTCCTTTTATATAAACAACGAAATAAATCAGATTAAAATTTTATGTGGTTGCTCCTTTCAGACAAAGCCCTCCTTTTGTCACTTTCTAACTATATTTGACCGACTTCTTCTCTCCGAGGGCGAAAAAGGGTCGTTTTAAATTCGTAATAATCCGCTCTAAAAATTGAATTATTTACTTCTACCGGAATATCCCCTTCTAAATATGCAATTCCCCGAAACCACATTTGAGCAGAATGTTCTGCAATGCCTAGGATCTTCGCCATTTCAGCACTTGCATTCACTGCAACAACTACGTTTTCTAAGGAAGCTATTGGGCTTTTAAGTATTTTTTCATACATAGAAAAGAAGGATTTTCCACGCAAATCATATTCATTCATTTTGTCGCCAAGTTTTTTGGAGACATAGTGATTCATCAGTACCGCTGGCACTTCATTTACATATCCAAGGCGACGATAAGACCAGAGAGGTTCATTTTCATCAAGCTCAAGGATTTTGTTGATGTCAGATAATCCATAGACCAATTCTTTGCTAATCAATTCAGTTCTTGCTTTTCTACCCGAACTATTAGTTGATTCATTAAAGCCTTGCACTTGTGGAATTGCATTTTTTCTGCGATCTTTTACGATTGAACCTTTCCCTTGAATTCTCTCAATGAAGCCGGCTTGTGCCAAATCATCGAGTGCTTTTCTGGCAGTGATTCGGCTAATCCCATAGGTATCACATAAATCTTGTTCTGTTGGTAATAGATAACCAGGATTCCAATCGCCTAATAAGATATAATCTTGTAAGATCAATCGTAATTGTTTATAAAATGGTGTTGAACTTGTTTTATCTATTTTATTCATATTTTCCTCACATTAATAAAGTTGTTTTAATTATTAATTATAATTGTTTTTTTACTAATGTAAGTCCTTATATCTTATTAGAAATAATCACTTTGTCATATTCAATAGTGTATATTGTATTTGTTATAACAAATACAATATACACTATTTGCTATAGCAATGTCAACAATCAATTTCGTTTTTTTGAAAGTATTTGGGAAAAATTCGTTATAATTAACTAAATTTCCCCAGCACATCACGTTAACTTGCAATCGACGTTTTGATGTGCTGGGGATCTTTATACTGTCTTCATTAACTGATGTTTCAAACAATCCTAGGGTTATTAATCAGTTTTCTTTGCTAAGTTTTTAACTTCTTCAGAAATGTGAAGACAAACTTCTTCTGCTTGTGGTTCGATTCCAATATTGTCTAAAAATCCGTGATCACATCCTAAATAATGTATATTTGTGACATCGACATTATTTTTGATCAACAAAGATGCAAAATAATCTGTTTGCACTTTGAGAAAATCGTATTCAGCGGAGATTAGGACAGTCTTGGGGAATTTTTTCAAATTCTCATAGTAGACTGCTGAGACCAATGGATCTTTATAATCTGTGCGACCTTGGAGGTAGTATGTATCTAGGGCTGAGGTGCCAGATTTTATTCGATCAATACGGTTGAGTGCATATTCTTTATGTTCTTCAATCACAGGGTACATATCGTATGACCAAGAATAAGATTTGAGCTGATCCAAAGGAGTGGAATCCACACTTGGATAAAGCAAGATGATTTCTTTTATGATATTTTGCTCATCTTTGATCTCGCATCCTAAGGCTAAATTGCCACCTGCACTATCGCCGACTACCATAATTTTATTTTGATCAATTCCAAGTTCATCTGCGTTTTGATAGATCCATTCTACGGTTGCCCATGCATCTTCAATGCCAGCGGGGAAAGGATTCTCCGGGGCCAAACGATATTCTGGGAATACGACTACAGCACCTGATTGCTCTGCAATAAATTTCATTGCGTTGGCGTAGATGGAATAATCGCCAGCTGTAAAACCACCACCGTGGATGAAGACTAGTGCGGGACGATCTTTTTTGGGCGTAGCAACATAGTTGATGAAAACGCCAATGAAGTGATTGTTATTGACAGGGATGACCTCTTCGTCTGTGATGACGGGAGTTTCAGTGAGATCATAGTTGACCTTGTCAGGGCGCACTCTTTGGGCTTTCAAGCTATATTTTGAAGAAAACGTGATGTTCTTATGAACTTCTTTTTTCTTCTTAGCTATCTCCAACACTCTTGGATCCAAAATGTTTTTGCGATCGTCATCTGGCACGGGTTTGTTGAGGGTTTCAAGGCCATTTTGATTAACGCTGATAAACTGTTTGCTCTTTATCTCAGAGACAAGTTTGATATCATATTTTCTAGTCATTATGCTTTCATCTCTGCAACTACTTCACCAAGCGCAAGATTGCTTGCTGATTTAAAATTTACTTCTTGAAAATCATTACTATTTGTAAGAGCAACGATTACGGTTTGATCAATATTGTTCTTTTCAAAAACTGCTTTGTCATAACTGGCAATTTTTGTAGAGGGTGTTACTACATCATCTTCTTTGACATAATTTTCAAGACCTTCGCCTTTGAGGTTGACTGAGTCGATGCCAATATGGACAAGAATCTCTTCTCCATTTTCACCAACAATGCCAATTGCGTGTTTTGTTTCATAGACCACTTTGACTGTCCCATTGATAGGGGAATAGATTTCATTTTTAGATGGTTTGACTCCAAAACATGCTCCGAGAAAACCTTGTTTGAAGGTGTTATCTGTGAGGTCTGCTTGTTTGATATAAGCGCCTTCGACCGGCATTGAAATTTCACCGTCGTTAAGTTTTTTGGTAAGCGGAGTTTCGTCATCTCCATAAATTGAATCATCAAATCCGAAGATATAGACCAAAGCAACGGTAACAACGATATCAATAGCTACAGTGATACAGGCATGAATGAAGTTACTTGTGTCCCCTTCGGTACCCATATAGGCTAAGAGGCTGGTCAATGAATAAGCACCAAATGCATAGGCTTTCAAGTGGACTAAGCCTGCATAGAGTGCGGCGATGCTAGCAGCGATGATGTTTGCCCAGTAAGGTTTGACCATTTTCATTGAGATACCGTAGGTGGTTGGTTCACTGATACCACCAAAGAGACCACTGATCATAGCAGGAACTGCGAGTTCGCGAAGCTTTTTGTTTTTGGTTTTGAGAAGAACTGCCAAAGCTACTGCACCAGAAGAAATTGTGAAGCAGAGGAACCAAACGTTAATCAAGTCATCAAACCCAACAGTGATAATTTGTTGAATTGCAAATGGAATCAAGGCTAAGTGCATACCACCCATGGCAATGAATGGTCCAAGCAAGGTGACGATAGCTGGGGCTAAACCACCGGTTGTGGCTTTGATCCAGACTACAAATGTTTCAATGGCACCACTGAGGTAACCACCTAAAGGTGCGGTGGCGATGAACATGACGAAAGCCATGACCAAAGTGACGATAAAGGGCACAAAGAAGCTGGAGACGACTGTGGGGATGATCTTTTTGACCCATTTTTCGACATAGGACATAATCCAAACGGTGAGGATGATTTGAATGAAGGTTGAGCTATACGTTGTGAGCAATAGCGGAACTCCAAAGAATTTCATCGGTTCACCAGCGGCAACAAATGCGTTCCAGTTCGGGTGGACCAATGCGCCGGCCAAGACGAGAGAGATGATCATATTGGCATTGAATTTTTTGGCAGATGAATAGGCCACTAAAATTGGTAAGAAGTAGAAGACTACATCTGAAATCATGTTCAACATTTGATAAGTTGAATTATCTGAAGAAATGCCTACCATACTAAGAATAATCAGCAAAACTTTTAACAACCCGGCGGTGACCAAAGCAGGAATAATGGGTTGCATGATGCCTGCGATAAATTCAAACAAACGCCCTAAGAGCGCGATGGGGTTATAGGTTTTTTCTTTTTTCTCTGAAGTAATGGCGTTTTTAGCACCTATCGTTTTTTCCACTTCATCATATACATCGTTGACGATTTGACCAAGAATGACTTGATATTGGTCGGTTGCTTTGTCCATGGCAATTACACCAGGAACTTTCAGCAAAGCTTCTTTGTTGATCTTAGTTTCATCTTTTACATAAACTCGCAAACGAGTTGCACAGTGCGAGTAAGAGAGAATATTCTCTCGTCCCCCGAGATTCTCAATAATCCCCTTTGTTGTTTCTTTTATGTTAATCTTCGCCATAGTTTATTCCTTTTTAGAATTTTTATGTACTTAATAAAATTTTTCACTCTATTTTTTTGTCATTCTTCTTTTTTTCTTTCCATATAGCTTCTCCTTTTATTATGCTAATTTGATTATTTTGAATAACTACTTTGCTAGCGGTAATTTTTCAATTTCTGATTAATGAGATAAGGTGTGAATGGTGACTTTATCTTTCGATTGAAGGACTTCGTCTAAGGTGCAGATTTGCGTGCCTACTTTTGAAGCAGTCACTGTGCCCGCGGCGACGCTCATTTTTGCAATTTCTTGCAATGATTGTCCTTTTTGAATGGAATAAATCAAAGCGGCAACCATCGAATCTCCTGATCCAGTGGCAACTTTGACATCAATATCCCATGCATCCACTTTGAGGATGTCATTTTTGTAACCGATAATAGCGCCATCTGCTCCCATGGAAACAATCACAATTTGTATTCCTTGGGCAAGGAACTCTTTGACCTGCTGCACTATTTGATCTGTTGAGTTAAGCTTGTGTCCAGCGACAACTTCTAATTCCTGCAAATTGGGCTTGATGGCAAAGGGAATTGCTTTGAGCCCTTCGATGAAGGCTTGTCCATCTGCGTCTAGGATGGCATGTTTGCCATAATGATGGGCAACTTCAATACATTCTTCATAAAAATTGGTTGGTACACCAGGAGGGATACTGCCACTTAACACGACTATTTGAGATTGTTGGACTAAATCACGATATTTTTTTCTGAATCCATCAAGATCTATTTGTGATACAAAAAATCCGGGTTCATTAATTTCTGTGATCTTGTTGTTATTGCTGCTATCTTGGATTTTCAAATTGGTACGAGTTTCACCAGTGATGCAATAGAAGTCATTGGAGATACCAGTGTTGTTCAATGTGTTCAGTAGATTTTTGCCCAATTCACCTGCAATTAACCCTGTTGCGAGGACTTCCATATTTAGATTTTTTAAAACTCTAGCAACATTGATGCCTTTTCCGCCGGGATCTTGCCTAGTGGAAATGGCTCGATTCAACTGATAAGGAAGTAATTTTTCCAGTGTGATGGTTTTATCGATGGAAGGATTAAGGGTTACGGTGAGGATTTTTTGTTTCATGAAAATACCTTCTGCTATTTTGTAGGATTTGGTTGATCGGCTAAGTAAAGTCGAATTTGATTGTCTTCGAATAATTTTTTCTGTTCTTCCGGGATATCACTGCTTGTGATGAAATAATCAATTTCTGAGATTTTTGCAAATCTTGAAAAAGAGACCAGACCTATTTTAGAATGATCCATCATCACGCAAACTTCATTGGCAATGCTAATCATTTTTTGTTTGATGGATGAAACTAATATATTGGGGGTGGTGAGACCAGCATCAATGTCAAAACTATTGGTACCAATGAAGGCTTTGTCTACGCGAATAAGGTCTAGAACTGCTTCAGAAAGTGGTCCAGTGAATGCGTTATTTATTTTTCTGAGCGTGCCACCTGTTGAGACTACATTGATGTCAGGCATAGTTGCTAATCTTTGAATCAAAGGGCTGGAATTGGTGACCACGGTGAGATCTTTGAAACGGGAGAGTTCATCTGCTAAACAAAAGGTTGTAGTACCTGCATCGATGATTAGAGAATCACCATCTTGAATAAATTCAGCTGCTTTTTTAGCAATGAGGATCTTTTCTTGGGTAAATTGTTCAATTTTGTCGTTATAGGCGGGTTCAAAATTAACCGAATGAATGTCAATTGCTCCACCATGGGTTCTCTTTAGTAATTTTTGCTCTTCAAGATCACTTAAATCACGACGTACGGTAGAAATGGAAACATCCAACAAATCACAAAGTTCTTGCACCGAAACCCGTGACTTACTTTTTACATAACTAACAATTAATTGTTTTCTTTCTTCTTCAAACATCTTATCCCTTTGATTTATTTTGGTTTTATTTGCGCCTTATTGATTGTTTTTGAACGTTTATGATTGTTTTAAAAGAATAACAGATTCAAGAACGAGTGTCAACTGTTAATTTTTTGTTAATCTAAATGAGTTGGGGCGACAATAAAAAAAGATGCTAAATGAGCATCTTTTTTTATTATTTAATTTGATTACTTTGTCGTTGTACGCTTAATCTATTTTTCTGAAAACCGGAATTCGATCGAGCGGGGTTTCAATGGTATATTTTTTACCACCAAGATATGCTTGCTTATCCCAAAAATCAAACCATTTTCCTTCGGGCAGAATAATTTCCATAGATCTTATCGACTCATTCAACACTGGAATTACAAAAAGTTTTTCACCAAAATAATAAGCGGTCTTCATCGATGCTATCCCTGATTGATCTTCCAAAAGATAGGGTTGCATCATAGGAATACCTGATTGACTCGATTTTTGTGCTGTTTCAATGATATAAGGGAGTAATTCATATCTAGTTTTTGTAAATTTTCTAAAAAATGGGACAACATAGTCAGTTTCATTGATCAGATCAATTTGCCATGGCGTACGATCATTATTAGGTTCTTGATGATGATTAAACTCTGCATGATATTGCATGATTGGACAAAATGTAGCAAATGCTGCAGCTCTCAGATATAGCTCTGATGAGGGATGTGGCCCTGAAAATCCACCAATATCAAAACCCCAAAATGTAATTCCAGATAAGGCAGCATTTAAGCCTGCATTGATGGTGTGTCGAAAAGCTTCCCATGTCGAGTTTTCATCACCAGCCCAATGACAAGGAGACGTTTGCGCACCTAAATAGCCAGATCGACTAAATGTAATCGCTCCTTTCGATTGGGCAAATTGATAATATTCCTGCACATAAGTTTGAGCATATGCATTCACCATTTCATCTCCCTCACGTCCATCATAAAAACGCAAGGAGGAATCCCATAAGTGTTCTCCACCATCGGTTTTAAATCCATCAATTCCCAGCTCATCGACCAAATATTCTCTTTTTGAAAACCACCATTCTCTTGCATCCGGGTTTGTAAAATCCATCAAAAGACCATCCTTAAACCAAAACGGACGAATTAGATAAGGAGAACCATCTTGTTTTTTGACGTAATAATCATTTTCGAGCATAGTCTGATGATCATTCGCTAGCTGAGCATGCCCTTCTTGATTTTCTTTTAAAACAGGAATCTGCCAAAGAATTAAATGAATATCATCCTGATGCAAATTGTCTATCATTGCTTTAGGGTCATACCACATACCATCCGGCTCAAAGTGAAAATCATTGTAGGAGAATTTTTGCCCACCCGACTTGGGTTCGTATTGAGCACCATTCCAAATATAAAACGTAGCCTCATCGCTCCAAGCTTCAATCACCACCACACTCATCGGGATATCTAATTCTTTATGTTTTGCAACAACTTCTTCCACCCTCTTTTGAGTGTTCCATTCATTTGCACTAATCCAAAGTCCAAATGCCCATTCTGGCAACATAGGAGATTTACCAGTGAGATCTGTGAGTTGCCTGGTTAAATCAATTAAATGATTAGTTTGATTAAATATAAAATTCATGCTGACCGGAACTTGATCTTTAACTTCCATTTGAAGAGACCATTGTTGTGGGTTAGTATTTCCCAGATCAAATAATGAATAACGCTCAGAATTCAAGATAAAAGCATATGCATTCGATGAGATGAATAAAGGCATTGGCAGATAAGTTCTGCGTAATTTTCCTTGGCTTTTATATTGCTCAAACAAGCGTACATCCACCACATTCCCTCTTTGATTAATCGTATCAAATCTTTCTCCAAATCCAAAAAATCCTTCATTACTATCTGAATCAAAACTGAGTCGAATTTGAGACCCAGAAGAATATCCTGAAATTACCTCAATTGCTTGAATCGCCTTAGAATATTGATCCCTTATACCAAATTGAATTTGCACTGGGTTTTTACGAATTGAGACTTTCAAATGGTCAATCGAAAAACTCCCATAGCCGTTTTTAACCGCACCAACTTCTTCAATAATTTGATGACCAAATCCCATTTCTAATTTAACCGTGTTAGTTTTTAACAAACTAAATTTTATGTGAATGGTTTGATTTTTTTCGCTAACACAATTAACCAACAATTCATCAGGTGTTTGATAGATTGAACTGATTTGAGTAATTTTTGAAGTTTGAAGAACTTGATATGAAAAAATCTCGCTTTCAATTTTGCTGTTATTTGATTGTGCATTTATTTGATAGTGTATTAATGTGCCTGGAGAAAACGCAGGTAATTGTGCACGCCAATTATCAACACCAAAAATTAAACCAGCTCTTGCCGCAGCTTCACTCAGGTGTCCTTGATCATCAATATGCAAATCTTGTGAAGATTGATCGAGAAATTGTGCTTCGACAATCATGGCATCAGCTTTTCGGTCATTTTGCCAATATATCACAGACACATTATCAACTTCCCCAATCGGTTCAGTCAAAATGCCAAGGGCAACAGAATCATTCGCATTGGGCGTGTGAGGCACTCTTTGATCCGCACTAGGTTCATAAGGATGATAATCACCAAAAGGACGATGTTGAATTTTAATTTTATTATTCATTCTTTTTTATTTCCTCATCTAATATCAAATACATTGCGTGAGACCAAAGCAATGGAGTTGCTATGGGGCCCCATTTTTCAATCCATGCTTGAACACGATCGGGATCTAAAACATTTTCTGATATTTGCTCTGGCAAATATCCTTCTTGAGTCTGTTTTGATTCAATATAAGTTTGAATCTGTTTCGCTTTTGTAATTTCTTGATTAGCAGCATACACCCAACCTAACCAAGCTGTGAGCAAAATCCATTCTCCCCCTCCATAATATTCATCTTCTAGATAACGATAAACACCTCCAGACGGAGAAATCAAATCTTGTTCGATTTTTTTAAAAGTATTCTTCATCACTGGATCAGTGAATTTTTTAAGTTGAATCGGCTCAAATAACCCCAACAAACTTGCATCCACAAGCTTTTCAACAGGAGAAGTTTGTTCAGTATGGATCATCTTCTGATAATAACCTTCTGAATGGAGCATTTTTTGATCTAAAAAGGTATGCATCCTTTTAATTATTATTTCCAATTGGATTTGATCGAGATCCAATTCTTGTGCATAATGATTGATTGATTTCAAACCATTTATAATTGAAGAAATTGTATAGGTATGAATAAAATTTAAATATTCTTCCCAACAATCATAGCAAGGATGATCCCAAAAATGAATTAAATAATCCACAGTCAATTTCACCCCTTCTTTAATCTGTGAAATGAACTGAATATCTTGGGTTAAATTGAGATACTCGGTAACTCCCCACAACCAAGTGCCATACCCATCCAACTGAAAATCAGTCCAATCATCCCCCGTCGGTCGCCCCTCCATTGTATATCTTGCTGTCAGAGCTTCATTTGCAGAAATCTTTTCTCCAAATTTTTTCTTTTCAATCAAATTATGAATTTTCTGTGTTTGCTCAGTCATCACTTTTGCGCACCATAGATAAAAGGCTTTCGCACTATGATGTTCCCCAACTCGATTCATTGCATAGGCAATATATGTTCCATCACGAAACCAGCTATATGCATAGGTGGGAAAATTCGGACTTGCAATATACGATCCAGATCGATGTTGATTTTCAAGAATAATTTCAATACTTTTTTGCCGAAGTGTTTTCATAAATAGCCTATATTAATAAAGTAGGCGCAGGAATAACTCCTGCGCCTTGATCTTTTTTATTCTATGGAAGTAAAGCTTCGATTTCCATTTTTGCTAAATCAAGTGCTTCTTGGGGGGTGAGAATTCCCAAAACTGCTTGATCAAGAGCGGCACCAACTGCATCTTGCATTTCTGCCTGACGTTCAAGAGTAGGGGGAACCACTGCAAATTCCAATGAATCAAACACAGCTTGTCGGTTTGCAGGAGGAGTTTGTTCTAAGTAGCTGGTCAAGTATTCAGGATTTGTAAGTGTGGGTAATTCCCAACCACTTTGGATGCGAATATCTGCTGCATCTGCATTGGAGGTGAAGAAAGACACCCACTTATAGGCTGCATCTGCATATTCAGTATCGGCATAAATGTTGACAGAGTTAGAGAAGAAGTGTGTTGCTTTTTCTTGCATTCCTGGTTCAACAGTGATGTCCCAATTGAAGTCTGCATCAGAGAAGGATGCGAACATCCAAATACCTGTGGTTGTCATAGCAAGGTTCTGATTCACAAACATTGTGCCATCATCCATCCCAGCCATTTCTTCGCTAGTAGGCATTACACCTTCATCCATCAAGCTCAACATTGTTTCTAACGCGGACACACATGCATCAGAATTAATCAAAACTTCTGTTTTATCTTCATTGAAAAAGTCACAACCATTTTGGGCTGCTTTTTTGTAGAATTCAAAGAAAGAAACACCAGAGTAAATCCCATACATATCGGGATTGACAGTCATAATTTCTTTGCTGGCGGCAATTGCATCTGCCCATGTCCAATCTGCAGTTGGGTAATCTAAACCTGCTGCATCGAAGGCATCTTTGTTATAATAGAGTACAACAGTTGAGAAGGTTTCCGGTAAACCAAGTTGTTTCCCTTCATATTGGAAAGCTTCAAGAGACTTTGGATAATAAATCGAAGTGTCAAATGAATCTGCTTCTGCAAGTGGGCTAATATCCAAAAGAACACCTTTTGCGGCATAGCTTACAAAGTTTTCATAATTCAATTCGAAAACGTCCGGTGCATCACCACCAGCGATTCTGGATTGAAGTAATGTGAAATAATCATCATAAGCTGCTGTTTGCACTTCGATTTTTATACCCGGATTCTGAGCTTCAAAAATCGCAATCATCTGATCCAATTCTTCAAGATGATCTGGTGCTGCCGAAAATGTGAAATAGGTCAATGTGATCGGGTCATCCCCTTCTGCGCTCACTGCAAAAACTGAAATGAGCAAAATAATAATAAGTGACAAGCCTAAGGCTTTTTTCATTTTATGAATCTCCTTTTAGTATATTTTATTTACCGTCATTAATAATATTAAAAATTATTTCCTAGATTTGCCTCCTTTAGTTACCCTTTAATTCCTGTATTCACGACCCCTTGCACAAAATATTTTTGAGCAAAGATATAAACAATTAACATGGGGATAATGGTCACCACTGCACCGGCCATCACCAAGTTCCATTCCGTTATGTAACGTCCGTGTAATAATGCTAAGCCGACTGGCAAAGTCATCAATTTTTCTTTATTAATAATGAAGAGTGGCCAAAGGTAAGCGTTCCATGCCTGCATGAAGCCAAACACCGCCAAAGTAGCCAAGGAAGGTTTGGAGACAGGTATAATCACTTTCCAAAAGATGTGCCAATGGTTTGCACCGTCAATAATGGCAGCTTCTTCCAGATCTTTTGGAATGGTTAGGAATGATTGGCGCAATAAAAATGTACCAAACGCTGTAAACACCATAGGCAAAATCACCGCTTGATAGGTATTCACCCAACCCAAATATCGCATCACAATAAATAAAGGAACAATCGTCACTTGCGAAGGAATCATCAATGTGGCCAAATAGGTCAAAAAGAGCAGATTCTTTCCTTTGAATTCAATTCTTGCAAAAACGTAGGCTGCCATTGACCCAGAGATTAATTGCCCAATCGTAACTGCAATCGCGACAATAAAACTATTCAAGATCATTCTGCCAAAAGGCAACAACTCCATCAATCTCTTATAACTATCTATGGTTGGATTTTTTGGGAAGAACTCTGGCGGCATTACCAAAAGGAATTCACGCGACTTCAAAGAAGTAGAGAGCATCCAAATGAATGGCACAATCATCGTGATAGCCAACAAGACTAGGATAAGATATAAAAATGTTCTTTTGAAAGTGTTTTGTTTTTTCATAGTTCTTTCCAATCAATAATTCACCCATCGTTTTTGCACTTGCATTTGAATCAATGTTGCAATAAAAACGAAGAAGAAAAGTACCCAAGAAATCGTAGATGCATATCCCATTCGGCTATATTCAAAAGCGTTTTTGACAATCTGTTGCACTACAACTGTGGTAGCACCTGCAGGTCCGCCGTCAGTCATAATTGAAATTTGATCAAACACTTGGAAAGAATTAATCAATGCCATTGTGATTGCGAAGAAAGTGGTGGGAGTCAATAATGGCAGAGTAATAAACCAGAATTTTTTCGCACCATTGGCGCCATCAATTTCTGCTGCTTCATAGTATGAACTAGGGATATTTTGTAACCCCGATAAAAACATCAGCATAAAAAATCCGGCGTCTTTCCACACACTTGTTAGTATGATTGCGATCATCGCCCATTGGGGATCATAAAGCCATGCTGGACCTGTGACTCCAATAATCCCGAGCAAAAAGTTAATCAACCCATATTTTGGATTAAAAATCCACATCCACAACAAAGCCACGGCAACCCATGCTGAAACAACCGGGACATAAAAAGCAGTTCGTAACAATTTCCGCCCCACTAATTTTTGATTTAAGATCAATGCTACCCCAATTGAACACACCATCACCAAGGGAATATACCCAATGATAAAATAAAGGGTGTGGTTGAAAGAAGACCAGAAATTTTTATCAGAATATAATTCTTTGAAATTTTGAAATCCAATAAAAATAGGATCATTAAGTAAGTTCCATTGAAATAAAGTCAGCCCTAGAGAGGCAATAATAGGAATCACAACAAAGAACAATAAACCTATTAAGCTTGGAGTTAGAAATAAGATAATCCACAATGTTTGATGTTTTGTTTTCATGAAAACCCTTTTTTTATTCTAGCGGTGAAAGAAACACTTCTTGAAGCACCAAGCCCGCTGCCCCACGTGCCCAGGCAGAATCTCCCAAGCTATCAATAATCAATTTAGTTCGTCCTCTGAGTGAAGGCATCACATTCTTATCGAAAGCATCTTTCATCCCATCAATAAAAAATTCACCCGATCGAAGCCCTTCCCCTCCCACGATAATAAATTCCGTATCAAACACATTCGTCAACCCAGATAAAACCCAGCCAAGCAACTCACCTGCATGAAAAAGAATTTGAAAAGCATCTTGATTCCCCTGCTTGGCCAATTCTGATATTTTTTCCACATCATCATTCGTGCTCAACACACCTTTTTCTTGCGCTTCCTTCAAAAGCGCAGGTTCTGAAATATACGCCTCTAAACACCCATGATTTCCGCATTCGCACAAATTGCCATTGGGCACCACAACCACATGCCCCATTTCACCTGCGCCACCTTTGCCGCGATAAATCTTTTGATTCGTCACAATCCCCATACCAATCCCACGCCCCACGGTCACAGTTAAGAAATGATCCGTATCCATCCCTTTTCCAAACCATAGCTCTGTCAAAGCAAATGTATTCACATCATTGTCAATAAAAACTGGCACATTTAGTTGATTGGACAAAAGTGAAGCAAAAGGAACATTCTCCCAATGAATAATCGGGGAATATTTGAGAACGCCATTTTCCACATCAATAATGCCAGCCATGCCAATCCCAATCCCAACCAAGTTTTTTATATCTCGGTTTTCTTCACTGATAAATTCTTGAATCAATTTAGAAAGTTGTAAAATCACATTTTCTGGTGTGTTGGTTTGATAAGAGCTAGTTTTAGTGGAGAGTACATCTGCTAACATATTTGTAATAGCCATAATGACTTGATTTTCCATAAATTTGATACCAATCACAAACCCAAAATCAGGATTCAATGCCAAGTTAATTGGTTTTCTGCCACCACTAGATTCTCCTGATGATTTCTCAAAAATATAATTATTTTCAATTAATTCACTAGTGATTTCAGACACTGCCCCCGCCGACAAGCCTGTTTCTTTGGTTAATTTGGATCGTGAAGATTGTCCATGTAAGCGCAAATAATTGAGAATCAAAGAACGATTCACTTCACGCATCATTTGTTTGTTACCAGTTTTTGCCATCATTGTTCCTTACTTATTTTTTTCAGTGAAGAAAGTAAGTACAGTATACAAAAAACAGAAATGAAAGTCAAGTTTTTACACCCCACCAATTTCTATTTGAAAATGCCGATCTATTTTTTGTGAATATCATTGCTTTTATGAAGAGAGTGAGATATTATATATTTACTATTTTAGTAATTTACTAATTTAGTAATTTATATAAAAAGGTGAAAAAATGAAAATTCCAACAACTTTAAAACACAAACCTGTGATTGTCGCAGAAGATTATGAAAATATCGATGGAGATCTTGCATATAATTCCGATGCAAAAGGGCTGTCTCTCGGATTAGCTCAATGGAATGATCGCGGTAAGGTAGATATTTCTGCAAAGATTTGGCGCCATTCTGGCAACAAATGGTCACGGCAATCAGAAGAAATGCCCTTGCATCGCGTGCTTGACCTCGCGATCTTGGTATGTCGATCAAAAATGTATTTTAATGATGCATATCAATATAAAAAACTGTATGACGAATCCAACCCCATGATTGACCGCATTGGGCTTCAGGGAGACGCAATGACAGTTGCAATATGTACCGACAATGAGATGATTGATGAAGATATTCAATTATTCAAACAATGTCTGAGTCAAGATGATGAGTTATTAGGTGAGCGTATGAAGATGTTATCCAGCATCTTAAAGGAAATGGGATACTAAAATAAAAGAGCATGAAATTCATGCTCTTTTTTTGAATATTAATCAAGAAATAGTTTTATAAAATTTCTTGTTCTTTTTGGGCCAATTCATTGGTATCAATCGAATCTCGATAGACCACAAACATATCAAAAAGATATTCTGTAACCAAGTTTAACCCCATATTCATCAATGTCACCAAGTTACCATTCCACCCCACTATTCCTTCAAGATAGGCTCCTCCGAAAGTTGTGATAGGCGTAAACAAAGCGTAATAGCCCAGAACTTTCAACATCGCAACCGGAACATTGTTTGCAGATTTGAATGTAAAACGACGATTTAATGTAAAGTTCCACAAAACAGAGAGTATCAATGCCGTTAGATAGCTAATCCAATAGGTTACATGAAAAAGATCATAGAGCAGTGCAAAACTTGCAATCTGAATCACCCCTGCACTGATTGAAAAGAGAACAAATTTGATACTACGCCACAATTCTTTGTTTTGTTTTTTCTCCATTTTAACCACCAATTTTTTTTGAATATTTTTTCAAATAAACAGTTCTCATTAAAAATGTATCAAGAACGGATAAAGTTCCTTTTACACCTAATGCTTTCGTATGCAACCACCCCACACAGGATTTCTCAACCAACATAGAAAGTGCAGTTAGATCGCCATCTGAAGTAGCGCGAAAAATCGCCCCTACTCCTGGAACCAAAACTACATCTGTTTTTTCCAATGCTTTTACAACTACATATTCCTTCGGCTCCACGATGGATAGTTTGCGTCCAATCATTTGCGCCATATCATCAAGTTGGGCATATACCGGCACACCTTGGGAAGCACATTTTATGATAGCAGGAGACGTTGAAAGTGCCGCATTTCCATAAGTTTGCTTAACAGCTTCCAAAAGTTTTTCAGCTTTTAACTTATCATAACCAACCATTTCTGTGGGCTGGCCTTTGCAGCTTCGTTTGCAAATTTCTTCCAATAACGTCACTTTTGCAAACGCATCATCGGCATCTTTTCCAGTTACAATTGTGCCATGATTTTCCATTAAAGTCACATGGGCACCCGACTGGAATGCTTTCATTACATTTTTCATCAAAGTCTTTGTACTTGGCAATGCATATTTTGCCAAGGCAATTCCACCTAAGCGTTCTCGCTCTTCAGGCGTAATCTCAAGCTTTTCAAACCCAGCCAAACAAATTGCAGAAGCATAGATTTGATGGGTATGGATCACAAATCCCACTTCAGAAAATTGCTGATAAGCTGCGATATGCACACCTTTTTCCGAAGAAGGTTTGAGGTTTCCATCCCAATGTCCTGTGCTCATTTCCATCTTCACAATATCTTCTGATGTCATTCCATCATAGCCTAAGCCACTGGGAGTAATCACCATTGTATCTTCATCCACTCGGCAACTTACATTGCCCCAAGTGCGTGCCGTCAGCCCTTCTTTCAATAACTTCTTGCCAGCTTCAGCAACAAGTTTTTTCGCAGTATTTAGATCCATTATTCAAATACCTCAATCGTTTCAAAAACTCTTTCAAATGCCATAACTGCTTTATCAATGTCCGCTTCAGTATAGGCAGCACTTGTGTACATCCGATTCCCTGCCAATGTGACCAAACCTTCTGCCATATAGGCGGCACCCATATGTTGCATTTCAGCTTTACGTTTGGAAGTTTCTTTCAAAATAGTGGGGATTTCCCATGGCTTGCTCCAACGGATAGCAAAGTGCATCGTACCAACAGTGTCTAGGTGACAAATCGAACCAACGTTATAGGCCACAAAAGGCAATCCTTTTTTATCGATTAAGGCATTCAAACCATCAGTCAATCGATCTCCTAACAATGCCGCTTTTTCCCATGCGCGTGTGCTTTCAATTTCACTAATCGCATAATAACCAGCACAACAACTCAAAGGATTTGCAGAAAGGGTCCCCCCAACCAATGCTTTTTTGCCGCCATGTTCATCTAAGCCGGCTCCCAAGAATTTCATATATTCTTTCTTGCCTCCTAAACCACCTGCACCAGGGTAACCACCAGCAATCACTTTGCCAAATACGGTCAAATCCGGCATCACATCAAAATATTCTTGCGCCCCACCAGGACCCATACGGAACCCTGTCACCACTTCGTCAAAAATTAACAAGGCTCCGTATTTGTCGCACAATTCTCGACAACCAGCCGGGAAATCAAAATCCACAGGGCGAGTACCACTTTCCGGTCCGATCGCTTCGAGAATCACAGCAGCAGTGCCGCCGCGCAATAAGTTAAGTTTTAAAACACGTTCAAGATCATTCAAATCATTGGGGAAAAATTCTTGGGTATGTTTGAAGACAAAATTTGGCACACCTTGCGATTGCAAACCTTTAGTTCCCGGAATACGAATCCCATACGCCAATTGATCACTCCAACCATGGTATGCACCCCCCATTTTGACTATATTTTTCTTTTTTGTTGCCAAACGAGCCACTCGAATCGCCCCCATACATGCCTCTGTACCACTGCCAAACATACGCAATTTTTCAACAGATGGCACCATTTCAATCACTTTTTCTGCCATTTTATATTCATATTCATGGAAAAGACCTGTAGAAGGGCCACAAGTTTCCAACAATTCAATCACTTTTTCTCGAACAGAACTAGGGTTAGACCCCAACACTGTCGGTCCACCTGCTTGAAGAAAGTCAAGATACTCATTGCCATCTAAATCCACCAATTTGTTACCATCTGCTTTTGTGAAAACTAAAGGGAAGGGATAATTGAAAGCAAGATTATGTTGCACCCCACCGGGGATGGCATCTTGTGCCTGTGTGATCATATCATGGGATTTTGTACATTTCTGACCATAATATTCATCTTCATATTTTTTTAGAGCATCTTTTCCAATGCTATACACTGGTTTTTTAATCAACTCATCTAATTTTGTAGTGACAGCTTGTGATTCCACATAACGATATGCTTTTTTCATAGTCTTTCCTCTTAATTATGAATTTAATAATTTAAAATTTTGTTTATTAGTTTTGTATAATTTTTTGAATACTTCAAAATGTTTATCATAGGCTATTTTTTTTGTAGAATCTGAATAAAATGTTTTCGAAGCGGGGATAAATTCGCGCACTTTCTCAATGCTACTAATCTTGCCCAAGGCAACTCCCATTACAGCGGCTGCCCCCACTGCACCCACATTTTGAGGAGACGCAACAGTTTCAATTGTGCACCCCGTCACATCCGCCAAAATCTGACAGGTGACATCAGACAAAGCACCTCCACCCACAAAGCGAATGGGGTCAGAAGTTTTAATCTTTTTTTGTTGACATTCCAACATCCATCGCAAGTGATAACAAACCCCTTCCAAAACTGCCCGAATCATTTCAGTTTTCCCAGTTTCAACTTTAATATTGAAAAACATCCCGGCAGAATTTGGATCTTCAAATGGACAACGATTCCCATGTAACCACGGCGTAAAAATCACGCCATTTGCTCCTGGTGGCACATCTTTAATCGTCTTCATCATATATTCATAAAGACTTTTATAAATCACTTCTTGACCTTCAGTGATATGTTTTTTCTCTAAATAAATATCAATCTCATCTAATGCCAAATGATCTTTCACCCATTCCAAACATTTGCCTGCAGTTTCCATCTCTGCAAAATAATTAAACCGTTCTTCTTGTGCCCCCACAATGGATGCAATCATACAATTTACATCTACAATTTGTTTTTCCACAATTGTCGAGACCCATCCGGAAGTGCCTGAATAAATATGCGTATCCCCTATATCACCACAACCAGCCCCCACACCAATCAAAGAAGCATCTCCGCCTCCTCCGAAAACAGGCGTGCCTTGTGCTAATCCTAGGTCAAATGCAGCCTTTTTAGTAAGTGTCCAGCTTTGTCAGTGGATTTGATGATCTTCGGAAGGTGCTCCATATTGACCCCACACATTTTACAAAGAGAAGCGTTCCATCCCTTTTTTCGGAGCGCGTATCATACAAAAAAGTTGAATAAGCAGTATCTTCTGTCATCACAAATTTATTCGTGCAACGACAGATTAAATATTCTTTTACATCCAGCCATTTATATACTTTTTTGAAAATCTCAGGCTCCTTATTCTCTACCCACTTATATTTCCAAACAGGATCTTTCACGCTAGAGGATACCGCACCAGTGATTCTCAAACTTCGCAACAATTTAAAGATATTTGCACCTGCGATTTGCAATCCATGTGCAATTCCTTCTTTAATCTCTTTTCTCGCCCGTTGATCCATATAACTCATCGGACGACGCAAAGCTTGCCCTTGTTCATCCACCAAAACAATCCCTTGCATTTGAGAACAAAATGATAAGCCTGAAATTTCTTCTGCTTTGATCTTAGTAGAAATTAGAAGTTCTTGTGTGGTGTCGCACATTGCCTGCCACCATTCATCCGCATCTTGTTCCACTCCCCCATTCTCCAAAACAAAAAGGGAATACCCTTTTTGTTCACATCCAAGAAGTTTGATATCTTTCTCAACTTCAAACAAGCAAGTTTTCACACCTGTTGTGCCAATATCATAAGAAATAAAATAGGTATTCATTGGTTCATCCTTCATGTGAAATATCTGATTGTCTGAAAGTAAATGCAGATTCAATAAACTTCAAAAATTCTGTGACCACTTTTTCGTCTTCTTCCAATATATTTTCCCCACAAAAGATCTTGAACCTTTCCTTATAGTAGTCGCAACTATAAGAAAATTGCATTGCCAGCAACATATTATCAAAGAAAAAAGCAAACATACGAGGATCAATGTCATCTCTAATCTCACCGCTTAATTTTGCTTGAGCAATAAATTGGATATAAATTTGGGAAGAAATTCCTTCAATTTCTTCCGCCAACATTTGCGCATATTTTTGGCTAGCCCCTGCAGTAATCTCGTTATACATAATGTTATAGACACTATGCTCACGTGAAGTACGTTGCACTGCTCGAATTAATTTTTCAGCACGTTTAATCAGCTTATCATCCCCTGAAATTGCATCAGATAAAACAGCTCTCAAAGTTTCAAGGCTATATCGCAAACAAGCCAAAAAGAATTTTTCTTTATCTTCATAATATTTATATAACACCCCTACACTCACCCCAGATTTTTTAGCAATCACATTAATATTGGCACGATCAAGACCATGCACAGCAAATTCTGAAATGCCTGTTTCTAAATTTCGATGATTTTTTCATCACTTAATTTTTTATTCATCGAATAAATCCTTCAGACGTGAGTCATCGCTCACGTTATTTTAATATATTATAGAGATTTTTTTATGTGAATGCAAGAATCAATTTTCAAAAAAACATAAGAATTGACAATTAGAGCGCCTCAAACTAAGATAAAGAAAAAAATAGGAGACAAAAATGTCAAATAAAATGCACTGGGATCTCTCACCTCTTTACCCTGATTTTGATTCCCCAGAATTTAAAAATGATCAAAAAGAATTAAAAGAATTTATCGAAGTTCAAACAAATTGGGCCAATAATGAATTAAAGAATAACGACCAAGCGCTAAAAAAGATCGAAACGATTATTGATGCTACAGAAAAAATTTATAGCACATTACTAAAATTAAATGCCTATACACAGCTCACATTAACAACAGATGCAACCAATTCCATCGCACTTGGTACCCTTGATAAATTACAACCCTTATCTTTAGCTGCGAAAAACTACACAAAAATTACTGCAACTTTTATTGGTGAACAAGAAAATTTAGCAGAATTAATAGAAACTTCTCCGAAACTAAAGGAATTTCAATTTTTCTTAGAGGAAACCGCACAAGCAGCAACTCACCTTTTAGGAAATGAAATCGAACCAATTATTGCACGACTCAATCTAACAGGTGGAACAGCATGGGAACGAATGCGCGATATGATTGACGGCACCATGACGGTAGAAATTGAAGTAGATGGTGAAATGAAAAAACTTCCATTACCTGTCGTTCGCAATATGGCTTATAGCGCTGACGCCGACGTACGCAAAAAAGCATATCACGCTGAATTAGCATCTTATCCAAAAGTAGATCTTCCCTTAGCACATGCAATTAATGCAATCAAAGGTGAATCCATCACCCTGAGCGAAATACGTGGCTTCGGCACTGTAATGAACAAGACCCTAGAAGAATCTCGGATGGAACAAGTTGTGTTAGATGCAATGCTAAGCGCTATGGTTGATTTTATGCCAGATTTCAGACGATATTTAAAAGCAAAAGCAAAATTCCTTGGGCATAAAAATGGGCTTCCCTTCTATGATTTATTCGCTCCCATCGGAGATGAAGAATCTCTGCAACACTATTCATACGAAGAAGCTCGAGAAACATTGGTGAAGGTATTTTCCACTTTCTCAAAAGAGATGGCAGAATTTATAGATAATGCCTTTGAAAAACAATGGATTGATGCTGAATCGCGTGAAGGGAAAAGCGGTGGAGCTTTTTGTGAAAACTTACCCATGATTGGTGAAAGTCGCGTACTTGCCAATTTCGATGGGAGTTATTCTCAATTATCCACTTTGGCTCATGAGCTGGGGCATGCCTGGCATGGCAACTGCCTAAAAGATCAACCAATTCTTAAAACTGATTACCCAATGCCAGTCGCTGAAACAGCGTCCATCTTTAATGAAGGAATTTTGATGGCAGCAACCTTAACTACTGCCACTGAAGAACAAAAATTCACCCTGCTTGAAACAGAATTGCAAGACGCAACTCAAGTCATTGTAGATATCTATAGCCGTTATCTCTTTGAAACCGAATTAATTGAAACGCGTAAAGATCAAAGCATGACTGTGGATGACCTCAAACAAGCGATGATCAATGCCCAAAAAGCATCTTATGGTGATGGGTTAGATCCTGACTATCTACACCCCTATATGTGGGCCTGTAAACCGCACTATTATTCAACCGAACTTGCATTTTATAACTGGCCATATGCCTTTGGTTTGCTATTCTCCAAAGGTGTCTATGCACAATATAAAAAGATTGGACCCGACTTCGTCAAAGATTACAACGCACTCCTCACAGCCACCGGTTCTGCAAATGTTGTAGATGTCGCTGCCAGAATTGGAATCGATATTCGCCAAAAAGATTTTTGGGTACAATCACTCTCAGAAATCAAAGCGCTGATAGATCAATTCTGTGAGATTGTAGAAAAAAAGGTAAACTAAGGTGATACCAAAAAAGGCTACTCGATTTTTATGAGTAGCCTTTTTTCTTTAATTCGTATTTGCGATTAACTCAAATTCTCAAATCACGTTTAGGATAAACAATCATAGTGATGACAATCGTAATCAACAAAAAGATCACAGCGATACCTATATATAAATTTTCAATCTTCAAATCCGACAAAATTTCAGTCGCACGAAAATATGCAAAAGGGGTGAAATTTTTCAAAAAATCGATCTTGTCAGTCAATTCCATCACAACCGAAATCATATAAGTGATCATCAAAATCGCCACTCCAATCGGTTCCACTTTTTTAAATTGTTTCATCACAGCTGAAAGCACCAATCCTAGGCCATAAAAAATGTTCGCTAGTAAAAAACTTGCCAATGCGGCGAGAATCATATATTCAATAAAATGTTCATCAAATTCAAAACGACTCATGATTGCCACAAAAACGCCATATACCATCCCCACAAACAAAAAATTTAGCACGATGCCAGCCATAATTTTTTCAAAGACTATTCGTCCCTTTGTGGTTGGCATAGTATATAAAAACTCTGCTGTCTTATCCCGTTCTTCCCGGATGATGATTGAGCTGCCAAGCAATAAGCTAAAAACACCAATTGCAATCATAATAAAATTGATTAGCAAACTTGCATATCCGCTAGGTTCGGTGATATTGACTGAGCCCAAGCCCATTGCTTGTACCAATTGAGCGGGCAACAAATTAAGCATATCATTCATTTGTGTATTGTGATAATATGCCTCAAACTCAGAACTTCCCATATAAATAATTGCTGCTGTGGAAACCCACCATATAATAAAAGATTTTAGGTGATCTTTTAATTCTTTAAAGAAAACTTGCATGTTCGTTCTCCTATACCGCTTGAATATCTTTGTTTTGATAAATGAAGAATGTGCCCACCAAACTCAAAACGGTCACAATAATACTTATCCAAAGATAAGGCACATCAAATGCCTGATTTTTGATTAATTGGGTTGGATTGAAATAGTAAAATGGGGTGACAAATCGGAAAATATCACTACCCAAAAGTGCTTGAAAGGCGCTCAAAATATAAAATCCAAAACTAATCCCCATCGCAAGTGAGATTGGGCTTTTAACCTTATGAATAAATTGAGAAATCAAAACACTAATCGCAAAAATGAAGAGTTGGAAAAAAATCATTGAAATAAGCATCAATTTAAAATCAGAAAATTGATAGTCACTTCCTTTTGAAAAAAGGATCAACATCCCATAGAAACTTCCCACAAAGATTAAAATTGTTATTAACAAGCTGCTCAATAAAGCGAAAAATTTCGTAATAAAAATCTTATCTCGAGAGACTGGTTTGCTAATCAAAAAATCAGCAGTTAAATTTCTTTCTTCCAGAGATAGCATCCCAAACCCATAAAGCGCACTTTGCACTGCAAAACAAATCTGAATATAGGGAAATAACAACGCAACATATCCGTTCACTGTTGAAAGAGGAATTTCATTCGTCATTCCAAACGCTTTCAGCAACTCCGGAGGATAATTGGATAAAATTTTATCCATTAATGCAGAGTTTTCTGAAAAAGTAGGAAAGAAGACCAGGAACAAAAATGTGAACCCGACAATTCCTAAACTCCACACAATAATAGAAGAACTATATCGTTTTAATTCAAATTTAAAAATATTCATCAAATAGTCCTTTGGTTTATTCGTAATAATGTAAAAAGATCTCTTCAAGAGATGGTTCTTCGATGGTAATATCCCGTAATTTTGCACCGTCCAAAGTAGAAATCAAGGTATTGATATCTCCATTAAAGAAGAATTTTTGAGAATTTTTCTTCAAAGAAGAATTCATCATTCCATCCAACTTCAATTCTTTTGCTTCACCTTCATTCCACTTCACAGACACTTTTTTATAATTATTTCGTCGCAATGCTTTAATATTTTCCACATTCACAATCGAACCATTTTTGATAATTGCCACACGAGAACAAATTTCCTGCACTTCAGAAAGAATATGAGAAGAGAACAAAACAGTTGCACCATTCTTATTTTCTTCTCGAATCAAATCAAAGAATTTTTGTTGCATCAAAGGATCCAAACCACTTGTAGGTTCATCTAAAATAATAAGTTTTGGTTGGTGAAGCAAACCCTGCACAATACCCACTTTTTTCTTATTTCCAAATGATAAATCCTCAATTTTCCGATCAAGGTCCAATTCCATCGTATCCGCTAATTTCTCGATTCTCTCAGAATAATCCCCTTTATAAAAAGTTGCAGAATATTTCAAAAGATCTTTTGCCCGCATATTATCATAATAAAATACATCAGAAGGCAAATAACCGATATCTTTTCGAATCTCTGGTCCAAATTTTATACAATCTTTTCCGAATATTGTAGCAGAGCCACTTGTTGGGTGGATCAACCCCAACAACAAACGAATGGTCGTCGACTTCCCAGCCCCATTCGGTCCGATAAAACCAAAAATCTCACCTTCTTCCACAGCGAAAGAGACATCTTCAATGCCTCGAGATTTTCCATAATATTTTTGTAACTCATTGATTTCTATAATATTCATACTTAACTTTCCTTTACCAGAGATTAAAAAGCTTTCATATTATACCCCCAATTTTTAAAAAAATAGGGTAAGTGGAATATCACTTGCCCTAAAAAGTCTAAATTATTGTTCGCTATGGAGTTGTATATTCCAAAATCAATTTTGCGCCACTTGCACCAACAGCTGTCAACCGATCAGCTGCATTGTCATTATCGGTTTCATTTTTATTAAATTGGAATTTCAATTGAAGAATATCATTTGAAGCAAACTGACTATTCACCAATCCAGCATTCAAAACAAAAGTTTCTAATTCCGGCATAGAGCAAGCACGTCCCACTGCACCACTAGATTCAAACACTACATCAGCAGTCGAAATCGGGAAGTAATTTCCAATATAAGCTCTGAGGCATTGCAAATCATTGAAAGGATTTCCATCTGTGTTGAAAGATGGGAATTCAATTTTTGCAGAAGTAATTGTCGCTCCATCAGGTATCCCTGAAAGGTCAAACTTCATAAACGCATTATAACCAACATTCATATTATAATCACCGACAATAAATGCACCCGGTGCACTCACACCATTTGAATTGGCTGTGATAATCTCACTCGCTGAAAATTGTGTAGGGAAGATTGGGAAAATCGGCACCACCAAAGTCATTGGAGAAAGGGATGGCAACCCTCCAGAAGTACCCGTGGATTTAATCTCAACATAGAATGTTGCACCATTTGAAAATGTGAATAAATTTCCACTCGAATCCATTAACTTATAATTTCCGCGATATGTGCCAGCTGCGTCAGGAGCTTTTAGATTAATTGAAAGATCAATGGTTTGTCCGGGAGGTACAGTGATTGGCAATGGAACTTCACCAGCACCACTCATTTGATCTCCATGAGAAAAGACCATCTTATAAGAAGTCGTCCATGCACAGGTACCCAAGTTTTTCAAACGCCAAGTTTTTGTGAAAGTTGAACCACCTGCAAATTCTGTCCCATCAGGCACAGTCACATCAGAAATAAACCCTGCTAAATTACAAGGAGTGCTTGATGTCGCTGTAGGGATGGGTGTATTTGTTGAGGGAATTACAGTAGCAGTAGAAATTGTAGTTGAAGTAGGCAATTGTGTTTCAGTAGGCACCATGCTTGGTTCAGAAGTCGGCAAAGAGGTAACAGTCACTTCACTCACATTATTTGCAGCAATCACTGTTTCTTCAATAGATTTTGCAATCATCGTCTCTGCCACAGATGTGGCTACTGGATCACCATCATTTGCAGGTAAAGAAGCGTTAAAATTACAGCTCGTTAAAAGCAACATTGTTAAAACAATAAAGACCAGAAATTTTCTCATTTTTCATCTCCATCTTCTTTTGGTTTCTCTTCTTCGTTACATCTATTATAGTGTCTAAAAATGGAGAAGTCAAAATCTTAATTTAACTAATCTTAATGATGATTATTTTCATGGAATTGCAGAGAATGGGGCACTTCCAAGCCATGTATTTCCATAATCTCTTTATCAGACATAATCTCAGTCGGGTTCCCATCTGCTATCACTTCTCCCCCATCAATCAACAACACGCGTTCACAAACTTCCAAAATAAATTCCAAATCGTGAGAAGAAATCAGCATCGTTTCTGCAGAATCATTTAAAAAATTAATCAATCTACGCCTTGAACGCATATCAAGATTGGCACTCGGCTCATCGTATATAACTATCTCAGGTTCTAAGGCCAATACACCTGCAATCGACACCATCCGCTTCTCCCCCCCCGATAGGTGGTGAGGGGCTCTTTCGGCAAATTCTTCAGTATGTGTAATCCTCAAAGCTTTTTTCACTCTTGTCTCAATCTCTTCTTCAGAGAGATTAAGATTCATCGGACCAAACGCCACATCATCCCAAACTGTTGGATTAAACAACTGATCGTCTGGATTCTGAAACACAAATCCAATCTGTGGGTTAAAACCACCTTGAACAAGCGGCTCTCCCAAAAGAGAGATATTTCCCTTTTTTGATTTCAAAACACCACAAACCAACATAAACAATGTCGTTTTCCCTGCTCCATTTGGGCCAATCACGCCCACTTTTTCCCCATTTTTGATCTCCAAATTCATATCATTGAATACGACTTTTTTATTTGGATATGCGAAACAAAGCTCTTCAATTAATATTGCATTGTTTATTTCCATTATAAAACACCTCTGAAATAGAATTCTCCAAAAATCAACCCTAGGCTCAAAAGGCAAGTCACAGCAAATTTAACCCAATCTGTGCTTGTAAATGGAGAAAATGAATTGATTTTTTTAATTTCTTGCGATGCATATCCCCGCAAAATCATTGCCTTATAGATCTTTTCCGACCGTTCATATGAACGAATCAGCATTGTACCTGCCAAAGCAGCTAATTGATTTAAAGTTTGAAAATTAAAATGAGTAGCATGAAAATTTTTCATTCGCATCGCTAATTGCATTTTTCGAAAATCATGGCTAATTTCGAATAAATAGCGATACGTCATCAACAACATATCCACTAAGATGGGGGGGAAGTGTAGTTGTTGTAATGCTCGGATGGTGCTCAACACTGAGGATGTTCCAAACAACAATACCGCAAAAATCATAATCGCTACAAACTTACTTGCAATCAACAAAAAAGCAATCATTCCTTCAGCATATATTTTGACAAATCCAATTTGATATAGAATCGTCACGCCAGAGAAAAACGGAAAGATAATCGCAACCATCAACAAAAAGATCCCCGGATATCGCAAACGATGGATCAAAAAAGAAATTGGAATTTTTGAAAGCAGAAAATAGCCAATCGAAAGTGACAAAACTATTGGCATCAGTTCTATATTTTGAATAAATGCAATTGAAAAAATCAGTATAAATAACCCAATCAATTTTAATCGAGGATCCCATCGATGTAGTAATGAGGATAGATTAGCATAATCATCGATTCTTAACTGATCCATATTTATTCATTTTCCAAAAGTTCAGGCTTAACTTTTTGCAAAAAGTTTACAATCAGAACAGTGAAAATTCCTTCAATCATCATCAACGGTAGATAGCCCAAAGTCATCGCCAAAATACTCGCTTTTTCAGTAGCCGCATCCAAATAACTCGGAATAGATGTAATCAACAAAGTATAAGCGATTAATGCCGCAATCCCTAAACCTAACGCACCCCCCAGAAAAGCAGTCACATTCGTCCATACTCTATTTTCTTTTTTGCCAAATTTTACCCTTGATTGGAAAATAAAATAAGCCAACAAGGCCGGTACACCCATCATCGTAGCGTTTACCCCTAAGGAAGTAATCCCGCCATGTTGAAACAAGATTGCTTGCAAAAATAATCCAATCAAAATGGAAGGAAATGCATAATATCCCAAAACAACCCCCATCAACCCATTCAGTACCAAATGAATACTAGTCGGCGGAATCGGAATATGAATCCAAGACGCAACAAAAAAACCTGCAGTTAGCAATGCCGCTTTGGGCACTCCTTCACGCGGATCTTCTTTTTGATTAATCTTCTTTAAAGAAAACCATGTCGCTCCTGCAGTGGTTGCATATCCTGCAACTGAAATCCCCAGTGGAAGAACACCATCAGGAATATGCATTATGCTTTTGCACCTTTCTTAAAATAAAGCGCTGTGCCAATCAATCCCCAAAGAATGCTCAAACTCATCACCACAATCTGAAGGACACTAAAAGCGCCATCAGAGCCTTCAGCATCATTCAAATTAATATGAATCATATCGCCATGTCCTGCTTGGCGCACTTGCACATCCCATTCACCAGCCAATGTCACATCTGGTGTAAAAGAAAAATTTCCATTTTCATCTGTCACATCCACCAACCATGGATTTTGTTTGTCTTCTGGAGAAAAAACAGCCACTTGTGCTTCATTCATAGGTTCTCCAGAATCGTAACTAGCCGTAATATGAATAGTCGATTCAATTTGATATTCAATCGCTGCACCGTGCGCAAAAACAGTTGATACGATAACAAGCAACACGAGTGTTGCCATACTTAATAATAAGATAGATCTTTTCATAATTTATTTCACTGCTTCAAAATGGCAATGTCCTTCACCTACGTGACCTAAAGAGGTCAATGCATCATAGAGCAATGCTTGGGTTTCTGCAGAAAACGCTACCCCATCATCCACTACCAAATCCAATTGTCCTTCTTCTGCCAATTCGGCAAATGGACCAAACCCAACAGCACCTTGATTTAATTCATCATCACTCGCCAAGCCACCATCTCCAAAAATATGGTCAAAGTGGAAAGTCATTTCCACATCACCAGTGGTGCCAGTTTCCACAAACCCCTTACGCACATCCCCCACAAATTCTCCACAACTATAGGATTGTTCCAATGGAAAAGCAATCACAAAATCAATTACTTGATTATCTTTTTCAGCAGTCCCTTTCAAGACTATCGGAGACTGAACGTCGTCTTTGGACAACTTCCATGAAATTGCATTATATTGTCCAGTAGGCACGCCTTCAATGCTACCCACCAAAATCGGATCTGCATTTTCATCACCAACAGCCAAATCCACCATCTTCATCTCAGGTAAACTTTCTTTCACTTCAAACTCTGTTAATGCTCCTTGATGCGCATCATAAGCTGGCGAAGTTTGATAAACACTCACATCATTGAGCACAAGTTCAACGCTTTCAAAAGATAGATTCCATCCATCCTTGCTTTCAAACCCTTGGCGAATAAAATCTTCCCCATTGGCAAAAATATCAATCGTCCCCGTTTCCTTTGGAGCACAACTTACTAAACTAAACCCCAAAACAAACATCAAAACAATAAATAAAGTTCTCTTACTCATTCTACATCCTCTTCTAAATCAGGTTCATTTTGATCACATCCCTCACACACCCCAAAGATGGAAATATGATCCAAATCAGCCTTAAAATTATATTTATCAATAAACTCTGCATCCAAAGCCAACACAGATTCAGCATCAGCATCGATGACTTGATTGCATTTTCGACAAACCAAATGAATATGTGTACCATGAATTGGAGGTGCAAAAAACACTCGACCATCACTAAGATCATTTCGTTGAGCAAAACCTTCTCGCCACAACAACTCTAAAGTCCGATAGACAGTAGCCAAATTAATAGCTGTGGTAATCTTCTGCAATGAATCAAAGATCTCTTCCACGGATTGATGTTTTTCAATCTGTGAAAAGATTTGCACAATCAATTCTCTTTGTGGGGTAATTCGATATCCACGTTCTTTTAAAGTATTCACGATTTGTTTATGATGATACATATTCATTCCTTATTGCGATTGTTTGCAATTGTAAATATTATAATTTTTATCCAAATTGTTGTCAATTCATTCATCAAAAAAGAGCTACAGCTCTTTTTCAAATCAACTTAGTAAGGAGTTGTCTGATATACTTCCAATTGCTCAAAAAGTGTAGTCATCGAAAACCCAGCTTCTTTCATTATTAGATAAAGCACGAGCGCAATTAAAATCGAAAATACAATCACAACTAATTGCATCAACACAAACTCACCGCCATTCATGGGAGAGTTTTTTGCGCCAAAAAATAAATCTCGCTTACTCCAAAATAGATACTGGAATAAACCTAAAATCAAAAAGCTAACTCCACCACCAATAAAAAATCCGACTGAATAAAAGCCATTCGCTTGGGAAATCTCTTGAGAAGATAAATAGGCTTGCATAGATTTGGTGAAATCTCGCACCATTAAATATCCGAATGTAAAACCAAACCCCGCACTCAATGGGTTAATCGTAATCAACAACCACCACGCCCATGCTTTCAAAGTCCACAACCCAAACCCCAAAGCACCATTGATAACGATTTGTAGCAAAGCCGTCACAACTGAAAAAATCACCAAGACAGGCGGAAATGCTTGAATTGTAACCATTATTGGGAATAATCCACACACACTTGATAATGCGGATAATAGATAAAGCACTGCAAAAATTTTAAATAAGGTTGAACTTTTTTTACTCGGGGAATTTTTTACTGGAAAAATTTCATTTGGTTCATTTAATAAATCTTCATTATAAAAATCTTGATTGGACATACAAATCTCCTCTTTGATACAATAATATTAATCCTATCCGATAGAGAGTATAAAAACAAGAATAAAGCGTTAACAAAATAAAGGAATCCAAATAGATTCCTTAATTTCTTAACTTTTAATAAATAAAAGTCTATCTCAATGTAATATCTTTTCCTTTACGGAACACATACACTGGCGCAGGATGTCGCCATAAAGCATCCCACACATCCTCTGCATCCAACACCACCAGGTCTGCCACTTTCCCTTCTTCCAAACCATAATCTTGAATCCCCAATGCCTTCGCAGCATTAGTTGTGATTAAATCGTAGAGCATTTCCATATCATTGGGTGTTTTCTTTTCCATCAAATGTGCTGCCAAAAAAGCCACTTCCAGCATATTATTTTGTCCAAATGGATAGTAAGCGTCACAAATATCATCTTGCCCCAAAGCAACACTCACGCCGGCATCATAAAGCGATTGCACACGGCAATAAAGCGGACCCGTTTGCGGATCACTAACCACACCAATCTTGCCTTTCTTGAGCAAATGCTCCATCTTGCGATAATAAGGTTCTGGATAAAGCGCCATAGCACGCGCATGTTGCACAGTCACTCGTCCTTCCCAACCTTCTTCAATCGTCTTAACAGCCAACATCTCCAAAGTTCGCAATCCCGGGTCACCTGCATCGTCAATCAACATAGACACATCTTTGTCATATTTCTTGGCCAATTCAAACATTTGGTCAATATGAGACTGTGCATCTTTATCGGTAAATTCAATCCATGGAATCCCCCCAACCACATCTGCCCCCAACTTCAATGCTTCTTCCACCATTTCATAAGCACCCGGGTCGCGCACCACACCATCTTGCGGGAAAGCCACCACTTGAATATCAACCTTATCCTTATATTCTTCTCGGGCTTTCATCACAGCCTTTACACCTTCAAGTCGCCCGGTCGTGTCCGTATCAGCAAAAGCACGAATATGCAGGTTCCCATGTTTGATAGCCAAATCCACAGCTTTGCGCACATTCTTGATAATCCATGTTTCATCATAATTTTCTTTAACCTTGGCAGCCAATTCGATAGCAGTCATTGCCCCCCCCATGGTACCATCCGTATAAGCATCCAAAGCTTCATCGCCCATCATTTTCAATGTATAGACTTTACATAAATGCAAATGACCATTCACAAAAGATTCTGTCACCAATTTTCCCTTGGCATCAATCTCCGTTGAGCCTGAAAGATTACTGCCAATTTTGGCTATTTTTTCACCTTGAATGCCGATATCCACCAAGTTGCTTGGATCTTTGCGGGTCTTTGCGTTCTTAATAACCACATCATAGTTCATTGTTTTCTCCTTTTATTAAAACAAGTACTACTTTCTAATTTTATTTTCTTGGACTAATTTTTGAGCAAGAAGTGCTCCATCTTGAATTGCTTCATATCCAGTACAGCGGCATAAGTGTTTGCTCAGGGCATTGAGAATCACTTTTTCTTCCGCCTCTGGAGTAGAGTTCAAAAGTGCATAAAGCTCCATCACGATTCCCGGCGTGCAAAATCCACATTGAATCGCGCCGGTTTCCGACATCGCTTTTTGAATCGGATGCAACTTTCCTTCTTTTGCTAATCCTTCAATCGTATAAATTTCAGCACCTTCTGCTTTTTCCATAGTTGTTCTACAACTTTTCACAGCCTTACCATTCAACACCACGGTGCAAGCGCCACAAGTCGAATTGTCACAACCTCGCTTAGTGCCAGTCAATCCTAAATCTTCGCGAATAACATCTAAAAGTTTTTGATCTGGATGAGGTGCCACAGTTTTTTGTTTGCCATTGATAGTAAATGTAATTGCTTTTGTCATGAGTTTGCCTCCTTCAAAACTGCCTTAATCTTATCCGGTGTCACTGGAATCTCGTAAAAATCAACTCCAATTGCATCATAAATTGCATTCAAAATCGAAGGTGCCACACCAATCACTGGGTGTTCACCCACCCCACGTGCGCCAAACGGTCCCACTTCTCCGGGGTTCTCAAGCGCATCTACAGTCGACAGCTTCGGAATGTCTTTAATTGTCGGTAATTTATACTTGAAATAGTGAGGATTCTCAATCACACCATTTTCATCAAAAATTAATTCCTCAGAAAGAGTCGCCCCAATCGCCATCAACACACCCCCCAAGATCTGCCCTCGATATTGTTTTGGATTGATTACCTTACCCATATCAAAACAAGATGCAAAATGATCAATAAAGATTTTGCCTGTTTTCTTTTCAATCTTAATCTCACAAGCTTGCGCCCCAAAGGTATATTGCACACCTAAGGTGCCTTGACCATTCTCATCCCAGTTAGAATAGCGCGGCAGGCGGGCATCGGAAACAGATTGGGCCACTTCTCCCACAGTCATGCCATTATCTGGATAAATATAACCACGAGCCACGTCAGAGACACTCAAAAACACACTCGGGTCATTTTTCAAATAAATCTTTTCGCCATCATAGATCAATTTGTCTTTTTCTACACGTAAGGGTTGTGCGGCGGTTGCTTTCAACTTATCAATCAACTTTTCCGCTGCGCGTAAAATCGCCAAGCCACCTTGTACAGTGAACATCGACCCAATCGTTTGCCATTCATATGGAGAAAATTGGGTGTCAATGGTTTCATAGACTTTAATCTTTTCCGGCGACACCAGCAACGCTTCCGCAGCCAATTGTTTCACCACAGTTCGCAATCCCTGCCCCACTTCAGCACCCCCCATATTGACCGAAATACTTCCGTCAATATTCATCTTCATATAGCAACCTTTTGTAGAGAATGGTGCCCCTTTTGGAGATTTCATAATCGCAGCAAATCCACGCCCATAAATAAATTCTTCATCTTCTTTTGGTTTTGGTTTTGAGAACACAGCTTCTTTGATCTTATCCGCTGTCCCTTGCATATCTCCATTCATCTTCCAGAAAAGTTCCCCTTGTGCGTTTCGCTTTCCTTCATTTAAATAGTTCTTTGAACGCAATTCCAACGGATCCATGTCCAGCTTGCGTGCCAAAATGTCCATCAAGCGTTCCACAGCAAATTGACCTTCCTGATGTCCATAGCCACGGTAAGCACCCACTGGCGGGGTATTGGTATAGACCGTATATCCTTCTAGCAAAGCATGTTCATATTCATATGGACCTACCCCATTATGAGTTGCCCCAATAGTCACATTCACTGGTGTATCCGCATAAGCGCCTCCAGAATGGAACACTTCGCTTTTCACAGCCACCAATTTTCCATCCTTCTTTGCGCCAATCTTCATCCGCACTCGAATCCCATGCCCAAGCAAAGTACTGGTGAAATCCTCTTTTCTCGTTGCCACCCATTTCACCGGTTGTCCCGGTACAAAGCTGGCAATATAGGCAATCGTTTGTTCCACAGTAATATCTGATTTATAGCCAAAACAACCCCCGATATTGGGGATATGCACGCGTACCTCTGAAACAGGTTTATGATAAGCATGTGCCAAATCTTGGCGAATAATAAAAGGACAAATCGAAGAGGACCAGCATTCGATGCTGCCATCATTTTTGAACCACACAATCGAGCCATGTGGTTCAAGCGCTGCCGAAGATCCGAAAGGATAGTTAAATTCACCTTCCACAGTCACTTCTGCATCTGAAAAACCATCTTCTCCCTCCCCTTTTTTCACTTTAAAATAATTCGCAACGTTGGTGCCCGGTATCGGTTTCAAAGTTGGCAAGCGCCAATAGTCTTCTTGTTTTTCATGGATCAGCATCGCATCTTTTTTCATTGCATCCAAGGCTTCCACATAAACAGGCAAAGGCTCGTAATCCACTTTAATCCCCGCTAATGCCGCAGTAGCTTGCCAAGGTGTTTCGGCAATCACAGCTGCCAACGGCTCCCCAATATAGCGTACTTTATCAACCGCCATGGGCACAATATCTTTAATATTATCGCCATAGACAAAATCCACTTTTTGCCCTGTGACCACTTTGACCACACCCGGCATCTTTTCTGCTTCACTTGTGTCAATCTTCAAAATCTTCGCATGTGCATAATCAGGACGCAAGATAGCTGCATGCAGCAAACCCGGCAAGCGCACATCATCCAAATAGATTGATTCCCCTGTGACTTTGCTGATCGCATCCGGACGATTATAATTTTTTCCTATATATTTATAGTCCATTGTTTTCCCTTTCTACCTCATTCACGTTTATAAGGTTTCAATAATGCGGCTGGATAAGAGGCATTTCGACCTGCCAAAACCAAAGCAATGATCGTCAAAACATAAGGCAATGCCAAGAAAGTCTCATACGGCACGGGTAATTGCAATCCCATCGCTTGTAACCGTAATTGAAGTGCTTCTGCTCCACCAAAGATCAATGCCCCCCACATCGCCTTCACCGGATTCCAGTTGCCGAAAATCACAATCGCCAATGCCACCCAACCACGACCATTCACCATCCCGTGTGTAAAAGAGCCTAGCGCACATAAAGATAAAAATGCACCCCCAGCTGCCATAAATCCACCGCCGATAATAATGCTTGCATAGCGAATTCCAAACACATTCACACCAGCTGCATCCACAGCTTCCGGGTTTTCACCCGCCGCACGAATATGCAATCCAAATCGTGTTTTATACAAGATCCACCACATCAAAGGGATGATTAGTAAAAACGTCAAATAGGTCAGTAAATATTGCCCAAAAATGGGTCCCAAGATTGGGTTGTCTGCAAATAATTTGATCTGCTCAAAAGGTTCAATTGAAGGAGGTGTATGTGCACCACCATAAAGCAATCGGAAAAAGAAGAATGCCAAACCTTCACACAGCAGTGTAATTCCCAATCCCGACACATGTTGGTTTAATCCAAAAGTCACGGTTAGGAGCGCCATCAACAAACCAAACAGCATTCCACTCACAACTGCCGCAAACAAACCAAACCATAAAGAGCCCGAAATTTCTGCAAAATAAAATCCTGAGAACGCCCCAAACAACATCGTCCCTTCGATCCCCAAATTCAACACGCCAGACCGTTCAGAATAGGTTTCTCCAATCGCAGCCAAAAGGATTGGAGTCGAGACTCGCAAAGTTGCGCCTAATAAGGTTGCCAGAAATGTCATCATATCTCCTCCTCTTCCACTCTAATTTCTTTTTTCTTCAACCAAGGCAGCTTGATTTTATATCGATGTAAAAGCAAAACTGAGATGGTCGTCAATAGCAATGTAGCTTGCGTAATTTCACCCAAATAACTAGGAAGCCCCATTTGGCGGCTGACAGTGAGTGCCCCCACATCCAACAAAGCAAAGAAGAAAGCAGCCAACCCAACGCCAAAAGCATTCAATCCACCCATCGTAGCAATCATCACACCGATCGTGCCATAGCCAGGAGAAATCTCAGAAATCAAACGGAATTGAATTCCACACATCACCGAGACACCGGCCACACCAGCCACACCTCCACTAATCAAAGCAGAGAGCAACATCGTGCGCTGAACATTAATCCCAGAGAATTTCGAAGCATGTTTCCCTTTGCCCACCGCGCGCATTCGTAGCCCAAAAGGAGTACGATTCAACACAAACCATAACACCAACATCGCCACCAACGCCAAAATCACACCTAAGTTCAAACGAGATTTTGCCACAATTTTCGGGAAAATTGCATTCATCGAAATCTCAGGAGATTCAGGCCATCCAGAAAATGGACTCTTCCACGGGCCATTCAACAAAGCACTCACAAGATACGCCATAATCGAATTCATCAAAAGCGTAGTGACCACTTCATCCACTTGCATTTTCACTTTTAGCAACGCCGGAATCAATGCCCATAACATGCCAAATGCAAACCCTGCCACGATAATAAACGGAATCATAATCCAAGGAGACAAATTATAAAAAACAGGTGAAATGCCAATCCAAGTCGCAGCAATCGCGCCAGCATAAAGCTGACCTTCTGCCCCAATATTATAGTAACCAGAGGTAAATGCAAACGTAACCGCCACTCCACACAACAACAACGGAGTAAAAGTCACCAACACTTCCAAAAATGAAAATTTAGTCGACAACGGCGCGACAATAAAATGATAATACGTCTCAATCGGATTTTTCCCAGCCATCAAAATCAACCCAGCGGACAAAATGAAAGTAATCAAAATACTGAGCCCAATCAACATTGGGTTTTTCCAGGCAGGCGCTGTGTCAGTTTTTTCAAAGCTAATCAATTTATTCTTCGCCATCACACAAGCTCCTTTCGCACACCAGACATCAAAAGCCCTAAGCTCTCAGGAGTTGCTTCATTGGCATCCAAAACGCCCACAATCTCCCCTTCATAAAGCACGGCAATCCGATCAGATAAAGCCAAAACTTCATCCAAATCTTCAGAGATCATCAAAACTCCTGCACCCGCTTTTTTCTGGGCCAGCAATTGTTCGCGCACATAATCCGTAGCACCCACATCCAACCCACGCGTAGGTTGGGGAACAATCACCACTTTCGGATTTTTAGACAACACTCTCGCCAACAACACTTTCTGCATATTCCCGCCTGAGAGTGTACAAGTACGGTCATTCGGTTTTGCTTTAATCATAAATTGTTTAATTAACTTCTCAGCATCCACCACCATTGCCTTGCGATCCATGCGTCCCATTTTGGTGTAGTCATTTAAATATTCCAAAGCTAAATTTTCAGCAACCGTCAAATCCCCCACCATGCCTTCATGCCGGTCTTCTGGCACACGCCCAATCCCATATTGAGTGAATTGTGCCGGATTCAACCCGGTTACATCCACGCCATCCACAACAATTTTTCCTTCTGTCAGGTCTTTCACGCCACACAAAGCTTCTGAAAGTTCTCGCTGTCCATTGCCACCCACCCCAGCAACACCCAAGATCTCACCACAAAAAACTTCTAATGAAATCTTATTCAAGGCTGCTAATCCTTTTTCATTCAATGCAGAGATATCCTCCACTTGCAAAACCGGTTTCTTACTCCGATCACTCATGTCTTCCACGCGTTTCACCCCAAAAGATTCTCGCCCCACCATCATGCTTGCCAATTCTGCTTGGCTTTTTTCTTGCGTATTCACCGTCCCAATACATTTTCCATCTCGCAAAACGGTTACCCGATTCGTAATCTCCATCACCTCATGTAGCTTATGACTAATAAAAATCACAGCCAATCCACGAGAACAAAGATCTCGCAAGGTTTTAAACAATGCATCCACTTCTTGGGGAATCAACACTGCTGTGGGTTCATCCAAAATCAATACTTTTGCATTCCGATAAAGCGCTTTTAGAATTTCAACTCGTTGGCGTTGCCCAACGGATAAATGCATTACCAATGCAGAAGGATCAATATCAATCCCAAATTCTTTTGCAGCCTCTCCCACCCTTTTTTCGATTTCAGCAGTCTTCAATCGAAAATCATCCATATATCCCAAGACCACATTTTCTGCCACCGTCATCGGCGGCACCAATGCAAAGTGTTGGGTCACCATACCAATTCCATTTTCAATCGCATCTTTTGGAGAATTGATTGTCACTGGTTTGCCAGCAACAAACACTTCACCTTCATCTTGCTTATAAAGCCCATATAAAATCCGCATTAAAGTTGTTTTGCCTGCGCCATTTTCCCCCAACAAAGCATGGACCTCACCTTCTCGCAAATTGAAATTTACATGGTCACTCGCGATTAAAGAACCAAATTGTTTTTTGATTCCTTTCATTTCGACAATGTTCATTTTTTCTCCTTAACGACCATTTCCAATTTCTGATAAAAAAACGACCGCACCAATGCTTGAAAGATCGATGCGGTCTCTGAGAATGTTTTATTTCATCTTATTTTGTTGGATCCGCCTCATCAATGACTACCCGGAACATCCCCCCTAGGATCTCTTCAGATCGTGTTTTCACCAATTCCAAAGCATCTGCTGGAATCTTAGAATCATTTCCGTGATAATCAGCCAAGAAAGCACCACCCTTTGCCATCATAGAATAATCCTTCAAGTCTTGTGAAACAGAAAGCCCTGCGCTCACTTGAGTAATCAAATAATCAATCGTCGGAGTCATGTCCCACACCACACTGGTCAGTACGTAATCTGGTGCCAATTCGTTTTGGTCACTCATCACACCAAAGGCATATAAACCATTTTCTTCAGCAGCTTCAATCACACCAAAGCGTTCTGCAAAAAGCACATCTGCACCTGCATCAATTTGTGCCAAAGCAGCTTCTTTTGCAGTGGGCGGGTCGAACCAACTGTTGATATAAGAAACTTGCACTTCTGCATCAGGATTATATTCAGTCACACCTTGAATAAAAGCGTTCACAATACGGGTCACTTCAGGAATAGGCATAGCTGCCACAACACCAACCACATTGGTCTCTGTCATAGAACCTGCAATAATCCCACTCAAATAGGCTGGCTCATGAATCCAGTTATCAAACACAGACATGTTTGGTTCCACCGGTCCATATTCCGATCCAAAAGCAAATCCAATTTCCGGATAATCTTTTGCCACACGGCGCACAGCTTGCTCATTACCAAATGCATCCCCAACGATCATATCTGGCTGTGATTGTTCACACACTTCTCGCAACACGCGTTCCATGTCACCAGAATAACCAATTGCATCTGTATATTCATAACGGATTTTTCCTTCTTCTTGGGCTTTCAACAAAGCTTGATGGATCACACCATCCCAAGGCTCCTCAATTTCCGTTGCAAATGCACCATAGAAAAATGGCACATCATCTTCAGCTGAAACAATCGAGATACAAGCCACGATCAACAGCAAAGCAATAAATAAAACTGTCATCTTTTTCATTGTTTTTCTCCTTTTATCAAAGATTGACTATTCCAAGAAACTTCGTTTCTTGCCTACCGACTACCAAAAAAAAAGAGCACTCATGCAACAGCATGAACGCTCTGAGAATGTCTATCAAACCAGTCTATTGAATTCCTAAAATGTTAACAAACGTTTTCATGTTAACAGTGTATATTTTTTTCAACGAAAAATCAATAGCTAATTTCTCTAATTATAAAATAATATGGATTAACTTTTTATTTCTCCATTTTTTGCAACACTTGATGATACAAATTCGGGAAAGTTTCTGCATGGTCACCGCGAACATAATAACTCTTTCCACCATCACTCACCGTACGTACCAACACGGTTTTATACGGTCTGAAGTAATAAGCTTGCGTCATTTTAGCCGCTTCTTTATCCGTTGATCGACCAATATTCGTCAAATCCAAAACAGCAGTTGTAAAATGTTGAATCACTTTGCCTTCTTGATGTGCCACATTACGCGCCATCGCCAAAGCTTTCAAATAAACTTCCGGACCCATCACTGCCGTACCATAGTTCAAGAAAACGCCATTTTCCAATTTAGAAATGCTTTCCGTCAAAATCAAAAAATCACGGTAAGAACATTCCCCCAGAGCAGCGCCATTTACATTGGGATGTTCATGAATAATATCCTGCCCGATCCCCACATGCACCGTCGCCGGCACACCATAGCGATACGCATTCGCAAGCAAGCTAGTTTCTCGATGCGGATAATTATTTTCCCAAACATGCTTCCCAACAGCCTCACCATATCCCATCTCTGTGTCCATTGCTGCATTGACAATATCATTAATCTCGCCAGTTTCTTTCCACAAACCAAACTGACCCTCGGAGATATATTTTGCAACACTTTCCGAAGTGCGGCCGATTTTAGAAAATTCATAATCATGAATCGAAACAGATCCATTCATACCTAAATGATCAATCACCCCACGGCGCATGAGGTCAATAATATAATTGGCATTCCCACGGCGCAACACATGCCCGCCCATCAACATAATCACTGGAGCGCCTTTTTTCTTCGCTTCCACAATTGCATCAGTCAAAGCGTCCAATTCTTCAGATTCAAACGCAGGCACTTCCGCATCTAAAGGCTTAGTAGTAGTTTCGACCTCAAGGTCACTTTCTCGGTCCAACAAAGGGAGTAGATTGATTTTCGAGACATCAAATTTTTTATAAGGCATTTCAAAATCCTTTCAAAAGAAACTATTAAAAGAGAAGGTCTTTCAATCCTTCAGTTACACTAAAATCAGGGATAATCACATCCGCATTTGCAGCGATCAATCGAGATCGTTTCCATTCATCAATGCCTTCACGGGTGGCTTCATCAGTAGCCAAGCCAATCGCAATCCCACCGACACTTTTCATTTCTTCAATCTCCACATAGCCATCTCCAAACGCCACCACTTCACTGCCATGCAGGTCATTCTCAGCAATAATCTTCTGAATCACCATTCGTTTACTAAAATTCTTATAATCATCTTGCGCACCATAAATCGCTTCAAAATAATCCGTCAATCCTAACAATTTTACTTCATCCAAAACATACTTTTCATCCGTACCAGAAGCCAAATAACATTTGACACCATTTGATTTCATCAATTCCAAAATTTGCATAGAACCAGGCACCAAATAATCTCTAGCCTCAATCGTGCCCTCTCGCAAACCATCCAGCCGATAATTGATTCGTTCTAACAAACGGTTATGATAATCATTTTTATAGAAAAGTGGTTCTTTAGGTGTCCCACCTCTTTTTTCAATCTCTTCACACAAATGTATCATTTGATAAATAGTTTGCTTCCCTGTCAAGTCTGTCACAAACTTTTTCACAATTGCTTCAAGCTCTTCATCGCTTTCATTTGTGTCCAATTCTTTCAAATAATCCACCATCATTGGAATCATAATCGCTTGCCAACCTTCGCGGATTAATGAAAGTGTTCCATCAAAATCAAAAACTGCAAATTTAATATTTCCTTTTTCAAAAGAATTTATTGTTTCAATTAATTCTGCCATAGCAATCCTTCTACGTTAATCGTTTACATTACTATTAATAGTATATGTTTTTATGCAAATAAAATCAATACTTTTGCTTAATTTCCAAAAAATTCTTCTTCCACCATTGCACACAACACATGATAAATCGGTAAATGTAATTCTTGAATCTGATAAGTTTGCTCCTTTGGAGCAATCAAGGTCACATCACACACATCTTTCATTGCGCCTCCATCTCGGCCTGTCAACCCAATCACCTTCATCCCCTTCGCCTTTGCCACCTTGATAGCATTTAAAATATTCCCCGAATTTCCAGACGTACTAATCGCAACCAACACATCACTCTCTCGTCCATATCCATAAACTTGCTGTGCAAATACACAATCGGGTCTCACATCATTAATATACGCTGTCACTAAAGCAGCATGTGCTGAGAGAGAGATTGCAGGCAAAGATTTTTGCAAAGACTTTGTAATTTCCACACCATCTTCACCATAGAGCGCATCCATCTTCTCAAAAAAGTCCTCATCCATCTCACGCCCCAGCATGAACCCCTTCATCAATTCTCCCACAATATGGTCCGCATCCGCACTACTCCCTCCATTCCCACACACCAACACCTTTCCATCACTTGCATAACATGCTTTCAAAAACTCAAACGCTTCAGCCACATCGTTTTTCATAAAATCCAATTCAGGATATCGCTCAAATAATAAATGATAAATTTTTTCTACTTTTTTCTTCATTCAAAAACTCCGTCGTATAAACAAAACTCCTCAATTTCTTGAGGAGTTTTGACTTTTTTCTCTTACCCCTTTAAGGCACCGGACATCAATCCTCTCAAGAAATAATTACTCAAGAAAATATAAATGAGTAGTGTCGGTAACGCCGCCAAGAAGGAGGCGGCCATCTGCACATTCCACTCGATGATCTGAGGCCCTGCCATATTATTCAAGGCCACAGTCACCGGCCAATTTGAAGGCTCCGTCAACACCACAGCGAACAAAAAATCATTCCATGCAGAAGTGAATTGCCAAATGATCACCACCACAAAGCTTGGCAGGGAGACAGGTAGTAAAATCCTCGAAAAGATTCGGAAGAACCCCGCCCCATCAATCCTTGCCGATTCAATCAATTCAGTTGGAATCGTCGCATAATAGTTACGGAAAGTCAATGTAGTGATTGGAATCCCATATACCACATGCGCCAACACCAACCCCGGAGTACCTCCATACATATCGATCTTTCGCATGAATTCCACCAACGGAATCAAGATCGATTGATAAGGAATGAACATCCCAAACAAAATCATCGGGAAAATGAAGTCTGCACCTTTAAATTTCCATTTAGACAGCACATATCCATTCATCGCACCCACAAATGAAGAAATCAATGCCGCAGGCACAACCATTTTCAAGCTGTTCCAAAAGTTCGGAGCCAACAATTTGAAAGCAGTTGTGAAATTTTCAACGCCAAAAGATTTTGGCAATTCCCACATCGTTCTCAAGCTGACATCTTCAAAAGGTTTAAACCCTGTCATCAACATCAAATAAACAGGAAGAAGATAGAAAATCGCAGCCAAAACCAATGGAACATAAACTAACGGTCGAGTGAGTTTTTTCTCTTTCATCATACATCTGCCTCCGATTTCAAACTATAGCGCAAATAAGGAATCACCAACACAGTCACACTCAACAAAAGCAAAATCCCAATCGCTGCTCCACGAGAGAAGAAATAACCATCAAATGTTGTTTGCCACATATAAATAGCCGGCACATCTAAAGCAATTTGTTTACCCACAGTCGCAATAATCAAATCGAAAACCTTCAGAGATATATGTCCCAAAATAATCATCGCACTCAAAGTCACTGGGCGCATCAACGGCATAATCACATAGCGATAAATCTCAAATTCAGTCGCACCGTCCACCATCGCAGCTTCGCGTAATTGGGTAGGAATCGAACGTAAACCACTCAAATATAATGCCATCACATAACCAGACATTTGCCAAACCGCAGGAATAGCAATAAACGCAATCCCCCAGTTGGGCGTCGTATACCATCGATTGATCAGAAAATCCAATCCCATCTTATCGAACAACAAGTTCAACCCACTCATTCGCTCACCCATTGCAGGGTTCATCAACCATCGCCAAGAAATTCCAGCCACAATAAATGAAATTGCCATCGGGAACAAATAAATGTTCCTGAAGATTGCTTCGCCTTTTATGTTTCGATCCAACAAAATCGCTAATAATAGCCCCAAAACCAAAGCAACCACCACAAACAAAACTGTGAACAAAACTGTATTTCGAATGTCAATCTTAAAACGAGGGTCTCGAGTCAATAAATCAATATAGTTTTTAAATCCAACAAATTCATAAGTTGGCAGCAACCCTCTCCAATTCGTAAAAGAAACCCGAACAGACCATCCGATAAAGCCATAAATAAAAATCCCAACTGCCAAGATAGAAGGCATCACCATCAAAACAGCTATGATCTTGTCTTTATCTTTTTTCATAAAACCTCCAAGACAGAAATTTTTAAATCCTTAAAAAAAGTAATAATAGCAAATTAAAAATAGTAGATCTTGTACTTCAAAAAATGAGGGGATGAGAAAAGAGACTCTCATCCCCAAAAAAACATATTACTTATTGATTATTCGCAAGGACCGTAAGATTCACATGCGTAAACCAAAGAATCTTGGAAGCTTTGAACATCGCGCATGCCCAAGAAGAGGCCAAGTGCGGTGTCAATTTCTGATTTCCATGAGTCATTTGCTGTCACACCGTGTGTAAGAGAGCCAACCACCACGTTGGTTGCCCAGTCATCCATTGCATCTTGCAAGTAGACACCGTAGAGTTCAACGTCGCCATCACTGCGTGCAGGAATGGAACCCTTAATCGGGTTGAAGGCATCTTGACCTTCTTTTGAACCACAAACTTTCAACCATTCAATGGCTGCATCTCGGTGAGGAGCATTTGCAGAAAGAACGAAGCTGTCAGATAAGAATTGGAAGGTGCCACCTGTGCCTGGAACGGGAGCCCAGCCATAGTCCACCATCGGTTCTTTACCTAATTCGCGGAAGTAACCTTCTGCCCAGTCACCATTCACATGGAAAGCGCCAGTGCCTGCATCATCAAAGAGCATTGCAGAAGCATCTTGCCATGTCAAGGAAGCTGCATCAGGATTTGTATATTTCAAAATTGTGTCATAGTTTTCCAAAGCTTTGGTCACAATCGGGTCAGACCAAAGTGTTGTGCCATCCCACAAACCATTATATTGTTCTGGGGTCATTGAGCCCAAAAGAATGGTTTCAAAGAGGTGCAATGCAGTCCATTGTTCACCCAAAACCAACGGAACTTCCACGCCAGCGTCTTTGAGTGTTTGAAGTGCTTCAATAAAGCCTTCCATGGTGTCCGGAACTTCAGAAATTCCAGCATTTTCCAAAACAGAAGGGCTATACCAAATCATGTTTGCGCGGTGAATGTTCACAGGCACAGAGTAGATTTCGCCATCTTTTGAGATTAACGGAATCAATGTTTCGGGCATAACATCCAACCAGCCTTCTTGTTCATAGAGCCAGTTCAAACCTTCAAGTTGATTTGCAGCCACATAGGTACCAATCAATTCTTGCCCAGCATGGCCTTGCCATGAATCGGGGGAGTCGCCTGCTTGCAAGCGAGTGGCCAACACTGCACGAGCATTTGTGCCAGCACCACCAGCAACAGTAGCGTTGATGAATTCAATGTCAGGATTCAATCCATTGAAGACTTCAATCATTGCTTCCAAACCTTGCGCTTCACCACCACCGGTCCACCAAGAAAAAACTTCAACTTGGTCGCCTTCACCTGCACTCACGGCCACAACTGAGACCAAAATGAGTACAATGCTAAGAAGGGGTAATAATTTTTTCATCTAATTCTCCTTTTAAGAATACAAGAAATTTAACAAATCGAAATATACAAAAATAAATATATTTCTTACACCTCGATTATAGTAAATCCGCAAAAAACAATCTACAATATTTTGCCAAAATACTGACAGCTTACTGACAAATCTTCCTCAAAACCCCATACTATTTGTCCATCCCCCTCAAATCTATTACAATTAGAGTACAAATCAACCTATGAGGTGTCTCGCTTGAACCAAAATCTCACAAACAACCCCCACATATCAGAAGAATTCAAAAATCATGTCGTTGATGCGCTTGAGAATATCTATGATATTCCCCATCTCCAATCTCACCCCCTCAACAACTATCTCAATGAAAAAAATCCAACCAATGAAACCAGTGCAATCGGCAATCCTCTCCGCAAAAAAATCCTCGCCTATCTTGAAACACTCACCCCCCACCAAGCCTCCAATTTCAATTCTCCCCAACATCGCTTATACAACGTCATGTATCTTCGCTATGTAGAAGGGCTCACCGTCCAACAAACAGCGAATGAACTTGGCATCTCTTCTCGCCAAGCCTATCGTGACCTCCAAAAAGGCAAGGAAGACATCGCTCAATTATTTTGGGATGATATTCAAAAAAACAAACCACTCAATTCACCACCAGAAAACACTCCTACCACAAAAACAGCGCTAAACCCCGACATGGCCACTATCAACATCTCCATTCAACAAATCGAATTATCAGATTTCATCGAACAGAGTTTAAGCCGTGTTGCACCCCTCATTCAAAAAGGCAACAACCACATAAACTACACCCCTCCTCAAACTCCAATCAAAATCAACACCGATCCCGCCATCGCTCAACAAATCTTCACCAACATCATCAGCAAATCCTTACAAAAAATCGAGAACGAATCACTCCAGCTCTCCATCAACCAATCCTCTTCTCATAACACATTCACTATTTCATTTAATAATGCGCTAGATGACCAAACAGTACTAGATACCACCACAGAAACCCTCGTCACCAAGCTAGGTTGGAACATAGAAGAAACAAGCAATGATAATCAAAAAAACATTGAACTCACCATTCGTTCCCAACGAGGCATTATTCTTGTCATTGATGACAACGAAGGCATCATCGATCTCTTCAAACGCTATCTCTCCGAATATGATTTCAAAGTAGTCGGCTGCACAGATTCCACCGATGCGCTCAACAAAGCACGCATGCTCAAACCCACCCTCATCTTCCTCGATGTAATGATGCCATATATTGATGGCTGGGAAGTCCTCCAAAATCTGCAAATAGACAAAGATGCCCAACAAATCCCCGTTGTCATCTGCTCTGTTTTCTATGATCCCGGACTAGCATTTTCATTAGGAGCTGCAGGCGTAATCTCCAAACCAGTCCGCAAAGATGACATCACCGCCATCTTCCATGATCTAGGAATTGCATAATGCCTGAAAAACAACGAGAGATCGAGATTCGCAACAACCTTCTTGAGCTTCAATCTTCCATGATCAATGCTCTCTCCATGATGATGATCCTCATCAGCATATTCTTCATCTGGACCGATTTTGCAAACCCTAAATTCCCCACCAATCGCATGTTAATCTGGGGCATCATGCTCATCCTGAGTGGCATTACCCGCTTTTTAAATAAAAAATACTCTCGTTTAGCGAAAACCTTTTTTGTATGGAGCACATATCTTTTATTTTGCTATGCAGTCTATCTCTATCACAACAATTGGTTAGCATTTTTCATCACAGCTCTCATCATTCTCTATGCCATCCTCGCCTCAAACAGCCAATTCATCATCGGACTTACATTTTTTATTTTTCTCATTGTATTAAACAAAAATGGCTATGCGCAGTATTATCAACCCTTATATATCGCCATACCAGCTAGTGTATTCATTGCTTGGGCCATTCGCCACACGCTCTTCACCGCTCTCGAATGGTCATGGGCTTCTCAAAAACAAGCCAGCGACTTATTACATTCTTCCCGCACCAGCCAAGCAGAATTAAGCAAAGCCATAAAAAATCTTGAAACCGCCTATGAAATCCAACGTCGCACAAAAAATCAGCTCATGCTCGCCCGCAAACAAGCTGAAAGCGCGCGCCAAATGAAAGAAAAATTTGCCGCCAACATCAGCCATGAGCTCCGCACCCCCCTCAATCTCATCCTCGGCTTTAGCGAAATGATCTATCTCTCCCCCGAAATTTATCAAAATCAATCTTGGTCTCCTGCTTTATTACGCGACGTCCATCATATCTACCGTAACAGCAAACATCTCTCCGAAATGATAGATGACATTCTCATGCTCTCTCGTTTCAACTTAGCCGAATTCACTCTCAACAAAGAATACACCGATCTCCAAGATTTAATCGACAATGTCACCGCAATCGCCTCTACATTGTTCACCAAAACCAATGTCCAATTCATCATCGACATTCCAGAAGAACTACCTGCAATTGAAATTGACCGCACCAGAATTCGCCAAACAATCTTAAACCTTCTCAACAATGCCCAACGCTTCACAGATCAAGGTGAAGTACGCCTTACAGTCACCAACAAAAAAAATAACGTGCTTTTCCAAATCAAAGATACAGGGGCTGGCATGAATGAAGAACAGCTTTCTCACATCTTTGAAGAATTCTTCCAAATAGAATCAAGCCTCCGTCGCCATCATGAAGGCACTGGGCTTGGTTTGGCCATCTGCAAACAATTTGTCGAATCTCATGGGGGCAAAATCTGGGTAGAAAGCACAGAAGGCCAAGGATCCACATTTTCCTTCACCATTCCCAAAGATTTAGATCTCGAATTTTCCATCAACCTTCGCGAATCCAATTGGGATCTTTCCAACACCAAACCAATCATCTTTTTAATTGGCATCTCCAAAGACCAATTAATCAGCTTCACAAAAAAGCTCTCCAAATTTAACTTTGTTCAAATAGAAGATATTTCACAAATAGCAGAAATGACCCGCGTCTATCACCCCCAAGCAATCATAATTAATGAAACCGATATCCCTCCTCAATTAGCAGAAATTGACGACCCATCTATCATGATCATCAGCTTCAGCACCCCACGCATCAACCAACTCACCCAATCGCTCAAAATCACCAAAATCCTCACCAAACCCGTGAATCGAGAAGATATTTCCACCATAATCGAATCTTATCAACTCAGTTCAGTCCAAAACATCCTCATCATCGACGACAACTGGGGCTTCTGCAACCTACTCTCTCGCTACCTCGTCAACATCAACGAGTCCTATCAAATTCAAACAGCCTATGACGCTCGTTCAGGTCTAGATCAAATTTCAATCAACACACCCGATCTAATCTTTATTGACATGTCCCTTCCTGATATGGATGGCATTGAACTCATCTCAATCCTGCGAGAACAATCACAATGTGCACAAACACCCCTTGTTCTGGTCACCGCCAACGACAACATCCATAATCTTCTTTCAGAAAATCAGAACAACCTCACCATCCAACGGAAAAATGGCTTCTACACCAACGAGATCCTCCAAAGCATCGACGCGCTCCTTGCAATTTTCGAATCAAACTAACCCCGCACTCAAAGCATCACTTGTTCAAATTTTTCAGCTCGTGCCATAATCTTTGCCCGCATTTCCTCAGTATCCATCGTCTCATCTTCAAACCACAACCCAAGCAAATCAAATTGATTTGTTTTTCGATTTCGTTTTAATTCAATTCGCCCAATCAATGCATCCCCCATCAAAATCGGCAAAACATAATATCCATACTGACGATCTTTCAGTGGTGTATAGATCTCCCATTTATAATAAAAATCAAAGATCTCTTTCACCACATCCCGATCCCACAACAGATTATCCAACGGAGCCAAAAATTCAATCCGTTCTTTCACCACCTCATCATCCATCTCAAACAAATCAGCTTCTTCTTTTAAATAATAGAACTCTTTCTCAATCCCCTCCACCAAAACAGGTTCAATCACATCTTCTCGCAACAACTCCTCATAGATAGCATTTCGCTCCGCTGTTTTCAACCCATGAATTCCAATGAAAGCATAACTTGCATTCAAATGTAACAATCCCACACTTTTGATTCGCCGCAACACATTCCATTTCAAACGCTCATGTTCGGAGTCAAAAGGCTCAGCCAAATTCAACATCTCATCAGGCAAATAGCGACTGCTCAAATCATAAGATTTTCGCGTATTCTTTTTACTCTCGACAATCAAATGCCCCTGATAATACAAAGCATCCAACACCACACGAGAAAAAGTAGTCGGTGACCACCACCAATCCACTTTCTCCGTATACGCCAAATCAGAGGATGTCACCGGACCCTTATCACGAATAAAATCAAGCACGTCTTCTCGCACAGCGTCAATCTCTTCAGCATTCCGAAAATTTGTTTTTGCTCGTTCTCTCGCTTCTGCAAAAAAGACCCAATCCTCAATTGGCAAGATACTCATATTCTTATCAAACCAATCGATCAATCGTCGATCTTCATATAGCAATTGACTCACCCACTCCTTCTCAAAATTAGACACCCTCGCCTGCAACACCAATTCATGATTTTTCCCACACACATCAATCGGATCATATTGCACACAGCCAAATGACCGAATAAAGTCATACACCCCTTCTTTTCCATGATAGCGATACTCGCCCAATAGTCCATGCCGTTTTAGTAAAAATCGCCGTGCTTGTTGTTTTGAATTTTTTTTTTCAGCCATAAAAATTAGTAAATCCCTTTATCTGCCAACTTATAGTCTGCAATTTTTAATTTACGTGGAATATCAATCTCATAAGGGCAAACGGTGGCACAAGCATCGCAATCCACACATGCATCAGCTTTCACAGCCAACTCACCATATTCTTTTATTGCCTTATCATTTCCTTGGAACCAAAAACGCAATTGTTCTTTCAAAATATAATCGCCAAAGTCATCCACCGCGCCAGTGCGCATCTGTCGGTCAAACACCCCTTCCAAGCGGAACACTTCCGGAATATCAACTCCTTCTGGGCAAACATCAATGCACTTCCCGCATTGTCGGCACACATAATTCCCCAATTCAGGAGATTCCGTCTGCAATCGCATCAGCTCTTCTGCAGAAAGTGGCACAAACTCTTCCGCCAATTGCATATCCACATCAAACATTTCTTGCGAATTCATCCCCGTCACAATCGTAGACACCGGCATAGAAAATGCATAATTAAAAGCGGGTTTCACATTCTTCCACAACAATCCATCCCCCACCGGTTTCATCAAAATAATCCCCACTCCCTTTTTGTTCGCCAATGGCACCAATTCATTCAAAATTTCAGGGAAGTTATTCACATCATAATAATTAATCGTCGTCATCACCACTTCAAACGCAGCCCGATTCAACGCATCAATCAACACATCCGGTTGTCCATGCATGCTCAATCCAATATGATTGACTTTTCCTTCTTCTTTCAACTTTAATGCTTCTTCAAATGCACCCCCAACGCTCAAAATCTGATTCAATTCTTCCGGTGTACGCACTGCATGCATCAAAATCACATCCAAATGATCCGTGCGCAAATTCTTCAGGCTCTGATCCACATCCTTTCGGAAGCTTTTTCCATCTCGTCCCCCACTCTTAGAAACCAACACACATTCATCCCTGCGTGTTTCCATCACCAAGCCAATCTTTCGTTCAGATTCTCCCGCGCCATAAGCCGCCGCAGTTTCAATATAATTGCCACCACGATCCAAATACTGATTCAGCAAACGAACTGCATCTTCTTTGGGAATCTCCAACAAGTGAAATCCACCAAACCCCAACAAACTTACTTCTAGACCCGTAGAACCTAATTTTCTTTTTTCCATTATTTATCTCCTCAAATAAACCTATATTAAAAATTCTATCATAAAGCAAAACGACAGAGTAATAATCTCTGTCGTTTTTATTCACTGATTTCTTTACACGATTTTTTATATTTATTAAATCTACCCTATTTTCTTGTCTTGGTTTTCAAATTGATAAGCAGCAATCAAAAAGAACAACACAGCAAATCCCATCACAACCGCAAGATTTGGCAAAATCGAATTAAAATCCTGGGTAATCTGCATCTTACTAATCGCATCCAATGTCCAACGTTGTGGTGTCAAAAAACCAATCTTTTGTAAATAAGAAGGCATATATTCAAATGGCCAAAAACATCCAGCAATCATACAAGAAGGAGTAATCACCAATGAGATCAAAGCGCCTGCCCCTTCCTTCACCTTAGTGAAGGCAGATAACAACAACCCCAAGCTAATCGTTGCCAAAGCAAACACAAACAAGATCACAAACATATTTATTTGCGGCATATAGAAATTCATCTTTGCAATCTTCAAGCTCAACAACACCAGCACAATCTGAATCATAACAATCAGCATGCTCACCAGAATATTCGCCAAAGTATAGATCTTGGAATAAACAGGTGCCATTCCAATTCGGGCAAACGTCCCATTTTGACGTTCTTCAATCACTTGGAAAGTTACCGAGGTCACCGAAATCATCAACAACATCAAATACATCCCTATCGACTGTGACACAACTTCTTTTGCATAGCTTTCATCAGAAACAAATTCTGAAACCAAGCTCAAATCACCATCATCCAATTTTGACAACAAATTTTCATAAGTCGCCTGGTCATACTCACTCGCCATTGCCATATCAATTACATTTTTAATTTGAAAATCACTAATGGAACGAATCCAAGCAGTTCCTTCATTCATACCAACAGATTGCACTTCAATATAAGGAGTTTCTTGTGCCATAATTGTAGCTTCAAATCCTTCCGGTATGATATAGGCAAATGACACACTATTATCTGCAATCATTTTTGACGCTTCATCCTGATTCAAATCAATCAAATCAAACTTACCCATGTTCTCAATGCTTGCCAACAAAGCAACGGAGGTAGCACTCTCATCATGATCCACCACAGCCATTTGTATCAAATTAGAACTACTTCCAGAGAAAATCAAAAACATCAACACACTTGTCACCACAGGCAAAATCAAATGAATGATAAAATTACCCGGTTTAATCAACATTCTTTGCAAAATATTTCTTGCAACAATCCATAACTTACTCATCTCTAAAATTCTCCATATTCTTCATCTTCAAAACAGCAATTCCAAAGAACATCAACGCAATTGCAATATTCACAACAAAAGCCATTCCCAAGATCTTCGTATCATTCAAATATATAAAATTCATAATTCCCGTATTATTCCACCACAAGACTGAAAAATATTTACCAAATTCTGCCAAAAATCCCATATCAAATATTGAAACGTACGCCCCACCAAAGAAACCAAATATAGAAATGACCAAATGCATAACAGTTTGTGCAGCATTTTCATTCTTTGAGGTCATCCCAAAGCTCAACCCCACACTTGTCACCGCCAAAATCTCAGTGAAAATCAGCAGCAATGGCAACAAAGGTTTGTCTCCCCAAGAAGCGCCCATAATCTCAGCACTAAAGAAAATCACAATCCCCATTTGCAAAGCAGTAATCAAGATTGAAGCAAAAAACTTGCCCAAAAAATAATCTCTTTTTTTCGTAGATGTGCTCAAAATTCGGTTACTGATACCATTACGTCGGTCAGCATAAACCCCGTAAAATGGAGTCATCACACCATAAAGCACAAACAAAGTTACTTCCACAACTCCATAATAATCCATCGCATTCGGGGTCTTGTTCGCATCCAAACTGCTTGCTTTTGTATAGTCGCCCGTTTCATCATCAATCACAGACATAGCCGCTGGGTTCACCTTCACAATTTCCGAAATCGCATTATATCGAGATACAAAAGTTCCCAAAATGCCATCTATTAATGAAGCTTCCGTATTGTAAAGAGAGTTCTTATAAATATGAACTTCAGGAATTGTTTCGTCCACCACCACAAAACATGTGATTTCCGCATTCCTCAACATTTCAATCGTCCCTTCCCGATCATCGGTCAGAACATATTCATTGGATTCATCATCACCCAAAACTTCGTTCATCATCGAATTCACATTCTCAGACAAATAAGTTTCTTCACCAATCGTCATATGATAAACTTTCATATCACCAATGCTCAAAGATTCATTGCCAACTGTTCCTTCAAACACAACCCCCAAAATCAAAATCAAAAATATTGGCAACATCGTCATAATGATCAACACATTGATCATTCGAAAATTTCGCTTAATCTCCTCTTCAATAATTGCAAGTATTCTCATTTTATTGCCTCAATTTTCGCCCAGTCAGTGACAAGAAAATTGTCTCTAAGTTGGCATTTTTCATTTGAATATCTAATATAGGCAATTCATTCTTTTCAAAAAATCTCACAATATCACCAACCGCATCTGTTTCTCGCAAAGTTTCAATTATCACCGTAGAATCTTTCACATTAGCATCCAAAACGCCCTTAATTTCACTCAATTCACGCAAATCATAGGTTTTACCAATGCTTGTTTTCACTACAATTGTTTTTCGATCAGTTACCAAGTTTTGCAATTCTTGGTTGGTTCCCTCTGCAATCAATTTCCCATAATCAATAATCCCAATTCGAGAGCATAAAAATTCTGCTTCTTCCATATAATGAGTCGTATAAATCACCGTAGTGCCCAATTGATTCAATTTTTTCACAGAATTCAAAATATGATTGCGTGATTGCGGGTCAATTCCCACCGTCGGTTCATCCATAATGATTAATTTAGGCTGATGAGCAATCGCACAAGCAATATTCAAACGTCGCTTCATCCCACCCGAAAAAGTTCTCGCCAACTTATTAGCATGATCAATCAACCCCACAAATTCCAATGCTTCCGCAGTTTTTTCTTTCAACACACTTCCCTTTAAACCATAAAGAGAAGCAAAAAACTTCACATTTTCTTTTGCAGTCAAATCTTCATATAACGCAATTTCTTGGGGCACAATCCCCAAATCTTGTTTAATCTCCATCATAGAGAAATCAATATTCTTATCAAAGATATGCACACTGCCTTCATTTTTTTTCAGCAAACCACACATCACATTGATCAAAGTAGATTTCCCAGCACCATTCGGTCCTAACAAACCATAAATTTCACCCTCACGAATCTCCAAAGAAACTCGATCCACAGCCACGGTTTCATCAAACCGTTTCACCAATTTTTCAATTTTTACAATATTCAATTTACACCTCCATAGATGATTGTAGTATCTGCATAGAAGTATAAAAAAAGAAGGAAGTTCCAACCAGTGCAGAACCTCCTTCCTCACATGACTAAAGTCACGCCAAAAGTCATCAATCAACGTTTCAAATAATAAATCGCAATTTGTGTACGATGTTTTAATTGCAACTTATTCAAAATTGAGCTCACACTATTTTTAATCGTACCTTCTGACAAAAACAATTTCTCTGCAATTTCTTTATTGGTAAACCCATCTGCAATCGCTTGAACGATTTCAATCTCACGCTCCGTCAACAATTCAAATCTCTGATCCCCTGCAAAGTCATCCTCAATTGAACTGCTTCCAATTTTTTTCAAAACACTATCCTGCATCACCACATTACCCCCAAACACCGAGAAGATAGCATTTTTAATCTGGTCAGGCGGATTCTTTTTTAGCAAATAGCCAGACGCTCCATTTAAAAACGCTTCTTTGATAAAATCATCTTCATCAAATGTCGTCAAAATCAGCACCTTCGTGTCCGTCTTTGCAACAATCTGCTTTGTCGCTTCCACCCCATTCATCTCTGGCATTCGAATATCAAGCAAAGCCACATCCACATCGTTCTGCAAACATAACGTCACTGCCTCGGCACCAGTGTGTCCCACACCCACAAGTTCAAATTGATCATCCAATTCAAAAATAATCTTCAAACTTTCTGTGATCAAATGGTCGTCATCTGCAACAATAATCCTAATCATAGTTCACTACCTTCTAAGCTTCTATCGGAAACAACATCACCACTCGGAACCCATCCGAACCATCCACAATCAAAGTGCCATTCAAAGTATGCATCCGCTCTTCCATCCCTCGAATCCCCAATCCATTCAAAATCTTTTCTTTCCCCACACCATTATCCTCGATACTCACCTTAAATAATTGATTCAACTTCTCAAAACGAATCAAACACTTGGTCGCATTCGAATATCGCATCATATTCGTCAAACTTTCCCGAATATTCGCTATAATCACATTCCACATCGCATTTGTAATCTTTTCAGTTTCATTGCCATATACCAAATCAATTTTCACGCCACTTGCTTCTTCGGTTTCCAAAGCTAGCATTTTAATTGAATTCAAATTCAAGCTAGATAAATCAGGCTTCGTATTCTTCAAGATTTTTCGAATCTCATCCGTACCGTCTCGCAGATTCTCAGTCACCACACTCACCATCTCTTTTGCCTTCTCAGGCTGAGCATCAACAATTAATTTCAACGCTTCCAATTGCATAATACTGCCCGACAAAGTATGTCCCAATTCATCATGTAATTTCTGCGCAAGCACATTACGTTCTTCCAACTGCAATTGATATTTTGCACTCAAATCAAATTGTTTTGCATTCACCAAATTACGTTTCAATAAGTCAAGTTCTGTCTTAAGCCCCTTCTCTCGTGCATAAAAAAATTCTCGCTTTTGCAAAAAATAAGAGACCATCGTCAAAAGAAATAACAAAAAGAAAGAAATAGTAAAATAATAAAATAAATATTGATTTGAAAAAATAAGCCCCAAAGCCAAACTCAACCAAAGCAAAAAATAATTAAAATCTTCCTTTTCTTTCAAATAGAAAACTTGCCATATATTAATCACCAAGAAAAAAATCAACAAAACATCAAAAACAAAATATCCTATAAAAAGTAAAACAATCACAACCATTGGAATAATCTTTTTCCATGGATATTTTTTCTCATCCAACAGATAAAACAATACTTTTAATGAAAGATATAAAAGAAGGGTGAACAAAATCTCAAAAATAGAGGTTTGCTGTAGTTTAAAAGATATATATAAATAATAAAGCGAAACACTCGCTTCCATTAAAAGATAATACTGATTCATAAATCCATTATATCAAAGCTCTCCCCCACTTGTGCACCAACCATTAGTAAATTGTAATCAGGTTTTCAATTCCGCCAAAGATACCTTCTCCAATACCCGGGACTTGCATAATTGCTTCGATTGATTCAAAATAGCCATGTTCTTCCCGATACTCAAGAATTGCGTTTGCTTTGCTTTCCCCAATCGAGGGCAATGTACACAACTCTTCCAGATCTGCAAAATTGATATTCACATAATTTTCAAATTCCGCAACCGCCTCATCTTCAACATCTTCAGTACTTCGCATAGTCTTATTTGTTGGCACAATAATCTGCATTCCATCGTATACAGGCATTGCCAAATTTAACAGTAACTTATTCGCATCTTCCTCAAATCCCCCCGCCATCTCAATCAAATCATTCACCCGCATCCCCTGTTCCACCAAAAATAACCCCGGAGCATTCACCGCGCCATCCACTTCCACAAAAATTGGTTCAGGAGTCGCCACATCCAACAATTTAATCTCAAAAGCCCTCTTTGGAGAAATAAAAAACACCACAACCCCAGCAAAAATCAAACCAATCAAAACCCCATAGGCCAATGTCCACATCTGTATTGAATTTCGTTTTTCTGAAGATTGATCCAAAATCCCTCCATTGATGAAATAATTATACTTAAAAAAGAAAAGCATGCAAAGAGTGATCAGTTTCACAGTCGAAGAAACAAAACAACTTGACACCTATTATCAATTTAAGTGTTATAAACAAAGAAACGTGTATCATAGGCAAGGTTTGACAGATAACAAACTTAATGCTACTATTTGCTACCTCGTAAAAAATGAATATAAAAGGTTAAAAAATGTTCCAAAAACTAAATACTATCTACAAAGAATTTCCTCAGAAATTCTGGGTTGTCGTAGGTGTGTCCTTCATTGATCGTGTCGGTGGCACCTTGCTTTTTCCCTTCTTTTCCCTCTATCTAACCCAAAAATTTAATGTAGGTATGACCCAAGCTGGCGTCATCCTAGGTATCTTTGCAATCTCTGGTTTGATTGGAGGCATGATTGGTGGTGCCCTAACAGACAAATTTGGTCGCAAAAAATTAATCATCTTTGGTCTCATCTTCAGTGCCCTCTCCACCCTCACCCTTGGTCTTGTCAATGATTTCAACCTACTCTATCCCCTCGCAGTCCTCATTGGTCTCCTTTCTGATATGGCATTTCCAGCCCATCAAGCCATGATCGCTGATATGCTCAATGAAAAACAACGTACCGAAGGGTTCGGCATCTTAAGAGTCGTCGCCAATATTGCTTGGCTCATTGGCCCCATGATTGGTGGTTTCATTGCAGATCGCTCATTCTTCTTGCTCTTCGTCATTGACGCTTCAGTCAGCACATTCGTAGCCATCTTGTTCTTCTTCCTCATTCCTGAAACCAAACCCGAATCCACTGAAGAACAAAAAGCAGAATCCATCTTCAAAACCTTCACAGGCTATTTCACCGTACTCAAAGATTGGGGATTTTTATTCTTCATCATCGCAGGCATTTTGATGAATCTTGTCTACACCCAAATGTATAACAGTCTCTCCGTATTCCTCAGAGACACCCATGGCACACCAGCCAGCATTTACGGAATCTTAATGGCCGTCAGCGCCATCACCGTCATCATTTTCCAATTTTGGGTCACCAGAAAAATTAAATCCAAAAAGCCATTCTTGCTCATGGCAGCAGGTGCTATTTTTTATATGATTGGTTTTGGGATGTTTGGCTTCGTAGCAGCCATATGGCTGTTTGCCTTAGCAATCATGATCATCACCATCGGCGAAATGATCATCATGCCCACCCAACAAGCGCTCGCTGCCAACTTTGCCTCAGAAGATATGCGAGGGCGCTATATGGCCGCATTCGGTCTTGCTTGGATGATCCCCCAAACCATTGGCCCCAGTGTCGCAGGTGTCATTCTAGACAATCACAACCCCTATTCTCTCTGGTATATCGGTGCGTTCGTATGTTTTTTCGCAGTCATCGGCTATCTTCTCCTCCAAAAGAAATATGGACATGAAGATCGATTTGCACCCGCATCCGTCATTGCAGAAAAAGCTGAATTAGCTGAATTAGAAAAACTAGCTCAATAAAAAAATAAAAAAGACCTTTTTCAAGGTCTTTTTTTCAACTTACTTAATAATCACCAACATCATCTTAAACTTCCGAATGGCTTTCAAAGCATGTGGAACATTCGCTGGCATCACAATGCTCATCCCCGCCTTCACCACATGAGCCACATCATCAATCGTCACTAACACTTCCCCATCTGTCACCACCACCATCGCATCCCCCGGCGCAGTGTGCGCATCCAAGCCCTCTCCTTCATCAAATGCAAAAAAAGTCACACTCACATTTCCCTTTTGTGCAACCGTTTTGCTCAACACACTCCCCGAATCATAAGCAAGAATTTCATTTGCATCAAACACCACCCCTTTTTCAATATTCTTAAAAAATTCAGCCATCACACACTCCTTTTTAGATAAATTCTACCCTTTAAGTATAATATAAGAACAGTAAAAAGAGAACAGCATTTTAAAACTATCTATTTATGACGAGCTATTTTCTCTGGCAGAAACTCCGACACAGGACCCATATATTTTTTCAATCCTCGTGTAGGATGAATCTTCCAATACGTAATCGCCGAAACTGGACAATAATTATAACAACGCATACACTCTGTGCATTTTCCTAAAAATTCTGGGAATTCATTCATCACAATATTATCCGTCGGGCAAATTTTTGCACAACGTCCACAAGAAATACAAATTGACTCATCCACCCCCACCAACCCTTGCAAAACAGGTAAATATTTTCGATAAGGTCTTCTTTGGATTGACCCCAAAAATCTGCCGTATTTCCCATTATCAAATTTCCTGCCAGACACAATCACCTGCACAAATTTTTTTGCCCGTCGATTAGTATTCTTCAAAATCAAAGCATGTAACTTTTTTCCAGTAATTGGTAAAAAGTATCGATTTAAAGTGATATTATGCGGCATGATAAAATGTGCAGAATGGGTAATCTCCCCACCTTTTGCTGCCAATTCATTCCGATATACCCACGCTCCATCACCAGAAAAAGCGAGCTGAGTACAATAAACAAAAATTTTCTTTGAAAGCATAGGCAACGCATTCAAAAAATCTTTCATCGGCTCAGGCAAATCAGACGCATAAATCGGATAGGCAAACCCAATTCGATCCGCTTCTTCACAAAGCGCAATCACTTCTTCTTTTTCAACTTGTTCAATGGAAAAAATTTTACAAGAGACATCGTTTTCTTCAAAATACGATTGAATTCGCTCACTCACCCACATTGTATTACCAGTACCGGAGAAATAAAAAATTACCACTTTCATATCAATACCTCTCATCGATTATACTCCTTATTTTTGAAGAAATATTGATAAAAAAATAACCTGCAAACAGGTTATTTTACAATTTTTAACTCAAACTTAGCATCCTAGTCTTTCTGACCAATCTGCCTAGCAAACAATTTTGGCAACACCCATCGATCCAAACCAATCCAACCAGCCACACGCCATGCAATCACTAGCAAAATTGCGGAGACTAGCAAAATCGGGTTTGTACTCACTGTGCCCGCCAACAAATAATTCATATTCATAAACCCCGCAAAAAAAGCGGCCAATCCAGTCAAAATCCCCAAAATCAAAGCGATCCCGACCAAGAATTCACCAATTGAAACCATATAAGAGAACACTTTTGCATTTGGCAAAGCCACATGTTCCACAAACCAAGCATACCAAGCTTGCACATCTGGGTGTTCACCACTCGCCTTGCTCAAAGCGCCTTGCAAAAAGCCACTCACCGCAACACCAGCGTTTTCACCCACCCAAGCAGAATTACCCAGCTTGGCCCAACCTGCCATCAGCCATTGTCGCCCAACATAAAGTCGTAACAACAACCAAATCACAGCTAGTTTTGGGTTCGCAAACAAACTTTGCACCCATTTAGGATTCTCCAATTTCAATATTTTTTCTTTAGCAGACATAGCCACTTCCTTTGGTTATAAATTAATTATTTTTCGCCCCTTGCGAAATCCAATCATAAAACAATTGAATCGTAGCATCATCCAATTTGCCCGAAGGAGGCATCTGTGGCATTCCATTTCCAGTCAAAGCTTGATACAACTTACTCTCCTCTGGAGAACCTGGCACCACAACCTTCATCACATTCTCATAAGTTTCCAAATTAACGCCACCATTATTGCCATGTGCACGTCCTGCAAATTTATTTAAAACGGGCAGAATATCTTGTGAAAAGCTAACTTCAGCAGCTGAACTTCCTTCACTACTGGAACTATTGCTTGTCTCAGTTGGCGTAGAAGTTGGTGTTGTGGGAGTTGATCCACATGCAGAAACTGCCAAAACCACAACAATTAATAAAACGAACATAGAAATTTTTTTCATATTTTTTTACCTCTTTATTCTTAATCTATAAGAAATAGACGTAAACCCCCTCATTTTTATTTCTTTAATTCACCTTTTTTATCAACTTAATCAAGAAACGAACCTTTGTCTTATCACCCCCTTTTTATAATCTTAATTCTTTCCCAAACTGCCAAGTAATTTCAGCAACACTTGTCTTCCATTTGGGTGTAAAGAAGTCAACTTCACTTTCTCTTCTTCATTCTTTCGATAGAGTAATACTTCAACAAAATCTTCCCCATTGTCAGTCAAAATAATATTTTCAAATTCAGCCATTCGAAAATACACATCGAAATTCTTATGAAAATCTTCTATTGAAACTCTTTTCATCATATTTCCTTTTGTTTTCTTCGTTGTAATGAACTCTTTAACTCTTTCTATCCCCTTATTGTAACGAATAACTTCTGATTAAATAACCTTTACTAAAAATTTTAATATTCCAGCGCTTGTTTCATCCTGACACTTTTACAGTTTAAGTTATAATAGTTAATAAATATTTTGATTAATCAGAGAATATTTAAAACTTCCCAACTATTGGTAAGGGAATTAAATGAAAACAACTACACCAAATCCAAAAAAAATTCTTTTACTGATTTTGTTTTTTTTAACCAATCTATCAAAACAGAAAATTTTCGCTGCACCAAACAACCTTGCTACTCCAATCGAAACAAGTCAAAAGGATTTAACCAATCACATCACAAATTTTTTATTTCCAAAGATATCTATGTATATTGAAGTCTTCAACATCGTAATCGCAATCATTTTTATATCCTTCATTGTCTTCTTAATCCTTCAAAAAATGAAAACCAATGCGCTCAACAAAATTCTCAACATAGAAAAAACTGCGCTAGAAATTAACAAAATATTCAACACTTATTTCTTAGAAAACGCCATCGCAGAATCCATCGCACAGATTAATAAAATTTTAAAGGGTGATTTAACCATATTTGTCGATGTCAGCTTAGATGAAGAATTATTCATTGTAAAAAAAACCACCCTCGAAAAAAACAAATATCTCATAGATCAATATCAAGAAATACACTTTATCTCCAACACGCCCATCTATGAAAAAATCAAATCAAAACACACCTTTCAAATCACCAACCTATTCATCTCATCAAATCTTCCCACAAAATATCCTCACAAAATAAAATCCGCCCTATTTCTCCCCATCATCATAGACGACAAAATCGCAAACTATATCATAGTTCTCTCAGATAAAGTTAATCTCAAATATTCAGAAGAAAAAATCACTGCCCTCGATTTATTGAGTGCCTCATTTAGCAACGCCATCTATAACAACTTCGCCAGCAACAAAGAGATTCAACTAGTCAGTGAAGTAGAAGAAAAAAACCAAGAGTTGAAAATGCTCTTCAACAGCGTAGACTTTGAACTCCTAAAAATCAACTTCCTCACCGACAAAATCGAACCCATTCTCACCTCCAAAGTCAACATCAATCCCAGCTCCACCATCCCCATTTTCATCAAAACAAACTTCCACAAAGACGTTACAAATCTATTAATCTCAAAAATAGAAAACATCAAACAAAACAAAGACTCTTGCATCGATATAGATTGCAAAATGCTCAAATCCCCCTATCAAGAAGAGTTTTATTGGGTGAATATCCAAATCTTCTCTGAAATGCATGGCGTCTTTAAATTTGACAACACAGCCTATATTTTGATCAAAAACATCAATCAAAGAAAAAACAATGAATTTCTCATAGAAGAACGCAATCAAAAACTCAATCACATCCTAGAAAACAGCTCCAGCCCTATCGTAGAATTTGACAAAAATTCAAAATTTATCTATGTCAACAAACCAGCCAAAGAAATTCTAGGTATCGATCCAGACAATCTAGAAAATGAAAATTATAAAAAGTACGTTCACCCAGATGATTTGGATAGTTTTAATGAAATCGAAACTTCCGTTGAAAAAAATGTCTATTATTCAAATCCATTCACCGTCACAAATCGCATCAAAACCATCAACAAGGGATATCGTTGGTACGAATGGAATGTCAATGTTCTCTATGAAAATGGAAAGATTCATCGCCGCATCAGCGTAGGTCGAGATGTCACCGAGCAGCTTGATCAACAAGAAAAATTTAACTATGAAATCACCCACGACCCGCTCACTGGTCTCTATAATTCAAATTATCTAAAAGAACAACTCAATAAAATATCAGAAGACGATTTCACCTTCTGCGCCTTCATCAACATCGATAATTTCCGCCGTATCAACGACTCATTTGGTCACAAAGTTGGCGACGAATTTCTCGTACAATTCTCCAAACGTCTCAAACTCATGATTCCTGATCGCTTCGTAAAGCTAATCGCTCACGTATCTGGAGATGAATTTGCCATCCTATCCAACCTACAATCCGATTCTCCCAATCAAGTCCATGAAGAATTTGAAGAATATCTCGAAAAAATCAACCTCATGCCCATCAACTGTTCCGGAGAACAAATTCCTTTCACCATCTCCGTAGGCTATGCAGAATATCCTTTCTCCACTAATGATCCAACTGAGATCTTCCGTTTTTCAGAAATTGCCATGTTCGAAGCCAAAAAGAACAAACGTAATGGCATCGCCACATTTGACAAAAAGCTTTATCAACAAAGGGTCGATGCTCAATTAATTACAAAAGAAGTTCAATTTTCAAATTTCGCCAACGACTTTTTCTTAGTATTCCACCCCATCACCAATTCAGAAAATGAAAACCTCATCTTTTTTGAAGCCCTTCTCCGCTGGAATCATCCAGAAAGAGGCATTGTCAAACCAAATAATTTCATTGAGATTATCGAAAAAAGTGGACAGTTAATCGAAATCAGCCGAGTCATGGTCCACAAACTCTGCCATCAGATTATGAATTGGTCAAAACTCACCGACAAACAATTAACCGTTTCATACAACCTCTCAGTCGCCTCCTTGCGCATCAAAGATGAAGCTGAATACATCATCAACGAACTCCGTCAACACAACATTCCCGGCGAAAAACTAATCATCGAGATCACAGAATCCCTCTTCTATGAAGAGAATATCACTATAAAAAACAACATCCGCCAACTCAAAGAATATGGCATCAAAATCGCCATCGACGACTTCGGCATGAATTTCTCCACACTCTCCATGTTAGATCGCATCGCATACGACATCATCAAAATTGATATGTACTTCACCCAAAACATAGACAACCCTACTTCAAATCTTCTCATTAAAATGATTCAAAACATCGCCGCCATCAATAACAAACGTTGCATTGTCGAAGGCATTGAATCAGAAGAACAATATAAACTTCTCAAAGAAATTGGCATCATTGAATATCAAGGCCACTACTTCAGCAAACCACTCACAGAAGATGAAATCACCTATAATCTTAAAAACTATAATTCCATCTATAAAAAAACAAAAAATTAACCAACTCATCCCTATCTTTTAATAAAAAATCTCGTTATATAATTAATAAAACAAATATTATTTACGATTTCGTATTATTATATAGGTAGGAAAAATGAAAAAGGAGTATTAATGAAAAGAAAGCTTACTGCATCATTCATATTGATTATTATTTTAATCACTACAATTGTCCCAATTGTATACGCAGAAGGGGATTCACCCGGTGTATCCGATTTGTTCCTCCAAGGCAATTCTGTTGATGTAGACTTTCCAGTCGAAGGGGACCTCTATATTACAGGCAACTATGTCAACGTTCTAGAGGATGTCGCAGGAGCTCTCCTTATAGCCGGAAACATGGTCAATATCGAAAGTAATGTAGACCAAAACATTCGCGCCGCCGGCAATTTTGTCTCACTCAACGATCTTGAAGCCAAAAACCTTTCCCTCTTTGGGCAATCCGTTCGTCTGAATAACATCAATGTCAACAACATATATGCCGCAGCCCAATTAATCACATTCACCGGCACTGCTCATGATGTCTATCTCAATGGATATAACGTCACTATCGAAGGCACCATCACCGGAACTTCAGAAATCTATGCTAACTCAGTCATCATCAAAGAAAATGCCAACATCCTTGGCTCGCTAAACATTCACTCTAAAAATGACATCACCTATGAAGGAAACGTCTCCAAAAAGAACATCACCTATACCAAAACATTCCTCGACAATGACTACGAATATGACTACACCACTGAAGAACCAACCACTCCCGTATTCTCTTTCTCTCGTTTTATCTGGAAATTTGTACGTAGCTTCTCCACCTTATACATTACCAGCATGCTGATAATGCTCATCTTCCCCAAAGTCACGGCTCAATCCGTAGAAAACCTCAAAACAAACACCTTCAAACCTATCTTGCTCGGTCTTGTATTAGCCGCCGCCATGCCAGCCCTCATCATTTTGGTCATAATCACCATTGTTGGCATCCCTCTCGGCATCATCTCTGCCCTAATCGTAACCATCATGCTCCTCATCACCAAAAGTTTTGCCGCACTTGCAATCGCCAAAATCTCATTCCCAAAAATGAACCAATTCCTTTCATTACTCATTGGCGTTTTGATTTTAATCATCGTTTCTTATATCCCCATCCTCAACTTCCTAGTATGGGTCATCTCGGTAGGGTACATATTTGGTAGCTTAATTCATTTCATCAACAAAAAAGAAAAAAATCAAACTCCTCACAAAGCATTGGAAATGGTCAAAGAAGTGGAAGAATAATAAAAAAAGAAAGAATAAAAAAAGGATATTGAATGATCAATATCCTTTTTTCTTTTAATCACAAAATCCTAATCGAGATATTCCTGTACAGTTTCTTCCCCACTCAAAATCCTATAAGCACCTTCAGCCAATGCCACCATCTCATTTTCCCCCGGTTTCACACACACCTCAGCCAAAAAGTCCACTCGCTTAGTAATCTCCTCAACAATATATGGATCACGCGCTATGCTCCCCGTTAACACAATTGCATCAATCTTCCCAAAAGTCGCCACAGCCAAAGAGCTAATATACTTGGCAATCTGATAAATCATTGCATCTCGCACCAAAGCAGCATATTCATCACCCGCCTCAATCCGTTTCCGCACCTCAATCATATCGATCGTATCCAAATACGCACGCACTCCACCTTTACCGCGAACCATTTTTATCGCCTTTTTAAATGGGATCTCATTACCAAACACATAGCCCAATAACTTACTTGGTGCAATCGTTCCCGAACGTTCCGGGGAAAACGGTCCTTCATCATCAGAGCAAATATCAATTGCCTTCCCATTTTCCAACATACAAATCGTAATCCCCCCACCTAAATGCGCCACAATAATATTTGAATTCTTAAACGCCAATCCCTTTTCTTCTGCCAACTTCATCGCCATCGCTCGTGCATTCAGTGCATGAAAAGCCGAAACACGAGGAATTTCAGGCAAACCAGATAATTTTGCAATCGGCATCATCTCATCAATCGTCACACAATCATAAATATACGCATTCACCCCCACCTCATCCGCAATATTCTTAGCAATCATCGGGGCCAAATTAGAAGCATGTTCCATCACTGGGCCTTCCCTCAAACGTTCCAGCATCAAGTCATTCACCAAATATCCCCCTGACTGAACCGCATGAAGTCCTGCCCCACCGCGTGCCATCACACAAGCCAAATCATTCACATCAATCCCATTTTCATTCAAAGCATTCAAAATATTCGTTTTGCGTAATGAAAATTGGTCAATAATCCGTGGACAACGATCCAATTCTTCAATCTGATGTTGAACCGTCTTTGTAAATATTTCTTGCTCTCCGTCATAAACCGCAATCTTTGTCGATGTACTCCCCGGATTAACAATCAAAATATACATGCTCATTTAGTCATCCTATGATCGATTTAATGCAGCCAAAAGAATTGAATAATATTTTTCATAAGCACTTGACCCACGAGAAGTCAACACAATCGGCACTTCTGCGCCCAAAACAGTCCCAGCCATTTTTGCACCCCCAGAATAAATCAATGCTTTGCTCAAAATATTTCCACTCGCAATGTCAGGCACCAGCAAAATGTCTGCATCTTCCACGATCTCACTTTCAAAACCTTTGATCTCAGCCGATTCCCTTGAGAACGCCAAATCATATGCCAAAGGTCCTTCCACAAAACAACCCGGTAAATTCATCTTCTTAATCGCATCAGCATCCACAGTTTCTTTCATTTTCGGATTCACCACTTCAACCGCAGTCAAAATAGCTGCTTTCGGTCTTTCATACCCCAATCGATGAAACAACTCCACCGCATTCTGCAAAATCGCTACTTTTTCATCCAAATCCGGATACATTACCATCCCCCCATCGGTCACCCCCACCACCTTATGAAAACTATCCATCTCCAACAGCATAATCATGCTTAATAAATCATTCTTTTTAATACCTGTTTCAGAATTAACCACCGCTTTCAAAAAATCGCGTGTTTGAATCTTCCCTTTCATCAGAAAATCAACTTCGCCATCTTTCGCCATCTTCACAGTCAAAGCCGCGCTTTCCGCATCCCCCACACAATTCACCACCCTCACTTTTTCTTTCGCCAAACCAATTTCTGCCAAAATTTCATCAATCTTTTCTTCAATCCCCACCAAAACCACTTCAATCAACTCATTATCCAAAGCTTCCTTAGCTGCTTCCAAACTATGCATATCATGTCCATTCACAATCCCCAAAATTGGTCTTTTAGAATGTGATTTCAAACGATGTTCTAAATCTTTAAAATTTCTAATCATAACATTTCCTTTATTTTCACTATAATTAACCAATATATATCATTTTTCTTTTCAAGTTAATTATAATTTGCCCCCAAACTAATTTCAACTCACTTAAAGTAAAAAAATCTTTACCTACCCCATATCTTAAACATTCAAAAATATAATATCTTTTAATCTAACTCCATTTCTGCTACTTTCAAAAGATATTGTCCATATTCATTTTTATTATACAAACTAGCTAATTTCAATAATTGCTCTTTATCAATAAACTTCATCCGATATGCAATTTCTTCGATACAAGAAACATATTTTGATTGTCTTTTTTGAATTGCATGAACAAAATTGTTTGCATCCAACAAACTATCATGGGTACCCATATCTAACCATGCAATCCCTCGACTTAATAATTCAACTTTCAACTTACCTTTTGCTAAATAAAAATTATTAATAGCTGTAATTTCTAATTCACCTCTATCAGATGGTTTAATTTTCTTAGCAATTTTAATAACTTCATTATCATAAAAATATAATCCCGGCACTGCATAATCACTTTTTGGTTTTTGCGGTTTTTCATGAATACTTATTACATTTTTCTTTTTATCAAATTCAACCACACCATATCGTTCAGGATCACGAACTTCATATCCAAATATTGTAGCCCCTTCATGATTATTTACCACATTGTGTAATTTTTGGACAAAACCCGAACCAAAAAATATATTATCTCCTAAAATCAATGCAACCCGATCTTTGCCAATAAAACTTTCACCTATTAAAAATGCTTCAGCTAATCCGTTTAGCTTTTCTTGAATAGCATAAGATATTGATAAACCCAATTGGCTTCCATCATTGAATAACTCCTGATAAAGAGAAATGTCTCTTGGTGTTGAAATAATCAAAATCTCTCGGATACCTGATAGCATTAACACAGATAAAGGGTAATAGATCATTGGCTTATCATAAACAGGAAGAATCTGTTTTGAAATTGATATAGTTGTTGGATGAAGTCTTGTGCCAGCACCACCAGCTAAAATAATGCCTTTCATTTATTCCACTCCATCTCTCTATGAGCATACATTGAATCATAATAGTTCACATAATCCCCACTAGTAACTTTTTGAAGCCATTCATTATTACTTAAATACCATTTAATGGTATAAATAATTCCTTCTTCAAAACTAACTTTTGGCTCCCACCCTAAATCTCTTTTGATTTTCGAAGAATCAATTGCATATCTTCTGTCATGCCCCAATCGATCTTCTACATGATTTATTAATTTTTCCGAAATATCTTCATCTTTTAACTCATTTTTCAAAACATTAATGATTGTTTTTACGATAAAAATATTCTCTTTTTCGTTATTCCCACCTATATTATAAACTTCACCATTCTTTCCATTACGCAAAACTAATTCAATCGCATGATTATGATCTTTTACATACAACCAATCTCTAACCTGTTTGCCATCACCATACACCGGCAAATCTTTATGATTGATTAAATTATTAATTATTAGAGGAATCAATTTCTCAGGAAATTGATAATCCCCATAATTATTGGAACATCTTGTAATATTAATTGGGAATCCATAAGTATCGAAATAAGACTTCACCAACATATCTGCTGATGCCTTACTAGCAGAATAGGGACTATGTGGATTTAAAGGTGAATTTTCAGAAAAAAAACCTTCCTTCCCTAAACTCCCATAAACTTCATCAGTAGAAATTTGTAAGAATTTTTTCCCTTTTGAGAATCCATCTTCAGTTTGCCAAGCTTTCTTAGCTACATTTAGCAAAACTTGAGTTCCCAACACATTTGTTTTCACAAAAATCTCAGGATCCACAATACTACGATCCACGTGACTTTCAGCTGCAAAATTTACCACATAATCTATATCTTCTTGATCAAATATTTTTTGAATTAATTCCGAGTCACAGATATCACCACGAATAAATTTATAATTTTCTCTTTGAGTTAAATTATCAAGATTTCTTAAATTCCCCGCATACGTCAATTTATCTATATTAATTACACTAACTTCTTGATCATATTCTTCAAATAAATAATGAATATAATTCGAACCTATGAATCCCGCACCACCAGTTATTAGATACTTTTTCATAATTCTCCCTTTATTTAAGAAAGAAATGCTATATCAAAAAAATTATATCACAGGGCGTTAAAACAATTTTAGACCCTATCGTAGATTTTAAAAACTCAAACCAACTTATTGGCAAAATGATTAACCCTTATATAAGATCTTTTGAAAGCCCCCAAGTATCTAACATAGAAAATTACGAATTGCCACATTACGCTCAAATTATTTTTATAGGTGAAACGAAATACGATTCTATAATTCTATTAGAATATGCCTTCTTGGATCAAAACAATCAATGACAATTCTATACTTTTGATCAATAAAAAAGTCATCTCTTAGATTTTTTCATATCATACATTCTTTGATCTGCGTCTGATAACAACTCTTCAAAAATAATTCCATCATACTCATTTGCCTGGGAATAACCAAAACTAAATTTTATTTTAATTTCATTTTGATCTTGGTCATTATAGTCTTGGACTTTTTCATCAATTTTCTTAAACATCAAATCTCCACAATCATCTTCCTTACAAATTCCACACACCACAAATTCATCCCCACCAAAACGCCCAATCACATCAGATTTTCGAAATGACTCTGATAAAATCTTTGCAAAATCAACCAAAATCAAATCCCCTTTAGAATGTCCATACGTATCATTAATGAATTTAAAATTATCAATATCAATAAAACAAATCCAAAAATGTCCATTCCGAACTGCATTTTCAAAAAGCAATTTAGCCTTGATATTAAACCCTTTATAATTATTTACACCTGTCAAATAATCGATCAAACTCGTTTCATAAGTTCGATATCGAGAAATCAACAAATATAAAATCATCAAAAGCACTAGGAGCCAGAAACATCCCATTATAAACATAAATAAAATTCGATCATTTGTCAGATTCACAATCTCATCGTTTGTTTCTGAAAAAACTAAATAGCCAATATGATCTCCTGAATAATTCTTCACAGAAATAAAAATATGATTTTTATAAAAATAATTCACACCATTCAAAGAAATAAAATCTTCTTCTTGTTTCAATAAATCATCAAAAACACCAACCTCATAATTGACTAAATTATTATTTTCGTCATTCTCAAAAACATCTTTATCAATTAAATATCCATCGAAAATAGGTGAGTCAATATACTTGAGCGAAATAATCTTAGGATCAACATTATGATAAATAACATCCTTTTTTACAATAAAAAAACCATTATAAGAAAATGACTGATTAATAATAGAAATCAGTGTGGACATAGAAATACTTAGCTCCACACTGCCTACCAACTCGCCTTTATCAATCAAAGGATAAACAAATCGATATCCACTAGAAATATTATCTTGTTGAAAACCATTAGCAAAAACAAACCGATTCTCTAAAAATCCTTCAACAACTGGTTCCTCCATCAACACACCGCCTTGATCATCAAGTTTATTTACACAGTAAAAGCTTTCTGAATTCGCTAAATAAAAATGTAAATGGAAAAATTCATCTTGAATATTATTGATAAAGATAGGTGCCACTATCGCAGCTAATTCCTCCCGATATTTATCTTTCTCTGACTTTTCAGAATCATTTGCCATCGCCATTAATCTCAAAATATCAGGATTTTTATCAATCAATCCCTCAAAGAAAACATCTGCCAATTTTTGGTTTAAGGTAATAAAAGAATCAATCTGATTTGAATATTCTGTAATTTTTGTATTTTTCGTTAAATTAATTCGATCAATAAATTCTGAATTAAAATAAAACATTAAAAGAGAATAGAGTACGAATAAAATCGTTATCAATACATAAATATATTTTCGGTCGTGAAACAGATAATTTATTTTCATAATAAAATTCAATTTGCTTAACTAATTAATATAAATTTATTATATTAAACTTAAGTCTCCGAATTATAACTTAAGTTTAATTCGTAAACTTAACAGTTTAGTTGGGAAAAACTATGAATTTACTCATAATTTAATGTAAAACATTGTTAACTAAAAACGTCCATGATAATATATAGACAATATATAGACATTTCAACAGGAGAAAATATGAAATCAAAAAAACAGATCCAAAACATCTTCATTGCGCTTTTCGTAGCCTTTTGTCTAACCACCATCATCTATTTAACAGCAAATTCATTAGCCACCCGCTTTGATGTGATAAACGAAAAATACTACTCATTCTTCTATCCATGGCAAACGAGCAACCCCACCACCATGGCCTATGTAACAGCTTGGGTTGGATATGCTCTCCATAATATTTCCGCCTGGGTCATCATTTTCTTAGCTCAAAAACAAAAATCAAAAACAACCGAAAAATTCCAATGGTTCAACTGGGCCATGTTAGCCACACACCTTCTTTTCTTCGGTCTTCATTGGCTTCAAACCCAGCTTTGGTATGACGGTCTAGCTATAGCCGTCCCCGAGATCACATCTCAAGCATCCGTGATTCTCATGTTAGTCCTCATCCTCATTCTTGAAACACCTCGCCGAGGTCTAATACTAGGAAAAAAGATAAAATTCCATAAAAGATTCCTGCAAATTATTCGAGACTACCATGGTTATATCATCACTTGGGGCCTCATTTATACATTTTGGTATCACCCCATGGAAAACACATTCGGGCATCTAGCCGGCTTTTTCTACATGTTCAGCCTTCTAGCCCAATCCGTCTTCCTTTTCAACCGTGCACACTTCAACAAATATTGGACCTTTTTCCTAGAAATTCTCGTCCTCATTCACGGCACGGTTGTTGCCATCTACCAAGCCAATGGCATCTGGCCTATGTTCGCCTTTGGTTTCGGTGCCATGATCATCCTAACTCAAATATATGGCTTAGGTCTCAAACCATGGCCCCGCAGAATCATCTCCATTCTTTTCGTCCTCGGCATCATCGCATATTACACAATCACAAATAACTTCGCTGGCATCAATGAGGTCATCCGCATTCCATTTATAGAATATGGTCTAGTATTCGTCTTTTATCTCATCTTTTTAATCGGCGCAAATATCACCAAAAAATTCAAAAAGGCCTAATCAAAAAAACCTCTTATATTGAAAAATAAGAGGTTTTTATTTTTTTCTAATTACTCATTCAACAACTTAGTAGTATAAATTTCTATCAAGCGATCAAAAATCACAATTCCTTTTTCAACCACCTTTTCTTCATTCAAAACATTCAAGATTCCCCCATTAATCAGAATCTCTCTCACATCCTCTGCAATTCCACATACATAAACATCAATTCCTTTTAATTGCAAAGTTCTTAATATGTTCACAAAAGCAACCGTCATCGTACTTGCCATGGAATGAATAGATCGCATATAAAAGACAATCCCCTCTATCTCCTTATTTTCTAAAATAAAATCAATTTGACTTTCCAAAACATCTGCGGATCCAAAATACATAGAGCCTTCTACATTCAAAATAACTTTTTTCTCCGAATTTTCAAAAAGATCATTCAAAGGCATCTCATGAATTTTATTATCAATCACCCGTAAATAAGTGAGTTTAACATTCTTACTTCCATAAAGATAAAAGAAAATAGAGAGTCCTGCACCAACAAAAACCGCCTTTTGTAAGGGTAACAAAATCGTCATCACATAAGTAAAAATCAACAAAACCTTAGATTGCAAACTATTATTCCATGTTTGTTTAATATGCTTAAAATCAATTAAACGAATCGCACTCACAATCACAATTGAAGATAAACAAGAAGTCGGAATAAGATCAATCAGCCCTGAGAAAAACAAAGTAGTCAACAAAACAAATATAGATGAAAAAACGGCCGCCATTTTGCTCTTAGCACCCGAATCAAAATTCACCGCACTCTGTGCCAAAGAGCCTGCCGTAGGAATACTCCCCACCAAGCCACTCATCATAGAAGCCGCGCCTTGTGCCAAAAAATCTTGCCGAGGCACAATTCTCTCATTTCTTGCCATTGCCAAAGGTTTTTCAACGGATATAGTTTGAATCAACGCCAAAATTGCTATCGCAAAAGCGCTCAAAAAAAGATCTGGTATTGCTTTAAAAGGAACCTGATGAATAGAAAAATGAAATAAGCCAATTTCCATCTGAGAGATATCCGAGATAACTTTCACCCCAAATCTTTGCCAATCAAAAATCCAGACGATCAAACCACTCACCAACATAGAAACAAAAGCCGCAGGCACAATCGAGGTAATCTTTTTTAAAAACACCAAAATCAAAATACTAATCACACTCAAACCCAACACATAATAATTGATCGAATCTAAATTCAGAAAAAGATCCCGAATCGTCTCAATTGGAGAACTCCCCACCTGGCGTTCAATTCCCATCAACCCACCTGATTGATTGATAATAATTAGTGTGCCTGCCCCCGCCAAAAATGCAGTCAATACACTATTAGAAATAAAACGAATTAATGAATTTAAGTTGAAGACCCCCATCAACAACATCAGCAGCCCACTTGCAAAAGCAACAAAAAATACATATTCAGGATAATCAGGCATACCAATATAAGCGATCAAAACACTGGCTGTTGTTAATGAAATTGCATTGGTAGCCCCAGTAACCAAATATTTACTACTTCCAAATATTGCAGCAATCAATGCTGGCAACATCGCAGCGTAGAGTCCCATCACCGGTTCAACACCAGCAATCGTTGCATAGGCCATAGATTGCGGAATTGCGATCATTGAGACCGTTAACCCTGCAAAAAAATCATGAGAAAAAGAAGTTTTCAAATAGCTAATCAATTTATTCATAAGAACCAACGCACTAAATTGTACCCTAACTCAAACAATACTAAGCTTTATTTTAGCAATTTCAACAGGAAGCTTTTTCTTGCCTACGAAAGCACAACGAGGCAATAATAATCAAAAATGGAATAATAGGTCTTTGATATCTAGGTTGAACTTCGAAGAATGTATACGCCATCAAAGATGAAAGAACAACCATACTTGGTAGAAGAAACAAAATTGAATTAGATTTATTATAGTTAAAACTAGCTATCACACCAAAAAATAAAACAATTACATAAGCATATTGAGACAATTGAGCAAATATATTTTGAACCTCTTCAACCGATCGATCCCATCCAATTTCAATATTAAATGTCTCCAAACTCTCATCCACAAAAGCCCACAATGTCATATAAGTTGCATCTGCAAACATATATTCATATTTTTCCCCAAGAATCTTATAGAAACCAACCGGATTTGAAAACAATCGATTAAAAACAACTGCAAGACCTTTGAATGTGGCCTCATCAGCATCCCACGAATGCACCATTGCATTGTCAGGGTCATTGGTTCTTCCCAATGTCTCAACATTCACGCCATTTACCAAAGGCCAAATTATATAATATCCCTCTTCAACTTCAAGTCCTTCAACTGTCACCTGATTAATTCCCAAACCAAACATTTTTGTTGCAAGGATAAAAGTCAAAACAAAAACACCTGCATTCATCAAAACTATTTTTATTTTCATATCTTGGAAGTATAGAATTAAAAATCCTATTATAAAAACCAAAATATAAATGATTAAAGCTCCCCGTAATACTGTAGCAAAACAAAAAGCAAGCGCAGAGAATATTGAATAAACCAATTTCTTATTCTTTAAAAAGATAGCAAAAAAGAATACACCTAAAGTTAAAAAGAACACTGATGGCATCTCAGTATTAACCAAAGTCACCATTGAAAATTCAGATGGAAAAATTGCAAACAAATATGAAGCAACCACACCTTCTTTATAAAACCCAAACAACCAAAAAAATCCACCAATCAAAGCCGCAGTCCCCACAGAAAAGAAAACATTTAAATATTGAACAGCATTAATTGTTGGAAATACGCCATAAAATAAGGCTAACAACCGCGTAAAATTCGGATATCGGTCGATATAAATTCGGCCACCACTGCCTCCTTGTAAAATTTGCATCGCCCAACGATGAAAATCTCCAAAATCAGAAACTGGCACAGAATGCACCATTGTCATCCAATAAACCCTTACAGCAATTGCTACGAACAGAACGCCAACAAAAACCAACCACTTCAATTTCGGAAATTTCTTCACAAGAATTCCAATTCCAATTGGAACCCCTATGAAAAATATCACTCCTACAAGAAATATCCACCAATTCCTGCTTTCCATATTGTAAAATCGATTCTGATAGGGTAAAGCAAGCCAAAACAAATAAAACAGAATCGTAAAAATCAAAAATTGAATCCACTTTTTGATTTTTTCTTGATTAACAAAATCAATATATAAAAACGCAAATCCAATAATCAAGAAAAGTGTTAAAAAATTTGCAAAAGGATAAATAATCAAAATCATTCGCCACAAAGTAGAATAAGAAGTTATCTCTTGACTATCAGAAACAAAACTAAAAGTATGCTCATCATTGTCTGCAGCTGGAACTAAAACTGAATAAGACTCTCCATTAATCATGATTTCAATTTGTGCATCCACATCACTTCTCACCAAACCAATCTCATATTGTACAGGTTCACGTATCAACGTAGTTCCTTCATAAAGAATCTCACCCTCACCTTCTCCCTTGTGCTGCCACAACCAGCCAGATTGTTTTGTATTCCAACTCCCCGAAAAATCAAATTCTGGTTTAAGAATAGATGATTCATCTTTTTCAAAATTTCGTGAAATATAAGAAAATCCCAACTCAGGAGATGATGTTTTAAGAACAATTTCTTCTTTAATTGGATAATAAGGTGTTCGAATTGGAACTAATGAGAAAAGAACAATACTAACCAAAAAAGAAAATCCTAAAATTCTCAAAATGCTTTTATTATTTTGGAACAAAAGTGTTTTCTTCCAAAATAAATAATAGAAAATTAGAGAAAAAAATACAATAAAAAATAGAAAAACTACAATTTTCCCAATCTTAGGGAACCCTGCCAATGGGAAAAGTAAATTTGAAAAAGTAAAAGAAAATAATAAAATGATAAGCGTTGCAATAACAATTTTTATTTTGGTGTCAATATCTTTTTTCATATAGAAATCCTAACATATTCTTCTTTTGATTTATCAATTATAATCATAAAATAAACTATACATATTCAAATGGGTGAAAAATTAAACATGAGTATTTTAAAAAGAAAAAAGTTTTTAATAATCGAATTCTTCGGTATTCTTCTTTTTATATTATCTTTACTTGATAAGTCAAAAGAATCCCCAATTTTTTTATCATATTCAAAACAAAAATTATTGTTACTAAGCTTTCAATTAATTATTCTTTGCACAGTTTTTATAATACATTATTACTTTAAAAACAGAGAAATTAATTTACAGAAATATAAAAATAATATTCATTTGAAAAACATAAGTTTGTTTATTATTCCTATAGCATTTTTATCTTTTATTTTCCTTTTAAAAGTTAACTCCCCTTTTCAAACCTATGTAATAAAATCTTCTTACTTAATTATTTTTCTTTTACTAATCCTAATAACATTCTCACTTGAAATCTTTAAATATTCATTCTTGGATTTAAGCAAAGTCTTAACCAGTATTGCTCTATTATTTCTTTTTTATATCGCTATTTCTATGGGGCTCAATCAATCTAATGAAATTTCTTATATCGCGATTAATGGTGATTTTCAAACCTATAATGGTATCAGAAGATTATTAGATTCTCAAATTCCATATCGAGACTTCACCTATTACTTAGGGCTTGGACCTTTATATATTACTTCTTTACTACAACTAATTATTGGAAATAATTTCCAAATGAGTTTATTTGCAACAACCTTTCTTTGCTACCTTTTCTCAATCATCACTTGTATCTTCATTTTCAAAATAATCACAAAAAAATGGAACTTATCAATATACTCAACCTTATTGATTTTCACCACTTTCCAATATCATATATTTATGAAGAAAATAAGCGAGACTTATTTTCCAAAACTATTCCCATTTTTCTATGATATATTCAAAATCTCAAACACCTCCCATTCCTATCGTCCTGCGAGAGCTTTTGTTGTAGTTTTGTTTGCAATCATATTCTATTTATTTCTATCCAAACCATCTAAACTAAAAGAAAAAATAAATCAACTAAATTTCATCCAAAGATCTGCGCTAATTGGCGCAATTGCTAGCCCATTAATTCTTTGGTCCAATGATTTTGGAATTGCATCTTATATTGCATTTTCATTTACATTTTTCATCACCCTAGTAAGAAGAAAAGATATAAAAAAAATATTTCTAGGTACAATCCTCTATAGTGTTAGCACATTAATCACGCTCTTTTTCCTCGTCTCTTTATTAACATTCGGTCATTTTACTGATTGGTTAAAGACCACTCTCCAAACATCCTCTTATCAAAGCTGGTACTATGGAAATTACGGAAACGCCACTTTTCTATTTTCAGATATAACAAAAACCCTCAATATATCCATCTTATTCTTAATGATTGTTTGGAATATATATCTAGTATATAAACACAAAAAAGACGATGCACTCAATCTCACAATCTTATTTATGGCCACTAGTTACTTTATTGCTGGCTACATGTATGATCTTTTCTCAGGTTCAGCCGAATTATTCATTTATTCCAATAATTTTATTTTTTTAATATTGATAGCCTTATTCTTAAAAGGAATTTCCTATCATTTTTCAAAATTTTTTAATTTCTCTCAAGCTGTTCCTCTTATTACATTTATTTTTCTCATAACAGTTTTTATCAATTTAGGTGTTCCTATATATACTCGAACACAATCAAATGGTATCTATAACCAACAACTTCATGGATATATGCAAGAACATGGTAATGAGCTCAACACTCTCATAGATTACACCAATGAAGCACAAGTTTTTTCCACCTACGCCTCTGCTTATGAAACCATTCTTAATCAATATCAGCCTACAAGATACGATTACATCATCCACGTACTTGGTGATGATGCCAGAAAAGAATATCTAAACAATTTTTTAGAAGGGAAATATCCCTTCGTTCTCACCATCACCGAAGACTACACCTACTGGGAAGACTGGGTTTGGCGTGCGAATTGGTTTTTCTATCGTGAACTATACCAACATTACCAACCAACTTATACGATTGGTTACAATAATATTTGGGAACCTTCTGATGATAATTCAATTTCAACAGACCAAACAACCTTATCATATGAATATCTTACCCCTTATCAAGTTCTCATATCAATTAATAGTTCAATAGAAGAAAACCTCATCGCAGATGTCAAACTCTCCTATCAAACCGAAGTACAAAGAAAAAGCATTAATCCCATTCGCACCTTGTTATTTGCCGACTTAGGTCAACCCAAGGAAGAAGTCGCAGGCTTTAACTTACCTCCTCAAGCAGATGAATACTATATCCCTATAGAAGTCGAAAATGGATATGGGAGCATCTTACTTGATCTTCGACCCAACGATTATGGTACTATTAACATCAACAGCATTGAATTAGTCAATTTATTTGAACAATCTCTCAACAATATACAATCTTTAGAAGTCATTGAACAATAAACAATAAAAGGATTTTATAAATGCAATCTCTTGTCGGATATACAGGTTTTGTCGGTTCCAATCTCGCCTCACTCAATCAATTTGATCAACTCTATAATTCCAAGAACATCCAATCCGCCTATGCCACCCAACCAGACCTTTTGGTATATGCCGGCGTACCCGCACAAAAATTCATCGCCAACAAATTCCCCGAACAAGATTATCAAGTTATTCAAACTGCCATAGAAAATATCCAGAAAACCAATCCTAAAAAAATTGTCCTCATATCAACCATTGATGTCTACAAAAACCCCATCGAGGTAGATGAAACAACAGTCATTGACACAAACAATCTACATCCATACGGGTTAAACCGTTACTTATTAGAAAAATGGGTTCAGGAAAACGCATCTCAATTTGATCAACATCTCATCGTCCGTCTTCCCGGTTTATTTGGCAAAAATCTCAAAAAGAATTTTATCTATGATTTTATTCACCTCCTCCCCGCAATGCTCAATCAACAAAAATATTCAGAACTTGCTACAAAAAGTGAAATAATCAAAACCAATTATCAGCTTCAAGAAAATGGTTTCTATCAATGCACTGCAACAGATCCTCAAACACGCGCTCAACTCAAACAGAGCTTCTCGCAACTTGGTTTCACCGCCCTCAACTTCACCGATAGTCGTGCCACCTTCCAGTTTTATAACCTCAATACCCTTTGGCAGCATATCCAAACCGCACTTGAGCATTCCGTTACCCTTCTCAACACTGCCACCGAACCCATTCAAATTACCGAACTTTATCAAACCCTCACAGGCCAGCCATTCGAAAATCATCTTGATCGCCCCATCCCCCACTATGACTACAAAACCATCCATGCTCAAATAGTAAACGGCAACAATGGCTATCTCGCCACTAAATCAACTATCCTTAACCAGATCAAACAATTTGTCTCTGAACAAAAAGCTAGCTTAACGGAGTAATCATATGAAGCTATCCATTTCTAACATCGCCTGGACAAAAGAAGATGATCAACATATGTACGAATATCTCAATTCAATTGGCTTTGCCGGCATTGAGATTGCCCCCACACGCATCATTCCCAACAATCCCTACGATCATCTTGATCAAGCCCTCGCTTTCAAAAAACAAATGGATTCTTTCTCTCTCGAAATTTCATCCATGCAATCCATCTGGTATGGGCGTACAGAAAACATTTTCAATTCATCCCAAGAACGCCAATCATTGATAGAATACACGCATAAAGCCATTGATTTTGCGCATAGCCTAAATTGCAATAATCTTGTTTTTGGCTCCCCTAAGAACAGAACCTATCAATCTTCTGATCAAATCAAATATAGCATTCCATTTTTCAAAACCATCACAGACTATGCTCAAGAAAACAACACCTGTATAGCCTTAGAGGCTAATCCTCCCATATATAACACCAACTTCATCAACACCACCACCCAAGCCATCACATTCGTCCAAACCATCGCCCATCCCGCCCTAAAAGTCAACCTAGATTTCGGCACAATCATTGAAAATGATGAATCCCTTACACAAGTCGAAGAAAATCTATCCATCATCAATCACATTCACATTTCAGAACCTTTCTTAGCCATCCCTCAAAAAAGATTACAACATAAAGAAGTAGCCCAAATTCTCACAAAAAATAACTATTCTGGATTTGTCTCAATTGAGATGAAAAATCCTGGTACTCTCAACCAAGTAAAAGAGACAATCACTTATATAAAAGAGGTCTTTGATTAATGGAAATCAGAAACATTCCCGGTGTACCGAATTTTGAAGCCTATGAATTCCTTCCCAAACAAACCAAATACTGTCTCCTTATTCCCATCATCAATGAAGGGGATCGCATCAATAAAGAATTAACCCGCGCACAATCAGCCAACATCCCTCAACTCACAGATATCATTATCTGCGATGGTGATTCCACAGACGGTTGCACAGAGCCTACTCAACTGAAATCATTAGGAGTCAACTCACTCCTTGTCAAAAAAGACATAGGCAAACAAGGTGCCCAACTCAGAATGGGCATATGGTGGGCTTTAGAAAGAGGCTATCAAGGCATCATCACCATCGATGGTAACAACAAAGATAGTATTGAATCCGTCCCTCTCTTTATCGAAAAACTAGAACAAGGATATGACTTTGTCCAAGGCTCCCGCTACATCCCCGGTGGTAAAGCGATCAACACCCCCCTCTCCCGCCATCTAGCCGTCAAATTTATCCATGCTCCCGTCATCTCTCGCATCGCTGGTCACCCTTATACCGACACAACCAATGCCTTCAGAGCCTATTCACATCGCTATCTCACCCATCCCCAAGTTCAACCCCTACGCGATATCTTCCTCACCTACGAACTTCTTGCCTACCTCTCCGTACGTGCAGACCAACTTGGATTAAAAACCACAGAAGTCCCCGTCACTCGCGCCTATCCACAACAAGGAAAAACTCCCACCAAGATCAGTCCGTTCAAAGGGAACCTTGAACTTCTCAGAATCCTTCGTTCAGTCGCACAAGGGGCCTATGATCCGCAAGAAACACAAGAAACAAAGGAACATGAATGACAAAAACCTTCGACAAAATCATTATTGGGGCTGGTCTTTATGGCCTCTATGCCGCCCTCAAATCTGGTCAACAAAATCAATCCGTACTTGTTCTAGAATATGACGATCAAGCCTTCAAACGCGCCACCTATATCAACCAAGCGCGTGTTCATATGGGCTACCATTATCCCCGCTCCTACTCCACAGCTATCAAATCAGCCAAATACTTCGAAAAGTTTAATCAAGATTTTGATTTTTGCATCCATAAAGAATTTGACAAAATCTATGCCACCTCCTCAAAATTTTCATGGACCAATGACAATCAATTTAGAAAATTCTGTGATGCAGCCAACATTAAATGTGAAGACGTAAACCCCAACAAATACTTCAAAAATTCCACATGTTCAGGCACTTTCCTCACCAAAGAATACACTTATGATGCCGAAATATTACGTGATTACTATCTTGAGACCCTAGCCCAATTCAACAATGTCACCATTCAATATAATTCACGCATAGATTCTATCGAAAAAACTGAAACACACTATCAACTCCATCTCAGCTCAGGTGAAACTTATTCCACTGCTTTCCTTCTCAATGCCACATATGCCTCCACGAATCAAATCATTAACCTATTAGGCTACGAACCATTTGGCATCAAATACGAGCTGTGTGAGATCATTCTCTGCGAAGTAAACGACAATCTCAAAGACGTAGGCATTACAGTCATGGATGGACCTTTTTTCTCCATCATGCCTTTTGGAAAAACAAAATACCACTCACTCACTTCCGTCACCTTCACACCTCATATCACTAGCTATGATCCTCTTCCTACTTTTGAATGTCAATCTCGCAGTCAAGGCACCTGCTCTCCCCAACAACTCGGCAACTGCAACACCTGTGTTGCCAAACCCAAAACAGCCTTTCCATATATGTCCAACCTCGCCAGAAAATATCTAGCCGATGACTATCAATTCACCTATGCTGGCTCACTCTTTTCTATGAAACCAATCCTCCAAGCCTCAGAAATAGATGATTCCCGTCCCACAGTCATTAAAACATTTTCCACCAATCCAACCTTCATCAGTGTTCTTTCAGGTAAAATAAACACAGTGTACGATCTTGATGAATATCTTGATCTTTAAACTTTAATAAGAGGGATGTATGCTTAAAAACAAAGAAAAAAACTTTATTTCCGCAGTTCTCTATGTTCATAACCAAGAAAATCAAATCACTCAATTCATTCACACATTAAATGAACTCCTCAAACAAAATTTTGAACAATACGAGATTATTTGTGTCAATGATGCCTCGTCCGATAATTCTCTAAATGCAATTAAAAATGCCTGTGAAGAAATCAAAGGAACCATTGTTAGCGTTGTCAATATGGGATTTTTCCAAGGCATTGAACTTTCCATGAATGCCGGTGTAGACCTCGCCATCGGAGATTTTGTTTTTGAATTTGATAGCATCGATCAAGATTATCAAACCAATCTAATTATGGATGTCTACTATCACTCTCTCAAAGGCTACGACATTGTCAGCGCAGCCCCCAAAAAATATCACGCCAAAAGCTCACGTGCCTTTTATTGGATATTTAACAAATTTGCCAACATGCCCAACAAAATCACCACGGAAAGCTTCCGTGTGCTCTCCCGTCGCGCCATCAACCGCATCCATTCCATCAACACCACCACGCCTTATCGAAAAGCCATCTATGCCAGCGCTGGGCTCAAAATCGACACCCTCGAATATCAAAACACCAAAACCAGCACCTATCAAGAGAAAAAAGCATCATCAACCTTTTGGCAAAGCATGGCCCTAGACTCCATCATGCTTTTCACAAACTTTGCATTTCGTCTCTCGTTCGCCTTAGCATTGATAATGATGGGCATTACCATCTTCATGGCCATATATGCGCTCTATTTTGCCCTCACTGGCACTTCAGTCGAAGGATGGGCAACCACCATCCTCTTCCTTGCATTTGGCTTCTTCAGCCTATTCCTCATCCTCACCATCATCATCAAATATCTCTCCCTCATGTTGGATCTCATCTTCAAAAAAGAACGATATTATATCCAATCTGTTGAAAAAATCACCAAACAATAACGAATATGAATCAAAAGAAAAATCGTTCTTTCTTCCTAATCGAATTCATCATCAGCCTAATTCTGTTTGGATTTGCCTGTTTAGACACTTCCAAAGAGTCCACATTATTCCTATTTTATAGTTTTCAAAAAACGATTCTCTTATTAATTCAATTAGCCATAGTACTTGGCTTTCTTTTTCTTTTGATTTTTAACCACACCTCCTTCATCCAAAAATCAATCGCATTCATAGAGCAAAAATTACATTCAAAACTTCTCCATCAAACTCTCCTATTCTTCACCACCTACACCAGCATCCTTCTCTTCATCATCCAAGCCTTCAATGCTCAATCCAAAATTTGGTTCATTTATCAAAAACTCTTTTATCTTCTTCTCACCCTGCTCATCATCCTCATTCATCTATTATTCCAATCAACAAATCAACTAACTCTTCAAAAAATTCCATTTTCCAAACTATTCTCAATTCTCAATCTCGTCGCCATCTCCACCTATCTTTACCTCTCATTATATAGATTGCAAAACACTTTAGCGCCAATTAGCCCCATAATTTTTATACTTTTCTTTTTACTACTCCTCTTCCTGCAACCGAATCAAAAAACACATCAATCAAAAATAAAAATGATTGTCCTCATCCTATTTTTATTAATCTATATCCCTCAACTATTTTTAGCTTTTTCCCAAAAAACCCCACCTACTTGGATATCTCTCCTTAACCGTTTTGATTTTTACCTAACCCTATCTTTTCTTGTATTATTCCTCACCATCCACGTAAAAGAATATCTTTTAACCCAATCCATCATTCAAACCAAAGTCTTTAAAGCAAGCTTTCTTCTCTTCATTTTCCTTTTCACTTCCCTAAATTTCTACTCCAACCCACTTCAAATAGCTCACCCTGTCTTTTTTGAAGAATTCCAACGAGGGTCTGATGTACTCATCATTGGCAAACTCCTCAATGTCGACCAAGATTCAAATCCTAGCGCTTTTCTAGGCGTCTACGTGCCGCCAGAAATCCTCGAACAAGATCTTGAATTTGAAGATGTAGAAAACAATGAAGCCATCTTTTTTGATCAAACCAGCATCCAACCCCTAGCTTATAAAACATACACCGCGCAACTCGGCATTCAAGGCTCTTTCTTCCTCACACTCCACCATCTTCTATCTTCCTTATCCCCCACTTTGCAATATGCCATATTTGAGCTCATCATGGTCGCACTCATGTCTCTGATGCTCTCCCTCCTCACTCTCTGTCTCTTAGGCGAATTTGGACTCATCTCAGCACTATTCGCTTTTCTGAGCATCAATCTTTCCCCTTGGCTCCTCACCGGCGCGCGTAGTGTCTACTGGAATTTTTGGATATTCTTCTTACCCTTTATTTGTTTACTCTATTTCTTCAAATGGCAAGAAAAAAACAAACAAGAAAAAAATTGGATCCTCTATCTGCTCATTTTCCTCACCATCGCTCTCAAATCAGCCATGGGGTTTGAATATCTCAGCACTATTTTAATCATGATGTCTCTCCCATGGTTCTACTATGCCATCAAAAACAAAATCCCCTTCAAAAAATTCATCTCACAACTGCTCATCATCATTCTCATCTCCATTGCTTCTTTTGCAACCAGCGTAGCCCTCTTATTATGGAAAATCACCCATCATCTCACCCAAAACTTCAAAGCATCCCTAGTCGATCTCCAAACTAGAATAACTATGCGCACAGGTGTAGGAAACACAACCAATCTCTCTCCCGAATTCAACCAAAACATCCTATCTACTCCCCTCAAAGATGTCCTTCACACCTATTTTTTCAATAGCCGTCCACTCATCTTCAACCTCCATGCCATTCATCTCGTCATCATTCTCATTCTTCTCACCCTCACAACACTTATTTTAATAAAGAAAAAAATCATGCCGCAAAAAAACATCGCTTTTTTACTCATGACTTTCATCAGTCTTTTAGCACCCCTCTCATGGCTCATCCTTGCCAAATCTCATTCGGTCGTCCATATTCACATCAACTACATCCTCTTCTCCATGCCCTTCAGCATCCTGCTCTTTGCACAACTCGGTTATATCATCGACCAACTCATAGACATCTTTTCAAAAAAATTCTCATCTCCTACTTCTGCCACCCCGCACTAATCGCATCAGTCGGGCAAACATCCACACCAACCTCTTCCCAAAACCAATCCACTCAAAAACATCAATCCAAACAAAACAAAACTTCCCGTAATAATCCCTTCATAAGCTCCTCCCAAAATCATCACAAGTGAAAGATAGGCAATATAAACAGGAAACAATAAAAATGAAGCAAACAAAATCCCTGATCGTATCTCTTGACGCAATTTTTTCATTTTTATTCCTTTTAATTTGATAATTTTCCTACTCAATCATTACCATTATTTTTGACCATGGTCACTTTATAAAGATTAACGTTTTCAAAATTTCCTCATTTAGTGACTTTAGTCTATTGACATATGTCTAATAGATAACTATACTTCTCTTAAACAAAAAAACAAAAGAGATTTTTATGAAAAAGAATACAGATCAAGGTTTAGGTAGGGGTAAGGGTCAACGTGGCCTAGGGGTGATGGGCTTACTCAGACCATCAATCTTAATTCAATTATCAAAATCAGACCAACACGGATACGCTCTCCTTGAAGGTGTTGAAGAATTTAACTTTGATATTGACCACGTTGATCCAAGCCTAATTTACCGAACCCTTCGAAAAATGGAAGAAGATTGCCTCCTAGAATCATACGAAGGAGAAGATAGTCTAGGTCCTAAAAGAAAAATCTATCACATCCTTCCCAAAGGAAAACAATATCTTGCCAATATGATTCAAGGGCTAGAACAAAGAAAATCAGAAATTGAAAACTTGCTCTCCGCATATCAAACCTTAGAAAAGAGAAATAAATGAAAATAGCCATTTCAACCACAAACGGAACTTCCACAGAATCCTTAAATCCTCGTTTCGGCAGATGTGATGCATTTGCAGTTTATAACACAGAAAGCGAATCATGGTCATCACTCGTCAATCCAGCCACAGAAGCACAAGGGGGTGCAGGCACCAAAGTAGTTCAATTCTTAGCTCAAAACGCCATTGATGTCATCATCACCGGTCACTATGGACCCAATGCCTATCGCGCCATTCAAGCCAGTTCCATGCAAGCATTTCAAGCAACATCAGGCACCCCTCAAGAATTAGTGGAACAATTTCACAACAATCAACTATCCCCCGCCACTCAATCAGAGAAACATCAACACTAAAGGCTAAATATGAACATAGCAATCGCCAGCGGAAAAGGTGGCACGGGTAAAACAACAATCGCAACCAGCCTCGCCCACGCACTCGCACAAGCACAGATCTCAACTCAATTTTACGATTGTGATGTCGAAGCACCCAATGCTCACATTTTCCTTCATCCATCTCTCTCGCAAGAAGAAAAAGTAGAACTTCTCGTACCCGAAGTAAATGAAGAAAAATGTACCTCGTGCGGAAAATGCGCATCAGTCTGTCAATATAATGCCATTCTCATCCTTGGCAAACCGCTTATTTTTCCAGAACTTTGTCACAGTTGCGGTGCTTGTTTGCATGCCTGTCCCGAATCTGCCATCACAGAAACACCCAAACAAATCGGCAAATTAGCATCTGGCTTCACCCCTGACAATATTCATTTTCATCATGGCCTCCTAGACATTGGCCAACCAATGGCAGTGCCCATTATCAGTCAATTAAAACAAAACTTATCAACCCAAAAAGATCAAATCAACATCATCGATGCTCCTCCCGGCACCTCTTGCCCTGTCGTAGAAACCATCCGCAACACAGATTTTGTCATCCTCGTTTCAGAGCCAAACCCATTTGGTCTTCATGATCTCAAACTTGCCCATCAACTTGTCCAAGAGCTCAACCTACCCACCGGTCTTGTTATCAACAAAGATGAACCTGGGTTTTCCCAGCTAGAAGAATATTGCCAAAAAAATCATCTTGAAATCCTCATGCGTATCCCATTTAAGAAAGAATATAGTCATCAAATTAGTGAAGGCAAACTCCTAGATCAGCTCGATCCCACTCTTAACACACAATTTATCGCGCTCATCAAAACCATCGAAGACAAAATTCATCAATCAAAGGATCCCGCATGAAACAGTTAGTCATCCTCAGCGGCAAAGGAGGCACAGGCAAAACCAGCATCAGTGCCAGTCTCATCCATCTTGCAGCTCAAATTTCAAAACAGCTCAATCCCCTCTTTCTTGATGCAGATGTAGACGCTGCCAATCTAGCTCTCCTCATCGAAAGCACCCCTCTTGAATCGCACGAATTCTACGGCAGCAAAATCGCGCACATAGATCAAACCACCTGCATAGCCTGTGGAAAATGCCAAACTCTCTGCCGTTTTGACGCTATCGATCACAAAGACAATCAATACCAAATTGATCCGTTTGCATGTGAAGGCTGTCAAGTTTGTTTTGATCATTGCCCCACCCATGCCATCTCCATGGAAAATAATCTCGCCGGTCATTGGTATCGCTCTGAAAGCAAATTTGGTCCTTTTTATCACGCTGATCTTCGTCCCGGGCAAGAAAATTCCGGCAAGCTCATCTCAAAAATCAAATCCCAAGCCAAACAAATCGGCGAAAACAATCAACATCAACTCCTCATCGTAGATGGTCCTCCCGGCATCGGCTGTCCCGTCATCTCAGCCATCTCTGGCGCCACCCTTGCCCTCATCGTTGTCGAGCCTTCCATCTCAGGCATTCATGATATGAAACGCATCCTCGAAACCGCTCATCATTTCAAAATTCCCACCATGGTCTGCATCAACAAAGCAGATCTCAATCCTCAAAGAACCACCGAAATCAAAGCCTATTGCCAAACGCAAAACCTTCCCATCCTCGCAGAAATCCCCTTTGATCCCGCCATCACCTCAGCAATGAAGGAAAATCAATCCATAACACAATTTCAACCCAATTCAAAAACCAGTCAAGCAATCCAAAAGCTCTGGTTAAAATTATCAAACAGTTTATTTCAATAAACCTTTAGGAGAAAAAATGAAAATTGCAATTTCAACTCAAACAAAAAACGATCTAGACAGTCAAGTCGCCGGCCATTTTGGCAAATGTCCCTTCTTCACCTTTGTAGAAATTGAAGACGGAAAAATTAAATCTCACCAAATCATAGAGAATCCCTACTTTTCTGGACATGAAGTTGGTCAAGTACCAAGCTTTATCAAAGAAAGTGCAGCAGATGTCATGATCAGCGGTGGTATGGGTGGTCGCGCCATCCAATTCTTCAAAGAATTTGGCATTGGTGTCTATACCGGCGCCCAAGGCACCATCGCCGAAACCATCCAAAACTACCTCAACAACAACCTCAACGAAGCTGCCCCCTGTGCTGAAAGTGTCGAACACGGGCATGGAAATTAAAAAAGCCAAAGCAAATAGCGTGCTTTAGTTTTCTTCAAAAAACAGCTTGATTTTCATCAAGCTGTTTTGTTTACTAATTGAATTTTAATATTCAATTAAGCCATACGAAATATAATAAGCAAGCAAAAATCAAACACTCAAGCAAAAAGGTGGGAATTTTATGAGAAAAAAAATCCTTAATATTTCAATTGTTTTAATTACATTAATTCTTTCACTTTATTTCTTTTTTTCAAAACAAGAAATAAAGATAAAAGATTACACAATCAATCGAACCTTCTTTTATATATCATTTTTTATTTTTATTTTTCTTATCGCTTCAAATCTTTTGGATTATTACAAAGTATCATCAAAAACAAAAACTCTCGTTATTCAAATAATTACTTTCACCTTTGTCTTCATCACATTATCTACCAATTTTTATAATAATCTTCTTAGCCAATTTAACGACCTTGATTTTAAATATTTCTCAATTGAATCTGATAGCTTTGTAATTGGAAAAATTCAAAACGCCCAAATTTCTACAAAAACAGAAAAAAGTCCTCTTCTTGGAAAATATTACCCGACAAAACCAATCAATATTAATGAATTCACATTCGATTTCTTTTTAAATCAAAAAACACTAACATCAGAGGATTATCAATACTATGATGTTTATATGGCGCAAATTGGTGCACAAGGAACATTTTTCACAAAATACTCTCAACTTCTCGACAAATTAAATATAACAAACAAACGCCAATTAGATTTTTTCAATCTAACTCAAAGTCTTCTTCTTGGATTAATGATCACTGCAATTATTTATTGGACATTCTTAGAATTTGGGCATTTAGCAGCTATATTTGCTTATTTCTCAATTATTGGAAATTACTGGCTTGTCATTGCGGGTAAAAGCATTTTTTGGACATGGTGGGTATTTTATTTACCATTTGTAATATATGCTTTTTATTTTAGATATGTTAAAAAAGAAAACCAAATAAATTTATTACATATTCTTACAATAATATTTATAAGTGTTATTATAAAAACAAGCTTTGGATATGAGTTTATTAGCACCTATTTAATAATGGCATCTTTACCTTTATTTTATTATGCAATTAAATACCATTATCACTTTAAAAATTTTATAAAGTATTTTCTAACTGTTATAGTTTCATCATTCACATCATTTGTACTCTCTATTGGTTTATTATTTGCAAAATTAAGCGTTGCTGGCTATTCGTGGACAGAAATTAAAAAGGATTTTAATAAAAGATTGATTCGTACGTACCAAGGCTTTATTTATTCAACCAATCGCAAACCAGAATATGATTTAGAAACATCAAGAATTGATACCTTGAAAATCTACTTTATTGAAAATAAAAGAAAAATGATGCTAAATCTACGCGCTATAGATTTTGTCTTAATCTTACTTACCATCACTTTAATCCTTCTTATCATACGATGGTTCCGAAAAAACAAAAACTCAAAATCTTTTGGTCTAGTCGCAATAACATATTTGAGCCTCCTTGGGCCAATATCTTGGTTTACTTTAGCAAAAGCACATTCTTTGATTCATCCTCATATAGACTTTATTACATTTTCGATGCCTTTTACAATTATCTTCTTTTCATTATTAGGTTACACAATAAATGAAATTAGAAAAAGCACATTGAAAATATACAAAAAATTGCGATATAGTTAACTTTTTCTATAAATATATAAATAATCTAGAGATTTAATACTTGTTATATCCTTTTATCATTCACATTAAATGAATGATTTTGAGCAATACCTCAATATCAATCCGCTTTCACTTTCTTATAAATTTTCAAATTAGAAAGTTATTTATCCTCATCACTTTATGTTAAAATTTTTCATAGGATATCCTCTTGAATTTAATTAAACCAAGAGTATAATCCAACCGAAATGGTTAATAAATGAAAAAGAAAAGAATCCATAAAAATCCAAACCTAGCCGAAGCCATCTTTCTCTCCACTACTGCCTTAATCGGCGTCACTGTGGGTGGCGTTGCCATTCTTTTCAAAAGAGCCATTCAACTCGTTGAAACCTTCAATTTTGATCGTCTTCCCTCCTTGCTCAACATCCCGCCACACTTTCTCTATCTCATCATTCCGGTGCTCGGAGGCCTCATCATTGGCTCCATCGTACACTTTCTCGCGCAAGAAGCCAAAGGCTCTGGCATTCCAGAAGTCATGCAAGCCGTCACCTATAACGAAGGCAAAATTCGCCCGCGAGTCAGCATCATAAAATTCATCGCCACCACCATCTCCATCGGCACTGGCTTTTCCGCCGGTCGAGAAGGTCCCATCGTTCAAATCGGTGCCTCCATCGGTTCCACTATCGGACAATGGCTTCATCTCTCGGAACATAAGATCAAAAACTTTGTCGCTTGTGGAGCCGCAGCTGGCATCGCCGCCACCTTCAATGCTCCCATCGCCGGAGTTATCTTCTCTCTTGAGATCATCCTCGGAGAATTTCACCTTCGTCATTTCAGCAGCGTAGTCATCGCCGCTGTCGCCGCCAGCATCGTCAATCAAGCCTCCTTTGGGCAAGCTGCCGCCTTCACCATTCCCACTGAATACGGCCTCACCACCTCATGGGAATACGCCTTCTTCCCCTTCTTAGGCATCCTCTCCGCACTCTGGGCCGTCCTCTTCATCAAAACACTCTATGCCACCACAGATCGATTTGAAAATCTCAAACGCATCCCTGCCTGGCTCAAACCAGCCCTCGCCGGTCTCTTCTTAGGTCTCATTTCCTTCATTTATATGGCATTCATTCACAAACCCTATGACACTCAAATGCCCACCTTTTTTGGCATAGGATATCAAACCGTCTTCTCCGCCCTCACCAATCAACTTCCCCTCAAACTCGCCTTGCTCTTCCTTTTTCTCAAACTCATCGCCACCAACCTCTCCATTGGTTCCGGAGCATCCGGTGGGATTTTTGCCCCCTCCCTCTATATGGGCGCCATGCTTGGCACTACCTTTGACCTAACCATTCATCTCATTTTCCCCAATCTTGTCTCCCCACCCGGTGCCTACGCCATCATAGGCATGGCCGCCACGTTCGCCGCCACTTCGCAAGCCCCCATCTCCACCATCCTCATCCTTTTCGAGCTCACCCATGACTACAAACTCATCCTCCCCCTCATGTTCACTGTCGTCATCGCCACCTATATCACCCAGACCATCCTCGATGGGGAATCCATCTTCACTCTCAAACTTAAAAATCGGGGCATCCGTCTCAAACGCGGTCATGATCTTGATATCCTAGAGAACGTCCTCGTACACGAAGTCATGACCACAGACATTCTCTCTTTCTCTCCTCAACAATCCATCTCAGAGGTCGAACACACTCTCAATCAATCTCACCGCCACTGCGCCATCATAGAAGAAAACCAAGCCTTTCTTGGCATCGTCACTATCAGTAATATAGATAACGCCATCGCTGAAAAAATCGATATCCACAAAACCAATATCAGTCAAATCGCCAACCCCATTTCAGAAATCCAAATCGCCTATCCCAACGAGACCATTGGTCATGCCCTCGCCAAAATGGGCATCAAAGGCGTCGGTCACCTACCCGTCGTCTCCCCCACCAACCATCAAAACATTCTTGGCTTCCTCAATCGCGAAGAAATCATCCGCGCCTACAAATTAGCCCTCACTCGAAAAATGAAAAACACCAACTATCCCACAGATTCCTTCTAAATCTCCTCCAAAACACGCTCATCAATTCGTCTCACCATCGACCATGTATAAGGCTCGAAATATTTCGGCCAAAAAGAATTCGCCGTCAAATTAAAACTTTCATAATCAACCCCCACATTTTCAACACCTTCATTTTTCAACACATTCAAAACAGATTGAATCAAAGCTGGAAACATTCCCTTCCCTCGATACGCTTCCTTTAAGTATGCCCCTGAAATATTCATCACCCCTTTAGAGCACGAAACAAAATTCTCCCCATCATTTTGCACCCGAACATACCCAATCATTTCATCATCTTTTTTCAACACAAAAAATCGTTGGTCCTCTTTCACTCGTTTTTCAAACTCTTCCAAACTCATCTCTTGATATCTCAAAAAAGTAGGGGCCTCTCCCAAATGACGGATCAACGCATTTTGCAAAGGCAACACATCTCCAAATTGCACCCTACTCAATTCGAAAAATTCCACTCCATCAATTTCACTCACACCCAAATCAAACGATCGCAACATCCCATCCACACACGCATTGCCAAACCCAATCTCAAAAAATCCCTTCACCGCCACCTCATCCGCAGCATAGACAGAAATCGCATGTGACAATATTTTTTCTTTCACCAATGCCTCAGATAATGTTTGATAAAGTCGATGATAAATTTTTTTCCGATTCTCTTTCACTGCCCCATGCCCATGCAACGGAGAAAACGCACCCTTCACTTTTCCCCAAAATTCATCAATCGGTGCATAGCAACATAAGTACCCCAGAATTTCATCATCCTCATCCAATGCCACAAAACCAATTCCATGCTCACACAGATAATCAAGAGCAGGCATCTCTATCACATCCGGCAAAACTTTCATTTTTTCTTGCATCTCCAAATAGTTTGCGCGCATCAAATTTTCTGCAGCCGCAACATACTTTTTGTCAAAATGTTTGATATTCATTTTTTTCCTTTTTGTAATTTAACTTAACTACATTCTATCAATTAAATAAAAAAAAGTGGTGTTGAACAACACCACTTTCCTTTCAAATTCAAAATCCTCACGATAACGAACTAGTCTTATCCGTATTCTTCCCATAGAAGAAATACGTAGCGAGTGTAGACATAATCATCAACACCACAGAATAGACAAACATCATCGCCCTAGCATCTTGCAAGCTCTGCTCTTCCGTCGCTGTCTTAATCACAATCCCAATCGGCTTATACGATGGATGATACAAGAACACCGACAAATCATAGTTCGCCAACAAACTATTGAACGCCAGCACAATCACAGCCAAAATCGTCGGCAACAAAATCGGAATAATAATCTTGCGATAGGTATAAAAAGTACTCGCGCCCATGCTCTTTGCCGCCTCTTCATAAGAAGCATCTAAACCAAAGAATGCCGCCTTCAACATTCGCAAACTGAACGGAATCTTCACAATCACATACGCCACCAACATCAACAATGGCGATCCCACCAAAATCTTATTAAACATAATATTCTTTGGCAAGTCATAGGTCATAATCAACCCCAACGCAATCAAAGTTGCTGGCAGCAACCACGGAATCAACAAAGAAAATTCCAAAATCGTCGCCACCTTTTTATTATCATTATGAATAATACGAGAAGCGATCAAACAAATAATCGTCACAATCACCGCCGCCACAATAGAATACACAATACTCACCAAATATGGTTGTAGCGCGCGTCGTTCAGTGAACAAATAAACGTAATTCTTCAAAGTAAAATTATCGAAAGACAAATCCACAGCACTAATCGCCACAGAATTTGTGAACGAGAAAACCACCACCATCACCATTGGCAACACATATACCAAAAACAACACATAAGCCACCACATGCGCAATCACATTCACCAATGGATTCGAGATTTTTTGTTTCACAATCTTCGTCTTCACCTTTGAAATAGAAATATAATTTCCGCCACTCTCGATCTTATTCATAATCACCAACAAAATCAAAGTAGAGATGCCCAAAATCACAGCCAACAATGCCGCCACATCTCGTGACACAGGGCTCCCCGAAAATTGCAAAATCATCGGGTTAATCGTCTGAAATTGTTTTCCACCCACCACAATCGGTGCCGAAACTGCGCTCAAACCAGTCAAAAAGGTCAAAATAGTAATCGAGAAAAAAGTTGGCTTCAAAACTGGCAACACCACCTTACGCAAAATCATAAATTGTGATGCTCCCATATTTCGTGCCGCTTCAATCGTCCCCTGATCAATATTTCGAATCGCATTTGTCAAAAAGATCATATGGTTCGAAGTACACGCAAACGTCATAATAAACAGCACCGCCGCATACCCCGTGAACCATTCCGTATTATAATTCGGAATCAAATTCGGCAAAAACTTTGCCAAAAAACCATGTCCACTATACAAAAATTGATACCCAGCCACCAACACAATCCCCGAATAGACCAAAGTAGACATATAGCCCACTTTGAGGACCTTCGCACCCTTCACCTCAAAATATTCCGTCACCAACACAATGAACGTCCCCACCAAATTCACCGTCACCACCATCGAAGTTGCCAACACAAAACTATTCCGCAAACTCTTCATCGCTCTCGGAGAAGACAACAATTTCTCCACTGCTCGGGTAGAAAATTCGCCATCCTTCATAAAAGTCTGCAAAATCAAATTCAAATTCGGATAAATCAAAAATGCAATGATGAACCATGCCAACAGTGCATAAACAATCAATGATCCTACATTCACTCTTTTCAAAAAACTCTTCATCTTATCCATCGTCATCCACCTCTCTAAAATTGCATAATATCATCTGGATTGATAAAAAGTTCCACACTATCCCCAACATCCATAATCAAAGAGCGATCATTCTTCTCAATGCTCTTCAAAGTCTCCCCTGCCACATCATAATAATACTTCGTCAGCATCCCATTATATTCTTTATCCGTAATCTTCCCCGTAATTTTCGCATAGCCTGTTTTGTTCTTCAGCACCGTACGTTCCAATCGAACAAACGCTTTCTTATTCACATCAAACTGCTTAGAAGACGTCTTATTAATTTCCGTAATTGCCGCTTTCCCCAATTGATTAATATCGCCAATAAAATCACACACAAATTCAGATTGTGACTGATTATAAATCTCCATCGGAGTCCCCACCTGCTCCATATGTCCATTATTGAACACCGCAATTCGATCAGAAAGTGTCAAAGCCTCTTCCTGGTCATGCGTCACATAAATCGTCGTAATCCCAAAATCACGTTGCAACCGTTTCAATTCCAAGCGCAATTGCCCGCGCAACTTCGCATCCAAATTAGACAAAGGCTCATCCAAACACAAAATCTTCGGCTTCATCACCAAAGCTCTCGCAATCGCCACTCGTTGTTGTTGCCCACCAGAGAGCGCCGACACATTCTTATACAATTGTGCTTCACTCAAATCCACTTGTTTCGCAATTTCAAAAACCCGCGCTTGCACCTCATCCTTATCCACCTTCTGCACATTCAACCCAAAAGCAATATTCTCAAACACATTCATCGTCGGAAACAAAGCATAACTCTGAAACACAATGCTAATATTTCGTTTTTCAGTAGGCAATTTAGTAATGTCTTCTTCATCCACCTTAATCTTGCCCGAAAAAACATCCACAAATCCCACCAAACTGCGCAAAATAGTAGTTTTCCCACAACCAGAGGGCCCCAGCAAAGTGAAAAATTCTCCTTCATTCACCTCAAGATTAAGATCATTCATTGCTACGAATTCACCATATTTTATAACCACATTCTCAAACTTGATCATTGGGTCCTCCTAATTTTTTTTTAGTATAGCATATTCAATAAAAATAATAAGTTCTAAATAAATTCAAACATCAGCATAAAATGGGATTGCTTCATCAAGATGAAGCAATCCCTAATTCTATCTTTCAGAATAGAAAAATCCTATTCCATATATTCCAATTCCATCTTTTCAACCCAATAATCAACATTGTCGAGCACCCATGCCCAGTCAATATATTGAGCAGTTGTCAATTGTTCATCCAATGCCACTGCGGCTTCTTGTGCGCTTTCCATTGAAACGGAATTTGCAGGTGAGGTACCCCATTCTTGGGCCCACAATGCTTGCACTTCATCAGAACCAAACCATTCCACAAATGCTTTTGCAGCTTCAGGGCTATCAGTACCTTCCAAAATCCCAACTTGTTCCACCACGAAAGGAACACCAATTTCAGGATTCATCACACCCAATTCAACTTCATATTCAGCAGCTTTTTCGACCACACCAGAGCCCCACAACATGCTCATCGGCACAGTGCCTTCTTTCAAGTTCAACATATAGTCTTCACCTTCAGCGGCGAAATAACCATTTTGAACATAAGCCTTAATATTTTCCCAGCCTTCTTCAGAAATGCCATATTCACCATCTGGATCTTGATAGCGCATTGCAATCCCAGACAACACGGTGCGTGATGTACCGCCACCCAAGTTGAACACATTGTACATACCAGAATAGTCAGGATTTGTCCAAAGATCCGGCCAATCGGTGGGAGCATCTTCTTCAGCAATGAAGTCAGGGTTATAAACCAACACAATTGCTTGTTTCACAATCCCAGTATAATAGCCATCTGGATCTTTCATTGCATCATCCACATTGGCTGCCCATGTTGGCACAAATTCCATCAAAAGTTCTTGGTTTTTGAATTCAGCAAAGTTAAGCATATTCAAACCGAAGACAACATCTGCCACAGGAGCATTCTTTTCAGCGATCACACGGTTAAAAATATCACCGCCGCCACCTTCAACCACTGTCACATTGAAGCCATTTTCAGCAGCCAAGTCCATCAACCATGCATCACGTCCGCCAGAACCAGAGTTAGTATAAATTACCAATTCTTCATCATAGCCTTCTGCAGAAACAATGCTAGCAAATGCCATGGTAAAAACCAAAACCAAGGTCAAAACCATCCAAATCTTTTTCATCTAAATTCTCCTTTATAAAAATATAAAAATTAACAACCTGCTCTCAGGCAAGTGTTACCAACCTTTTTCGTTGCGATAATATCGCAAATCCGATGCGAAATCCGTTTGTAAAACATTGAAGCCCATCTCAACCAAGCGTCCCCAACCAGCATCCGGGTCTTCCAACATAGCAATATCATCGTCAATATCAGCGCTCAAACAAAAATTCTTTCCCAAAGAAATCGCATTCACCCACAAGAAAAAGCCATTCTCGCGCAAATTTTGCATATAATCCTTTTGAACATGAGCCAAAGCCACATCATCAAAAATCAACTCAAATCCCACCACATTAATCGCCTCACCATAGCTCATCACCAATTCCATATCCGCTTCACTCTTAATCAAAGGCATAAACATATATTTTGTGGGGTGTGCTGCCACCATATCCAAAAATTCCTTCGTACACGTCCCCTTCAACAACACCTGTTCTTCCATTCCAAACTCATCCACATGCAAAAACAAATCCCCATCAAACAAATCACACTTATCCAAATTCACCAACACATCTTGCGTCTTCAAAAACATCATCATTTCTTTCAAAGTTTGCACTCGGAAAGCAGATTCAGTCATCGCATTTGTATAAAAATATAAATTCTTAATCTCTTCAGCAGTCATTTGCTCGATCTTCTTGATCGACATCAAGTGTCGAATTTCCTGATCTTGATGAAATGCAAAAAACACACCATCTTTTGATTTAGAAACATCCAATTCAACCAAATCAGCACCATGTCGAATCGCATTGATCATCGCATTTTTTGAATTCAAAACAATATTGCCCCCACCCAAACCTTGATGAGCCGCAATCAAAACTTCATGTTCACTAAATTTCTGTTTTAAAAGAGTGGAATATTTCATAATAGCTTCTTTCTTCGCAAAATTTTGTCAGCCCAAAAACAATTTTTCAGCACCAACACCTATAGTGTACAGAATTTTTTGGAACGTGTCAATTATCAAATTGTTATTATTGGTACGTGTCATATTAACAATTGAAAACATGATTATATGCTATAATAATTTTTGCATAAAAAATTAATGGAGGACATATGCCCACAATCAAAGATATAGCCAAAGCTGCCGGCGTTTCCCATGGCACCGTTTCAAATGTCCTCAACAAAAAAGGCAACGTCTCAGCAGAGAAAGCCGAACTCGTCGAGCGCATCGCCCTCCAAATGGGCTACAACATCAACATGAGCGCCAAACGTCTCCGCCAAGGCATCATCGATCAAGTCGATGTCATCATCCCCGACAACGACATCAGCCGCTATCGCGACCTCTACAAAAGCATCTCCCAATATGCCAGCCAAATCGGTTTCACTCACAACCTCTATATCACCGACAGCGTCCCCTATCACGAAAAAGAAATAGTTAAAAATTCCCTCTCCAATCAAACCCACACCATCATCATCATCACTTGCCTCAACAAAGAAGACACCTTCTACGAAGACCTCAAAATCAACGACACCAACCTCATCTTCGTCGAGCGCAAAATCAGTGCGGGGCGCAATCCCTCAACATTCTATTCTTTCAATGCAAAAAAAATAGGCAAAAACATTGCCCATCACATCAACCAAAAAAACTATCGAAACATCGTCTATTTCTCCGGACGCAAAACATTCACCTTTGAAAGAGACATCATCGAAGGCATCAACAGCAACATCGACAAAGAAACCATCAACATCGAAACCTATAGTTGCAACCCAAGCCTAGATATCCAAACCGGCTTTGACATCATCTTCTCCAACCCCAACATAGACGCCATCATCACCACCGCCAAAGAAAAAGCCGAAGTCATCCATCAAATCATCCACCTCACTCAAATCAACCTCAACGCCGAAATCATCTCCCTCTCCTCCACAGATATCCTCAATTTCAGCAATCTCACCCAATACGAAATCGACTACAAACACCTCGGTAAATTTATCTCTCAAGATCTTCTCACCGAAGAGGTCCCTACCACCAACATCATTACCCCCGCCATTTTCACCGAAAAAACCATCACCAAAACCAAAAATCAAAAGATCATCAACATCGCCTGCATCAAAGGCCTCTCAGAAGTTGCCCTCCGCTACGTCTCGCAGATCATCGCCATCGAAACCGGCATCCACGCCAATATAATTTCCTATGACTACGAAGACCTATTCCATATGATTCAAACCAACCAAATCGATCCCAACATAGACCTTATGCGCATCGATATGGCCTGGCTCTCCAAATTCGGCAAAGACAACTTCATCCCTCTCGATCAAATTCCCCACAACTTCGATCCCATTTTTGATAGCTTCATCGACGGCCTCGAACAAGAATATTCCTACATCGACGGCAAACGCTACGCCTTCCCTTTCGACCCCTCCATGCTCCTCCTCTTCTATCGCAAAGACCTCTTTCAAGACACCATCGTCTCCCGTCGCTATTTCGAACAATTCAAGGCCGATCTCATCCCTCCCAGAGATTTCCATTCCTACAATCAAATAGCAGGCTTTTTCACCAAATCAAACAACGCCCAATCCGAAACCCAACATGGCACCACCTTCATCAAAAACGCCCCCATGATCCTCGCCTGCGAATTCCTGCCCATCTATTACAGCCTCGATGGCAAATTCACCCAAAACGGTTCCTCTCCCTATTGGAACTACGACGCACTCCGCCAAGCCCTCAATCTCACCACAGAATCCCTCAACTATGCCAACGTCAAACAAAAAGCCTTCTGGGGAGATGCCACCCGTCAATTTGCCTCTGGCAACACCGCCATGACCATCACCTTCTCCAATCGCACCTCCACCCTCATCAACAGCAAAATCTCCAACGTGCTCGGCAAATACGATTTCACCACCCTCCCCGGCCAACAACAAATCAATGGTGGTGGTGTCCTCGGCATTTCCCAAAACACCCAAAAAATCGACACCGTCTTCGAATTCCTTCAAAACCTCTTTTCCAAACGCATCTCAGTCATCTTCGCCTGTCTCTGTGGCGCTTCCAGCAGCAAATATGTCTACGAAAACGAAGACATCACCAACATCTACCCTTGGCTCAAATCTGTTCAAGACAATCTCAAAAATGGCACCCGTCGCGCCACCGAATCCTATTTCACCAACCTAGACTTCGAATATCAACTCGGCACCATCCTCAATCAATATATCAACCAAACCATCACCATCGACGAAGCCATCCACAACATCACCACCCTCTAATCCCTTCAACTTCATTTTTCTGTATAATAAAACTATGAGTATAGAAAAATGGATCAACACCCGCTCACGCTACCTCAACAACATCCCTGTCAAACCCGGCCCCGTCCTTTATTGGATGAGTAGAGATCAACGTGTCCAACATAATTGGGCTCTCCTCACTGCTCAAAACATCGCGCTCGAATTGCAATCTCCTCTCATTGTCGCTTTCAATCTCACCCCTTCATTTCCCCTTGCCAATCTCAGGCACTACGATTTCATGCTCACTGGTCTCAAAGAAGTAGAACAAGATCTTCTCTCCCTCAACATCCCCTTCATCATGCTCTATGGAGATCCGCAACAAACGCTTCCCGCCTATATCCATCAAAACCGCATCTCCACCGTCGTCATGGATTTCTCTCCCCTCAAAATTGCCAAACAATGGAAGGAAACCCTCGTCACCCAAACCCAAGCCGCCCTCATCGAAACAGACGCCCACAACATCGTCCCCATCTGGCAAGCCTCAGACAAACAAGAATACGCCGCTCGCACCATCCGCCCCAAAATTCACAAACAACTCCCCCAATATCTTACCCCCATTCCTGCCATCCAACCCATGCCGCCCCACAACCTTCCCCAAAGTCATCAACCCACCGACTGGAATATTACCTATGCGCAATTAAAAAGTAACACCGAAATCAAACCCATCACATGGCTCACCCCCGGTCCCCAAGCCGCCCAACAAACCCTCGATCATTTCCTCACCCACAAAGCCCCCACCTATGCCACCGATCGCAACGAACCTAGCAAAGACGCCCTCTCCAACCTCTCCCCCTACCTCCACTTCGGTCACATCTCCGCTCAACACATCGCCCATCAAACCACCCATCTCGAATCATTCTTTGAAGAGCTCGTTGTCCGTCGCGAGCTTGCCGATAACTTCTGTCATCACAACCCCCACTACGATTCCCTCGCAAGCGCCCCCAACTGGGCCCAACAAACCCTTGCCGATCACCAACAAGATCCCCGAGAATATCTCTACACCCAACAAGAACTAGAGCAAGCTCTCACCCATGACCCCGCTTGGAATGCCGCCCAAACACAAATGCTCACCACCGGCAAAATGCATGGCTACATGCGTATGTACTGGGCCAAAAAAATTCTCGAATGGACTCCCTCTCCCGCCGAAGCCTATCAAATCGCCATCTACCTCAACGACACCTACAGCATCGACGGTCGTGACCCCAACGGATTCACCGGCATCGCCTGGGCCATTGCTGGCGTTCACGATCGCCCCTGGAAAGAACGTCCCATATTTGGAAAAATCCGCTATATGAACTATAACGGACTAAAAAGAAAATTTGATATTCAAAGCTACATCGAAAAGCATCTACCTTCTCAAAAGAGCCTTTTTAACTAACCGAAAATCGCTACTGATAGAGATCCATATTTCCCAAATCTAAATGCTTAAAGGTATATTCATCCGCCAACAGATCCATCAGTACCGCATTATAATACTTTCCGTTGATCAACCGCACATCTCGCCGCACACCAATCTTCTTGAACCCAACCGATTCATAAAGCCGCTGAGCCCGTCGATTAAATTCAAACACACCCAAAAAAATCGCATGCAAATTCAAAACACCAAACCCAAACTCAATCAACAACTCCATCGCTTCTTTCGCCAGCCCCTTTCCCCACTGCGTACGGTCTCCTAAAAAGATTCCTATCATCGCAGAATTATTTAAAGAGTCCACATTAAACAAGATGCATCGGCCAATACCAACACCTTCTTTCGTCTCAATCATAAATTGATAACTATTACCATGCGGATGAGATTCAATATCTTTTTCAAGTTCGCTTTTGGAGAATTTTCCATAAACCTCATCGCCCAAAGAAAGCATAATTTCCGCATCATTCAACCATTCATAAAGCAAGGCAGCATCTTCCTTCACCAATGGTCGCAAGTTTAATCGTGAACTCTTTAATATCGTCATGAATTCAAACCTCAAGTCAAAAGTGCCGCGCCCAACAAAGTCTCCCGTCCATTCAAATGAGAAAAATCAATCATCAACTCATCATAGAACATAAACGGCATATAGCGCTTCAACGCCTCAAACAATTCAGGTTCAATAATATCTCGCGATTTCGTCAAACCACCGCCAATCCCCACCTTATGCGGATCAAACACACACAACGTATTCGCCAAAACAGCCGCCAAACGGTCAATCCCATCCAAAATAATCTTCCGAGCATCTTCGTCCCCGCGGCGATAAGCCTCAAACACAATTTCCGTCGTCACCTTATTCACGTCGCTTTCACACAACTTTCGCAAAATCGACTCCACCGGCAGCTGATCAAACACATCCATCACCCGCGCAGCAATCCCCCACCCAGCACTAAAGCTTTCCAAACATCCCGGCTTGCCACATGCACACAACTTACCATGGAACGGTTTTGCATCCTTATCCACAATCAAATGCCCGGGCTCACCAGCATTCCCCTTTCCGCGGAAAATCTTTTCATCAATCACCAAACCAGCGCCAATTCCTGTGCTCACCTGCAGATAATAAAAACTTTTTTCCTTATCGCCCGCACCATAGAACCATTCGCCATAGGCCGCGGCATCAGCATCATTTGCCATCACCGCCGGAATATTAAAATATTCTTCAAACACCACCGGTAAAGGAAAATTCTCCCAGCCCTTTACATGATGAGATTTAATCACCAAACGTGAATCTTCAGAAATAGGTCCCCCAAAAGAAACACCCACTCCAGAAACTTCTTCATCATGCTCAGCGCGCCATGCTGTCAAAATCTCATTCCCCATCGATTTCACCAAATCCAAAGATTCAGTAAATGTCGAATTCTTCGGGGTCAATCGCCGCTGATAATTAAAAATCTTCCCGGTCGCTTTTTCCACCACACAAGCCGCCAACTTTGTACCACCAAAGTCAATCGCCAAAGCATAACCCTCAGGTTTTAATGAACAACCCATTCTTTTCTCCTTTTTTCCCAACCCCACGTATTAATCTTTGATATAACGTCCACCTCGCAACAAACCAGTCAACACATGATCCACAATCATATGAATATCTTCAATTTGTTCCATATCATCTTCCGGCACCACCAAAGCAATATCCACCAAGTCCTTCAACTTGCCTCCGCCATAGCCTGTCAAACCGATCGTAAACAAACCAATCTCATTCGCAGTCTTAATCCCTTCCAACACATTCGGAGAATTCCCGCTCCCAGAAATTGCCAAAGCGAAATCACCTTTTTCAGCCAAAGAGATCAAAGGTTCCGCAAACACACGGTCATAACCTTCATCATTTGCATAAGCAGCAAACGTTGGCATATTATCATTCAACGCAATCACCTTCAATCGAGGTTTCGCAGTCCCGCGCGTATTCTTCCCAAAATCACACATCATATGAGAAGCCGTCGCCGCGCTTCCACCATTCCCCATCAAAAACAAAGTTTTGCCATTCACTTGGCATTCTTCAACTTTTTCATAAATTGCTTGAATCACATCTCGATCCAAATTGTCAATCACACTCTTCAAATCATCAAAATAAGTATTAATATAAGTCTTTGTATCCATGCTACACTCCTTTTTTACTTCTCAAATTCAATAAAACGATTAAGCACATCTTCCTGACTTGCAACGCCAGTAGTTCCAATCTGTTGCACAATCAAAGAAGCGGTCAAATTACCAATCTTCGCAGCTTCCTGCAAATCAGCCCCCGCACACAAAGCCGCCGTCATCGAAGCGGTCACGCTATCCCCCGCGCCCACCACATCAATCGGTCCACTCACAGCATAGCCCGGCACCAACGCCGCCCCACGCTCATCAAACACCAAAATCCCCGCTTCCCCTTGCGTCAAAATCACCGGCCGTTGAAAAGTATGCTCAGCAAACATCTTCGTTGCAATCTCTTCCATCGCATCTTCTTCATTTCCAAAAGCCGCTCTTGCCTCAAAATTATTCACCTTGATCCCCACATGAGAGAACTTCGCAATCCCCATCCGAGAATCCGCCATCATCACCTTCTCTGGCATCGTCTCACCAATCTCAATCATCCGTGCCCGAATCCGATCAGTCAACACACCCATCCCCTCCACATTCACCTGATCCATCAAAATCAATCCATCCACTTCATCCACCAAAGCATCAATCCCAGCCAATATCACATCTTCCTCAGCCGCACTCAAAGCACTATAATTCTTAATATCCAAACGGTTCAATTCTTCTTCCACCCCATTACTCAACAACATAGGTTTTGTATAAGTCGGAGTCACCTTATCCTCAAACGTAGAAAAAGCACGCAAATCCATGCCTCGCGCCGTCATTTCCTTCTTCAACTCATATCCATTCCCATCATCCCCGCAAAAACCCACAGCAAAAACTTGCACATCCAAAGAGCGCAAAATCGAAGCAATCGTCCCTGCAGCCCCTGGGCTCAATCGTCGCCCCACCACTTGATAAGCAACCTTGTTGGTCTCCAAAGAAATTTCATTCAATGATTCATCGAGGATCAAATAATGATCCAGAAAAAAGTCCCCCACCACTGCAATCTTCTGTTCAGAAAATTTTCCCAAAATCTCTTTCAACCGTTCCAAATTCAATGTCATAATCTAAATTCCTTTAATCTTTAGCATTAACCGCAGCCGTAGTCTCCCGCACCACCAAATCAGGCACCAAATGCACAGCCTCAAATTTTTCGATAGACTTCCCCTCCAACAAAGCAATCGCTTCTTCAAACGCCATCTTCGCCATCTCTTCCACTGGCTGTCGCACAGTCGTCAGCGCCGGGAAAATCTCCACAGCCTCCAACACGTCATCAAAACCGACCACAGAAACATCCCCCGGCACATTCAAACCCAATCGGTGTAGTGCATCAATTGCACCAAATGCCAACGTATCCGTCAGACAAAAAATTGCTGTCGGTCCATCTTCCATCTCCATCAACAAGCGCGCTTGTTCGGCCCCGCTCATCCTGCAATTATCACAATCTCGCAAAAAATCATCCCGAAACACCAAATCAAATTCATCCACCAAGCTCACAAACTCCTGCATACGTTCTCGCACGCCCAAAGCATTCCCATCACCCACACAAGCAATCTTTCGATGCCCCAATTCCACCAAATGCTGCATCCCCAAACGCACCCCTTCTTTTTCATCAATCGTAATCGAAGGCACATCCTTGCGCTTCCCACAAGCCAATGCCACCTGCACTTGCCCATCATTCTCAGCATTCAAAAGTCCCCCGTCGCCCGGGATATCGCCCAAAACAAATGTTGCATCAAACCAGCGTCTGCGCATCATCTGCACTTGTTGCTCTGCCGCAGCCAAAGAATAATCCGCATTCCCCATCAACAACTGCACATCATATTTCTTTGCTTCATCATCCAATGCCAAAAATAACTTCAATAAAAATAAATCTCGTACGTCGCGCATCACCACTCCAAACAACCCACTTCGCTTAGAGCGCAAACTCGCTGCAAACGGGTCCGCTGCATAACCCAACCGGTCCGCTGCTTCTTGGACTTTCACAAAGGTCAATTCACTGATCTTGATCTCCCCTTGCTTATTATTCAACACGCGGGAAACCGTTGCCGTAGAAACCCCCGCTTCTTTTGCCACATCAGAAATTGTAACTCTCTTCATAAAACAATCCTTATACGTTAATCGTTTACATTAAATATAGAATACACCTTTTTGCGCCCAAAATCAAGTATTTGATATTTAAATCCTAACGGCTCCCGAAAAATCAGGAGCCGTCGAAGGAAAAGGAGATTGAAAACAAAATCGTTTTTCAACCTAAAGAATGGAGAGATAAGCTAATAATATCTTCCAATTTATTCATTACTTCGTTTACGTTGCAATAACACCGTAAAGATAATAATCACACCCTTCACCAAACCATTCAAGAATGGCGGGATCTTCGCTGCAATCAAAATACCTTCAATCATTTGCAACATCACTGCCCCAAAGAAAGAGCCAGCAATCATACCACGTCCACCGTCCATTGCAATCCCACCGATTGCCACAGAAGCAATTGCGTCCAACTCAAACGCATTCCCTGCATTCGGTGCAGTGATTGAAGTCAAACGTGAAGTCAACAAAAAGGCAGTAATACCACACAAGATACCAGTTGCCACAAATGACATCGTCTTCACCATATCAACATTCACACCAGCCAAGCGAGCAGCCTTCTCATTAGAGCCCACTGCATAAACATATCGCCCAAACTTTGTCTTAGACATCATCAACGCCACCACAATTGTCACGCCCAAAAAGATCAAAGCCAAATTCGGAATCCCCAAAGTTTTCCCAGCAGCGATCATACGGAATTCTTGATAAATATCCATACTCACATTGAAAGGACCACCTTGTCCCAATTGCACAATAATCGAGCGATAAGCACTCATCGTAGCCAAAGTCACAATGAACGGAGCAATCTTGCCCTTTGTCACCAACAACCCGTTAATCGCCCCTAGCACACCACCAAAAACAACACTAAATGCCAAAGTTAGCCCGATATTCAATGTGTTATTCAACACCACCACAGCTAACCCAGAAACTAATGCCACAATAGACCCAACTGAAAGGTCAATCAAGCCAGCAATAATCAACATTGACATCCCTAATGCGATGATCCCTTTGATTGATGCTTGCAGCAACAAAGTAGACATATTGTTATAAGAAAGATATTGTGGCTTAATAATTGTTGCCACAGTCAACAAAGCGATAAATGAAACAATATAAGAATATTTTGAATTAAAATTTCTAAATCGTTCCCAAAAAGTCATTTTATTGGTTTGATTTTGCATTTGATTTCTCCAAATTTGATCCAGTAGCGTAGTACATTACATTAATATCTGTCATATTCTCAAGATCGAGTTCAGCGTTCACCTTCCCCTTATACATCACCAAACAACGATCCGCGATCTTATAAATTTCAGGGAATTCAGCACTAAAAATAATCAAGCTCTTCCCACGTTTCGCAATTTCATCCACTAACTTATAAATCTCAAACTTCGCCCCCACGTCAATCCCTTGCGTCGGATTATCCAAAATATAAACATCGGAATCCAACTCCAACCAACGGGACAAAATCACTTTTTGTTGATTCCCACCACTCAAAGAAGTGATGTAATTATCAGGATTGGGGGTCTTAATATCCGTCACCTTTTTATTACGTTCATAACGTTCGATTTCTTCCTTACGGCTAATAAAAACCTTGCTATGTTTAGTAATAAAATGTGCAATAGAAATATTATTGATAATGCTCAAATCCTTAATGATCGAGCGTTCCTTACGATTTCTTGGCACCATGCCAACCCCTGAGCGCATCACTTGTTTAATACTATGCAACCTCAGTGGCGACCCATTCATAAAAATCTCGCCCTCATCAAGTTTTCGGGCACCAAACAAAGCTTCAGAGAGTTCCCCACGGCCATCCCCATGCAAACCAGTGATCGCCAACACTTCGCCCTTCCGAAGGTCAAAGCTCACATCCTCAAAAAAGCCATTACATGTCAAATTTCGTGCAGAAAAAACCACGTCTCCGCGATAATCTTCCACTTTCATTCTTTCATTCACAATATTCCGACCCACCAAAAGCTCAGTCGCAATATCTTCATTAATCTCCTTAAAATAACCAGATTGAATGAAGTTCCCATCGCGCAAAACCGTATAACGATCACAGACCGCAAACAATTCTGGCATCTTATGTGAAATAAAGATAATACTAATTCCCTCTTCTTTTAATTGGCGCATAATCCCAAACAAGATCTCAATTTCATTGTTTGTCAAAGCCGTGGTCGGCTCATCCATAATGATCAAGTTTGATTCAAACAACAAGGCCTTCGCAATTTCCAACAATTGTTTACGTGAAGGTTCCAAGTCATCCACCAACATCAATGGATCAATATCCATCTTGATCCGCTCCAAAACCTGTCTGGCGCGTTCAATCATCTGTTTTTTATCCAAGAAACCTGTTTTCTTCTTTATTTCTTGTCCCAAAAACAAATTTTCAAAGACAGTTAAGTCATTGAACAAGTTCAATTCTTGATGAATAAAACGAATGCCTAAATCTTGTGATTTAGAAATGGTCATATCTTCGATCAACTCACCATCCAAATAAATCTCACCTTCAGTTGCCGGAACCGCGCCCGCCAAAATATTCATCAAAGTAGACTTACCTGCACCATTCTCTCCAAGCAAACCATGAATTTCAGAGTCCTTCACCGTAAAATTAACTTGATTCAACGCTCGAACAGGTCCAAAAAGTTTGGTAATGTTTTTCATTTCCAATAACATCTGTGTAGTACCATCCTTTCCTCAACTCAACCTTGTCATCATTATGAAAGAGGAGTCTCAAGGGTTCATATAAAATCAGCAACTAGGACTGGTCGGTTTTTACACCGACCAATCCATAGTGTATTCGAGTTCTATTACCGAACGCTACTGCTTAGTTTTCCAAGCTATAGCGAGTGATATAAATCGGGTTGCTGCGGAATTCTTCAGCATTACTGTTGTCAACTTCCACAGTTTCGCCCAAGATCAAACCAGAGGGGCTTCCACCTTGAAGGATATCAGCACCGAGTTCAACAGCTTGGCGAATCAAAGCGGGGGAGAATGCATATGTCACTTGATCGATACCCAATTCTTCCTTCACAGGAGCAAAAGTATCCAAGTTTTCACGGCGTGCACCCACACCAGACACCAAGGTCAAGTTAGAAAGATCTGCGTCACCATTGTAATTTCGAATGGCATCCAACACACCCAACACAACTTCGTCATCGTGTGTGAAAACAGCTTTCAAGCTTTCAATTTCTTCTGTATCAGCAGTGGTCAAATAGGTTTCCATTTGTTCCAAAGCAGTTTGGCGTTGCCAATTTGTTGTGAAGCTTTGTACAAATTCAATTTGTTCATTTGCGGTGGACAAGAAGCCATCCGTTCGTTGTTGTGGAACGGTAGAAAGGTCACCCTTGAATTCCAAAACAGGAATCGTATCACCAGCAGCAATTTCATCTGCAAAGTAGGAATTGTAGTATTCACCAGCCATTTCACCAATCTTGGTGTTGTCGCCCATGAATTCAACTGTTGGGGTAAAGTCTGTGATCAAGCGGTCATAAATAACCAACGGAATCCCAGCATCCACAACTTTTTGTGCGGCAGAGCGAAGTTCGTCGCCATTCATTGGCCACAAAACAATCACGTCCACTTCGTCATTCAACAAAGTGTCAATATGGTTATTTTGTTCAGAGGCTTCAGCAGCGGTCAAGAACACATATTCAAAACCATATTCTGCTGCCAATGCTTTTGCTTCAGCTTCAGCATGTTGGATAGATTCACCCGTGAAACCATGGGTTGCACTGGGCATCACAATCCCCATCACCTTACCTTCAGCAGATTCCATTGCAGGAGCTTCTGTTGCGGTTTCTTCAAGGCTATAGCGAGTGATATAAATCGGGTTACTACGGAATTCTTCAGCATTGCTGTTGTCAACTTCCACGGTTTCACCCAAGATCAAACCAGAGGGGCTTCCACCTTGAAGGATATCAGCACCGAGTTCAACAGCTTGGCGAATCAAAGCGGGGGAGAATGCGTATGTCACTTGGTCGATACCCAATTCTTCCTTCACAGGAGCAAAAGTATCCAAGTTTTCACGGCGTGCACCCACACCAGACACCAAGGTCAAGTTAGAAAGATCTGCGTCACCATTGTAGTTACGAATGGCGTCCAACACACCCAACACAACTTCGTCGTCGTGTGTGAAAACAGCTTTCAAGCTTTCAATTTCTTCTGTATCAGCAGTGGTCAAATAGGTTTCCATTTGTTCCAAAGCAGTTTGGCGTTGCCAATTTGTGGTAAAGCTTTGCACAAATTCAATTTGTTCATTTGCGGTGGACAAGAAGCCATCAGTTCGTTGTTGTGGAACGGTAGAAAGGTCACCCTTGAATTCCAAAACAGGAATCGTATCACCAGCAGCAATTTCGTCTGCAAAGTATGCATTGTAATATTCACCAGCCATTTCACCAATCTTGGTGTTGTCGCCCATGAATTCAACTGTTGGGGTGAAGTCTGTGATCAAGCGGTCATAAATAACCAACGGAATCCCAGCATCCACAACTTTTTGTGCGGCAGAGCGCAATTCGTCACCATTCATTGGCCACAAAACAATCACGTCCACTTCGTCATTCAACAAAGTGTCAATATGGTTATTTTGTTCAGAGGCTTCAGCAGCAGTCAAGAACACATATTCAAAACCATATTCTGCTGCCAATGCTTTTGCTTCAGCTTCAGCATGTTGGATAGATTCACCCGTGAAACCATGGGTTGCACTGGGCATCACAATCCCCATCACCTTACCTTCAGCAGATTCCATTGCAGGAGCTTCTGTTGCGGTTTCTTCAAGGCTATAGCGAGTGATATAAATCGGGTTGCTGCGGAATTCTTCAGCATTGCTGTTGTCAACTTCCACGGTTTCGCCCAAAATCAAACCAGAGGGGCTTCCACCTTGAAGGATATCAGCACCGAGTTCAACAGCTTGGCGAATCAAAGCGGGGGAGAATGCATATGTCACTTGATCGATACCCAATTCTTCCTTCACAGGAGCAAAAGTATCCAAGTTTTCACGGCGTGCACCCACACCAGACACCAAGGTCAAGTTAGAAAGATCTGCGTCACCATTGTAGTTACGAATGGCATCCAACACACCCAACACAACTTCGTCATCGTGTGTGAAAACAGCTTTCAAGCTTTCAATTTCTTCTGTATCAGCAGTGGTCAAATAGGTTTCCATTTGTTCCAAAGCAGTTTGGCGTTGCCAGTTTGTGGTGAAGCTTTGCACGAAGACAATTTGTTCATTTGCGGTGGACAAGAAGCCATCAGTTCGTTGTTGTGGAACAGTGGAAAGGTCGCCCTTGAATTCCAAAACAGGAATCGTATCACCAGCAGCAATTTCGTCTGCAAAGTATGTATTGTAATATTCACCAGCCATTTCACCAATCTTGGTGTTGTCGCCCATGAATTCAACTGTTGGGGTGAAGTCTGTGATCAAGCGGTCATAAATAACCAACGGAATCCCAGCGTCCATCACTTTTTGTGCGGCAGAGCGAAGTTCGTCACCGTTCATTGGCCACAAAACAATCACGTCAACATTTTCATTAATCAATGTATCAATATGGTTATTTTGTTCAGATGCTTCAGAAGCGGTTAAGAATTTATATTCAAAGCCATATTCAGCAGCAAGAGCTTTTGCTTCTGCTTCAGCATGTTGAATAGATTCACCAGTGAAACCATGGGTTGCACTGGGCATCACGATTCCCATCACTTGCACGGGTTCAGCAGTAGCAGTCTGGTCTTCAGTCTGTCCACCACATGAAATCATAGCAAATGCGAGAACGATGAGCAACAATGAGCCTAAGATTTTTTTCATTTTCATTATTCTCCTAAATAGATAATGTTACTTTTCAAAACCATCTCGGTTATGAAAAATTATATGTTTCAACAAATATGTTTTTTTTATTTTTGCAAAACCAACCTTCATCAGTCTCACAATGGACCTCTGTTCAATCTTCAAATCAAACGCTCGGCCCAAACTAGAATCAATGGATATATCTTTTCAACGACCTCCTTTGCTCTTCATTCTAGAAAAATTATTGATTGGATAAAACCACCTAGTACTTAATTTTCACCCAGCTCTTTGTCTTTGCGCTTTCAATAATCGCGTCTTCAATCAACAAAGATCGGTGTCCATCTGCAAAAGTAGGAAATTCCGGAGTCGCATCAAAATCACCAGCTTCAATATACTCGTTCACTTTCTTTGCTAATTGTTTGAAAGTGTCTGGAAACCCTTCTGCGTGCCCCCCCGGATAACTATTCACAGCTTGTGCTGCTTCAGACATAATCGCCGGGTCTTTTTGCAAAATTTCATTATAGCGTCCACGATACCCACGCCACAATTCATTCGGTCGGTCTGAGTCCCACGCCACAGAAGATTCTGCGCCATCAATTTCATAGCGGAAACAATTCTTGCGGCCAGCACTCACCTGAGAGATCACCAAGCTTCCCTTTGCGCCATTATCAAAATGGAATAACAAATGGGCAAAATCATCTGCAGTCACTTGCATCTCTTCAAATTCTTGTTCTTTCTTCATCTTGCCTTGGTAGGTTTCCACCTTCCCCAACGGGCGTTTCCGCACAGGGATCGCAGTCCCCAAATCAGCAAACACCTCCACGATTTTCAGCCCTGTCACAAATTGCACCATATCCATCCAGTGAGAACCAATATCAGCCACACTGCACAAAGAGCCGCCTTCCTTTTGCAACAAACGCCAATTCCAATCCGTCGGAAAAAGCAACCAATCCTGCAAATAAGAACCATGAATATTATAGATCTCGCCCAAATCACCACTGCGAGCAATCGAACGTGCCTCATGATTCACCGGATAAAACCGTAAATTATGATTCAACGCACAAGCCAAATCTTTTTCCTCTGCCAGCTTCACCAATTCAGCCGATTGGGCTGAATCAACCGTCAAAGGTTTTTCACAAATCACATGTTTCCCAGCTTCCATCGCCTTCTTCGCATGTTCATAGTGCAAAAAGTTGGGAGAACACACATGCACAATATCAATCTCAGGATCAGCAACCATCTCATCAAAAGATGCATAGGCCTTCTCCACTTTCAACTTTTCAGCATAGGTTTGGGCTTCTTCAAGGTCAATCCCTGCCACACCCAAAACCTCATCACCTAAACGACGAATGTTTTCAATATGTGCCGGTCCAATGAACCCTAACCCAACAACACCAACTTTAAATTTCTTATTTGTCATTCTGTCTGCCTTTCAAAATTAGTTGTTTTTCTCGGATTATCAAACTCAAGTAATAATTCTGCCTGGGTCTTCTTCGATTGCAAAAAGATATTCTGAAGCCATAGATATCGCTCCAATCACACCTGCATCACGCCCAGCGCTAGAAAAATTGATCACTAAATGTTTTGTTGCCAAAGGCAACGATCTCTTCAAAATCGTCTGACGAATCGCCACCAACAAATGATTACCAAATTGAGAAATCCCCCCGCCAATAATAATATGACTCGGATTAAAGAAATTCACCAAAGAAGCCAAAGTCTCTCCCAACAAACGTCCACTTTCTCGAATCACCTGCAAAGCCGCCGAGTCTGCTTCCAAACAAGCACGGTTCACATCTTCTGGCGTCAAATAGCCACCATTCTCTTCCATCATCTTCGCCATCAAAGGGCTATCACCATTTTCAACCGCATCCATCGCGCGTTTCGCAATCGCCGGTCCCGCTGCCATAATCTCCAAACAGCCAAAATTCCCACAATTGCACAAAGGTCCGCGCTTATCCACACAAATATGCCCAATATCACCTGCACAACCATCTCGTCCACGGTGAATCTTGCCATTCGACATAATCCCCGCCCCGATGCCAGTGCCAATCTTCACAAAAATAAAATGATTAATTCCCTGTGCTTCACCAGCAAAGCGTTCCCCCAACGCCATAATATTCACATCATTGTCCACCATCACAAACGTAGACTCAAACGTCTTCTTTATATAACTACGAATCTGAAAACGTTCCCATTCTGGAATCAAAGGAGGAGCCACCAAAACGCCCTCAATGAAATTCACCGGGCCCGGCACCCCAATCACAACGCCCAAAACCTGCTTGGCACTGCCGCTCACTTCGCCCAACATCTCCAACGCAATTTCCGTCACGCGGTCCAAAACCACTTCCGGTCCCTTACGCAAATCCACCGGCTCCGAAAAACGCACCAAAATCTCGCCACCAATGTCAGTCAATGCCATGTCCAAACTAGTCACGCCAATGTCAACGCCCAACAAATAGCCCAAATCCGGATTCAATTTCAACAACTTTGGCTTTCGGCCACCTTGCGATGCCCCATTCCCCACTTCCACCAAATAGTCCTTTTCGAGCAAAAAACGAATTTCCTGTGTTGTCTTTGCTTTTGACCAACCCGTAATCTCTGTCACAGTAGAACGAGAAACAGCACCACGCCTTCGAATGATCTGCAAAACCATTAACGCTGCAGGACTAACCAAAATGGGGGCTGTGATTTGTTCTTTCATGTTGAACTCAAAAATCTCCAAGCATTTGTGAATTTTTTCTCTTATTATCAACATATTAACAAAAACGTTAAACGATTTCAATAGGCAATATGACTTTTTAAATTAACACTTAGGCTATTAAATAGTCTATATAGGTATATTAATGTCCTTTCTTCTCATATTTCATCAAAAATCAATTCGCCCGAACTTCACAGATTCCCCTTCTTAAGCTATTATAAAAATGAGTCCTATTACTGAGCAGATGCAACAAAATCAACATCCTGCTCTATTTTTCGTTAACCAACGGGAAAATGCCCCAATGATTCAAAAACGATTCAAATGAGCAGAACAATTCAAAACAAACTAAGGAGTTTATTATGCAAATTGGTGTACTAACCGTCCTCTTCCAAAACGAGCCTTTTGAAAAAGCCCTCGACAAGATCAAATCCTACGGTGCCAAAGCCATCGAAATCGGCACAGGCTGCTATCCCGGCAACGCCCACCTCAACCTAGACGATCTTCTCGCCAGCGAATCTGCTCGCCAAGACTATCTCGACCTTGTCAAATCCAAAGGGCTCTTCATCAGCGCTCTCAGCTGCCACGGAGAAGTCCTCAGTCCCGACAAAGCCACTCAACAAGAAGCAGACGAGACCTTCCGCAAAACCATCCAACTCGCCCAACTGATGAACATCCCCGTCATCAACAACTTCTCAGGCATCCCCGCCGGCGCCCCTGGCGAAACCACCCCCAATTGGATCACCTGCCCTTGGCCTCCCTACTATTCTGAAATGTTAGCCTATCAATGGAACGACGTCGCCATTCCCTATTGGAAAGACGCCGGCCAATATGCCCAAGACCACAACGTCAAAGTAGCCATCGAAATGCACCCCGGCCAACTCGTCTACAACGTCGAAACCATGCTCAAACTACACAACAGCACTAATCCCGCCGTCGGTTGCAACTTCGATCCCAGCCACCTCTTCTGGAACGGGGTTAATCCCATCGCTGCCATCCGCGCCCTCGGCAAAACCATCTACCACGTCCATGGAAAAGATTGCTACGTCGACCCCATCAACGTCGATGTCAACGGCTGTAACGACAACAAACCCTACGATCAAATCGCAGACCGTGCATGGACCTTCCGCACCATCGGCTTCGGCCACAACGAACAAACCTGGCGCGACATCACCACCGCCCTTCGCCTCGTCGGCTACGACTACGTCATCTCCATTGAACATGAAGATGCCCTCATGTCCACCAACGAAGGCCTCTCCAAAGCCATCGAAGTCCTCAAAAAAGCAGTAATGCTCGAAGAACCCGGCGAAATGTACTGGGCCTAATTCCTATTATTAAAGCATAAACCTCCTAAAAATATTTAGGAGGTTTTCTTTAAATATCAAACATCCCTGTAATAACAGGGATATTTATAAATAAGCAAATAATTACCTTAAAATAGTAATATTAAAGTACCCACCAGCAGGTCCGTTAACACCGAATAATTCAGCTCTATATTCTCCAGGAGCAACCAATGGTTGGCTTGTAAAGGGATCAACAGTATAAAATTCTGTAATAAATGAGCCATTACCTAATTGTTTGATAGAACTAGGTACAACAGGAAGCTTATAAGTCACACCATTTGCTTTAAGGCGAAGGAAGCTAGGAGCACCTTTTCCTTCAAGTCTGATGTTCCCACCAAGATAAGATTTTGCAGGCATCATTGTGATTTTTGCCACACCTTTTTTATCTAATGGCAACACAACTGTATTTGCTGGCAACTCTGTATAACCACAACTATCAAGCACAAGTAACCAATCGGCCGCTGATGTTGGGCTAGTATCTGGCCTCATATGTCCATTGACATATTGAGTACATTTGTGATATTCAACAGGAACTCGGTCAGTTATGTTAACACATTGAACTGTGCTACCATTTACGATAGCATTTCCTCCCCATAAATTCTCACAAACGTTTACGGCACCTTGAATATCTGTTGATGCTGAAACAACAAATGTTCCAGAAATCAATACAACACATAAAACAAGATAAACTACAACATTTTTTTTCATAAAAAACCCACTTTCTTTATTTCAAAAAAAATTTTACATTATTACAAAAAAAGTAATAACATATTTATAATTAACTTTGGTTTTGGAAAAATTATTATTACCACCTATTTTTCACTCATTCAGTATAACCGATATTAACTATATAACAAGTTAATAAACAAAAACACAACCTCCTTTAAGTCATCACTCACACTGAATATATAAACACAATACTTATCACATCTTTCTTTATCCTAAACAAATCCGCATCCAGAAAACTGTTACTGTCAAAGAACCCAGCGAAATATAGTGGAACTAATTTCTATTTTTAAAACAGAAACCTCCTAAAAAATAATTTTTAGGAGGTTTTCTTTAAATATAAAAATCCCTCTAATATCAGGGATTTTTATAAATAAGCAAATAATTACCTTAAAATAATAATACTAAATCCTCCACCAGCAGGTCCGTTAACACCGAATAATTCAGCTATATATTCCCTAGGAGCAACCAATGGCTGGCTTGTAAGTGGATCAATTGTATAAAATTCAGCAATAAAAGTTCCATTATCTAATTGTTTAATAGAACCTGGAACCACAGGAAGTTTGTAGATAATACCATTTGCTTTAAGACGTAAGAAACTAGGAGCACCTTTTCCTTCAATTTTGATAGTTCCACCAAGATAAGATTTCACAGGTAACATTGTGATTTTCGCCACACCTTTTTTATCTAATGGCAATGCAGCTGAGGAACCTGTATACCCACACGTATATTCAATTTCCCCTAATGCTAAAGAGAATTTAGCACCATGCAAAGGAGTATATGCAATGGGTTCAAACATATTATAGGTAGCATATCCATCAGGGCACATTTCAGTACTAACTTTTACATTATAGCAAAGGTTATTGGTTGCATCATAAACCCCACCGAATACTTCAGTGCAAAACGTTGATTCATCCATATAATTATTTTTGGCACTCACAACAGAAAGTGTCAATAAAACAACCACAATAAACCCAGAAAAAACAATTATTTTTCTTGTATTCATAAAAACTCCTCATTTTGATTTCAAACTTTTTAAATATTATTCATACTTCTTCTTAATTTATATTAATATTACAACTAATAAAAAGAAAGTCAATAACAAAATTGTAAGTTTTATCTCAAAATGAGATTTCTATAATTAAAAAACTAATAATTTGTCCCACTATTGAATAATGAAATGAGTGAAAAAATAAAAAAAATCTAGGTTGATTTTATTAATTCTTCCAATAAAGAATATTGATATATTAAATAAATTTTCATTAACTCAACAACACAATCCTACCCAATTTATCCATCTCATCCACCACATAATCCGCCGCGCTCACCACATCCTTCTCTTCAGTGAACAAACACGCATCCACCCCCGCATTCTTCCCTGCCAACACATCCAATTCACGGTCTCCAATCATCAAGCATTCCTCCGCCGGCAATCCATGTTTCTCCAACAAAAACTGAATTCCCTCCGGGCTAGGTTTCCGCGCAAACCCACTCTCACCCGTCACAAAATCATCAAAATAAGGCAACAATCCCTCCGCTTCCATCAAACCAAAAGCAGAAGACCCTCGATGTGTCACCAAATAATTCTTTCCACCCTTCATCCAAATCTTTTCACAAATTTCTTTCACACCCTCAAACAACACACATTCATTTAACTCCAACGCGATTCGGAAATCATCATACGCATCCAAAAACGCCTCACCAATTCCATACTTTTCCTTATAATACGCCACCGCATGCGACATCGAAACCTTCATCTTCGCCATCACATCCTCCACCGTCTCATCAAACCCCGCCTCTGCCAAAGCTTGTTGAAACGCCTTCCCCATCACCGGATACGTATCAAACAACGTTCCATCAAAATCCCACATCAAATATAAATACACAAACACCTCATTTCATTCAATAAAAAATAATACCTCTCAAATTATAATTCACAATTTACACACCTCCGCCAAAACTCTATAATACAGATATGAAGATCAATTTTCACCCCTATCCCCCCGAGCCCAGTTTCACCCCTGCCTTTCACCAAATCAAAAACTTCCTCATTCGTCTCAACCAAACCAATCCAGTCACTCATCCCTTCGAATGGGCCCGTTGGGAATGGGTTCACTCCCTCGGCATCAACGATACCCAACACCTAGACCACATCGGCATTTGGACCGACCAACACAAGCAAGATCAAATCGTCGCCCTCGCCACCTATGAAGATCAACTCGGCTATGCCTATCTCTGCATCGACCCTCAATACCGCTTTCTCCAAACCCAGCTCATCCAACATGCCGAGCATCACCTTCACAAAGAGGGCAACCTCAAAATCCTCATCCCCAATCAAGATGCAGAATTCCAACGCCTCGCCCATGCTCTCGGCTACCATCCCACCCAACACCAAGAGCACATCGCCATCCTAGACATCCTCACCACCGATCTCTCCCACACCCTTCCAGATGGCTACGCAAAAATCACCCTCACTGATCCCACATTCGACATCAAAAAATTCCACACCCTCCTCTGGTATGGCTTCAATCACGCAGGTCCCCCTCCCTCATCAGACCAAGACCTCATCGACCGTGCCGAAAGCATCTCCGGTCCAGATTTTGATCGCAGCCTATGCACCATCATCATCGCCCCCAATGGCGACTACGCCTCCTTCTCTGGCATCTGGGTCCATCCTCAAACCCAATACGCCCTCATCGAGCCCGTTGCCACCCATCCCGACCATCGCAAAAAAGGACTTGGCAAAGCCGCCGTTCTCACCGCCATCCAAAATGCCGCCAAACAAGGCGCCCAGCAAGCCGTCGTCGGCTCCAACCAACAATTCTATTATCAAATCGGTTTCCGTCCCACGCCCGCCCACACATTTTGGGAAAAATAACCCAATCCCCCGCAACTTATTCTTCTTTTTTTGGTTTTACTAATAGGATGGCGAAAAGGATAATATCTCTTTTTCCCGTTTTTATTTAAAATTCCATAAAAAAGAGTAAATCATGAAAAAATACAAAATTATCCTTAATCCCACCTCCAGTAGAGGAAAAAGTGTCGATCACATCCCCACCATCCAAGCATTCATGGAAGCCAACAACCTCCCCTACGATCTAGAGCTCACCACAGCCCCCAACCACGCCACACAAATTGCCAAACAAGCCCATGCCGAAGGCTATACCTATATCATCGCCGCAGGTGGTGACGGCACTTCAAATGAAGTCCTCAATGGCATCATGCAAGCCAACAAAGATAGTGATCACAAAGCCATCTTTGGCCTCCTTCCTGTCGGTAGTGGCAACGACATGGCCTTTGGGGTCGGTGTCCGCACCGGCATAGATGCCGCCCTAGAAGTCCTTCGCGATCAAAACACCCAAGTCTTTGATGTCGGCTATGTCCGTGGGGGCGATTTCCCCACTGGGCGCTATTTCGGCAACGGTCTTGGGGTAGGCTTTGACGCCATCGTCGGGTTTGAAGCAGCCAAGCTCAAATTCAGTGGGTTCATCGGCTATCTCATTTCAGCCCTCAAAACCATCATCTTAGTCAAACCCGCCCTGCTCCGTCTAGAACTAGACGATCAAACCATTGAATCTCGTTTCCTCATGATCTCCATCATGAACGGTCAACGTGCCGGTGGTGGTTTCCTGCTCACTCCAGACGCAGACACCAGCGATGGTGAATTCTCCGTCTGCATCGCCAACGAAATGAACCGCATCTCCCAACTCACCGTACTCCCCAAATTTATCGCTGGCAATCACACCACCCATCCCAAAGTCAATCTCATCAATGCCAAAAAAGTCACTGTCACCGCGCTAGATGGCACCATCCCTTCCCACATTGATGGTGAAACCGTCTGTGAAGCAGGCCAAAAATTAGAAATTGAAATCCTTCCCCAAGCGTTGCACATCTTGCAAGAACCCCTTGCCTAAACTAGCAACCACAAACCCAAACAGAGAAGTCAAATGGAAGAAAAAAACAAAAATCTCCCCGTCTTAGAAAAAACCCTTGGCAAAAGCATCATCAATCCGCTCATCACCGCCATCGCAAGTTTAATCAGCAAAATGGACGCCCAAGAATTGAAAAAAATTCCCTATGAAGGCCCTATGCTGGTCGTTGTCAATCATGTCAATTTTCTAGACGCCCCTCTTCTTGCCCCCCGCATCTATCCTCGTCAATTCACCGCCATGGCCAAAGCGGGCTCTTGGGAGAATCCCCTCTTCCGTTTCCTTTTCAACATCTGGGAATTCATTCCCCTCAAACGAGAAGAATCCGATATCGTCGCTATGAAAACTGGTATGCGCGTCCTCGAAAACAACAAACTTCTTGGCATCTTCCCCGAAGGCACTCGCACTGGCGATGGCCGTCTCATTCAAGGTAAACCCGGCACCACAGTTCTCGCCACCCACACCAAAACCCCCATTCTTCCCCTTGCCATTTGGGGTCACGAAACCTATCGTGAAGACCTCAAAAAGCTCAAACGCTTTCGAGTGCACACTCGGGTCGGCAATCCCTTCTATGTCAAAGAGCTTGATCGCAAAGAAAAAAAGATCTATCGCCAAGCTGTCACCGATCAAATCATGTACCAATTGGCCGGCATCCTTCCCCCTCAATATCGAGGATTTTACGCAGATCAAGCCAACGCCTCACAAGATCTGCTCGTTTTTCCGCCCAATTCTGCCAGCAATTTAGATCGCTAAATTTAAAAAAAATAAAAGGCTTGGAAATTCCAAGCCTTTTTTATTCCACAGAAAATCAAATCTCTCAAACTAATTCACATATTTTTTCGAATAGAAAAGTGCCTCTTCCAAATTTCCATAATACCGTTCAATCATCGCCATATTTTTCTCCTTCAAAGCCCGCCAAGGTTCCGATTGTCGCGTCAAAAAAGCACGCACCATTCCGCTCGGCACCAACTTCGTAAAAAACCGTTGCACCCCAGAAATCTTCTTGCCCATCGTCTCATAATAATCCATCAACACATGCCGGCGAAAATGCAACAGCGCCTCCAATCGATCTCCATCTGCATAAAATCCTGAATGAAAATTCTGAGTCGCAAATGCGTGCCGAGGAATCGTCTTTTTATTCAATCCAAACAACGCAAACATCTGGTTCAAAAATTGCTCCGCCTTCACCGTGCAGCCTCTCCCCCCACCCAAATTATGAATTTTTCCAAAAACTTCCTCGCATTCAATCGCCTCCACCAATGCAAATCCCGCATCACTTGCCGAACACCATTCCAGCGTTGTCTTCAACGGCATATGAAACATCAAGGGTTGGATTTTCAATATAGATGTCAAAATCCCACATAAACGAAAAATTGCATAATTCAAACCACTCTCACAAATCATCTTCTCTGCTTCTATCTTCGTTCGAGCGTATTCATCACCCACACTCGGTTTCAACGTATCCCCCACTCGAATCTCAGGGTCATCAATCCGATCCCCATAAACAGACACAGAAGAAGTGAACAAGAACTTTGGCAACTTTTTCTCACCAAAGCCAGCCATTTGATTCCCAGCAGCTTCCAAAAAATTTTTTGTTCCATCCACATTCACCGCCCTTGCCAACTCCAGGTTTTCATCCGCCAAAGGTGGAATAATCCCCGCCAAATGCAAAATCACATCCACCCCCTCCACCGCATGTTTCACATCATCAAAATTGCGTAAATCCCCCCACACCACTTCCACATCCTTCGCAAACTTCCCAAACCGCTTCTCTTCTTTCTTCCCGGGCAACAAAAACAAGCGAATCGCAAATCGATCTTTTCTTCGATATAACTCCCGAAATGCCTCAAATCCCACCTCTCCCGATGCGCCAGTCAACAAAACCTTTTTCTTCATCAGCTCACCTTTCAAAAATAGTTCATTAACGCACCTTAAGTCTATCAAAATCCTCGTCCCTCTTCATCACACGCCAGCACTATCTTAGGGGTGAAAGAAGTTATATTTTTCCAAATCTCTTTAGTAGTAAACCAATTCACCAAATTTGACTTTTTCCTCAACCTAATGTATACTACTCGGAGAATATAGCTCATACGTTCTATTATCAAAACAGAACCTTTTCCGCACATTAAAAATCAAATAGCCTCATCCTCCATTTCCCCTCTTGCTCCCCACATTCGATCTCCTCTTTTTATTTTTTTATAATTTTTATTTTTTTATTCCCCAGATCGAAGGCCACAGAGCAGGATGTCGAATAACAAAAAAAGATTTCTGGCACATTCTGGCATCATCAAAACCACCTCCTGGCGCATTCTGGCAGTGCTCAAAACACCTTTTGGCATGTTCTGACACAGTACTATTTCTCCAAAAACCACTATATACGGGGTGCATTCTTTATTTTTTCCCTGCATATACCAGAAATTTCACAAAACAGCAAAAACCCAACTTTTTTTGAAGCACCCCACACTCAATCAGCCCCCTCCAAAACAGCCAACCAAACCGTTTCCAAATTTCACATCCCGTTTTTTCACCTATGCGCAAACCTTAGCCCCACTTCTCTCCCACAAAAAATGCCACTTCGTAAAAACGAAATGGCATTCAACAAACATCTTCGCAACTAGCGCCAATCACTTCTTCAAACGGCCAGCATATTTCTCTCGAAACTTCCGCACCTTCGGTGCCACCACCGCGCTGCAATAAGGCTGATTTGGATTATTCTCAAAATATTCCTGATGATAATCCTCCGCCACATAAAAAGTCTCAAACGGGGTCACTTCTGTCACAATCGCATCTTCATAGAGCCCCTCACATTCCACCTCTTCAATCACCTTTTCCGCTGCCGAAACCTGTCCTTCATCATGTGTAAAAATCACCGAGCGATACTGTGTACCCACATCATTGCCCTGACGGTTCAAAGTGGTCGGGTTATGTACAGTGAAGAAAATCCGCAACAAATCTTCAAAAGAAATCACATCTGCATCAAAAGTCACTTGCACCACTTCAGCGTGACCGGTCTTGCCCGTGCACACCGCTTCATAGCTCGGATTCGCCACATCTCCCCCAGAATACCCAGATTCCACAGAGATCACGCCTTCCAACGCATCATAAACAGCCTCCACGCACCAAAAGCATCCCCCACCCAAAGTTGCAACTTGTCGATTCATGCTTCATCCTTTCATCACCATCAAATTAGGTGTCATCTTGTCCAATTATTTCATTTATTATACTGTATCGACTCTCACAAAAAAATCCTTCTTACCTCACCACAAAAGCAATCTTTCAAAACCAAAAGCAGACAAGCAAATCAACATTCAACCGCACACTTCAAACTAGCAGATTATTGAATCCGCCACAAAATCGTAGCCAATTGAATCATCGTGCGCACACTTCCCGCCACAAAATCAGTCGAACCAAAACTCGCCACCAAAATCGTGCCACTCTCCGGGTCATAAAGCACATGTGTCCCTAAAATTCCCATATGCCCCCGATACTTCGGCAAAAATCCCAACGTAGGCATAAACTCATTGAAACGATATTCCATCGTCCCCAACCCATAGGCAATTCCTTGCATAAACTTCTCATCAAATCGATACAAAGCCGCCAACGTATACTCACTCAGCAAATCTCCTTCATTGAAAGCCTTTGTAAATTTCACCAAATCATCCAAAGTAGAGATCACACCACCCCCAGCCCAATCAATGCTAATGCTCTCAAAACCAGACACATCCACACCATTCACCCAAGCCTCATTGATTTTTCGCCTCTCATTTTTCGGCTCGCCATAAAACATCAAATAACTATCATCCATCCCCACCGGAGCAAAGATCATCGTCTCCATAGCCTCATCCAAGCGCATCCCCGTCAAATTTTCAATCATCATCCCCAACAAAATGAACCCCGTGTCAGAATAATGAAACTGCTCACCCGCTGGTCCCACAGCTTCTTGATAATCTCTCGAAAAATCTACAATTTCAACTGGTGTCCAAAATCGATCTGGTTCTGCCAACATCCATTCCTCACCACTCAACCCATCTTTCCCTGCATCTTCAAAATAATCCGCCAACCCAGAAGTATGCCCCAACAACATCGCCACCGTCACCTCATTTTGATAATCCACACCCTCAAACACAAATAAACCATCCAACACGCCCTCTTCAAAATAATTCCCAATCGGATCATCAAAAGCAATCAAATCCTCATCCACCAACATTCCCATCAATGCCGCAGTGAACAGCTTCCCCACACTTGCCACATGGAAAGGTTGGTCCACAACAGTCATCGCCCCATGGCTCTCACCCACCACAAAAGTTTCATCAAAACCAACTTCAGGAGAAACAATTCGCACCAACCCACTACTCACGTCTTTCGAATCCACAGCCTTTTCAATCACTGCCTGCATCATCTCCACCGCATCCGCTTCAGTAATAGGCCGCGTGTTCAACCAAGTGGTTACTGCCACAAACAAAATCACCAGCAATAGTACGCCAACAACAATCAATAATACTCTTTTCATTTCAAACCTCGTTTCAGTTACTTATAGTTATATTACTAATAGTAATATATACCAAAACTTAAGTCAATAAAAAAACGATAAAACATGTTATATTACTATTAGAAGCATATAAAGAACCAAAAAGGAAGATAAAATATGGAATTTGTAGTCCTCGGCCTATTACTACTCAAATCAATGACCATCTATGAGCTCAATCAGGCTTTCAAAGGTAGCATCTCTATGTTCTATAGTGCCAGCTATGGTAGTCTACAAAACGCAACCAAAAAACTGCTCAAAAAACAATGGATCACCATGCAGCAAAAAATAGAAAACGGCCGTAACAAAAAAATCTTTTCCATCACACCAACGGGCCATCAAGCATTCCAAGACTGGATGTTCGCCGAAATCAATCCCAACAAGCTCGAAACCATCGCCCTCTCAAAAGTCTCCTTCCTAGGCCTCATCCCCAACTCGCAAGATAAAAAACAAATCTTAGAAAATATCCTCGCCACCATCAATCAAATCGATCTAGAACTTCATCAAACCAAAGCGGAGCTATCTCTCCTCGAACCACAACTCCCTGCCGCATACCAACCTACATTCAAATACCAACTCAAACCCTTAGAATACGGCCTCCGCAGTCACCAAATGGCACGTGAATGGGTAGAAGAACTAATCGCAGAATTGGAATAAAAAAACTCCCTGTGTTTCCACAAGGAGTTAGCAATTCATTTTAGGTACTATAACTAGTCAATCAATAAAATATCACCGCTAGTGATATCAACCCGCACCTCATAAGTACCATCCCCAACACTACCAATCAACACATCATCATCCAACTTGCTCACTTTGTCCAAGTCAAATTTAGCTTCAACATCCCCAGAAGTTGCGTCAATATCAAAAGTTGCATCAATCTTCACTTCTGAATAATCCAAAACCAATTTGCCGCTGGTCATATCAAACACAAAATCATCCATCTTATCAGCATAATGTACATCTATATCACCAGAGGTCATCCCTCCTTCAATAGCACCTTCAAATTGATCCAATTGAACCCTACCACTCGTTACATCAATATTTAGTTCCTCACAAACCAAACCAGTAAAATCAACATCACCACTCGTCATATCTAAATCAACATTAGTTGCGAAAACAGAAGACCCTTGAATATCTCCACTCGTTAAATCTAATCGAAGAAAATCTGCATCAATCTCAGAAAGATTAACATCACCACTTGTTATTTCGATTTCCAAATCAGCCAGATCAAAATCATACAACTCAAGCTCACCTGAAGTCAATTCCAATTGCATATCACCTTCAAAATCATTAGGAACATGAACATAAAGCTTATAGTTTAAAGAGCCCCATATATTGAAGAAAGTAAAAGGCATTTTTGTACGAACTTCAACTGTAGCACCACCATTTACGCTTAACTCTTGTCCATTTTCATAAGTTACAAACGAAACAAAAACATCATCGCGATTTTCCGGAATGATAAATACATCGCCCGCAGTGCTATCCACCAAGATCTTTTCCACACCATCATTATAAGGAATCGTTTTCTCAACTGTAATTTGTCGACCCAAGTTATAACAACTTGTCCCCAAAATACTCATTAAAACTGTCAAACCAATAAACAACAAAATTCTCTTTTTCATTTTTTTACTCCATCTTTTTTACACTTTTTTGACTGAATTGCTGTCTATAAAATATCAGGTCTCACTAGTTTTGAGAATGAGAAATCTATCTCATTCCTCCCAAAACAGTATAGGAATTTCCTCCTATTCATCAAAAAACCGGAATTTCAATCCTTATATAAGCAGATCAACTCAAAGCGAGAGTTGATTCCCAATTTTTTATAGATATTATAGATATGATTTGTCACTGTCTTTTCCGAAATCACCAATTTCTTTGCAATCTCAGCATTCTTATCTCCCTGCACCACTAATTGAATGACCTCTTCCTCGCGAGAAGAAAGTTTGAATTTTTCTGAAAACCCTTTTTGTACTTCAAACAATTTACCCAGCCCACTTTTCAAAATCATTTTCCAAATATAAATAATTAACAATACATTCCACATCAAGAAAAACGCCGGCATTGGATTAAAAAGTATATTCACAAAACTAACAAATCGCTCCAAAACAAATAAAACCAAAAAAAACAACAAAAGCAAAGAGAAGCTCAATCCCAATTTTCTACTCGCTTCATTTCGCACTTGTCGAAAATTAAACACAAACACCACACACTCCAAAATCAAAACTATATAAAGAATCAAATAGAGAATGTTAATAAAAATAT
>CAXXOS010000001.1:0-1499826 GCA_963676155.2 Anaerolineales bacterium
CACTGCCGCTCCTGGCGTGTTTGGTGGAATCTTACTAATATTCCTTTTGGGCTATGTTTGGATTCGATTTCAAAAGCTTTCAAAAGTACCCGCAGAAGCCTAACGCATCAAAAAAAAATAAATACTGATTTTTTCAAGAGCTCACTTGTTGAGCTCTTTTAGTATCGGTGTTTTCAAGCGATTGAAATAAATTGACAAAACAATAATCGCAAATTCAAAAGAAAAGATATTAATTCGATCAATCATCCCAAGAATCTTAAATTGATTCCCAATACTATACCCGATAAAACCACCCGTAATCACAATTACACCTGAAACTACTACTAAAAACAACGCTAGTTTTTTCTGTGAAGGATACCGCCACAACCCAATCCCCAGCAACAACAAACTAAAAATCGAGCTTAACACAATATTCCCCGTCACAAAAATATGCATGCTATTCTGAAAGTTTAAGCGCGTAGTAGTGTCGTCTAAAGGAAATAGCAGATAACCAAAAAATGACAAAAAGAAAAGCGCCATCATCAACGTCGCACCAACGTCCACCCAAGGATTAAACTTCTTATAAAGCAGACGCCAAAAACTCACCGAAAAAATCAGTCCTAAAATGCCATAAATCAGCAAAAGAGTGAGAAGAAGCTCAAGATGTGGCGCACCAGCTTCTGTCAATTCACTGATGGTTTGTTGCACAGCATCATACTCTGCCCAAAGCAGGCCCCCTAGAATCGCATGCAAAATATATGCTGTCGCAGCAAACACACCACTCAAAACCAAGATTTGCCAAATTTTCGCTCTCTGTTCCATCTATTTTTCACTTTCAAAAACTATTCTTTCTCAAAAAGCCCCAGTCTACCCCCATAAAGGTTCATTGATATCCGATATGCCTTGTCCTGCTTTTGACTCTCATTTGACTTTCTTATTTTTTATACAGTACTATAAGAGTAGAAATAAATATATATTAACTAGTTTAACGTTGTTTTTGCTGCTGTCAACCAAAGGAGACTGAATATGAAGTATGTGCACACCTATGCTGCTTTGCATGAACAATTGAAACAGGAAATAATTGAAAAAAATCTCTCCCCCGACACCCCCTTATATATCCATCGCACCCCCACCGAAGCCTATGATAACTACTCCCCCATCATCCTCTATAAACTAAATCCAAGTGCTATATGCATTGAATGTGAAAAAATGAATGTCGCAAATCTGCTGCGCGAGCTCGAATTTCACATGAATTATTATAAACAAGCCTCAGAATAAGCACCTATTCATCATTCGCGCGCACAAAACTTAACTTTCGCTAAGGGTTTTCCTCTTGGCAATTTTAAGCTTAAGTGATATTATTTATAACGAACGTTCGATATAAATAAGGAGTGTCCTATGCCAAAGATGATTGACCATGAAGCTTATCGAATTGAGCTATTAGAAAAAGCACGCAAGCTATTTGCGGAGAATGGCTATGCCGATACTTCTATGCGCCAGATTGCAACTGCTTTGCAAGTCTCCACTGGAACGCTCTATCACTACTTCCCCAACAAAGAAGCCTTATTCAAACAACTTTTCCTACTGATTAGCCAACGCGATATCGCTCAATTTTTAAATTTGGCACAACAACCAAATTCTATGGAAGAGCGTTTGGATTTGGTTTTCGCCTTTGTAGCCGCCAATGAAGCGGAGATTTTTCAATTTATGCCATTAACCTTTGACTATCTGCGCATCCATGGCAGCATGGAGCCCGAAGAATTTATTCAAACCTCGATCGATGAATATCGAAATGCAATTTTCAACTTCACACAATTACCAAAAGATCTAGGCATGCTAGTCTATAGCACTTTGGAAGGGTTAATTTTGCAACGTTTTCTCACACCCGGAAAAGTGGATTTGCAAGCTTGCTTAGGATTACTCAAAAAAATGGTCTTGGACCAAATTAAACCTATTCATTCATAAAAAGGATTTCATATGAATACTCAAAAAACTCAAACACAAGCGGGGGTAGACCGAAGTCACGGTCGTTCTACATCTGAAAAACTCACTTTTGCACTCGGACATTTCTTGCTCGTTTTGTTCAGCGCTTGGTTAGTGTTTTTCAATGGCTGGCACCAAATTGGCACATTATTTCACAAAAATTGGACCTTTGCAGATCCAACCCGAGCCAAACTTTTATTCTTGGCGATTGTAATCTATTTTTTCCGTCATCTGATTACCTTGTTCGTGCTATTAAAACGCAAAATAGTGTGGTCAGAAGCATTGGGGCTCTTGGCCTATTTTGCCTTTTTTGAAATTGGGATTTTACTCATTGGTGCAGGTGCATTCCGAAACCATATCATCCCACTCAATTGGCTAGATATTGTTGCAGGCATTCTACTACTAGTAGGGTCCTTCTTCAACAGCTTCTCTGAACTACAGCGCTATTGGTGGAAAAAAGACCCTGCTCACAAAGGCAAGCTCTATACTGAAGGGCTCTTCCGATATGCCATGCATATTAATTATTTTGGAGATGTGGTGCTCTTCACTGGTTGGGTCTTGCTCACGCATAATATGTGGACATTGCTCTTGCCTCTTTCAATCGCCTTGCAATTTATCTTTTTCCATATCCCCGGCTTAGACAGTTATCTTGCCGACCACTATGGAGACGCATTCCAAGACTATGCAAAGAAAACAAAAAAACTATTTCCCTTTATTTACTAGAACAAGTTTCTCTTAAATAAAAAAACACAGATGCCTAGGCACCTGTGTTTTTTTTAAATTCACAAGTTTAGTTTAATTCTAAAGATTCAATAATTTGATAAAAATCACTCAAATATTTTTGATCAATTCCTGCATAAACTTCTCGCCAATTGGCACCTTCTTCAACGGCCACATTACTAGGTCCGCCCAAAATAGTAATTAAATCACCATCCGCATTTTGCAGAACAACTTCACGCACATAGAAATATTCTGTTTGCGCACTTTCAGAAAGAGTGGCAATATATTCATACCCAGAATAATCTCCCACTGTCAGCGCACGCACGCGTATCAAGCGAGAGCGCCCTGTTTCAGCCATTTCGCCATCTTGCAGGTTTGCCAAAGTGTTCAAGGTATCATTGATATACGTATTTTCATTTTCCAACGTATATTGCACCACGACTTGATACGCATTCTTTTGGAATGGTGGCACTTCCAAGGGCACACCACCATAGGAGGTCACCACATCCGAGCCAATTCCAATTCGAATTATATTGTCATCAATATATTCATCCGGACCAAACCAGTCCACAGGATAGTCAAATGACAACCCAAAAGCTTCATTGGAATACACATTTTCTGTGGCAACAACCGTGGGGGTTTCAACCATCTCATCAACTTGCGAAGTCGCAGTGGACATCACCTCAGTTGCGGGTGCTTCTTTCGGCAAATTACAACTAGTCAACCCCATCACTACTACGAGCACAATAAGAATCAAATTCATTTTTTTCACACAAATCTCCTTCCGAACGTTCGGATATCACTACTTATAGACGATATAGTGTGATTGCATTATACAATGTTTCAATCCTTTCGATTCTCCTTTTCTAGAATATCTGAGCATGTTTTAAGAAAATTTTTTACTTTAGAGACAAAAAAATATTGACATTCAAACCTCTTAAGGATAAGATACAGACGATGTGGTTTGATATTCAAACCCAATCAAATTCTTAGGAGCTTTTTTGAAGGCAGAAGTGAAGTAAATTACAAGTCTTATTGGACTAGAGAATCGTAGGGACGGTTCGCTAGACACCCCCCAGCAAGTGCTTGTAATCCCCCCCAATTGTTGAGCTGTTCAATCTTCGTATCCAATACGAATCTATTTTGCTATTCTTTGCAAATGCTGTTGGAACAATTCAACCCCCTCCCCAACCAAAGACAATTGAATAGACGGGAATTGAACCTGATTTACATTTCATAAGTTCAAAGATATGCTCAATCGTTTCGCAACTTGAGCTTCCCTTCGCAAAACCTAAGAAAGAAAAAAATGAATACCAACACTTTTGACAAACTTCAATTTGATAAGATTATCGAAACCGTACAATCCTATTGCACCAGCAGTTTGGGACAAACCCTCGCAGAAAACTTACACCCCTACAAACAATATGCACAAGTGATGCAAAAACTCGCCGAAACCAGCGAGGCGCGCGCTATCTTGGATGCATTTGGCAATTTCACTCTCTCCGGCACCGAAAATATCGCTGAAATCATCTCTTACGTAGAAAAAGATGGCATCTTAAACGTGGGGCAAGCAGCTCAAGCACTCGCCTTTTTGCACGGGGTGGGCAAAGTGAAAAGCTTTATGCAAAATAAAGACTACTACGCCCCTACCCTATGTTTGCTCGCCGAAGGAATCGTCGACCCACAACCGATCATCGCTGAATTTGAAGAGATGATTCAAAATAATCAAATTGCCGACAACGCCACCAACGAATTGCGTACTATTCGACGTCATATCGCCCTCACAGAAGACAAAATCAAAAACAAATTAGAATCCTTCTTACGTAGCAAAGCCAACGAGAAACATATCCAAGAATTTTTCATTTCCAAACGCAACGGACGTCAGACCATCCCGGTCAAAATCACCAGCAAAAATCTGGTCGCCGGCACAGTGATTGATAGCAATAAAAAGACTGCCTTCGTTGAGCCAGATACAGTTCGCAAATTGACTGACGAATTGGTGGTCTTAGAAAGTGAACAAACGCAAGAAGAATATCGCATTTTGTGCATCCTGACCGACATTCTCTATACCAACCTTTATGATATCCAAAACAATTTACACACCTTGGCCGCCCTTGACTTCGCGTTTGCCAAAGGGCGTTATTCTCGTGCAATCAATGGCATCGCTCCAGAATTGAATGACCACGGCGTGATTCAGATTGTGAATGGCAAACATCCACTTTTGGAAGGAGACGTGGTGCCCTTGAATGTCGAAATAGGAAAAAATTTCCGTACCCTTATCATCACCGGACCCAACGCCGGTGGCAAAACAGTCGCCATGAAAACCATCGGCCTGCTGACCCTCGCCGTACAAGCGGGTTTGCATATCCCCTGCCATCCCAACAGCAATCTCTCCATTTTCGAACAAATCTTCGTCGACATTGGTGATGACCAAAGCATGGAAAATGCCCTCAGCACCTTCTCTTCGCATGTCAAAAACCTTGCTCTATGTGTGAACAAAGCCAACAAATCCACCCTCCTGCTCTTCGATGAAATCGGCAGTGGCACCGAACCCGGGGAAGGCTCTGCATTGGCGATTGCCATCTTAGAAGATGTCTATCAAAAAGGCGCTATCACCGTCGCTTCGACGCATATGAATGAGATCAAAAATTATTCATCCTTGCATCCCGATTATGAAAACGCGGCTATGAAATTTGAAAAGGAGACCCTCAAACCACTCTATCAATTGCAATTAAAAAAAGCAGGCAATAGCCATGCCTTGTGGATTTCAAAACAAATGGGCATCCAAGAGAAAATCTTGCAAAAAGCAGAGCGCTATCAAGCCAACAAAGACTACGACTTCCGACCGGTACCCAGCGCCAAAGTGCGCACGCCCAGCGCAGTCAGCGAAACCAAAGTCTACCCCAGCTATACCGTCGGCGATCGAGTCTATGTGCAAACCCTCCAACAAAGCGGCGTGGTTCATAAACCCAAAGACGAACACGACCAAGTAGAAGTGTTCTTCGAAGGCGAGTTCAAAACCCTGCACGTCCGCTTACTCAAGCTAGAGGTCAGTGCCGAGAATTTATATCCCATCGGCTATGACATGGATCAAGTCTTCCGCAGTTGGAATGAACGCAAACTCGAGCATGATTTGGAAAGAGGCTCGAAGAAGACGATTAAGAAGATCAAAAAATATGGGATAGATGAATTATTGAAAGATTAATTTTTTATCCCCAACAGAAGTAGTTATTTAACCGCTGATTAAGTGGGTAAACAAACTTGACAGATGGTAGAAACAAAGTAAAATGAATGAATATATAATTATTCATTCATTTTTATATAAAAATTTAAACATAGTAAAATAAAAATTTTGCGAAAAAGGTTTTTTTATGATGGACAAGAAAAAAGAGATTCTTCGTTGTGCTATGGAACAATTCACAACACATGGATTTAAAAAAACCAACGTAGCGACAATCATGAAATGCACAACTTTTTCCACGGGCACCTTTTATAACTACTTCAAATCTAAAGACAGTATTTTTATGGCACTTTATATCCAAGAAAATCGAAAAGTCAAAGAAAAAATTATTGCCAGCGTGGATCTTGAAGGCAATCCAATGCAAGTTTTACAAAAAATGCTGAGGATGAATTATGAAGAAATGAGGAAAAATCCTATTCTCAAAGAATGGTATAACCGAGACGTTTTTTCAAAAATTGAGCAAAATTATTGCGAAGAAGAAGGTCTCAACAATTTAAATTTTTTATATGATCTTTTTGATGAAGTGATAAAAAAATGGCAAAACTCAAATCAAATTCGAAAAGATATTGATTCGGAAATGATCATCGCCCTTTTTTCTTCAATCATACTTGTGGATACACACAAAGATGAAATCGGAATTCAATATTTCCCCCAATTAATCGACCACCTTGCAAATTTTGTGATGCAAGGGTTAATCAACACAAGTAATAAGGAATAAAAAAATGAATATTGGCATCGTATCGTATAGTAAAACAGGAAGAAATCAAAAAGTAGCACAACTGCTTGCTGAGAAAATGAATGTAAAACAGATAAATATTTCAACTGAAAAAGAAATAAACATCTTAAGTATTATTTTAGATTTTATTTTCAACCGCACCCCGAAAGTGATTCCTTCAGTTGAATCTTTGAATGAATTTGATCACATCATCTTCCTCGCCCCTATTTGGATGGGAGAAATCGCAACCCCACTGAGACAATATTTAAAATCCATTCGAAAAACAAAGAAGCACTATAGTTTTATTACCCTTAGTGGTGGCGCAGATGGCAAAAATGAAAATATTGAAGAAAATCTACTCAAATTCACAAAACAAAAACCTGAGTTTCTTCTTGATTACTATGTCAGAGATCTCCTACCGCAAGAACCACAACCTACCAAAGAACAAACGCAATCCTATCCAATGAATGAAAAGGAATATCAAGAGATTGTAAATCTAATCCATAAAGAAATTTCCAGTCAAAATCTTTAATTATCAAAATCATTAGACCCACACACAATCACTCGCAAGCACTTACGTGGAATCGGGGGCATGGATTTATCCTTGATAAATAAGTCTTTCGCAGTTGGAAGGAACGCAAGCGGGAACATGATTTAGAAAGAGGCTCGAAGAAGAAGTATGGGATGGATGAATTGTTGTTGGAATAATTAAAAAAACAACTACATAAAATTGTAAGATTAAAAATTAATTTTCATCTCTTTCTTGATCTCTCTGTTCTCGCATAATAATACTAATCACAATTAGTGCTAATCCCAACCCTGCTGCAATCCATTGATGTAAATTTTCTCCTAATGATAAACTCATACCTAAAATAATACCCCCTATCGAATTTACAGATGTTTTCCATAAATTTTCTCTTGATAATGATTGAACCTCAGATTTCAAAATAGCTGCTTCTTTGTCAATTTTTTGATAAGTTTCCACTTTTGCCTTTAAAACAGTATTTTCTTTTTCAAGACGATCTAACATATCAATAATTAATTTTTTTGCTCCAGGAGAATCCAATTCTTTTTCAGTTAATTCATATTGCAATTTTGAAATAGCTCTTATATTTGAGCCAGATAAAGTTTTGCTATGGGAAATTATTTGAGTTTGATTATCTTCTTTACTTTCTTTTTCTTCTCTTAATTTTTCCTTTTCATATTTCTGGATAGTTTCTTCAGTTGCTTCAGCCGATGTAATATATTCTGCTACTTTTACTTGATTTAATTTTATATGTGTTTCCCGACCTCGTCCTGCTTGTACATATTTTCCTAATCCAGCTAAATCTAACAATCGAATAAAAAATATCGCTGCATTTGTTAGATCATCTTCAGAATTATTTTCTATTTCATCTTGATAATTATCATGCCAAAATGATGCAATTTCATATTTTGTTGGATTTTCTAAAGAATTATGGTAAAAAAATTCAATTGTTCTATCGTAAATAGGAGATTGTCTAATTCGTTCTTGAATAATATCAGAATAATTTTCTGATGAATTATTAGTATAAAGATTTCTTCCTTGAGAAGACAAAAAGAGTTTATCATCATTTTCACTTAATAACCCTAAATACTTATATGAATTTATCAAATCTTGAGTAAATAAACTCCCATTAATTTTTTGAATTTCCTGTATACTCATACCTACAATTTTTGGACCTAAGATTTTTATTACTTTTTCTAAATCAGTAGGATTCGTACCCAATGGCAATAAAAAAGACATAATTTCCTCCTTAACTTTTATTTCTCATCATAACCTCATTATATACTAAATTGATAAATAGATTAAACAAAAAAGAGTCCATAAAATGAACTCTTTTCACTCAAGCGATACCCCTACGGGGATTCGAACCCCGGTCTTAGCCTTGAAAGGGCTACGTCCTGGTCCCCTAGACGATAGGGGCTTAAGCGATTGACATTCTATCATAGGGCGCAAAAAAGGTCTAGTTCTTAACTCCACTTTTCAGCACCGCAACCTTAAAAAATTCACAAACCAATGCTACGCAATGCCGCTTCCGTCACTTCCTTCACCAACACCTCCGGCTGCTTTGCATACGCATCCAAAGGCAATCGACCACTGGTCAAGCCCAGCAAAATATGCGTCAGCGTATCATTCACCGGTGTTTTAATCCCTTGCGCACGTCCCCCGCGCGAAACTGCCCCATTCAAATAATCCACTTCAGACTTCTCACGTCCCGCATGCAAATCAATATGGAACGAAGGCATCTTCTCGCCTCGTCCCTCCCCAATCATCTTCACCAACAACGGACGCATCAAAAAGGCTGGCAACCAGCGGAAGCCCCATGCCAACACCTTCACCGGAGTGCCCGGCAAGTTCGTCACCGGAATCCGATTCGCGCGTAGAATCGCCAACGCTTCCCGAATCTGAGAAATCTCCATTCGGCAAGTTTGTTTATTTGCATAAATCTCCGCCGGGGTCATATCCAAAATCGCCGAGCTCGCATTCGCCAGCAAATTCGTCAACATCTTCGACCATTTCATCCCCAACGCATGCGCATATAATTTTGCATTCAAGCCTGCGCCATCCAAAGCCGCCACCAATCGTTCCGATAGCGGATGTCCGGCTGCCACGCCCATCCCGCGCAAACGTTCCAACACAATATCCCCCAACCCCAAGCGCCCCACCGCCGAAGTCACCGTACCATACAGCACCTTGTCTTCGCCGATCGCATTCGCAATTTTCACTTCATTTTCCACCCCGTTTTGCAAACACAACACCGGTGGCAATTTTTCTTTCAAAGGCTTCATCAAGCCCAACATCGTTTCCGTATCATATGACTTCAACGCAAACAGCATCACATCATACTCATCCGCTTCCAAAGCAGCTTCTAATGAGTCAAACACCGTCGGAAAAGGAATCTCATGTTGCATCTCACCTAATTTCAAGCGCAACGCACCCTCTCGCAGGTTCGCCGCATTATGAGGCAATTCCACAAACGCCACCGCATGCCCTGCCAAAGCCAAACTCCCCCCAATATACGTGCCGATTGCACCAGCGCCAATGCTCAAAATTTTCAAAGAATCAGTCTTCATCTTTCATCAACCTTTGTGTATTGATATGCAGGATTTGCCACGTCTTCGTTTGCCGATCATAGGCAAATTGATGAGTGGCACAATTTACAATCCAAAAAAAAGTGGGGGTCTCCAACAAGCCCGAAACACCCATCATCTGTTTGAATATAGAACGCAAGAACCCCCCGTGCGTTACGCAGCCAACGTGTCCCGAAGCAGTCGCCAAGTGCACATTCACAAACGCCCCTGCCCGCAAATAAAGATCCCACCAAGATTCCCCCGTCTCCCCAATCGGCTCAAAACGGTCTTCTGGCACATCCGGTTTACGCGTCAGCCACTCGTCAATCTTTATCCCCGCAATCTTGCCATTATCCACTTCTTGTAACAAGGGCTCGACTGTCAAATCAACCGTCATCGGTTCCGTCAAAATCTTCGCCGTATGATGCGCCCGTTCCAACGGACTGCACAGCGCTTGGTCAAATTGAATCCCACGCGTTGCAAACACATCTCGCAATTGCTCCGCCTGCCCAACCCCACGTGCTGTCAACGGATATTCCGCCGCGCCTTGGAAGATTCGCAACACATTCCCCTCAGATTCGCCATGGCGCACCAAAGTCACCAACACGTCCGCAGGTTTTGGCAAATCCTCCACACGCGCAAACAAAGCATCCTCCACAGTCTGATTATGATACTTCACCGTCCATCTCGCCGTACCTGCATCATAGTGCACTTTCGAGAACCCCGCCGTAGAAAACACAAACTGTGGGCCATTTGCACTCATCGCCCCTTCACTAGCCGTGATAATCTTCATTAAAATAGCCAATCGCTCTGCCGAAGCAAACAACAACACCGTCTCAGCTTCGCCCAAAATCATCCCCTGCAACATTGCCCCCAATTTTGCCAGCGGCCATTCCTCTTGTCCCTCAGGGAACTTGCCCAAAAGGCTCTCCCAAGCCAACGCTTCAGTCCCCAACGCCTCCGCAATCACATCTGCTTGGCTTTCACATCCAGCGTCAAAATAGACCTGCTCAATTGCAGGTCCTTCATTTTGGAGATAATCCACCCCGTCCAACAGCGCTTGCTCTGTGGGCGCCGCACTACTATTCAAAAAATATATCGTCGTCTTTTTCATCGTTCTCTAAAATCTACATGTATCGAATAAAAGCTATTTATCTATACGCAAAAAAACTACTCCGCTGCCCAATCGCGAGCGCCATTAAGGAACACATCCCCTGCCATGCGCTTCTTCCCAGCAGGTTGCACTTCATTTAATACCAGCAAACCATCTGCAGTGCCCACAGCCGGCTTCTTCTCAAACACCAAATGCGCACCAATCTCATAGTCGCCCGGCACCACACTCGCCCCATGTACTTTAATCATCTTCTCTTGCCACACAAAATACGCACCCGGCCACGGCGCCATGCCCCGCACCCATGCTTCCAGCGCTTCAGCAGGCTTCGAAAAATCAAGCAAGCCATCTTCTTTTTTCATCATCGGCGCCATCGTCACCAACGCATCGTCTTGTTTTTCAGGAGTAATCTTCCCAGCCAAATAATCCGGCAAAGTATCAATCAACAATTCCGCCCCCACCACAGCCAATTTATCAAACACCGTGCCTGCCGTGTCATCCGCTTCAATCGGCACTTCCCGTTTGCGCAACATATCCCCCGTATCCATCCCCGCGTCCATTTTCATAATCGTCACACCGGTCACATCATCGCCATAAGCAACTGCCGCTTGAATCGGCGAAGCACCCCGCCATCTTGGCAACAAAGACCCATGCACATTAATACATCCATGTGGGGGTAAATCTAACAATTCTTGGCGCAAAATCTGTCCATAAGCCGCCACCACAATCACCTCAGGTGCCCACGCACGCAATTGGTCCATCGCTTCTGCTTCTCTCACCCGTTTCGGTTGGATCACTGGCAAACCTAATTCATCTGCCAACACCTTCACCGCAGGGTCACGCATTTTGTTACCCCGCCCGGCAGGTTTACTAGGCTGTGTCACCACGCCCACCACATCATAATTATCATTTAATTGTCGCAGCGTCTCCAGAGAAAAATCTGGCGAGCCCATAAACACCACTTTTATTGATTTCGTATCCATGTTGGGATTATAGCATAACAAATCGAGTTCCATATCCTCATTAGATAAATGAAAAAACTTTAAATTTTTCTCCATTAATCGCTTATTCTTTCGATTATTCAGTATAATAGAGAAAAAATAGGGAGTGGAAATATATGAAATACTCAAAAATAATTCTATTAAGTCTTTTATTTTTACTTGTTTTGGTCCCCCAATTTCAAATTACTGCCCAAGATGAGATTTTCTGTGGAGAAGAACAATTTGATGTCACAGATGGACAAGGTCTTGTCGATTTATGTACTGCCTTTTTAGAAGAGAATCCTGAGGATTTGATGGGGTATTTTTTTCTAGGGTATGGGTATTATGAGCTAGGAGAATTTGAAACTGCCATAGAACAATATAGCAAAGCCATTGAATTAGATCCCACTCAAGATGGTCTATATTCAGAAAGAGGAACAACTTATTCCCAATTAGGAGAATATGAACTTGCCCTCAAAGATTTTGACCAAGCAATTGCTTTGTACCCAAATTATGAAAAAGCGTATGGAAATCGAGCCGAAGTATATCTACTCTTAGAACGCTACGAGGAAGCACTTGCCGATTATATGAAATCCATTGAAATCGATCCAAACTTCGAATTTGGTTATCAAGGAATTGCAGACGTATATTACCAATTAGGTGATATTGAGAAATCAATTGAATATGCCACCAAAGCGATTGAATTAAATCCAACTTATGCCCTTGCCTATGAAACAAGAGGATTAGCGTATTTACGAAGCGGGGATTTTTTTAATGCCATCCATGACAATATTGATGCCATGACCTATTTTAAACTTCAAGGCGATATTGACGCAGCACAGGAGATGAAATTAAAAATTTACACTCAATTAGGTGTGCTTTTAGCAAATATGGGAGCGGAGCCGCTACAATGAAAAAACAAAATCTATTTCTTTTATTAATTTTAATCTCAACCTTTTTTTCAACAAACTTAATTCATGCCCAGGAAGAAGAAGAGCAAGAATATTATTGTGGACACACGAAAGATTTTTTTCAAGAGGATGCAGAAACCATTGAAATTTGTTCAGATTATTTAATCGATCACCCAGAAGATTGGAAAAGTTATTACTATCGTGCCCTATCCTATACAAAAATGAAAGAGTATCAAAAAGCAGTAGAGGATTATTCAAAATCCTTAGAAATCGCACCCGATAATTTTTTAGCCAATCGTAATCGTGGTGATATATATTTCTATATCTTTCAAGAATATGATAAAGCTATTGAGGATCTAACCATCTATTTAGACACATTAGAATCTTTCGGTGAAAAAGATGATGAAATCTTTTTGGAACGCGCAATGGGGTATTATTATTCCGGAGAAAATGAAAAAGCGTACTATGATTTTCAACAATTGATTGCATCTGAATCAGAAGCTGTCTCTATCAATGATTATCTGCCTATTAGTGATTGTTATGTGGTTGTCGAAGATTATGAAAATAGTATTGCTCTTTTAGATATATATCTTGAAGAAAACCCACTAGATTATTACGGATTATATTTAAGAGGGTTTTCAAAAGCAAGTATTGGGGACTATTATTTTGGACTGAATGATTTATCCAACTCACTCGTATTTTTTGATGAAAATATGAATAATGGAACTGGATATATTATGATGGTCAATCAACAATTACATGAAATAACCGATATTATAGAATTAATCATTACGCAAGAATAAATCTTTCTATCACAATCGATGAAATTAAAAAATAAAGTACAAAAATTGACAGATTCATTCAATACCTTAAAACATTGCAACCTCACCCCTCCAGTTTCGTATTATTATTTAAGTCAAACTCAATAAAAAGGTGTTTTAAAAAAAATGAATATTCAATGGGAAAAACAAACTCGAGTGATCCTTTTAGTGATTCTCTCCATCCTCACGCTAGTCTTCGCTTTCTTTTTTAAAGAATTCATCAAATATCTCAGCATATCCGCTCTGATGGCCTTCATCCTCAGCCCTCTCAAAGACAAAGCCCAAGCCCGATTCAATCTCTCAAACAAAGCTGCCACAGGAGTAGTGTTCTTTCTTTTCGTCCTCCTCCTCATCTTGCTCCTAGTCCTACTCATTCCATTAATGATTACCACAGCGGATGAGCTCATTTCAGAAGCAATCATCTTCCAAGATGCAATTGACGCGTGGAGTGTAAATTTGCAATCTCATGGCATCCCCTTTGCATCATCAATCTCCAACCTAGACTTAAATGAATTCACCACCAAAATCATCAATCCCGAAGCCATTATCGGCACCGCCAGCTTCTTCACAGAAAACATCTTTGTTGCCTTTATGATCTTCTTTGTCATGTACTACTTAATCCTCGATCACGACAGCATGTTTGCCTTAATTCTCAAAACAATCCCCAAGATCGAACGTCCCGACTTTCAAAAACTAATCACCAAACTCAAAGAAATCTGGCGCACCTATCTCAAAGGTCAGTTAGCTCTTTCCACCATCATCGGATTGGTCACCTTGGTGATCTGCCTCATCATCGGCATGCCCGGCACAGGCATCTTAGTCGCCTTCAGCATGGTGCTCACTTTGATCCCCTCATTTGGCACCGCATCCATGTCCATTCTTGCTGCTGCCACAGCCGAAATCACCGGCTCCAACACCTTGTCCATCAGCCCCCTCTGGTTTGGTGTAATCACATTAATCCTCATGCAAGGGGTGCACTTCTTTGAAGTCTATTGGCTCCGCCCCCGCATCATGGGCAAAAGCATGAACCTTCACCCCGCCGTGGTCATCATTGCAGTGATCGCTTCATTGTCACTCTCTGGCATCTTCTTAGTGCTCATCATCATCCCATTGCTAAGCTCCCTCATGTTGATCTCCAAATTTGTCTATGCCCGCATGGTGGGCATCTCCCCATGGGAAAAAGTATTGCCTGATGAACCTGAGGAACAACAAATATTTGTAAAGTAATTCGAGTTTGAATTACTCCCTCATTGCATCTTTCACCTTCATATAAAATGATGTAAAATGGATACCAACTACTACGTGAGAGTACATGCAACCCGCGCTGTCAAAACAGACAGAAAACGAAAGCCTGCTTCTCACAAACGAAAGGATTACGTATGTATCAAAAAATTACAATCGTCGGCAATTTAGGGCGTGCGCCTGAAATGCGCTACACCCCCTCCGGACAAGCAGTCACAAATTTCTCCGTGGCCACCAACTATAGCTACACCAGTGCCAATGGGGATCGCGTCAAAGAAACCACTTGGTTCCGCGTCTCTGCATGGGGCAAACAAGCCGAAATCTGCAATCAATATCTCACCACTGGCTCCAAGGTCATGGTCGAAGGTCGCTTAGTGGCCGACAAAGCTTCCGGTGGCCCCCGCATCTATACCAAGAACGATGGTTCTCCAGCCGCTTCTTTTGAAATTCGTTCCGAACGCGTCGTCTTCCTCTCCTCTCGTGGAGATCAAGATCAAGGCGCCTATACGGACATGAATATGCCCGAAGAAGACGATATTCCATTCTAAACAACCAACCAAGCGAACTCCTCAACTATCTCATCTTCGGATGAGATAGTTTTAACAGTTAAAATAGGAACTAAAAATGACCCCTCCTAAAAAAATCAACTTGCCCAGTCAAAAACCACCCGCCCGTCGCATCATCCGTGACAAAGAAATGCGCACCAACTTTGCCAACATGGTCCGCGTAGTGCATTCTCCCCATGAATTTATTTTTGATTTCGGACAAATCATCCCCGGAGACCTTTTGCTCCCCATCAACTCCCGCATCATCATGACCCCCATCGGAGCAAAATTACTCCTCAACGCTCTCAAAGAAAATATAGATAAATACGAAGATCAAAATGGTGAAATCATCCTCCCCGAGCGTCCCAACTTGGCCGCCCAACTCTTCAAAAACATCAACCTCGGCGAAGACGAAACCCCCACCGAAGAAGACACTGACCTCTGATTCTCAAAAAAGAAAGAAAAAACATGGAAAACCTTGAAAATATTGCCCAAGAAATCAGCTTAAGACTCGACGAACATACCAAAGTGCGCGATAATGCTCTCTCCACCTCACGCTCCCTCACCCGCCACTGTGCACACACCATTCGCGCCGTACATCGTCAAGATTGGCAAGCTGCAGACAAAGAACTCAACGCCGCCCAAACATTGGTCGATCAAATTCATTCTGAATTAGCCGACTTCCCCAATCTCTATTTTGCTGGCTACACTCAAGACGCAATCAAAGAATTTGCAGAAGCCTCAATCTTCTATTCCTTAATGAAAACCGACACCTTGCCTTCTCACACAGACTTGCGCATTGAACCCAACACTTACCTCAAAGGGTTTGCCGAAGTAATAGGTGAATTACGTCGCCGTGTTTTGGATGAACTTCTCCATGGCTATTCCGACGATGTTGACAAAATGCTCAATTATATGGACGATATCTATTCCATTCTAGTTTCCATGGACTATCCCGATGCAGTCACCCACGGATTGCGCCGCCTCACCGATGTGAGCCGCTCCATCATCGAACGCACTCGTGGTGATGTCACCATGTCCTATCGTCAAGAGCAATTAGAAAAAAGACTCAAAGAGGTTGAAGAAGCACTCAAAAATTAATCCATGGCAAGAAAAAAGGCAAAAAAAACTTCCCCACAACAGATCAACGCTTCCGAACTGGGTACCTTTCTTTATTGCCGCAGAGCATGGTGGTATCAAAAGAATGGTAAAAAATCTGCCAATCAAGCTCAAATGAACTTGGGCACCCAGTTGCATGAAGAACATGGCAAACAAGTCATGCAAACCGGTTGTCTGCAAACCATTGCCATCTTATTTTTATTAGGTGCAGCTGTTTTGCTGTTGATTCTCTTTTTGCAAAGGTTGATCGCATGAATTTTCCTTTTCCCATTGCACCTGTTCTAATTCTGTTTTTTGTCCTGCTGGCAGTGCTGTTCTTCATCTTGGCTGCTCGAGAGCAAGAAAAAACCGGATTGCCCGGGGGCAAAGTTGTCTATTCAGACACAAACATGTGGCAAAAAGTGGAGATTCCGCTCTATCACAAAGATCTCAAACTTGCCGGCAAACCCGATTATCTAGTACAAGTGGAAAATGAGCTCATCCCCATCGAAGTCAAAACAGGCCGCACTCCCAAAGCACCCTACGATTCTCATATATTCCAACTTGCCGCCTACTGCCTTTTAGTAGAAAATGAATATGGTCTTCGTCCCAGCCATGGCCTCATTCACTACCCAGACAAAGACTTTAAAATTGACTATACCAATGAACTAGAAGCATCCACTTTGATGCTCATTCGTGAGATTCAAAGTGCACAAACCAAAAAAGAAATCCATTGTTCTCACCAAAATCCTCAAAAGTGCAAAAATTGCGGATTTCGTGAGATTTGTGACGAATCCTTGGTCTAAGGATTGAAGAAGAACAGAGAAACCCTATGAATGAGAAAAATCCTTTCCAAAAAGTGCAAATCGTCACCTCCACCCGCGTCAAAAATGCGGAAGCCTATATCGAGTTTTTGCGCCAGCAATTCACCCAAAATGGCTATCAAGTCTCCACACATTGGTTGGATGCCCAGCCAGAAATAGCACTCCACAAATGCAAAGCCGACATGGTCGTGGTTTTGGGAGGTGATGGAACCATTTTGCGCGTCAGCCATGAATGTGCCCAATGTGGCATCCCCATCTTAGGCATTCACCAAGCACGTTTAGGCTTTCTAATCGAGATTAATGGCGACAATTTTCCCAACATTTTCCCAGCGCTTGCCCAAGGTGATTATTGGATCGAAGAGCGCACCATGCTTGAAGCCGAACTCTGGCGAGATGGCAAACAGATTGGCGCTTGGCTGGCACTCAACGAAGCCTTCATCGGGCGTGGGCCCTCCGTGCGTCCCGTGCATCTCACCATGCACCTAGATGACACCCCCATCACCACCTACGTGGTCGACGGATTGATTCTCGCCACCCCCACCGGCTCCACTGCCTATTCCCTTGCAGCAGGTGGCCCCATTCTTCCCCCCGAATTACGCAATATTGTGGTCACTCCAGTGGCTCCTCATTTTTCGCTAGAACGGTCACTCATCCTCTCCGAAGGCACCAAAATTAAAGTCACCCTTCCTTCCAGCATCGATGCTGTGCTCAGTGTAGATGGACAACCATCCATCAATTTAGAAACAGAAGATCACATCATTGTTCGCACTTCGGATTTTCGCACCACATTTGTACGTTTTGAAGCCAAAACCTCATTCTACAAAAAAATCATTCCACTCATGGGCGTCAACCCCATCACCGAAGGGAATGGAAAATAAAAATTAAAACATTAAAGGAGTTGTTATGACACAAGATAACTCAACTTATATCGGACTCACCTGCAAAGAATGTGGGCAACCAATCGACATGAAAACTGCCATTCACACCCCCACTGGCTATATTTGCAAAGATTGTCGCAAACAACGTAGCAAAAATTTCAGCACCAGCAAAGGGGTTGATTTTGTGATAGGTAGCATCGTTGCCATATTGCTCAGCGCCCTTTCAAGCCTTTTGATTGGCTTTCTTTCCTCAGCATTTGGCTTTCTCGGCTATATTGCCATATTTATTGGCTCTCCTTTTATCGCAAAGCTAATCGCCAATGCAGTCCGCGCCGCCACAGGCAAACGCCGCTCCAACACACTTTTCCTCATCACCACCATTGCCACAGCTCTTGGAGCTTTTTTGCCAGTTTCAGGTATAATATTTTTAATATTCACAGGTGGGATGGACTCTTTGGGCATTTTGATGACCGCCATAGCCCCACTCATTTATGCAGTCATGCTCACAGGATCCTATTATTTTTATATCTCAGGAAGAAGAATTAAATTTTAACAATGTTAATTGAACTCCGCATTCAAAACTTTGCCATCATAGACAACCTCGAACTTGAACTCGGGGATGGTCTCACGATTCTCACCGGTGAAACTGGCGCTGGGAAGTCGATTCTATTCGACGCAGTAGAAACCTTGCTCGGTGTTCGCGCCGATGCCACAGTCATCCGCCATGGAGAAGAACGTGCCATTGTCGAAGGTGTTTTCTCCCTCGAAGGAGAATCCCGCGATCTAATCAAAGCACTCATGGCAGAAGAAGACCTTGTGGAAGAAGGGGATTTCCTCACCATTTCCCGCGAATTTCGTCGCAACGGTCGCAACAGCGTACGCATCAACGGCAACATCGTCAACCTCAACCTCATCAAACTCATCGGCCATGCCCTCATTGACCTTCACGGACAATCAGAACATCTTTCATTGCTCCGTGTAGAAAGCCACCTAACCCTGCTCGATCGTTTTGCAGATATTCAAGCCCCTCTCACAACCTATCAAACAGAATATACCGCACTGCAAAAAACACGCAAAGAGCTCTCCGCCCTCAAAAAAGCTGAAAAAGATGCCGCCCAAAAAGCGGATATGCTCAAATTTCAGGTCAACGAAATTTTTAGTGCAGATCTCAAAGAAGGGGAAGAAGAGGACCTCAAAGAAGAACGCAACCGTCTCGCCAATGCTGAAAAACTCACCCATCTCATCAACCTCGCCATCAGCAAACTAGACGATTCCACCCCCGAGATGCCCGCCATCAGCGATCAATTTGGTGACGTGGTAGATGCACTTGAAAACCTACAAAATATCGACCCCAGCCAAGCAGAAAATGCTGCCACAGCACAAACCATCTCAGATATGCTTGCAGATCTCACCAAAGAACTGCGCCTCTATATCGACGAAATCGAATATAACGCCACCCGCTTAGAAGAAGTGGAAGAACGCATCGCCCTGATTCAAGACCTCAAACGAAAATATGGCGCCTCAATCGCAGAAGTGTTGGCATTTGCCGAAGATTCTCAAACCGAACTCGATTCCATCACCCACGCAGAAGAGCGCATCGCAACCCTCACCGAACTGGAGCAAACCCAGCGTGTTCGCCTAGCTCAATTCGGCTTGCAACTCGCTGAAATTCGCCACGCCGCCGCTTTGCAACTGAGCGAAGGCATCGAAGCCCAATTGCACGACCTGCGTATGGAAAAAGCACGCTTCATGGTCGAATTCACCACTCACCCAGACCCTAACGGGTTGCAACTGAGCGAAGGTGATCCCGTGGCATTTGATCAAACCGGTTTTGAAAAAGTTGAATTTATGGTCGAAACCAACCCTGGCGAAGGCTTTAAGCCACTCGTCAAAGTCGCTTCCGGTGGCGAGACCTCCCGCTTAATGCTCGGGCTCAAAAATGTGCTCGCCAAAGCTGATCACACCCCCACCCTAATCTTCGACGAAATCGATCAAGGCATCGGTGGTCGTGTCGGCGCAATGGTTGGCCAAAAATTATGGCACTTAGGGCAAACCCATCAAGTGCTCTGCATCACTCACTTAGCCCAACTCGCTGGCTATGGCGACAAACACTATCACGTCCGCAAACTCGTCCAAGAAGGTCGCACCAGCACCGAGGTCATCTCTCTCACTGGTAATGATCGCCTAATGGAATTGGCACAAATGCTCGGCGAAGTCAGTGCAGGCACCTTGCAATCTGCCAACGAGATTCTACAAGGGGTCGAAGAATATACGCAAAACCTTTAAATTTAAATTAAACAAAAACAAACGCTCTCGAACTAAAACCGAGAGCGTTCTTTATTTAAATTATATTTCTACCCCAATATCTTGCTTTTATTTTTTAATTAAATTATAAACAAGAGATAAATAATAAACTTTAAATCTAAATCTTATTTAGAATCAAATTTATAAATAGAAATCTGATCCCCCATCATAGCAGGAATTGGTTGATAACTAAACCCACCATCCGCATTCACCTGCAAATCCGCCATCTCACCCGCCTCTTCTCCAAAGAGCCATTCTGCCGAATAGGTTCCAGCAGGCAATGAAGACGCTTCTAATTCAAATTCATAGGCACTCACATCTTCATCAAAAAGATTTAGCATCACCAACACAATTTCATCATCCAACACCCGCAACATACCAAACACATTCTTATTCCCCGAATCCAACGTATACATCTCGCCATTTGACAATGCCGGATAATCTGCCCGCAAATGAATCAAATCACGATATAAATTCAGCAACGAATCCTCATCCACATCCTGCAACGCCACATTCACTTCATCTGCATCCGCATTGATCGCTTCCCACGCCTCACCAATCGTGAATCCAGCACCGGCACTTGCATCCCACTGCATCGGAGTGCGAATCAACTCGTCCGGCTTCATCCCCTCCATGCCAATTTCCTCTCCATAATAAAGGAAAGGCACTCCTGGTGAAGTCAATAGCACCGTTGCCGCCAATTTTGCCTTTTGCACATCCCCCACAAATTCAGACATCACCCGGTTCATATCATGATTGGTCAAAAACGTAGCATATTGATAACTAGGATAAGCCTCCAATGCGCCATTCAACCCCGCATAAATCGTGCGCACATTCCGACTCGAAATTCCCTGCATCACCTGAGAGGCCTGCTCAAAATCAAATGTCAGGTCTGCGCCATTCTCTTCCACATAGGAAGACGCTTCATATCGGGAAGCCCACACCTCCAGCACCGTCATCGCCTCTGGATTGTCCGTCTTATAAAAATCATAAAACGCTTGGAACCAAGCATGCGTCTCTGCCGTATTTTCCAACTGATCTCCCTCTTCAATCAAATAGCGTGCTGCATCAATCCGCAACCCATCCACCCCCACACTGTTCAGCCAAAAATCCGCATGTCCAAACATCATCTGCGTCACCGCTGGTGTCTCATAATTCAAATCAGGCATTCCACTCCAAAACATCCCAAAATAATACTGATCATTCACCGCATCCTGATGCCACACCCTCTGCCCCCATGGTCCCAATTCACTCGGTGGATTCTCTTCCCAGCGATACCAATCGGCATAAAAAGAGTTCGGATTCTCACTCAAAGTGAAATAAGGATGTTCATCAGAGGTATGATTCACCACAAAATCAATAATCACGCGAATCCCTCTCGCATGTGCTTCTGCCAAAAAGTGCTCAAAATCTGCCATCGTGCCATAATCCGGATTGATCTTTTGATAATTCGTCACATCATAGCCATGATACGAAGGGGAAGGCATAATCGGCATCAGCCAAATCCCCGTGATTCCCAAATCATCATCCGTCGTGGGGTCACCATCATTCAAATAATCCAACTTGGCCGTCAGACCATTAAAATCCCCAATACCATCCCCATCAGAATCGGCAAAACTGCGTACAAACACCTCATAAAAAACAGCCTCATTCCACCACTCAAAATCATACTCATCATAGAGTTCCATTGCCGATGGCACAGAAGTTGGCACCACACCCGATGCTTCCTCCGTCGCTTTTTTGTTTGCCATCTCTGCCAACAAAGCATCCAAGGTAGGAGAAGAAGAAGCAGGAGTTGCCGTCACTTGCACAGTCGCCGTCGGCACACTTGTCACTGTCGCGTCATCCAATGCCACATCGGCATTTTGGCAACTCGCCAAAAGCAACCAAACCAAAACAAAACTCATCCCAAACCATCTCTTCATCCCACAACCTCCTCAATAAAAAAAGTTAAAAAGAAAGGGCCATAGAATAATATGACCCTTCCCTATTTGAAATCAACAAGTCTATCCCTTCACAGAACCAACTGTCAAACCACCCACAATTTGGTCTTGCAAAAGCAAATAGATCACCACAATCGGGAACGCACCAATCAAAGCACCCGCGGCAAAAACACCCCATTTTTGAGAGAACATCCCTGCCGTATAAATTTGTAACCCCACCATCAAAGTGAACTTATCCGCTGAAGTCAACAAAATTCGAGCAATAATAAAATCGCCGTAGGTACCAATGAAAGACAAAATTCCCACCACCACCAAAATCGGTCGCAGCAATGGCAAAATCAACTGTGTAAAGGTTTCCCAATGGGTCGCGCCATCCACCATCGCAGATTCATCAATATCCTTCGGAATCGTATCCATATACCCTTTCATCAACCAGATATTGATCGACATCGCCCCCCCAAGATATACGAGAATCAATCCCAAATGGGTGTCCAGCCCCGCTGGCGGAATCACATCCCCCACACCTGCCACCAAGGAGAACATCGCCACAATGGAAAGCAAACTGGGGAACACTTGAATCATAATCATCGCTTTCATCAAAAACTGCCGTCCATAGAAGCGGAAGCGTGAAAAAGCATAGGCCGCCAAAGTGGTGATTGCCACTGAAAGAATTGTAGAAATTGAAGTCACTTTGATTGAATTCCACATCCACTTAAAGAACGGGAACACCGGATTAGACACTAATTCTTTATAGTTATCAAACCCTGCATTTTCTGGAATCAATCGTTGTGTCGCCATCGAGCTAGAAGGGTTAAAAGAAGCAGAAATAATCCACAAAACCGGGAAAATTGAAAAGATGATCAAAATGATCGCCACAACCCATCGCACCACTTGCATCAAACGGCGCTGGGTGGTCATCGTCATCACACGATGATTGTCAAAACTTATCCGAGATTTAGACATTTTCGCCAACCTCCTCCCACATATTTGTGAAGCGGAATTGAATCAGAGTCAAGCCCAACACAATCACATAAATGAACAATGTAATTGCAGAAGCCAACCCATAATTGGTTCCTCGCCCGCCACTAAAGGCCAAGTTATACACAAAGCTGATCATAATATCCGTATACCCCGCTTTCAGTGCCGCACCCGGGATAGGCGGGCCACCATTCACAAACAAATAAATCAAATTGAAATTATTGAAATTGTAAATATAAGACATCAACAACAACGGACCCACCGCAACCAACAACAATGGCAATGTAATCTTCAAGAATTGTTGCCATCCATTCGCACCATCCACTTTAGCCGCTTGATAAATATCCAATGGAATTGATTGCAACGCCCCACTCGTCACCAACATATAATAAGGATACCCGAGCCACAAGTTGACCAAAATCAAAGCACCTCGTGCCAACCACTTATTCGTGAACCACATCGGAGAGATATGGAACAGAGTTTCCAATGTACGGTTGATAATCCCCACTTCAGGGTTCAACATCCCTCGCCAAATCAAAATAGTAATCAAACTAGGAATTGTATAAGGAATAATCAACAAACTACGCACCAATTTTTTTGGTTTGAAATCTGGAGAGCTAAACAAAATAGCAATTGTCAGCCCCAATGCAAATTGCAAAAACACACTAATCGCGGGGAACAAGAAGTTCCACACCACAATATTCTTCAAAGGCTCACGAAGCGCTTTGCGTGTGAAAATTTCATGAAAATTATCTAAACCAACCCATGCATTGAATCCCGGAATCAATTCTTCTCCATAATTCGTCACATAAGTTCCTTTAAACAAACGATAAACTTCCCCTGTTTCCTGATTCGTAAATTCATCCAACTCTTCATCATAGGTAAAAAGTGGGCGCAAGTTTGCAGCCTCTTTTGGAGAGCGGATTTGAATCGTATTATTTACATCCCCAAATTTTATATTCGATAAATTCTGATCAATCGAAGCCGTAATAGCATTTAATTTAGTATAGCCCGTAATCTCAGTCGGAACCCCATCCTCGCCAAAACCAACCACCCCATAGTTTTCAAACTCATCCTCAACCAATGGTAGGTTTGGCATTGCCAAAAAATTATCTCCAACAGAGTCTGTCAGCCACAACATATAATCGCCTAATTCATTCTTAAACGCCACCCAATGATAGGCTTCCCCTTCTTCAGGCAAATAAGTTTCATTACTTATTTGTTTCAAAGCTAATTCCTTTGTCACCAAATGGCCAGTGCCATAATTGGTAAAAGAAATATAAAGTGTCATCAAATTTGGATAGATCGAAAAGATCAGCATCAACACCAACCCCACCGACATCCACCGCAATGGATATTGATCATCTTTCAGAAAAACGATACTCAAAAACATAATCGCAATTGACACAATCACCACAATCGTATAATTGCCAATTTCTGCTTGACGCCACATAAACCACAATGACATCAAATCCACAATCAAAACTAATAGTAAACGTAGAAAAAAAGAGCGCGTTTTTTTCTTTTGATTGTCAGATGATAAAGAAGTTCGTGTTTTCAGCATTCCTTTTTTCATCTCACATCTCCTTCGAATTAAACAAAAAAACTTGTTTAGAAAACAAAAATCAAATTGCAAAAATGGGGTTGAAGTTGTCTCCAACCCCATTCAAAATCACCTAACTATTCAATTGTGAGCAAGTTTGTTGCAGGATCGTAAGTGAAGGTCACTGTACCGGTTGAAGTGAAGGCATAGTTATCGCCATCTGCCACACCATCCATACCGTAGTTTGTGTCCCAAGAGCCGTTCAAAGCAACTTTGGCTTCGTAATCACCAGCGGGGATATCAAAGGTGCCAACATAAACGTCGCCATCCATTGTCAAAGCAGAAGCTTCACATGCGGGATCCCAATCACCATCACAACCAGCGCCAGCTGCTTGCCATGAACCAGGTACGTTCACCATGCCGTCCATTGCACCAGCGAAGAGTTCCATCACTTGGTCATAAGCATCGCTCATAGATTGTGCAGGTTCCACATCACCTTGCAAGGCCAACAAAATACCAGATTCCCATGCACCCCAGATGGAGCCCATTTCAGGAATAGCGGGCATTGCTTTTGCAGTTGTGCCAATTTCGCCAAATTTGGCCAAGTCAGCATCGGTCATTTGTGCTGCCACAGCGGGCATTGCACTTGCGCGGTTACCAGCATTTTGCAATTCAAGCATTGTAGATTCTTTTGCAACGAATTCGGTCAAAAATGCTTGTGCCAACAAAACGTTCTCAGAGAAAGCATTCACATAGAAGCCTTGCACACCCAAGAAAGGATAGCCTGCTTGTGTTTCTGCGGGGAAGTTTGTGATTTCATAGGAAACGCCTGATTCGCGAATGCGATCCAAAGCCCAAGGGCCTGCCATCAAGAAGGGAGTTCGCCCTGTTTCAAAAAGAACATGTGCGGTATCCCAGTCTGTTGTGGTGGGGATATTGCCAGCTGCGCCTTGTTCTGCCAAGAATGTTGCTGCAGCAACCATGCCTTCGCTCTTCAAGCCCAAGTCTGCGGCATTGTAGGAACCATCATCGTTCATGCCAAAGATATAGCCACCGAAAGCGGTTTGCAAAGGATATGCATCATAAGTTGCACCAGACAAAACGAAAGCATAAGGAGCTTCTTCGCCTTCATAAGCAGCCATAAATGCGGTGCCTTTTTCAACAACTTCGTCCCATGTTGCGGGAGCGCCATCAACCAATTCAGGATTGTAGAAGAAAGCTAAGTTTTCCATTGCATATGGCATACAATAAAGCACACCATCATAGGAACAAGCGTTCAAAGCTGCAGGTGAAAATTCATCTGACAATGCGCCTAATTCCATTGGAGCAACCAAACCAGAAGCAGCCACTTCACCGAGCCAGTCATGGGCACCAATGAAGATATCAGGGCCTTCGCCTTCAGGAGCGGCGACTGCAAAGTTTTCGCGGATGCTTGCCACTTCGTTGACAACCACTTCCACGCCATATTCAGCATAGAAATCTTCTGCCAAAGAAGCCAAAATTTGGGAGCGTGTATCATCTGCCCAAATTGTCAATGTTGGGCCTTCTTGAGCACCAACAGTCAAAACAAAGCTCAAAATCATGAGCACTGCCAAGAAAATTGAAAAACCTTTTTTCATTTTTTTCCTCCGAAAAAATATACTAAAACTTTCAAAAGCAGAAATATACTTTCCACTTCTTTACCAACGAATGAACATTGATTGCAATTTTCATCAAAACAATCAATGGGACAACCAAACGAAATAAAAATAAAATAAATAATAGCTGACGACTATTGTCTGGTTGAACCCCGATGAATCAAACTTGTTGGCAGGAGGGTTTTTTGCTCAAACTCAACATCTTCCTTATTCAACATCGAAAACAGAACTTTTGCCGAAATTTGTCCTTTCTCTACAATTGGTTGATGTACAGTTGACAACGATGGATACACATACTTGGATGTTGTAATATCATCAAATCCGATTAATTCAAAATCATAAGGCGCTTCAAGTGAAAAATCGTTTGCCGCTTGCAACACGCCAATCGCCATCACATCGCTCACACACAAAATCGCACGTGGCACACGGCGCTCTTGCACTAACTTCTCAAATTGAGAATAGCCCGCCTGAATGCTCGCATGAGTAGGCAACTTCACCACCTGATCCCACCGCATCCCAAATTCTTCCAAAGCACGCTTAAAACCGCGCATACGTTTGCCCCCCACCCCATAGAAACCGGAATCCTTATAAGTATCAGGGGTTTGAAAAGTGAAAATTGCAATATCTTCAATCCCTTTTTCACAAAAATATTTCGCTGCTAAATAGGCACCTTCTTCGTCATTAGAGCCCACATAATAATTCTCTTCCACATCACCATCAATAAAAATCACCGGAATGTCACGTTTAATCAGAGGCGCCACTTCTTTGTGTGATTCGTTGATCCCCACCACAATGAACCCGTCCACCAAAGCGCGGTTAATTGCATTCTCCAACGAACCCTCTACTGGACTGATGATATTTAACCCATAATTTCTTTCGTCACAAATTTGGCCAACACCACGGAACAACTCCGTATAAAAAGGATTGGAATAGATAGAAGAAAGCCCCTGTGGCACCAAAACACCAATCGTGTTGCTGCGCCCACTCAACAAAGCCCTTGCATAAAGATTAGGAGAATAACCTAACTCTTCAGCAGCTTCTTTCACGCGTTCAATCGTCTTATTCCCCACTTGGTCAGGTCGGTTAAAAGCAAATGAAACCGTTGTGATCGACACACCTGCTTTTTTTGCCACATCTGAAATTGTCACTTTCTTTTTTGAGCGATAATTCATCTGATCCGCAATCCTTCTCCTGAGCACAACAATTTTACTAAATGCTTTTACTAAAAGGGTTTAGTAAAAGCATTTAGATAATAGAACTTTTTTAAATCAAAGTCAAGAAATTTTAATGTTAAATTAATCTTTCTAAACCAGGTATTTTCTCAACCAACTTGCTGAATAACATGTATTCAAGATAAATTTCCCTTCAACCTTAGTTTTTATTTGATATAATATTTACCATCTAGTTACAAACAGGTTACACCTATTAAAAGAAGAGAAATGAATCAAACCGAAGAGATTAAAGATCGTATCGACATTGTGGATATTGTTTCTGAAACTGTCCAACTTCGTCGTTCAGGCAAAAGTTTTGTGGGGTTCTGCCCCTTTCATCAAAACACCCGCACGCCTGCTTTTGTTGTCTTCCCCGAAACCGGCACTTGGCGCTGTTTTGGAGAATGTAACGAAGGGGGGGATGTCTTTTCGTACGTCATGAAAAAAGAAGGCTGGGATTTTCCCCAAGCCCTTGAAAATCTAGCCAAACGAGCAGGCATCGATCTCAAACCTCTCACCCCTCAACAACAAGAACAAATCGACGAAAATGAAAAATTACGCCAGCTCATTGCCGATGCCATCACCTACTATCAACATAACCTCACCACCCCTGCTGGCAAACTCGCCACAGACTATCTCGCAAGCCGTCACATCACAGAAGAAACCAAAGCAAACTTCCAACTTGGCTATGCCCTCGATGACTATGAAGCAGCTCAAAAATATCTACTCAACAAAGGCCACACCCTAGACCAAATCGTCGAAGCAGGCATCGCCTATCGCCGAGACGATGGCCGCACCACAGATCGCTTCCGCCATCGTGTGATGATTCCCATCCATGATGCCAAAGGTCGCCCCATAGGGTTTGGTGCCCGCGCCTTGCGCAAAGAAGAGAATGCCAAATATCTCAACTCCCCGCAATCCGCCTTATTTGACAAAAGCAACACCCTCTTTGGCTATCACAAAGCCCAAAAATCCATGCGCGAGTTAGACCAAGCTGTCATCGTAGAAGGCTATATGGGCGTCATCCTCCTCCATCAAAATGGCTACACCAACACCGTCGCCCAAATGGGCACCGCCCTCACCGAACAACAATTACGTCATCTCAAACGTAGCTCACTCAACCTCATCCTCGCCCTAGATTCTGACGCAGCCGGGCTCAAAGCCACCATGCGTGGGCTCGAAGTCGCCCGCAACACCTTAGAACATAGCGAAGAGCTCAAATTTGATGCCTTCGGATTAATTAGCAAAGAAGCCCGCCTCAAAGCAGACATTCGCGTTGCCTCCCTCCCCCCTGGGCAAGACCCAGATGACGTGGTCAATCAAGACCCCAGCCAATGGAAAACAATCCTCGAAAATGCCAAACCCATTGTCGAACACGTCATGCAAACCCTCATCCAAAACACCGATCTCAGCAACCCAAAAAATAAATCAAAAGTTGCCGAACAAGTCATCCCCCTCATCAAAGACATCCCCGATCACATCGAAAGAGATCACTATACCCAACGACTCGCCAGCTTGCTAAGCATTGATGTCAACACACTCTACGACCTCACTCGTCAACGCTCTCGCACCAACAAATCAAATTACCAAAACACCCCCACAGAAGTGGTGCTCACCCAAACCGAACAAAAACCGGCCTTTCGCATTTCAGATAAAGAAAGCGCCATCATCAAATTAGAAAGCTATTGCCTTTCATGTATCTTGCGCGACCCAGAACTCATCTATCCCCTCAACCGATTACTCAAAGCCAATGGCTTAGATGATATTTCTCACAAAGACTTTATCGAGATTCCGCACCAAACCTTATTCAACACCTGCCAACATTCCCTCTCCCAAGAGCATAGCACCCCGGCAGCTTTTGTGATTGAACTCACCCAAGACAACCTCATCGAACTTGCAGATCAACTCCTCCAAATCACAAATGAATCAGATCTCTCCTTCAACACATTCCAAGAAGAATTCTTCCGATCCTTCTTAACCCTTCGTCAACGCAAATTACAACAAATCAATCAAGAACTACAAAACTTGTTAGCAGATCCTTCATTCTCGACCAATCAAGAATCTGCCTCACAAATCCACCTGAATTTGCTCACAAATGCAAATATTCGACTAAAATTAGACAAAGCACTAAACACCATACACGACCATCTAATCAAGCCAAACAGAAACTAACGGAGTGTTCATTTTCATGCCTAAATCTGACACAAACCAATCACATATCGATCAAGATATTGAAAATAAAAAGAAAAAAACCTCGATCTCCAAAAAAGAACTTGAAGACAAATCCGAAATCATTGAAAAAAATGAGAACTTGGAAGATGTGGATGAAATCGAAGAAGATGACAATGATGAATCTGAAGAGATAGAAGAGACCGACGATCAAGAAGAGGTTGAAGAAGCCGATGACGATGAAGACGACGATGAAGATGAACGTGTTCGTCGTTCCACCGATCTTTCAAACTCCACCAGTCTAGATCTCACCAACACCACCATGCAGCTCTACCTAAGAGAGATTGGCAAAGTTAGCCTCTTAAATTCCAATCAAGAATTTTGGCTCGCCAATCGCGTAGAAGCTGTGCAACGCATGAACCAAATTGAGCTTGATCTCTCCGACAAAAACGATACCGTCTCCATCACCATGATCTACGAAGCGCTTTATGAAAAGCTTCTCAAAGCATGGGATGAAGTCATCGACCAAACCAAATCGATTGAAAAAGAACCCCCAGATCTCCATAAAATCGCCAAAGAAACCCGTGAACTACGCGGCATTTGGCAAGATCAAACCGAATCCTATACCCGTAGCTATCTCAACAACGGGATGTGGAAAAACTCCGCCGAATGGGACTTAATCGTCAAAGAAGTCTTCACCGTCTTCCTCTCACTCTATTGCCTCAGCAACACCACCTTAGCCAAATTAGAAAAACACTACGAACGAAAAAACAAACTTCCCAACAAACGCACATTCAACGGATGGCTAGATGACGAATTCTTCCTCCAAGAAGAGCGCAACAAACTCGACTTTCTCGATGAAGAAGCCCAAAGCTCCATCATCCAAGCCAACCTGCGCCTTGTAGTTTCCATCGCCAAACGCTACACAAATCGTGGTAGCTCATTTGAAGATCTCATTCAAGAAGGCAACATCGGCCTCTTGCGCGCAGTGCAAAAATTCGATCCCACCCGTGGTTTCAAATTCAGTACCTACGCCACATGGTGGATCCGCCAAGCCATCACCCGCTCCATCGCAGATCAAGCCCGCACCATCCGCATTCCAGTCCACTTGCTTGAATCCATCCAAAAAATCTCACGCATTCGCAAAGATCTCACCCAAACGCTCAAACGCTCTCCCACCAATGAAGAGCTTGCCCTTGAAACAGAATTTATAGATCGTGACGATGCCGATTTAATTAAAAATGCACTCGAAAACAACACCCCCATCCCTCAAACCGTTGCCTTGCGCTGGCAACAAGCCACTCAAAAAATCGAACGCATTCAACGCACCGCTGAAGAACCCGTCTCTCTCGAAAGCCCTATAGGCAACGAAGAGAACAGCTCCCTCGGTGACTTTATTGAAGATCAAGATTCTCTCGCCCCCGTAGACGCGGCTGCAAAATCGATCCTCAAAGAACAACTGCAAACTGCCCTCAATGTGCTCACCGCACGGGAACGCGAAGTGCTTGAAATGCGCTATGGGCTCAATGACGGCAAAGATCACACCCTAGAAGAAGTCGGGCGCCACTTCAATGTCACCCGCGAACGGATTCGTCAAATCGAAGCCAAAGCCTTGCGCAAATTGCGCCGCCCCTCCCGCACCCAAAGCCTGCGCGATTTTCTCTAAAAAACTCAAGAGCGAATTTGATCATTCGCTCTTTCTCTTTAAAATAAAATCAACCAGCAAAAACCGGTTGATTTTACCCCCCATTATTTCATTCCCTTGAAAAGCACTTTGGTCGATCAGAGCTCTTCATAATCGAAATAATCGAAATCGGCAAACACTTTCTTTGTCACAGGATCATGGCAAGCAATTGCAAAGAAATTCCCCGTAAAGCCTGCCGCTCCTCCATGATTATTAAATTCATCAGACAAAACCTTCGCGTCCAAAGCTTTGCCCATTGCCAACCAAGTTTCCCCATCAAAAGAATAAGAAAACTGGATCGCATCAAAATCTTCTGTAATCCGCAAATAAACAGCCCCCTCATGGTCATCCAACCACACAGGTTCCGTTGCAAACATATTCATATCCCCATTCACATTGGTCATAATCGCCAAATAAGGACGTTTTGCCTCATCCACACTCTTATAAAGATAATAAAAACTATCCAAATTATAAAAAGCCAACAACCCTGCCATCTGCCCAAATTCCTTTGGTACAAAATCCATCGCTGTTTCCACCCGCACATCCAACTCTTCTTGGCGGCGAGCAATCAACCCTTGTTGATAGCGAGACAAAACAGTTTGTTTCCCAAACAATCGCAACCAGCCCGGGCGATCTTTCAGAGAAACAATCTCCTCCAAATAATCCCCGCGCAACCATTGATACGCAATCCCCAATTCTGTTGCATCAAAATCATCTCGAATCGGTGCTGGTGCAAACGGATGAGCAGGCAAATCAGGTGCTTCCACTTCAGTCAATGGAGTATTCCCCTCAGCCGCCAACCAAAGCCAATCATCTTCGTGCCATTCCATCTTTTGGATGCCCGTTTCGCGCCCCAAAATCGAATAGCCCCCCGAACCATCCGCATTTCGCGCAATCGAACGGGAACACAAATGCACCATATAAGTCTCGCCTGTCTGCGTCTCCACCATATCCGCATGCCCTGCACGCGTCAAATAGGCATCCGTCCCCCAAGAAGTCAAAATCGGATTTGCCGGATGCACTTCATAAGGACCCGTAATCTCTTTTGAACGAGCAAAAGTCACAGCATGTTCAAACCCTGTGCCCCCCTCCGCCACCATCAAATAATAATACCCATTGCGTAAGAACAAATGCGGTGCTTCTGTAATCCCCAATTCTGTCCCCTTAAAAATCTTATGCACATCCCCCACCAATTTCCCTTGCACTGGGTCAAACTCTTGCAAACTAATCCCTCGGAAGAACAATTCTCCCAAATCATACTTCTCAAATTGTTTCGAAAAACGGTGCCAATGATTTTGTTTCAACTCCGGAGTGCTCTTAAAATTTGAAACCGCATTCACCGGAATACTTTGCACATCTGCACACAAATACCACTTCTTACCATCTGGCGCATGGAACAAAGAAGTATCAAACCCACGGCTATTCAAATAAATCGGATCAGACCAATCCCCCAAAATATCATCTGTCGTCACCAAATAATTTTCAAACGTGCCATTATCCACCACATTGGTATAAATTAAATAAAAAACGCCATTGTCAAAACTCAAACATGGCGCCCAAATCCCACAAGCATTATATTCCCCCATCATATCCAACTGATTTTTTCGTCGCAAAGGTCGGGTCACTAATTGCCAGTGCACCAAATCCTTTGAATGGTGAATTTGCACCCCCGGATACCATTCAAAGGTTGATGTCGCAATATAGTAATCTTCCCCCACACGGGTAATAGATGGATCAGGATTAAAGCCTCTCAAAATTGGATTTTGAATCATGCTCTTCATCCAAACGCCCCCTACTCTTTCACCGCACCCATTGCAATCCCACTCACAATGAAGCGAGAGAATATTGCATAGAAAATCATGATTGGAACAATCGTGATTGCCATCCCCAAATAGATCGCACCATATTCCTTACGGTACACATCTCCTTGCAACAATTGCATCATCATCGGCAATGTAAACTTGCTCGTAGAAGAAATCATAATGAAAGTGTTGAAGAAGTTATTCCAAGAAGCCACAAAGGAGAAAATCCCCAAAGTAATCATCCCTGGCACTGCAATCGGCAACATCACACGATGGAAGATGCCAATTTCACTCGCTCCATCAATGCGCGCCGCATCAATCAAATCTTTAATCAAAATTGAGTCCAAATACTGCTTCGCAAAGAACACACTCCCCGCAGAAGCAATCGAAGGAATGATCAACGGAATATAATTATCCGTCAAACCAAATTTCGACATATATTGATAGAACCCAATAATAGACATTTGCATCGGCAACATCACCAAAATCAAAATCATATTATAGAGGAATTTACTCCCCGGGAAGCGATACACCTTCAACCCATAAGCAGTCAACATCCCAAAATAAATTGTCAAAATCGTGGTAGAAAAAGCCAAGAAAACACTATTCTTGAACCCTGTCACCATGTCCACGCCAATCCCCAACAAATATTTATAGTTCCAGATCAAATACTTGCTTGGCAAGAAACTCACCCCCAATTGAATCTGAGTTGTCGAGCGAGTTGAGTTAACCAACAGCAACCAAATTGGCAAAATAACAATCGCCAAAATAATCACCAAAATAATATACACAAAAACCTTCAAAAAAGTTGTGCGGATATGATATCCAGTCTTTTTTCCAATACTTGAATCGATCATTTTCTTTCTCCTTTCACCTTAGTCATTGTCATTATCTTTTAAGAGATAGAAAACTAACATACCAACAAAAGTAGTTACCAAGAAAATGCCCATTGCCACTGCCGAAGCCGCACCAATATGCCCCTTCGAACTACTAAACTTGATATACATCAACACATTATTCGTTAAAATTGACTTGCCCGGGTCACCTTTTCCGTTCCCCAAAATGAATGGAATATCAAACATCTGCATCCCACCCACCAGAGAGGTCACCATAATATAGACCATAATCGGCCGCAACAAAGGCAAAGTAATTCGCCAGAAAATCTGCGGGCCAGAAGCACCATCCACGCGAGCGGCTTCAAACAATGAAGGAGAAATAGAAGTCATCCCCGCCATCACCAAAATTGTGGTTTGTCCAAACCACATCCACCACTGGATGAAAATCACCATCCCACGCACGAGATGTTCTTTTAACATAAAATGTTCTGCTTCAGCCAAAAAAGTAGGCACCAAAACCTGGTTCACCGGACCATGGAAGTCGAAGAATGTGAAAAACAAAGCTGCAATGGTCGTGGGCATCAGCAAATTCGGCATATAATAAATCGCTCGCCAAACCCCAACACCTTTGATTTTCAAACGCTGATTTGTAAACCAAGCAGAAAGCATTAAAGCAATCCCAATCTGAGGAATAAAGTTCCAAATCCACAAAACCCAAGTATTCTTCATTGCCTTCATGAAAGAACTATCCCAAATTGTTGCGAACCCTTCTTTAAAGGTTAATACACCTTTTTCTTGCATTTTCTTCACTTTATGAATATCAAGCATCTGCTCAAAATTCTTCCAGCCCACCACCTCATGTTCTCTCGTCATCAAGGTCGAATCAGTGAAAGACAAATAAACCGTATTCACAATCGGATAAACTGTAAAAAGCAAAAATATGATTACAAATGGTAGCACAAAAATTAAGCCCCATTTATTTTGACCAGAAAGTTTCATTGTTGAACTCCTTATTTGAGAAAAAAAGCCAGCATATACGGCTGATACACTGGCTTTTTAAGTTTTCGTCAGCTACTGACTAATAGATTTTAGTAAATCATCAAGTCAGGGAATTCGATTTCAACTGCGTCTTTCCATGCTTCCCACATTTCATCTTCGGTGATTTCACCGTTGACGTAGAGGCTAAGCGGGTCATTGAGTGCGCGTTGAATTGCGTCATCAGAACCTTGCATCAATTCACCAGAAACTGAAGGGGCTGCTGCTGCGAATCCACCGTAGGAGTTTTGTCCACCCAAGAAGTCGCTCATTTCAGAGTCATCGAATGAATCTGTAATTGCTGCCACAACCTTTGCGGAGGAGACGAAGTCGCCAGGGCCTTGGAAAATTTCGGTAGGAACTTCAGGATCAATAGCTGCCAAGTATTCATTTGTGTAAACACCGGTTGCCCAATTGGTCAAGTTTTCTTCGCTAACTACGAATTTGATGAAGTCTTTTGCGAGGTCGAGGTTATCGCTATCTTTCATAGCGCCAACCCATGTACCACCCCATTGATAGGGCAATGGACCAGCAACGATTGCCCAGTCACCTGAGTTCACGTCTTTTGCTTGAGGATACACAACATAAGGAAGACCCCATGTGGGCAAGAAGTAACCAAACACGTATTTTGAATTACCTTCTGCATCAATCAAAGTATCGCTCATGGCTGCATACCAGCCTTCACTCCATTGTGCTGCTTGTGCTTCATAGCCATTGTCGTGGAACAATTTTGCCATCTTCACATATTCTTCAACCATCGGATCAACAACAAGTTCGTCGTCCACAACCCAGGGTTGTTCACGGTTTGAGAAGTAAGGATTTTGGAATTCGCCAGTGTTGGCAACCATATAGGTTGTGCCGCCGGAGTTTTCTTTAATCTTTTCTGCGGTTGCAATGAAGCCATCAAAGTCAGAAATCATTGCTTGAACTTCTGTAGGATCATCAGTGCCGAGCAATTCTTTTGCGATTGAGCGGCGATAGAAGAATGCACCTGGGGTTGCTTGATAGGACAAAGCCTTCAAAACGCCACCATCGGTCCCAACTTCAACCACTGAAGGATAGGTTTCTGCTGCTTCAACTGCTGGCAAAAGGTCACCAAGGTCAGCCAAGAAGTCTGATTCAACATAGTCTTTAACAAATGCTGCTTCCAAAGCAATCAAGTCTGGAACATCAGCGGTGTTAAGGGCTGCTTTGATTTTTGTTTGATATTCACCGTCGGTCATAGGAACCATTGTGTAAACGACATCAACGTCAGGGTTATAGCCTTCATAGGCAATAGCCATGGTCATGAATTCGTTTGTAAAGGACCACATGTCCAAAACGGTTTTTTCTTGAGCTGCAGGGGCTGCTGCCACGGCTGACAAAGCCATGGTAAGAACCATTACAATGCTCAAAACTGCTAACAAAGATTTACGCATTTTCAATTCTCCTTTATATAGTATAATTAAAAGACGTGGTCATGCGAGTACCACTGTTTTTTTAGCAAGCCTTCTTCTAGGTCCGTCAAAACTCGGGAGAAGGCTTACTTTTTTTCTTCAAAATTATAGTTTAACAAATCAGGGTGTCTTACCCTTTTCCGCATCTATCGATGCATCTTCAGCTTTTGAATTTCAAAAACTAAAGGAAACCAATTTACTAGCTCCAACCTGCCAGTTTTTAATTTGCCAGTAAATTGGCTTTATTTAATTTTTCAAACAACCTGCGCCGTTCGTTTTTCAATTCCCACTTTTAATAAACGAATAAAGAAAAAGTGGTCATGAAATTCCAACTGTTTTTTTTCGAAAGCTTCTCTCTGGGTCCGTCAAACTCGGGAAAAAGCCTTCTTAATTTTCACATTCTATCGAATGTAATTTTTCTCAACGATTCAATCGAGCAGTAGAGCCACGCACCACCAACTCCGTCTGAATCATCTCAACCTTATTATCCAATTCTTCTCCATTGATCAGCTTATGCAAAATATAAGTCGCTTGATAAGCCATCTCCGAACCAAATTGGTCGATTGTCGTCAAATCATAACTTTTGGCTTCAATAATATTATCAAAGCCAATCACGCTCAACTGTTCAGGAATCGAAATTCCCAATTCCTCAGCGGCATGCATCAAACCAATCGCCATCTTATCATTAGAACAAAAAACAGCTGTTGGTTTCTTTTTTGCAGAAAGCAAATGCTTTCCACGTTCATATCCAGACTGCTCGGTAAAATCACCGTATTCAATAAAGTCTGGATCAACTTCTATTCCATTTTCCTTCAACGTATCTTCATACCCGCGTTTTCGCAAAGTTGAAGAAAGCAAATCCATCGAGCCCGTCACAAAAGCAATTTCCTTGTGTCCAAGATCAACCAAATGTTGTGTCGCTCGGCGTGCCCCCATCTCATTTTCAGCAATCACCGTCACACCATCTGAGCGCCCTTCATGGTCCATAATATTTGGATCAATCGCCACCACAGAAGGCATCTTATAATAATCTGGAGAAACAGGCATTGCAATCAAAACCCCATCCGCCACATTACTATTCAAAAAATTGATATATTGCTTTTCTTTCACACTTGAAAAGTTCTGGCGAATAGTCCCATTCGTAAAGATCAATAGGTCATATCCTAATTCCACGATTGCTTGATTGACCCCTCTCATCAGCTGAAAGCTAAAAGATTCGCTCACATCAGGCACAATCAAACCAATCAGATTATTCTTTCGGCTGCGCATACTCTTCGCTGCTAAGCTAGAAGTAAACCCCATTCGCTGCACAACATCTTCAATGTGCTTTTTTGTGCTTTCTGCCACATCGTCTTTATTATTTAACACACGAGAAACTGTTGAAACAGAAAATCCAGATTCTTTCGCTACGTCAACAATTGTGACCGGTTTCTCGTTTTTTTGAATCATATCGTACTAATCTCTTCCGAAATCGTTCTCGGTAACGTTTTCGGTAACGTTACCGGAAAAGCATCTATACAATAGCGTTTTTTCAAACCTTTGTCAATACTTTTTTAAGATTAGGTAAAAATTTGAAAACGGTTCCATGGGGGAAATCATTCCCCCATGGATAAAAGAAGAAAAACGAAAAAAATTTAGCTTTCGTGGAAGCTCAATAAGTGAAGAAAAATGTAAAAATGTTAAAGTTCGCTTAACTCAACAAAACTATCTTTCAAAGCAGGATAAAGTTTACGATAAACTTCATACACCTGATCATACTGTCTCGCATAATCTAAGTTTGGTTTCACCGTCTCAACAGATTGAATCGTCGCCGCACAAGCCTCTGCCACGCTCTGCCATTCGCTTGCCCCCACACCAGCCAAAAGCGCCGCACCATAAGCTGCACCTTCCGTCGTATTCACCGAAGTGATCGCCGCACCAAACACATCCGCAATAATCTGACGCCACACAGGGCTCTTGGCCCCACCGCCCGTCACACGAATCTCATCCAACTTCACCATGCCTGCCGATTGCATCAACACAAAATTATCCTTCAATGCCATCGCCACCCCTTCCAACACAGCGCGGGTCATATGCGCAAATGTATGGCGTACGGTCAAGCCTACAAAGGCGCCCCGTGCCAACGGATCTGCATGAGGCGTACGTTCCCCCGTCAAATAAGGCAAAAAGATCAAACCTTCCGCTCCAGCCGGCACATCCGCCGCTGCGTTCACCAGCGCATCATAGTCCATTCCCTCAGCAAACGTATCATGGAACCAACGTAAAGATCCCGCCGCCGAAAGAATCACCCCCATCATATGATAAAGATCAGGAACTGCATGGCAAAAAGAATGCAAACGTCCGCTTGGTTCAATCACAGGCTGTTTAGCCGAAGCAAACAACACCCCAGAGGTCCCCAAACTCAACATCCCAATTCCTTCTTGCACAGCCCCCACCCCCACAGCACCCGCCGCTTGGTCACCACCACCTGCCATCACAGGCGTGCCCACCTTCAACCCAGTCGCCTCAGCCGCTGCTTCATCAATCGTTCCCGTAATCTCCGTCCCTTCAAAGGTCGGGGGGAACCATTCCATTTTCATTCCCAACGTAGTGATCAACTCTTCTGACCACGTACGCGCTTTCAAATCAAACAACATCGTCCCTGCGCCCCCTGCGCGATCAGATGCAAAAACTCCCGTCAAACAATAACGCACATAATCCTTGGGCAACAAAATTTGGGCAATCTTAGCATAAATCTCCGGTTCATGGTTTTTCACCCACAAAATCTTCGGAGCCGTGAAGCCCGTCAAAGCATCATTCCCACAAATCTCCACCAAACGTGCCAAGCCAATCTTCTCGCGAATCTCGTCACATTCAGCGCCCGTGCGTTGATCATTCCACAACAAAGCATTGCGCAACACTTCGCCATTTTCATCCAACAAGGTCAACCCATGCATCTGGCCTGTCAGGCCCACCCCCTTCACATCTGCGGCGTCAATCCCAGTTTTCTCCAACACCCCTCGGATGCTCGCAAAAGTAGCATCTCGCCACAAATGCGGATGTTGCTCGCTCCATAAAGGTTGTGGGGTTTCATATGAATATTCAGAAGAAACCACATCCACCACAGTGCCTTTTGCATCCATCAAAAGTGCTTTAGTAGCAGTAGTTGAAGAATCGATTCCTATAAAATAATTCATGCTTTTTCCTTTTCCTTGGTGCTTGTGCCATCCCCCCAGTCGGCACAAGCAATCAAGAATCTTTTAGAGGACTTACTTATCGGACACCCAACAATATTTCCATTGTTAGTTGGTCTAATTTCTCATATTTCATCCCGCGTGCACCCAATGCCAAGCGGTCAAATTCGGTAGCTTTCAAGCTACTGCCTTTTTCGCTGGTATAAGCACCAACTTTGTCAGCATAGCCATCTTTGTCAGAGTTAATCTCAGTCACCAAAGCTTTAACTTCCTTATCAGAATTCCATTGTTCAACTTTATCTTTCAAAATGGAATAAGTGCGCATACAGCCAGTCGCAAAATCTTTCACACCTTCATAATCCTCAGTGCGGAAGGCATGCGCATCAAAGTGCAAAGAACCATCATAGCCATAATCCACCAAAGTTTTCACCAAGAAGAAAGCACTCTTCGGGTTAATCATCCCAAAGCGGAAATCCTGATCATAGCGGCCAAATGCTTGGTCATTCAAGTCAATGTGGAACAACTTACCAGCTTCAATTGCTTGTGCCACACCATGGTTAAAGTTCAACCCAGCCATGTGTTCGTGAGCCACTTCAGGGTTCACCCCCACCATTTCCGGATGATCCAAAGTTTCAATGAAGGCCAACATATGCCCTGTGGTTGCGTTATAAATATCACCTCGGGGTTCATTGGGTTTAGCTTCCAAAGCAAACTTAAGGTCATAACCTTGATCCAACACATATTCACACAAGAAGTTCATCGCTTCACGCATGCGTTTCACAGAAGTCACAGCATCCTTGGTTGCATCAGATTCTGTCCCTTCACGGCCACCCCAAAACACATAAGTCTTCGCGCCAAATTCAATCCCCAAATCAATCCCGCGCATTGCTTTTTGCACTGCATAAGCACGCACTTTCGGATCATTCGCCGTGAAAGCGCCATCTTTGAAAGCGGCATCGCCAAACAAATTGGTCGTCGCCATCGGCACCTTCAAACCAGTGCGGTCCAAAGCAGCCTTAAAATCCTTCTTGATTTGGACAGCTTCCGCAGGAGTTGCATCAATCGGAATCAAGTCATTATCATGGAAGTTCACGCCATAAGCGCCCACTTCTGCCAACAATTCCACAATCTCCACCGGAGAAATTTTATTTCGGGTAGGACCACCAAAGGGGTCTGTACCTACATTCCCAACGGTCCACAAACCGAAGGTAAATTTTTCTTTTGTTCTTTGAGGGGAATATTTATCAGTCATTCAGGTCTCCTAAATAGTTAAAATAACAACAGTATTATTATCAGCCTTGTAAAGTAGGTTGTGCAAAAGCACCTTCCAGAACAAGTGCAATTAGCCCAGTCAAACACGAATCTGCCCCATTCTTCGAAGACAAAATCGAAAAACCATCCCGAAAGAACGGTTGCGTCAATGCATCCACATCCTTCTTAATCGCCGGAATCAACACATCCGCCGCTCCGCTCCAAACACCCCCCAAAAGGATTCGTTCAGGATTATACAAATTAATCAAATTTGCAATTCCCAACGCAAAATGTTTGGCAGTCTCATCCAAAACAGAGAGTACCAGACTATCTTTTGCCTCGATCATCGCAAACACATCTTCATTTCTCAAGTCAGAAAAATCAGCTTCCTTCAACCGTTCGTGCAGCCCAGAGTCTTCCCCCGCCATCAAGCGAGTGCGAATCTCACGTAGCACATTCGGCGGAGACACATACGTTTCCCAACAACCTCGTTGCCCACAACCACACATCTCCCCACGGTCACGGCCATAAATCGCCATATGCCCAATTTCTCCCCCAAACCCAGCATACCCCTGATGCAAGTCGCCCTTCAACACAATTCCGCCCCCCAAGCCAACCCCCGTACTCAAATAAATAAAATTATCAATCCCCTGCGCATTTCCAAATTTCAATTCCCCAAACGCGCCCGCATTTGCTTCATTTTCAGGAATCACCGGTACATTAAATTTCTCATTCAACAAATCCCGAATCGGCAAATCATACCAATTCAAGTTCGGAGCATATACCAAGCGCCCCAATTCTCGATCCACCAAACCAGAGAGCCCCACCCCAATCCCCAACACTTTCACCGGCAAAGTTGCCGCAAAATCAAAGGCATCTTGCACCAATTCTTCCGATTTCTGCATAATCACAGCTTGGTCATCTTTCGGGTTCGAAGCCACTCGCTTCCGAAACACAATCTCCCCCACAAAATTGGCCAACACCACCGCAATATAATCCACGGCAATCTCCAGCCCCACCGCTGCCCCACTCAACGGATTCAATTCAATCAAAATTCCTGGGCGTCCCATCGCATTGTCAGCTGGCAAAGTTGTTTCCAACGCAAACCCATCTTCCAACAATTGGTTCATAATGCTCGAAACCGTGCTTCGGTTCAGCCCCGTATGCTCAGAGATGCGTGCTCGAGAAAGCGGAGACTCTTGGCGCAACACATTCATCACCAAAGAAGTATTCAAAGCTCTCACAAATTTTTGGTCAGCAGTTTTCGTCATCACTCATCCCAGAAAAAAATATACTTTGTTTGTTGTCGCAACAAAGTAACCCCACTATAGCAATTTTTCAAATCCTTGTCAACATTTTTTAATCTAATCTCGTTCACAACCTCACTTTGTAAGATAAATTGACAAAGTTCCTCAGAATCGCTATACTTATTTACAGGAAGTAAATATATATGCTAACCACTCTCAATGGCGCTCAAATGCGCCGCATCAATCGTGCCGCCATTTTTGAATACATCCGCACCCACTCCCCCACCTCGCGCACCGAAATCGCCAACGCCCTCCAAGTCAGCCTACCCACCGTCATGCGCATCCTCGAAGGGCTCATCCAAGAAAACCTCGTCCTCACCCTCGGCACAGAAGAAGACACCACCTTGCTCGGTCGCAAACGCGAGCTATTACAATTTAATCAAAACGCCTTCAGCGTCCTCGCCATCGATCTCGGCGGCACCAAGCTCTATGCCGCCATCGTCAACCTCGCCGGCCAAATCCTCCTAGAGCACACCCTTGAAAATCATCACACCACTGGCGAAGCCACCTACCAACTCCTAGTCGAATCCATCCAAACCCTGCTAGACCAAAGCGCCACCCTCCCACCGCTCAAAGGCATCGCCATCGGCGTCCCCGGCATTGCCCACCCCCAATCAGGCATCGTCCAACATGCCCCCAGCCTCAACTGGCACAACTTCCCCCTCACCCAACGCATTCAATCTCATTTCAACCTCCCCACCATCGTAGAAAACGACGTCAATCTCTCCGCCCTCGGGGAATTTTGGTTCGGCGCCGGGCGAGGCACCCAAAACATGCTCCTCATCGCTCTAGGAACTGGTGTTGGCAGCGGCCTCATCCTCAATGGCACCCTCTTTCGTGGTGCCCATCAAGCCGCGGGTGAAATTGGCTATTTCCTCACCGACCGGGAAGAATTAGGTCACACCTATGACGAATTTGGTGCTTTCGAAAACAAAACTTCCGGCCTTGGCCTGCCCATGCTCGCCCAAAAAAATCGTGCCCTGCTCAACCTCCCCGCTCAATCTCTCACCAGTCATCAAGTCTTTGATGCCTTCCAGCAAGCGCAACCCTGGGCACAAAACACCCTCGCGGAATTTATCGACCTACTCACCATCGCCATCTCCAACGCCAACACCCTCCTAGACCTTGATTGCGTCGTTCTTTCCGGAGGTCTGTCCACCCAAGCACCCCACTTTCTCCCCCAACTCCAACAGCGCCTCCTCGGCCTCACCCCACACCCTCCTCAAATCCACATCTCCAACTTAAATCGCACATCCACTGTGATGGGAGGCATCATCAAAATCCTCCATCAAGTCGATGATTATGTCACAATCACCCGTCTTTCCTAAAAAAGAAAAGAGGTATCCATGGAAATCCAAAATTCAATCCTGAATAAAGAGATTCACGAACAGCCCGAGGTCTTTGAACGCCTCATCTATGCCGACCACACCCACATCAAAGCCCTTGCCAAAGACATTCGAGAGAAGCATATCAAATACATCCTCATAGCCGCTCGTGGCACATCCGACAACGCCGGTCGCTATGCCAAATATGTCCTTGGCGCATTTAACGGGCTTGTCGTCGCTCTTGCTGCCCCCAGCCTCTCTAGCATCTACGAAACCATCCAAAACTACGAAGGCGCCTTAGTGCTCGGCATCTCCCAAAGTGGCAAAAGTCCCGACATCGTCGGCGTGCTTGCCGAAGCCCAAAAACAAGGCGCGCTCACCGCTTGCATCACCAACGAACCCGATTCAGATATGGCACAAGTCAGCCATCACATCATCGACATCATGGCCGGTGCCGAAAAATCAGTCGCCGCCACCAAAACCTACACCGCCCAGCTCACCGCCATCGCCCTTCTCAGCGCCTATCTCGCCCAAAGCGACTCCATGCTTGAAGAGCTCAAAAAAGTGCCCCTCGCCGCCAATTCCATCTTCCGTCACGAAGAAGAAATCGCCCAACTAGCCGAACGCTATCGCTACATGAAACACTGCGTCACCATCGGACGTGGCTTCAACTATAGCACCGCATTCGAACTCGCCCTCAAGCTCAAAGAAACCACCTACACCATTGCCGAACCCTATTCCAGTGCAGATTTTCTTCATGGCCCCGTCGCCATGGTAGAAGACGGATTCCCCGTCTTCGTCATCGCCCCCACCGGCAAAATGATCCCCCTCATGGATCAAATGATCGCCACTATCCATCAACTCAAAGGAGAAGTCATCGCCATCAGCGACAACGAACTCATCCTCAGCCGCGCCCATTCCCTCCTCCCCCTCCCCATTGGTCTGCCCGAATGGCTCAGCCCCATCACCGCCATCATCCCCGGTCAACTCTTCGTCATGAACCTCGCCGGCACCCGTGGCTATCCCATCGACACTCCCCGCTCACTTTCCAAAGTCACCGAAACAAAATAAAAACAAAAATTTTCTTTTTTTCTTTTTTTCTTTTTCACCAAAAAGACCTCCCAATGGAGGTCTTTTGTGTTAAGTTAGCGCATATTTTTATAAAAATCTTTCAATTGATTCCCTGCAACCGGCCTTGAGAATAAATACCCCTGAAATTCCGAAAACCCTCTTTTCTTCAATTCCTCTAATTGCCAATCTTCCTCCACCCCCTCCACAATGCAACGTTTATGATTATAGTCACACAACTCAATAATCATATTAACCACCAAATCAGCATTCATATCCCCTAAATTCTTCGTAAAATGTTGGTCCAGCTTAATCACATCATAATGAACTTTTTCTAACATAGATAAAGTAGAATATTTCATTCCAAAATCATCAATCGTAATCAACACATCATTTGCTCGGAAAACTTTCAAATTTTGATTGACCAAAAAATCATTTTCAAAAAACAGCGATTCTGTAATTTCAATCAAAATTTGATAAGGATTAATCTCATATTTTTTCATCACATCCACAAAATATAGAGCCTCATCCTTCAATTGCAAAGAAGCCACAGACAAATTGAAAGATACCGAATCAATATTAAAGCCTTGCTCCCTTTGGTCTTGAATGAACATGCAAACCTTTTCAAACATCACTCGGCTCACTTCAATAATTTGCCCTTTATCTTCCAAAACATCCAAAAAATCCCCCGGGCTCAATAACCCCTTGGTTGGATGTCTCCAACGCAACAAACTCTCCACATAAACCTTCTCTGGATCATCTGTACAATATAAAGGTTGATAAAACATTTCGAACTCATCATTCATCAAAGCTTGTTGCGCATCCTTCATAATCTCACGCACCATTAATTGTTTTTCATAAAATGCACGATTAAAATCCTGAAAAACAGATCGCTTCTTCTTTTTCGATTCAAACATTGCCACTTCAGCATATCGATAAACATCTCTCGGATCATCAGACAAATTCGGATAAGAAGCAAACCCTACTGAAATATTAAAATTAATCAAATTCCCAAAACAATCAATCGGAGAAGTGTTAATATTCATCAAAATCTGACGAATTGTCATCGTGGCCCCTTCCACCATTTCATCATCAGAAATCAACAAAACCATAAATTCATCCCCCGACACGCGAGCCACAACCACATCAGTCAACAAAGCCATTCTTTTTCTCAGACGAGAGCCAAATTGAACCAAAAACTCATCCCCCACAAGATGTCCAAAAATATCATTCACTTGTCTAAAATTACTAACATTGATATAAGCACAAAAAACAAATGAATCCTCAGCAACTTTCTTTAATCGTTCCTTCACAAAAACAGAATTATACAAATCTGTCAAAGGATCATGTGTAAGCAAATATTGCAATTTCTTCTCATGTTCCACTTCATCCGTAACATCAAGCCCAATACTCACTCGTTTTAAAAACTCACCTGCTTGCATAAAAATATAAACATGCCATTCATACCAACGATAGCCATACTTCAAAGTTTTCAAACGCAAACGAACCTTAATCGGTTCGTTTTCATTTTCATAAATATCTTTGTCCTCAAACACTTCATCTTTAAAATAAATATCATCCGGATGAATAAAATCTTCATAAAAATATTGATCCAATTGAGTTGGATCAATACCCAAAATTTCACATGCCCTCTGATTCACATCAATAAATTTTGAATTTTTATCAAAAGTCAAAACAATATTAGGGCTATGAGCATTAAGATACACCAATTCTTTATTCTTATTAATTATTGAATTGAGCAAAATGGTTTCTTTTTGTTCTAATTCAATTCTTGTAATCCCCGACTCAATCACTTCCCCCACCAAATCAAATGCAGACAATTCTCTCTTTGAAAATGAAATTTTTCTTCTTTTAGAAAACAAAACAACAAAATAATGTTTATCATTCACATCAATAGGAATAAACAAACCAGACCTTATCTTTATATTCCCCTTTTCTGAAACCTCATCCTCAATCTCAAAAAGGTTTGAATTTTCCAACAAAAAAACCTTCTTAAACTTCACTTGCTCCTGAAAATTAGTATTTTCAATAATATTCGCATCATCAAAATAACCTGAAGATAAACCCGCTTGATTATTGGAAGAATTAAGGCCTAAAAAAGTTTTTTCCAAAGGATCATAAAGTGCATAGATTGCAATCTCACTCTTCAATTCCTCATTCAAATGCTTCAATGTGCTATAGATAGCCAGATTAAGATTGAAATCCACAAAAAATGATTTAATTTCAAGACTAAGTTTCTCAATCACTAATAATTTTTTTACTGAATCTGAAGTTTTTTTCTGTAAAAAAATATTAAACAGAAAAACCAAAAAAATTAATAAAAGTATGCTTATATTAATTTCAATATAATCAACAAACAAAGCCTCAAAAAATTTTGCCATAGCCCTGACCTTACGAATTATACATATTAAACAAAAAAGGAATCTTATATATCATATAAGATTTCTCATAAAACTCCAAATAATCTTTCAAGATTGCAAACCAAAAGAATCGAAAAAATTCCAAATTTATTACGATAGGGTTTTCAACAAAACTTCCTATAAATTCTACTCAATCTGAACCCTCACGCAAAATCCTTTAAATAAAAATGTGCAAGTTGAGAACTTGGCATCGGTCGTGAATAATAATATCCCTGAAACTCCACAAACCCTCGCTCCTTCAAAATCTCCAACTGCGCTTCCTCTTCCACCCCTTCCACAATACATCGTTTATTATTATAAACACACAGCTCATGAATCATATTCACAATCAAATCCGCATTTTTTGTCCCCAAATTCTTCGTAAAATGTTGATCCAACTTAATCACATCATATTCCACATTTTCCAACATCGACAAAGTAGAATATTCCATCCCAAAATCATCAATCGCCACCTGAATCCCAAATTCACGGAACATCTTCAAATTTAGATTCACGTCAAAATTATTCTCAAAAAACAAAGACTCCGTAATTTCAATCACAATCTGCGAAGGCAACACATTATGTTTTTTCATAATCTGAATAAAATACTCCGCCTCCCCTCGCAACCGCAGAGAAGCCACAGATAAGTTGAATGAAATCGAATCAATAACAAACCCTTTTCTTTTCTGCTTCTCCAATAACGAACAAACTTGTTCAAACATCAATCGGCTAATCTCAATAATCTGCCCACTGCTCTCCACAATATCCAAAAAATATTGCGGGGTCAAAAATCCTTTTTTCGGATGATTCCAACGAATCAAACTTTCCATATAGATTTTATTAGGCTCTTGGATATCTTGAATGGGTTGATAAAACATCTCAAACTCACCATGCACCATCGCCCGTTGCACCTCATTGGTCACATCCTGTTGTTGAATCTGCCGCTCAAAGATCGCCTGCTCAAATTTCTGGAAGCCTCTCTTATTGCTCTTCTTCGATTCAAACATTGCCACTTCTGCAAAGCGATAAATATCCAACGCATTTTCTGTCATCTCCGGATAAGTTGAATATCCAATTGTCAAATGGAACATAATCAAATTCCCCGAACAATTGATCGGCTTTGCATTCAACCGCAACAACATATCCTTAATCTTCTTTTCCATCCCCACCACAGAATCATCATCCGCAGTCACCAACACCACAAATTCATCCCCTGCCACTCTCGCCAAACAAGCATTCTCAACCTTTTCAAAGGTTTCTTTCAAGCGCTCCCCAAAACGAACCAAAAACTCATCCCCAATTTTGTGCCCAAAAGATTCATTCACCTGTCGGAAACTACTAATATTCATATAAGCACAAAAAGCGGATCCCGTCTCCGGCAAATCTTTCAGCAATTGTTTCACATAAGTCGAATTATTCAACTCGGTCATCGCATCATGCATCAACAGATATTCCATCTCACGTTCGCGTTCCACCGTAGTCGTCACATCCTGCCCAATGCTCACCCGCTTCACAACCTCCCCCTCTTCTTCAAAGAAATAAACCACCCATTCATACCAACGGAACCCATATAAAGCAGTTCGCATCCGTGTCCGAATTTTCATTGGATTATTTTTGCCCGTAAAGAAATTAGGATCTTTTTTCAATTGCTTACTAAACGTCAAATCGTCTGCATGAATAAAATCTGCATATTTTAATGTCTGCAGGTCATCAGTCGTCACTCCCAAAATATCTCTGGCTCGTTTATTCATATCCAAAATTCTTGAATTCTGATCAAAACTAACAATCATATTATCACTATGGGAAAGAATATATTCCATCTCTTGATTCTTTTGGAAAATAGAATGAACCAACTCTGCCTCACTTTTCTCCAAATAGCTATTCATAATCCCCACACTCAGAATATTCGCCAGCATATTATAGGATGCCAACTCTTTTTTAGGCAGTCGCAACTTTCGGCTCTTCGACAACAAAATAATATAATGACATTCTTTTTTATGTAATTCAATGGGGATAAATAAACAAGACTTAATTCTCGCCCGATTCGTCTGACCATCCAAAGAATAAAACTTCAAGTCCTTTTTGCTTTTGCTCACAAATGCATGTTTATTATTAATATTTTCTTGTACATCCGGATAGTCAACCACCCTACAATTATCCAAAAAATGATCTACAGAGGAAATTGAATGATCTGAAATTTTTATTACTTCAAACTTTCCCTCTTCTTCATTCAACAAAGCATAAATGCTCAAAAATGTTTCAAATTTCTCATTCAACAATTTTAAAGTCTCTTCAATTGCCAAATCAAATCCCAACTCATTAAACAAATTCTTCACCAACAAACTAATCTTTTCAATCTGCAACAACTTATTTGTTGAGCTTGAATAGCGGATTTGAGAATCAAAAATAAAATACAACAACACCACAAACAACACCAACAAAACATTCACTTGTTGCGGAGTGACCTCAAACAAAGAATTGCCCTTATTCACAAAAACAACCTCATCCGGCAAAAGATCTCGATCCAAGTTATATTTATTAAAAACCTGTTCATCAATCACATACTGATGTTTATCAATAATATTATGTGTGATATTTTTAGAAACGGACTCCCCATTCAAAAATTTAATCGCATACTCTGCCACAGCAGTCGCTTCCTCACGTTCCAGAGTCACATACCCACCCAAAAACCCATTTATCGGTGTAAACAAAGTGAAGATTGGCACATCCGAAACACTAGAGAAATAACTAAACAAATTATCATTATTCAAATAATCATCATTAACATCTTTATTAAAAGAATGGAAAAGCACAATGGTATCATCCGGAAGATAAGACAACCAATCTGCCACATCACTAAAAGATTTTTCTCGGCTTTCAACAAAAACAGTTGTTAACCCAAGCGCATCAAAAAAATTCTGATTTTTTTCAATCTCCCCCATATAAAACTGTGCCTCAATCGACTGATCAAAAAGAAAATAAATCATATTCGCATCAGGCAAAAGCGTTTTTGCCAATTCAGTTGTCTCAAAAATCCCCAAATATTCATCAAACCCAAACAGTTCCACATCCTCATCAAATTCATCCAACAAGCTCACATTTTCAATCCCACTATAAAAAATCGGAGAACGATCATCGAATTCTGAAAAATCTTTAATCAAAAGCAATGCTTCATCATCAAACACCAAAATCAAATCAAAAGGCAACAAAGAATGATATTTGTTATACAACACCTCTGCTTTCAATGCTGTATAATCCAGCAAATTTGTTTTGGCAGCATCAAAAAACTCAAACGAAAAATTAACCCCTTCCACCTCATCAAAAATTTCAAGGATCTGAGCATATTTCTCTAAGCTTGCATAATTACTTAAATCATATGAAAACACCACCAAAACTTGTCGATAATCTGTCTTTTGAAGAAAAAAATTTGTTTCTTTTGATGCAGATACATTCAACATCAAAACAAGCCCCAAGAAAATCACGCCCCATACTATCAATATGTTCCTCTTAACTCGCCCAAAAATCATATTCATCCAAACATTTCGTAAAACTAACAAAAAATTAAAACCCAGTGAAATGAATTGGAGTGCGAGTAAAATGAAATTTAATGATATATAAGTCATTATAGCATTTTTACTCCACTTCTCAAGTTTACATCCCCAAAAACAAACAAACTTGCAATAAAGAAAGTTCCCTTCAAGCCCAATATGAAAAACTCCACTTTAGCAGTACTCCCCCTTTTATAAAAAATAAATCAACATAAAAAAAGAGTTCCAGCCAACCATTTACCATCACACAAAAAAGTCTTAAAATAATCAAAACGCATCTCCTCTTCAACTTCGCAAACAAGGAACCTACATGAAAAACTTGCTTCCCATCCTATTCGAATCACTTTTCAACATCGCCTATATCATCGTCATCTGGAACATCGTCATCAAAATGCACCATAACCTCCACACCGTCCAACCCAAAAACAAAATGGTTGCCAAGCTCTTCACCCTTGCCTTCCTCTTCCTCGCCATCGGAGACACCACCCATGTCGGCTTTCGGGTCATCGCCTATGCCCTTGGTGGCTTGCAATTTCCCATCCAATTTTTTGGCATTCATCTCAGCCTCGTGGGGCTGGGCATGCTCATCACTGCCTACACCGTCACTTTTTTCTACATCATCCTTGTCATCATTTGGCAACTCCGCTTCAACAAACCCACCAATCTGCTCACCCTCCTCCTCCTCGCAGCCGGCTTCATTCGCATCATCATCATGGCCCTCCCCGGCAACACATGGACCATCCCCAGCAGCAAAGCTCCCATCAATTTCATCCGCAACATCCCTCTCTTCATTCAAGGGGCCGGCATCATCCTTCTCTATTTTTATAGCGCTCACAAAACCAAAGACACCCTTTTCCGCAACATCGCCATCTGCATCCTCCTCTCCTTTGCCTTCTACCTCCCCGTCATCCTCTACGCCGCCACCATCCCCGCGCTTGGCACTCTCATGATCCCCAAAACCATCGCCTATGTCCTTGTCGCCCTTCTCGCCTATAAAAATCTTTGGCATAAACAAAAATAAAAAAAAGACCTCCAACTGGAGGTCTTTCTACATAACAAATCAATTCTCAAACGCGCTCTAATAATTGAAAAAATCAGAATAAAATTTTTCCACATCCTTTTCACGCAATGGCTTCGAGAAGTAATACCCCTGGAATTCTGTAAAGCCACGTTTCTTCAATGTTTCCAATTGCTCTTCATCCTCCACCCCTTCCACAACACAACGCTTACCATTGTACTTACACAATTCATTCACCATATCCACAATCAAATCCGCATTCTTCGTGCCCAAATTCAGCGTAAAATGCCGATCCAACTTAATCATGTCATATTTCACTTTCTCCAACACCGAAAGCGTACTATATTTCATCCCAAAATCATCAATCGCAATCGAAATCCCAATCTCTCGGAACCGATCCAAATTTGCATAAATATCACTATTCGTCTCAAAAAACAAAGACTCCGTAATTTCCAACACAATTTCAGAAGGCTTAATCTCAAATTCCTTCATCGTATCAATGAAGAACAAAGCCTCATCTCTCTGTCGCAGCGTATTCAACGAAATATTGAACGAAATCGAATTAATCGTAAACCCATTCTTTTTTGAAACAGAAAAATATTTACAAATCTTCCTGAACATCGCTCGGCTAATATCCACAATCTGCCCGCTTTTCTCCACCACATCCAAGAAATAATTAGGGCTCAACAACCCCTTGTTAGGGTGATCCCAGCGTAACAAAGATTCAAAATAAACCTTATTCGGATGCTTCACATCAAACAAAGGCTGATAGAACATCACAAATTCATCACGCAACAAAGCCCGTTGCGCCTCACGTGTAATCTCCCGCACCAACATCTGCTTCTCAAACACCTTCTGGTCAAACACCTGCAACATATGCTGGTTATGCTCTTTCGATTCAAACATCGCCATCTCAGCAAAACGGAAAATATCAATCGGATCATCCGCCAAATCAGGATAAGAAGCATGCCCAACCGACAAATTAAAACTAATCAATTCCCCAAAACAATCTATCGGCGCCAAATTAATATCCGACAAAATCTTCTTCACCGACTCAACAACTTCGTCAAAGAAGTTTTCCTTTTCAATCACCAAAATCGCAAATTCATCCCCCGAAACACGCGCCACTGTCACATTAGAAAAGGAAGACAAAGAAAACTTCAGTCTTCGCCCAAACTGAATCAAAAACTCATCCCCTGTATTATGCCCATAGGATTCATTCACCAATCGAAAATCATCAACATTGATGAACGCACAAAACGCATGCTCATCTTTTTTAATCCCCACCAACTGCTCTTTAATATAAGTAGAATTATGTAGCTCTGTCAAAGAATCATGCGTCATCAAATAGGTCATTTGCATTTCGCGTTCCATTTGCTCGGTTATATCCTCGCCTAAGCTAATTCTCCGCATATTTTCCCCATTTTCCATAAACAAAAACACATGCCATTGATACCAACGATAGCCAAATCTTGCTGTTTTAATTCGTAATCGCAAAGTTAATTGATTATTCTCAAGGCTTTCTGAGCTTTTCGAATATTGAAAAATCTGCTTATTATACTTAAGATCATCAGGATGAATAAAATCCTCATAGGCCAATGACTTCAAATCATCCAAATTTCGATCAATCCCCAACACATCTTTCATCTTGTCATTCATTTCAATCGTTTGTTTAACATAATCAAAAATGAAAATCACATTCGAACTATTCATCAGAATATAATTCAATTCCTTGCTTTTCAAAGAAATCGAACGTTCCATCTCGTCTTGTTTCAAAGAAGAGCGCTTATTCGTCAAAGTAGAGCTAATTGAATTTGCCATCACATCAAAAGCTCTCATCTGCTCAAGGCTCACATAAAAATTTCGATCTTTTGAAAGAAACATCAACATATGCACGACATCATTCTTCACCTCAATCGGCACAAACATCACAGCCTGCACCAAAACAGATTGATCTTCAAGTGAACTCACAGAATAATTAATCGTATTCGGATTTTGAATCACAAACGTTTTCATTTGATCCAAATTTCGCAAAAAGTCCGGGTTAGAAACAAAACGGTTCGACTTAAAAAACTGCTCAATATCGATCACGCCAGAGTTCGATTCTTTTAAGATCTCAAAAGAATTACTAACCAAATCATATGTCAAATAATAACTCGATAAAAATGAAAGTTGATCTCGCAACAAATCAACAAACTCACTAAATGAATCAAGATCCTCATTGTTCTCAAAGATTTTCTTTGCATTTAAACTCAAATTTTCAATCGCCACCAATCGGTTATATGAATTTACTCTCTGTCGCTGGAAAGATATAAACAACAAAATCAATGCCGCCAAAACAACACCCACTCCCCCCAAAAACAAAGAACCAATCGAAGAAAATTCTCCCTCAGACCGATTAATCAATTCCCGACCAAAAGGAAGCGCATCAACGCTCAAATTATATTTTTGTATCACCTGTTCATCAAAAACATACTTATTTTGCTCTTGAACATAGCTCTCTAGACTCTCATCAAAATTATCATCAAACAAATACGCTAAAATTACATCAACAACCATCTGAGCCTGCACCTCTTCGTCCACAACAAATCCCCCCGCCAACCCATTGCTTGGCGTTGCAACAGAAAAAACAGGCACCGCAGAAGCCTCAGAAAAAACATTGCGTATATTTGTTTCATTCAAAACTCGGTCATTCACTTTATTACTAAAAGAATGATAAATCACAATCTCATCATCGCGGAAAGAAGATAAAATTTCCACAACATTTCCAAAAGAATAATCTAAGCTTGATAGAAAATGGACAGTTAACCCCAATTGCAAATAATCAGCAGCTTTTTCAGAAAGCTGCTGCATCAAAAATTTAGATTCATCCGAGCCATCAAAAACAACATACAAATCTTTTGCTTTAGGCATCAGTTTTTTGGCCGTTCGCGCAGTCTCCAAAAACCCCAAATATTCTCCAAACCCAGAAATATCAACACTATCAAAAAATAGATCCGCCAACTCTTCATTCACCACCCCTGCATAAAAAACCTTCGCCTCATAAGGAATAGTCGAAGCAAATCGCATCACCCCATCATCAATCAAAATAACTTCATCGTAAGGGGGGGTCTTCCTAAATTCTTTTTCAATATATTCAAGCTTACTCTCCTGATATCCATCCACATTTTCTTTTTGAGAGTCATAAAAATCAAAATTAAAATTTAAATTCGGAACATCACGTAATTTATTTAAAATATAATGGAACTTCATTTCCGTAGGATAATGATCGATTTCATTTGAAAACACAACCACAATATCATATCCCGATTCAGTTAAGATATCCCCCCATTCATTATATACAAAACTATTATCGGCCTTAACAAAATAATCCGCACTAAATAAAAATAGACTTACAAAGATTAAAAATAGAGGTATGAGAAGTATATATTTCTTATTTTTCATATAAAAAAATTTTCTTAATTTTATTCATTAAAGCGAAATACTAGTTATATCAGTATAGTATAGTTTGGCATTATAAAATTTGCAAAATTGTAATTAAGTCTTAAAAAGTAACCCTATTTAAGTAATTTAAATAATACTATCACTTCCTAAAAAATTAGACTATATATTATGTGACCAATTTGCACAAATTGTCAAACTGTTCACTCCACCACTTCAAATCAACAAAATCCAGTGCTTTCCCCTGCATTATTGACAAATTAGGTAATATATAGTATAATAGATATATCGAAACATTAGCAAGCACTTTGAAAATTCGATTTCTTAACAAGTTCAACACTTGTCCAAAACACTCAGTAGCAACACAAATGAGTTCACAAATTTTTTCAAAAAAATAAACTTGCATAAAAAAATCTAAAAATTATTTATTAATTGTGAAGGTGCGCAACAATATCATTGCGTCTCACATCAAACATAAAGGAGTATTATGAATATTATTATTTATTTGATCGTAGCAGCATTTATTGGCTGGATTGCCACAGAAATCTTACACGAACGCTCAAATCTATTGGTCAACATCATCATCGCCGTCGTCGGCTCATTCCTCGCTGGCTATTTCCTCAGCCCCATCTTCAATGTCGGCACCATCAACCAAGCCATCACCATCCCCACCATGCTCGTATCCTTGCTTGGTTCAATCATCCTCCTCGTCATCGTCAATTTCTTACGCCGCATCTAATCAAATCCCCTAACCTAAAAAAACAAAAGGCATCTAGGTTCGCCCAGATGCCTTCTTAAATTAACAAAATACCGTCAAATCAATTCAGCAACATTCTTTTCCCGAAACGCCGCCACCTGATTACGCCCTGCCTGCTTTGCCTGAAACAAAGCCCTGTCAGCAAACGGAATCAAAGAATCCAACTTCGCATTTTGGGGAAAATGGTCCGAAACCCCCACACTCACCGTAATCATGATCCTCAACTCATCCATCGCAAACACAAACTCTTCAACATGCACACGCAACCGTTCTGCAATCATCACTGCCTGATCCAGCGTCGTGTCTGGCAACAAAATAATAAACTCCTCCCCCCCAATCCGTCCAAAAATATCATACTTCCGTAAAAATTTTTGCACTTCATTCGCCAAACCTGCCAACACCCAATCCCCCACACTATGCCCATAGGAATCATTAATATTCTTAAAATGATCAATATCCAAGATCATCGCACTCATCATCATCCGCTCGCGTTCCACCTTGGCAGCCTCTTGCTCCAACATAACTTCAATTCCCCGCCGATTCAACACATTCGTCAACGGATCATGCATCGCCATCATCAGCAATCGTTCCTTATAGCGCATGCTCACCATCCAAATCAAACCAAATGCCACCCCCGTCACCAACAAAATCATATTCAAAAAAAAGAAACCCAACACATTCGCAGGTTCAAGAAAATTCAACTCAGGACTTTCAATCAAAACCCAAAGCACCGCAAAAATCGCATAGACCCCATCTAAAGCAATTACACATGCAGTCACAATTCGAGGTGTGCGCCAACTAACAGAAAGATCGCTCAACAACAATCGAACCATCGTCAAATTCATCAAAAAGTGCCCACTTTGCACCATCACCAATCGTCCATCAAAAGAAGGATGAATATATAAAAAGTATAAAAAGCCCACAAATCCCACAGAAACAACGCCCCACAAAAAAGGTCCCAACCCCTTCTCTTCCAAACAAAACAACTTAAGCCCAAGATAAAAACAAACCGTACCAATTGCCAGTAAAACATTTGAAACCAAAATTAACCAAGTATCTGAAAAATAAGATTGGGCAATCAAAAACAAAAACCCAAGCACCAAAGCGCCAATTCCTCCAGAAATCAGCTCAAACCCCATATAATCACGCTGATTCTTTCCAAAAAAGAATATTCCGATAGAATAAATTGCCCCAATTGCAGTTGCCAAAAACATCAAAGTTCGCAAATCAAGAACAAAATCAAACATAACGAATCCTTCTTAATCCAAAAATCCTATATAAACATAAAATCATTATAGCATAAGAAGACCAACAAACTACGAATAATCATCACAGCGAAAACAAAAAATGGTCATTAGGATTTGCCTAATAACCATTCAGAAAACGTCTCAAAGCAAGTCCAAAATCATCAAATATAATTATAATTATCCATCCCAAACACAGAAACGCGGTTGCGCCCCTCTTGCTTAGATTGGAACAACGCCTGATCCGCAAACGGAATCACAGCATCCAACGTCGCATTCTCAGGAATAAAATCAGAAACCCCCACACTAATCGTAAACTTAATCAAAGCCAACCCCACCTGAAACACATGAGATTCAATCTGCGCGCGAATCCGCTCGCCAATCATCATCGCATAAGGCAACTTCGTATTTGGCAAAAAGATAATAAATTCCTCTCCCCCAATGCGCCCCAAAATATCATAACTTCGCAAACATTTTTTCACTTCACTCGCAAAATCCACCAACACCCGGTCCCCTGCACTATGCCCATACACATCATTAATATTCTTAAAATAATCAATATCCAACATCATCACCGATATCTCAAAATCATCCACTCGCCCAAACTTAGCAAACTCTTGTTTCACCATCATCTCAACCCCTCGTCGATTCAACAATCCCGTCAAAGGATCATGCATCGCCATCTCCACCAAGTTAGACTCCAAACGGCTACTCACCATCCAAATCAATCCAAAAGAAGTTCCCGTAATCAAAAAGATCGTCGTAATAAACACAACTGAATGGAAGTTTCCTCCCACCAAAATACCCACAATGGGGTCATGACTCACCGTAAAAAACACCCGAATAATCGTATAAAGCGCATCCACAATCACCACGCCCGAAGTCACAATCCTCGGCATGCGCCAACTCCCATTCAAATCAGTCAGCAACACCCACACCACCATCAAATCAAACAAAAAATGAATCAAAGACACCACCACAATTCGAGCTGTGATTGAAGGATCAATATATAAATAATAAGTAAACAACAAAACCCCGAGCACCAACACGCCCCAAGCTAGCCAACCTTTCCCCCAATGCTCACCATTAAAACAAAATCGTCGAACCCCTTCATAAATAAACACCATCGCAAACGAAAAAAGAGTATTTGCCACAAACATCGTCAAAAAATTGGGCCAAATTCCCTGATGTCCTAAAAGTAAAAATCCAAGTGAAAAAAGAAAAAAACCAAGCGCAAGCCAATCAAACCCCTTAAATCCCTTTTGATTACGCCCATAAAAAAACATACATAATGCATATACAAAACAGATCACGGTTGCCATCACAACCAAAGTCCGTATATCCATAAAAAAATTACCCATGTTTCCTTCCTTAACCCACCTTGAATGGGTACAACAAAATTCATTAAATTATAGCATATAAAGAAATGTTAATCATTTTTTTCTAATCTAATCACATTCCCCAAAACAATGAATCCGATTTCGTCCATTTTGTTTTGAAAAATACAAAGCCTGATCCGCAAATGGCATCAAAGAATCCAAACTTGCCTGCTTAGGGATATGATCCGAAACACCCAAACTCAGTGTAGCATTAATTCCCCCGACCCCCAAACAAAAACTGTGTGATTCAACATGAGCACGAATCCGCTCAGCAACGCCGCATGCTTCCTTCAAATTTGTCATTGGCAAAAAAATCACAAACTCCTCCCCTCCAAGTCTGCCAAAAATATCATACTGTCGTAAAAACTGCTTCACTTCAACAGCAAACTCAATCAACATCTCATCTCCCACACTATGCCCATAAGTATCATTGACCGTCTTAAAATGATCCAAGTCCAACATCATCACACACATCTCAAGCCCATTCATCCGCTCAAGCTTAGCAAGCTCTTTCTCAATCAAAATTTCCATCCCTCGCCGATTCAACACCCCCGTCAAAGGGTCATGCATCGCCATCTTCACCAAACGCCCCTCCAACCGTGCACTCGTCATCCAAATCAACCCAAAAATCGCGCCAGAAATCAAAACCATAATAGAAATTAACGCCATCTCTTCAATATTCCACAAATACTTAGTCGACTGAATCGGTGCCTTATTCAAAGCATTGATGATGCGAACAATCGAATACAATCCCGAAATAACAAACAAAACAGCTGACACAATTCTGCCAATTCGCCAACTCACCTTCAAATCAGAAAACAACACCTTCGCAGACATCATATCAAAAACAAAATGCACCCCTGAAATCACCACAATCCGTGCATTTACAGAAGGCACTCGATACGTATAAAACAAAAACACCAAATATCCAATCGCAAGAATTCCCCAACTGATCAGACTCACCTTATTCACATCCAAACAAAATTGGCGAAATCCTTCATAAATAAACAAGATTCCCAACATAAGAAAAGCATTCGCTACCAAAACCGACCAAAAATCGGCAATCTCTCCCCGTAATCCGATCAACAAAAAACCTGACGCAACCAGTGCACAACTTAATGCAACCAAACTATAGCCATTAAAATCATTCTGACTCCGGCCGAAAAAATAAATCCCCACTGAATAAAATATACAAATTACCATTGTCAACACTAATAAAGTGGGGACATCTAACACAAAACTAAATACCATATCTCACATCAGAACCATTAGAATTTTTATAAAATTATAGCACACATAAAACGAATCTCATCAAGTTTCACAAACACCCAAAAAAACGCATCCGCATCCCCCACATAGCCCCTCAACCCTCAAAAATCATAAAAAACACCCTCACAAAAGGAGCTCCTTCATTTAATTACCCCACAATAAACTTCCGCACCGCCCGCTCCCCCAGCGCCGCAAACCCTTCCTCCCCCGCATACCGTCGGATTTGCCCCTCAATCCTCTCATACGCCTCATCCCAACGCATCGCCTTCGCCTCCTCCCACACCTCATGTCCAAAAAACGCCTCACTCGTCGAAAACACCGTCGCCGGCCACCCATAAGGCTTCCCCTCCCGATTCACCTTCTGCGCCTGCCCACTAATCGTCACCCACAACCGCATCTGCAGCTCCACCAACCCGCGGTCAAACGCCGCCTTCTTCTCCTTCCCAAACCCACACTCTTCCTTTAATAACCCCAACGGCACATCCCCATTCTCCGCCACCACCTCATAGATCCGCTTCGCCTCCGCGCTCACCTCCCCCGCATAATACGCATCAAACAAACTCCCCGTCCCCCGCACACACACAAACGCCGCATACCACTCCCGTGTAATATACCCACTCTTCCGCAAAAACACCTTTCCATAAGCCACATCCTCCCGCTCCGCCAACACCCGCATCCGCCACGCCCACGGATCCGTCTCCGCATCCCCCGTATGCCATTCAATCCCCGGCCCAAACGCCCCCGCCACATTCATCACATCCCCAGCCTTCGCCCCACCCCCCAACGAAAACCCACGCGCCATCAACGCCTCAACAAAGTCACTATAATTCTCAATCATCCTACTCTCCTTAAAACAAACAAATCCAATCCCCTCAATACCTCAACGGAGGCGCAAAGCACCAGTGCCCTTTCTAAAAAGAAGCGAATAAGCCGAACTTGTTCGGCAATTCGCCATATGTATCGAGCAATGCTCGATACAACATTTTTTATTTCAGTATACAACAAATCACTCACCAAAACCCGCTCACCAATCATCCGTCAAGAATTAAAAATGACCTCAATCAAGAGATCATCTATCAATCACAAATAAATCCATTCACCTCATTACCTTAACGGAGACACCTTCAGTACCGTAGCCCTTTCTAAAAAGAAGCGAATAAGCCAAACTTGTTTGGCAATTCGCCATGTGTATCGAGCTTTGCTCGATACAACGGGGGACAGGAGTAAATAGGCGTAGCTTATTTACGGAGGGGGGATTCCTCCACCCATCCGTCAAGAATTAAAAATAACATTATTTTCACTAATCCTAATATCTTATAAAAATACAAAAATTATATGTAGAAGAACATTTGTGCATATTTTAATAAATTTTTTTTATATTATTTGATATAATATATTCATCGTCAGGTGGTTAAATGAAATTACGTAAATATATAATATATTAATTAATAAAAAATATAAATTTAATATGACTAGAGCTTTTCAGAAAGAACAAAAAACTATCTTAGAAAATTTTATATATTTCTCTATAAAATAATTTATGATAAGAATAGGTAAATTTTATGTCAAAAGATTCACGAGCAAATAGCGTTCTATTTGGTTTCGATTTTCAAGTTAATGCTGCTATTGTTTTAATGCTTGAAAACATACAAAAAATGCAGTCGCTCAAACTCGAAGGAAATTATGAAGATATAGAAATAAAATTAGACGATAATTCTACAATATTAGCACAGGCTAAATCAGTAGAAAATAGTAGTTCTGATTTTACAAATGTTCGCGCAAAATTAAAAAAATCCCTAGAAACTCTTTCCAAAGGTGCGCAGAAAGTAAAAGCTGTTCAGTTAATTCATATTACTAACTCGCTAAATCCGCTTAATCAGGATGATTCAAGAGGTATATTCATCGGGTACACGCAACGGAGTTTTGAATCTTTACCTGAATCTTCGAAGAAAATAATTTCAGATTATTTAGCTAAAATTAAACAACCTCTTGATACTTCAATATTTAGTATTCATATGATTCCATTTGAAACAGACAATGATAAGGAGCGGTACAAAATCATCCAGGAGAATGTTAATCAGTTTAGTTCTGAATTAAAATTGACACCGGGAATTGGAAAAAAAATTCTTACCGTATGGCACGAGGACATTTTTAAAAATGGAACAAAAAAGAATGTAAATATAGTCCTTAATAAAAAGGATATTATCTGGCCAATTATTGTAATTGAAACAGATTTCGAACGCTCATCAAATACAGAATTTTTTCAACAATTTGACACGAGCCTCTACAACGAGATTGTTCATCAATACGGTGAAATCATCACTAACTGTAATGAAAGATATGAATTTTTCGTAAGGGTACTAAGCGACTATAACACATATGATTTTTCAGGAAGTCAGTCTAAAAAAGCAGCAAGTTTTGCATTAACACAGTGGGAAAATTACCTATCAGATTTCGATATGATGTGTAATGCTGATGAAGAAACAAGAAAAGGATTAATACAAGTGATTTTATATACCATTGTGAGCAATAGATTAAAGATTGATAGAATAAAGCGCGAGGTATTATTATGATCATTAAGTCCATTCATCTAAAAGAAGGATTGTATGAACGTAAAATTAATTTTTCGGATACTGTCAATCTAATTCACAGCAACGCGAATAGTTGTGGAAAAACGACTTTGCTTAGATTTATTCTTTATGGGTTAGGTTACAACATTCCTAATACTAAAAAAATTAAATTTGAATATTGTGAAGTGATTCTCACCATTGATACCAAAAATGAAGGAACGATCATCCTTCAAAGGACGGATAGGATCTCATTGCAAATGAAAAAGAATGATTCAATCCAGACATTTGTATTGCCTGAACAACAGAATACTTTACATGCAATTTTTTTTGGAACTGAGAATGCAGATATACTAAACAACCTACTTGGAGCTTATTATATGGACCAAGAAAAAGGTTGGACGTTATTAAACCGAGGAGTCGTTATTGGAAGTATTCATTTTAACATTGAAGAATTAATCAGAGGCCTATCTGGAAGAGATTGCAGTGATTTGATAAAGACAGAAGCAAAATTATCTGCACAAATAACAAAGTATAAGCAAATGTTCAGCGTTGCACAGTATAGAGAAACAATACAAAAAAATATAGGCTCTATTGCTTCTGATTCATATAAAGAGCATATAAACACTGAAATAGATAGTCTCTTGATTGAGCAAGGAAGCCTTAAATCAGAACTTGGTAGAATCAACAGAACTTTAAAGGATAATAAAAGATTCAAGAAATTTGTAGCTGATTTAAAATTACTTGTTAGGTCTCCAAAAGGACATGTATTTTCTGTTACAGAAGAAAATATTATAGGGCTTAATGATTCTATTGATATATTTAATATCAAAAAGAAAAATTGTATCTACAAAATACGCAAAAGTAACAAATCAACTAAAATCTCTTTATAAAGAAAAAACCACTGAAGATGAACAACTTGATTTTTTAAATTCTGCAACACAAGAAGAAATATTTGATAAAAGTGTTATAAAAATACCATTAAATCAAGTCTCAATAAAAAAACAGCTCGAATTACTTCAAAAAAACCGAAGTACTATTCGTAATCAAATATCTAAACGCACAAAGCTTAATAATAAAATCGCATCTCAAATTTCACAAGAAGCCATTCGATATGCGACTGAACTAAATATTGGAGATGAAGAATCGATTTCTGCGAACTATATTTATACATCCAACTTAAAGGAATTATCTGGCGCAATACTGCACAAAACAGTGTTTGCATTTCGTCTAGCTTACATTATTGCAATTGAAGATGTTCTCAATATTAAATTACCAATAATACTAGATTCTCCAAGTGGAAAAGAAGTTGATCAAGAAAACATCAAATTAATGATGAATATTTTAAAACGTGATTTTAGTGACCATCAAATAATAATTTCTTCAATATTTGAGTATGATTTTCCTAATTTGAATAAAATCGAAATAGAGAAAAGACTTATTAATAAACTAGTCAAACCCTAAGACATGAAGCTAATGAAAACAATCATGTAGCAAAATATCTGCTCATATATAGTTATCATTAAGACGAATTCCCCATCTACCCTGCTCAAAATAAATTGGAGCGCAAAGCGCACCAATTTATTTACACCGCTCCCAAAATCCCCTATCATAAAAACAAAAACAACCCCAAGGAGTCCCCCATGTCCATCTCCAAACCAAACTTCACCCCCCAAGCCAACCCCCAATCCATCATAGAAATCCCCCACTACCGCTACACCCTCCTCACCGAACGCCTCATCCGCATCGAAACCTCCCCCACCCACCACTACCAAAACCATCCCACCCAAACCATCTGGCACAGAGACCTCCCCACCCCCACCTTCACCCACACATTCGAAAACAACACCCTCACCATAGACACCCCCCACCTCCACCTCATCCAAAAAATCAACCCCCAAAACCCCACCCGCCCCAACATCGCCATCACCCTCAAACAAACCAACCACACCTTCACCTATGACCAAGGCCTCAACAACACCCTCCACAACCAAACCAACCTCCGCGGCACCGCCCGCACCCTAGACAACACCACCGGCCCCATCCCCCTAGAAGAAGGCCTCCTCGCCCAAACCGGCTGGACCATCCTCAACGACTCCCACACCCTCATCTTCGACCAAACCGGCTGGCTCACCCCGCGCGACACCCCTCAAGAAAACCTAGACCTATACTTCTTCGGCTACGCCCAAGACTACACCGCCTGCCTCCAAGACTACCTCAAACTCACCGGCCCCGTCCCCCTCCTCCCCCGTTGGGCCCTCGGCAACTGGTGGTCTCGCTACTGGCCCTACACCCAACAAGAACTCCTCACCCTCATGCAAACCTTCCAAGCCCACCAAGTCCCCCTCACCGTCTGCATCATAGACATGGACTGGCACATCACCCAAACCAACAACCAATCCACAGGCTGGACAGGCTACACCTGGAACCCAACCCTCTTCCCCAATCCAGATCAATTCCTCAGCGAACTCAAAACCACCCTCGGCCTCCGCACCGCCCTCAACCTCCACCCCGCCGAAGGCGTCCACCCCACGAACAAGCCTACCCCGAATTTGCCAAACAAATGGACATCGACCCCAACACCCAAACCCCCCATCCCATTTAATATTACCGACAAAACCTTCACCCAAGCCTATCTCTCCCTTCTCCATCACCCCCTAGAAAAACAAGGCATCGACTTCTGGTGGCTCGATTGGCAACAAGGCACCCAAACCAACCTCCAAAACCTAGACCCCCTCTACTGGCTCAACCACCTCCACTTCTACGACCTCGCCCGCGACGGCCAAAAACGCCCCTTCATCTTCTCCCGTTGGGGCGGCCTCGGCTCCCACCGTCACCCCATCGGCTTCTCCGGAGACACCACCGTCACCTGGCAAAGCCTCGCCTTCCAACCCCACTTCACCGCCACCGCCGCCAACGTCGCCTACTCCTGGTGGTCCCACGACATCGGCGGCCACATGGGCGGCATAGAAGAACCCGAACTCTTCACCCGCTGGGTCCAATTCGGCGTCTTCTCCCCCATCCTCCGCCTCCACTCCTCCAACCTAAAATTCCACGAACGCCGCCCCTTCGCCTACGACCCCACCACCGCCCAAATCACCTCAAACGCCATGCGCCTCCGTCACACCCTCATCCCCTATCTCTACACCATGGCCCACCTCAACCACACTCAAGGCCTCGCCCTCGTCCGCCCCATGTATCACACCCACCCCCACCACCCCTTCGCCTATCAAGCCCCCCAACAATACACCTTCGGCACCGAACTCCTCGCCGCCCCCTTCACCAGCAAAAAACACCCCCAAACAGACCTCACCCGCCAACCCATCTGGTTCCCCCAAGGCACCTGGTTCAACTTCTTCACCGGAGAACCCCTCCACAGCCCCGGCGGCTGGCACGTCACCTATGGCGACCTCACCCAAACCCCCATCTACGCCAAAGCCGGCGCCATCATCCCCCTCGATCACGACGCCTCTTGGGGCCTCCGCAACACCCCCGAGCACCTCACCCTCAAAATCTTCCCCGGCGCCTCCAATGAATTTAACCTATACGAAGATGACGGTCTCACCAATGCCTACCTAGACGGCGCCTCCGCCCTCACCCCCATCACCCAAGTCTGGGCCGCCGCCACAGAATCCACCCCCGAACAAACCACACTCACCATCCACCCCGCCCAAGGCCAAACCCAGCTCCTCCCCCACCAACGCACATTCACCCTCCAACTCCACGCCCTCAACGCCCCCGCCCAGCTCACCCTCACCCAAAACGGCGCCCCCATCCCCGCCCCCACCGCCACCTATGATCCCATCACCCACCGCCTCACCCTCACCGTCGTCGCCACCCCGCAAGACACCACCACCCTCACCCTCCAAGCCCCGGCCGGTCAACCCCTCATCGCCGCCCCCACCCCCAAAATAGACCAGCTCGACCGCCTCCTTCATCACCTCCGCTTCGACACCTGGAAAAAACAACTCCTCCACGACCGCTTCGCCGACCTCGACACAGACCCCGCCCTCATCGCCCACATCCGCGACTTCCTCACCTTCCCCCAACTCCTCGCCCTCCTCGAGCTCAAAACAGACTTCTTCCCCTTCAAACCCAACGAAGACCCCGAACAAGCCCTCCTCTTCCTCGCCAAACAAATGGGGCTCATCTAAAAATCAAAAAGAACCTCACAACTGTGAGGTTCTTTCAAAATCTATTCAAATCTTTTATACTTATTTATGTAAAAGAAGGTAGGGAAAACCATGGAAAAAACAATATTAAGACCAATAGAGTACATGGGTAATTTCTTCAATAAGCCCACAAAGAAAGAGTGGTTTTATTGGTTTATTTTTTCTGCAACATTTGCTTTTTGCTTTAGTACTATCCTAATAGTAAAAAATATTATTTCCTTTAAATTTCTTCCAATTATTATTGGAATTTTCTGGATTTCACCATTTCTCTTATTGATAAATCAAAAATATAAAAGAATTTATATAGTTGAAATTAGTATGTTTTTTGACCCATTTTCAAAAATAGTTCTATTAATTTCTTCATCAATTTTAATCATTATGGATATGAAATTAATTGCATTTTTTTCATTTGCTTCAATTCTCTTTGTTATGCCTGCCCCTTTATTCTTTTCAGATGATCAATTATATAAAGAGGATAGAATTGCAACAATTACAAAAAAAGGTAAAAAAACATATCCCATCTACATTCTTCTTATTATGTCACTGATTTCCATTAATTTATTAGACAATTTTACTGTCAAATATTTAAACTATAAAATAGATGATATAAAATTATTTTTTTTCTATATTACTATAGTCATATATTTTTTAGGACTCTTTTTGGCTTTTTTACAATCATTAAAAATGAAAATTCTTTATCACAATTTATCAATAATATATGAAGATAAAAGAGAATACTTTAAAAACAGAAAAATTGTAAAATTAAATAATACTAATATAAATAAACTTATCACACCTATCCTTCAAGAATTTTTTAAAAACACTGAAATAAAAGACGAAAAACAAATAAACCAAAACACTCTTTATAGAAAATTTATTTATTTTCCTTTTTCAGAAGTTAGCAAATCTAGCATTGGAGATGCTTTATTATCTCTATTAAAACTTGAAAACAACAACGGTTTTTATATCTATAATTCAAAAAATTATGAATGTTTTTATTTTGATATTCACAATTTTGAAATTTACAATCAATTTGTCTTTGACAACCCACATATAATCGCACCCCAAAATGGTTCTTGGTGTTATCTTCATACAAAAAATAATTATGGAATTTTTCTAACAAACCAAAATACTTCTATAAAATTTCTAAGTGAAAATTATCAAAACTATCATTTAGATGAAAATTTTTATATACAAGAACTTCTCGACTATAAAGAAAATTTATATCTAAAAGATCCTGATAGCCCATACTTTGATTTAACATTCCTGCACGAAATATTTTCAAATATCTACAGCCAAAGTTATGCAGATAATCTTTTTCAAAAATTCAATTTAAACACTTCTTTTAAATGCACTGATCAAGAACTAATTTTTTCAATAACAGAAGAGAATCAACTTAATCAATTTTTCTCATTAATCCATCAGTCACAAAACGATCTAGTGACTTTTTCCACTCAAGATAAAAAACTGGTCAATCAAAAATTTATAAAGAAATATAAAGAAATACTCAAAGACCCTCAAAAAACAATTTATACCATTTCGTTAGATAATCAAATCAAAGGATTTGTAATTCAATACTTATATCATTCAAAAATATATAATTACTTATCCATAAAATTCTGGATAGATAATTCAATTTGGGGTTTGGGAGTCAAACATCAAATCCTAACCTTCATAAAAAACAAGCAAAATCACAACGCCATAAAATATTTTCTCATTGAAGAAATCCAATTTGATAATTTAGGAAATGAAACTTCAATAAACAAAAATTACAAATACAATTTCAAAACTTTAATCACAGGTAGTAAAAGATTCGCAAAAATCAAATTTCAAGAAAAAAATATCTCTTGGTTAGAAATTTACGCTGAAAATAAATCATCAATATTCTGTTTTGAATACCAAGATACCCCTCCATTTGCATATGATAATTGGTTCCAAAATCTTGAATCAGCAAAAACTCATGCCCTAGAAAATTATGGAGTAACAGAAAAAGATTGGATTACGTTCCTAGAAGTAAAAAATTTAGGCTTTAACTATTATGATCAAGACTCTTATACCTCAGAAAATACCACTGATTACACAAAAAATCCTGATTACCAAGAATAATTATATTCTGTAAAAAAATAGCAAGCTATCATAAAACACAATCTAGGTTCTTCCTTTTTTTCTTCAATCCCCTTATACTTAACCAAAATAATCACAATCAGGACGGGAAAATGAAAGATAAAAAATTTGATCTATATAAAATAGCCGACTTTAATCAAAAACTTTCCAAAAAAACATACTTCAACATCATTCTTATCTCACTTCTTCAAATAGCATTGCTTTTCTCAATAGCAGAAACATTTACTCCGACTCCAAACAAACAATATATCCTTATCCTCATTCTCACAATCATCTATCCAATCCTCATCCTACTCAACCAAAAAATAAAATCCATAAGCCTTCTATACCCCATCCTAATTTTTGATCCATTCTCAAAACTTTTTGCACTCATCGCCCTATACCTCATTACAACTCACAATCAATCAAACCTCTCTATCATATATATCATCCTATCAATAATATTCATCATCCTCCCCTTCCTACTCCCAAAAAAATCAAAAACAACAAATAATAAAGAAAAAAACACTACCACTGAAAAAAAACAACCTAATCAAAAAATCTTCAAAAGTAAAGCCGAAATCATATTTGCCATAATTTGCATTGCCATAATTCTATACTTTTCACTCTTCAACCTTCTCCCCCAGCAAACTTTTCACATAATAAAAAATACACTCATCACAATTTTTATAACAATTCTTGCCCTTCTTGGGCTCATCATTTTATACATACAATCCTACAATTTCAAATCAAAAATCTCAAATGCAAAAACTGATAAAACAATAAAAGAATAATCATTTCATATAAAAGAAAAAAATGTCATTTATAAACATAAAAAATTTTAGACCATTAAAAGATATCGCAAACTACAATACCAAAATCACAAAAGATGAATGGAAATATTATTATCTTTTAACAACAATATTTGGTTTTTTACTTAGCGCTTCTTATATTCGCTACCTAAAACCTAATGCATTTTTATTATTTCCAGTCATATTCTCCCTCTCTTATATTTCTCCCGTTCTTGCACAGATTAATAAAAATCTTCAAATGATAAGTATCATTCCCATCATTTTCTTCTTTGATTTAGGATCAAAATCTGGTGTAATTTTTGCTTTCATATCTGCATTAATCTACGCAGACCCATTAATATATTACATAATCCTAATACTCACATTCCTCTTCACTACCATCCCATTTCTTTTATCATCAACTCAATGTCATAATATCAATCAATCAATTAATAACTGGAAAACAAAAATGCCAAAATATACTCTTTTCAAACACTTTTTTATCATAATATCTATAAATATCGCAATTTATATATTCAAATCCACATCCAATCTGCTCATAAAAAAAAGTTTAGCTTATATGTCCATCATCTTTTTTTTATCAATGGGTTGTTATCTAATCCTTGAACAAGCCATTGAAATCAAATCTCTCATTTTTGAATTAATTGAACGTAGAGTTAACAGAGAATATTAAATATTTTATAGATCCCGCAATCAAACATAAAAAAGAGAGTGCTTTTAAAAAGCACTCTCTTTTTTATTCAATCAATCCTCACACATGCGCCATCTTCAGCTCCCCCAGCTCTGTCACCACATAGCCACCCTCAACCGCATCACCATCCATCAAATGAATCCCCACTTTCGCTCCCTTGCTCAACAAAACCAAAGAAAGCACAAACCCGAACCCATTTCCCTCGCTAGCTACCAACATCATATTCTTGTCTAGATTCATAATAAATCCTTATAAAATTTCAAATGATTGAGCCTAGTATAAGCACTCTCTATTTCAAAAATACTTCTAAAATGTTGCTAAAACATTAATCAATAGACATCAAACATCACTAAAAAACGCTCCACTTGGAACTTTCACAAATGGAGCGTTTCTTTTTAACATCTATAGTTTTATTTCAAACAACCTAATATTGAGCATAAAAATCAATATATTATCGCAAATTATAGAACCTAGTATAAACATTGCCTATTACTCAAAATCCATATTCATAACTTGAGTAAATTGCTTAATTGAAACTTGTTCACCTTTATCATAAAATGAGATTGAAAGTCCAACCCCATCAAGAGAAAATCGCAAATATCCAACTTCAGGATTCTCAACACCTTTTTCAATAATTTCATAAGAATCAACATTTCTTTCATTCAAAAGTGCAGAATACTCTTCAGAGAGGAAATATTTTTTTACAGAATCATAATTATCGCCTAGAAAATATATTTTTTGAGATTGCTCTGATGAGTAAAAACCAAGATCATTATAACTAAGAATTTGACTAAGAAACACAGCACGGTCATTAAAGTCAGCAATTTCACCAAATAAAAAAAGATCTTCATTAAAACTTTTTTCAAGCAAATCTAAAAACACCGAACGGTTATCAATAATCATCGCATCAATTGCAAGCATTCCATCCGAAGTATTAAGCTGATCAATAGAAAAAAGATATTTCTCTCTTTCTGGTTTACCACTAATCCATTCATTAAAAATCTTTCGTTGTATCTCATCAATTTTATCCCAATTAGAATTATTTATCGGGAATCGAAACATACCTGAATATTTGATTATGCCTTTTGCTTGATATATAATTCTTCCGTTAAAAAATTCTAATTCTGTGAAATCTGCAAAAGGATCATATATAGAACCTTGAAACTCATTCATCCCTTCAAGTCCAGGTCCACCATTATCAATTCCCTCAACCAACCCCAACGTAGCAATTGGCACATCCAAACGGTCAAAACTCTCCCAAATCTCAATTTGCTGCATATCCTCGTCAAAAATCAACCCAAGCACAATCCCATTTGTCAAAGAGATTTTCATCCAATCTCCATCAACTTCTCTGCCCAAACCCAAATTACGCAATCTATACTCAACATCATCTTCATAATACCCATTGGCTAGCATATTATTTCTTGTTTGTTCCAACGAATCTTTCGTCATCAAATCCATTCGTAAGTAATCCACATACTTCTCATTGAACTCATTTGAAAACACCATCTCCTTCACCATCTCAAAATCATCCCCCAAGTCAAACACCAAACTACGTTCCAACCACTCCACTTCATACCAAGTCATCGGGTCCAGCAAATGCACCGTCAACGTAGACTTTGACAATTCATACGTATCATTCAACAAAAATCCCAAATCGCCCAAATAGAGCACATCCGTATTGATATTATCTTGATAAAATCCCACATACTCCGCATACGTCTCATTGATCAAACGTTTCAGCCGAATCTCTCCCATATATTCATCCAAAATCTCAACCGTCGTCACCACCCCCGCGCCATCCACCATCTCAAAATCCAAGCTCCCTGCCTCCGCCAACATCGCATTCATCTCCGCCACATCCGCAAACGGCAACGTACCAAAAGCATTCATCAAACCAGCCACAAAATCTTCATCTGCCCTCATCATTTGCCCCTCAATCACATAATAAGCATTCCCCTCCCCATCACTCTCCAAGCCACAAGCCGTCTCCTTAATCACCTCATCCAATCCCACCCCATAAAACACATTATACGGATAAGAGCACAGCACCTTCGGCACGCTCCCTTCCTCAGCCAAACCATACACCTCTGGCAAAAAAAACATCCCAATCAACAAAACAAAAAAGACCAACATCCATTTTTTAGATTTCATAAAAACCCTCCATAAAATAAGAAAAAACAACTTACTATATTATAGAAATATTTCTCCCTAAAAATCAATGTGAATTTTTGCACAACACATGGAGAATCAACCAATCTCCCACCTCAAACAATCAAACACTTTTCTCTCTCAAAAAAACACCGAATTAGATATAATTACCACACATAAATCGAAAGAAAAGAGCGAGGCATCGCTCCCATCTTAATCAAAACTCAAAAGGAGAAACCCTATGCATATACTCATTTATTTACTAGTCGCCGCATTCATCGGTTGGCTTGCCAGCAAAATCCTACACAAAGAATCTAACCTCATCCTCAACATCCTTCTCGCCATCGCAGGCTCCTTCCTTGCCGGCTTCTTGCTCACCCCCATCTTCAAAGTAGGCACCATCAACGACGCCATCACCCTCCCCACCATGCTCGTATCCCTCCTCGGATCAATCCTCCTCATCGCCCTCGTCAACCTCATCCGCAAAAACTAATCCATAAAAAAGGCTCTTATTCAAGAGCCTTTAAATCTAATCTAATTCACAAAAACACAAGCACCATTTTCCAAAATATATCCATAAGGACAAGGTGTTGGCGCAGGCGCAGGTCCACTACCACCTCCACCACCAACTGTATTTTTCACAGGCACCGGTGTCGCTGAAACACCATAGCACACTCCCGGCTCAGACCCACTTGGCTCAAACCCATAAGGCAACCGACAAGTATTATCCATCAAACTCAACCCTTTCATCGGATAATCTTCTTCTCCCATCACAGGAGAACCAGCCTTTTCCAAAGTCATCAAGTCGTTATAATCCATCTTATAGCGTCCTTCAGCGTCATCATTTGCCCAAGCACTCCACAAGAACAGTCCATCTCGATTAATCGCACTCTTCTTCATTTTTTCTCCCTATGTTGGTTAACCGAAACTTCTAAACTTAAGCATTAATAGTATAGAAAACCCTCCTCTGCATATTAACCATAGAACTAACTTAATCAAAAAAGTTAACATTCATCCCAAACCTCAACCCCAAAACTATAACTATAAAAAACATCTCATAAAAAATGCTTCGTCAATAATTTAATTACATATTTATTCGAGAAATATTATTTTTCTTATCATCATAGAAATATATTGATTGACTAAATACAATTAAAAAATAATTTAATACGGATATTTACTCTCGGTTATAATAAAACAATTCATAAGGAGGTAAAATGTATAAAAACAAGAAACTTCTCTATCTACTTGGATTTGGAATCATATTATTCCTTATTTCACTATTTGACACATCTAAAGAATCAACACATCTATATTCGACTGCAAAAATATTTACATTAATTATTCATTTTATAATTCTCCTACTGATAACATATATCATAATTAAAAAAAATCCTAAGAAAATTGAAATTCACCATACAAAATGGCTTAAACAAATATGTCTTTTTATTACAATTTTTTCAATCTTTCTCTATTTAACCTTCCTCAAATCAATTAAATATTCAACCATAGCAAAAAAAAGTTCTTTTCTTATAATTTTTCTAATATTAACTTTTGTAACCTTTCTATATACTTACTTTGAATATAAATCAAAAGACTATAGCACTGTTTTAGTCGTCCTTTTTAGTATTTTTACTATTTCAATCCTTATTCTTTACGGCATAGAACGTTCCAGCTCTCTTCATTACATCCCTTTCAACAACGATTTTCAAACCTATAATGGAATTAGACGGCTCCTATCAGGACAAACACCCTATAAAGACTTTGTATTCTATCTTGGCCTCGGACCACTTTATAGCACAAGTTTCTTTGTCAAGCTCATCGGCAATTCCTTTATGCATAGTCTTTTTACCACAACATTTCTTAGTTATCTCTTCAGTGCAATAACAATTACATTCATACTTTATTTAATTCTAAAAAACATCAAAATTTCAATTTCTACAACCTTCCTTATTTTTTTTCTTCAGTTTATTAATCGTCAGTTTGACATCGCTAAAACACATTATCCCAATATTTATAACTTCTTAAACCCAATATATACAACAGCACAAACAGGTCATTCCTATCGGCCTGCCAGATCGTTTATCATTATCTTAGCTGCTATAATTCTGTACCTTGTTTCAGAAAAACAAGAATATATAAAACAAAAAACAAAAAATCTTCCCTCATTCCTCAAAGCATTCCTAATTGGCGCTTTTGCAGCAACATTAATTCTTTGGTCAAATGATTTTGGAAATGCATCTTATATTTCTTTTTCATTTATTTTCTTTCTTGTTATTCTTAAATCAAAAAACTTAAATAAAATTACCATCGGAATTCTTTCATATATCATTGGTACATTAATATCTATTTTTTGTACTATCTCTATTCTCACCAAAGGTCATTTCACCTCTTGGTTAAAAGCCACCCTTGGAACTGCAGACTTTCAAAGTTGGTATTATGGTAGTGATGGATATGCAACTTACTTCTATAAATATTTAAATCATAACTTATTCATTATCGCCGTTATAGGATTAATACTATGTCTTACCATTCTTCATATAAAAAACAAAAGAATTGTTTCTGATAATCTTGTAATTATTTTTCTATCTCTTAGTTACTTAATTGCAGCATATCTATACCAAATTTTTTCCTATGAAACCGCCTTATTCTCCTATCTAAACTCTTTTGGAACCATTCTTGTCCTTGCCTTTATATTAAAATTAATCAATAATTTTTTAAACAAATATATTTCCTTTACAGAAGTCTATTCAATTACTGTTTTTTTAATAATCCTTCTCTCAATTTTTCTTCTTGGAGCTCCAACTATTTATTTTAATTACCATAAAGGAGTCTATAACGAAAAACTTCAAGGATATCTCCCTGAATATAGCACCGAACTTAACACCTTAATCAACTACACTCAAGGTGCACAAGTATTTTCCACATTCGCCTCTGCCTATGAAACAATAACCGATCAATTTCAACCTACTCGTTATGATTATATTATTCATGTCTTAGGCGAAGAAGCTAGACAAGAATATATCACTGATTTCAAAAATGGTGAGTATCAATACGTCTTCACAATCTCTAAGAATTACACTCCTTGGCAAGATTGGACTTGGTATGCAAATTGGTTCTTTTATCGTGAACTTTATCAAAACTATCAACCTACATACGAAATTGGCTACAATAACATATGGGAACCCTCTACTGATAATTCAATCTCACTAGATAATACAACAATCAGTTATAAATATCTTTCCCCTGATCGAGTCCAAATTTCTATAAATTCACAAAATAAATCTGACCTAATTGCTGACATCAAGCTATCTTATTCAACAAATATTAAACATAAAAACTTAGATCCTCTTCGCACCTTGCTTTTTGTTGATCTTAATCGGCCTGAAAAAGAAGTCCAAGGATTTAACCTTCCATCCATCTCAGAAGAATATTTTATCCCTATTGAAGTCATAAATGGCTATGGAAGTGTGATTTTAGACCTTCGACCTAATGGGTATGGAACAATTGATATCCATCAAATTGAGCTTATCAATCTATTCCCTCAATCATTAAATAACATTCAACCACTTGAATTAACTAAGCCATAATTTTATTAATTCTAAACAATCTTCCCCATCCCACCTACTTCCAAGCCAACTACCAACAGCTCGGCAAATGGGACCAACTAAAAAAATTCTCTTAAATAAATAAAAAAGATCAGTTAAGATAAGAACATAAATCTTATTAGTAACATTCCCGAAATTATGACATTAACGAAGATGCATCGCACCGAAGCCCCCAAACGAAACAGAATACTTCGTCGCAATAGCGGGGAAGAGCAAATAGGCGAAGTCTGTTTATGAGGGGCGATTATACAACCAATCAAAATAACAATCATAAAAAAACAGGCTCATTTTTATAAGCCTGTTTTTTAATCTAATAAAAACTTTTATTCATTAATAGTATTTAAAAAAATTGGATCTTTAATCAACTCTTTTGTAACAGAAATTAAAACGATATATTCCGTTAATTCTTCTAATTTTACTTCAGATTCAATAGATGTAGTTAACGATACTTCAAAAGAAATAACTGCCTCTAATAATTGTTTTGACTCTTCAGAATTCAAACTTCGATCAATTTGTTCAGCTAAGCTTTTCAATTTAACAGTTTTTAATTTTATCTCATTTTCCCATGGTTCATTCCCTACCTGTATAGAAAACATTATTACATCAATAAGTAATTCATCCGTTAAATCAGAAAAATCAGATAATAATTTTTCAAACTCTTCAGAATAATTTTGATTTTCGTTTTTTGAAATTTCACTAATAAGATAACAACGTGATAGAATCAAATATTCGTCATTTTGTAAACTAATTTCCAAACCATTCTCTTCAAACAATTCAATCTCATTTATTGAATAATCATCAATATTTGAAACTGTTTTGTATGAAGCAGAATCCTCTCCTTCGTTAAGATTCAAAAAATAATTACCTTCAGGAATATCAACTCCTACCCGATACATTCCTGTTGGATAAATCCCATTCTCAGAGATATATGGTTCAACTAAATCTATCGGAGTTGCAATCACATTATTTAAATCTAAATATTCACCATCAAAAATTGAAACAAAATAACCATTTCCACTAAAATTATCAATTTCAAGAATATCAAAATCATCAGTATCTTCAAGTCGTTTATAAGATCCAAAATCCTCACCATCTACCAATGTCAATTTATAATCCCCCGCACTAATATCAACACCAACCCGATACATCCCTTCGGTAAACCAATCATTAGCATTTTCAAAAGCATTTATATTTTCAACAGGGGTCGCAAAACAATTATTTAATTTAAAATATTCTCCATCTTTAACAGTCACAAAATACCTATTTCCTTCAAAGTTATCAATTTGAATAATATCAAATTCATCAGTATCTTCAAACCTAGTAAATGAAGCATAATTTTCATTAGGAGACAAAGTTAGTAAATATTCACCTTGAGGTATATCAATTCCTACTCGATACATACTTTCATAATAATTTCCATCTTTAGATTCATAAATAAAAACAGAAGAAATAGGATAAGCTTTCGCATTATTTAATGAAAAATATTCACCAGCTTTAAGCGTTACAAAAAACACGCCTGCATTAAAGTTTTCAATTTCAATAATATCTCCATCAAATCCATCTTCTGTTCTTTTAAAAGACGAATAAATTTGTTCTTTTTCTATTATTAATTGATACTCTCCCTCAGGGATATCTTCTCCTACAACATATTCTCCTGAAGAATAAAATTTATTTTCTTGTGCAAAAACAAAAGAATATGTAAGTAAAAATACAACTAAAACGATAAACAATATTTTTTTTCTCATTTATTACCTCACCTAAAAAATAAAAGAAAGTAACTAGACTACTTCCCCCCCACCGCCTGCTGAATCTCCACATGCAGTGGCAATCCCAAAAACGTCTCACGGAACCCAGACTCGGCCGGAATCTTCTCCCACTTCGCCATCATCACCGCATGCGCCTTCTGCAAAAACGCATCCGCATCCTCCCCATACCCATTCTCACGCAACACCTGCGCATGCACAAAATAAATCTCCTCCCCCACACACTCAATCATCTGCGTAAACCCAAACGCCTCAAACAACCGCACCGCCTCCCAAGATTCCTCAATCGCCCGCCAACGTAACTGCACCCGCTCCTCCTCCGGAGAAAACGGCAACATCGCCAAATAAAGCGCTGCCAACTTACACGCCGCCCCCATTCGATACTGGCGTGATAACAAATTCTCCGTCTCCACCAAATGGTTCACTTGCACCAAATTCTTCACACTCTCAATCAACCGGTCCTTCTTCGGCCACTCAACCGCAAAATCCGCCTTCGCCAACTGCACCCCCACAAAAGCTGTCTGCACCGTCTCCAACTCAGGCAACACCTCTTCCGCCATCTGCAAAAACGCAGCCGCTCGCTCCTCATCCTTCTCCAACATCGCCACCTGCGCCAACCGCAAATAGCAAAAAATTCGATCCGGATGATACTTCCGAATTCGCAAACTCTCCTGCAACATCGGCATCGCCCCCGCCACATCCCCCAAATAGAGTCCCCGCACCAACCCATAATCCAACAACGCCCACCCCTCATTCGTCCGAGAGCCAATCTCGCGCGCCAAATCCACCCGCGCCTCCGCAAAATCCGTCATCAAAGCAAAATAATCCCCCTCACGCTCCGCCCCAGCCCCCAACAAATTCAAAATCTCAAGCTCCTCCACCTTCCCATCCAATTCCTTAGAAAGTGCCTGCGCCTGCTCCAAATACACCAAACTCTGATCCAACTGATCCACCCCATATCGCTTCGCCAACATCAACAACATCCGCAACTCCACCTGCGCGTTCCCCTGCGCCCGTGCCATCGCCAAAACCGCTTCCCCCTCATCCCACCAATCCTCGCTTCGCCGCACAGATTTCAACTGCACCAACTGCATCCGGCATCGCAACACCAAAGAATCATCCCCCGTCATCTCCGCATAGCTCAGCGCCTCTTCCATCATCCGAATCCCAATCGCCAAATCATCCTGCATCCGCACATCCACCACCTCAGGCTGCAACAACAAAGCCTCCACCCGCACAGCCGGCGCATCAATCTTATTCGCCAACACCTGCAACGTATGCGCATCCAAACTCGCCTTATCTTTTCGCCCCAATTCATAGAACAACCCCGTCCGTGCCTGCACACACGCAAACAACATCCGCAACTGCCCCACCAACGTATCCTCTTCCATTTCATAAAGCAAACGAATCGCCATCGAATAAAAATGAATCGCCTCATTGTTCGCATACGCATTTTGCGCCTGCTGAGCCGCCTCCACCGTATATTGCAACTCCTTCGCCACATTCCCCGCCGCATGGAATTGAAACGCCAACAAAGAATAATAATTCGAATAATCCATCAACAACTTTTCCAAAGCCGCCCCCGCACGCGCATGCAACTCCTCCCGATGATGGTTCAACAAACTGTCATAAAGCACATCCCGCAACAACATTGAAGAAAATCGATAAGTCTCCCCCAACGTCGCATGCAACCCCGTCTGCCGAATCACATCCTCGCGCAACAACTCATTCAAACTCTTCTGCAACACACTCGGCTCGGCCACCATCTCCGCCAACACCCCATCCCAAAACACACTCCCCAAAACACTCGCCGCCTGCAACACCGCCATCGCATTCTCACTCAAGCGGTCCAAACGCGCAAACAACATCGTCTGCAAATTGTCCGGCACATCCAGCGAAGTAATCTTCCGTGTCAAACGCCACGCCTCATTTTCCTTCACCAACACCCCACTAGACACCATCTCCTCCAAGAACAACCGCATAAAATACGGATTCCCCTCAGATTTCTCAATCAACAAATCGCGCTCTTCCTTAGAAAAAACATCCGCCCCCACCAAATCATTCACCCATTTTCCACTCTGTCGCTTATTAATCTTCTTCAGCTCAATCCGCGCCAACCGATGCGGAAAACGAGTCTCCAAAAAATGGTCCAAATCCCACGCCAACGTCTCCCGTTGCAACCGATACGTAATCAAAAAGCTCACCGGTGCCTCTTCACACAACGGCAAACAATATTGCAACAAACTCAAACTCGCATGATTAATCCACTGCACATCCGAAAAAACAATCATCACCCGTTCCTGTTGCGCCATCGCCAACAGCCAGTTCCACACCGCCCGATAAGTCTGATGGTTCAACCCCTGCTCATCCAAATAAGCCAACTGATTCGCAAACTGCTCATCCTCCGGCAACCCCATCAAACGCACCAAATAAGGATAATACCGCCCAAACCGATCCCCCCACAAAGCCACACTCTTCTCCAACAAGCGATCTCGCACCAAAATCTCGTCCGACAATGTCTGAATATTCAACCAATTCCGCAGCAAATTGCTCCACTCTTCATACCCCCACCCCTCTTGATAAGACCGACAGCGCGTCTTCAACCACAACACCTCCGGCACGCTCTCATTCGCCAACTCACTCGGGGTCAGCATCTCCGCCGCCGACTCTCGGCTCAAATAGCCCCCCTTAAACTGCGCCAACACTTCCTTGCGCAGCGCCAAATCCCGCATCACATTCCCCCGCACATGGTCCACAATCCACGTCTTCCCCATCCCCTTATCCCCCGTAATCGTGCACACCAACCCGCGCCCGTCCACCAAAGAAGTCACCACCTCTTGCAAAGTCGCAATATCCTTCTCCCGTCCCACCACAGAATAGCGTTGATTCAACAACTGCTTCTTCGGGAACTCCGCCACATCATGCACTTGTGCCAACGGTCGATAGACCGCAATCGCTTCCTTAATCCCCTTCACCCGAATCTCCCCCAAAGCCTTCCAAGTAAACTTATCCCGCACTTCCGCATAAGTCCCCCCCGCCACCAAAACCGTGCCCGGTTCCGCCGCCGTCTCCATCCGTGCCGCCACCGCCACCGCTTCCCCCATCGCCGTGTTCTCAGAGTGGAACGAATCATTCCCAATCCGCCCCGCAATCACTTCCCCCGTGCTCACCCCCACCCGCAGCCGCACAGACCTTGCATTAATCGCCGCCGCCTGCCCCGCCACAAATTCCGCAAACACCCGTTGCATCCCCAAAGCCGCGGCCACCGCGCGCTCCGGGTCATCCTCATGCGTCTTCATCGCCCCAAAAAAGGCCACCAACCCGTCCCCCCGAAACTGGTCAATCCCTCCTCCAAACGCCACAATTTCACTTTCCAAACGTTGAAAAATCTGGTTCATCAGCGTCACCCAGCGTTCCGTGCCAATCTCATCCAACAGATCAGTCGACCCCTGCACATCCGCCACAATCACCGATGCCACCTTTCGCGTCCCCGCCACCGCCAACACCTCGCTCGTCGGTTCCACCAATTCCCCCGTCGTCCCCTTCGCCACGCTCGTCACATCCCCCTCCATCACCATCGCATCCAGCGCCTGCCCGCAATACGCACAAAAATGATACCCCATCGGGTTCACTCGTTCACAATGTTCACACACCTGCCCAATCCGCGTCCCGCAATTCCCGCAGAACACCGCATCCGCCACAGAATCAAATCCACAATTAGAACAAACGCTCATGCCCATGCCTTCCCGCAAAAACAAAATAAAATACCATCAGTATTTTATTTCACATCAAATCAACTTATTCCTTATCCTCTTCCCCCAGCGTATCCAACGCCGTCCGGAATCGCTTCGCCACTTCCTGCAACACCAACACCGCCATCTCCGCATCATCCTTCAACAAATCATAGAAATCCCAGCGCGACAAAGCATAGCACTCCACATCCGTAGTCGCCACCACCGTCGCCGTCCGCGGACCATCGTCCAACAACCCCAGCTCCCCAAAAAAGTCATTCGCCCCCAACTGGTTCACCACCTCGCGTTCCCCCGTGCGCAACTGCCGCACCACATCCACCGTCCCACTCGTCAGCAAATACAACCCATCCCCACCTTCCCCCTGGCGCACCAACTCACGCCCCTGCTCAAACGTCCGTCGCACCAAAATATTCGCCAACTTACGTTGCTGCCCCCGACTCAAATTCTCAAACAAAGGCATCTGCCGAATAAAATCGATCTTCTCTGACATATCATCTTCCTTCTTTTAAAAGACTGGTTTTATGATATTGTATCATTTTTTGTTTGTGTTATATATTTTGATATTTGATTTATTGAAGCAATTAATACTTGATAAGAAATTTTTGCTGTATCAATATTAGGAATAAATTTAGATTCTAATTGTTTATTCGGATGAATATAATTTCGAAAATCACGTAGATTGTGGCAATATATTTTTACATCTAAATCTAAAATATCTAATTCATAAGACGCATTAATGAACTCAGATAAAGACCAATCAGAAAATTTTTTCACCACTCCATTATTTTTAGGTGCAGCATTTGCTTTATTAAATTTAGCAGGATATCGATTAGCTATATATAACAATAATCCCTCTAAAATACTTCCTGATAATATGATGCAAGCTAATGGTAAATCATTTAAAATAGATTTTCTAACTTCAATCATACGTATATTGATAATATCAAGTAGTAAATTATCTGAAATTACATTTTTAAGAAATTCGTCATCATATTTATACTTCAATAATCGTTCTAATAATTCATCCCCATTACTATAAATTTCATTTTTTTCTATAATTTTTGCTTTATTATCTTTATTATAAATAATTTTATATCCATCAAAATTCAAAATTTTTTCTAATTCATCAATCTCATCTTTTGAACCTTTAATCAAAATAAAATTAATTATCTCTTCAATAAAATAGTTCATAGAGTCAGTTTTATTTATTTCTAATAACATAATCCTTAAATAATTCGTTTTCGATTCATTTTCTAAATTATTTATATGGATATTTAACTTTTTAAAAATCATGTGAATTTCTTTTTTTGATTTATTATTAATAGTAATATTAATTAACTTATCAATTGTATTTGAATTTATTTCTATCATACATAACCTCCCATACAACATAACTAACTGCCTACATTATACATAAAACCCCGCTCCCCTCATAATTCAACCAAAACCCCCACTTAAAAAGCAAAAGAGGGCTCTTCTAAAAACCCTCTCCTGCTCACAAAATTTTTCAAGAATTCAAAATCAATCATTCCCCAACGTGCGCTAAACTAGATTGAAATTCAAAAGGCAAACGAACCTCATCAAAGCATGGCTTAATTCGCCACCTATAATTATACTGACAAATCCCCAAAAGAAAAATTAAAAAATAATCAAATAATCAAACCTTAACAATCACCCAAAACCAACTCAACGCACCGCCACCAAAACCGCCTCAACCGCTCGGCGATAGCCATACGCACCTGTCTCCTCAACAAAACTCTCACACGTCACCAACGTCACCACATCAAAATCTCGGTGCCCCACCACGCTCTCATCCTCAGCCCCCACCTGCCGAGACGCGCGCACCTCATACACATACTCACTCCCATTCGCAAAAATAGAAAACTGATCCCCAAACTGCAAATCCTTCAAATTCGCAAAAATCCCCGCAGAATTATCCGCATTCCACACATGCCCCGTCAAAACCGTATTCCCCGTCCACGTAGGATAAGCCGTCCCCTCCAAAAATCCCACATCATCCCCCAACCAAGTCACATCCCAACCCGAATCATAATGCGGCACCCCCACAATCGAAGCCGAAACGCCCAAACTCGGCACAGAAAGCACCATCGTCGTCGCCTCAAAAGCCTTCTCCACAGGTTGCAAAGGCAAACGTGTCACCACATCCGGCGCAAACCCCGTCTGAGGCAAAGCAAAATCGCCCCCCGTGCTCGGCAGCGCAAACGCACTCCCCGAACCAGACCCTCCCCCAGAGCCTCCGCTCGCCACAGATCCCGGCGCACTTGCCAAACAAGGATCATACAACACATTCCCAGTCACCACCGCAGCGCCACAAAAAGTGCCGCCCCACCAGTTCCCCGTCGCATCCAACTGATCCGAATCCCAATTCTGCACATCAAACTCATTCCCCGTAAAAGAGCTCCCATGCACCGTCAAATGAGAAGCCAAATTCCCCGCACTAGATTGCATCCAAATGCCGGCGCCATCCCAATAAGCCGCATTAATATTACAAAAAGTATCCCCATCAAAGCTCGCCGTAGCGCTCGGATTCGCACTCAAATAAAGCCCAGCGCCATCCGAATTATCACAATACCGATTCCCCGAACTCACCACATCCACATCATACGCATACAACCCATTATTACAGCCAGTCACCGTATTCCCCGTCAAATTAATATACCCCCCAGAATACCCCAAAATACACGTCGCGGTCCAGTTCCCTGCCGGATCATCATAATAACAACCAGTCACCTCATTATCCGTCAAATCAGCACCAGCTCCATAAGAAACCTGAACCCCATTTTGCGCATTCACCGTCGTCGGCCCCGCACAAGCCACCTTGTTCCCCTCCAACTCGCCATAAGATGTCGCCCCATCAATCGTCACCCCATTCTTCTGGAAGCCACTCACCTCAGAATCACGCATCACAAGCGTCCCAAACTCACCCATGCTACTACGCCCCACCTGAATCGCCACCCCACGTTGATTCCCGCTCAACGGATCCTCACGAATCTCCAGCACCTTGCTATCATGCAAATTCAAATGGCCATCCCCAATCACAAAAATCCCAAAGAAACCAATTCGATGAGTAGAAGTAGGCGCCGCAGCCGGCCCCAAAGTCACCGGACCCTGCATCGTGAAACCATCAATTTCCACATCCGCCCCATCAATCTTCACAATCGAATAAATATTAATCGCATCCGAAGCCCACAAACTGGGTTCCAAAATCACATTCCCAACCCCCTGCAACATCAAATCCTTCGTCAACACCAACTGCTCATCATAAGTCCCTGCTGCCACACGAATCACGTCCCCCACACTCGCAGCATCAATCGCCGCCTGAATAGAACAAAAAGGTGCGCCCACAGTGTCATCGCACCCAGCATCATTCATGTCCACATCCAAAGTTGCTGCCGAAACCGAGAAAAAAGTCACCCCCATCAGCACAATCAAAACCAACAAAATTCCAAAACGAGTCGTCTTCATTTAAATAACCCTCCAAAGCACGTTGCCTTATGAATAACAATAAAGAAATATTAACCAAGCAGCATTATAATTGAAAAATTTGTAAATGAAAAGAACATTAATTAAACCTTACAGAAATTCTAATCTTCTCTACTTTACACCAGCACATTAAATAATAAATAGCCAATCTCTTGGCTATTTTATTTTCCAATTTATTTGATTACAGTAACATTTCTTCTTTCAAAAAATTCATCTTATGACATGGTATCATTATTATCTTTAATATATTTAGCAAGTCCTTTATTTCTAAAACTTATTTCTCCACTCTCAGCATCTTTAGTTAGAATAGAAATACCATTAATCAAAAAATCTAAAATATCATTAACTTGATTTATTGAAATTCCTTTTTCTTCAACCATTTCCCATATATCATTATCAAAAACTTTTTTATAAAGAGTATCTTCAATTAAATTAGCTATTTGATCTATAAACACAATTAATTCAGATTTTGATAGATTTTGAATATTCTTATTTTTATTATCATAAATTTCATTTAAAAGATAATTATATTCATATTTTAAATATGTGTTAATTAATTTTTCTTCTGCAAGCCCATAATTTTCTTTCAAAAACTCAATAATAAAAAACTCAGATGAATATATATCATTTTCTTTAAAATATCTTAATGAATTCAATATGTATTCATAATCGTTTTTATTAACCAAATTTGTGAGTATTTCATCATTCCAATCTGAAAAAAAAATCTTTGAGAAATTTCTGTTCTTAAAAATCTGAGTATTATTTGAACTACCTCTAGATGTAATAATAATTCTATTATTCATATTAGAATTTTGAATGTAATATAAAACTGATGAAAAAGCTTCTCTCAAATTATTAGTATATAATTTCTCTATTCCGTCAAACATAAAAACACATTTTCCTGATTGAATTATTTTTTTTATCTTTAAATTATCTATAAAAGGATTACATATATTTACTAATTTAAAAAGAAAAGCATCAAAATGATAGTTTCTAATACTGTCTTTATTACGCCAAACTTCTGATAAATTAATTTTAATAGGAATTAATAAGTCACTTTTATTATTTATATTATTCCCAGTAATTAAGTTCTTTTTATATTCGTCAAATAAAAAATTTAAAAATGCTGTTTTTCCTGAACCAAAATCAGCTTCTAATAAAATATTTTTATGATTATTCAATAGGTCAGTTAATGTTATTTTATTTTTTTTATTTGAATCAAATCTATTATTTTCATAAAATTCAAGAATTTGATATTCTGTTACTTTATTTCTATTTTTTGCATTTTCATAATTAAAATATTGAAAAAAATCTTCAATAAATAAAATATTATCTTTTCTCAACTTATCATCTATAATTTCTTCATTAATCTTCCCATACTCAGTTAATTCTTTTACTTGAAATAAATGAGTTAGTATATTCTTATTTGTAAATGGATAATTTTCAACTTCATAAAGAAATAAATTTTTCAATGGGTATTTATTATTGAAATACATAATCTCATTTCCCTTACCATTAAATACTTCATCTATGGGATTTGATTCTTTAGTTGATTTTTTATTCATATTTTCAATATAATATTTTTGAATTTCAAGAAGTAAATCTACGTCCATTATTATTTTTTTATATAAATCTTTATATTGATCTTGAATTATTAATAATTTTAAAATTAATAATTCTGATAATTCCTGATTATCTTCAAGAATTATTCCTTTATGAAGAGAAAAAATTTGAATTAATCTTTTAATTTTACGTGGATTTTTAGGGAAACTTGTTCTAATTAATTCTGAATATTTATTAACCTCGTTATTATATAATTTTCTTAAAAGATTATCTATATTTTCTTCTGATAAACTTGGTAATGAAAAAGGGATTTGAATAATTTTTTCAAAATAATCTTTTCCATAAAAACTATCTAATCTTAAAAATTCTTTATCTATATCTATTTCTTTTTTATATTTATGATATATAGCTTGTTCAATTACAACTGGATCAACTGCAATAATAAATATAATATTTTTTATATCTAAGAAATTCTTAATCGATTCTAATATTTTTATTGTTTTTTCAGGAAAACAGCGATCTAAATCATCAATATAAATAACAATCGGAGTTTTTTTAGATATTATTTTTATTATTTCATTAAATTCATTTGTAAATTTATCTAAAAATGCAATATGATTTTTATAATTCTCATTCTTTTTAAATTTAGAAAAATCCACTTCAATACTAAAATCAAATATTTTTAATATTACATCAAGATTTTTTATACAAAGAATAATAAATGGAATAATGAAATCAAAAAAATTAGTAAAAATATTTTCAATGCTTACAAAATTATTAATTAAATTTAGTATCTGAAAATTTGTAAAATCATAATTGATTATTAATAAAATAATTTTATATATAAATAAAATCCCTATAAATTGAATAATCATATTTATAAAGTATTTTATAAAAACTAAAATTCCATATTGCCAATCAATTTTTTTCCAAAGTAATTGAAAATATTGTTTTATTTTTTTATACAAAGGCTTCCCTTTGTATGAATTATTTAATACTAATTGTAATAAAGCAGCCCATAAATTCTCTTCATTTTCATATTTCCAAGCATTAAACCGAATAGGAATGATTATTTCTTTATTTTCTTCTTCAAGATAATTTGAATCATTCAATTCTTGTTCTAAAAAATTTAAAAAACTTGTTTTTCCACTTCCCCACTCACCAAAAATTCCAAATGTTACTGGAGTATCTTCTAGATTAAATCCTCTGATTTTTTTAGCAATTATTTTTGCATATTTTTGATAATCAAGATAATCAACTTCTGTTGGTTTATCAATTATATTTTTAAATTCTTTTTGATTTTCACTTTCTTCTTCTTTTTTATTTTTTTTCCAACCCATCAAACCCTCCCATATTTCTCAAACACTTTCTTACATTATACCCAAATCCTTGCCCCAATCATAATCCAACAATCATTTCCCTTAAACCAAAAAATAGCCAATCACATGGCTATTTTTAAAGCAACAATCAATTTAGAAAACAAAGTGCTTACCCAAACACACCCTGAAACTTTTTAGCGCGAAGTCTCATATCATCCAAAACCAAATCACGAATAGCATCCGTCAATTGACCAACTTGCCATTCTCGTTCTTCTTGCACTTTCTCATCATCATCAGCATATCTTTTCATCACTGCTCGAATTGCATAATAAGCGCCCCCAAGTTCATGATCGGCCATATGAGCAGTCGCAACCGCATGCCCAGTCGCGCGAGCCACATCTTTAGCAGCCCCTTTCGCTTCTCGAGCCGCATCATGCGCAGCATAAGCAAATTCGCGTGCTTGCATCATCGAAATCTCCCCTTTAGCCCAAGCCCGAGCCGCAGTAATTGCCTCTCGAGGGCGCGCATCATCCGGATAGTTTTGCTCAAAAATAAACAAAACATGTTCCGCACACAAAGCACTCCACAAAGCCAATTCTTGATGGATATCATCTTCAAGCAAGCCACCTCTCTGAATCCGCACAAATCGAGGGTCACGCTTCCCTTGGTATTTTTCTGCCATCATTAAACACAACCAACCTGAATCAAAGCCACATTCTCAATCTCAAAACTCATCCCAATTCAGACGTACAAGCCGAACAGCGTGTCGCCTTCAACGGAATCGTGCTCAAACAATAAGGGCACTCCTTCGTCGTCGCTGGTTTTGCCTCTTCTTCCTTTTGCGTCTTCTTTTCCAAACGGTTCACCTGCTTCACCACCACAAAAATCACCAACGCCACAATCAAAAAATTCACCAGCGTATTCAAAAACACCCCCACGTTCAACGTCACAGCTCCCGCTTCCTGAGCCGCTGCCAACGTTTTGAACTTCTCTCCACTCAACGTAATAAACAAATTCGTAAAATCCACCTTCCCCAACAAAAGCCCAATCGGCGGCATCACAATATCATTCACCAAAGAAGTCACAATCTTGCCAAATGCCCCCCCAATAATCACACCCACAGCCAAGTCGATCACATTCCCCTTCATCGCAAAATCCTTAAAATCTTTCAACATCTTCTTCATAAAATCTCTCCTATAACTTATTCTTCATTGAACCTAAACCAAACCAATTGTAAATAATTTACATAACATCGACAACCCCACGCCCCCCATTAATTACATCCCTTCTTCCAAATTCACATCATTTTATCCCATTTGACACCCACCCCAAAATCCTCTATAATACCCCTGACCTGAGAACATTTGTTCTCCCACATTTCCTCACCTCAGCTCATCCCCGCACCTTAAAACACGCCAGCCCCTCCTCCTCTTGGGTAAAAACACAGGGAAAAATGCATTAACCATATTTTTTCTCAACGCCCTCATCTCAAATCAACATATAAATCAAATTCATAATTGCAGTTTAGATATAAATAATAGTTATTATAAGATAATAATAGTAAATAAATACAATAACAAACACTTATCAATAAATTCACCTCGCTCAAAAAACCATTGGCGCCATTTGGCCCTACAAAACCTCCTTCAGGGCAACATCTGGCAACACTCAAACCCACCTTTGGCACCCCCTGGCACTGCTCTCCACCCGAATCTTAAAGAATTCAAAAAGGAACCAACTCATGCAAAAAAAAGAAAAAACCTTCTCCCTCAAAGACCAACTCTTCAACCCAGAAAACATCACCTTCCTCGCCGCCACCATCCAAAAAGTCCACCCCGCCTTCGACGCAGCCCAATTCCAAGCCAGCCTCCTCGCCCAAATCCCCCACCTAAAGCTCAAGCAAGTCATCACCGCCATCCAACAAGCTTTCACCCAGCTCCTTCCAGAGGATTTCCTCACCACCCGTCAAATCCTCCTCGACTCCCTTCAAAACCTTCCCCAAGACCGCCGTCAAGGCTTCATCTATGCCGGCCATGCCGACTACATCGCCGTTCACGGCTGCACCGCCGCCCACCTCCAAGCCTCCCTCGAAGCCCTCGGCATCATCACCCGCCACTTCACCGCCGAATTCGCCATCCGTCCCTTCCTCAACGCCTTCCCCCAACAAACCATCGCCCAAATGCAAAAATGGTCCCACAGTGCAGATCCCGCCCAACGCCGGCTCGCCTCCGAAGGCCTCCGCCCCAAGCTCCCCTGGGCGCCCAACATCACCACAGATCCTCATCTCGCCCTCCCCATCCTAGACACCCTCCACGCCGATTCCGAGCGCGACATCACCCGCTCCGTCGCCAACCACCTCAACGATCTCTCCAAAACCGAGCCCGATCTCGTCGTCCAAGTCCTCGCCCGCTGGCAACAAGCCCAACAACAATCCCCCCAAGAACTAAACTACATCATCCACCACAGCCTCCGCACCAGCATCAAGCGCGGGCATCCCGCCACACTCGCCTTCCTCGGCTATGCCCCCCACCCCGCCATCACCCTCACCGACTTCACCCTCCACACCCCCACAGTCCCTGTCGGCAGCGCCCTCCAATTCTCCCTCACCCTCCAAGCCCAGCAAACCAGCCCCCTCATCATAGACTACAAAATCACCTTCGCCACCCCTCATTCCCGCACCTCCCAAAAAGTCTTCAAGCTCAAAACCCTCACCCTCGCCCAAGGCCAAACCATCACCCTCACCAAATCACACACCTTCAAACCCATGACCACCCGCGCCCTCCACCCCGGCCAACACACCCTCGAGCTTCAAATCAACGGCCACATCTGGGCCACCCAAACCTTCCAGCTCACCCTTCCATAAAAAAAAGAGCTTATTCCTAAGCTCTTTCATTCACACATTCAATTTCCTTCATTCACCACTCGGCACAGACCATTTCAAAAGCACCTCACGTGCCGCCTCAGTCAAAGGAGTTCCCTGCTTGTTCACCCCATCCACCTGCACAATCACCGTCTCCGCCTTCGCCACACACTCCCCATTCTGGAACAGCTGTTGCAACAAACGAATCGAGCTTCTCCCCATGCGCAACACCCCCGTGCCAATCTGCACCTCACCCGGCCAAAGCACCTCGCGCAAAAAATCAAGCTTCAAAGAAGCAATCACAAACGTCACACCCTCATCCAACACAGGAAAATCCGGATGATACAGCACCTCCGTGCGTCCTGTCTCCAAAAAAGTCGAGAAGTTCGCATTGTTCACATGCCCCTGTCGGTCCGTGTCGCCATAGCGCACCTTATCATAAGTCCTCAAAGGAAAATCCTCATATTTCAAAAACCGCATCTTTGCATTCCTTTCTCAAAAAAACATCATTCAAAACTTTAGACGAACCCAAGTTCCCCTAAATTACAAAAAAGGCTCCAACAGGAACCTTCTCAAAATCATGAACCAAAAAACAAACTCACAAAGCAAACACACTCTTCAACCATGCCCGCACATTCTTCTCAGCGCGAAAAGCCAAAGCGCCCTGCACATCAAATTCATCCACCACTTCCGCATCTGGGCACAAATATCGAATATCTTCCACGCTCTCCCCCAACCCACTCGACTCATGGGTAGAATAAGGCAAAATCTTCTTGCCAGCAAAATCATACTTCGTCAAAAAGTGTTGTACCACCATCGGCATCGTTTCCCACCAAATCGGGAAGCCCAAAATCACCACATCATATGCACTCATATCTTTCTCAAAAGCAAAAAACTTTGGCATAATTTGCTGCAAATGCTCTTCTCGAGACAGTTTCAAAACCGCGCCATAATTAGTCGGATAGGGTTCAGTCGGCACAATTTCAAACACATCGCACCCCAATTGTTTCTGAATCAACTGCGCAATCTTTTTCGTATTTCCCGAATGACTAAAATAAGCCACCAAAACTTTTGGTTTCATAAAACACCTCTCAAAAAACACAAAATGGACCTTAACTATAATCTATATCAGCAAATAAAACTATCCCTTCCCATCCAACTCTCCCATCACCCAAATCAGCACAGCAATCAACGAAAGCACATCCAGTCAATCCGAAAAATAGTAACTTTCCGAAGATGGGGGACGAAAGCGTCTCAAGCCATCAGAATTACTCAAAAAATCCAACTGCTTCATCGGCTGCAACTCCATCAAGCTATGAATATAATCCTCCTCAATGCCAAAAGGAACCAAAACGGTTTTAATCGCATCTTCCAAAAGATACAAATAATGCGCAATATCCACCTCATACCCATCCATCTCTTCTGCCAAGTCCCATGCCAACACCCTCGGCTTACCCTTCACATAAATAAACGGAATCTTAGAGCCTGCTCGCACATCCGCCCCACTATCAAAAAGTTGTTGTCCAGCCTGCGCCGCATGCGATGGCATCCGATATTGGCTCAAATCTCTGCTCAACCGCTGAGTGATCACCAACTCCTCCAAAGCAACTTGTCCTTGCTTCAACTTTTTCACCAACTGCAAGATATATTCAAAAATCTCTGGATAATACTCTTTCATACTAGCCACATCTTTTGCCTGCGCCAACAATTGCAAAATCTGCATTTGCGCCTGCTTCACCAACAATGGCTTATCATGACGGCGACATTGAATACCTCTTGTTTTGATCTCTCCATTTTGAAATACCCCAAAATAAGCATTTGGCACAGCATATCGTCGATTGGCCTTTGAAGGAATGAACACCACCCATTTATAAACCCCCTCCAAGCTAATTGGCAACCCTGTTTTCTTTTCAACTTCAGACAAAATAAGTGAAAGCGTATCTCTCGTAAAATCTTGCTCATGTTTCACAAAAACACTATCAATAAAAACATGCAACACCTCAAAACCATGTCTCTCAAAAATCTCCTTTGCATCCAACAAGCATTCCCGCCCCCATTCGTTGATCTTTTCGAAAATATTAGCCGATGTCAAAGGTGCATTTTTGAACCCCGTATAACCGAAACTCACTACCAACAACCACTTAAGCGCATCAGATCTCGCCTTATACATAACCCCTTTCTCAGAGGAACTATCACAATGATGTTTATAATACAAACGTCGTTTCAACAAAGGTTCCAAAGCTCTTGGAATCACCCCTTGAGGCGCATCTTCTTTTCCCATCGTCTCTGGAGACAAATTCTTTGCAACCATGATCGACGGAAACATACTTTCAAAATCTGCAGAAGCCACATTTTCATGCACCCCCAACGTAGGTTGAAAGATCATTCCTCCTCGATCCGCCTTCAAAAATTCTGTCGCATTGCGCCACATTTCCGGTTTTTGCTTACGGTAAGGAATACAAGTGCCTGTTCTCAAAGCTTCAATCACTTCCATAGAAGCCACCGCTCTCCCTGGGGTAGAACGTGCCACTTCTTGCACAGACATCCCAGAAATTCGCGCAATTTCATAGATTGTTTCCACTGCCAACCCAGTATAAAAACTCATGTTTTTGCGATCAATATGAATTCTGCCAAACAACAAAGACTGCTGTTTGCGATGAATCACTCGTCCATAAGACACCAACGTGCTTGCCTTAATCGATTGAACACCTTTGCTCGCATCACGACTCAAAAAGCTCGGGCGTTGCAACTCATACGCTTTTTCGATTATAAAAGGCAACAACATAGAATCTCCAAAATCTGTCAAAATAATATCAGGATCATACTCTTCTATGACACGAGTAATCTCGCCAAAAGCCTTTTCTTCTTGAGTGAGGTCAACTCCCAAACATTGATCATGATAAAAAAGCTGAATCGGTTTCTGTTGATAGTCAATTTTGGGATTTAAGTTAGATCGAATATTCAATGTTTTTAGTGGCGGCAATTCATAGTTCGTCTCCCATCGATCGTCTTCAGCTTGAATAAAAACAATCTCTTTTGAATTTTCTTTATATGAAAACCGAACCTTCGCAAAAGCAAACAAGCGATAAAAAGCTGCATAATGCAAAGATAAAGGATGTCCCACATCATAGAGCTCAATCGCAGGATTAAAAGTTTGCACCGCTCGAGCAATTGTCTTATGCAACCTATGACTAGGAGTACTAACCGATAAAAAAGGTTTGATAGTCCCATCAAAAGGATGAATCTTTTCCACCTTGCCCAATTGAATTTGATCACACCATTCATTTGCCAAAAATTTCCAAATCTCGCGCAACTCTTCCACACTGCCATATACATAAAATGTAATCAAGATTCGATGATAAAAAATCGAACGTTTTCCATCTTTATCCAAAATCCAAATCGCATTAACCCCTCTCCACTCACTTTCATAAATATCTAGGAGATAACCTAAATTCTTTTGCATATATTCTTCTTTAAAAACCTCATACTATTCTTGCTGAAGTTTTTCTAAAATTTCTTCACAATATGCCAAGCGTTCATCAAGAGATTCATAAAGATTCAGAAGCTTTTTATAGAGATCCTGTAACATTTCTGATTTTTTTTCTTGTTCTAATGAAATTGAAAGTAAAAAAATCTCTAATGGATAAAAATCTGATGCCTGACTTGCAGAAGTAAGATGTTTCCGTGCATAGCCCATTAAATTATCAAAAGTAACTTGATCTTGCAAACGTAGCGCTCGTCGATAATCTCTTAATTCAGTATCAAGAAGATTAAATAAATCTGTTTGAGTAGCAAGACTTCTTCCCATAGAACCTCCTTAAAATAAATTCAATTGTTGAGTCACAGGAGGTTGGTTCTCTAATCGCAACTTAACATCTAACCAAACTCTTTTAACACAAATTTCCTGAAGCACATCAAGCACCCAAGGATACTCATCAAATCCCTCAAGTGTTCCTCCAATAATAATTGGACGCAAAAGACTCAAATTAATTAATCGAACTTTTAAAACTTCCAATTGTTGTCTTTTTTCTATTTCAGTGAGACCTTCTTCTGTAAAAGGAATTAAAAAATTAGGAATCAATACCGGAGCATAAGGATCTGCATCTTCAATAATCATTGAAAGCTGATAAAGGCTTATCGGGCGACAATAATAAATATTTCTAAAATGAGTTATGATATCTTTTTTTTGTTGCTGTCGTAATATTTTAGCAAACTGATAAAAATCTATTCTAGTTTTTGATTCAACTACATAGATTGAATCATATTCGCTATACCTCAAAATGATGTAATTAAATGCCTTATACAAAGTCGTCTTATGTTCTGCCACAAACAGCATACATCCAGTTTGTGGGGGAGTAAAATCTTGATCATACGTCACAAGTACATTAGTATTCATACTATATTTATAGCATATTTGTTCTATTTAAAAAAGGAGATTAAACTTATGTGTGCTTTACATAAATTGAATAAAAATAAAGAAAAATACCGCAAAAAGCGGTATTATTTTCTTAGTGAATCGCCGGGGAATCGAACCCCGAACCTACTGATTAAGAGTAAATAGGCTAAGTTTCTTTGGGGCTGAAATTGTGTATTTCGAGATAAAAAATGCCTATTTTAGGCAGTTTTAAGTTCTTAAATCAAACTTTTTTTATATTCTTTCTACTCTGGTTGTACCAAAGTTGCACCATTTTATGCAATCTAGAAAGTTTGAAGTTAATAAGTCATTAAATACAAACCTAATAAAAAGCGAATGGCATAGAAGTTTTAGCTCAGTAAGTGATGGAATGAAAATAAGAAAAATTGAACATTTTAGGGTTAAATAATAACCATTTTTTGTCTATTATTATCTATGGGATCTAGATAATTACACTCTTATAAAGACTATTTTGAATTGAAAATGGTAGTTTTCTCTTTTAAAAACAATAATGTGTTTATTTAAAATGAACACATTATTGACCTGTTACCAGAGATTTTTCGTATTATTTTATTCCCAAGAATCCACTGTTTACTTCTTCAAAGCCTAATTCACTTAAAGCTTCTTCCAAACAAGCAACTGTTGTATTCCAAAAGGAATAAGTTGATCGAACGCTAATGAGATTTTTCCCTTGTACAGCTAATGCCTGTAATCCTCCCATAGAACCAGCTGAAACAGCTTTATTTAAGAAATTATCCTCTACTAAAAAGTATAAAGAGACTGAAAGATAATTTCCAAATACTGTTGTTCCCAAAACAGCAAATGGCGTAAGATTTGCATCAATAACGATCATTTCAGCTGATGAACCTAACAACATACCGCCTGATTTAACTTTTTCTTTTGAGATGTTTACAGGAATCTTATGTTTAGTACATACTTTTCTAAAAGCAGCCTCGACTTTATCTTCAAACTTTGCATGATCAGCAAACAAATAGTTTTTTTGATCAATAAGTCCTTGTGGGTTTAATTTTCTTGCCATAGTTCCTCCGTTTATTTTGATTAGGCAACAGGTTTAAATTAAAGCATCTGGTTCAGTAGGTGCTTTTATTTTTTAACTACTTAATTCTTTATAAAAAATTTGATAACATTCAGGTATAGTGTCTAACAACATTTCTAAATACACACTATATTTTTCATTATTAAATACATTACTCTCAATAAATTCCTTTCTTATATCATCAAGGATTTCAAAGAGATTTAAATAATAATTTTTATCAAAAACATCACCTTTATTAAAGGCGATATCATATAGTTTCCCAAACCTTTGTGATGAAAAATCTTTTTCACTACAATCAAATCTTGTCATTATTTCACCATCAATTAAGTTTAAAGTAACCCATTTCTTCGGGCGTTCAATATTTTTATTATCTAAATTTTTCTTGTTGAAAAAGAAAATAAATGATGCAAGTACGAGCACACCATCTTCATATCTAAGAACTGGAATTGATACTCTATGAGGTATTTTACTTCCCATCAACACATTTTTTTGTAGATTATTATACGCATCTAAACTAGATATAAAGTTTTTCATTCTACCCTCTATTCTTTTTACTTATTACTATAGATGTTGGATCAATTATTTTATAGTTTTTATTACCATAATACATTTCAATAAATTTATCAATTTTCACATAATCAACACCACCACCAGAATCAATTACATTAAAACCAATTATTATATCATTTTGTTTATCTACACCATTTACAGTTATCCAATGATCAGAATATTTTTCATTAATGAATGAATTTGAAAACAAACCTGAATTAATGTTAGAGTCCTCTTGGTTCCACAGTATTGAAGAATCAACACCAATGTTCACGACTTTACCATCTTCAATTTCTTTTGCAATTTGAGAAGGAGAAAGGGCTTTATTAAATTCATACGCCTCTGCTTGGACATTCAAATCTGAAAATTCATCATAAATTCCCAACATTTGTTCCGTCGTTGTACCACCACAATTTTCAGGGGATTCATTGATTGAGCACAAATCATTATTTACCGCTATTTGAAGTATATCGTTTTCAGATAGACTAGCTTCTTCATTAATGCTGTTTATTGAGTTTGCAACTGAAGTTGGACCACATGTCCCAAGATAACCAAACTCATTATTCCCTTGTGTATAATAAATATTTGAAGTATTTTCCTCGTAATCCTTAATTTTATTTTTCTTTTCAGCATTGATATTTTGTAATTCTTCAGACGAGTCAGTCTTGTTTATATCGTCATTTTGATTAATAATTTCTTTTTCTTCTTCAGCTTCGCTTCCCAACCCTTTTGCTTCATCTGTTTCGTCTAAATCATCATATAAATCAGCAATATCATTTTCCTCGGCAACATCTTCTACAAGTTCTTCTTCTTCATCTGTTTCAACTAAGTCATCATATAAATCAGCAATGTCTTTCTCCTCTTCAAGTCCATCTTCTAATTCATCACTTTCATCTGTTTCGTCTAAATCATCATACAGATCGGCAATGTCTTTCTCCTCCTCAAATCCATCTTCTAATTCATCACTTTCATCTGTTTCGTCTAAATCATCATACAGATCGGCAATATCTTTCTCCTCCTCAAATCCATCTTCTAATTCATCACTTTCATCTGTCTCATCTAAGTCATCATATAAATCAGCAATGTCTTTCTCCTCTTCAAGTCCATCTTCTAATTCATCACTTTCATCTGTTTCGTCCAAATCATCATACAGATCGGCAATATCTTTCTCCTCCTCAAATCCATCTTCTAATTCATCACTTTCATCTGTCTCATCTAAGTCATCATATAAATCAGCAATGTCTTTTTCCTCATCAATATAATCTTCAAGCTCTTCTGATTCTTCTATTTCTTCATCAAATTCATCATATAAGGCATTATTCATAAATTAATCCTTACTTAAAAATTTTTTATTCGAAAGCAGTTTATTTCTTGTTTCTCGATGCATTTTTAGATTTGTTTCCATCTCTAATCCCCTTAATAATTGAATTTTTATACAATGGTTTAACTTAATATCATCTTTATAAGATGAATTATCCCCAACTGATTCTTTAATAAACTTATTTATATTTTGTAATCTCTTTGCTGTGTCTTTTGCATTATTTATCTTGAAATATTTTTTTAATATTTTTTGACTAAAATATTTCCCATCAACCCTGATTTTTTGATTACAATTTTTACATGTTCCTACTAACTTACATTCGTGATACGGAATTAAAAAATCGTCTTTATGTTTCCAATAATTGTCTTTCTTCTTCACTTCATTGTCAAGAATTTTATCCCTTAAATGATTATTAACTTTGATGTTTGGTGTTTGAATCAGTAGAGGGTTTTTTATCCTATCAAAGAAACAATATCCAGCACCATTACTTATTGATGATAGATTTTTTTGCTGCTCCTCACTCATATTTGTACTATTTTTAATTATTTCTTTATCTTCACCCTCAGTTGTTCTTAATATTATTTTTGTTCCCGTATTGATAATCACATTCTTTGGCATTTTTTGAGGTGATTGATCTGAGACAATCAAACCAAATCCATAAGCTGCCATTTCAGATAAAATAGAATCAACAATTTCTATCGCTACATTCCCTGACTTATCCTCATTTCTTGTTGAAACTTTTGGTTCCAATAATACGTGTGCTTCTTCAAGAACTAACAATTGATTGAGATTATCAACACTAATATTTTTCGAATTATTTTTAATATAAGCAATAATATTATTCAATAATAAAGATGCGATTAATGATTTTTGTTCTAAATTAGCTATAGCATCAAGTTCAATTATTACATTATTATTAAGTAAATCTTCAATTGGAATTGAATTTTGATTATCAAAAATGTTGTAATCGACGTTAATCAAATTCATAAGCCTTACAACACCAGCTTCTTCAATATTATTTCTCACTTTAGGATCATAATTTTTTGTTTCCATTAAATCTTTAAACTCTTTGATGAATTCATACATCCCAAATAACTCGATACTTTCATCATCAATTGTATTATTATCTTTCCAACCATATTCGACATAACTTTGATTTATTGCTTCAGTAAATAACTGCAGTAAAGGTCCAGACATTTCAAATGATGCTTTAAAAGCTGTTAAAAGGTAGCTCTTATAATTGATCAATTTAACATTTTTTGGAGGTATAAATGGATTGATTATAAATGGAGATATATCTGATTTCCCAGGTGTAAAAATTTTCAAATCAGGAATTAAATCTAGTAATGGTCTATATTCTGTTTTAACCATTTCCAAGACTAGAAAAGGGATTTTTTTATTATAGATTTGGGATAAAATATTAAATACTGCTGTAGTTTTGCCTGATCTTGTCGTACCAGATATAAACATATGCTTTTTTAAATCATTTACTGGTAATCCTATCTGTTTTTCTAATTTTGTACCTTTTAGAATACCCAAATTTATATTAGTGTTTTCAAATACGACAGCATCAAAACTTTCATTTATTTCTTCATGTTTTTCTATTTCGATTCCATTAATATGCTCAGTCACTGCTATTGGCAACCTAAAGAAACAGTTTGCTTCTTCATCAGTAATTATTCTAGAAAAATAAAAAAGTGATTTTGGAGATTTATCATCTTGCCAAAAATCTAAATTAACACGATTATTATTTACTTCATAATCCACATTCCAAGGCAAAGTGAAATATTTCTGTGCCAATGTTATCTCTTTATCAATATGACAAATTTTGACAGGCACATTTTTTTCATGATTAATTGGTTGCAGAATACTAGACACAGAAGTTGTAAGAGGAATTATGTTTTCTTCTGAAGAAAAAATTACAATATTAAAAAGAAAAAGTGTAGAATCACTTCTTTGAAGATAATAATCAAATACTTCTAAAGGGGCTTTCGCTAAAGTATCTTGTAATTGCCCGTAATATTGTTCATAAAAACCATTTACATATGTACTTAACTGGTGATGAATATAACTAACTAAGTTTTTTTCATTTTCATCATATTTGTATGGTTTTATTTGAAAAATAATTGCTGAATTTGGATAATTAATCAAAGATTTTATAAGTTCTTCAAAGCCAACATTGGAATTTGAAGGAAAAATAGGAGTCATATAATAAAAATCTGATAATCCTGATACAGAAGGAATTTTTACATCTTCTTTTATAATAGACAATCCTATTGAGTTTACACTTTTGATTAAGTCTTTAAACTTTTCATTATTAATGTCTACAACTTCTAAAACATAATTATTGTTCTCAAGTGTTTTTACAATTATTGATTGAAGGATTGAAATGATATGATTAATTCTTGTTATATTATCATTAATACATCTCACCACAATGAAGAATTTGATTTTCGACTTATACAACTGATTTTCTACTGGCTCTGATAGCCACATCATATCAAAATAGACATCGGCTTGTCTTGATACTGAGTGTAATTCTCTCGTTAAATTTAAAAATATTTTTGATATATTTGAGTATTTTTCTTGATCATCTTTTTCACTTAAATCTTTAGGAATTATTTTCACTTCGACTGTTCTTGCTCCACAAAAATCACCATCTGATAATTCAACAATTTCATTATTTTCCAGTTTATTTAATGACACTTTTCATCCCTCTTCCTTGATTGATTTTTGTTTGTGAATCTAATAAAAACTTATATTATTTATTATAAGATTGTAAATTGCACAAGTCAATTAAAAAAATTTTTAATTTTTTATAGAGATTAAATTAAGGTTTCTCCTTGTATTTAAGGCTTTATTTCATATTGGATTTAAAAACAATCAATTATTTTTGTTACATTTTTAATGACAGGTTCTAATATCAGAAAAATATTTTCAACATTAATAAGAGATATTTCATCTTGAAGAAATTCGAAACAGTAACTAATTGATTAAAAGTCACAGCTCAGGGGAAGTTTAGAATAGTCAAAATGGGGTGTTTTGAGAATTAAAATGGCTTTTTGATATATTTTTTTGTCTATTGTTAGCTATAGATTTCCATGCTATTTGTACCTAAATTTTACCTATTCTGATTTTAGAATAATAGTTATTTTGGTCATTAGAGAGTTTATTATAAATTTCTCAAAGTTAAAATTTCAATGTCTTTCATTTGAGGAATAAATTTCTTGAATTTTTTATATACCTCAGCTTGATATGTAACTGTATAAATAATTCCATATATGGGGCGATAGAACTTAATTATACATCTATCACATCATTTACTTTAAACGTAAATTTACTCGATTATATTGAGAATTTTAAATTATTCTTGAACCAAAAATTTTTAATATCAACATTATTACCACTTATTTTTATAATAAATTTAAATTTATAATAACAAATTCTGTCTCAACACTCTCAAAATATTTTTCTATTGTTTTAAAATCAGCTACTAGAATCTCGCTAAGAAAAGAAATAATTGTATCTTGATTATTTTTACAGATGAAACAGCGTAAACATTCTTTTGATCAAAAGGTATTTTGATATTATTTCTAGCTAATTTAGTCTCTTCTTCTAAGATAAATTAATAGAGGAATATTAAGAGAAAAGTAACAACTGAAAATAAATTCACGGACTCATTATGAACTAATTTATTTTTGTTCATATCAATTATGTTTTAACTGAAATAAAAGGAGCAAGTAAACATATTATTATTAGTGACAAAACCACAGAACCTCGTTTCTATGCCCTCTTTCATCTAGCGGTCACCACCGGAATGTGTCAAGGTGAATTACTCGCATTAAAATGGTCTGACTTATATTGGGAAAACCAAACTTTACAAGTCCAACGCCAATTGATCAAAAAGAAAAATGGTGGATTTAAATTTGCCCTTCCTAAAACCAAAGCTGGGATACGTTCTATTGTGTTAGGGCAATAAATAATTCAATCTTTGCAAACTCATTGGGAACAACAACAAAAGAAAAAAGCTTTTCAAGCCACTTGTTAGCAAGAAGAGGATCTCATCTTCCCTTCAACTATTGGCACACCGATGAATCGAGACAATTTACGCAAACGTTTCAAAAAAGTCTTACACCAAGCCAACTTACCGGCCATTCGTTATTTCGATTTACGTCACACCGCCGCATCCCTGATGCTCAATCATGGCATTCCAGTCTATGTGGTTTCAAAACGTTTGGGTCATGCCCAAGCCAGTATCACCCTCGATATCTATGGGCATCTTATGCCCGGAAAACAAGCAGAAGTCGCATCCCTTATGGATCAACTGCTTGTCTTGTAATCAAAGGTTGCACCGCGGTTGCACCATTTTTTATATCTCTAGAAAGAATACTCAAAATCACCCCTTAAAACACAAAAAAGTGGTTAAAATAACCACTTTTTTATCCATTTTCCTAGTGAATCGCCGGGGAATCGAACCCCGAACCTACTGATTAAGAGTCAGTTGCTCTGCCAATTGAGCTAGCGATCCGGAATGCCTGTATATTATATCTAAGTTGAGATAATTGTCAAATAATTTCTCTTTCCCCCCAAAAACATCCTAGCTATAACTACTACAATCATTAAATGAAAAAAGATTCTTGGCGGCGACCTACTCTCCCAGGGGGCTGCCCCCCAAGTACCATCGGCGCTAACGGTCTTAACTGCTGGGTTCGGGATGTTACCAGGTGTACCTCCGTTGCTACTGCCACCAAGAAATCTTTCATTTCTTACTTTTTATATTGAATAGACAGGCATTTTATCACCTGTCCCTATTTCCTTCAAGGTCTCCCTCTCCAAATCTAGGCAAACTTACAACTTATTTTTTCTTCTTCTGTGTATCTTTCGTTTCTCGAAAAATTACCCAATTCTCCGCATCACTAGTTAAGCCCTCGACCATTAGTACTGCTTAGCTGAATACATTGCTGTACTTACACTTGCAGCCTATCAAGCAGGTAGTCTTCCTGCGGTCTTACTCACTTATCGTGACGAGGAATCTTATCTTGAGGCGAGTTTCCCACTTAGATGCTTTCAGCGGTTATCTCTGCCAGACGTGGCTACTCAGCTATGCCGTTGGCACGACAACTGACACACCAGAGGTCTGTCCACTCCGGTCCTCTCGTACTAGGAGCAGCTCCTCTCAAATTCCTTACGCCCACAGCGGATAGAGACCGACCTGTCTCACGACGGTCTGAACCCAGCTCGCGTACCGCTTTAATGGGCGAACAGCCCAACCCTTGGGACCTTGTCCAGCCCCAGGATGCGATGAGCCGACATCGAGGTGCCGAGCCACGCCGTCGATGTGAACTCTTGGGCGTGACTAGCCTGTTATCCCCGGGGTAGCTTTTATCCGGTAAGCCACGGCCCTTCCACTCGGTACCGTGGGATCACTAAGCCCGACTTTCGTCTCTGCTCGGCGTGTTTGCCTTACAGTCAAGCTCCCTTATGCCTTTACACTCTTTGGCTGGTTTCCATTCAGCCTGAGGGAACCTTTGGGCGCCTCCGTTACTCTTTAGGAGGCGACCGCCCCAGTCAAACTGCCCACCTGGCACGGTCCCCCATCCGGATTACGGTATGGGGTTAGGGTCAAGACATAATCAGGGTGGTATTTCACCGGCGGCTCCACCGAGACTAGCGTCCCAGCTTCAAAGCCTCCCACCTATGCTACACAAATTATGCCCAAACTCAATGCCAAGCTACAGTAAAGCTCCACGGGGTCTTTTTGTCCTGCTGCGGGTAACGCGCATCTTCACACGTATTTCAATTTCACCGGGTCCCTCGTCGAGACAGTGCTCCAGTCGTTACGCCATTCGTGCGGGTCGGAACTTACCCGACAAGGAATTTCGCTACCTTAGGACCGTTATAGTTACGGCCGCCGTTCACCGGGGCTTCAGTTCACTGCTTCGCTTTCGCTAACAACTCCCTTTAACCTTCCGGCACCGGGCAGGCGTCAGCCCCTATACTTCGTCTTACGACTTAGCAGAGACCTGTGGTTTTGTTAACCAGTCGCTAGAGCCTGTTTTCTGCGACCACACTTAGCTCCATTCGTTTGAATTTCACCATGCGTGGCACCCCTTCTCCCGAAGTTACGGGGTCAATTTGCCTAATTCCTTAACGAGGGTTCTCCCGTTCGCCTTGGTATTCTCTACCCATCTACCTGTGTCGGTTTGCGGTACGAGCACTAAAGTTTCATCGCTTAGAGGCTTTTCTGGGCAGCAAGGTTCAATCACTTATGCCTCAAGGGCTCGCCATCACGCCTCAGCTCAAGTCCCGGATTTTCCTGAGACTCTCATCGCCTACACGTTTAGCACCTGCACTACCATTCGCAGGCTGACCTACCTCACCGCGTCCCCCCATCGCTCCACTTTAGTGGTTCCGGAATGTTGACCGGATGTCCATCGCCTACGCCTCTCGGCCTCGGCTAAGGCTCGACTAACCCGACGCGGATTGACCTGCCGTCGGAAACCTTAGATTTTCGGCGAACATGATTCTCACATATTTTACGCTACTCATGTCTGCATTCTCACTTCTGCCCGCTCCAGCCGTCCTCACGGTCGACCTTCACTGCTGACAGAACGCTCCCCTACTACTGTACCTAAGTACAATTCATGGCTTCGGTACTATGCTTAGCCCCGTTACATTTTCCGCGCAAGACCACTTGACCAGTAAGCTGTTACGCACTTTTTAAAGGGTGGCTGCTTCTAAGCCAACCTCCTGGTTGTCGCAGTAGTCTCACATCGTTTCCCACTTAGCATAGATTTGAGGACCTTAACCGATGATCTGGGCTCTTTCCCTCTCGACTATGAAACTCATCTCCCATAGTCCGACTGCCGTGTTCTGGAGTACTGGTATTCGGAGTTTGGTTGAGGTCGGTAACCGATAAGGCCCCTAGCTCATCCAGTGCTCTACCCCCAGTACTAAACACACGACGCTAGCCCTAAAGCTATTTCGGGGAGAACAAGCTATCTCCTAGTTCGTTTGGCATATCACCTCTACCCACACGTCATCCCAAGCTTTTGCAGTAGCTAAAGGTTCGGGCCTCCACAAGCGTTTAAACTCGCTTCACCCTGCACATGGGTAGCTCACCAGGTTTCGTGTCTAATCCTTGCGACTGCACGCCCTATTAAGACTCGCTTTCGCTACGGCTTCGGGTGTCACTCCCTTAACCTTGCCACAAAGATTAACTCGCAGACTCATTCTCCAAAAGGCACGCCGTCAGGCATTATGGCGCCATGTTAGTTCTACCTAACACACTTCCATCATAGCCCTCCGACTGCTTGTAGGCTCACGGTTTCAGGTTCTATTTCACTCCCCTCTCCGGGGTGCTTTTCACCTTTCCCTCACGGTACTTGTTCACTATCGGTCGTTAGATGTATTTAGCCTTGGAGAGTGGTCTCCCCAGATTCCCACCGGATTACACGAGTCCGGCGGTACTCAGGTACCCAGCCAATCTCTCTCTGTTTTTACTTACGGGACTCTCACCCTCTGCGGTAGGCTTTCCCACACCTTTCTGCTAACAGATTGATCTTTCTTACTGGGCCCTACAACCCCATTCTAGGAATGGTTTGGGCTGTTCCCCGTTCGCTCGCCACTACTGAGGGAATCTCTTTGATTTCTCTTCCTCTAGGTACTAAGATGTTTCAGTTCCCTAGGTTACCTTCTCTAAACCTATTTTTTCAGTAAAGAGATGACAGAGGTTTGCTCTGCCGGGTTTCCCCATTCGGATATCTCCGGATCGAAGCCTGTTCACGGCTCCCCGAAGCTTTTCGCAGTGTCCCACGTCCTTCGTCGGCATCTAACGCCAAGGCATCCACCGTAAGCCCTTAGTAGCTTAACTATATGTGATGCGGAGAATTTGATAATTTTTCAATCATCATTTTCTATGTTCGTTTTTTGTTGTTGATTTGTTCCTTCAACAACTAACATTATTTTTTGAAGATACTATCGTTACAACTACATTTCTGTAGTTACAAAAAAACTCCATTTTTTATTTTTATCCCTAAAAAAATTTCATTTTTTCTTGATAACATTTTTTTTGTCGTTTGTTTGTATTCAATTATTAAAGTGCAAGTTCTGGTCTTCTTGTTTCGAATTCCAGCAGATGTATCAGACTTCCGTCTTTCACATCTGCTGACCTTCCAATCTTTCTGACTTGAAAACAACCTAGTCATCTTGCCCCAGGTTGTCGGTCTTTTGTGGAGATGAGGGGACTCGAACCCCTGGCCCCTGCCTTGCAAAGGCAGTGCTCTTCCAGCTGAGCTACATCCCCTCACGCTGTTTTACGCTTGTGGGCCTGAGTGGACTCGAACCACTGACCCCTGCGTTATCAGCACAGTGCTCTAACCTGCTGAGCTACAGGCCCCTTTTTCTCTCAAACTGCTTTGCTTTGTAATGTGCTGTTTGCACATCAACAACTCAAAAGTGATAGGAATCTCCGATCATTTGATCAAGATTTTTCATTCGCTTCACCACCGCTAGTGAAACTTGGCTTCGCTATTCGCTAACCTGTTTTTTTCTTATTCTGGTATTCTTTCCAGCTGCATCACTAGGATGCTGGCTTTCAAGTTACTCTAGAAAGGAGGTGATCCAGGCGCACCTTCCGGTACACCTACCTTGTTACGACTTCGTCCCAGTTATCAACCCCACCTTTGGCAGCTCCCTCCTTGCGGTTGGGATACTGACTTCAGGTGTTGCCAACTTCCATGACGTGACGGGCGGTGTGTACAAGACCCGGGAACGTATTCAACGCACTGTGCTGACGCGCGTTTACTAGCAACTCCAACTTCATGTAGGCGAGTTGCAGCCTACAATCTGAACTAAGGACAGCTTTATGGATTGGCTCCACCTCGCGGTTTTGCGACCTATTGTACTGCCCATTGTAGCGTGTGTGTAGCCCTGGATATAAAGGACATGCTGACTTGACATCATCCCCACCTTCCTCTAGCTTTATGCTAGCAGTCCCGTATGACACGTATAACATACAGTAAGGGTTGCGCTCGTTACCGGACTTAACCGGACATCTCACGACACGAGCTGACGACAGCCATGCACCACCTGTATAAGCTCCCCGAAGGGTCGTTCCGCTTTCACTTCACTACCACTTATATGTCAAACCCAGGTAAGGTTCTTCGCGTAGCATCGAATTAAACCACACGCTCCGCTGCTTGTGCGGGTCCCCGTCAATTCCTTTGAGTTTTAATCTTGCGACCGTACTATTCAGGCGGCACACTTATCGCGTTAGCTTCGGCACTGATGTCTTTTACAACACCAACGCCAAGTGTGCATCGTTTACGGCTAGGACTACCGGGGTTTCTAATCCCGTTCGCTACCCTAGCTTTCGCGTCTGAGTGTCAGGAGCGGGCCAGAAGGCCGCCTTCGCCACTGGTATTCCTCCGTATATCTACGCATTTCACCACTACACACGGAATTCTACCTTCCTCTACCGTCCTCAAGTCTAGCAGTTTTAAACGACCTCTCCGGGTTAAGCCCGGAGCTTTAACATCTAACTTACTAAACCACCTGCACGCGCTTTACGCCCAGTAAATCCGGATAACGCTCGGGTCCTACGTGTTACCGCGGCTGCTGGCACGTAGTTAGCCGACCCTTATTCGTGAGGTACAGTCCTTCCTCTTCCCTCACAAAAGTGCTTTACGATCCGAAGACCTTCGTCACACACGCGGTGTTGCTGCATCAGGCTTTCGCCCATTGTGCAATATTCCCTACTGCTGCCATCCGTAGATGTATGGACCGTGTTTCAGTTCCATTGTGGGGGACCACCCTCTCAGGTCCCCTACCCGTCATTGCCTTGGTAAGCCATTACCTTACCAACTAGCTGATGGGACGCAGGCCCCTCCCAAAGCGAATAAATCCTTTAATCTAAGCTCTCTAACTACTTAGACCACATGAGGTATTAGCAGACCTTTCAGTCTGTTGTCCCTCTCTTTGGGGCAGGTCACCAACGCGTTACTCACCCGTTCGCCACTTTCCAGTCCTTTCCGAAGAATGAACCTTCTCGTTCGACTTGCATGTATTAGGCACACCGCCAGCGTTCATCCTGAGCCAGGATCAAACTCTCCGCAAAAAATTTAACATGCTTCTCGCATGTATATTACTTCTTACGCGGCTCTTTTCTCAAATGAATCTTTGGTTTCCTATCACTTTTCAATTGTTAATGTGCTGGATTTTCTTGATGCCGTTGTTTTCAACAGCAGGATTTATTTTACCAATCTTTTTGATAATGTCAAGAAATTGGTTGATTTTCCTTGGAAGAAGTTTCTGTTTTTCAAACAAGGCAGATATTGCAATTTATAAGCAATTTTTTCAAAACTCTTCCTTATTTCTTCAGTTTCTTCCTTATATTTACTGTCAAAGTTCAAGCGTTTTGCTCTCAACAAGCTCATGGATTATACCAAACTAAATCTAACCGTCAACTGCTTGTCAGACAATATCCCAATTCTTTAAGGTTTGAGAAATAAAACCTTTAAATACAAAATGTTTTTTATTTATTTAAACAAAAAAGACTTCTTAAAGAAGTCTTTTTTAGAGCGGAGAGGGTGGGATTCGAACCCACGTTACCTTTCGGTAAACGCGCTCTCCAGGCGCGCGCACTAGGCCGGACTATGCGACCTCTCCATATTTTCTCTAGCCGCAAAATTATACCAAACTTTTTTTGGAATTAGAAGGTTTTCAAGTTAATTCTATTCATTTCGTTTATTAGGTGCTGATCTATTGTTTTGATTATTTGTGGAATTATTTCTACTACGATTTCTGCCACGACTATATTTTTTTCGTCGATTACGATTATTACTTCTACGAGGGTTTGCCGGAACGACTCTAAATGAGTTATCTTCTTTCACCCACATATAGCCATTTTCGATGCCTAATTGAATTGCATTAAAAAAACCTTCTTCAGAATCTGGATGTCGAGCATATTCCATTTTTTTCATTCGCAAACCTGATAATTCAAAAACAGTACCTACAGGCATTTCTTTAAATGGAATAAATCGATTCATCATTTGCTGAGGAGTTAAAGGTTTCTCCTCTTCTTCATCTAAATTAGTTGGTTTCTCTTCATTATCTTGTAAATTTTTGACTGAAGTTTCTGATTCTGAATTAATATCTAAGTTTTGTGAGTTTTCAGAATTTTTATTTTTTTCAAATTCTTGTTTTTGAGTTTCATTTTCACTAATCGTCTGTTTGTTTTCTTGATCCATAATAACCTCTAGCCTATTATACTATTTCAATCAGCATATTCCAAACCTAATTCCATTGCTGTTGGAACCCATCCTCCAAATGAATTAAATGATAATTCTGTTAGGTTCTGATTAATCTTTTTAAGATCAATGAAACAATTATAATAACTCTTCCTAACTTGAGCATCCCAATCCAAATTTAAAAAACCTGCTTTTTCTTCAATAATTTCTAAACTTTGATCTTCAATTTCTACAAAACAGCCAATTGCAGTTTCATCAATCGTAATAGTAGCACCTTGCCATACATATGCGCTACGGTATTTCTCAAACAACAAGTATCTTTCATACCCTAAAGCATTTATCACAGCTCTCGCTGCATCAATATCTGAAACTTCAAATTCAATTTCATCTCTTATATTGAATGTTAGCGCTCTTTTATATGTTATTTTTTGCTTCCAATCCGTTCTTAATCTTAATATTTCGAAATTATGATTAAGCTTTTTATCAGGAGTATCAAAAAGTTCATTAATCTCCAAATAACGCGAATGTATACAACTAGCCCCCACTCTATTCAAAGCTTCAATGAATTGCATTAAATCTTTAATTAAAAACCTAGCTTCAATTTCTTTTACTTTATTATTCATATATAAAATTATAAGCGAAAAATGAATATTATTATTTAGAAAAAAGGATATAATACTTTTCATGGATGCCAATTATTACCATCTTCACCATATATTATTCAGAGAAGATATAGAATTTTGGAAAAATTTTTTACTAAGAGCTAATAACATTGACAATGGTCTCTCTCTAGAATTAGGGTGTGGAACTGGAAGAATATTTGAATTACTATCAAAATCTGAAGATTTCCCGCAAGACTTAAAAATTTTTGGTCTTGACATTGATTCAGAAATGCTGTCTATTGCGAAAAAGAATCTCTCAAATTCAGATCAATTCAAATTTTTTAAAAAAGATATGTTAGAAATGAATTTTAATAATAAATTCTCTTTAATATATCTACCTTGTAATACTTTTAGTATTTTTTCCATTTATGATCAAAAAAAATTATTAAATAAAGTGAAAACACTCTTGACCCCAAATGGATATTTTATCTTTAGCCAGCCCAATCCATATGCTTTCAAATCGATTCCTGATTCAGATGAACCAGAATCAGAACTAATCATTTACAATGAAGCTACAGAAAACCCTGTTATGGTGAGTAGTGAGTGGAAATCTGATAATCAAAAATTTTACTTAAATTGGCATTATGATGAGATTTTTTCAAATGGCGATGTTTCAAGAACTACACTAAAAACATCTCATTACTTAACAAGTACAAATGAAATAAAAAAAATAATTACTGAATCTGATTTTACAATTAAAAATATTTGGGGAAATTTTGATAAATCTAAATATACAAAAACGTCTGAAAATTTAATTATTGAGGCAGGATTTTAAAACACTTTTCCTTTATCGTTAATATTCATCATATAGATTACATATACTCCTTAAATAATACATATACATTTTTCTTATTTTCCACCCTTATACTAAGAACATAAATAAAAGTTACTTTCAAATAAAGGAGATGAAAAATGTATACATACTATAACCCAACAAAACGTTTATTTGATTTGATGCGTGAATCAGAAACCTCATTATCTACACAAAGCATTCCTATGAATGTTATCGCTAAAGAAGATTCTTATGAAATTCAAGCATTTTTACCTAATATGAAGGCAGAAGATATTGAAATCGAAATATTAGAAAATCGCATCATAATCAGAGGAGAATACCCTGATATTGATCAAACTGAAAATATTACTTATCTTTTGTGCGAACAACCTGTTGGTAAGTTCAGTAGATCATTAAGAATGCCCAAAGATTTGGATGCCAATAAAGCAGATGCAAAAGTTAAGGACGGAGTTCTCACTCTGATTGTTCCTCAAGCAGAACATGCAAAGGCAAAAATGATTGCTGTCAAAGCAAAATAATAAAATAATTTTCTCCTCAAAAATCATAAAAAGGTGGCTTTTGGCCACCTTTTTACATTTAAACTAATAATTTAATGCTAAAATTAGAAATGAAGGAATACTATGAGAAAAAATAATGAGTTCTTAGAAAAAAAGATAAATAAAGTCACAATTGCGAAACACAATAAGCAATTTTGGATGCAAATAATGATTCCCACTATAGGGTTCATTATTCTAATCACTTTGAGCTGGGTCATTTTAGGGCTAACAAATACCGGAAGTTATAGCTCTTGGTCTAGTTTATCTATAATATTTTTATCAATTTTTATTTTATTGATTAGTTTATTATTTTTAGTAGCTTTAATTTTTGCGACAATTGGGCTTGGAAAGCTATTAGATTTTCTTCCAGAAAAAACTTTCATTGCTCAAAATTGGTTGCTAAATCTGAAAAATAAAATTGAAGATTTATCGGACAGAATAGTTTCTCCTTTGATAACATCAAAATCATGGGTTTTAACCTTAAATGTAAAAAATTTATTTAAGAAGGATGGAGAGAATAATGAGTAATTCAGAAAAAAAAGAGCTTTCAAAATCAAAAAATATGTCAACTCAGTCTAAGGCTCTTTTGATTGGGTCAATTGCTGGTGGTATTCTAGGCGCAGTAACCGGCTTACTAATAGCAAAACGAGTTGAAGAAGCTGATGGAGAATTAAATATTTCTGCTAATGAAGGCATGCGCCTTGGCATGTTAATTTTTAGTTTTTTGAGAGATATAAGTAAATTTGGCTAAACACAAATAAGTATCCAAAAAACATAAAAACCTCATGAGATTATAAACAGAGATAGTTTTTTTAAAAAAACTATCTCTGTTGTTATTAAATATTTTTTTCTTTTGTCTTCTAAAACAAATTGTCTTTTAACAAATTTGTTTTAGATATTTTATTTTCAATTCAAATCTTACATTCTAACTTTCTATTTTTTCGATGATATAGCTATTATAATAATACTCAATATGAATAAAAATATCCCTGAAACCATTGTAATTGGTGAAATAAAAAGAGATTATATAATAACAGATGAAAAACGCGCTTTAAATAATCGTTTAGGGGGAAGTTCTGTTTCAATTGCTAGTGGGCTTGGCCTATGGGGAACAAAATCAATTATACTCTCAGCAATTGATCAAGCTTTTCCTGAAGATTTATTTCTTGAAATTCAAAATGAAAACATTTCTTTTAATGGTGTTAGAAAAAGTAGTCATGCAATTGAACATAGACAGTTTAATTTTTTCAAAACAGCAACTCAAGTTATCCATAATGATCCAGCAAAATATTATCTTAAAGAAAATCTTTCATTCCCGAAGGAATTATTAGGAATAAAACAAGATATCTCGAAAGAACCTTTTTCTTTATACCCTTTAATTGAGATCCCAGAGTTTGTTAATTCGTCTTCAATTTCTGTAATTGCCCCTTTATCTTATGACGACCATATACGTATTCCATTTATATTAAGAGAAAAAGGGGTTCCAACAATTATCTTGCGTCCTCATCCCACTTACATGAAACAAATTAGATTAAATAAAATACCCCAATTGATTAGTAATTTAACTGCATTTATTCCAACACTTGATGATTTAGTAGCTTTGTATCCTCTTCTGCGCTTTGACCCTTGGATGATTATTTCTCAATTTGAAAATCAAGGGTGCAAATTTATTATTGTTCCAAACTTACAAGGTGAAACACTTTTGTACGATCTTGAAACAAAAAAGAAGTATTCTATACCTGCATATCCTGTTCGAATAAAAAATTTACTTAATATTGAAGAAGTTTTTAGTGGCGGATTCGCAGCGGGTTTTCAAAAAACCTTAGACCCTCTTGAAGCTACTCTATACGGCCTTATCTCAGCATCTTTTGCAATGAATGGATATTCCGCTACTTACGCACTTGATACACTTCCTAGTCTAGCTGAAGCACGTATCAATATTCTAAGAGAAGAAATAAAGCGTATTTAATTCATATACTTTGATATTATCAAAAAAAAACGTAATTAATCAAATGGCTAACATGCTGATTGATAATTGAACATTTATATCAAATAGTATGGAATATTATTTTATTTATCAAATCATCATATGATTCAAAGAATCCCTTGACACATATAAATGTGCATGATATAAACTAAACCATGTTACAGAAAACTAATTTACTTAATCAACCTAAACGTCGTCATCATAAAAAACCAACTACCTTTCAAAAAGAAGGGCAGGTATAACTGCACGTACGAATTAATTTTGTAACAATAAAATTTTTCAACAAAAGCCCTTCTTAAAGAAGGGCTTTTTATTTTCAAAAAGGAGAATATTTATAAGAAAAGAAATTATAAAATTAAAATAAAAAAAGAAGATCTTTACTATCAATTAATTTATTTATCGAGGAGTTTTACATGAAAAAGAATTTATTTATTTTTTTACTTATTGTTTCAATGCTTACTTTTAGCTTTGGAAATGTTTTCGCAGAAGGCGATGATGCTTGTTTAGGCACAGCAGAAGATGCAATCATTGATTTAGGTTGTTTGGAAGTTACATTTGCTGTTGAAAATGCTTACCCACCATTCAACTATATTGATATCAGCACAGGTGAAGCTGCAGGTTGGGACTATGATGTTTTTAACAATATTTGCACTTTGCTACACTGCACTCCAGTTTTTGTTGAAGCTGCATGGGATGGCATGATTCAATCCGTTGCAGATGGTCAGTTCGATATTGCAGGCGATGGGATTACTATTACAGATGAGCGTGATGAAATAGTCGATTTTTCAGTTGGATATATTTCACTTCAACAACTTTTATTAGTCACTACTGATAATGATTATGTAACTTCTATTGATGATTTTAATGCTGACACATCATTGATTTTGGGTACACAAATTGGTACAACAAATTATGAAACAGCAGTTGATTTGGTTGCCGAAGGTCAAATTAGTGCTTTTGAACAATATCCTTTTGCGATTCAAGCGTTAATTTCAGGAGATGTTGATGCAGTCATTATCGATAACACAGCTGGTATTGGCTATATCAATGAAAATCCAGACCTGCTTACATTTGTTGGTAATCCAATCACAAGCGAAGAATTAGGGTTTGCTTTCCCAGAAAATAGCCCATTAGTTGGTCCGGTTGATGCAGCTCTTGGTGCTATGATGGCTGATGGAACACTTGCTGAGATCAATGCATATTATTTTGATCCTAGCTTTGTCGCTCCCACCGAATAATTTATTCAACTATAAAACCCAGAGTTAGTAATTGCTAACTCTGGGTGCTTAAAGAGGACTTAAAATGACAGACAGTACTTTATCCACAAATTTAATAAATGTTAAAGAAAATAACGTTATTGAATCTGAACAATCTCATAATATTTCTTTGAAAGAAAAATTAAACGATTTTCCATGGTATCTTATTGGCATCGCTCTTATTGCTATTTTTACCTTTTATACAATTTTAACTCAAGAAAACTATGCTGAAGCTTTCAATTTAATCAAAAACGGTGTTGTAATAACAATTACAACTTCTGTCATTGCTTACGCAATTGCTTTAGTTATCGGTTTACTAACAAGTGTTGGTTATATTTCAAAAAATGTTTTTATTCGTAACATCGCAACTTTTTATGTAGAAATTATCCGTGGAATTCCAATGCTTGTTTTAATTTTTTATATTGCATTAGTTGGTGTCCCCGTGATTCTCGGTAATTTAAATGAGCTTGGCGATTGGGTGTCGTCAATTGGATTTTCAAAAGCAGGTGAATCACTTGCTACCCTAAGTGTTCAAGATATTCCAATGAATTTCCGAGCAATTATTGCTTTGTCAGTAACTTATGGGGCTTTTCTTGCCGAAGTTTTTCGAGCGGGTATTCAATCTATTCCTAAGGGACAAATGGAAGCAGCACGTTCTCTTGGGCTTAGCCATGCACAAGCTATGCGCTTTGTGATCCTTCCTCAAGCAATTCGAAACGTTCTACCAGCTTTAGGAAACGATTTTGTTGCAATGGTCAAAGACTCTTCATTAGTTTCTCTACTTGCTGTGCGTGATATTACACAAATTGCAAGACTTTATGCAGGACGCTCTTTCCGATTTCAAGAAGCTTATACCATTCTTGCTTCTTTATATTTGAGTATGACTGTTTCACTTTCCCTAATTATCAAATTTATCGAATCAAGGTTGCGTAGAAATGAATAAAACCAAACATCCCATTATCGACATAATTAATGTATATAAGAATTTTGAAGAAGTACAAGCTTTAAATGGGGTGAGCCTTTCTGTTGAAAAAGGCAAAGTAATTGTAATTGTTGGACCAAGCGGTTCTGGAAAATCCACATTACTTCGCTGTATTAATTATCTTGAAAAACCTACATCAGGTGAAGTTTGGGTCGACAATGTTTTAATGAAAGATGATGAAAAATTACTTAATGAAATGAGAGAAGAAATTGGTATGGTTTTCCAACAATTTAATTTATTCCCTCATAAAACCGTTTTAGACAATATCATTATGGCACAGACTATTGTTCGAAAAAGAAGCAAAATTGAAGCAAAAGAAAATGCAATTAAACAACTTGAACGCGTTGGTATATTAGACAAGGCAGATGTTTATCCTAACCAGCTTTCTGGTGGGCAACAACAAAGAGTGGCAATTGCCCGATCATTAGCAATGAATCCAGAAATTATGCTTTTTGATGAACCAACAAGTGCGCTAGATCCAGAGATGATCAAAGAAGTATTAGATGTTATGTTGGATTTAGCAAAAGATGGAATGACAATGGTTTGTGTAACTCATGAAATGGGTTTTGCTCGCGCCGCAGCTGATGAAGTAGTTTTTATGGACGGAGGGAAAATCATCGAGCGAGATACTCCAGAGAAGCTTTTCAGTTCGCCAAAAGAGGATCGAACCAAATTATTCCTTTCTCAAATTTTAAATCACTAAATGAAAACATTTAGATGACTTTAGTCCTCAAACTATTTAAGATGAGAATTGTCAACTCTCTTAAACAAAAAAGGCTGAAATTCAGCCTTTTTTGTTTTTATCCTAAAAACAATATAGCAACTCCTACCATTGCTACAATGGTTCCTACAATTGCCTTCCAAGTTATTTTTTCTCGAAAAACTATAACTCCAATCGGTAATAAAAATATCGGTGAGAGAGATTGCAGGACTGATGCTATTCCTAGTGTTGTATATTTCAAACCAAGTAATGAAAAATAAATCCCTCCTATTGGACCTGTCAATGTGCCTATCCAAATATACAAATGAGACTTTCGATCTTTTTTTACAGCTTGTATTGTATAACTAACTTGCTTTTGAAAAATGGCCATTCCCCATATTAGTACTGCACCACCTAAAAGTCTAATTAGTAATCCGGAAATTGTAGGAAAATCGCCAGCAATTCCCATTTTAGAAAGGATTAATCCAAGTGCTTGCCCAATAGCCGCTAAAATAGCAGCTCCAATACCTAACCAATATTTTTTTGATTCTATACTATCTATATCGTCTTTTTTTTCTTTACTTAATGCTCCAACATAAGCGATTGCAGTAATTGTAATAAGAATTGCTATTATTTGTATGAATGATAATTTTTCATTGAAAAACATTATCCCTGCAATAGCACTAAGAACAGGAGCGAGACTATATATTAACATCGATAATCTTGTTCCTATGGTAGTAAACGCATAAAACAAGGCAATATCTCCAAGACCTAGCCCTATAACACCTGACAAAAATAACCATATCCATCTATCCAAACTTGCATCTAAGGGAAGTAACGAGCCATAAATAAATATATGGATAATCATAACAAGTAACAATGCGTATATCATTCTTGTTCTATTCACTACCCAAGGACCTAATTTGTTTCCGGCAAGAGTAAAATAAGTTGGGCCTATTGACCATAAAAAGGCCACCATTAAAGAAGCAATTTCTCCAATATAAAACATTTTTATTATTCCTAACTATTCTATAAAAAATAATGCAGATTGAAAATCAATCTGCAAAAAAATCAAAAATTTCCAGGTTATCCTATAAGCCGCATTCTGTCTAAATTACTCATCAAAAGATAAATAATTCTGAATAGTTATCTATCTGGTCAACAGATTACTCTGTTGCTCTAGCAGCATACCCGAATTTCTAGGGATTCGAGGAGCCTCCCTGCCCTAAAAAAGACATTCAATTCTGCTTTGCTTTGCTCCAAATGGGGGTTACCTAGCAACGCACATTACTGCACGTTCTGGTGGTCTCTTACACCACCTTTTCACCATCACCAAAAAGGCTGTTATTTTCTGTGGCCCGATCCGACAGGTTGCCCCGTCTCGGACGTTATCCGACATTTTCCTCTGTGGAGTACGGACTTTCCTCACATCATATTTACAATATAATGTGCAACTATTTAGATAACCTGGATTTGTTTTGTTCTGAATTGTAGCACATAGCTTACCACAATTCTATTGATTTGTATCATTAGGTAAAATAATTTTAAAAATAGAACCTGCTCCTAATTTGCTTTCACAAATAATTTCTCCCCCATGTTTTTGAACTATGTTCTTTGAGATATAAAGACCCAATCCTTGTCCGTTAATTCCATTAGAATTAATTTGGTAATATGGTTCAAAAATATTTTCAATATCTATGGGTGCTATACCATTTCCATGATCTATCACATATATTTCAATATTATTTTGATTTATATTTGATTTAATTTCAATTGATCCCTTATCCTTAGAATTTTTTATTGCATTTTCTATAATATTAAAAAGAACCATTCCGAAGAAACTCTTATCTACAAAAATTTTCTTATCTAAATCATTTGGTATGACTTTAATTGACTTTTGAGTTATATCTGGCTGTAATCTATGAAGTACTTTTGACACTATCTCATTTAAATTTGAAAAATCTTTATAAATTTTAATACCACTATCTATTTTAGTTTTATCAAACATTGCTTTAATCTGGCTATCAAGATAATTTGACTGATTTTGAATTTTTTCAAGATGATAATACATACTTGAATTTATATTTTGAAATTGACTTAACATCTCAACGTTATCAGAAATGATTTTTAATGAATTTTGAAAATCTTTATTGACTGCTAGAAGCAAATTACTTGTATTTAATTCTTTACTTCTATTTGATGTAATATCCTGCATTATACATAACCAAGAATATTCATCTTCAGAAAAATGAATTTTTTTTACTGAAATAAAATAAATTTTATCTTGCCATTCTAATTCATATTGATCAAATTTTTCCGGACTACCACGAAACATAAAATAAAATCTTTTATTATTTTTAATAATAGGAATTTCATCAATGCTATTATTTATTTTTATTGATAAAATTTCTTTTGCTTTTTTATTTGAATTTTCTACAATTCCATTTGAATTCAAATTAAAAATAATGTCTGGGTGTTCAATAAAGCTCTCTTCAAAAAATGTAATATCATTTTTTACTAATGGATCCTTTTTCAAATTAATTAAATCGACAATTATATTAGAAATATCTTTCATAAAATTCAATTCAATCTCAGAAAAATTGTGAGCATGAAAATAAGCTGACCATATAAACCCATATTCATTGTTTTCATCAAATAATTTTGAGATTAAAATTTTTTCAGGGATTAATTTACTTTGATTAAATACATTATTAATTTCATTTTTATTATTTAAAGATTGGAGTTGCTGTTTATCAAAAATTGTTAAGAGTTTCATATCAAAATCATCAAAATTTGAAGTTAATCTCCCTTTTGATCTAATCACATTGTTAGAATCAAAACGATTTTTTTTATGAAAAATAATTATTCTTGCTGATTCTGCACCAAAACGTAATACTTCATCTAGAATTGAATCAAGGTTTTTTTCATTTGTTATTTGAAAATCAGTATATGATCTTAAATTAATGAAAAAATCTTTCATTTCCAACAATTCTTTGAATTCTTTTTTAAGAAACAAATAATTATTATTCAAATTTTGTAATTCAATAGGCAAAAAGCTCAATTCTTTGGATATTTTATTATTTTGTGTTTGATTCTCGTTCAATGTATTTATAAAAATCCCTAATTGATAGGAAAAAATATTTAATAGAATTATTATGATTATAAAAAAAATACCAATAAATATTGAAATATAGTTTCCAGAAAAAACAGAGACTTCTCTTGCGATATGCGTAGGAATGAAATTAATTATCTTCCAACCTGTATTATTTGAAATTATTGAATAATTTTCTTGTCTAACACCATTAATTTTGATTAATTTCGAAAAACCATTTTCAATATTATCTTCTAAAAATAAAGAATTTATATCTAAATTATCATCTGCAAAGATTAATTCATTTTGGGGAGTCAATATAATAGAATTCCCACCGGAATTTTCAATTATACTGATGCTTGAAAGAATCGGTGCGAAATATGGATTGTTATCAGGAGTTGTACTAGCTATCAGTACTCGACAAGGAATGTCGTTCGTATCAATAATGGGTATAATAAACAAAATTTGTGATGTTGTAGTATTCCCAACTGAAGTAACTGGGTAAATTTGAATAGAAACATCATTGAATGCCAAATTAATTCTATTTTTTTGATTTGTAGTAAGTGCTATTTTATATGAATCCGTTTTTGGGTACTGGGTTATTATATTTGTGTCGTGATCTATTAGAGTTAAACTATCAAAAAAATTTGATGAGTTAATATTTTCCTTAAAATCAGTTTCAATTTTCTTAAAATCATCAAATAGTAAATCTTTATTTTTTGAATATTGTTCAATTAATGTTCTTCCAGTAGAAAATAAAACTTGAAGACTTTCATCTATCCTCTCAGTCTGAGATTTTAATAATTCTTTTTGGTGATTTTTAATTTGATTTCCTGATTGATACCAACTAAAGATACTTAATAAAGAAAAAGAAAAAACAAAAACAGGGATAAAAATCATATTTATAGTACTAACCAACGTTCTTCTTCTAATCGGTTGTTTATAATATCTTGGTTGTACCCAGATTAATGGAAAAAATATTTTTATTATTTGTGCAACTAAAGCGCTAAATAAAAAATTTAGTATAAAAACTAACCAATTAATACCTAGGTGGGAAATATAATATTCTATTCGAATTGAAAGAATTCCCTCTACAAAAAACATTGAATCAATAACTTCGATAAAAGGGTAAATTAAAATCAAAACAAAATATGAGACAAAAGGTTCTCTAAATATATTATAGAATTTAATATTAATATTTTGACGAATCAATAATGTGTATAATAAAGTTGTAATTACGAATAGCCAAATTGTGAATGGATTATGGCTTACATAACCTCCAATTAGGCTTCCTGAGATAAAAGCTAGAAAAACTGCATATTTAGGCCCTAAATAAATACCTGCTGTTATTAATGAAAGAAAAGATAATGGTAGAAATATGTAGTTAATTTCTATTGGTACAAATGGAATAGGCAATATATTCAAGTCTTCAAATTCGAAACCAATAAACAAACTGGTGATAGGTGTAATAATTATTAGGATAATGAAAAATAATTTTCTTTGTTGAGTAAACTCAAAATTTAAAGCATTTGTTTTTTTCAATAAAAATGCCGTAAAAATTAATAAAATACACCCCACAACAATTTGAATTATTGGGGAACTAGAATAATAAAAAAAATCTTTTGAAATAATAGACCATATAAATTTCATATATCACCTGAGTCTATTATAGCAAAAGAAGTTTAAATCACTTCAAAAAACTACTGGAACTTCTATTAATTTGATTTATCTTTTGAATTAGAATTAGCATAATACCCATGATATTCTTTTGGGAGTAATTCAACAATTTTCATCATGACAAAATCTGTATTTTTTTGTCTAGACTCTCTTCTCTCTTGACCTTTTCCCTCAATCTTAGGTAGGTCTATGGGTTTTCCAATTTTAATTTCAATAATTGGTCTTTTAAATTTCAATGCTTTCTTTAACATATCACTTGTTGTTCCTATACATGCAATAGGAACAACAGGAACATTTGTTTTATCAACAATATATGCAATACCTGGATTGGCTTGATTCATTCCTTTTACTCTTGAACGAGTTCCTTCTGGCGCAATTAAAAGTGTTCTTCCAGAATTTAATATATCAATGCAAATTTGAAGCACTTTTCTATCATATTGTCCCCTATTTACTGGAATTGCTTTATAACTTAATGCTAAGAATTTAAATACTGGATGTTTAAATAAATATTCAGCACCAATTGCTTCTGGCGCTGGCTTCCAATATGACATTAATAAAGGGGGTTCAAAGTATGAAACATGATTAAATGCTGCAACAAAAGCATTATCTTTTGGTAAATTTTCCCAACCTGAAATTCGAACTCTTGTTAATAACCGATAAGCATTTCTCATAAAAAAGCGAACTATTTCTCGGCTAATTTTAGTCCAAAAACTTATGTTATATGATGATGTTGTTTTAGACATAATTACCTCAGTATTTATTGTTGAACATAAATAAGGTTTATTATTTCTTCAACAACTTCTTCAATTGATTTATTATCTGAATCTATAATGATTGCATCTTCCGCTATACGTAATGGCGATATCTTTCTTTCAGAATCAATCTTATCTCGACGAATTATCATCTCTAACATTTTATTATAATCAACGATTTCGCCTCTAGACTCTAATTCCAATACTCTTCTTTTTGTTCTTTCTTGAGCAGAAGCATCTAAATAAATTTTTAAATCCGCATCTGGTAGTACAACTGTACCTATATCACGACCTACCATGATCACATTTCCCTGAAGCCCAATTCTTCTCTGCTGCTGTGTAAGTGCATCACGTACTCCTTGATAAGTTGAAACTTGACTGACATTTTGGGATACAGCCGAATTTCTAATTTCCCATGTACAATCTTTTCCATCAACGAAAACATCATTTGTGCGCCCATCATTTTTTGAAGGTGGTAAAACATCAATATGAATAGTTTCTGCTAATTCTGTACATGCTTTTTCATCCTCAATATTAATACCTTTATCAAGTACGGCAAAAGCAACGGCTCTGTACATTACACCTGTGTCAAAAAACATGTATTCTAACTTTTCAGCAATTTTTAATGCTACTGTTGTTTTGCCAGAAGCAGCTGGACCATCTATCGCTATTATTGAAGGAATCATAAGAAATATTTTACTCCGCTAATAATTTGTTTTATACATCACCATAAAAACTAGCCCCTATTTTATACAATCTTACCAATAAAAGACATAAATTTCTTGTTATGTAAACCTTAAATTATTCAAACAGGTTTTGTGGAACCCATAGGATAATTTCTTGTTGATAATATGAAATATCTCTAAACATTAACCAATCTAATAATTCATCAACATCTTTGGTTTGAAAAAATGGGTAAGATTGAATAAAAAAACTCTGACCACGATAGCCTTCTTCTATTATTTGAATGTTCGAGTTTTTAGGTGTAATAAGAAAATCAGTTGAAGGTAAATCATCTTTAGAATAATTCTTTATTTCCCATAAAATCGATTGTGAATCCACCCTATTCGCAATTGAGATTTCTGTGTCCACTCCTGAAATTTTCTTAGCCATATCTTTGATAGTCTGATTAAACATTTGTATTTGATTAGCTGATAAACTTGTATTCCATAGTTCAGCTTGTGCTTCCTGAGAGTTATGAGCGCCTCTCCAACCAATGGCAAAAGAATAAAAGCCGAATAAAAACACAAAAGCCCAAATTACGCCTTTAGATGCGATTTGATTTGACCAGCCTGCTGCCACCATCATAACCGATAAAATCATTAATACCAAAATCACTGCTATTATCGCCATTTGAAGATAAAACTGATTTGATTCAAAAGAATAATTATTTTTTGCTATTGAGGCTACGTTAAAGTACATAAAAAATCCAAATAGTATTAAACTCATTGAAAGAATAGTAGATACTATAGGTTTTGCAATAGATTTTATGCTTTGAACAATTATTACTGTTGATAAGAAACTTAATGGTAACGTTACTAAGATTAAATCAAATACTTCACGATTTGGATTAATAAGGGTAATGCACATTGCAATTGCTGAGTACAAAGAAAACAATACCCCTATTTTTTGATTATTTTTAATTGAATAAAAAATTCCAATTGATCCAAAAGCTAAAATTAATGGAGAATATATGGGTAATGCAATCAACACTTTTATGATTGAAATTTTTTGAATTCCCCATCCCGAAGTCCAAATAAATAAATTTTCAATAGCATTTGATATCCCTTGTGGAAAAGCACCAAATATTGATGCTATTAAAAAATATGAAGTTATAAAAATCAGTAAGTTTAATAATAATTTGATGTAGTTTATTGAAATAGAATATTCTTTCAATGATTTTGTTTTTAAGAACAAAATCATTGAAAGAAATAGTACTGTAAGAATTATAATGATAACAAAATGCCCACTCAATAATAGATTCGCGAAAACTATTGATGTTGCAATCCAATTTTTACGATCTATGCATAAAATTAATATAGCAAATAAAAAAACTGGAACAATAGGAGAATCTACTTTTCTTGACGCAGCAACAAATAAAGGATCAAAAGAAAGGATTAATGCCATAATCAAAGCATTTATTTTCCCTAGTTTCTCTTTCCAAAACAAAGGAAGTATCGTAAGTATTGAGCCCAAAATAGCAGGAAAAAACCTGGCCCAAAAAGTTGAAGCACTAAAAATAGTGAATAATATAGCTGTAAAACTTATCGTTAGCGGAGTTACTGTTTCAAATGTTTGATTACTAAGAAATTTCAGCGTTTGATTTGCAATATAAGCCTCATTTTCAGAAAGAGGAATATTTCCTAGACCAATTAAACGAATAGATGCTGCAAAAATAAAGATAGCTAAATAAATAAAATTTTCAATTGTGCCAATTTTTTCTTTCATATGATTATCTTACCTGATAAACCATCACTTCACCAAATTCGAATACCTTATCGGCTATAGTATTAAATTTTTCATCCCTTACCTGATATGTATTTCTCTCTAATGCGCCAATAAAAATATATTCAATTTGATATTTTTTAATTATTGCTTGTGCATCATCCACATTTTTTGTTTCGTATAATGTCTGAATGTCTTGTGCTCTAGTTCCTTGTGGTTCATAACTACCACGCCATTGACCTTCATGACCTTTCCATCCTAGGACAGAAATTTGCCCAGAATGACTAGAAATACGTGCATAATATGAATATGAAGAATCTCCAACAGCTTCAGCTAAAACTTTTTGAGGCTGACTCCACAACCAATTTACAGCCTCTTCTTCAGCTTGCGAAGATAATGAAGATGAAGTTCCATCAATAACCCAATTGTCAAAAAAAGATTTGTTCATTTCTGGTAAAACATCTGCAATTGTAAAAGCAGTATATATTATTCCAGTCGTAGTACTAAAAATTAAAATAATTGAGATTAGCCAATGTTTCCAGTCTTTAAAAATACTTAAAAGCTGGGCTATTAGATAAGCAGCTACAATTGACCAAATTAACCATGTCTGATAATAGAATTTAAAAATTGTATTTATTCGGTATCCGAAGAAATCTCTTAAGTATACAAATTCAGGCGCAAGTACCATTAATGCACCAAAAATCAATAATATGTTTATAAAAATATCTGCAGATAATTTTTCTTTCACATGAATATCTTTTTGTTTATTTGCACTTTTGATCCTAAAAAAGGAAGAAATAGAAAGAGTTAAAATTCCTATAAGTGTTAACCAAGTACCTGGTTGAAGCAATCTTCTTTTTAATCCTTCCAAAATTAGATCTTGAAAAGAATTAGGAGCTTTCATATTTTGCATAAACAATGAAGCAGCTTGAGAATATTTATCTGATATGGATGGTAAAACACTTACAATTAAGGTTGATAATATAATTGTAAATAGTAGTAACATTAAAAAACCAAAAATTGTATAAATAGCACTACTTAACAACATTTTTTTTGACTTATTTGAGTTTATAAGGAGATATAAAGATATTGGAACAAGAAATGGAAAGAACATTACCCAAAAGTGAGCACCACGTGTAATATAAATCAAATTTGGGACAATTCCACCAGCCTGAGAAGCAAAACTCAAATGAAATGGTAAAAAGAAAATATATCCTAACAATGCTACAGAGATAAAATGTATGAGAAATTCCCAAAGTCTCTTCCATTCCCATCCATGTTCATTTACATTACGGATCACCACAACTGCACAAAAAATGGCTAAATAAACTGGCAGATCCCAAAAATTTATAAACATTAAAGATCCATATAGTACGGACGCAAATAATAATTCATATGGTGAAATACTTAACTTAAAATAATCAAACAAAATTTTCGTTTTTGTTTTGTTAATATTACTATCAGATATTATATTTTGTTTTGAATAAATTGCTAAAGCAAAACCAATAGTTAAAATTGCAAAAGGAATTGATAATACATGAGGATGTAGATCACCTAAGCGGAAAGAAAAAACTGGAAATTCATCAATAATTTCTTTTGTTTGTCCAATATAATTTTGATCTTGAATAACTCGTGAAGCCCGCCACCACCACCAACTACCTGTTTGAAAATTTCGAATTAACCAAGAAGGTTCAGAGGAAATTGGAGCAGTATTCAAATCGGGAATCGCTAACCATTGCCAAAATTTCGAACTCCAAGAACCATCAACATTCTGCTTCCAAAAAAAGTGCCTTGCATGAAGAAGTTCTAAGAAACCTTCAGCATTACTAACAAGAAGCAAGAGAAACGGTGCCGCGAATGAGGCTAATTTATTGTTTTTTTTCTTCTTTGGATTTTTTATAGATAAAATATTATATAAAATTGAGTAAGCATTGATGGCTGATAAAGCAAAAATCAAACTCAGCCCTAAATTAAATGCTATTCCTCCTGTAATCCCAGTAAACTTAGCTAATAATGCTACAAGAACATAACCTAAATAATAATAGGAAATTGAATAGCCAGATAGCCAAGGATCGGCAGGTGGCATACTTTCAGAATGAATCAAAGAATTAATAAAAGCTAATTCCATTGGTTTTTCAGTCGTTGAAATGGATGGGGTAAATCCCTTCCATATTGCGAATAAAAAGAAAGCTAACAAAAAAACTAATTCTATTGAGAAAATATTTAATATGTTGGCTTTAAACCAGGCATTTATTTCTTTTGAATGCTTGATGTAAATATAAGCTGAGATACTTAACAGAATTATTAAAGCAATAGAAATCCCTGCAAAAGAGTTATTTAATAGTTTTAATACACTACCCCACCAAAAGAAAATCCCCCATAACAATAATGCTAAACTTTTACTAAAGCCATATCCCTTATCATTCAATGTATTAAATATAACAAAACTAATTGGAAATAATCCTACACCAATTAATAATATTATTAAGTACCAAAGTACTGCATATGCCATACTTCTCTCCTATTGAATCACTTTATAAAGTGCGGTCTGCCCATTCTGGTAGACATTCTCCCAAAGCTCTCCATCCCAAAGTGAAAACTTATCAATCCCATATGTTTCATAAAATGCGCGTTCTAATTTACCAACAACTATATATTGTATATTATATTCTTCTATAAAAGTTTCTATAAAAGCTCTATCAAGAGAGTTATAAAAATTTTCAACATCAGCGTCTCTTTGCCATACTTCTGCATCTTGCAAAACACCTCTTTGCTGTCTTTGATGCCAATTCCACCCTAAAACAGTAGGAAGACCTGTATAAATTGAAATACGCCCTCCCCAATAATATTCATGTATTTGTGCTTCAACTATATTGGGAGTTCCTTCAATATTTTGTTGCATCCACTGAATTAATTGATAATCCTCATCAAAATCAATTTGCTGATCTTGATCATAATAACTTGCAGATAACATATACTTCATGCCGTCTAAAGTGTGAGGAGCATTTATAGACATCCTATCTCTTATTTTTGCTGAGGTACCTATGATTGGGAAAAGCATAGATAGAAACAGAAGAATTACCATCAGAGTATTAAATAATTTTTGCCATTTAATTTTCCATAAATGATTTATGCTAAGAAGCCATCCCAAAGCGACTGCTGAAGCAATTGAAAAAAGTGTCCATGCTTGTAAATAAAATTTAAAAACAGTATTCATTCTTTCAATATCACCATTTAAGACAATCACTTCAACCATTAATGTTAGGAATAAAGCCGAACCAGCTAAAAACAATCCAATCTGTTTTGATAAACTGTTTTTCTTTAAAACCAATAACAAAACTATCCAAATTCCTAAAGGAATTACAATCCATGCAATCTTCACACCCCCTACTAACCATAAAGCTAAAATTGCAATTAATGATAATAATGGAATACCTATTACTGCCCACATATTTTCTTTTAATATAAGCAAATATTGAGCTGGTGTATCCATTAACCAAAGTTTTGTCTCCCAAATCAACCATATAAATATAATTACTATAAACAATAACCATTGTGTTAAATAATTAGCAATAGAAGTAGTTTGTCCATCCCATGGTTTTACTGAAGAATAGCCAGCTATATTCCAATAATCATAAAAATATACCGCAATTTTGAACGATAAAAAAAGCATCAACAGAGCGATAAAAACAATAAATATCTTTTCTAAAGCATCTTTCCATTTTATTTCTATTTTTATTAAAAAGGGTTCGTAAAAATTAATTATTCCCAATATTAATGCAATAGCTGTGAAAGTTAAATAAACCGGATAATCCCATGTATTTGTCATATAGATCATCGCAACCACAATACCCGCAAAAACAATATTAAGTCCAAATTTAATTAATGATTTTGATTGTTTCTTGAAAAAGAAAACTAAAGACAAAATAACAGTTAAAATTAATGTTGCTAAAGATAATGAAAAATAATGAGCATGAGGATCTGCATATATGAATGTAAAAAATGGGAATTCTGTTATTGGTTCAATTTCTCCAATTGCTCGAATCACCCTTCCAGGCCACCAATAATAATCACTCAAATAATATGGAAGACTTTGTCCTGAGATAGATAAAAAGAATCCTTGAATTCCCCATCCTATCTTTTGGAAAAATTTACCAGTATCAAATGCTAGATTCGCATTTAAAGCCCCTAATTTTGAAAGCCCAACTAATATCATCTGAATCATTCCCATGTTGCCGAGGATAGCTAAAAAGCTCCCTCCTGCTAAACCAATGATCCAAGGTGACACAGGCTTTTCATTATCTCTTCTCCGATCGTTTAAAAGATATATGTTCCAAGAAATAGAGAAACCGCCCACTACTAAGATTCCTAATATGGTTGGTAAAATCAAATTATATGCAAATGAAGGTACAATACCGAGTAATTTCACAAGAGTGCCTACAAGAACAAATCCAAAATAATAATAGTTTAAATATCCTCCTGAAAACCAAGGATCATATGGAGGAAAAGCAACACTTTTTAGAATTGCATTAAAATATGCAAAATCCATTGGCTTTTCTCCACCTTTTGAAATATGCCACAAATCTGGATTTCCAAATCGAATAAGCAATCCCAAAACAAATGCAATTAAAAAGATTACTTCAATCAAAATGTAATATTTCCAATATGATTTAATTTCTTTTTTTAATTCCTCTTTTTGTTTTAGAGTAAAAAGAAAACTAATAATCAGTAAACCTCCCCAAACTACTGCTATTTCGACTCGAGTATATGAAAACCCTAAGTTTGCAAAAAGCCATGAAAAAAATGCTAACAATGCCATGCCGGCAATTCGTGCTATCGGATATCCTTTATCAGGTAAGCTTGAAAATAAATATCTAAGTATGGGGTAAACAGAAATACTTAATAACCAAAGAATAAGAAGCCAAACAATTACACCAATTACTTGATTTTGATTAATCAAGGCATTTGTGTTGAATAATTTTGCCCATGTTCCAGCACTATTTTGAAGAGTTGCTTGTTCTTCAGTTAGTAATAAATTGGGTTGATTTCGTGCCTGCTGTGGAGTTAAGCCAGTTTTTGTTGCTTGTAATGGCGTAAGATGTTTGAAATTAGAAATATCTATTGAATTAAAAAACTCTGCAATTACATTCGCATCATAGGAATCAGATTTCTTGAATATGAAAACTTTGGGATGATCATACACTGTAAATGCTTCTTCGGATGATTGATCGTTAATTTTGAATTTTCCAATGTGGGGGGAATTTTCAGCAATATAAACTAAATCAAACCCTAAACGACCTTGATACATTCCTGATTCAACATTGTTATAACATTTTTCTACTGTTATTGTTTCAGGACATCCCATCAAAGCACTATAATATTGCTCTGCCATAGGATAACGCTCTGGAATTCTTGGTAGACTTCCCCATTGACGACTTGAGCTTATAAAAAGGTAATCTCCTTGATCAAGCATAGAAATAAAACGGTCTCTTTTTATTTCATCTCCATCTGCATATATATCTAAATTCAAATCACTACGATATAAACCAGCAAAAGGATCATAGTTATCAACTCGGAAAGGAAGCGCCATATCCCAATTTGTTTCATTGATAGGAGCTGCGCCAGTGATCTTCAATGCATCTGTTGTGTTTACTACTATCTCCATTGAATAGAGCATATTTTTTTGAATCAATATAGGCTCATCAAATTTCAATACATAATCTATTTTTCCTTCTTCAATATCTGGAATCAGAAAAGATGCAGGATTATCTCCAATTTTTATTGAAATTACATGAATTTCATCAGTTTCTTGATTTTCATTAAATAATTGGACTGTTTCTAATTTGTAAAAATGAAGCTCAGACAAAACTCCAGTTCGATTTGCTAAAAAACTAAGTGAATAAGGAATTCCATTATTGAATAGATAATTTTGAGAAATTGCTATTTGTTGATTATAAGTTTCACCTTCTTCCATTTGGATAGGAAGAGTAATTGGACCAGGAACATTTTGATATATCCATTTTGAAGCTTCATGCCTAGGTTCTTCTTTTGTATAAAGATTTGAAAAAGCTATTCCGTAAATTATAGTTCCGATTACTGAAAAAACAGCAATGCCTTTTCCTAATATACCAATTATTTGTTTTATTCTAGTATTTTCATTTATATCAAACTCTAATAATTGAATTACAGTCCAACCAGCAAATATTGCTAAAGGAGCATAAATATTAAGTTGATAACGCATTGTGGGATTAAAAGCCATTGATTGCCAAAGAAAATAGACAACTGTCCAAACCCAAATTAATAAAAAATTACGTGACTTTTTATTAAACTTATTCTTAATCGCTTTAATTGCAGAAAAGATAATCCCCCCCCATGCAACTATTGCCATTGGTAACCCAATCCCCCAAAGTGATAGATTTATAAATGAGAAAAATTTTGTTCTTCTTGCCCATTGAATTGAAGGGGGCCAATCAAGTGCTCCAGCAGCTTGAGATTGTTGAGAAGCTATCGCACTCCACCATTTCGGATTAATTCCAAAATTAAAGAATGATGGTCCCTTGAAAGCATAAGGTTGCGCAATGCGAAAAGTTAGCAAAGCTATTAAAGCGCCAAAAGATAAATATCCAAAAATTTGCCAAAAAGAATTTATTTTGCCCTCTTTGGATATATCCCATAATTGAATCAAAATAGCTAATGGCAATAACAAAGCAACTGGAAATGCACTTAACTTAGAAGCCATAGCCAAACCAAAGCCTATCCCAAACAAAGCCGATAAAAACCAATTCAACCTAAGTTTTGAGGATTTTTGACCTTCATTGTCTAAAATAATTCTAATTGTTTGCGTAGAAATTAGCACCGCAATATAAATTGAAAAAATAACAAAAAGATTAGTAAAGGGATCCACAACATAAAAATGGGAAAGCTGAATATTTAATACAGAAAACGCTGAAAAGATACCAGCGAGTAGAGCAACTTTTTCTTTAAATAATCTTCGCGCAATTAAATAAACAAATATTACAACTAAAAAATCAGCCATTGCTGAAAGATGTCGCCCAACTGTAAAAGTATTTCCATAACCAGTAAGGTCTGTCCATTCACTAACATATCTAGTAAGAAAAATCGGGAAAGTCCCATATACAAAAAAATCATATCCTGTATTATTTGGATTAAGCGAAGAATTTTCCGTATTAAAAAAATCAGAGATTGTATTTACTGGACTTATTGAAGAGGTTACCAAACTAAGAAAGCGCTCATCTGGATGAGGGTTTTCAACTTCATCCCAATCGCTTCCATTCAATCTTAAAAACAATGCAGCAACTAAAATAAAAATGAATATGATGTCATATAACCAAACTTTTGTTTTTTCTTTCAAGATATTATCCTCTTAAGTTAGTTAGTCGTAAAAATATAAAAATCTTTAGAAGGAGTAAATGACTCAAAAATTTTCAGCTCACCATTTGGGAACAGTTCTTTGAGCAATTCTATAGCATAAGCATGATCTGGTTTTAGGAGAAAAACTTGTTGATTTTGATTAAAAACCAGACTCGGAATATTTTCAACAGAATAAGACAAATCTAATCCTGCTAAACCAGCATTAAATGCCACTAATCTTCCATCAACCCAATAGGGGTAAGCAATTACATGAACATCCCCCGCTTTAACTCCTTGAGATAAATATTCTTTTAGAACTTCACCCATTTCCGATGTATTCCAAGCATTATTTTTATATATATTGTTATGCTGAATAAACATCAAATTGTAGTTTAAAACCGTAATTAAACCTAGGATAGTGATTGCTAAAATTGTAACTGAAAATTTCTGTCTATGCTTAATCATGGATGAAACTTGTTTTAACAAAGTATATAAACCAAGAGCAGTAAAATAAAAAACTACCACCATTGCTCCACCTGCACGATTAGGAGCCGGATTTTCTGCAGGATAGGCGATTGACAGAGTCGAAGGAAGCATTAATATAAAGAATGAAAATAATAAAAAAATATCAATCCAATTTCTGTATTTAAGATATCGAAATAATACAACAATTAACCCTATTGTAAAAAATGAAGCTGAGAAAACATCAAGTAAAGGTCTACCAGGGATAGAATTAACCCATATCTCTCCATCATTCCAATTGAACATTAAAAATCCATCAAAAACATTTTGAACAAAAACATTCGCTGGCGATCCATTTATTGGATTTTCTATTGAAGTCATCCGAGTACTTTGCCGATATAAAAATGATTGAGGATTTTCTATAAAATATCTTCCTAATGGTAAGAACAACACTAATGAAAATAAAACTATTAAAACGAATCCTACAAAAGCCTGATATCTATAATCTTTTGATGAACTATGTATCAAATATAAAATAATCCCAGTACAAATTACTATTGGCAATACTCGAATTGGAGAATAACCACTTAGCCCAATACCTAAAGTAATGCCAGCTAAAATAAAATCGTTTCGTGACCCCTTTCGTATACCACGAATGAAATAATAGAGCGTGGGAGCAACAAAAGCGGGATATAAAATAAAACGCAATGCTACTCGTGATAATACATTTCCCCAAAAAGATACTCCTGATAACAAAGCACTAAAAAGACCAATCCATTTATTCCCTATTTCTTTGCCCAGTAGGTACATATAAAAGCACATGATAAATCCGAAAAGAGCTGTTCCAATTTTCATGCTTAAATAACTTATTCCAGTTTTAAATACTTTTGTTGTAAGGGCTATCAGATAAAATTGTAATGGCTCACGTCCAGTATTTCGTGTAAAAAAAATAGAAAATTTTCCATTTAAGATATCAAATACATCTAAAAGTTTTTCAGCATGATCACTAATCATTTCAGGTAAAACAATATCTAAATGATAAAACTTAAAAAAGAATATAAGAATAAAAGTGCTAACTAATAGAAAGATCCACCCAGAAAATCTTATTGGATAATTTTCTTTTTTCCATTTTGAAAATTTTACTTTAATTTTTAATAGATTTTCTTGATAAACCCAAAAAGATAAAAGCATAAGAATCAGAGTCAAAACCCATAAGGTTATATTTTTCAAAGTAAATAAATTATTATTGAATGAGAAAAATGCTAACACCATCAAAATAATTCCAACAATAAAGGGAAATAATCGGAAATAAAGATTGTCTTTTTGCGGATTTGTATTTGGAATTTGATTTATTTGAAGTTTATTTCTAAAAAACAGATATGTAAACAACACAAACACAACAAAGTATAAAATTCCTCCAAACCATTTTTTTTGAACAAGTAATATTTGAGCAATTATAGATAATACAAATGGCAATAAATTCAGCCAATTTGATATCGTGAGTATTTGTGATTCTTTGTTTTCAACATTATTTAAATCAATGGTTGAATTATCAATATCATTAAGTTGTGATAATTCAGGTTTTTTTCCAGTTTTTAAAAATTGTTGAATAAAATCAAGAAGTGAAAGCCCCTCAAAATTCTTCTTTTCAATTTGTTTTTCTTCTTCGTACCAGAATTTTTGTTGTTTGTTTTCCATTTTTCAAGTATAGCTTAAGAAGAGTTGTTGTAAAACTTCTTTTTTATATTTTTTTTGCCACATAAAATGTATAAGTACCATTTTCGATTGGAGAGTTATCAATAAATTTTCTGCAATGCTTAAATGTTAATAACAAATTCCATTTAGATGACAATAAAATCCATCTACCTGTAATTTTATGAATGATAGCAGATGGTAGACCATAATAATGTCCCCATTCAAGTGCTTTTAATGAACGCGGTGAAAAATAATGCCAATAATTTTCTATTTCAAAGCCTGCTTCTTGTAATCGTTTTTGCCACGTATCTGGCATATCTGCATTAAACGTAAGACTAATTTTTTGAAACCATTTTCTATAGAAACCTGCAAACTTCTTCATATAAATTTTTTCAAAAAATTTTGCTATTGATAATTCATCAAATGCTTTTGTATTCGGAACACAAAATAAAAATTGTCCGTTTTTCTTTAGTACTCGACCAATATCATTTAATACATCTTGAACGTTTTCAATATGTTCAAGAACAGAGTTGCTCACAATCACATCAAAATATTGTGCCTCAAACGGTATCTGTGATCCATCAGCTCTAACTAAATATTGATGTCCATTATATCTTGCATGATGTGCATTAAAATCCATCCATGGATCTAACCCAACCTCTAATTTTTTATCAAATGTTACATCGGCAAAATGTCCATCTCCTGAACCAATATCTAATACCTTCCCTGAAAGATCAAAGTTTTGATAATAACTCCCTTCAACAGCTCTTAGAATAGATCGAAAATAAGGCATTTCTTTTAGATTACGCCATAAATATTCACTTGAAGGAATTTCTTTTTTCTGTATTTTATTCATCTAACAAATCCTGAAATTGAGCTTGATAAAATTCCGCTATAGTTTTGGGAGAAAAATCAATGGCAATTTTTTTTGAATCTTTTTTATATCTTTCTGGTTCATTTAATATATCAATAATAGCTAATGCCAACGCTTTTGAATCTCTGATAGGCACAATTTTCCCCATTTTTGTTATCTTTACAGGCTGCCGTGAACCAGGCAAGTCTGATGCAACTACTGGAGTACCTTGAATCATTGCTTCAATTTGGACCATTCCAAATGCTTCAGTGCTATTAAGGCTTGGAAAAACAAGCACATCACAATTTTGGTAAAATGCAGTTAATTCACTATCAGTGAGTTTACCTAAGAATCTCCATTTTTCGCCATAAGATTTAACTTTTGAAAAAATATAATCTCTATATTTCTCTTCTCCAAGAACATTCTGTGAATTACCAGCATGAAGGAATAGAACATTAGGATATTCGTGTTGAATAAATGGGAATGCATCCGCCAAGACTTCCATTCCTTTTTCTGTTGCTAATCTTCCAGCCATGCCAATTGTTGGTTGATATGGATTTATATTAAATTTTTTTATAAAAGAAATTTTTTCTAAATCAGATAATTCCATATTCGTTATAGGTGTATAACATGCTTTTACTTTTTCCATATAATTTTGTAAAATTCTTGAGTGATTTGCATAATCTAAAGAAGTTGTGATGATTAAATCAGATAAAGATAAAGTTAACTTACTAATCAAATTAGTAACCCATTCAGCAATTTTGTTTATTATTCCAGGGGGCAATGTTAAATCACATTGATAAGTAGTGACAATTGGCACTTTTTTTATTTTAGCAAAAAGTGCTAAATAAAATGCGTCAAATTGAGGTAGATGCAAATGTAATATATCTGTTTCTTTAATCTGTCTCCAGCCTTCGATTACCATTTTAGGCATAATTAGACCTTTATTAAATTTTATCAAAGCTGGAGTGCGTATAATTTTGACCTTATCTATAATTTCAATTTCTTTTTGGTTATTTATTTTTGATGTAAGCACTGTTAATTGATGATCTAGCTTTGCCAATTCATCCGCAATTCTTTGAGCATAAATTGTCAAGCCCGAAATATATGGTTTATAATAAGTTAATGCAATAAGAATTTTCATTATTTAACCTTACGAAGAGAACGCAGCTTACTAAACCATCCAATTAAACTCTGTCCATCTAATATTAAAGATATAATTCCAATAACTACAACTGGTAAAATACTTAAAAAATGATGTAATAAACCAAATGCAAAAGCTATTGATTCATCTATACCAAATGCACTTAGTCCAAAACCCATTGTTGCTTCATATACACCAATACTACCTGGTGATGATGGGACAGAAACCCCAAGGCCACTCACCCCTTGTAAAAAAATTGGCATTACAATATTTACATCTGAAAAGAATCCCTTTAATAGAATCCAAATAGAAAACAAAGCAAAAACCCAAGTAAGTATCATCCAAAAAGTAATTTGTAAGAATTTTTTTCCATTTCTTAGAATTTGCAAACTATTTGAAACTTCGAGAATTTTATCTCCTCCCCATTTATTAAAAGATGGAAATAATTTAAATAAAAAATTCCAAATTTTTTGTAATTTTTCAGGAATTAATATCAGTACACATATTAAAAAAATAACAGTAACTATGAAAAGCAATGAAAATATAATGGAATTTGTAATTTGAACTTCAATAAGAATAAATGGTAAAGATATAGATAAAAGCATCAACATTATTAAAACATCATAAACTCTTTCAATTACAATAGTTGTAAAAATATCTAAGAATTGTAATTCTGATTTATTAGATGTAAAAAAAGCTCTTGCTAAGTCACCCAGCCTAAGTGGTAAAAAAGTATTTAACATTTGGCCTTCATTAACTGATTTAAAACTCCTTAAGTATGAAATTCTCTTATCCAAAATAACCTGCCAAGCTTTTGAACGTAATAATGATGATAGAGTAATTGCACAAACTGACCCAATAATTATTAAAGAAGGGATTTTTTTAATAGTCTTCCAAACTAAATCTAGATTAATATTTATTAATAAAACCAGAATGATTATTAAACTTACAAGCAATCCGACAAAGATCATTAAATTGTCTTTTAAATATAATGATCTTTGTTTTTCTATTTTTGATTTAGTCATCATCCAAACGAAGCACTGCTAAGAAAGCATCTTGAGGGATTTCAACACTTCCTATCATTTTCATACGCTTCTTGCCCTTTTTCTGTTTTTCAAGAAGTTTTTTCTTTCTAGAAATATCACCACCATAACATTTTGCTGTAACATCTTTTCGCATGGCCTTAACATTTGCACGGGAAATCACACGTCCCCCGCTCGAAGCTTGTATAGGTACTACAAATAATTGTCGAGGAATGAGTTCTTTTAATTTTGTTATTAGTCGTTGTCCTTTATGATAAGCATCATCGCGATGTACAATCATTGCCAATGCATCAACAGGGTCGCCATTTACTAAGATATTTAGTTTAACTAGGTCTTCTGTTCGATATTCAAAAAATTGATAATCCATTGATGCATAGCCACGAGTACGTGATTTCATCAAGTCAAAAAAATCAACAATTAATTCTGAAAGAGGGATTTTATAATCTAATTGAACACGATTTGGTGCAGGATAATCCTCACTCACATATTCACCACGTTTTTTTGTAACCAAATCCATCACAGCGCCATAATATTCCGTAGGTGTAAATACTTGTAATTGCATCCAAGGTTCACGCACTTCTGAAATTTCCCCTTCATCTGGTAACTCTGCCGGCGAATCAATTAAGATTCTCTCCCCGTTTTTTAATACAACTTCATACTCTACAGAAGGTGCTGTTACAATAATATCTAAATCATACTCTCTTTCAAGGCGTTCTTGGATAATCTCCATATGGAACATCCCTAAAAATCCACACCGAAACCCAAAGTTTAGTGCTTGAGATGTTTCTGGTTCATACGTAAGTGCTGCATCATTTAATTGGAGTTTTTCCAAAGCTTCTTTGAGATCATTATAGTCTTCCCCTTCAACAGGGAATATACCTGCAAAAACCATTGGTTTTGCTTTTTGGTATCCAGGAAGAGCTTCTTTTGCAGGATTTTTCTTTAGTGTAATCGTATCACCTACGCGGCATTCTGAAATAGTCTTTAGTCCTGTAGCTACATAACCAACACTACCTGCCATTAAACTTTTTTGCGGTGTCATTTGAGGACAAAATGTTCCAATTTCTACAGGCCTCAAGGTTGATCCAGATATCATTAGATTAAGATCATCTTGATGATTAATTGTTCCTTGCATCAGGCGAACATATGCAACCACACCTTTAAAAGAATCATAGTGCGAATCAAATATCAAAGCTTTTAGAGGAGCCTTAGGATTTCCTTTTGGAGGATCTATTTTATTGACAATCGCTTCCAATACTGCTTCAATATTAACGCCATCTTTTGCAGAAATACGGATCACATCTTCTGGCTTTCCGCCAAGTAGTGCGCAAACTTCTTCTGCAACTTCATCTGGACGAGCTGATATTAAATCAATTTTATTAATAACTGGAATAATTTTAAGATCTGACTCAAAGGCCAAAAATAAATTAGCTAATGTTTGTGCTTCCATCCCTTGTGTTGCATCAACGACAAGGATTGCTCCTTCACATGCAGCCAATGCACGACTAACTTCATAACCAAAATCAACATGTCCTGGTGTGTCGATTAAATTCAATTCATATATTTTTCCATCATTAGCTTTATAATCCATTTTTACAGCCGACGCTTTAATTGTGACACCTTTTTCTCGCTCCAAATCCATTGTATCTAAAACTTGAGCTTGCATTTCTCTTTCAGATATTGTTCCAGTTATTTGAAGCATTCGATCAGCTAATGTGGATTTTCCATGATCTATATGAGCTATAATACAAAAATTTCTAATGTTATCCATTCGTTTTTTCCAAACAGCAATTTATATTTACTGTTGTTATATACCTATCTTTAATTTTTCTCTTTTTATGATGACTAACTTATTATAATCTATCTTTAAATAAAAAAAGATGACACCTAAAACAGCAGCATCTTCTTTTAGAAATTCAAGTCATGAATTAAAGGATCCTTTTCGATTCATACTGAAAGAAAATATTCCTAGTCCTATACCAACAAGGAGTAGACCAAGCCCAAGGATGCCAAATAATGGTGAGCGCCCTCCTTCACTAGGAGAAACTTGTTGTTGTGCAATTAATTCAGAACTTCTTTGTGCGCCAAAATTATAAAAGATCTCATCTCCAGCAGTTAAATCAATAGTTGTGTGAAGAATTTTTGTTGAATTAAACCCATCTGGAATGGCCATAGTAATTGTATAATTACCTTCTGGAAGCTCATAAAAACAACTATATTGATCATCCCTTTCAGGATCGTCAATTGTGTTTTTTGCTCCAGTAAACTGTCCATTTCTTTCACTGACACTAACGGCTCCTTCTGTCATCATAGGTTCTTCTTCTTCTCGAAATGCATTTCCATTTATATCTTCATATAACAGTACACAAATTGTGCCTGTACCAGGACCTTCTGGAATTGATGTGGGTTCTAAATTTATTGTGTCTACATACCCTTCCACTGTTGCAGTTGGTTCAGGTGTTTGAATTGCAATAACTATTTTCTGTCCTATAAAAATCGTAGGGTCTTGTTCCGAAATATCTGCATTCATTTGATAGATATCTTGAAGGTCAACACCTGTTTTTGCAGAAATATCCCAAAGGCTAAAGTCATTTTCAGTAACTGTGTAATAGATTCTCCCAAACTCATTAGGTGTAGCTGTAACAAAGTCTGTTTGTAAGGCTGGAGAAGCCATTACTGAAAGCGCACTTGCAATCAACATAGTAAAAAATAAAACTATTACAGGTATTACGAATAAAAATTTCTTCATGATAAAATCCTTCAACAATTCAGATTAGCTTCAAATGCTGATTAATTGTAGAATAAATATAAGAAAATTCTTTTGGAATTAATCATTTTATTAGTTAGAAAACCATCTTTAGTATAATTGAGTTTAATAATTCTGAAAACAGGGAAATTAATTTGAAACACATTTCTGTTAATGAGGCTAAAAAACATATTCGTCCCTTAGATCTTTCAAAGGATTTGAGAGAAGTTGCTGATATTATTGAAACTTGCTTTGATTTATATTTAGATGACGATGGATATCGTTTTTTAAGACATTTACGTTCAATTTCAGCAAATCGATCATTACAATCTAAAGCACAATTGTTCTTAAGAATACCAATGCAAGGCTTTGTTTGGGAAAAAGATGGAAGAATAATTGGAAACCTCAATTTGATGTTTGTTCGAGCAACAATGCAAGAAAGCCGACCACTCTTTCCAAAACCAGGATATTTGATTGCTAATGTGGCTACCTATCCTGAGTATGAAGGACAAGGCATAGCAAAAGCATTAACAGAATTTGCTTTAAATTATTTAAAATCTAGAAATATTCAAAATGTTTATTTACAAGTTCGTGATAATAACCCTGCCGCCATCCATATCTACAAAAGCTTCGGTTTTGAAGAATTTGCTCGCCGTTCAACATGGTTTAAGATGCCACAGAGAAACAATTATGAGTTATCTGAAACATTTGAGTATCGAATAGAGGAACCTAAATGGAAAGACTGGCAATCAATAAAAAGCATGTTTCAAAAGAATTATCCCCGCAATGTTCAATGGCATTTACCGATTCAAATACCTCTGATTCGGTCTGACTTTATAGGATATCTAAATCGATCTTTTTATGATGTTGAGTTTAAACAATGGGCGCTATATAAGAAAAGTGATAATCATTCAGTCTTAGGTAGTGTGGCTTGGCAATCCTCAAAAAACATGACAAATTATATATGGATTGCCAGTGAATTAGAAAACGAAACTATTGTTTTTAAAAACTTAATACCATTTCTAGAAAATAAAATTAATAGAAAAAAAATTACGCTTGATTATCCAATTAATAGAGGAAATAATATTTTAACAAATCTTGGTTTTACTCACAAACAAAATTTGATATGGATGAATTGGGCACCTCATCATTAACACTTGAAAGGTTAAAAATGGAAGCAAAAACATTAATACAATCTATTCTTCACAATACAAAAAATATTGCAGTTGTGGGTCACTCCGCAAACCCACAAAGAAGCAGCTATGAAATCGCTGAATATTTACGTAATGTTGGCTTTAACATATTCCCTGTTAATCCAAGCATTGAAACCATAAATGGAAGAAAATCGTATAATAATTTAAAAGAAATACCAGAGAAAATTGACGTTGTTCAAGTTTTTCGACGTTCTGAATTTTTGGCAGAAATTGTTAAAGAAGCAATTGTTGTTGATGCAGGTGCTGTTTGGGGACAGTTTGGTGTTGAAAGTGCTGAAGCAGAAAAAATTGCAAAAGAGGCAGGTATGCCAATTATTATGGATCGATGTCTGAAAGTTGAATATAATCGGAATAAAAAATAAAAGGAAGTATGAAATGAAATTAATTTTACGTTTAGTTTTAAATGCTTGTGCTATTTATCTAGCTGTTTATCTAATTCCAGGTATAAAACTTTCACAAAGTGATGCTTGGTGGACATATATAATCTTCGGTTTAGTTCTAGGGCTTTTAAATGGATTAATAAAACCTTTAATAAAATTTTTAACATGCCCTTTGATCTTATTAACACTTGGTTTATTTAACCTTATAATCAATACTGTTTTACTTTATGCAGCAAATAGGGTTAGTAGCATATTTGACAGTGGATTAGACATTGACAGTTTCTGGAGTGCCTTATTGGGTGCCATTATAATTAGTGTAGTAAATGTTCTTTTTGATGGATTAATCAAAGATTCTAAAAAGAAAAAAAAGAAACATAAAAAATAATATTAGGAAAAAAATTGAAAAACAACACCATAAAACTATTTTCGATCTTTATTGGATTAACTTTCTTGGGATTTACATTAGCTGGCATTTCAAATGAATTCCAAAATTTTAATGGATGGTTCGGATTTAGTGCTTTATTGATGATTTGTGTATCTATTATTTTCATCACATGGAAAAGTTTAAAAAATGAATCCCCTCCAAATTATGTTTTGGTGGGGGTTTTTATTGCTATTAGTCTACGTTTATTTTTAGGAATTTTATGGGGTTTTGCATTACCAGCTTTTGGATATGATACTGAAGTGAATCAAGCTGGTTATATCATGTCTGATGCATATTATCGAGATAACGCCGCTTGGGAATTAGCAAAAAGTGATGATTCTTTATTTGAAGCATTTCAAGATTATTCAAACACAGACCAATATGGTGGTTTATTGTTCTTGAGTAGTTTAATCTATCGCATTTTTGGTGGAGCTATCCATCAACCATTATTGATGATTGTAGTAACTTCAACAGTTTCTGGATTAGCAGTACTCTTTATTTGGGGAATAAGTAAGAATTTATGGAACCAAAGTGTTTCAAAATGGGCTTTGTGGTTGATGGTTTTTTATCCTGAATTAGTCATGTTGGGGAGTTCGCAAATGCGAGAAGCATTCACTCCAACCTTAATTTTAATTAGTGCTTATTATTTTATTAAATGGCTTGATTCAAAAAAAATCCATATGCTCATAGTCACAATATTTTCGGGCACTTTACTTCTGGGCTTTTCAAATCCTACATTTTTGCTCGCTGTTTTTATGATATTCATTCTTTATTTTGCTAAGACAGAAATGATGATTTTTAGGAAAAAATGGTTTTGGTTAATTATACTCATTGGAATCATTTTGATTATTTTTAGCAGATTTGTTTTTAGTGGTTTTATCAATCATTGGATGGAAGCAAGCCAATGGGAAAAATATTTAGCTCAAAATTCATCTGGATGGGTTCAACGACAATTCCGAAGAATGCCAACATGGAGCCATGTTCCTTTTGTTGTATTTTATGGCATTTTCCGACCTTTATTACCATCTGCTATAGTAGCTAGCGGTGCTCCAATTTGGAAAGTAATTGGTATTTGGCGTGCCTTAGGTTGGACAATTGTTTTATTAATGTTAATTTACGCAACTTTTCTATCAATTCGATACATTTCAAAAGATAAAAAAGCGCTTTCTATCGTAATTTCACAATGGCTAATTATTTTGATAGCTTCCTATCGTGGTGGTGGAGATCAATGGGATAGCCCTCGATACCGAGCAATTTTTGCAGGATTTCAATTAATATTAATTGGATGGGCTTTTTATACACATAAAAAGGAAAAAGATCCATGGATGCGACGTTTTTTTATTGCTGCTATTGTGATGGTTATTTGGTTTATCCCTTGGTATTTAAGGCGTTATGTTGAGCTTCCTTTCAGATGGGATCTAGTCGATCTTCCAGATGCAGTAGGTGTGCCTATAATTTTAATTCTTGTGTTTTGGCTTGTGGATTGGTTCTTGGAGATTTATCAGGCTAATCGTTCTTCCAAAATTGTTAATAAAAAAGGTTCCTAAAGGAACCTTTTTTATATGTCTGTTCTTTCTACCCATTCGTGTAATTGTCCAGAAGGAGTATATGATTGCATTTTTTTTAAAAGTAATTTTGGATTGCTTTCAATTAAATATAATGAATCATGAAATTCATATGTAAAGCCATTATTTTTAAAAGATAAGAACAATTCTTTTAGTGCATTGTAAAAACCATCCACATTTAAAACGCCTATTGGTTTTTTATGCATTCCTATTTGAGCTAAGGTGAGAATATCAAAAAATTCATCCATAGTCCCAAATCCGCCAGGCAATGCAATAAAACCATCCGCTAATTCTGCCATACGTGCTTTACGTTCATGCATGGTTTTCTTTATTTCAAGTTGATTAATGTTTTCTGGCAAGAATTTTGGGGTTGTAAAGCGTTCAATTGTTATACCAATAACTTCTCCATTTTTTGATATAACACCATCAGCAACTCGGCCCATCATCCCTGTTTTTCCACCACCATAAACTAAACCAATTCCATTTACAGCTAATAATTGACCTAACTCATAAGCAGACTCTAAATATTTCTGATCAATTTGATCAGATGATCCACAATATACTGCAATCCGTTTTAATTTTTTTCCCATACAACTTTCTTCTATCTCTTCAAAACTACTATATTTTCAATATGATATGTGTGAGGAAACATATCTAAAGGTGTCACTGATTCAAGTACGAAACCAGCATCAACTAATTTTCGAACATCTCTTGCTAATGTTGAAGGATCACAAGAAATATATATCAAAACTTGCGGAGCTTTTTTAATTATCGATTCTAAAGCATATTTTCCTAAACCAGCACGAGGAGGATCGACAATTATCAAATCAGGTTGTAATTCTATATTTGGAAGTGCTCTTTCAGCTTTATCTTGGTAGATAGATACATTTTCAAATTCATCTAAATTCACACTAAAATCTTCACAAGAAGATTCACTTAATTCTATACCAATTAATTCTTTTGAATATGGGGCCAAGAATTTACTAAAAAGCCCAACTCCACAGTACACATCAATAATTGTTAGATCTTTTCTTTCAAAAAAAGTATCTTTAACGATATCTAAGACTGCTTTAACCATGTTTTCAGCACCTGAAAAATTTACTTGAAAAAAGCTATCAGCAGTAACTTGGAATGTCTGATCTAAAACCTCATAAATTAAATAATTATTTCCAGACAACACTCTTCCACCTTTAGGATGGATATAAACTACAGAAATTGGTAAATCCGCAGAAAATTCTGGAATATCTGAGTTCTCACTTTCCAATACCAACATACTATCTGAGTAATTATTTTGTTTAAAACTTACTCGATTTATCGGTTCTTCTTCTGGAATTTGTAAGTTTCGCCATAAATCATCTATAGCAGGCATTGGCAAGAAACATTCTTTTGTCTCGATAATTTCATTTGTACGCCAAGTTTGATATCCTAGATGTCCATCCCATGTAGGATGCATTTGAATCGTGTTGCGATAATATTTTTGATTTTTAGAGGGAATAATTGAAAGGATTGGTATAGATTCAAAATTACCAATACGAATAAAAGCATCTTCTACTATTTGTTGTTTTGTTTTAAGTTGCTCTTCATATGACATATGCTGATAGTGACATCCACCACATTCGGTGAAATGTTGACAAAAAGGTTCTATTCTATTTGTAGAAGGTTCTAAAATTTCAATAAGCTTTGCTCGTGCAAAACCTTTTTTTTCTTCTATTAACTCAATTCGAACTTTTTCTCCCGGAAGAGAAAAAGGTACAAAAACTGCTCGACCATCATCAAGACGACCAAAACATTCCCCTCCATATGCAAATTTTTCAACAATTACATCAAATGTTTTATTATCCATTAATAAAATTATCCATTAATTCGAAAAGATTCTTGCAATCCTCAAGTGTTGTTTCACCCATATGACCAATACGGAAAGTTTTGTTTTTTAACAAACCATACCCATTAGTAATTCGGGTGCCATTTTCCATTAAGAATTCATTTAAGCCACTAATATCATATTCTAAATCATTATTAATCGTTGTTACTGTTTGAGACCGATACCCTTCTGGTGCATATAATGACAAGCCATGTTTGGCTGCCCATTCTGCAGAAGCTTTTGCCATAGCTGTGTGACGCGCCCAACGATTCTCTAAGCCTTCTTGATTAAGAATTCGTTCTAATTGCACATCAAGCGCATAAAATAAGGAAATAGGTGCAGTTGTAGGCATAGAGTTAGTTGTACGATGTTTCTCTAAACGAAGGAAATCAAAATACCATCCACGTTGTTCAACTTGTGTAGCTCTTTCCATTGCTCTGTCACTTACTGCAGCAAATGCTATCCCAGGAGGTAAAGCCAAACATTTTTGAGATGATGTGAGCATGTAATCCACACCCCATGCATCCATCTCGATTTTTGTTCCTGCCATTGAAGAAACTGTATCAACACATAATATAGTTTCTGGAGAAATTTGTTTGATTATTTTTGATATTTCTTCGACCGGATTCATGAGACCTGTTGATGTTTCATTATGGATTATAGTGACTATTTGATAACCTTTTCCATCAATTAATTTAGCCACATCTTCGCCACGAATAGGTTCATTCCATGATGTTTCATAAATATCAGCATCTTTTCCATTTAATCTACCAACGTCGTACCAACGCTTACCAAATGCACCGTTTACTAATGAGAGCATTTTCCCACCGGGATCTACAAAATTTCGAACCGCTGCTTCATGTAAGCCTGTTCCTGTAGATGGAGTGACAAATACTCTATATTTGGTCTTAAAAATTTCTTGCATACGGTCAGATGTGCGATGAAAAATTTCTTCAAATTGCGCACTTCGATGAGGGATCATTGGTCTAGTTTGTGCCTGAAGCACTTCGTCGGCCACATCTACTGGACCGGGAACAAACATATGGTTCATTCTAATTTCTCCTATAAAAAACCGATTGGTTTTTTATCCTATTACTCTATAATTTTTTCATCTATTGGAGGAATGATTTGATCCACCAATAGATTTGTGTCCACTTTGCTTTGTTGAGGATATCCTAACCAAGCTAGAAATTCTCGATTTCCTTTAGGGCCTAACACCGGTGAAGGGGCTAAGCCCCTTACCTGATAACCTTCTTGATGAATAAAATCTAAAATATCAAATAATACTTTGCGATGAACAAAAGGATTTCTAACAACTCCTTTACCACGAGACACTTCTTTTTTTCCAGCTTCAAATTGCGGTTTAATAAGTGCCATTATTTGGGCATCAGATGTATCCTGAAACCATTTTTTTACTACTGGAAGAAGTAATTTTAATGAAATAAATGATGCATCAATAGTGACATGCTGTACAGGTTCTGGTAAGATTTCAAGATAACGAGCATTTGTGCTTTCCATTACAATAACACGTTGATCTTGACGTAATTTCCAATGCAAAATTCCTTTTCCAACATCAATTGCATACACTTTTTGAGCACCTGCTTGTAACATACAATCTGTGAAACCACCTGTAGAAGATCCAAGATCAGCACATATCTTATCTTTGTAATTTAAGGGGAATACATCCATTGCTGCTGCTAATTTTTCACCCCCACGTGACACAAATCTCTGTTTTTGCCGAATTTCTAACGTAAGCGATGTATCTATTTTTTGAGATGGTTTAAGTAATTTTTGTCCATTGACAAAAACTTCACCCGCCATAATAAGACGCTGTGCTAAAGCTCTGCTCTCTACTTTCCCCTTTTCCACTAATAATACATCTGCGCGTTCTTTTGACATTGGACAATTTTAACACTTTGTTTATGCTCTAGCAATAAAAATATATGTTCTTCATTTTAATTAATATTGTTTTGAATTAAGACGATTGTTTTTGATTGTATTTTTATTGACGATGATATAAAACCTGCTATATTTACACTATGATAAAAAATCTTGTTCAATCGATGCGAATTAAGCATTGGATAAAAAATATTTTTTTATTTGTTGGGTTAGTTTTTGATGGACAACTATTTATCTTTAATTCTTTTTTTCGTGTGCTAACAGCAGCATTCTTATTTTCATTAACTGCAAGTTGTGTGTATATACTTAATGATGTTTTTGATCGTAAAGCAGATCAAAAACATCCAAAGAAAAAAAACAGACCCATTGCTTCGGGTAGTTTATCTATTAAAATTGCAATTATTTTTGTAATTATTTTGTTAGTTATTGTACTTTCTAGTGCTTATTTTTTAAGCCAAATTTTTTCATTAATTTTATTTGGATATGTTTTATTAAATTTAGCGTATTCTCGTTGGTTGAAACATATAGTTATTATTGATGTTATTGTTTTGGCATCATTTTATTTGATTCGGATTATTGCGGGTTTAAGTGTCATTGAAGTTCAATATTTCTCACCTTGGTTATTTTTGACTGGTTCTTTCTTAGCTTTATTCTTAGGAATCGGTAAACGTAGATCTGAATTTATTAATAAAGAAACCAATGAATCAAGTCGAAAAGTTCTAGAAGATTATTCTTTGATGCTTTTGGACCAAATGTTATTTATTGTTATTACCTTGATTTTAATAACATATTGTTTGTATACTTTTTTTGCAGAAAGTTTGCCATCTAACTATAGTGCTATGTTGACGATTCCGTTCGCAGTTTATGGTGTATTTCGATATTTTTACCTTCTTCATATAAAAAGTGAGGGTGAAGCACCTGAAGAAATTTTATACAAAGATCGGCCTATGCAATTGACACTTTTGTTATGGGTTGGGTTATTTATTTATTTGCTATATGGAGTTTAAAATTGAATTCTCAATCTCCCCAACAAAATTCTCTGGGAAAAGCTCCAGGTAAAATAATTTTATTTGGAGAACATTCAGTTGTTTATGGAAAACCGGCTATTGCAATACCTGTTCAAGATCTTTTTGTTATAACTACTATCAAAAGTTCAAGAGATGAAGTAAAAGTCTATTCTGATAAAATTGGATTAGACGCAACTCTTAATTCACTTTCCATCGATAATGCAATTCGTAAAACTCTTCAGCTTTTTTCTGAAGAATTTTCAATAAATGTTTCAAATGTTGAAATCAAAATAAATTCAAGTATTCCTATCGCATCGGGTTTGGGTTCTGGTGCTGCTGTCACTGTGAGTATCTTAAAAGCCTTAAATAAATATTATGGGGTGGAAGCATCACTAAATGTTCTCAATCAACTTGCTTTTGATGTGGAAAAAATCTACCACGGTACTCCTTCTGGTATTGATAATACAACCATTCTTTTTGAAAAACCTATTTTTTTCCAAAAAGATCAACCCATTGAAATTCTAGATTTCAAAAACACATATCACTTTGTTATTGCAAATACAGGTATTCAAGCGTCTACTAAAGAGGTTGTCGCAGCTGTACGAGAACGCTATAAAAATAATCAAAATAAATATCTTGATTATTTTTATAGGATGGGTGAAATCTGCAAAAAAGCAAAAACCGCCTTCAATACTGGCGATGTAAAATTAATTGGCGAGTTAATGAATAAAAACCAATATTATCTAAATAATATTGAAGTATCATCCCATTCTCTATCTATTTTGATAAATGCGGGGCTATCAGCAGGAAGTTTAGGAGTCAAGTTGTCTGGGTCTGGTATTGGGGGGAATGTGATTGCATTAGCTACTGAGAATAATGTTGATTATGTTAAAGCTGCATTTATCAAAAATGGTGCTACTCATGTTTTTTCAACTATATTAAAGGGAAAATGAATGTCAAATTTTGAAGATTATATTTATCTAAAACTTGGTGGTTCTTTGATTACTCACAAAGATACTCCACTATCTGCAAGAAAAGGTATTATTCAAAGATTAGCTTATGAAATCGCTTCATTTTTAAATGAAGATCCAAAAGCTAGATTAATTCTTGGACACGGTTCTGGATCTTTTGGGCATGCAACAGCAAAAAAGTATGGAACAATTAATGGTGTGTATTCTGTTGATGAATGGGTTGGATTTGCAGATGTTTGGTATCAAGCAAGGTATCTTAATCAATTAGTTATGGAAGCATTACATGAAGCAGGTGTTGTTGCAATCAGTATTGATATTTCAAATTTTTGGGTAAGCACTAAACAGAAAATTAAAAAATCAGATCTACAAGTTTTTGAAAAATTACTTGAAAAACAAATCGTCCCAGTGGTATATGGAAATGTAATAGTTGATGAGACTCTTGGTGGCACAATTTTTTCAACAGAAAAAATATTTTCAACTTTAAGTAATTATTTTTTACCAAAAAGAATTTTATTGGCTGGTATTGAAGATGGCGTGTGGGAAGATTTTCCTAAGAATACAAAATTAATAAATAAAATTACTCCAGCAAGCTTGTATGCAAATAATAATTTTTTGAAAGGTTCTGAAAATCCTGATGTCACTGGTGGAATGTATTCAAAGGTTGAAACTTTGTTACCACTACTAAATTTAAATAAAAATGGTGAAGTTTTTATTTTTAATGGTTTGGTTCCAAACGCAGTTAAGAATGCTTTGTTAAATAAAAATCGTTATGGAACTTTTTTAGTCAATAATCTAAATTAAAATAATATTTTATAAAACTTTTATAAAATATTACCTAAAAAGAAGTTGACACGTGGGACAACATAGAGTAAACTTTTTTGTCATTAGAGATATGTGCTTAATAACAAATCTTCCATATATTTGTGTTTTTCCCAATACTAAACTTGTAAGCAAAATAAACATCTCTTTTTTTTAAATTATGAAATTATATTGAATTAACTAACAGAAGGAAAATTTTTATGACCAACCAAAGTATCGTTTATTTAACTCAAGATGGTTATGACAAAATCGTAGCTGAATTGAAAATTCTAAAAGAAGTAAAACGACCTGAACTTGCAGAACGCCTAAAAGAAGCTATCTCTCAAGGTGATCTTTCAGAAAATGCGGATTATATTAAATCTAAAGAAGATCAAGGTTTTCTTGAGGGAAGGATTCAAGATCTTGAAGCAAAACTTTCTAATTACGAAATTATTGAGAAAAAGGCTAGCAATGGAGTAGTTGAAATTGGTTCAACTGTTACTTTTACTCAAGGAAAATCAGAACCAAAAACCTTCCAAGTGGTAGGTGCAACAGAAGGAAATCCTCGTGAAGGAAAGATATCTAATGAATCTCCTGTTGGTTCTAAGCTCCTTGGTGCAAAAGAAGGTGATAGCATTAGCGTTCAAACACCTAATGGGATTATCAAACTTAATATATTAAAAGTTGAATAAGAATTGTTGGCAAAATTCCTTATAAAATAAAGACAGCAATTGCTGTCTTTTTATTTTATTGAATTCTTAGGCTTGCTTTTTCCCAAACTGAAAATTCAAAAGTAATTTGCTCAATATAACTATTTTCTGGGAGTGGGGCTGTGCCATAATGCATTTCCTTGATACGGATAATTACTTGTAAATTCTCGGTCTCAAGAGGAATGTCCTTACTTGGTTCTAGAAGAATAAATTCACCTTTATGTTTAAGGCGCTCATAAACATTTTTGTCACTAAACGCATGTTCACATAGAAGAACTTTCGCTGTATTGCCGGGTTGATGACTGTCAAACACATAGACTTCAAATGCACTCGCTCTTTTGGGAGTTCCCACACCAATAAAGTCAACAACTTCCACACCGCATTCACCAAGATATTCTTTGTTTACTTTAGAGATTATCGATTCTCGCTTTTCGTACAAATCATTTCCTATTCGATATGTAGTAAAAAAGTGCTGGTCAGGGGTTAATTGGATACCATCTTTTGATTGATAGGTTGTTTGAACAAAATTATTAATTTCATCTGTATCTCGATATGAAACTTTTGGTGTAGATCTTTTGTTGGATTGGTTTTGTCGTAAGAAAAGAAAAATTGCAAATCCTGCAATTGCTAATAAAGCGACAGATAACAAAGCTAATCCGAGTGATTTAATTAGATTCCCTTGTTTTTGTTCTTCTGGGGATATAACTGGAGCTTTTGAATTCTCTGTTTCTTGAGGTGTCGTTGTGCTTATGCCTGAAGTTGTTTTATAGAGTTCTTGGATTGTGAGAATATCGTTCATATTCTGAATTTGTGGATCTCGTACAATTTTCTGTAATTCTTCACTTGCATAGTCTCCAAGAGAATTTAAACGAGCTAATGCCATTTGTTCAGCATATTGTGGATTAGCTATATGACTAGTGGTGTATGAATCAATAATCATACGAGCATAATCTGTACGGAGATCTTCACGTAAATATTCTGTTGTTGTATCTATATATTTTACTTTTAAAGGTCCCCACCCCAGAATGACTAAACCTATAAAAACACCAACTATGAAAGCTAAAACCATCTTCCCCTGATTTGAACTTATCCGTGCAACTATATTTGATGTATTTTCAGGATGTTTTTTTGCACCCGAACCGGTGACAAAAGATGAATTTTGTGATGCCATATTTTTCTCCGTATTAATCCGTATTATCTCATTGGTACAATTCTAGATGATGAAAACAATTTCGGCAATTCAATTATTCTTACTGTTTTCTCACATCAATTAATATGCAAGCTATATGCCAAAATTTGTAGACATAAGAAAAGGATGAAAATTTTCATCCTTTTTTAAAAATCATCTAGATCTAAAAATCCATCTGAAAAGTTTTTTTCTGCTATTGTTTTAGGTGGAGAACTTGGTTGATTCGTTGCTGTGGAAGCAAGGCAATGGGGACATATTGTCCAATTCAGCTCTAAAATAGCACCACAAGAATCACATTTTTTCTTTAGCTGAGTGTGACAGGTTGGACATATTTGCCAATTTTTTTCTACTAAACGGTCACAACCTGGGCATTTTTCTACTTGGTTGACTGTGGCAAGAATCATTTCTTCTTCTAGGGCTTGCTGGTATTCCTCTTCCAATGTTTTAGGATTACGAATTAAAATATAAACAATTACTCCTGGTAAAAATAACACTGTAACCAACAAAAAACTGAAAAAGTGTATGATGGTCTCATGGCCTCGTCTTTTGGAATCACGCACTACCCAAAAAATTAATCCAATCCAGAGTGCTATTGTGAAAGCAGCAGCCCATGCCGTGAGTATGGAAAACCATAAACTTGGATTTGTAGAAAAGATATTCATAGTCATTCTCCGTTTCAGGAAAATTATAGCATGATTGTTTTAGTTGTTCATAAAAAAACACCAAGTAAAACGCTTGGTGTTTTTTCTTAGATTTCTAGAAAGAATAACCTTTATCTAAAACCGCTTGATTAAGCTCTAATGTCTTTTTATGACGATCTGGTAAATGATCAACTAAAGCTTGTTTTATGCTTTCAATTGGTAGGATAGGTTCATGTTTTAGCATGACAGCTAAGAGAAGCATGTTCGCAAGGCGAACATTACCCATCTCTTCTGATATTTCATTTGCCATTATATCTACAATGTTTAAATCATCCCGCTGATAACCACGATCTACTAATGATCGATTCACAATCATTGTTGATTCTGCTTTCATAATCGGTTCATATTTATCAACAGATGGGAGGTTCATGGCGATGACAATGTCTGGCGCACTTACTATCGGGGAGCCAATCTCTTCATCTGAAATGACCACTGTGCAATTTGCTGTACCACCACGCATTTCAGGACCATAGGAAGGAATCCAAGTAACATGTTTGCCAGCATCCATTGCTGCATAAGCTAAAATCTGTCCTGCAAACAACGTGCCTTGACCACCAAACCCAGAAATTACTATACTTTTTTCCATTGATTTCTCCTTATTTGAGTGCTGGATGAACTTTGAAATCACCAAGTGGATAGGTAGGAACCATATTTTCTTCAATGAATTTTAATGCTTCATTAGGAGCAACTTTCCAGTTGGTGGGACAGGAGGAGAGCAATTCGACCATCGAGAATCCAAGCTCTTTTTGTTGTACTTCAAAGGCAGTTTTGATGGCTTTTTTCGATTTATTTATATTTTTAGCATCGTGCAGACTACGACGAACGATATAACCAGCGCCATCCATTTCAGCTATCATTTCTGACATACGAATAGGATATCCTGCTAATTCAACATCACGGCCTAAAGGTGATGAGGTTGTTTTCATACCTGGCAGAGTGGTGGGCGCCATTTGTCCACCAGTCATTCCATAAATAGCATTATTGATAAAAATAACTGTTATGTTTTCACCACGAGCAGCCGCATGCATGATTTCAGCAATACCAATGGAAGCAAGATCTCCATCTCCTTGATAAGTGAATACATTCGCTTCTGGCATCACTCGTTTTATACCAGTGGCCATTGCAGGTGCACGACCATGAGCTGCCTCAACAAAATCCATATCAAAATAATTATAAGCAAAAACAGAACAACCTACGGGAGCAACCCCAATTGTTTTTTCTCTAAGACCGAGTTCATCAATCACTTCTGCAACAAGACGATGGGCTATACCGTGTGTACAACCGGGACAATAATGAGTGTGTACGTCTGTGAATGAAACTGGGCGTGAATAGACCAATTTCGCATCTTGAATTGTCATCTTAGTTACCCTCCGCTAAACGTGTTTCTAATCGTACTAACCATTCTTTGCGTGCATCAGTAGGGAATTGACCAAGGTTGTTATTGATTCGAACAATTTCATCTACTATCTCTTCTGTAAGCGGGGTTTTTCCACCTGCACGACCATAGAATTCTACGGGAATTTTTCCTTGAACTGCAAGCTCTACATCATCTAACATCATACCAACATTCATTTCAACCACAAGAATACTTTTCACTCGCTCAGTGAGAGCTACAATTTCTTTCTTAGGGAATGGCATGAGCGTGATCGGTCTAAAAAGACCTACCTTAATACCTTGTTCACGTGCTTTGCGGACTGCAGATGTTGCAATTCGTCCAGCTGTACCAAAACCAATAATGACCAATTCCGCATCATCCATAAAATATTCTTTATAACGTACTTCTTTTTCTTCAATTTCCATTTTTCGTTTGAGTAAGCGTATATTGGTTTGTTCTTGATGATTAGGATTGATATAGATTGATGAAAGTTTTCGCGCTGGGCGATCATTTGCACCACTGACTGCCCAATCTGGAATATCATTTTTAATTTCTCGCATTGGAGGAAGTTCTACTGGTTCCATCATTTGTCCAATATTGCCATCGATAACAATATGAACAACATTACGATATTTCTCAGCTAAATCAAATGCAAGTCCCATCATATCAACAGCTTCTTGAACACCAGCAGGTGCGAGAACTATAGGATGGTATTCTCCATGACCTCCACCTTTGACCATTTGATTATAGTCACCTTGGGAAGGAGAGATGTTTCCTAAACCGGGACCACCACGCATGACGTTTACTACAACTGCGGGAACTTCTGTGCCAGCAATATAACTAATACCTTCTGCCTTGAGACTGATACCTGGACTAGATGAAGCCGTCATCACACGTTTTCCAGTACAAGCAGCACCATAGACCATATTGATGGCTGCAACTTCACTTTCAGCTTGCACAAAAGCTCTGCCAAGCTCAGGCATGCGTTTGGCCATGTGTTCAAGAAATTCTGTAGAAGGAGTGATTGGATAGCCGAAGAAACCTTCGAGACCTGCTCTTATGGCAGCTTCTGCAAAGGCAGCGTTTCCTTTTAATAGTTCTTTTGCCATGATCGCTTATCCTTTCTTTTCTCTGTATACTGTGATGGCAGCATCAGGGCACATGGTGGCACATATACCACAACCAATACATCCTTGGTTTGCTTGATATGCTGGATGATAGCCTTTGGGCGTGAAGACGTCCATATTTAGGCGTAAGACATCTTGAGGGCAAGCGGCAACACAGAGCTCGCAACCCTTGCAAAAGTTATGATTTACTTCAATCCATCCCTTCACGGGCATGAACAACCTCCTATGAAAACTTTGATTAATATGATTATTTGTTCGTGCTTTTATCTTAATGGTTTGCAAGGTAGGTGTCAACTTAGACAAAATTAATAAATGGAAGAATTGGTTGAATAAGTGTGTGAATTGATTTATGGTATAGTTTAGATATTCATTTTAAGGAGCGATTTGATGACCGATATTAAACCTACCATTCACTTAATCGCAGCAGCCCGTCCGAATTTTCCCAAAATAGCACCTATTTATCATCAATTGGTTGAAGAAAATTGGTGTGTTCCAATGATTGTGCATACCGGACAACATTATGACGCGAACATGTCAGATGATCTGTTTAAAGATCTTAATTTACCAGAACCTCACATACATTTACAAATTGGAAGCGGAACTCATGCAGAACAAACTGCAGGCGTGATGGTGGCTTATGAAAAATTGTGTATGGATGCACGCCCTGATTATATCGTTGTAGTGGGAGACGTGAACTCAACAATGGCATGTGCATTGGTGGCAAAAAAGTTATGGATTCCTATCGCTCATTTAGAAGCAGGACTTCGTAGCAATGATTGGCATATGCCTGAAGAGATCAATCGTATTGTGACGGATACTTTATGTGATTTACTTTGGACTCCTTCTGAAGATGGAAATGAACATTTGCGTGAAATGGGAATTGCTGAAGAGAGAATTGAGATGGTGGGGAATGTGATGATGGATTCTTATGAAATGATGCGAGCTAAAATCGATGCAAGTAGTGCTTTAGATGAATTTGAACTAGAAAAGAATAAGTTTGCAATGGTGACTTTGCACCGTCCTAGCAATGTGGACCAGAAAAGCAGTTTGGCAGTTTTGGTGAAAGCATTGATCGAAACTTCAAAGCAAATCTCCTTAGTTTTTCCAATGCACCCACGAACACAAAATCGTTTGAAAGAGTTCGGATTTTGGCAAGAATTATCAAGTGTGGAAACTATTCGTTTGATTGAGCCATTGAGTTATGTACCTTTTATGAAATTGGTTAATTCGGCTGCATTGGTGATTACAGATTCAGGTGGTATTCAAGAAGAAACGACCTATCTGAACATCCCCTGTTTAACGGTGCGTGAGAACACTGAACGTCCTATCACAATCACACAAGGTACAAATCAATTGATCTCTCCAAATGAAATGGCAGAAAAAACCGCTGAAGTGTTGGCAGGGAATTGGCAAATCGGGGTGCGTCCTGATTTGTGGGATGGTAAAACAGCAAAACGCGTGACAAAAAGCTTGAGACGAGTTTTGGGAGTGTGAGATGGCGAAGAAAGATCTTTATACAAGGTTGGTGTATTTACGAAAAAAAGCTTGTGTGGGAAAGTTGGCATATTTTATTTTAAAAGTTCTGGGAGTTGAAATTCCACTGTCTGTTGAAATTGGCGATAATTTCTATTTGGTGCATGGTGCAGTCGGTACTGTTATCCATCCTCATACAAAGATCGGTAATAATGTTAAGGTTTATCCGGGGGTTGTGTTAGGAAGAGCGGATATTGATAAGAGTCAGGCTGACTCAGCTTTTGAAGGATTTGTGATTGAAGATGATGTGATTTTGGGCGCCGGTGCAAAGGTGATGGGAAAAGAAGGAATTTTGACAGTCGGAAAAGGTTCAATGATTGGCGCAAATGCTGTTTTGACAGAAAACACTGGCGAAGAAGAAACTTGGGCTGGTGTTCCCGCACGTAAAATCAAGTAATATTTTGACCTTTGGGTTCTTTCTACTATAATGAAATTAGACAAAATTTCGTTCTAAAAGGAGAACCAATGACATCAAAAGTTCGTTTTATTGAAGGAAGTGATGGCAATCGTCTGTTTACACAATGTTGGGGAGATGATGTAAATCCAAAAGCTGTGTTGATCCTTTCTCATGGTTTGGCAGAACATAGTGGACGCTATGCACATGTGGGTGATTTTTTTGCACAACAAGGCTTTTTGGTATGTGCACTAGACCATCGATCTCATGGACAATCTGAGGGGAAAGACACTTATGTCGATTCTTTTGATCAGTTTTTAGCTGACCTTGATATCTTTGTAAAATTTGCGAAAGAGAAAGCTCCAAATAAACCAAGTTTTTTGCTGGGGCATAGCATGGGTGGCGCGATTGTTCTTTCTTATGTGATTAAGTATCAGCCAGATTTAACGGGTGTGATCTTAAGTGCTCCGGGAGTGTTGCTTGGGGGCGATATTTCTCCCATATTACTCAAAGTTGCAGGTTTCTTGAGCATGGTGGCACCAAAGATGAAGACAATTACATTGGATGCTGGCTCTGTTTCTCGTGATCCCGAAGTGATGGCAAAGTATGATGCGGACCCATTGAACTACCGTGGTGGTGTGCCGGCTCGTTTGGGAGCTGAGATGAACAAGAATGTTGCTTTTGTGGCAGAACATATGAATGAATTCAAGACCCCTTGCTTCTTGGCGAATGGGACGGAAGACAAGTTGGTGGATCCCACTGTTAGCCAGTATTTATTTGATGGTATTGGTAGTGAAGATAAGACGATCAAAATTTATGAAGGTCTTTACCATGAAATCTTGAATGAGCCTGAAAAAGAAGAAGTCATGGGAGATATGTTGACTTGGATGAATAATCACATCTAACACTCCCCTTTTTAATCAAGAAGAAAGCCTACTCAATTGAGTAGGCTATTTTTTTATAAGTGATCAAGCTTTTTCAATGACGGTAAAAGTGTCTCCGGGTTGTGCGCCTAGAGGAAGGGCGGCATTGCCATTGACCTTGGCCACTAGCAACCAGCCTGTGCTGCCAATGAGCGCGGTGAGCGTGCCCACTTCGGCATTGCCAAAGGTTTTCACCACGGGATATACTTCTTGCCCTTTGACGATGACTGCTGGATCTTTGAACTCTGAAAGGTGTTCTGCTTTAATGTTGGAGATGACGTTGCCAAAATGATCGACAGCGTTGACGATGCCTTCAATTTTGCCTGTGGAGAATTTTGGTTTGGGGGTTTCAGTATAGACATAATCTTCTATGAGATCACCGAGTTCTTCTAATTTGACACCTTTGGAGAGATGCGCACCAACTGGTGAGAAGATATCCCTTCCATGAAAGACATTGCTGATCTGATTGAGCCAATATTCGCTTTTGTTGGTGTGAACAACTTTAACGGACCATCCTTCTCTTTGTGCTCTTTCATAGAGGGGAGAGAGAACGCCATTATCGGGGGCGACAAAGAATTGATCACCAATTTGTGCAGCGATGGGACGACGATGCGTGCCAACACCGGGGTCTACGACGACCACATGGACTGAGCCTTTGGGGAAATACCATGTTTGACGATCGAGGATTAAGCCTGCTTCATATATGTTTTGAGGGGTGATGAAATGGGATAAGTCTGCAATTTTGGCTTCAGGGTTGATGCCATAGATCACACCATGCATGACGCCAGCGTTGCCGTCTTTTTCTCCAAAATCTGTCATGAGTGAAATTACTGTCATTTTTTCTCCTATGAATTAATTGTTTAACTCACGCACCATATAGTGGGAGCCGATGATGAATTTTCTGCCAGCGTAGTATTTTCGGGTGCCAATGGCTGCGATGACGGCAATCTTAGGATAGCCAGCTTGTTGAGCCAATTGACAAGCATGTTCTATGAGCTGGGTGCCCAAGCCGATGTGTTGGGCGGCCCCTGTTTTTTCTTTGCCGACCTCAATGGATTGTCCATAGATATGCACTTCGCGAATGATGGCGGCTTGGTTTAGGTCTTCAATTTCCAAATCTGGACTATCCGCTTTGGGGAATGAGAGACGGAGGAAACCAGCGAGTTTATCATCAGGGGTGACAAAGCTGAGGAAATGCTCTTCTGCAAATCCAGCTTGATAGGTGAGGTCGTTGATTTGTAATGTTTCGGGATTGACCTTTTTGCCTTTGACTTCGCGACAGCGGATGCAATCACAATGTTGCCCACGAGACTCCATGACCTTTTTGAGATCCATACGAAGACTGGTGCGCATGTTGCCTTCCACGACATGCGTGGAGGGGATATCGCGAATGACCCGATTAACGCGGCAATAGCGCGGGATGGTGGGTTTGATAGTGGCCAATAATTCGACCAATTCTTCTGTGGTATAGGGTTTGTAGAGGCCTTTTTCCCAAAGAGGATAGAGATCGGTGTTTTTGAGAAGTTGATTGGGGTAGATTTTGAGCTCATCGGGACAGACATCTTCCCAAAGACGGGCAAAGTCTTTGATATCACGTTGGAGATCGGAGCCATAGAGATTGGGCATCCAATGTAAAACGATTTTGAACCCAGCAGCGCGGAGGATGCGGACTGCATCGACTGTTTCTTGAACGGTGTGTCCGCGGCGGTTACATTCGAGAACATGGTCATCCATGCTTTGAGCGCCCATTTGCACTTTGGTGACTCCTAGATAGCGGAGCCAAGCCACCTCTTGAATAGTGATGTGATCGGGGCGGGTTTCGATGACGAGGCCAACATTGCGATGCTTGCTGGTTTCATTATAGACTTGGGCTTCTGCTAAGGTATCGAAGTCTTTTTCGTTGAGTGCTCGGTAACATTCTTTGATGAACCATTCTTGATAGTCTTTTTTGTAAAAGCTCCAAGTGCCCCCCAAGATGAGTAGTTCAATCTTGTCTGTGGGATGTCCAACTGCTTTAAGGGCTTCAATGCGAGCGGCTACTTGGGTGTAGGGATCGAATTTGTGATGCAAGGCACGCATGGCACCGGGCTCGTCGGGGAGATAGCTTTTGGGCATTTTGACATCGGTGGGGCAAAAGATGCAATTCCCTGGGCAGGGATAGGGTTTGGTGAGGACAGTGACGACGGTGACACCAGACAAGGTGCGCATGGGCTTCATGCGTAATTTGGCCATGATGGCACGATCTTCTTTGGTTTCCCCATTTTTGATCATTTCTCTGTAGACGACGATGAGCATGTGTTTGCTGATATAGCCTCCCCCATCTTGTTTGTCGAGGGGGTTCTTTTTGATGGCGTCAAAAACGGACATGCCATTTTGGACATCTATTAAGGCTCGTTTTGCTTTTTCTAGCTTGCGAGGTGTATATTTCCTGTTATTCATCCAAGCTTTTGTTTGGGCTTGGATTTTTTCATCTTCATTTTGGACAAACTTTTCGTTCATGGTGTAATTATACTGGAGATTGATGAAATTGAGATAAAAATAGTAAACTTATGGGCTTTGCTAATTTGACAAAGATTTCAAAGTTTGGCTATACTATGCTACTGGTTAATTTGTTTGACTGCTGCATTTTATCTTTCCTTGAGGAGTGTATATGAGCAATTTGTGGATTGCCTCTTTGATTTGGGCTTTTTCTTTCAGCTTGATCAAAGGAGAGTTGACGGGATTGCCAGCTTTGTTGGTGGCATTCATTCGGATGGGGTTGTCTTTGCTGGTGTTTTTGCCGTTCTTCCGAAAAAGTCGAATGACGATGAGACAGTTTTTGTTGCTGGTTTTGGTGGGTGGAGTGCAGTTTGGTTTGATGTATATTGCTTATATTCAATCGTTTCAGACGTTGCAAGCTTATGAGATTGCTTTGTTCACGATTTTCACTCCTTTTTATGTGATGTTGATTGATGACATCTATGAGAAGAAGGTGGATGGGCGAAACCTGGTGGCGGTGATTTTGGCAATTGCTGGTACGTTTGTGATTAAGGAAGGATGGCAATTGCGGGAGTTTCCGTGGGTGGGATTTGGTTTGGTGCAACTCTCGAATGTAGCTTTTGCGTTGGGGCAGTATCTTTATGCAAAGATGGAATTGAACAAAGAAGGAAATGCGATGCAATTTTTTGCTCCTCTCTATTTGGGGGCGGTGTTGGTGACGGGAGTGCCGATGCTTGTGACGGTGGACATGGGTGTGTTTGGAGAAATCAGCCGATTGCAATGGGGTGTGTTGGTCTATTTGGGAATCGTGGCTTCGGGGATTGGGTTCTTTTTGTGGAACACGGGGGCAAAGTGCGTTTCTACTGGGAGCTTGGCGGTGATGAACAATATGAAGATTCCGCTGACGATTTTGGTGGCGTTGGTGTTTTTTGGAGAGAAGACGAATTTGCTGTTGTTGGCGATTGGGGGTGGGTTGATTGTTTTGGCAGAATTGTTGGTGATGAGGCAGGCAAAGGCCGCGTAATACGGCTATAATAGGCTTTATGACAAAGACTATGACACCTGAGACGATTGCGCTTTTGAATCGCGTAAATTTGGATTTTTATCAACGTTTGGCTCCTTCTTTTTCTGCTACGAGACAACGTGTGCAGAATGGGGTGATGCGAATGGCGGATGCATTGCCAGAGGTGGTGAACGTGTTGGACGTGGGTTGCGGAAACGGCAACTTTTCTGTTGAGTTGGCAAAACGGGGGAAAAAGGGACGTTATTTGGGAATCGATTTTTCGGCTCCGTTGTTGGCTGAATCGGATGATGTGGGGGAGGATGGCTTGCAGGTGGCGTTTGAGTGTGTGGATGTGTTGCAAGACGACTGGAATGCTGATTTTGCGAGTGGCTCTTTTGCACAGGTGACCTCTTTTGCGGTGTTTCATCATATCCCCGGGGCGGCTAATCGGCTGCGCATCTATCAGGGAATCAATCGTTTGTTGCCAGTGGGGCATTTGTTCATTCATTCGAATTGGCAATTTTTGAATAGCCCACGGTTGGCTGAACGGGTGCAAAGCTGGGATGTGATTGGCTTGGATGCTGCGGATGTGGAAGAGAATGACTATTTGCTGGATTGGCGACGGGATGGGAGCGCTTTCCGGTTTGTGCATCACTATGATGTGGATGAGTTGAAAGCGATGGCTCCGATGGCGGGCTTTGAAGTGAAGGATGTATTTTTCTCCGATGGGCAAGGTGGCAATTTGGGGATGTATCAGATTTGGGAGAAAGTGGCGGAGGTGGTGGACTGATGTCTACGGTGCCGAAATCGTATAAGGCGGAGGGGATTGTGTTGCGCCATCAGGATTACAAAGAAGCGGATCGGATTTTGACGATCTTCACGCGCCAGTTCGGGAAAGTGACCGCAGTGGGGCGCGGTGTGCGGAAGCAGAACTCTCGAAAAGGCGGGCATTTGGACTTGATGAACCATGTGCAGATCCAAGTGGCGAAGGGGAAAGGGTTTGATGTGATTACGCAAGCGGAGATGATGGCTGGGTTTGATGTGGTGAAGCAGGACTTGTTGCTGTTGGGCTATGGGGCAACGATGATGGAGTTGGTGGATAAGTTTACGTTTGACCAAGAGGAACACACGCAGGCTTTCTTTTTGCTGGTGCAGGCGTTGCATTTGCTGGAACTGGATCTCTCACCTGAGTTGATTTTGCGAATCTTTGAGGTGAAGGTGCCGGACAGCTTTGGGTTCCGCCCAGAGTTGCATTTTTGTACGCAGTGTAATACGAAGATTGAATATGAGGATCAGTTTTTTCAGAGCTTGTCGGGGGGCGTGATTTGCCCGAAGTGCGGACGAGCGATGGATGGGGTGACACCGATTTCGAAGGATGTGTTGCGATATATGCGACATTTTCAGCGAAGTGATTTTCGAGGGGGATTACGGGCGCAAATGAGCGAGACTGAGATGCGCGAGATGGAGCATTTGAATCGCAGTTATTTGCATTTTGTGTTGGAGAGAGGCTTGAATTCTCCCCAGTTTTTGCGACGGATGCAACGCGATGTGGTGAAACCCGCTCAAAAAAAATGATTGTGAACCTCTTGAAATAGGGGATTTTTGTCAATTTTGTGCCAAGGAGCGCCAGAAGGCGCTTTTTTATTAGGTTTTGACTGCCAAGATGTGCCAGCAGGTTGGAAAGGAGGTGCGCAGATTGTGCCCTGAGGCGATTTAATAGGTGCAGGAAGTGCCCTGAAGGGCGTTTTGCGGTGCCAAATGGTGCCAGAAAGCTGGTTTTTGAGTGGCGTTTGAAGCGGTTGAAATGGCTTGAATTTTTTAAGATTAGGTGGGATTTGAATTTTTTGAAGCTGTGGGTGATGAATTTGTTGAAGTTGTTTTTGAAAATCTGAATAATTTGCATTTTTTCTCCCCTTTTTATTAGAATTTATGTTCTATATTATACCATATTTAAAGCTAAAAAAATGATAACTTTGAGGCTTGACAGTGTATTTGAATTGCTGTATCTTTAATGCAAACAGGTTTGTATTACAAACAATAAAGACGAAAAGGAGTCTGAAAATGAATAGAAGTGTAAAAATGAAAGAATCATCGATGGAAAAAAAGCTGTTGGCTCTTTTTCATGAAGATGGGATTTTGGATTTGATTGTGGGAATTATTGTTTTAATGTTTGGGTTTGTGACTCGTTACGAAATATTTGCATTGATTGGTTTGATTGCAATTCCGGGAATTTTCTATTTTCCTTTGAAAGAACGACTCACCTATCCACGCATTGGTTTGATTCGATTTAATTCTGAAAAAGAGAATCTACGGAAATTTCAGGTGGTGTTTTTATTTGGTGTTGTGTTGTTGGCTGGATTGATTTTGTTTCTATTCATAAATGTCCCAGTTCCTTCTACCAGAGGGGCTTTTTTCCAAAATTATTCATTATTGATTTTTATTACTTTTTTTGGGGGAGTGATCTATGCGGTGGGAATATTTTTGAAGAATGCTCGTTTTCATTATTATAGTGTTTTGTGGTTGGCTTTGATTTTCAGCTCCGTTTTTTTTGATTTTGAACTTGGCTTTGCGATGATTGGTTTAGGGGGCGTGATGTTGGGAGTTTCAGGATGGTTGATGGTAAAATTTGTTCGAAAATATGACCTGAATGAAGGTATTGAGCTTGATGATGAAAACGAATAATCCTATTTTTGAGACGTTGAAGAGAGCTGGTGAGATTGACAAGATTGTTCATGAACCAGCAAGATTGATGATTCTCTCAATCCTATTTGTGATTGAGAGTGCTGATTTTGTGTTTCTGAATCGGCAGACTGGTTTGACACGAGGGAATTTGTCAACGCATATGAAGAAGTTGGAAGATGCGGGTTATGTGTTGGTGAAAAAGGAATTTTTGGAGAAGAAGCCAGTGACGCTGTATTCGATTACGAATGCCGGTGAGGAGGCGTTGCAGACCTATCGGGATTTGATGCAATCGCTATTGGATGAGTTGAAATGAATTGAGATAGAAAACGCCATGATTAAGATGGCGTTTTTATTTTGGAACTAAATATGCACCAGTAATCTATGCGCAATATGTATTGTTTGGATGAAATAAAAAAAGACTGTCTAAAAAAAGGAATTGACGGGGACAAACACAAAATATTTTTTCTGTTTGACCATTTTAGACAGTCAGGGGTTTATTTTACTTGGTGTGGCGGGTTTGGGCAAGTGTAGCTGGGGTTAGTCCTGCTCTTCAAGTGAAGATAAGGCCTCTTGCGCTTCTAAATCGATGGTTTCGTTTGAAATTTCTTTTTTCTGTTTTTCTTTTTTGACCATCAAGGTGGTGACAAAGATGATGAAGAGAAGATATAGAAGTTCAAATACAGTGAGGAAGATGATATTTTGTTGATCGAAAAATAGGCCAAAGATGACGCCTACAAAAAAGGCGAGAATGACGGGGCTGATAAATAGCATGCCAATGAGGCGGGTTTTGTTGGGGGAGAGCTCGGTGGCGTTTCTGCCAAAGAGGATTTTGTTGAGCTTTGCCGGAAGTTTGCCGGCAATGAGGGCCCAGAGACCAGTAATAAATAATAAGATTTCAAAGATTAAAACCATGGGGACTCCTTTGGTAAAAGTTAGTGGTTATTGGATGTGTTTATATGGATACGATACCCCTATTATGCCATAGGAGTTGATTTAATCCAAAAAAAAGCGAGAACTGATGTAAGAGTTCTCGCTTGTGTTGTTCATTTTTTTGATTTATTTGGCTAGGTTGAGGATGAAGTCAAAAATGTAAAAGCTTTCAATCGTACCCATATTATAGACTTTGGTGATAACAATCGATGCAATTAATGTGATTAAACCAAAAGCCATAAGGATATAATCTTTGGTTTGATAGGTGAGCTTTTCAATCCAGGTGCGGTATTTGAGTACCCCGAAACAGCGTAAATCCATGGCGTTGATGATATCTTCTGCATTAATTATGGAGTTCATAATTAATGGAATAATTAATGGTGCAACACGTCTTATTGTTTGAATAAGACCACCTTCCACTCGATTGATTTGATAACCACGGGCGCGTTGAGCATCTAAGGTGATTTGAAAATCTCTGGCAAGACTTGGTACAAAGCGAAAGGCAAGATCCATAGAAAAAGCTACTTTATAGGGAATTCCCATACCACTAAATGTGACACCGTATTGTTGGGGATTCATGGTGAGTGGAATAATAAAGAAAAGGATGGCAATTGATAACATTCGAACGATTTGAGTTAGACCAAACATTAATTTCTCGGATGTAATCGTTAATGTAAAGATTTTTAAATCTACTGTTTTAATTAGATGATTTGTAGATTCTAAAATTTCCATACTCCCCCCACGACCTGTGAGAAGTGTATTAAGTCCTACAATAAAAACAATGATGAACAATAATAAAAACCAAGTTCTTTTTGTTTCTTTCCATGTTAGTTTGCTAAGAAAAAATTGAACTAGTGCAAGTAGTAAAAATAAGGATAAGAAACGAATATCCCAAAATTGAACAATGCTAAATAGAATAAGAAATGAGGTAATCCATCTTGCACGAGAGTCAAATTTTTCAATAATACTATTTCGAAAATGATATTGCCATGTAACAAGCATTTTGAGTCCTTATCTTAAAGAATCTCAACAAGAAGAGTATTTCTTCTTGTTGAGATATTTTTTGTATTATCGAGCAGAGCGTTTTGCAATGCCATCATATGCAAGCATAACGATGGGAAGAAGAATAAGTGCTGTAACAATGTTACTGCTAGCTGAAGGAAGCCAATAGCCAAGAATTGCTGCGCTGAAGGTAATCCCACTCAACCAGATTTCTAACAATGATGGTACTAACATACCAACCAATGGCCCAACAATAGCGCCAATTTCAGCTTTAATTAATGAAGCTTTGGAAGAAAAGTCAGCTAAAACACCAGTGATAAGACCGGGTAAAAAGCCCATGATACCATTTCCTAAATCCCATGCCCACCAAAAACCACCGAACATGAAATCACCAAGAAGATTTCCTACCAAACCTGAAATAAGGCCAACCCATGGACCAAAAGCAATGCTAAAGAAAATGGGAATGACGACAGCGGGGCGGAAGCTAATGTTACCTAGGGCAGGTAATGCGATAAAGCTGGTTGCGTATGAGAGCACACCGTAGAGTGCGGCACCGATGGCGCCATAAACGATCTCACGAGTACCAAATTTGAATAAGTTTTTCATTTTTTCCTCCGAAGAAAAAGTTTAAAAAATAATTTTTTGACAATACAACATTTTTTTATGTTTGTTTGCTGTTGAATTGTTTCTGACTAAATTAGATGTGCAAGTTCTTCTGCACGCATAAAACGACCTGTTTTGGGGAGGTATTTTATGTTGGTTTCCAACAAGGTGGTGGGGAGTACGCGGCATTTGCGAAGAGTTTCTTGTTGTTGAAGGATCTCTTCTGTGGGGCCGAACCCTTGGACTTCGCCTTTGTTGACGAGGAGTACTTTGTTGGAATAGGTGAGGGCAAGATCGAGATCATGGGTGATGAAGATGACGGCATCGAAACCGGGCATTTGGATGATGCCATCCATGAAGGCGCGATAGTTCCAGAAATCTTGACCGGCAGTGGGTTCATCCATAACGAGGATGCGGGAACGCATGGAGAGGACGGAGGCGATGCTGACCCGTTTTTGTTGTCCGAATGAAAGGGCGAGGGGGGGATCTTCTCTGAATTCTTCGATGTTGACGGTTTTGAGTGCCCATTGGACATCTTTTTCAATCTCTTCTTGGGTGTGGCCTAGGTTGTGGGGGCCGAAGGAGAGTTCTTTTTCTACTGTGGTTTCGAAAATCATTTGGCCGGGGTCTTGGAAGACATAGCCGATGGTGTGGGCTGCTTTGGAGACGATGAGGTTTTTGGTGTCTTGACCTTCTAGGCAGACTTGACCTTCGACTGGTTTTAGGAGGCCGAGGGCGTGTTTGATGAGGGTGGATTTGCCGGCTCCGTTGTGCCCGAGGACGGCGATGCAGTCGCCTTTTTTGACTTCGAAGGTGACGTTTTTGAGTACGCTGGGGAGTTCGTCACTATAGGAGAAAGTGACGTTTTCAAATGAAAGCAGTTGATCGCCGATTTGACCGCCTTGACGTTTGCCAACTTGGGATTCGAAGGGGACGACGGGTTCGCTTTTGGCACGTTCGATGACGACTTCGGCGGGAAGTTTGACTTGTTTGTAATCGGCGACTTGCATGAGGCCTTGTTTGTCACCTTGATATTTGATTTCGCCATTGTCCATATAGACGATGGTGTCGGGTTCGATGGCGAGGACGTCGTCTACACGATGTTCGACGAGCATGACGGCGATGCCTTCTTGGGAGAGGCGTTTGAAAAGTTGCAATGCCTCTGCTGCGGAGGCGGGGTCTAGGCTGGCGAGCGGTTCGTCTAGGAGGAGGACTTTGGGGTTCATGGCGAGGACACCTGCGAGGGCGACCTTTTGTTTTTCACCTCCAGACAAAGAAAAAGTCTCTCTGTCCCTTAAATGCAAAATATTGAGATAGTCTAGTGTTTGGTCTACTTTTCTCAATATTTCTTCTCTTGGGTACCCTAAGTTTTCAAGGCCAAATGCTACTTCGTTGAGGACGTAGCTGGCGACAATTTGTCGCTCTGGGTTTTGGAGGACCGTGCCGATTTGTTGGGAAATCTCGGTTTGGGTCATCTCTTGGTTTTTGCGACCAAAGATGTTAATCTCTCCTTGGATTTCTCCTGTATAGGAGCGTGGAATGAGGCCGTTGATGCAGCGCATGAGCGTGGTTTTGCCACAACCACTGGAACCGGCAACCAGCATGAGCTCTCCGGGGTGAAGGTCTAGGTTGATATTTTTGATGGCTGGTTCTTGACGGATACGGTATGTGAAGGTGAGGTCTCTCAGGGATATAGGCAGTGCATCGGACATAAAAGCGGTTCGCTCCATTAAATGAATTTTGTTTTTACCTGCGAATTATACACAGGGGTTTGGAATGCGTAAAGAATATTGAGATGTCTACACAAGTTGTCATACAATTGGATGAGAAAATTGATTTAATAGATTTATAATATTAAAGTTAAGAATCCTATAAACAAAGAAAGAATTATTACAATTATTAGTATTAAAGGTTCAGAAAAATTAAAGTTTCTTTTACCTTTAGTTGAAATGATTATAGAAATTACTGCACTTAAAAACATTAAAGCAAGACTGAAAGAAAGAGCAGTCTTCAACATATTATGGTTATTCAAATAAATGTTAAAAATTCCAAACAAATTAATTGTTGGAAAATAAAAAAAAGAAAAAAGATATGCAATAACAATTTGTAATAATAAATCTTTATTATTTTTCTTTAGAACTATATATGAATCAAAAGCTGAGAAAATAGCGAAAATTGGAGTTACAAGCATTGTTAAGAAAAATAATATTTTAATAAAAGAATAAGCTTCCTTATCAAAAATTCTTTTAAAAATTAATGATAAAGATATCATTATTAAATTAACTGTTATTACATATCCAACGCCACCCAAAAAAGAAATTGAATGTGAACGACTTGTAGAATTTTGTTCACCTGATAAGGTTGCAAAAACAATTGATACCATAATACAGCCTATAAAAGAAACGCTCAAAGTCATAGCTATGAAATTAGCTATTTCTGGATTTTTATCCATATTTGGTAATTGAAAAATTAAAAAAATTAACGTTAATGCAAATCCTGCTAAAACAGATGCAATATTTGAAAAGCTTTGTGCTGCTATATGAACTTGATATGGAGGGATATCATTATCTAAATTCTTTTTTTCCTCTAAATTACAGTTGTTAATTTCCATATCTGAATTTTTTCTTTTTTTCATATAATTTCTCCCACTAAACAATTAACTCTTAATAATTATATATTTTATTATTATAAAAAGAAATGTTCTCTAATAAAATATCTTCTTAAAATGATTTGAAATTGTAAAAGAATATAACAATAGAAAAGTCTAATATAATTTTCTTTATTGATACAATAGTATTATTGGTGAGTCGGAGGAAATGATGCAAAAATTCATTGAAATCAAGGGTGCTTGTGTTCATAATTTGAAGAATATTGATGTGCGGATTCCGAAACATCAGTTGACGGTGATTACGGGGGTTTCTGGAAGCGGTAAGTCTAGCTTGGCGTTTGATACTTTATATGAAGAGGGGAAGCGGCGCTATTTGCTTTTTTCTGGCGCTGATTTTTTGATTCAGAGTAAGGCGACGTTTGATTCAATCACGGGGCTTTCCCCTACGGTGGCGGTGGAGCAACGGGTGATCCGACAGTCGAATCCGCGGAGCACGGTGGGGACGAAGACACGGGTGAGCAATTTGCTGGCTGTTTTGTTTGCGACTCAGGCGGATTATGATGGGCAAATGACGAATGGCGGTCCTCTGACGATGGAAATGTTTTTGCGAAATTCTCCTAAGGGGATGTGTGTGAAATGTTTGGGGAAGGGCTTTTTGAAACAGTTGGATGAAGAGAAGCTGTTTGCGGATGAAGCGCAACGGATTATTGATGTGTGTTTGGGGGTGGGAAAACGAGGGAACACTCGAAAATTGCTGGAGAGTTTTTGCAAGGTGCATGGGCTGGACTTGACGCAACCTTTGTCTAGTTTGTCAGCAGAAGAATTGCTGTTTTTGAAATATGGGGACAATGGGAAGTCGAATTTTATTGGGTTTGTGCCATTTATTTTGGAAGTGACGAATGGATTCTATTCATCGAATGGGCGTTTGGAATTTTTGTTGAAAGAAGCGGGGTTGATGCAAAATGTGACTTGCAAAAAATGCGGAGGGAGTGGATTGTCAGAACATGCTCGGCAAGCGACCTTTGCTTGCAAAACGATTCATGAATTAGAGGCACTTTATTTGCGAGATTTATATGACGTTTTGGTGCCTTATCAGGAAGACTTGAACTCCCCTTTGTTGGATGAATTGCTGAAAAAGATTAAGTGCATGATTGATGTGGGATTGCACCATTTGGCTTTAAATCGACCGGTGCCGACGCTTTCTGGGGGAGAGATTCAACGGTTGTTTTTGGCTTCTTATATTATTGCGGGGATGGATTCGATTATTTTTATTTTTGATGAGCCAACGATTGGGTTGCACGAATTGGAAAAAGAGAAGCTGTTGGTGATCTTCCGAGAATTGATCGAAAATGGAAATACGGTGATTGCGGTGGAGCATGATGCGAATTTTATTAAAGAAGCAGATTGGGTGATTGACTTGGGGCCTGATGCAGGTGTTTTGGGAGGGGAAAAGATTTTTGAGGGCACTTACAAGGATTATTTGGATTGCGAGCGCTCTAAGATTGCGCCTTTAATAAATGAAAAAATTTTTAAGAAGACAGATTTTCGAGCGGTTAATCACGAGAAAATGCTGACTTTGAAAAATGCCTGTTTGCATAATTTGAAAAATGTTTCGGTTGAGATTCCTTTGGGAATGATGGTGGGAGTGGCTGGCGTTTCGGGGAGTGGAAAATCTTCTTTGATTTCGGAGACTTTGGTGCCGATGTTGGATGCGGCATTGGGGCGGAAAGTTATGTTAGATGATGGATTGCGTGAGAGTGTGACGATTGAGGGGACTGCGTTTGTGGATAAGTGTGTGGTGATTGATCAGAAACCGATTGGGCGCAAGGTGACGTCTAACCCTGCGACGTATACGGGATTGCTGGATTTGATTCGTAAGTTGTTTGCCGACACAGAAGATGCACAAAAATTGGGCTTGGGGGGCAGTTATTTTTCTATTAATTCAAAGGGGGCGTGCAAATTTTGTAAGGGAGAGGGAGAGAAAAAATATCATGTGGGGCAAGGGAATTATGTGGGGGTGCCATGTGACCAATGTGAGGGAACGGGGTATCAGCCAAAGGTGCTTGCGGTGAAGCTGAAGGGCAAGAGCATTTTGGATGTGATGGCGCTTTCTGTGGATGAGGCGATTGAATTTTTTGAGGGGATGTCTGCAAAAATCGAGCATAAATTGAAGATTTTGCAAGATGTGGGGATGGGATATGTTTGTTTGGGGCAGAAAACACCGACGCTTTCTGGCGGTGAGAGCCAGCGCATTAAGCTGGCCAATGAACTTTCGATGCAGACGCGGAAAAATCATGCGCTTTATGTGATGGATGAACCGACTACGGGTTTGTCTAATTATGACAGTGTGCGGTTGATGAGTTTGATGCAGGATTTGGTGGAGAAGGGGAATTCTATGATTCTCACGGAGCATGATCCTTTTATGCTCTCGCAATGTGATTGGTTGATTGAATTGGGGGAAGGTGGGGGAACAGATGGCGGGGAAGTGATTGCTGTTGGGACGCCTGCGGATTTGCGCGCGAACCCGAAATCGATTATTGGACGATATTTATGAAAAATGACTTGAAACAATTGGTTGATGAGCATATTCACCAACATCGTGCGCCTTTGATTAATGCGATTGTGGTGTATCAAAATGATAAGCTCATCTTTGAACGTTATTTCAACGGGTTTGCGCGCGGACGTAAAAATGCGATCAAGTCTGTGTGGAAAAGCCTTCTCTCTTTGTGTGTGGGGATTTGTTTGGATGAGGGGTTGATTGGGGATGTGAGCGACCCAATTTGTAAGTATTTGGCGGCGTTTGATGAGAATGAACATGCGTATCATAAATTGATTCGCGTGGAACATTTGCTGACGATGAGCTCTGGCATCTATTGGACGAGTGGGACGCACTATCATTGCCCGATGTTGGAGCAGATGTGGTTGAGTGAGGATTGGGTGGGACATGTGGCTGACACGGCGATGAAAACTTTGCCGGGACAGGCGTTTGTGTATAAGGAATGGGATGTGGTGCTGTTATCGGCGATTATCCGCAAAGTGACAGGGATGCCGTCCTATGATTTTTGTGAGCAAACTCTTTTTGGACCTTTAGGAATTGAAAGTGAGCGCTGGGCGGAAGACAAAAAAGGGGTTTCATATTCGATTCATAATGGGGATGCAGTGGAAGATGCTTCGAATTTGAGCGCTTTTGACTTGGCGAAGATTGGACGCTTGGTGCTGAACAAGGGCGTTTTTGAAGGAAAGCGAATTGTGAGTGAGGGATATATACACCAATTGATGACCCCTTCGGCAGTCAATCGTGACTATGGTTATTTGTGGTGGCTGTTGGATGACGGAGTGGGCGCGAAAGGGTCTGGCGGGCAGGAAATTAATGTGATTCCGGCGGAGGATTTGGTGTATGTGATTCAGGCAACATCGACTTCGTCTCCGAAGAGTTATTTTGATTTGTTTGAGCTGGTGCGGCAGTGGTTGAAGGACGCTTAAGAAGGATGCTTGATGAGCATCCTTTTTTTATTCTTTAAATTATGAGCCCCAGGAGCGGAGGTAGATGAAGTCGTAGCCGATGGTGCGGTTGGAGAGCTTGGCGATGGGGGGCATGATGCGTTTGTAGTGAGTGCGTTGAATGCGGAGGTTGACTTGGTCGATGAAGTTGGGATCGAAGCCTTGGTCGATGCAATCTTCTCGGGTGGCGCGTTCGTCTACGATGAGGTAGAGGAGTTGGTCGACTTGAGCATAGGTGAAGCCAAGATCATCTTCGTCGGTTTGGCCTTCCCAGAGGTCGGCTGAAGGGGGTTTGTCGATAATTTCGGTGGGGATGTCTAGATGACGGGCGAGTTGGCGGAGTTGAGTTTTATAGAGATCGCCAATGGGATTGATGGCCGCGGCGGCGTCGCCAAAGATGGTGCTATAGCCAAGGAGAATTTCGGTTTTGTTGCTGGTGCCCATGACGAGCCCTTTGAAATCTTCTGATTGGTCGTAGAGGACGATCATGCGGAGGCGGGCCATGACATTGCCCATGCGGAGGGGGTCTGTGACGGTTTGTTGGGCGTAGTAGGGCTCGGCCATATCAGTGATGGGAATGGTTTTGGAGGGGATGCCAAGTTGGTCAATGAGGAGTTGGGCATGATCGAGGGAGCCTTGGGAGGAAGTGCGATAAGGCATGCGGATGGCGAGGACGTTTTCGGGACCGAGGGCATGGGCGGCAAGGGCACAGGAGACGGCGGAATCGATGCCACCAGAGAGGCCAATGACGGCTTTGTTGAAACCGACGCGATTGAGCTCACTTTTGATGAAGCCAGTGAGAATTTTTTCGGCAAGTTGGGTGTTGATGGAGAGGTCGATCATCGGTAGACGTCCTTATCTTGATTGAGGATGCGGTTGAGTTCTTTTTGGGCGAGGCCGGTGCGTTCGTCTCTGAGAAGAGGGAGGCGCTTGCGAACTCGATTGAGCTTGTGGAGGTTGATCTCTTGAATGGTGAGGGCTTCTTCTTGGAAGGGGGCACGGACGATGCGGTTGCCGGCGGGATCGAAAATGGTGCCACCACCCCAGAAGTTGATACCATCTTCATAGCCAACACGGTTGGTGTGGATGACGAAGTTGGTGAACATGGAGGCATAGGCTTTGTTGAGATGCTCAACCCATTCGGCAGATTCGAGCATGTCTGAATTTTTGATTCCACGGCCGGGGGAGGCGGAGGAGAGGAGGAGGATGTCGGCGCCATCGAGCCAGAGGAGATAGGGAGGAGAGACGTGCCAGAAGTCTTCACAGATGAGCATGCCCATGCGTCCGAAGCGGGTGTCGAAAGCGCGGATGTCATCTCCCCAGGCAAAGAAGCGACCTTCGTCGAAGAGGCTATAGGTGGGGAGGTAGATTTTGTGATGAACGTGGAGGACTTGCCCTTGGGAGAGATAGGCGGCGGCGATATAGAAACGATGACGGTGGTCTTCGTCTACGAAGCCGACCATGATGTCGATGTCATGGGATTGGTCGAGGAGCTGTTTGAAGATGGGGTCTTGCGCGGTGGGTTGGAGGGCGACGGTGGTGGCGATGTCTTGGAGGAGATAGCCGGTGAGGGAGAGCTCGGGAAAGACGATGAGGTCAGCGCCTTGTTGACGAGCGCGGTCGATGTAGTCTAGGTGTTTGGCTAGGTTGGCGGGGACGTCTCCGAGTTTGGTGTTGATTTGGGCGAGGGCTATTTTTACGCGCATAGGGGCAGCCTTTCTTTTTTTATGATTATATCAAATGCGGAGAGGTTGGGGGAGTGAGAAAGAATGATTTATTTAATTATGAAGAAATAGAAAATAACCATTATAAAATTATGATTTATAGTAACTCTTTTCTATATATGGTTTTGCCTTTTCAAAATCATCACTATTATTAATAGTTATTTCATAGTCACCTGTTCCAAAATGACCTATATTTCTTAAATCTCTTGAGAACCCATTTATAATTCCTTCTTCATCAGGGTCTAATTTCAGATAAATTCTTACAAAATCTTTAAATACTTCAAGACAAACAAAATTTTTAATCTTTTTATATGCTACATAAAATTTCAATTGTTTTCTTTGAACATCATCACCTAAAGATAAAATATAATCATTAATTTCCTCATTGATATTTTTTACAAAGTCACTTGAACTAACAAGTTTTTCTTCAAAAGTTCTATCATGTGTCTTTCGTGAATTTGAATTATTTTTTATGGACTTAGATTCGATTGTTTTTGCTGTGTTTGTATGAAGCAGTTCAAATAATAATAAATCACCATCAAAAAGTTTATAACGAACCAAATCGATATTCCTATTAATTTGATTTACCGCATATTCATCATATTTTGTGAAATCATTAGCTATACAAATTAATCTAGGTGCTGACCAATCCACTTTATCTGAATAATCATTTCCTAATTTTTCCATAACTAATAATTGAAAACTAGCTTGATGATCTAAAAGCCAATCTAAATAAAATAATCCCTGATTGATTACATTTTCATTTTTTGATCGTTTATATTCAAATATTACGGGGCAATTATCTTCATCCACTCCTAAAGAATCAATTCTTCCACCATTTGATGTTATATATTCACTTTGAAGAAAATGCACACCAAAAAAATCAAGCATGTTATTTTCGATAATATGCTGTAAATTTCGTTCATAATCGATAAGTTTCGCTTGAAGTTCTTTAACTTGCCCTTGTGTTTTGAAGATTTTTATTTCACCCATTTTTGCTCCTAAAAATTATTTATTTAAGAATACTAGAGATAGTTTATGATTACAAGATTTTCATCATAAACAATAAATTTATAGAAAAAAATAGATGTTATGAAAAAAAGGAATTATGGGAATTTATTGAATTTAAATTATGCTCCCCAATCATATTGTATATAATAACCATCTAAATCATTTATCTTGTTTATTTCTTCATTTTCTAAATCATAATAATATAAAGCATCTTCTAAAACATTAACTCGATTGAAAATTATTTTTGTTCCATCTGATGACCATTTAGGAAAACGACCACTTGAAGTTATTAATTTATATTGGTTTATTTCAAGGTCATATAAATATATTCTTGCATATGTGCATACCTCAAATTCACAATCTTCAAATAAACCAAAAACAATTTTAGACCCATCAGGAGAATACGAAGGGTAACCTACATTGTTTTCAAGATTTTCGGGGATGTTATTTATTTGATTTAGCGGTAAGGATTCTTTGGCGGTTGGATCGTATTGATAAATTTTGGATGAAAGCCAAAGCCAACTTGAATCAAAAAGAATGTTATTATTTCCCCCCCAATGAGGGTTATAATATTGTCCTTCTATGACTACGGTTTCTAAAGTTGTATTCAAATCAATATATTCAATCCTTAAATCAACTACTTCTCTATTCTCAACATTAAAAGATATAAAGGAAATTTTATTATTATCTTTGGACCATGATAACTTTTCAATATATGATGGCGCAGAAGGAATGGTAACTTCTTTTACTTGATTGATACAATCAATGCTTGCTATTACACAACTTGTTGGAATTAGTGATAATTTGTTAAAGTCTCTGACAAAAGCAATCTGTTTTTTATCAGAAGACCATGCTGGAAAATGAGAATAATTTTGATCTAGCTGTAAATCAACTTCTTCGAGGGAATAAGGGTTTAGGAGTATCAATTTATATGATTCATTTCTGTAAATTGATAGGAGGATCCAATCTTCAAATAATTGTGGGGAGTGAGGTTTTGTGTAGTTGATTAGAAGAGGGGATACAAGAAGGAATATCAGGATTATTATTTTATGGATGTAATTTTTTTTCATTGTTTTCCCTCTTTTGTTGATGTTTAAATGGATTATATCAAATACGGAGGAGTTGCAAAGAAAAAAAAGAAGGCTTGTTTGCCTTCTTTTTACTTTTCTAATATGCTGCTTGGGCTTATTTGTAGCTCCGTTTGAGATAATATATGAAGATGAGGATGGCGAGGCTGACTGCGACGGCTACTGTGAGGGCGATGGAGATCTGCCCCTTTTGCCAGAAGCCATAGACATCGCTGGGGAGGGAGTAGGCGAGGAGTGATATTGCGAAAGCCTGCCATTTTTTGAGCTGGTCTACGGTGAGTTTATGTTGATCTTGGCTATCATCACGGAGAGTGAAGTAGAGTTTGAAGCACAGGCGAGAGGTGAGGAATGCAACGAGGAAGGAGGATAGAATGGAGTTAATTAAATTCATAGTTAATTCTTTCTATTTATTATTGTTCTTTAAAGACAATACTATAAAATTTGTATTATATCTTTCAATTAAGATTTTTGTTCCATCAGCTGACCATATTGCATTTGTAATAATAGGCATTTTGGAGTCATAATCTGACATGCGAAATAACTCAATTTCTTTTGATGTTCTCCAGTCTAATAACCACACTGTTGAATCTATATCAGAACCAATATCAACATATTTAATATATAACAAATAATTACCTGTATTATCAAAACCAATTGGTAAATTTCGTTCGTTATTTTCATTTTGAAGGAATATTTCAATTGGCGTTGAAAATAAATTTATATTAATATTACTTAAGCTTGAAATTACATAATTACTATCATTTAAACTAATTAAACCAATTGGTAAATTAGTTTTTTTATCCCACAAGACTGTTGAATTTCCAAATAATATTGGATTTTCAATTTTTTGCTCCATATCAATTTTCAATGTTCCATCAATATTTTGAATTCCCCTATCGCTTAAAAAGATATTTGTATCAAATGGGTTCCATGAAAATATATTTATATCATCTTTAAAATTGTAAATTTCATTATTTTCAAAATCAAAAATTTTATTTTTTAAAAATTCATTGCTTTCATCCACTTCTATATCATTTAACGTTTGATTCGAAACAATTAAATATTTATCGTCAGGTGATAAAGAAAATGTTGAAAATTCTTGGAGTGGTAATAATTTAAAAGCCATTCGAAAACTTGATAAAAATTGAGGTAAATAAACAGGTTCTCCTGAAATTACATCAATTTTTTCAAATGTATTTGTAAAAATATAATTACCATCTGAAGTAAGTGAATATGATAAATAATCTGATTGTTGAATATTCGATGGAATAATTTTTTCAATAGTTGGAAAATGATTATTTTTTTTATAATAAAAATATATTATAAAAACCAAAAAGACTATTATTGTAACTATTACAAATTTTTTTTTATTCATTTTGTTCGACAATTTTTAATATTAATTATTTATCTCGATTCTTATTGCATCAAGTCTGTCGATTGAGTTTGTTTGTAGCTGCGCTTGAGGAAGTAAATAAAAATGAGGATGGCTAGGCTGACGGCGACGGCTACTGTGAGGGCGATTGAGACCTGCCCTTTTTGCCAGAAGCCATACACATCGCTTGGGAAGGAGTAGGCGAGGAGGGAAATAGCGAAAGCCTGCCATTTTTTGAGCTGGTCTACGGTGAGTTTGTGTTGATCTTGACTATCATCGCGGAGGGTGAAGTATAGTTTGAAGCACAGGCGGGAGGTGAGGAAGGCGATGAGGAAGGAGGTTAAGATAGGGATGAGGAAGTTAATTGTTTTCATTTTATTTCCCCCATGTTGGATGAATAATATGATGAGGTTCGGGTATTTTACAAGTAATACAATTAATTTCTTTTGTTTCAATATTTAATTGGATAATATCATATCTAAATCTAAAATTTACTCCCCCGTTAAAGATAATATTGTTATTTTTAGTCCAATAAAAATAAGGATCTATTGTAAAATAGATATTAAATTTCTGGTCATTAGAATTGTTTTTATAAATAAGTTCATTTTCTTTAGAATTTATATTATATATACTTATCTCATTAAGATTATTTTCATAAACTATTTTATCTCCATCCGGAGACCAATTTGGCGAATAACCGCTTATTAATTCTTGATTTGTATTGTTTTTAGGATCATAAAGTAATATTTTTTCATCTATTAAATTTAACATAGGAGATAATAGCATTTTATTTTCATTTGGTGACCAAACAGCTGAATAAATCTCATTATTTTCAAAGCAATTATAAGATTTATCCTTCAATAATAAAATGCAAATTTGTCTATTTGTTACTACTCCTTGAAAATTACTATGTATCTTTGGAGATATTCCACAAACAAATGCTATTTTTTCATTATCTTTATTCCAAGAAATTGATTCCAGACCATAATCCTTTGAAACTAGCCCCTCACATTCATTTGGAAGATTAATTCTTAATTTTTCAAAATATTGATTTGAAAAATTTGATTTTTTTAATATACATAATTGCATATAATTATCACTACAATTAATTGCAATAAACTTTTGATTGTTCGAAATAGCAGGTGTTCCATTGTATTTACCTAGAATATTTATTTTATTATTTTTTAAATTCATTATTTCATATTGGTAATATATTTCTATCTGATTATTTATTACAGTTTCTACTAATTTTCTATATAAAATCTTTTCTTCTCTATTGTTTAATAACATTGAAAAAATTGAATATATGAATAATAAAATAGCAATAATAATTATTATTGTTTTATATTTCGTATTTATTTTCATTTAGTAGTTCCTAAATTTTTCTCGTTTGTTAGAAAATAGATTATATCAAATGCAGGGGGGGGAGGGAGAGTTTGAAGCATAGGTGAGAGGTGAGGAATGCAATGAGGAAGGAGGATGATGGGGATGAGGAAATTAATTATTTTCATTTTATTTGCCCCATGTTGGATTAAATGAATATTTACATTCTATATCAAAACAGGAAAGGCATGTTATTTCAGAATTCTTAACATTTATAATAAATACTTGATTATTATTTATCCCAATATATGAAGATTCAAATATTAACTCATCACCATTTGGACCCCATATTAAATATGAAACATCATTGAAAAATAACACATAACCATAATCCGATTCTTTAGGAAATAAATTCTCATAAAGAATTTTTTGTTTTTTATTTTCTAAATTTAGTATATTAATAGTTTCATCTGAAAAAAAAGCAATTTCTTTTCCATTAGGAGCCCAATCCGCACCAAATCCTTCAACAAGAAATTCTTTTGTTTTATTATCAAGATAATATATGTAAATTTTTGGTTCCTTTAAACCTTTTGTTGATAATAATAATTTATCTTCTTTGGGTGACCACCTTGCTATTAATATTTCATTATCTTTCCAACAATCAGTTTTTTCTGTTTTCAAATCTATTATACAAATTTCTCGTTCTGATCCTAGTAATTCATAATCAACATATTCTCTAGGATAATAACCACAAACAATAACAAGTTTTTGATCATTTGGAGACCAAGAAATGGATTCTAATCCAAATCTTGAATTTATATTTTGAGAACATTGATCTGGTAATAAAATTCTTTTTATTTCATGTGGTGAAAGCTGAGAATATTGTGATCTTGGAAACTCGCTTAAATCTAAATAATCTAATAAATCTAAAATACATATAGAATTTTTATCATTATAGCAACTTACTGCTAACATATCCCCATTTCTTGATATAGAAGGAACTCCACGCAGTAATCCAATGTCTTGAATATAATTATTTTCAAAATCATGAATCATATATATATAATCATTATGATTATTCTCATTATAGGCTTCATTTAAATTATAAAGTTTTCTATATATAATTTTTCCAGAAAGGTTATTTTCTTTTGAAAAATAAATAAATATAAATACAAAAAATAAAACAAAACAAAATATTATAAAAAAATTTTTATTTTTCATTATATTGCCTAAATTCTTTTTCTTTTTATTGGTTTTATGGATATTCAATTTCTAAAATCAAAAATTTACTATCTTTTCTTTCAACAAGAATACGTGTTCCATCAGATGACAGAACTGCATCTGTGATTACTGGCATTTTAGAATCGTAATCAGACATACGAAAAATTTCTTTTTGTTTTAATGTTTTCCAGTCGATGGCCCAAATTGATGTATCAAGATTTGATTCTATTTTTTCATAAATGAGGTATTGTCCTGATGGATCAAATCCAAGTATTACATTTGTTTCTTTATTTGTGGAATTTTTAAATAAATTTATTGGGAATGTAATATCATCGTATTTAATATTTCCAACATTTACAATTTGATAAATATTATTATTTTCTTGAATCAATATAATAGGAATATTTTTTGAAATATCCCATACTGCACCTGCATTCCCCATCAATTTTGCTCCTCTATAATCAAACTCATCCCATCCATCCAAACCAAAATGGTAGGTAATATTTTCTATATCCTCATTAATTTTTACAACCCCATAATTACTCAAAAAAATATTTGTATCATTTGGGTTCCATGAATAAACAATTAAATCATCAGGAACATATTCGAATTTACGAGTTTCCAAATTTGTAATTTTTCCCATTTCTAAAAATTTTAGTTTTTCATCTGTAATTGTAGACTCTTTAAGATCAGCCATAATCAAATATTTCTCATCTGGCGATAGTGTGAATGTTGAAAAACTTGTTTTCAAATCAAAGAGATCCAAAGTGTTTTTTAACACTATTGTTCCAGGTATATAATCTACAAATTGACTTGTCACAGCATCAATTTTTTCATAAGTATTTGTATATAAATATTTTCCATCTGAACTGATTGTGTATGATTCATAATCACCATATTGTATGGAGGATGGAATGATGTTGGTTACTTTGGGAGCGCCTATTGGAGGAAGATGTGGGATGAGAAAGGAGAGATAGCCTGCGATTAAGATGAGGGCGATGATGAGAAGTGCAATTTTTTCTTTTGTAATTTTTTTTGGTTCGTTCATGTGTGTGGATATCTCCCCTGCGTATTTCTGAATATAGTTATTATTAAGTTTTTTTTATTTCTTTATTATATAAAGTATATCAAATGTGAAAGAGTTATATGAGTAAAAAAAGAAGGCCTGTTGACCTTCTTTTTATTTTTTTATTGCGCTGTTTGGGTTTGTTTATAGCTCCGTTTAAGATAGTAGATGAAGATGAGGATGGCGAGGCTGACTGCGACGGCTACTGTGAGGGCGATGGAGACCTGCCCTTTTTGCCAGAAGCCATAGACATCGCTAGGTAGGGAGTAGGCAAAGAGGGAAATAGCCAGAGCCTGCCACTTTTTAAGCTGGTCTACGGTGAGTTTATGCTGGTCTTGGCTATCATCGCGGAGAGTGAAGTAGAGTTTGAAGCACAGGCGTGAGGTGAGGAAGGCGATGAGGAAAGAGGATAGGATAGGGATCAGGAAGTTAATTATCATTCTTATTTCTATACTTCCTAGAAATCACAAGATAAAAAACAACTATTATTATTATTCCAACAACAATAGTTACTATTCCTCCGAAATATTGTTTATTTTCTAGCATCAAAGAAGAGAGCCTTACGATACCATACGTTATAAAACCTACAATAAAAAGTTGCCATTTTTTTATATCATGAGCTTTCATTTTTTTCTCCTTTTATTATTTTTATTATTCGATAAGAAATTCTTATTATAAAATATATGATATAAGCAATTATAAAATAATCTTTCATATTTAATCCTTTTTTACTTTCCCTTAAAGATATTAACAATAGATTTTGCAATATCATTTATATTATTTTCAAAATTTTCCGTAATATTCATTTCGTTTACTAAACCAGTTAATATTGCAGCAACAGCAGCTACACTCACAAACGTTAACCAAGCTGGAGCAGTAGCTACTCCAAATAATAAAGCAATACCTCCTGCTATAACACCACCTGCTATTGCAGCAGACTCACCTACAAAAGCTCCAATAATAATATCTGATACTGATCCACTAACAATTTTTTGAGCATTCTCCCAACCTTCATATTCCTCATCTCCAAAATGTTCCGCTTCTCCTACCAAAGAAAAAACAATATCTAAAGGAGTAATGATTGTACCAGCATCTACGATTTTACCAAGCGATATAATTTGTTGAGAATTTTTAGACATTTTGTTAATAATTTCTAAATTTTCATCAATATTTGTATTCTCAATAAATTTAACGCTTTTATTTACATTTTCTATAACCTCATTAATTGATGAGCTAAATAGACTTGGATCCAGATTAGGATTAGTTGATAAATTTTCCATTATTTTTCTAGCATCATTTAAAGCTTCTTCAGCTTCTAATATTGACCGAACTGAGATATCTGAAGTATTATTTATAATAGTATCTGCATCTCGTAATAGTTGAATTGTATTTTCATACATATTAATGATATTCTTTTGATCTTCAATGCCTTCAATATTATTTATCATGTTGACAAAATCTTCCATTAAAATTTCTGCCTGTGCAGGTGATATATAAAATTCATCATTTTGATTAATATTTTTACTATTATTTATTTTCCCCGATTCTACTGCATACCAATACTCAGGAATTTGATGTATATTGATTTTTTCATTTCCTAGCTCTTGTTTTAATTTATCAGCATAATCTTTTGATTTTTCATCTATATAACTAACACTAGCCAACCCTAGCTGCATCTCATCCACAATCTCATTTGCTTGTTGTATTACTTCTTCAATAGTTATTATTCCATAGGATAGTGCTTGTGCATACGTATTAATGGTTTCATCTGATAAAACTCCACCATATTTATTATTTATTTGTTTTATATATACAGCTTGTTCAGCTTCTTTCTTCGCTTCATAAGCTGCAATCGCTTCTAATTGTGCAATCTCAGCTGCACGTTGTTGTTCAGCATAAATTCGTTCTTGTTCAACTTTAATTTTTGTCTCTTGTACTTTCTCTCGCATCTGATCCATACCCAAGCCATGCCAATCTTCTCCATTTTTTTGTAAATAAGAACGCAAGTGTTGTAATTCTTTAGCACGTTTTCTGGCTTCTTCTTCTCTGCGTTTGCGTTCTGCTTCTTTGGCTGCTTGGTAGGCGGCGATGGAGCCGATTAAACCTGCAGCGGCGGAGCCAATTAGTGTTCCGGTGGGGAGGGTGCTGGCGGTATCGTCTGTGGTGGCTCCTGATGTGGAGACAGGTGCTTTAGGAGAGTCGTTAGTGGTCGTGGTGGTCTTTTGTTCGGCTTTGGGGGAAAGGAAGGCGATAACCACAGGCGTGGGGGTATTGGTGGGTGCTTCTGTTGCGCTAGGTGCTGAGGTGTTCGCAGCGATGGCTGGTTGGGTCGTTGTGCTTTCGAGTGTAGGTGTTGGGGATGGCAAGGGGGTAAAAGTGGGGTAGATAGGAGCGGGGGTGTTAGTGGGAGCACCAGAGACCCAGGCGGAGAATTTGGAATCACTGACCACAAGAGTGATGCTGGCGGCATCCTCTACACAGGTGTTTTTATCTTGAATAAGGACATTTAAGGTATAGGTGCCTTTGGGGGCAAGGCTTCCATCACCCATATAACGATCCCATTGATAATTTGAGGGGATGCTGGCACCTGTATAGGTTTGTGAGATAGCGGGTAATTTGCCTGCATCATCGGTGATGCGGACAGTCATTCGGCTGATATTACTTGGATTAATCCCTAAGGGGACGGGTTGACTGGCGTCAATTTGTGACGGTAGGGTGATTTTTACGCTTTGGTTGTGGATGGTGAATGATTGGCTTTGTGGTGCACTGGCGTGCCCAGCTTGGTCAAAAGCACGCACTGTGGCGGTGACATCCCCATTACATGTGCTTTTGGTATTCCAATTCAAACTCCAATCACCAGTGGCAGGCACTTGATGGGTTTGTCCAGCAACCTGAATCTCAATATAAGCTACTCCAGAAGTGTCGTCTGTACTACTGCCAGACAATGCTACGGAGTCACTATAAGTGCCAGAAAGTGGAGAAAAGCTAACTGTGGGGGCTGTTTGGTCAATCCCAAAATTTTTAGTTTGGGTGGTTTGGTTACTGGCGTTATCTTGGGCGATGGCGTTTAGGGTATAGATGCCATCACTACTCGTATTGCCATCTGCTGTGGTAGGTGCGCTGTTTAGTGTGAGAGTATGACTACTCAATCCGGAAACAGCATCACTTGTACTGCTGGTCCAACTAACTGGGCTGATATACCAACCGTTTTTGCCAGCGGTGCCACTCAGATTGAGATTGAGTGCGGGCATTTCTTGGTCAATTTGGAAACTGCCAGAGGTGGAGGCGATGTTGCCTGCCAAATCTTGGGCGGTCACTTGAATTGTGTGAGATCCGTTTGCCGCGATGCTAGCAGGGTTGTTGACAACTCCTCCGTCGACTTGCACTTGAATCGCATTTATGCCAGAAGTGGCATCTGTTGCGGTGCCTGTCCAAGCAACATCGCTGATATACCAATTATTGCTGCCGAGGGAACCGGAAAGCGCATACGCAGGGATGGGATTGGTTTGATCTATGGAGAAAGTCTGTTGAGTTTGTACGTTATTGCCAGCAATGTCATAACCAGTGGCTTGGATAGTGTGTGTGCCATCTGCTCCATAACTGCCGGGGTTCGCTTGTGCGCTACCATCTACGGTGATATCTGCATGGGAGGGTCCCGAAATATTATCTGTGACGGTAGTGCTCCAATTGACATTACTAACATACCAATTGTTATAGCCCATGGATCCGGAGACACTAAGATTAATTTCAGGACTTTCTTTATCTACACTAATAGTTGTGTTTTCTTTGTAGGAGGTGTCACCATGACTCGAGACTGCCCAATATTCAAAGGCGTAGGTGCCATTACCTGTGGCATCAATTTGACAGGTGTTTCCTGCACAGACGAAGTCTGTACCATTGCGAGTGCCTTCGATGGCAATGATGCTGTTTGCAGGATTGGGATCTGCCCCGTTGATATTTAATAGTGCATCGCTACGGCACCAGCCATTACTACCATTGGTGCAGAAGACATTGCCGCTGACGGTTGCCGGAGGGGCTGGAACATCTACCCACACACAAACTTCTTGATCTTCTTGTATATAATGTAATTGTGAATTTCCATCACAACCTGCAAAAAATCCTGCTGCAGGATGAGGACATCCTGGATAGGTAGAAGCAACTTTACAATTTAAATGTAATTCATCTTCTGCCGGCATTGTGTAATAACATCCAGTGATTACCTTTTCGGTATGGCATTGTTTTTCTTGAACTGTGCGATCTGGACCTGTGTAGGTTGCGAGGACTGGGATAACGATGATTAATGTGGTGATGAGTATTAAATAGGTAAGTTTTCTTCGAGAGCTTAAAATTGATAAAATAATTTCTTTGATTTTTCGGGACATGTCGAACCCCCTTCATTGTCTTCTTTTGAAACAATAATACCAAATAATCTGTTTTTTTGATTCGCTTTCAAAATATTTTAAGGATAATGGAAATTAATACTTCTTGGATAAGAAAAGGGGGGTTTGGAGAAAAAAGCAGAATTTGTCACTTTTTTTGATGATTAAACGATTTATTATTGTAAAGCGCTTTAATTATCACACTATTCGTAGCAAGGAGTTTTTATGAATGATATTCAAGAGCATTCTCTTTTCACTGAAACTGCTGTTGATGAAGATGCATTTTTGGTGGCAGAGGCTCAGAATGATTTAATTTCTTTTGACAAACTTTATGATAAGTATGTGAAAGATATTTATCGGTATCTTTTAAGCCGGGTGGGTAGCACTGCTGTGGCGGAGGATTTGACTTCAATGACTTTTTTGGCGGCATTGGAGATGTTTCCCACGTATCGACATAAAGGGTTGTTTAAGGCATGGTTGTTTTCTATTGCTTCACGGAAGGCTGCTGACTTTTTTCGGAAAGAATCGAAACAAGATAAGTATGAAAATACTATCGATGAGGCTATTTTTATCACTGATCTGATTGATGAAGTGATTCAAAGTGAACGGCAAAAAGAATTGTTAGCTTTGATTCAACATTTTGACAAAAAAGACCGCGAATTGTTGCGGTTACGATTTGTAGCCGAGCTGAAATTCCGAGAGATTGCAGTGCTTACTCGTCGAAATGAAGCCGCAGTGAAAAAAAGCTATTACCGCCTTTTATCAAAATTAAAGATTGAATTGGAGAATTTTTATGAATAATTCTATTATTTCTTCACACCTTGAAGAAGATATTCACAAAACAATGAACGTTTCTGATCCTTCAAATGAATTTGTTGCGGATCTGCGAAAACAATTATACAAGACGATAAATGAAGGAAATACACCTTCTACTCAGAAAAGAACTTGGTGGTGGCAAGCGATGATTGGAGTGGCTGCTGCAATTTTGATCACCGTTGTGGCGGTGGGCCCACAAAATGTTTGGGCAATGATGCAGAATATTTTGGGGTATATTCCAGGGATTGGATTTGTGGGTGACGATAGCACACAATTGATGATCGAAGAACCGATTGTGGTTAAAAAAGATGGAATCACAATTATTTTGACTGAAAGCTATGCGAATTCAGAGAAAACGTTGGTGACTTACCAATTAAAAGGATTTGATTTGGGTGAATCCGAGGCGATCTGGGATTATGTGAACTATGGATTTGTGCAAATGCAACTTCCCAACGGTGATCATCTGGAGTTGTTAGATAGCTCAGGAAAAACAATTGAGAATGGATTTGAATTTCGCAGTATCTTTGCTGGTGTTCCTGCGGGAATTAAAAATGCAACGTTAGTTTTGCCATTCAATTCTCATACATCTGCAAACTCCACCATGGAACAATTGGAAATTCCGATGGAATTTGTGGAAGTGCCTAGCGGGATGATTTTCCCTGCTATGGATATTGAGTTGGTTGATTCTGAGAATACCGCTGAAGATGCTACAACACAATCTGAGCCAATAAATGAATCGCAAAATATGGCTACCTCTACATCAGATGCAAACGATGCTGAAACCACTGATGATTTTAATTTTCTGATTTCAAACATTGCTAGTGTGGATGACGGGTATATCATTGATGGTTTTATTCAAACAAAAGATCCAGATGTGTTCATTTTGATGGCTCAAGAGCTCTATTTTGAGGATGCAAATGGAAATTCTATTCCAGCTATGCTTTTGGACAATGAAGAAATTGGCCAGGAAGGTGTCTATTTTTGGCGATATCAAACTCTCACAAAAGATTTTACAAGTCCGCTAACAATTTCTACCAATTTGATTCGGACGGATAAAAATGTACATATTCCTTTTGATTTTGAACTTGATGAATCTTTGAGTGAAGGTAAATCCATTGAATTGAATCAAGAAGTGATGGTTGATGACGAACCGATTGTGCTGAAATCCGTTTCTCTTCTGAAAGAAGAGGATGTGTATAACTTAGAATTTGTGTTTGAAACAACACCGACGATAGAGTTTATGCTTTTGAGTGATCAACAGGTGAAACATGACTTGATGGGTTCAGGTGGAAGTGGAACTGATGATTTGTTCTCCTCTTCAATCCGTTACAATGTTTTACCATCTGAAGATTTTGATTTTATGATTCTGATGGTTAGCTCCATTCATGAAGGATATTGGTCACAGACAGTCAATATTGATCACATGAGCGAATGATTTGTTTTTTATCCTTATTGTGTTTTATTTTCATAAAGTGCTGGGAATTCCCAGCACTTTTGTTTAATTATTTTGCAGTTTCATTTGGGGATTAGAATAAATTTCTAGACACCAAACTTCATATTTTAATTTTCTACTTTAAGTTCTTTTGAGCTTTGTCGGCTGCCATTTTTCCAGTGAGGAGTGCGATGGGAAGACCGGAAGGACTATAGGTCCAATGGCCGGCTTGGTGGATGTTGGCGAAGGGGGTTTTGATGGAATTGGCTATTTTGATGAGCCTTGATTCTGCGGGGAATGGACGGTTTGAATAAGCCCAGCCATTGATGGCCCCATGAGTGTTGTTGGTGTAGCGCTCGATGGTGAGCGGGGTGGAGGTGAATTGATCGACGATGTGTTCTTGAAGACCGGGATAGATGGTGCTGTTGAGGGTGTTGATGATTTGATCGGCAGAAAATTGTTTGAATTCATCGTACCAACCTTGATCCACAATATATTGGGTGAGATCGTATTCAAAAAGCATGCTAATGACTAGGCCAAGTTTGCCGTCTTTGGCGAGGTCGGGATCTCTGAGGCTGGGAATGGCGATTTCGTAGGTGGTGTGTTTGAAAAATTCGATGAGCCAAGCTTTGATGGTTTGTTTGTCTTGCCCGATAGGCAGCGGGGGAAGCGAGCTTTCTCCGATGCGATTGGGGGTGTAGAAGAAGTGTCCGGTGGCAATGTTGTCAAAGTAGGATGGGGAGAGTTCCACTCCGAGGAAAAGAGCAAAGATGGAGTCGTTGCCTTTTTGATTGAGAATGAGCTGTTTTCTTTTTTCAAATTTTGGATGCGGTTGGTCTAGATGGGTGTTTTTGTAAAAAGATTTGAGATCAGCTGCCCAGACGAGTTGTTGGTAATGATATTGGTTACCTTGAGAATCGATGAGGGTGTTTTGCTCCGGTAAAATATTTTCTACGAAAGTGTTGGTTTGAATGGTGCCGTTATTTTTCTCGATAAGGGCTTGGAGCTGTTGGGTGAGTTGGGTGGTGCCTCCCTTGGGATAATAATAATCGAGATACAAGTTCATATAACTTAGGGCAAAATAGGCAGGGGTATCTGCAAAAAAATGCTGGGTGATGAAGTCTAAGAGACCTTCATTTTGGGTGAACTTTCTGAGATAGGCGACCACGTCTCCTTTGATGTGCTGAATTTTGGGAAGAGTGGCAACAAAGCGGAACATCCAAGGAAGGACTTTTTTGAGATAGAATTCGGGGTGTTCTTTGAATTCAAAAAAGAGGGGATTCTCTATGCCATATTGAATTTGCATATAGTGCATAATTTTTTCTAATTCAAGAATGATGGTTTTGATCTCTTGTTCACTTTCGGGGTAAAAGTCGATTAATAGTTTTTGATATTCTTCAAGTGAATTCTGTTGATTGACTTCAATGACTTTGTCTTCTAAGCCGATTGAGATTTTGTTTTTGACCAAATGAAGATCAATGCCTAGGTCGTTGAGCATGGGGAGCAGGATGCCGGAATCTTCAATAGCACGGATGCCGCCATCATAATAGATGCCCTTTTTTTCAAAAGAGCTGACTAATCCACCTGTTTTTGGTTCTTTTTCAATACATAGAATTTTATATCCGGCTCGAGAGAGGTAGGCGGATGCGGTGAGACCTGCGGCGCCACCTCCAACGATGATGACATCATATTGCATAACTTCTCCTTTTGAGTGACTGTTTAAATTTCTAAATGGTCTAGGCCAGTGAGTTGCTCGCTTTTACGCCAAATTTTATCTGCTAGGTCTGCGTCTAGGGCGCCGGTGTAGCGAGCGGGGGTTTCTTCTATGGTGAGGTTGAAAAATTTTCCAGATGTATTTTCCAGTTCTGGTGCTGCGAGAAGATAGTGAATGGCGTCGGCAGAGATTTGTGGATCTTTGAGGAAGGTTCTGACGATTAGTTTTTGATAGGTTGTGTAGAGAAATCCGTTGTTCATGCCGATGTTGCTTTTGACAGCACCGGGATGCATGGCATTGATGGTGACGTTTTTATCGGCTAGATAGTGGTTAAATTTTTGAACGGTGAGAATTTGGGCAACCTTTGAAGCACCATAACTTAAGAGCCCATGATAAAAGCGATTTTCGAAGGTTAGATTCTCTATGTTGAGGCCACCAAAACGATGCCCTTGTGAATTGATTTGTAAAATTCTGGAGGGAGCGGCATTGATTAGATTGGGGAGTAAGATGCGGGTTAATAGGAATGAAGAAAGATGATTGACAGTGAAGACCATCTCATTTCCTTCTGGAGTGAGGGTGCGCTTGGTGTGAAATATGCCGGCACAATTAATCAGGCGATCAATTGAAGGATATTTTTCGGCAATATTGTTGGCTGCTTGTTTGACTTGGCTGAGATCGGAAAAATCTGCTTGGAATCCATCGATTTTGGTGTTGAATTGGTTTTGAAATTGGGCACGGAGGGAACTAAATTTTTGTGGATTGCGATAGATAACAATCAGTTGGGCTCCTTGGCTGGCTAGTTTTTGCGCAGTAACCAGGCCAATGCCTGAGGTTGCACCTGTGATGACACAGATTTTTTGATCTAAGCGTTGTTCCGTGCTATGTTGAGGTAAGTGGGCGTTGGTTATAAATTTAAATTCTTCTGGTAGTTTCATTGTTTATCCAAAAAATTTTCTCATGAATATACGGTATAGTTTTTTGAATCCGGGGATGCCATTGAAAATATCTCCCCAGAGATCGTAGTAGTCCCTTTGTTTAATAATGATGCCATTTTCATTAAGCGTGAGGCATGTGGCACCGTAGATGGGTGTGTTGGGGGAGCGACGGAAGATCATTTGCATTTTCCACTCAAACAGAATGATGTTTTCATTTTGGGAGATGTTGTAGATATCCATGTTGAGTTGTTTGCATCTTTTGGTGAGGCGATCACACATCTTGGTGAATTCTTCAATGCCGTGGATGGATTGTATGGAGTCTTGAAAATGGATGTTTTCTGCGTAGTAGGGGAAGATATGGGACCAATCTGGTTTGCCTTGTTTATTATAGGTTTTTGACCAGAGTTCTTTTACTAATTCTATATTTAATGGTTGTATCGTATTCATTTTTATTTCCCGATTAATAAATTATTTGATTAATTAATAGATATTTTTTGGAGAAAAATCTTTCCAAAAATATTAAATATCATATAAAGATTTTGTTACTTTCGCATTTAGAATGATGGCGTTTTGTTTTTGGAAAAGATTTTGAGTATCCTATAATTTAATTTTTAGAATTATGGCTGTCACTACTAATAAAATTATTATGCATACTATGATTTTTTTTGAGTTTTATGTTTCATAATGTCTCCCTAATGTTGGTATGTAATGGAGTCATTATACAAGAAAAAAGATGCAGGACTGTATCTTTATTTGATGAACGATTGAAGGTGGGGGCGCATTTTTTGGACGATGGCTTCCCAAGTGAAATTCTGTTTGAGGTGTTGATAGGCTTGATTGCCCATTTGGCGACATTTTTCCGGATCGGATATCATTTTTTCCATGGCTTCAGCAAATGCGAGAGGATCTTCGGGAGGGACGATATAGCCAGTTTGCCCTTCTTCTATAATCTCAGACATGGCGTCTGCTGAGACTCCGATGCAAGGAACAGCTTGGGCCATGGCTTCGAGAAGGACATCGCCCCAAGTTTCTAAACGGGAAGGGAGGACAAATAGATCTGCATTTTGATATTGATAACGAATTTTGTTGCGATCCCAAGTGGGTTGAATCCAGTGAACATCAGGAGCGGCATATTGTTTGGGGATGGGGTCTGAGGTGACCATGTATAGCTGAATATGAGGGTATTTTTCTTTGAGTGATTGATAGGCTTGGAGGACGATGTCTCCACCTTTGCGATAGAACTCTTTGCCGATAAAGAGGATGGTGAATCGATCTTTCGGTTTTCTTTCTGCAGTTTGTTTGAGCATATCTGGGTTGACGCCAGCCCCTACTGCCATCACTTTTTCGGGTTCAATGGCATAGGTGTGGATGATGGAATCTCTGGTTTGATGGCTTCTGGTGAAGATGAGCTTGGCTTGTTGATAGGTCTGTTTTTCTAAGTTGAACCATTTTTGATAGGCTTTGGGATTGAGAGGAGAACGCCCTACTTCTTTTTTTTCTTTGGAGAGGGCTGAGGTATAGTCGGTATAGAGAATTAGATTTTGATGAGGGGCATATTTGACACTGTTGAAGAGCACGCCATTTTGGAAGATGAAATTGATGTCTTGGGGAAATTGATTAAATTTTATGGCTAAATTTTTAGAACGTTGATCAAAGGCATAGTTTGTTTTGTAACTTTTTTCTGCCCATTTTTCAGCATTTAATTGGACACTTATGATTGCGTTAATCATATATTGAAGTGAGCCAAGCGATCCGTTTGCATATTCAAAATTGCCAATTTGCGCATTTAATTCTTGGTATAAAGGCAAATATTTTGCTCTATTCCATGGGGTATATAAATCTCCATGTAAGGTATATATATTTTTTGCACTCATTTATTATCATTCTATGATGATTTTTTTAACAAACTATTAAATTAGTTCTTTATTAAGTCAGAGTCTATCGCTTATCAATATATTACCATATGGTATTTGTGTTTAAATCAAAAGAGAACCAATTTTTGGTTCTCTTTTTTTTATTTTTTATGTTTCTGTTTTATTTTGTGAAATAATCGACAAGATAGAGCATGGCGGAGTTCCAATAAATTGTGATTTCATTGGTGGAATAAGATTGATCGCTGTCGATATAGGCTTTTTGAGGCGGGAAGCCTGTGAGCATGGTGACTGCATAGGGGTCTTCTAGTTCTTCATCTGGCCCGCCTACGAGCATGCCAGGGACAGGGCTGCCGACCAATTGGCTGATGCGATGATGGGGGTGAGAGGCAGAGCGGTAGCCGAATTCGGTGACAAAGGAGGTGGCAACTGCGTTTTGCCCGAGGAGATAGTGGAGATGTTGCAGGGCAATATCACGCATGTAGTCTTCTCCAAAAAATTGATGGGCGAACAATAATACTAGCGCATTGTTGGTAAGGTCCATGTTGCTGCCCCAATCATAGAATGTGAGGGAGCTGTGATAGGCATCTTGGCTGGATTGATAGGCGATTTCCTCAACTTGTTGGAGGAGGATGGTTTGATAGGCTTGACGCAAAGTGGCATCTTGTTTTTCTTCGGAGAGGTTGAGGTAGGCGACCATGGCGTAGTTGCCCATGCTTTGCCAACCAAAACCAGTGTAGATGTCATTGTTTTTTAGGTAGTCATGGTATTGTGCTTCACCAGTGGCGGCGTAGAGTTCAGCAGCTGCCCAAGTGCGTTCGTCCATGGAATTTATATCATCATAGGCTCCGGTTTGAATCCCTTCTGGATTGTTGACCTCTTGTGCGTTGGGATTGGCGATTAGCCATGCCCATGCTTGTTGGGCACGTTGGAGGTACTCTGTTGCAGCGGCAGGGTCGATGGATTGATATACGACAGAAGCTTTGGCCATGATTGCAGCAAAATCTGCTGTGGCTTGGGCCGAAATGGGGGTGACAATCACTTCTTCTGTGTTTTCTTGAGGCCAGATGTTGCCGACAAAATTCGCTGTGGTGGCTTTGTGATAAACACCACCTGTGTCAAGATCTTGCATTTTGAGGAAGAAATCAAGCTCTATTTTGATTTCATCAAGAATGTCGGGGATGCCATTGCCTGATTCTGGAATCTGGGTGTCATCTGTATAAGCTTGTGGCGCTCGTTGGTAGGCAAGCATGAGGTCAATCACTGCTTTCGAACCGGGGGAAATATATCGCCCGTAATCACCTGCATCCATCCAACCACCGGTGACATCGATATAAGTGTCTGTGTCATATAGACGAGCTGGGGCTGTATAGCCTGCGGGGTGAGCAAAATCACCAAAGAGCATCCAGTCTAGATCTTGACCAGAGCGTTGATAGGCGAATAATTTGAAGAGTGCATCAGAAAGTTCTGTATAGGCACCACCACTGATGCGGAAGGCGCCTGATTTTTCTTTTCCAACTTGGATGCGATAGGAACCTGCTTTGGTGATGGAAGAAAAATCACCATATCGAATGGTTTCTTCACTGGCTTCGTTATAAGTTTCTCCGGTGATGTCGCCGGTTAAGACGATGTTGCCTTGATAATCTATGAGATCAAAGGTGGTAATGGAGGGGTCTAGATCTGCGAACATGGCAATTTTTTGTTCTTCAGGAAGATAGCCAACTTGATTGATGCGAATGCTAGGGAGGTTTTCAAGTTCACTGACATATTCATTTTCGCCTTCTTGAAGCACAAGAGAAACGTTATCCATATAGACTTGATGTGAGGGTAGGGTTTCATCTGCGGCGAATTGCCCAAAGTTGAGCACCAAACGACCAGCAGGATCTGAGGCGTAATACATTACGAATTCAAAGGTGTAAGTGGTGGGTGTGGGGGTTATGGTGACCTGTTCTTCGAGATAGCCAGTGTAGGTGCCACCATTTTGTTGGATGCGGACTTTGACATCACGCTGTACTGTTGACCAGAGGTCTACTGAGATGAGATATTTGTTATTTTCAATAAGGAGGACGCCATCTTGATAGGGCTGGACGGCCCATTCTTTGCTGCCGGCATTTTGAACATCGGTGACTAGCACGCCATCTGTGACTGCCATTTCGCCGGTGCCACCTTCTTTATAGATGCCCCAATTGTTTAGGCCATCATCGAAAGTGCCATTTTTGATGAGCTCTTCTCCGATTGTTTGAGGCATTGGTGCGAAGGCTGCAAGAAGTAGACTCGCGATAATACTAATAAAGAGGATCTTTTTTTTCATACTCTCCCTTTCCTTTACTATAGGTTTTTGGCAGGTTGGGATTTTAAGCATGACTATACTTTTATTATAGCGGAAATGAAGGCAGAAAGATATTTGTTTTTGGAGATTCATTTATAGAACAAATATCTTATTAAATGGTATACTGTTAGGTATGATAAGTATTTGCGCCTTAGACCTTGAAACGACTGGATTAGACCCAAAATCAAACGAAATCACCGAAGTGGGAATCATCCGTTTTAATGAAAATCGCATTGAAGATGAATTTTCGATGCTGATTAACCCGATGCAAATGATTCCACGAGACATTGTGCAATTGACGGGGATCTCCAATGAGATGGTGGCAAATGCGCCATTGTTCTCTGATGTGGCTGCTGAAATTGAAGCATTTGTGGGGGATGCACCTATTTTGGGGCATAATGTGATGTTTGATGTGGGGTTCCTTCGTAGAAGAGGACTCTTTCATTTAAATGATACATTGGATACATATGATTTGGCAGCGGTGATGTTGCCAAATGCTAGCCGCTATAATTTGGGGGCGTTGGGCAAGCTGATGAACGTTCCTTATGCAGCGACACACCGAGCGATTGATGATGCGCGCGTGACGATGGTGGTCTATCAGCGTTTGATGCAAAAGATTGAAAATGAATTGCCCTTGAATGTGTTGGCAGAAATTGTGCGAAGTGGCAGTGAAGTGGAATGGGGGGGAGGCTATGCCTTCCGCCATGCGTTGGAAAACCGATCTCGAACGGTGATTGATACGGATGCGGTGTTGCCGAGTAAGAAAAAATTAAAACCTTTACGTGCGCCCAAAAATCCGATTAAACCAGAGAGCAATGAAGTGAAGCTCGATATTGAAGAATGTACGGCTGTGCTTGAATATGGTGGGGTGTTGTCACGAGAGTTGGATGGATATGAATATCGTCCGCAACAGGCTGAGATGACTGCTTCAGTGGCAGAAGCACTTTCCGAAGGAAGCCATTTGATGGTGGAAGCTGGCACGGGGACAGGGAAATCATTTGGATATTGTATTCCAGCGGCGCAATTTGCTTTGGCGAATGATACGCGGGTGGTGATTTCTACGAATACGATCAATTTGCAAGAACAATTAATTAATAAAGATATTCCGGTGATTCAGAAGTATATTACTCCGGATTTAAATGTGTCTGTAATGAAGGGGCGAAATAATTATTTTTGTCCGAAACGCTTTGATGGGTTCCGTCGAAAACAACCGAAAACGGCGAATGAAATGCGCATTTTTGCGAAGTTGCTGGTGTGGTTGTTGGAGAATCATTCGGGGGATTTGAATGATATCAATTTGAATGGTCCGGATGAACGCTATTTGTGGAGCAAAATTTCTGCAGATCACCCAAGCTGTTCTGCTGAGCAATGTCAGAAAGAATATGCGAGTGAGTGCCCGTTTTATCGAGCGAAAAAATCAGCCCAACATGCGCATATTTTGATTGTGAACCATGCACTTTTGTTGGCAGATGTGGCGGCGGATAACCGTGTGTTGCCTGATTTTAATTATTTGATTATCGACGAAGGGCATCATATTGAAGATGCAACCACAGGTGCATTGAGCTTTAAGGCCTCACAAGCGGATGTGGACCGAGCAGTGCGTGAGTTGGGGGGGATTAAGCACGGGCTTTTGGGACGGATTCGTGATGAAGGGGAAGCGTTGCTGAAGGCGACGGATTATGCACAGCTAGAGTTGCTGTTAGATCAGACTACAACAAAGGCATTCCAGATGCAGGCACAATTTCAACAATTTGTGATTGCGGTGAGTGACTTTTTGGAAGAACAACGTGAAGGGCGTGACTTAGGCCCTTATGCACAACAAGTGCGGATTTTGCCTGCGACGAGAACTCAACCAGCTTGGTTCCAAGTGGAAACACAATGGGAAGACGCTTCTTTAAAATTCAAAGCGTTTTATAGCAAGATGGAGCAAGTGTGGGCAGCGGTGACGGAATTGATCGATATCAATCCGGAACGGACAGAAGACTTGCTGGGGGAAGTGGGCTCTGTGATGGGGACGATTACTGAATTGTTAGATCAAATTGATAAGCTGGTGTTTGAACCCGAAAATGAGCGTGTGTATTGGGTGAAGATTCGCCCGCAGAGCCGTTCGATTTCTTTATGTTCGGCACCTTTGCATATTGGCAGTTTGATGGAAGAACATATTTGGCATAAGAAAACGGCAGTGATTTTGACTTCGGCTACGTTGACCACGGCAGGCGAATTTAACTATTTGCAAGATCGATTAAATGCGATTGATGCAGATGTGTTGCAAGTGGGCTCTCCGTTTGATTATGAAAATTCTGCGATGTTATATTTTCCGACGGATATGCCGGAACCATTTGATCGCTATAATTATCAGCGAGCGATTGAACAGAGTGTGGTGAATTTGGCGAAGTCAATTGGTGGGCGAACTTTAGTGTTGTTCACCTCCTATGCACAGTTACGCCAGACAGCCAATTCGATTGACCCTGCTTTGCGACGCTTGGGGATTGAATTGTTGCAACAAGGGAAAGGTGCTTCGGCTCATTCTTTGTTGGAATCTTTCCGGCAGAGTGATGCGGCAGTGTTGATGGGGACTCGCTCTTTTTGGGAAGGTGTGGACATTGTGGGAGCACAACTTTCTGCAGTGGTGATTGTTAAGTTGCCCTTTGGCGTGCCTTCTGACCCGATCATTGCGGCGCGTGCAGAAACTTTTGAAGACCCCTTCTCACAATTTACGATTCCAGATGCAATTTTAACGTTCCGCCAAGGATTTGGGCGTTTGATTCGCTCAAAGACTGACCGTGGTGTGGTGGCTTTGTTGGACCGACGTTTGATGACAAAACGCTATGGGCAGTATTTTATTCAATCATTGCCGACTTGTACGGTGAAACAAGCGCCTCTTTCTGACTTGGGAAAAGAAGCAGCGATTTGGTTGGATGTGTGAACGAGGGTGTTTTTAGACTGTTGTTTCCTCATAAAGCAAGATTTTCTTCTTTTAAACACTGGCTAGAGAAAGATTAATTTAACTCTTAAGTTCTTGAAATATATTGTAAGAGCGACTATAATTGCGCTCACTTGCGAAAATAAATTTGTAACAGCAGTAGACTAATAGGTTTCATGGACGACGGCAAACATGGCTGGTTGGGAAGTGAACGGAACAACCTATTCAAAATAGATAGTACATGGTAGAATTTTTAGCTGTGATTTGCAAATAAACCTATTAAAAGGATTATAAAATGAGTCAGGAAATTTTAAAATCATTAGAAGCATCAGTAAATGAAAACATTCCAGAATTAGCCCCTGGGGATATGGTTAGCGTGCATGTACGCATTAAAGAAGGTAACCGAGAACGTGTGCAAGAATTCAAAGGCACCGTGATTCGTGTTCGCAATGGTGGAAACAATCATAACTTCACCGTCCGCCGCGTGGCCAGCAATGGTGTTGGCGTGGAACGAACCTTCCTTTCTCGCTCTCCCCGCATCGAAAAAGTGGTTGTGGAACGTCACTCTCACGTCCGCCGTGCAAACCTTTATTTCTTGCGCGACCGCACTGGGAAACGCTCACGCCTCAAACAAAAATTCAACTAAGAGTTTTCGAATCAACCAGGGTGCCTTTGGCACCCTTTTTGTTTTTAAGGCAAGTTTTTAATGGATGAAAAATCGCTTAAATTTTGATACAATGCAGGTAGCGTTTAATCGCTTTTGAAAGGAACCCAAGATGGCAAACATAAAACCAGTGATCGGTATTTGTACTCGTAAGATGGATAAGGAATTTTTTCCTAGCGTTGGCGCTCCGCGAAGTTATGTGGAGGCAGTGATTCGCGCGGGGGGAATCCCGATTTTGATGCCTTTTGAACTTGCGGGTGAAGATCAAGCGCGCTTGTTGGACTCATTAGATGGGGTGATTTTCACTGGTGGGGGCGACTTGGCGGTGGAATTCTATGGGGGGACGATGAGTGATTTGGTGACGGATATTGACAATGATCGCGATCGGTTTGAAATGGATTTGGCGAAATTGGTTTTGGAAAGCGATTTGCCTGTGTTGGGCATTTGCCGTGGGTTGCAGCTTTTGAACGTGGCAATGGGAGGAAGTTTGATTGAGGATATTCCGAGCGAAGTGGCAAATGCGTTAGCCCACCCTTATGTGGAGGGAGATGCGTTTGATAAGTTGGTGCATTCGATTGAAATTAAAGAAGATAGCTTGTTGGGGGAAGTGTGTGGGGTGAGGGAATTGCAAGTGAATAGCTTGCACCACCAAGGGATTCGCAAAGTGGCGGATGGATTGGATGCTGTGGCTTGGGCACCCGATGGGGTGGTTGAAGGCGCAGTGATGCAAGACCGAGCGTTTGGGGTTTTGGTGCAATGGCACCCAGAGTGTTTGCCTGAGGAAGCACATGCAAAAGCTTTATTTGCGGCTTTTGTGCAGGCTGCGCAAAAAAGAGTTGAATAAACGATAGGGATTGGATATGAAAACAAATGCACCAATTGGTATTTTTGATTCTGGATTAGGCGGGCTTTCTGTTTTGCGAGAGATTCGGAAAGTGCTGCCTTATGAGAATATCTTTTTTGTAGCTGATCAGGGGCATATGCCCTATGGTCCGCGAGAAATGGATGAGGTGCGGAGATTCTCGGAAGAGATTGCTCGTTTGATGATGGCGCAGGGGACGAAGATGATTTTGATTGCCTGTAATACGGCCTCGGCGGCGGCATTAAATTCTTTACGAGAGAAATATCCAGACTATTTGTTTTTGGGGATGGAACCCGCGATTAAACCTGCGGCGGAGACTACGAAAACTGGTGTGGTGGGTGTTTTGGCAACGCCAGCTACTTTTCAGGGACCACTATATGCTTCGGTGATTGAACGCTTTGCGCAAGATGTGCAGGTGATGAAGGATACGTGTGTGGGGTTGGTGAAAGCGATTGAGGGAGATTCTGAAAAGGATGCGGAGATTGTGTTGCGACGAGCTTTGGAGCCGATGATGGCAGAAGATGTGGACACGATTGTGTTGGGGTGTACGCATTATCCATTTGCGATTCCAGTAATCCGGAAGATTGTGGGACCGGATGTGCGAATTATTGACCCTGCCCCATCAGTGGCACGGCATACGCGAGCTGTGTTAGCTGAGAATGGGTTGCTCAATTTGAGCGAGACACCACCAGAATTGCTGTTCCATACATCTGGGCTACATGCTGGCAGCGCGGCGCAGGTGGAGAAGATGCTGGGGGAAAAGATGACGATGCGTGGATTCCATTGGGATGGGATGCAGATTGTTTTGAATTAGCACTTATTTATGATAACAAAAAAGCTGTTCTTTGATGAACAGCTTTTTATTTTAAATCATTGAGAAGAGTTATGCCTCCGCAGGTAATTCTTCTGTTTTGTGTTTTTTACCATTTTCTTGATAGTCTAAGATCTCAGAGAAAGTTTCTTTTTCTTCTGTGGCTTCTTCATATTCTTTCATCAAGTTGAAGGAAGCTAAGCTGACTTCAAGCATATCCAAGGTGGGCTCTTTGGTGGAGAGCTTTTGCAAGGCTAAGTTGGGTTTGATGAGCATTTGGACAAATTTTTTGTCTAAATTGTTGGCAGTCCAACGTTGATATTCATAGGCGATGCCAGCCAAAATGGGAATGGCAAGCACACGTACAATCAAACGAGGAACGATGCTCATGGGGCCTAACAAGGTGAAGAAGATGACGGAGATGACGACCAAGGTGAGCATAAAGGCGGTGCCACAGCGAGGATGTTCGATGGAACATTGAGCGGCACTTTCGGGGGTGAGTTCGGCATTGCTTTCAAAGGCATTGATAACCTTATGTTCGGCACCGTGATAAGAATAGACTCGTTGAATGTCTTTCATGAGGCTGATGACCCACATATAGCCAATCAAAATGACTAGACGGAAGGCACCTTCTATGAGATTGCCAACCCAGTGAGGGGGATTTAGAAATCGTTCTACGAGGTAGCTGAGGCCGGTGGGAAGCAAGAAGAAAAGACCGACTGCCATGAGGATGGAAACGAGGAGGGTGATGAAAAGCATAGGTCCTTCGATATCTTCATCTTCATCAGTTTGGACGTTGGCAGACATGGTGAGGAAGCGCATGCCCAAGCCAAGAGCGTCCCAAAGAGCGACCACGCCTCGAACAAATGGCCATTTTTTAATATTTGTGGTGTAGATGCCTTCGAGTTTTTCAACATGGCGAAGGATCTGCCCTTCTGGAGAACGCACTGCCATGGCGACATATTTGGAGCCGCGCATGAGCACGCCTTCCATCAATGCTTGACCGCCATAATTTGGCATTTTGGATTCGGTAGGCATGTTATGCTCCTAAGTTGTAGATGGTGTTGACCAAAGCACGCATGCCTTTGGTCCAAGTTTCTAAGTGCAGGCGTTCGTTGGGGGAGTGAATGGAATCGCCGGGGAGACCAAAGCCTGTGAGCACGGATTCGACGCCAAGTTTCTTTTGCATTTCACCGACAACAGGGATAGAACCACCGGAACGTTCGAAAATGGGTTTGGTGTTCCATTCTTCTTCGAGGCCGTCGCTGAGCGCTTGGACGTATTTAGATTTTCGGTCACTGATGGATGCGGTGGCACCACCGGTATATTCGAGTTCCCAACGGACGGTGTCACGGATGGTGGCTTCTAAGAAGGCACGCATTTGTTTGGCCGTTTTTTCGGGGGTTTGATTGGGAACGAGGCGGGTGGTGATTTTGGCAGAGGCTTTGGCGGGAATGATGGTCTTGCCACCTTCACCGGTGTAGCCTGAGATCATGCCATTGACGTCTAAGGTGGGACGACCACCAGCACGTTCGATGGGGGTGTAGCCTTTTTCTCCGAAGAGCTTGGGAACGCCAGTTTGGGCGAGATAGTCTTCGGTGCCATCGGAAAGACGGTTGAGTTCGGCTCGTTCTTCTGCGGACATTTCGAGAACGTCATCATAGAAGCCGGGGAGTTGTACGCGACCTTCATCGTCGATCATTTTACCGATTACACGAGCGAGTTCATTGGCGGGATTTTGAATCACGTTGCCATATCCACCAGAGTGTACGTCTGCATTGGGGCCGTAGACGGTGATTTCAAAGGCAGCGATGCCACGAAGGGCATAGTTGATGGAAGGTTGGGTGGGGGAGGCCATGCCGGCATCGGGGTTGAGGCAGATGTCGCAAGCGAGCATTTCTTTATAATCTTCTAAGAATTGTTCCATGCTGGGACCACCAGACTCTTCTTCCCCTTCGAGCATAAACTTGAGGTTGACAGGAAGATCGCCAGATTTGACAACAGCTTCAATGGCATTAAATGTGGCGAGAATCTGACCTTTCATATCGGAAGTACCGCGACCATAGACATAGCCATCGTCTTTGATGGTGGCTTCAAATGGCTCTGTTTTCCAGAGATTAAATGGATCGGGGGGTTGCACATCATAGTGCCCATAAAGCAGGACAGTCGGTTTGTCTGGACCAGCGGAAAGATTTTCGCCGTAAACAAAGGGGTGCATTTTGGTTTCGATGATTTGAACATTGGTGAGCCCGATCGCTTTCATTTTATCAGCGCTCCATTGGGCTGCTTTGAGAATATCTGCTTTGTAAGCAGAATCTGCAGAAACAGAAGGAATGGCAATGAATTCTTTCATTTCAGTGATGAAGCGATCGTGATTCTCTGCCAAGAATTGTTTTGCATTTGCTTTGCTCATAGTTTGTTTTCCTTTAATTATTATTTGCTAACTTTTATTATTACTCTCTATTATGTGACTTAATCCATTTAATTTCAAGATTGAAGGTCTTTGATCTTGTCGGTGATTCGTTTGAGAGAGGTGTCAAAACGATAGTACACGTTATTGTGTCCATCAGGATATTCCTCATAAAAATGGGGGACGTTGTGTTTTTCAAGCTCACGGACATAGATGCGGGCGCTGAATTGGAGGTTATATTGATCATAAGCGCCGCAATCAATATAGTAATAGTTGAGTGAGCGGAGGGCATCGGCATATTGGTCTATGAGGTAAACGGGGTCGTGAGCAAGCCAACGCTGCCAGACCTCGGGGATGAGCTCGCCGGTGTGCATGTCGAAGGGGAAATCAAAGCCAAACTCTGATGCTGGATTGGGGGAATAGCAAGCGGCCATGGCGATGGTGTTGGCAAGGATAAAGGGCTTTTTATAGGTCCATGCCTCGATTGGGTCGGCAACAAAGGCGGGGAAGTTTTCAGCGCCCATTTTTTCATATTCAATGAGGAAGGGGAGAAAATCTGGTTTGTAGCCTGTTTTAAAATTCTTATCACCACTGTGATCAGCTACGTTGCCAAAGACTTCGGGATGCATCATCCCCATGATAGTGGCACCGTATCCACCAGAAGAATGCCCCATGATGATACGATAGTTGGGATCTTTGACAGTGCTATAGGTGGCATCGACATAGTCAACCAATTCGAGGAGATAGTCTTGATAATTGCCGAGAGCGGAAGTGTTGAGATATTGGGCACCGCCATAGCTGGTGGAGCAATCGGGGAGCACGGCAATGAGGGGGAGAATCTCTCCGGAGAGAATCAAGCGATCGAGCCGTTCTTGGATGTCTTCTTCCCAAAGAGAATCGTTGAGAAGTTTCATGCCACGAAAGCCAATGCCAGTGAGCATATACGCAGTGGGATAGGATTGGCTGGGATCATAGTTGGGGGGAAGATAGACAGGAAGTTTGCGCGTGATGGGATCGTTGCGGGGGTTGCCCTCAAGGACTTTGCTGGTGTGTTTGGTGATAATAACCTGTGATTCTTGCATTCTGTTTTCCTTTTCTATCAACTCTTGTTGTTTTTATTGTGCTTGTTTGAGATGTAACTCTTCCCATTCTTGCATGGTATCTTCTAAATCTTTTTGAACGTAGGCATATTCTTCTCCAAAGGATTGGATGTCTTCAGGGGTGCTTTGAGAAGATTGCATTTGTTTTTCAATTTTATTGAGCTTGAGTTCGATTTCTGTGATGAGCTCTTCTACTTGGACGATGCGATCTTCAATGCGTTTACGTTCGAATTTGGAAAGCGGTTTCTTTTGTTGATTTTCCTGTACTTTGGGTTCGGTAGATGAAGTGCTGGGAGGTGTAGCCTCTTTTTTGGGTGTTGATTGTGGCACTTCATTCACCACTGTATCTTTTTGGCGATATTCGGTGTAGTTACCTTTGAAAATCTCGAGTGATTGTTCGCGGTCGTCGATAAACCATATTTGGGTGGCCAAGGCATCAATCAAATAACGATCATGAGAGACAAGAATGATGGTGCCATTAAAATCTGCCAAGACGGTTTGAAGAATTTCTTGAGAGGCAATATCAAGATGGTTGCTAGGTTCATCCAAAAGCAAGAGGTTGGCATCGGTGAGGGAGAGCTTGGCCAATGCCAAACGTCCACGTTCCCCACCACTGAGAGTGCTGACCTGTTGGTAATGTGTTTCACCACGGAATAAGTATCGACCTAGATATGAGCGAATCTCTTTTTCTAACATGCCGGGTTTGATGCTTTCAATTTCTTGAATGAGGGTGTGCTCTGCTTTGAGATTTTCATGCGCTTGAGCAAAATAGCCAATTTTGAGGCTGGCACCGAGATTGACCTGCCCTACTAGCGGTTTGATTTGACCGAGAATTGTGCGCAGGAAGGTGGTTTTACCAGAGCCATTGGGGCCGATGAGGGCAGCACATTCTAAGCGATGCAAGGTGAGCTTTTCGATTTCAAAAAGCGGATTGTTAGGATATCCGATGGTGAGATCGTTGGCACGGATGATGATGTTGCCACTGCGCTCTTTGGCGCGAATTTTGAGCTTCATGTTGAGCTCTTTGCTCTCGGAGGGAGAGCGTAGGGCAGCAATGCGACGATAAGCTTCTTCTACCCCCATGGGATGGCGAATATTGCGTCCATCTTTGGTGAGGTCGCTCCATTTTTTGCCACGTACGCCTTCAAAGCCAAATTTTTCAACCGCAAAAATCTCTCTGGAAAGACGAGACAGTTTACCTTGCGCCATTTGCGTACGTTGACCGGCCATGTTACGACGGATATAGTCGATTTCTTTGAGCATGCGCGCACGCTCGGTTTCGGCAAAGCGGATGCGATCTTCGGTGCGTTGTTCACGATGAAGGAGATAAGCGGAATAGTTGCCACGATATTGTTCGATGCCACCAAAGCGCATTTCTAAGATGACGGTGGCAACTTTATCGAGGAAATAGCGATCATGGGAAACAATGAGGACAGCGCCTTCCCAATCACGAAGATATTTTTCGAGCCATTCAACAGCTTGGATGTCTAGGTGGTTGGTGGGTTCGTCTAAGATGAGCAGATCTGGATTGGAAAGCAGGAGCTTGACCAAAAATGCACGGGTACGCTGACCGCCCGACAATTTGCTGAGGGGCATTTGATATTCTTCTTCTTTGAAGCTAAGCCCTTCGAGCGCTTGTTTGATGCGGAAGAGATAGGTGTAGCCACCTTTGTTTTCATAATCTTGTTGCAAAGCGCCATATTGATTGATGAGGGCTTCATCATTGGGGTTGGCTACCAATTGTTTTTCTAATTTTTTGAGCTGGGCTTCTTGTTTAAGTAAAGGTGCAAAGCCTTGCATACATTCATCCCAGAGCGTTTTTTTGGATTCAAATTTGGCAACTTGGGGGAGATAGCCAATGGTGAGCCCCTTGGCTTTGATGACCTCTCCTTCGGAGGCAGATTCTTCGCCCGCAATGACACGCAGCAAGGTTGTTTTGCCAATGCCATTGGCACCGACAATACCCATGCGAGCTTTGTTGGGTACGTTGAATGAAACACCAGAAAAGATATCGGTGGGGGGATAGGCTTTGGCTAGGTTGTTGACAGTTAATAGTGACACTGCTGTGCTCCCATATGGAATAATTTTTCCTACAAATGAGGAATTTTTAAAGATCTTTTGCAAAATAGCGCACAAAATCTACAGCACATTATAATAGATTTTCAGTGCATGATATAATGAAAAAAGCCGTTTTTTGAGAGAGAATGCATAGGAAAATTCCTATTAAATTATTAATGATGACTTTTAAAAGGAAAACTATAATAGAGCAAACTTCTATTGAAAGAAACTTCTATGAAAAAGAAAATGAATAAAAAAACCTTAATTATCATCAGTGTGTTTGCTGTGATTGGGATTGTGCTGGCAACATTGGCTTTCTTCCAATTCAAAGAATTTTTCACTACGTTCAATTTGGCCGATGGGGGAAGTGGACCCACAGTGGAAAATGTGCTCCCTGAAATTGAAACTAATCCAGATACAGAAACCGATGTGAATGCCCCCACCCCGACGGTGCAACCGACGCAAGCTGACATTGGTGGTTCTCAGGCAGATTTGGCAAAGTGGGATGGTAGCTCTCGAGTGAACATCCTTGTGATGGGAATCGATTATAATGACTGGCGCGCTGGGCAAGGAGCTCCTCGTACGGATACGATGATTTTGTTTAGTATTGATCCGAAAACAATGAGCGCTAGTATGTTGTCTATCCCCCGTGATTTGTGGGTGGAAATTCCAGGATTTGGATTTGCAAAAATTAATGCCGCTTATCAATATGCAGAAGATAGCCGTCTGCCGGGTGGTGGACCTGCTTTGGCAGTGAAAACTGTGGAAAAATTCTTAGGTCTTGATATTCATTATTATGCAAAGATTGATTTTCAGGCCTTTATTGAATTTATCGATATTATTGGTGGGGTGAAGTTAGATATCACCGAACCTGTGAAAGTCGACATCGAAAGCACAGACTCTCCGTTTGTGATTCAACCAGGGCGGGCTACCTTGAATGGTGAATATGCATTAGGTTATGTGCGTTCTCGTGCGACTGGGGATGGAGATACGGGACGTTCTCAACGCCAACAACAAGTGGTGCTGGCGATGTTGCGCCAAGTGTTGCGCCCCTTCAATTTGACGAAAATCACCACAAATGCGTTTGACATTTATAACCAACTTTCTTATGGTGTGGAAACAAATATGACCTTTGATGAAATCTTCAAGATGGGGATGTTGGTGTTGGATTTGGATGAAGCGAATATCAAGGGTGGGGTGATTCAACCTCCGAACCAAGTGATTTTTGCTTCGCATCCAGTATTTGGTGATATTTTGAAACCAATCACCTCTGAGATTCGCGTTTTGCGTGATGATTTGTTTGGTACAGCTACTGAAACTGCTGTGACGATTACAGGTAAGAGTGTGCAAGAATTGATGTTGCAAGAAGGTGCGACTGTCTCGATTTTGAATGGCAGCTCTACTTCTGGCTTGGCTGGTGCGACTACAGATTTCTTACAACCTTATGGGATTAATGTGGCAGAAACAGGCACAGCTGATAGCATCGAAACCTACTCTAAAATCTACTTATACACGGACAAAATTTATACGGCGAAGTTCTTGATGCAAGCCTTGGAGATTCCAGAAAATCGGGTGTTCTTCATGGTGGGAGAGCCTAGCAATGTGGATTTGGTGGTGGTTTTAGGCAATCAATGGGCAGTGCCGGGACAGTAAAAACTCTTTAATTAACTTAATAAAACCTATTTCCAAAAATAGATGCAAAGGATCCCCTCCTAACGGGGATCTTTTGTATTCCTTTAAAATAGGGTAAAAATGGTAAAATACAATTATGATAACCATTGGCGTTTTAGCAGACACTCACGTCCCTGACAGAAAAAGACGACTTCATCCTGAAATCATTCCACTGTTTGAAGAAAGAAATGTGCAACTGATTTTGCATGCGGGTGATATCACTGTGCAGGGCGTTTTGAATCAGTTGGAGAAGGTGGCGCCCGTGATGGCGGTGCGTGGCAACCAAGATGTGTTGATGAATCGCAAGATCCCCAACAAACAAGTAATCACCGTGGGGAGGGTGCGAATCGGATTGACACATGGACATGGCAATTGGCGCTTATATTTGCGTGATAAATATGAGCAGTTATTTGAAGGTCCGGGGAAGTTCTCTAAGTGGGAACAACGGGCTGTGAAACAATTTGAAAAAGATGATGTGGATGTGATTGTGTTTGGACATAACCATGACCCTTTGATTCGCTATCCAATCGATGGACGCATTATCTTTAACCCGGGGTCGGCAGCCAAACAAGTGTTGCCCAACAAGCCCCCTTCCATTGGATTTTTGACGATCGATGGCACGAAGGTGACCCCTGAGATTGTTTTTCTTAGTGATAAAAAATTTGGAGAAGAAGATGAACAAGATCATCCCAGCACCGAAATCATTCCAGTGGAGCGAGAAAGTTTTTTCAAACGTCTTTCCGCTACGATTAAACGCAAAAAGTGAACTTGGTTTCGCTACGGTTTTTGAAGCGTTTGCTGCGTATCTGACTTTTGAAGAGAAAGATGCAAATGTGCTGCTGGATGTGAAGGCCGAATGGGGAGACGCCCTGGGAGAAGAAGGCTATCGATTGCGAGTGGAAGAGGAAGTGATTCGCATTGAAGCGGGGAGCAAAGTGGGGGCTTTTTATGGACTTCAAAGTTTATTACAATTACTGCCATTCGATGAGCCGAATGCTACGTTTTCGATTCCGCAAGGAGTGGTTGAAGATGCTCCACAGTATGGTTGGCGCGGGTTTATGTTTGATGAAGCGCGACATTTTTTTGGCAAAGAAACCGTAAAAAAGATTTTAGATTGGATGGCAGCGTATAAGCTGAATCGATTCCATTGGCATTTGACCGATGACCAAGGTTGGCGCGTGGAGATTAAAGCTTATCCAAAATTGACTGAGATTGGATCGGTGCGCAAAGGGACACGCTATGGCGCTTTCCGAGGACCGTTCAAAGATGAATATGTGGCAAAACCGCATGGCGGGTTTTATACACAAGAAGATATCCGAGAAATTGTCGCCTATGCCAAAGAACGCCAGATTGAAGTGATTCCAGAATTTGACTTGCCGGGGCATTTTAGCAGTGTGTTGGCGGCGTATCCTGCGTTAGGCTGCACAGGTGAGCCTGTGGAAGTGAAAGAAGGTTCAGGGATTTTTGGTGATATTGCCTGTGTGGGGAATTCAGCGGCAGTGGATTTAATCAAAACTGTGATTGATGAATTATGCGACTTGTTCCCGTTCCCTTATTTCCATATTGGGGGTGATGAGGTGAAGACGGACAATTGGGAGACCTGCCCGAAATGCCAAGGGCTGATGCAAGAAAAAAGGATTGACTCTTTACATGGATTGCAAGTCTATTTGACGAACGAGATGACTGCCTATCTGAAAGCTAAGGGGCGCACAACGTTGGTGTGGAATGAAGCTTTGGGGGAGGATTTGGATGAGGATGTGGTTCTTCTGCATTGGATTTCTTTTGGAAAACATTTTGAGAAAACGATTGGGGCAATGAAAGCTGGTCGGAAGGCGATTATGCAACCGATTTTTACTACGTATTTTGATTATTCTTATGCATTGGTGCCGATACGCAAGATCAATCGCTATGATGAAACCAAGGGGTTGGAGGGAGATGGGTTGCAACAATTGATGGGCGTGCAGTGCGCGCTGTGGACTGAACAAATCAACAATGAAGCACATGTGCAGTTCAATTGCTTCCCAAAGATGGCATTGATGGCAGAGGCTGGTTGGGGGACTCGTGTGGCAGATGGTGGGCAAGACTTTCTGCGACGGTGGGACGCTGGCAAATCACATCAGGAATTGATGGGATTGGTGCATGCGGCACCTTTAAAAGCTGTCAACCCATGGGGTCTACGCCGTTGGTGGATGACGGCAAGGTGTATGTTGAAAGACATGCGCAGTGAAGTGCGCAAATGGCAGTCCTAGGTTGAGGGCTGAAAGGATTTGAAAGATGCCTAGTTTTTCACAAAGTTTGTTTCGAGAAGATTATGATCGGATTAAGATCATCTATGCTTTGTGGGGGGAAGACGGTAGCTTTCGAGACGTCCCAAGCGGGATTCAGTATCTAGAAAATAAAATTAGGACCCCTGCCTATTTTGAAGCTTTGTTCCATGAGCTTGATTTGGAGGCACAACATGCATTGCAGGATTTGGCAGGGCATGAGGGGCGCATCACATGGACGACTTTTTTGCTACGTTATGGTGAATTTCGTGAAATGGGGGTGTCTCGCCGAGATCGCGAAAAACCATTTGAAACACCCATTTCTACTACTGAATATTTATATTATCGGGGGCTGATTGCTCGCGGACACTTCCCGACTTCAAGAGGCATTTTGGAGCATGCTTATTTGCCTGATGATCTGGTGGATTTGGTGCCTGCGAAAAAATTGCAAAAAACGGTCTTGGGGCGCCCTGCTCGGGTGACCGAAATGCCGAATACTAAAAAAGCGGGCCGTTTGCTGATGGAAACATTTTGCACGTATTTGATCTGCAAACGAAATGAAATCGATCTGACCGAGATGACCTATTTAGACGAAGAATGGGTGCTTTACCCGAGCCAGTTGGAAGCGTTTGCTTTGGAGATGGGGTTGATCGACAAATCTGGAGAACCGATTCCGCAGGCAGTCAAAACCCATTTGAGCACACCGATTCAAAGTTTGTTGACGCAAAGCTTTGTGAAATGGCGTGAGAGTGAAACATTGCATGAATTGGCATTGTTGCCAAATCTGGAATTTGATGAGCTTCCGAGCTATGATGCCAAAAATACACGGCGATTCATTTTGAATGCAATCATTGATGTACCGAAAGATACGTGGTGGCATTTGGACAGTTTTATTGGGGATATTCAACAGAGCGTGCCGGACTTTTTGCGCATTCACGGTAATTTTGATGCATGGCTGATTCGAGATCGACAAAGTAAAAAGCTATTGAGTGGGGTGGAGCATTGGGATGATATTGAAGGCGCTTTGATTCGCTTTGTGGTGGGGCAAGTTTTGTTTGGCTTTGGTTTTGTGGAGATTGGGATGAGCGAGCTGGGCGCGGTGAGTGCTTTCCGCGTGAGTGATTGGGCCACCCAACTTTTGGATAACCAACCAGTGAAAGAAGATTTTGAAGAAGTGAATAAAGTGACCATGAATAGCGAAGGAACGATCGAAACCTATACGAATACTGAACGAGTGGTGCGCTATCAGATTGGCAGGTTTGCTGATTGGTCGGGAAAACGCAACCAACGGTATCAATATCAAATTAGCGCTGGCTCGTTGGAAATGGCAGATGCACAAGATTTGCGCCCGACCCAATTGGTACGGTTGCTGGCTGGCAGTTTAGAGGGGAATATTCCTCCAAACATTTTAGAAGCAATTCATGAATGGGAAAAATATGGCACTGAGGTGAAGATTCAACAAGTGACTGTGTTGAATGTGGCTTCTGAAGCTCTGTTACAAAAAATCTTGAACTCCCCTGCAAAAAAATATTTGGGAGGAGTGTTGGGAAGAACTTCTGTGGTGATTAATGAAGGTGCAGAAGATAAAGTGATGAAAATTGTGAGTAGCCTAGGCTATTTTTCAGAAATTCAACGAAGAGAGAGTTAAACCATGGATCCAAAAAAAGTATATTGTTATATCACCCGTAAAAATGAAGATGTAAAAGAAGTGTTAGCCTATCAATTGCCTGAAAACCAAAAAGCCGGTGTGCAAGTGCCGGGGGCAGATTTGGCTGAAGGACAAGATGCAAAAGAATTGGCAATGGCTGTGGCGAAAGCTGTGAGTGGTTTGGATGACTTGGCGTTTGTGGCATCGATTGGCAATACTTATTACTATGATTTGGATGACGATGTGAGTTATCAACGGTTCTTTTTCCATTTTGAGAGCAACTATGAAGAAGATGCTTGGCAAACAGATGTGGATGATGTGGTTCATGAGGTCTTTTGGATGCCAGTGGCAGGGGCTAGCAAAAAGATCTATTGGAATCAGGCAAAATTGTTGAACCGAGTATAATAGAGAAAAGTTTTTTGGGTTGTATATTGATTTACACCCTTATTTATTTGGACTTATTTGATTTTTTTGGAGATGGAAATGAACAAAGACCTTTTCAACAGTGGGGTGGGGTTGACCTTTGACGATGTGTTAATCGTACCTGGCTATTCTGAAATGTTGCCTCATGAAGTGGACGTTTCAACAAAATTGACCCAACAATTAAGCATCAAAATCCCTTTGATGTCGGCTGCAATGGACACAGTGACGGAAGATCGCTTGGCGATTGCTTTGGCAATGGTCGGTGGGGTGGGAATGATCCACCGTAATCAGACCGCAGAAGATCAAGCAGAAGATGTGCGCAATGTGAAAGCTGTGGTGTTGGACGATGCGCAAAAAGAAATGGCGGCAATGGACGCGAATGGACGCCTTTTGGTGGGCGCGGCTGTGGGGGTGAGCGCGGAAACTGAGTTGCGCATTGAAAAGATGCTGGCGGAAGGGTTGGACGTGGCTGAAATTGACACCGCTCATGGACACACCAAAGGGGTGATTGAAGCGATTAAACGCATTAAGAAAATTGCACCGAACTTGCCAGTGATTGCTGGGAATGTGGTGACGGCAGAAGGCACAAAAGCATTGATTGATGCGGGGGCAGATGGGGTGAAAGTGGGCGTGGGGGCTGGCTCTATTTGCACGACACGGATTGTCTCCGGGTGTGGAATGCCACAAGTGAGTGCGGTACATGCTTGCGCAGAAGCCGCCAAAGGCACGGGTGTGCCGGTGATTGCAGATGGTGGGATTAAATATTCTGGGGAGATTGCAAAAGCGATTGCTTCAGGAGCAGATTCGGTGATGTTGGGCTCGTTGTTTGCTGGCTTGGATGAATCTCCGGGGGAATTGATTGAAGTGAATGGCAGGCTGTATAAAGCCTATCGTGGCATGGGCTCTGTGGGTGCGATGCAAGGCTATGGTAAAGATCGCTATGGCACAGGACAAACGGAAAGCAAAAAGATGGTGCCAGAAGGAATCGAAGGCAGTATTGGGTATCGGGGTAGCTTGGCTGATTTTGTGTATCAAATGGTAGGTGGATTACGCTCTGCGATGGGATATGCTGGGGCGACAACGATTGAAGAATTAAAAACAAAAACGCGTTTGGTGCGGATTACAAATGCGGGGTTGATCGAAAGCCATCCTCATGATGTGGCGATGGTGAAAGATGCACCCAACTATACTAAGAAGTAAAGTCTAATAAATTCTCTACTTATTCATTAGATTTTAGATTTTTATTGTATCCATTCTTAAATCCGCAATATTATTGCGGATTTATTTTTTACGGAGGAAAAAATGTCAAATTTAGATTTTATTTTCAAAAGAAGAAGCGTGCGAAAGTTTGAAGACCGCCCAGTGGAGCAGGAAAAATTGGTGCAATTGCTGGAAGCAGGAATGTCCGCTCCTAGCGCAAATAACGGACAACCATGGGAATTTGTGGTGGTGACAGACCCTGCCCTATTGGAAAAAGTGCGCCAAGTGGCTCCTTATGGTAAGTATAATTGCGCAGCTGCGATTGTGGTGTGTGGGAGTGTTCAAAAATCGAATAAGCCTGAGTCTTCAAAAAGCTATTGGGTGCAAGATTGCACGGCAGCTGTGGAGAATATTTTGATTGCAGCACCTGCTTTGGACTTGGGAACCGTGTGGATTGGGACTTATCCGCGAGAAGATCGTGTGAAAGGGTTGCAGGATTTGCTGGGAATTCCAGAGGAAGTAACTCCGTTAGCGTTGGTGTATGTAGGGTATCCGGCAGAACATCCAAAACCAAGAACGCAGTATAAAGAAGACCGTGTGCATTGGAATGAGTATTAGAAAATAGCTCCCGTATGGGAGCTATTTTTATATTGAAAAAATTTCATCTTCGCTTAAGTCTTCGTATCGCAATAAAGGTTGATGAGGAAGGATGGCGTCCGCTTTGGCAAAATCTTGCTGGGCTTGGGAATGGTTACCGAGTTTATAGTGACAGTAGCCGCGGTAGTAGAGAATTTCCATGTTGTTAAAATTCTCTTCAACTATCAAAAAAAGAGGATCTTCGTTTTTTTGATAATCTTGTTCTATTTGATTAAATTTTTGGATAGCATTTTCATAATTTTTTGAAAGTATTTCTAGAAATGCAAATGGTATTAAATCTTTAGGATCTTTTGGAGGGAGCTCTAAAACCTTTTTAAAATATTTATTTGCATTTTGGATATTCGATTCATGCAATGCTATTAGACCTCGATTATGAAAAGCTTCTTTTAAATATGGATCGTTTTCAATTGATTGATTTATGCATTCTTTTGCTTGGGCAATATTTCCAATACTATAGTGTGCCATAGCTAGATTATTGAGAACTTTTGAATCTTCCGATTTGATTTGTAAGTAACGTTGATAATCTATGATTGCTTTTTCATGTTCCCCAGTCTTCTGATACATACTTCCTCGCGCATATAGAGCTAAGGTAAAGTTCTTATCTAGTATAAGCGATTCAGAAAAACACCTTATCGCTTCTTCAAAATCTTGAGTACCAATCGCTAAGACACCGTCTTGATAATAAAAGTTTCGTTGATCGTATTCGTAGTTTTTATTTAACCAAGGTGTTTTTTTAATTCTTACTTTAATTACATCCACCATAATTTCTGAAAATACAATTAAAGCAAAACATATTAAAATAATTACTACTGTATAAATAATTATCATTCCTATATCAGTGGATTGTTCAATAAAATTTGGCATTCTATTTTTCTTTCTATTGCTTACCTAAATTCACAATTTTATGGTCTATATTTTTTCAAAGGATCGTTTAATTTCTCAAATGCTAGTCTGAATTTATTTCGAAATGATGTACTTTCACCTTCAGCATAAAATACAAGAGGAGAGAGTTGTGTGACTTTTAAATGCTCTGCAAAATTTTTAGAATAATAATTTTTTTGCTTTTGTTTACATGAATTGATTAAATTGATAATCTCTTTCTCTCGAGAGTTTTTTTCATACGCAAGATGGAAATATTCAATTGCTTTTTCATATTTCTCAGCTTGCATATAGGCATACGCAATATCTTTTTCAATATCAGGAATTTCCGAATCCAGCGTATATGATTTTTGATAATCTTGAATTGCATTTTGGTATTGTTTTAAGTTTAAATAAACAAAACCACGTTTATGATATGTTTCTGGTTCTTTCGGATATTCTTTGATTAAATTTGATAGAATCTTTAATGATGCTTCTAATTTTCCGTTTTTAATTAATTGATCGCATTCATTGAGAACTATGTTTAAATTTTCTACTTTTTTTATTTTTAAAAAATCAAAAAGCTTTTGAATAAATTTATCATAGCTATACTTATATAAATTAATCGTTATATAAAGAAATAAGAATGGTAATAAATAAATAGCTAATTTGCGAATTAATTCCATATTTCCTCCACTTCATTATTATTATACTAAAAAAGCTGGCTCCAAGAACCAGCTTTTATTATCTTATTTTGTGAGATCCGAAGGCATTTCTTTGGGATGATAGAGTTTGGTGACCTCTTCCACGTCGAGTGGCAAGTCGAAGATCAGCTTGCCTTTGGCTTGGCGTGTGCGACTGATGGCAGCATCTATGCGGAACAGCTTGGGTGTGCGACGGATGCGCTCTAAGGCAATCTCACGATTGGGTTTATCAATTGCAACTCCGACAAGGAAATCTCCGTCGGGGAGCTTCCATCCAGTGACCCCTTGACCATAACGACCTTGGGAGGGAAATTGATCCATTTCCACTCGTTTGGCAAGCCCTTGATTGGTGACCATGAAGACTTCATATTTTTCATCTACCAACTCCATGCCAACTACATAGTCATCTCCCTTGAGTTTGATGCCATTCACTCCCGCAGCAACCAACCCCATCGGGCGGACATCTTCTTCTGAGAACCGGATACATTGTCCATTGGCGGTGGCGATGAATATTTCATTGGAGCCGTTGGTGAGTTCAATCCATAAGGCTTTGTCATCCCCTTTGGTTTTGACCAATTGGAAAGTTTGAGATGAAACCCCGGGGAGTTCTTCTAGACTACTCTTCTTGACCATCCCACCACGTGTTCCGACAAAGACAAACCATTCGCCTGTGATCTTTTCTTTTCTTGGTAAGGCAAACATGGCACTGACGGTTTCTTTTGCTTTTAATGGGGATAATTTAGAAAAATGCCCCCCATCTTCTGCTCTTTCTACTTCAGGCAAGGAGTGAACTGCCACTGCAGTTGCTTTGCCTGTTTCGGTCATCAAATAGAGGGTGTCACGTGTGTTGGTTTTGATGGAGAGTTCTGCTGCATCACTGCCCCAGATTTTTGCTTTTTTGCCTTCCGGCATACGGGCGAGGATTCCTTCTTTTGTGAGGGTGACCCAAACTTCTTCTTCAGGGAGCATGTCTTGGGCGGTGAGAATCACCGATTTTTTACTACCTTTTTTCATGGTGACAATTTGAGTGCGGCGACGATCTGCATATTCTTCTTTAATGGCGACCATTTCATCTGCCACTGCTTGACGCATCTTGGTAGGCGAGCCCAACAAGGTTTTGAGGCGTTTGATCGCTGCTTGCACTTCTTTATATTCTGTTTCAATTTTCTTTTGTTCCAGCGCACTGAGGCGTTTGAGCGGCATATCTAAGATGGCATTAGCTTGAATCTCGGATAATTTAAAACGCTTCATTAATTTTGCTTGTGCGGCGGCGGTGTCTTTGGCTTTACGGATTATTTCAATAATCTCATCTAAATTTTTGAGGGCAACACGATAACCTTCGAGGATATGCGCGCGTGCTTCGAGTTTCTTGAGTTCAAATTCTGAACGGCGACGAATGACTTCGATGCGGTGATCTAAATAGACTTTTAGCGCTTGTTTGAGTGTGAGCAAAACAGGTTGATTATTGACCAATGCTAGTGTGATTATGCTAAATGTAGCTTGCATTTGGGTGCGTTTGTAGAGGTCTTTTAGAATTTGTCTGCCATCTGCACCACGAGCGAGTTCCACCACAATGCGCATCCCTCGGCGATCTGATTCATCACGTAGGTCACTAATTCCTTCTAATTTGCCATCTCGTACGAGGCTGGCGATACGCTCAATCAAGGAAGCTTTGTTGGTCATATAAGGAAGTTCTGAGACAATGATGCGCTCACGGCCACGTCCCATTTCTTCTAAATGTGCCACGGCTTGCACTTTAATGCGTCCTCGTCCAGTGCCATAAGCTTTGGCAAGGCCATCTTCTTCGTCATCACGGATAATTGCGCCGCCAGTGGGAAAATCAGGACCTTGGATAAATTGCATGAGATCTTCCATGGAAATATCGTCATATTTTTTCCAATTATCAAGGATGTAAACTGAAGCATCAATTACTTCGGCAAGATTGTGCGGGGGGATGGAAGTAGACATACCGACTGCAATCCCGGAAGCACCATTAACAAGCAAATTTGGAAATGCTGAGGGAAGCACAGACGGTTCTTTAAGGGTGTCATCAAAGTTGGGGGTATAGTCTACTGTATCTTTGTTGATGTCGTTGAGCATGTTCATGGACGGGCTTGCCATGCGCGCTTCGGTATATCGCATTGCTGCGGGGGGATCTCCATCCACCGAGCCAAAGTTCCCTTGCCCATCGACAAGAGGATAGCGCATGGAAAAATCTTGTGCGAGGCGCGCCATGGCATCATATACAGCGGCGTCACTGTGGGGGTGATATTTCCCTAACACTTCGCCCACCACACGGGCAGATTTTTTGAAGCCAGAACTAGGGCGCAGGCCCATGTCATACATGGCATATAAAATGCGGCGATGCACTGGTTTGAGACCATCGCGAGCATCAGGCAATGCACGTGATACGATCACGCTCATAGCATAGTCTAAGTATGCCTGCTGCATTTCTTGATTGATATCTATTTTTTTTACCAGTCCCATATCCATAAGTGTACTCTCCATATAATTAGAACATTTTTTCTATTATACTTGGTTTTTGCTACCTTTTCAATTGCATTGGGAAAAAATGTTCGATTGGTTTTTAATTCGCAAGTTGCTATTATAATACAAGTTTTTTAAATTCAACTAAGTATAACTAAATTAAAAGACTTGCGCTGTTCGCAAGCCTTTTCAGTTTTTACTCAATATGGATTGGTGAGATCTCCATAAACAAAGGGAATAAAGAAGAGGATAAAAAATAATACGACCAGAATTAATTGAATATATGGAATGGGTTGTTTGGGTATGATGGTCATGATAAAACCAAATAACATTACCAGCGGAAATGGTGTTATAGAACCGATAATCAATAAGGTTATGGCAACAATCACTTTTAAACCTCCTAGTAAGATGCCTACGATTCTTGCAAATGCCGAAGCTTCGAATAGGATCGTTTTAAATGGGAAGGCAGCTATGGAAGCAGAATACCAAAAGGTTATTTCTGCTGCTCCCCATAGAAGTAAATAAATCGCTGCAATGAATGTTCTCTTTTCCATTTTCATACTTTTTCCTCCTATGTATATTGTATAAAAAAAACCTCATGTTTTGAACATGAGGTTTTTATTTATTTGATGGTTGCGACTAGTCAGCTATGACAGGTTCATCTGCTGCTGATTCGTCTAAATCAAGATATTCTTGTGCGATAGCATCTTCAGAAGCAGCGTTTTCTGCTGCAAGTGCTGCGGCTTTGGCTTTTTCTTCTTGAAGCAAACGTTCTTGCATGACTTCGTAGCCTGTGCCTGCAGGGATGAGCTTCCCAATGATTACGTTTTCTTTCAAGCCGTGCAATTCATCTTCTGCACCAGCAATGGCAGCTTGTGCCAAAACTTTGATGGTGTGTTGGAAGGATGCAGCGGACAAGAAGGATTCTGTGTTCAAAGAAGCTTTGGTGATGCCGAGGAGGATATCTTCTGAACGTGCAGGTGCTTTGCCTTCTTCAACCATGGTGTTGTTGAATTTGTACAACTTGAGGCGGTTGATCATGTCACCGGGGAGATATTCTGAATCACCGGGGGCTGTGATTTGAACCTTTTCCATCATCTTGCGAATAATCACTTCAAAGTGTTTGTCGTGAATATTTTGCCCTTGGCTGCGATAAACTTGTTGGACTTCGTTGAGCAAGTAGTTATAACAAGCTTCGCGACCTTGAATCTTGAGGATGGTGTGGGGGTTCATGGACCCTTCACTCAATTGTTGACCTGCGATTACATATTGACCATTTTTGATGGTGAGTTTGACGTTGGAAGGCACTTCATATTCTGCTTCTTCTTTTTCTTCTGAAGCAACAATGATTTTGTCACCTTCGATGCGAACTTTGCCATCTTTTTCTGAATTGATGGTGCCATCACCATGGGACATCAACACGTCACCAGCGGAAACTTCTGTGCCGCTTTCAACGTTTACGGTCCAACCTTCTGGCATCATATATTCTGCATCTACCATTTCAGAGTTGAGAATGTGCACCACGCGAAGGTCTTGATATTTTTCAGATTGATAGATATCAACTTTACCTCCAATTTCCGTAACCACGGCTTCCCCTTTTGGCATCTTTCGTGCTTCAAAAAGTTCTTCCACACGGGGGAGACCGGTAATAATATCTGCTGAAGAAGCCACACCACCGGAGTGGAAGGTTCGAAGTGTCAATTGGGTACCCGGTTCACCAATGGATTGCGCTGCGATAATACCCACTGCAACACCGAGTTCGGCCAATTTCCCCTTACCCATATCCATCCCGTAACAATGGGCACAAATCCCACGTTCAGATTCACAGGTGAGTGGAATGCGGACTTTGACGGCGGTGATGCCTGCGTCTAAGATTTGGCGCATTTTTTCTTTGTCAATCATCACATTGCGTTCGAACATCACTTCACCAGTTTCGGGGTGAATGACACGTTCTGCTGTGACACGACCATAGATTCGATTGCCGAAGGATTGACCAGCAACATCTTGGGAGGCATCTACAATGAGACCTTCTTCTGTGCCACAATCTGCTTCTGAAACAATCATGTCTTGCGCCACATCCACCAAACGGCGGGTCAAATACCCAGCGTCTGCTGTACGAAGAGCGGTATCTGCGAGACCTTTACGTTGACCATGTGTGGAAATGAAGTATTCCAAAGTGGTGAGGCCTTCACGGAAGTTAGATCGAATCGGCATGGGGATAATACGACCAGAGGGGTCGGCCATCATCCCACGCATCCCAGCGAGCTGAGAAATGGAGGTGAAACCACCCTTGGTGGCACCAGAGTTTGCCATGGTGGCAAGGTTGCCGAGGGGATCCATATAGTCTTTGACGGCTTCTGCAACATCATCTGTTGCTTTTTGCCAGATTTCAATCTTGAGTTCATCTTGTTTTTGGCTGGTGATCAAGCCCATGGCGTAATCATCTTCCAATTGTTGTTCATTTTCCATAGCTTCGTCAAGAATATTATCTTTTCGTTCCGGAATGGTGATATCAGAGATTGCGATGGTGATCCCAGAGCGAGTTGCATATTTGAAGCCAATGTCTTTAATTTTATCTGCCACTTGCGTGGTGGTGTCTTCATCGGTGAATTCAAAGAGTTCTGCGATGAGGTCTTTCACGCCACCTTTATCCAATGCACGGTTGAGGTAGTTCACTTCTGGCACGAGAGATCGGTTGAAAAGCACACGACCCACTGTGGTGTCAATCATACGAGTGACAGGTTCGGTGAGACGTTGTTGGCGATCTTTGCCTTTTTCATCTTTATAGTCATGGTACCAAGTGGTGCCATAAATTTTGATGTTGGAGTGAATATCGACTTGGTCTAATTGATAGGCCATGGCAACTTCATCCATGCTACCAAATACACGACCGTCACCCTTTGTGTGATTATCGTTACGCATGGTGAGGTAATAACAACCCAATACCATATCCTTGGAAGGACCAATAATTGGTTCACCATCGGCAGGTTTGAGCAAGTTTTTGGAAGAGAGCATTAATGCACGGGCTTCATCCACTGCTTTTCGAGAAAGCGGGACGTGAACAGCCATTTGGTCACCATCAAAGTCTGCGTTGAAAGCGGTGGTGACGAGGGGGTGCAAGTGAATTGCTGACCCTTCTACCAAGAGCGGTTCAAAGGCTTGGATGCCCAAGCGGTGCAAGGTTGGTGCACGGTTGAGGAGCACAGGGCGATCGCCGATTACTTCTTCGAGCACTTCCCATACTTCGGGGCTGTTGCGGTCAATGGCGCGTTTGGCACCTTTCACGTTGGCCACGTAGTTCTTGGAAACCAAGCGAGCGGCTACGAAGGGGCGATAGAGTTCGAGGGCCATGGATTTGGGAAGACCACATTGATAAAGCTTCAATTGTGGGCCAACCACGATCACGGAACGACCAGAATAGTCTACACGCTTCCCAAGCAAGTTGCGGCGGAAACGACCTTTCTTCCCTTTGAGAAGATCGGACAAAGAGCGGAGTTCGCGCTTGCCACGTCGGGAAAGCACTTTCCCTCTTTGGGAATTATCAATCAATGAATCGACTGCTTCTTGGAGCATACGTTTTTCGTTGCGAACGATGACATCAGGAGCACCGAGTTCGAGCAATCGTTTGAGACGATTGTTTCGGTTGATTACACGACGATAGAGATCATTGAGGTCTGAGGTTGCAAAGCGACCACCATCCAATTGCACCATGGGGCGAAGATCGGGGGGAATGACGGGCAAAATGGAAAGAATCATCCATTCAGGGCGATTGCCTGAGCGGCGGAAGGCTTCCACAACTTTGAGACGTTTGGTTGCTTTTTTGCGTTTTTGCTTGCTTTTGGTGGTACGAACTTCTGTCCAGAGCTCTTTTGACATCTTGTCGAGATCAAGGCGAGAGAGAATGTTTTGGAAGGCTTCAGCACCCATATCTGCTTTGAAAAGCTGACCCCAACGAGAACGAAGTTCACGATAGCGAGGTTCACCCAAGAAGGTGAGGGGTTGAATGTCTAAGATTTCATCGCGCATGCGTTTCTTTTCTGCACGTTCAATGCTGATCTCATCTTCCATGGCAAGGCGCAAGTTTGAAACTGCGGTGTCAAATTCTGCCTTGAGTTCGTCTTTTTCAATTTCTAATTTTTTGAGTTCGCGTTCTTTTCGTTCTGCAACTTCAATTTCAAAAGAATTGAGATATTCTTTGACAATTTCTTGCACACGTGCGATATGTTTGGTGGCGATTTCTTCACCAGCTTTGACAACCACTTCTTCATCAGAGAATTTGATGTCTTTGCGGGGGGCTTTGCCAGAATCGTCACGAAGTTTACTTTCCAAATTTTGCCCTTCTTTAATCACAGGGGCTAATTTGATGGCAAGTTCTTCGCTGTATTTTTCTTCAATTTTCTTGATTTGTGTTTTAAGTTGTTCAGAAGATTGATTATATTTAACTTGCAAATCGGCAATTTGGACGTTCAAACGGGCATTGATATCGTTGTCTAATGAGGCGAGTTCGTTGTCAATACGTTCCAAATAACGTTTACGTGTATCTTCGTCTACGTGGGTCACCACGTATTGTGCAAAATACAATACACGATCTAAGTTTTTTCGAGAAATATCAAGAATCAAACCCATATAAGAAGGCACACGACGAGAATACCAAACATGTGCTACGGGTGCTGCGAGGGTGATGTGCCCCATGCGTTCACGACGCACAGATGAGCGAGTGACTTCTACACCACACTTATCACATACAATACCTTTGTATCGTTGGTTTTTATACTTACCACAATAACATTGCCAATCTTTTTGGGGACCAAAAATTGCTTCACAGAAGAGACCATCTTTTTCGGGTCGTAAGCGACGATAGTTAATCGTTTCTGGCTTTAACACTTCACCATAGGACCAACTCTTAATCGTTTCGGGGGATGCTAAACTCACTCGTAAAGCTTTGAGACCTTTTGCTTCCATTCACACGCCTCCAGGGGATAGAATCATTTTAATAATTGCTTCGCAAAAATAACCCGCACACCAAAAAAAGAACAGATGTGCTACCTTTAATACATACGAAAGCAAGCGCCTGAGATTGTCTCATAAGCGCTTGCTGTTTTTTCCATAATCGGTGTTATACCAGTCTAATTATACTCTATCCACCCTATACGTCAATGAAAATAAGATAAATTCCCTCTTATTCTGTAGATATTTTCCATTATATCATAATTTCAGTTCCGGGACTCGGAATTTCAACATTGTTGATGCCTCTTTGGGAGAGATGATCTTTGAAGATTGTTGCTGTATCTTCGTCTCCATGCACTAAAAAGATCTTTTTGACCGTATCTTTTGTGCTCAAGACATAGTTTGTGAGTTCATCTTGCCCTGCATGGGCTGAAAATGCATGAATGGTTGCCACTTGAGCTTTGCGATAATAGGCTTCGCCATAAATCTTGATGTGGCGTTCCCCTTCCATAAGGCGACGACCAAGGGTGTAGGGAGCTTGCCACCCCACAATGAGGATCATATTTTTTTCATCCTCAATATTATTTTTGAGGTGATGCAAAATGCGCCCCGCTTCGGCCATGCCCGATGCAGAAATAATAATCATGGGGTCTGTGCGGAAATTCAATGCTTTTGATTCTTCCACAGAGCGAACATAGGTGAGGCGATCAAACCCTAAGGCTGCCATATGCTTATCAGATTGGATCATCTCCCAAGCTTCTTCATCAAACACACTGCGATTCTTGCGGAACACATCAGTGGCATTGACTGCCAACGGGCTATCGACATAAACAGGGACTTCTGGAATCTTATGAGCATCCATCAATCGGTGAATGGCATAGACTAATTCTTGCGTGCGACCGACTGCAAAGGCAGGAATGATTACCTTGCCACCGTTGTTGAGGGTTTCAGATAGATATTTTTCGAGATCATCATCACCTTGCTTCGGTTCAGGATGTACCGTGTCTCCATAGGTGTTTTCCATCAATAAGATATCCGCATCTTCAGGATAAATAGGATCTTTGAGAATGGGCAGGTTATAGCGACCGATGTCGCCCGAGAACCAAAGCTTGGTCTTTTTTCCATTTTCCGTGATATCCAATTCGATGGAAGCAGAGCCAAGAATGTGACCCGCTTCATGGAAAGTGGCCATCACACCTTCACAGACTTGGAAGGTGATTTCATATTGCACAGGAGCAAATTGTTTGAGTGCTTCAACAGCATCCAACTCTGTATAGAGTGGCTCAAAAAGGGTTTTGCCTTGTTTTTTTCGTTTTTTGTTGACATATTTAACGTCATATTCTTGAATGTGGCCGGAATCGCGAAGCATATATTCTAAAAGATCTGCTGTGGCGGGGGTGGCAAAGATTTGGCCAGTGTACCCTTTTTTGACCAAGGTGGGGATGTTGCCGCTGTGATCAATATGAGCATGAGATAGAATCACGTAATCAATTTCTTTGGGATCAAAGAGAAAATTTCGGTTGATTTCATATGCTTCTTTTCGTTTCCCTTGATAAAGCCCACAATCCATTAAAATGTTTTTTCCGTTAACTGTGATGAGATGTTGCGAACCGGTAACCGTTTTGGCCGCACCGCAGAATTTAATTTTCATGAATTACACTCCTAAATTTAACAACTTGTTTAAATAATTCTTGATTAAATTGACGATATCGCCACGGCACATCATACATCAGATCTTCAAATTGTTGTTTGTTCTTTGGTTGGTGGGTTGCAAGGCGTTGCATCACATCTCGGGGCAAAATCACATCTGATTCCACTCCCCATTCTTTTGCAACGGTTTTGCGCCATTCGCGCAAGGCATAATAAACTTCCATATAGGCATCTGACGGACGTTTGTTTTTGGGAGGATAGAGCGGCTCAGCTAAGATGCCTTGTTTGACCGCTTTGAGGATCCAATGAGAATAACGATCGATTAATTTTTGGGGAATGTCGGTGTGTTGTTCAAGCTCTGTTTTGGTTTGTGGCGCAAGTTGAGCGATCTCAATCAGACGTTTGTCTTCAATCACTTTGAAAAGCGGTTTGTTCTTCATCTGCGCAATGAGGTCTCTTTCATTGGCTAAGGCTTGTAAGATAGCCAATTGTTCTGGAGTGAGGTCTTTTGCATTGGAATAGCGCCAGACTTCTTTATAGCTTTTGCTAAGATCCATATGATGAATTTTTTCAATTTCTCGGGCAAAGTCTTCTTCTGCCAAGGCAAGAAGCTTCTTTTCGATTAATTTTTCTTCAAAAATATTCGCTAGTTGATAAAGATAGCGCGTGTCGAGCACAGCATAGTTTTGCATTTCTTGGGTGAGGGGTCGCTTGCCCCAATTAGCGCGTTGATATTTTTTGTTAGTTTTGATATTGAAATATTCTTTGAGAAGATTGCCAAGACCAATTGCTTGGATGCCTAAGATGCGGGCTGCTATCATGGTGTCAAACAGATTACAGAATTCAAAGCCAAAATCTCGATATAAACAAATCAAATCATATTCCGCAGCATGAAAGATTTTGCGGATTTTTGGATTTCGAAAAATCTTGTCAAACACAGAGATATCATCTAAAGAGAGGGTATCGATCAGGTAATCTTTTTCTTTGGTGGAAATTTGCATTAAGCAAACTTCTTCTTGATAAGCAAACAGTGAGTTTGATTCCGTGTCGATCGAGATCACGGTTGAGGCGGAAATATCTTTCACTGCTTCGATAAGTTTTTCAGGTGTATTCACCATTTCTATGCGAGCTGTAGTATTCATAATACTTAATTATAATATAGAAAAAACGAGATTAAGGCATTTTAACGTTCTTTGCATTTTTTAAATCATTTTTTAATTTATCAAGGCTCCATTGGGCGTGTTGCCGATGGATGGGATCTGTGCTTTTGGTGAGTGCTTCAAGTGGAGCAAGGCAGGCAGCATCCATGCTGTTGCCGGCAGCGATGATGACATTGCGGAGATAGCCGTGCCATTTGGTGCGTTTGATGGCTGATTTGGTGAATTTTTTGGAAAATTGTTCTTGAGTGAGGGTTAGCTCTTCGGCAAGGCGGATTGATTGATAATTTTCGCGCAGGTGATATGCCGGATCCACTTCGCTTTGTTTCCGCTTGTGGTTCCATGGGCAAACTTGCAAGCAGATATCACAACCAAAGACATGATTGGCATTTGCCTGATGAAATTGAGGTGGAATTTCCTCCCGATTTTCAATGGTGAGAAAAGAAAGACAGAGTTTACTGTCTAGAGTGCGGTCACTTTGGATGGCTTTGGTGGGACAGTTCGCGCGACACCGGTTGCATTGCCCACAATAGTCTCCTGTGAAGGAGTCATCTTTTTCTAATGGCAAATTCCAAAGAATTGAACCAATAAAGAATGCAGAGCCATAGACTGGATTGATGAGCATTGAATTTTTGCCAATCCAACCAAGCCCAGCGAGCTGACCTAGCTCACGTTCTAACAATGGGGCGGTGTCGACATAGGCTTTCGCTTCTAGGGGGAAATCAAGCCAAGTTTGCACTTCTTGAGATAATTCAATCAATCTTTTTTTGAGAATATCATGATAATCAAGATGATAGGCATAGGTTGCAATTTTGCCATCTTTGGGAGAGCTTGCTTGTTCTGCATAGGCAGGGTTTTCAAAAAGCATGCCCACTACCAAAATGGATTGTGTGCTGGGAAAAAGATTTTTAGGATTTTGCCGCATGTGTAGCGCTCTCTCACTGGAGAGATAGTGCATAGTGGCATGGTGCCCTTTTTCTATCCAAGCTTGATAACGATTAAAATTCGGAATCTGTTGCGGATGTGTAACCCCTACTAAAGGGAATCCCTTTTGATTGGCGAGCGTTTTGATCTTTTGTTTAAGCTGTGCGGGGTCCATATTTAATTTTTTGGAGAAAATTGGGTTTATTGATACGTGACTTGCAGAGTGAGTGACCCTGGGGTGATGCGAATGAGATCGCCCATACCATTCAAATTATTCTCTTTTTCGTTGAAATACATTTTGATTTGCAATTCGCCATTTGCAATAGCTTCTTGCATGATGTTCGATGCGAAGGTTATCGGGTTCGTGAGGGTTTCTTGATCACAAACTGTGATTATCTCGCCTGTATCGTCATAGGTGTAATCTGTGATGTCAGCCGGGAAATACTCTCCGGAATAGACACGGATACAGCCTAATTCATTAAAAGGTGAACCGGTGACTGTGTGGCTGCCAATTTGAAGATCTGCTTTGAGAATGGTGGCGCCAGTGGGGATGGTGTTGGTGCTGAAGCGTGCAAAAGCAATGGCTCCTTTGTCGGAGGTGAGATCGCCTAAATTAAACGCAGAACTAACCACATTATCTCCAAACACGGTTTTTGTCTCTGCAACGGGGATGGAGATAGTCGTGCCCGTTACGTTGTTGGTGTCTGAAATGGGTTGAGTGAGCTCTGCCACCACTTCGACGAGGGAATAGATGGTGAGTGATGACACCCCAAATTCCACACCTGAGGGATTTTTCAACAAAAAGTGAGTTTCATAATAACCAGTTTCTTGGGGAGCGGTGAGCATCACGGAGACATCGGCGGTTTGTCCAGGATAGACTTCGTTGCTGATCAATGCGGCTTCTGCTGGAGCACTCATCTGATCGCCATGGTCAAACACAATTTTGTAATTGGAATTCCAAACACAAGAACCTTCGTTTTTGATGCGCCATGTTTTGAGGAAGGAGGCACCTGCTTTGATCTCTGTATAATCTGGGATAGTGACATCTTCCACAAATGAGGCTGCATCACAAGGTTGACCTTGATAGGCAGGGTCAATTTCTTGATTCGTTTGAGAAGTGGCAACCGGCAAGGTGAGTGGATCTGTGGTGACGGTGGGTTGCACGGCTGGGGAGGTGGTTTGAGGGGAGGTTGCTACCTGAGTGGTTTGCGGGGCAATGGTTGGCGCTTGGGTGAGCAAACTGGTCAATTCATCAAATTGAGAATTTTGCTCTTTGCTGACTGAAATTGTGCAAGAAGATAATGCCAATGCAGCACAAATAAATACGAAAATAAGCTTTTTTGCCATGAACCACTCCTTCAATTATTTTGTATTTGTAACTATAGCAAAAATTTCTTATTCGACAACTGTTATTTGAATACTCTTTTGGTTATTCTCTTCGTTGGGTTCTTTGACTTGATCTAAGGTGTCAATCACCAGCACTGTGTCGAGAGGGCCTGCCGGAAGATCGTTGATGAGATAAGCGCAATTAAGAACGATATAGCCAGATGGTTGAATGGCCTGTGCCGATAAATCACACCCCAATCGGGTGGCTGATGAATCTGCATACCATTTTACGTTGAACGCTGGCGCTGTGGTTTTGCCAAGATTTTCCACAACCACCACTAAGGTGACAATATCCCCATTGCGGACAGTTTGGGGCATCAGCACTGCACTTTGAATGATCAATTCTGGATCAATGCTGGGTGTTGGCGTGAGTGTGGGGGTGGGTGTGAGCGTGAGCGTTGGGGTGAGCGTGGGTTGTGGGGTTGCACTGGGCAAGTTTGGGTCTTGCGTGGGCGGGATGGGAGTGTTGGTGGGGATATTTGATGTGGGGGTGAGATTTGGATTTGGAATCACGTTGATATCAACATAAAACGATTCATTCCCTGATAATCCAATATCTATCCCATGAATATCACGAATCAACCAATAGCCACGATAATGCCCTGCTTCTCCGGGGGCAGTGAAGTCTACGGAGACATCAAATGTACCACCAGGTGGTACTTGAATTTTCACTAGCTTTTGTTCTTCTGGGGCCCCCATTATATCTCCCTCGAAAAAGAAAATATCATAGGCGGGGGAGATGGTGCAAGTGCCATTGTTTTTCATGCGCCAAATTTTGGTGAAAGTTTCCCCTGCTTGGATCTGTTTGCCATCCGGAATGGTGACATCCGCTACAAACAAGATGCTATCGTAGCAAGATTTTGGTGTGGCAGTGGGGGTGGCAGGTGTGGAAGTGAGCGTGGGAAGTTCGACTTCTGTGCTAGTTGGTAGCACTTGCAATGTTTCTGCAGCAATGGTGAGATAGGCAGATTGCACTTCAGAAGTGGGAGGAAGTTCTTCCTGAGGGAAGCAACTTACAATCAAAATGGAAGCAATGAGGAAAATGATGATTTTCAAACAAATTTGAAAATTTCTTTTAGCGAACACGACGCACCCATTCTTCTTTCAATTGGAGATTTCGAGGAGATTCACCAGATTTTAGCGCTAGGAAGTCGATAATCAGACGGTTGAATTTGTTAGGATTATCAATCATGGGGAAAAATCCAGCATTCTCTAAACGAATATGATGTGCGTTGGGATTAAGCTCTCTGATGAAGTTGGCATAATTAAAATCTTTGGCGGAGTTACTTCTTTGAGGTCGAATGGTTTGGCTAGCCTCAGTGACTGAGGGTAAGTTTGTGCTGCCCAAATGTTTGAAGGTGATGTCATCTCGATCACCGTGCACTAAGAGGGTTGGAATTTTGATAGTTTTGAGGACTTGATCCGCGGCGAAATCGCCTCCTTCTTCTAAGAATTGATTGACTGCGTTAATATCACTTTGGCGGAAGTTGCTTACAAGTGAACGATAATAGCGGTTGCGACGCAACCAGATATCTTTTTCACGATTGGTCCAATCATAAAAGATGGGATCAAAACCAGCTTGAATCAACGGGAAACTACTGAGCAGCATTCGATCGATTGCGAAGGGCATTTTTTGTGCAAATTTCAAAGCGATCAATGAGCCCACCCCATGGGCGATGATGACCACTTTGGTGAGGCCAAATTCATTCAAAAATTCATCAAGCAATAGGGTTTGTTCATCAAAGTTATAACGTTCTTTTCGTTTGGCACTTGTGCCAAACCCCCAAAAATCAAACGCAACCGAACGGTATTCTGCTGTCATGGTCTGCATTGTGTTGAGCCACATGTTCCATGTGCCCATGGCACCATGCAAGAAAACCACAGGTTTTCCACGTCCCAAAATTTCATAATGAACAATGCCGTCTCGAATTACTATTGCACTCATAAATTCTCTCTTCTTTTCAATATGTTAAGCGTAAAGCTGAGGAGGATCACCAAGTTTCGCGGTTAAAATCTCGGTCTCTTGGATAAAGTTGACGGTGCGCTTCTGCACCTCTCAAGTTATGATGGTGGCTTTGTTCGTAGGTGATGTTCTGACTAATTTGCCAGAACTCTTCTGTGGCAACAAGCACCACATCTGATTCAATCATACGAGAAGGAGAGATGACAAAGCCTGCCCCAATGCGGCAGTTGTGTCCCACACAACCACCCATCACAGGTCGGTTTGAATCTTCCAATTGCATTTTGCCACTCATTGCACGAATGGGGTGTGGCAACAAGTTAAAGTCTGTGAAGGTTGTGCCGGCGCCCAAGAAGGAGTTTTTGCCGATTACACACATTTGTAAACAAGTGTTTTGCGCCACCATGGCGTTTTCCATCGCGGTGGACATGAACAATGCCGCACGGAAGGGGAAAAATGCACCATCGCCCAACACAGAAAGCATCATTTGGCTTCCTTGAGAAACCGTCACATTGTTTCCAATCAAACAGTTATCAATCACCGCACCAGCACCAATGGTGACATTATTGCCAATCGTGGTGGGCCCTGTGATGATTGCAGAAGGATCGATGGAACAGTTCTCACCAATTTGCACAGCTGTGGAACTGGTGAGCAATTGTTTGCCCTCAAACATTGAACGAGCCATCAATCCCATTTTAAAATTGAGATCAGTATTGACGCGATCTTCAAAACGCACCCCTCGAGAATAAAGACCAAACACGATATCGGCAATGTGAATATGCACCCAAGAATCAATTGCAATCAATGCACGCTTCGGCACTTGATAAGTCAAATCCCCTTGTTCGTAGGCCATATAGGTGGGCACATGATAATATCCTACTTCAGAGGCTTGAAGGTCAATAATCAAAGGGGAAACATTTTTGTGATACCCATCGGGATAATACCAAAGATCCGCAAAATAAAGCCCACTTGCGGCGGTATAAGAACTGGATAAAGGCAAGGCATGTTGCGTGAAGGCTTGGTCAGTGGGCATAAATGCCGCACGTGAGGGGATCTTTCTTTTTTGAGCTTCTTTGAGGAACTCTTCTAGGTAATGAGAATCAAAATAAAGATTGTCACGATAGACCAAACAAGGACCTTGCAAAGTTTCTAGCATTCGATTCTCAACGTCTCTTGGAATTTCTAATTCAGAATCCATATGTGGGTTGAGCAATTCTCGATGATGAAGCCAAAGTGGTTTGTTGAGAATGCGCAATTCTCTCGCTCTTTCATTGAAAGGCGGAATATGTTTTGTATCTTGAAGAATTACTTTCTTAAATCTTTTTGCCATCGTTTCTCACCATTCGATTATTTTGATTTGATAAGTTGTCGAACTTTCGTTTTGTTCTTGTTCAATTTTAACATCTGTTAGCTTTCCATTGCTAAGCCAGAAAAGCATTTCAGCAAACATTCCTCTGATGAACCATTCAATTGTGCTTTGATTATGTGGGTCCGTTTTTAAGATGAGGGTGTTTTTTTTAGATTTCCATTCACAACTCAACTTACTACTTGCAAATTGATCTGCGAATGTGGATAAAAAATATTTTTTCTTGTTCTCAAATGATTGTAGCTTAAATGATAAATCTGAAAAGCTTAATTGCTGGTCAAATCGATAGAGATATTCATAAAAAAAAGATTGTCCCACACGATATGCGATTCCATCAATTGTTTTTTGATCTTGCACCTTTTGCAAGTCGGTAATCAACTCTTCTATCTTATTCCCCAATGAATACGACGGTTCAGAACGATCTTCTTGCGTCCACAACAATGATTTTGAGGGGAAGATTGTGTTGAATGCACGAATCAAACAAATTTCTAGATCAATGCAATTGTTGGACGAACTATTAATCATGTTGTTATGTATCTTTTCTTAGGCATCCAACTCTTCTACAATTTGGGTGAGGAGGTTGAGCAACACTTCTTTGACAGAATTTTTGTCAATCGAAACACAAGGAATCAGATCAATGGTTGGGTCGAGGCGTAATGCAATCCGCATATCGTCAATATCCCACGCATCGGGAAGATCTTGTTTGCTAGCAGCCACCACATAGGGAGTGGGTGCATAGGCACGGAAGGTTTCTAAAATTGTACGTGCTTCACGGAAGGTTTCGGGACGGGTGCTGTCTACCATGACGATGAAACCCAACATTCCTTCAGAAAGAATTTCCCACATGAAGTCAAAACGTTTTTGTCCAGGGGTACCAAAGAGATAAAGAACAAGTTCTTCATCCACAGTAATTCGGCCAAAATCCATTGCAACGGTTGTGGTTTCTTTCAGCATTTCTTTTTTTGATGTAATTTTTCTCTCGGTTGCGACAACATCGATTTCACTCACGGTTTGAATAAATTCTGTTTTGCCAGCATTGAAAGGCCCAGTTACAACCATTTTCACTGTATACATTGATCACCTCTATTTTTGCATATTTAGGGCTTTGATCCTATTTTTTGCAATTCTATAAATTAAATCGAGCGAATGCGCCCAATCAGTTTATTGACTAATTTCTTTTGTTCATTAACAGGCATGCCAGGCATCGCTTTGTCTAAGCCAGGGAGTTTTTGTTCCACTTGAGCATTTGGCTCTTCTTGTTTTCTGGTGAATTCAACCAATCCAGCTTGCAAAAGACTATACGCAATTTTGCGAATCTCAAGATCACTTTTGCTTGTGGCAGTCGCAATTTGGCTGAGTGTGTTTTTCGGGTTGATATAAGAAGCAACCTTCCATTCTTCCACACTAAGATTGACACTTTTCAAATTGACACCGCTGCCATCTGTGAAACGCAAGGCAATATCCAAATTAGGAATTTCATCGTGCAATTTTTCCCATTTTTGGAGGTTGCGTGTTCCTTCAATAATAATATTCTCTAATTTTACTTTGACTGGGATTTTGTCACTAGGGACGGGGTAGTTGGATTCAAATTCAAATTCACCCTCTGCCCAAGTAAACAATTGATTCAGAACTCCTGAATAATAGTTTTGTAAACTTTCAATCACATCTGCTTGAGTGATATACCCTGCATTGATCAAGATTAGGCCGAGTTCTTTGTCACTCATGTGTGAGGCATTTTTCTTGATGGTGTTATATTGAGATTTTGTGATGATTTGAGATTTGCGAAGAACTGAAGCAAGATTATTATCATCTAGCTCTAATTCCGCATAAGCAAGGTTCCCCTGACGAAAAACCACTTTTGATTTTTCACCGGGTCCTTCAATATGTAGTGCACCTGTTTTTTTTGCGAGGTTTACTAAGTTTAATAGTTGAATAATCGAAAAGTCTCGTAAATTGCCCTTTAATGCCATCGGTTCCTCTTTTGCAAAAATCTTTGCAACAACTTAAGAAAAATTATACTGTATTACACGAAAGAACGTCAAACTTATTGAAATGTCAAAATTGATATTTTTCGCTCATTTAAGCATTTTTCTTACGAAAAGTTCTAGTACAATAAGAAAATGACAAATAATTATGATTGTATTGCTGTGGGGGGTGGGCCTGCGAGCTTTTTTGCATTGTTGCAATTGAAGCAGCAACACCCGACTGCGAAAGTGTTGATCGTAGAAAAACAGCACCGTGCCTTGGAAAAAATCTATCTTTCCGGCGGTGGGCGCTGCAATTTGACGCACGCTTGTTTTGACCCCAAAACATTGAGCCAGTTCTATCCTCGAGGTAGCAAAGAATTGCGCGGTGCTTTTTATCATTTTCAACCCAGTGATACGATTGCATGGTTTGAAGATCATGGTGTGCGCTTGAAAACAGAAAATGATGGCAGAGTGTTTCCTGTTTCTGATCGTTCTGAAAGTGTGGCGGATGCTTTGTTAAAAGCGGCAAAAAAACATTCTATTCCTGTGTGGACGCAAACTGAAGTGATGCAAGTGACACCTAAAGATCAAGGATTTTCGCTCACACTGCACAATGAAGAAATTCTTTTTACCAAGTGTTTATTATTCGGCAGTGGTGGAAACCGTAAAACATTGAAGCTAATCGAAAAAATGGGAATTTCTGTTTTTCCTCCTGTCCCTTCTTTGTTTTCTTTCTTGATTGAACATCCGATTTTGAATGCATGTGTTGGCACTCCGATTTCCAATGTACGCATCGAACTTTCAGAATTACCCTTCACTCAGCAAGGTAGCATTATGATTACCCATGAAGGGCTGAGTGGTCCGGCAGTTTTGAAGCTCTCTGCATTTGCAGCGCGGGAGCTTGCCAACCGTGACTATCAGCAACAGTTACTTGTCGATTGGGTGCCGGCACTCAACCATGAGCAGGTAAGAGAGAAGCTAACGGTACAAAAAACAAAAGAGAACAAAAAAAGCATTGGAGGATCTCCAGCTTTTGACGGCATTCCCAAAAAAGTGTGGGAGGCTTTGCTCAAAGAAATTGAGTTGGAAAGCAATTTGCAATGGAGCCAGTTAAGTAAGGTACAGATGCAAAATCTCATCCAAATTTTAAAAGAAACAAAATTTGAAATTCAAGGGAAAAGCCTCCATAAACAAGAATTTGTGACCTGCGGTGGAGTGGACTTGAAGACAATCGATTTTCGCACAATGCAATCCAAAGAAATGGCAGGTCTGTTCTTCGCTGGGGAAGTGCTGGATATTGATGGCGTCACAGGTGGGTTTAATTTACAAAACACTTGGACCACAGGCTATATTGCTGGCAATGGAATGGCAACTCTATTAAGGTAGAATAAAATTAAACAATTTACGAGGTACTATATTATATGAAAGAGTTTTTAACAAAAGAGTTTTTTAATAACACAACACAAGATTGGTTGATTGCAATTGGAATCGCAATTTTGGTTTATATTGGTTTGGTGATCTTAAGACATATCCTTAATTCTAAGGTACGAAAATGGGTGGACCGAACAAAAGGAACAACGGATAATTTCCTTTTAGATCTAGTTAGTGGCACAAAAAATTGGTTCCTATTGATGGTTTCCATTGCAGTGTCCACACTCTATTTGAATATCATACCTGAATGGTATCAAGCAATCCGCATTTTGTTGGTGATTGGATTCACTTTCCAAATCTCCAATTGGGCTGCTAGCACTGTTTCTTATTTTGTTAGCAAAAAAATGGAAACAGAAAAAAATTCCTCCAAAGTCACCATCTATAATACGGTGGGGATTATCTCTCGGATTTTGATCTGGGTCTTCGCTGGTTTAGTAATTTTGGATAGCTTCCCGAATGTCGATATTTCTAGCCTAGTGGCTGGCTTGGGCATTGGTGGGATTGCAATTGGCTTTGCGGTGCAATCCATTTTGGAAGACTTGTTTGCATCTGTTTCTATCACTGTTGACCAACCCTTTGTCTTAGGAGATTTTATCGTCGTTGGCGATGTCTCTGGGACTGTTGAAAAAATCGGGATGAAAACTACTCGCATTCGTTCCCTCACTGGGGAACAGATTGTGATTGGCAATGCATCGATTACTTCTGATAATATCCAAAACTATCAAAAATTATTAGAACGTCGTGTGACCATCACAGTGGGCGTGACCTATGAAACTCCCATAGAAAAGCTACGCATGATCCCCTCTATCATCGAAAAAATCGCAAAAGATCAAGAAAAAGCACGTTTTGATCGCGTACATTTGGATGAGATGGCAGATTTCTCAATCAACTTCCTTCTGGTCTATTATGCGCTGACCGCAGATTATAATGAACATATGGACATTAAAGAGGCAATCAACTTCAGCATTTTAGAAAAATTTGCAGAAAATGGCATCGACATCGCCTATCCAACACAAATGCTGTATATTTCAAAAAACAACTAAATTAACCGGCTTCGGCCGGTTTTTTTTATCCTCTTATCCCCATAACCTTAACGACTTATCCGCATAAGTGAATACGACAAATTCGGTAAGAATAGAATACATTTTTCCGTCCATAGAGCAAGGACGATGAATTATTTAAGATAGATGTTATATGATTCACAAAAAATCCGAGTAAAACAACTTAATTAAAACTAAATTTTAAAATTAAAAGCTTATAGGAGAAACAAATCATGACGAAATACGATGCAATTATTATTGGTGGTGGACCTTCCGGGCACAGCGCTGCCGTACGCGCCACACAATTAGGTGGCAAGGTTGCGCTCGTAGAACGAGATTTTATTGGTGGAATCTGCACAAACTGGGGCTGTACCCCTTCTAAAGCGATGATCGAATCTGCAAAGATTGCAAAAACAGTTGCAGAGAGCGGGATTTATGGCGTGGATGTGAATGATTTCCAAATCAACTTCCAAAAAGTGGCTGAACGCCGCAATCAAGTGGTGTTGAACACACGTGCCCACATCACCGACTTGCTCAAACATCACAAGATCGACATTTACCAAGGTGAAGCAACCATTGCCGGCGAAGGCAAGGTTCGCGTACAAGGTGGTAAGTTGGATCCGGATGGAATGACAATGCACTATGACGGTGAAGAACAAATTTTGGAAACCAAGAATATTGTGGTTGCCACAGGTTCTGAACCGTTGATGCCTCCATTCGTCAAGAAAGATGACCCGATGGTGGTTTCCTCTAACCGTTTGATTGGAATCAATGAATTGCCAGAAACACTCACCATTATTGGTGGTGGTGTGATTGGGATGGAATTTGCGACCATCTTCTCTAATTTGGGAAGCAAAGTGACTGTGATCGAATTTTTGCCTCGTGTTTTGGCTAGCATGGACGAAGACATTTCCACTGAAATCACTCGTATTATGGAAGAAAAAGGTGTGGAACTTCTGACCAATCACAAAGTGCTCTCCGTTGGAGATGGCAAAGTTGTGATGGAAAATATGAACAATAACGAAACGATTGAACGCACATGCTCCCGTGTGTTGGTGGCAATTGGCCGTAAAGCAGTTTTGCAAGAAGGTATTTCAAATGCAGGCATGGAAGTGACCAAGCGTGGAATCACCGTTGATGATTATCAACGCACCACATTGCCCGGTGTGTGGGCAATTGGCGATGCCACAGGACGCTCCATTTTGGCGCATGTGGGCATTCAACAAGGGATTATTTGTGCAGAAAATATGATGGCTGCCAGTGAAAAAGACTATCGCAAGATGGATTATGATGTTGTGCCAGCCGTGATCTATTCCATTCCCGAAATTGTGGGCGTGGGTTCTGTGCCTCAAGATTTGAGCGATGTGAAGGTCGTGAAAGTGCCCTTCTCCACCAACTTGCGCGCTGGGATTGAATATTACACCGACGGTTTCATTAAATTATGGATCCGTGATGAAAAATTGATCGCTGCACAAGCAATTGGACACCAAGTCTCTGAGATTTTCCAAGAAGCCGCAAATATGGTTGCCTTGGGCACAAATATCAAAGACGTGGCTGAAATCATCCATGCACATCCCACCTATGCGGAGATTATTCGCTCTGCATTGGAATTTTCCATGGATAAGGCTGTCGATTTTTATATCTAGTTAGAAAATATCTTTTAGATATTTCTCCATTATTTTTAAAGAAACCCCTCAAATTTGAGGGGTTTCGGCTTTAAGATTTTATTTACTTTTCTTTTTATGTGTATTGCGAATCTTTTTCTTGGGGGGGTGCCCATGTTTGGAAGAAGATCCTTTTTTCTTGCTACTTCCATAAGAAGGTTTTTCATTCAATCTTCGTTGTTTGGCTGAGGGTTTTTTCCCTGTAGTTGGTTTTGGTTTGGAATGATTGTTGTTGGTATGCTCCACCAAAATACGCTTTTGTTTCTCTTTTGCTCGAAAATCTTTTTCCACATAAATTGATTGCCCTGTCCATGGATCCACTTCGGTGTAATACATCAAGCTTGACCATGTGGAAGGTGTGGGCGTGTAGATTTGCACTTGTTCGGGAGTGAGCTGTAATTCTGCATTGGCAAATTTGCGCGCTTGGTTCATATCACTCATCGAACACCCGGGATGGGCAGCGATGAGATAGTAGGTGAGGAATTGTTTTTTGCCAGATTTTTTATTGAGGCGATCAAACATTGCCTTAAAATCTTTGAGATCTTGTTTGCCCGTTTTTCCCATTAAATTGAGCACTTTATCTTCTGTGTGTTCAGGTGCCACCTTCATTTGCCCAGAGATATGATGTTCGACCACTTCTTCCAAATAGTTTTCACCATTTTCTTCATCATTGAGAATCATATCGTAGCGAATGCCAGATGATACAAACACTTTTTTCACACCGGGCATTTTGCTGAGCCCATTGAGTAATTCAATTTGCGGTTGATGATCGACCGGTAACACAGGGCATTGATCCGGGAATAAACATCGTTCATTTTCACAAGCCCCTTGGTTAATCTTTTTCTGGCACTCAAAGCCATACATATTGGCGGTGGGAGCACTGAGATCTTTGATATAACCTTTGAATTTTTCATGTTGGGTCAGTTTTTCGGCTTCTAGCAAAATGGACTCTTTGGAACGCCATTGCACCGTGCGACCTTCATGCACCGCAATTGCGCAGAAATTACATTCTCCATAACAACCACGATGAGTGGGGATTGAGAAACGAATCGTATCTAAAGCGCGCACTTTGCCAAATTTTTCATAATAAGGATGCTGCTCTTTGGTATAGTCAATGCTATAAAAATCATCCATCTGCTCGGTGGTTAGTGGGTATTGTGGCGGAGTTTGGATGACATAGTTATCTTGATGCTTTTGAGCCAATCCTTGCGCTGTGATTGCATCTTGATTGCGATAGAACATATCAAACATTTTGACAAATGTTTTTTTCTTTTGACGCACTTCTGCCAAAGACGGCAAACGTAAATAGTCTGAGGGAATTTCTTTGCTGGTGTAGCAAATCCCACGTACATCGGCGATCTCTCTTTGACCGGTGAGCGCTTCTGCAACTTCCAAGATGGTTTGCTCTCCCATACCATAGACCAAATAATCTGCCCCAGCGTCGACCAAAATCGAACCACGAATCTTATTGCTCCAATAATCAAAATGAGCCACACGACGCAGGCTTGCTTCCACACCACCCAGCACAATCGGCACGGTCTTTTTATAGTGCGTGCGGATTAGCGTTGAATAAACAATAGAGGCTCGATCAGGACGGCGATTGTTTTTGCCTCCCGGGGTGTAATCGTCTGTATTGCGTCGTTTTTTAGTCGCGGTGTAATTTGCGACCATGGAATCGATACAGCCGGCAGTGATGCCCCAAAACAGGCGTGGTTCACCTAAGCGGGTGATATCAATCTCTGATTCCACATCTGGTTGAGCAATAATCCCAACCCGATAGCCAGCGCGCATGAGCACTTTTCCGATTACAGCTGCACCAATGAAGGGACTGTCTATATAACTATCACCAGTCACCATGATCACATCGACCTGGTCCCAGCCTAGTTCTTGCATTTCTTTTTTAGTTGTGGGGATATAATTTGCCATGCGCACATTATATCAGCGATGTTAATCAAGAAGATGAGTAATTAGAGGGGATTTGTTAATTTTCTAGGTAATAGAAAGCTTAATTTCCAAGACTATAGTAGTGAGAGATTAATATAGGAGGACACCCTATGGAAAAGAACTTGAAAGTATCTGTTTTTGTGGCAACTAGCGTGGATGGGTTCATCGCACGCGAAGATGGAGATGTGAGTTGGCTGGAAGAATTTGACTCCATGGGAGATGGAGAAGATGGTGGGTATGCTAATTTTTTTTCTCAGATTGATTTGCTAGTGATGGGGCGAGCGACTTTTGAAAAAGTGTTGTCCTTTGGGGCTTGGCCCTATGGTGAAAAACTCGTTTGGGTCATAAGTCGGACACTTAATACACTTCCGAAAGATTTTATGGGAAATGTGGAAATCATCAATGCAACTCCTGCTGAAATCCTCCAATCCGCTCAAAACAAAGGATTCCATCATATTTACTTGGATGGGGGTCAATTGATTCAATCATTCTTAAAAGAAGGCTTGGTGGATGAGCTCACCATCACCCGTGTTCCGATCTTGCTGGGGAAAGGCATTCCCCTTTTTGGACCCCTTGAAAAAGAATTGCGTTTGGAATTGATCAAAGTGACCAGTTGGCAAAATGGGTTTGTTGGCGAAAAATATCGTTGTTTAAAATAGGTAAATTTTTCATACACAGCTTTATCAAAGATAGGCAAAGCGCTAATCTTTGGTATGATTAAACAAAAAAACGGATACAAAACACATGACCAAAAAAGAAACCACACTAGAAAAAGGCTGGCGATTGCTAACCGAAAGAATTGAAAAACGCGGAGTAGGCGTGACCCTCAAATGGATTGCGGGGCGAGGATGGACCTATATGACCGGCTTACCTCTCTTGGCTCATAGCGAAATCACTCCCATGCTCTTTGTGGGCCCACAATTGAATCAGGCAGGGGCTGCCAAAGTGCAAGAAGAAGGAATCGTTGCAAGTGTGAATATGCGGATTGAACATGATGATGCCGCATTTGGGGAAGACCTTCCATATTATTGCTATATTCCATTGATTGATGACGATGCTCCTTCTATGGCCCAAATCCAACAAGGGGTGGCTTTCATCACAGAACAAGTTGCCCAAAATCATCCAGTCTATATCCATTGTAAAGGTGGCATCGGACGAGCCCCTACCATGGCAGCCTGTTATTTAATTTCCACAGGAATAACGCTTGAAGAAAGCATTGCTTTAATTGAAAAAACACGTCCCTATATCAATGTGATGCCAATCCAATTAATGCAATTGAAACGCTACAAACGTTTGAACGCAAGCGGAAACTTATCGGGTGTACGTGTGAAGATTCAAAATGCGCACGAAAACTCTTTTGAATACCCGTTTGATTTTTATAAGGGAATGTCGATTGAAGTGCTTGAAAGTGACAAAGAGTATCCAAACTGGAAAAAATGTCGCTTAGCGGATGGCACAGAAGGATGGGTGCCAGAAACAGCTTTGGAAGAAACTTCAACTGGGTGGCAAACCACTCAAGACTATAGTGCTTTGGAAATGGATGTGGAAATAGATGAAGAAGTGATCGTGTTTGAAGAAGTGTTTGGCTGGGCTTGGGCAGAAAAAGACAATCATTCACATGGTTGGATACCTGTGGAGTGTTATCGTCCCACCGATTTATTGGAAAGTTAGAAATTTGTAAAAAAAATTAGCTAGGGATTGAAAGCGTTTGACAAAGCCCACTTAGCTAGTATGATTAATAAGAACCTCTCAGAACTAAAAAAGGATAAAAATTATGACAGTAAGAAAAAATATTATGGAATTAGCAGTTAAGCGTGTACGTGCTTGGTGGCTTCCTGTTGTTATCGGCTTATTGCAAATCGGTGCTGCTGTTTTGGTAGTGATGAACCCATGGGAAACCTACACCGGACTAAGCCTCGTATTTGCAATCTTCTTTATTGTAGATGGCTTCTCCGATATGCTCAATGCAATCTTCACCAAGAAATTTGTGGAAGGTTGGGGTTGGTATCTAATCAGCGGGCTCTTCACCATTATCATTGGTGTGGTGTTGTTGATGAATCCAAATTTCGCAAAAGTCACATTAGCATTATTGGTAAGTATCAATATTATGTATGGTGGGATGATTCGAATTGGGATGGCCATCAGCGAACGTCAAGACCGCATCCATGGTTGGGGCTGGAACATGTTGGGTGGCTTCTTGCAATTAGGTATCGGCATCTTTTTGGTGCTCGTTCCCGAATTGAGTGCTTTGATAGTGCTTTATTTGACCGCTGGTGCATTTGCAGTGATTGGTCTGTTCCGCATCATCACTGGCATTCGCTTGCGCTCAATCAAGAAAATGGTCACCTCCGATTTGGAAGGTCGTTTGGCAACAATTGAATCAAAGATCGATAAAGTGACAACTGATTTTAATGAAGCCATGACCAAAGTCACCACCAATGTAGATATTATCCGCATGGCCACCGAAGCAAACGTGGCGGCGAATATGTCTTTAGAGAATCCAGATGTGATGGTCAAAGCTGAACCAGTGAAAGAATCCAAACCTGAAGTTGTGATTCCCGAAGTTAAGGATGAAAAAGAAAGCGACAACGCTGAAAACACAACTAATGACCTTTCCTAAACTGTTTAAATAATAAAAAAGAAAAAGCTACCAAATGGTAGCTTTTTTTATTGGGTCAATTCCATTATCAGCACTTCAAGTGCTAATGTATCTTTGATCTTACCTGTCTTAACTCCTAGATCCAACTCCAACAAACGGTGATAGACTTCTTCCAAAAACATCATGCGCAAATTCATTGCTTGAGCAAAAAGCTTTTTAGCCCGATAGGGGTGAATATGCAATGTATCGGTGGTGGTTTGCTCAGATCCCCCTTTTTCAATAATCTCTCGGGTTTGAAGTAATAGGCGAAAATGGCCCACTAAGCCAAAAAACAAAAAAGTAGGGTTCTGATCATGATAGAGACGTTCCAACATATCCAATGCTTGGCGCGTGTTCTTGGCACCGACCAAATCGATCAGTTTGAAAAAATCGCCCGGTTTCTGAGTGAAGGCAACCAAGTTTTCCACATCATCCACATCCACCATGCGTTTGCCTGCTACATAAATTACCAATTTCTCCAATTCAAGTGCAATCAAACGCGGGTCGTTGTTCAACACTTCTGCCAATAAGTAGGCAGCTTCATTGGTGATTTCCCCTTCCATTTCACGGGCTTGCTGGCGAATCCATTTGGCCATTTTAGGTCCCTTGGCGATTGAAAAATCTTTCACCAAAGTTGTTTTCGGTTTCATTTTGGCATATTTAATCACCCAACTGCTCTCTTTGAGTACGTTATTGCTGGTGAGTACCAACGTGGTTGAAGGGGGAAGTTGAGCAAATAAGTCTTGCAAGTCAGTTTGTGCTTGTTTGCTCCTGATGCCAGAGAGTCCATCTTCCACAATGACAAGGCGCCGATTTGCCATAAACGGCATTGCATACGCATCATTGCGCAGTTGTTCTAAACGCCATTGGGTTCCTTTGAAGCGCGTAATATTCATCTCACGCGTGGTGGGGTCGCCAATTCGTTCCTCTAATTTTTTTAAATAGGAAAGAATGCCAAATTCATCATCTCCGTGGAGAACGATGAGGGTCGGGCTGGAATCGGTCACTGCTTATCCTTTAGTTGAAATTTTATACGCCTTGGTGTTGCTTTCCAACACTTTTGCAATATGCACAACTTCCATATTGCCGAGGTTGGCATTGGTCGTATATTTTTCTTGCACAAGCGGACCTAAGGGACGGGATGCGATCAAAGCGATTGTGGCAAACATCATTGCCCATGAAAGACGATTGATCTTGTCTCTAAATTTGGGCCCCGCACCGAGCATACTCAACCCAGCGACGAGCCCTGCAATACCACCCGAAATAGCAAAATTTGTGCCGCAATTCGGATGAATGGCGAGTTGCTTCTGCCCCATATTCAATTTTTCAAAAGCTTCTTTGATTGCAATGGCAATCTCTTCAATCTCGACATTCCCCTGAATAAAAACGCTACTAAATGTGGAATAGCCGCCAAAGGATTTGCCCGGATTGCGACGTGAAAGAATATGAATAGTGGCATGCTCCAAGGCATGATTACGGCGTGTGCGATCGATTAAGTTATAAAAAGGAAAAGTTGTTTTTGTTTCCATTCGTTTTCTCCAATTCTAGTTTGAGATTACTCCCATTCAATGGTTCCAGGAGGTTTGCTGGTGATGTCATAGACCACGCGGTTGATGCCTTTGACCTCATTCACAATGCGGCTCGCCACCAGACCTAATAGATCATAAGGCAATTTTGCCCAGTCTGCGGTCATAAAATCTTCTGTGGTCACAGCACGTAAAGCAGCTACTTCTTCATAAGTACGTTGATCCCCCATCACTCCCACCGTTTTCACGGGGAGCAAAACCACAAAGGATTGTGCCGTACCTTCAAGTTCTCCTGTAGTTGTATTATATCCCATTCGCAAAAGGCCTGCGCGCTCCAATTCTTCTCTGAAGATTGCATCTGCTAGTTGCAACACTTCAATACGTTGCGGGGTAATTTCGCCCAAACAACGCACTGCCAAGCCGGGGCCCGGGAAAGGTTGACGCCACACCATTTCACTTGGCAAACCGAGGGCTTCTCCTACCAAGCGCACTTCATCTTTAAACAGATAGCGTAAGGGTTCTACCAAATCAAATTGCATGTCTTCTGGCAACCCACCCACATTATGATGAGATTTAATCTTATGTGCTTTTTCTCGATCTTTGCCACTCGATTCCACTACATCTGGGTAGATTGTGCCTTGCACAAGGAAGGGGGGCATGCCGGCATTTTTAGCTTCACGCTCGAAGATGCGAATAAATTTTTCACCAATAATTTTGCGTTTTTGTTCGGGCTCCGTCACTCCCTGCAACGCTTGGAAATATTCCGCCCCAGCGCTCACAGCAATCAAATCCACCCCCATATTTTTGCTAAATGTGTCCACCACACCTTGTGCTTCTTGATAGCGCAACATACCTGTATCGACAAAAACGCCGGTGAGTTGTTTTCCCACAGCTTTGTGCACCAATGCAGTCGCAACGGAAGAATCCACCCCACCACTCACTCCAGAGAGCACCCGTGCATCACCCACTTGGGCTTGAATCTGACGCACACTTTCGGCAATGATCGACTCAGGGGTCCAGTCAGCAGTGATGTCACAAATCTTGGTCACAAAATTTTGAATAATTTCTTTGCCATGATCCGTATGATTCACTTCGGGGTGAAATTGCAAGCCGTAAATATGTTTCTCGGAATTACCAAATGCCGCCACAGGGGCATTTTCACTAGAAGCATACACTTCAAAGCCAGCAGGGGCTTGCTCAATATGATCCCCATGCGACATCCATACTTTGAGTTCATCATAAGCAATTAAAGGATTTTTAATCTTTTTCTTAATCCACGCTTTACCATATTCTCTTTCTTTGGCGGGTTTCACCGCCCCCGCGAGGTCATGCGCTAATAATTGCATGCCATAACAAATCCCCAACACGGGCACTTTTGTGTCCAGAACATAGTTTGGCAAGGTCGGCGCACCTTCTTCATATACAGAAGAAGGACCACCAGAAAGAATGATCCCTGCTGGTTCCAATGCCAATGCTTTTTCTGGGGCAATATCCCATGGAAAAAGTTCACAATAGACCTGCAATTCACGCACGCGACGTGCAATCAATTGTGAATACTGAGAGCCGTAATCTAAAATAAGAATTGTGTTTTTCATGTTGAGAAAAGTTCCTTTAAAAGAGAATACCTAAATAAGTCCATGATAAAAAGTTAAGCATACTTGAAGGATTTTGAAATGTCTAGAGGAAGGTGAATCTATCCATCTGCATATTCATTTTTAAAATAATGAAAACCTAATTATGATAAAATAAGTCAACTCATTAAAACTATTGGAGATTTTTTAACATGAAAAAAACACTCTTTGTACTTCTATTTCTGTTGGTGTTAACCCTTTCTGCATGTGCTGGCAACGGCAATGATGCCGCGTTGGCAACCGTAGAAAACTATATGGCCGCTGTGGAAGCTCAAGATGCAGATGCGATTTCACTTTATGTCACCGAAGGTTGGACAACCATGGCTGTTTTGGAAGTGGATTCTTTTGCCGCTGTTTCCCCTTTGATCCATGACCTCAACTGTGCCGTCACCAACGAAGTGGACAATGGTGTGGAAGTGGTCTGTGATGGCTATATTGAAACTACATATGGAAACGAACAACGAGAAATCGACCTCAGCAATCGCACCTACACTGTAATCCAAGAAGGTGGTGAATGGCTTGTTAGCGACATTCGATAAGTTTTTCAAAAAACTAATCCGTGAAATTTTTAGCAAAGAGACCCTTTGGGGTCTCTTGCTGTGTTTAATCATCCTCGCAATTTTAATCTTCACTGTGGATGACACCCCTCTCTGGCTTTATCAAGGATTTTAACCCCTCATGTCTTTACTTCAGATCGGTATTTTTTGTGCAGTTGCACTTTTGATTCGTGCCTTCAGTCTTTTTAAACAAGACTGGGCTACCTCCATCCGCCAATGGAGCTTGCTAGCCGCCTCCTTAATCGCTATCTATTGGTTGCAACCGGCCAACTCTGTGCGTTATATGGATTTTTGGCTATCCACAGTAATTATTGGGATCGTGGTGGTGCAATGGACGGTGTTGATGAGCAAAGAAGCTCGTCAAGACAAACAAAATTTAATCACCGCCGGTGTCATCGTTGGTTTGGTCCTAGCAGTGGCTGCCACGCGGATGTTGAGTTTCCGTGGGATCCTGACAGCGACACGTCCCCCGCAATTTTGGCAAAGTTTGATTTTCGTTGCTATTTTAGCTATTGCCTATGCATTGATTTGGTGGAAAGGGAAATCCACTCCTACTCAAAAATTTATGGTGGCTATCACCCTTTTGATTGCCATTTTAGTTGTGATGAAAACGCCCTTCTTGGTCGAAAAAACAAGCGTTGTCTTGCGCATCCTCTTGAAACAATCACCTGATATGGCAGCAGCAACCGATTTGCGCTGGTTTGGATTGTCTTATATCATCTTTCGCTTAATTGCTACTATCTTTGACAAACGCAATCATCAATTAAATGAAATCTCTCTTCAAGACTATTTCATTTATGTCTTTTTCTTCCCCACATTGACCGCTGGCCCGATTGACCGCATCAATCGCTTCAAAAAAGATTTAGCACTCCCTAGCTCCCTTTTTAATCAAGATTTATTAGCAGCTGGGAAGCGCATTTTTATCGGAATGTTCAAAAAATTTGTGATTGCCGATACGTTAGCGCTAGTGGCACTCAACCAAAGCAATGTCTTGCAAATCGAAAATCGTTTTTGGATGTTGGTCGTGCTCTACGCCTATACCTTCCAAATTTTATTTGATTTTAGTGGTTATACCGATATCGTCTTAGGAATTGGTAAATTGATGGGCTTCGACCTCCCCGAAAACTTCAACCTGCCCTATTTAGCAAAAAACATCTCAGAGTTTTGGCGCAAATGGCACATGACCCTCTCCAGTTGGTTCCGGGATTATGTATTTATTCCATTGGAATGGAAGGTGCGCAAACACCCCCAAAAACGTTGGTTCCGCGACGGGCATATGATCTTTGTCTTTCTTTTAACTGGCTTATGGCATGGTGTGACGATTAATTTTTTGATGTGGGGGGCTTGGCATGGCATCGGCTTGGTGGCCCAATCGCATTGGAGCGAATGGCTCACACCGAAATTACGCAAAGTCACTTCTCTTGAAAAATGGAATTGGCTGCAAGATGGCGTGCGTATTTTGATAACTTTCCATTATATTGCCCTTGGTTGGATTTGGTTTGCATTGCCCAATTGGACCCAAGCGTTGCACACATTCCAAGTGATTTTTGGAGGATAAGATGACAGAACAAAATACTCTTTCTACACCAACTCCCTCCTCACCAACAAACAAATGGATCTTTCTACGCAAAGTAGTAGTACGCGCGTTACTCTTTTTTTTACTGTTTAATTTGATTTTTATTCTGATTGCCAATCAAACAAATGGGATAACTCTCTCTGCCTATAATTTTCTCTTCCCCGGTCGAGAACGGTTGCCGTTTGGAGAAAACTCACGTGAATCGTATAATCTTTCTCTTTATGATATTGACGCAATGGTCGCTTCGCACAAAATCGCAGGCGTACCCCAAAAAGCTAGTGATGAATATCGCGTGATTGTGATTGGCGACTCTTCCATTTGGGGCACTTTGCTCCACAATCAAGATACCTTCACCGGACAGCTCAATCAACAAAATCTAACCACTGCAGATGGTAAATCTATTGTGTTTTATAACTTAGGCTACCCTAGCATGTCTGTGACCAAAGACCTGCTCATTTTAGAGCGCGTCAAAGAGTATGACCCCGATTTGATTTTGTGGGGAATCACTTTGGAATCGATGGTGATGGAAACTCAATTAAGTGTTCCTATGGTATCAAACAACCTTTTGGAACTAAGTGCTTATCAAATTGAATTCTATTATGATGCCATCCGACCAACCCTTCCCAATTTTTTTGAAAAAAATCTCATTGCAGAACGCAGAGCCATTGCAGATTGGATTCGCTTACAAGTCTACGGCGTGATGTGGGCAGCAACTGAAATCGATCAATCTTATCCAGAGCATTATCCAGAAGCCATGCGTGACTTTGCAGAGAATAGCGCCTATCGAAGCTATCAAGAAGAAACTTTCTCAGCAGATGACCTTGCCTTTCAAGTTTTGTCTAAAGGGCAAGAAATAGCGGGAGATGTCCCCATTGTTTTCTTTAATGAACCTATCTTAATCTCCAAAGGTGAAAACAGTGATTTACGGTATAATTTTATGTACCCTCGCTGGGCATATGATGCATATCGCAATTTCGTATCCAATTATTTTAATAAAACTGAAATGCCTTATTTTGATCTTTGGGATAGTGTCCCACAAGAAGAATTTACCAACAGTGCAGTACATATGACTCCCGCTGGGGAAACCATTTTTATTCAATCATTTATCAAAAATATCTTTCCTGCAATTATTCAATAATTGAAATTCATAGAAAAAGGTTAAAGAATATGACAAACACAACATTTACAACCCCCGGAGAAGAAGTCCGGATCTTCCTTCCCGATGGCAAAACCATCCAAGGAAAACGCGGTGCCCCGATTGCTGATTTTTTGACATTGGTCAACGATCCAAAAAATCCTATCGCAGCTGCGATCATCAACAACAAATTATCTGAATTAACCACCCCGGTTGAAATCGAATCTTTTGTGAAACCAGTCCATCAAAACACAGCCGATGGCGCAAGAATCTATCGTCGTTCTTTGACATTCTTGCTGGAAGCAGCTTTCAACTCTCTCTACCCAGAATATGACCTCACTGTGGATCATTCTGTCTTTTCTGGCGGCTACTACTGCCACGTTCAAGAAGAATTTTTTGACCAAGCCCATTTGGATAAGCTCAAAGCCTATATGCATGATTTGGTCGCACAAGACATTCCACTCAAACGCATCCGCTATACGATGGATGAGGCAATCGCATTTTTCAAAGAAAAAGGGTTCACGGATAAGCTCAGCTTGATGAAAAGCCGCGACAAAGATTTTGTGATGCTCTATCAATTGGGCGACTATACGAATCATAATCACGGCTACTTAGTGCCTTCGACCGGTTATTTGCAATGGTTTGAATTGACCCTCTTAGGACATGGCTTTATCTTACGCTTCCCCCGCCGTCAAAACCCAACCAAGATTGATCGATTGCAAGAAAACAAAAACTTGCTCAGCACCTTCAAAGATTATGCCAAATGGCTCAATCGCCTCGGCATCTCCGATGTGGGGCAACTCAACGAAGCCATTCGCAAAGACCAAGTGCAAGAAGTAATCTTGATTTCAGAAGCATTGCATGAACATCGCATTGCCAACATCGCTAAAGAAATTGTGGAAAACAAAGATAAGATCAACGTAATCTTAATCGCAGGTCCCTCCTCTTCAGGGAAAACCACTTTCTCCAAACGGCTCACCATTCAACTCTTAGCCTATGGTGTTTCCCCTTATCCAGTGGAAATTGACAATTTCTTTGTCAATCGAGAACTCACTCCCCGTGATGAAGATGGAGAATATGACTTTGAATCGATTGATGCAATTGATCGAAAATTGCTCAGTCAAAAGATCAAACAACTCATCTCTGGAGAAAAAACTCAATTGCCCAAATTCAATTTTATTGAAGGCAAGAGTGAGCCCGGTGAAATAGTACAAGTCAAACCTGGGCAAATCTTAATCCTAGAAGGTATTCATTGTTTGAATCCCGCTTTGCTTCCAGAAATATCAGAAGATCAAACTTATCGCATTTACGCCTCTGCATTGACCCAATTAAACTTTGACAAATATAATCGTGTTTCCACCACCGATACCCGATTGATTCGCCGCATTGTGCGCGACAAACGCACGCGTGGCTATTCTGCGCTAGACACCATCAAACGCTGGGAATCTGTGGGACGCGGAGAAAAACGTAATATCTTCCCCTATCAAGAATATGCCAATGTAATCTTCAACACCGCTTTGGTCTATGACCTCGCAGTGCTCAAACCTTTTGCAGAACCAATTTTGCGCCAAGTGCCGCAAAGTGCTCCTGAATATGTGGAAGTCAAACGACTGCTCTCGATGTTAGAATGGTTTGAAGCAGTGGAACACCCCATGATCCCCAGCAACAGTTTGATCTTGGAATTTGTGGGTGGCTCTGTCTTGAAAGACTTTAAAGTTTGGGAACATCCCGGCCCGCTTCACTAAGATAAAATAAAAGACCCCTATTTTTATAGAGGTCTTTTTTTATTATTTCTTTTGCCACCGTACGTATTCAGAATATTCAATCTTTCTGCCGGCGCTCTTTTCTTTCGCGACCAGTTGTCCATATTCAAACTTCCCCATATGCGGCGCAACTAACTTTTCAATCGAAGGCACCAATTCTTCTGCAGTCATATTGATTGTATAAGCAGTCAACACCACAAACACTGGCCGGTCACTCAACACTTGCGCACATGCTTCAATCAAATCAGGATACATGCTATCAAAAGTCCAGCGTTCTTTGTTTGCCCCCAATCCATATTTAGGTGGATCCATAATAATTGCATCATATTTCACTTCTCTGCGAGCTTCTCTTTGCAAATATTTCAGCACATCATCCACAATCCAACGGATTGAACGATCTTCCAAGCCACTTAGGGTTTGGTTTTCTCTTCCCAAACGCACTGCCCTTTTGGAAGAGTCCACATGGGTCACATTTGCGCCTCCTCGAGCAGCAGCCAAAGCGGCCACACCTGTGTAGCCAAATAGATTAAGCACGTTGATGGGGTGATTTTGTTGCGCACACACGGATTCAATAAAATCCCAATGAGAGGCATTTTCGGGGAAGATCCCCACTTGTTTAGATTGATCCAATTCAATCTGTAACTTTAATCCACGATAATCGATTGTAAATTTTTTCGCTGCCGGATTTTTTAATTGCCAACGGCCTTGTTTGTTTTTTGGGTCAATTTGATATTCTGCATCTGCTTTTTCCCATTCTCGGTTCGGCCTCACAGGCTTCCAGATTGCACGTGGTTCATCACGAATCACACAAAAATCTCCAAATTGCTCTAATTTTCGGCCTTTGCCAGAATCCAACAATTGATAAGCTTCCCAATTTTGAGCAATCAATTCTATTTCTTTTTTATTTTTTTTTGTCATTTTCATTTCCAATTTTATTTTCTAAGCGCTGAATTTTATCATTGATTCGATTTTTACGGTGTTGCAGATCTTCCATCCAAAACTGGCTCAAAATTCGAGATTGATCCGCATGTTGAATCGCAAGTACCGTCCAGGTTTGTGCTTGTTGCAAACATTTCCTTTTCTCTTCAAGAGAGAGTCCTTCTTCTGTTTGCATCCATGCAGATTTGCTATTCATTTCTTGCCCACGATGTTCATAAACTTTGGCCAGCTCCACACAAGCTTCCAAGTCACCTGCTTGCGCAAGGGGCTGCCACAATGCCACAGCATTTTCCCAATCTCTCCCTTTTTTATAAATCTTGGCAATCGCATGTTGCGCTTTGCAAGCGAGCTCAAAAGTAAGGCCTTGCGCAAGAGCATTTTGATAAGCCTCAATTGCTTCCGATAACATCTCTACCGATTCAAAATGTTGGGCAATCCCCAACCATTCTTCTGCTTGTCTTTCAATTTCTGTTTGAGGGTCAAAATTTTCATTCAATACATTTGCCAAAGTCACCAAACTTACAATATCTACTAAATTGTGATAGAAGATTGATTTTAACGGTCGTGCATCTCCATTTTTTAAATAATCTCGATATAGTGATGGAATAATAAACCCGGGCACATCTTGATGGGTTCGATGCACACCCAATTTCAACACTTCCAAATTCCCTAAACGTCGGTCATCCAAATTGTAGCGCCATAACTTGCGAGACAAATGAAGCAAGTCATAATGTGCCATCTCAAACAGTGCAGAAGGCATGCGTTGCATCTGAAAACGAGTGCGCAACATTGGGATGTCAAAACTTTTCCCATTAAAAGAAACCACCACTTTTGCGTCTCCCACAAACTGCTCTAAGCCATAGAGCATTGCCCGTTCTTCTGCAGGGGAGCGCATGAAAAATTGTTTGGCCACAAATTGATCTTCAACTTGGCGCACCACACCGACCATAAAAGTCCATGTGCCCACACCTCCAGAAAGACCGCTGGTTTCCGTGTCAATATAGATAAAATCTTGATTGGCATGTGCTTCATAGGCAGGGTTCATCGTCCGCAGAATCGCGTCTGGCATCGGGGTCACATGCAGGGGCTGATTGCCATATTGTTTTCCAACTGGATAGTGTGTTTCGGTATAAAAGTAGGTGCCAAACTGATTTTCATCAAAATGACCGTCCACCACTTTTTCAATCAAAAAATCATGCTTTTTTTTCTGAGCAGAAATACCATCCGCACCAAATTGAACCCCCAGCGATGCAAAGCGATTGCGTATAGATTTTTGCAATTCTTGTTTTGAGCGATCGATCTCTTCTGCCATTTATTAATTGTACCAGTTTGAAGGAGAGATGCAGATTCTTTTTTACGCTATCAAGTTATTAATGTTACAATCTCCAATAAACGACAAGATAAAAAGGAGACTCATGCACACATCACATCCTCTTTTTGAATTTGTAAAATCGATGCAAGCCACCATCCGAGACAATATCATAGATTCTTATGCAACTTTAGATTTGCAAAAAATGAGCGAAATCGCCGCTCAAAATGCTGAGGATACCATTTATGAAATTGATCGAATTAGTGACGAAGCCTTAGTCAAATTTTGTAAAGACTATGCCACAGATGACGCATCCTTCATTCTGATTGCCGAAGGAATCTCTGATGGGGAGCTTGTCTTTCCAAAACACACTCCAATCGAACAAGCCAAGTATCGCATGATTATTGACCCCATCGATGGCACACGGGGGATTATGTATCAAAAACGGTCTGCATGGATTCTCACTGGTGTTGCCCCCAATTTGGGCACTGAAACAAAAATCATCGATATTGATTTTGCAATGCAAACCGAAATTCCCATTCAAAAACAATATCTCTGCGATGTGCTTTGGGCAGAACGTGGCAAAGGAATAATCTGTGAACGGTATGACCATCTCCAAAAAACAACTTCCCCGATTGCATTGCAACCCAGTCAAAAAACAACCATTGCCCATGGCTTTGCCACAATCAGCCGCTTTTTCCCTGGTATGAGAGAAATCCTCGCAAAGATTGATGACGCCTTAGCCATGGAACTATTTGGACAGCCGCAATATGGACAAGCTCAATATTTTGAAGATCAATATATTTGCACCGGCGGTCAACTCTATGAGATCATTGCCGGGCACGACCGATTTTGTGCAGATTTGCGTCCGCTCACAGAAAAAATGCTGAATCAAAAAGGGCTTGAACTAGGATTGTGCTGTCATCCCTATGATATTTGCACCGCTTTAATCGCACAAGAAGCGGGCGTGATTCTCGAAGGAGAAAATCAATCCCCACTCGATATCCCCCTAGATTTAAATACACCTGTCACTTGGTTCGCCTATGCGAACAAAGCTATATATGACCAAATTTCAAAACCACTTCAAAAATTAATTAGTTTAAATTTAAATTAATTTTTTTTAATTATTTAAATTAATAAGGAGAGGGAAATGAACCCAAAAACTTTCAAAAAAGAACTATGGCTTATTTTAGGAGTATTAGTATTAGCATTCTTAATTTCTTTAACAAACCCCTTAAACCCATTCAATAAAAGCGGTTATATTAAAATAGATTCGTCTGTATTCGCTTATATTGGAAAAGCAATGTATGAATATAAACAAATCCCATATGTTGATTTATTTGATCATAAAGGACTTTTTCTTTATTTTATTAATTATGCAGGTTATGCATTTGCAGGATTACATGGTATTTGGTTTATTGAATTAATTTTCACTACAATCTCTTTTTACTTAGTATTTAAAATAAGCAAACTATTTTCCAATAACAAATACATATCAATATTCACAACATTAGTTATAAGTATTTTATTTGTTCAATATAATTCTGGAGGGAACTTTTCAGAAACTTATGCATTTCCAATAATCCTTGGAGCTCTTTTTATATTGAGTAAATATCTTTTACAGCGAAGACAAAAAATCTCATCTATACAAATTCTTTTTTTAGGTTTTTTATTTGGTCTTATTTTAATGCTACGCCCAAATATGATTGGTATTTGGATTGGTTTTCTATTAACAATAATAATTAATTTTACAATAAACAAAAACTTTAAGAAGATATTTTTGTGGATATTATTCTTTGTCGTAGGATCAATAATTTCGGTAATTCCATTCTTCATATACTTAGCAAGTCATAATGCCGTTAATGCATTTATTACTTGTTACTGGAGTGCAAATATTCTTTATTCAGAATCCACTTATCAATCCATAATTGAAACTATTAATTACTTTTCTATCTCCAATCCTTTAGTATTCATAGCTTTAATTTTTTATATATATAAAACAATTTCTGAAAAAAAAATATTAAATATTTCATTTTTATATTCTTGGCTATTCACAATTATACTAACTTCAATTTCAGGTAATAATTTTGCCCATTATGCAATTGTAATTTTGCCATTACTTATATATCCCATTACAGAATTAGTCTACGTTATTAAAAACTTAATTATAGCAAATAATAGCAATCTTTTTTCTACTATCTCTATATTTATTTGTTTATTATTTATTATTTTTATAAATATAAACTCTATATTCTTTAATATTAAAAATGAAATCACACCTTATTCAGGCCATCAAGAATTAAAAAATTTTATTATAGAAAACTCAACCGAACAAGATAAAATAATAGTGATTGGTGCAGGAGACAGTTTATATTTATCAACAAACCGTCAAGCTGCCTCGAGATTTTTCTATCAAAAACCAATTGCAAATAAAGCATCATCAATCATTACTGCTTCAGAATTTATTGAAGATATAGATGAAAAGCAACCTAAATTCATAATATTAACCGATGATTTAATGTTAGGTTTACAATTTGATTGGAATGTTAGTGAATATCTCAAATTATTAGTAAATAATGATATCTACCATATAATTGAAGAATATGATTTTAATAAAAACATCACTATATACCAATTAGTAAAATAAATTCGATCAAAAAGATTTATGAAAGTCTAAAAATATGCAAAAAAATAATTACAAACAAATCTATATAATACTCATCTTATTCTGCATAGGAATTTCCTTATCATTACTCAGCCCACTCAATCCTTTTTTTTCTTCTTCATTTCTAAAAGGGGATTCAGCAATATTTGCTTATATTGGCAAAGCAATGCATGAATATAATCAAGTACCTTACCTAGATCTTTTTGATCACAAAGGCCCTCTTCTCTATTTTATAAATTATTGGGGATATGCACTCAATGGTCTCAATGGAATTTGGTTTTTAGAAGTCACATTTTTGTTGTTTGCAATTTTCTTTGCATATAAAACAAGTCATCTGCTCTCAAAAAATTGGTTAGTAGCTTCGCTCAGCACATTCAGTATTTTACTTTTTTTTACTGAATACAATATTGGAGGAAATCTTAGTGAATCTTATGCATTTACTCTCATCTTAGGAGCAATCTACTTTTATACAGAATATATTCTCAAAAAACCAGAAAGATTCCCTCGCTTCAAAATATTTCTTATTGGAAGTTTTCTAGGTTTAGTTTTAATGCTACGTCCGAATATGATTGGTGCTTGGGGAGGGTTTTCAATTGTTATTGAAATCCAATTTTTATATAAGAAAGAATATAAAAAAATTTTACAAAGCGTCTTATATATGGGGCTTGGAATTTTATCCGCTATTCTCCCATTTTTTATATACTTGTATTCAAAAAATGCATTTCAGGATTTCATTTTATATTACTGGAGTATCAATCGTTACTATACACAAGTTTCACTTATAGATTTCTTAACCAATATAAAATATTTTTCTATTCTTAACCCATTTCTATTTATTTCATTTTTCTCTTATGCTTATATTTTTCTTACTTCAAAAATTTCCAAAAAAAATCTAGCATTTGGATTTTTATTATCATTATTATTATCCTTGCCCATGATGTCTTTGTCCGGAAGGACATATCATCATTACGCAATTATACTTCTGCCAACATTTTTATATGCAATTAACTATGTCTATTTAAAAATAACAAATGCAATCAAAAATTATTTTGAAAATTCTTCTTTAGGTTTTTCTTTTTCAATTGTAATTTTATTAATCATTCTTGGATTTTATAGTTTTACAACTTTCAATTCAATAAAAAATGATTTAAAAGGCTATTCAGGTTTCAAAGAACTAACAACCTATATTCAAGAAAACTCTTCTCCTGAAGAGAAAATTATATATATCGGGCAAGGAAGTAGTATCTATTTATCAACAAATCGTCAGGCAGCTTCAAAATATTTTTATCAAAGACCTGTGGCTGACATCACAAACGGAATAATAAAGTCTTCAGCATTTATCGATGATTTAGAAACGAACCAACCCAAATTTATTATTATTCAAAATCGATTAAATCTGGGCTCTTATTTTGAATGGGATATTTATGAATACTTAAATAATGAATTGGAGCGTGGTAGTTATCAGCCTGTAGAAGAAGATAATTTCAATAATGATATCCTTGTATATATCAGAACTTATTAAGTGTTTTAATAAGAAGCCTATTTTTTTAGGAGTTTATCTTTAATGAAATCTCAAACATTAACTCAAAAAATTCTATTGTATATTTTGATATTATTTTTTGTTGTTTCTCTCTCTTTAATCAATCCTCTTAGCCCTATTTATAAAAACCATATATTGGAATCTGATTCTGCAGTTTTTACTTACATAGGCAAAGCAATGGCAGAATATGAACAAATACCTTATCGAGATATCATCGATCATAAAGGACCGTTTTTATATTTGATAAACTTCTTGGGATTTAAATTAGCTGGATTCGAAGGAATTTGGGCAATTGAATTGCTTTTTTTATTAGTAGCTACTTTTTTTTCATATAAAATCAGTCAATTATTTTTTACACAAGTCTACATAAATGTTAGTACTGTTATAATTACCTTGCTTATATATACAAAAAGCATTACTGGTGGAAACTTTACCGAATCCTATGCATTTCCTCTAATTTTAGGAGCTTTGTATTTTTTCTTATCTTATCTTCTTTCCTCAAAAAATAGCCTACCAAAGATAAATGTTATATTAACTGGTTTTTTTCTAGGTCTAGTTTTATTATTACGTCCAAATATGATCGGAGTATGGATTGCATTTTTCATAATAATTACTTTTGATCTTTTTATTTCTAAAAAATATAAAGAGATTTTTTTAAGTATAGCTTTTCTGTTATTAGGTTTTCTTTTGGCTACTTTACCCTTTATATTATTTTTTAAAATCAATGGAGCACTAGACGATTTTGTTTTTTCATATTGGACTATCAACACACTTTATTCTAAAACTACACTAAAAAATCTATTACTAGTGTTTCATTCATTATCAACTTTTTCATTTTTCGGTATTCTTGCAATATTTATTTATCCATATTTTTGGATTAAAAACTCAAATGAAAACAATTCAAAATCTCTTGCATTTTTTGGATTATTTTTATCACTTATTCTATCAATCCCCTTAGCAGGCATGGCAGGCAGATATTACTCTCATTATCTTCCAATAATAATTCCACTTTTGGTTCCTTGTATTACTTTATTACTAAAATACGCCTATAAAAAAATTAAACTTCTTCAAGAAAAAATTAATAAAAAACAACATTTCTTTGCTGGTTTTACAACTATTTTTTTTATTTTTTTTGGAGTATTTTATATTTTTTCCTTTTACAATACTTTAAAAACAGAACTTACTTTTCCAGAAGAAAATTTATTACTTCGAAACTATGTAATTGCTAATACATCACCAGACGATAAAATTATCAATATAGGAGCCGGAAATTCAATATATCTTACAGCAGATCGTCAAGCCGCCTCAAAATATATTTACCAGATTCCACTCGTTTATTTATCACCTCGAGACAATCATAATTCCATAGAATATAAAATAACCAATGTTCCGACTGATTATATTAACGAAGACATTACTAGAGATTTTATTAATGATTTGGAAACCAACCAGCCTAAACTCATTATTCTTACCCATCCATTACAACTAGGAAATTTTTTTGATTGGGAAATAAAACAATATTTAGAACAAAAAGTCGCTGAAGGTTCATATTATATTGATATGGAATATACAAATATAATAAATGCCACAATTTATGTAAAAGCACCATAGCGTAATAAATTATAAAATCAAGTGGTACAATAACCAAAATAAATAATAAGGAACCTTTCGAATGAAACAAGTCTTACAAAATATGCAAGATGGGAAATCCACGATCGAAAATGTGCCCGTACCACAACCTAGTAAAGGCACCGCCTTGGTCCGCACCGCTGCGTCTATCGTATCAGCTGGCACCGAACGTATGGTGGTTGAATTTGCAGAAAAATCTTTAATGGGCAAAGCTACTTCCCGTCCAGACCTCGTCAAACAAGTGCTCGATAAAGCACGCCGAGAAGGCATTTTGCAAACTATCGATGCTACATTTAATCGTCTCTCCCAACCAATGGTCTTAGGCTATTCCTCTTCTGGCACAATCGTCGCCTTAGGGGAAGATATGGAAGGGTTTCAGGTAGGACAACGCGTCGCATGCGCAGGTGGCAACCACGCCGTACATGCCGAATTTGGCGTAATCCCCAAAAACTTGCTCACCCCACTCCCCGATAATGTTTCTTTTGAAGAAGCCGCTTTCACCACCCTCGGTGCAATTGCCCTGCATGGTTTCCGTTTATCAGAACCACAACTAGGTGAAAAAGTTTGTATCATTGGACTTGGTCTATTAGGGTTATTGGCAGTTGAAATTGCTAATGCCGCCGGGTGTGAGGTCTACGGTGTAGACCTGAATCCTGAACGAGTTGCCTTAGCCAATCAATTAGGCGCAAAAGCCTTCACGCGTGAAATGGCAGAAGATGCCATCTCCAATTGTGATATCGTTTTAATCTGTGCGGATACCGCCTCTAATGACCCCGTCACTCTCGCCCCTGTGCTTTGCCGAGATCGAGCACGAGTGGTTGCTGTCGGTGCAGTCGGGCTCGATCTTCCCCGCCGTGACTATTATATGAAAGAGATCAGTTTCATCAATTCCCGCTCCTATGGCCCGGGACGTTATGATGACACTTACGAAGAAGAAGGCATTGACTATCCAATTGGTTTTGTGCGCTGGACAGAAGGTCGTAATATGCAAGCCATTGTAGACTTGATGGCAAGTGGCAAAATGGATGTAACCCCTTTAATCAGCCATCGCTTCCCCATCGAAGAAGCCGCTGAAGCTTATGACCTAATTACCGAAATGAAAACTCCTTTCTTAGGGGTCTTACTCAAATATGCAGAAAATGCACCTGTTGAACGAAAAATCGCCATTGAATCTACAAAAACTCGTCCGGCAATGCCTGTCAAGCTCGGCATTTTAGGTGCCGGGAATTTTGCCAGTGCCACAATGTTACCGGCACTCAAAAAGAATGACCAAGTAGAATTAGTGAGCATCACCTCTGGCTCTGGCGTCAATGCCAAACACCTCGCAAAGAAATTCAACATTCAAAACGCATGTAGCGCCGAAGAAGAAATTCTAACCGATCCAACCGTCAACACGGTTGCCATTCTCACTCGCCACAATTTGCATTATGTGCAAACCATGGCGGCTTTACGCGCAGGCAAAAATGTATTTTGTGAAAAACCACTTGGCCTCACCCTCGAACAAATTGAAGCCATTCAAAAAGAAGCCTCTCGTGAAGACGCTCCCTATTTGATGGTTGGTTTCAATCGTCGCTTTGCACCTCTAGCGCAAAAAATGAAAACCTTCATTGAAAAAAGCACAGAACCCAAACTAGTACACTATCGCGTTAATGCTGGCTTCATTCCTGCCAATCATTGGACCCAAGATGCAGCCCAAGGTGGTGGACGAATCATCGGAGAAGGATGTCATTTTATCGATTTTGTCGCCCATATGGTCGGTGCTAAAATGACGAGCATTCAAACAGTCGGCTTAGAAGATGGCACTCGCTATCATGAAGACAACGTACACATCACCATGGAATTTGAAGACGGGTCAATCGGTTTGGTCACCTATCTCGCTAATGGCGATAAAGCATTTGCCAAAGAACGAGTCGAAATTTTCACTGGCGGTCGCATCGCTGTGTTGAACGACTATCGTTCTTTAGAATTGGTGGCTAATGGAAGCAGAAAAGTGGAGAAGTCCCGCTTACGACAAGATAAGGGACATGCCGCTGAATGGGTTGCATTTGCCCAAGCAATCGCAACGGGCAGCCCTCCTCCCATATCCTTGGATGACCTCATCACCGTTTCAAAAGCAAGCATCCTTGCGGTGGAATCCCTCAGGGACGGAGAAAAGAAAATACTCTAATTTATCAAAAGAGCTAGTATTCATTTCTAGCTCTTTATTTATTCATCAATTATTCTTCTTCAGGCGTACAAATCGGGCAAGGGCAGTTTTCAATCACCCCATATTCCTCAGGCACAAAATCCGGATCCACAATTTTTTGAATCGCATCCACAGCTTCCAAAATCTCAGGTGTGATGATCTTATAATACACATTCCACCCAATCTTTTCATTGGAAACCACTCCAGCGTCTTTCAACACCGATAATTGTTGCGAGATATACGCTTGGCGTTGATCCAAAATCGCATTGATATGGCACACACAAGCGGGTTGAGAACGCAAGATATCTAAAATTTGCAAACGCACAGGATGTGCGAGTGCTTTAAATAAATCTGAAAATTGATCGTATATTAATTCATTCATTTTAATTATATTCACTTTATTGAATATGATTGACAGAGACCCAACAGGGGAGTAAAATCATATTCAAGTTTACGAATATGATTGAGATTTGTCAAGTACTTTCATAAAACAAACCCCATCTATTCATAATTTTAAGGAAAAAATATGCAAACGTTCTTAAATTTAATTCAGTCTGGTTTTGCCAGCCTCGCAGCTTATTTAGCCGCTCATGTGCTATTGTGCCTCCTGCCCGCATTCTTCATCGCAGGTGCCCTCACCTCCATGTTACCGCAAGCCGCCATCACAAAATATCTTGGAAAAGATACCCCCAAGTGGATTTCCTATCCAGCCTCTGCCATAGGGGGCTTCGTGTTAGCAGTCTGCTCTTGCACCATCATGCCTCTCTTTGCCAGTATCTATAAAAAAGGTGCTGGGCTGGGCCCCGCAATCACTTTTTTGTTTGTCGGCCCTGCAGTCAACATTTTGGCCATCACCCTCACCGGCGTCCAAATCGGTGCCGACATCGCCATCGCCCGCATCGTGCTTTCCATCATCTTTGGCATCACCATAGGTCTCTTAATGCAATTCATCTTCCGCAAAGACGAAGAAACCCGCGTAATCGAAGAGAGCAAAGCATTCTCTCAAGATGCAAAAATTCCAGCCAACACCGTCATCTTCTTTGTGCTCTTGCTAGCCGTCTTAATCGCAGGCACCTTACCCATCGGCATCTTGACCAATCCCATCTTCCAATTTAATGTAGATCTTGGTTGGGCAAGTGGTTTGCAAACCTTCTTAGACTCCATCGTCCCTCCCAACCCTTCCATCGGCATTGAAGGAGTCAGCATTCAAGGTCTATTTTTAATCGGACTCTTGGTCCTCATCGGCATTGCAGCATGGTTCGGTCTGAACCACGTAGATGATAAGGTGACCTTCAGCACTTTCCTCGCATTAGGTTTAATCACACTCACCTTAATCATCGCTAGCTTCAAAATCGTCACCATTGAAAATGGTTTATCAATCGGTTTACCGGGCAAACTCTTTGCAGAGATTCTCATCATCAGTACATTGTGGTGGATGGGCATCAAAAACTTTGAAGTCTATGATATGCAAGATTGGCTTTGGGAAACTTGGCGCTTTGTCAAACAAATCATCCCTTTGTTGATTGTTGGTGTTTTCTTAGCCGGAGTCGCCCGTGTAATCATTCCTGCAAGCTGGGTAGAATCTGCCGCTGGAAAAAATACTTTAGTCGCTAATTTTATCGGTGTGCTCTTCGGAGTCGTGATGTACTTCCCCACCTTAGTCGAAGTCCCCATCGCCCAAACATTCCTCTCTCTCGGCATGCACCGCGGCCCGCTATTGGCATACTTGCTCGCTGATCCAGAATTAAGTGTACAATCTATTTTAATCACCAATTCTGTGATTGGACGCAAAAAAACATTTGTCTACGTTGTGCTTGTCACTATTTTTAGTACATTATCTGGATTTATATTTGGATTACTAATCCAATAAAATAGAAAGGAATCAAAATGAAAGAAGTAAAAGTATTAGGCATGGGCTGTGCAAAATGCAAACGCCTTGAAAGCTTGGCCGAAACCGCCATTCAAACCGCACAAGTAGAAGCGAATCTTTCCAAATTGGAAGAATTGGATGACATTATGGCCTATGACATTCTCGCCACCCCCGCACTAGTAGTAGACGAAAAAGTTGTTTCATCAGGTCGTTTGCCAAGCGTAGAAGAAATTGTCAATTGGCTAAAAGAATAAAATAATTATTATCGATCTATAAAAAGAGTTGCTTTTCAAATAAAGCAACTCTTTTCTTTTTTAATCTTGTTTTTTTAATCCTTGATAGATCAAATCAATCGCATCTAAATATTCTTGCATCGCCGTTTCATCATAATCTTGATGATAAATCTTAAACAAATACAATTTATGCGTAGTCAGAATATATCTCACAACACTTTCAATATTCACTTCTCTCAAAATTCCACGATAAATTCCATCATACAAAAATTCTTTGAGAACTTCCTCTCCAATTTCATCAAAAGTCAATTTGGATTTTTCAAAATAAGAGTTTGAGATCGTTGTGGGATCTTCCAAAATCAATGCGCAAAAATAAGGATGTGTCTTTGGATATTCAATGCTTGAAAACAGCATTGCTTTCACACGCTCCATACTATTGGTTTGTTGATTTGTTACCTCAGAAATTTCCTCTTTCCATCTGTTTAAAATCACTTCAATACATTGAAAATAAAGGTCTTCTTTATTTTCAACATAATGATACAGATTACCACGGGTCATACCCATGGCTTGTGCAATATCATCCAGTGTTGTCTTCTTATACCCATATTGCGCAAATAATCGAGTAGCTTCCTGAATTATTTGTTCTTTTTTAATCGTACGCATTGTCTTATCTCTTTACCTTATTTTGAATGAGTGCAAATTCAGCAATCGCTTTTGCGTGTAGTATTGCGGTATCATAGGTGGGTATTGGGCTATCTTGTGGTTTAATCAAATGCCCAATTTCTGTGCACCCCAATATCACTGCTTGAGCACCTTGCATTTGCATTTTTTGAATAATTTTTTGATATCCTAAACGTGATTCATCCTTTATTTGTCCAATCACCAATTCTTTAAAGATCACATCGTCCACAAATTGACGATCATCCGCCTCTGGAATCAGCACGTCTAAACCATATTTTTCAACGAGTCGAGCTTTATAAAAATCTTCTTCCATAGTTGACGCTGTTCCCAAAAGCCCCACTTTTTGGATTTTATCTTTTAGTATCGCTTCCGCAGTTGCATCTGCAATATGTAGAATGGGTAAATTTGTTGCTGTTTCGATTGCATCAGTCATCTTATGCATCGTATTGGAGCAAATTGCAATAAAATCAGCATTTGCAGCTTTTAGCTGCAATCCTGCCGCAACCATTGCATCTTGCACAGCCCCCCAATGATTTGTTTTCATCATGGCAGAGATTTCTCCGAAATCAACCGTCACCATAACGCTTTTGGCGTTGTGAACGCCACCTAATTCAGTCAGGACGAGCTCATTCACCATGCGGTAATATTCAATAGAAGATTCCCAGCTCACCCCTCCGATTAATCCTATAGTCTTCAATGGTATCTCCTGAACCTTAATGCTCATTAATATTATAAGGTGAAAATTATCACGAATCCTTGCATTTTCTTTAGGATTTGTTGAATTATGATAAACTATAGTTGAAAGAGAAAAAATCCCAAAATGGGAGTATAAAAGGAGTTATTAATGATTGTTACAACAAAAGAACTATTCAAACACGCTTACGGAAAATATGCAATTGGTGCCTATAACATCAACAACCTCGAACAAACAATGGGGTTGTTCCGTGGTAACTTGCAAAGCAAAGCCCCCTTCATCATCCAACTTTCCAAAGGTGCCCGTAGCTATACCGATAAAGAAATGTTAGAAGGTTTGATTCGCAGTGCCGATAAAATCTTCCCCGAAGCTGTCTTTGCCGTCCATCTCGACCATGGCGATGAAGAAGCATGCTACGATTGTATCGAAAGTGGTTTTTATAGCTCAGTGATGATCGATGCCAGCCATTATGATTTTGAAGAAAACATTGCCATCACCAAACGTGTGGTAGATGCAGCTCATGCCAAAGGCATCGTGGTAGAAGCTGAACTTGGACAATTGGGTGGCGTGGAAGAACACGTAAAAGTCGATGAAGCAGACGCAAAATTGACCGATCCCAGCCAAGCAAAAGAATTTGTGGAACGCACTGGCGTAGATTCTTTGGCAGTTGCCATCGGCACCAGCCACGGCGCATTCAAATTCTCCGGCACACAAGGCCTTCACTTTGACGTTTTGAGCGACATTCAAAAAGAATTACCTGGCTTCCCCTTGGTCATGCACGGCTCCAGCTCTGTTCCCCAAGAAGAAGTCAAACGCATCAACGAAGCCGGCGGCAAATTGCTCGGCGCAAAAGGTGTGGATGCCACTCAATTCAAAAAAGCAGCCACTTTAGGCGTAACCAAAATCAACATCGACACCGACGGCCGTTTGGTGTGGTGTCGCGTTCATCGCGAATTCTTCCGCGACGAACCTGAAAAATTCGACTTGCGCGGCCCCGGCAAAATCTTCATGCAAGCCTATGCCGATTTCATCGCCTCCAAAAATGAACTCTTGGGTTCTGCTGGTCAATTGGACGATGTCCGCAAAATGATTTCCTAATTAATTCTATTTGGCGATAGAGTATTAAATTCTAAGAAACTGTAAAAGTATGATTAAGTGGTCGTGCATGCACGACCACTTTTTTATTTACACATGGTTAACCTTTAGAATTCAGAGTTGTTTTATCATATATAAATTCTTGCTTTTAAGGATTCTTATGCAGATATTCAACAAAACATTCACAAAACAACTCTTCGCAGAATTTTTCGGCACTTTCGCTTTAGTCTTTGTCGGCTGTGGTGCCATCATCGTCAACGCAACCACTGGTGCAATCACCCACCTAGGCGTTGCCATTGCCTTTGGCTTGGTAATTATGACCATGATTAGCGTCACCGGGCACGTCAGCATGGCGCATTTCAACCCAGCCGTCACCTTAGCCTTTGCCCTCACCAAGCATTTCCCATGGCAAAAACTGTTTCCCTATTGGCTCTCCCAACTTCTCGGCGCTTCTCTCGCCGCGGGTTTGCTCAAAATCATTTTTGGTTCCATCGCCAATCTCGGGGCTACAATACCCGCCAACACAACCGTTCAATCCTTTTGGATAGAAATCTTGCTCACAGCAATCCTTATGTTCGTCATCCTCGCTGTTGCCACCGATCCCAAAGCAGATGGACATCTCGCAGCGATTATGATTGGCGCCACAGTGGCCATGAATGCACTCTGGGCAGGCCCCATCAGTGGTGCCTCCATGAACCCAGCTCGCTCATTTGGCCCAGCATTGGTCAGCGGTGCTTGGCACGACCATTGGATCTATTGGCTAGCGCCTCTCATCGGTGCCAGCCTCGGCGCACTTGCCTATTCTTTGATTCATTCAGAAAAATGACCTCACCAAGCGCTTTCTGCGCATTTTCCTTTTAATCTTCCTTCATTTGCCCCCCTTCGCCAAGCTCCAAATTGGATTATAATAATCTCAATATAGTCTATTAACAGGAGCGAAACCATGAAAAAAGAACTTGATCAATTCATGCAAGAAATGAACTTAGACGCCATTCTCGTCCAAGGGGCTGCCATGCACAACCCATCCATGACCTACTTCCTTGGCCCGGTGCATATGGGAGATGGAGATTTGATCAAGAAACGTGGCGAACAAGCCGTGATCTTCTGCAACACTATGGAACGAGAAGAAGCTGGTAAAGCTGGCTTGCCTGTCATGCAATATTCCAAATATGACATTCTTGGCATGATTAAAGAATCTAATGGCAATCGAGCTCTTGGTTTTGCCAAACGCTACAAACAAATGTTTGCAGATGTTGGCCTCACCCAAGGACGCGTGGGCATCTATGGTACAGTGGATTTTGATAAAAAGTGGGATGTGATTAGCGCACTTCAAAAAGAACTGCCCAACATAGAATTTATCGGTAGTGTTGGCCAAGATGTGCTCCAAAAAGCAATGGTCACTAAAAACGAAACTGAAGCGCAAGAATTGCGCAAAGTCAGTGATCAAAATTCGCAAGTGGTCCTCGCCACCTTAGACTTCCTCAAATCTCATGTAGCCAAAAATGAAGTAATGGTCAAATCCAACGGAGACCCACTCACCATCGGGGATGTGAAAGATTTTATCCGTTTGCGCATTGCAGAATTTGGCCTAGAAAATCCCCATGGCGAAATCTTTGCCATCGGTGCTGATGCAGGTGTCCCCCATAATGCAGGCACACCCAGCGATATCCTCAAACTCGGCAAAACCATTATCTTTGATATCTATCCCTGCCAATTTGGCGGTGGCTACCATTCCGATATGACCCGTACATGGTCACTCGGTTATGCTACAGATGAAACCCAAAAACTCTATGATGATGTGTTTGAAGTGCATCAAGCCATGGAAAAAGCCTTCAAAGTCGGCACCCCCTTCCATCACTATCAAAAACTAACTTGCGATATGTTCGAAGCCAAAGGCTATGCCACCATCAACAAAGACCGCACCTTGCAAAGTGGCTATATCCACAGTCTCGGCCATGGCATTGGCTTGCGTGTGCATGAAGCCCCCTGGTGCCAAGATCTTGGTCCAAACTCAGACATACTCTCCCCCGGCATGGCCTTCACCAACGAACCCGGCCTTTACTATGCAGAAAAAGAAATGGGTGCTCGTGTTGAGGATAGTTATTTTATCAATGCAGATAATTCCGTCGAAAAATTGACCAAAGTCCCCTATGACTTTGTGATTCCAGTTAAAAAAGCATAATAAGGATTGAATTTATGTCCATACAACCCGAACATACCATTCGCATCTTAGGGATTGAATCATCATGTGACGAAACTGCCGCAGCAGTCGTTGAAAATGGCACCAAAATTCTTTCAAACGTCGTTGCCACTCAAATTGATCTCCATGCCCAATATGGAGGGGTCTTCCCTGAGCTTGCTTCTCGTGAACATATCAAAGCCATCTACCCTGTGGTGGAACAAGCGCTCAAAAAAGCCCATTTAGATCTCTCTGGCATAGATGCCATTGCCGTCACCCGTGGTCCCGGCCTGCCCGGCTCTTTGGTGGTTGGCATCAACATGGCAAAAGGTCTCGCACTTGCCTCCGGCATTCCCCTCGTGGGGGTCAACCACATGGAAGGGCATCTCTATTCCCCTTGGCTAGAAACCAGTGAAGAAACCACTCCCCCCAATTTCCCCTTCATAGCCCTAATCGTCTCTGGTGGGCACACCGAAATCGTGCTAGTCCGTGATCATATGGACTATGAACGCCTTGGTAGCACGCAAGATGACGCAGCAGGCGAAGCATTTGACAAGGTCGCACGTTTGCTCAACCTTGGCTATCCCGGTGGCCCGGCCATCCAAAAAATCTCAGCCGATGCCAACAAAAACGCATTCCGCTTCCCCCGCTCTTGGATGCCCGGTACCCATGATTTTTCATTCAGTGGCATCAAAACCTCGGTTTTGCATCTAGTCACAGATCTTCAAAACCGCGCCAAAAAAGTGTGGATCAACACCTATGGCGTGCAAAACATCAAAAATTTTGACCCGAAAACTGTCAAACTCCCCGTTGCAGATATCGCCGCAAGCTTCCAAGAATCTGTGGTAGATGTCCTCGTCACCAAAACCATCAAAGCCGCCGAAGAATATGGTTGCAAAGAGATTTTGATTGCTGGTGGTGTTTCTGCCAACAAAGCCTTGCGCGAAACCATGACAGAACGTTTCTCAGGCAAAGTGCATGTACCTCCAATCTACTTATGCACAGACAACGCTGCGATGATCGCTACAGCGGGTTATCATCGCTTCCTCAACGGACAAACCGACAGCTTAGATTTCGACGCACTTCCCACATGGAGCATTGCAAGTTTGCAAAAATAAATTATGTCTATAGTATCAAGAAAAATTCCTTATGACTTTCACATTCATACGGCCTGGTCACACTGTGCCGATCGCGAAAACACCTTAGAAAACATCATCGAAACTGCCCAATGGCTAGGTCTCAAAACCATTGCACTCACCGATCATTATTTTCAAGATCCCTTCCAAAGTTGGGTGCTCTACAAAAATTGTAATCATCTTATGATTGCAGAAATTCGAGAGTCCCTCAGCAAGCTCGACACTGGCGACCTACAAGTGCTCGTTGGTTGCGAAGCCGATTGCATCGGCATTGGAAAATTCACCATCGACGAACCGATGGCCAAAAACCTTGATTTGGTCACTCTCTCCACCTCTCATTTTCACAATATGAAAGAAAATGCAGAGCAAATGACCGATCAACAAAAAGCAAAAATGCTCATTGATCGCACCCTTCCCGCCCTTGAACTTCCTTGGGTTCACATCCTCCCTCACCCATTTTGGGTTCCATTGCATGGCTTTGGCACACACGAATTCTTTATTGACATGATCGAAGACAAGCTCATTCAAGAAATGGGAGAACTCGCCCTTCAAAACAAAATCGCCATGGAAATCAACCTCAACTCGCTCAGCTATGAAGACTATCAACGCCCCATGCGCCGTGTAGTGGAGATTTGGCGTGAAATGGGTGTGATGTTCTCACGCGGCTCTGATGCCCATGCGCTGGACACAATGGATCGAGACAATATCGAAGATGATGTGCTCGTCTCATTTGACCTCACCCAAGAAAATTTCATCACCCCAGACTGGTTCAAGAAATAGTTCCTGACAACTATTTCTTTTTGTTTATTTTTTCGTGTATCATAAATAAAACCATATTAAAAATCTTGACCTAACAAAAGGAACATTCATGGAACCGAATAAGCTTCACATAATTGTTGATAACACAGCAGACATGCCACAAGAATGGCTCGAAACCTATCAAATCGATATGTTATCGATGCCGATAATGTTAGGGGAAAAAACTTTTTATGAACATCAAACCATCACCAAACAATCTTTTTACGATTGGGTATCTGAAAGCTCAAGCAATATTCCCAAAACAGGCTGCAACAGCCCCTTAGAATGGGAAAACAAGATCAAATCAGTCGCCTCACCCGGTGATTCTGTGTTGATCATGCCACTCGCCAGCGCACTTTCTGGCAACTACAATTCCGCCATCCAAGCCTCAAAACAATTACCAGACTACGATGTGCACGTCTTCGATCCTCGCACAGGTTCCTCTGCCTCTGGCTTTTTTGCTCGCGAAGCACGCCTCATGCACAACAAAGGAATCTCATTAGACGCCATCAAAGAAAAATTGATCCAACTACGCAATAGCACCACCATCTGCTTCGTTTTAGATACCGTCCGTTTTGCAATGGGCGGTGGCCGCTATGGTGCAATAGCCAAAATGGCAGAATCGGTCATTCCGGTCAAAGCCATCGTATATTTCCAAGAAACAGGAGAAATGAAAGTCACCAGCATTTCACGCTCCCTCAAAAAAGCCACCGGCAGATTGAGCAAAGACCTTTTCGAAAAATACAAAATGCAAAAAGTCAATCTCAGCATCATGTATGCCGACATTCCTGATCTTGCCGAAGCCGTGTTCGAAAATTTGAAAGAAATGCTCAACACCACAGCCGAATCCTTTTTGGTCAACATCGATCTCACCCTCTCATCTCACATCGGTCCCGGTGCTGTTGGTTTTGTGGTCAGCCCCGTATTGGAATACTAAACTCAAATTTAATCAAACTATAAAAAAAGAAGCTTTCTTCTCGAAAGCTTCTTTTTATTTTCATAATCAATGCTAAGATCGCAAATCCGCTTTATACGCCGGAAAATCGATCACGCTTTTTTCTTTTCGTGCTTTTTCCGAGGCAAACGCCATCAAATGGCTTTCAATCGCATCCGAAGCAGAAGATTGCGGAGCAATTTCACCGCTCAAACTGCGCACAAATGACTCCATCAAACCCAAGTCGCCGCCCCCATGTCCAGATTCCGCCGTCGCACTTGTATTATATCGGGTGATCTTGCCCGTAAGCTTATCATGCACTTCCACCCAAGAACCTGCTTGCCCAAATTCCGCAAAAATCGTCCCCAAAGTGCCATCAATCCGAGTAGAGCGATATTCTCGATGAGAATGCCCTTGCATGGTCAACACCACCGACGCACCCTTCGCAAATTGCATCGTCACCACCTGATGATCCACCACATCATTATCACATTGATAAACACAACGTCCATAAGGATTGGTTTCCAAGGCATGCGTAATCGCATCAGGAATATCCTTACGATCCATTTGTTTCACCTGTGGCAACAAAATATTAATCGGCCATTCTCGATAATCAGTCAAAATCTTTAATCGCGGATACACCACTGCCAAAATATGAATCAACCAAGGAGCCTTTAAATACGTCTTGAGAATAAAACGTTCAAACCCCTGTGCAGATTCTGCCAATCCTCGAACAATTGTTGTCTTGTCATGATAAAAACGATCTGCATTATAAATACAGCTATCTCCCACAGGGCAACCATCCGTGCAACGCAATGGGGCTCCCACAGGTTTATTATCAATCGTAAAGTGCTGTAAATCGCCGATACTACTCAAACTTTCACATTGGTCATCCATCATCCAAGTCAGAATATCTAAATCATGGCAACATTTTGCCAAAATCATCGGGCTACTCTTTTCCTCATTCCCCCAGTTCCCTCGCACAAAACTATGCGCCATATGCCAAAAAGACACATTCTCACGATGATCCACATCAATCACCTTGCCAATCACCCCCGAGCGCAAAATCTCGCGCAATTTTGTGAAATGGTTCGTGAAGCGCAACACATGGCAAATTTGCAACTGATTGCCTGTTTCTTCGCTTGTGCGCACCAATCGCAAACAATCTTCCAGCGTATTCGCCATCGGCTTTTCCAACAACACATCATACCCAACTTGCATGGCCTTCACACCCGCTTCCACATGTTGCCAATCTTGCGTACTGATTAAAATTGCATCTGCCAATTGCGGTTGCGCCAAAAGCGCTTCATCCGTCTCAAACACCATCTCAGGTGCAATCCCATGAGTTTTAGCAAAATAAGTTCTTTTTTCAGGGTCGGGGTCGGCAACAGCCACAAATTTTGCCTTGTCAGGGTGTTGAAGGGCGTAGGGTGCATATGCAAAAGCACCTCGATTCCCCGCCCCAATCAACGCAATTGTTAAGGGTTTTGGAGTATTCATAATAAAGATACCTTTCTCACTTGATTCCCCCTCATTCTACTCCACATTAATAACAAAACAAATACTTAAACAAAAAAGCTCGTCCAAGCGAGCTTCTTTGCACAAAAAATACAGTTTCTAAACAGCGTAATATAACAACAAGCCGTAAATCATCATAGATAGTATAACATTAGTTCCAACATAAAGTAAAACAAAATTGATCGCATTATCGTTAGATCTTTTATAAGTAAACCACCAACCGACCAAAATTGCAATAATACTGATTGCAATTGGCACCAATTTCTGCAAGGCCAATCCAACACTATAAGGGATATCTCGAATCCAAGGAGAAAACGGAATAAAAGTTTCATATCCCGGCAAGGTTGCTGGCTTGATGGTTTCATAAGCAAGCACTGCAATTCCTATAGAGACAATTGTGCCAATCAAACGCATTTTGGGATTTGAAAAACGTCGCAAAAAAGTGGTCAAGGCAATCGCCAACAAAGGTGCCACCAAAAAGATTGCTCCCACCAAAGGAGATATTGCAATGCCTGCCAACACTTCAAACACCATCTCCGACAAAATTACTTGATAATCACTCCATGAAAGATCCGCCAAAACATCCACAGTTTCAGGGTCAGTCGTTGCATAATACACACTATGCCCTATCGTGCTATTATCTTCCGTCCACACAGCATGCAAATAATTTGCGCTGTCAGAACACACCGAAACATCATGCGTATCATAAGAGGTGAAGGTCAACAATTGATAGGAGGTTGCCACACCATCATTGTAATACTGGATTGCCGCTTGATAATTCTCATTGCGCCATTTATATTTCACATTTGCTTCAGCAATCAACGCCAATTCATGCGCCGCGCTCACATTCGTTTGCATATGATCAAAAGTTACAAATCCACCCGCAACTTCATAAGGTTGGCTCATATCATAACGATCACCAGATTTCAAATCATCATCGCTCAAAAATTGATAATCGTAAGGTAAATTATATTCATAAGGAATAGCAACTTTTTCTTTTTCAGAAACATCCAAAGAGTTCATATCAAACGTCAAATAATAAGTGTTTTTTGTTCCCGCAGTCATCCCTGTTGTGATTTTTTCAGACCAAAACAAATAGACCATCTCATCTTCCACACCAATCCAAGGACCATAGAAAACACTCGTGCTGCCAATTTTCTGTTTTGTAATCTCAATGATCTCATCCCCTAATTTCCCATTTACAGAAGAGGAATAATAGAAAGTAGGCAAGGTCAACCCTTTTTCATAGGACAAAAGCACGGCATGCACATTGCCATTCAAATCTTTTCGTAAATAAGGTTGGTAGCCTTGTTCAAAAACAGTCTTATAACTTCCAAAATCATCTGCACTGCTAAATTCGTATACACCTAAGTGGCTCTTATTGCCAGATGCCCAAATCAACACCTCATCATTCACATCCACCACATCCAAACGAGCAATCGTCAAATCACTGCTGATCTTCTCTGCTTCCATCAGCACCGTTCCATCCAACGCCAGTTTTCCATAATACAGGGAATAGCCATCAATCCAAAACAGATCCAAAGCATCCCCGTCAAAAGCCATATGCATTTGGCTGATATGCGTGTTTTCGTGTTCAAACTTCGTTTCCCAATCCAAATTCATTTCTCTGTCAAACGCGCGCACATAAGCGATAGATTGATCTTCATCAGCAGTCGCCATCAAAAAATAGACACGATCTGTTTTTTCATCCACCACAAAAGGCACACCATCCGCGCTGGCCGTCACGCCCACAAATTGAGAACGGCTCCAATCTGGTGCTTGCAACCAATCATTTTGGGGAATTTCATCACAGCTACTAAGCGCAAAGGTAAGCACCAAAAGAATGGTGATAAAAATAATTTTCTTCTTCATAGTAATTAATATCTTTCAAGGGTATTAAGAGTCACACTATTATAAATGCTTGCCTCTTTCATATAAATTAAATTTCATAATTTTAAGTAGAATCTCATCTAAAACTTAACTTTACTCAAGAAAAAAATCGAAACTTTTTTGCTTGACGGAAAAGTCTGATTAAACTATACTTGTTCAAGTCTAAGGCGGGGTGTGGCGCAGTTCGGTAGCGCGCTCGGTTTGGGTCCGAGAGGCCCGCGGTTCAAATCCGCGCACCCCGACTCTGCAAACTTAGCACAAAAATAAAACTTTAAGGACTCTTAAAGTTTTTTTTATTTAATTCAACATTCTCCAAACATATTAGACACAGACCAAGATTCTCCCATCACAAAAATCTCGCAATCTTTCCATATATGATTGGGACTCTTTTTCAACTTTGCGAGTTGTATCCCCCAAAATCTTCACATTCTCTCATCGTAAGAGAGATCGTATATATATTTTTGACCCCAATTTAAACAAGTTTTCAAAAGTGCCCACATCGTGAACGCAATCCCTTGTAAGATTGAGCGGCAACAAGTACAATTAATCTCTAAAAGAAATCGAGAAAATTATTCGTAATTTAACTCGAAATAAGTTGACACAAAATTTCAACTTATTAGTCTTGTTTCCCTTAATACAAACCTCGCTGGTTTGAGAAAAATTCCGTCCTATGTTGAAAGACGGAATTTTTTTTCTTAAACATCAAACCTTCTTACAAAAATCATATCTTCATTTGTTATAATGTTGGTTAACACAAAAAAACGAAACTAAGGATTCAGCTTATGTTAATGCTTCCCGACTATCGAGTTCGCCAACGGGACTATTTGCTTGAAATTGCCCAAGCCATCTCCCAAGAGCTAGACATCGACATCCTTCTAAAACAAATCTTGCAATATTCAACAGAACTTCTCGCCGGCCAAGCCGGCTTAATTGCGTTAAGAGACGAACACCAAGGGTGGCAAATGGTGGTCACTCATGGCTTCTCCCTCGAAGAGATCAGCAACCTAGATAGTCTTTTTGAAACAGTTAAAACGCGCCAAGACCCATTGCGAAAAGAGATCCCCGAGATCAGCAAAAAACTTCGCAAACTCATGCAATCCACAGATCGGGGTGTCGCCACCAACGTCGGCCTCCCCTTGCGTACCAAAAAAGAAGTCATCGGGGTCATTTTCATCTTCAGAAACTATGCCAGTCTTTTCTCCAAGAATGATCAAAAACTGCTCCAAAACTTTGCCAACCAAGCTTCCATCGCCATCCAAAACGCAAAACTTTATACGCAAATCTCCGATGAAAAAGAACGCATGGACGCTCTCTTAGATGCCGTAGCCGATGGTATTTTAATCATGAATCCCAGCAAGCGCATCACCCGCATCAATCCCACCTTTGCCCGCTTATGGGGGGAACACAAAGATTGCATCCTCGGTAAAAAACATGAAGAAATCATCCAATTCTATTCCATTGAACATGGCATGACCTTGGAAGACGCCGAAGCAGGTGGTTGGCCACTTTCTTCCAACACCGCTTTCTATGTCGAAGGTGACTTAATCCTCCCAGATGATTCTTTTCTCCCCGTTGGCATCACCTATGCTCCCTTAAAATCCAAAGATGGAAACTTGATGAACATCATCGCCTCCGTCCGTGATATCTCTCACTTCCGCCAAGCAGAAGAACTCAAATCCACCTTTATCTCCGTGGTCAGTCATGAGCTCAAAACGCCCGTTGCACTCATCAAAGGGTATGTGAGCACACTACGTCGAGATGACGCCACTTGGGATCGCGATATCGTCCAAGATAGCCTTGAAGTGATTGAAGAAGAATCAGATCGACTTGCCGAACTAATCGAGAACCTCCTTGATGCCTCTCGCATTGAAGCAGGTGCCTTGGCCATGAACACCATCGACCTCTCCATCCCCACCTTAGCCCAACACATCGCAAATATCTTCAAAGGTCAAAGCAATTCCCATCATTTCATAGTCGATTTTCCGGAGAATTTTCCTGTGGTTTTAGGAGATGAAAACCGAATTTCACAAGTCTTCAAAAACCTAATCTCCAACGCCATCAAATATTCAAAATATGGCGGAGAGATTCGCATAGATGGCTATGTTCGCAAACAAGATGTGGTAATATGTGTGAGTGATCAAGGGCCGGGCATTTCAGATCAAGACGCTCCCCGTATTTTTGATCGTTTCTATCGTGCAGAATCCGCCATGCGTGTGCACAAAGGGGCTGGTCTTGGCCTCTATCTCACCCGCGCAATCGTAGAAGCGCATAACGGCACAATCTGGGTAGACAACACCTATCAAAACGGAGCGAAAATCTGTTTTTCACTCCCTATTGCTGAATAAAAACAACATATTTAAAACGAAATTTAATTTTTATAAAGAGGTACGAATGACCAAACAACAAATGAATTGCCCCCAATGTCAACAACCTGTGATTGTAGACGTGGAACAAGTTTTTGACATGGCCACAGATCCAACCGCCAAAGAAAAACTCCTCTCTGGCACAGTGAACGTGGTAATGTGTCCCTATTGCCGTTACAACGGTGGATTAGCAACTCCCTTGATCTATCATGATCCAGAAAAAGAACTTTTCCTCACCTATATCCCTGCAGAAATGAATCTCACCCCAGATCGTCGAGAAGCATTAGTAGGCAAATTAATCAACCAAGTTGTAGACAACCTTCCCCCCGAAAAACGCAAAGGCTACCTATTCAACCCCGGCAGTGCACTCACCTTCCAAGGGCTGATTGAACGCATTCTCGAAGAAGATGGCATCACCAAAGAGATGATCCAAGCCCAACAAGATCGCATCACCCTCCTCGGGCGCATGCTTGATGCAAGCGAAGATGTTCTCTTAGAACTCATCAAACAAGAAGAAGCTTTGATTGATGAAGAATTTTTCGGCTTGCTTGGTACCATCGTGCAACAAACTTCCCAAGGCAATGATCGCGAAGGTCTCGAAAAACTGAGCCAATTACAAAACGCTTTAATAGAAAATTCCACCTTTGGCCAAGAGCTCAAAAAACAAAATGAAGTCCTCGAAGCCACAGTGGCAAAAATCCAAGCACACGGTGAAGACCTCGATGCTGACAAACTCATTCAAGAAGGGCTAGATGCATTAGACAATGATGTCGCCCTCAACGTAATCGCCAGCATGGCTCGCCCTCTGATGAATTACGAATTCTTTGTAAAACTCAGTGAAAAAATTGACGCTGCAGAAGCGGATGAAAAGAAAAATCTTGAAACCTTGCGCGACAAATTGGTCGAATTAACCGAAGCAATCGACAAACAAATGCAAGAACGCATTGAAGCAACCCAAAAGAACATAGACCTTTTGGCCAACGCTGAAAACGTAGAACAAGCCACGCTCCAAAACATGCAAGGCATTGATGAATTTTTCTTGCAAGTGCTCGAAATGGAACTTGGCATTGCCAATCAAACTGAAAACAAAGAACGCTATGAAAAACTAATGCAGATCTATTCTGCCGTTCAAAAAGCCTCTGTTCCCCCCGGAGCAGAACTGGTCAGTGCTCTCTTAGATATGCCCGTTGAAGATCAAGATGCCTACCTAAAAGAACACGAAGAAGAGATCAACGACGACGTAATTAGCTTCATCACCCAACTCAACATCCAATCCAAAGACCTTCCCGACGAACAAATGGATGCAGCCCTCAAAACCAAGGTCGAAGCACTATACGGCAAGATTGTTACCTTCTCTATGAAGAAAAACATGGGCAAATAGAAACACACAACAACAGAAACCAAAAAGGAGTGGTTCGTTTTGAACCACTCCTTTTTTAATTTAATTTCCATTCTTATACAGCCGTCAGGCCATGCAACACTTGTACCGTGGGTTGCATCGCATCCAACCCCACAATCAAACTCAGCGAAACTTCACAAGAGCCATGAGAGATCGCCAAAACATTAATCTCTGCCTCGCCCAAAGCACTGAAAATCTTTCCTGCCACTCCCAATCGATGTTGCATATTGGGGCACACCACCGTCACAATCACCACTTCATCTGTGGTCTTCACTTGGTCAATTTTTCTCGCCTCAATCTGCTCCGCCAACGTATCCTGCAAAGCTGTCACCACACATTCCGTATACGCCACAGGAACTGCAAACGTGATCGATTGTTCCGAAGATGCTTCCGTAATAAAAGGCACCGTCGCCCCTGTCTTTGAGACTGCGCTCAAAAATCGAGCCGCCTGCCCGGGCACACCCAACATCCCGCTTCCTTCCACCGTCACCAATTGCACTCCGCGAATCGCTGTCACAGATTTAATAATGGGTTCCTCATCATAATTTTCAGAGTTCCCAGCCGTCAATTCCGTCCCCGGATTCTCCGGCTCAAATGTGTTCAAAACTCTCAACCGAATCCCTGCTTCAATCACTGGGCGAATCGTTTTCGGATGCAAAACCTTTGCCCCAAAAAATGCCAATTCCGACACCTCTTCATAAGAAATTTTTGAAATCGTTTTTGCCTCTGGCACCAAACGCGGATCCGCCGTCATCACCCCATTCACATCCGTCCAAATCCACACTTCATCAGCTTCAAGCCCCACGCCCAACAATGCCGCAGAATAATCACTGCCCCCTCTTCCCAAGGTGGTCAATTGCCCAGCTTCACTCGCCGCAATGAACCCCGTCACAACTGGCACAATTCCATTTTTCAACAACCCGTCCAATCCTTGTTTAGTTTTCTTCATCGTCTTTGCCAACAAAGGTGTTGCGTTCTGATGCACATCATCCGTCACAATCAATTCAGTCGCCTCCACAGCCGTTGCGCGCACCCCTGCTTCCGCCAAAATTGTCTCAATCACAATCACACTCATCCGCTCTCCAAAGCTCACAATCAAATCGCTCACCCGTGGCGAAATCTCTTTAATCACACTCACCGCTTGGCACACCAATTTCAACTCTTCCAACAAAGGGCGCAAGCGAGCCAATGCTTGTTCTCTTTTCCGTTCATCTGCAATAAATTCAGCTAAGATCCCTTGATTGCGCACATCCATTTCATCAATTCCCTGCTCCACTGCTGCAAAATCTCCTTTTTTCGCCAACTCAGCAATTTTCAGCAACGAATTCGTATTCCCTGAAAAAGCAGAAGCCACAATCACCACATGCTTCCAATCTTTCTTTGCACTTTGGGTAATCTCCACCACCTTACGCAACGCCTCCACAGACCCAACAGAAGTGCCTCCAAACTTCATCACCACCAAATTTTGTGATTTGCTCATGCCAAAGCTCCTTGTGTTTTCACCCAAGCAGCTGTTTTTTCCAAAGATTGCCTCAAGTCTGCAATCACATCCGCCTCATCCTCCACGCCCAACGCCAAGCGAATCAAATTTTCTTTAATGCCAATCGCTTCCTTCTCTTCCTTAGAGAGTGGAAAATAAGACATCAATGCCGGTTGTGTCACCAAAGATTCCACCGCCCCCAACGAAGGAGTGATTGCTGGAATCTGCAATTGATCAATAAAATAAGATGCATCCGCTTCGGTTTCTCCCACAGTGAAAGACACCACTCCGCCAAACCCTCTCATCAATCGTTGAGCCACCAAATAGTCCGGATGAGAGTCTAGCCCCGGATACCAAACATCACCAATCAAAGCTTGCTCTTCCAAAAATTCAGCCACACTTTGCCCCAACTGATTCTGATGCGCCACACGCAACCCCAAAGTCTTCAGCCCTCTCTGCAACAAAAAAGCCGTATGCGGATCACTCACACATCCCATCATCGCCACTGTCTCACGCACCTTCACCAGCAAACGTTGCTCTCCAACCACCACCCCTGCCAAAAGGTCATTATGCCCCGCCAAATATTTGGTCGCAGAATGAATCACCAAATCAATCCCAAAGTCCAAAGGATTCAAATTAAACGGAGTTGCAAAAGTGCTGTCAATTACTGTCAAAATCTTCTTCTCTTGCCCCAATCTCCCCAACATTTCCACATCCACCACCCGCAAATAGGGGTTTGTCGGGCTTTCAGAAAAAATCAATTTTGTATTCTTTTGCAAACAGTTTTCAATCGCTTCTCGCCCACCAAAAGGAGCAATGGTGGTTTCAATTCCAAAAGAGGCCAGCTTCTCCGTCACAAACACCCGTGTTTTCCGATAACAATCAGCCGTCAACACCACATGGTCCCCTGCTTTCAAAAAAGTCAACAACACACTCGTAATCGCCGCCATCCCCGACCCCACCAACAAAGCTTCATCACCATGCTCCAAGGCAGCAATTCGTTTTTCCACTGCCCGCGTGGTCGGGTTCCCATAGCGCCCATACTCCATTCGGTCTTGCACATCTTGCGGATTATCTTCCCGCATTTGCATAAACTCCACCACATCATGCATCGAATCAAACGTATAGTTCGATGTTTGCACAATCGGGTCAACCAAAGCGTGAAATGGTCGGTCATCTGTTTTTCCTGCATGAACAGCTTTCGTAGAAAAACCTTGGAAGGGAATTGCGTTTGTCTTTTTTGCCATCAGATACCTCTTTATATAAAAAAAGACTGCCCAAAGGACAGTCTAAGATTTTCAAACAATAAGTAGGCAAAAGCCTAATACAATACATTTATTCTTATAATTTCAACTGTCCTTGGAAGTGCGCACCTTTCATGCGCGTGGGCATAGACATTCCCATCATCATGGCAATGTTTCGATCCATCATGCCCAAAAACAATTGAGTATTCATTGCATAATTTATAACGTGAGCAAACAAATTCGTCAAGAGCTTTATTCCTTAACAGATAGTACTGAATAACGTATAATTATCATCATCAATTTAAACTTTATGTTTAATATTCTCAGGAGAATATTTATGATTAAAATCGTTGCGGATACCTTAGCTTGTCTTCCCGAAAATGTTATCAAAAAATATAATATCCCCATCATCTCTCAAAACATCAATTTTGGCAATAATTCTTTTCGCGAAAATATTGATCTTTTTATCGATGAGTTTTATGAAAAATTAAATGCTTCATCAGAAATCCCCACCACAGCCGCTCCCTATCCCGCAGACTATATCAAATTATTTGAAAAGCTTCTCCCACTCCATGAAACCATCCTAATCATCAGCCCCACTGCAAAAATGAGTGGCACATTCGCCTCAGCTTCCCTAGCCCGCAAAGAATTTCCTTCAGCAGATATTCGCATCATCGACACAAACCTAATCGCTTCTTCCCTTGGCACAGTTGTAGAACAAGCCTGCATTTGGGCAGAGCAAGGTCTGAGCGCAGATGAAATTGAAGAAAAAGCCTTAGAACTCTCCTCCCGCAACAAAACCTATTTCTATGTAGACACATTAGAATATCTCGCACGTGGTGGCCGCATTGGGGGCGCCAAAGCGTTGATGGGTAGCATGTTGCAGGTCAAACCCATTCTCTGCATAGAAAACGGACAAATTGACCAATATGAAAGTATTCGCACCAGAAAGAAAGCAATCCAACGTTTCAAAGACATCATTCACGAACAATGCCCTAAAAAGAATGAAAGCTTGATCACATTAATGCATGCGGATGTAGAAGAAGAAGCCCTGCTAATCAAAAAAGAACTGGAAAAAGAATTTAATATCGAAGATATTTATCTAACCAACGTACCTCCTGCAGTGGTCACCCACGCAGGCCCCGGAGTATTTGCCGTCGGCTTTTTCACAGACTAACCTTTATACATAAAAAATGGGTTTTAAAAACCCATTTTTAATTTAACCCATATAGTTTTAATCGTACCAGCTCAATCTAAGGTAAAATTTAGCTATGAAAAAATGGCAATTTTGGCTCGGTGTCGTCATCAGCGTAGTCTTCCTCTCTTTAGCACTACGCGGTTTGCAAATCGGGGATATGTGGACAGCGTTGCAAGACGCAGTCTACTGGTGGTTGATTCCCGGCTTAATCGTATATTTTCTCGCGGTTTGGGTTCGTGCATGGCGTTGGCACTATATGATCCGCCCCATCAAAAACGTCCCCACTAAAACCATGTTCCCCATCACTTGCATCGGCTATATGGGCAACAATATCTACCCCGCTCGGGCAGGTGAGTTCCTCCGCGCAATCGTTCTCAAAAGAAAAACAGGCGTGCCCATCTCAACCTCACTCGCCACCATCATCGTAGAACGTGTGTTTGACGGGGTTGTCATGCTGGGCTTTGTCTTCCTCAACCTCCCCCTCTTGGCCACACTCACCATGGATTCTGGCTTTTCTGGCAGCATCCAAACCCTCGCTCTCTGGGGAGCAGGCATTTTTCTGGCCGCACTACTCATATTTTTATTAGCAGCCATTTTCCCTCAACAGGCAGAAAAAGTAGTCCGTTGGGGCATCAACACTTTCATCCCTCAGAAATTTAGAGACTCATTACTCAATTTTGCACTCAAATTCTTAGGTGGGCTAGAATCTCTCCGCTCTCCTCGGGAAGCATTGATGATCTTCTTCACCACCATCATCATTTGGCTCTTAGAAACACTTAAATATTGGTTTGTAATGCATGCATTCAGCTTCACCGTCAGCTTCTTTGCACTCATGCTCATGAATGGCATTGTCAACCTCGCCACCACCATTCCATCTGCCCCCGGCTATATCGGCACATTTGATGCTCCAGGCATCGCCGTGCTCAAAGCCTTTGGTGTCAATGCCGCCAGCGCCACCGGCTACACTCTCGTGCTGCATGCCGCGCTCTGGCTCCCCATCACCTTGCTTGGCGCATTTTATATGGGCCGTGAAGGCATCCATTGGAATGACGCCCTCAAACAAGAAGTTTCGCAAGAACAAGCATCTGAATCACAACTAAATGACTGAGAGGAATCACAATGACTAAAAAAAATATCGCCATCATCGGCGCAGGGTATGCCGGACTTTCCGCAGCGTGGGATCTCGCCAAACAAGGGCACCACATCACAGTCTATGAAGCAGCCGAAAATGCAGGCGGCTTAGCAGGTGGATTCACCCAACCCAATTGGAACTCATCCGTTGAGTTTTTCTATCACCACATCTTTGAAACAGACACTCATTTTAAAGAACTACTCAATGAATTAGAACTATCACAAAAAATGATCTTTCCTCGCCCCTATTCCGTTGTCTATCACGATGGCAAATTTTATCCCTTTGATTCCATTCTTCAAGCCCTTCTTTTTCCCGGCCTAGGCTATGGCATCACCAAAGTTCGTTTTGGGCTTGTCACCCTTTTCCTCCGCCTAACCAAAAATTGGCAACCGCTAGAAAAAGTCACTGTCGATCAATGGATGCGCAAATGGGCAGGCAACAAAGCCTATGAGATTATGTGGAAACCCATGATGGATGGAAAATTTGGCAGCTACGCTGAGCAAGTCAATATGGCTTGGATGTGGGCGCGCCTTCGTTTCCGCACCACCCGCCTCGGCACCTACCAAGGAGGGTTTCAACAATTTGCAAATGACTTTGTAGACAAACTGATTGAACAAAAAGTTACCTTCCAATTCAATACCAAAATCACTAACATCACCACCTCAAATCAACAGCTCACCCTCACCACCTCTCAAGGCAGCACCCACACCTATGACCAAATCCTCGCCACTATTCCCCCCAGACTTCTCCCCAAAGTGGTCCCTCAACTCAACCCAGATTATCAAGCCAAACTTAACAATCTCAAACAAATGGGCGCTCTCGTCTTAGTCCTCTCTCTAAAGCACAAATTATCCACAGAAGGCTATTATTGGTTCAACATGCCCAAAAGCGCTGGCTATCCCTTCCTTTCCCTCGTAGAGCATACCAACTACGTATCTGAAGAAAATTTCGACGGCGAGCACATCATCTATTGTGGTGATTATCTCGAAGGCGATAACCCTTTGATGTCCATGTCCAAAGAAGAGATTCTCACAAACTACCTTCCCGGCATTCAACGCATCAATCCAGAATTCTCTGAAGCATGGATCAATAACACTTGGTTGTTCAAAACCAACTACGCCCAACCCATTCCCTTCACCAACCATTCCCAAAACATCCCCCCCATCGAAACAGGCATTGCTGGCCTCTATTACGCCAGCATGAGCCAAGTCTATCCAAATGACCGTGGCACCAATTACGCCATTGAATTAGGGCGACGCGCTGCCAAAATCATGCAAAACGCACAACAACCCAAGCATTAAATTCAAAAATGAATTATCAAGAGTTTCAGGAACTATTATCTCCTCAAGGGCAAATTGCGCTTGCTGAAGCACAAGCGCTGAGCCCAACAGAGCAATCCTTCCTGCAACATCATCAAACACTCACCAAAAAACATACCTCAAGCCTCTCGCGCACAGCCTTGGGCATGGCAATCTTGCGTCAAAAAGCTGAAAAAAAATTCCCCTTTGCCCATCAACTATATTACGTCAAAGAAGCGCTTGAGCAAGCCACTTCATGGCAAATCGCCCAACATCGTGCCAAACGTTATCAAAACGCAGACTGGATCTTAGATGTCTGCTCGTCCATCGGTAGCGACAGCTTAGCACTCGCTGCACACGCACCAGTAATCGCTTACGAGCTAGATTTTCTCCGTTGCGCCATTGCACACCAAAATTCAAAACTAATGAATCAAAAAAACAACATTTACAATATAAACCAATATATTAATAACTATTTATATATAAATAATACTAATAATATATATTTATTTTTTGACCCAGCCAGAAGAAGCGATTTAAAAAGAAAATTTAACGTAAATGACTATCTCCCCCCTCTCAACACCGTTCAAACATGGCAAAATGCAAAAGGAATCGGCATAAAACTCTCACCCGGTGTCGATCTAGACCAACTCACCCAGTTTGACGCCGAAATTGAATTCATCTCCCTCAATGGAGAGCTCAAAGAAGCTGTGCTCTGGATGAATCAACTTAAGCGTGGTCAAAAACGCGCCACCATCCTCTCAGCAGGCATCACCCTAGTAGATCTTCCAACACCCCAATTACCCATCACCCCTCCAAAAAACCACATCTATGAACCAGACCCCGCCATCATCCGCGCAGGTATGGTCACCTCCTTAGCCAAAGACTTCCAAAACTTATCTCAACTCGATTCACAAATCGCCTATCTCACCTCAGATGAAAAACAAAACACTCCTCTGGCACGTAGATGGGATGTAGAAGCATGGATGCCCTTCAATCTCAAGAAACTAAAAGCCTATTTGCTAGAACACAACGTCGGCAACATCACCGTCAAAAAACGAGGCTCGCCCATCACTCCCGAAGCATTGCAAGCAAAGCTCAAACTCAAAGGATCTGAAAGCAAAACCATCTTCCTCACCAAACACAACGATCAACCCATCGTCATCATCACCCAAAACATAGACCCTCACCAATCAGAGCGCACCCATAAAAACAATAAGTAGATAAAATAATTCAAATTAAATGAAAAAGGCGCCTGTCTGAGCGCCTAATTCAATATCAAAATTTCAAGGAGAAAAAGTATATATTTTAGCTTTGTGCTATCTTACTTAATAGACACACATTGTCCTAATTTCTTACCCTCAAAAAAAATTAAAGAAAAATAAGAAACAAAAAGAGATTGACAGTCGTCAATCTCTCTTATGTTTGCAATTGTGTAAATCTATTTTATTCGATTGGATCAACACTCAGGCTGTCAACAGTCACCCAACCCTGGCCAGCAGGAGAATCCACTTCATACCAAACGGTTCCATCATCAAGCGCTTCTATTTGAAGAACCTCAACTTGAATCCCGCGTTCTTGCTGAATTCTTGCCATCAAACTTCCTGGAGAATCAAAAAGTTGCACCAAATAGGAAATACCGTTCAAATAAGGTGTATCACCAACTTCAAAACTCGCCGAATAGCCACCATCGCCAGCATCTTTCAAACCATCGAGGGTAACATATCCATTAGAAATTGAGGTTAAGATTTTATACCAAACTACGCCATCAACTAAAACGGATGAATCAACCTTCCCACTCGTACCAGACGGCACTTCAGTATAAGGCTTCTTATCGCCAGCATCTTTATAAACAGGCACCACATCCACATCATCACCAGCATAAAAACTGATAATATCATCGGCCAAAAACACAGCGCCTTCAGCATTCTTAAAGGAAGTATCTAAACCACCTGTATCTTCAATTTGTTCAGCGATTGCAGTGGCTTCTTCAATGCTCACCACCTGCCCTGCCTTAGAACAAGCTAAACTTGCCATCAGAAGGCTCACCAACACTAAAATAAGGAAAATATTTCTTTTTTTCATATCAAGATCCTTTCCTATTTTCTACCACGTAATCGAGTATCAAAGGCATCTCGAAGACCATCACCCATAAAGTTGAAGGCCAATGTCAAGATAGCCAACGCACCACCCGGCACCAAAACCAAATGTGGAGCGGATCGAATCCCAGAATACCCAGTACTGATCATTTGACCCCAACTTGGTGTCGGAGGATTCACACCCAAGCCAATGAAACTCAAAACAGCTTCCAGTGAAATATACCCCGGAATAGCCAACGACTCGGAAATAATCAACGGTCCCAAAATATTTGGAATCAAATGCTTCACAATAATATGTCCAGTCGAAGCACCCACGGCGCGTGCTGCTTCCACAAACTCTTGTTGTTTATAAGCAAGCACCTGACCTCTTGCCAAACGAGCCATTCCAATCCAGTTCAAAGCCCCAATAGCAATGAACATAAAGAACAACCCACCCGTCAAAGCATTCAAATCCAACAGAACAGACATTAACCCTGTTGAAGTCCCCTTGCGCGCCAATGCCTTGAAATAGGCCGTCATAATAATGATAATCGGCAACATCGGAATAGCATATAAAAAGTCCACAATGCGCATCATCAAGTTATCAATCTTGCCACCGGCATATCCTGAAATCGTCCCGTAAATCACACCAATCACAAGGCTCACAGAAGAAGCTACCAATGCAACCGCAATGGAAACTCGCGTCCCATAAATCACACGGCTATAAAGATCACGTCCCAAATCATCAGACCCAGTGAAAAACACCGTACAACCCCATTCCATGGGGGTGTCTTTCCAATGACAGCTTTCCAACTGATCAAAAGTAATCACATAAGCTTCCATTGGTTTCCCTCGAGGGAAATTGCTATTTTGATAAGCAAAGTGATAAGGAGTTAAAAAGTCAGCGAAAAGTGCGACCAAGACTACGAAAACAACGAAAATCAGCCCAGCAACGCCTAAAATATTACGCTTAAATTCACGTACTGCATCTTGAAATGGACTTCGACCTTCGCCTATTTGAGATTCTTTTTGTTTATCTAATTTTGCGATCATAGTATCTCTCTATCTAATTCAAAATTAATCATAGCGAATGCGAGGATCAAGCCAAGCATACATAATATCTACTAACAAGTTCCCTAAGATCAACAAAACACCATAAATCAAAGTCAAACTTGTCAATAGGAAATATTCACGTTCGTTCACACTACTTACAAATCTCTTCCCCATACCGTTGATTGCAAACATCTGTTCAAGAATCAAGGTACCTGTCACCACGCCAGCCAACATCGGGCCAACAATGGTAGCAATCGGGATCAAAGAATTTTTAAGTGCATGGATAGAAATTACAGTCTTCTCTTTCAAACCTTTGGCTCGTGCTGTTCGAATATAATCTTGATTCAACACTTCCAAAAGCCCTGCTCGTGTCAAACGAGCAATGGAGGCTGCCATCCCAGTGCCCATAGCTGCCACTGGCATAACCGCATGGGAGAAAAATTTCCAAGTAAATGGAGGAAAAATTCCCAAGAAGAAAGGTGGATTTGCACCCCATTGAAAAATTGGGAACCAATCCAAATACACTCCAAATGTATAAATCAATATTGGAGCCAAAACTAACGTAGGGATTGACCGGAATAAAACCGTAATGAACGTCACAAGATAATCCAAAAAGCCATTGTGGTTCAAAGCCGCAATAATCCCCACAGGGATTCCGATCAAAAATGCAATAAATGTTGCCATGAGCCCCAACTGAATTGAAACAGGGAAAGTTGCAGCAACAACATCATTCACATTACGTCCAGAGTTATCCAAAAGCGGACCCAAGTCTCCAGACATTAGATTTTTAAGATAAAGGAAAAATTGTTCGTATAGCGGGCGATCTAGCCCATAACGTTGTTCAAGGAGTTCCTTGATTGGCTCAGGCATTGTCTTCGTTCCTACGGTGTCAAATGGGCCACCTGGCATCGAATGAACCAATAGGAAAGTAACGAGAATCATCAAAAACACCACAGGAATGGAGAAAATGAGCCGTCGAATAATATATTTGGTCATGATTAAAAATAATAACCTTTCAAAAGTCTCACAATTGCAAATTGTGGAATGGGGAACGGAGGATCTCCGTTCCCCATGATAAGTTTTTCTAAACCTAAGTTTAGGAACTTAGAAACCTAGACTATTCACCTTTTGCAGCTGCGCGCATATCGGCGTCAATTGTCCAAGTGTAGTATTGTTGCCCACCGAAGTTTGCAATAATGTGGTCAAGCCATGCGTGTTGCGCGGTGTAACCCATGCTGCGGAAAATCGGGAAGAAGGGCATTTCGCCATCATAACCGAAGAATGCATCTTCGATTTCATAGTACATTTGTTTACGTACTGCTTGATCTTGTTCAGTTCGAGCGGCTTCAATCTTTGCATCAATTTCGTTACAAGTTCGTTTGATACGTGTAGTGAAATCACAGTGCAACACATCGCCAACCCAGTTATTCTCGTCACCATAGTCGGGGCCCCAACCAAGTGTCCACATGCTAGGAGCTTCTTCGTCATCCAATGTGGTTGCAGAAAGCAAGTCAGCAAAGGATTGTTGTTCGAGAATAATTTGGTCTGCAGAACAGCCAAGATATTTTTCCCATGATGCTTGAGCAAATTCAAGCCAGTTCAAGGTGGATTCACCAGAGTAGCCCAAGAGGGTCACTGCGGGGAAATCTTCACAATTCGGGTAGCCAGCGGCTGCCATTTGTTCTGCTGCATATTCGGGATCAAATCCAACACCAACTTCATCAACAGGGGGTGCACCAAAGATTCCTGGAGGAGCAAAGTGAATCATTGCTTGACCTTGGCCTTGGCGGACGGTGTCAATATAAGTTTGGCTGTCGAAAGCTGCTGCGAAAGCGCGGCGAACTTCTGCTTGATCAAACGGAGCTTTTGTCATTCGGAAAGCAATGTAGAAAACAGTCATTTCTTGTAAGAAATCTGTTTCTTCAGCATAGTTTTCCAAGTGTGCTTCAAGTTCTGCGGAAGGAATTGCGGATTCTTCAATTTCGTTGTTCAACCAAAGTGCATAAGAGGTTGTGGTGTCATCAACAACGTTGATTTCAAAGAATTCAATGTTCCCTGGGCCGTAAAGATCTTCAGGCATGAAAGGATTGCGCATGAGTTTTCGGCTCACATCGTGTGTCCAATCAGTCATAACATAGCGACCATTGGTCACAATATTTGCTGCTTCGGTCCATTCTGCACCGTATTCATCAACCACCCATGTAGGAACGGGGGCTAACATCCACATTGGGGTCATGGAAACGAAGAAGGAAGCAGGAGCAGACAATGTATAAACAATTGTTTCTGCGTCTGTTGCCTTAGCGCCAATTGCGTCCCAAGCTTCTGCGGGGATATTTGCAGGATCTTCAGCATAAAGAACGTCTGCACAACCTGCGAGAACACCAGCCAAAACGGAGCTGTAGTAACCACCAACATTGGGGTCACATGCACGAACTGCTGCTGCTTCGAAGTCATAAGCATCAACGTATTGAGCTTCACCATCGAGTTCCACGATAGAAACTTCACCAGATTCTTGGTCATATTTCACCCAAGGAACGTCAGTGCGGATTTTGAATGTATATTCCAAACCATCTTCACTAACTGTCCAGCTAGTTGCCATTTCCGGAACAACTTCAGAAGTGACCAAGTCATAATTGGTCAAATGCATGAAGGTGTTTTCGATGTAATTAATGGAAACTTCGTCTTCAGCGACTTGAGGATCCATTGTGGGGATATCTGTTGTTGTGGTTCCGTAATATGCAATCCCAGAACCTTCAATTGCCTTGGGTCCACCACATGCGGACAAGATCAAGGATGCAACCATGATCAATGCCAAAGCGATAAAAATACTTTTCTTCATTTGTTTCTTCTCCTTCAAAAAAATATTAACTTTTTTTGATTTCATAAAAATTTTCTTTTTTTTCGACATTACAGTAAGGTTTACCTTTTCGATATATCTCTAAAAAAATATACCTCCTTTCATACTCAATTATTAATACAAGAATAATAGCTTAAGTGTTAGGCGAAATGACAGGCAACCCAATGCCCTTCATTTAATTCACGCCATTCAGGAGCTTCTTGCTTACAAATATCTTTATTTTTGCCCAAGGGGCAGCGGTTATGGAATCGACAACCACTTGGCGGGTTAGTCGGGCTAGGCACATCCCCCTCCAAAATTGTACGTTGTCTCTTCTTTTCAATCGCAGGATTCGGCACGGGCACTGCAGAAAGCAAAGCTTGTGTATAAGGATGTGAAGGATTGTTATAAAGCGTCTCACGATCAGCCAATTCAACAATCTTCCCCAAATACATCACTGCAGTACGATTAGAAATATGTTTCACCATGCTCAAGTCATGCGCAATGAACAAATAAGTTAACCCCATCTTATCTTGCAATTCTTCCAACAAATTCACAACCTGTGCTTGAATGGAAACATCCAATGCAGAAATTGGCTCATCACACACAATAAACTTTGGTTCCAAAGCCAATGCGCGTGCCACGCCAATCCGTTGGCGTTGACCGCCAGAAAATTCATGCGGATAACGATTGATAAAATAAGGATTCAACCCCACCAATCGCAACAATTCTTCCACACGTTCCAAACGTTCTTCTTTAGTGCCAATATTATGCACATCCAAAGGCTCAGAAATAATTGAACCAATCGTCATTCGAGGATTCAAAGAAGCATAAGGATCTTGGAAAATAATCTGCATATTACGGCGCATAATTCGAAGCTCGTCTGCGCGCATATCCGTCAAATCATTCCCCTCATAATAGACCTTCCCAGCAGTAGGCTTGTAAAGTTGCAAAATTGTGCGCCCAGTCGTAGACTTCCCACAACCAGATTCACCAACCAAACCCAAAGTTTCACCTTCGAAAATATCAAAACTCACGTCATCCACAGCTTGCACTGCACCAACCTGTTTTTCGAAAATAATCCCACGATTGATCGGGAAATGCTTGGTCAAATGATCGACCTTAACTAAAACCTTTTTTTCTTCACTCATCTCAATTCACCTGTATCAACGTTTACCCAACATGCAAACTTTCGTCCTTCAACATATTCTTCCAAAGGAGGATTTTGTTCAAAACAAATATCTTTCGCCAAATCACATCTTTCAGCAAAAGGGCAGCCTTTCGGCAAGTTCACCAAATCAGGGGGAAGTCCTTCAATCGTATCTAATTTTTCACCGCGAGTGCCATCCAAGCGAGGCAAAGAGCGCAACAAAGCTTTTGTATAAGGATGTCTCGGATTTTCATAAAGATCATCCACCAAAGCTTCTTCCACCACAAACCCAGCATACATCACAATCACGCGTTCAGCCAAACCAGCCACAACCCCAAGGTCATGTGTAATCCAAATCAACGCCATGCCCAATTTTTCGCGCAAGCGCTGCACCAAATCCACAATCTGTGCCTGAATGGTCACATCCAAAGCAGTGGTTGGTTCATCAGCAATCAACAATGAAGGATTACAAGCCAACCCCATCGCAATCATTGCACGTTGGCGCATCCCACCAGAAAACTGATGAGGATAATCATCTAATCGTTGTCGTGCTTCAGGGATCCCCACCAAAACCAATAATTCTTCAGCTCGATCCATCGCCTCTTCATCAGTCATACCCATATGTAACTTCAAAGGTTCACACAACTGATACCCAATTGTCAAAACTGGGTTCAAAGATGTCATCGGATCCTGGAAGATTATCGCCAATTCGCTACCGCGAATTTTTTGCATCTCTTCTTTTGAAAACTCAGTTAGTTCTTTCCCCTTGAATTTAATTGATTCCGCTTTAATCTCTGCGGGGGGTTCTTGGAGCAATCGCATCACGGACATCATAGAAACACTCTTTCCGCAACCACTCTCTCCAACAATACCTAAAGCCTCGCCTTCATACAAATTGTACGTAATACCATTCACAGCATGTACAATACCATCATGGGTGTCAAAAGTTGTCCGAAGGTCTTTTATTTCAAGAATCGCCTTTTTTTCCAATGTATACTCCTATTTCGCAAATTCAGCAAAATTTCACCTCATTTGCTGTTCGGTGTTCTTATCATAACAAACTTCTAATTTTTATTAATCTAAAATGAGCACAAGATAAGAAGCCTCTCATAATAAGATGGTTTATTATAAAACATCTCAATCAATTTGTCAGCCACAAATCACAACTTTAATATTTTAAGGTTTCAAAAACCGATGTATAATACATCGTACGGACATAAAAACTATGGAAAAACTAATAAAAGAGCCAAAAATCAAACGAATCAGCAAAATAGCTTTAGATATCCTAATCGATACAAACAACCGATTTAATAAAAATCGTGCTATCGATGGCGCTGCGGCCATCTCATATTACGTTGTCTTTTCAATATTTCCCCTTGTTTCATTGCTCGTTGTGCTTGCTGCATCCTTCTTAGAGCCAGAAGCGGCCAAAGAATTCGTCTTCAACACCATCCAACAACTCATTCCCGGTGCAGAAGATGGCATCCTCAATTACATTGAACAAGTTCTCTTGAACCCCCGTACAATCACCATTCCAGCTGGAATTGGTCTTGCTTGGTCCGCTAGTGGAATGTTCACCACGCTCGGCATGCAACTCAATCGCGCTTGGCCAAATGGGCGCAGTCGCGGTTTTATCAAACAAAAAATCATCGGCATCGCCATGATCGGCGTACTATTCATGATCATGATCTTATCCCTCTTCAGCACCACCTTACTCAAATTCGTACCATGGGATAAGTTGGTATTCTTAGAGATTATCAATATCGATCAAGCGGAGCTAATTCAAAGCTTCTCATTCATCATACCATTTATTTTAAGAACCGTGCTTCTTTGGGCACTCTATTTCTTTGTTCCCAACCAAAACAATGTCAATCCCGGGGCCGCACTCATCGGTGCCACCCTCTCTTCCACTGCTTGGGAGGTCTCAATCAAATTTTTCACATGGTATCTCAGCAGTAGTTTTGCAAAATATGAAATTATCTACGGATCGCTCGGCTCCATCATTGCGTTTATGTTCTGGGTCTTCATCATCAGCTATATTCTCATCATTGGCGGCTATATCGTCGCCACCATCGACATTTACATCAAACGCAACCGCTTCCCTTCACAAACCGTCAAGAAGGAAGTTTTCCCTGCATAGACCACGGACCGGTCCATACAATCTCCACATCCACTAACTTACCGCGCAAATCCTCATCACTTTCGGTGAAAACCAAACGCATTGTTTCCGTACGTCCACGCCATCGTCCACGCACCTTTTCCTCAAACAACACTGGCACAGTCTCGCCCAAAAATGCTTCATTCAATTCACCCACAATTCGCTTTTGCTGGTCTTCCAACAAACGGAATCGGCGCCATTTCTCTTCATCTGTCACATTATCCACCATCTTACGGGTCGCCAAAGTCCCCGGTCGGCTAGAATAACGTGCCAAATGGGCCACATCCACGCGTAAATCTTCCAAAAGATCATAAGTTACCTGGAATTGTTCATCCGTCTCGCCCGGGAACCCAACAATAATATCCGTCCCAATCGACACGCCCGGAATTTTCTCACGAATCTTTTTCACCAACGCTCGATATTGCGCATTAGTATAGCCACGGCGCATATTCTCCAAAACTTCATCATCGCCGGCTTGCACAGGCACTTCAATATGCTTCATCAACTTTGGCAATTCAGCCACCGCATCCAAAAGATCATCAGTCATATATTTAGGATGAGAAGTCAAAAATCGCAAACGTTCCAACCCCGGCAAGTCATGCACTTGTCTCAACAACCAAGCCAAAGTCTCGCCATTTTCCAAATCCAAACCATAGCGATCCACAATTTGTCCCAACAAAGTGATCTCTTTCACACCCTGTTCCAACAAAGCTCGGCATTCTTCTATAATCACATCTGCAGGTCGGCTAATTTCCTTCCCACGGCGATACGGAATAATACAATACGCACACGCATGCGAACAACCCAACACAATCGGCACATAATCACTGACCAAATTCCCCTTATATTCATCAGTCAACACCAATTCGCCGTCCAAAATCGCATTTCTTTTCTCAAGATATTCCGACTCAGAACTAATCCCATCTTGGGTCAACAACGCATCAATCAAAGGAGTCGGATCAGAAGGAGGCGCAAAAACATCCACCCATGGCAATTTCTCCGCCAAAGCATCATTCTTACGGTTCCCCACCATGCACCCCATCAAACAGATTGTTGCATCTGGGTTTTGTTTTTTCTTTGCACGCAAAGAATTCAAATAATTATAGGCCTTATCTTCTGCGCTTTGTCGCACCATACAAGTGTTCACAACAATCACATCTGCATCTGCGGCTTTTTCATTCGCAGCAGTGTAGCCCATTTTTTCCAATGCAGAAGCTGTTCTTCTCGAATCAGCCACATTCATCTGACAACCAGCAGTCCAAATATAATATTTCATGAAGGTGATTATACCTGACATCAACTAAAAAACCTATATCGGACAAAACGAAGAATGATTAGAATTTCCCCACTCTCAAATTATTTTCATCTAAAATAAAAAAATTGTAAAAATGAAATTAGAAATAACCATAAAAAACCATATTTTCCCAAAAAATAAGTACAATAAGCACTATGAAAAAAAGACAACGCAAAATCAAAATTCTAATCGCACTCCTTCTTTTGGCCATCGCCATCACCAGCCTATTCTTCATCCCCCGCACCCGCGCCTTCATCGACTGGGAATGGTTCAAAGCCAAAGTTTATATCCAAGATAAAATCAACCCCATCGAAGCTCCCCCCACCCCCAAAGTAGTAGCCTCACCCACAGCTCCCCTCCTCCCCACTGCCACCTTAGCCCCTCCCACCGCCACTCCCGATCTCAGCACACCCACCACCATCCCCACTGCCACGTCCACCCCGCTCCCCGCCAGCATCTCACTCGAAGCCCCCTATCACGAAAAACAAGACATGAACAATTGTGGCCCCGCCACACTCAGCATGTACCTTCATTATTATGGTTGGCAAGGAGATCAATTTGACGTTTTCGACATCACCAAAACAGATCGTGCCGATCGCAACGTAAACATCGAAGAAATGGACTATTTCGTCCGCACCAATGCTGGTTGGCTCCAAACCCAATTCAGAGTCGGCGGCACCATCGAATTGCTCAAAAAATTCGTTGCCAATGGCATCCCTGTCCTCACAGAAAATTCCTTTTCTTTTGAAGAATCCTACTATTCCAATGACGACCGTTGGGCCGGCCACTATCAATTCATCACCGGCTATGATGACAGCATCCAATCCTTCACCGTTCAAGATTCCTATTACGGTCCTGATAAAGTCAAAACCTATCAAGACTTCAAAGACGAGTGGCAAAGCTTCAACTACGTCTTCATGCTCATCTATCTCCCCAATCAAGCAGACCTAGTCACCGAAATTTTAGGCGACTATAACTCCATACAAGCCAGCCGCAACATCGCCACCGACATCGCCCTCGCAGAAATTGAACAAAACCCACAAGATGCCTTTGCTTGGTTCAACCTTGGCACCAACCAAACCTATTTCGAAGAATATGCCACCGCCGCCGACACCTACGATCACGCCCGCACGCTCGGTCTCCCCCAACGCATGTTCCGCTATCAATTCGGCCCCTTCCTTGCCTACTATCACTCTGGCCGCACAGAAGACCTACTTGACCTGCTCGACTACGCCCTTCAAGTCACCCCCAATTCAGAAGAAGCCCTCGTCTGGAAAGGTTGGGCAGAATACCGCCTTGGCAACAGCCAAGCAGCAGTCAATGCCTTCTTAGAAGCCTATAAACACAACAGTAAATCCACTGACGTGCTCTACGCCCTAGACTATCTAGGTATCCCCTATTGATATAAAAAAATGATCTGAAAAATAAGAAATAAATCTCATTATGAGAGTTTGCATCTTCCCTTCAAAAATCTTCTATAATTAAAGAAAAGAAGGGAAGACCCCATGCAAGAGATCCAATTAAACCCAAATGCCAGCAAAGAAGAACGGCTCCAAAGCCTAATAGAAAAAGTAAGTGCCTATATCGAACAATATCACGGTGGTTCAGTCTCCATGGTCGGTTTCGATGGCAAAATCCTCCGTGTCAAAATGGGAGGTGCCTGTGATGGCTGTGCCCTCACTAAAACCACCCTGCAAGGCTGGGTCAAAGGAACTGTAAAACAATTTTTTCCAGAAATAGAAGACGTCGTCGAAGCCTAAGCAACCTCCCTAAACCGTAACCATGCGACCTTCTGCCAAATATTGCTGTTCACGGCGCACGGTTTCCACAATCTTATCCGCACGTAATTGATCGAGCGTATAGATTTGTGCATTCAAATGTTTGGCCAATTTCTTCGAGTGCCCTTCATCAAAAGAGAATCCTTCCATGTCCACCACCACACTCTGAATTTCATCCTTTGCAATCTCTTCTGCCAAACGATGGGCTTCTTTTTCAGGCGCTTCTTTTCCAATCGCCACATTCCCCGCACCATCCGTCAACAAAATAATCAAAGGCATCACATCCGGATGTTTCATCCGTTCCAAACGCACCACCTCATGTGCCAAATAAAGCCCTGCTGAAAGCGGCGTCTTGCCCCCAATCGGAATATCAGCCAACGCACGTTCAGCCAATTGGGTAGAATTCGTCGGTGGCAACACCAAATTAGCCCGATCCTTCTGAAAAACAATCAACCCCACCCGATCTCGGCGTTGATAAGCATCCGTCAACAAAGAGAAAATCGCACCCTTCGTTGCTTCCATCCGCTCCGCCACCGCCATAGACCAGCTCGCATCCACCACAAACAACACCAAATTAGCCGCTTTGCGCACCCGCACCTTTTCCTTAATATCAGTCTTTCGAATCTTAAACGCCACATCCGGATTCATATCCTTCCGTGCCTGCTGATAAGGTGCTGCTGCACGAATCGTCGCATCAAACGCCACATCGCGCACTTTCCCACGCGGTTCACGCGCGCCAATATAGCGCCCCCGCTTTCGGTCAGTTTTTGTACGCGAACGCTTCCCACCTTGTCGGCGAGAGAACTTATCTAATGGATTATCAATTTTTCTGGGAACAAAAGATTCCGTCGCATCTGCCTGAATTCCCCCATCCCACCAAAATGCATCCGAATCGTCAAAGACGTCTTCATCCTGGGGGTTTTGCTCCCCAGGATTCGCGTCAGAGCTAGCTACTTGTCGGTTATCTCCACTTTTTTTTTATCTTTTTTCTCTGATTCCGTGCCTTCTTCATTATTAGAATTAGGTTGTGGCTTCCCCTTCAACTCATCTTCCGTTTCCATCTCAGCAATCTTCTCTTCCAAAGAGCCAGCAGAAAGATCCTTACTCTTTGAAAAATTCTGCTTCACACGATGTGGCAAAGCCAACTCAGCAGCAATCGCAATATCAAGGTCATTGATCATACGTCGCCCTTCATATGCAGCATTTGCACGGGCAGCCTTCAAAATCACCAAATCAGCACGGTGTCCATCCACACCCAAATCAGTGGTCAACATCGCAATTTGCAACAAATTTCGTGAAGTATAACTCACCAAATCCACAAGATCACGCGCACGCACAATCTCTTCTGCCAAAGCAACTTCATTTTCCATCCATTGAGAGCGGAAAGCTTCCGGGTCTTCTTCATAAGCAATATTACGTTGCATAATCGCCACACGTTCACGTGCCCCAGTGATTCCAAAAATATCCACAGAAAAAGCAAATCGATCCAACAACTGCGGTCGCAGATCGCCTTCTTCAGGGTTCATAGTACCTACTAAAATAAATTGAGACGGATGAGAAAAAGAAATTCCCTCCCGCTCCACAATGTTCACGCCCATCGCAGCCGAATCCAACAACAAATCCACCACATGGTCGTCCAACAAATTCACTTCATCAATATAAAGCAACCCACGGTTTGCCGAAGCCAACACACCCGGCTCAAAATCTCGTTCCCCTTTTTGGATCGCCTTTTCAATGTCCAAAGTCCCCACCACGCGGTCTTCTGTCGCGCTAACAGGCAAATCAACAAAACGAATTTTTCGTCTTTCAATCTTCAATTCTTCGCCCTTGGCCTTCTTTTCCAAAACCCAATCAGACCATGTCTCAGGCTTCTTCGGATCATCATTAAAAGGAGAGCCCGCAAATACTTCAACCTCTGGCAAAAGCTCTGCCAAAGCACGTGCTGCCGTAGATTTTGCCGTGCCTCGCTCCCCTCGGATCAAAACACCGCCAATTCGCTGATCAATTGCACACAAAATCAAAGCACGTTTCATCTGTGCCTGTCCAACAATAGCAGTAAATGGATAAGTCGTTCTCATAGATTTCCTTAAGATAATAAATGTTTTTTGATGTTCCTTTGCGGATTCTATCATAAACTTGACTTTAATAATGCGAGATAACTTACTTTTTTCATGATTTCATCATTTAAAGGTTGATAAATCAGAATAAGCCCTTTATAATGATTAAATCTATTTATTGGAGTTGTAATTAATGAAACAAGACGAAACCCTTAACGGGAACCAAACAGTAACACCAGAAACAAATGAGAATGAAACAATGTCTATGGAAGCATTGTTAGCTCAAGAAGAATTTAGTCTCAATGTACCTCGCAAAGGTGAGGTTCGCACAGGTATGGTCGCTAGCGTCAACGGTGATGAAATCCTTGTCAGCATTGGTGCTAAATCTGAAGGCATTATCCCATCTAATGAAATCTCACAACTAAGTGCAGAAGAAAAAGCAAGTTTGCAAATCGGCAAAGAAGTCAAAGTTTTGATTGTCAGCCCCGAAAACAAACAAGGCACCGTGTTGTTATCCTACACACGTGCACGTGAAGAAGAAGATTGGGTTGAAGCCGAACGTTTGATGAAAGAAAGCGAAGACTACGAAAGCAAAATTGCTGGCTATAACAAAGGTGGCATTTTGGTAGGTTTAGGATCATTACGTGGTTTTGTGCCCGCTTCACAAGTTAGCTTACTCCGTCGTGCCGAACAAACTGGCCCAACGCCAGAAGATCGCTGGGGCAGCATGGTTGGCGAACCGATTACAGTCCGTGTGATTGAAGTCGATCGCTTCCGCCGCCGCTTGATCATGTCCGAACGCGCCGCACAAAGTGAATCTCGTGACGAAATCAAATCTAAATTGATCAACATGCTCGAAGTTGGCGAAACCTACAAAGGTCGCGTCACCAGCATGGCTAACTTTGGTGCCTTCATCAACATCAACGGTGTCGATGGTTTGGTCCACCTCTCAGAACTTTCCTGGGAACACGTGAACCACCCCAAAGATATCCTCAAAATCGGTCAAGAAGTCAGCGTCAAAGTCATCAATATTGATGAAGAAACAAAACGCGTTGGCCTCTCCATTCGCTTAACAGAAAAAGATCCTTGGATGGAAAACATTTCTGAATATCGCAATGGTCAATTGGTCGAAGGTGAAATCACACGCCTCACAAAATTCGGCGCTTTCGCAAAAGTCGATGACAACCTCGAAGGGTTGATTCATGTCTCCGAATTAAGCGATGCTCGTGTAGAACACCCCAAAGAGATCCTCGCAGTTGGCGACAAACTCACCTTGCGCATCATCAAGATCGACAAAGAACAACGTCGCTTGGGCCTCAGCTTGCGCAAAGTCGATTCACTCGCATATAACGATCTCGACTGGCAAATCGCTTTGGAAGACGCAGAAGACATCACCATCACTCCTGCCTCTAAAGAAGATGAAAACGAATCTCCCGAAGCAGAAGCATAGGGAAACCTCTTTTTCAAAAACGAAGCGCATCCGTCACAAGATGCGCTTTTTTTATTCCTAAGAAAACACTAACGTAAGTTGCATCATCACAAACCACTCTAATACCCTGTATTAACATTGCATAGGAACTTATTAAATTCACCCTAAGTATCCCTGTTACTTAATTTACTTTTTGGTAGAATCTTAATATGCAGAACTGGACTTATTATTTAAAATTTATTAGAAATGGAGGGTACCATGTCAAATAAAGACAAACTAACCCAACGCGCCCGAAAAGTGCTCGCCATTGCACATCAAGAAGCTGAGCGCATGAATCACAGCACCATTGGCAGTGAGCATCTTTTGATTGCCCTCATCCTAGATCAAGGCGGTGTCGCCTCACGTGTTCTTTCAGATCTTGAGATTGAACTTGAACGTGTCAGAGAACTCGCCGAACTCCTCAACAAACCCGGAGAAACCACTCCGCAAAACATAGACCTTGGCTCCAGCACGCAAACCATCATCCGCCTTGCCTATCAACAAGCAGAAGAGCTCAACAGTGACGTGGTCAGCACAGAACACATCCTCCTTGGCCTCGTTGAATATCGCGATGGCATCGCCATGAGTATTCTCCGCCGCATGGGCATCAACGAAGAAACTGTCCGCCATCAAATCCGCAAAACATTGCAACAAAGCAGTTCATTCCAAAGCGAACGCAAACCCATCGAACATTTCCCCCGCAAAGCACAAGCTGGCAAAAACAAAAAGAATGAGAAAACACCCTTGGTTGATCAACTAGCCACAGATCTCACCGCAAAAGCCATTGAAGGCAAACTAGACCCCGTCATTGGCCGTCAAAAAGAGATCGAACGCGTCATCCAAGTGCTTGCCCGACGTTCCAAAAACAACCCCGCCCTCATCGGAGAACCCGGCGTCGGCAAAACCGCCATCGTAGAAGGTCTTGCTCAACGCATCGTCGAAGGGGATGTCCCCTCCCTCCTTGCAGACAAAAAAGTCCTCCAACTCGATGTCGCCTCATTGCTTGCAGGCACCATGTATCGCGGTCAATTTGAAGAACGTCTCAAACGAGTCATTGATGAACTCAAAATATCAGAATCCATCCTCTTCATCGACGAAGTCCACATGATCGTCGGCGCAGGTGCAGGTGGATCCTCAGTAGACGCCGCCAACATCCTCAAACCAGCTCTCTCCCGCGGCGAGCTACAAGTCATCGGCGCCACCACCCTAGATGAATATCGCAAAAACATCGAGAAAGATGCCGCCCTAGAAAGACGCTTCCAACCCATCACAGTCGAAGAACCGTCTGAAGAAGAATCTATCAAAATCCTCAAAGGCATCGTAGACTCCTACGAAGAACATCACCGCCTCAACATCTCAGAAGAAGCCCTTGAGTCCGCCGTAAAACTCTCCTCACGCTACATTAGCGACCGCTTCCTCCCCGACAAAGCCATCGATCTCATCGATGAAGCCTCCTCTCGCGTCCGCATGTATAAAAGCGACAATGCAAAAATGACCAAAGAGCTCACGCAACAACTCAAAAAAGTTCGAGAAGCACTCATCATTGCCATTGAAGAAGATCAAGAAGAAAAAATCTACGGCCTAGAAGAAAAAGAACGCGAAATAGACCAAAAACTCAACGAATTCAAAGAAACTTGGGATCGCGCCACCAGCCCCACTGTCACCAAGCATGATATTGCAGAACTTATCTCCATGTGGACAGGCATTCCCCTCACGCAACTTGCCCAAGAAGAATCGGAAAGATTGCTCAAATTAGAAGACGAACTGAAAAAATCAATCGTCGGCCAAGAAGAAGCCATCACCACCATCTCCAAAGCAGTGCGTCGTGCCCGTGCAGGGCTCAAAGATCCTCGCCGTCCCGTAGGCTCCTTCATTTTCTTAGGACCCACCGGTGTTGGTAAATCAGAGCTCACCAAAGCACTCGCGCGCCTCATGTTTGGCTCAGAAGACGCCCTCATCCAAATCGACATGTCTGAATTTATGGAACGCCACAACGTCAGCAGACTCACCGGCGCTCCTCCAGGATATGTCGGCTACGAAGAAGCGGGTCAACTCACCGAAGCCATTCGACGTCGCCCCTATTCCATCGTAGTTTTTGATGAAATTGAAAAAGCACATCCCGAAGCACACAACATGCTCCTCCAAATCATGGAAGAAGGTCACCTCTCCGACTCAACTGGTCGCAAAGTAGACTTCCGCAACGCCATCATCATCATGACCTCCAACGTCGGCGCAGAAATGATCATCAACCAAGCCAATGTGGGCTTCAACCTCAAACGTGATGAAATGCTAGAAGAAAAACTCGCCTATCAAGACATGCAAAAGAAGCTCAACAACTCCCTCAAGCGAGTCTTCCGTCCAGAGTTCATCAACCGTGTAGACAATGTCATCGTATTCCGCTCCCTCTCCAAATCAGACATTGAAGAAATTGTCGAGATCGAACTCAACAAAGTCTCCCAACGTCTCATCGAGAACGAAATCACCATCACCTACACCCCCGAACTCGTCTCATGGATTGCAGAAATCGGCTATCAAAAAGAATATGGCGCTCGCCCCATCAAACGCGTCATCCAAAGCCACGTAGAAGACACGCTCTCCGAAGCACTTCTCGCTGGCGAATTCACCGATGGAGATGACATCCTCTTAGATATCACCGAGAATGAAGATGGAGAAAAACAAGTCGCTTTTTCTAACGCAAACACTGAAGAACACATCAGCGAACCCATCTAATCCTCACCCAATTTAAAATAAAAAGAAGCGATTTAATTTCGCTTCTTTTTTTATTTAACAAAAAATCAAACTCACTCATTCATCTCAAAACGCTCATCATTCTCCAAAACAAGCTTCAACCCCTCTTCCAAATGAATTTGTGGCTCCCAATTCAACACCTTCTTCGCATGCGCAAGGTCAGCACACATATAAGAAACACCCCCATCATTTCGCGGAGTATACAAAATCTCCGATTCACTGCGTGTCAAACCATGAATCTGCTCAGCCAACTTCTTCATTGAAGTCGCCTCGCCACTCCCCACATTCACAATCTCATGCTTCACATTCTCCGCAAAGGCAGCTCGTGCCATTGCCTGCACCACATCATCAATATACACAAAATCTCTCGTCTGGCTGCCATCCCCATTCACAATCATCGAAGCAGAAGAACAAGCCTGCTTAAAAAACTTCGCCACCACCGGTGGGTGTGCCGGAGGAATCGGCTGTCCCTCGCCATAAGCGTTAAACACCCGCAAACTCAACGTCTCAATTCCCCACAATTCGCCAATCGTCCGCACATAATATTCCGCTGCCAACTTAGACACCGCATAAGGAGAGCGTGGCTGTGGGCTATCCGTCTCCACAAAGGGAGAATGATCTTTCTGATCTCCATAAATCGCCCCAGAAGAAACAAACACCACTCGTTGCACCCCCACATCTCGAATCGCCTCCATCAGGCTCACCGTCCCCCCCACATTCACATCATTATATTCTCGCGGATATAGCATAGATTGCGGCACAAACACACGCGCCGCCAAATGATAAACACAATCCACTTCCTGCAACAAAGTCCACAACTTCGGGCGATCGCTAATATCCCCTTTTGTAAAATGCACTTGTTTATGTAATAAAGAAGCATCCCCAGAGGATAAATCGTCCAATCCTCTCACATGATGTCCAGAAACAACCAAATGATTCGCCAATGCAGATCCCAAAAAACCTGCTGCACCTGTGATCAAAAATTTCATAAAAGATCTTCCTTTCGATGCAAACTATCGTATCAATTATAGCGCAAAACAAGCCAATCTCTCGTCAAAAAAAATAAATTAATATCCACAAATAAGCCCATCCGTGCTAGTATTAAACTATGGCAAAACACATAACAAAAAGAATTCTTCTTATAGAAAACAATCAGATCTACCTCGAACTGATCGAAAACGCTCTCAATCAAGCAGGCTTCAAAATCAAAAATGCCGAAACTGCTTCAGAAGGCCTGCGCATCATAGACGACTTCAAACCCCACATCGTCCTCCTCAACGAAAACCTACCCGATCTCTCCGGCAAAGATCTCATCGTTGCCTTGCGCTCCAATGGGTACGAAAACCCCATCATCGTCATCTCAGATGATCTGCTCACCAACGAAGCCATCCAATATTTCCGCCTCAGCGCCTCAGATTTCATCACCCCTCCCTATCGAGAAGCAGAAATCATCAACATCGTCGAACGTGTTTTGACCCAATCCAACTATCTTGAAGAACACCAAACCCAAACTTTGCATCTCAACCAAAACATCTCTGCCCTCAAAAAAAACATCAATGATCTCTCCATCGTCCTCGCCATTCAAAAAACATTCGAGCTCCTCTCCAACGATTGCAAAACCATCGAATTTATGTACCGTGCCCTCAGCCGATACTTTAACACCTCCACCAGCTATCTCGTCACCATCGACGAAAAACAAAAATTCACCCTCAAATTCAGCATCGGCTTAGAAACCTTCAGCAGCAACACTCCCAATCAAGAATGGCACGACACCTTCACCAACTATCTCTTCTTATCCAAAGAACCACTCATCGCCAACAACCCAACCCTCAAAAAATACAAACTAGACAAAATCGGCAAAACAGCCCTCGGCTACCCCTTCGTCATCAACGAACAACTCAAAGCCATCTTCGTCTTCATTCGCAAAAACGGCAAAGATTTCAACAATGAAGATCTTCGCTTTGTAGATCTCCTTGCAGATCAAGCCATCTCAAGCATCAACAACCTCACCGTCAAAAAGAAACTCAAACAACGCACTCAAGACAAAAAATATCTCGAAAAACGTCTCAATCTCCTCATCCAAGAAAACAACAAAACCCATCAAAGGCTCACCGAATCCATCGAACCCCATCTCGCCCAAAATCAAATCATCCTCTTCGAGTTAAAATCCAACCCACACATCAATCCCGAACGCATCGACACGCTCCTCGAAAATTTGCTCGAAGTCGAAAAAAACATCAAACTATTCAAACTCAACTTCGAATATCTAAACAACCTCTCTCTTCAAGAAGTATGCCTCAACAACCTCTTAGAAGAGCTCACTGCCCCCTACGGTCAAGAAAACGTACTCTTTGTCTATGAAGAAGAACACAACCTCTATATCGCTGACAAAAGCGATATCATCGAAGCCATCATCGCCGAAATACTCGAAATCTCCCTCAAACACAAAGCGCACAAACCCATCGTCGTCAAACTAGAAACCACCAAAAACAATTTCGCAAAAGTCAGCTTCGTCAACCCCAACAAAATCATCGACTACGAAACCATGCTCATGCTCTTCGACCCCCTCTACGAAAAAGAAGTTCTTCCCCTTCCTTCAGAATTAGAAATCAAAGAAAGGCAAAAAACTTCTACATTAAAACAAATAATTTATTTAGACCAAGGTCTCATTTGGGCAGAAAAAACCTTAGCACAAGGGAACGCCATTCACCTCACGATTCCTTTGTCGGTTGATTCATCTTCCAAATAAGATAAAGCCCATTCATTGTCAACCAAGTGTCAATCTCATCCACCACATTTGTGTGTTCAGAGATAACGCGTGCCAAGCCCCCCGTCGCAATCACCTTCATCTTAGGGCCCAAAACCTCACGGAAACGGTTCACCATTCCCTCCACAAGCCCCACATAACCAAATAAAAGCCCTGCTTGCATCGCATCAGGCGTATTCCGCCCAATCACAGATTCAGGAAACACCAAATCAATCTTCGGTAGCTTAGAAGCATGCACCGACAAAGCATCAGCAGCAATGCCAATCCCCGGAGCAATCGCCCCGCCCAAATATTTTCCATCTTTCGTAATTGCATTAAAAGTAGTTGCCGTCCCAAAATCAATCACACAGGCCGGTCCGCCATAAATAGCATGCACAGCCACAGCATCGGCAATTCGGTCCGCCCCCACTTGTTTCGGATTTTCATAAAGGATCTCAATCCCCGTCTTCACCATCGAAGAAACCACCAACGGGCTCTGACACAAATAGCGTTCACATGCCTCAATAATCTTGCTCGTCAAAGGTGGCACCACAGAAGATAAACAAATCCCACTCACATCCGAACGGTCAATTCCAGCTTGCTCAAAAAATGACAGAAATTGCACCCCATATTCATCTGGCATGCGTTCATGCATTGTCGCCACGCGCCAACGCGCACCCAATTCATCATTCTGATAAAGCCCCAAAGTTACATTTGTATTCCCAATATCAATCACTAAGATCATATTTTTTCCTAAATTGAATTTATAATCGCAAACATTGTATTAATTTTATTAAAATCAGACAATTGCTTTTGACGAACCTTAAAAAACACCTATAATAGGAGTAACCAAGTTGAAAAATTATACCATGTGAAGGAGTAAAAAAATGAAAAAACTATTTAGTTTCCTCGTAGGTGCAATGATGGGCGCTTTGGTCGGCAGCACTACTGCCATCCTGCTTGCTCCCTCATCCGGAGATGACCTGCGCAACGATCTAGTGCAAAGAGTAGAAAATTTCAAAAGCGATATCATCGCCGCATCGGATAACAAACGCATCGAACTAGAAACCCAACTAGCCAACCTACGATCTCCCAAAAGCTAAACAAAAAAACACTCACCTAGGTGAGTGTTTTTCTTTATTTTTTTCAAGAACCAGAATTTTGATAAATCTTATCTCTTAATTCCATCATTTCCCGACGGAAATGCTGATCATGCTCCATCCGCTCTGCCACTTTTTCATAGCCATAACTAATCGTCGAATGATCTCGGTTTCCTAATTTTTGTCCAATCTGAGGCAAAGAAAGCTCAGCTTCCTCTCTCAAAAAATACATCGCAATCTGTCTTGTCTCAGCAATCACTTTAGTGCGACGCTTTGATTTCAAGTCAGCCGTGGTCACACCAAATGATGTTGCAACAGTTTCAATAATCGCATCCTTATCCAACACTTGCCGTTGAGGAATCATATCAGCCAAGGCAATCTGAATAATCTCTTCGTTGGGTTCAACCCCGCGCAAATCTGCATACGCCATCACGCGATTCAAAGCCCCTTCCAATTCACGAATATTCGAATTCAAATGCTTTGCAATCGTGCGCAACACTTCATCTGAAACAGATCGATGCGCCATTGCCATCTTTTCTTGCAAAATCGCAAAACGAGTTTCCATATCAGGAGATTGAATATCAGCAATCAACCCACCCTCAAAACGAGAACGCAAGCGGTCTTCCAGAGTGCTCATCGCCTTCGGAGATCGATCTGCAGCAATCACAATTTGTTTGTTTTGCCCGTGTAACGTATTAAAAGTATGGAAAAATTCTTCTTGTGTAGATTCTTTCCCAGCAATAAATTGAATATCATCAATCAACAACACATCACACTCGCGATATTTCTCACGAAAAGCCTGTGTCTTTTGAGCACGAATTGATTGAATCAAATCATTCGTAAATTCTTCAGAAGAAACATAAAGCACATTCAACCCCTTCGCCTCACACTCATTGCCAATAGCATGCAACAAATGGGTTTTTCCCAAACCAACCCCACCATAGATAAACAAAGGATTATAAGAAAAAGAAGGATTATCCGCCACAGCCATTGCAGCCGCATGTGCCAAACGATTACTAGGTCCCACCACAAAATTAGCAAAAGAATATCGCCCCATCGTGCGGTTCTCATTTGTAGATTGGGTCGGAGGTGCAATCGACGTTGTCGGAGCAGTCTCACGTGTTGGCCGTGGTGCAGGAGCCACAAATTGTTTTGCTTCCACCCAAAAAACAAATCTCACTTCAACAGAATCTTTCATCAATTCAGAAAGTTTCTTCGTAACATTCCCTGTCAAGCGACTTTCCAACCAATCACGAGCAAAAGAATTTTTTGTACCAATCACAAATGCATTATCTTCAAATGCAATAAACTTGGTATCACGAATCCAAGTGTCATAGGTAGCCTTATGGAATTCCATCTCCAGCTGTCCCAAAACAGCCTTCCAAGCAACTTCAGCTTGCATCTCTTCTCTCCTAAAATGGTTTTTTCTCAACAGGCAACAAAAACAGAACCCCTCTTACTCTGAGTTTTAAGAGAGTCTCTAAGAACACATTCAATTGCCATTAGAATTTTGATAATCCGAAATCAAAACATCGCCCTGCCTTGATTATCTCATCATGGATATATTTTACAACAACTAATTTTTACCTTCAATAACCATCTTCACAAAAAAGTTAAAATTAACCAATTTTTTAAGAATTCACTTTGTTAAAGATTTAAGAACAAATTGTTAAAGAATCCAAATATTTAAAAAGTAATTTCTTATAACATTTATCGTATGAAACAAATGAACACCCCTATATATGGTATAAAAACTCATTTTTTAAGCAAAAACCCCACATATAGGGGGTTCAAAATTTGGAAGAAAAATATAAAAATTAAAATTAACTTTTAGCCGATTTGCAAAGCTTTACCCCTTTTTTTAAAAAAAAATCCAATTATTTAACATTAAAAGTTATTTTGATGCGGATTAATTTTTTTAACGTTTAAGAATTACACTTTTTTCACCAAAATCGGCGCGTCCATCGTCAAACAAACCAAAGCCTGCTTCAAAATCTTTTCATAATTCTTCTCATCCATCTTCAGCGTCCAATCCTTTTTCTGATCCAAATCAAAAAAGATCATTCGCGGAGGCAAAATCTTCTCATAGCATTGATAATCAATCCCAATCATCACCGATGGCACCTTACAAAGCTCCAACCCTCTTGCCAAAAGCATCGCAGTTTGCGCGCTCAAATCACCTGCCGGAATCAACAAAGCTGCTGTCGCTTGAGTTGCCTCGATTTTTGACATCACCTTAGGCAACAATTCCTTCTCCACACGCAACACATTCGGGATATCTCCCTTTATACTCACCGTTTCCGTAATCAATTTCGCAAAATACCCCTCATCTCGTAACTTCTCAAGCAACTGGATCGGGAAAAATGTTTTTTCCAAAACCTCATGAGGGATCTTCCTGTCCAAGCGTTGTGGAAAAGCAATCGAATTTAGTTGAATCGGATGCGAAAAATTCCGCACACTCAAATCTCCCGGCAAAACACTTTCATCAAAAGGAGCATGTCGCTCAGCATCATAGCCCCCCGCGACACTAATCAAAAGCAAACGAATATCTTCCTTAGCAATCCCCTCCCCCATAGGAGGAAAATCATTTTTTAAATAATTATAACGTTCCCAATCAACAATTCCAGTATCTTCATAATATTGTAGCCATCCCTCGCGGAATTCTAAAAACCACTGTTTGGGATGATCTACAATTTTAATTTCTTTATTAATTTTCATGCTTAATTAAATACCTTTTCAATCTTCCCTGATACTCTTCAAAATAAATTATAGTCCAAGACAAACTGAATCTGCCTTTCTCTTTTGAAAGCTCATGTAAACGTTTTTTAACAAAAAATAAGCTACAAAAAAAGAGCGTAGATTTTCATCCACGCTCTTTCTTCATAATCAGAAAACGCTAACTAAGCACGCAACTTAGCACCCAATTCATACTCCAATCGTTTCACGATTTTCTTACGAATCTTCGCCACGTCCTTGTCACTCAGAGTCTTATCAGGCATTTGATAAGTCAACTTATACGCCAAGCTCTTCTTGCCCTTCCCCACTTGTTCCCCACGGAACACATCGAACAACTTAATCTCAGCCAAAGCTTGCCCAGCGGTTTGCGTCAACATCTCTGTCACAGCACCCGCTGGCACATCTTCTTCCACCACAAATGCAAAATCTTCCAACACGGGCGGATAAGCAGAGATTTCTTTCACCACATGGCGTTCAGGGGTCACATCACGCAAAGCGCCCATGTCCAGTTCAGCCGCCATCAAAGGAGCGCTACCAAAAGCATAATGCTCGTTCACTTGTGGATGCACTTCCCCAAACACACCTAATTCCACATCACCAACCAAAACTTTTGCGCATTTCCCTGGATGATAGGAAGGATGGGAAGCCACTTCATAATGCACATTCTCCACATGCATCCCAGTCAACAAACCATCCACCACACCCTTCATGTCATAAAAATCAACATTCGCAGTGTCTGCCGCTTGCCAATTTGCATCATTGCGTGGCCCAGTCATTGCAATTGCCAACTTATACAATTCATTTGGCAATTCGTCCGCTTGCGCCAAAAACACGGGGCCAATTTCAAACAATTGAATCTGGTCAGAATACTTCGCATTCAATTCCGCTGTCTCAAAAATGCTCGGCAACAAAGTGCGGCGCATCATCTCTCGATCAGGAGACAAAGGATTTGCAACATACACACCTTCACGTGTATCTCGAGGAGCATCGGCCGCAATTGCTTTCGCTTCCAAGTCTTCACTACTCAAACGATAGGTAATCGTTTCATACAAGCCCAAATTCACCAAAAGATCCCGCACCTTATCTTCGTGCATCAAATCCGTTTGATTCTTTTGTGGTGGAGTCTCATCATTGATCAAAGTTTCCGGAATCTTATCATACCCATAGATTCGAGCAATCTCTTCCACCAAATCAGCTTTTCCAACCACACCTGTGTCAATGTCCAAACGATGGTCAGGAACAGTCGCCTTAATCGTCTCGCCTGTCACCTTCACTTCAAATTCCAAACGTTGCAACAAGTCTGCAATTTCATCAGCTTCCAACCGCACACCCAACAAACGTTCCACATCATCTGTCGTCACTTCAACGGTCACAACTTCAGCTTTGTTAGGATATTCATCAACAATCCCTTCACAAATCTTCCCGTTGCTCCATTCGCGCATCAATTCCAACCCACGTTTCAAACCACGCGGTGCCATCTCAGGGTGCACCCCTCGAGAGAAGCGATAAGATGCTTCAGAATTCAATTTCAAATAGCCCAAAGTCTTGCGCAAATTGATGAAGTTCCAGGAAGCAGCTTCCAACAACACATTCGTAGTGCTGTCACTCACTTCACTTTCTGCACCACCCATAATCCCCGCAATCGACAAAGATCCTTTTTCATCACACACCAAAGTCGTGTAATCTTCCAAAGTGCGTTCCACATCATCCAAAGTGGTCAATTTTTCGCCAGCATCTGCCGTACGCGTCAATATCTTCGGAGTCTTCCCACCAGCGCGTTCCACCAACACATCATAGTCAAACGCATGCAAAGGTTCCCCCACTTCCAACATCACATAGTTGGTCACATCCACAATATTATTAATTGCGCGAATCCCACACATGTTCAATCGTCGTTGCACCAAAGCAGGAGAAGGTTTAATCTCCACATCTTTAATTAACCCAAGTGTAAAACGAGGGTTATTTTCTGGGGTTTGAATCTCCAACTCAACATACTTAGACACCGCATCCAACTCAGCCACAAAATCATAGCTAGGTTGTTTCAATTCAGTGTTCAACAATGCAGCAATTTCTCTCGCCACACCAATCACGTTTGCATCACGGGCAATATTCGGCAAAATCGCAATGTCCAACACCGCATCACCCAAATAATCTGCCAAAGGCATCCCAGTCGGAGCCGCAGCGTCCAACAACATGATTCCTTCATGTTCTTCAGACAAGCCCAATTCTTTTTCAGAACACACCATTGAATAAGTGACAGTCCCACGAATCTTCGTGCGTTTCAAAATCTTCGTCTTATATTCATCGGCATAAGCATCCACCAATTCAGCGCCTTCTTTTGCATAAGCCACTTTCAACGGAGGATCCAGCACACCCTGATCCTTATACGGGAACAAATTCGGAGCGCCAGTCAACACAATATGATCTTCTTTGCCATCATTCAACTTACACAAAGTCAAACGATCTGCATCGGGGTGACCATTCACTTCCGTGATCTCACCCACCACAATTTTCTCTTTGTCCCAAGCCAAGCCCTTAGACTTGAACTCGCGTTCATCTTCCGAAGGAATTGGCAGACCAATATAATTGATCTCTTCCACTTCCAAACCAGCCAAAGTCATCACACTGGCCAATTCTTCCACAGAAATGTCACCCAAATCTACATAATCTTTAATCCAAGAAAGAGGTAGTTTCATTTGTCATCAGCCTCCATTATTAAAATTGATCTAAGAAACGAATATCGTTTCGCCAGAAGTTTCGAATGTCCGTAATCCGATGTCGCAACATCGTAATCCGTTCCGGTCCCATCCCAAATGCAAACCCAGAATAAACTTCCGGATCATAACCGCCATTTCGCAACACATTCGGATTCACCATGCCACATCCCAAAATTTCCAACCAACCCGTATACTTACACACCGGGCAGCCTTCACCTTGGCACACAAAACATTCACAATCCATCTCAGCACTCGGCTCAGTGAATGGGAAGTAAGAAGCGCGGAAACGAGTCTTCACATTATCACCAAACAAACGTCTCGCAAATGTAGACAAAGTCCCTTTCAAGTCGCTCATCGTAATATTCTTCCCCACAGCCAACCCTTCAATCTGCGTAAACTGCATCTCAGAGCGGTAGGTCACTTGTTCATAGCGATAACACATCCCCGGCAACAACACCCGCACAGGTGGCGGATCGCTCGGGTTCATTTCTCGCATCTTCCACATCGCATGAATCTGCCCCGGGCTCGTATGTGTACGCAACAAATTCCCCGGTTGAGTGGTGTGGAAAGTATCTTGCATATCCCGCGCAGGGTGATGCAAGGGGAAGTTCAACATTTGGAAGTTAACCTCATCCGATTCAACTTCTCGAGAACGAAAAACTTGAAAGCCCATCTCTGCAAAAATATCAATAATTTCACGTGAAGTGCGTGTGAAGGGATGCAGCCCACCCTTATGAATCGGACGACCCGGCAAGGTCACATCCAATTTTTCTGAGGCCAAAGAAGCTTGCAACTTTTCTTCTTTGATTGCGGCTTGTTTCTCTTCAAACGCAGCTTCAATATCTGTCTTAATCTCATTGGCGCGTTGACCCACCACAGGGCGTTCTTCAGCGGTCAACTTCCCCATTTGTTTAAACACACCCATGATTGGGGCATTTCGCCCAATATTTGCGGTTTTCCAAGCCATCAAGGCGTCTTCATCCGCCACAGATTGAAGCGAAGCCAAGGCTTCTGCTTTGATTGCTTCCATCTTTTCAAGCATACACTAACTCCTATTCAATAAAATAAAAAACCCGCCCCACGAAGGGACGGGAAATTCCCGCGGTACCACCCGACTTAATCGTGCTACTAAAATAGCACAATTCTCTCAAGCCTCATAACGGCAGGCAACCGGTTCAAACTACTAAAGTATGGTTTTTATACTCATTCCCTTGAACTGCTCAGGAGAGAACTTCAACTCGCGCATCTGCCAACATTCATCTCAATCCACGTGAATGTTTCCCTGTTGCTTGCCGCCAGCCTACTTTGCTCCGTCATCGCATTTTCTTTAATTGTTAAAAATACATCCTCTATTATAAACAAATCTCGCCCCTGCACAACCCCAAATAATTTCCTTTAAAAGAAATTAAACAAAAAAGCATTGACTCATCAATGCTTTCAAAATCACATCCTATTTTGAATACCCAATCGAAGTACTTGCCTCACACAGCGGATACCCCACCGCATACCATTCCTCAAACCGTTCGCTCTCATCCGCATCCGCGCTTGCATCCGCATACATCTGCGCTCCCCAATATACATAACGTTGTGTCTCTTGCGGCCAATAGATCTCATCCCACGTCGAAGTGCTCAACCCACCGTTATACGCCGCCAAAGCCAAACGCACATTTCCATCGTGATAGTCCAACGCTTCTTTCAAATAGCTCAACCCCCGCTTCGCATTCGTGTCTGGGTCTTGCATCTTTTCCCCTGCCAAAAAATGGAAAGGCATCACCTGAAACAATCCCTGCGCATTCGCCACCGAAACTGCCTGTGGATTTCCACAGCTCTCAATTTGCATCACCGTCGCCACCAAATTTGGGTCCAAATCAAAATCATTCGCCCAAACCAAAATCTCATCTTCCCAAGCCAACACACTGCTCGCAAAAAAGGGGGCCAATGCGGTTGGCATCGCCTTATTAGGATCAGATTGAAAAACATTCACCGCTGCATTTTCAGCGTCCTTCGCCGCCATCATTGCTGCGTTGCTTTGCGTTGTACTGCGGATCTCCGGCAACAGGCCAATCGCCATCTTCACTAAAAATCCAAACAACGCCAACACCACCAATCCAATCACGACCAAAGGAGAAAAACCTTTTCTTTCCACTGCCTCATATGCACCATAGGTTTCCATTTCTCAATCCTCTCCACAAACAAATCGGCAACTATTTGAAACGAACAGAACCTGTAGAATTAGCACCTTTGACTGCATAAGGTTTTGCACCATTTGTTTTCCCAGAAGTACGGCTATTTTGCACAGAAGAATAGCTGGTTGCAGAATTAATCATCGGACTTCGATAAGTAGATTTTTTCCCTTCCACAGCACTCACTTCCACATCTTCATTCGTCTTTTTCTCAAACACACCCGCCAAACGAGCCTTCAAGCCATCCAACACACCCATTCGTCTCATCTTGCGTGGAGCAGCACTTCGCACTTGGCGCACCGTAGTTTTCTTCACACCCAACACCTCATTTAAAGACAAGGACAACGAACCAATCACCAACACCCGAATCAACCACACCATCACTGCCACAAACACCGGCACAACTTTCAACATCGTCTCTTGCGACACCACCGATGCGCCCAATGCCCCATGGCCAGCCAACGCCACCGAAACACCCCACCAAGTCAAAATAGCATTCATCCCTGCCGCCAACACCCATGCACCAAACAAGAACCAAGTCTCTTTTACCATTCCATCATTTTCATCCGGAGCAAACATCTTTGCAATCCCCGCAAAATCAATCGCACAAAATGCCACTGCCAACATCGTAGACCAGCGCATTCCCAAGAATTTTAATTCACCCAGCACATCTTGCAACGCAAAATCCGTCGTACTGAAATTAAACACCTCAAATGCCAAAAAAGCACCCACAATGATCATTCCCAACACGCCAGAGCGGCTCATCTTGAATGATTTCATTTCACCTGATTTTCGATTGCCAGTTATAGTTGTCATGTCAAACTCCTTCAAATTTGTTCTTTGAATCCTGCGCTCACAAATTGTTACTCAAAATAAAAACATTTGTTCTAAATATTGACCACATTATAGAACAAATGTTTTTTAAAAGCAAGTCTTTAAAAATAAGTTTAAACAAAAAAGCACTTTCTCAAGTGCTTTGCAATTTCTTTCGTTTATGCCACCAGCGCAACAACACCGGAATCCGTCCCAGCATCAACACCACAAAAATGCTTCCATAAATCAGAAATATCTCCTGATTGCCTTTCGAAGCCAGCAACGCATGCACCAACACCAACACCCCAGCCAAATAGACAAACCGATGTAATCGTTGCCACCATTTCTTCATCTTCCGCACCGCAAACTTATGTGAAGTCACCGCCATTGCCAGCAAAATCAACAAACCGCCCAGCCCAAAGAAAATAAACTTCTGCTGCGGCAAAGTCATCAACACCAATCGCAAATCCCCACCATAATTCCAAAACACATAGAAAAACAAATGCAACAATCCATAGCCAAACGAAGCCAAGCCAATCGGCTTGCGAATCGTCATCCCAATTTGCACCCCCAGTTCCTTCAACGGTCGTCCCGCCAAAGATACCAACAAAAAGATTATCGCCCAATTGCCTGAAATCTCAATCGCCCGTACAGGCGGGTTAAATCCCAACCATCCTCGTGGTGTTCCCACAAAAATATAAATCGCGGGCAAAGTCGCCAATCCAAATGAAATCCATTTCAGTGTGCTTTTTTTTAGTACCACTTTGTCAGGTCCATTCCATCATATAAATGTGCCACTTCTTCTTCGTAGCCATTGAACAAACGGGTTCCCACGCGTCCATTTTGTCCCACATATTGCTCGGTCGCTTGCGACCAACGCGGGTGAGAAACGCTCGGGTTCACATTTGCATAAAATCCATACTCATGTGAATTTTGTGCCATCCAAAAAGAAACCGGCATCTCTTCCACAAACTGAATCTTCGCAATCGACTTAATACTCTTAAACCCATATTTCCACGGCACCACCAAGCGCAACGGCGCTCCATTTTGTGGCAACAATCGCTCTCCATAAAGGCCCGTAGACAACAAGGTCAGATCATTCATCGCCTCATCCATCCGCAACCCTTCCACATACGGCCACATAAAATAGCTATTGCTCAAATTCGGCATCTGTTCTTCATCATACACCGTCTGGAAGCGAATATACTTCGCCTCACTCTTTGGCTCCACCATCTCAATCAGCTTTCGCAACGGGAATCCCAACCAAGGAATCACCATCGCCCATGTTTCCACACAGCGCAAACGATAGATTCGTTCTTCTTCTTCAAATTGTTTGTAGATATCATCCATCGAAAGTGTCATCGGTTTGTTCACCAAACCATCAATCTCCACCGTCCATGGTTCCGTCACAAAGTTTGCCGCTTCCTTAGCCACCGCTTCCTTGCGCAAAGAAAACTCATAGAAATTGTTATAATTCGTCACTGCCTGAAAACTAGTCAACGCTGTCCCAAATTCATCCGTAGCAGCTCGATTCGGATCAGGTGTCAATTGCACCGTATCCTTCGGCAACACGGTGGACGCGTCATCCAAGTTCACCCCGCATGCCCCCAAAACAGCCGCACCAGCAATCACACCGGCTTGTTTCATGAACGTGCGTCGATTTTTATACACATTTTTGGGAGTGATTTCAGAGGATGGAATTTTCTTCATAGGGAGTACCTTTCAGGGTTAATCTTTCTTAATTGTGCTCATTGGACGAAAAAACAAGAATATTTCTTACAGCTTTAATAATAGTATAATTTTTATCTAATTTGGTTAATAAACAATAAATAGATTTTTGTCCGATCTATGTTAAAATTTGCCTATGAAAAATATCACAACAATTCTCTTTGACTTTGACGGCACCCTTTATCATCACAACCTCAACAACGATCCCGAATACTGGCAATTTGTTGAATCGCTCGGTGTCCCCGTAACCCAAGATCTCATCGATCAAACCGAAATTTGGCGCAAAAACTACTTCGCCAACTCTCCCGAATATCTCAACGATCGCGACTCCATCAAACACACCCACGCCTCCCTCTGGCGCATCTCCACCCGTCGCAAAATCGAACTTTTTGGCGACTATCCCTCAGAAACCCTCGATCAATGGGCAGAAATGATCTGTGACGATGTCGAATCCCGCCTCAGTCGAGATGGAAAACTCGGAGAAAACGTCATCGAAACTCTCACCGCCCTCAAACCGCATTATAAACTCGGCCTCATCACCAATCGCACCGTACCCGTAGACTTCATCCTCGAACAAGAGGACATCACCCAATTCTTCGACACTCACTACACTGCCGGTCAAGTCGGCTACTGGAAACCCAGTCCCCGCATCTTCGATCGCGCCCTCCAAGAGCTCAACGTCCAACCCAGCCAAGTCGCCTATGTCGGTGACAGCATCTTTGCCGATCTCGGCGCCGCCCAACAAGCCAATCTCACCCCCATCTTGCTAGACACAAAAGACCGCAACCCCGAAGTCGAGTGCCAAGTCATCAAAAACATCCAAGACCTGCTCCCCATTTTTCTTCCCTAATCAAAGCCAACCAATTCCCCTGCCCCCCTTGCCAAAGGGGGGAGAGCGACAAAGTCGCTGAGGGGATTTCCCTCCAAAACTGTGTTAAAATTCGCCTATGAAAAAAATAACCACCATTCTCTTTGACTTTGACGGCACCCTCTATCATCACGACTACGACAACGACGGCCACTACTGGAAATTTCTCGATTCTCTTGGCTATCCCACCACTCCCGCGCAACAACTCAAAGTCGAACAATGGACACATTACTATTTCGCCAACTCCCCCGAAATTCAAGAAGACAAAGCCAACGTCCAACCCCTCAACACCTCCATGTTCCATCTCTTTAATCGTCGCAAATTAGCTCAAATCGCAGCCTGTGACGACGCCACCCTCGACCAACTCGTCGAGCAGGTCACCCATTTTCTTGATCACAACGTCACCGGAAATTCCTATCTCGGCGAAGATGTCATCCAAACCCTCACCACCCTCCGCCCTCACTACAAACTCGGGCTCATCACCAACCGTTCCAATCCCGTCAACGAACATCTCGAAACCCTCAACATTGCCGAATTTTTTGACACCGCCTATGCCGCCGGAGAAGTAAACGTCTGGAAACCCAATCCCCAAATCTTCGACCGCGCCTTTCAAGAGCTCAACATCCTCCCCGAAGAAGCCATCTACGTCGGAGACAATCACTTTGCCGATGTTGCCGCCGCCATCGAAGCCAACATGCTCCCCATCCTCATCGACCCCAAAGGTACCTTTGAAGACCCCGGTTGCAACGTCATTCACAAAATTTCCGATCTCCTCCCCATCCTAGAAACCCTCAACGCCCCCAACGCCTAATGCAAACGCGTCTCTCCCCCTTCCCCCAATCCTTCTACAATCGCTCCGCCCTCGAAGTAGCTCCCGATCTCATCGGCGCCCTCTTCATCCATCATGATCCTCAATCCCCACCCAACACACCTCCTCTCATTGGCGTCATCACCGAAACCGAAGCCTACTGTGGACAAGAAGATCAAGCCTGCCACGCCCGTGTCGGTCGCACACAGCGCACCGCACCCATGTTTGGCCCTCCCGGCCACGCCTATGTCTATTTCACCTACGGCATGCATTGGCTCTTCAACTGCGTCACCCAACCCATCGGGGAACCCCACGCCGTCCTCATTCGTGCCGTCGAGCCCCTCAATCATCATCCCCTCATCCAATCCCGCCGAGGCAAACAACCCCGCAAACAATGGACCAATGGCCCCGCCAAGTTCACCCAAGCCTTCAACATCCAAGTCGAACACAACAACCTAAACCTCACCACATCCCACACCCCTCTCTATCTCGCCCCCTGCATCCAAACCAATCCCGCCCAACTCCTCACCAGCCCGCGCATCGGCCTCTTCACCGTTCCCGAACCATGGAAGTCGCTCCCATGGCGCTTCAACGCCCCCCATCCAGCCCAACTTGCTCAACAAGCCACAGATTCCCTCACCCCAATACTTAACCTCCATTAATCCCCATCATTCCCTTTGCAATTCCAAAATCCCCCAACTCACGGTACAATTTACAACACTTGATTGATAAGGACGGCATATGTTTAAAAGAAGAGAAGACCAACCCGAACAAAACGAAAACACATTTTCCCAACCCATCGAACGCATCACCTCTGTCATCGGCGAAGGCATCATGGTCACCGGTCGCATCTCAGGCGAAGGCGGCGTCCGCATTGAAGGCACATTCGAAGGAGAAGTCAATCTCAACGGTCTCCTCGTCATCGGGCCCACCGGCAAAGTCAATTGCAAAGACCTCCAAACCAAATCCATCATCGTCGCTGGTGCCGTGCGTGGCAACATCACCGCCAAAAAAGTAGACATTCGTGAAACCGGTCGAGTCTGGGGCGATGTCCGCACCGAAGCCATCTCCACCGAAGAAGGCGCCTTTTTACGCGGTCAAATGATAATGGAAGAAGATCTCCAAATCGACTACTTCGATCAAATCGCCCTCGAAGAAATGCAAAACACAGCATCAATCGAGCAAGATACCCAATCTAAACAATAAAAAAAGCGGAGAAAAAATTCTCCGCTTTTTGATAGGGTTCAAAATAATATTAATCGTCTTTTTCCGCAAAATTCAACATAATCACATTGGCATCACATTCCCCATAAGTCGTCACTTGGATTTTCGCTGATTGCAAATAATTCTCCTGATCAATCATCGCCACACTCAGCAACCCACTTGTCGCCACTGGCGCATCCGCAATTCGGAACTCATACGCCCCCGGTCCATAAATTCGAGTCAGAGTAGGATCTCCCGTGCGTGTCTTCACCCACACATCATTACCTTCCAAATCCCCAAACAAAATCATATCTTGTTGCACAATCGGCAACCCATCCTTATTAAACACCTGACCAGCAATAATCATCGTGTTGCATCCCAAATCCGGATAAAAAATCTCAGAGCTCAACGCCACAGGACTGTCCTTATGCGGTTCATATGCAAAATAAGAAGGAGTAGGTGTTTTCGTCGGCACAGCCGTTGGCACATCCTCTTCCACCGTCGCCGTATAAGTCGGCGGCACAAAAGTAGAGGTTGGTTGAATCGTAGCCGTTGCAGTCGCAGGTGCATCCGTAGCAGTCGGCAACATCGTCACCACTGGCGCCAAAGTCACATCCACAGTCGCAGTCATCTCCGCCGGCACCGTTAAAGGGATTCCCGTCGGAGGAAATGGATTCAAATCAGAATCCGGAAAAATAAACACAAAACTATAAAACAACACCAAAGCAATCGCCAGCAACAAAACACCCACAGTCAATGCAGAAAAGAAAAAATTCCCCAATCGAAAAGTAGTCTTGTTTTTCGCCATCCGATCACTCCATCATTCAAAAACAAATTATTGTGCTATTTGAATTGTACTGGAAACCTTTGTTTCGGCGAGCCAATCTTGCAATGCATTTTCCTGCAAAATCAACAACAAATCATGCGAAACTTCCCGTTCCGCCTCGCGCTGAATCACTTCCGCCACATGGAACCCATCCGTAGTTGTAATCACTTTGCTAAATTGTCCGGGTTGCAAAGCAAAAATCGCCTCTTCCAACCCTTGGTCAAACATCACTCCCCGTGGGAACCATCCCAAATATCCCAATCCTTGTGGATCATAATTATCCACACGTGAATCAAAAGTAGAGCCATCCACCAATTGGTTATACACCCGCAACGCATCCGCTTCATTCAAGAAAAAAATCTCTCTTGCCAAAACCTGCTCTTGCACTGTCGGCACACCTGCCACAATCTGATCACGCATCCAAGCTGCTTCAATCTCGCGTCGCAACGCCGTTCGGAAGCTATCCGCAGAATAATAATTCCCAGATAACCAAGCATTAAACGCATCCTGTCCACCCGCAGATTCAATCGCTGCCAAAATTCGAGCATCCAACTCTTCTTCGCTCAACACAAATCCATTTTGTTTCGCCCGTTGGCTCAACAAAACTTGTGCCACCAATTCATCAATCACAGCCAAGCGCACATCATCCGTAGCCAAAAAATCACCCACTTCAGCCTGTGCTGCTGCATAGCGTGCCACACCCGCTTCCACTTCAGAGACACCCACAGCCTCGCCATTAATCGTCACCGCAGCCGGTTCTTGTGTCGGTGCCATTGTCGCCGTTGGCGCTTCCGTCGGCACTTCCATCACCACCGTCGCCGTCGGCACTTCCGTCACCACCACTTCTTCAGGGCCACATGCTGCCAAAGCAAATACCATCACACTCAAAATCATCAAGAATAAAAATTTTTTCATAGCGTTTCCATTAATTTAGTTTGATTTTCAACCAATGCATCCAAACGATCCAACAATTCCTTATAGGAATCCAACAAATACCCATTCATTCGTTTCGAAAGCACAGTATAAACTTCATGATAATACCAAAGCGATCCTTCTTTACCACCCGTAAACACCTGCCACAATTCATCCCCAATCCGCTCATAATCACGCGTCACAGAGGTCAAATTGCTCATCTTATCCGCAATCACAATCTCCAACACTTCCATCGGAGCGGTTTCCAAATGCTTCAAATAGACTTCTTTGCGGGCTCGCCACGGAGGTTTTGGTTCCCCAATTGAATCACTCAACCCAAGCACCAACTCCGCCACATGTTCCCCAAATTTCTCTCGGATTTTAATCAAAGTCGGTTCCCCACCTTGATCTTCCACCGCATCATGCAACAAAGCCGCTATCACTTGGTCTTCCGTCCCCCCATTATCCATCACCATATACGCCACCCCCATCAAATGCGCCACATAAGGCACCTTGCTTCCCTTGCGCAACTGCGTTCGATGCAGCTCCGATGCCATCAAAAATGCTTCATTAAATCGATCAATATTCATTAGTGTATTATAACGAATCCTCTCAAATCTGCCATCCAAGATTAACAAATCCTCCTCTTCTCTTAATCAAAAAAGCGAGTGGCTGAATCCACTCGCTTACATAATTTATAAAGAATTCTTTTTATAATTACTATAAAGAATTCTAGTAATCAACAATATCCCAATTAATGACAAAACAATAAGCAAAGGACTAAGATACTCAAATGAAATAATATACCAAGAAAACAATGTATATAAGATAATAATAGAGAAAAAATACACTCCAATAAATTGCCAAATAACCTGTATTTCCTTATTATTCATCAATTCCTTTTTACTATTATCTTCATCCATAGGGATAGCAATTTTACGTATTTTTCTAAATCTCACTTTTATTTTATGTAATAAGTAAAAGATTGAATGAAAAATATTTCTAGTAAAAAATCTTAATTCATCAAATTCATACTTTTTATCTAAAAGCATAGCTTCAAACAAATACCCCAAAAACAAAATCGCAACAGGAAATATAGCAGTAGAAAATGGAGATAATAAAAGAAATGGGAGCAGTTCCATTTTTATTGTCTTATTTCTATTCTCATGAACATATAAACCCATATCTGTTGTGAAAAAATACAACGTGTCTTCTTCTAAAAATTCAATTTCAAAAGAAATTCTAGGAAAAGGTTTTCCATAGATTTGAATTTTTTTTGAAGTTTCTGACCCTGGCTGTAAATCATAAATTATTTTTTTTCCAATATTTTCATAATTATCGCTTTCAAGCATTTCAAAAAGTAATTGTCCAGAGTCACTTAATTCTTCTTCTATTGGTTTTGAAGCTAATAAATGTTTTTCTGAATCGTAAACATCAATTTCCAAACTTTTTATAACATTTGAAGAGATATTTTTTACTTGAAAATAAAGAAAATTTAATTCTTCAAAGTTCTTATAAACTGGCACCATTATTTTGTATTCAAGTACATCCTCAATTGAACCATTACAAGTTACAAAAAATTTCTCGAGCGATTTTTTAAACAAACCATATCCCATTGAATCAAATCGATAATAAACAAATAAAAATAAAATAGTAAAAAATATCGAAAAAAACCATGTAATTCTTTTATTAGGTATTGGTAATTGGAACATATATCCCTCCTAAATAGAAAATATCCTTATATTTAAATTATAGCATTCCTTTGTAACAAAAAAACAGCTCTTTTCTCAAAGAGCTGTTTCAAAATCAAATCCAAAAAAAGCATTTACGCCAAGATCTCTTCGATCTTCACCAACACTTCCTCATCCAACTTACCCGCCAATTCGCCGGCCTTCACATTCGATTCCAACTGAGACACCTTGCTTGCGCCAGTAATCACACTGCTCACTTCGTCTCGGCGCAAAATCCAAGCAATCGCCAACTGAGCCGCGGTCATTCCCAACTCCTTCGCCAAAGCGCTCAATGCACGCGTTTTCACCAAATGCGCATCCGTCAAATAGCGATTGATAAACTCAGGGTTCGACACAGCTCGGCTATCTTCCGGCACACCGTCATTATACTTCCCAGTCAACACACCTTGTGCCAACGGACTAAACACCGTCAACCCAATCTTCTTATTCTCCGTCACCGTCAGCAAATCATCTTCCACCAACTCACGGGAGAACATATTATACAAAGGTTGTTCCATCGTAGGCCCGATCAAATTTCGTTCCTTCGCAATCCCATTCGCCTTTGCAATTTGCGCCGCTTTCCACATAGAAGTTCCCCAATAGAGAATCTTCCCCTGTTGGATCAAAATATTCATCGTCTCCACCACTTCCTCAATCGGCGTGTCTGGGTCATAACGATGCGCAAAATACAAATCCAAATAATCCGTGTCCAAGCGTTTCAAACTGCCATGCACACTTTCCATGATATGTTTCCGAGAAAGCCCACGTCCATTCGGGCCCTTTTGCGTCGGCCAAAACACCTTGCTCGAGATCACCAATTCGTGTCGCGGAATATCTTTAATCGCCTTCCCCATCACTTTTTCAGATTCACCCAATGCATAAACATCAGCATTATCAAAATAATTAATTCCTTTTTCATACGCCAATTTCAACAAATCTGTTGCAGTGCGCACATTCACCGAATCCCCAAAAGTGATCCAAGAACCAATTGAAATTTCACTAACCTTCAAGCCCGAACGGCCTAACTTACGATAATTCACTGTTACCTCCATAGTTAAATAATAAAACTGTCTGTATTAAGACAGCTTTATTTGGATTCATCTTTCGTTAAAAAATCAGAACGATCAATTTTTCTTCAAAACAATGAAAATAATTTCCTTATAACAACCCTGCCACATAGTCCTTCATAGAGGTCAGGTTTTCTTCACCAATCAAGTCCACCAAGTCAGTGCTCACATTTTCAGCCCATCCCTCAGCATAACCAAATTGCATGCTAATCGAATCCCACATCTGATATTCTTTCGGAACACCCAACTCAGTCAAATAAGCCTTCACAGCATCCGGTGTAGATTCTTCAAACGTCACCGACTTACCAGAAAGCGCATTCAACACCTCCACCACATCCTTCACCGTGAAAGTGTCCGGTCGTGCAAAAGTATATGTCTGATTCTCATGCCCATCCGTGCGCAAAGCCACAGCCGTAGCGCGTGCCATGTCATCGCGAGAGACCAAATTTAATCCTCGCCCTTTTGTCAGGCTCAACACCTTTCCCGTTGCAAATGCCCGTTTCACATCCTTTTCAGTGAAAAAGACTTCCAAATAGAAAGTATTCCGCAAAAATGTAAAAGGCATTCCCGAAACACGAATCGCGCTTTCAGTCGCAATATGCACATGCCGCAAATCAAACAATGCACTTTCAGGATAGGCCAAACTGGTATAGTAAATATGCTTCACCCCAGCTTCGCGAGCCGCCTTCACCACCCCCACATGGTCCACAATCCGCCCAAACGAATCCATATTACTGCTCGAGATAAACAACAAACGATCAATTCCAGCCAAGGTATCCTTTTCATACCCATTCTCGGAATAATCACCATAACGCAATTCCACCCCTTGTCCCTTCAAATTTGCAGCCTTTTTCTCATCACGATAAAACGCCACAATATCTTTCGGGTTCACCCCATCTTCCAACAAATAATCCACAACTTTGCCACCCAAATGGCCTGTTGCCCCAATCACACCTATTTTTGTCATTATTCAAACTCCTTATTCAGATATATTTGACCTTATTTAGTAAATATACTATAATACGAAAATAAATTCAAGTGCGATATTTTTCTATCGTATAGATCTTAAATGAAACGAATAAAGAGGTTCTTATATGACCACCAACATCACTGTCCAAGATTTCGACTGCCCCTTCACCACATCTCAAAAAGTTCTCTCCGGCAAATGGTCCCTCCCCATCATCTTCTACTTAAAAGACGGTCCCCTACGCTTCAACGAACTCCTCCGTCAATTCAACATCACCCACGCCACCCTCACCAAGCAGCTCAAACAGCTTGCCAGCTATGGCGTCATCCATCGCAAATCCTACGATCAAGTCCCGCCCAAAGTAGAATACTCCCTCACCGACCTTGGTCAAAAGCTCATCCCCACCATCCAATCCCTCGCTGATTGGGGCAAAGAATTCATCACCTATTGTGAAGATCATCCGCACATCATTGAGTTTGAACGTCCCCCACTCTACAAATAAAAAAGCTACCCAATCAGGTAGCTTTCAAAAATACAAATCTTATTTAGGTTTTTTCGGATTATTTTCTTTCATCTCATTCACCAACATCGAAATCCGCGTCTCACCCACATTAAAGTAAATCGCCTCCGGATGGTGAATAATAATCGCTCCCGTAGACTGCTCTGGCATAAATTGATTTGCAGAGGTCAACTCAGCCCCAATCGTCTCCGAAATCGGCAGAATATCAAACAACTTACGATGTTCATTCAAATCAGGCAACGCTGGGTACCCCCAAGAATAACGTTTTCCTTGTTTCGGGCCAATCCCCATCATTCGGCGTACATGTTGATGCAAATATGCCGCCGTACCTTCCGCAGATTGCACAGCTAACCCATGCGCAAAATAAGCTTCAGAGAACAACTCTTGCCGATTTAGCTCATCAATATGTTCCGTCGCACCTTTTCCCACCGTCACAAATTGCAACGCCACCACATCTCGCTGTCCTGCTTCTTCCGCAGTCGCAAAATAATCAATCAAACTGCGATGCGGTTCCCGAATCTGTCGCGGAAAATCAAACGTGGTCAACAACTTATCAGGATCATCCGGGTCAAACACCTGCAAAGACTGCTCCACAGCCTGCGCCGGAAAAACACCATAAACGCCCTTTGGCTCCAACCAACCGGTCTGTCGCGCTTCCCGCATCATCCGGTCCAAACGTTTGTCAAACTCAGCCGAAAGTTTCTGCCATTCTTCCCCTTTTGCATTTCCAGCGCCCCAATTCATGCGATAAAGAGACTTCATCGCCATATTCTCAAACACATATTCCAACGGGATCGCATCCACCACCCCAATGCCAAATTTCACTGGGGTCGGGATCGTCGCCTTAGTTAATGCTTTTCCCATATTCCTTCTCAACTTCTGCCAAATGTTCTTTCATAAAGTCTGCCTTTGCATCCTCGTCCATCAAAATATTCAACAACTCCAAAGATTCAAATGCATCCTTACAATAGAACACACCCGGCTTAAAATGTTTTTCTTCTTCAATCAAATTCAAACGCCAACCAAATCGGCGGTTAATCGCTGCGCCCCCAATCAACACCGGAATATTCAACCCACGGCGTTCCACCTCAGCCACCACCAACGGCATTTGTTTGCTCGTCGAAACCAACAAAGCGCTCAATCCAATCGCATCTGCGCCAATCTCTTCCGCCTTGTCCACAATCACGTTCACAGGCACTTGTTTACCCAAATCCACAATCGTATACCCATTATTGGACAAAATTGTCTTCACTAAATTTTTCCCAATATCATGCACATCCCCATAAACCGTCGCCAACACCATCGTACCTTTGGTCACGCCTTCTTTCTGCACCAAATAATTTTCCAAATGATTCACAGATTTCTTCATCACCTCGGCAGATTGCAACACAAACGGCAAAATCAATTCCCCAGCCCCAAACTTATCTCCCACTTCCTTCATCGCTGGCAACAACACATTATTCAACACATCCACAGCCGCTGCATCTTCATCGGCGAAATTTCCACTCGCCAGCTTAGACGCCACCAGACTATCAATATCTTCTTCCACCATATCCTTGTGTCGGTGCACAATTGACCAATGCAATCGTTCCGCCGGCGTCATATCCTTCGTCGGGTCTTCTTTTTCTTCTTCCGGCACCTCAGCCTTATTTTCATAAAACTCAATCACCCGTTGCAACGCATCAGCACGTTTATTCCAGATCAAGTCATTCATCAATTCTTGCTCTTCATCCGGAATCTCGCTCAGCGGTCGCACCTTAGACGCATGCACAATCGCCATGTCCAACCCAGCTTCCACACAATGGTGCAAAAACATCGAGTTCAACATCGGTCGCGCATTCTTGCTCAACCCAAAAGAAACATTGCTCACGCCCAAAGAAGTCAACACTTCCGGATAATTTGCCTTCAATTGTCGAATCGCTTCAATCGTATTAATCGCCGAATCCGCAAATTCCGGATCCCCCGTAGAAAGTGGGAAGGTCAACAAGTCAAACACCAAATCCTGATGTTCAAACCCAAACTCATCCACCGCAATCCCAATCATTCGGTCAGCCACCGCCATCTTACGCTCGATCGTTTTCGCCATCCCCTCTTCATCAATCACCAACATCATCACTGCCGCGTTATAATCCTTCCCCAATCGCATCACACGGTCAAACTTTGCCCGTCCGCTTTCCAAATTGGTAGAATTCAACAAACAACGCCCTGGGGTCGTTTTCAAAGCCGCTTCCATCACATCCGGTTCCGTAGAGTCAATCACCAATGGTGCATCCACTCCCATCTCCAAACGTTTCACCAACAACGCCATCAAATAAGCTTCATCATTGCGTTCCGTCACCGCCACATTCACATCCAGCGTATGCGCCCCGCCATTGATTTGCTCACGGGCAATTTCCACCATCGCATCCACGTTTTCTTCCAAAAGCAACCGTTTGAACTTTCGGCTCCCAGTTGCATTTAATCGTTCCCCAATCAACATTGGACGTGGCTCTTGCGCCATCGAAACCGCCTTGATCGGTGAGCTCAACATCGGCGCTTTCTTCTCTGCCTTCTTCGGAGCTGGCATCTTCCCCACTTTTTCCACCAGCAATTTCAAATGTTCCGGTCGTGTGCCACAACAGCCACCCACAATCGACACATTTTCTTTTACCACAAATTCAGCCAATGCATTCGCAAACGGTTCTGGTTCCAAGGGGAACACAGCCTCACCATTCACATTCATCGGCAACCCCGCATTCGGAGAACACCCCACCGGAATCGTCGCATTTTCGCCCAAATAAGAAATATTCTGGCGCATATGTTCCGGCCCTGTCGAACAGTTCATCCCCACAATATCAATCGGCATCCGCTCCAAAATCGTCAAAGCCGAAGCAATGTCCGTCCCCAAAAGCATCCGCCCCGTCGTATCCATCGTAATATGACATTGCAACGGAATTTGAATTCCCGTTTCTTCAAATGCCAACTGAATCCCCTGAATTGCCGCCTTCACTTCCAAAATATCCTGTGAAGTCTCCACAATCAAAAGGTCCGCCCCCCCGCTAATCAAGCCAGCCGCTTGCTCACGGAACACATCCACCAGCGTATCATATTCAATATTCGAAAGATCTGGGTCATCTGCCGAAGGCAACTTCCCCGTCGGCCCAATCGACCCTGCCACAAAACGCGGATGATCCGGCGTAGAAAATTCATCTGCCACCGCGCGTGCCAAAGCCGCACCCTTCTGATTAATCTCAAACGTCTTGTCTTCCAACCCAAATTCAGTCAAAGTCAGTCGATTCGATCGAAACGTATTCGTCTCAATCACATCCACGCCCACTTCCAAAAAGGAGCGGTTCACACTCGCCACTGCCTCAGGTTTGCTCAAAATCAAATGGTCATTGCACCCATTCAGTGCTTCTCCACCATAATCCTCAGGAGTCAAATTCAACAAATCCAAATTGGTCCCCATCGCCCCATCATAAATCAAAACACGTTCTTCCAACGCATCCAAAAAAGCTCGTTTAAATTCAATTTTTTTCTCTGTCATTTTTTTCATGCTCCATTTTTGTTCACAAAGTCGAAAAACGAGAGGGTCATTAAACCATCAAATTCTCACACACCCTCGCTCGTTTCACATTTTCGTAAACTTCGTGCTTAACAGATGAGATGAGAATCCAAAATCTTCTCTTATTTACCTAAATTGAAGTGTAACATACGCAAAAATGAGTGTCAATTTCAAGCTTTAAGTTATAATTAAGCAAGGTTTTCTTCCCCAACCTAACTTTCAAATCACAATTGAAGATCAAGCCAAAGCAAAACTGAGGAGCAGAATCATGCTTAATACCTATCAATTAGTGATGCACGCTGGGCCAACCCCCGGCAAGACCCATCTCATCGATCAACCAGAGATCATCATCGGTCGTGACTTGCGCAGCACCATTGTCATCAATGATGTTGAAGTTTCACGTTCCCATTGTCGCATCTCCACCTATGAAAACGGCGTCTACATCGAAGATCTAAATTCCACCAACGGCACCTTCATCAACGGAGACCGGGTCACCAAATCCACCGCCATCAGTGACGGAGACATCCTCAAAATTGGGGAAACTGTCACCATGGTCATGGAAAAAATCGCCGTCGAAGAAGAAAAAACCATCGCAACCCCGCAATCCCCTGCCTATATCCCCGTCGCCGTCCAACCAGAGCAACCCGCAGTCGAGCCGCACATCACCACCACTCCTCCCCCCAACCAAGCCGACTACATCACCCCCCTCCCTGACGCAGACTATGACACCCCTCCCACCCCCATGGTTAAGGAACGCCCTGCTTCAGAACAAATCACAGAAGATCAATTTGTCAGCCAAAAATCAGAGAAATCAAAAATCTCCAAAGGCAAAGCCATCCTCATCACCATCTTCTTCATGCTCTTCCTCCTAGCCATCATCGTCGGTGCCTTCCTTTGGTATGTCGACACCAACTATCTCTGGTGTGACTTTTTCGGTTTCCTCATCAACGGTTGCTAGTAACCAATCCAATTAAATAAAAACAAAAAAAGGCTGTGGAAACTTCCACAGCCTTTTATTTTTAGAATAAATAATTTTCTTTACTTACCTGCCGCGCGATCTTCTTCAATCATCAACTTAATCGCTTCCACAGCCACCACAATCGCCCCATCACCATGGAACAACTTCTTCCCAGCTTCATCCTTGGGCAGCCCTTCGCCTTCCGCCACCATCATCATCACGCCCCCTGCGCGCTTACGATGAATCCCGGCCACAATGAACAACGCTGCAGCTTCCATCTCAGAGCACACCGCCCCACCTGCCCGCCATGCTTCCCAACGTTCTTTCAAACGGTTCGGCATCGGCATTCGGTCCGGTTCAGTTTCACTATAAAAAGCATCCTTCGATTGAGAAACACCCAATCGGAAAGGTTGGTCCAATTGTTTTGCCGCATCTCGCAGCGCCACCACCACATCCGTGTCTGCCACTGCCGGATATTCAATCGGTAAATACTGTCTTGTCGTCCCCTCATCACGAATCGCACCCGTCACAATCGCCACTTCCCCCGTCTTCGTATCAGGTTGAATCCCCCCAGAAGTGCCCACACGAATAAACGTATCCGCACCAATCTTCACCAATTCTTCCACGGCAATCGCCGTAGACGGACATCCAATCCCTGTCGAAACCACAGAAACCTTCTCACCCAACAACGTCCCCGTATAAGTCGTATATTCTCGGTTTTGTGCAACCTTCACCGCCCCATCAAAATACTTAGCAATTCGCTCACAACGTCCCGGGTCACCCGGCAACAGCACATAGCGCCCCACATCCCCCGGTTTCAACTTAATATGATACTGCAAATTACTATCACTCATCCATGCCTCCAAATTTTAGTCGTTCCAATCAATGATTACCGAAACTCAATTTTATACCCTGCCTCATCCGTCACAAACAACGTTGTGCCCGTAATCACAAAGGTAACACTTTCTGCCTCCCCTGCATCAATTGAAAAATCAAACTGATTGCCCGCATCCAAAGTGAGATATTCTACCATTTTTTCTTCCCCATCGTCAATAACCGCCGCCACCGCAAACCCTTGTGGTAACAAATCATTAACCCGCACAAACCCTTCCACCTGCCAACTTGCATCCTCTTCCTCAAATCCCATCGCATAATCAATTGCTTTCACTTTCAAATTATCAAACCAAATCCCACGCTTTCCCTCTCCCTCCACAATCAAGCTCTCAAATCGCACCAACACCTTCTCACCCACAAAATCAGACAGGTCCACCGACTCATTCCGCCAACCCTCTGAGCGCCCCGTCCAATAATAAAATTCATCATCTATTTCTCGCTCAGCAAATAAAGCCTCAGTCGTCGTCCAATTTTCTCCACCATCCGTCGAAATCATCAACAACACCAAGTCTTCCCCTTCAATCAACTCAAACCACGTATCAAAAGTCAAACGCACTTTCCCCGTCACCTCGCTCAAATCAAATTCATGCACAATCCGTGAAACAGAATAAGGCACAGTAGAAGACCACAAAGCAAAATCCCCTTGCGTCACCGGAGAATCCACCAAACGAATCAAATCATCCCCATCAAAATGCATATCAAATCCCGCTGTCGCATCCACCTTCAAATAATCCGCCCCAAACTGATGAACAACATAAAAATAATCGTCCCCAGCCATAGGCACAAGGGGCACTTCCACTTCCACTTGTGAAGCATCCGCATAATTTTTATACTCAAATCTCCCATCCATCATATCTTCATCCAAAACCAAATTCGTCACCATCCAGTCCAACACCACATCTTCCATCAGCAAATCTCGTCCCCGCACCTCATCAAAAATCGGCTGATCTTGCAACCAACCAACAATGCTTTGCAAAGAATTTTCATCAGATTGAATCAAATCAAAAATTGCCTGTTCTCCCAACCGCGTATAAAGATAATTCACAAACAAAAACCCTGCCCCATAATGCTCATATTCAAAATCCCTCGACCAAGCATTCAATTGCAAATCAGGCACATTCAAATAATAATCATCCATCAAACCATATGCATAACCACTCAAATAATTAGACAGCTCTGCAAACCCTTCATCAAACCACAACTCTTCATTCTGATCCGCAAACCAATGAATCAAATGCAAATGTTCATGTGCCATCAACCCCAAAACAGCATCTTCATTCAAAGACGCCCGATTTGCATTAATCACAAACATCTCCACCGCATTTGAATCATAAAACACCTTCTTTGAATATTCATTTATCCGTTGGAAATACCCATGAAAATCCACCGCTTTTGTCTTTGCATATAAAATATTAATCCGCACATCCCCATCTATCCCCGGGCTCCATTCAGACCCAAACATAGCCAAGTTCATCGGATAAATTTCGTTCTCAAACACCTCCACCAAAAATTCAACCCGCTTCTCATTAAACCGCACCCCATCTTCAATCCAAAAATATAAATGCTTACTTTTCGCTGCCAAATTTGCATCAATCAAAACAGCCTCTTCATCTTCACCCGGAACATAAAAACTGCGTTGTTGACCCACCGTATAATAGATTAAAGGTTTCCTAGGGGGCAAAGGATGGCTATACAAATACCCCAATTCCACAAAGAAATCAATTCGATCATTCTCCTCAAACTCTGTCTCCAGCAACCGCGCATAAGAGTCCACCGCAATCGTATAATCCTCCCTCATTTCATCCACTGCCACATTAAAACTCATCAACTCATCCAAGCTTTCCACACCCTCCACCTGGTCATCCCAATAATTAATTGCATACACAATATCTTCAATGAACTCCGACTGACTCAAAACAAGAATCCCCGTTGCAATCAAAATCACCCAACAACACAACATCAACAAAAAAATAATAATCAAAATCCAAACAAGTTTTTTATTCATTCAAACCCCTTTCAAAAAAGAACCTCTCTGTCTCAAAGGGGTTCCAATTTTTCGTCAAAATCATTTTCCCCAATTCAAACAACACAAAACAATCAATGATTTCAGTAGTATACCTCGTCGTTCCCCAGATTTCAAATAAATTCATGGAAAGCTAGCTTGACATTTTCAAAAATAATAGTATCATTCTCCATGGAAAGTAAACTTTCCATCAAGGAGTAATAGTTATGGAAAACAAACTCGAAGAAATTCGCAAAGCACGCGGAATCAAGCAAGAAGACCTAGCAGCCGCACTGGAGGTCTCCAGGCAAACCATCGGCTCATTAGAAAATGGCCGCTACAACCCATCCATCTTGCTAGCTTTCAAAATCGCCAGATATTTTGAAATGAGAATTGAAGACATATTCATCTACTCGGAGGATCAAAAATGAAAAAATCAGTCACAAACTACATCCTAACAATTCTAGGAATCACCATGCTCGTCACAGGGCTTTGGCTCCTCAAAGCAAACCCCCTCAACAGCAGCACCCTTCTTCCCTATCTCCTCGTCGGGTTTGGCTGTGGCATCTTCGGCCACAACATCGGGGAACTCACCAGCAAAAACATCCTCAAAAAAGCCCCCCAAGCAGCCAAACAACTAGAGATCGAAGAAAATGACGAACGCAACATCGCTCTTCGCAACCGCGCCCAAGCAAAAGCCTATGCAATCATGCTTCCCGTTTTCGGCGCCCTCTTAGTCTCATTCGCCCTCATGGGAGTCGACTTAAAAATCACACTCCTCTTTGCCGCAGCCTACCTTTTTATCACCGGCACCAGCATTTATTACCGCCTCAAATACGAAAAAGAAATGTAATCCCCCACTTAGCCATACTCAACAAAAAAACACCTCATTCTCAAACAAAAGAAATGAGGTGTTTTTAATCAAATCTGGGCGATCACACTAAATCGCAAATCATCCACACACCAGTTTCACCTATTCAAACCAAACAGAATAGCCAGCCTCCTGCGTCGTATACCGTGTCGCACCAGAAATCACAAACGTAACCGTATCTGCTTCCCCGGCCTCAATCGAAAAATCAAACTCATTCCCCCCGTCCAGCCCCACATATTCCACCTGCGTCTCATTTCCATTCTCAATCACAGCTGCCACGTTGAACAATTGCGGCAAATAGCCATTCACCCGCACAAATCCATCCGTCGTCCAGCCATCATCATCATTCTCAAAGCTCGTTGCATATCCAATTGCATCAATCGAAACTTCATCCACCAAAAAGCCAGCATAACTCTCCACACTGTCCGTCACCGCTTCAAATCGCACCCAAATCTTCTTCCCCGCAAACTCCGTCAAATCAGCCTCTTCTTGCAACCAACGGCGAGAGTCCCCCGTCCAGCCCACCACACCTTCATATTCTGTATACTCTCCATATTTTGTTTCCACCACCTCCCAATTCACGCCCCCATCCTCAGACACCATCAAATATACAAGATCATAATCATCTTCCATCTCAAACCAAACCGCAAAATCCATCCACACGTCCCCACTCACATTGCGCAAATCAAACTCACGCATCATCACCGAACTAGAAGTATCCATCGACTGCGACCAAAACGCCAATTTTCCATCCCACACATCAACCGGCACCAATTCCAGCAAATCATCTCCATCAAAATGTATCGCAAACCCATCCGCAGCATCCACCTTCACATAGTCCGCCCCAAACTGCTTCACCGAATACGCATACTCATCCCCAGCAGATGGAACAACCACCTCGTCCACACTCACCTGAGGAGCATTCACATAATTTGCATAATCAAATCGTCCATCATTCACCGTCTCATCCAACAAATAATTCGTCACCATCCAATCCAAAACCAAATCTTCCGCCGTCAAAGTCTCACCACGCACCCAATCCGTCACCCCATTTGCCTGCAACACCGCATCAATGCTCGCAAACCCATTTTCCTTTGCCTGCACAATTTGTCGAATCATCCCTTCCCCCACTCGGTTATATACATAATTCATAAAAGAAAAACTTGCCCCATAATGCGGATAAGAATTCTCATCGTCCCATGTATTCAACTGAAAATCAGGAGTTTGCAAAAATTTATAATCCAACCCCTCTAACTCATAATCACCCAAAAAAGCACCCAACTCTGCCAACCCCTCATCCAACCACAGCATCTCGTTGCCATCCGCATACCAATGAATCATATGTTGATATTCATGCGCCAACGTCCCAAACGTATATTCCTCATTCAAATTCACCACATTCGCATTCAACACAAACATCTCTGCCATGTTCGATTCTTCCAAAATCTCTGAAGGCAACTCATCCACAGCAGAAAAATAACCAGCCGTATCTTCCCCCACATCCTTTGCATAAAGAATCACAATCCGACGATCCCCATCAATTCCCGGGCTCCACTCAGAGCCAAACAAGCGTTGATCCAACGCATAAATCTTCGTATCAAACTCCTTCACCAAAGCATTCAAATCAGCCTCATCAAAATAGACGCCATCTTCCACCCACACCATCACATGGTTAGCACTCGCTTCCAACGTCGCCGAAATCGTAAAATCAGAATCATCATCCGAAACCCAAAACTCTCGCACATCCCCCACCTGATAATTTTCAATCGGTGCATTCGGCAAAACCGGCATCTCATCCACAAAGCCAAACTGAAGTGCAAACGCCATCGCATCATTCTCAGGCACATTCTCTGCACCAATCGCCGCATAGCGTTCCTCAGCCAAGCTCAAAACATCATCCCCCACATCCTCCAAATAAACCGAATCATTCTCTTCATTATTTTCAAACACATCATCAATCATTGGAGTCACATCTTCTTCAACAGACCATTCCTCCACAACCCCACCCACAACGTCCGCATCCATCGCAATAAAGGCAGCCACCCCAATGATCGCACACGCACACAAACACACCAACAAAATTCCTGCCACAACAATCAAAACAACTTTCTTCTCCATAAGTTTTACCCTTCAAAATTGATTAATAAAAAATCCCGCCCAAATTGAGCGGGATTTTCAATTCATAGCTTACTCAAATAAAATAGAATAAGTCGCAGGCTGCCGCGTAAAACGTGTCGTCCCAGTGATCACAAAAGTCACACTGTCCGCCTCACCCGGGCTCATCGCATATACAAATTCATTATCAGTCAAATTCATAAATTCAACCGTCACTTCGCCATCATTCTCCATCAATGCCGCAACATTGAAGGTTTGTGGCAACAAATAGCCCACTCGTGCAAACCCTTCACTGGTCCACACATCGTCTTCTGTCTCAAAGCTTGTTGCATATCCAATTTCAGGAATCTCCAAAGAATCAATCAACATTCCCTCATTGTTCACAGCTGCATCCGTCACATATTCAAAACGAATCAACACATCCTTGCCTGCCAATTCAGAAATATCAATTTCTTCCTCAACCCAGCCATCAGAGGTAGAGCTCCACCCAAACCCATAATTATTTCCTTGCGGGTCATAAGTGGTACCATATTGAGAATCTAAGAAATTCCAATTTGCGCCATCATCCTCAGAATAAAGCAAATACACATAATCCCAACCTTCTTCAATGTCAAACCAAGTGTTGAAGGTCATCGTCAAAGGGCCATCCACATCTTGCAAATCAAAATGACCAGTCAAACGCATGTCCGAAGCATCTCCCTTATTAGACCAATAAGCAAAATACCCATCTTGAATCGTCGTTGGCAACAAAGTTGTGAACTCGCCCCCATCAAACACCATCCAAAAACCATCCGTTGCATCCACCGTCAAATAATCAGCACCATATTGCTTCACATCAAAATCATAAGAATCACCTTCCGCAGGCACCAAAACTTCAGTAGAATCCGCCTGAGGTGCATTCACATAATTTTCATAGACATAACGTCCATCAGCCACACCATCATCTTGCAAATAATTCGCAATCATCCAATCCAACACCAAATCATCTGCTGTCAAATCAACATTTCGCAAATCATCTTTCACATCAAAATCTTGCAACACTGCATCAATGCTATCAAACCCATTCGCTTCATGCGCCACAATCGCGCGCGTCATCTCTTCCCCCAAACGATTCAACAAATAATTAGTAAACAAAAAGCTTGCCCCATAATTCTTAGAAGTATTTCCATCTGCAGGCCAATTATTCAATTGATAATCTGGTCTACGAATAAAACTATAATCAAATCCACCTGGGTTATACCCATTTAAGAACGAAGCCAATTCAGAGAACCCTTCATTCAGCCAACTTGTTTCATTTGAATCCAAATTCCAATGGATCATATGTTGATACTCATGTGCCAACACACCCTTGGTATATTCTTCATCCAAATTCACAGCATCCACATTGAACACAAATAATTCCACCATGTTCGAATAAGGGTTGCTCAAAATATTAGATTCATCTGCAGAAGAATAATATCCCGCCACAGTGTTTCCCAAACCTTTTGCATACAAAATATAAATATGCGGATCCCCATCAATCCCAGGGCTCCATTCAGAGCCAAAGAATTCTTGATTCGTAGGATAAATCTGATTTTCAAATTCGTTCGCCAAATCATTCAAATCATTTCGATCAAAAGAAACACCATCTTCAATCCAGAAGTAAGCATGCTCCGTCATCTTTTCCAAACGAGCCGTAATCGTGAAATTCATATTCTCATCATTATTAGACACATTGAAATCACGCAAATCACCTTCTGCATAAATCTTCACAGGAGAAGTAGGCGGTGCAGGCACTTCGCCCACCCCACGCAAACGCACTGCCAAATCATCAAAATTCCCAATCGGCACCACTTCAACCTTCAAATTCTCCAATGTCAGCGCAGCCACATCGATCGAATCCTCCATCGCATCGGCATCCACCACCACAGGGGTCGCTTCCAATTCATCAGAAGTACTATCATATTCAAAATAGAACTCCCCATCGCCAACGTCTTCAAGAAATTCATTGAATCCTTCAGCAATAGTACTAACATCACCACTTTCTAATACATTTACGCCGACCGCAACACCAATCACGGCACATGCCAATGTCACACACAAGCATAAAAGTACAATCGCAATAATTACTCCAACAACTTTATTCATTTTTTTACTACATACCTTTCTCTTTATTCCAAAATTGAACTGTGCTCAACAAACTGACCACAATCCCAAGCGTCACCCAAATAGTAGGAGACGCAAAAGAATCAAACGTAAAGAATCGAATCACAATACCCGTCACAATTAAAAATGAAGCCCCCCCCACAAACTGAACATTCTGGTTTTCATTCTTTCGCAAACGCCACACCAACCCCATCACACTCGCCAAAAACACCAAAAACACAACCAACCCAAAAATCCCCGTCTCACTTGCCATCCGCACATACATATTTTTTGCATTCAAAAAACGTAACGCCTCACCCGCCATAAAACGAGAAACTTCTGTTGAGCCGTCCATCAATCCAGTTAAGAAAAAGTTTGGCATATAAAATCCTAGCGCACCAAATCCAACGCCTGTCCATGGATGCGCAAAAAACACGCGCAATCCCATAATTGCATAGAGCAACCGTGCACTCACACTATTCTGCTCCAAATAATGCATCAATCCCTGGCTCAAATCACTTTCCCATAATCGAGAAAAATAATTATTACTGGAAAAAATCACACCCATCAAAACAAAAGCCCCCACAAATCCAACAACCAATCCAACACGAAGAATCAAAGCGATCCCTCGATCTCGCGTCCCTTTTGCTTCTTTTCGAAAAGGCTTAAAAAACCAGTGAAAAAAAGATTTTAAATATCGTGGTGCATAAATCAAAAAGAACAAACCAAAAACAATCACAAAAGAGAATATCCCACTTCTTGAATAGGTAAACAACAGCAACAAAACACCTATCAAAACACCGAATAATTCCATCCACCAATATCTTAAAATTCGTTTACCCGTCAAAAGTGACATCATCATCCACGGCAAAAACACAAAAACTAATTGATCCGCAAACCAACCCGGTTCATAAGCAAACCCAATAATTCGTCGAATTCGCAATCCTTTAATCATCCAAAATTCATGAAAAACATTATAATCCCAGCGATCAAACCAAATTGGTTTAAATAAAGCCAACCATTGAAAAGCGCCCACAATTGCCACTGTCGCAAAAGAGATTAAGACCCATTTCAAAGTAAACTGCATCGCTTCTTCAGTCTGATTCATTTGCAATCCAACAAAAAAGAACACCAAACCAAAAAATAATGTCACTCCCGCCCGTAAAACACGATCCCAATAAGATTGCTCCAAATAATTTGCTGGCGCATAAATCCCATTTACCAAAATAGTTCCCAAGATCACAAACAACAGCAACACAAAAACAACACTAGTTGGTTGTGGAAAATTTAATTTTCTTCCTCGCAAAGCGCCTAAAAACAAACAACCTGCCAAAATCAAAGCCGGCACAATCGCCAAGGGGCGCCAAGTTGAATCTCCCAAAGGAAGAAATCGAAAAGAGGTCACCGGCATACACAAAATCACCAATGCCCAAAACACCCGCAATAACTTATCTTGAGAAAAGAAAACAAGCATCTTTTTTATCATCTTATTCCTCTTTACCCAAAATAATTAACCCTAAACCTAAAATCACAAACATCCCCACAAACACACTTGCCAACAAAATCACGCTATTAACCGGTGTTGAGTGCACAACTAAATTTGTAACGCTAACCGGTGAAATCTCCACATAAGGAGAAATCCCTTTTGCGTTCGTCACGATTTCTTTAAAAAAATTCTCTGCATCATTTAAAACTGTCCATTCTTCTGGCTTCACTGCATTATCATTTTCTTTAATTTCACACACCGTAGCCGATTGGATCATTAAAAATTTAGCCCGCGCTTCTTCCAATTCTTTTTCAAAATCCAAAGACCCCATCACTTCTGATGAAAAATTCATTGCCCATGCACCTGCCACAGCCTCAGAAAGTGCTGCATCATCACTCACCACATGCAATTCCCAAATCCCATCATATTGTTTCACTATTCGCAACATCCCCTCACGCAACGCCACCACAGAAACTTCTGGCACATCCTCCGCCACAGCCTCAAGCACAGCATCTCCCATTGCCACAGCTTCCAACTTACGATTTTCTACATCATAAAAATAAAACATTTCTTTATCAAACGCCGTCACCCACGCCTGCTCTCGATTATGATCCACAATCACCGTCGCAAAAGTCTCATAACGTCTTGGCAAAACAAAGCTCAACACCACTCCCAAAATCGCGCCCAACGCCGCACCCACCAGCCACAATCGCCAACTGAGCAACACACGCACAAAAGCGCTATCCCCTTTTTGCCAACTTAAGTTTTCAAAGAAATTTTTCATCAAAAGCTCCTGTATAAATATTTTACGAAATTTGGGCCTTTTTGTTGCGTCGGTAGGTCACCAAAGGCGCCAATACCTTGCGCAAATAATATTTCGCATTCATCACAGACAACCACTTTCCCCCATCTCGATAATGAATCGTCATCATATCCCGCCAACAGCGGTCATCTTCTGCAATTGTCTTCGCATCCATATGCAAGCGGAACGCGCCCCAATCTCGTCCCGGCAAATATTTCACTTCACTCACTTCCGCCAAGCGGCACCACAAGTCATAATCCATCGCAAAATAAATCGAATCATCCAATGGACCCACCTCGCGCCACAGCTCAGCTCGCCAATAAGCACTCTGTTGCGGTACATGCACATAGCCCTGTCGCAATTTTTTCGCATCCGTCTGCGCCGCCGGGAACTTCCCGATCACCTCATCATTCGCATCAATGAAAGTTGCGTCGCCATAGACCAAGCCCACCTCAGGGTGCGCCATCAAATAATCCACCGCCTCGGCCACCGCATTCGGCTTCAACACATCATCCGAATTGATCCACGCCAAAATCTCCCCATTCGCTCGTGCAAACCCCTTATTAATCGCATCCGTCTGCCCCTTATCTTTCTCAGATACCCAACCCGTAATTCGATCTTCATATTTTTTCAAAATAGACACCGTCTCATCCGTCGAGCCGCCATCCATCACCCAATACTCAATATTGGCATAACTCTGCCCCAACACCGACAAAATTGTGCGTTCAATATACTTTCCTTGATTAAAAGAAGGGGTCACAATTGTCACCAGGGGAGTCTTCTTTTCAGTCATTCAGTCACCTCATCCTTATAAAAAAGGTGTCCGTGCTCATTTTCGCACCAACACCACAAAAAATTTCACAAACCATTTCCAATAGCGCACCGCATATCCAAAGTCAAAGCGGAACGCCCGCAAAAACACCCGCCAAAAGCGTCCAAACTGGCGCGCCAACAGCGAATAATAGCCATCCACAATCAATGCTCCCGCCATCACCTTCGCATAGTTTTCCTGCACCAACCCAGCCAAATCCTCTTGGGTTTTCGCCCACTCAATCACTCGCCAAACCTCATCCGCAAATTTCCCCGCTTGGGCCACATTCTTTGCATCTTCGTGATATTTCGCTTCTGCCAAAAACTCATCCACATATACAATCGGTGCATTGCGTGCCAACTGAATCCACAATTGATGATCCAGCATAAAATGAAAATCTAAATTTAATCCATCACTTGCGTCAAACGCACTTTTTCGCATGAACACTGCCGGCTGAGAAATGATCCGCATCGCCAACAAATCCACTACATCATAGGCCTCAAACTGATGCGTCGCAATCACCTTCCCCTGCCCATCCACCGAGCGATCCTTGCCATAGACAAACGCTGCATCAGGGTTTTCCTCAAGTGCAGCCACAGCCGTCGCCACCGCTCCCGGTAAATATACATCATCCGAATTCAGCCACGCCACATACTTCCCCGTCGCCTTTGCAAATCCCTTATTAATCGCATCTGCCTGCCCCGCATCTGGTTCAGACACCCAATACGCCAATTGATCTGCATAACGCTCCAAAATCGCCACACTGCCATCCGTAGAACCCCCATCAATCACAATATACTCAATCGCCGGATAGTCCTGCCCCAACACAGACAACAACGTTTCTTCCAAAAACGCTGCCTGATTAAAAGAAGGGGTAATAATCGAGATTAACGGCGCACTTTCGCTCATTCGTCCAACTTCATCCTATTCTTCAAACAAAGTGTTGTAATCCACTTTGGGGAACACTTGCAACTTCCCACCCACAGTTGCATCCACCACTTTGCGGCCTGCTTTTTCATAATGATACTTCGCCATATGATAGCCCACTTCAGAAGTATCCAAATCGGGCAATTGCCAACGGAACCCTTTTCCAAAATATTGCGCATTAAAGTGATTCGGGTCATCCCCTTCAGAGGTAATCGTTTTGTTCGCTTCCCCCTTCGAAGCAAAGCTATGATCCACCCCAATCAAAATTGCTTCCTCAAATCCCATATGAAACGCCAATTGCAAACACACATACGTCACCGTTGCCCCTTCCCACATGCGCCCACGGCAATCTTCAGAGAATTTCTCCCCATCATAAGTCGTATGCAAAAACGCCATCTTCTCTCGCATTTCCAAATAATCCCGTGAACGCCAAGAGAAAAATTTCGGCATCGGTTGTGCCATCAAATCTTCCGCACATTGTTCAATCACCAACGTATTCACACACACCAAAAAACTGGTCATAAAATCCCATTCATCAAATGCCATATAAATGCGATTCATCCCAAACGTATATTCATCTTTTAACTTAGAAACATCCGTGTTCTTCAAACTCGGACCATTCCCAATAATAAAACAACGTTCACCCTTATATTTATCCTTCAACTCCGCCAACATCGCCTTGCTTTGTTGTCGCCACGGGTGAAACGCAGCACTCGGCCATTGTGCCAAATGGTTCAGCCGCATCTTGCTCTGGCTAGCCGCCTGCCACAATCCTTCCGGCGCAACATTTTTAATCGCACTCTTCAAGTCGCTCATCATTCACCTCATTCTGTGCTCAAGCGGGTCGTAGCCCCACCATCCACAATCATCGGTTGTCCTGTCATAAAGGAAGATTGCACATTATCGGCCAAGAAATAAATCCCATGGGCCAATTCTTCTGTCGTCCCAATTCGTCCAATCACCGTCTTTTGTGCCAACGCATCCAAACGGTCATCAATCGTCCCCCCACTCACATGTCCACGGTCCATCCCATCTCGCAACATAAACGTATCCACTGCACCTGGCAAAATTGCATTCGCCCGCACCCCATCCGGTGCAAATTCAATTGCCATTGCCCGTGTCAATGCCAGCAAAGCACCTTTGCTCGCCGCATAAGAAGACACACCCACAGAGGTCGCCACAGCATGCACAGAAGAAACATTCACCACAGCGCCTTTCGCTGCTTTCAACAATCCATAAAGTTCGCGCACCAAAATATAAGGAGCCCGCACATTCACTTTCATCAAATTATCCCACTCATCATTCGTGGTTTCCACCAAAGGTTTATTATATTGAATCGCCGCATTATTCACAATCGCATCCAAAGCAGGCGTAAACGCCTTCACCTCAGCCACAATCTTTTCCAAATCGCCATCCACAGAAATATCATAGGTCAAAAACAAACCATCTTTCGGAAAATCATCCGGAGCACCCGCACGGTCAATCCCCACCACGGTCCATCCTTTTTCCGCAAACAATCGCACCGAAGCACTCCCAATCCCCCCAGCTGCACCAGTAATCAATACAGTACGTTTACCTTCGCTCATTTCAGTCCTCCAATGCATATTTCTTCGGATTCAATTGCGCAGCATCCAAACCCAAGCCCACCAACAAATTACGAATCGTGCTCCAATGCACGCGTTCCCACGCCATCGGGCTCGAGTTAGAATTATGGGGCGCTAACAACACCTGATCCATCTTCTTCAATGGGCTGTCCACTGGCAACGGTTCATATTCAAACACATCCAAGCCAGCTCCCGCAATTTGTCCGCTTTGCAAAGCCGCAATCAAATCCGCTTCCTTCACCACCGGTCCGCGGCTCGTATTAATCAACACCGCATTCGGCTTCATCAATTTCAATGCATCCGCATTCATCATTCCCACACTGGTCGGATTCAAATCCGTGTTCATGCTCACAAAATCAGATCGTTTCAAAAGATCTTCATAGCTCGTCATCTCAATCCCCGTCTCCACCACAAAAGAAGGGGACGGATCTTTCGGGTCACAACCCAACAAAGTCATTCCAAATGCCTTTGCCTTACGTGCCACCGACTGCCCAATATTCCCCACACCCACAATCCCCAAAGTAGATTCACACAATGCCTTGCCCGGGATTTTCTTCCATTCCCCTGCCTTCATTGCCTTGTCCATCCACAATTGGCGGCGAGAAAATGCCAAAATATACGCCAACACCGAATCAGAAACAGGAATCGTAAATGCATCCGGGGTATTCCCCACCATCACGCCCATTTCATTCGCAGATTTTTTATCAATCGAATCAATCCCCGTCCCCCACTTAGAGATCACTTTCAAACGTGGCAAACAAGCCGCAATCACGTCCGCACCATAGCGATCGTCCCCACAAATCGTACCGTCAAATTGACCTGCATAGCGCAAGATATCTTCTGCCTCAAAGCGTTCATTCACCTCAGGCACAATCACTTCCAAATCAAAATCATCAAAAACTGGTTTAAATCGATCCACAAATGGGATCATATAAGGGGCGGTCAACAAAACCACGTTCTTAGCCATATTTAAATCTCCTAAAATTAGTATAGGTTTTTTTCTCGTTTTAATTTCAACATCAATTCCACCATCAAAAAATCCAATTCCACGTCAATGTCCATTGCTTCTTCTGCCGCAATCGGGAACATCATCGCCTTTGGACTAATTCGATGTCCATGTTTCACCAATGTCTCACGTTCAAACAAATAAATGCACGAATTTTCTTCATATACCGGCGGCAAGTCTTGCGTACGCAACAATTCCTTCGGATTATGATTAATCGCCGTGCCATCTTCCCAATAAAGCCGTGTCTGCAAACCCGTCACCGAAAACAAAGAAGTTTTCTCCGGATACTGCGCAACAAACGTATGAATCGCTTTTGAAATTGTCTCTGCCTTCAAAAGGGGGTTCGTGCTATGCGTCTGCAAATAAAAATCCGCCTCAATCAATCCCGTATCATGTAACAAAATTGTATTCATCGGAATCTCGCCATCGCGCAATTCCGCAGGGCGTTCCACCACCACAATCCGCACATCTTTGCCTTGCAAGCCAGCCATCACATCTGGGCTGTCCGTGTCCACCAAAATTTGGTCAATCTCTTCACACGCCAACAACGTATCCACAATATGTGCATACAAAGGTTTGTCATCCATCATCCGATAATTCTTCCCCGGCACACGTTCCGAAGAATGACGCATCGGCACCAACGCCACAATTTTTTTTCCTTGATAGGCCATTTTCACGTCCTCAATTTTCTTTTAATTATAAATCATCATACCGAATCGGTTGCACATCTCTAATTTCTGCATCACCTGTCCCAATCCCGGGCGGATAATAGAAAACCTTGCGCAAGCGTTCTGTCACCGAGCTTGGCTGGCGATATCCCTGAAAAGTCCCCCAAAATTGCATAAAACGGAACCACACAATGCTCCACCCCACTCGGAAAAATTTCCGTTCCCGCATTGCTGTGCCCATATCACTCAAAACATTCTTGAAAAACAATTCCAAAAAATGTCCAAATCCAAATTTTTCTTCCGGATAAATCTGCTTAAACGTCATCGCTTCTCGACGATAGCGGTTATACACCTGCTTCGGCACTTCCTCATGCACATGAATAATCTCCGCTGCCGCCGCATACGACACAAAATACCCCTCGCTCATCGCCCACTTCGCCCACACCAAATCTTCCAATCCCGTCACTTCTTCATCATAGGGATGCACTTCCCACAAAGCTCGTCGAATCGCCGAATTCGCATTATTACAAAATGGAATAGATTGTCTTGCTACGGATTGATCCGGAAACCATTGTCGGAAAAATTGATGTTCCGAATATTTATTACTTTCATTCCCCCGTTGTTTTCCATAGGCACACGCCACTTGCGCATCCTCAAACGGTTGCAACAACTGCTCCAACCAATCCGGATAAACAGGATACACATGCGCACTCGCCATCACCACAAATTCACCTGTCGCCGCCTCAATCCCACGATTCAGCGAACGGCCAAACGTAAATTCTTTTGGATCAATATGAACAACTTTTACCCCAAAGCCTTCAGCAATGTTTCGTGTATCATCTGTAGAACCAGAATCCACCAAAATCACTTCAAAATCGCGCATCGTCTGTTGCTCAATCCCCTTCAACAGCTTGCCAATATGTTTGCCTTCATTGAAAGCTCGAATCACAATTGAACATCTAGGAGTCATTCTTTCAAACCTCACCAATCCATGTTTTCTTCATAGCCCAACCGAACCACGAGATCCCCGGTTTCTTCTTTAAAAACACGTTTATTTTCTTCTGTGAACGCTTCTTTCCAACCACCCGGTTGGCCTTTTCGGAACGTACCTGATTTTTTCGGTTGCACTGCTGCATGCATTGAAACAATTGCTTCTTCATCACTGGTCATCAATGTCAAACCGTGCCCCTTCAAAAAATTCAAAATCCGCACAAACGTCGCTTCCCGGTCCAAAATCAAATCTTCAAATTTCACTGGCAGCACGTTCGCTCCATCCATCCACCCCAAATATCCTTCATATCGTTTCAAAATAGAGGAAATCCCATATTGTGTATCTACCACACCGCAAATTGTTGCATTGATGCGTTCCTCATCCGAAGCCAAACCTTGATAATACCCTCGCATATAATTAGATTCATTCACTTCAGTCGCATATTTCACTTGCGACACCACCACATCTCGCGGGTCCCGATAACTAAATAAGACCACATACGGTTCTTTCTCCAAAAAAGGCACAAAGTTTTGATTTGCATTCATATACCCATACGCAAAATCACCCGCTCGCAACCCTAGAATTCGTTTTTGAATGGGTGCGTCCTCTGCATATTTCAGATTATGACTGCCTCTGTTCAACGGAGGCATCCCCGTATCCACCAAAGCACTAATAGGAAACAGCCCTTCCATCACCTGTGTCAACAAATGTGATCCCGATTTAGGAATTGCATTCACCACCACGATTGGTTGTTTTGCTAAAACGTCCTTACCCCACTTACGCTTTGCATCCACTCTTCGTAATTTCCACCGGGCTTCTTGCACCCACAACATCAAATCAAAATAAGCCATTTCTCACCTGCTTCATTTTAATGAATATCAATCTCAACCGGCCGTTCAAACGAATCACCCTGCAAAATCCCAACTTGAATTCGTTTCATCACTTCACTATTTTCCGCTTTTAGCGCTTGTGCATCAAAATCCTTCAACACTACATACCCATCCGTCGGATGTGCTTTTAAAAATTCTGCAAACGATTGAGACAAATGATGATTTTGGTAATACACATATCGTAACGCATTTTCATAGAAGTTTGCGGGCAAGTCAATCATTTCTGCTTGCAAAAACTCTTCCACCATTGCCAAATGTGCATCTCGGCTCGCTGGCACAAACACCGTTTCATAGCCCGTATAACGCGATTTTCCTGCACTCACCACTGGCACGCGCATCAAGCTCGCCTCCAACCCAATCGACGAATTATACACCAGCACAAATTTTGCTTGTGCCATCAGTGCATAAGAACTTACATATTCATCGCTATTAATAAACACTACATTTTCTTTGTCCAACAGCCCTTGCGCTTTCACCCAGTCCGCCACCGATTCCAACGAGCGTTTCCCTTCTCGCAATTCATCCGGATGCGCCCGCAGCACAAACAACACCTCTGGATGTGCTTCAATCATCTCTTTAATATCTTCCAACCACGCAAACATATCCGCATAAATCACATTCGCATGCATTTGGCTCGTGTCAAAAATCACATTCGTAAACACCGGCACCATCGCTTCATGTGCCTCAATCTTCGCCAACAATTCTGCATCCAACCCCTGAATATCTTTCCAAAAAGTAATCCCCGCCATCGTGAAATCGCCCTGAAAGCGTTTCTTCAAATAAGCCTGAATCGTCTCACGTTGTTCTTGGGTCAATTCAAAATCAACCGACATTGCCGTCGGATAAGCCGTCGCTTCTCCCGCCACAAAAAAGCCAGAAAATGGTTCAAATCCCACTTCATGCGTCACCACTCGAATCCCCTGTGCTTCCGCAAAATAGCGTACCACCGCCTCCGGATAAGAAGTCCCATTAAACACCACCACCGCTTGTGGTTGAATCCGCACCAACGCAAGTTTCGCCTGTCGGCCCAACGCCACCGCTGAGACCAAAAAATCTGCAAACACCCCCCGCGTATCCGCATCGTCTAATAAGTTATGTCGTCGCAAACGCCAGCGCACCGCCGGCAGCACCATCGCCCCATAAGGCACATCGTCCACCACCACATCGCTCAATTCGTCCACACTCTTCGTTGCCAATTCGCTCGTCAAAGTTTCATCAAAGCCATCTTCCAACCACACCACTTCATCTGCCCCCGCAAACAAGCGCTCTGATTGCGCCACACATGCTTCGCATGGCATCGGCTTATTCAAATCATTCAAATCCAAACCCAACACACAGCGCTTCATCCCTCTTCGGCAAGCCATCTGCACCACGCGCACGCCATCCATCCCCAAGCTCCACGCCACCAATTGCTGGAAAGCGGCATTCAAGCTCATCCCATAGATCCGCGTCGACGCATTGAACAGCACCACCGTCCCCTTTGCAGCGTCTTTTTCCACCGCCTTGGCTTGTTTCGCCAACTGCGCCATCCGCCAGCGATTCTCCACCGTATTCAATTTCACTTTCACAGCATCAAACATCATTCGCATTCGCTCTCAAAAAAAGATAAAGTCTTTTATCAACTCACTTTTTCAATCGTATAACCCAATTCTTCAAAGGTCAGCTCACCGCTTTCCAACAGCAATTCTGCCCGTTTCCAATCCGCCATCGAATCAATATCAACCCAATCGCCATCATTCATAAACATCGGCAAAATCTTCTTTCCCGTCAAAGATTTTTGTTCCGTCACCGTCTTCGTCCAAAACGCATCCACATAGCCCACCTGCCAATACACTTCCGGCAAGGCTTGCCGTGGCATATTATACGCTTCTTCAAACTCAGTCTCAATCAACGGTTCCATGAAGCCATCCGCTCCAATCTTCCACATCTTAAACGGATTCTGAAATGGTACAATCACCCCACGCACAGAATCTGCTTCCGGCTTTTCCAGCAAATTCTCCACCGCCTTATCCACGTGCCACAGCCGACGAAACGGGCTCGTTGGGCGCAATTGCACAATCATATCCGGGTGATAATCCTCATGCTCCGCCAACCATTCCACTGCATGGGCAAACACCGGGAAGTCCGGCGTCCCATCTTGCGCATGTTCATCCGGACGCATAAAAGGCGTCTCCGCCCCATAAAGTCGCGCCACTTCTGCAATTTCCGCATCATCCGTAGACACAATCACCCTTGTCACCCACTTCGAGGCGCGTGCCACCGCAATGCTATAAGCAATCATCGGATACCCACCCAGCGCCAAGATATTCTTATGCGGAATGCTCTTCGAGCCGCCCCGTGCAGGGATAATCGCCAAAACTTCAGGTTTTTTGTTCAAGTTTGCTGACTCACTCATTGCAAGATCTCCATATTCAAAAGCCCGTCTAGCGAGCCAATTCTTTCAAATATCCAGCCGCTTTCAAAGCCGCCACCACTTCATCCGCACATTCCTGCGGGGTTTTGCCGACCGTCGGCACCACAATTTCTGCATCCAATGGTGCCTCATAAGGTGAATCAATCCCCGTGAAATTTTTCAATTCACCCGCGCGTGCCTTTGCATAAAGCCCCTTCACATCGCGTGCTTCTGCTTCCGCCAAAGTTGTCGCCACATAAATTTCCACAAATTTATCCGTGCCCACCATCGCGCGCACTGCTTCCCGTGTTTTTCGGAAAGGGGAGATTGCCGCACACATCACCGTTCCTCCGTGTTTCGCAATTTCTGCCGCCACATAACCAATTCGCAAAATATTCGTATCGCGATCTTCCGCGCTAAACGTCAATCCCTTCGACAAATGCGTACGCACCACATCACCATCCAACACCGTCAATTGCCGACCATGTGCCAACAATTGTGGGGCCACCAAATTCGCAATCGTGCTCTTTCCAGAGCCACTCAAACCCGTGAACCACAACACCAACCCTTGTTTTTCTTTCGGCGGGGCCACATCTTCCAGCATCGTCCGCACCGCAGGCAAATAGTCCGTCTCATGGATAGTTTCGCGCCAATCTTGGTCACTTTCTTCCAAATCCACAAACACAAATTGCATCGCCAACGCATCCGCCACCAAGCTCACTTCTTCTTCCCATTTTTCATCCAACACCAAATGCGTCACCCCAAAATTCTTCGCCACCACAGCTCTTAACAACACATCCGCTAGGCTGGCTTTGCGCATAGCTAAATCAGATAACACCACATCCCAATCCCCCAACAGCCAACTGCGCACCTTCGTAAAATACGCCAAATCTTGTTTCGAATCCCAGCCAAACACGGGCAACACCATCCCACTCACCAAGCCATCCACTTCATCCATCGCCGCACGCATCACCAACGCATCCAACTTTCGCATCGGTCCATCCGCAAACATCCCCAACACCACATCATCCTCAGCCACAGCCTTTTGCATCATCGCCGGGCTCTTACGTAATTCCAAAAAATCCACCTGCTTCGGCAAATTCACCACTTGCAGTTTCCCCGCCAAACACGCCGCTTCAGGGCTTTCTTCAAACTGAAACACTTCTTCCACGTCCATCACTGCAATCGTATTAAAATATTCATCTCGCAGCACCACCGCCTCAAATTCATCCGGCAAGTCCGCCAACAACACTGGCAACACCAACGGAGCAGGGAAGAAACTTCCATCCAACAATTGCATTGTTTCCGTCACCGCCATCACTTCATCCGCTCCCATAAAATGATCCAACGGTGCCAACCCACCTTCTGCCAACAACACCACATAGCTCAACACTTCTTTGCTCAACTGCACCGAAGGCAAATTCACCGCACGCGCCAAAGCCGCTTCTCGTTCTTTTCCTGTCAAAATCAAGTTCACCATCATCAGCTCACTTTCTTATCTCGATCGCAAGATCGACCAATCTTTCAATATCGCTTCATGCTCCGCAGACCATAGTGCCCCCAAAGCCAATTCTTGTGCTCGGATTCCGTCCTGCAACGTACATCCCGACGGCATCCCATCCCGCACCATCGCCACAAAATGTGCCGTCTGCGCCATGAACAATTCATTCCGCTCAAATCCTTCTTTCATCGGATACTCCGTCCATGTTTTCTTTTCCCCATCAAAAACACGCACCATCCCATCCGCATTATCCCAAAAAATCGACCCCTTCGTACACACCACTTCCAAAGAATGTTGCGCTGGGCGTTGCACATAATCCAAATGCACATTCCCAATCATCCCATTCTCAAATCGCAATCCAATTTCCGCCGTGTCTTCCACGTCCATTTCCAAGTCGCTCACTTTGTCCGCAAACGCCCATTCCGCCGTCACCTCGCCAAACATCATCCGCAAATAATCCAACGGATGCGTCAATGTCAACACCACGCCGCCCCCCAAGTCCTTTCGCGCCGCATATCCCTTACGATAGTCTTCCCACGGGTGCCAATCCGGCAAATATTCACCCCAGCGCACCCGCACCGAAGTCGCCCGTCCCACTTCCCCCATCTCCACCAAATTCTTAATCCCTCGCAAACCCGGATGCCAGCGAAACTGAAAGCCCACCAACACCGGCACGTCATTTTCTTCCACAATTTGCAAAAACTCATCCATCCCCGTCATCGAATCCGAAACCGGCTTTTCCATCAAAATTGCCACGCCTGCTTTCGCCGCCGGAATCGCCACATCCAAATGCAACGCCGTCGGGTTCGAAATCACAATCGCATCGGGTTCATGTGCCAAAGCCGCTTCAATTGAAGTCTCCACTGGCAATCCTGCCAATTCATCATCGGGTAAAGTCGCCCGATGAGAACGTAGCAACACAAACTCTTCCACCCCACACGCCCGCAAATTGCGCAAATGTCGGCGGCCAATCGAGCCTAACCCAGCGATCACAACCTTCATCGTCCCGTTCCTTACTTTCCTTGCACCAAGCTCAATAAATATTCACCCGTGCGGCGCCCAGCGCTCCCATCGGTGAACGTACATTCATCTTCAATAAATTTTTCTTGCGCAGCCGCATCATGGGTCGGATTTTGTAAATACAAATTCAACGTATCCTTCAAACTTTCCTTGTCCAACACCACCGTACCCGCCTTCGCTTCAATAAAGCGTCGGTGTGTTTCCCAATCCGAAATTTCCGACAAAGGCAAATAGAAATTCTCCGTCCAGCCCACCTCATGGTCAATGCACTCCGCAATAATCGGCGTGCGATGAATCGCCGTTTCCACCACCATTGTCGAATACACCGTCACAAACACATCTGAGTGTGCCATCATCGACGTTTTCTCTGGCATATCTTCCCCAGAATAATGGCCCAATTCGCCCCCCAAGGCAACCGGTTCCACCAAATGCACATGTGGCATCGTCTTCACCATCTCCCGCACCGCCTCACGTTCCGCCGCAAAGCGCCCCTTGTTCATAAAATGATTCGGGTGCAAACGCACCAACAATTGGCTCGGTTCTGCCAAGGCATCCTCATTCACCAATTCTGCCAACGCTTCAATATTCTGAATATTCGGAGAAAAACTCACAAAACTGCTCGCATAAGAAATCAACTTCCGCGTAGAGTCCAAGCCATGCAATTCAAAATAATCTTCCTTCGGCATCACCCATTCATTCAAAAAATACCCATCATAAGAAGGGATCCCGCCAATATTCACCTTCTCCGGGTCCCAATCCGAACCCAAGACCAATTCTTGCTTCTGCAATTCAGACCAACACGTTGCATAATCCATGTCCGCCCCACTCAAATTATACGAACAAGAATTGTCCCATCCCACAATCACAGTCGTAGTCGTAATCCCACGTGCCGCCGCTTCTCGCAACAAATACTTATCAAAGCGCCAACCCGGTGTGCTCGCCACCACCATCTCAGGATCATATTTCTCAAACAAATCATCATAGAGATGTGGCACAAACTGCCGTTGCATCCGTTGCATCAACTTACGCGCCAACTTCGAATAATGCATCACCATCACTGCCATCTTCATCACCGGCATCAACAGCTTGCGTTTCCCCGTCGCTTCCACCTGCACCTGCTCAATATAATTCTCCACCGGCACCAAATTAATCTTATGGGAGGCCCCTGCTCGGCGCAAAAAATCCAACCAAAACTGCATCGAAGGTTTATACGAATTAAAATAATCTCTCGCTTCTTTAATCCGCAAATCTTCCACAATCAAACCATCTTGTCCAAAGCGAGCTTCAATCTGTTCCTTCAAAATCGCATCCGTCAACAAAACAACACGCACCCCACCCTCGATCATCGTTTTCACCACATCGCTTTGCAAAAAATAAACAATCGCCAACCCATGATCTGCACTAATAAAAACAGTCTTTTGTTTTTCCGTCATTCCATCATCCTCTAATTTCGATACAAAATCTCAAAAATCCGATCATATGCCCAATGCAACACTTTTCGTACATAAGAAATGTCCCAAAAAGTTTTTCTGCCACTTCCCACTTTCTTCAGCTTTTTCTGCTTACCGTCTGTCACCAATGCCAACAAGTCATCTTCCAAAAGTTTTCCCTTTTCAGGCACACTATTTCCCATATGTTGCACATACCACTGATCCAAACAAATTCGCAGATAGCCATGGGCGTTTAATTCTTCATCCAACACAATATCTTGGTTCAATGGTCGGTCAGAAGGCAAAGGCAAAAATTGTTGCACAATTTTCTTCTGGGTTAAAAATTGAAAATGAGAAGCTCCTACATAAAATCGTTTTCCATCCAAATTAATCGCATGGCTAGGATTCTCTTCAAAGAATTCCTTCCCATATTCCAGCGTCCGTCCCAAATCCTGATAATGTTTCCAATAAAGCTCCCAAGGAAAATCAACATTTTCTTCTAAAATACCCTGTTCTCTTGCCCATTCAGTCGTAGCCGAAAGCAAACGACGATGTGTTTTTAAAGGCGCCCCTGTAATCATCCCTGCATTCGGGAACAATTCCATCGCGTCCATCAAGGCTGTCAACCATCCTTCATAATGATAAACATCGCTATCTGTAAACGCAATAAACTCGCCCAAAGCTGCCCCAAACAGATAATTCCACGCCCCAGATTTGCCAATATTTTTCTCAGAGAACACCAAATAATCAATCTTACCGGCCGCATGCATTTCTAACAAATACTCTCTCACTTCAGGGCAACTTGCATTGTCAAACACCATCAAGTCATAATCCATTTTCGTATTCTTAACAATGCTTCCCAAACACAATTTCAACACATCCAAACTATCACGAAAATAGCCACTCAATGCTGGAATATACACCACCGTTGCCACTGTCACCTTCGCTGGTTGCGTCACTTCCAAAATTGCTTTCGCCGGATTCTTACCAACACGCATAATTCACCTCATCCTCTAATTTCGATACAAAATCTCAAAGCTCTTATCATAGACCTTCTGCACCAACTTACGCAGCGGTCCCCTTTGCCAAATGCTAGGCTTCTTCACAACTTGTGTCCCTGCTTCTTTCGCATCCAACAAATCCTCTTCCAGCAAAAATCCCTTCACTGGCACCGTATTCCCCATATGTTGCACATACCACTGATCCAAGCACAACCGCAAATAGCCCGCCGCATTGATCGCTTCATCCAACAAACGCACTTGCCCCATCGGACGATTCGACGCGATCGGTGTCATCTCACGCAACACATCCGTGCGCGCCACAAATTGAAAATGCGAAGCCCCAATGAAATAATGTTTCCCTTCATAAGTAATTCGCAAACTATCATTCTCTGCCATGAATGATTTCGCCTTCTCCTCGTGTCCCCCCAAGCTAATCGCATGTCGCCAAAAATCTTCCCATGCAAAATCAAAGCCCCGTTCCAGCAAACCATTTTCTTCTGCCCAAGTCACTGTCGCCGTAGAAAACTTCTCCGGCGTCATCATCGGCATCCCCGTCACCATTCCCAACTTCGGGAAGGTCCTCAAAGCATCCACTTGTGTCGTCAACCAGCCTTCGTAATGATAGACATCACTGTCTGCAAACGCCACAAATTCACCCGGTGCCGCGCGGAACATAAAGTTCCAAGCGCCCGCTTTGCCCACATTCTTATCAGACAAAACCAAATAGTCAATTTTGCCCGCTTCATGCAATTCATTCAAATACGCCCGCACTTCCGGGCAGCTTGCATTGTCAAACACCATCAAATCAAATTCCATCTGTGTGTTCTTCAAAATGCTCCCCAAGCACAACTTCAACACATCCAAACTCTCTTCATAGTATCCCCCGATCATTGGAATATAGGTCACCACCGCCACCGTCACCGGCGCAGGTTGCACCACATCTTGCATTGCTTTTGCAGGGTTTTGTCCAACGCGCATCAGTTCACCTATCCTCTACTCAAATTTCGTTTACGTTTCTGTCGCAACATTCTTGTCAATCGCCATTGAATCGTCCCATCAATCGGGCGATTCGGCGTCAACCATCGCTCAATCCGTCGCCAAAATCGCATCCATGAGAAGTGTGGCCACACCACCTTCCCCTCTCGCAATTCTCGGTTCGTGTCCAACACCAAATACATATTGCGTGTCCCGCCGCCTTTTTGTTCATTAATCCGTGATTCCGGCAACGTATAATGTTTCTGCCCCCCCTGCAAATGATGATAATCATGGTTCTGGTGCACAATATCAATCGCAAACGTGCCATCAATCGTTGGCCACGCTTCTTTCACACCCTTCCAAATCATCCAATTGTCCCAACCAGCGCGTCCAACAGTGAATTCAGGAATATCATACATCACATTATTCGACAGCAAAAAATAATCACTCCCTGTCGGCTTATGCAACACCCCTTCTCTTTGCATCTTTTCTCGCAAACGAGCTTCCCATCCATCCGAAAAGTCCACCAATTCGGTCACATCCACATCATAGCGTTGTCCCACCACCATAAACTTTTCATGTTGCGCCGCCACATCCCGCGCCGCCTGAATCATATCCGGGAAAATCAAAATGTCCGCATTCAAATACAAAATCACATCACTGTCAAACGCTTCACGCCCAATTTTGAACAACGAGCTAATATAAGGAATCCCCTTCTCATTGCTCTCCACTTCCTTAATATGCGTCACCCCATATTCAGCCGCAACCTCCGCCATGCCCTCTTCATCGCCAATCATCACCACATTCACATCCTCACCAAATTGCGTCCAATTTCGAATCGCATTCCGTTGAATCAAATTAATATGCGGGTTCACAAAAGGTTTCGGGGTCGTAAAAATCGTTAAAAAGCTCATGCGCGTTCATCCGTATCTAAAAAAGTTTTATGCGTCACATCTTCCGTCATCGCTGCCAATTCAGGGTGCGCCAAATAATAGTCCAAAGCCTCTTTCCAGGAGAAGTCAAACCGACCCGCAAAATATGTCGCCATTAATTTCAACATAGCATAGTCCGCCGCCGTGTCCAACGTCCAGCGCACTTCGCCAAAATTCTCTTCATTTTCAATATGCAAAATATGGAAAATCTCAGGATGTTCATAAAAATACGGCATCACATGCTCACGCTCATGTTTTTCCGTCGCCTCTTCCCACACCTTTTCCAATCCTGCAAACGTACAATATTCTGCGTCCAACCCAATCGGCACCGTTCGTGTCATCGGTGGTGGCATGCGATTCGCCGCAAAATCAAGCGCCGGTTCCGTCTTCACAAACACATCCAAATTCTCATCCAAAAGCCACGGGTCCACAAACGGACAATCCCCTGTCAAGCGCACGCAAATCTCTGCCTCAAATTCTTTCGCTGCCTGATAAAATCGATCCAACACATCATGCAAACTGCCCCGAAAACATCCCACCCCTTGGTCAGCGCAAAACGCCTCAATCGGGTCATCGCTCGTTTCCATCGTCGTCGCAATCACCACTTCATCAATCGTCGCCGAAAGTCTCACGCGGCGCACCATCCATTCCAAAGCGCTCATTCCGCCCAAGTCCATCAAAACTTTTCCCGGCAACCGGCTCGAACCCATCCGCGCCTGAATAATTGCCACCACTCGTTTTCCATCGATCATGCCTTCACGATCCTTTCAAACGCTTCCCACAGAAGCGTGAAATTTTCTTCCCAATTAGCCTTTGCTTCTGCCATCTTTCGGCTCGCCATGCCCATCGCAGCCAACTCCGCCCGTGCATCCACCGCCTGCAACATCCCCTCCGCAATCGCCGTCACATCATTCACCGCAAAAAGCCAGCCATTCTCCTCGGTCACCCATTCTCGGTTCCCCGGAATATCAGACACCAACACTGGCAAGCCGCTCGCCATCGCTTCCATCAAAGACACAGAAGACCCATCCGAGAGCGACGCACTCACATACAAATCCGCCTGATGATAATAGTCAGGCAACGCCGTCTGAGACACCTGCCCCGTAAAATGCACCTTGTCCATCACGCCCCCCTGTTGCAAAATCCCCCGCAAGCGTTGCACCATAGACCCGCCCCCCAACATCATCAAGCGCAATTCCGGTCGCTGTCGAGCCGCCAACACAAATCCCTTCGCCATCGCTTCCACCCCATAAATCGGTTCCCACGATCGCGAATGATAAATCACAAATTCATCCTCGCCCCAGCCCCAACGGCTTTTCAAAGCATCGTCTCGCTTCGGCGCAAAACGTTGCAAATCAATTCCCCAAGGGAAAATCACCATCTTATCCGCATCAAATCCAAAATTCAACGCCTTTTGTCGCACAGCCTCACAATCCCCCACAAATCCAGCCGAATGCTCAAACACAAACTGCGTCTTTCGGCGCATCTCTGTGCTCTCTTCTGCCGTCACCAACAAATCAGAGCCCCAGCTCATGCTCACCAAAGGCGCAAATCCTGCCTTCGCCACCAACCACGCCACCTCTTGCAACGGACCCGCGTGCACCACATCCGGTTGCACCGCTTTCAAAATCCGCTTCAACGCTCGTGGCGTTCGCTTGTCAGATTCCCAATGCAACACCGTCACATTTCCCGGCAGTGCACGGTCCTCAAATTGGCGTCCCCCATTGTTCAAACGCAAATAGAAGATCTCGTCTCCACCACGCCCAGCCAACGCTGTCAAAAAGCGATGGTCGTGCGTCGTATAATCCTTACTGAAATACAAGATCTTCATTGCAAAATTTCCTTAATTAAAGAAGCTCAAAAACTCACTCAATCTCGTGCCAGCGCAATTCCTGACCAAACGTCATGTCCACCTTAGACACCTTCCCCACCACATCATCCAATTCAAAAGGTGCCACGGCTCCTGGCACAGCCGGTCGCAATGCTTCCACCATATCCATGGTAAAAGTTTCCCCAGCCTTAATCGCTCGTGCCGCGCGCAAACAACGTCGTTGCAACACCATCGTCTCTTTTTCATTCGGCGTCACAAACTTATCCACACTGCCCAAAGTCCGTTCCAAAATCCGCACTTCGTCCACCATCGCCCGCCATGTGGTCGGGTTCATCGCAAACTTATGATCCGGTCCTTCTCGGTCATTGCTGTCAGTGAAATGGCGCTCAATCACCTTCGCACCCAAAGCCACCGCCCCCACCACCGGTGCATTCGAATGTGTATGATCAGACAATCCCAAAATCACATTCGGGAACATCGTCGCATAGGTCTTCAGCACATTAATATTCAAATGGTCATAATTCTCATCGGAAGCCGTATAGTTCGTATTACATTGCATCAACACAATATGCGGGTTCACCTTGCTCACCATGCGCATCACCTGCGCCACATTCCCAATATCACATGCCCCCGTCGATAGCATAAAAGGCTTATCTTTTTCAGCCATGGCCATCATCGCCTGCGGATAGCTCATCAAGCCCGATCCCGCCTTATAGGCCGGCATATAGTCATATAACTTATCAATATTTTCAAAATCATAAGGGGAAGAAAAATAAGCAATCCCCACCTTATCACATTCCGCTTTCAAAATTGGGGTCCAGTCAAAAGGCACCGAAGCATCATCATAGACTTCAAACACACTCTTCGTCCAAGAAGATTGATGGCTCTGCTGTCCTCCCAAAGACTTAAACCCATAATCAGACACGATCTTCTTCGCCTCAAAGTTCTGGAATTTTGCCGCATCTGCGCCAGCTTCCTTCGCCAAATGGATCAATTCCAAAGCCCGATCCAAATCACCATCATGGTTCGCTGCAATGTCCGCAATGAAATAAACAGGATGTCCATCCCCAATCCATTGATTACCAACTTTAAATTCCATCGTGCACCTCTCTTTTAATCTTATTCAAAATCAGCCACGCTCGCGCGCAAAGCGTCCACATAGCCACTCTCCAGATCATTCGCCAAACGTGTCAAACCCGCCGCAATCGTCGCCGGCTTCTTGCCCAACACCTTCGTGATCTTATCCGTATTCAACGTCAAATTCAAAGAACGTTTCACCTTCAATCCCCCATCATTGATTGAAATCGGCTCAATCAAATCCGCATCAAAGCCAAACTGCTTCGCCACGGCCACCCCAAAATCATATTTACTAATCGCTTCACTCGCCACAGCATGATAAATCCCTGCTTCATTCGCTGCCAACAATCCCAACAACATCTCCACCAAGTCCCCCACATAGGTCGGATTGAACATCGCATCCACAAAGCCCTTCATCGGCTCGCCAGCTTTTAAATTATTATAGAAAAATTCCACCAAACTGCGTGTGCCAAAACGGCTCCAGCCATAGAAGTTCACCCGCGCAATCATCGCATCTTGGTTCGCCGCCATCACAGCTCGCTCACCCGCCAACTTCGTCGCTGCATAAACATTCTGTGCATTCGGCACATCCGTTTCCACATACTCCCCCTGCACGCCATCAAACACCGCATCCGTAGACACATGCAAAAAACGCACCCCACGTGCTGCCGCTTCATTCGCCAACAGCCCGGGCACGTCCCCATTCAACAACTGCGCCAATGCAGGGTTCTCCTGCGCCACACGCAAATTAGCAATCGCTGCCCCATGCACCACCCAATCAGGCTTAGCCCAATCAAAAAGCGCACCCACAGCATCCACCTGTGTCAAATCCCATTGCTTGCAAACAAAAGCATCCGACTTCGGAATCACCGAATTTGCCACACCAAAAATCTCATGATCTTCAGCCCCCATCAACGCCAAATTCAGCCCCAAAAGTCCGCTAGCCCCGGTCACCAAAATGCGTGCCATAAAAAATCAAACTCCTTATCATCATCCGATCTTCAGTCCAGAAAATCGTCATTCATCACAGGTTAGAGTTTCCCTTTTTTATATTCTTCTTCCAATGGTTTGATAATTTCATTAATACCATCCACATCCAACCATTCATCATTCACATTGCTCACAAAGCTAAAACCCTCTGGCACCGGAGTTCCCTTTTCGCGCCATTCATGGCCAAACCACATATCTTCAGAAGGTTCCACCACATACATATCGCCCAAATCAACAGTTGTGCGAGCTTCATCTTCTGAAATCATCGCTTCGTGCAACTTCTCTCCATGTCGAATCCCAATCACCTTAATCTCAGCCCCTGGCAACATCGCTTCTGCCAAATCCACCATCGCCATCGAAGGAATCTTCGGAATAAACACTTCACCACCATGCATCATATCAATGCACTTAATCACAAAGCGCACACCTTGCTCCAAAGAAAGCCAAAACCGAGTCATACGTTCATCCGTAATCGTCAACACATTTCCCTTATCCCGTTGTCGGAAGAACACCGGCACCACAGACCCGCGTGAACCAACCACATTTCCATAGCGTACACAAGAGAATCGTGTGTCCTTGTCTGCTGCATATGCATTTGATTGAATCACCAACTTCTCTGCTGCCAACTTGGTCGCCCCATAAAGATTCGCCGGATTCACCGCCTTATCCGTACTTAGCGCCAACACCTTCTTCACTCCCGCATCCAAAGCCGCGCTCACCACATTCTGCGTACCCAAAATATTGGTCTTAATCGCTTCCATCGGGTTATATTCACACGCCGGCACTTGTTTCAACGCCGCCGCATGCACCACCACATCCACGCCATGCATCGCGCGGCGCAAACGGTCTTGATCGCGAATATCCCCAATGAAATAGCGCAAATTCTTATCCGTATAACCAGCCATGCGCATCTCATGTTGTTTCAACTCATCTCGGCTGAACACAATCACCTTTTCCGGCTCATATTCATCCAACAAAATCCGAATGAACTTCTTCCCAAAAGAACCAGTCCCGCCTGTCACCAAAACAACTTTATTTTTCCAATTCATCATCAAAACCTCTCAAATTGATTAAATAATATTCCGTGTTAATCCCAATCAAATTCTTCACCCAACAACTCAAACAATTCTTGATTGTGGGGTGCAAAATACTCTCTCAATTGTGCCCGCATCTCTGCCGACATCTCATTTTCATATTGCCCTGCATGCATTTTTTTATAATCCTGCAAATCAAAAGCATCTAATCCCAAAAAATCGATCACCTCACCAAATACAGCAGGGGTGTTTTCAAACAAACGTTCGCTTTGCAACACCAACAATTGCTCCCGAGGATAAAATTGCAACCATCGTTTCAACTGTTCTGCATAAAGGCCACGATGCAAATAAGAATACACTCGGAAACTTCGCATAGGATAATTAATATCTGCCAAAATCCGTTCTTCTTCTCCATCCAAACGTTCTTCCTCCAAAGCCACTGCCTCTTCAAAAGAAACATCATCATATCCATTCCGAATGCTTGCTTGATATCCAGAATAAGCGCGATCGATTGGATTACGTAATAAAGCAATTAGTTTAACTTCCGGCACCATTTCAAAAGCACGGCTTGCTGCATTCGGGTCCAACATATACGAAGGGCTCGCTTCTCCCGTAATCTGCCCCGCTTTCATTTCTTCTTGCAAAGGATAAAAACTGCGATACCACAAATCTCCTTTCGGGAAATTACAATCAAAAAACATCAATTCTTTTTTGAGCGTAGGTACCACTTGCGGATGTTGATTTAAATAATTATACAAAGCCGTAGTGCCAGCTTTTTGAGCGCCAATAATCAAGAAATCAGGCAAAGTGCGCTGTCCTGCAGTAGCTCGTGTTCGCACAGCCGTAATTTTTCGTTTAAGCCAACTTGTTTTACGCTTCGCCATCACAACTTCCTCATTCTCGGTCAAACACCATCATCTCAAACGTATCTCGATAGGTGTTCAATCCAGCTTCAGATAAAACTTCATCCATTGGATGTGCCAAAATATCTTGTTTAAAATGCACCATATGCCATGGGAACACAAATGGATATTCATAGAAAAATCCATAAGCATAATGCCATGCATCATCAATTTGTTCTTTTGTCATCCCCAAAACATCAGCAGGGTTTCCAAATGCATCCAACATCGCACGATATTCTTCCCAGCTTCTTGGGTCAAACGTAAATCCCTTCCCGCGATAATGAGTATCACCCACCACCACCACAGGTACGCCGCTCATTGCCATTTCCATTCCCACCGTAGTGGTATAAGTTAATCCAAATGAAGCTAAATTAATCAACGAATACGTATTCGTTTTATCAGCCGCTTCAATCAAATGAATATTCTCAGGAATCTCATCTTCAAAATAAGATTTGACTGCATTCCCCACAGAATACCCCTCAGGGTTCAACAATTCACCCGGGTGCACACGAATCACCAATTGCACTTCTCGATGTTCTGCAAAATAGTCCAAAGTACCTTCCAACCAACCTTGAATCCCACCTGTGAACACATCACGGCCCAAGGTCAAACTGTCTCCAAACACATTCGTCGCCATCAATCCAATCGGGCGTTCATCCAATCCCAAGCTTTCACGCAATTTCTCTTCATCCTGCATCGGTTGGCTTTGCCAACGTCGTGCAAATTGCTCAAACACATCCGCACCACGTCTCGCCACATACATCTGTTGAATTTTTTCTTTTTGCTCATCGGTGAATGCAACTTCTTTCACTCGATCCCACATCGCATCAGTTTTCATCAACATAATCGATTCATCTTGAGAAATCCACATGCGTTCTTGTTGTTCCCCAAATTCATAGGTAGTAGTTGGAATCTTCAACAAATCACACACTCGTTTCAACATTCCATATTCCAAAATCAAGCCATTCGGTACCACCACCACATCCGGGCGATTATCTTCTAAATAAGGCAAAAAGCGCTTCGCTGCTTCTTCATTTTTTTCCAATCGCCATTGATAGAGTTCCGAATCACAATCTACTTCCTCATTTTGCAGCTTATATTGTGCATCCCACAAAGAAACTTGTTGCACTCCTTCACTCAAAACCTCAGGCAATTCCACTCCATTTAAAGGAAGATCATGATAACTAATCACACTGATTTTTTCATTCAAAGGTGCCAACAATCGCTTAGCATAGGCTTCATAACGTGCCACTTCAAAATCAGCAATGCGTTCATATTTTCGATTTTCTGGTAAATAAACAAGCTCCACGTCATATCCAAGTGCGGAATAAGCCAAAGCCACCGCAGAAGAATATTCAATCCAAAATCCTAACGTTGCAAACATCAAAACTTTTTTAGGCGTGGCTGTTCTGACCACTTGAACCGAATCCAACGTCGCCAACCACTTTTGCAGAACGCATCCATCTTCAAACATTTTCATCCGAAATCCCGGATAAGGCATTTTGCTAAAAAACAAATCGCCTTCCAATTTCGAAATCCCCGGAAATTTATGCAAAGTATTCAACAAAATTTCTTTATTCAACATAGGTCAAAACGCTCATTCCATTAAATTTCTTCAATCGTCCAATCAAAGCTAGGTCGAATCGCACCCCGTCGATTTTCTTTCCATTGTTTCCCAGCAGTGCTTGTTCCATCCACCATAAAAGTCACCAATTGATCTCCCTGGAAGTATCGCTTCACCTTGAACACACTTGCATTCATGCTCAAAGAAAATTGTCCTTCATTCAACAATTGCGCAGGGATCTTGCAACGGCTCTTATACTTCCCAGCCTTACGGATTTCATATTCGCTATAAAGATTAAGATTATCTGTATCAAACGAAGTGAAGATCATCTCACCGCGCATATTATACAAATAAATCCCCACGCGCAATCCGCGCACATCTTCCTTCAATTCATATTCCAACTCAACATAATTATCATCCATCGCCATCACGATATCCGAAACATGTCCATCTTTATTCATTACCTTAATCGACTTCGGTTGGAAGTTATGTTGTCCCAATGCAAATTCTTTCTCATCCCAAATATATTCACCCGTCTGAGAAAAACCAGAAGACATATAATAATCAATCGCTTGCGTAGTTTCCGCCCGATATTGCAAAGTCCCCTTATCCAACACAATCGTCTCATCTGTCAAACGCAAAATTGCAGACATATCATGGCTCACAAACAAAACCGTACGCCCTTCTCCGGCCACATCGCTCATCTTCCCAATACACTTGCGTTGAAATTCCGCATCGCCCACAGCCAACACTTCATCCACCACCAAAATCTCAGGCTCCATATGCGCCGACACAGAGAATGCCAAACGTAAATACATTCCCGATGAATAACGCTTCACCGGTGTATCAATATATTTACCCACGCCAGAGAAATCAATAATCTCATCCAACTTACGCGTAATCTCAGTCCGTTTCATTCCCAAGATCGCCCCGTTCAAAAAAATATTCTCACGTCCAGACAATTCCGGGTGAAAACCAGTCCCCACCTCAAGCAGAGACCCCACGCGACCATTGATCTTCGCATACCCAGTCGTCGGTTCCGTCACACGCGAGAGCAACTTCAACAACGTGCTTTTCCCCGCCCCATTGCGCCCAATCACGCCTAAAACCTGACCATGTTTCACATTGAAATTAACATCACGCAAAGCCCACACTTCTTGCTTAGGCTTCATTGCTTCCCCACGAATCAATCGAGCGGGGAATTTCACTGCATTAATAATTTGATCTTGAAAAGTCTTATACGCCACAATCTCTTCATCCGTATCAATGAAGTATTGTTTGCCTAAATTTTCAACTTGAATAGCATATTCACTCATTGTCAAACTCCCTAAACCGCATCCGCGAACGTTTTTTCCATGCGGCGGAAATAGAAAATACCCGATACAAACATCAACACCGCCACCCCAATCGAAAGCCACATCTCATTCCCCATCACACGTTCTGCACCAAACAAAGACCAGCGGAATCCTTCCACCACCCCCACCATCGGGTTAATCGCAAACACCCAACGCATCTTTTCAGACAAAGTGCTCAACGGATACGCAATCGGAGATAAATATTGCAGCAATTGTGCTCCCAAAGGGATAATAAACTGAATATCTCGATAATGCACGTTCAACGGTGCCAACCACAAGCCAATTCCCAAAGAAGTAATAATTGCCAACAACATAAACAAAGGCAATGCCCAAATATTCGCCGTGGGGGGGGTCTTATAAATAATCATCAAAATAATCATAATTACCGAAGACACCGCAAAATCCACCAAGCCACTCAAAATAGAAGACAATGGCAAAATCAAACGTGGAAAATAAATTTTGGTAATCATATTTCGATTTGCCACCATCGATTTCCCTGCCACAGTCATCCCCTTTGAGAACAAGTTCCAACCCAACAACCCAGCATAGGTAAACAACGGACGCGGAATTCCCTCTGTAGGTAAGTCAGCAATCGTCCCAAAGATGAAGTTAAACACAAACATCTGAATCAAAGGTTGCAAAATCACCCAAGTAGCCCCCAAAATAGTCTGTGCATAACGTACCTTCACATCACGCCAAGTCAAAAAATAAATCAACTCACGATAGCGCCATAACTCTTTGAAATCAAGAGGTGCCCATTTTTTCGTAGGTTTAATCAGCACAATTTCAGAAGAAGTCTCTTTTACAGGAACCAATTGAGAATCACTCATTAGTCAATGTTCTCCTTGTTTTCCATGAACCATTCGATTGTTTCTTTCAGTCCTTCTTCAAAGTTCATCTTCGCTTCAAAGCCAAACAATTCCTTCGCTCGGCTCACGTCCAATGCACGGCGCGGTTGCCCATTCGGTTTGTCCGCATCCCACTTAATCTCACCTTCGTAATTGGTCAAACGTGCAATCGTTTCAGCCAAATCTTTAATCGAAATTTCCATCCCAGAGCCCAAGTTCACCGGCAACGGACCATCATATCCTTCAGCCGCCATACAAATTCCGCGTGCAGCATCATCCACATACAAAAATTCACGCGTCGGGCTTCCGTCCCCCCACAAAGTGGCCACATTCGTACCATCTTCTTGCGCTTCCACAAACTTGCGAATCAAAGCCGGAATCACATGAGAAGATCGGTGATCAAAATTATCTCCCGGGCCATACAAATTCACGGGCAACAAATAAATCGCATTATAGCCATATTGTTGACGATAAGCCTGTGCCTGCACCAACAACATCTTCTTTGCCAAGCCATAAGGTGCATTCGTTTCTTCCGGGTACCCAATCCAAAGATCATCTTCTTTGAAAGGAATCGGTGTGAACTTAGGATACGCACAAATCGTCCCAATCGCCACAAACTTCTCCACACCCTGTTCATAAGCCTCGTGCATCAACGGCACGCCCATCATCAAATTCTTATAGAAAAATTCCGCCGGCTTCTCTCGGTTAATCCCGATTCCGCCCACTGCAGCAGCCAAATGAATAATCACATCCGGGTCTGCATCCTTCAACATGCGCTTAATATCTTCCAACTTCGTCAGATCATAATCCTTGAAAGAAGGCACAAAAATATCTTCTGCACCCCGTTCACGCAACACACGTTGCACATGCTTTCCCAAAAAACCGTTCCCACCGGTCACACAAACTTTCTTGCCTTGCCAAAAAGTATTCTTTTCCATTGTTTATTTCTCCATTTCGCTACTAACGAATAATAAATTGCGCATTTCGAAACCGTGCGTCCTGAGGATTATAAAAATAACCCGTCTTCAAAGCCATCAAAACTTCACGCACCCCTTCCTCAACGGAATAGGTTGCTTCAAAATCTAACTCACTCTTAATCTTCTCAAAAGAAACTGCCAAATCACGCACATCGCCCCCAAAAGAAACGTCCTTATACCGCACATTCGTCTCCGGCAAACGTTTCAAAATCATCTGCACAATATCATCCTTAGAGAAGTTCCCCTCTTTCGAACCCAAATTATACACCCCATCCTGAATCCGTTTATGTGGCGCTTCCAAACCAGCCACAATCCCCCGCACCACATCAAACACATGCACAAAAGAACGACGATACCCGCGTTGATAAATCAACAACTCTCGTCGTGTAAACGCATCCAACACAAACTGATTAATCAACAGATCAAATCGCATTCGTGGAGATAATCCAAATAATGTCGCCAATCGAAAGATAATCGGCTTCACATCTTCATTTTTCTGATGCAACAAAAAACGCTCCGCTGCAATCTTCGTTTCCGTAAACAAAGAATTCGGCGTCAACGCCGTCTCTTCCGTAATCACAGACCCATCTGGCAACAAAGCATAATTACTATAAGAAGAGGGGAAGATAAATCGTTTCGCACCCAAAAGCGCGGCCTGCTCAAACACCCGTTGCGTCGCTTCCACATTATATTTCCAAGCCACCTGTCGGCCCACAGCCTGACAAGCCGGAAAGCCCACAATCCCAGCCAAATGCACCACCGCATCCGGTTCTTTCCAACCCTGATGCACCGCATTCAAAACAGCCTTCGGTTCACAAACATCCTTCTTTTCAAAATGAAAATTCTCATGCTGTGCATACGCCAGCAACGCATCTCCCCCAAAAATCATCGTGTCCACTGCGCTCACCTGATACCCCAAGCGCAACAATTCTCCAATCAACAGAGAACCAATATACCCCGCAGCACCCGTCACCACAACATGCTTACTCATTTTCATCTTCTCCTGTAAAAACAAGATCAACGCTCAGCCCCGTGGTTTTCAAGGTCGGCAAAGCAGGGTCATTCCCCACCTCAAAGCCTTGCTCCACACAGGTCAAATGGCACACATCCAGCATATCCTCGATGTCGCCCACGATCCGCACAGCCGAAAAACCTCTTGCCGAAACTTCCTCCAGCAATTTTATCACCTTAAGGCGCACCCGCCGATAAAGTGCAAAAGATTGTTCCACATAATCCACCGTCAAACGTGCTCGCAAAGCCAAGCCTTCCGCCGTCAAAATATACTTCAACTTCTTCCGTTCAGCCCGCGAAACCTTAATATAACCCTTCTGAATCATTCGCTTAATATGCCAATTCACCGTCCCCACAGCCACGCCCAACTGCTGCGCCAAATTTGCCTGGGTCACATCCGGGTCTTTTTCAATCTCGTCTAACAAATGTAATTCTCGTTCCAAATGTGCGTCTTGCGATTCAACCATTCTCAACCTTTACCGTTCAATAAAAAACAAACCAAAGCGACACATTCATCTGCATCGCTTTGGCATTTCATCCTCAATTTCCTATTTCAAAGCGGAATATTTTTGAAGGTCAGATTCCACCATCATCTCCACCAAACCTTGGAAGCTCACTTCACGCTCCCAACCCAATTCAGTTCGAGCCTTGGTAGGATCAGAAATCAAAAGGTCAACTTCTGCTGGGCGATAGAATTTCGGGTCCACCACCACATAGTCTTCATAATTCAAACCAACATAATTAAACGCATGTTCACAGAATTCACGCACAGAATAAGTCTCACCCGTCCCAATCACATAATCATCCGGAGTTTCTTGTTGCAACATCAACCACATTGCCTTCACATAATCCCCAGCAAAACCCCAGTCACGGCGTGAGTCCAAATTGCCCAATGCCAACTTATCCAACATCCCCAATTTAATTCGTGCCACATGGCTTGTAATCTTTCTCGTCACAAATTCCATCCCACGGCGGGGGCTTTCATGGTTAAACAAAATCCCAGAACAAGCAAACATATCAAAAGATTCACGATAATTCACTGTAATCCAATGTCCATAAACCTTTGCGCACCCATAAGGACTGCGTGGCCAAAAGTGAGTTGTTTCCTTTTGCGGAACTTCTTGCACCTTCCCAAACATTTCAGAAGAAGAAGCTTGATAGAACTTAATCTTCGGGTTCACAATTCGAATCGCTTCCAACACTCTCGTCACGCCCAACCCAGTGGCTTCACCAGTCAAAATCGGTTGTTGCCAAGAAGTCGGCACATAGCTCATTGCTGCCAAGTTATAAACCTCATCCGGTTCAAATCGTTTCAAAACATCGATCAAAGAAGAGAGATCATGCAAGTCACCTTGCACCACTTCCATTTTGTCCAACAAATGCTCAATGCGCTCAAAATTCACAGTGCTTGCACGGCGCACCATCCCCACCACCTTATACCCCTTACTCAACAAAAGTTCAGCCAAATAAGAGCCATCTTGCCCCGTGATTCCCGTGATTAATGCAGTTGTCATTAGTTAATCTCCTTAAAATGAATAGAAATTCGTACAGCTTCTATAATTCAATAACTGAATTATAAACCTTCCCCAAATCAGAAACAAGCTTAAATATGAATCTTACTTTAGAAATTCCCCCGAATTGAGAGCTTCTGACAGTTTTTTTGCCAAATTTCCAAACATTTCCCCCAAAACTGTCCTCAACCTATCGAATATGCCGTATAGACGTCATCATCCGATCCAATTTTTTCCGCATCCAGCCCCGTTCATCCTTTTCAAGTGTCAACCCCGCGCGCTCCGCAATCCTCTCCACCACATCCTCCACCCGCATCTCATCCGTACAGATCTTCTCCTCGCAAATCTCATGCTCAAACGCATTCAAACACGCATCAATCTTCTCTTTTGCCCAACCAGCCCCAAATTCAAATCGTCCATGCAATCGTTTCATCAAAGTCTCTTTTTTAGCGGACAAAATAAAATGCCGAATCAAAACCCCTTCATTTTTTAATCGCGTCACAATTTCGTCATAATATTCCTGATTAATCAACGTCATTGGCACAATCACCGTTCCCGCATAGTCACTCGCCAAAGAACGTAGCATTTCATAATTAAACAACCGCCACTCTGCATGATCTTGAAAGTCATCCTTCTGCAATATTTTAGGCAAATTAGCCCGCAAAAAAAAGCCAACATTCTCCGGATCATACACAAAAGAATCCGGCAACCTGCGTTGCAACTCAAACGCACAAGTAGTTTTCCCAGCGCCAAAAGCGCCATTAATCCAAATAATCATCCTCACACCCACTAAAGCTTCCGCAAAACATAATAAATATGCGCATAGGTAAAAGGTTCTTCCTGGTCAAATTGTATTCGCTTTTCTTTCGTAATCACTTCCCACCCCTCAATCATTGCATCTGCCTGTGCATCATCAAACAAACTGTGCAAGGTCATCGCCCCGCCTTCATCTCCCCAAAAATGCCCCGGCGCACGCTCTTCCCCAAACATCTCTTTCGGGTCACAATCGCTAGAAATCATCCCCAAAAAACACAATCCGCCCGGCTTCAACACCCGCTTCATCTCATTGATCGCCCGTCTAGTGTCCGCATGGCTCAAATGGCACATCGAATAATGTTCATACACATACTCAAACGTCTCATCCGCAAAGGGCATCTCCCGCATATCGCCTTTCTTGAGCACCGCCTCGATCGCATTCTCCTTCAAAAAAGCGTCTGCTTTCTCAAGCTGCGCTTCCGCCTGATCAATTCCAAACAACTTCATCCCAAAAGGAGCAAACAGAGAAAGGGGAGGCAACACCCCTCCAGCGCCACAATCCAAAATCTTTTTTCCTGCCAGCGTTTCACCATCATTCAAATCATTCATTAAACTCAAAAACGAATAAACAGGGCTTGCATTCCTACGCAAAATAATCGGATTCATCATTCCTCCTTAAAAATTGACCTAATTAATTATAGTGGACAAATCACAATTCCAATCAATAAAAACCATCCATTTCAAACATTCCCCTCACTTTTTAGCCCATTTGACTTTTCTCCCCACATCCTGTATACTACCATTTTTATAGAACATAATTTCTATATCACCAGCACCTTAACAACAAAATATCTTCCACTCCTCTCAGCGCAACATATCGAATAAGCAATTTATTTATTTTTTTTATTTTTATTTATTTTCCACATTGCTTATCGAATATAATCGCATTAAAAAGCAGGAAAACGAAATCGTTCCATGCAGAGAATCCAAACACCATAAGCCCCAGCCAATTGACTTTTCTTCAATTTCTGGCACACTTTGGCACCACAAAACACACCTCTCGGCACGTTCTGGCAGTGTCAAAAACCACCTCTGGCGCCATCTGGCACAACACTTTCTCACCCAAAACCACCACATACAGGGACGCTCAAATCCATAACCCCCTCCATTTGCCAAAAAACACAACCAACCCCACCACCACAAGTTTTTTTTCAACCAACCAATCACCATCCAAAACCGCAAATGATCCAACAAGGGCAAAAACTCATCCCATCCAATTACACTGGATAAAAACCTATGCGCAATCTAGTTCACTCAATCGACTTAAATAAAAAAGCAACCCTGTTGGGGGTTGCTTTCGGAAAATCAATTTATCGAACTCTTAAAAACTTACTCTATATTTCCCTTTCTCATACTTCAGCAGGGCTTCATCTTCATCAAGCACACCAGCGTCATAAAAGAGAAACATGCCATTTTCCGCATCAATCTCGATTTCATAGATATCTTCACCTTCTTTTGTAGACATCAAATCTTCGACATACTCAAAAGAAGCTTCGCTAGCATAATTTTCCTCATCGAGCAAAAAAACGCCGCCATTTTTGAAAAATGAGGTAACTTTAGACTCTACCATTGGAACTCCTAATTCCTTATTCAAAAACAATGAAATTTATTAAAGTACAAAAACAAAAAGTTTTATGAGCCATAGTATACGCAGAACAAAACAAAAGTCAATCTTTTTATTCATAAAAAAATCATCAAAAATAAACAAAAAAAGCTGGCCATCGCCAGCTTCCAATTCAAAAATAATAAATCCTCAGATCAAGAAATAATCCGAGCTGCCACAAACATCACCAACACCAAAAAAATCACCAGTCCACTCACCAGCACCCGATTCTTCGAATGTTGATCCTGCAATGCATAATGCGTCCCCTCATCCTCAATCTTCATCACTGGCCCTGCATAAAAAGCAAATGCCAACCCACTCAAAAAACCGCCCAAATGGCCCCAATTGTCAATTCCCGGAGAAAGCCCAATCGCAAAGTTAATCGCCACCAACATCACAATTTGTTGCAAAGCACCCTTCGCATTGTCGCGGAACAAATGTTTGTTCAAATAAAAGAAAATTGCCTGTGCTGCAAACAATCCAAACAAAGCGCCTGAAGCCCCAATCGAAATAGAAGTAGAGAAAATGAATGAAGCCACTCCACCCCCCAAGCCAGCCAAAAAATAAAGCATCAAAAAACGCCAATGCCCATAAACTCGCTCCAAAAACGGACCCACAATATAAAGCGCATACATATTAAACCCAATATGCATCAACGCCGTCGGATTAAATCCATTGGAGGAATAAAGCGGATTACTATGCAAAAACACCGGCGTAATCAAACGCCAAAATTGTCCTGCCTCAATCGAAGCATTGTCCTTCGCTCCCAACGCAATCATCAGATCCACGCCAAAAACCAAAGTCGTCACCAATTGCAACACAAACACAAAAATCGTTATCCCCATCAACACATAGGTCACCACAGGCTTCACCGCATCCGTGCGCACCGGCTTAATCGGTGGCATCCCTGCTGTTTCGCGTGCCTGATTCACATCCTGCACATCATCTTGTTCTGGTCTAGATTCAAATTCACTCATTAATCCACTTTTCCTTCATGTAAATAACACTCAACGAATTACAAAACATCATACCATTGATTAATCAGAAAATTGTTAATATCCGCTCAACACCCCTCACGGCAACACACTCGTCACCATCTCCAAAGCATCCTTGCTCGCAGCAGGCATTTCAAAACCTTGTGGCACATAATCCGCAAAATGACTTTCATACTCTTCCCCATAAAGAGAATAATAATGCAAGTCCAAAATCCAAAAAATCATTGCCTCATCCACAGAAAGGTCATCCTCATTCAACTGTCTCATCTCAAACATCACATCATCCACAAAGCCCATCTCCACCGGCAACGGCACATCCATCAATCGCTCAAATCCCCGCAACTCTTCATGCAACGTCAACGCATTTGCAAACTTTGCTCTCACTTCTCGGTTTTCTGGTTCCAGCGCATGCATCATCATCAACGCCTCTTCATAAGCAGGCACAAACCCACCCCAAGACTCATCCACAAACATCCCCTTATACGTCATCACCTGATAAAACACATCCGTCAACGCATCCAAATTCTCAAAACTTGCCTCTGCCAAAACAATAGCTTCTGCTTCTTGAATCTCCTTCACCATCTTCGGCGTCATCACCGTGATAGAAAAATCATCCTCCTCTGTGGGTTCCAAATCTTCAAAATGCCAACGCATCTGGTTCCCCTCAATCACACCACCCTCCGGCAACAACTCCGGATAAGCAATCGTCAGTTCACTCGGTGTATAAGGCAAATTCACAATCAAATCCGCCTCACCAATCACATCAAACCAACCCCCACCTGTCTGAAAAATATAATTAAACGTCGCCCGAGGAGAATAGCCCACAGCAGGCATCACATAGCTCACTTCCAACCCCACTTCTTGTCCCACAGGGAATGCCACCTCAAACACTGCCCAAGCAATCGCATCAGAAGTCTCATCCAAAGGATGCTCCAACATCACCTTCGTCCAACTCACCTCTTGCCCATTCACCCACACCGCAAAATCACTCACCTCAGGCACTGGCCAATCAGCATAATTAAACAAATACATATTCAAAGGAAAATGCACTTCCAACAACTCATCTTCATCCCCCTGATTTTGCATCACAAAAGAAGCATCCACATCTGCCACAGGTCGAAAAAAATCAAAATCCTCTCGCGCAACTTCATCTTCAGAAACAGTAATCTCCACCACTTCCGAAACCATCTGCACCATCGTCGTATCCCCCGGAGCCACATCGCCGCCAAATGGTTCTTCCGGCGGAGCCACATCTGACCAAACCAAATCCACCATCAAAAAAAGGGCCAAAACCAAAAGCAAAATGCCCACCAACCACATCGCTCGTCTCTTCATTTTCACACTCCTTCAAGTCAAAACAACATCAATGTCATTCAAAATCACAAATAAGGCAGATCCAACACCAGCACTTCCATCATCAACCGCAAATTAGCATTCGTCCCCATCATCACCATCATCTTCTCCAAAGCCTCAACCTGTGCCAAAGCCACTTCAACAGAAACAGCATTTGCCACATTCACAATCTCATTCTGCACATCCAAATTAATCGGCTTCACATTCGGCGTATGCTTCATCACCAACACATCTCGCCAAAAGTTAAACCACACCTTCAAACAGTCTCGCAGGTCAACCACCGCTTCCTTTTTCTCATCCTTCCGCGAATGCAATCCCAGTTCCTCCACATATGCAAATCGCTCCACCCGGTCCATCTTCACCAAAGCCAAAAGGTCCTGCAAACACTGCACTCGTTTTGTCATCAAGCTCTCATCCGCGTGCAATCGCAACGCCAATTGCGGGCATCCCCCCGAAACATACGCCAACAAAGCCGCCTCTTGCGGAGCCACTCCAAATCGAGTGATCAAAGCCGAAGCCAATTCATCTGCAGGCACCGAGCGCAACTGTAACTCTTGGCACCGAGAAACAATCGTAGGTAGCAAATTATTCACATGGTCCACCACAAACAGCAACACCACTCGTGCATTAGGTTCTTCCAAAGTCTTCAAAAGCGCATTCGCCGCGCTCACATGTGCATCCTCAAAATTGCGAAACAACACCACATGGAACTTCGCCTGAAACGGCGTCATAGACAACTTCTTCTGCAACTCCCGCACCTGCCCCACCAAAATCTGCTTGCTCCCCCCCTCTCGCTCCACCACATGCAAATCCACATGCTGTTGCTTGCCAATCTGCACACAATTTCGGCACACATCACAAAATCCACCCTTCTCAGGCGGATTCTCACAATTGATTGCCTTCGCAAAAGCAATCGCCAACGCCTCACGTCCCACCCCCTCAGGCCCTGTGAACAAATAGGCATGTCTCAAATTATCATGACTTAAATGACTTTGCAGAATCTCTTCTGCCCACTGATTACCAACCAAGTTCCATTTCATACCACTATTGTAGTTTAAGCCCCCTCAACTCGCAACAAACTAACTCCCCCAGAAAAATCCCTCAAAAACAGCCCCTCTTACTTCAAAAAATCCTCACGTCTCACATGAAAAGTATAATAAGGCACTTCCTGCATCACCCCTTCTTTTCCATCTGGCACCTCAAACACCTGCTCATCTGCCACACGCACACCACCATAAGCCTCCACCATCTTGTGAGATCCCACATTCGTCACTCGTGGTGTTGTCTGCACAATCTTCGTCTCGCTATTCATAAACGTATATTCCAAAATCGCCCCCATCACCTCTCGCCCATAGCCTTGTCCCCAAAAAGCAGGCAAAAGCTTCACATCCGGCTCAGAAACACCATCATCATCGGGCTTCCCCAGTTTTGCCTCACCAATCTTCGTCCCTGTCTCCAACAACTCAATCACCAATCGCTTCCCAAACACCTCAGAATCGTTTCCCTGTTTCTTCAACAAAACAGCAATCGCATCTCGGGTCATGGGCAGGCCATTCGGGAACCCCACATTCCACATCACAGAGCTGCAATGCCACAGCTCATCAAACAAATTCAAATCGCTCTCATTGGCCACCCTCACCAACAATCGCTCTGTCTCAAACAAAATATTTACCATACTAAACATTGTAGCATATTCCACCATAGCTTAAAAGAAAAACGCCCATCATTTGATGAGCGTTTAAAGTTCTGAAAGGAACCGAAACTATGCAAGTTCGATAACTGCGCCTGCTTCTTCCAAAGCTTTCTTTGCTTCTTCTGCTGCGTCTTTGCCAACGGCTTCCAAAACCTTTGAACCTGCGGTTTCTGCCATTTCTTTGGATTCGCCCAAGCCAAGGCCTGTGAGCTTGCGGATAGCTTTAATAACGTCGATCTTCTTGGGACCAGCGTCTTTCAAGACAACATCAAATTCTGTCTTTTCTTCAACTTCTTCAGCGGCTGCGCCACCGGCAACTGCGGCAACTGCCACAGGAGCTGCTGCGGAAACGCCCCATTCTTCTTCTAATTTTTTAACTAATTCTGCTGCTTCAATAACTGTGAGCTCACCAAGAGCTGCAACCAATTTTTCGAGGTCTGCCATTTTATAATACTCCTATTATCAAAATAAAATTTTTATTTTCTAAATCTATTTCTTACAAAGACTTACTTATCTGCATAAGCCTTTACAACTTGTGCAAGGGATCGTCCAGGTTCATTCACTGTACGAACAAGCTTGCTTGCGGGAGCCATAATAGTTCCCAACAATTGTCCACGAACCACGGGAAGTGGTGGAAGATCAGCAACAACCTTAACTTGTGCAGGTGAAAGATGATTCCCATCCATAAACCCACCCTTAACCACTACAAAATCTTTGTCTTTTGCAAGGTCAAGAATAGCTTTTGCCATTCCTGGCGGATCGTCAAAAGCAATACCCACTGCAGTACTGCCTGTGAAATATTCGGCGGGGGCTTCGAGGCCAACTTCTTCAAAAGCACGGCGAGCCAAAGTGTTTTTCACAACGTGAAATTCTCCACCTGTCTCTCGAATGCTAGCGCGAAGAGCATCAAATCCCGGCATATCCAAACCAGTATACTCAGTCAAAACAATAGCGCTTGCTTCACTGAACCAAGTTTTATATTGGACGAATACTTCTTGTTTACGTTCTTTTGATAATGCCAATGTGTGTCTCCTTTCAGAAAAAATTAAAAGTCTTTGCTTCTCATATTTCCGAAGCAAAGACTTCCATCTTTTCCAACACACAATTCAAAAAATCATGCACTTTATTTTGATGTCAGGTCTCTACCTCGGTAGGGAATTAAGAGAGTTCCTGCTTTAGCATTCCATCTCACCTACTGTCTCTGGCGAAACAAATTCTTTTTTATAACTTATTTATATAGTATACCAAAAATCCTACGCTGCACTACGTGTGCTTGAAGGATCAATGCGCACTGCGGGTCCCATAGTTGATGTCAATGTAATTTTGCGCATATAAGTGCCTTTTGAAGCAGCAGGGCGTGCCTTGCGAATTGCTTCAATCAAAACCATCAAATTTTCAACCAATTGTTCTTCAGAGAAAGAAACTTTCCCAACTGGGCAATGGATATTTGCAGTTCGGTCAACGCGGAATTCAACTCGACCAGCTTTAGAAGCTTCAATTGCTTCTGCCAATCGTTCTGCTGGAGCAACAGTGCCAGCCTTGGGGTTTGGCATCAAACCACGAGGACCCAACACACGACCCAAGCGACCAGCTTTCCCCATCATATCAGGGGTAGCAATTGCCACATCAAAGTCTGTCCAACCTTTTTGAATCTGATTGATCATTTCATCATCTGCAATATAATCTGCACCAGCTTCTTCAGCGATCTTTGCAGCTTCACCTTCAGCAAAAACAAGCACTTTCACAGACTTGCCCAAACCATGGGGAAGCACAACCACGTCACGAACTTGTTGATCTGCATGGCGAGGGTCAACACCCATACGAATATGCAATTCAACTGTAGAATCAAATTTAGTGAACGCAAGTTCTTTCACTAATTTCACTGCTTCTGCCAAAGCATAAGCATTTTTTTCATCAATTTTTTCCTTAGCGGAATTATAATTTTTACCGTGTTTAGCCATAATTTCTCCTTAGTGGTACAAACGAGTGCTTTAAGCCTCTCCCACGTGGTAACTCATTTCTATTCTAAGATTATCCTTCAACGCGGATACCCATATTACGAGCGGTACCTTCGATTTGTTTCATTGCAGCTTCAATATCATTTGCATTGAGGTCTTTCATCTTTGTTTCTGCAATTTCTTTCACTTGCGCACGAGTCACTGTTCCAACCATGTCACGGTTCGGCACAGAAGACCCTTTGTCCACACCAGCTGCCTTTTTCAACAACACAGAAGCAGGGGAACTCTTCAGGATAAACTTGAATGAACCATCAGTGAAGACGGTAATTTCAGCGGGAACAACTTCGCCCATACGATTAGAAGTACGAGCATTATAGTCCTTACAAAAGGCCATAATATTCACACCATGGGTTGCCAATGCAGGGCCAATGGGGGGAGCAGGATTCGCCTTACCGGCTTGAATCTGCAATTTAATTACTGCTTTTACTTTCTTTGCCACAATATACTCCTTTGTGGTACAAACGAGTGCAACACACTCTCCCACGTTCTAAAAAAAGTTTTTTCAAAAATCACAAAAATATTAATTATCAAGTCTTTTCGACTTGTAAGAAATCCAATTCAACTGGAGTGTCCCGTCCAAAGAAATTCACCATCACACGCACTTTTGCGCGTTCCATATCAATATCTTCAACAGTACCTCGGAATTCATTGAATGGGCCATCCGTAATGCGAACTCGTTCACCTTTGCGGAAGGAAACCTTAATGCGAGGAGCATCTGCTTCCATTCTTTGAATAATTGCACTCACTTCTTCAGGGCGTAATGGAGTAGGCTCATTACCCATCCCCACAAAGCTTGTAACCCCAGGGGTATTACGCACAACAAACCATGATTCGTCTGTCATGATCATATTTACCAAAATATAACCAGGGAACACACGGCGCTCAATAGAACGTCGCTTTCCATCTTTTACTTCAATTTCTTCTTCGGTAGGCACAACAATATCAAAAATAAAACCTTTCATGCCCATCGTATCAATACGTTGCTCAAGGTTGTGACGGACCTTATTCTCATAACCAGAATAACAATGCACCACATACCAAGCACGGCCATCATCTGGCTCATCACTCACAACTTCTGCTTCTTCAACAACTTCTTCAGCTTCAGCAGTTTCATCTTCACTCAGTTGAGCATCAAACCCAGCCAAAAGGTCTTCATCGTTTGCTTGAGAGGCTTCCTTCGCCCAATCAGGGAGAACAGATTCTTCCTGCTCGGCAGAAATTTCAGCTGCAAATGCGTCAACCTGTGCCCGCAATTCTTCTTCAAGATTTGCAGATTCAGAAACAAACCCATTTTCATCAGAAGATTCTGATTCAGGATTTACTTGACTCATCTTTTTTTCTTCATCACTCATCGCTTCACACAAACCTTTGTGAACTTAAATCGGGTAAAACAAACCTATTTTATAAGGCAAGCAACCACTTAAACAAATTAAAATACAACCAATCCAAAGAGCCTAGGAAAATGCTCATCACAACCAAAACGATTAAAACAATTTTAGTCAAATTAAGCGCTTCGCTCCTTGTTGGCCATGAAACTTTTTTCAACTCACCAGAAGTCTCGCGCCACAATTTTGCGATCCCATTTGATGACTTTTTCTTATCACGTGAAGATACTTTTTTAGCCACGTGAGCCTCCTTGTTTTTAAACTCGTATTTTATGTCCAAAACGCCGCATAAAAAAGCGGCGCTATTTTGAAGGCAGGCGAGGCAGGAATTGAACCCACAACCTACGGTTTTGGAGACCGTTGCTCTGCCTAATTGAGCTACTCGCCTGTGTAAGGGTGCCAATTCAGCATCCCTAACCGATTTTCAAATGTCCTGAAAAATAATTATACCTTATTTTTCAAAAGCAATTTGTTATTTTGTTTCACGGTGCAATTGATGTGTTCGACATCGTTTGCAATATTTTTTCAACTCAATACGTCCTGGATCATTACGTTTACTTTTTTCAGTCATATAATTGCGTTCTTTGCAATTTGTACATTCCATTGTAGCAATGATGCGGATACCTTTTTTTCCTGCCATATCTCTTAAATCGTGAAGGTGGTTTTGGAGCCACCTTCACTCTCCTATCTAACTAATTTTGAATTTGACCAATCAGTCTTATTCAATAATCTTGGTGATAACGCCAGCGCCAACTGTCAAACCACCTTCGCGAATTGCGAATTTTGAACCAAGTTCAAGTGCCACGGGCACGATCAATTCAACTTCCAAGTTCACATTGTCACCAGGCATGACCATTTCAACACCTTCGGGCAATGCAATATTCCCTGTCACATCCATTGTACGAATGTAGAATTGCGGGCGATAGCCATTGAAGAATGCTTTGTGACGGCCACCTTCGTCTTTTCTCAACACATAAACTTCGCTCATGAAGCGAGTGTGTGGAGTAATTGATTTTGGTTTTGCCAACACCATCCCACGTTCAACTTGTTCTCGGTTAATCCCACGCAACAACAAACCAGCATTGTCACCTGCCATACCACTTTCCAATTGTTTGTGGAACATTTCCACACCAGTCACGGTGGTGTTCATCACTTCGTCTTGCAACCCAACGATTTCAATCGGGTCACCCACTTTAATCACACCACGTTCAATACGACCAGTCACCACTGTCCCACGACCTTTAATGGAGAAAACATCTTCCACTGGCATCATGAAGGGTTTGTCGGTGTCACGTTCTGGTTCAGGAATATATTCGTCAATCACGTTCAATAATTCGCGAATGCTTGCATATTCAGGTGCTGCCGGATCGGTGCTGTCGCTTTGCAAGGCTGCCAATGCAGAACCGCGCACGATGGGGGTGTCATCACCGGGGAAGTCATATTCGTCCAACAATTCACGCAATTCCATTTCCACCAATTCCAAAAGTTCTTCGTCGTCCATCATGTCAACTTTGTTCAAGTAGATCACAATGCTCGGAACTTCCACTTGGCGGGCCAACAACACGTGTTCTCGTGTTTGCGGCATAGGGCCATCGGGAGCTGCCACAACCAAAATTGCACCGTCAACTTGTGCGGCACCTGTGATCATGTTCTTAATATAGTCACGGTGACCGGGCATGTCCACATGTGCGTAGTGGCGTTTTTCGGTTTCATATTCCACGTGGGAAATATTGATTGTAATACCACGTTCGCGTTCTTCTGGTGCGTTATCGATTGTGTCGAATTCGCGGAAGTCTGCATCACCCAAAATTGCTGCAACTTTTGTGATTGCGGCTGTCAATGTTGTCTTACCATGGTCAATGTGGCCCATTGTACCCACATTGAGGTGTGGCTTCGTTCGTTCAAATTTTTCTTTTGCCATTTTTTGTTTCTCCTTAATAACTAAAACATAATAACATGTTTCACGCTGAGAGCCCTCAATGGGACTCGAACCCATGACCTCATTCTTACCAAGAATGTGCTCTACCACCTGAGCTATGAGGGCTTATTGCGACGAACTAACTAAATTATAACCTTATTTAAGGCACAAGACTACACACCGAGTAAATTTTCACTCTCTCGGATAGTAGTCAATAAGTGGGTAGAGAAGGATTCGAACCTCCGAAGTCGTACGACAGCTGATTTACAGTCAGCCCCCTTTGGCCACTTGGGTATCTACCCTTGAGCGTTTAGAACTCAGGACCAAAACCATCTTCATAGTTATGGTCGTCAATTCTCAACACAAGCCGACGATGGGAGTTGAACCCATGACATCCCGCTTACAAGGCGGGTGCTCTGCCAACTGAGCTACGTCGGCGCTTGAAAAGTGTTTACTTTATCAAAGCGCTGTGGATTATACCAAATTGAGTCATCTATTACAAGGATTTTAAAAAAAATAAACTTAATTTCTTTATTTTTTAACTTTCATTTACAAAATCCCTTCAGTTGAAGGAATGTTTACTACAAAAATAGCACCACCTCCCTCACGATCTTCCACAAAAATTTCCCCTTTATGAGCCTCCACAGCCAAACGGCAAAATGTTAGCCCCAATCCTGCTCCAGGTTTATCATCAGCAGACACTTGAATGAATTGTTCAAAGATACGTTGTTTTTGATCATCAGCAATTCCAGGTCCTTGATCTTCCACTCGCAACTCTATATTATTGTTTTCATTTTTTCGTAAAGAAAACAAAACTTCATCATTCTCCGAAGAAAACTTTAAAGCATTATCTAATAAATTCAAAATCACTCGCTGAAGCATGTTTCTATCTGCTTTCACAAAAAAGGGTCTACCTTTAAAGTCTGTTCGTATACAAACATTCATAAAATCAGCTCTTGTTTTTTGCTCCAAAATCAACTCTTCAATTACGTCACTTAAATCAAATTCTTCAATATAAAGCTGCATACGCCCCGATTCTAATTTAGAAATATCCAACAAAGACTCCACCAAATTAATCACACGTTGCACATTCCTTTGAGCAATTTCAAAAGCTTGATTATAGATAGGATTCTCAAACCCCTCTGGCAAAACTTCATTCATTAATAAAATAGCACTAATCACTGCGCTCATTGGAGATCGTAAATCATGCACAATCGTAGAAGAAATCAAACTCCTCGTTTCTTGCATAAAAATCTGATCAGAAATATCGTTCACCACAAACGAAATTCCCACAATCTCATCCAAAAAAACTACACTTGCTAAATCTCTCTGATAAAACGAATCTTGTACACGATAAGAGCTCTTATGGTCTGTAACCTCAATTTGATTAGAAGCCTGCTCAAGCCAATGTTCCACATCTTTCACATCGCAAGACAGCAACTCAAACACTCGCATCGGTAGTTCAGTGAACAAAATCGCATCTTCTCCGTCTTCCATTTCAGCCATTTCTCGAAATACACGGTTTGTGATTGAGACATAACCAGAAGATTCTACAAATATTACTCCCCCACTTACAGAATCCAACACGGTCTCAATTTGTTGTTTACTATACAATCGCTCTAAATATTCTGCGTTTGTAGTTGCTAATTTCGAAATCTCCAAACGAGACGATACCTTTGCCGCTACCAATGAAAATAAAATCTCATCAATCTCATCAAATGAAAACCCCTCTTCATAAGAAAACACAGACAAACAACCAATTGACTTTTCCTGAATAATCAATGGTACTCCCATCCAAGCACTCAAAGGAAGGTTCGAATTTCCCAATCCCTCTTGTGAAACAAATTCGTCTGCGTCTTGAGTTAAAAAAATTGATTTTCCTTCTAAAATTACTTTATCAGTCAATCGATTTTCTAAAAATCGGTCTTCCCAATAAACAACTTGTTGATTTGTTACCGCTAATGGATATTGGATTTTATCTTCATCTAAATGAGCCACATAAAAATTTTTAACCCCCAAAAATTCACATAGCACATTTTTGATTAAAATATAGAATTCTGCCAAATTTGCAGTAGAAAAAGATGCATCATCTAAAGACAATAGCAAATCAAATGCAACTCTTCCTTTATTCTCTTTAATCTCCATCAAAATCCTTGCAAAGCACTAATTATTCTTGCTCCACCACAACAGTCGCTGTTCGAGTGGCAAAAGGTGTAGAAGTTGGTACCAATGTGCTAGTCGGTTTATATTTTGGATAACGCTCTACTAACTCTTCATATATTTCTTTCGGCAATTCGTCAGATTTATATCGACCTAATTCTTCCCAATATCGTTCTGCCTCATCCTTCAAATCAAAGTTTTCGCAAAACAAAGCAAATTCATACAACACCTTAATACGTTGTGGATCTGTCATCTTTTGTTTCAATGCACTCACATACGCTCGAAATCCATTTGTAGACTGTCCTGCTTCTTCATATCCTTTTGCTAAATAATAATGAGCTTCAAAAGAATATGGGTTCAAAGCTGCTCCGGAGCTCAATGCTGGAAGCGCTTTCTCAAGATCACCTTCTTGAAGATAAGCACGACCCAAATAAGTATAAGCAGAATTACGCACTCCTTTAATATCAATCAAACCTTCAAAAATATTGATTGCCTTATCAATATTGCCCATAGTAAAGTATGCCAAACCTAAATTCAATTGGACAAACAAGTCATCTGGGTTTGCTTTCATAAATTCTTCATAAAGAGCCAGAGCCTCTTTCCCATCACCTAAAGCCAAATAGATATCAGCTAATAAAGAACTTTCTTGATTCATACGATAAAAATAATTTTTAGCGAGCAATGCCTGTTCTAATGCATTTTCATATTCACTTTGATCAAAATAAACTTGAGCTCTTTTTAAATAAACATATCCATTTTCAGGAGAAAGAGATTCAGCTTCATCCAACGCTTGTAAAGCCTTTGAATAAAGTCCCAATTTAGTAAAATAATCTGCTCGAACCAAATAAACATCCACAAAATCCGGCGCATACTTCAAAGCTTTATCCAAATTTTCTTTACTACTCTCAACAGAATAAAGCTCCATTTCCATCCGTGCAATCCCCAAATAACCTGCACCAAATTGGTAATCTTCTTTTACAGAAAGCCCATAATTTGAATAAGCTTTTTTATAATCGCCATTCATTTCATATGCTTCACCGATATGATAATAAATATCTGCTTTTTCATCTTCTGTCTTTGTTAAAATATCTAAATAATAGATAGCTTCTTCCCATTCACCATCTCGAATAGAGTTCATCGCTAAACGATAATAATCTCCTGCATGAGGAGTCGTCACATATTCCGCCGTTGCCGTATAACGAACTCCCGGAGTTGCAGTTGCTATTGCTATTGTGGGTATTACAGTTTCAGGGACTATAGTCGCTGTATTATCAACCAAAGAAAATGCTTCTCCTATTGTTGCAGTAGGATATACATAAACAGTCGGGGCGAATGGACGAAAAATCACTACTGCCAAAACAGTAACAAAGCCAATCGATGCCATCACCATTCTCATGTTTTTTTGTTTCTTTAATTCTTCTGGGGTTTTAATTTTTTTGTTGTTTTCATGTTCTTCTGAATTATAAAAATCAGCAGAAAATAATCTTGAGACTGAATGCTTCTTCCACTCCACCTTTGAAAGAGCCTCCACTTCATCCACTTCCCCCAACAAACGTAACCCTTTTTTTGCTTCCACATTATCAGGGTCCAATCGCAAAACATTTTGTAAACAAGAAATTTTTTCTTCCTTCGTCTCCATCACACCACTCAAATAAAGCCAAAAGATAGGATTTTTTTGATCTCCCCGTACTAATTTCATCAAAATTTCTTTGGCAGTGGTACGATCTCCCTTAAGCATTGCATCTTGAACTTCAGTTAACAACGAATTCTCAGCCATTTAGATTCCTCAAACAAAAGACTCTTTACTTATTTTGAACTTTTTTATTTTTATTATTTCTTTTTAAAGAGTACGTAGAAGGAAAACCCTTCTTAACTGGTATAATCATATCATGCAAAAAATAAAAAGAGTCTTATTTTTTTTCATTATAGCATTCATTTTTGTTAGTTTCACATCATGTAATTCGAAAGAACTTTCTCTACCTCAATCAACACAAAGCATAATCCTGCAATCTTATAAAACCCCCACTTTTATCTCCACACAAGAATCTATTCCTACAAAACCTAAACCAACTCTCCCTCCGCTCCCCACAGCAACTCCTTATCAGTACTCTATTCAAAGTGGTGATAATTTATCCAGCATAGCCCTCCGCTTTGGTGTTACACTCGATCAAATTTATTTAGCCAATCCTAATATCAGTCCCAACTCTCTTTCTATCGGACAAATCATTGTTATTCCAGATGCCAAAAATGAAAACAGCTCAACCAATTCTTTCACTTCTGAAGCGCTATCCCTCGATCTTTCCACACCCCTTTGTTATTCGACAGTTACAAATTCAACTTGGTGTTTTATCAAAATCACCAATAACACTTCCTCTGTTGCTGAAAACATCTCCATTAATTTTTATATTTTTGACCAGAACAATAACCTAATCACAAATCAAATTACCACACCCCCATCCAACATCCTTCCCCCACAAAAAACAACCATCGCAAGCTATTATTTTAAGAACATCCCTGTTGTAACACATATCAGTGCAACACTCTTAACTGCAATCCCTTCTCAAAACAATGAACAACGATATATTTCAGCAACCTTCAATCAAACGCAATTCACCATCTCAGAAAACAAAAAAACTGTTCACATCCAAGGAACTCTTCAACTTCAATCAATCCCCACTTCCTATTCATGGTTAATTGCTATTGCATACGATAAAGACAAGAATCCGGTCGGGTTTAAACAATGGGAAAGCACTGACTTAGTCCAACAATATCATATTGATTTTTATTTGTATTCAGCAGGGGGAACGATCGAAACCATAGAGTATCTCACAGAGGTAAGATAAGATTATTCAGACCAAATAGTATACTTTCCTTCTTTACAAACACTTTCATCAGCTAAGCAAACTTTGTACCTAACACGGCTTCCATTCTCTGCTTTCACTGGTCCAATTTTTATTTCTGTTAACCCATCACCATCTGTCAAACTAAAATCAAACTCATCTTGTGTAGTATCATTGGGATATATAACAGTAATCTTCAATTGCAAACCATCTAAGGATTCCATCGTTTTATTTGAAACTTGTGCAAAAATTGTCTGCTCAGCATCACTGCCCACTAGAGGCAAAGCCATCCAAACTTTTAATTCATACGAACTATCCAAAACGACCATTTCTGGTGCTTCATAGATTTTTTCAAAATAATCTCGCCCTAATGACAAAGGCACAACATCTTCTTTTTTACTTGTTGGATCAACGATCACATCCAAGCATAAATTCTCAAAACATTGCCGATAATGATATTCTTCTATTTTTTCAACACCTTGAATCGGTACACCAAAAACTTCAAATCCACCATTAGCCATTAAAAATTCAAAAATAACATTTGGAATGCTATATCCTAAATCTCCATCCACTCGATAAAAATAAGCCGTACTACTATCCTGCAAAACAACTGGTTCAGATTTAGCATGTCCCAACATCGTGGATATCGGTAATAATCTCACATCATCTTCATTTCCGACAGTGGTGAATAAAACTACATTCTCAAAGATAATTTGCACATTCCCTTCTCCAGCATCATAGACTCCAGTCAATGCCTGTCCCACCAATTCACTCCCTAAGGTTGCCACAGTGCTTGCAAAAGGCTCTGGGATCAAAATGCTATCTTTTTGTGCTTCAGCAGTAGTTTGATTTTCAAAATAGCTCATACTACATGCTGATCCACAATCAATACGTCCATAAGGCAGTAATCCAATAATAAAACTATTTTTTCTATCCTGAGCATAGAAACCTAGTTTTTCAAAATGCTGTTCAATTTGTTCTTTATCAGCATTATAGCTTGCATTTGAAATTGGATATCCTACAACATCAACGCCTCCTAATTGAGTATACAATCCAACAAATTCTTTATAAATTTCATATCCATTCAAATAAGTACCATCTAATGATTCGTATTCTGTATATGGTGGTTCATAATATCCCAATTGATTTCCTAAATCAGCAAAATAAATACTTTTACCATTTTCAGAAAAAGTATCAGAAACCAAAAGCCCTGCCACCACATATTGCATAGTTTGATCATTTTCATTAAATGAAGCGCCAATTGCTTTTCCTAGCAATTCTTCCCCGCCTAATTTTTGATAAAATTCGCGGAAAACAGGTGAAATATCAAATCCCATATTTTTTGTAACATTATCTGACTTTCCACCACAAGCAGAAATTAGAATAGAAAAGATCAATATACTCAGACATCCAAAATGTTTAACTTTCATATCATCCTTTTCAGCATACAAATCAATAATGCTACTAACAAAAAAGTATAGCAAAAAAAAGTCATTCGAGAAAGTTCAAATATCCCTTTCTCAATTATAGTATTTTTATTAATATATAGAATGCTCATTGCAAGACACCATTGCCTATGTTTTAATGAATCAAAAAGATTGGAGAATCTTATGTCCACAATTAATAAAATAAAAAAAGGTGTCGTTGTTGGCATTGAATATAGTCTGACCATTGATGGAGAAGTGATCGATGAAACTCAAGGTGAAATTCTAGAATATCTTCATGGATATGCAAATATCATCTCTGGGCTAGAAAAAGAACTACAAGATCTCAAAGTTGGTGATTCAAAAAAAGTTTCCATTCCTCCTGCAGAAGCCTACGGAGAATATGATGAAGAACAACTAGTTGAAATCCCTCGATCAGAGTTTCCAGAAGAAGTACCCTTTGTGCCAGGCTTAGATATAGAAATGACAAGCGTAGAAGGAGAAATTCTCATTGGCACAATTCAAGAAGTTCTCAAAAACACGGTTCTCGTCAATTTTAATCACCCTCTTGCTGGAGAAACCTTAAACTTTGATGTCACCGTAGTAACCATTCGTGAGGCAACTCAAGAAGAGTTAAAACACGGGCATGTTCATCAAGGACAAGACCATCATCACTAAAAAATCACCCTCTCTGGTAAAATTATGCCAGAAATTAAAAAACAGGGATATTATTATGAAAAAAATTAGTATTGGAATTAGCTTAACCCTCGTCATAGCATTTGCCTTCATTCTTAGTTCTTGCCAACCAAATGCACTTGGTAAAGAAGATACCACGCCAACAGTTGCAGAATCTACAGAGGCCAGTGGTTTTGTAGAATTATCAAACCTTTCAGGCGAAACACAAGATCAAGATTTCACTTGTACTGCCGTTGCAAAACAAGGTGATCATCCCAGCTATGCACTTGAAGGTGATCATGTCCTTTCAGTAGAAGACCCTGCCATCACCCTAATACTTTATAGCGACTTTGCATGTGATATGTGCAATAGCTTATATCAAATTACACAAGCTATCTTGTTGAACTACCCTGGCGATATTGAATTTATCTATCGATATTTTCCGCTACCAGACATGGAAAATCAAGAAGAACTCACTGCCGCAAATCCAAAATCTCTTATCGCAATCCAAGCTGCAGAAGCAGCCTCAAATCAGAATTATTTTTGGGAAATGTACGATCTTCTAAACGATAATTATGACACATGGATTGAATACGATGAACAAACATTTACTGACTGGATTCTTACTCAAGTAGCAAGCATCGATGAATTAGATGAAGCACAATTTGAAACAGACATGTTCTCAGAAGATATTGTAAACATAGCAGCAACTTCAATGGAAAATGCTATCAAAGCTGGAGTTACTTATATTCCATTCCTTGGCATTGATGATAGCGCTATTCCAGGTGATTATTATGAATACAACTCTCTTAATCAAAGTTTGGGCCAAGTAATTGCACTCACTCGTCTTGAAGACATTCAATACGATGAATGTCCAGAGATGACTATCGACACAAACAAAGATTACTACGCAAAGGTCACAACTGATATTGGCGAATTCACCATTCATCTTTTTGATGATGTTGCACCATTCACTGTCAACAGCTTTATCTTCTTGGCAGAAAATAATTGGTATGATGACGTTTATTTCCATCGAATTGAACCCGGATTTGTAGCACAAGTTGGTGATCCTACTGGAACTGGTATGGGAAATCCCGGTTATCTTTATAGCTTAGAAGTTAGTGATGATTTAACCTTTAATAGAGCTGGCCTTGTTGCAATGGCAAATTCAGGACCTAATTCAAATGGTTCTCAATTCTTCATTACGTATGATGCAACTCCCCACCTGGATGGTAGTTATACAATTTTTGGCGAAGTAGTGGATGGTATGGATGTAGTCGAAGCGCTTCAAGATACCGCATTAGAAGATGCTGAAAACACTTACTATGCTATCTTCATTCGTGATATTGAGATTATCGAGAAATAAGAGGACTAAATGGGCTTAGCACAATTACTAGACCTTATCAAAACATGGGCCGAAGGCGTCATTAATCAAATGGGATATTTCGGGCTCTCGCTCGTCATGTTCCTTGAAAATGTATTTCCTCCTATTCCCTCTGAAGTTGTCCTCCCATTAGCAGGAAATCTCACTAATTCAGGTGATTTTTCAATGTTTGGAGTAGTTTTTTGGGGAATGATAGGCTCCTTACTTGGTGCTTATTTATTCTACGGCTTGGGAGTCCTTTTTAATGAAGATAAGCTTCGCCGCTTTGTAGAAAAATATGGTAAATGGGCAATGATCACAGTAGAAGATTTTGACAAAGCCATCGAATTTTTTGATAAATATGGCCCTTTCACTATTTTCTTTGGTCGTATGGTTCCAATCGTTCGCAGTCTTATCTCCATTCCAGCAGGTATGCACCGCATGAAATTACTTCCATTTACGCTATATACCATTGTCGGCACATCTCTATGGAATATAATTCTTGCAGTAGCTGGAAAAGTACTTGGTCCTCAATGGCCAAAAGTGATCGAATGGATCGATGTTTATCAAAATATCGTGATTGTATTGATCCTTATACTTGTTGTTTGGTTTGCTTTGACAAGAGTAAAACGGATTATTCAACAAAACAAAAAATAAATTTAAAAGGCTTGTTCACATGAACAAGCCTTTTTTCTTTTAAATTCAACTTCTGCGATATAATCAAAAAATGGAGAGTTTTCTGATTCTAGCACCAATTATTTTCACAATTCATAACTTAGAAGAAGCTCTCTGGCTTACAAAATGGTCTCGATTACATTCCCCACTAAAAAACAAACAAACTCAACGCAATTTATTTTCTCAGTCTCCGTCATCACATTAATTGTTTGGAGTCTTTTTATATTTTACAAACTCATCCACTCTCAAAATACCCTTTATCTTTTTTTACACATTTCTCGCAGCTATGCTTGTAAATGCTATTTTCCCTCATTTAGCTTTTTCTATTAGAACAAAAACTTATATGCCTAGCCTAGGCACATCAATTGGATTACTTTTACCTACATATAGTTTTATGATTTTAAGAGCAACAATAATTGGCACCATTAGAGTACCATCTCTTCTTATCTATTTTATTATTGTCGGAATTTCATTACTTCTATAATTATTTATTTTAGATTATTTCTCAAAACTATTCATTAAGAGCTAATTTATTTTGTAGGTGTTTCTGTCATAGTTGGCATCACGCTTGGGGTTGCTGTTGCTCTTGCATCAGGTCTAATTTCATCTTGCAAAACCTCTGGCATATAAAATTGATAATGCCAATGAATCCCATCAATCACTGATAAATCCGTATTAGTATTTACTATCTCAAAAAAAGTATTACCAATTTTGAAAGGGTAAGGGTTTCCATCTAAAGTAGTAATTCGCATCATACTTGCATCTTCTGCGCGAGTCCACTTAACAGGTACAGCCATTCCATTTCGATAAGCATATCCATTTCCTTCCCCATAAAGATCAATAATCATAGATTCTGCTTCTGGTTGTTTTGCAAAATATTCATATTCAACAAACAAAACCACAATATTATCAGCAGTTACAGGCTCCTCTGTCAAATCATCCATCAACTGGTCATATGAAAAGGAATTTGTTTCAAAATCATATTCGTCAATTTCTTCTAAACGATAATACTTTTCTTCTTCAATATGATAATCCCATCTCACAGAAGAAGCCCCTGAATAAGTAACTGTGATTCCAAATGCCACATTCCCTTCAACCGGCACATCTGAAAAATACATTCCACTAAGATCTGGTTTATGATTCACGATATAACGTCGATCCATATCTGCAGTAAGTGCTTTTGTGTTCACATGAACACTATTATACCAAACTTTCTCAGTATCTCGACAAAAGACAACAAATTTTCCATCATTGCACTTATTCTGTGCTTCATTAGAATTTTCCAAGATCAAACTCTTCTGAAAATATGGTTCCATCGAATAAAAATATTCTAAAACTCGCGCATCTGCTCGTCCAAATACTAGTAATGCATCATACATACGAACAATGTGTTCGTCAAAAAAACGTCCAGAACGTACTGGTCCAACTAACTCGCCATCATTCCCATAAAAAATAGCTACAAAACGAGTCTTTCCCATTTCCGTATAATAGTGGTAAACCACATCTGCACTCATTAGGCCTCTTTGTGGTCTCGTATAACGTGGAAAATTTGTGATTTTCACTGCAATAGGGCGTCGATCCATAATATCTGGATTCTCAAAATACTCTCCAGTTAATGGGTTAATATTCGGCTCATATTCATCAGGACCTTGGCCCACCATAGTTGGCACCATACTAAATAGTGAAACTACATCATCCAAAATTTCAGTGGGTTGTAGCGTTCCTTGAATTAATCTATTTGATTCAGCATAATTTGTTTGTATATCAAATAATATTAAGCTGAAAAACAAAACCAACATCATTCCAATGATTGCTAAAATTCTTTGTCTCTTTTTCATACTCATTCACTTGGCCATTCCCAAAGAATTTCTTGAATTGGTGGGGTCATTTCAAAAGTTACTCGCCAAGAATCTATATATTTTTTAATTTCAGATTCAGTAGACATAATCTCAAACCATGTTTTTCCCGGTTTGAATGGATATGGACTACCATCTTCGAACATAATTTGCATCATTTTAGAAGAATCTTCCCAAATCCATTTAACAGCATAGAGCTCACCATCTCTCAAAGCAAGCCCATCTCCAGCCCCAGAAAATTTCATATCTACAATTTCAGAAGGAGGAGTGGTCAAATCTCCCAGTTTATAAAAACGATGAAAATGCTCAATAAATAAAACAACCACATTTTCCGTTCTAATATCATCCCCGGTCAAACGATCTGTCAAAATATCATATTCTTTTGGGTACTCACCAATGGCCTCACTCTGATCTTGATATCGCAAATAATTTCCAGTTCTTTCGTCAAAATCCCAATAAGAATATGCTGAATAAGAATAATATAAATACAATCGTTTTAAATCTATTCCATCTACTGGAGCCTCAAAAGAAAATGCCATTCCATCCAATATAGGCTTTTCATTATCCGCACCATAACCAGCATTAAATTCAGCTACTTCTGCTGTATCTCCTAATAAATAATTTAAAGTCTCAGATTCATATCTACAAACAGGATTTGGCGGACATTCACCATCCATTGGATATCCGTAGCGAGGAGCAGCATCCAAACTCTCAAAATAATTAATAATATGCGTATCAGCTCTTGCAAACAAAAACTGGGTCTCATAATTTTCAACCAAAAAACGATCAAACATTCTCCCAGATCGAATTGGTCCCACTAATTCCGCATCATTTCCATAAAAAATTGCATGAAATCGTGGCAAACTATTATTATGGTAATACTCATAAACTATATCGGCTAAAGACAATCCCCACTGTGGACGATTAGACCGTGGATAATTATTAATCTTTACTGCCACAGGTCGGCGTTCTAATTTATAAGAATCATCAACTTTCAAACCTGTCAGAGGATTTACTCCTTCTTCAAAGTTTCCTAAACCATAATATTCAACACCTCTTGAAATTACATCCTCAGAAGAAGATAAATTTGTTGAAACATTATGAGTTGGTGCTAATTCATCTAATCCAGCAGATTCAATTTCCGTAGGAATTGCTTTTATAGTAGCTTCAGCAACCGCCAAAGCAGTAGCTTGTACTGAAAGATCTTGAGGAGATGTCGTTTCACCCAAACAACTAGACATTAAGAAGATTAAAAATAATAACAATAGAAATAATACAGGTTTTAGTTTCATATATAGTACACTATAATTCAGCTAGCTAGCATCGTCAAACGGTTTTTATCACATATCAAATTAGCCCATCAAAGGATTCTATGAAAAAAATCTTTTTTGCTTCGCTTCTTTTAATTACCATTCTTACCATATGGATAATTGTCATCCCCGGCACATGGCGTGATCAACTCAATTCCGTTGGTTATGCTTTCTGTCATCGTATACCATCACATAGTAATCATATTCAAGAAAATGCATTCACTTTTTGTGCACGTTGTTATGGTATGTATTTTGGTGCTTTAATTGGCTTTATCTACCTATTTATAATAAGCAAAAAACGTGCCGAATTACCAAATTGGTATACTTATGTTCCGATTTTTATCTTTTTCTTATTATTTGCTATTGATGGATCAAATTCGATGTTAGCCACCTTCCTAGACTCTTCTTTAATCTACCAAACAACAAACATCACTCGTCAGATCACAGGTCTTGGCATCGGTATGAGTATGAGCATTTTCCTTTCTTATGCATTAAATGCCTCCATTTGGGTTAAAGAAAAAGCAGAGAACACTCCTATTATCAACTCATTTAAAGAGCTCATCTTTCTTATGTTAGTCATTTCAGTTGGTTTTGCCACATTTTTTATACCTAATACATACCTCCAAGAGTTCCTTAACATTGCCTCTGTATTCGGATTCATCCTTACCTTATCTTCAATAGTTTTAGTTCTAGTTACAATCATCTTCAAAAAAGAAAATTCCTTCGAAACTATCAAATCCTTAATTCCGTATATAATATTAAGTGTGAGCATCGCTATTTTTATCATTGTCAGCTTTGATTTAGCTCGATTTTGGCTCACACACACATGGCAAGGTTTTAATATCTAATAGGAGGATCCATTGGAAGTTTTTGCAAACATTTTTTCAGCATTTGGTCTCTCAGCAAGCGCTGGGATGAATGCTTATATTCCTCTGCTCGTAGTAGCACTCACTGGAAAGTTTTTCCCAGACACACTTACCTTAGCAGAACCTTGGGATGTTCTCACAAGTTGGGTAGTCATCGCTGTTTTAGTCGCACTTTCCTTGATAGAATTTTTCGCAGATAAAATTCCCGCTGTAAATCACGTAAATGACGCTGTTCAAACATTCATTCGTCCCACAGCCGGTGCAATTCTCTTCGCAGCCACCACAGGAACTGCTTCAGATATTAATCCCATCTTTGCAGCTGTTGTTGGTTTGCTCACAGCTGGTGGCGTGCATGCCACCAAATCATTATTGGTCCGTCCTGCTGTCACAGCCACTACTGCGGGCACAGGCACTACACCCGTTAGTCTAATAGAAGATTTTATTGCAGTTATTGTCTCCATCCTCTCTATGATCATTCCCGTAATTATTGCTGTGATTTTGATCATTGTAACGAGTATAATAGTCTTTGCCCTTTGGCGCAGAATTAAAAAGAAAATGCTCAAAGACAAACAAGCTTTGTATTAATTTTTTAATGTGAAGGAAAACTTATGAATAAAACAGCCGTAATTATAATTATCGTCGTAGCAGTTTTATTGCTTTGTTGTTGTGCTGTAGCAATAAGCGGTTATTTCTGGTGGGGTGATCTCCTCCTTGAAAACCTCGGCTACTACTAAAAATAAAAAATCGCCTGAGTCATAAGCTCGGGCGATTTTCTTTAAACAACTTAATTAAAAAAGCCAAGGTTTGTAAGATTTTTTCTTTCTCTTGCGCTTCCCATTCCATTTTTTCAAAATCTTCCATATCAAGAATCACCATCCTCCCATCTGGAAAAACTTGTAAATCCACCACCAAATCTTCCCAATAGACAGAATCAGCTTCTATTTTTGCAGGCCTAGAAATATTAATATACCAATATTTTAAATCTTCTGAATTCCCTCGATAAATCTCAAAAATGTTGAACCATTGTTCATTGAAATACTTTTCGATCATACGATCACCAGTCATCGCATAAATCTCAGGATCTAAATTTGATTCATCATAATCATCAGGAGCAACAAATAATCCCTCTCCTAAAAGATAGTCTTCCGTACGCTCAATTACTTCTATATCCCAAGTAATATATTTATTTTTTTCAAGATTTTTCTTAGTAACTTTCATTTTTTCCATCAAAAATCACCATAGCCTTTCTATCTAACATCCAAATGTTCACTAAATTGCCAATCTCATAAGGATTCAAAGCCAACGGTTCTTCAACAATCACAAAATCATCCTTGATTGCAATTTTAAGCCTCATCATCTTACCATTAAAATCAATTGTAATAATTTTTCCTTCACCGACATAAAGACCATTGTTTTGATCCTTTGGAGCATCCAATGTTAGATGGTGAGATTTTAACAGCAATGAGACTTTTTCTCCATCTTTCTGATCACCCGATAAGTCTTTTTTCAAATCACCAATCCTTGTGCGAATCACATTTTCTGATGAAATGAATTTACCTTCATAAATATTTTCATATCCCAAAAATTCAGCTACAAAAACAGAGTTAGGGGTTTCCAACAATTCTAATGGAGTTCCGTATTGCATTATTTTTCCATGATTCATTACATAAACTTTATCTGCAATCTGAAATGCCTCTCCTTGATCATGGGTAACCAAAATCACAGTCTGATCTTTCAAAATAGTCTGTAACTCGAGCATCAAATTCTCTCTCAAAGTACGATCCAAGGCTCCTAATGGCTCATCTAACAAAAGTAAGCGTGGTGTAGGGGCCAAACTTCTTGCCAACGCCACACGTTGTTGCTCACCGCCTGAAAGCTGTTGTACAGATCGTTTTTCGAAACCACTCAATCCAACTAATTCCAATATTTCCTTTACTTGTTTCTCCCGATCAACTTTTTCAACACCTTTCATTTCCAAACCAAAACTTATATTCTCTTCCACTGTCATATGCGGGAACAGTGCATATTCCTGAAACATCAAACCAAAATTACGCTCATAAGTCGGCATCTTCACAAGATTTTCTTCATTCCATAAAATAGAACCTTCATCTGGGATCACAATTCCACAAATACAATTCAGTAAAGTAGATTTACCACTTCCACTAGGTCCCAAAATAGCAACTCGTTCACCTTCACTCACCGAAATCGTCAACGAATCCAATACTTTTTTTCCATCAAATTCTTTTGAAACATCAATCACTTTTAACATATCCAAAACCTCTTAAAAATCGCCCAATAAACGCTTTTGAATTTTTTCGATCAAACTCATTCCAACAATTGTTGTCATTAATAGTAATGTAGACAAAGCAAGCGACTGCCCAAAATTCAATTCACCTGGCCTTCCCAAATAGCGATAGATCATCACTGGAATAGTTGGAAATTCAGGTCGCGCAATCATTGCTGATGCACCAAATTCTCCTAATGAGATCAAAAAAGCAAAAATTCCTGCTGCCAACAAAGATTGACTAATCATTGGTAAATCGATTCGAAAGAACACCTTTCTTGAATTAGCACCCAAAACTGCTGCTGATTGTCTCAATGCAGGTTTAATCCGTGCTAAAGCAGGTGTCAAAATTCGTAAAACAAAAGGTAATGCAACCAAAGAATGTGCCAACGGAATCAAAAAAGGAGAAGAACGCAGATCCAAAGGTGGGTGATCTAATGCTATTAAAAAACCAAACCCCAAGGTGACTGCGGACGTTCCCAACGGTAATAAAAACACAGGTTCCACCCATTCCCAAAAGCGTTTCCTTCCAAACCGCAAATTTGCCCAAGCCAAACACAATCCTAATCCCAATGCAATCAACGCCGTCATCCCTGCATATCCTAATGAAATCATGATCGCCTTTGCAGGAGAAGCATAAAACATGCTATTATTCTCACCATTAAATAAAGTTCTATAAAACTGCAAAGTAAAACCATGACTATTTGATAAAAACGATTGACTAATCAAAGACAACAATGGTATGGCAAAAAATAGGAAATAGAAAAACATTAATCCCCCAATTATCAGTTTCAATCGTAATGTTTTTGGTTTACGTACGTTTTTTTCAACTTTTGTCACATCCAAAGTCAATTGAAGTTTTTTTGTGATTTTATTTTGTAAAAAGATTAAACCCAAAACAAAAACTAATTGCAACATTGCTAAAATAGCCGCCACTGGCAAATTAAACAGACTGATTGTTTGATAATAAATCTCCGTCTCCAAAGTAGAGAATTTTGGCCCGCCTAAAATTAACACCACTCCAAAAGAAGAAAAATCAAACAAAAAGATCAATAACGAAGCAGATAAGATTGCCGGCATCAATAAGGGTAAGCTAATTCTCACAAATGCCTTCCATTTAGATGCCCCTAGAGTCTCAGCAGCAAAATTCAACTTTGGTGATAATTTCTCCCAAAAATCTCCCACTGTCTGAATCACAATCGCCGTATTATAAAAAGTATGTGCAATCAATATTGCACTAAAAGTCCCTAAAATCTGTAATGGAGCTTCCGAAAATCCAAACCAACGCATCAGCCCCAGATTCAACCAACTTGTCTCTCCCCACATTGAATTATAAGCAGTTGCCACCACTAAAGTTGGCAAAATAAATGGCAAAGTAGTCAACACTCTCATCACTTTTTTTCCTCGAAAATCAAAATGCGAGAATAAATAAGCACCTGGCATACCCACCAATATAGTTAAAACTGTCGACAAAAATGCTTGCCATAAAGTAAATCCAAACGTTCTTCCCACACGGGCAGATCGTAAAGAATTCAATATTGTTGCAAAGTCAATTTTTTCAAAAGCAGCAAAACTAGTTTGAAAAATAGAAAATAAAGGAAAAAAATAGAACAAGCCATAAAACAAAAATGGCAGCAAAACTAACAACCAAACAGATTTTTTCTTCAACCAATCCATCAACATATCATACCAAAATCTCAGAATCCCTCCCTTACTATATAAGAGAAGGATTCTGTAATAAATTTCAACTAACGAAGCACAGTTTCAGTCCAAGCTTCAATCCAACTCTCTCGATTCTCAGTCACCACAGCAGAGTCCAACAAAATAGGCTCTTCTGCAACAGCCAAATATTTCACAAAAATAGGATCTAAAGCTGCATTTTCATTTACTGGGAACACATACATTTGCAATGGCATGTCTTCTTGGAAATCTGGTGAAAGCATAAAGTCCACCCAAGCTTCTGCCAAATCTTGATGTTCAGTACCTTTCAAAATTCCCACAAATTCAATTTGTCGGAAACAAGTTTCGGGTGACACAATTGCTTCTGTGCTAGGTTCTGTCACATCACCTTCAGCAAACACTAATTCCACTGCCGGACTAGAGCCATAAGAAACAACTATCGGATCCGTACCACCGTACATAGAAAAATCAGAATAATAAGCAGTTTCCCAATCGCTCACAACCTTTACATCATTATCAACTAATCCCTGCCAGAAATCTAAATAACCATCTTCACCAAAAACACCAATCGTAGCAAATAAAAATGACAATCCAGGAGAGGAAGTGGCAGGATTCTCAACCACCAACAAATTTCGATACTCTTCTTTAGTCAAATCAATCAAGCTTGTTGGGAGCGCGAGATCATTTTCTTCAAAATAGGCACTTTCCACATTCAAACAAACATCACCATAATCAACGGGTAAAGCTCTATTTTCAGCATCTAATTGAAATTCAGCAGGAATCTCTACCAACATGGGCGAATCATATGGCACAAAGATATCACCTTCTAAAGCACGACTTAAAAATGTATTATCCACGCCATAGAAAACATCTGCCAAAGGATTCTCATTGGATAACACTGCCTTATTTACTGCTGTACCAGTGTCACCTGATTGCAAAAACTGCACATCAACATTATATTTTTCTTCAAACTTTGCCACAATCTCATCAGAAACAGCAAAGCTATCATGCACCATCACTGTCAAAGTAGCAGGTTCATCACTTGTTTTCGAACAACCCACCAAAACAAACATCAAAATTAATACAACAAATAAAATCTTTTTCATAAAAAATCCTTTCTAAAAATAAATTTAATGATCAAACATAATACACACTAAAACGCCTTTTCTCAAACGAACACTTGCCTTTTTCGAAATCACTCGATTGCTCACCCCTCTCGGAACACCATAGAATAAAGTTTCATCATTTAATGGATACTCCATTCCTTCTGTGGTCACCCCAATTACATCATCTTGCAAAGCAATCAAAGACACTGTCTTCCCCACTTCATTTTTAAATATTTTTTTGTCGTAAATTAAACTAATTTCTTCTTTTTCAGAATAAAAGATCATCTCAATCATCTTGAACTTCGGATGCATACTCAACATCAAATTAGCCAACATCATATCTGTTCTCCCCCCTAAGGCACCAAAAATATGAAAGGTTTTTGCACCCTCTTCTTTTGCAAAAAGCATTGCCAATTCAAGATCAGTCTCATCTTTCTCTTCTTTAGCATGCAAAATCAACACACCTGCATCTTCATAGCTTTTCACTATTTCAGCATCTAAAGAATCCAAATCCCCCACTACAGCAGTTGGTATGATACCTAAAGCTTCGCAATATTTCGCCCCATTATCTGCGGCGACAATTAAATTTGATTGTCGAATCCATTCTTTCTTACTCTCAGGGATCGCTGACGTCCCATTCGCAAATATCACAGCATACATAAAAAAACTCCTCGGGTTTGCCGAGGAGTTTTGTAAGTTTAAATTCTTCGCAAATTCCTCCGCCGGCATTATCCGGATCAGGTGTTCGGGTCGTGAGCATTTCTAGCTCACCTCTCAGCCTAGTTTCCTAAGCTCCCCGTCGCATCGTACGGTTATTTGGTTATATTTATCGTTGTCAGTATAACATTTAGAATATCTATGTCAAGATAACCTTACTTCTCTCAAAAAATTCTCATTTCATGAGTTCACATAGATATCATCAACATCCCCATTTTTAACCTCATTCAATAATCCACTTACTTCCCCTAAATGATACATAAAATGCCGCAAAACAAAGATCACCACACTAAATTTAGTTTCTCCAGTCCATTCAAAATCTTCATTTTTCTCCTCCAATGTCAGATCATTAATCCAAGTTATCGTTTTTTCTTTAAAATAAAGAATCATTTCTAACATTTCGCTCTGCGTAGGTAATTCTTTCTTTTCAACTTCCCAAGGATCACTAGATAATTTTTTTCTTGAGACTAAAAGAAGATATTCATCACTCATCATATAAAAGTTAAAAGATTGCAAAATATGTAAACAAAAACGAGCAGGTGTAATAGCACCTCTTCCATGCTCAAACCATGCACTTTTATTAAATTCAGTCACTAATCGTGTAAAAACTCGCCATCCATGATCAAATTGACTGAGTATTTCTTGTTTCCACATTAAAATTTCTCCTCATTCAACATCTTATATTTATCTTGATAATCACTATAACGGATCACCATATTTTCCCCATTTTCATCTTCGATTCTCATCAAATCAAACGCCTTTTCCACATTAAAAAGCATTTCATCTCTAGAATTTCCTCGAACAATCATAAACCCTGCACGGTTGGTCGCATCCTTTGTATCTTCAATTAAAGTACCTATAGATTTATGATAGCCTACCTTTTCAATAAAATCATGTTTTTCAAGGGCATCAATTGGCGTTTGCCAACTAATCAACCCCGGTCGTACAAAAAATAATTGAGATGAAACATGGACCTTCACATTTTCCATTGAATACTCTCTCAATTGCACCACATCCACTTCTTCTCTAGCAATTTGTTTGAACAACAAATCTAAAATATCAATTCCTGCCAAGATTGGGATAGTAATATCTTCATAGGCGCCTCCAATTCTTGCAGCCACTTCATTTACTCGCACCCCTTCTTTTCCTATTAAAAATTGAAAATAGACTGGACCATTTTTAATCCCAGTAATCTGTACAATTTTTTCTGCAATTCTTTCAATCTCTTCTCCGTACATTGCGTAATGAAAAGATGGATAATTATGAGCCAAACAAATCCCCAAATGTGCTTCTTTTTCAAAAGTTACCCGATCAACAATCGACAAAGTGAATAGCTCTCCATCCACCACCCAACCATTATAAGTTACTTCATCATTCTGATAGTATTCTTCAACTAAAATTTTCTTTTCTCGAGAAAATGACAAAACTTCATCTAGTCTTTCTCGAATCTCACCCACGCTATTTAACATCAAAACTCCACGCTGCCCTTGTGAATCCACAGGCTTCACCACCACAGGGAATCGCAAACCAACCAGCTCTTCATCCCCAAACCCCTTCCCCACAAATGCATATGGCACATTGGGAATCCCATATGTTGCAAAATTTTTTTTCATTGCCATCTTATTCGTAAAACACATTGCTTGTACCACATTCAAATAAAATGGTTTCCCTAATTTTTCTGCTGCCTTCGCTGCCGTCAACACCGGTTGATCCGTGCCAACGCACACAAACCCATCAACATCTTCTCGTTCAGCCACAGCCGTCACACCTTCCACATCAAAAGTGCTCACCTGAGCAAACACATCAGCATATGGCTTACCCACACAGTTTGTTAAATAATCACACAATACCACTTCATGCCCCAAAGCTTTCGCGTGTTGAATCGAATTTAATTGGCATCCTCCGCCACCCAAAAACAACAATTTCATTCTGTAACCTCAATGCCTAGCATCCCACATTTTTCTGCAATTTCATAAGGAGCTCTCATATCTTTCAAGCGCTTCAATAACTTTCTATCAGAATACTGAATCACAATTTGAAAATATAATTTCATCAACTTCCATAACGTATAATTGGATCGTCCATAAGGTCGCTCAACATAATCATAAAAAACATTACCAATTTTTTGTGAATTTTTCAGAATCATCACAGACAAATACACAAATCCAGCATCAACTTTTTTCAATGCTTCAATCATATTTTGATTAATTACCCGAAAACTACTCACTTCCACATTTTTAGACATGCCAATCACTTTATGAAAAAACACATCCCTCAATCGAGCTCCCCAATTTCGATAACTCGGTCGTTGAGTAATATTTCGTGCGATCCCATAAACAGCATCATAACCTTCCAAAACCTTCTCCATCAACAAATGAATATTCTCCGCACGATGTTGTAAATCATCATCCACAGTCACCACATATTCACACTCTGTGTGCTGAATCCCAGCCAACAAAGCATTCTGTTGCCCTCGGTTTTCCTTCAATCGCAATCCATGAACGAAATTATATTTTCCACACAAACGTTGGATTTCCATCCAACTTCGGTCCTCACTAGCATCATCCACCAAATAGATCTGAAGAGCAGGGTAGTGCCCTAACAATTCATCCATCAAACGCTCCACCAGCATTTCCAAGGAATTCTCTGAATTATAAACAGGTACAACCACACTCAGCTTATTCATAGATTTCTTCCAAGAGGCTTTCCAATACATTCACAATAGATTCAACATCCTCAACCGTCAAATAAGCATGCAATGGTAATCGCAACAAACTATCCGCAATTTCTTCACTCAAATCAAGATTTTCTTGCGCATAGTTTTTTCCCATTAAAGAACAATGTAAAGGCATATAGTGAAAATGCGCCTCAATCCCTTTTTCTAACAAACCTAATCGAACCTTCTCTCGAATTTCAATATTCTCAAATCTCACCCAAAACACATGTCCATTATCATCATTGGTTTCTGGAATTTCCATCGCAATTACAGGATATTTTAGGGCAAGTGGTTCAATTAGTTCTTCATAATATTTCCAAAGTTCTCTTCGTCTTTCTCTAATCTTTTTATGCTCCTCAAGCGAGGCCAACAAAACAGCCGCATTCAAGTTTGTCATGCGCACATTCGTCCCCAAAGCCGTCCATTCATAATACGGTACTTCTCCTCGCAAAAAAGCTAAACGATTTGTCCCATCTTCATAGGCTAGTTCAATTTGTAATAAAAGTTCGCTTTTTTCATCCACCAACAAAGCTCCACCTTGCTCGGCAGAAATATTCTTCGTCGCGTGAAAACTAAACACTCCCACATCGCCAAAAGTTCCCAATGCTTGTCCACAAAAAAAAGCATCAAATGCAGTGGCTCCATCTTCAAACAACATCAAACCATGCTCATCACAAATTTCACGCAATACATCCATATCACAGCTCACCCCCCCATAATGGGCCACAACCACACCCGTTGTTTTATTTGAGATTTTTTTCCTCACATCATTTAAATCTAAAGTCAATCTTGTCGAATCAACTTCACAAAATACAGGAACCAAGCCAGATCGCACAATAATATTCCCCACAGAAGGAAAAGTTAAACTCGGCATCAACACTTCTGAGTCTCTAGGCAATCCTGCCGCCAAAAAAGCTACATCTAAAGCGGTTGTTGCACTAGCAGTAAGAAACACTCGTTTCCCTTCAAATTTTTGCGCTAAAAAGAGCGTAGCTTTTTGTAAAAAATCTTCTTCGCCAAGCGCCCGCATCACATATTCATCTCGTTTTGCCCCCACATATTCCTGGTTAAAAACGATCTTCTTCACTATTTTGCCATCCTCACCTGATAAACTCGTACCATCCAATCCTCATCATACATAAACCGGACGATTCGCATAGCATAAGGAGAAGTAAAACTTCCCACAAGCTCACAATCATCATTCAAAAAGTCCTGTAGCTCGACATAAACTGGATACAAATTTCCATACATCACATTCCAAGCAGGTCGCCTTGCATAAATAAAATCCATCTCATCGGGTAACACAATATATTCAATTTGATTATCTTCGACATATTCTGCAAAACTAATCTCTTCTTCACTTAAAAAAGTCAAATTACGATAATCAAAAAGATGCCCTGCTTCAAACGCATATTCCGTATTCAAGTTTGCTAGCACCACGGCATCTGCAGGCACCAATCTATCAATTTCTGCTAAATAATCTTCATAATCGGAATTTAAAAAAGGATGGATCGATTGAATCGTTTGCACACTCACCACACACAATAACAAGATCAACAACCCATTTCGAAAAACTCGTGACCCATCCACAAAACCAATCAGCAATGCATAGCACATCACAAACACAAAAATTACAGATGGCTGAGAATATCGCCCTACAATCACCATTCCCACCACAATCCCAATTAAAGCAAATAAAAGATCCACACGCGGTTTTGCAGTTTTTTTTATTGCTACCAACGCACTAAATAAAATCACCGATAAAAATACAATCAATTGCAACCTTACATCTGGAGTATAGTAAGTACCACTTTCTCCAGTAAATAATCTTCCAAAATAGGGGAACAACCCACGAACTTTATCAATAAAAGTTTCATCAACACCCAAAGAAGAGCCATAAGTAAAATAATGTCGAATAAAATCACCATCAAAAATAAAACTAATCCCCACAAACAAACCAGCAAGAACTCCCACCACCAAAACCAAAAGCAACAAATTCACAAATTTTATTTTTTTCTGATACCATTGCCACACATAAACACATCCTATTGCTAATGCCACAAACAAAGCATTCGGATGAATTCCCACTGCCACTCCCAACAAAATCCCCAGCAACACATCGTGCCATATCAAATGAGTTTCTCGCCAATGCATCGTCAACCATAATCCCCACACCAAAACCAACAGTAGCATCGCCTCAGCTCTAGCAAAATGTGTAGCATAAATAAACTGCACATCCACTGCCAACAAAACCATCCCCACAATTGCTAGCCAAGTTGATTCGGTCATATCTTCAATTAAGCGATAGAAAAAATAAAGCACCCCCACACCACATACCAACGAAATCAAACGTACAGAAAACAACTGATATCCAAACACTTGAATAAAGGCCATCTGTACCAAATGAAAAACAACTTTGATCGCATGAGGATAACGTGGCATCACATCAAAAACAGATTCTGTCACACCCAAATCTTTGTTCACCAACATATCGCGGCTCAATGTACTCAGCCAACTTTCATCTGAATGCATAAAAGGAAACTCAGTCAAAAAAGAAAATTGCAGCAAAAACCACACCAACAAAAAAATATATAAAAACCACTTAGGATTAATTTTTTTACTCAGCTTAACCATTAAAAATCCTTTTTTTTCTTTCTTGAATCAACTTCCATTATACTTTTGAACCTGAAAAAATTCTTTTAATGTCAAAAAACATTAATCTCAATAAAAAGAGACTGTCCAATGGACAGTCTCTTTTAGTATCAAAAATACAAATTATTCAGCAACAACGGGGAGTTCAGCGTCTGTCCAACCCTTCATCCCAAAGTGCATAGAAACTGCATCATAACCCAATGCGCGAAGCACTGCGGTGGTTTGACCAGCGGTTTGACCACTGTAGCAATAAACAACCGTGGGGCTGTCTGTGCTCAAGCTAGAGAAGTCCATGCCTGCACCGAAAGGAATATTCACTGCACCATCAACGTGACCTTCTGCATAAGCATCGGCTTGTCGAATATCAACGATTTGAAGTTCTTCGCCAGCTTCCATCTTTGCATAGGTATCTTCTGCTGTAATTTTGAAGTTTGCATTGTCTGCAGTTGCAGCAAAGTAGTCTTGAGCGAATGCCAAAACGTCTTTGTCAAATGATGCGCCTGCATCGGTCATTTCAGGTGCTGCACCTTCAGCAACATATGCTTCATAACCTTCAACTGCGGTTGCGCCAACATTGTAGCCAGACTTCACAGAAACTGCGTCCACACCAAGCATGCGCAAAACACCAACAGTTTGTCCTGCGGTTTGACCGGAGTAGCAATAAACATAAACGGTTTGATCAGTGGGCAACAAGCTAACTTTTTCAGCCAAATCACCATTCCATGATGCCAAATATGCACCGTCAATGTGACCAGCAGCATAGTCATCAGCGCTGCGAATGCTCAAAATATAAGGAGCGTCGCCTGCGTCGATTTTTGCGAAAAGGTCTTCCCAAGAAATCATCGGATTGCTGAAACCTTCAGCAAAATAAGCATTTGCAGCTTCTTCAACAGCATTGCCAGAGCAGCTAGCCATTGTCATAAGCATCAAAATTGCTAAAATAGCGTATAAAACTTTCTTCATTTGTAAATTCTCCTTAGCGAATTTAGTTAGTATTTAATGCACTTTTTTTCAAAACGCATCATTCTAATTTTATTTTTTATTATGAAGCATCTCCACTAGACACACCAGATGCACCAGATGCGGGCAACAATGGGCCATAGACGGCTTCATATTCTAATACAGAACCATCAAAAACACGAACATCTGGATATCCAGCATCTTTCAATGCCAAATATGCTTCAGAAGCACGCACACCAGATTTGCAGAACACAACCAATTTCATATCAGGGGTAATATCCTTGCCCAAATATCGCAATTGAAGATCACGGGTGATCATCAATTCACCAGTTGCATATTCATTTTCAAGATGTGACACATTCACTGAACCTGGGATCGTCCCTGCTGCATATTCTTCAGCACTACGAGCATCAATAATCACAGTATTTTCATCCGGATTATTAATCAATGTTTGCAAATAATCCAAAGAAGAAATCAAAGTTTTTTGATAGTCACCAGCAACATAAGTAGCTTCAGGCAAAACAGTAGCACTGGTAGAGATCACAGCATCATTTTCTTCCAATGCACCAATCCCGCCACTAACCACTTGCACATTGAAGTTATCATACATATTCAATGTCCATAGTACACGAGCAGCATACATATTATTGGCATCATAAACTAACAAAGCATCATCTGTAGTCACGCCAGCTTCGCTCATCACAGCAGCCACAGTCTCAGCATCTGCCAACATGTTTGGCACATCATTTTTAGTCACCAAAACACTTTTAGCAGGAATATTAATCGCGCCTTCCACATGGCCAGCTGCGTAATCTTCAGTTGATCGAACATCCACCAAAATCACATCACCTGCATCCACCATCGCCAAAGCATCTTTTGCTTCCACAATAAATGTGCCTGCATTGTCAGCAAAATCATAACTTGCACATCCAGCCAAAACAAAAACAGCTAATGCACTCAAAATGAAAAATCTCATAAATTTTTTCACGGAAAAACTCCTTATCCGATCAAAAGAGCTTCTCTGAACATATTTATCATCCAGAGAAACTCCATTAACCATAAACTCTATGCGGCGATTTTTTCTTCAATTACTGCCTTGTCAAATGAACCGACAACTTTTTCAGCAATCTTGCCGTCTTTGATCACAACAAAAGCAGGATATTCTTCAACACCCAAGCGTTTTGCCATACCTTCAGACTTATAAATATCGACGCAATGGAAAGCCATATCACCATGAGCTTCACGTAATTCTTGCACCTTAGTCACAAATGCACGTTGATCTGCTTCCACAGCATTGTAGACATAAGCCACACCATCACCAATCATGATTTGTTTTTCAAAAATTTCAGATTCAGCAATATATTTTTCAGCCATCACACCAGCAATGGCACCATCGCCAACACAAGTAGCAACTTGTCGCAAGAATTTTTCACGAACATCACCCGCTGCAAACACACCTTCACAATTTGTGCGCATGTTTTCATCGGTCAAAATATATCCACGATCAGTCATATTCACAATACCTTTATAAATATCAGTGTTAGGAATATAACCAATGAACAAGAAGCAATATTCTGTATCAATTGGGATAATTTCACCAGTTTTCAAATTCTTCAGATTAACTTTAGTGAGTTCTTCCCCACCTTCAAAGCTATCAACAACTGTATTCCAAATGAATTCCATCTTGGGGTTTGCGAAAGCAGCGTTTTTTGCAATTTCATTACAATCCACTTTACCTTCATCATGCAAAACAGAAACCATCACCTTGCTTGCAAATCGGGTCAAGAACATACCTTCTTCAACTGCAGCATCGCCAGAACCAATCACCAAAATTTCTTTATCAGTGGTTGCAGCAGCGTCACAAGTTGCACAAAATGCAATTCCCTTACCAACATAAGGATCTTCATTTGCAGCACCAGTCAAACGAGGTTTAGAACCATTCGCAATAATCACAGATTTTGCTTCATATCGATTTCGGAAAGTTTCTACAATCTTCACATCACCTGAAAAATCAACGTTTTTCACATTGGTCAACTTAAAGTCAACACCAAATTTCTTTGCTTGCTTATAGAAAAGATCCATCAAACCTTTCCCAGTAGCACCTTCCGGAAAACCAGGATAATTTTCAACTTCATGTGTGTTTGTGGCCAAACCACCTACTAATGATTGTTCAATAATCAAAGTCTTAAGTCGTGCTCGCCCAGAATAGATTCCTGCTGTCAAACCAGCAGAACCACCACCGATGATCACAACATCATATTGTTCAACCTTTTTTTCTCTAGCCATTTCTATACTCTTTCTCTTAAGTGTTCAATTCTATGAAAAAATCAAACTACATGAAATATTTTACTAATAACTTACTTCCAATGATTGCGCCGCCAAACATAAAGATAGCGAACACCCATCCAGATAATGAAAGGGAAGCAATCCCACTGAATAATGCCCCGATGTTACAACCAGCAGCAATTCGTGCACCATAGCCCATCATCAAGCCACCCAAAGCGGCTGCCAAAACTTGTCGCCAAGATTTAATCTTCTTGAATTTGAAGCCAGAAGCCATCAAAGTTGCAAACAAAGCGCCAAAAATAATACCAATATTGCGCCATGAACCAGCATGGTTCAAAATACCTGCATCCAGTGTAGCTTGTGCACCTTGGGAACTGAAGTAGAACCATTTATCGACAGAACCACCTACCAACTTAAAGAGCCATGCGCCCCAGTTAGCAAAGATCCCAGAGACACCCCAAGGGTTACCTGTGGTTGCGAAAGTCACAATTTGGAGCAAAGAAAGGAGCACAGCACCTGACACATAAGGAAGTGCATCCTTAAACCACATTTTGTAAAATTCATTCTTTTTTAGATTATCAAAGAATGCCTTCATAATTTTTACCTTTCGATCGTTGTTAAGAAACTAAATCCTTATTTAGCCTTTTCGATGAAGCATTCCCATTCGCCGTCATCAACTTCTTCAAGTTCCACATTGTGCCCGTTTTTGCGAGCCCATTCAGGAACATTCTTCATTGCACAGCTATGGTCAATTTGAACGATCAACACATCGCCAACTGCCAATTTTTCCAATGCTTTTTCTGCTTTCACCAACGGCACTGGGCAGGCTTCTCCCAAACAATCCAACACAACTTCTTTAGACATAATATTTATCCTCTTATTTCTCTAGGTAATTTATTACTATTTAGCTTTTTCGATGAAGCATTCCCATTCGCCATCATCAACTTCTTCAAGTTCCACATTGTGCCCGTTTTTGCGAGCCCATTCAGGAACATTCTTCATTGCACAGCTGTGGTCAATTTGAACGATCAACACATCACCAACTGCCAATTTTTCCAATGCTTTTTCTGCTTTCACCAACGGCACTGGACAAGCTTCACCTAAACAATCCAACACAACTTCTTTAGACATTTTAAATTCTCCTATAATTTTCTAATTAATATAATTCTTAGTCTTGTTTGCGGTTGCCCCACTTGTGAGCAATAACATAAACCACAGCAATAATCAAAAGATTTGCTGCCAAACCACCAATCCATCCCAAATAATCAGGAAGGAATACTTCAGGACCTTTAGAGATAAAGTTAATATCCCACCAGCCATAGTCGTGAGCGCCCCAAAGAGAGCCAACTACGAAGAAGAATAAAGAAAGCACTTGCATCCAAAATCCTTCTCCAACGCGCATCAAAGTACCAGATGCACACCCCCCAGCAATCACCATTCCAATCCCAAAGATAAAAGCACCAAATGCAGTTGCAAAACTAATCGGTGCCACATAACTTTGCCCAGGAATAGGAAGACCATTTGCAAAAGCACCATATTTAATTGCCGTAAAACCAATTGAGGTCAACGCAAACGCAATCAAAACAGCCTTTGTCAAGGTCACACTTCCAGTCAAATATGGGTCACGCATTGAGGCTGTAAAGCAAAAACGAGCTCGTTGCAACACAAAACCAAAACCAAGCCCGATGATCCAGAACAAAACCAAATTGCTTCCCCTGCTATTCAACCAGAAACCAACAGCTACCAAAATCAAAAAGAAAAGAATCCCCAAAGGAATTTGGTTCTTTCGTTTCTTTCTTGAGCGGGAGCCTGAACTTCTGCGAGCAGAAAGTGAACTATTTGTTGTAGATTCAGCCATAATCAGAATCCTTTCGTGAATATTTTCACAAATTATAACATGTGAAAATTTTCTCAATCATAGAAAAAAATTAATGCGCTATTAGTTTTTCTTATAGCAAAAAACAGGTATACTTATTCGAAAGAGAATGTAACCATTTTGAATGAAAGAAGAATCATATATGCACATTGAAACATTAAAATATTTTTGTATGCTTGCAGAAGATCAAAGCATTTCCAAAGTAGCTCAAAAAGCAAACATATCTCAATCCGCCCTCAGTCAACAAATTAACAAATTCGAAAAAACACTCCATGCCAAATTGCTCATTCGAACCAACAAAGGTGTAGAGTTAACCAAAGATGGAGAAATCGTCTATAAATACGCCGAAGAAATTTCCCATCTTCATGATGAAATGATCACATCGCTCACATCCATTCATGGCAAACAACTCATCCGCATAAGTTCCTGTCCTTCTATTGCAGACTACGCCCTTCCCTGTACCCTTTTTGAACTCAGCAAAGTCAATCCAAACCACAAATACGAACTCATCACCAACCATTCAGATGAAATCAATCAAAACATTAAAAAATCGTTTTCAGATGTTGGATTTTCATATTGTCTAAACACACTTGAAGACACAATCGAATGCAAACCTATCGGCACCAACAAATTGAGCTTAATCGCCCATCCAGAAGCAAAAATTCCCAAGACCATCTCAGTCGAAGAATTTATCAAACAACCTTTTATCGGTTTCCCCCGTGAAGACTATGCCACCAAAAAACTTCGTCAAAATTTAAATCGTCTAGGCTATAAAACAGATGAACTAAATGAAATATTAGAAGTCAACTCCATCGAAGCCGCAAAATCATCCATTCTCAGAAATTATGGTATCGCATATCTACCCTATATGTCTGTCAAAGAAGAACTCTATAAAAAACAATTTAAAGAAATCACAGTACAAGATTTTGACATGAATCTCCCCATCTATCTCATTACTACCAAAACACATGACATCCCGCGAGAAGTAGAAAATTTCATTGAATCATTTGAAAAAATTGGCGTAACTAGTTTTTGCTAATCAAATAAAGATAAAAAAAGCATTATGCTATCTTATTCCTTTGCATAATGCTTTTCTAGTAAACTTAGCGATTAGAGAATCTAACAAGAAAGCTTGCTTTGAAAAACAAATCTTAACTTTTTTATCAAAACAACTAACAGAATCTCAAAAATTCAAGTTATTAAATTAGATTTCTTATTCAAAATAAAACATCGTTTGAAGAATGCATCATATTCCTTTCAAAGAAAATCCAACTAAGAAAATGACAAATTCTATTTAATCAACATCAACAAGCACTGCTTTCACCACAAATCGATACGCATACTCACCACTTGCCTCATCAAATCCCGAGCAAGTAATTAGCGTCAAAACATCATACGCATCATCATTCAACACGCTCATATTAGTTGCCTCAATGTAATTAGCATCGATCACTTGGTAATGATATGTATTTCCCCAAGCCACCAAATCAATCAACTCTCCATATTGCAATGAGCTCAAATCCACAAACACACCCGGCAAGCCAGTTGCATCAAAAACATGTCCAGTCAAAACCGTATTTCCTACAAAAGTTGGAAAAGCAGTTCCTTGCAAATAAGCCACCTGAGAACCAATCCATCGCAAATCCCACGTACCATCAACCATAGGGGCTCCCACAACACTCGCCTCAACATTAATCGCCGGAATACTCAAGAGAATCTCAGTCTCAGCATATGCCACTTCAGCATTAGGTAAAATAGTCACTTCTCCAGCAGCAAACCCAGTTTGCGGCAAAGTAAACCCACCCCCCGTACTTGGTAATCTGAAGTTACTATTCTCTTCGACAGTTGATGCACTTGTTGCACTAGCTACATCTATTGCAGAAGCACCTCCCGTACTCGGCAAACTAAACACACCACCACCGCCAGAATCACTTCCACCACCGGTGCTTGGTAAAGTAAAGCCAGATGACGCACTACCAGATCCACCAGAATTTCCACCACTACTTCCAGAGCTACCAGAACCCGGCGCAGCCGTCAACCAATCAGAAAACCGCGTTACAGTCCCCACATATCCCCCTGTCAAACTATTAGCAATATCGCCTGATACAGGGTCTATATTGCCACCACTTGGCCCATCAGCGGTTCCCCACCAATTTTCACGTGCATCCACCGTAGCCATACTCTCATTCAAAAGGTCACCAGCAGGTGCGCCACTCCCGTCTAGTAAAAGATTTGAGTGAATCTCAGATTGGCGTATCACAACATTTATCGGACTAATATTAGATTTACCAGGTTCGCCAAAACGAATCCCTCGTTCATTTCCTGTGATTACAACATCCTCAAAAGTCACCCCATCAAGGCTAGCAGGATTTGCACCATAAGTTCCCCCATCGTCTCTCGCCTTAATAGCAATTCCAACACCTTCTTCAATTCCAATCGCATTCCCTTTCACCGTCAAATTACGGAAAAGCAAATTTTGATAAGAACCAAATTTCAAATTAATATCGATCCCTGCATCCCATTTTTCATTCCAAAAATGCCCAGAAGATGCCGAACTATAAACAAATCCATTGTTTGTCACATTCACATCTTCAAATATTGCATTCGACAATTTTTCCAAATACATCCCCTTATTTACATTCCCCTCAAAATCAGTGTTTTTCACCTCAATATCAGATACTGTTGAACCACTTCCACTTGTCATAAAGAAATACCAACCATAGTCAAGTGCAGTAAATTTTGAATTCTCCATCCACATATTTCGAATTGTACCTGATCCATTCACTCGCAACCCTACCTCTTGCTCATTGGTATACTGAGCCAAACCAGTACCTTCCACAATCACATTGGAGATCACAACATTCTCAACCACCGATCCATCATCAACAAACAAACCGGCCGCATTCACAGGCCGAATTCGCAAATTTTGCACAGACAAAGCATCAGCCTGTGTTGATCCAGATCCCGAAATTTCCAAAACAGGGGCATTCGTATAGGTAATAATTGAATTCATACTCACATCAGAACCACTACCTGCACCATTCAAAGTCACTTTTTTATTCACATTCACTTGCTCAACAAAAGTACCTGGCATCACGTCCACAGTGCCACCTAGCGCAGATTGATTAATCGCCGTTTGAATACTCATACCATCATAAACTTCTTTATGTCCATTAACTCGATAAGTCACAAACGCATCAGATGCACGCCCACCATTAAACACCAAAGCAGTCAACGCAGTAGGAACATCTGCTGAAGAAGACAAATACTGTATAAAACCAAGAGTACTGCTTGACTGAAATTCATAAACATAAGTTCCAAGATCTAAATTACTAAAAGCCCCCACAGCGCCATCAGCATAAATTGCAGTATTTTCTCCAAAAGAATTACTCCCCGATAAAACTACCGAATCCACACCAACATGTCCAGGAAAATAACTACTTGAATATAACGCCATCCCACCCCAAGCATTTCCACTTGTCGAAATATTGGAAACTAAAATATTTTCAGAATCAGTAAAGGCAATCCCATTTCCCCGAGCAGAATTTGTTAATGTAACATAATTTATGTCAATTTCATTTACGCCATTAAAATCAATTGCGGACCGTCCTGTATTATTTATCGTTACATGAGAAATTTGCACAGATTTTGCACCAGTGATTTTTAGTCCATAATTTGTAGAACCCGATAGATTACCAATTAAAGTGAAATTCTGCAGAGTAATATCTTGAAAAGCTTCCCAACTATTTCCTCCCACATTGAAACTATAACTAGCTAAAGAAGAAGTATCTAGAATAACGCCAGATTCACTTTCTCCTTGTAATGTAAAATTATTCTTGGAAATATTAATGGTTGAGCCAACAGAATATGAACCATTATGCAAATATACAATATCTCCCGGAGTGGCCGCATTGATTGCTGTTTGAATATCACAATAAGCTCCTGCAGGCAAACTAGCACAACTTGCATAAACATCCAGGCTTGAAGCTTCCACATGCATCATTTGCATAGAGGCTAATCCCAAAACCAACACAACAAATCCAACCAAAAATAATTTTACTTCAACAAGTCTCAAATTCTTCATAATATTTTTCATCCTTACATAAATTTTCCCACTTTGAGGAAGGAACACAAACTTAATTTCAGTTAATAAAACTAAGCAGATTATAATATCTCTCTAATCTTTATGCAAGAATTAATATATATTAATGGAAATAAAACAGATTATCTTAGTTTAGTAACCGTGATTTCCCAAACCCCATTCATCGGTTCAAACACATCTAACTTAACATTTTCTTTAGAAAAGGTGTTTCTTGCATTGCTCACCACACAACTGTGGTCAGATACCAACACAAAGCTCTCCCCCACCTCAATATTTTTTAATTGTTCTCGAATACGTAAAATTGGAACTGGACAATAGTCTCCAAAACAATCAATAATAGGCAAATCTTGCTCAGTCATCATAACTAAGCAAGATTGTACCTTTCAAGTTCAATTTTTTCTAGCTCTTCCAAACCAAAGTAGTACTTTGTTCACGCATATAAATTTGTAAATAATGGTGTCCACCAGCATTCTTCCCTTGTGCCCCAGAGCCTTTCCAACCGCCAAATGGTTGGTGTCCTGGCCATGCCCCTGTTGTCGACCCTTGTGGACGATTTGCATAGCAAACCCCAGCTTCAATATTGTCAAAGAACCAAGCCGCTTCTTCTTCAGTACCATAAAAACCAGCCGTCAAGCCATAAGGCACATCATTGGCAACCTTCATCACATCATCCAAATCAGAGAATTTATCCAACATAGTGATTGGCAAGAACATCTCATGTTTCCACAAATAGTGATCGGCTGGCACATCTGCAAACACTGCCGGCTCACAATAATATCCCTTTCCAAATTCGCCTTCCGTCAAGATTTCACCGCCTACCAATGTAGTCCCATTTTCTTTCAAATCAGCCACATATTTTTGATAATCTTCATAGGCAGCCTTATTCACCACCGGTCCCATATTTGCATCAATTAAAGTCGGATTAGCAATCTTCAAAGCTTTCGTCTTTTCAACAATTTTTTCCACTAATTCATCATAAACATCTTCATGAATATAAACCCGTGAATTTGCAGAACATTTTTGACCTTGTAACCCAAAAGCCGAACGCACAATCCCTGTGGAAGCATCTTCCAAATTAGCATTCTTAGATACAATACAAGGATTCTTACCACCTAATTCCAAAATAATCGGGCGTACGTAATCACCATTTGCATAATCGCGATATATACCCATCCCCACACCCTTAGAACCAGTAAAAGTCACTCCTGCCACAAGCGGATGGTCCACCAAAGATTGTCCAGCTTCACGCCCAGAGCCTGTCACCAAATTCAAAGCACCTTCTGGCAAACCAGCATCAATCAAACATTTTGCCACTAAATAAGGTGATAAAGTTGTATCAGATGCAGGTTTCATCACCACTGTGTTTCCAGCCACCAAAGCAGCGCCCACAGGGCCACCAGATAATGCACACGGGAAGTTAAAAGGTGAAATCACCAACCACACCCCATAAGGACGCAAATAACTAACATTTCGAGATGTATACCCACTCAAAGGGTCCGGATTCATTTCAATCTCATACCCATTATTCTCTTCCAATTGGTCACAAGCATAGCGGATTAAGTCAGCTGTTTCTGCTGCATCACCCAATGCTTCCATACGATTTTTGCCCACTTCCAAAGTAATCGCTGCAGAAATTTCAAAAATACGTTCAGAGATCAAATCAGCAGCCTTACGCATCACACGCACGCGTTCCTGCCAAGGAGTTTTGCTCCACACCTCGAATGCCTTATGAGCAGCTTCAATTGCTAAATTTGCTTCCGCCTTACTTGCTTTTTGAAACACACCAACCACATTATCAGTATTAATTGGAGAAATATTCTTCATTTTATTCTCTGAATAAACTTCTTTCCCACCAATCAACAAAGGGTATTCCTTCCCATATTCGAAAGCCGCCAAAGCCTCTTCAAATTTTTCATGTAAAAATGCAGGAGGGTTATACATCGTTGCATAGGTTAATTTAAAATTCTCTGTCATCAAATAACTCCTTGGTATTTTTAAAAATCTATTACCTATATTATAGTATTTCTTTCATAAAAAACGAAAAAACAAATAAGATTATTTACATTAAAAAGAAGGGATCCAACCAAAAATCATTGCACCCAATCCCAACAACGCTACAAAAGTAATTCCTAAAATCGGCAATCCTTTTTTCAAAAACTCAATTGGAGCTAATCCATGCCCCGCCGGGATTGCCCGCACAGAAGTCGGTAATATATAAGCAGAATTTGCCGCCACAGTAGCAAGCAACAACATCGCCACCACATGATATCCCAAAACAACAGAAATATTTAGCACAATAGGCATCAAAATAGAACACGCGGCCGTATTACTCGAAATATTTGCTAACACAATCCCTATCAAAATAAAAATACTCAACATAATCACAGGAGAACTAATCTCTAATGAACTGATTAATGAGGCAATTGCACTTGCAGCTCCAGATTTAATCATCAACTCTCCCAATGCCAAACCACCTGCAAACAAAATCAACAACCCCCATAATATCTTCGGCGCTGCAAATTCCCATGATAATAGTTTTTCTGTTTTCAAATCATCTTCATCTATACTAGCAGATTTTTTTATAGGAATAAAAAATAAACTTAATCCAAAAATAAAAAACAAATAGAATGGGGTCAAATTTGGAAACAAACTCGCGTAAAGGGGTCTCAAAAATGATAGTAGTATTGCTGCTAAGAACAACCCCAAAACCAGCACTTCATTTTGATTAATCTTTCCAAGTTTCTTAATTTCTTGCTCAAAAAAAACATCCGCTCCCATCAATTTTTTCCCCTTGGGTGTCAAAAGAAACAAATATCCAGCAATTAAAATTGTCAAAACAGCTAGCAAAGGCAACATTCTCAAAGTCCATGCCCCAAATCCATATTCAACCCCCAAGAACTCTTCAATATAACTCAACGTCACCAAATTCATCCCCCCACCTAAAGGTGTCCCGAATCCCCCCAAACCAGCCCCCCAAGCAATTGCCAGCAAAATCAAAACAAAAGGTGCTCCTTGAGGATCATCTTCTCCCACAAAAGCCAGCATAGAAAGCGCAATCGTTGCCAACGTAGCTGTCACCACCACATTTGCCAAAAACATACTCAAAACAGTTGCAACAACATACCAAACCAACACTTGCCGACGCAGATCAACCCCAATGAACATCAAAGACCGCAAAGCAATCCTTCGATCCACACCTGTTTTTTCCCATGCAATCGCAAAAAAATTAGTACCTAACAATAAAAAGAAAATTGGTTTTGCATAAGAAGCAATCACTGAATCCATTGGCACAAAACCAAAAATCGCATTCACAGCCACAGGCAACAATGCTGTCACACCCAAATGTACCGGTCGAAAAATCCACCATGTCATCATCCATAGCATCAAACCCATTGCTCCCCGAGCTTCAAAAGTAAACAAACCGTTTGGTAACAATAACAAGCTCACCCCAAACGATAATGGTCCTAACAAAAACCCTAAAATGCTCATTTTACGTAGCTTCATAACACCTCAACTAGATCAAAATTTCATCTTCAATTCTAATGAGAAACGCCAATTCCTCAAGTGAATTTTATCAATTCTCACAAATCTTAATTCAAGATAAATAGTCCTTTTTATTCTATCCAATTACCGTGCATATTTTTATGAACACAGCTATACTTACCAGAATTAAATAAAAAAGGTATAGAAACAACATGATCAAAAAATTCAACGAACTTCGAGAAAAATACCCATCTCAATTTTGGCTCCTCTTCTGGGGGATGCTCATCAGCATGATTGGCTCCAGCATGATATGGCCTTTCATGCTCATCTTCATCAGCAAACGCCTCAACCTCCCTCTTTCCGCCATCGCCAGCCTCATGACCATCAGTGCCGTTTCATCCCTCATCGCCTCTTTTGCCTCAGGGCAAATTGCAGATCGTTTTGGACGAAAAAACCTTCTCATCACCAGTCAAGTCCTCAAAAGCTTAACTTATCTAAGCATGATCTGGGCAAATCAATATTGGATTTTTGCTATTCTCATGGCCATCCGTGGCATCGGGACCCCCATGTATCAAGTAGGTGCCGATACTATGGTCTCAGACCTAATTCCCGAAGGAAAACGTATCGATGCTTTTGCCCTCATCCGCATGGGTAAAAATGTTGGCGTTGCCATTGGGCCCGCTATTGGAGGTTTTTTAGCTGTTCATTCCTACACCACCGTCCTTCTCATTGCCATCATCAGCATGACATTGTTTGCAATCATCCTCGCCATCTTTGCCATTGAAACCAAACCAGCCATCGAATTTCACACTTCATCCAATCCATTAGAAGGATACGGAGATGTTTTTAAGAATTTCCCCTTTATCTCCATTGTGGCGGCCTTCCTTTTTGTACAAATTGGCTCTTCCATCATGTGGACCTTGCTCTCGGTTTATATGAATACAGAATTTAATATTCCTGAAAATATGTACGGCTTCCTTCCCACAACCAATGCCATCATTGTCGTCACCCTTCAGCTCACGGCCACCAAAATAACCAAAAATTACCGACCTCTCTATGTGATTGCTTTTGGTGCCATATTATATACAATTGCTTTTTCAGGAGTGGGCCTATCATCCAATTTCTGGGCATTCCTACTTTGTATGGTCATCATGTCCATTGGAGAGCTCTTTCTCGTCCCCACCGTCACCACCTACGCCGCCAATTCAGCTCCTCAAGACAAACGTGGGCGTTACATGAGCGTCTTTTCACTCACATGGGGTGTCGCCTCAGGCATCGGTCCCATGGTCGGCAGTTATCTCAACGACTATATCAGTCCCCAGGCCACTTGGTTTGGAGCAAGCATCATCGCATTCTTTGGGGTAATCACTTTCATGTTTATCTCCCAAATCCAGAAAAAACGAATCCATCCTCCCCGCTTATCAAGATCAAAAACATAACCTACTAAAAAATGTGGCTTTTAAAAAGCCACATTTTTATTTACCAAATCTTGTTAATCTCAAAAATTATTTTACTTAATTGAGTGAGGATATTCCTCTTCACGATTTTGAAAAGATAGTATCTTTGGGTTTTGAATCACACCATCCAAAATTTCAATTGACTTAGACACTGTTTTATTCTTATGCCACATCTTAGGACCTTCCATCACTTTTGACAAAAATGGAATCAAAGCTTTTGAGATCTCCCACGAAGCAGAATTCCAATAGAAGCTAGGGGTATGATCAACAGCATAATAATAAATGCCGTCGACTTCAAACATCGGATCCTCAAAAGAAGTCGGTTTTGCACACCAAAAACCCATTCCCTCATCACAACTCACATCAATAATCAAAGTGCCTTTCATCAACTTGTCTGAATCCTCAGCAGACACAAACATCTTAGGATGATCCGTATCCTGAAGCGTACCATTCACAATGATTTGAACATCAGCTAAATCTTCCGCAAAAGAACAGGTCGAACCATCTATAGCCACAGCTAGCATATTCCCAGCATCATCTTTTATCATTTGTTTATATTTAATACCGGGTAACTGATCACGAACATTTGTCGCAACTCGGCTCGTATAAACCGTAATATCTGAAAATCCTTGCCCTTGCAAAGCATAAATCGCCCCTCGGCTTACCGAACCAAAACTTAGCACCACTGCTTTTCGAGGTTTCCCATAATTACCAACAATCCCTGCCTCACTAATTGCATGATTAACTCCTGCATATCCTGCCATTTCATTATTTCGATAAAAAATATGCATCGCTTTGTGACCCAAATGATTCCAAGTGAACATTTCCTCCCAAGCAATCAATGTCAATTTTCGATCAATCGCCACCTGAGTAATCTCTCTCTGTTGCACACAATGGGGCCAACCCCAAACAATCGCACCTTCTCGAATTTCAGCCAAATCTTCCGGTAAAGGCTTTGGCAAGATCACACAATCATAATCTTTCATAATTTCATCTCTCGTAGCCACACGACCCGTTGTCAATTTTGCAATTGTCGAATCATCCATTCCAAATCGCTCCCCATAGCCTTCTTCAAAAGTAATTTGTTTTCGAATTTTCTTAGGGATTCGCTTAATATGTTCCGGATGAATTGGTACACGTTTTTCATTTTCTTTTTTTGACTTTCCAATCACACCAACAGTTAGCAATTTCGTCATATAGTTATTCTTCTTTCCTTTATACTTTCACAATAAATTTAAAAAACACATAACATGTAATAAACAAATTAAATATTAAATCGGGGAGTGAGTCTGAACTCTAATTGTTTATAAAAATCCCCAAAGAAGCCATCGAAAAACTTAAACACCAAGCATATCTCGAGACACCTATAGGTTTTGAGAAGATTCTGCTCAAAAAAATCGTCAATTAACTTTGACACATAGGAAGCTTAAGGCAGTAAAACTTGCAAGACCTTCCCAAAATTCCCCTAAAATAGACTGGAACAGGTCTTCTCCTCTTCACTCTAATAAAAATATTCACAATTGTCAACTTATTCAGTCGAAAAGAAGAGAAGTCTTATTACACCATTTCAAACAAAAAGAGAGTAATCAATTTACCCATAATTTATCTGCACTTCAAAACATTATTCAAATGCAATAAAAAAGAGAGTCTCTATCGAAACTCTCTAAACAATTAACTGAATTTTTTGTCACTGAGCCAATGACCCCTTCACCACAATCCGTTGGGAATTCACCAAATATGGATAACAAGAAATCAAAGTGATTGTCGCATCTGTCGTTGGTGCCACCACTTCCACATAAAGCGGATCGACTACCAAAGTTTCTTCCACAACATATGTATAAGATCGTAAATTAGAAAAAACCGTAATTTCGTCCCCCGGCTGTAACTGATCTAAATGTCGGAAGATCTCTCCAAACACATCATTATGCGCTGACAACACAATATTCCCCCGCTCTCCCGGATCAGCAGAACCAATATACTGCCCCACCCCTTTTTTCAATTGTTCAAAAGTATCTCCCTGCACAATCGGAGCATCCACATCAATCGCATTAATCTGCACACGGATCGCTTGTTCAGGGCTAGGGGTCGGTAAAGCAATAGTAGTCTGACTTTGCACCAAAGCACGCAAATGCTCTGGAATTTCGCTCTCATTGAATTGCACTCCCCCCGGTGAAGTAGGTGGTGTATGTCCGGATGGTAGCACCACCAAAGACATTAAAGGAGTAGGAGTTAAAGTTGGTTGTTCCAACGCATTCGCCACTTGGAAGTTCAATTCATTCAACAACCCCACTGCATTCAAGATCACAAATCCCAACCCCACAATAGCCAAAATTTCCACACCAAGCAACAAACGGTCTAAAGTTTTTTTCCTAGCTCGCTTTTTCTTTTCTTCTGGCGTCTCATAAAATTCAAGCGCCATGCGTGCTTCTTCCGTACTCAACTCATCCACCGGCGCACCAGTAGCATTTTGCACCACACGCCCTTCCTTACGGAATACTTCCAAGCGTTTCTGTCGTTGCACGCGTCGTTTATCTTTAAGTAAAAATTCCAATTCTTTTTCAGAAAGTTCTTCAGGTCGGATTTTCTTAGCCATAATAATCAATTATACAAGTTTTCAAAAAAAAGATACCCTATTTTGAAAGGGTATCCATAAAAAATTTTTCAAGTTCATCAGCCAAAGCCGTCCGGTCAAAATGAGCCTCCAAATAAGCGCGCCCATTTTTGCCCATCTCCACACACTTTTCCTTAGATTGTGCAAAATTCAAAATAGTCTCTGCTAATTTCTTAGGATTTCCCGGTTCCACAAAAACTCCTCCGGCTGCCTTTTCAACCACATCTCGCACAACCCCATCAATCGCCAAAATCACCGGTCGTCCAGCTGCCATATAATCAAACACCTTATTAGGATACACCGTCTTATACATCTCAATTGGCTTTAAAATCGCCACACATGCATCTGCGCCAGCCAAAACCCCGCTTATTTCATCTTTTGGCACAGAAGGCAAAAACATCACATTCTCCAAACCAAGATCCTCAGCTTCAGCCACCAATTGATCTTTATCTTTCCCATCCCCCAAAAATACAATTTTGACTCCTTTTTCATCTTGAAGTAATGCTGCGGCTTTTAACAAAACACCCAAGTCATTGCTCAAACCATGTGCCCCGGCATACATCACCACAAAATCTTCTGTCAAACCATGACCATCACGAAATCTTTGTCCATTGTCATTTGGATCAAACATTGTCATATCAGCCCCATTTGGAATCAAAGTTAAATCATCACCACCTCTTGCCCGAATATGTTCAAAAAATCCAGGAGAATTAATCATAATTCGATCAGCACGATGATATAAAAATTTTTCCAACCATTCCGTCATTCGGATCAAAGTCTTATTCTTTACCACACCTACAGCCACAGCAAATGCCGGCCAAAGATCACGAATCTCCAAAATAAATCTAGCTCCTTTTAAACGAGCCAACATCCAAGCTGTTACCGCCTGAAATATCGGAGGTGAAGTACCCCAAACCAAATCAACATTTCTTACACCTAGCCCCACCACAAAAGAGCTGAACATAAAGCTAAAAAAACTAAACAATCGATGCACAAAGCTCTTATGGATCGCATGATAAGTATATGTTCGAAGAATCGTGATTTTCCCACCATCATTTTCAACAGTTTTCCACTTTGGCTTAATTGCATCTCCCCCCGTCAAATAACTCACTGCTGAAGCAATGATCGTCACCTTATGTCCCTTAGCCTCCAAATGGCGTGCAATTTCATGATGTCGTGTACCACCAGGTTCATCAATGGCAGCAAAAGCTTGGTGTACAAGTAAAATATGCATAAACAGGATCTCTATTCTTCTTTGTATTGTTTATTCAACATAAAACGAAAGCCAAATTTTCCCAAGTGAACTAGATCCCCATCTTCCAACTGGCAACCTTCAATATTATTAATCGGTGCGTAATTCACCCAAGTACCAGCCACAGTCTTCTGATCAGCAATCAAAAATTGTCCATCTTGCAAACGAACAATCGCATGCACAGCCTGAATCGAAGGATCATTAATCCAACAATTAACTTGTGTCTTATCACTCCCAATTTTCGTTTCTTCATCAAAAATCAACAACGCTCCTCCTGGGATTGTTTGATCATCGTCATTCAACTTTTTCAAAATAGCCCGCGGCAAATTTAGCACACGCTCAGGAGCTTGCTCTCGGATCTTTTTTCGCTTTTTCTCAATTCGTGCATGTTGCACCACACTCCCCACCGGTTGTGTAACCGGATCTTCATTCAGACCTCTTCTTTCCAAAGGAGAAGATGGAGTACGTCTCGCCGCTGAATTCAAAATAGGTTGTGAATCTCTCCGAATTCCTTCTGGTTCATAATACATAGAAGAATTTTGTTGTTTGCGTGCTTTTCGAATTCTTCTTCTCTCTGCACGATTATCAGGTCCAATCACACCAGACAATATTAAAATCACCAATAAAGCGCTTCCCACCAAAACAGCAATTGCAATAGTAATCAAATAACCATATTCACTCAAAATTGATTGCCATCGCAACACAGGAGATTGAATCAGCACTTGCACACTGCTTTCCACACTGCGTCCCACCAATCCCAATTCGTCTTCCACCTCAATCGAGATCTCTTGCACACCTGTTTCATTGAAACCAATCAAACTCCACTCAAAAGTTTCAAACGGAGCAGAAAAATTCTCAGCAACCACTTCCCCATTCACCAACAAGGCAGATCGCACAATTGCGCGACTCCGTCTATCCGGAAAATCCACCATAATCTCAATCGGCTCAAAAATCGGCACAAATCCGTCTTCGCTCGCATTGCTCGTGTCAATCACACGTTCAATCGTCACCGGCGGATCCACAAAAAACGGAGTTGGCGGTTCAACTTGCAAAGCCACAAGCAAAGAATTTGTCGTCAAACTGACTTCACCCGCATTCACCACCGCAGCAATTTCATGTTCGCCTGTGCTCTTCAATGTAGAATTATAGGTAAATTGATAAACTTCCCCGTAGGGTGCCAAAACAGAATTCAAATCAGACATCTTAGTTGCATCCGCAAAATAGACCATCTCGCCCCCCGTTTGCTCTGCCATCTGTCGCAAATTCAAAGTTTCATCCGTTTCTAAATAAGCATTCGAATCCACAAAAATAGGATAAATAATCACCCCATTTGCCACTGCCTGATTCACCAAATTTGCCAAATTATCGTTATACTCAGCATCAATGATCGAAGTGTAATAAAAAACAACCTTTCCCATTCCCTGGCGGGGGGCTTCTTCTGATGCCACATTTATCGCAGTAAAAAGCACATCTAAATTAGTTCCACTATTTTCAAAATCTGGTTCATAAAGTTCCACCGCTCGCAGCCACTCCCGTGGTGAGATCCGATGCCGGCTATTGATTCCTTCATTTGTCACAAAACTCAGATCATAATCATCCGTAGCCAAACCATTCCCCCAATTCGCCAAATCTTCAAAAACCTTTTCATAGATTGTGACACCTTCTTCAAAATAAACAGAAAAACGTTGGGTCAAATTAATGGCCACCACCACCTGCACACCCACATCTTGGCGTTCCAAAACTTGAACAGGCACACTAGTCCCATTTTCCAACACGCTCACATTGCTCGGATTCAACATGCTCATAAAGGCACCATTGCCATCTCGAACATCTAAAATACCAGATACCTGTGGAAAATTCTCAAAATCAATTGAATTTAAAGTAGCTTTTGGAGTCAGAATCTCCTCAGGAGGATCGTCATTTGCAAAAATAGAAATAGGAAATTGTAAAGAAAAGCAGAGTAATAGAATGAGAAGAATAATGCGATTTTTCATAGGCACATTTTAGCATAAGTTCAAATTCTATATAAAAGAATTCTTAAAAAGAGCACAAAAGAATCACAAATCAAACAATTAATTTATTTCGTACTCATAATCTGATCTAAAATATCCACAAACTGAGCTTCATCTGGAGCAGTTAAAAGAACTCTGCGCTCATCTTTCAAAATCTCATATTCATTTAAATAACGTGTCGCATGTTTTCGAAAAACAGTCACACCTCGTTCTTCACCATAATGCTTAACCATTAATCGCAAATGTTCTTTAATTGTCTCCACCAACTCATCCTTAGGAACATCTGTCTTATTTCGTCGCTGGAAAATCCATGGATTCCCTGTCGCAGCTCGCCCAATCATCACCCCATCAACACCTGTTTCATTAATCATAAGATCAATATCATCAGGAGTTTTCACATCTCCATTTCCAATCACAGGGATTTTTCGTGCAGCTTTGATTTCCGCAATTGGCTCCCACCGCGCCTTCCCACGATACTCCATCTTTCGTGTTCGGCCATGTACTGCCACAGCTTTTCCCCCATTCTCTTCAATAATCCGGCTAATCAATAGATAATTCAAAGAATCATCATCCCATCCCAAGCGAATCTTCCCTGTCACGGGCACACTCAATTTTGAACTCAACGTAGCAAAAATCTCCGCCACTTTCTGAGGATCACGCATCAATCCCGCTCCTGCGCCTCGCCCTGAAACATTCTTCGCACTGCACCCCATATTAATATCAATAATATCGGGTTGTCGTTCTTCCAAAATCATCACTGCATTCAAAATTCGTTGTGGATCATTATCAAACACTTGAAACACAAATGGGCGTTCATCTTCAACATAATTCACCATTTCATAAAGAAAACGATGATGATGAATCACTTCCATCGTATTAATAAATTCAGAATAACTAATCGCAGAGCCAAACCTACGGGTCAATTGTCGATAAGGGGAATCAGAATACCCATCCATCGGCGCCAACATCACCCGTCCAAAAACAGGTATATCCCCGATTAAAAAATCCGGTTTTTTAACAGCAGAATCAGAAAAATCAACAGAATTAGGAATTGTCATGTTCACCAAATGCAAAATAAAAAGCTTGTTTAACCGTTCTTGCTTCTATGACCTCCATCGTAGAAGCAATCTCTCCTTTTCGTCCCAATCGCTTAGGAATGATTGCCTTCCGAAAACCAAGTTTCTCCGCCTCATTCAATCGTGCCTCCAACTGGCGAATCGCCCGCAACTCTCCCGACAATCCAATCTCACCGATCAAAACACAATCCGCCTGAATCGGCTTATCTCGCATAGACGATGCAATTGCCGCCGCAATTGCCAGATCAGCGGCTGGTTCATCAATTTTTAAGCCCCCCACCACATTCGCAAAAATATCTTGTTCTCCCAATCGATATCCCAATCGGCGAATCAAGACTGCGGTAATCAATTGCAAACGATTAAAGTCCAGTCCATTCGCAGTTCGTCTAGGGTTTCCAAAAGAAGTCGGGCTGGTCAATCCCTGAATTTCCACCAACAAAGGCCGTGTCCCTTCCATTGGCACCGCAATCGCACTCCCCGCCGCATTCACCATTCGTTCTGCCAAAAAAGCTTCCGAAGGATTCTTTACCTCCAAAAGCCCCATATTACTCATCTCAAACACACCCACTTCAGAAGTCGCCCCAAAGCGATTCTTCACCGAGCGCAACAACCGATAACTCTGGAAACGATCTCCCTCCAAATAAAGCACCGTATCTACAATATGTTCCAATGTCCTCGGTCCCGCAATATTCCCATCCTTCGTCACATGTCCAATCAAAAACACAGAAGTACCCGTTGATTTAGCATATTCCCGTAACATAGAAGAACATTCGCGCACCTGTGTCACAGTCCCAGCAGATGAATCTTTAGTAGGTATATATGTTGTTTGGATTGAATCTAAAATTAACAGATCGGGGTTTAAATTCACCAAATATCCATGAATCGCATCCAAATTGGTTTCTGTTACCAAAAACAAATTATCAGAAAACTTCTCCGCATCTGTCAAACGCTTCGCTCGCATTTTGATCTGTCGCTCTGATTCCTCTCCCGAAACATATAGCACCTTCAATGTTTCAGAGAACTTCAAAGCTGTTTGCAATAATAAAGTAGACTTCCCAATTCCTGGATCCCCACTAATCAATGTGATTGAACCCGGCACAATCCCTCCACCCAACACGCGCTCCATTTCGCTCATTCCAAAATAGATCCGAGGGTTTTCATCTTCAGTAATCTCACCCAAGCGTCTTGGCACCGAATTGCTCACCACATAACTCTTTTTTGCACTCACACTTTTGGGGGCATCCACAACCATCACTTCTTCCATAGAGTCCCATTCTCCACATTTAATGCATCTTCCCAAAGACTTTGGAGAACGATAACCGCATTCTCTGCACACATATTCATGTCTACTTTTTGCCATCTCAACCTCTCAAAAATTCCAATAAAAATATACCTACTACTATAGTAGCAGGTATATTTATTTTAATTACAATTCAAAACAAAAAAACACTTTACAAATTAATCAAACCTAGCACAACCTAGATTTTTGAATCAATATGATAAGGCACCTCAATAATCACCAAGTCCTTATATTGTTTCAATTGTGAACGTAAGCGTTTTGCAGTTTGATTATGCAACATCTGTTCGTAATCACGCTCAGGTAAAAATTCAGGAATTACAACCGTAGTGACTTGTTCCGGGAATTCCTCATTGTTCACCTTTTCAATATATTCAACCAATGGTGGAATGATATTTCGATACTCATAGTCAATAATATCTAACTTCACATCTTTTGTAATATCTGAGAACCGATTCCAACGCTCTAAGAAGCGTTTCTTCTTATCTTCAGAAATTGCGATTGAAACTGCACGCACATCAGAGGAGAACATCTTAGAATATTCCAACGCCAAAAGGCTTCCTCGGTGAATATCAGCCACAGGAACAATCACTACATTCGCCACACCTCGAATCTCACCTTTTTCTAAATTGCGAGTGCTCAAAGCATTTGCCATATTCCCATAGTGTCGATTAATTGAATAGAAAATCGCCATCAAGAATGGAATAAACACAACAATAATCCATGCGCCTTCAACAAACTTCGTAACAATCAAAATAATCAAAACAATAAAAGTCACAATTGCACCAATTGCATTCAACATTCGTTTCCAAAAAACATTTTTTTCATAGTGAATTTCAGTCACACTAGTCTTAATATGCTCACCCGGCTTCAAATGTGCAATTTTACCCATCAATCTAAACATTCCCGTTTGAGAAACAGTAAAGCTCAACATCACACCAATCGCATATAAAGGCAACATTGAAATTTCATCAGCCTTAAAAAACACCACAATAAATGAAGAAATTACAGTCAAAACAATAATTCCTGCACTATAAACCAAACGATCGCCACGGTTTTGCAACCAACGAGGTAAATAATTATCATTTGCCAAGAAGGAACTCAATTGTGGGAATCCTTGATAACCAGTATTTGCCGCCAAGAACAAAATCAAAGCAGTAAACACTTGAATCCAATAATATAAGAGACCCCCATTTGTAATTTGTCTTGAAAGCTGAGAAAGAATACTCTCTGCTTCATGAGGAACCAAATTCAAACGAGTGCCCAAAAATGTGATTCCCAAAAACAATGACATTGCAAAAACCGCCATCATAATCATCGTGATCACTGCATTTTTAGATTCAGGTGGTTTGAAAGAATTTACACCATTACTAATCGCTTCAATTCCCGTCAATGCCGTACAACCACCCGCAAATGCTCTCAACAACAACCACACATAAGCAAAGTTCTCATAACTACCTTGAGCTTCAACAGTATGTGTCACAACCTCAATTGGCGCTGCATTAAACCATCCAAAATATTTCACCAACCCCAGGCCAATCATTGCCAAAACACCAACCACAAAAGCATAAGTTGGGATTGCAAAAATAGTACCGCTTTCTCTCACACCTCTCAAATTAATCCATGTAATAAAGAAAATTGCCCCAAGAGCAATCCCGATTCGATGATCATACGCATTTGGAAATGCTGAAGTGACTGCTCGAACACCAGCAGAAACAGATACAGATACGGTCAAAATATAATCTGTCAACAATGCTGCAGCTGCCAAAAGTGAAGGGAAATTTCCCAAGTTATCTTTTGCAACTGTATAAGCACCACCACCATCAGGATAGTGAAAAATTGTTTGGATATAACTTGTAACCACTAATAATACTAAGCCAGCCACAGCTAAACCGATCGGCAACGTAAGTTTTAAAGCACCACTTCCCAAAACAAGCAGCACACTCATAATAGCTTCTGTAGCATAAGCATTACTACTAATCGGATCAGAAGCAAAAATTGCCAGAGCACGCACTTTGTCTAATCTTTCATGAACTTCACGACTGTTAGGAAACGGCTCTCCAATCAATACTTTTTTTACTTTAGTTAAATTCATTAATAACCTTTCAGAATAGCACTAATATTCAATAGATAACAACAACTCAATATCATAAATCAGATAAATATAAAAAGTCAAGAATTTTTCAAATTAATAGACCTCAGTGCTCCAAAAAATATACTTAAACAGCTTTCCGCATAGACTTATTTGATAAAATCATCATCCATCCATATATGGGCGCTTATCGCAAAAATCCGACAAAAAAATAGCATATATGGGAAATTGCTTCAAAACTGAAACAATAAGTATTTAATAAAATAATTAACACTCCCTAGTAGATACACACTCCATTATCTCATAGAAAATCCCCACATGATATAATCTCAACATGAAAATCTTCTCCGGAATTGACCTAATCGAAATTTCCCGCATCGCCACATCCATAGAAAAATACCAAATTCGCTTCCTAAATAGAATCTATACCCCCCAAGAACAGCAAATCTGCGGGCAAAACATGGCCTCTCTAGCCGCACGCTTTGCCGCCAAAGAAGCCGTCTCCAAAGCACTCCAATCAGGCATTGGTACCATCCAATGGACAGATATCGAGATCCTCAAAGAGAGCACAGGAGCCCCCCTCCTCTTTCTTCATCACCAAGCACAAAAAAAAGCTGATCAACTCCACATCACTGCTTGGTCAATCAGCCTATCCCACACAAAAGGGTTTGCCATAGCCATGGCATCTGCAATCACAGATTAATCATTTACCTTCTTTTCTTCTTTTTTTTCTTTTCGTTTCGCCTTGCGCTTTCGTTCATCTTCTGCTTTTTGTGCCATCACATCAATCACCACAGTAATCGCCAGCATCAACACATCATCTGCTTCCGGCTCCACTTGCACCCCATAAGTGTCTCGAATCCGAAACCATCTCTTTGAAATCCGAGCCAGCTTCCCCTTTGAAGAGCGAATTTTATATTCATGATCCAAAATATTCCCCTTCACCTTCAGCTTATCACCATTATCAAGATGTACCACAAATCGATCGCGGAAGGGGGTGAACAACGCCTTCTTCACCAAAGCAGATCCCATCCCATCTCGTTCAATTTTCACCGTATCTTTAAAATAAAGTAATTTTTCCTGAATATGGCACAGCTCATTTCCTTTCAAGTCCTCAAAAATCAATGTATCACGCACACGAAGCGCCTTTCCATCAACCTTATATACTTGTTCTCCAGATTTATTCTTGATAAAAAAATCATCTCCAATAGAGATCAATCGTTGTTTCATTAAATAACGAGTTGCTTTTTCTTTTGACATAGTTACTCCTAACTGAATTATCTTCATCTGATACCTTCATCATATCAGGCAAATATTAATAATTTATAGAAATTTTAACAAAAAGGAATTTCAACAGACCACAAGCATCGCTTATCAGGTAGAATATATGTATCAAATGAATGCTAGTGAGAGGTAGTAATCATGAACAAAGAAGTTGAACTTGTTTATAAAAAGAACAGCATCCTTGGTGAATCACCCGTCTGGGATGCAAAAAATCAAGTCCTATATTGGGTAGATATTCTCAAACCTGCACTCTACGTTTATGATCCCCAGACAAAAAAACAAGAATATCATTATTTTCGCGAATATTTTGCAGCAATTAGCGCAGTTGCTCCTTTCACACTAGACACAGTCATCATCGCCGCAGATCGAAAAATTCTCGAATACAACCTCTCCACCAAACAATTAAGCCAACTCATTGAAGTCGAAAGTGAAGACTACAACAATCGCTTCAACGATGGCAAATGTGATCCACAAGGTCGCTTCATCATCGGCAGCATGAGCACCATCTCAAAGCCCTCCGCCGGCAAGCTCTATTCCTACGACGAAAAAGCTACCCCCAAACTCAAGACCCTTCGTTCACAAGTCACCATCTCCAACGGCATCACTTGGTCCCCAGACTACAAAACCATGTACTATATCGATTCAAAAAAATACAACATCCTAGCCTTTGACTACGATCTTAAAACTGGCAGTCTTTCCAATGAACGCATCGTCGTCACCTTGCCAGAAAACATCGACTATGAATTAGACGGCATGACCAGCGATCAAGATGGCATGCTCTGGACTGCGCTATGGAATGGGGGACAAATTATACGTTGGAACCCGAATACAGGGGAAGACATCGAACGCTACGACATTCCTGCTCCTTTGGTCACCTCCCTCATCTTCGGTGGCAAAGACCTCAACGAGCTCTATATCACCACTGCCACTGTCGATCTCACTGATCAACAAGCAAAAGAGTATCCTCTTTCCGGCAGCATATTTCGTCTCAAAACAGATACAAAAGGCATTCCCACCTTTTGGTATAAAAAATAAACTATACAATTCAACGTGGAACAATTCATGACCCTAGAAAACAAGCACATCGCCATCATCGGTGCAGGACCCGCTGGAATTGCTGCGGCTGGCTATCTCGCCGATGCAGGTGCACACATCGCCCTTATCAACCGTGACATTCGTCCCGGTGGTTTAGCCGAATACGGCATCTATTTTCGCAAACACCTCATCAAAGAATCATTTCGTAAACAATTCATCAACATCCTCGCCAAACCAAATATCACTTATTTCGGCAATATAAAAATTGCTCAAGATCAACCCATCTCTATTCAAACCTTAGAAGATCTTGGCTTTGATGCCATTCTTATCACCACTGGTGCACAAAACACAAAATGGCTCGGGCTTCCTCATGAAGATGCCCCTGGTGTCTACCACGCCAAAGATCTAACTTTTTTCTACAACTCTCTTCCCAACCATCCCATCCAAAATTTATCCATCGGAACAAAAGTAGTTCTCATTGGTCTTGGAAATGTCATGGTCGACATCGCCCGTTATCTCACTCATGAAGAAAAAGTAGAAGAAATCATCATCACTGCTCGTCGTGGTCCCGGTGAAGTAAAATTTACTCAAAAAGAATGGCTTTACATTGCCAATAATCTTGATAAACCAAAATTTGATCAAGAGATGGAAAAATGCAAACCCATTATGGAAGTTGCACATCAAGATTATGAAGCCAGTTACCAAAGCTTCTTCAAATCCATGCATAAAGCTCATCCCAAAGATTCTGAAACCAAAATCTCTTTTGATTTTTTCGCCCGCCCCAATCAGATCATTGTAGACCAACAAGGAAAAGCTATCGGATTAGAAGTTGCCGACACCATCCTAATCGAACAAGAAAATGGTTATCTCAAACCTAAAGACACTGGCAAAACACACATCATTGATGCCAATCAAATCATCTTTTGCATCGGGGATGAGGTCGACCAAAACCTCGGACTGCAAACTGACAAGTGGAATCAATTCATCACGCATTCATCTGAAAGCTCTCAAGATGAAAAAATTCAATATCAATTAGTCCATCCTAAAAATAACCTCTTTGTCGCAGGCTGGGCTCGCAAACCCAGCAAAGGCCTCGCCGGCCAAGCCAAAAAAGATGGCATCCAAGCCGCGCAAGCCATCGAATCTTTCCTGCAAACACACACCACATCCCAAGCAGAAAATGCCATTCAACAACTTCAAACTAAGCTGTCCTCCCAAACTATCATTAACAAACAAGATTGGATGCAACTTCTCGACATTGAAAACCAGATCGCAGATATCAGAGGATTGCCCTTCTTCAGGTTTTCCTCAAATGAAGATGTTCTCAGAATCCTAAAGAAAAAATAAAAGGTGCTAAAAAGTACCTTTTTAATAAATCATTTTTTGTTGTTTTTTCATTTCACTTTTTAGACTTCAAAATATCCCAAGGGAAAAAACACAAAAATCCTACCACAATAATAAATTCACCAATCAAAATGCCTCGTTCTTGCCAAATCCCAAAAAAAGGAATAAATTTTCCAATAGGTCGTGTACCCAAGCCAATCAAATCAGCTTGTCCAGTAATAAAAGCAAAAATAAAACCAGTTGCAATCAAACGCATCCCAATATCTGCCAAGATCGTTTTTTCTTTTCCACTCCACAAAGTATCAATACTCAAATACCCCCCAAAACTTATAATGCCTAAACCCATCACAATAAATATGATTTGCACATATCCGATCACTTCAGAACGATTCAAATTAAACCATTCAGGTTTAGCGCCAATCACAAACACCACAACACCAATCAATGTCAAAATCATCCCTAATCGATGGTTATAGATATTCTTTGTATGAGGAGTTCTTTCTTTCTTCGCCATAATCCTATTCCGGTAAAATTCTCTCTAACTTACGACACCAATTCAACCCCATAATATTTGCAATATCTTCTTCAGTATAACCTAATTTCGTCAGCTCTTCTGGCACTTTCTGCAGGTCAGCAATCGAATCAAATTCAGCCACGGTATGTTGCACCCCAAAGCCACCATCAAAATCAGTCCCAAAGCCCACTTGTCTCGCGTTCCCTGCCAACTGACACATATGATCAATCTGTTTAATTACCTTATCAATTGATAATCGAGGATCACCATCTTTCCAATCCCTATCCAAAAATCGATTATACGGCACCACACCAATCACAGCATCTCGTTTCAAAATCTCTTTTAACAAATCATCTTCAAAAAGACGGTTTGTATTTGGAGCATCACCAATCTCCTTTGCGTTCAAATGAGAACACAAAATTTCACCTTTATAAATATCCAAAGAATCAAAAGCGGCTTGTCGGTCCATATGGCTCAAATCCAAACCAAACCCCACTTCTTGCATCCCAACCAAAAGCTCTCTTCCAAGCTTAGTCAAACCACCTGGCTCACCCGTCCCACCGCAAAAACGAGTACCTATCCAAGCAGGGCCAATCAAACGCACGCCCATTTCCCACCATTCTGGCAGTTCATCCACATCTCGCACCCCGTCAGCACATTCCATCAAAATCACCAAACCAGTCGGCAATTCTTCACTTTCCTTCTTAGCCTGCCAAGCAGCAAAATGTTGTTCATAATCTTTCTTATTCAAGATCAATCGGAATATTTCAGGGGATTCTTCCACCAATTGATGATACATCTCAACTTCTTTTTTATAAATTGCATGCGCTTCATCAATAGTTGCATACATATTTTTTTTCTGGTGCTCCGAAATTCCCGGCCGCATTGCACGAATCGGTGCCGCAAACAAAGTAGAAAATACAAAAGCCACATCTCCAGCTTGATAAGCATCTCGCCCCAACAAAGTGTCTCCCCCCCGTTTCACTTGAGCAGAGCCCATTTCAAGTGCGCGAGTTTGTGCCACAGTTCGGCGATAATCTCGCTTCGCGTCCAACATATTCGATGCAATATCTTCATGTGCATCAACCACTAAATATTTTTTACTCATTGATTCATTCTCCACCTAAAACATAGGCAACGCATAATTCCGTCGAAGCAATCAAAGCATCCACATGGGTCCGTTCATAACTATGAGAGGCATCCACACCTGGACCAATCAAAGCAATTTTCACATCTCCACCCGCACGCCAAAAAGCAGATCCATCCGATCCATAATATACATAGATATCCGGTTGATACTCAATATCATTCTTTTCAGCCAAAGTACGCAGTTTTGTTGTCAATCCATGATGATAAGGACCACTTCCATCTTTCACACAAATTGAGCAGTGATATTCATCAGAATTTTGTCCTGCCCCAATCGCAGCCATGTCAATTGCCACCAACTCTTCCATATCATCAGGAAAACCAGTCGCGGCCCCATGTCCTACCTCTTCAAAATTACTAAAGAACAATACCACATCTTGTGCAGGTTGCAATCCTGCCTCATGCACAGCCTTCACCATCGCCAGCATAATCGCCACTCCCGCCTTATTATCCAAATGGCGAGAACGCACAAATCCATTTGTCACCACCACGCGCGGATCAAAAAACACAAAATCACCCACATTAATCCCTAATGCTTGTGTTTCATCTGCAGAAGTAGTTTTTGCATCCAAACGCACTTCCATCGCATCATCATCTCGCGTTGCCCCGCGCACATCCTTGTTCACATGCACACTGCCATTCGCCAAAAGAATCGTTCCACTAATCAATTCACCTTTCGAGGTTAAAATTTGGCAGCTTTCATTTTCAACCGTATTCCAAGCATATCCGCCCAACTGCGTCAATTTCAAACGACCACTAGGCTTAATCTCTTTTACCATCGCACCTAATGTATCCACATGAGAAGCCAACCCCACACTATAGTCAGAGTTCTTCCCCTGCCAACGTGCCACCAAAGCCCCCTTACGCGTATAATGCATCGTCACATCTGCATACTGCGACAACTCATCTGCCACCCATTTCAACGCATTTTCCGTATACCCTGAAGGGCTGGAAATATTTAATATTTCTACCAAGCGATTAACCAAATAATCTTGTTCAATTTGAATTTTAGCCATAAGTTACCTCTTTATTGAAGATTGAGAACATTGTACCACTGAACCCAATCGCTTAAATAACTTGAAAAAACACCTGATTTCTCAGGTGCTATTTTTTCAAAATTGCTTCAAAAGCCTCTTCATATTGCTTCACAATCAAAGGCAGATCAAAGTTTTGTGCATGTGCCCAGCTAACTTTCTTTGCCCCCAGTAATTCTTCAGGTTGCAACATCACGCACAAAGCCTTCACATATCCATCCGTATCATCTGGTGCCACAGCACAACCATTTTCACCCTTCACCACCAAGTCCGCAAATCCCCCCACATCGCTCACCAAAAAAGCCAAACTGCTTGCCAACCCCTGCAACCCAGTCAGTGGTAATCCTTCAGAATAAGAAGGCATGAATAAAATATCAGCATTCTTAAAAATCTCAATCACATCATCTGGTGCCACCCAACCCGGTTGTGTAATCCGATCTTCCAAACCAAATTTTGCAATCAAAGCATCCACCTTAGCCCGTTCCGGACCATCACCAATCAACGTACAACGCCAATCCAAATCCTTCACTTGTGCCAAACTTTTCACAATCTGAGGCACATTCTTCTGTGGCATATATCGTCCCGCAAAAACCAAATGAGGAACTTCATTGACGTGAATAGCTTCTCCAGAAAAATCACTCAAGTCAATTCCATTATGAATAATCTTAATCTCAACCGGATAATGAGCATCCGCCAATGATTTGGTGAACGCACTCACCGCCACCACCTGATCCGCTTGTTTCCAAATCGGAAAAGTAAAAGGATAAATTACCTTAAACCATGTAGAAGTTTTTTCTGGCGTTCCCCCCGGCACGTCTCCCAAATGCGCAGTCACCAAATAAGGCACTCCCGTCAATTTAGACAACAACCAAGCCGTTGCACCAGCTGGCACTGCAAAATGTGCATGAATCACATCTGGTTTCCAATTTCGAATTTTTTTCCAACCTGCCCAAAAAGCTGCCCAATCATAACGTAACATTGATGTCATGCTCGCTTTGAACATTTCATCTCGCCCCACCTTCAAACGTACCACTTCCACACCATCAATTATTTCCGCCAAAGGCAATTCACCATAATGCGAGGTTAAAAGACAAACCTCATGCCCATTTTTCACAAAACCACGGCAAAGATCTTGTGCAATCTTTCCTCCACCTCCACCCACTGGTGGATATTCATGCGATAAAACTAAAATTTTCATTATTAAACAACCTTATTTCTTTGGTACAAACAACTGAATTTGATAATCCTTATTTTTATAAACAGAATCATACGTATCTAAGATCGGAATCGAAACCCACTTCACCCAAGGAGTGTTTTCCTCAGCAAATGAGCTATTTGGTTTATACAACACATCTGACAACGACTCAGACACAATTAATGAGAATCTTCCTGCTTCCAAATCCTCATAGAACTTAGCAAAATAAGCTTCATTATCAGCCATTGCCATATCATTCAAATACTTCTTTTCATATTCCATCACCAATGGCACATCATCAATATACCCAAAAGTCAGCAACTGTCGTTCATCGATAAATAAAATCTCACCTTCAAGTTTCTTCTCATCCACCATAGCCTGCACTTTTTCCAACACATGCTGAGTAGTCTCAGCATCCACGTAAACAGGCACTCTGCTACGTTGGAAGGGAGAAAAAACTGGCACCAAAAGCAACAACATCACCATTCCCTTTTGCCAAATCTTAATCTCACTCGAAAAATCAAACACCATTCCCCACACACTCGCTGCCAAAATCAACGTACCCAGCAAGAACATATCCAAATTATGAAGATCACCACCCCCACCAATCTTCGTGCTTGCCACAGTCCCCACCCCAAACAATGCCAATTGCACAGCCCCCACAGCCAGCAATTGTAGCCAATTCGGTCGCCACTTCTTTTGCACAAACAACACCACCAACATCACGTAAACAAACACCACAGCTAGCAACACTGCCAACAAAATTCCCGGCTTAAACGTCCGGTTCGGCAACAATCGATACCATAACAAACTCTGATCAAATGCATGAGTGATTGAATCCAAACTCAATCCACCCCCACTCTCAAAATTTGCAATATTCACATCCTTCACAGGAATCAAATTCGACAATCCCAATCCCCCCACCAAACCACTAATCCCCAGTACAAACGGACGAATTAATTCTTTCCACTTACCATTCTTAAACCGCGGGTCTTCAATTTGTAACAAAGCAATCATCCCCGCAAACAGCCCTGGTGCAAAGGTCCATGTCCATCGGCTAATATTCGCCAAAAATCCCCCCAACGCCACGAACACAGCCGCCCACACCAACTTCTTTTGTTTCGCACCAATGAAAGTCACCACCAACGCCATCATAAAATAAGAATGAATTGGACCTTGTAATAAAAACAAATATGCCCAAATCACAAACACCCATTTCTGAAATTTACTAATTTTTGAACCAAAATCAATTTGAATCAAAAAGAAACCAATCAAAAACATCGGTAACGTATTCATCAACGCCTGCCAAAAACGCACACCCCAAATCCCCACGTTGGGAATCAAATAAATTAATCCAAAATAGAAAGCGCGTCCCGTAGAAATGAACGTCTGGAAAACGCCTTCTCCAGCCAAATCATATCGATCTGTCCCAAAGAACACAGAATAATCATACAAACGATTCCCTTCAGACCATCCCAAAGACAAAGGAATCGACACAACCGACAAAAAATTGAACGCCACAAAATAGAATGTTCCCCCAATCATCGTGGTCAACAACCATACCATTCCAAATGAATATCTTACATTTACCTTTACAAAAAAATAGCTCGCTAACAAAGCCAACACAGGTAATGAAAAATACAAAGACTGCAACAACAAAGAATTCAATTTTGGCTCAATCCGCACCACCAACACTTGCAAAAAGAATGGTAGTGCTAATAAAATCACACTCAAACTCCATGCAATCCATTTTTGTATGCCATCAAACCAACCATCGACCTTTTTTAAAAAATCAAAAAACCCATCTCTTTTAAAGAAAAATACCAATGCCAGTCCCAACAAAACCACGCCAGACAAGCCCAAAACACCCAAATAAACCAAATATCGCTTGGAAGCCAACACAGGTTCAATCACAAATGAATACACCCCTTGGCTGATCCAATAGAAAAATAATCCTAGATATACCCAACTAGCCCAAAACTTAAGCGATTTCTGTTTCATCTACAATAAGTTCCTTTCCTTTTTTAGGTCCCATATCATTAAACAATCCAATCAACAAAGAACCTAACCCAATCAATATCTGAAAACTATATCCAATCAAAGAATAGATCAAAATATGCGTCGCTGTCACACCCATCGGAGCCATCAAATTCGCAAAAGTATATTCACGCAATCCCACTCCCCCAATGCTAATTGGTAATACCAAAATCAAAGACACCACTGGAATCACATAAAAGTAAAACAGCACCGGCACATTCCGCACCCCCACCACATAATAAGTAAACGCTTGCACCAGAATAATGGAGGTTTGAAAAAATACAGACACCAAAAAGATTTTTAAAGTTAATAATGGTGTTTTACGATAATTTTTTAAAGATACCACTACTTTATCAAATAAATTTTGTATTTTTTCAAAATGTAACAACCTTCGAATCCAGGCCACTTTATCCGCAAAGACAAAATAAATCACCAAAATACCTACTAAAAATGCAATCGTTAAGCCAATCAACAAAATCAACCGTAGCTCTTCAGGAGCATAAGGATTGAAGAACAAGGTCACATATAAAATCACTGCCAAAGAAACCAACCCAATTCCGCGGTCAAAAACAGTCGCAATCGCAGCTCCTGTCTTATTTTTCGGTGAATTCTTAACCACTTCATAAATTCGATAAGAATCTCCACCGATTGTAGAAGGCATAATCAAATTCAAAGCTTGTCCATACAGAAAAATGAAAAACAAACGGAAAAAAGGCACTTGAATATCTTGAGCCTTTAAGGAAAGTTTCCAACGAAAGCTTGAGATTCCTCGATTAATAAATTCAAAAGCAAACACCACCAAATACAATCGAATATCCACATACCGAATTGCAGACCATACTTCTTTTATATCAAATTGTAGAAAAATTAACACCAAAAAAACAGCCGTCCCCACCCAACGAATCAATTTTTGCCAATTGACTTTTTTCTTATCAGATTTTATAGGATTTTCCAAACGTTCTGTCATCGTTCACATCTCAATTCAATCATAGCTTAAAACACAGCAGGAATGTAATTCTTCACAATCCCATTCCTGCCTAAAAAACAAAAAAATTATTCGCGATTATCTACAATATATCGTACATGATAAATCGCCTTATTTGCTGACTCATGATAAGTACGAATCACCAACTCTGCAATCAATCCCATAAAAATCATCTGAAAACCAATCAAAATAAATACAACAGAGATTAAAAAGATTGGAGAATTCGCCACCGGTCCCTGTGCCACAAACCGTCGAATAAACAAAAACAACAAACCCAAAAATCCCACAAACATTGAACCAATCCCAGAAGTCCCAAATAAATAAATGGGTTTATTCCCAAACCCTTCCAAAAATCTAACAGTGAAAAGGTCCAAAATCACCTTGATCGTACGTTCCAATCCATATTTTGCCACGCCAAATTGACGTGCACGATGATTCACCGGCACTTCTGTAATCTTCGCTCCAACCATATTCGCAAAGGCAGGGATAAAGCGATGCATCTCACCATACAGTCGAAATCCTTCCAACACTTCCCGCTTATATGCCTTCAATGAACAACCATAGTCATGCAAATGCACTCCCGTAGTTGTAGAAATCAACCAATTTGCAATTTTAGAAGGCAACTTTCTTGTCAAAGCCTTATCTTGACGATCTTTGCGCCAGCCACTCACCAAGTCAAATCCCTCATCAATTTTGTCCAATAACATCGGGATATCCGCCGGATCATTTTGCAGATCCCCATCCATCAACACAATCACATCGCCCGAAGCATGGTCAATCCCAGCTGCCATCGCCGGTGTCTGTCCAAAATTACGTCGAAACGCTACCACCAGCACATGCTCAGGATCTTGCATCGCCAATTCTTCCAAAACTTCCTGGCTCTTATCCTTCGACCCATCATTCACATACACCACTTCCCAATTCACATTAATTGCATTCATAGAAGTTTGAATTTGATCATGCAAAATCAACAAGCTTTCTTCTTCATCATAAACAGGGATCACCACCGAAACATCCATTCCTTCTCGGCGCTGATACTCTTCTTCCTTCAAAATTCGATTTTCAATCATATTTTTTCCTTTATAGAGCTTGTTAAGCTTCCATCAAGCCAATTCTTGGCTTACAGCCACAAAATCAGCTTCCATCATCCGCTTAATAATCTCTTCAAACCCAACATTGGGTTCCCATCCCATTTTTTCTTTTGCCTTAGCAGGATTTCCCACCAACTGATGTGGTTCTACAGGGCGATAGAATCTTTCATCCACCACCACGTAATCTTCATAATTTAAACCCACATATCGAAAAGCAGCATCCACAAATTCCCGCACAGAATGTGTCACCCCCGTAGATAAAATATAATCATCCGCCACATCCTGATTCAACATCATCCACATCCCACGCACATAATCTTCCGCATATCCCCAGTCACGGCGTGCATCCAAATTGCCCAAACGCAATTCATTCGCCATCCCCAATTTAATCTTTGTTGCCGTATACGTAATCTTTCGCGTCACAAATTTTAATCCACGGCGTGGACTTTCATGATTATATAAAATCCCTGAGCATGCATACATTCCATATTGGTTGCGATAATTTTTCACCAACATATGCCCAAACAATTTCGCAATTCCATAAGGATTTCTTGGATTAATTGGCGTTTCTTCTGTTTGTGGTTCTTGCAGAGGGTCCCCAAAAATTTCACTAGAAGATGCCTGAAAAAATTTTGCATCAGGTTTTGAAATTCGAATTGCTTCCAAAAGTCGTCCCACACCCAAAGCAGTAATATCCCCCGTCAAAACTGGTTGTGACCATGAAACAGGTACAAAGCTCTGCGCTGCAAAATTATATACTTCATCCGGTTTAAAATCAGAAATAATTTCAATAAAATTGTGTTGGTCTTGCAGGTCCCCCTCCACCAACGTAATCTCATCTTCAATAGCACTTAAAAAATCCAAGCGTTCCACACCATGCGGACGTACCATTCCCACCACATCGTAGCCCTTCTCCAACAGCATCTCTGCCAAATAAGACCCATCTTGTCCTGTGATTCCCGTAATGAATGCACTTGGTTTCTTCGCCATAAATTTACCTACAAATGAACATTCCTGTTCGTTTTTCAATCTCGATTACACCTTTTTCTGCCAAAATCGCTTCAAAAAATTCAGTTAAATCATCTCGCATAGAGTCTTCCAGATTATTAAAAGCCATTGTCCTCAATGAATAAATATAATCAACCAAAGGTGCCACTTCTGTAATCCTCAATCCATTTGGATACCGATTACACTGAACAGAATCAAAAACTTCACCCAAAAATGTTTCACCATTTTCCAAAACAAAATTTAAACGAAACATCTCAGCCTTCAATTTTGGATCATAAGTATTCAAATAATCATAAAGCTGCTTCATATGAGTAGCTCCATTTGTCGCTGCATAAAATAACCCATCAGGCTTCAACAAACGTCGCACTTCTCTCAAAGTACCTTTTAAATCAGGTACATGATATAGCATATGATTTGCTATGATTATATCAAAAGAATAATCTTCAAAATTCAAATGATCCACATCATAGCTATAAAAAGAAAATCGATCATCATCTCCAATTGATTCTTTTGCAGTTTTCAACATCCCTTCTGAAAGGTCTGTCAAAATTACATTTGCATCTTTAGGCAATCGATCTAAATTTCTACTCCACAATAATCCTGTTCCAGCGCCCAATTCCAAAATCTGTACGCCCTCTTTAACATCTATATGCTGCCACACCCAATCAAACCAAGGCTCTGTTGCCACGCTAAATTTCTCATGCACTAACATTCTTGCACTCAAATTATTTGAATTTTGATATTGTTCTTTTTTTAAATGTGCAGCCGAATTGAATTTTTTATCAGTAGAAGGCATCATCATTTCCTATTCTTCAACATCTCCAAAAATGCTTTTTATCCGTTGTTGCCAGGAGAAATTTTTAGCAGTTTCTTTTGCCGCCAAAGCCAATTTAATTGCCAATGCTTCTTCATTTTTCACTTTCAAAATTGCCTCTTCCCAAGCATCTAAGTCGTCACACGGTAGCAAAATAGAATTTTTATCGTTCAAAACTTCTCGCAAAACCGGTAAATCTGATGACAAAATCGGCTTTCCACTCGCCAAATATTCAAACATCTTCATCGGACTCAAAAATTTTGCAATATCTCCCCCCGATGAACCAGCAATTTCATTTTGATAAGGCATCAGCAAACAATCACATGCGCGTTGATATTGGGGCAAAACCGTATTTGGAATAAACCCAACCAAATGAATATTCTCCAACCCTTGTGTATCAACCACATCTTGCACTCGCTTAATGTCTTTTTCTCGTCCACCAATAATCAAAAAGTTCACTTCGCGCATTCGTTTCGCTAGATTCAACAAAATCTCTTCTCCGCGTCCACGATACAAATGTCCCGTATACCCCACCGTAAAACTATGTGGGATTCCCAAAAGATCTCGCACTTCCTCTTGCGTTGGCAAATTCTCAAAACGTTCCAAATCTACCCCATCCGGAGCCACAATTTTTTCAACATCATTTGGTATTTTATAATCAGTATCGATTGCATCCATCAATGCTTGTGTAATCGTCACAATCGTCTTCTTCCCTTTCCCACGTAAAAATTGACGGAACAACACCGGTCCCATTTTCCCCGCAGGAATATCATGTAATTCAAAATAAACAGGCACCCGTACCAAAGAAGCCATCACCGCTGATTGCAACAAACGAGTGAACACACAATCCACATCGTCTCGCTTTGCTGTGCGAAACGCCTTAATCCCATAATCATACGTACGCCAAAATGGTTTTCGTGTCACCCAAACGAATTCAAGTTGTGAAGGTTGCTCTGTCACCAAGCCATATTGACTTGCCAATCGGTGCCATGGCACCTCATCCTCATCCTTAGGAATATATAAACGCACTTCATGTCCAACCTTTGCCAGCGCCACAGCATTCTTCATCACCTGAATCGTATTCGCACTTCTTGAAGGGATTGTTGTTGGGGCAATCATTCCAATCTTCATTCTGCCAAACTCCCTTCCAAAAACTGCTCTTTTGCCAAAATCTTCGCATTAAGATCAGAATAAATGCGCACCACAGCAAAACCAGTAGTGAGTGCCAAATAACCTGAGAATAAGATCGCCATAAACGTGGTCTGCATTGGTGGAATAAACGCAAACATCAAAGTAATCTTCACCATCATAAAAATAAAATTCACCACTGTCGGATAAACCGGCCGATTCAAAGTCAACAAACCCACTCGATTCCAATAGAAAAGATTCATAATAAAATAACCTACAACCAAAATAACCAAAATAGGGTACGCTGGCAAAAAGTCAACCCCACGACTATACAATCGAATAATTAATTTCCCAAAAAACACTAACACCAAAGAAACGGGTACTGAATAAACAGCCGCCAAACGGGTCCCCTTCTTCAAAATATCCTTCACTTCAACCCAATTTTCTTTTGCAGCTTCTCGGGTCAATTCCGGATAAGTCGTATTAGGTAACGGAGAGATTGGAATTTGTAACAAAGTAATGAAATATCTAGCCAAGCTATAATAACCACCAGCTGCATTCCCCAGCAATCCATTCACCCACAAGCTTTCGCTTTCTTTAGCAATCACAGAAATAATCGAACTAAGTTTTGTACTAAACGCAAAAGAGAATAAATCTTTTCGGTCTTCTTTCAAACAACCAAAAGGCGTAAAAAGCCAACCTTTTCCCCAACGGCTTCTTGCTGTCATCATTGCCAGCCAAGTCATTCCAATCGCCCCCACTGCCTTGCCCAGCATATAGGCCAAGATAATCCCTCGCAAACCGCCATCAGTAAAGAATGCAATCAAAATAAAAATCAAAGTGAGCACACCCTGCACAGCCGTAATAATAGATTGTTCTCTAAATTTATTGAAAACTTGGATTAACCCCGTGGAACTATCATAGACCACATTGAATAATAAATAAATCCCATAAAGTACAAAAAGTCGATGGATCTCTCGCATCGACATATTCAAATCAATCAAAGTTTGCGCATCCGTCAACCATCGCGCCCCAAATTCTGAAAAAACAACTATTAAGGTAAACGCTGCAATTGCACCTAAAGATTCCAAGAATCCAGCCAACCGAAAAACAGCTCCTGCTTTATTTTTTTCATTCTTCTCTTCATAATAGGGTACAAATCGAATCACTAACTCATTAATTCGAAAAGACAACAACTTATTCATCAACCCAGAAAAATCTTTAATCGCCCCCCACAGACCATATCCCGCAGGTCCCAAAGCTCTCACCACAAAGGAACCTTGAATAAATCCTAAAAATGCAGTGAAGCCAGTCGCACTCACCAAATAAGAAGAGTTTTTTACAATTCGCTGCAACGGACCATTCCCAAAGATCCGTTTCACTTGCCGGTCAGCCCATTCAATTATTTTTTGGAACATAATTAGTCCGTAGAAAGATCTTTCGCCCATTCATAATGGTCAAAATACCAATCTGCTGCCTTCTGCACACCTTCTTGGAGAGATACCTTCGGTTCCCATCCCAATTGTTCGCGTGCTTTGGTCACATCCGCCAAACTCGCCGACATATCAGCCGTCACCGCCGGAAGTTCATTAATCAAAGCCTTTTTCCCCACAATTCCTTCGATCATTTCAATCAAGCCAGAAATACTAATATTTTGGTGTCCACCTAAATTAAAAATCTCATATCCAACTTCATTCAATGCCAGCAACACACCTGCAGCAATATCATCTACATAAGTAAACCCACGTGTTTGGCTGCCATCACCAAACAATTGCAACGGCATCTCTTCATGAATCCACTTAATAAATCGGAAAATGCTCATATTCGGGCGTCCAGCTGGGCCAAACACCGTAAAGAAACGCACCACGCTCACATCCAAGCCATAAAGATAATGATACGCATGTGCCATCACCTCCGCACCCTTCTTGCTAGCAGAATACGGTTGCAACGGTTTAGAACTATCTGCTGTCTCAGGTGTTGGCAAAGGAGCTTCTTCACCATAAATACTAGAAGTAGAAGCTAATACAAACTTCTTGATACTATTATTCTTACAAAATTCCAACCAATTCAACGTACCTTGTGTATTGGTTGCCAAATATCCTAACGGGTCTTTTAAAGAAGCGCGCACACCAGCCCGAGCAGCCAAATTAATCACTGCTGCAAAAGGACCTTTTTCAGCTAAAGCATCCACCTTCGCCTTATCCACCATATCAATCCGTGCCAACTCAAAGCCATTCAATTCCTCCAACTCTTTCAAGCGGAATTCCTTCAAGCGCACATCATAATCAGCATTCAAATTATCAACACCCAAAACCTCGTCGCCACGCGCAATCAAAGCCTTGCTCACGTAAGATCCAATAAACCCAGCAGCACCCGTTACAATATATTTCGCCATATTACAACCTCACAACTTTAGGATTATTCAATCCAGTTTTTCCCAAAGCATTTCGAGTATCCATAATCAACTTGGATTTTTCCAAGATCATTTCATAATCATATGCCTTGTGATTGGTCACAATCAACACACAATCTGCCTCTTTCACCGCTTTTTCAAGATTCGGCACACTCACCCAATCCACGCCATCATGTGTAAACTTCGGAACATAAGGGTCATGATAAGAAACATCGGCTTTCTTTAATCGCAGCAATCCTAAAATATCTAAAGCAGGGCTCTCACGCAAATCATCAATATCAGGCTTATAAGCAGCGCCCAACACCAATATCTTGCTCCCATTCAAAGGTTTCGCAACTTCATTCAAAGCTTCAGCTGTTCGTTCAATCACATATTCAGGCATCCCAGTGTTGATTTCAGAAGCCAAATCAATGAAACGCGCAGAGTAATTCAATTCACGTAATTTCCAAGAAAGATAAAGCGGGTCAATCGGAATACAATGTCCACCCAAACCTGGACCTGGAGTAAATTTCATAAAGCCAAATGGCTTTGTAGCGGCAGCATCAATCACTTCCCAAACATCCACACCCAAACGATTACACATTAAAGCTAGCTCATTCACCATCCCAATATTCACCATTCGGAAAGTGTTTTCCAACAACTTCGCCATCTCCGCCACCATTGCATTTGACACTGGCACCAAAGTCTCCAAAGCCTGACCATAGAAAGTGCTCGCCACATCACTACTCACTTGCGTAATACCCCCAATCACCTTAGGTGTATTGATTGTTGTCCAATCCTCACGCCCCGGGTCCACACGTTCCGGAGAAAATGCCAAGAAGAAATCTTCACCTTCCACCAGATCATTGTGCTCGGTCAACATCGGCAACACCAACTCTTGGGTTGTCCCCGGATAAGTAGTCGATTCCAAAATAACCACCATCCCTGGATGCAAATACTTTGCAATATCTTCAGTAGCTTTAATGATATAAGAGAGATCCGGATCACCCGTCTTGCGCAATGGGGTAGGCACACAAATAGAAATTGCATCCACCTCTGCCAAAACAGAAAAATCAGTTGTTGCCCGCAACTTGCCAGCACTCACCAATTTATGAATTTTTTCAGTAGGCACATCCTCAATATAGCTAACACCTTCATTCAAGGTATTCACTTTTTCAGTCATTGGATCCACGCCCACCACATCAAAACCAGTTTCTGCCAAAACAGCCGCCAGAGGAAGCCCCACATAGCCAATCCCAATGATTGCCACCTTTGCAGATTTATTCTCAAGCTTTGCAAGCAATTGTTCTTTAACTTTCATATGGATTCTCATTTCTTATTTTCTTATTCTTGGTGATTTTACCACAGCCCACTTTCCTAAAAGAAAGATTGAGAGAAAACGAAAACCAACACCAAAAAAGTTTAGTTTCAATTAATCTTTCTTCATTCCAAACGCAGAAAGGTCACTCAAAGTCATGATTAAAGCACCTTCTTTTGTATCAGAATAATATTTCGGCCGCTCAGTAATTACTTCAAATCCTAATTTCGCATAGAGGTTTTGTGCACTCACGTTGGTCACACGCACTTCCAATGTAGCCTCCACAGCACCATCTGCCACACATTCTCTCAAAGCATAGCGCAACATCGCTTCCGCCACCCCTTTCTGACGAAAGCCCTCTTTCACCGCAATTGTTGCCACATGTGCCTCATCCACAATCAGCCACATCACCAACAACCCCACAATCACGCCATCCACACACGCCACATAGCAACGTGAAGTCTGATTTTCATGTAATTCAAAAATAAAATTATTTTTAGACCATGGAAGAGAAAAAGAAGCTTGATCGATCCGCACCACATCATCCAGATCGTTCATCGTCATCCGACGAATCTGAATTGCGTTCATGACGGAAGGGTAGGACCGGAATGTAAATAAATCGGTGCGGTTTTTTCAGGTGCAAATTCAACCATCACATTTTTGCCTGCCTTCAAAAACAACGCATATCCCAGCTCCGCCAAATAGGCTGGGTTTCGTACATTTCCTGCAGCTGTCACCAACAACGCATTTTTATGTTTGCGTGCCAAAATTTTTGTAATCTCCGCATTGCTTTCCCCGGCAATCAATGTACGTTCTTTGATTTGATCACTCAAATCAGCAGGTTCTCCAATTTGATACTCTTCGTCAGAAACCCATTTACCGTCTTCAGCATGATAATAACGAAAAGCCACTCGCTTTCGTCCTGCTTGCAAAAAAGCTACCAATGGTAAATCTTGCACTGCTTGTGCTGCCGCAACCACATCCAAAGTAGGTATAGGGATTAAAGGCAAATTCATCGCCAAACACATCCCCTTTGCCACAGCCATTCCAATTCGCAAACCAGTAAAAGAACCCGGCCCAGCTGCCACCACAATTCCTTCCAAATCTTCTTTTTTAGAATTGGTTTTTACAAAAGCTTCTTCAATAGCGGTGCTCAACTCTGTCGTATGATATCGACCAGCCTGCCAATATTTCAAAAAAAGAACTTCACTCCCATCATAGAGGCACAAGCCAATTTGTTTCGTTGATGTATCAATTGCCAAAAGCATAATTTACGCTCCAAATAGTTTTGTCTTCAACTCATGAGTCAATTCTTTGGCTCGTTCCCCCTCAGGTGTAATCGTCAAAGATCGTTGATCTTCATCCAAATGTGCCAAATGAATCACCAAACGGTTCTCAGGCAACGCTTCAGAAATATTTCCTGCCCATTCCACCAACATCGGACCATTCTCCAACAAATAATCAAGATCCAACATCTCTGCCTCTTCCGCATTTTGCAAGCGATAAGCGTCCAAATGCGCCATTTCCATCCCATCTTGTCGTCGATAAACATTAATCAACACAAACGTTGGGCTAGAAACAGGGTCCACCGCTCGCCACCCCTTTGCCACACCCTGCACAAAAGTAGTCTTACCAGCCCCCAAATCACCTTCCAAACACACCACATCCCCCGGCATCAACATCGTACCCAAACGATAGCCAATTCGGCGTGTTTGCTCAGCACTACGGCTAATAAAATCAAGAGTATTTTCATCTAAAATAGGCATAAGTAAATAAATTATAGTTTACGCACCTTTCAAGAGCAAGCACTTCCACCTCAAATTAAAAACCCACCTTCACAATTCACACCTTCAGTCGGTTTCTTGTAAAATCATCTTGAACGTTGTATACTTTTCAATGAGATTAAAAGAATATCAGAAGAACTAGAAGGGCTAATAGTATGAAGGTTACCGTTTTGCAAGAAAACTTAGCACACGGACTGAACGTTGTTTCTCGCGCAGTATCCCCCAGATCAACTCTCCCAGTCCTATCAAACATCCTCATTGCGACAGATGATGGACGTCTCCGTCTCTCCGCCACCAATCTCGAAATGAGCATCACCTGTTGGATTGGCGCTAAGATAGAAGAGAACGGTGCAACCACAGTCCCTTCCCGCACCTTCAGTGATTTCATCAGCACCCTTCCCAACGAACAAATAGAAATCTCTTTAGATCACGAAGCACTCAATCTCAGCATACACAGTGCCTCTTCTGATACCGATCTCCGTTGCATTGATGCCGAAGAATTCCCCCCCATCTCTGTCTTAGACATGAAAAATGGTCTCGAATTCGAAGCATCCGAGTTCAAAGAAATGGTACGTCAAGTTGCCTTCTCTGCTTCCTCAGATGAAGCGCGTCCCGTCCTCACCGGCGTTTATATGAAAACCGAAGGTAATCAACTTTCCTTAGCCTCTGCCGATGGCTTCCGTCTCTCCCTCAGGAAGACCAACGCTACAGGCAATGCCGATCCCGTTGATGCCATCATTCCCGTCCGCGCCCTCAACGAACTCGCCCGCATCGCCTCAGACAAAATCACAATGATGATCCGCAAAGATCGCGGTCAAGTCATTTTCCAAACCGGTAACATAGAGCTCACTTCCCAACTCATTGAAGGTCTCTATCCAGACTTCAATCAAATCATCCCTACCAGTCATCAAACCCGCACCGTCCTCTCCACAGAAATGTTCCTCAAAGCTTGCAAACAAGCCGAAATCTTTGCCCGAGATGGTTCTCACATTGCCCGTTTCAACATTCAACCCAATCCACAACAAGGCCCCGGCACCATGGAGATAACCGCCAGTTCAGAAGAGACCGGCAAAAATGAAACCACCGTTGAAGCCACAGTAGAAGGGGATTCCCTCACGATTGCCTTCAACGTCAAATTTATGCGTGAAGCCCTCGATGCCATCAACTCTCCCAACGTAGCCATTGAAACCACCGTTCCCAATGCCCCCGCCCTCATCCGTCAACTTGGTGACGAACGTTTCATGCATGTTATCATGCCCATGCACATCGGCAACGTATAAATAGCGGTGTAAAATCATTAATCATTAAAATATTTCATTTCAACCAAAAACATAGCCAAATACGTTAAAATAAAATTCAGATATCCAATTATCTGAATTTTTTATACTATCCACTAAATCGAGGAACTAATGACGCTTCCGCGCTCTTCAATAGACCCAACTTATCGAATATATATCGCCCTTATCCAATATCCGATATTAAAATCCAAAATCCGAGCTGCCATGCGTCGAGAGCTCTTTTCACGTGGCATCATCTCACCTCATGAATTTGAAGAAATGGTTCTCGAACAAGCCCTCCAATCACAAGAAAGAGAAGGTCTGCAAGACCCTTACATGGAAGAAGACTCCTATCGTTGGGAACTCCGCCTCCACAACATTCGTGGGCACCTCACGGATCTCTTTTTCGCCAACAATCTCTCTTATGAACTTTTTGAAGAATTAATTGCCAAGATACTCATCCCTCGTGGGGTAGAAGTAGAAGACAACAACACCATCGAACTCCTCAACCCCGAAATGATGCCCCAAGATATGCTCTTCGAACAAGCCAATCTTATCAAAGACATGCCCAAAGAAGTCTACCGTCAATATCGTCCTCGCCTCCAAGAAATCAAAGTCATTCTCATGCGCAATCTCATCTCCGATCAACTTGCCTATCTCAATATCGCCAAAGAATGGATTAAACTCGAAGACCTCATCACCATCAACGACCACCGCATCGGTTCTGGTCGCATCGGTGGCAAATCCGCTGGCATGATCCTTGCCCAACGCATTCTCTTAGAGCACGGTGACCAAGACATTATTAATCATCTTGATGTACCCGAATCCTACTTCCTTGCCTCCGATGTCATCTATGCCTTCATGACTCACAACAATCTCATTAAATGGAGTGGTCAAAAATATAAAACAGAAGACGAAATTCGCAATGACTATCCTCAAATTCTCAAAGAATTTATGGCAGGAGAATTCCCCCCCAACATCATAGAAGAGCTCAAAGAACTCATTCAAACCCATCACAAAACGCCTCTCATCGTCCGTTCTTCCAGTCTCTTAGAAGACAACTTCGGTATGTCCTTTGCTGGCAAATACGATAGCTTCTTCCTCCCCAACCAAAGCACCCTAGAAGAAAACCTCTCTGAAATTCAACTTGCCATCGCCAAAGTTTACGCCAGCGCCCTCAATCCAGACGCCTTGCTTTATCGTCAATCCAAAAGACTCCAAGAATATGATGAACGTATTGCTGTTCTCATTCAACCTGTCTCTGGCAAAAAACATAAAAACTTCTTCTTCCCCCACGGAGCAGGGGTCGCCTTCAGTCGCAACCTCTTCCGTTGGTCACCCGTCATCAACAAAAAAGAAGGCTTCGTACGTCTTGTCTGGGGTCTCGGTACCCGTGCTGTCGATCGTGTCGGCAATGACTATCCACGTCTAGTTGCCCTCAGTCATCCACTCCTCCACACCCATGCCGACCCAAAAAACATCGTCAACTATTCTCAGCACTATATTGATGCCATCGACCTAGACCAAAACAAACTCGTCTCCATTCCAGTCGAACAAGTCGTCGATCAAAAACTACCCTACCTCCGCTATGTTGCCCAAACCTATCAAAACGGCTACCTCTCCTCCATTCGCTCTTCCATAGAAGATGAAAACTCCCAAACCGTCATCACCTTCGACGATCTTCTCAAACGCACCCCCTTCGCTGATCGCATGAAACGCATCCTCCATATCTTAGAAACCTCCTACCAACGCCCCGTTGATCTCGAATTCACCCTTGAAATTGAAAATCCTCACTCACTTGAGCCAGAGGTCAACATCACCCTCCTCCAATGCCGCCCCCAAAGTGAACTCATTGAGCTCAAAACCAAACTTCCTGAAGACCTAGAACCAAAAGACATTCTCTTCAAAACCCACGGCGTCGTCCCTGAAGGGCTCGTCGAAAACATCGACTACCTTGTCTACGTTTCTCCCAAATATTATTACGCTCTCCCCAACCAAGAAGATCGTTTTGAATTAGGTCGCATCATCAGCAAAATCAACAAAAAGCTCAAATTAGAAACTTTCATCTGTATTGGTCCTGGACGTTGGGGCACGGTCAACACTGATCTCGGTGTCCGTATCGGCTATTCAGATATTCACCACACGCGCGCCCTCATAGAAGTTTCCGGCAAAGGTCTTGGTTGCACACCAGAACCCTCCTTCGGCACCCATTTCTTCCAAGATCTCATCGAAGCCCAAATCTACCCTCTCGCCATCAACCTCGACGATCCCAAAACCATCTACCAAGAATCATTATTCGAAAACACCCCCAATCAACTACAAAAACTAATCCCTGACCTTGTCAAATATGAAAAAGTCCTCCGCATCATCAAAATTGACGACATCCAAAAAAATCATCGCCTCAACCTTGTCATGAATGATGCCAAAGGCATCGCCGTAGCCTATTTGACACCTTCAGAGAAATAAACCACCAAACGGAGTTATGAGATTATGAAAAAGAAATATATCGCCATCGCTGGAAACATCGGAGTTGGCAAATCCTCCCTCGTAGAAGGCCTCTGCAAAAACCTCAACTGGGAACCCTATTATGAACCCGTCACAGAAAACCCATACCTCAAAGATTTTTATCAAGATATGAAAAAATGGGCATTCAACTCCCAGCTATACTTCCTCACCAACCGCCTTCGCTCTCACCTAGACCTTCTCAACTACCCAGAATCCGTCATCCAAGATCGCACCATCTACGAAGATGCCCAGATATTCGCCAAAAATCTCTATGTCCAAGGCAACATGTCCGAAAGAGATTACAAATCTTATCAAGATATCTACCTCCTCCTCACAGACCTTCTCGCCCCGCCCGATCTCATCATCTACCTCAAAGCCTCCGTAGACACTCTCCAAAAACGCATCGCCCTTCGCGGTCGTGATTTTGAAAGCAAAATCGCCCCTGAATACCTTCAAAACCTAAACGTTCTCTACGACGACTTCATCGATAACTTCAATCTTTGTCCCGTCCTCACCATCCCTGCAGATAACATAGACTTCGTGAAATATCCAGATCAAATGCTCATGATTACCGAAGCCATCAAAAAGAAACTAAGCGGAAAAGAAACACTACAATTTCCTCCACAATAACTTAAACAAAAAGGCGATCTAAATAGATCGCCTTTTCTCAACATAACACTCATCCTTTTATTCAGTCAATCGTTCACCGAATTTCGCTAAATAAATTTCATTTATTTTAGGATTCCGTTCTTCCACAATAATCTTAATGGCTGTGCGAACCTTTCCGTCAATATCAACCTCCGAAAATTCAGGTGTAAACACAACGTCATATCCATCTTCAAACAGATATCCCTTGGCCAACACCATCGCCTTAATTGATTGATTGACTGCGCCCGCACCAATCGCTTGAATCTCCGCCACACCAAAGTCGCGGAAAACACCTGCAATCGCTCCTGCCACAGCAGAAGTACGTGAATTACCAGAAACTTTTATAACATCCATATTGTTACTCCTCTCCTAAGTTTCTTCCTTTGTTGGTTAATGCATAAAAAAGCAATTAAATTGCTATCATTAAAGTAAGATTTTCTCTCCTCAGACTTACTTATATGTTTTTTTACAAATTTGGATTTCGTTCTTCAATAATAAATTGCACAGCTGTGCGCTCATTATCGTTGATTACTACTTCTGTAAATGACGGGATAAAAATAATATCATACCCATCTTCCGCCAAATAATTTTTGGCCAATACCAAAGCTTTTACTGCTTGATTAACAGCACCAGCACCTATAGCTTGAATTTCAACTGTTTTATTGTCTCGAAACACACCCGCAATTGCACCTGCCACAGCCGAGGTTCGAGAATTTCCAGATACTTTTATGATGTTCATCAATGAACTCCTACTATAAAATATTGAATCTAAATTGTTATCTTAGGTACATGATATAGTATTTTTAATACAAATACAAGTTTATTTGAAGCGTCACTTCCCCAAAATATACTTCATTATAGATGATTTTCCTCATCTTCACCAGAATTATTCGCCTCTACATCCAAAATATTTTCAGAAATTTGCACTTGTTCCACATCACCAGCCACTTCATCAATCACCACGTCTTCTGCTCGCCCCACTTTTTTATTATATAACTCCAAACGATACTCATCCACCACGTCTTCTGGGCACAATTCCAAAAATGCATAGATTCCCATACTCATCACCACCACATCATCCACAAACGGAATCGGCTCTGGCATAAAGAAATAAACCAACGTCCCCAAAGGAATTAATTTTATCCAAAAAGGAACTCGTTTATCACCCAATAACTTAATTATTATGCGAATCTGTGTTCCCAAAGACTTAAAAAATGATGGATTATCTGCTAACTTCTTAAATCGATCATGGTCTACCATAGTTTGTTCACTCCTTTTCATTCATATATTAAATACGAAAAAACTAGAACTTATGTTTCTATCATAACAGAAAATTTTTTTCTTCATCTTAAAAACACCTCAAAAATCTTAATCTTCCCGCAAGAAACAATCTCTCTCACAACTGCGTCTAAAACTTTGATAAAATTCAAAAAACAAAAGAAAGAGAAAAAATCATGCAAAAGCATCCTCATCCCAAAAACGTACTCGTCATCACCGCTCATCCTGATGACCCAGATTTCGGTGCAGCCGGCACCGTCGCCAAGTGGACCCAACAAGGTGTCAACGTAGAATACCTCATTGTCACCGACGGTAGCAAAGGCAGCGAAGATCCTCAAATGCCCTCAGAACGTCTCTCTGCCATCCGCAAAGAAGAACAAAACAACGCCGCAAAGGTTGCCGGCGTCAGCCAAGTGCACTATCTAGACTTCCCAGATGGCATGATCTTCAACACTCCAGAGCTCCGTGAACGCATTGTCTACTACATCCGCAAACTTCGCCCTGATCTAGTCATCACCCACGATCCGCTCAATTTCATTATGAACAACGAGCGCATCAACCATCCCGATCATCGCAATGTAGGCGAAACAACCTTAGATTGTATCTTCCCCCTTAGTCGCGATCGTCTCACCTTCCCCGAACACGAAGCTCAAGGTCTTGAACCCCACAAAGTGCTCGATATTCTCCTTCTCTTCACCACCGAACCCAACTATTTCAGTGATATCAGCGATACGCTTGAAACCAAATTCCAAGCACTTGCCGAACACAAATCGCAAATTGCAGATATGGACTACATCCGTAACCGTTTCACAGAATATACAAAACTCAATGCAGAACAAAGTGGAGAAGACATCGCCTACGCTGAAGCCTTCCGCTGGATTCAAATGGCCTACTAAGCCAAACAACCTGAATCCTCCAATCATATAACGAAAACACTTACGAATAGCGGGACTAATGTTATAATCCCGCTATGAAACTTTCCAGAGAAGAAGTCCTTCAAATCGCATCTCTTGCCCGTCTTGAATTAACTGAAGAAGAGATCGAAAACTATGGCAGCCAACTTTCAGATATCCTCGCTCATTTTGAATCCCTTCAAAACGTAGACACCTCAACTGCTACCGAAACTTCTTCCATACTCAAAGAGCAACTCCCCTTCAGAGAAGATCACCCCTCCCCCTTCCCCGCCATCCAAAGCATCCTCAACAACGCCAACGAAATCATCGACAACCAATTCGTCGTCCCTGCTATCTTTGAGCCCCATCAAACTCTCGAAACAGATCCAAAACAAGATCCAACCACCAATTCCCAAGGGAGCACATCATGATCTCTCTCCCCACCACCGTCCCACAGATCTTAGCTGGTATTCGTAGCAAGCAATTCTCCTGTGTCGAGCTCATCCAAGCTACCTATCAAAATATCGAATCAAAAGAACCGCAAATTCAAGCGTTTCTATACCTATCCAAAGAACAAGCCCTTCAACAAGCACAAGCTGCAGACCAACGTCTTACCACTTCCTCCCCAGAAGAGCTTCCTCCCTTATTTGGTCTCCCCATCGGAGTCAAAGACGTTCTCAACGTCACCGACATGCCCACCACTGCCGGCTCCAAAATTCTCTCAGGCTACACCTCCCCCTACACCGCCACCGCCGTCCAAAAACTAATAGATGCTGGTTGCATCATCATCGGCAAAACCAACACAGATGAATTTGCTATGGGCTCCTCCACAGAGAACTCAGCCTACCAAACTTCACACAATCCTTGGAACTTAGACCATGTCCCCGGAGGTTCTAGTGGTGGCAGTGCCGCTGCTGTCGCATCCGGCATGCTCAATATCGCCCTCGGCACAGATACTGGAGGCTCTATTCGCCAACCATGTTCTTTCTGTGGCACCACCGGCATCAAACCCACTTACGGTCGTGTATCTCGTTATGGCCTCATTGCCTATGCCTCTTCATTAGATAGCGTTGGTGTCATTGGACATTCCGCTCAAGAAATAACCCCCATCTATCAACACATGACTGGGCATGATCCCAAAGATTCCACCTCCACCCAAGTCCCTGCCCAACCAACCCCACAACTCACCTCCCTCGCAGGCATCAAAGTCGGCATCCCACAAGAATATTTCATTGAAGGCATTCAGCCCGAAGTCAAACAAAAAGTCAATCAAGCGGTTCAAAAAATGGCCGAACTCGGCGCCGAAGTCATCCCCGTTTCCCTCCCTCACACACAATACGCCCTCCCCGTCTACTACATCATCGCCCCCGCAGAAGCCTCTGCCAACCTCGCCCGTTTTGATGGCGTCCGCTACGGACTCCGCCAAACAGCAGACACCCATCTCGATCTTTTCAAACAAACACGTGGTCAAGGCTTCGGCAACGAAGTCAAACGCCGCATCATGCTCGGCACCTACGCCCTCTCCGCTGGCTACTACGACGCTTTCTACGGCAAAGCCCAAAAAGTACGGCAACTCATCCGCCAAGATTTCATCAACGCCTTCCAAATAGTGGATTGCATCGCTGCCCCCGTAGCCCCCACCACCGCCTTCAAGATTGGTGAACATACCAATGATCCGCTCGCCATGTATCTAGAAGATGTCTTCACTCTCCCTGCCAATCTCGCCGGAGTTCCCGGCGTTGCCTTCCCTGTCGGTTTTGACCAATCAAGCCTCCCTGTCGGCATGCAACTCATGGGCAACTATTATTCAGAACACACCCTCCTCGCCATTGCCGCTCATTATCAAGCCAACACCAATTGGCACGCTGCTGCCCCGCAGTTCTAACAATTCCCTTCTCAGTCTCCCCCAAATTCTCTATACTATAGAGGCAGAACAAATAAAAGAGTAAAAGGAAGAAATAATGAAAGAAGGACTTAAAATTGTAATCCCTATGGCAGGCTATGGTTCCCGCCTCCGTCCCCAAACATGGAGCAAACCGAAACCTCTCGTTTCTGCTGCCGGCAAACCTGTCTTAGAACACGTCTTTGACGTGCTAGACACAGCCCCAAATGCAAAAAAACAAGAACTCGTCTTCATCACTGGCTATCTCGGTGAACAAGTCGAAACCTTTATGGAAGATTCATTCCCCAATAAGAATGCAAAATTCATCGTACAAAACGAACGCCTTGGGCAATCACATGCTATTGCCATGGCTCGTGAATATATCAAAGGCCCCACATTGATCGCCTTTGTCGACACCCTCGTCAACACCGATCTCAGCTTCTTAGAAAACGAAACCGCCGATGCAGTCATCTGGGTCAAAGAAGTAGAAGATCCTCGCCGTTTCGGTGTTGTCGATGTAGATAAAAACCTCATCGTCAAAGACCTCGTCGAAAAACCAGACGACATGCGCCTCAATCTGGCCGTTGTCGGCTTCTACTACTTCAAAAATGGCGAAGACCTCATTGCTGCCATTGACCAACAAATCGAACAAGGCATCCGCACCAAAGGAGAATACTTCCTCGCCGATGCCATCAAACTCATGCTCAACAACGGCGCCCAAGTGCGTGCCGAAATGGTAGATGTCTGGCTCGATGCTGGCCTCCCCGAAACCGTCCTCGAAACCAATCAATACCTCCTTGAACATGGTCGCGACAACACCAACTCCGCCAAAAGACGCAACCGCATGACTGTCATTCCCCCTGTCTATATCCATCCCCGTGCTGAGATCGTCCAATCCACCATCGGCCCCAACGTCTCCATTGGTGAAGGTTGTCGAGTCTATGGTTCTGTCATTCGTGATTCCATTTTAGAAAGTGACGTTAAAATCACCGATTCCAGCGTCAGAGATTCCATCATTGGGTCTCGCGCCACCGTCAAAGGTTTCTCCGGAACCCTTAACATCGGCAATGATGCTGAAGTAAAAAACAAATAAAACAATAATTAAAGGAGCCCAGTTATATGACAAGACAATTCTTATCAGATCGTGTCTTAAGTCTAAAACCCTCTGGCATTCGAAAATTTTTCGACATCATCAACTCAATGCCAGATGTAATCTCTTTGGGCGTTGGCGAACCGGATTTTGCTTCACCAGCTCCCGTAACGGAAGCTGCTATCGCCGCCTTGCGCGCAGGCAAAACCGCCTATACCTCTAATTATGGCATTCTCGAACTTCGAGAAATTTTAGCAGACTACCTCAAAAACAATCGAGAAGGTCTCACCTATGATCCACTCAAAGAAATGATCTTCACTGCGGGGCTTTCCGAAGCCATCTACATCACCATGGCCGCCATCCTCAATCCAGGGGATGAGGTCATCGTCCCCACTCCCTGTTTCGTCGCCTATCAACCCTCCATCGAACTTGCCGGCGGAATTTCAGTCGAAGTCCCTAGTAAATTTGAAGATGATTTCCAGCCCGATATCGCTGCCATTGAAGCTGCCATCACTCCACGCACCAAAGCCATCTTCATCAGCTACCCCAACAATCCCACCGGGGCTGTCGTCACCAAAGAAGTCGCCCTCCAATTAGCAGAAGTCATCATCAAACACGATCTTCTCCTCCTTTCGGATGAAATCTACGAGCAGCTTGTCTATAGTGACCACAAACATGTCATCTTCCCCAACTTACCTGGTCTCAAAGAACGTACCATCTATTACAGCGGCTTCTCAAAATCATTCTCCATGACTGGTTGGCGCCTTGGCTATATCTGTGCTCCTCCAGAACTCATTGCGGCCATCGTCAAAATCCATCAATTCGCCCTCATGTCCGCCCCCACCATCTCACAACACGCCGCCATGGCCGCCCTCACAGAGTGCCAATCCCATGTAGACAAAATGGTCGCTGAATATGACCGCCGTCGAAAATTAATCGTCAATGGCATGAACACCATCGGCCTCCCCACATTTGAACCCAAAGGCGCCTTCTATGCCTTCCCCAAAGTGGATGTCACCGGCCTCACCAGTGAAGAATTTGCAGAAAAACTGCTCTATCAAGAAAAAGTCGCCGTAGTCCCCGGCAATGCATTTGGTGCGGGTGGCGAAGGCTTTGTCCGCACTTGTTACGCCACATCCTACGAACAAATCGAACAAGCACTTGAAAAAATAGAAAAATTTGTCAAAACCTTATAAACCATTCCCCTTCTCCCTCAAAGAGAAGGGGCTATAAAATATGAATAAATTTGATTTATTCATATTTTATAGATCAAAAGAAAAGGAAACACCATGAAATATCCAGGCTACCAACCTACCATCGGTATAGAAGTACATGCCGTCATGAAAACCAAAACCAAGCTCTTCTGCAACTGTCCTGTCGTCAATCCCGTCCATGCTGAGCCCAACACCGCCATCTGCCCCATCTGCACCGGTGTCCCCGGCGCCATGCCCGTCCTCAACCGCCACGCCGTAGAGCAAGCCCTCCGTGTTTCCCTCGCCCTAGGTTGTCACATCAACCAAACCAGCATCTTTGCCCGCAAATCCTATTTCTACCCCGATCTCCCCAAAGGCTATCAGATCTCCCAATACGAACTTCCCATCGCAGAGAACGGACTCATCAAAGTTCACACTTCTCAAGGCATCAAATCCATCCGTATTCGCCGCGCCCACATAGAAGAAGACACTGGCAAACTCCAACACCGTCTCATCGAAGACAGATCCGTCTCTCTTGTTGATCTCAACCGTTCCAGCGTGCCTCTCCTAGAAATCGTCACCGAGCCCGACATGCACAGTGTTGAAGAAGTTCGCGCATATGCCGAAATGCTCATCAAAATCCTCCGCTACACTGGTGTCAACGATGGCGAACTTGAGCTTGGAATGCTCCGCATCGAACCCAACGTCTCTCTCAAAAAGATTGGGCAAGACAAGCTTGGTAATCGCACCGAAGTCAAAAACCTCAACAGCGTCCGCTCCTTAGAGCGCGCTGTTGCCTTCGAGCTCGACCGTCAATACCAAATCCTCCGCCAAGGTGGCAAAATAAAACAACAAACCGTCGGCTGGGATGAAACCAATCAGATCACCATCCTCCAACGCTCCAAAGAAGACGCCGAAGATTATCGCTACTTCCCTGAACCAGACCTTCCCCCTCTCGTCATCGATGATCAATGGCTTGTCCAAACCAAAGCACAGCTCCCTGAGCTTCCCTTTGCCAAACAACAGCGCTTCCAACAAACCTACCAACTTCCCGAAAACATCCTCACTTGGCTCGTCGCTGAAAAAGACCGTGCAGACTTCTTCGAAGCCACTCTCGAAGTCGCACCTTCTCTCTCACCCTCCCTCGTTGCCACCTGGCAAACCAATGAACTCACCGCCATCCTCAAAACCACCGAAGCAAACACCACCGCCATCACTCCAACCAACTTCGCCCTCCTTCTCACCGCACTTCAAGAGGAACACATCGATCGCAAAAAAGCAAAAAGTATCCTCACTACTCACATCCAAACCAATGCAGATATCCAAGAAGCCATCCAAAACGCAAAATCCAATGCCCAGCTCTCTCCCACAGAACTTAGCATTCTTATCCAAACCACCCTCTCCTCTCATCCACACGAAGTTGAAAAGTTTCAAGCGGGCAATCAAGCTACTTTCAACTGGCTTTTTGGACAAATCATGCAAGCAGTCAAGGGAAAAGCATCTCCCAGCACCATCAAAATCGAGTTAAAAAAGCAATTAGATCAAAAATAAGACAATTTGTATTGCAATCCATTCTTCAAATATGCTAAAATTGAAAAATGGAGAAAAAACACATCCTAATCGTTGATGATCAAAAAGAAATGCTTCTTTTGCTTTCTTCAGCCCTAGAAGCGCTATCTTATGATTTTAAGATCTCATTAGCACGCTCTGGAGAAGAAGCCCTTCTCGAAGCATCCATGAACCCTGTCGATCTTCTCATCTGCGACATCATCCTCCCCGGCATGGACGGCTTTGAAGTCATGCAAAACTTCAAAAAAAATCATCTCCAATCCAAGATTGTTCTCATCAGTGGCACCCATGATGACAAAATCAAAAAAGAAATCGCTCAAGCAGGTGCCACAGCCTTTTTCTTCAAACCCATCGTCCTCTCCGATTTTCAAGATACTATCGAAAGAGCCCTCGGACTTGTCGAAACCTTACTTCCTAATGAGATAGAAACCTTCAAAGAAGACTTTGAAGACAGCACAAAACCACCCCATCTCATCTCCGAATTACACAATCAAATAAATGCCGAATGCATCCTCCTCATCAACTATCAAGGTCACATCTCCAGCATTGTCGGCGCCCTCTCAGAAGAATTCAAAGAAATCAATCACAATCCAGATATCCTCACCATGCTCTATAATCCCATTTCAATCGCCCAATCATTCCGCTCCAAACTCCACAACAACTTCACTAGCATTCAAATCAATCAAAAATTCATCGGTCTCTCCGCCATCACCACCAACTACGGGCTCCTTACAGTTTGCAAACAACAACTCTCAGATGAAAACATCCAAATCATTTTCCAAGTCCTAGACAAACTCCGTCAACAACTCTCCCTCAACACAGATATCCTTTCCTCAATCCTTGTCAACGATGAACAAAAAATTCACACTGCCGAGTTATATGACGAACGGATGGAAGAAACACTCTCTTCTCCCAAAATAAAAACCGACAAACTCACCGATTTTTGGGAATCAGCCATAGAAGAAACCTCCATCAACAGCAACGACGAAAGCCTCAGCTACGACCAAGCAAAAATCCTCGGCTTCACGCCAGACAAATAAAAAATTTCCTTTCACCAAATTGCATTTAACCATTGCAATAATCATATAGCTTGTGATAAAATCTAGCACGTTACACTATTGGGGCATGGTGCAATGGTAGCACACCGGACTTTGAATCCGTTGATCCTGGTTCGATCCCAGGTGCCCCGGCTAAATAGTATTATCAAAAAGTTCAAGGAATAATTTCGTGACAAACGAAGATTCTGATTCCGAATCAGAAAGTTTCAAAACGAATAAAAACAAGCAAAATTTAAGTCTTCTTCGCAAGACTTTGACTTTGCTTGTTTTTTTATTTAATTTAGGAGTTCTACTATGAAAACCACTGCTGTCATCCTTGCCGCTGGCAAAGGCACACGCATGAAATCAAACCTTCATAAAGTGCTACACCCCATTCTTGGCAAATCAATGATCCAACATGTCATCAACAGTGTCTCTCCTGCCATCTCTGAAAAACCAATCGTAGTCGTCGGACAAGACGCTGAGAGTGTTATGGCTGCTGTAGAAGGTCAAGCTCAATTTGCCCTCCAAACCGAACAACTCGGCACTGGTCATGCAGTTCTCTCTGCCAAACCAACCGTCACCGCAGATACAGACATCGTTCTTGTCTCCTTTGCCGATATGCCTCTCTTCCGCACCGAGACCTACGCCAAACTTATCCAACTCCAACAACAAAACACCGGTCCCATCACCATGGCCACCGTCATCGCCCAAGACCCTCGTGGCTTTGGCCGCATCGTCCGCAACGAACAAAATGAAGTTGTCGCCATCGTAGAAGAAGCGGTTGCCACACCGGAACAACTTCTCATCAATGAGCTCAACATCAGCGCATATTGCTTTGATGCCAACTGGCTCTGGGACGCCCTCACCAAGATCAAAAAATCTCCCAAAGGAGAATACTACCTCACCGACGTTGTAGAAATCGCCGTCAGCCAAGGAGAAAAAATTCAAGCTATCGTCTTAGAAGATAATGATGAAGCCATCGGTGTCAACAACCGTGTTCACCTCTCCGAAGCCCAAGCCGCCCTCCAAAAACGCATCAACCAAGAGTGGATGCTCGCCGGAGTCACCATCATCGACCCTCGCACCACCTATATCGAAACCGATGTCCACATCGGCATCGATACTGTCATTCATCCCAACACCATCCTCAAAAGCGGCACCACCATTGGCGAAAATTGTCAGATCGGTCCCGACACCTATATTATCGGTTCTCAGATTGGCAACCACACAAAAATATTCAAATCCGTCCTCGAATTTGCCAAAGTCGGCAACCACGTAGATATGGGCCCCTTTGCCCACCTCCGCAAAAACGCCCACTTAGACGATCACGTCCACATGGGCAACTTCGGCGAAGTCAAAGATTCCTACCTCGCCCCAGGTGTGAAAATGGGACACTTCTCCTATATCGGCAATGCCACCATCAATGAAAACGTCAACATCGGCTGTGGCACCATCACCTGCAACTATGACGGCAAGAAAAAACATCCCACCATCGTCGGCAAAAATGCCTTCATCGGCAGTGGCACCATGCTCGTCAGTCCCGTAGAAATTGGAGAAAACGCCACCACAGGTGCAGGCTCCGTTGTCACCAAAGATGTCCCCTCCAACGTCATCGTCGCCGGCACTCCAGCAAAACTATTGAAAAAGAAAGATAAAGATAAACAGTGAACGTAAACACTCAAATTGCCCTTTTCATTTTGATTGTCGGCATAGATTTAATCATCAGTGCTGCCCGCTCAAGCTATAACAACATCCGTCTTGCCCGTCTCGACAACATCGAAGAAAAAGACATGGATCTCAGCACCACGCTTCAGCTCATCCAAAACAAAGACAATGTCAAAGCCAGCCTCAAACTGCTCCAATCTCTTCTCCACGTCACCCTAACCTTCGCTGCGCTTTATTTCTTAGTCATTGAACAAAGTGAAAAAGAAATCTCCCTAGTCAACGTCATCCTCATCATCCTTGCCCTCACCATCACCATCTGGATTGTTGAATTTCTCATTGAACGTGGCATCTATCAAAATCCAGAAAAATGGCTCATTCGCTTCACACCGTTCATTCGCATCATAACCTTCATCTTCACTCCCTTCACCTATCTACCACTTAAAATCGCCCAAAATCAAAACATAGACAACACAGATAACTATGTCAACGAACAAGACGTCATCTACCTCATCGACAAAGGAGAAGAACAAGGCGCACTTGATCAAGACGAACGTAAAATGATCTCCTCCATCCTTGAGCTCAACGACACCCTCGTTCGTGAAATCATGGTTCCCCGTGTAGACCTATTCGCCATCGAAGAAAACACCCTCCTTGAAGACGCCCTAGACGACATCCTCGAATCCGGCTATTCCCGCATCCCTGTCTATCACGAAACCATCGATCACATCGTCGGCTTCCTCTACACCAAAGACATCCTCAAACTCTGGCAAAATGGACACATTAAAACCACTCCTCAAGCCATCCTTAGAGATGTCAATTTCATCCCCGAAATGAAAAAAGTTGACGAACTTCTAGAAGAAATGCAAAAACAACGCATCCACGTCGCCATCATCGTAGACGAATACGGTGGAGTAGCTGGCCTCGTCACCTTAGAAGACATCGTAGAAGAAATTGTCGGTGAAATTCATGACGAATATGACGACGGCGAAATCGACCTCGTCCAAATGATCAATGAAGATGAATACATCGTCAACGGTCGCTACGACATTGATGATTTCAATAACATCTTTGATGTTGAATTCCCCACAGAAGATTCAGACACTATCGGTGGACTGCTCTACGCCCAAATCGGTCATGTCCCTCAAATTGGCGAGTCCATTCAAATTGAAAATATCCTTCTCACCATTCAAGAAGTAGAAGGACAACGAATTCAAACCATTCATTGCAAAAAAATACCCATTCTTGAACAAGAGGTATAGAAAATCTACTTCGCTCAAATAAACCTTTGTGTTAGTATAATATTATGAAAGCACTTGTGATCTCAGACATTCATGGCAATCTTGAAGCGCTTCAAGCTGTGCTAAAAAACTCCGCCGACAACTTCGACCAGATCTGGTGCCTTGGTGACATCGTCGGTTATGGCCCCCAACCAAATGAATGTATTGATCTCCTCAAACAACAAAAAAACCTCAAGTGCATCATCGGCAACCACGACGCTGCTGCCATCAAGCTTCTCGACACCGCCTTCTTCAATCGTGATGCCAAGCGCTCCATGGCCTGGACTAGAACTATCCTCACTGAAGAAAACAAACAATTTCTCAGCTCTCTCCCCGAACAGCTCACTGAACAAGAGCACTTCACCCTCGTCCACGGCAGTCCTCGTGCTCCCGTCTTCGAATACATCCTCGACACCTACGTCGCAAGTCTCAATTTTGAAATCCTTGAAACAGACTATTGCTTCATCGGGCACTCCCACATCCCAGCCATTTTCACCTATAACCCTGAAAAAACATTCACGGATCTCATCATTCCCAAAGCCAACGACTATCCTCTCAAACCCAAAATGATCATCAATCCCGGCTCCGTCGGTCAACCACGCGATCGCAACCCCTATGCCTCCTACATTTTGCTCGACACCGAAAAACAAATTTTAGACTTCCGTCGCATTTCCTATAACATCGAAACCACTCAATCCGCCATGATCGAACATCACCTCCCCGAAGCACACATCGCTCGCCTCAAACTCGGCATCTAAAAATTCTACCCAATTTCAACATCTTCCAAAAAACGGGAACTTTTTTCAACCAACTCACGTTATAGAAACAGATAACAAACAGTTTTCACATCCAAGTGAAGGAGAAAAAATGAAAAAGAAATTATTAATCATCATCACTGCCTTAACCCTCGTCTCAATCCTCATCGGTGCCTGTGCAAGCAATGCCAGCGACACCGCCCTTGAAAAAAGCATCTCCAACGAAGGCCTCTTTATAGAAGATTTAGCAGATATGCAGACATTCGGTGCAGAAGCACCTGCAATGCAAGCCCGTACTGAAACTAACACCTACGAAAACACAGATAGCAACACCACCGCAACCAGCGTCCAAACAGATCGCATGATCATCAAAAATGCCAACATGACCATCATCGTAGAAGATTCTAAATCTGCCCTCAACCAAGTCGCCACCCTCGCTGAAACACAAGGAGGCTTCATCGTCTCCTCAAATGTCTCCGAGCACCAGACTTATGAAGGCAAATCCTATTACTCCGCTGATATCTACATTCGTGTTCCTGCCGATAAATTTGATGAAGCCCTCAATGAAATCCAAAACATCGCCTACTCCGTCGACTATCAAAACGTCACCGGACAAGATGTCACCTCTCAATACGTTGATCTTGAATCTGAATTGCGCAGCCTCGAACTAGCCGAGCAACAACTCACCAAAATCATGGAAGATGCATGGGATACAGAAGACGTTCTCAATGTCTATCGAGAACTCCAAAACATCCAAAGCCAAATAGAAGTCATCAAAGGCCGCATGAAATACCTCAAAGAATCCTCATCCTACTCCTCCATCAGCGTCAACTTCCAATCCAAAACCACTGTCGAACCTATCACCATTGGCAAATGGTCCCCCAAAGGCATCGCTGCCGACGCACTTCAAGCCTTAGTCAATTTCGGCAAAAGCCTCACCAACTTCTTAATTTGGTTCTTCATCTTCGTCCTCCCCATTCTCGTCCTCATAACTTTTGCCCTCTGGTTCCTTTTCTGGCTCTTCAAAAAGATTTTCAAAAAAGCCAAAAAACAAACACAAAAAACACAAAAAACACAAGAATAATCAATAATAAAAAGAGGATGTCAAATTAATTGACATCCTCTTTCAAAAATAGCAAAGTAATTTTTTATTCGCCAGCTTCCCAATTTACCAAAGCATCTTGCAAAATATTAATCTTATCCTTCAATTCCAAAGCCTTCACTTCATCTTTCAAACCTTCTTCAGAAAACACATCATTAAAGTTTCCCAAAGAGAAATTAGCCACCACATTCCCACCATACCATCGGAAAGCTTCCACAGCGATCCCCAAAACCTTCTGACCACCACGTCCGCCCGGTGAAGCTGCCATCAACAACATCGGCTTATTCTTCCAAACTTCCATCTCAATTCGAGAGACCCAATCAAACATATTTTTAAATGCTGTTGAATAATTACCATTATGTTCCGCTAAAGAAATCACAAACCCATCCATAGATGCAAAAATCTCATTGATTTTATACGCATTCTCAGGAATCCCTTCCTCACGTTGAATATCAACACTATAGATTGGCATCGGATAATCATTCAGATCAAAAAGTTCCACTTCCACATTGTCCAATTGATTTGCCGCATAGAGTGCCAAACGTCTATTGAGTGAATTTCTATTCAAACTGCCACCCATTGCTAAAACTTTTTTCATAATAAAAAACTCCTAAATAATAAATAATTTCATAAAATAACAATCAAGCATTCACCATCGGAATCACTTCATTGCCAATTAACTCAATCGCATCCATCACTTGCGCATGGCTCAGCCCTGCATTATCCATCTGGAAAGTAAATCGATCAATTCCTCCCAAAGCATAACTATGTCGACGGATCTTAGCTGCAATTTCATCGGGGCTCCCCACCATCAAAGCACCCAGCTCATCATTCTGCGCCTCAAAGCGCTCACGAGTCACAGGAGGCCAGCCACGTTCTTTCCCAATCTGCGTAAACTGTTCCGCATATCCCGGATAAAACGCTTCCACAGCCTCTTCATGCGTCTTCGCCACATATCCCAAAGAGTGCAAGCCCACCTTCAAATCTTCAGCTGCAAACCCAGCCTTCTCACCTTCTCTGCGATAAAGATCAATCAATGGACGGAATCGATGAGTTTGTCCACCAATCACCGCCACCATCAAAGGCAACCCCAATCGACCTGCTCGTGCAAACGAAGCCGGTGTGCCGCCCACCCCCACCCAGATCGGCAGTTTCTCTTGCAACGGTCTTGGATAAACAGGTTGTTGGAACATCGCTGGGCGATATTCTCCCGCCCAAGTCACTTCCACTTTCTCACGAATTTTCAACAACAAATCCAATTTCTCTTCAAAAATTGCATCATAATCTTCCAAATTCAAGCCAAACAATGGAAAAGATTCAATGAAAGACCCTCTCCCCACCACCATTTCAGCGCGTCCACCAGAAATCAAATCTAAAGTAGCAAAATTCTGAAACGCCCGCACAGGGTCAGCCGCACTCAACACAGTCACAGCACTTGCTAAATGAATCCGCTTAGTGCGTGCCGCAGCCGCTGCCAAAATCACCACATTTGCAGAATCCAAAAACTCTTCGCGATAATGCTCGCCAATCCCAAACACATCCAAACCCATCGCATCCGCATGTTCAATTCGTGTCAACAATTTTTCCAAAGCCACAGCGTCAGCGTGCTTGCCATCAGCCTGCATCGTCTCCTGTTTTCTTCCTGCAAAACTATCAATTCCAATTTCCATTGATATTCCTTCCACTCTCATTTATATAGACCAGTTAGTATAATTTCTCTTCAAAAAAATAGAACGGTTCAAGTCGCTAATTCTTACTTGAAGATTCAATTAAAATTCGCATATTATCTGCCACATTTTGGATCAAAGCCACATTCTTGTTCGTACGGCTCAAAATCATCACCCCTTCAATCGCTGCATGAATCGTCAATGCCAAAGAATTTGCTTTCTCTTTAGAGAATCCCCCATCCACCAATTTCTTTGCCACCACATCCTGATAATCCTGATACCCCTTTGCACAAGCCGTGCGAATCCGCTCCGAAGTATTCGAAGCCTCCAAAGCCACAGCGGCAATCGGAGCACCTGTGCCACAACTTTCACCCATATTATTCATAATCCCCAAAATCAACGCATAAACTGCCTCAGCGGGTTCATCAAACTGTCGCATCACCTCATCCGCATGGCTAGAAATATATGCCATTCGTTGCTTAACAGATTCAGAAGCAATCTCTTCCTTCCCTTCCGGGAAATAATAATACAAAGAACCCCGTGGCGTACCGCTTTCTTTCACAATCTCATTCAAACCAGTCGCATGATAGCCCTGTTTTTCAAACAAATGAGAAGTTGCATTCAAAATTCTTTGTCTCGTATCTTTTACCATAATTTAATTATACTGACTGGTTAGTAGAAAATCAAGCTTTCAAGAGTAGTATTAATAAATCACTAATCTTATCTAATTTATCGCAATACCCCCATTACTCCCTTTACGCAAACCCATCAAAATCTTTTGGAATCGCCAATCCAAACTTCTCACACAACAGCTTCACATCATGAAAATCATTCGCATCCACTTCATACCCACTATGATAGTCCACCAAAATTTTCGGCTCAATACACCGCACCTTCCGTCCCCCAATCACACCTTCCCCTTGCCATGCCTCCCATTCATAAGCCACCCCAAATACATTCCGCTTCTCTTCATCAAACGTACACGAATGAAAATCAATCAACCGCCCTTTCGCATCCCCCATCACAAAATTACACTCCCACGTATCATCTCGCGGCACATCCACAAATCCTCGTTCACTCAAAAGCGCTCGCATCTTGGGCACATCCGCATGCAGCACTGCCACATCCAAATCCTCATGCACTCTCGTCTGCTGTCCCAACAACGCATCCACCGCCCATCCCCCATCAATCACCACCAACATCCCCGCATCCTCAAACAAACTCAGAATTTCCACAACATCTTCAATTTTCATTTCATACTTCACATCACTCATCAATCCCATCCTTTGTCTCACCGCAACAAATCAGATTTCTGCAATAACCGAATCCCCTCCAAGACTTGCCCCTCACTCATATACATTGATTAATTAATAATCCTTTTTCTTCACTGGAATCCAAATCTCGCTTCGATACTTTGGATTTCCAGTGTCTGGACTCTCGTTCCACAAAATTTCAGGACCTGGAGTTGCCTCATATCCTGAAGATGGAAACCATCCTGAATATATTCTCCCCCAAACATTTTGAAGTGTTTCTGGGAATGGTCCAATAGATTCAAAAACTGCCCAAGTACTAGCATTAATTTCTAACACATCAAAATCTGAAGTTTCATTGCTTGATGTTGCCACGCCAATATAATGATCTAGTTCTCCTTTTTCCTCCATCCTTCCTTCCGAAAAATTAACAGAAGCACTAATCATGCCTTTTGGATCTACATTTGAAATTGCTTTTAGTTGTTTAATAACCTCCGGTGTCAAAAGTGCAGTCATTTTCAAAATCTCTGGATTGACACCTTCAAAAACAATTGGCACTCTTTTCTTAAATCCTACTAACCTAAAAGGTCCTTTTTCAACAATACGATACTTCATTTCGCATCCTCCTTTAATGGATAATTGAAAGGTCATTGGAGGATAAGCTTTTATTTGTGTATTCTCACTCCTTGCCTTAGAAGGGAGAATACCATGCAGAGAATGAAATGCACGGGAAAATGAATCAGCCGAATTATAGCCATACTTGATAGCAACATCAATTATTCTCAAACCACTATCTTTCAAATCAAGCGCTGCCAAAGTTAATCTTCTTCTCCGAATATATTCTGATAAACTTATGCCTGCTAAAAAAGAAAACATCCGCTTGAAATGATACTCTGAACAGTAAGCAATTTTAGAAACCTTACGATAATCAATATCCTCAGTTAAGTGCTCTTCAATATATGTCATTGCATCATTCATACTACTTAAAGAATCCATCAAATAACCTTCTTTCGCCATCCATATTATCAAAGGACATAAATATCCATCCGATAATCTGTGCACAATATTATCGTCTGCTACAAGAACCCAGCCATCAACAACTTCAATTGTTTCACGAACTATTTGGATCGGCAACTTTGTATGGTCTTATTAAAATAGATAAAAATTGTTTTTTTCCTCACCTTGTTTTGAGTTATAACTGGGCATCAATCTATCACCGCAACAAATCAGATTTCTGCAAAAACCGAATTCCCGCCAAAATCTGTGTCACTCTCTCCTCTGATAACCGCCCCACATACGCCCCTAAAACATCTTTCCTCACCGCAGAGATCTTTGAAACCTCCACCACACTCGCCTGTACCAACCCACCTTCCCCCTTCTCTAGCAACACATTCCCCGGTAGCTGTGCTTTTTCCACATGGCTCGTCAACGCACACACAATCACCGTCCGCACTCGACTATGATTAAACACATCCTCTTGCACCACCACATAAGGGTGCCGAAACGCACCTAATTCAGGATTCTCTTCCACAGTCCCCTCAATCCAAAACACATCCCCTTGAAAGATTCTTCTTTCTTCCAACACACTCATCTCATTCTTTGACTAGCATAGGCAACACTTCAACCGCCCAATTCTCAATTGCATCCCAATCGCGATGGTCGCCTTTTTCCCACACTCCAAACAAAACACTAATCCAAAAAGCCACTCGCTTCCCAAAAGATTTAATCTTCTTCAAGTTCAACTCACCCGCAAAAACTCCTTCGCTCACTGTCGGCACTAAAGCCTGCACAGGGCTCAAGATTTTGCGCACATCACCTTCATACTTATCCGCATTCTTCATCGCCAAAGTCATACACACCAAAAATGCTGCAAATGGTTTTTCACGCAGCACATCCTGATTCTCTTTCACAAAAGCAATCCCCTCTGGCAGCCAAGCTTTCCCCTGCACAGCGCTTCCCGCCACCACAGCATCATATCCTGTCAAAGAACCAACGTCATCCATCGCCAGCACATCCACATCCATCCCTTCGTCTGCAAACACTTTGCCAATCACCTCTGCCACACCTTTAGTTGAACCTGTTTCCGAAGCATACGTTACTAAAATTTTTTTATTCATTTTTCTCACCTTCAAATTCAAATATTGATTAATTTTATCAAATCTTTACGCAATATTTGAACACAATTATTAATTAATAAAAATAATAATCCATTTTTTTAGAAGGATAGAAAAGAATCAATTATAAATCTATATTATTTCTGCTGAATTTTATAATCTCAAAAATTATTTAGCGTTGTTAACTCATCACAAATCAACAAATTTATTTTTTCTCAATTATATTTGCCACAACTTTGATATTGAAAGCATATTTAATATTAAAAATATTACAAATTCTCATAACAAACACTTCGGTTTCTTCCAGTTCGTTTAGCTTGATAAAGTGCCTGATCTGCTTTAGCTATCATCTCATCTATAGATTTAATAGTATTTAATTCTCCACAACTTGAAATACCAATACTCACTGTAATATTAATGATATCTTTGCCAACTTGTATCGGAGTATCTTGAATAATTTTACGAAAACGTTCTGCTGCAAGAAAAGATTGTTCACTATCGGTCTCTGGCATCAAAATAATAAATTCCTCACCGCCATAACGGGCAAAAACATCACACTCACGCGAATTTAATTTGAGGTTTCTACTTAAAGAGATCAATACCTCATCACCTGCCTCATGACCATAACAATCATTCACTTTCTTGAAAAAATCAATATCAAACATAGCAATAGACATCGGTCGATGATAGCGAATTGATTTTGAAAATTCTTTTGAACTAAGCGTAAAAAAATATCGTCTATTAAATAATCCTGTAAGAAAATCAGTGATAGCCTGTTTCTTTAATTCTTCTTCCATTTTTATTCGTTCCGTCATTTCTCTTTCAGCATCTTTGAGCGCATTAGCTAAAACTCTAACGAAAAAAAAGATGATCGCAAATATCAATAAAAACACCATTGTAAAATCTATAGCGATCGTATAGGGATTTGAAAGTAGGGGAACTAATTTTCCATTTTCCTGAAGAAACGCCAACCACCAAAGTGAAGCAATGCTGATGATTGTAAACCCAATAAGCGCCCACCAATTCACCATAATTGCCGAACCCAGCATCAAACCAATAAAAACAAAAATTCCTGAATCATGAAGACCAGCAAGCGTATGTGCATAATAAAATGCCACAATCCATCCCATTCCTAAAAGAAAGGAACTGACTAAATTGATATATCCTGCTCGTGCAAGAAAGAAGGCAGGAATCTGAAACAAACCAAAAAGGGCCAAAACCCAAATAGAATTTCTTTCAGTGCCAGCTCCTGTGATAAGAGAAATTGGTACCTGAACAATTGCAAAGGCAAATATAAGAATATTTGTAACATAAACTAATTTTGAAACACGTATCTTATGTTTGTTTTCAATGTTTGCGGGGGAATCAAATAAGTGTATAAAAAAGTTCTTTATCATCGATTTACTCCTTTTTATAGTAAACAAGAAAACCGATTAAGAAAAAACGGACCTCGTAAGGAAATACAAAGTCCGCAAATACATCTAACAACGTATTTTTCCTTCGGCGGCTTGGCAATCATGTCCCTTTCGAGAGGTAGACCCATAGCTTTGCGTCCCCGCCTTTCGACGAGTTTGCCATTATCGGGAAGATAATTTCTTCTCTTTTTATATTAATAATAGAATAACATATTTTATTATGTAAAAACCTTTCAAATGTGCAAAGCAAATCAGAAAAATTTACTTCAATATAATTTTGAGTAGCCATTTAGCTTGATTCAAATCGAAAGATAACAAAAAAGGATAAGCAATTCTGGTTTTCAAATCTCAATTCAAAAAAACTTAGTCTAAAGAATTTTAAAAACCCCATATACTTTAAAACAAAAAAACCACCAAATGGTGGTTTTTGACTGTGGGCTGGATAGGACTCGAACCTACGACCTTTGCGATGTCAACGCAACGCTCTAACCAACTGAGCTACCTGCCCGAAGCGAATGAAATTATACCATGACCCACCAAAAGAGCAAGGAAATTCATCTCATCAAGCATTCATTTATCAATGCAACCCAAAACAACTTCTTCATCACATCATAACCTCAACTTCACACAACCTTAATCATCACTCATTACAATACACTTGAAAATAAAAACAAAAAAGGAAATCACCATGGGAAAAGCCGACCTTCATGTTCACTCAATTTACAGCAAAGATGGCACTGCAACCATCCCAGAAATTCTCTTCGAAGCCGCCAATTTCAAAAAACTAGACGTCATCGCCATCACCGATCACGACGAAATCCAAGGCGCTCTTGAAGCAAAACGTCTCGCTCATCACTATAATATCGAAGTCATCCCCGGGTGTGAAGTCTCCACTGCCGAAGGTCATCTCCTCACCTATTTTATTGAATCTCCCATCCCTGCCGGCCTCTCTCTCATCGAAACCATCCATCTCGTTGCTCAACAAGGTGGCATCTGTGCACCCGCACATCCCAACGCTCGTGGCATTCACAGCATCTCCACAGCATCCATTGAAAAAGCCCTTCAAGACCCTATCGCACAACAAACTATGGTCGCCATCGAAGGTATCAATGGCACCATGATCTTCCAAAAATCAAACCTCAACGCTCTCTACCTTGCCTACAAATATAACTTAGCCAAATGTGGCAACAGTGATGCCCACATGACAGATGTCATCGCCGCCGCCATCACCACCTTCGAAGGCACCACCGCGCAAGCGCTTCGTTCTGCCTTAGAGAACCGCAAGACCCAAGCCGAAGTCAATTTCCACACCCGTGCCATCCCCATGCTTCTCAAAACCACCCTCAAACTCATTCATCGATACCGCATCGAGCGCACCACATACAAAAATTCATACAATATCTAAACACAACAACGCCAATAGTGTTTACTTTCTTCAGAAAAAAGGTCGTTCATCACAGCGATCTTTTTTCGTAAAAAAAATAGGCCGCCTCAACAGCCTATTTCATAAACCAATGATCTTCACTACATTTGCAAGTTTTCCAAAGTTGCAAAACAATTCTTAAACAAAATCCGGCACACAGATACATTTCGCCAATACCCCTTATGGAGTAGACTATACCGTGCATACTTCTCCACTTCCATCACCAATCCCAAATACCCCAACATCACCGCTAATCGAATTTCTTCTTCACGTCCCCCATTGATTTTCACCTCACTGGCTGCATTATACAAATCTACCACCCGCTTTTTTCCCGCCAAAGTCATTTGAAGAAAATCCACGCACACAAAATCAGCAATCCGATCTCCCCACAAACACCGTTCAGGGTCAATCCAAGCCAACTTCACCGTCTCACCTTGTTCCAAGCAAAAAATATTCGCTGGCCAAATGTCAAAATTAATCAAAGAACACGGCACCTTCTCCAATATCTCCCGATACGTTCGAATATACCCCAGTAGCCTCTCCCCATTCTTGGTCCCATGTCCCAAGCGTTTGCAATCATTGATCAAATTCAATACCATCTTTTCGATTGCCAAAAACCAATTCGCTTCCAACCCTGTCTGACGATATCCAAATCCATCTATCCCCTTCACCGCATGCATTTTCGCCACCATCTTCATCAAAGCAGCATCTGCCTTTTCCTTTTCCGAATCAGAAAAAACACATACTTCCAACGTCTTCCCCTGCAACCGCTCCATAATAAAATACTTCGCTGGCACCTCTTTCATCGAAAAATCCACAAAATAGACTTTCGGCACTCGAATCTCGGCTTGGTCCCGCATCACCTCATAATAAAACACTTCCTGCTCAATCATCCCCTTCTCATAGGTCAAGATCAAACTCTCATCCACCGGTGCCACCTTTAGTGCATACGCCATCCCCCCTGCCTTCACCGCATACACGCTATTAAATTCTCCCGCACCCAAAGGCGCAATTTCTTCAGCCCCCGCAATGCCTGCCTTTTCAAACAACTTCACAATTGTTTCTTCACTCAATTCAAACTTGGTCTTGCTACGCATTTTCACTCCCTAAAAAAGAATTTATTAAATAATAGACCATTTTCAAAAAAAACAAAAACATTTCCTAATTTTGGTAAAATACTCCTATGACAGAAATAATCGACCTCTCCCAAGAACTCCATCCCGGCATGCCCATCTTCTCTTCTCTACCCCCATTTCAAATGTCCGTCCACGCCACCCATGAAGAATGGGATCACATTGACTCTGATCAAGCCACTCCCGCCGTTCACCAACTCTCCCTCTCAGAGCACACCGGCACCCACGTAGATGCCCTCAGCCACATGGCCATCCCCAACGCTCACCAATCCATAGACACCATGCCCCTCTCCATGTTCTACACCTCCGGCATCTGTCTTGATCTTTCCCATGTCACCCTCAACCAACTCATCGAAATTGAAGATCTCCAACAAGCCCTCACCCAACACAATTTCACCATTCAATCCAATGACACCGTCTTGTTATATACAGACCACTACCGCAAAACTTATGGCACAGAAAATTGGGGCAAAAACCCCGGGCTCAGCGCCGATGCCACCCAATGGCTCGGAGAACAGCACATCACCGCCTTCGGAGTCGAATCCATGAACCCCGGCGTCCGTCACGTCTCCAACAACCAAGTCCACAAAATCTGCGGCCAGCTCGGCTTCACCCACTACGAAAATCTCATCAACCTCCACCTCCTCATCGGTCGCGGACGGTTTCGCTTCATCGCCTTCCCCCTCAAAATTCGTGGGGGCACCGGTTCTCCCATACGTGCCGTCGCCATCTTTGAATAACCCTTACACACCATCCCATCAATACAAATTTCTTTCGTTTTATTGTATAATCCCTAAGCACCCACACTTGCCCCAGTGGCTCAAATGGATAGAGCGAGACTCTCCTAAAGTCTAGGTTGGGGGTTCGAATCCCTCCTGGGGCACAAAAAAATCTTCCTAAAAATTTCGGCTGATCCGAAATTTTTTTTATTAAACACCTTTTCACTATCGTCACTCTTTACACAATGATACATATATAATATATTTTGTATCATGCAAAATCCAAACCCCACCCAACAAAAACTCATCCATGCCGCCTTAACTCTCTTCTTCACTCAAGGCATCCAAAAAACCACCATGGATCAAATTGCCCAACAAGCTCATCTCACCCGCATCACCACCTACCGCCACTTCACTGACAAACACACCCTCATTCGCAATGCCGTCCTCTCCACCACAATCCCTTTCCAAAATGCCCTTCAAAACATCCAAAAAGATTCCGATCTTACGATTGAAGACACTCTAAATATCATCGGCAGCGGACTCACCAAACTTCCCGTTGGTGATTTTCCCAAATTTCTCATCGAACTCGCCTCACTTTATCCACAAATTGCCCAAGAATTTCACACCACCCGCCTCACTCTCGTCCAATCCATCTTCACCCACCTCTTCAATCAAGCCCGTCAACAAGGCCAACTCCGCCCGAATATCCAACAAGAAGTCGCTGAAGTTCTCTTCCTCGAAGCCGTCAAAAACACCCTCACAAACCCCCATCTTCAATCTCTCAACCTCACTCCCATTCAAATCTTCAACAACATCAAAAACATCTTCCTCCACGGCATCCTCCAAGAAAACTAAAACCACAGGAAAACAAATGCAATTTCTTCTTCTCTATTTTTCAGGCACCGGCAACTCCGCCCTCATCACCAGCCATATCCAAAAACAGCTAGAACACAAAGGGCATCAAGTCCAGTCCTTCTCCATCGAACATCTCGTCCAACATCCTCTCCTCAGCTTTGAAAACAAAATCATCGGTTTCGGCTTCCCTGTCTACAAATTCTCCTATCCCGATATCTTCAATCAACACTTTCACCTCTTCAACACCCTCGCCCACCACTCTCCCTATTTCCTCTATAGTACCTACGCCCGTTTCCCTGCTGATTGTTTTGCAGACTTCGCCAAAAACCTCTCCAAAAAACAATTTCATCTTCTCGCCACGCGTGCCTTCAAATCCCCCTCCAATGGCATCTCTGCCCGCCTCACTCCCGATCAATACGAATACCAAACAGTCATGTTTTTTGAAGACCACATCACTCAAAAAATCAACACCTTCGTTGAACATCTTCTTCAAACACTATCCCAACCCAATCACAAATCACCTTCAATCAAAAACAATTGGCTTGCCCCATTTCGCAGTAAACTCGTCGCCCAAATCGAGATTACCAAATACCCTAAACTCCAAATCGACTCCCATCTATGCACCCTTTGTGGTCTCTGTGCAAAAAATTGCCCCCAACAAAATCTCCTCAAACGAACCGACCACATCCACATCATCGACGACCAAAACTGTCTCCATTGTCTCCGCTGTATGCACCACTGCCCGCAAAACGCCATCAACTTTGGCAAGCTCACTCGTCTCCCCAACCGCTACACTCTCAAAGTCAGAGACCGCCTATTTGAAAAATCTGCCAATGGATTTCAAGAGCCTGCTTGGCAAAATTTTTACGTCATCACCAAGCAATGGCGCAAAAACACCATTCGCTATTGGTACACCCATCGTCATCATCCAGAAATCTAACTTAAAAATACTTAACAAAAAAGAGCACTTCGTTATAGAAGTGCTCTTTTTTAATAAATTTCGAATTAGATCCCTTTGAAAACGATCCCAATAAAATACAATACAAAGCCAATCACCAAAAACAAAAATTCATTGCTGCTAACAACAGGAATTCTTGTCACATAATGATTAATAATGGCCAAAAAGCCAACAATCGTTGCAATCCAAAAAGTCACATTCTTTGGGGGAGTAAGTTTCATAATTTTCCTTCTTTCTTTGGTTTGATATTTTTCTGAGTTTTTAGCTGATTTTTTCAGCCTCATTTATTATAAAGTACTGACCCATTTCAAAAATAAATTTTACATAATAAAATTAATCTATTTTTTATCCAAAAATACCTTTCAAAAAATCAACCTGTCGTTGCTTCTGAAACACCTCTCCACCTTCATGATTATTAAACTCCCACACCTGAATATCCTTCTCGCCTGCATAATAATTATACGCCGCATACACCGTAGAAGGCGGGCAGATCTCATCCATCAATCCCACTGAAAACAACCCCTTCGCCTTTGCTCGCGTAGCAAAATTCACCCCATCAAAATACGCTAATGTCTCAAACACACGTTCTGCTGCCAAGCGTTGAGTTTTGCAAAACACACGGATCTCCTGATAGGGGAATGTATCTGTCACTTCCACCGCTCGGCGATAATGGCACAAGAACGGCACATCTGGCATTGCCACCTGCACCGCATCACTCAATCCCGCCACCGCCAACGTAATTCCGCCTCCCTGGCTCGCCCCAGTCACTGCCACACGTCCTGCATCCACCTTCCCAGAAGCCAACGCTGCTTCCACAGCCCGCACCCCATCCACAAACACTCGTCGATAATAATACGTCTTCGGGTCCAACACACCCCGGGTCATGAACCCCGGATACTGTCCATTCACACTCCCCATCTCCACATCTGGCGTATCCCCACTAGACCAACTGCTGCCTTGCCCCCGTGTATCCATCACAAAATGGGCATACCCAACACTGCTCCACAGTAACCAATCCAATGACAAGCTTCGTCCCCCACCATACCCAATATAATTCACCACGCACGGCAACGGCTCCTTAGTCCCCTTCGGCACCAACAACCACCCCTTCACTTGCTGCCCCTCAAATCCAGCGAAGCTCACATCAAACACATCCTGCAAAGCCAGCCCCACATCCACCTTCTCAAAGTGTGCATCCAATGCAAACTTTCGAGAATCTGCCAACGTCGCCGCCCAAAATGCATCAAAATCTGCCGGTTCATTCCGCTCCGGTCGATAAACCTTCAATTCTTCATGGGATAAATCAAAAAAAGACATCTCAACCTCCATAGTTTTTAAAAGTATACCTGCAAAATACTAAAATATATTAATTAAAAACTTTCTTTCCCCATCCTTCTCAAAGCCTTATAGTACAAGTAGAAAAATAACAGCTAATTTGACCTTAACTCAAAAGAGCGTATTGAGTAAATACGCTCTTTCGGTCTCATGCTTTCATCATCTCAAAACGCAACCGCGCCTCAAATTTATTTTCCTAATTCGCCGTATAATTTGCCTCTGCCAACGCTTGCTCCAAGATCGGCACCCAATCCGCATAGTCTCGATACCCCGCCACATAATAACCATTCACCACATACACTGGAATCGACCAGATTCCCATTCTCTTCGCCGCATCAAAATCAGCTTTGATCTCATCTTCAGTTCTTCCTTCTTCCATACAAGATTCAAACTGCGCCATATCCAACCCCAAGTCCTCAGCATACGCCAAAATCACATCTTCCGAGAACATCTTCTTAATCTGTTCGGGGCCCTCATTTTTCTCGCCCGAAGGAGCATCCTGATGAATCGCATCCATATCAAAATCCGCATACACCCCATACAGCAAATCACTCATTTCCCAATAAGTCCCTTGTTCACCCGCACAACCAGCGCCCATCAATGCCGTCAAAGAAGCATCCCCCATCAACAAATAATCCCGATGCACATATTTCACTACATCGCCATAATTCTCCAACAACAAAGGCAACGTATTCAATTGAAATTGTCCACAATAAGGGCACAAAAAATCAGAGAACTCCACAATCGTCACCGTCGCGTCCGCAGCACCCAAAAACGGGTCATCATCTGCCAACTGTGCCATCATACTCACCACCTCGGTCTGACGTGCCAACATTCCCTCCACAGTGGCTTCTGCTTCCACCACCTGCGTAGCCGCTACTTCCGTCGCATTCATTTCTACATTGGCAGCCTCGTCCGTACCATTACAACCCACCAGCACAAACATGCCCAGTATCAATACCAAACCCAACATCCATCGAAAAAATTTCATCACAAATTCACTCCCTTATCAAATAGATTTAAATATATCTCCATCACCCTTCTTTTTATCAGCTCCCCTATCTCCTCGTCAAGTAATTCTTATAACACATATCTTAATCTCATTCCTAAGACATTCACATTCAAAATTTTTGACAATGCATCAAAATTTTCACCTCAATTTATCCAAAAATAGTAAGATAAAAGAAAAAAAAGGAACAAAAAATGCTAACCCTCGGCACAACTTACCTGATTGTCAAAGACATGCAAAAATCGATTGGATTTTACGAAAAATTATTAAATAGAAAAGTAACTCATCAAAACCAAGATCGCTGGGCACAATTTGATTTTGCAGGATCTTCCATCTCTTTGTACAATCCCGCCTTCGACCAAAAACAGATCCAACAAGCTCAAAACCTATCCCAAAAATACAACCAAGACTATCTCAACTACATCCAAAACACACCCATCATCTACGGCAATAACATTGTATTAAATTTCTTCATAGATAACCTCGCCAAAGAATACCAACGCCTAAAAAAGCTCAACCTCGCCCCTCTCTCAGACATCCTCTTCATCAACATTGCCGCACCCTACTACTGCTTCATCCTCCATGACCCAGACGGTAATCAAATCGAAATCGCCGGCAACCCCACCGCCCTCTAACCACCGTCACATCCTGCCAAACCATCATCTACTTCACCATACTCATAAGCAAACCTTACACAGTGGTTCTCATAAAAGCAACTTTGGCATTAAAATAGACTCTACTAAATATCAAAAAAGAAAGCGGAAAACAATGGAACTAACCCCCATCGGAATCATCCACAGTCCCTATACAGATCTGAAAAACATGCCCATCCAACCTAAAGGAGCATCAGACGTCATCTCTCAAATAGAACTTTATCCACAATACGCCCCCGGTCTATCAGACTTAGCCGGATTTAGCCACATCTATCTAATCTATCACTTTCACAAAAGCACAACCTACCAACTCAAAGTCACCCCCTTTCTCGACAAAGTTGAAAGAGGCCTTTTCGCCACCCGCGCCCCCAAACGTCCCAACCCCATCGGCCTATCCGTCGTCAAACTCATCTCCATCGAAAACAATATCCTCACCATCCAAGGTGCAGACGTCCTCAATGGCACCCCCTTACTAGACATCAAACCTTACATCCAAAAATTCGACGCGCCCCAAAACGCAACCTCCGGCTGGATGCAAGCCCAATCAGATGAAATAAAAAACAAAAGATCAGACGACCGTTTTACAAACGATTAAAAAGAATATAAAATTAAAAATATTTCAAACAAAGGTGTGGAAATTATGAAACGTTGTGTAAATTGTGGAAGTAATATTACAAATCAATCAGGAGTATGTAGAAGATGTTTAATCAAACAACCTGATTGGTACCAAAACTTAGACGAAGAAACTACAAAAAAATATAATAAAAGTAGATATCTTCAAAGGTATTGGGGAGGTATAGGAATTTTATTAATAGGAGTTGGAATAGTATTAATAATATTTACTACTTACATTCTAATTCCCATAGGTTTAATCATCATCGGTGCAGCCATCTTTGCTTTCACTTAATCTCAACGAATACACATCATCTTAATAGCGATAAAATCAACACCTACTAATTAACATTCAACGAAGCCAACTTATTGGTGGAACCTCCCAGCGAAACCTCAGCTTTGCCATTTTAAAATGGCTCTCCTCCTATAAACACTTACTAAAGAGAAATGACACGCAGTGACAAAAAAGACAGAAAGAAACTTCATAACAATCCTAAAAGAAATTTACATAACTATACAAACAATACTAGTACAAACTCTCAATTAATATTTACAGAAAATAGAATTTCGAAACAATAGAGGAAATTAGTAAATTACACCAATATAAAAAATTTTTTAATTTAAATGATTTATATTGGAATTCTCCAAGAAATATCTGAAAAATCACTGAATTTTTCTATATGAAAAATTAAATAATTAGCTTCTATCGGAATAGTTCCTCTAAATGTACTTATTTCATTTACAGAATTGGGAATATTCATTGAATATAAACCATAAGAAGCTCCTGCCTCTAATTGGAATTGTTTTATAGTGTAAATATATTCATCATTTTTTTTATATTTATTCCCCAAATCATCACTTAAAGTAAAATACTGACTTGAATATCGAATTACAATTGGAGATGAAGTCTCATTTTTAACAAGAAGTTCAATGTCAATGCTATTATCACTATTGATTTCATAATCAACAAGATTTACTGAAAGTCCATTGATAGAAAATGGGGTTTTTACTGTATTTTCAACTCCTTGAAGAGAATTTTGAGATTGAGATAATGATGTTGAATTTAATGGAATTCTCCAAGAAATATCTGAAAAATCACTGAATTTTTCTATATGAAAAATTAAATAATTAGCTTCTATCGGAATAGTTCCTCTAAATGTACTTATTTCATTTACAGAATTGGGAATATTCATTGAATATAAACTATAAGAAGTTCCTGCCTCTAATTGGAATTGTTTTATAGTGTAAATATATTCATCATTTTTTTTATATTTATTCCCCAAATCATCACTTAAAGTAAAATACTGACTTGAATATCGAATTACAATTGGAGATGAAGTCTCATTTTTAACAAGAAGTTCAATGTCAATGCTATTATCACTATTGATTTCATAATCAACAAGATTTACTGAAAGTCCATTGATAGAAAATGGGGTTTTTACTGTATTTTCAACTCCTTGAAGAGAATTTTGAGATTGAGATAATGATGTTGAATTTAATGGAATTCTCCAAGAAATATCTGAAAAATCACTGAGTTTTTCTATATGAAAAATTAAATAATTAGCTTCTATCGGAATAGTTCCTCTAAATGTACTTATTTCATTTACAGAATTGGGAATATTCATTGAATATAAACTATAAGAAGTTCCTGCCTCTAATTGGAATTGTTTTATAGTGTAAATATATTCATCATTTTTTTTATATTTATTCCCCAAATCATCACTTAAAGTAAAATACTGACTTGAATATCGAATTACAATTGGAGATGAAGTCTCATTTTTAACAAGAAGTTCAATGTCAATGCTATTATCACTATTGATTTCATAATCAATAAGATTTACTGAAAGTCCATTGATAGAAAATGGGGTTTTTACTGTATTTTCAACTCCTTGAAGAGAATTTTGAGATTGAGATAATGATGTTGAATTTAATGGAATTCTCCAAGAAATATCTGAAAAATCACTGAATTTTTCTATATGAAAAATTAAATAATTAGCTTCTATCGGAATAGTTCCTCTAAATGTACTTATTTCATTTACAGAATTGGGAATATTCATTGAATATAAACCATAAGAAGCTCCTGCCTCTAATTGGAATTGTTTTATAGTGTAAATATATTCATCATTTTTTTTATATTTATTCCCCAAATCATCACTTAAAGTAAAATACTGACTTGAATATCGAATTACAATTGGAGATGAAGTCTCATTTTTAACAAGAAGTTCAATGTCAATGCTATTATCACTATTGATTTCATAATCAACAAGATTTACTGAAAGTCCATTGATAGAAAATGGGGTTTTTACTGTATTTTCAACTCCTTGAAGAGAATTTTGAGATTGAGATAATGATGTTGAATTTAATGGAATTCTCCAAGAAATATCTGAAAAATCACTGAATTTTTCTATATGAAAAATTAAATAATTAGCTTCTATCGGAATAGTTCCTCTAAATGTACTTATTTCATTTACAGAATTGGGAATATTCATTGAATATAAACTATAAGAAGTTCCTGCCTCTAATTGGAATTGTTTTATAGTGTAAATATATTCATCATTTTTTTTATATTTATTCCCCAAATCATCACTTAAAGTAAAATACTGACTTGAATATCGAATTACAATTGGAGATGAAGTCTCATTTTTAACAAGAAGTTCAATGTCAATGCTATTATCACTATTGATTTCATAATCAACAAGATTTACTGAAAGTCCATTGATCTTCACACTTTCATTAATCATATAAAATATTTCATCCACTTGCTCAGGAGTATTATTAAATTGAATTATCGGGGTTGATTTTTTTACAGGGATTTCAGTAAAAATATCTGTAGGATATTGAGGTGAAATTATTGTTTTTTCTAAAGTTGCATTTTTAGTTGGAGTTGATATTTGAACAATTGATAGATTATCTTCATTTACAATTTCTTCAAAAGCACTTTGTGTCCTACTAAGGTTTTCTAATTGTTTAGAAATTTCTGTTGATTTAGCATCATTAGGTTCTAGAAGAATTTTTGCATTTAATGTTGCTATTTCTTTTAAAACATCTAATGATGATTGATGGATAGAAATTTGTGTAGCTTCTGACAAATTTCCTTTATTAGTTGTGAATACATCAAATCCAAATTGTAATATCGTAAATAATAACGCCAAAATACCAACGATTCTAGCTCCTGTGATAAATTTATTTTTTTTATTATTTAAGGCTTTTTTAGGAAAAATCTCTTTTGATTTTATTTTTTTTGATTTTTGAGGCTCTGACATGTAAACTCCCAACCTACTTATAAAATTAATAAGTCAATAAATATATTCTACAAATAAATAAATATTAAAGTCAAATATATATTATTACCCAAATAATAAATTTAAAATATAGAATCCCTTTATCCCCCCTCATCCGTTATAATTAACCCATGACAAACACACTCAACCTCCCCCATGGCCAACTCCGCCTCCCCGTCTTCCTCCCCGACGCCACCTACGGCATGGTCCGTAGCCTAGACGCCCGCGACACAACCCAAACCGGCATCCAAGCCCTCGTCATGAACGCCTTCCATCTCATGCAGCGTCCCGGCACCACCACCATCCAAGCCCTCGGCGGCCTTCATCAAATGGCAGCCTGGCAAAAACCCATCATCACCGACTCAGGCGGCTTCCAAGCCTTCTCCATGATCAGAGAAAATAGCAAATACGGCACCATCACCGACAAAGGCATCAACTTCAAACGCGAATCAGATGGCCGCAAATTCCAACTCACCCCCGAAAAAATCATCCAACTCCAACTCAAATACGACACCGACATCGCCATCTGCCTAGACGACTGCACCCACGTAGACGATCCCCTCGAACGCCAACAACAATCCGTCGAACGCACCATCCGCTGGGCCCAACGCTGCAAAGACGAATTTGTCAAACTCACCAAAAACAAAACCTACCCCAACGGCCAACGCCCCCTCCTCTTCGCCGTCGTCCAAGGTGGCGGAGAAAAACAACTCCGCAAACAATGCGCCGAAGCCCTCTTAGAAATCGGCTTCGACGGCTACGGCTACGGAGGTTACCCTCTCGATGGTCAAGGCAACCTCCTCGAAGACATCGTCGCCTATATCCGCGAGCTCATCCCCGCCCAATTCCCCCTCCACGCCCTCGGCGTCGGCCATCCCAAAAACGTCAAACGCTGCTACGAACTCGGCTACCAAATCTTCGATTGCGCCCTCCCCACCCGCGACGCCCGTCGTGGCCGCCTATACACCTTCACCCAAGAATCCGGGCTAGACGGAGACAACTGGTACAAATTCCTCTACCTCCAAGACGAAAAACATCTCAAAACATCCACCCCCATCTCCCCACACTGCGACTGCGCCACCTGCCAACAATATTCCTTAGGCTACCTCCACCACCTCTTTAACATCAACGATCCCCTCATCTACCGCCTCGCCACCATCCACAATCTCCGCTTCATGACTCAGCTAGAAGATCGGCTCGCCCAACTCGGCACCCCTTGGATAGAATCATGACCCAAAACGACACCATCACCCGCATCATCGCCGCCATCCAAGCCAGCAAAAAATACCAACGCATCGACCCCCACCTCATCCAAAAACTCGCCATTCAATCCCTCCAACGCTACCCCACCTACAAACTCGCCCTCAAAGCCACCAAAACCAAACTCCACCAAGTCGGCACCATCTATCAAAACGACAACATGCCCTACGTCGACTGGTACCATCAACTCGAACAAGCCCACCTCGCCGCAGACGAAGCCCAATTCAAACACATCAGCCAAACCATCATGCAACAGCACGTCTCCACGCGTGAGCGTCTCCCCATCCAAACCTCTTTCTATGAACAAATCTTCGCCCACCTCCCCCCCATCCATTCCATCCTCGACGTCGCCTGTGGTCTCAATCCCCTCAACCTTCCCTGGATGCCCCTTCCCGCCAACACCCCCATCACCTACTACGCCTCCGACATCTTCAGCGACATGCTCGCCTTCCTCAACAAAGTCTTCCGTCTCCGTGGCATCCAAGGCTACGCCACCCTCTGCGATCTCACCCAACAAGTCCCCCAGCAAACCGCAGATGTCGCCTTCATCCTCAAAACCATTCCCTGCCTAGAGCAGCTACACAAAAACATCGGCGCCGATCTCCTCGGCACCATCCGCGCCCAACATCTCGTCGTCTCCTACCCCACCAAATCCATCTCAAAAAAAGACGTCGGCATGGCCAATTTCTACGCCGAACAATTCCACAACCTCGTCAAAAACACTGCCTGGCAAACCACCCGTCTCGATTTTGAGAATGAACTCGTCTTCATCATCAACAAACACCCCGCAACCCGCCCTTAATATAAAAAATAGATCCAAAAGGAATCTTCACCATGTCCAAACCTCGCACCCTCAAACTCACCATCCCCCCCACCGCCCATGGCAAACGCATCGACAAAGCCATCCAATCCCTCCAGCCCACTTGGTCCCGCTCCGCCATCAAAGCCATGCTCAATGCCCGCCAAATCCAAGTCAACAACAAAAAAGTCTGGGTCGCCAGTTGGGAAGTTAAAGCCGGTGACATCATCACCATCCTCAATCCTCCCCAAGAAAAAGAAGCCGATCCCTTCCCCAAATTCAATCCCGCATGGGTCATCCAAGAAACCGAAGAATACATCGCCGTCAACAAACCTCACGGCCTCCTCTCCCATCAAACCTGGGATAAGCAACGCAACGGCCTTCTCGAACTCGCTCGCCAACATTATTCCCCCGATGTCGCCCTCTTCCATCGCCTAGATAAAGATACCTCCGGTGTCATTCTCCTCACCCGCTCTCATTCCTTCAATCAATATCTCGACCACGTTTTCAAAGAACACCTCACTCAAAAAGAATATCTCGCCGTCGTTCCCAAACCAAATGATCTCAAACACGCCGGCGACATCAAAACCAACATCATCCCCATGCCCAAACAATATAACAAAATGATGGCTGTCAAAACCGGCGGCAAGTTTGCCCACACTCGCTACGTCATCGAACAAGAAACCGACACCAAACAACTCGTCCGTCTCTTCCTCCTCACCGGGCGCACCCACCAATTGCGCGTTCACATGCGCCACATGCACGCCCCCATCTACGGCGATCCCATCTATGGTGAAAACCAATTCCGTGCCCCCCGTCTCATGCTCCACGCCCAACGCCTCATCCTCCCCGCCACTGAAGAACGCCCCAAAATAATCATCGAAACCCCCAACCCCTTTAAAATAAAAGAATAGCAACGAATTGCTATTCTTTTTTATTGCTTTAACTTCTAAAATCATTCAACCACTCAATAAATCCCAAATACATATACTACTTTTTTTCACTCAATAAAGATATTTAATTAAATATCTTTATTGAGTGAAAAAATCATAAGATAAAATCATCTACAGGATGTATTATTTTAATTTCTGATAAATTTGTACAAATAATAAAATCTACCATATCTTTATAAAGAGTAGCTTTTTGAATATAATTATCTTGATATGGAATACCAATACCGAAATAAATAATAGGGTTTTTATTACCCAAAAAATTTATTATATCTTCAGAGTATATTTGAGTGTTTCTAATAATTGATAATTTTTTAAAATCTTTAAAATAAAAACGATCCTTATTTTCAAATATCAAAAAAGTATTATTCTTTTTACATACTATATCAGGTATAAAAGATCCTTTATTTTTTGAGTTTTCCCTATGTTCTTCATTAGGATGAAAAATTTTTCCTGTTCCACTTTGTGGAATATCAAATGCTAATATCTCCCAATCCTTTATTCTTAAAAAATTAATAATTGATAATGTGACTTGTTCTTCAGTATAATTCAATTATCCATCCCTCCATAAAGAACCATCCGAAAATAAAATAGCATCCGAAAAATAAGAATATATTCTTATTAACTTATTTTTAGTAAAAATAGTTCCATATCTCACTTGCATATAATATCTTGGTATTTCTGAATTTTTCAAATCAGTATAATTTTTTGTAGTAAGATTTCTATTTTCTCCTAATTTTACTTTATTAATAAAATCATTAATTGATGTTCCTTCTTTTGAATTAATACTAATAGTTTCTTCTTCTTCATTAATTTCTACTTTTCCCCAACAATGAACTAAGTTTTTTATTCGTTCTTCATATGTTTCTCCTTCTCTACATTCTAGATAATCAATTGCTGCTAAAGCACCTGGATAGGGGTCTCCACGAAATTTTGCATCAGTTTGATATATTACAGTTTCTTCCCTACTCCTAATTAATTCTCCAATTTTATAATTACGATCTTCATATGAACTTAAATAATTAATCAAGTATTTTGTAGGAATTGTTATAATACTTGTAAGGGGGCTTTTAACACTATTATTTGGATTTTTTCTTAGATACTCTTCTTGCATCCAAGATTTGTGTTGCCTCATAGATATTTTTTTTAATAATTTATCTTTTGTTTCATTTTTTATAGATGAATCAATTACTAAATTAATTAATTCAAACATTTTTTTCATTTCTATATCTTTTTCATCAGGACATCCAAAAAAAACATTTTTTGAACTATATCTTAATCCTCCAAAATCAAAATTTGGTGAATCTTTTATATTATTTTCAAACTCTTTATAATCAGATGGGTAATAAAAAATAAAATTTGGAATATTATAAATTTCCATTAATTCATTTAAAGTTTTAAAAATAAGAGGATTTAATTTATCCCATTTACCTTCATCACCTTTTCTAGTAATAATTTTTGCTTCTGGAAAAATATAAAAACAAGGTACATGATTTTCCGCAGCTGCTGCTAATCTTGCAAATCTTTGAAAAACATTGTGCCCTGTTCCAGCTTCTCTTGAATCTTCAATAACTAAAATAGGTTCAAAATTTTTTTCTACAATAATATCTGGGCAATCTAAATATAGAATTTTTTTTAAATGGTCAGGTATTGAATGGAAATTTTTGGGATCCGTATTATCACTTTGATATAAAATTTTAGATTCAATTTCAAACTCATTAAGCTTTGTATTTTCTATAATATAATCTTTGAAACGTTGTGTATTTTTTGCATACCAAATTCTAAACATTAATCTTTGCCTTTTTTACAAATAAGTTATTAATTCATTCATTATATAATATGCTAATAATGGTGGGACAGCATTTCCAGTTTGTACTCTTTCTTGAACAACTGAGCCTTGAAAAATAAAATCGTCCGGAAAACTTTGAATCCTAGCTCTTTCTCTAATAGTTAAGCCTCTATTAACTTCCGGATGTCCAAACTGAAATTGTGGTCTAATCCCACCTGCTACTTGTGTCGGACTAGGTTTTTCATAACTTAATCGAATTCTTTGCTTATATTTATCATACATTGACTCCCCTGGTTTTGTATTTTTTATTCTTTCTATCGTCTTTATATCATGTTTCGGTGCAACATGATTATATAATATTAAATTTTCATTTTCTACAAGCCCATTACCTATGCCTCGCATTAGATTTTGATATTCTGTTAATTCAATCCCAGTTAAATATTCATTTGAACTTTCATGGCTTTTAATTTTAGGAAGATCATATATTGCATCAAATACAGTTCTAATTGGCTTAAATTTTTCCTTATTATTTTCATTAATTTTCTCAGGACTGATAAATCTTTTATCAGGAAAAAGAAATTTTTGCCCCGCTTTAATACCAACAAAAAATACTCTTTGCCTTGATTGAGGTACTCCATAATTTAAAGCATTTAATGTTTTAACTGAAGTTTTATAACCTATTTCCTCTAGATATTCTACTATCGCTTTTTCAAATTTTCCATCACCTCTTGATCTGAGCGCTGAAACATTCTCAATAATTACTGCTCTGGGATTCAATATTTTTAAATAATTTATTACCTCTAAAAACAAATAATTTCTTACATCTTCAGTATTATGTTTTCTATTTGCTAAAGAAAATCCTTGACATGGAATTCCTGCTGTTATTAGATCTATTTCCATTTCAGAAATTAATTCATTTATAAATTCAGGTTTAATATACCTAATGTCTCCTAAAATACTTATTCCATTAGGATGATTTATTGACCACGTTTCCATAGCTGGTCTCAAATAGTCAATTCCTATCACGCTTTGAAAGCCTGCCCATTTTCCAGCAACAGCAAATCCTCCAGCTCCTGAAAACATATCAATCATTGAATATTTCATTGTTAAATTAATAGATGGTTGTTTTAAAATAGAAAACTTATTTTCTAATATATATGAACTTTTTTCTACTGGTATACTTGAATCCCAAATACTCATATTATTTCCTAAATTTTCAGTGTTTTTGTTCTAATTATATAAACTTAGTATATCATATTTTGTTTTTTATTTATAAGATTTCAATCCTTAATACATACTGCCCAGCAGAATACCCAACATTAAAGTCAAACTTGCCCATTTTATCCAACGGCACATTTCAAATCCTTTCAATTTCAACCCATGAATGAAATGAATGTATAATCAAATAATCAACATACCTAAAGCATACAAAAAATTTCTTGCTTAATCAAAAAAAGTGCTCAACGCACTTAAACATATCTCTATAAAAACAACTTCTTTAACTTGGCTAGCTTCTCACAAAGGCACCCTCATCCGAATCGCCTCATCAATTCTTTCACACACACCTTCAATATCTTCCTCAATCTCCTCATCCGAAACATGCATAATCGATAATCCATACCCAGTAATGACTTTTTCCCTCAGTTCACTAAACCCTTCCCCCACTTCAATTACCAATTTCGCCCGCATACAAAAGAAATCCACCACAAAACGATCTACAATTTTCTGCCGCACAACCCGCACAGGATAATCACGCAAAAAATCGACCCACAATTTTTTTTGTTGCCAAGTCATCTCCCGCTGCAACTCTTTAACGATATTTTTTAAAATCTTACTATCAGGACTCATATTCTATTATCCCCTAAATTCGACTAATTTAACATTAATAAATATTTACATAAATCATAATTATTTTTCGCATTAAGTATAAACCAACGAATTTTAGCCCATTTGACTTTTTCACCCAACTCTTGTATACTCCCTAGTGATTAGAACATATATTCTATATTATAGCACTTTAATAACTAAATACAAACAATTCAGCGAAACAATTTATCAGCAATCCACCTATTTATTTATTTCTTTTATCCCCATATTGCTTATAAAACCCACCATATTGAGGCACAGCCAATTACGAGTAGCAATTGTCAAGAGTCAAAATCATCTCTTCAGCACTGAGAATAATCGGTTTTGTTCCATCATTCTCAAAATCAAAATTTTTGACACGATTTGGCACCACAAAACACACTCCCTGGCACATTCTGGCAACATCAAAACCCACTTTTGGCACGTTCTGGCACTATACCATCTCTCCAAAAACTACCGTATACAGGGGAACACTAATCATTTACCTCCATATACAATAGATAAACACCTAAAAACAAAAAACATCTAATATTTTTTGAATACCCTATATGCAAATCTTTTCGATTACCAATTAGAATAATTCAAAAAACAAACCAATTAAAATCAAACTGCTACTCGTTTGAGTAGCAGTTTCTCAGTAATTTTAGTATGTTTACGTTCTAAATCCAACCACGTAATTCCATTGCTTTCACAACTCGATCAATTGCCACCATATAGGCTGCATCTCGCATTGACACATCTTCTTTCAATGCCATATTCAACACACCAGCAAATGCCACAGTCATCTTTGCATCCAACTTTTCCAAAACCTCTTCCTTGGACCAATAGAAGTTCATATCATTTTGAACTGCTTCAAAATAGGAACAAGTCACCCCACCCGCATTACATAAGAAATCAGGCACCAAAAAGATTTCTTTTTCTTTGATCACATAATCCGCTTCAATCGTAGTTGGCCCATTTGCACCTTCAGCAATTAACTTCACCTTTGGAGAAATCTTCTGTACGGTTGTTTCATTAATTTGCCCTTCCAAAGCTGCCGGAATTAACACATCAACATCTTTCTCAATCCAAGCACCTTCGTCTTGTATCACATAGCCCGCTGATGTTGCCTTCACTTTATCAATACTTCCATACTGATCTGTGATCGATTTCAAAAATCTAGGATCAATTCCATCATTTTTAGAAACAGTATAGGCTTTCTTATCGTCATTATCCCAATAAGAAACGCACACAACTTTTCCTCCCAAGATTTCTGTGAAACCAATAGATGCATATTGCGCCACATTTCCAAATCCTTGGATTGCCGCAGAGCATTTTTTTGGATCTAATCCTAAGTGTTTCATTGCTTCGCGTACTGTATAAATCACACCAAAACCAGTCGCTTCCGTACGACCTAAAGAGCCCCCACCGCCAACTGGTTTTCCAGTGATCACACCCGGAGTAAATTCACCCACCAATTTAGAATATTCATCCATCATCCACCCCATCATTTGTGGAGTCGTTCCCACATCAGGGGCAGGCACATCTTGTCGAGGACCAATATTTCGATAGATTTGATCAATCCATCCACGGCACAAACGTTCCTTTTCATGGATAGAAAGTGAAGCTGAATCAACAGCCACTCCTCCTTTTCCACCACCAAGTGGAATATCTGCTACAGCACATTTCCAAGTCATCCACATTGCCAGCGCTTTCACCGTATCCAAGGTTTCCGAAGAGTGGAAGCGAATTCCTCCCTTTGATGGCCCGCGAGCATCATTGTGTTGCACACGATACCCAAAAAAGACTTTATTCGAACCATCATCCATCTTCACTGGGATCATAAATTTGAATTCCCGCATCGGATCTCGTAACATCGCTGCCACTTGTGGATCCAAATTCAACATTGCAGCCACTTCATCAAATTGTTTTTGTGCCATCTCAAAAGCGTTAATTGGTTTGGTCATACCTACCTTCTTAGAATAGAATTTATTAAAAAATAAACGGACTTACCGGAAGGTAGGTCCGCAAATCATCATCCAACGTTTCCATCAATATTCATATAAAATGCCATCAAAAATCTCTCTTGAGAAAAAGTTTTCTTTGTTGCATCCTAAGTCTACAAAATATCAAAATCAAAGTCAAGCAATGCCTCCCTTATCGCAAGCATATGCTCACCTTTGATTAATCATTGTAAGATTCAAAGTCAAAAGTGATATATTTTCAATCTACATGAAATCTTGTAATCCTAACGCTTCAATTGTCTCATCCAACGGCACACCAGTTTCAGCATCCCAACCCATTTCTTGCCAATATTTTTGCATCAACGTATTAATATCAAAGGCCCGCCCTTTGTTTGGTCCTTCATTTTGAGCTGGTTGCCCTGCCAAACGCAAATTCATCCGATTGTCCCAAGGGTTCACTCCCTCACGAATATTGAACATTTGTCGTAAAGTTTGAATACGGTGACCAATTTCCATATAATCTTCAGGTGTTTTTTCCCATCCAGCAACAGCATTTATATAGTCAAAAACACGTAAACGATCAGCACCTAAAAATGAACCAAACATACAAAGTCCGCAAGCATTCACCAATTGAGTATATTTACTTGTCAAAACTGCTTTTTTCGCATTTTCATCACTAGCTGCCAAAGTTCCATTAGAAGCGCTTATCAATGGCACATCTTTCACATCCTCTAATCTTGTGTGTAAACGAAATAATTGATAAAAAAGATATGAACCAGTTGTATGCTTTCCCGGATTCGGATCCACACTCGCATGCAACCCATAGCCCGGATCTAAACGAGGGTCGTGCATCGACATTTCTTGCCCGCCAGCATGGATCGCAAATTCTTTGGCTAACTCATTAATCTTCATCGCCGCCACTTTACTACCATCACTCAAAACAGCACCAAACCCCTCTCGCTTAATCATTTGCTCCACAAGCTCAGCCACTGCTTCTTGATTACCCCATTCCAGATTCATTCCTCCAGTAACTGTTGTGTCAATCAATCCTTTTTCAAAACATTCCATAGCAAAAGCAATTGTTCCTCCAGCTGAGATAGTATCCATTCCTGCCATATTTAGACGATGATTGATTTCCATTAAAAATTCAAGATCATCAATCATCAAAAGTGGTCCCAAAGACATCAAGCTTTCATATTCAGGTTTATGCATCTTTTTTGGTTGATATCCAGTAAGATCACAGGTTCCCCCACAGCCCAACGGACAATTGTAGCAATGATATGCCTTTCTTTGCTTTGCTAAGATTTTGTTCGGTGCAATCTTCTCCAGTTTATTACCTTTAAAGTCTTTCACCGTTCCTTGCCAGTTTTTCACTGGAGCATCACCCCAATGCATGCTCATTTTATTCAATCCCGTCGTTCCCCATTTTTTATAAATTGCTGGTACGATAATCCCCCCCAAACCACTCATAAATTTATCTGTGAGCATTCGTCCAAATTCCGTACGAAATAAAATGCCAGTTAAAGTTACGCCAAAAGCAGGTAAAAATGATCCCACATTCAAAACATAACGGCTTGCAATCTTATTCAATGCAATCACTTTTTTCCCATTTGCTTTACTTGGCATCCGCATTTTCCCATTCAATGCGATTGCCTTGATCTTCTTACTTCCCATCACAGCTCCCACTCCCGCACGAGCTGCAATTCTAGCCGAATCATTCACAATTCCTGAAATCAAAGATAAATTCTCTCCTGCTTCACCAATCACAACAGTTGAAGGTTTTCGCCTACCATATTTACTATATAACCACTCCTCAGTTTCTTCCACATCTTTACCCCAAATAGGTGTTGCATCATCAAACGTTACACTATTTTCATCTATTGCTATTAAAACAGGATTTTCGCTTGCTCCTTGAAAAAAAATGCCATCAAATCCACATCGCTTAATCGCTGGAGAAAAATTACCTCCTCCATTTGCTTCTCCCCAAGTCCCAGTTAAAGGAGATTTTGTTACAGCCAACCAACGTCCGGAGAAGAAAGCACCACTTCCTGTTAAAAATCCTGAAGTGAAGCCCAAAACATTATCTGGTCCCAAAGGGTCTGCACCAATGGGGATCAGTTCATTTAAAATCACTGCAGCCAAACCTACCCCTGATAAGTAAGTTTTATAAAATGAATCATCCAAATACTTGATCATAAAGGATTTTTTCGTCACATCGACTAATAAGACTTTTCCGCAAACACCATTCAATTTATCACCTCTTTTATCAATACCATAATCTAAAAAAGTTATCAGAAAATTTAAAATTACTTTACACCTATCAATACCATCGGAATATTAGTTGCGTAAACCAATGCTTTCTATTATCCTAATTATTCATTATAATTAATTTATTGTTAACTGGAGGCTATATGACCAAAGAACTGCTCGTTTTCATCCTAATTTCTTACATTGTTTTGATGGACTTATTCGCCTTGGGAACTTTATGGAAACGAGATTTGCATACCAAACAATACTTATTGATTTCCTTGCTTATCGTATGTGTCCCTTTATTAGGAGCTTTTTTGATAATAGCATTTCCCCCCAAAAAAGTTTCCACAACCGATCGCTTACTTAACCAATGAAATAGGTTGTTTCAAAACAATCTTTTCAATTTATTTTACTCATTTTGGTAATTTTTCTAAAAACTTTTCTAAATCAATGATCATCCGATCATGAAACCCTTCCCCCACCACTCGTCCATCATCTGCTTGTACTGCAAACCGCACTCGTTTTCGATCAATCTCTATGATCTCTGCAATTACTTCTACCATCTTTCCCACTGGAGTCGCTGCTTTATGTTTAATATCTACTGCTATGCCCACTGAAGAATATGCTTTTGGTAGTTTTGATTCTAATAAAGTATGTGCAACCATTTCCATAAATAAGATCATCGAAGGCGTAGATAAAACTTTAGCAGAGCCACTTCCCATATGTGCTGCTGTATATTCATCAGTTACTTGATAAGTCTCTAAAAATCGGTCACCAATTGAGAATAATTCACTTGTATCCATTAAATCCACTCCATATGTATAAAATCTAAATAACCTAAACCGTTGAATACCAATCAACTCCCTCGGTTAATCCAATTTGACTTAAGAATACTCCAATTTGTTCTCTTGCGCCTCGCGAAGATACAGCTTGTAATAAAATTGGATTTGAATATTTTTGCCACTCTTCTTCAATGAAATGGTGAGATAGAATTGGACATTCATGTCTCGTTTTTCCAACTCGTTTAGGATCTACATCAAAAAAAGCTTTGATTGGTGCTTTTTCAGCTATTAAAGCATTGCTCAGAAGACGACCTGTTGTCCCTACTCCCCAAACAAAAACTGCATCTCGATCTTTTAAGATACTTTTCTTCATATAGTGTGCTTTTGCTTTGATGAAATTACGCCTCGAATATCGTTCGTCTGTTTTTGTCAATCTTGTAGGAAGATTTCGCCATTGAAAAAGAACTTCCTCTACTTTTGCAAACTTCCTCCCATTTACCATCATCCTTAGCCAAAGGTCATAATCTTCCGCCCATTGGTTTTCTTGATAACCACCAACAGCCAACAACGCTTCTTTTCGCATCATCACACTAGGATGAATTAAGGGGCTTTCTACAAACATCTCTTTTTGAATTGCTTCTGGAGTAACCGACCGATTAATCCAAGCATAATATGCCTTAAACCCATCGAGTAATTCATCTTTTTCAGAATGTTCAACCAAACAAGATACAACATCAATTTCTTTATTGGTCTCTAAAAAACAAACTTGTTTTAAAAAACGATCAGGAGCACTATAATCATCAGCATCCATGCGTGCAATAAAGTCTCCTTGACATTCACAAATTCCTCGGTTTAAAGCTTCAATAATACCTCCATGAGGTATCTCTAACACCCTCAAACGAGAGTCAAGCTTTGAAAGACTTTGCAAAATTGCCAATGTATCATCTGTTGAGCCATCATCAACAGCAATAACCTCAAAATTGGTATAATTTTGTGAAAAAATACTTTGCAAACTTTCTGTTACAGTTTCAGCACAATTATAGCAAGGAATAAGAACAGAAACTTTAATAGGGTTTATTAATTGAGATGAGGTTTCCATACATATTGAAAATCAGTAAGTTTTGGGAACACGGTCTAAGCCATGATTAATTTCCCATGGATAGACGATATGCGCATCTGTGATTGCACCATAATAATCTGGGCGAACATTTCCAAACAAATTACGATAAGGATTGAAATGTAAAACAGTAGTATATGGAATACCTTGTGCTGATTCCACTCGATTTTTTACTGCAGTAATCGTGCGGCCAGATCCCCACACATCATCCACGATTAATATTTCTTTTCCAACCAATAAGTTTTCTTTTGGAAATTGTAAGAATTTTGGAAACATCAAGAACTTACTATGAGGGTTGCGTTCATGAGCCGCCGGAAAATCTACTGCAGCTGTTAAAATATCTTCAATATTCATTGACTCTGCCAACATCCCCCCAGGGATTATTCCTCCGCGTGTAATCAACAACATAGCATCAAAATCTTGATTGAATTGGCTCATCAAAATATCAATCAACATTTCAAATTCTTTCCAACTTATGCGTTCATTTCGCTGCATCACGCGTACCTTTCTTGGGTGAAAAAGATATTATAACAAACTTTGTGGATTTATTTCGATCTGCCAATTTGGCAAAGGTATATTTAAAACAACTTCTCTACTTTGATTTCCACGCAATAGAATTTGCCATCTCCATTCACGATCAATCTTATGAAAATAACAAAGAGTTGGCTCGCTCACAAAAACATTCTGAATATTATGATGAATTACATAGTTTTTAAGCCTTTGTGCTGTTGCACGCACCAATGCTTCCCCGGCAGTTTGATCAGATGACCGATATTCCAAACGCATTAGGCTATTAAAAGGAGGATAACCCATTTTTTTTCGCATCTCAATTTCATATGTATAAAAACCTACATAATCATGAGTTGAAGCAGCTTGGAGGATAAAAGTATCAGGACGGAATGTTTGTAAAATCACATTACCTCCTAAAAGACTTCTACCTGCTCGTCCGGAAACTTGAGATAAAAGTTGGAAGGCACGTTCATTGGCTCGAAAATCAGGCAAGCTCATACCTACATCCGCCAAAACAGCCCCTACCAATGTGACCAAAGGTAAATCTAATCCCTTCGCTAACATTTGAGTACCAATCAAAATATCTGCTTTATAATTTGTAAATTGCTCTAATATCGCTTGATGACTTCCTTTTGCCTTTGTTGTGTCATAATCCCATCGGATCACTCTTGCATCCGGAAAAATCTTTTTGGTCTCTTCTTCGACTTGTTGTGTACCTAAACCAAAATGACGAATACGCGTGCCACCGCATTCAGGGCAAGTTCGTGGAGAATTTCGTTGTGAACCACATGTGTGGCAGATCAATTTATTTTGATTTTGATGATAAGTATACGGTGTGTCATCTTTTGGACATCGCAATATATATCCACAATCTCTACAAAATACATAGGTGGATGACCCTCTTCGATTTAAATAAAGAATTGCTTGTTGTTTTTTATTCAGGACATCTTGAATTCCTTGTGATAATACTTCACTAAAAATTGATTTATTACCTCGTTTTAGCTCATCTCGCATATCTATAATTTCAATCGGAGGCAATGGTTGTGAAACCGTATCAGTTTCAAATTCCATATCTTCAATTGCGATTAAATTTGCCTGATTTGGATAAGTCTCAATTACTTTTTTATGCGCTAAAATTCTTTTAGGTAATTCTAATAAAGTAAATTTTCCAATACTTGCCTGATAATAAGTTTCAACACTCGGTGTTGCACTTCCAAAAACCACTGTTATAGATTGTTTTTCTGCTAAATGCAACGCTATATCTTTGGCATGATAAAAAGGAGCATTTCCAGATTGATAATAGGAAGGATCGTGACTTTCATCCAAAATAATTAAGCCTAAATTACTAAAGGGGGTGAACAAGGCACTTCTTGGACCAACCATTATTGAAAACTCGCCATTAAGTGCTTTTTTCCAAGTGTCATATCTTTCCCCATAAGAAAGTTTTGAATGAAGCAACCCCACCTGATCAGGAAAACGTCCCTGAAAACGCTCAATTGTTTGTGGTGTTAAGGATATCTCAGGAACTAGTATAATCGCTTGCTTTCCTTGTTGAATAGTTTCTTCAACTGCACGTAAATAAATTTCAGTTTTTCCGGATCCAGTCACTCCATGCAATAAAAAAGGTGACTGTTGTATATCACTCCTCATACTAAGTATCAATTGATTCAAAATCTTTGTTTGATCTGGTGTGAGAAATGGCTTTTCACTTGGATTATAAGGAAGACTAAATTGAGCTGTTCGATTGGTTGGTTTTTCAATTATTCTAAGTACCCCTTGTTCTTCCATATTATTTAATTCTTTTGTATTAGTTCCAAACAATTTTATGAGTACACTTTTCCCAACAATAGGTTCTTCATCAATCAAAAATCGAATCAATTCTATACGACGTTCCTTTGTCGTGTCTTTGATTCTTGCTGTGTTTTCTATTATAGTTTTTGCAATATCAAATGGAATAGTTGATTCTATATATTTAGTCTGCTTAATATTTGTGGTGGGTTTTGGCAACACTGTTTGTGAGTTGACCAACCCACGACGCACTAATGTAGCCATAGAAGCACGCCAATTTGTTTTAGGAATGGCATGATCAATTTGTCTACCTCGTAAATCTCCTCGCTCACGTAACAAACGAATCAGACGCATTTGCAATTTTGTAAGAGGGAGATTTGAAGTTTCTTTTTCAAGTAATTGATATAGTTGATCTGTTTTTTGTAAAATACCTCGAGGTAACATCAATGAAATACAATCAGAGATAGGGCAAATTGTATCTTCCGCTATCCAATGCATCAATTCAATCTGTGTTGAGGTAAGTTGAATTTGGTCATCTAAAATTGATTGAATCATTTTAGTTTGGGGGTAAGTAGCATAATCAAGTAAACGGGTCACAACCCCATGAACATTTCTGCGTCCATAAGGGACTGTAACCAAAGAACCTAAATAGATATCTCCAATTAATTTCTGTGGAATTTCATATGTAAAGAGCTGATCAATTTTGGGCACATTTACTGCCACTTCTGCATATCCTCTATTCATATTTTAAGTATAATGCAAGAATCATTCAACTTTGGCAATGTAAAGTTCATTTCCAAACGCCATCACTATTGTTCGATAAGGCTTATACCCTGGGCTAACATCAAATGCTGTTGCTTTTTCATCTGTAAAATTTGATTGAGGTTCATAGACTTGATTTAAACGAAGTGACTGGCTAAACTGAAAAATCTGTTTTGTGGAAAAATCTGCTAAGAATACTGAAGGTTCTGGTGATGGCGTACTAGTAATTTGATCAAAATTTGAACCAAGAATAGTCTGAGTTTGAGAAATTTCGTTTCGAGTATCATCGAATGTAGCTGGATCTTGACACATAGTTGTTGTTATAAATCCACCATTATATTCTATTTGATATAAACAAAGTGCAATATGTTGATCTGAATAAAAAGCAAATAAATTATTACCATTAATAGTGAAATCTTGTACACTTGATAAATTTGGCACATTTTCACTAAAATAGAATGTAGGGGAAAGATCAGGATTTTGATCTTGTGATTTTCTGAGCTCTTCTAATGAATAGAACCAAACTGCATTAGCCGCTTTATCTAATAAATAAATATTATTATTCTTTACTTCAACTTCAGTTGTATTACCAAAACCAAGAGGAGGTTTTTCAACCTTTTCTGCAATTGGTCTTTGTCCACCTGTAAAACAATACAAAATAACACCTTTATTATCAATAGCAACTAATGCTGGATCAGCATTTCCATTACCTGGATATTCTGCTATATCAATAATAGGATTCATACTTGCTTCATCATATTCTATATTAGAACACTTAAATGCATCTTCTAATTGATATCCATCTGTTTGAGGAGTGATGAGATATACTTCACCGGACTTTGAATCTAACAAGAATATCTCCGTGTCTGTATTAACTATTTTTGTGATATTTACATCTTTGTCAAATGTAGATTCCAAAAGGGGATAAAAATCAACTCTTTTGACATTGTTCAATTCATCTAAAGTGTTTTGAATTGAATTTCGTTGATTTTTTGCAATATTATAGTTGCTATTAAGATTATCAATTTCATTATTACCGTATTTTAAGGCTTCATCAAACATTTGAATCGATTTCTTATAAGCCTCTTTTCTTTCAGTGAGATTTTGGGTGTTTTCTGCAATAATATATTGATTTTTAGCTTCTGCAAGTTTTTGTTGAAAAACTAATTCTGCTCCAGTATTCATAGCAACAAATAACCCAGCTATTGAAAGTAAAATAGGAACCCCTATTGTAATACCCAACTTCCATGGTACCGAAAAATCAAAAAAGGAGGTTTCTGGCTTATGTTGATTTATGTATCCCTTGATTGGTGATAAGATTTTTTGAGAAGCAAAATAAATTGTATCAAAAATATTTTTTATTTTATATATAATTTCTTTAGCTACCTGTTTTGGCGGTCTTTTTTCTCTTTTTATTTTAGTAGCTCGTTGATTTTGAGAATACCCAAATTCAAGTTCTTCTTGATCATATTCATCATATTTTTCATTTGATTTAGTTTCATCGCTTAGTTCACTAGAATAATTTATTTCTTCTGAAAATTCGGATGATAGGATATTTTTATCTGTTAACTCTATTGCTTGGATTTGACTTATTGGAAGATATTCAAATTGTTCTTTGTTTTCCTGAGATTCATGCGTGTTAATTACTATGGGTTTCGTATCTTCCAATTTCTCCGAAATTGAGTTTTGAGAAACCATAGGAGCATTTAAATCATCTTTTAGCTTACTTTGGATAAGTTGAATGAACCCTTTTCCTTGACTAGGTTTGATTAAGATAAAATTTGCAGACAATATATTTTCAGGAGCAAGACGCTGTTGTGCACTAATCAAAGGTTGAGACCCTAAATCACGAAATGAATTTTTATCCCAATTTGAGGACACTTCATGTGCAAGTATAATATTACTGTTTTCATCAAATTCATTGATATAGAAAAATGGTTCAATTCCTTGTTTCATCCCTAAAAGATTCACATTTTCTGTAACTGCATGTTTTTGAGAAAAACCTTCTCCTAGGCAAATAAATGAAATTGCCTTTCCTGCTTGGGTAACATAGATTTTATCTTCTTTAAAAATAGCAATTGTCATGTTTCCAGTTAAAAAATTTGCTACTGATTCGTTTTGGATATTTTGATTCAAAAAATAGCGATTGGAGTACTCTATCATGGCAGATAATGACGAAGAAATAGATTCTTTTTGCTGATAATAGTGCTCTGCAAGTTTCTTAAAAAGTAATATTTGTTTTGCTTGAGGGAAGTTTCTGGGATTTGACATGGTCAAATAAAAGAGGATTACATCCCCTTTTCTGGAGCGAATTGTTTTACTGGTTGGTGAGGCAAGATAGACGCCTACTTGATCGCTAGCATCTTTGCCATCTTTTTTGGATATAGGTAAAATATGAATATCAAAACTCATTTTAATCTCACAAAGTTTTTAATTGTACATTGATTTTTTATTTTTGCATCGTAGTAATTATACAAATAAAATTTAGAATATGTAGATAATTTATAGTGCAGTTTAAGGAGCAATCAATTTATGAAGTTTTCATTGATCACGAACATCGAAGAAATTTCTTCGATGCATATTGAATGGAATCAATTGTTAAATAAATCATTTTTTATTTCCCCATTTTTACGAAATGAATATCAAGTAGCTTGGTGGCAACTTAAGGGTGGAGGAGAGTTGGAAAAAGCACTTTTAGCTGTGTTAGTAGCTCATGATAAAGATGATAATTTAATTGGAATTGCACCATTTTATATAACTAAAAGGCAAGACGGTAAAAACTCACTACGACTTTTAGGAGGGGTAGAAATCTCAGATTACCTAGATATTTTAGTTAAAGAAAATGATTTAGAAGAGTTTTGGAAAAAAGTTTTTGAGATAATTTTTGATGATGATTTTCCAAAGTGGGATGTTTTAGAATTTTATAACATATCAGAAAAATCTCCTTCAATAAGATATATTAAAGAAAACGCATTGAAAAAAGAATTATCATTTGAGAAAGAATTTTACCAACCTTGTCCACAAATCTTATTACCTAAAACTTGGAACGATTATCTAAATTCTTTGAATAATAAATTTAAGAAAAATTTGACCCGCCGAATGCGAATCGCTGAAAATCATTATGTGCCTGTTAAATGGGAATTTGTAAACACAGTTGATTTCGATGAAAGATTAAATGAATTTTTTGAATTGATGGCTACTGATCCAGAAAAGCATGTTTTTTTGACTAAAAAAATGCGTAAGCAAATGGAATTAATCGTACGAAATGCTTTCGATAATGAGATTATGCAGTTTGCGATTTTGAAACTTGATGAAAAGATGATCGCTGGTTTACTTTATTTTGATCTAGACGGAAAATTATGGGGGTATAACTCTGCATTAGATCTTTCAAATCTAGATCTCTCTCCTGGTTTGGTACTCAAAGGCTATCATATCCAATGGGCAATTGAACAAGGCTATCAAGTTTATGACTTTATGCGTGGAAATGAGAGTTATAAATATGATTTTGGGGGAAAAGACACTCACGTTTTGAAAATCACAATAAATGCTTAAAAAAATCAAACGCCAGGTGAGGGGGGCACCCGAACGTTTGATGTTGTTATTATACATAAAATGCTAATTAATGCAACTATATGAGACAAATGTTTAATTCTTTAAGATTAGTGTTTTTTATTTCATTTTTAATTTAAATTTTCACTTAAAATAATAAATGTTCAGGTGAGGGGGGCACCCGAACATTTATCTTCTATAGTTTACTTGATGATTGGCCATTTGTAAATAGTTTTTTATTAGAAATTTATTAATATGTATTAATTTGTTGTTTATCGGGTAATTTCATACAAAATATGCTTTAGTTCAGGCTCAATAATCTTATCCCATGCTAATTGAACTGCGGCGGGGGAACCGGGGACTGAAAAAATCATCCTTTTGTGCCACACTCCTGCTGTGGCACGAGAAAACATGGCTGAGGAGCCAATTTGTTGATAGCTTAACATTCGGAATAGCTCGCCAAAACCTCGCATTTCTTTTTCGATCCGACGACTGAGGGCATCAAAAGTGTTATCTCTCTGGGATATACCTGTGCCGCCATTGAAGAGAATGATTGAGGCATTTGTCTCGTTGATATTTGCTAGGACAGCTTCTACTTGAGCAGGTTCATCTGGAATGATGTAATAGGCGATGAGTTGATGACCTTTTTCTTGCAATTTTTCTTTGAGATATTTGCCATTTTCATCTGTTTCGATGGTGCGAGTGTCGCTGACCGTGACAATCGCAAATTGAATAGGGGGGAGAGATTCTGCTAACTGTTTGTGTTGTGTGCTTGCTGTTTCCATTTTCACCTTTTTGATTTTTGTTTTAAGTATATACGATTATTGTCAAAGGATTCTAAATCAATAATGAATGAACCTTTTTCGTATTATTCACTGTGATGTTGATTGTTGTATACTTTAATCATGTTTTTCTTTCTGAAGGAGAGAGATTATGAAAAAAATGAATCATCTGTTGCGGGCTGTGGTTGCTTATTGTGCAGGATTGATTGTGCTGTTTGCTTCTTATCGCTTTCTTTATAATGATACAGCTTTGACTACTCAAGACAATTTTGTGGCTTTGATAGTGATTACGGTTATTTGGGGAATTGGGTCGATCTATTTTTGGCTGCGGATTAGCCAGCATTTGCTTGAAGGCGCTTGGCTGAAGAAGTTCAAGAAGGTGCATGCGTGCCCTGATTGTGGGAGCGAGGATTTTCATTATGAAATGGACAATGAGAATGATGTGCCGACTCAAAATGAAGAATTGGCACCGGATCAGGAAGCTTTTATCAAACCGTTTGTGTGTGATGCGTGTGGCAAGGAATATGATGGGTTCCTTTATTTTGAAGATAAACGGATGGGATTTGGATTTGGTGGGGTGCTGTATTTCAATGTGACGACAAAAAAACGACGCTATAATAACCCAATTGATCCGATTCGCCAGTTTCGGTTTCGCCGTCAATTCTTTTCTAATGGGATTTTGGCAGGGCTTTTGATTAGTGCAGGGCTGTTCTTGCTGATTACGGGGATTTATGGACTTGGTTTTTATGCGTTGACTCCTTTGGTGCTGGGGGTTGGGATTTTGTTTTTCTTGGTATTGAATCTGAAGGTGTATGTGATTTAAGATTGTTATTGACAATTTTTGGTTGTGTTCTATAATGAGGGCAATAGTGAAAACGCTGTGATTGGGACGAGTAGTTGCTCGGATGACAGATAGAGAATGGAAATCGTTGGCTGGAAGTTTCCTATGTTGAAGACAGTGAAAACCACCCATGAGCGCAACCCGGAACGATGTGTGACATTTATTATGGGAAGCGGGTGACGTCGTTATTCGTCGGCAGAGATGGCTTGTTGCTTTTGGATGAGCTAAATCGGGTGGAACCGTGCCAGTTCTATCAATATGTTGATATTTTTGAACTCGCGCCCCGTGGTGGGTGCGAGTTTTTTGTTAATTGTTAAGGAACCTAAAGACAAATCTATTTGGGAGTGATTATGTGTAACGAACAATATGAAGAATCTAAACTGTATCAAATTCGCCATTCGGCAGCACACATCATGGCGCAAGCTGTGATGGAGATGTTTGAGCCGGGTGAAGCGAAGATTGCGATTGGGCCACCAATTCGGGATGGCTTTTACTATGACTTTGATTTGCCACGCAATTTGACGCCGGACGACTTGAAGGCGATTGAGAAACGCATGCGCCAGATCATTGCGAAGAAGGAACCGTTTGTGAAGACAGTGGTTTCTGCAGAGGAAGCAAAAGAGCAATTTGCCGATCAACCTTATAAGCTGGAATTGATTGAAGGCTTGGAGGCTGGTGGCGTGGATGAATATGGCGATGAGATCCAAGGTGAAACGGAGATCTCTTTCTACACGGATGGTGAATTTGTGGACTTGTGCCGGGGGCCGCATGTGGAGAACACGGGCGAGATCAACCCCGCTGCGTTCAAATTGCAGAGCATTGCCGGTGCTTATTGGCGAGGGGATGAGAAGAACAAACAATTGCAACGCATCTATGGCACGGCATGGGAAACGAAAGAGGATTTGAAGGCTCACTTGAAATTCTTGGAAGAAGCTAAACGCCGCGACCATCGCAAGTTGGGCAAGGATTTGGACATTTTCACGTTTGATGAAGAAGTGGGCCCGGGGCTGCCTTTGTGGACGGCACGCGGGACGGCTGTGATTGAAGCAATCGAAAATTTGGCTTATGAGACGGAACGCAATCATGGGTATCGCAATGTGCGTACGCCACATTTGACGAAGGAAGATTTGTTCTTGCGTTCGGGGCACTTGCCTTATTATGCCGATAGCATGTATCCTCCGATGGAGATGGATGGGAGTAATTACTATATTAAGCCGATGAATTGCCCGTTCCATCACAAGATTTATAACAGTAAACAACATAGCTATCGAGATTTGCCAGTGCGTTTGGGCGAATATGGGACGTGTTATCGCTATGAAAAGAGCGGTGAGCTGTTTGGGTTGATGCGGGTGCGCTCGATGCAAATGAATGATGCGCATATTTATTGCACGCCAGACCAATTTGAGCAAGAGTTCATCGATGTGATCAATATCTATCTTGAATATTTCAAGATCTTTGGGATTGAGAAATATGTGATGCGCTTGAGCACGCACTCTGACAAGGGGTTGGGCAAGAAATATGTGGACAACAAAGAGATGTGGGTAAAGACGGAGCAGATGGTGCGCGATGCGATGGACAATGCGGGTGTGCCTTATGTGGAACGTGCGGATGAAGCGGCGTTCTATGGCCCGAAGATTGATGTGCAGGTGTGGAGCGCGATTGGGCGTGAGTTTACGTTGGCGACGAACCAAGTGGACTTTGCGGTGCCGGAACGCTTTGAGATGAAGTATACGGATGAACATGGGGAAGAGCAGATTCCTTTGTGTTTGCACCGAGCGCCGTTGAGCACGCATGAACGCTTGGTGGGCTTTTTGTTGGAGCACTATGCTGGGAAGTTCCCGGTGTGGTTGAGCCCAGAACATGTGCGGGTGATTCCGATTACGGATGCCCATATTGAGTATGCTAAAAAGTTGGCAGATGAACTTTATGCCGCTGGGTTCCACGCTGAAGCGGATTTGGGGAATGCACGGATGAATGCGAAGATCCGCGCGGCACAAAAAATGAAGGTGCCGTATATGTTGGTGGTGGGGGACCAAGAGATGGCGGATGGCACGGTGTCTGTGCGTAACCGCGATGGCGAACAAATGAATGGGGTGGCATTTGCGGAGTTCAAGGCAATGTTGGCGGAAAAAGTGGCCTCGCGCGATGCGGAACTTTAGGTTGAACCTAGTCTAGTTTTTGATTGAGAGACTGCTCTGTGAAGGGCAGTCTTTTTGTTTAAGTGGGGTGTTCTGCTTCGCATAGGTTTTTGGTGGGCGCTGAAAAAAAAGTGATGGTTTTATAGTTTGGGCGTTTTTTCGGCGTCTGTGAGGTTTGTGTTGATTAAGAACCCTGTATATGGTGGTTTTAGGTGAAAAAGTGCAGTGCCAGAACGTGCCAAGCGTGGGTTTTGAGGCTGCCAGATTGTGCCAGGGGGTGGGGTTTGCAGTGTCAGACTTTGCCAAAACTTTTGAAAATTCAAAAGTTTTGGCTTTGAGAATGTTGGGCAAATGCCCAACATTCTCAGTGCTAAAGTGGTAATTTTGGCTCTGGCAATTGATAAACATAATTGGTTATACCTACAAGGGGGGGGGGATTTTAATAGCAATAGGGGAATAAAAGGGATAAATAGGGGGATTGCTAATAAAAAGTTGTTGTTTGCTGTTATTTATTTTGTAAGGTGCTAATATTTAGAAAATGTGTTCTAAATATTGGGGAGTATACAAGAGTTTGGGATATTTGTCAAATGGGGTGAAATTTCAGTGTTTTTTAAAATAATTTTTCTGGGCTATAAAAAGAACTTTTTCGCTTTTTAATAATAATTTAAAAAATTATCTCTCATATGCACGACTATGAGAGATTTAAAATTACAAGAATCTAGCTAATCAAATTTTAGTTTGAAAATAGTTTCCAGAATAGTAGTGAAAATACTTTTAGAACGTTCAATAACAATATTGTAGAAATTACAACCAATAAAAATTGGATTGTTGTGTTGATTTTGTTCAAGATCATTCTTAATAATTTCGTTTTTTTGCATTGTTACCTCCTTTCGTCAAAATTATTGCTCAATAAATTAAGTCACAAAAAATCGTGCTTTTTTATGCTCCATATTTCAAAAAAATTCTTTATTTACTTGACTTTCCAATACAAACAAATCATAATAGTCAATATATTTAACAATCCTTTCGTCCATATTGTTGCTCAATAAATGAATAGGATATGAAAAACCTTCTAAAATAAATGAAGGTTTTTTGTTTTATAATAAAAATTCATTTATTTAATATATATGCCTTATTACTGGAATCTTACCCGAGTAAAAACATCTATACAAGGTAATTGAGATGTCCTAACAAGTTGTCAGACTTATCCTGTCTGACAACCAATTGTATTGCTAAAATAAAAGATTAAGATATAATTGTACTTTTATAAAATATTTTACAGAAATTATTATTAGGGCTATATTTTTAAATTAATAAGGTTGGTATATGCCAACTTTTTTTAAAATAAAAATGACCAATAATTGAATCATAATCCAGAATAGATAATTTTCGTTATAATAAAAAATGATCTTTTTAAATTAATACTAGGAAATAGTTAATTCTATGTATTAAATAAAATTTAGAGGGGTATGAAAGACTTTACTATATTATTTTATAGTTTGTAGAATATTAAACTAGATAAAAAAAATTAAATTAATCCCCCCTGTGACTGCGTCGCTTTCCCCCCTTTCGCAAGGAGGGGGCAGGGTAATTGAATAGACCTTTTATTTTATTAATGTTATTTACGCCATAATTTTTTATAGTTACCATTTCCTAGAAACTTTAGTAAGCCTACATCGCGAAGTATTTGAAGTTGTTGTCGGATTTTATCTTCTATATGATGATTATTTGGATAACGAGCTTGAAAATATGAAGTGTATTGATAAATGTCTTGAGTGTCAAATTGTGATTTTTCAAATTGATTAATGACTTGATAGACTTCTTGGGTCCATCCTTTCTGGAGAGTGGTGTAGATTTCATCTGCTTGGATTTGATATATTTCGTCGATTTCATTTTCTACTTGATAAGAAGGTCGTTTGGGTGCTTCTTTGAGCATTTTTTCTATCTGTGTGACTATAGCAGGAGTGATTTTTTCATTTTCTAAAATGAGCTGATTTAATGTGCTATTGAGATTCTTATTTGTTTTAGCATCATTTGTGAGAAGGCCAAGTTTAAAATTTTTATAGAATCCTGAATATGTTAGATTTGCAGATGTGACAATGGCATGTTGATGGTCAAAAGTATAGATTTTTGCGTGAAGGGTTTGACAATTTGTGATGGAGAAGTTTGATTCGAGAATTTGTTGCATGGCTTCGATGTCGGATGCGTTTTTGAAAAAATGATTATAGGTAAAGTTGGTGATGAGATGAAATTTTGATTGGGAATTTTTTTCTTTAAGGATTTGGGTGATGATTGAAGATTTTACAAAAGGGGCACAGAGAAGGATATTTTCTTTTGCGGTTTGAATGTGATCAAAAAAGATTTCATTCATGTTGTTGGTGATGATTTGATTCATGTTTTTTCCTTCCCGTTTTGATTTATTATACAATATAGTATCCCCCCCTGCGACTACGTCGCTTTCCCCCCTTTATCGAGGGTGCCTTTTTTCAAAAGGGTGCGCTGCGCTGAATGTTTAATTGGGATATTTATTTTTGACTTTTGATTTTTAACTGGTGAAATAATGTCAAATAAAAAACATTCTTCTAGATTAACTCCGATTGCTCGAAAGTTGAGAAAAAAGATGACGCTTGATGAAAGGCGTTTGTGGTATCAGTATTTAAGGTTTTATCCAGTGCGGATTTTGAGACAGAAGGTGATTGGGGACTATGTGGTGGATTTTTATTGTGCGAAGGCGAAGTTGGTGATTGAGGTGGATGGGGGATATCATGAGGAGGGGATGCAGAAGAAGTCTGATGTGATGCGGGAAGAGAAACTGCGAGGTTATGGGGTGGTGGTGATGCGGGTTGCTAATGAGGCGGTGGAGAAGGATTTTGATGGGGTGTGTCAACAAATCAATGCAGAAATTTTGAATCGGTTAGAAAAGTAGTATGTTGTTTTTTTGTAGTTTGCAAAAGGTTTTTAATTTGTGGATTGAGTAATTTATGCTATGCTTTAGATTGTAAGTTTATTTAGTGAGGGTATTTTATGGGGACTGTTTTTCATAAACGAAAAAAAATAGAGAAAGTATATTTGATCCAGACGGTTTCGGATGAGACGATTGCGATGGATGAGGATACGCTGTTTGCGATGGGGACGAAGGCGATTAAGAAGAAGTGTCCGATTTATGGACGATATTTTCGGCAGGCAAAGAGAATGAATGTGCCAGTGGTGAAAAGGCTGATTACGATCAATTGTAAGGATGAAAAAGAGTTTTCACACACCTTACTGAAGTTTACGCAAGATGTGGTGGAAACTGATAGTGATGTGGCATTGCGGATTGCGAAGGATATTCGGTCTACGTTGGGGCTGGATGATTATTTTTTTATTACGTGCGGGACGGTGGAATCTAAACAGTTACGTTGGGGGATGCAGGTCTATTTTTTGTTCCGCTGAGTTTGGATAGGGGGGGGCGTGTGAGATGTGGGGGAGGTGATTTTGGTTTTTGTTTGAGAGAAGCGATGGGCTTCTTTTTTATTTAAGGGGTGGGTGGATCTTTTTGTTGATTGACGGCAGTGATGCGTTCTAGGGAGTCGGTTTGCATGCCGGCTTGGGCGAGGAATTGGGTGATGAGGGCGGTTTTGCCTTCGATGTAGGCGTCGATGTTGTGGGGAAATTGTTGGGCGAGTTGTTTTTTGAGGTCGCCATAGGCTTGGGCGGCTTGGGGGTTGGCGCGGAGGTGGTCTCTGAGGAGGAGGTGGTTGGTGAGGCTTTCGGTGTCGGCGAGGCAGAGATAGAGGTGGTGTTCGAGCCAGGTGATGTGGGGGTTGGCGGGGTCGTAGGCGAAGGCTTCGCGACCGGGGATGCCGAGGTTGCCGCGATGTTGGTAGCCGACGGTGGCGAGGCGTTGGATGGTTTGTTGGACGAGGGCGGGGGTGGCGACGATGATGTCGATGTCTAGGATGGGTTTGGCGGCGAGGCCGGGGACGGAGGTGGAGCCGACGTGTTCGATGGTGTGGGGGATGCCTTGGAGGGTGTGGGTGAGGAAGGTGTGGGCTTTGGCGTATTCGGTTTGCCAGGCGGGGTCATAGGGGAGGACTGTGATTTTGCGCATAGATTTTTCTCTTTCTGAGGAATGAGGTGTGTTTGCGTTTATTATACTTGAGTGGTTTGGGGGTGGGGAAGGTTTAGTAGGCGAGTTGGATGATTTGGATGATGATGGCGGCTTTGTCGCGGTTTTTTTCGTAGTGGTTGAGGTAGTCTTGGAGGATGCGTTCGTGATTTAGGGTGAATTGTTTGGTTTTGTGGGGGATGGTTTTGTGGAGGAAGAGGAAGTCGTCGAAGAGTTTGAAGAGTTTTTGTTCGGCTCTTTGGGCGGCGGGGGTTTGGGTGGTGTTGGTTTGGATGGCTTGACGGAGGGTGGCGCTTTCTTCTTCAAATTTTTCTTCTAGTTTGGCGAAGGTTTTGTCTATGCTGCTGGGGTGGCCTTTGGTGGCGGCTTGGAGGCATTTTTGGAAGTTTTTGTCGAGCTTTTTGAGATCGGCTTGGTAGATGACGTCGACTTGGTTGCCGGGAAGAATTTCTATTTGAGGGGTGGGGGTGGGGCCGGTGGGTTTTGGCTTTTGGAGGGCTTGGACTTGTTGTTCGGTGAGGGTTTTGATGCCGGCGAGGAGGATGCCACATTGGGGACAGTTGCGCGCGGCGGCAGGTAACTCCGTTTGACAGTTTCCACAATAGATTTTTTGCATGAGGGGTCTCCTTAACTTTAGTATACAATATTTTGGAGGGGGTTTGGATTTGCAGTTTTGTTGGGGTATACTATGTTAAGTGAACTTGATGGGAGGTTATAGGTATGGATAGTGAACAAAGATATCAAATTGCTTTAGAGAGAATTGAAAAAGCGAAGCGTACGGGGGCGACTGAGCTGAATTTACAATTTCTTCTGTTGGAAGAAGTCCCCCCTTCTTTGGGAGAGTTGGTTCAATTAAAAAAATTAGAATTAAGTAATAACAATCTCACAACTCTACCCGACGGGATTAGGAAACTTTCCAATCTCTCTTCTCTCAATATTCTTAACAATCAGCTCTCTGCTCTGCCGGACTGGATTGGGCAACTTTCCAATCTCTCTTCTCTCAATATTGCTGGCAATCAGCTCTCTGCTCTGCCGGACTGGATTGGGCAACTTTCCAATCTCTCTTCTCTCGATATTCGTAGCAACCAGCTCTCTGCTCTACCGGACTGGATTAGGAAACTTTCCAATCTCTCTTCTCTCGATATAGGATTCAATCAGCTCTCTGCTCTACCGGACGGGATTGGGCAACTTTCCAATCTCTCTTCTCTCTCCATTGCTCGCAATCAGCTCTCCGCTCTGCCGGACGGGATTGGGCAACTTTCCAATCTCTCTTCTCTCAATATTGCTGGCAATCAGCTCTCCGCTCTGCCGGACGGGATTAAGAAACTTTCCAATCTCTCTTCTCTCAATATTGCTGGCAATCAGCTCTCTGCTCTACCGGACGGGATTGGACAACTTTCCAATCTCTCTTCTCTCAATATCTCATACAATAAGCTCTCTGCTCTACCGGACGGGATTAGACAACTTTCCAATCTCTCTTCTCTCAATATCTCATACAATAAGCTCTCTGCTCTACCGGACAGGATTAGGAAACTTTCCAATCTCTCTTCTCTCAATATTCGTAACAATAAGCTCTCTGCTCTGCCGGACGGGATTAGGAAACTTTCCAATCTCTCTTCTCTCAATATTCGTAACAATAAGCTCTCTGCTCTGCCGGACGGGATTGGACAACTTTCCAATCTCTCTTCTCTCAATATTCGTAACAATAAGCTCTCTGCTCTACCAGACGGGATTGGGCAACTTTCCAATCTCTCTTCTCTCTATATTGATGAGAACCCTCTTATTGATCCACCGATTGAAATTTCCGAACAAGGGATTGAAGCCATCCGTAATTATTTTGAAGAAAAGAAAAAAGTTGGTTCAGAAAAAGTTTATGAGGCAAAGTTATTGATTGTGGGTGAACCAGGGGCAGGGAAGACAAGTTTGCAAAGAAAATTACTTAACATCAATACACCACTTCCTAAAAAAGATGAATCTACAAGAGGAATTGATGTTGTTGATTGGCTCTATGTTTATGAAAATCATAAAACGAATATCCATATATGGGATTTTGGAGGACAACAAATCTTAAAAGCAACGCATTCGTTCTTTATGAACCGGGGGGCGGTGTTTGTGCTTTTGGCGGATTCACGGAGTGATAATACGGATTATTTTGACTGGCTCTATCGGATTGAGACTTTTGCAGGAAATAGCCCTGTTATCATCGTGCATAATGAACATGATGATCGGCCTAAAGAAATTAATATGAATCAACTGAGCCAACGATTCCCTGAGATTCAAACTCCATTAAGTTGTAATTTGGCAAAAGTTAAAATGGAAGAGAGAGGGAAGGAATTCCAAGTTGTTCTTAAAAAAATTCAAGATGAACTTTCAAAATTGGATGTGATGGGACAAGAGTTACCTAAATCTTGGGTTTCGATTCGGAATGATTTAGAAAATCAAGCAACTACTGGAAAGTTCTATATTACTAAGGAACAATTTTTATCAATCTGCGAAACCTATGCGATTGATCGTGAAAAAGCAAAATTTATTAGTAAATATTTGCATGATATTGGTGCAATCTTACATTTTCAAAATGATCCAATTCTCGAACATCTGGTAATCATTCAACCTGAATGGGCGACGGATGCGGTATATCAATTAATTGAAGATGCAACAATTCAAAAAAATTATGGACGTTTTATTTTTAATGATTTAAATGATATTTGGAAAGAAGAATATTACCAAGAACAATATCATGCTTTAATTCAATTGATGAAAAATTTCCAATTATGTTATGAAATTCCAACACAAAAGGAAAATTATATATTACCTCAGTTATTACGTTACCAACCCAAAGAATATAGCTGGGATGGAAAAGGAAATCTTTTTATTGAGTATGTTTATCCGGATTATTATTTACCAGACATCATGACGCGTTTTATTGTAAATAATCATGATTTGATTGAAAATCATGATTATGTTTGGCGGAATGGGGTCGTGTTAATTAAAGATGGACAACGTGCCGAAGTTGTGGCAGATGAAAATCGACAGCGAATTAAAGTACGTGTTTCAGGGGATTTTAAAAACAATGTATTAGTAACAATAATGGATACATTTCGTAAAATACATAAAGATTATCCTAAAATGAAAGTTGAAATTAAAGTACCTTGTAATTGTGAGCAATGCGTAAGTTCTACCGAACCTACTTTATTTGATTTACAATTTTTAAAAACACGTTTAAAAAACCGACGTTTTAGAGTTGAATGTAAAAAGCCTCCTTATTTTGAGATTAAGATTCAAGAATTAATTGAATATTTAGGAAGTTATGAGTTTTTGGAAATATATGAAGAAAATAATCGTTTAGTAGGTTCTAAAAAAAATAATTATCGATGAATATAATAATTTTTATAGAGTAATTTAAATCCATTTATTGATTCTTTTTGAAATGCAAAATAGAATTTATCAACATTCTGATAATTATAAATATCCGAATATGTGATATTAATTTGTAATATCAATAATTCATATTTTTTAATGGTTTCTTTATTTATTTGTAAACATACGTTATCCATGAATATGGTTTCTTCTGAATTTAAATCATTTGTGATGAATTGTTTTTCATCATTCAGCTTAACTTCAAAGCCACCTTCTGTTGGATCTTGATTGGTTAAAATTTTATTTATTGTATATTCATCAATATCAAAAAAATAACCACCCATTACTTGGGCAATATAACCAAACCCAACTCCATCCATTAATTTAAATTCATATGAAAAATCTGCTTTGACATACTCTTGATCATTTGGATCTTTTTTAAAATCTAAATCAATAATCTTATCTTTTTTCAACACCAATAAGGGTCTTTTAATATTTTTTTGAATTTTAAGAAGCTCTTTAAATAATTCTTCTTGTGTTTTTTGAAATTGATCATTATTTTCTTCGATTTTTTTGTTTTGCCAGAGAGCGAGGAAACTAAGGCCGATGGTACCTGCAAAAGAAAAGAAAGCACCGATATATGCAAGAATATCACTAGGAGAGAGTTTTGTATAATAACGAGGCGTAATGTCTCCTTTTTTATACACATAGTCAATCAAAAATGGGGAAGCAATAAATAACACAACAAATAATGCAATTGCAACAATTGCGATTGGTATCCAATTTTTATCTTTATCTTTCCTATGTTTTGCGTTTTTCATTCGCTATCCAATCCCTAGAGTAAAAAAAAGTACTTATGGCTAAGTACTTTTATTGTATCAAAAATTGGTTAGTCTGTGCGCTCTTCTTGCCAAACGTTGCCGCGGTTGTGGTAGCCTGCTTCTTCCCAGAAGCCGGGTTTGTCTAGGGAGGTGAATTCGAGGGCACGGATCCATTTGGCACCTTTCCAGAAGTAGGTGACTTGGATGTCTTGGCGACCGACGATGTTGCCGATGATGCCGCGGAGGGGGTAGCCGTGATCGGGGTCGAGAGGCTTGCCGTCGAAGTGGGTGGCGAGGAGGAAGTTGTCGGCAAGGGTGACATCGAGGGGGAGGTTGGTGGAGTATTCGTATTCAGCGTGTTGGATGACGAAATTGGCGCTGGGTTTGGGAGTGATGATGCCTTGGCGAACGAGTTCTCCGACGGAGACACCTTCCCAGAGAGTATCGAATTTGGACCAGCGAGTGACGCAATGGATATCCATTTTGAGCTGGGTTTTGGGGAGTTGGTTGAATTCTTGCCAAGTCCAAGTTTTTTCTTGCTCTACGTCGCCAAAGACGCGGAAGGTCCAGGTGTCGAGATTGGTTTCGGGAATGGGGCCGTAGTGGAGGACGGGGAATTTGACGGTGGCGGCCTGACCGGGAGGGAGGCGGTGTTCGGATTTCATTTGTTTTTCAAGTTCGCGGCGGGAGGTCATAGGAAATTCCTTTCTATTTTAATTTGATAGAATCCCCGGGAGCAAGAAAATTTACATTAGAATTTGTGGTGGATTCGATTTGGGCTTGCCAGCTTTGGAGGGCCTGTTGGGCTTGAGCGATGAGGGGCCAGGTGTTGTAGTGAATGGGGACGATGTTTTTGGGTTGGATGAGCTGAGTGGCTGTGAGGGCATCTGTGGGGCCCATGGTGTAGCGATCGCCAATGGGGAAGAAGGCATAGTCGATGGGGGGATTGGCGAGGAATTGCATTTCGGCGTAGAGGCCGGTGTCTCCGGCGAAGTAGAGGGTGGATGAGGGAGTGGTGAGGAGGAAGCCTCCGGCAAGACCGCCGTAGGAGCCGTCGGGGAGGGCAGAGCCGTGAAGGGCGGGGGTCATTTTGATGCGACCAAAGTCCGTGGGGATGCTGCCACCGATTTGGATATGTTCAATGAGGGTGTTTTGCGGAAAATTCTTTTGGGAGGAGAGCCATCTGGCAATTTCGGGGACGGCTACGATGATGGGATGCGTGTGTTGGGCGATTTCTAGGGTGTCGCCAATGTGATCGCTGTGCCCATGCGTGATGAGGATGTAGTCGGCGGGAATAGTGGCGGGGGTGACATCTGAGGGACATTGGGGATTGTCGGTGAGGAAGGGGTCTATGAGGATGTGTTTGCCTTGGAGGGTGAGATGAAAGGTGGAATGTCCGAGGTATCTAATTTGGTCTGTCATTTACTAACTCCTGAAACTTCTTGTGGATGTTGAATTTGATTTACGATTGTTTTTGCGGGAAAGGTATCTGGCTCGATATGGACTTGGGCGGGTAAGATGATGGATTTGAGCGGATTTTTGTAGAAGGCGTCAGATTCTATTTGTAGCGGAGTGGTGCCGATGAATTTGATGTGTTTGAGCCTGTTTTTTCTAAAGGCGGCAAATCTAATCATTTCGATGTGGGGTGGAAAGACTATTTTGGATAGTCTGTTGATGCCAAAGGCTCCATTTTCTATCTCAATGAGGTGATGGGGGAGAATGACTGAGCGGAGCCCTCTCAAAAAAAAGGCAAAACGACCAATATATTTCACTTTTTGTCCGTCAATGAAATCTGGAATTTGAAGATGTTTTTTGTGTCCGAGATATTGAATTATGGTGTTGTTGAAAAATTTATATTCTTCCATACTTTCCCTTTCTTTTATTATAGAAGATTTTGGGAAGATGAGTTTAACTAAAAAAGAGCCGATATGCTGGCTCTTTTGTGATGATTGATTTTTGTGCGATTATTTGGTGGGGGCAGCGGTGAAAGTGAGTTGACCGAGATCGTCTTTGAGGGTGAGGAGGAGCTGGTCTCCGAGGATGGTATAGGAAGCACTATTGAGGAGGGAGTTTTTGTAGAGTGTGTCGAGGGAGTCGTCTCCGCAATAAACTTCTGTGGTGATGCCGAGGGTGATGGTGAGGGCGTTGTGGTCTGTGAGTTGGTAGGTGCCGGAGACTATATTGCAATCGGCATTGAGACCGAGTTGGTTTTCTTTTGAAAAGTTGAGGGTGAAGTTTTGGGGAGTGGGAATTTCAAGCTGTTCTCCGGTTTCATTATTTGTATATTGGATCCATTGCCATGCAGTATTTTGGAGGGGATCTTTTTGAGTGAGTTGTTCGGGGGTGCATTCGTGGCGATAATATGCCCATTCTTCACATTCGTTGCCATTTTCAAAGACACAGTAGCCGGTTTGATCACCGTTATCCGAGGTGCGAATGTCTAGGGTGCCGCCTTGTTCTATGCAGTAGGTGGAGGCGGGATTGGCGAGACCGACAGAAGGATGGTCTGGGTTGGCGATTGTGGGAGTGCAGGCTGAGAGGGCTAGAAGGAGACTCGTGAGACCGATTAAGGATAGTAGGTTATATTTCTTCATTTTATTATTCTTTCTTTTTGATATGTATTTGTATCTCTAGAACGTTGGGAAAAGAAAAAAAGTTCCTGAGTGAAAAAGGTTTATGGAGATTTGGAATAAGGGTCTATAACCTTATTAATTAAGTTATACATATATTAATTAATTAAATAGTTTTAATAGTAGGGGGTGTGGATAAGTTGATAAGTAAAGTGGTTGACGATTTGTGGGGAAATTATTGGAAGATACAGGGGGGAGCGATGATGATAAAGCCTATATAGGGGGATGTGGCGCGGGAAAAGTTTTCAACAGTGAAAGTTTTTTTCTGGGGAGGAAAATGTTAAAACAGATGTTCTTTTTGGGAAAAAGGGAAAATTGGAACAGATGTTTTAATTCGGGGGATAAGTGAAGGATTTGGGGAAAAGTTCTCCTCTTTTAGACGAGAGTTTTAATGAAGATATCCCCTAGATATGGGGGAGTTTTCAACTGTTTTGAGGGATTTTTCCCCAGAAATGGAGGTGGTAAGGTGCTTGATTTTGGGTATAAAAAAAGCTTCCCTTTTGAAGGAAGCCTCTGTTATACTAAGGTGCCGAAGGTGGGAATCGAACCCACAATCCCTCTCGAGAACGCGAGTTTGAGTCGCGCGCGTCTGCCAGTTCCGCCACTTCGGCAACTTGTGACTCGGAAAAGTATAATCAATTTTAGGCGTTGAGTCAAGGCGATTCACGCTTGTTTAAGAGGTATGAAATGAAATTAGGTATTATCGGAATGCCCCAATCTGGGAAAACAACTATCTTTAATGCATTGACGGGGGGCAATCGACCGACAAATATGAGCGGGGGACGGATTGAAGTGACGACGGCTGTGGTGGATGTGCCGGATCCAAGATTAGACAAGTTGGTGGAGATTTATCAGCCGAAGAAGGTGTCTCCGGCGAAAGTGACTTATGCGGACATTGCTGGGATGGATGGTAGCTCTTCTTCTACGGGGATTTCTGGGGAATTGTTGAACAATTTGCAGAAGATGGACGGTTTTTTGTTGGTGGTGCGTTGCTTTGAAGACCCAAATGTGCCACATCCGAAAGAAACTGTGAATGCGCAACGGGACATTGACTCAATGCTTTCTGAATTGTGGATTAATGATTTGATTGCGGTGGAGCGTAAGTTGGAGAAGTTGCAACAAGACCGCAAAAAGGGTGGGCGAGATATTGCACGAATTGAGAAGGAGCAGGGGATCTTCCAAAAATTGCATGACCATCTTTCTGAAGAAAAACATTTGAAGACTTTAGATACGTTGGCGAAGGAAGATTGGAAAGATTTGACTGGCTATGCTTTTTTGACTTTGAAGCCAATTTTGGTGGTGTTGAATTGTGGTGAAGGACAAGATGCACCCGAGGTGACGGCACCGAATTGTGATGTGGTTTCTTTGCAGGGGAAATTGGAGATGGACATTGCCCAATTGGATGGCGAAGAAGCAGAGATGTTTTTGGCTGAATATGGAATTGAAGAGCCGAGTTTGAACAAGATGATTCGCTTGTCTTATGATTTGATGGGGTTGCAAAGCTTTTTCACGGTGGGCGAAGATGATTGCCATGCGTGGACTGTGGCACGCGGGGTGAAGGCTCCGGCAGCTGCGGGGGTGATTCATTCTGATTTGGAGAAGGGATTTATTCGCGCGGAAATTTTGAGCTACGAAGACCATATTCAATATGGTACGTTTGCGAAGGCGCGTGAAGCAGGTGTGCTGCGCATTGAAGGTAAGGAATATGTGGTGCAGGATGGCGAAATCATGCACGTGCGTTTTAATGTATAAGGTGTTTTAGGAGTACTATGATGAGTCAAAAATATGAATTAGGGGCATGGGATCTGAAAGATCTTTATCCCGGATTAAAAACAAAAGAGATGGACGATGCGTTTGCGGAGATGACCCAGCTGGTGGAAGAACTGGAAGGGTATCGGGCAAAGTTGAGCGACGATGTGGCTTGGGAGACGGTGAAGACTTATTTGGATGTCTCTGAAAAGTTGAATCGCTTGGTGTATCGTATTTATCAATATGCAAGTTTGCGCTTCTCTGAAGATTCACAAAATCAGGAAGTTTCTGCTTTCCAAGGGAAGGTGATGCAAGCGGTGGCACAGATGGAAAACCGTTTGTTGTTCTTTGGGCTGTGGTGGAAGGCTTTGGATGACGCAAATGCTGATCGTTTGTTGGCATTAAGTGGAGAATATGCGTATTATTTGCGCAAGATTCGCAGCTTTAAGCCGTATACGTTGAGCGAAAAAGAAGAGCAGGTGATTAACACCAAGAATGTGACCGGTGTGAATGCGTTGCAACAAATTTATTCGATGATTACGAGCAAGTATGAGTTCCCGTTGATGGTGGATGGCGAAGAAAAGCTGTTGACCCGTGGTGAATTGATGACTTATGTGACGGGAAGTGACGAAGAGTTGCGTAAGGCAGCTTATGATGCGCTCTATGATGTGTTCAGTGCAGATGGAACCGTGTTGGGTGAAATCTATCAGAACATTGTGCGGGATTGGAAGAATGAAAATTTGGAGATGCGTGGGTTTGACACGGCGTTGAGCGCACGGAATTTGTCCAATGATATTCCGGATGAAGTGGTGGATGTGCTTTTGGAAGCTGCTCAGGAAAATGTGGATGTGTTCCAACGATTTTTTGCTTTGAAGGCGAAGTTGCTGGGTGTGGAGAAGTTGCGTCGTTATGACCTTTATGCACCGGTGACGAAGGCTGATAAGAAGTATGATTTTGATTTTGCGGTGAATTTGACTTTGGATGCTTATGCAGATTTTGATGCAGAGGTGGCCGGGTTGGCGAAACGTATTTTTGAGAAGGATCATTTGCACAGTGCGATTCAGAAGGGGAAGGACACGGGGGCGTTTTGCTCTTATGGCGACCCGGCGTTGACGCCTTATGTGTTGGTGAATTTCAATGGGAATGCGCGCGATGTGTCTACGTTGGCACATGAGCTGGGGCATGCGATTCATGGGATGTTGGCGGAAGAACATAATGTGTTCAATTATTCTTCTACGTTGCCTTTGGCAGAGACGGCCTCCACTTTTGGGGAGATGTTGTTGACGGATCGCTTCTTGGCGGTGGAAAAGGACGAAGATGTGCGCCGAGACTTGTTGTTTACGCAGGTGGATGATGCTTATGCAACGATTCAACGTCAGGCGTTTTTCGCTTTGTTTGAGAAACAAGCACATGCGATGATTGCGGATGGGGCTTCTACGCAGGAGTTGTGTGAGGCTTATTTGGAGAATTTGAAGACCCAGTTTGGGGATACGATGGATGTGAGTGAGAACTTCCAATGGGAGTGGGTGTGTATTCCGCATATTTATCATGTGCCGTTTTATGTGTATGCTTATGCTTTTGGCCAGTTGTTGGTGTTTGCGTTGTATCAGGCTTATAAGGAAGAGGGCGAGAGTTTTATTCCGAAGTATAAGGCTTTGTTGAGCGCGGGCGGGTCTAAGGAGCCGGTGGTGCTTTTGGAAGAGGCTGGCTTTGATGTGACGAAGAAGAGCTTCTGGCAAGGTGGGTTTGATTTTATCGCTGGGATGGTGGATGAATTGGAACGTTTATAAAGCGCTTGCTCTTTATAACAGATTAGATATTGAACACCCTACTCATTTGAGTAGGGTGTTTTTTTATGCTATGATGTGTTTTTAGTGGAGGAATTTTATGAATAAGTATATAGAAATGATAATTTCTGGTAAATTCTCAAGTAATCAAAATAAAATAGAATTTCAATTTCTTTTAGATAATCCCGGAAAAATTAATAGTAATGATTGTGATGATATTGTCAATTATTTTTTTTCTGAGACTTATATTAATTCTGATTTCATAAGATTAGATAACTGGGGAAGAGTTTTATATTTTTTTCCTGATTTTTTAAAGTATTTAGATAAAATTCTTGATTATTCATTAATAAATTTTGATACAGATTTACAAAGAATTATTTCATATTTTATTTATAGCTTATTTATTTCCTTGAATTCAGATTACTATAAAAATAATAAATATAATCAAAAACATATAAATGAATTTGAAAAGGTTTTTGGTCACAGAGAGTTTTTCTCTGGGGGAAAAATATATGAAAAAAATATCGAATTTTCTATTAATTTTCTTGATAATTTAAACGATGAAATAATCGAAAATATACAATTTAATAATATCATTTTAAATTGTTTAGATTTTTTATATAAAGATAATGATATTCAAATATATATTAATTATTTAATAAAAAAATTATGTGTATTAAACGAGACTATTATTAAATATGATAAAGAGATTGCAACTAATTGTGACACTTATTTTAATTATGTTTTAGATACTCTTTTTACTGAAAATCATTATATTTTATTATATTTATATAAATTAAAATTAGTAAATAGAAAACAAGAAAGGCAAATCGAAAAAAAAATATATTTAAAAATAAAAGAAATAGAAAATTTAAAAACACAACAATTAAAAATTCATAAAATTGAAGAAATAATTAATGTAATAAAAATCCTAATAAACATAAATTTCACGTCAAAAATTTTGAGAAATAATTTAAAAAAAATAAAAGATTATTTATTGAAATTAAAAAGAAAGATAGTTAGAAATTTTGATTATTCAGAATTAAAAGAAATTCCATTCAAATGTGAAATTTCTGGAGATCAAATGAGAAATTATTTTCAAAGAATTGATAATAATTTAATAAGATTTATATTTGAAAATGGTTTTATTAATTTTAATAATTTAATTGAAGATAGTATAAAACATGTAACAGAAGAAGCTTTGACTGAACTTTTAATTCAGAAATATGCTATTGATGATGTTATAGGGCTAACAAGAAGTTATAATTTTATAAATGAAAATGACTACATAAGCCAATATTATTCAAATGAAATTGAAAATTATATAAAACAACATGAAGATGAATTAATTAACAAAGGGCATTTAAAAAAAGAAGATTATTACAAATACTTGTTAGATACAGCAAGATTTAATTACAATTTTATTTATTCTAAAATTTATACAATTATAAAAACCCATCTACAAGATCAAACAGAAGATAAAATTTTGAGTAATTTTGTTGGATTAACGATAAATGGTAATCATGAAATTTTGATATTAGCTTTAATTCAACAAATTGAAGCTAATATTTTACATTTATCTAATTTTATTTTTAATTGTAAAGAAAATCAATATAATGATTTTATGATTTTAAATCTTTTTAAGATTTATGTTGAAAGATCAAATTTATTAAATGCAAATTATTTAATGAATGTAAAATTTATTGTATATGATGTTTTTGGAATGAGAATTAGGAATGAATATTCACATGGAAATTATTATAGCAGTTATAAAAATTATATTAACTTGCTTGGTATTATTTCAGCTTGGTATATGTCTAATTTATTATTACAATAACAGGTTATATAACCTGATTGATAAAATAAATTTATTTGAACAAACAAATCATATTTTTGGTTATATTGACTACGATTTAATTTTTTATGAAAGCCATAATTGGATATTTCTTTTATATTATCATCCGATGATAGAACGAATGGTTAGAATAATTCTTGATGAAGCAGGTGAATTTAATATTGAATTTTTAGAAAGAGAAACTTTTAAAACTTTAAATTCAATGCTTGATAATAACAATGAAAAAAAACTTAAAAAAATTTTTGGAAGAGATTTGATTAACTATTTATATGAAGTATTTAAAGCAAATGGAAATAGAAATAAAATTTTACATTATGATGAAAAGACAATTATTTATAAAAAAGATATTGATTTAGCAAGAAAAAATTTTATAAAATTAATAAAAATATATTTTTATAAAGTTATAAATAAGAAAAAAATCCCCAGCTTTTTTATTTTGAAAATGTATTTTTTGAAAAAAATTCTTAGATAATTTAAAAAATAGCTTGATTTTAGATGACAAATCATACATTTATTATACTTAATTAATTTTGTTTACTATAAAAATGGAGAAAGATATGGCAAAGCGGATTGGGATGATTCCTTCGGGGGCGATGACGTTGATGCATGTGGATTATGTGTGTGAGAAGTGTGGGCGGGGGTTTGAGCAGGTGTATGTGGTGTATGCGCAGGAGGAATTGCGCGCGCCGTTGCGGGTGTATGATGGGGACTTGGCGCGGGTACGAGAGCAGATGGTGGAGATGGATGGGGAGGATGTGAAGGAAGTGGTGCAGGAGGCGTTGGCTGCTCAGAAGGTGGGGGGATGGATGCAGGGGATGGCGGGTCAGTTTGCGGAGTTTGCGATGCAGAAGTCGGTGGATAATTTGGAGAAGGTGATGGGGCGGATTGAGAGGATGGTGCGTAAGGGGGAGTTCTCTTTTGTGAAGCCGGTGGCGTGTGAGTGTGGGCATGTGCAGAGTTGGATGGGGCGACGGAAGCGTTGGGGGGCGATGGTGATTTATGTGGGATTGATGGTGATGATTGCGGGAGTGTTGAGTGTTGAGGTGTTTGCTTGGGTGCTGACGGAGATGATGGAGACTGTTTTGATAGTGGTGTTGGGGTTGCTGGGCGTGTTGTTGGTGCTGGATGTGTATCGGATGTTGTTTGGCAGGACGATGTTGAAGTCTGAGCCGAAAGTACGATTTGAGGAGATTCGGATGATGGTGAATCCGGATGTGGGGTGGTAGGGAGTTGTGAAGAATTGAGATTAAGAACAGGCATTCGAGCGAATGCCTGTTTTTTTCATTAAGAGGGGGATGATTGAATGTCTGATTTTCAATAAGCTCCTAAAATCAGTGAAATGGGGGTATGTTTTTTATTGGATGCGCCAAATGTTGAGGGAGTTGATGAGGTAGGTGAAGTTTTGGGTTTCCCATGGGGAGGAGAGGAGTGCTACACGAGTGCCGTTGGGAAAGAGATTGTCGTAGATGGGGAGTTCGGTGAGGAGGACATCGTTGGCGTAGAGTTGGATGCTGTTGGCTTGGACGAGGACACCGAGGGTGTTGGCTTGGTGAGAACCAGTGTGAATAGCAGAATTCGCTGTCCAATTGACGAGATAGTTTTTGGTGTAGGGGGAATAGGATTCTAGACGCCAGAGAGAATATTGCCCGTCACAAGAGAATTGGGCGATATAGCCATTGGTGGTGTTTTGGGCAGAGCGGAAGAGAATGCCATAGGAATCTTGGTCGGCACATTCTTCTACTTCAACATTCATTTCAATATAAGCGTCTACGGGAGCAGTTGTGATGTGGAAAGGAGTGTCCCATTGTGTATAAAGGCTGGTAAAAGTTAGGGGACCCTCATCTACGATAAGAATATAGGAATCATCTTTTTTTGTGGTGAGGAAGGTGTTCCAATTGGTGTGGTTGAATGCTTTGGCAGGAGAGCCAAATTGTTTTTGAGGATCAATGGAAATTGCGCTGGTGGGTACGGGAGTGAGTGTGGGTGGGGCAGTGGTGTCAGTGGGAATGAGGGGGGTGGGAGTGTGCGTGGGAAGCTCAGCAGCGGGTTCAGTGGGTTGGTCGTTTTGTTGGGATGTGGATTGTGTGGTTTGCGGGTCTGATGTGGTGGGTTGCTCTGCGGTTGAGGTGGTTGGTTGGAGGAGGGCATCTGCGGTGAGGGCTGCTTCGGCGGTGGCGGCAAGAGTGGGGAGTTTGACGATTGCTTCCATATCTGTGGGGGTGGACACCATGGTGCGGGTGCAACTGGGGAGGAAGAGGAGGAGGGCTATGGAGAAAATTATAAAGAAGAATCTTTTGTTTTTATTCATGGGTTTCTTTCCGTTTGAGTTTGTTGTTAGTTGTATTTTTATCTGAAAATGGTTTTTGTGCAATTCATTTGGCGCGTGGGTTAGATGAATGGAGGATAATTTTTAAGACGTTGAAAATGAGATTATGGTATGCTTAAACGCGATTAATTGAGAAATAGGAGAGTGAATTCAATGTATATTGCGATTGAAGGCGTGATTGGAGTGGGGAAAACTACCTTGGCTCGAATGTTGAAAGATGAGTTCGATGCTGAAGTTTTGATGGAAGTTTTTGATGAAAATCCTTTTTTAGCGAAGTTTTATGAAGATCGGGAACGCTATGCTTTTCAAACGCAGATCTTTTTTTTGCTGAGCCGCTATCATCAACAAACAAAGACTATTCCGACATTTTTGAAAGAGCACAATTTGGTGACAGATTATACTTTTTCTAAGGATGCGTTGTTTGCAGCGATTAACTTGGAAAGTGATGAGTTGGATATGTATAATGAAGTGCATGAAGCTTTGGCAGAAAAGATTGAGATGCCTGATTTGTTGGTGTATTTGAAGGCAGACACGGGGGTGTTGATGAAGCGAATTGCGAAGCGAGATCGTTCTTATGAACGAAATATGGATGTGAATTATATTGATGCGTTGAATCGGAGTTATGATTCATATTTTACGAATTGTCCTTTGGATGTTAATTTGTTGGTGATTGAAACGAATGAATTAGATTTTGTGCAGAACGAAGATGATTTTGAGCTTATTTTGGACCGTATTCGACAAGCGTTGAAGATTGGCCCTTACCAGAATGAACTACCTTTATAAGTAAAGGGGATTTGGCTATGAAATTGACGAATGAGTTGCTGCAGAAAATTGCTGCGGATTTTGTGAAAGAAAAATCTGCTAGCGATTATGGAATTAAGGCGATTGCTTTGATGGGCTCGGTTTTGAAGGGCGATGCAATTGTGGGGAATACGGCGGACGTGGACCTTTTGATTTTGGAAAGCTATGGCGGACAACGCCGTGAGATGATTGAATTGACGGAAGACGTGCATTTGGATGTGAGTTTTTATTCAATTGATGATTTTCAGCAAACGGTGGAATTGCGTTCGATGCCTTATAAGGGGTATATGATTTACGGGTGTAAGCCACTTTTTGACCCGGAACATCTGTTGGATTTTGTGCAGGCAGGTGTGAGGGGAAACTTTTTTGAGGCTGAAAATGTGATGGCACGTGTGGATGCATTGTTGAGCGGGGTGCGTGATCGTTGGTTGAAATTTCAGATGACAAAAAATGTGCCTGCAGATTTGTTTGCAAAATTCTATTTTGAGATGATTCATGATGCATTGCAATCTGTTGTCTTATATGAAGAGGCGCCTTTGGGTGTGAGAAAACTTTTGGCGGCGTTTCCGAACTATGCAAAGAAGGTGGGGGATGTGAGCTTGTTTGGGGATGTGTTGGGGTTGTTGGGGGTGGCTGGCAAAGATGCGACCGTGTTGCAGAATTGGGTGGCGGATTGGCAGGCAGACTTTGACGCTGTGCAGGGGTTGCCGAAGGTGGATGCGCAGATTGATGCGGTGAAGAAGAATTATTATTTGGCAGCGATTGAAGATCAATTGGCGAGCGATGTGCCGCTTTCTGCTGCTTGGACGTTGCTTTCTACTTGGGTGGATGTGGCGACTTTTGGGGAACAACGGGGAATGAATGATTTCCGTTGGCAGGCAATGGCAGAAGAATTGGGTTTTGTGGAAGCAGAATTTGGTGAAAAGATGAAGGCAATGGATGGCTTTTTGGATAAGGTGGAAGCGATTTTTGCTGATTGGAAAAGCCAAAATGGGTTTTGAGAAACTGAAATGATTGTGTATATAAAAAGCTCGTGAATTTTCACGAGCTTTTTTGTTTGATTTTTTAGTGATCGAATTTTGAATTTTCAATCATCTTTTTGAGCTTGTCTTCTTCTGATTCAGTGGATGTGAAGTTCAAATCATTTTCAGAACGATAGAGTTCTTCGGCAGCACGAAGTTTTTCGGAAGAGGCAGGCATGGTGATTTGTCGTTTGCCACAATGGGGGCATTTTTCTAATTTGCCGAGACCCATGTTGGGCGACCACATGTTGCGTGCAAAGGGGAGGTGACATTTTTTGCAGACGGCACCACCTTTGACACCATAGACACCGAGCTCAAAATTTTTGTTTTGTTTTGCGCTGAGTATGGGACCTGCGATGGCAAGTAGGACGGAGATTGCTAAGACGGGGATGACAATGTTTTTCATTGAATCCCATGCTTTTCCTTTTTCTACAAATTCGCGTTTGAATTGATTGGACCCGATGAGGGTGCCATCGGCGAGGGTGCCTTGGGCGCTGAGCGTGTGCCAACCGGGATCGAAGATATCTGTGTTGAATTGAAGATGGAAGGGGGATTCGGTGAGGGTTGCCATCTCTTGATCGTCTATAAAGTAGGTGACGCTGACAAGTTCTTGACCAGAGGGATTGTTGGTGACTTTCATTGAGAAACGACCTTGAATGTCGCCATTAAATCCGCCATAGCCGAAATCGCGATTGAGCTTGAGGGTGAGTGATTCTGATTGCGCATAGGTATAAGAAAGGGAGAGGAGGAGGATGGTTAGGGTAATGAGAATCCAATTCTTTTTTAGTTTTGTATTTTTCATGAAAATTCCTTTTTAATGCTTGGTTGATTATTTCCAACGGGTGAGAATGGTTTCTCGATCAAAAAATTGAGTGGTGATATAAAGCAGGATTGCATCGAAGACAATGGCGATCAAGATAAACCATAGTACCATAATTTTGTTGATGGTGATGATGCCAAATGATTGCCCCAACATGAGCCCGACAAAGGGGATGACGAGAAAGCCGGAAAGTTGTTCGGCAACACGAGGGTCATTGGCTCGGGAGGAGATCATGATGGCGACACAAACACCGGCGATGGAGAGCAGCCCACCGACACCGAAAATTGCACCAAGCCACATGGGAGAAAGCACTTGAGCGATTATGCCTGTGCCAGAGGCAGTGAAGAGCAAACTGAGTATGAAGATGCCATATGAAAGGATGGTGGCGAGGATGGCGGGAATGAAAGCCGCGAGGATTTTTCCAATGAGGAGCTCGACGGTTTTGATGGGGGTGGCGAGGAGTGGCTCTAGGGTGTGGGTGGTCTTTTCCCCGACGATACTATACGATGCAAAGGTGCTGGGGAGGATGACGGGAATCATCATGAAGAGCATTAGAAATTGAGAGACCAAAAAATATTGCATACAGGCGTTGCCGGAAAGATCGCCACATGATTCAATAAAATATTCGGGGATATCATAATACTCACCAGCATCGTCTAAATTGATGGCGGGTTGATCTGCTTGTTCAATGCCGTTCATGGCGACGATGGAGATGGTGGGCAACAAGGCAAAGAGCAGGGGGGTTAAGATCATCATGGTGAGGACGAGTTTGTTTCTGAATACTTCTGACCATTCTTTGAGAATGAGAACTTTTATCTTAGTCATTGGTTTCCTCCGTTTGTTGAGATTGGGTGGTGTTTTCCATAAGTTGGAGATAGATGTCTTCGAGGCTGTGTTTGATTTCACCGATAAATTGAATGTCCGCTCCTGATTCTACTAGTGTTTTGACGATGAGAGGGTTGTTTTGTTCTGGTGAATCTAGCTTGACGACGAGTTTGTTTTCAAGGGGAGTGACTTGATGGATGAAGGAATTGGCGGTGATTTTGGCTTGAAACTCTTGGGCGGGTTGGCTGAGGTGGAAGACGACTGTGCGGCCATAGAGTTCTTTGCGGAGATCAGAAGGAGCACCGGTGGCAAGCAAGCTGGTTTTGAGGATGCCGATGTTGTCGCAGAGGCGCTCGGCTTCGTCTAGGTTGTGGGTGCAGATGATGATGGTGCGACCTTCGTTTTTGAGATCGGTGATGAAATCGCGGACGACGAGGGTGGCTTGAGGATCAAGCCCACTGGTGGGTTCATCTAAGAAAAGCACTTGAGGTTCGTGCAAGAGGGCACGAGCGATGGCGAGTTTTTGGCGCATGCCTTTGGAGAAGGTGGCGACAGGCTCATGACGGCGATTCCAGAGATTGAGCATGCGGAGATGTTTTTCTACTTTGGCGGGAATGTCTTCGATTTCATACATGGTGGCGAAGAACGCTAAGTTGCGCTCGGCACTGAGCTGCATATACATGCCGGGGGATTCGGTGAGGAAGCCGACGTTCTTGCGAATGGCGTAGTTATCTTGTCCAACTTTGTAGCCAGCGACTTCGATTTCTCCGGAAGTGGGTGCAATGAGAGAGGTGAGCATGCGAATGGTGGTGGTTTTGCCAGCACCGTTGGGACCTAACATGCCGAAGACTTCTCCTTTTTCCACTGAGAGGGAGAGATTTTTGACGGCAGTGGTGGTTTTGAATTGTTTTGAAATGTTGTTTGCAACGATCATAGGGTTATTCATAGTGAGAATCCTTTAGATTTGAGTCATTTTTTGAATTTTGTTTTTGTGCGAGAGATTGCTTAATTTCACTCAAACTGAGAATGTTTTCCTGAGAGAACGCGTTTAAAGGGCCTGTTTTTTCAGGATCTGGATCGGTTTTGCGGAGAGAGAGGGCGTAGAGAAGGATGAGAATGGCGCCTGCTAAGAAGGTGATTTCGAGCATAGGAACGCTGAAGCGGACGGATCCGAAGACAGCAAATGCATCAATTGCGGTGTGGATGAGGATGGCGAGGAAGAGATAGCCGATGTTCTTTTTGCGGAAGACTTGCAAGACGATGAGTGAAAGCGCAACGTGAATTATGACAGTACTAAAACGTTCGATGCTGCCGTAGAAAAATGTGTACCACTCGGTGTTGAGATAGGCATTGATGGTCTGTTCTACAACTGAGGCTTGTTCTCCTAAGATGGAGAGATCCATATTTTTATAGGCAGAAATTTGAATAAATGAAAAAATGCTACTGATGCCGACAATGATTGCTTCAACGCCCCCATGGCCTAAACCGAGCATGATGCCGTCATTCCATTTGCGTTTGTCTTTGAGGAAGAAGCGATACCAGATATAACGGGTGACTTCTTCAAACACACCTGCGGAGAGCCCAAATGCGATGGCGGTTAGCAAGAGTGGGAGAGTGGCTGTTTGCGGGGTGAGGGTGAGATTGAATTTGGCTAAGAGGGGATTGAGGACGAAGATGTTAAAGGGGATGTGCCCGATTTGTGAGACGATGAAGGCGAGGGCGCCAAGGAAGAAGATTTTCCATGGGGTTTTGGTGCGCTTGTTGAATGTGATGGCTGCGACGAGGGGGATGGCGAGCATGATGAAGCCTGCAACAAGCGGGGCGGCAACTTGAACAAGCGCAGCGAATGTGACAAGCAATGCAACTGCGAGCAAGATGCCAAGGATGAATTTTTGATTTTGATTCATATTTTTCTCCAAGATGGTGTTTCACGTGAAACACTAATTTTTTTACACCTACTTAATTATAGCGCAAGGGGTGTTAATCGCATGTTATTGTGATGTTTCACGTGAAACGATGTGTTGCAAGGGTGAGGGTGGGGATGTGTGTTTCACGTGAAACAATCGATTGTTATGCTTCGATTGGTCTTTTGAGGGTCAGGAGCATAGAGTATGCAAAGCCATAGCTACCAGTGATGGGATTGATGGTGACGAGCTCCCAACCAGCTTGGGCGTAGGTGTTGAGGATGTCTTCTAGCTGGTTGGTGTTGACTTCGGCTTTGGTAAAACGACTTTTGTTTTCGAGTGAGATGGTTTTGTATTCATATTTCATTTTATAAGTCCTTTCATAATATGGTAATTCATTCATTTTTTCTGCACATTTTTGGTATGCGTACTCTTTCATTTTTTTATTCTTTTTTACACATTTTTATTCTAGGCACAGTTTTAGACAATGCCGGTCTTGTGCGAGACGGTTTTGTACCCCTTATGCGTTAAGAGGGCTATTCAGTTTTTGATTCGTTTTGAGGGGGTTCGTGATTGATTAGGAAAAAATTTTCGATGCTGTTTTGGATTTGTTTTTGATTGTAGCCTAGGGCGCGGGCTTGGGTGAGATAGTCTTGGGTGAGTTGGGCGAGAAGCTCTTCTTTGGAGAGTTGTTCGCTGGCGGTGCGGATGAAGGTGCCGCGACCGTGTTGGGTGGTGATGATGCCTTCTTCATCGAGGATGCGATAGGCACGGGCGATGGTGTTGAAATTGATGTTGAGTTGGTCTGCTAATTGACGTACGGTGGGAAGTTGCTCTCCGGGGGTGAGTTCGCCGGTGGCTAGATTTTGTTTGAGATTGTCGACGATCTGGAGGTAGATCGGTTTGTTGGAGAGCGGGTTAATTTCTATCATTTGATTTCTCGGTGTGTTGTAATTTTGAACGAGTTTGTCACTTTAATATTGTATTATTGTATCTTTGTATAATTGTACATTAATAGTGTAGGTTGTCAAGGTTAGGTAGAGGATATGATGGTAAAATTTGGTTTAAGGAAGAATGAAAGATGAAATTTTCTGGTTATGAAATTCGAGATCTAGAATTTTTTGATTTGCCAAAAATGAGCTTGCGTCCGTTGAAGACGCAGTTCTTTCATACTGCGCGGCGCTTGAGCTGGGGGCGAACGATGATGCCGATGAGTGCTTTTTTGACACCGGTGCCACATGTGCAAGCACGGATCACCAAATTGGTGGAAGGGGATTGTTTGGCTGTGGGGCAACTGACGAAGGATAGTTGGGAGAGCTTTGCGCGCTTGAACTATTTGAGTGCGGAAAAAGATGTGTGCTCTTTGGCGGGGAGCATGGTGTTGGATGGCTTGGTGGAAGATTTGATTAACATGAATGTGCATGCGGTGTTTGCTGAGACAGAGATCAATGTGCCTAGTTATGAATTTTTGAAACGCCATGGATTTTCGACGATTGGGTATCAGAAGGTGTGGCGCGTGCCGATGCATATGGAAGAATCAAATGAGATGCATTGGCGGGCTTCGACGGAAGCCGACCAGAATGATTTTTTGAATTTATATAAGGAAGTGACGCCTCCTGTGATTCGCAATGCGGAACGCCCAGAGAAAGAATTTATGTATGGGATGGTCTATGAAGAAAAAGGCGAAAAGGTGGGCTTTGCGGAGATTATGCAAGGGCCAGTGGGGGTGAGCGTGCGTTTGTTGATGCACCCGAAGATTGAAGAGATTGAGGAGTGTTTGTTGCAGTTGGCGCATGTGGCACATCGTTTTTATACCCGTGCGATTTATTTTATTGTGCCTGCTTATATGAGCTGGTTGGATTCAACTTTGTTGAGGATGAATGCAGATGTTTCAGATTTAATGGCTGTGATGACCAAGAGTGTGGTGGTGCGCCGAAAGGTGGCGGTGAACAACCAAGCGTTCGCAAATTATCAAGTGGCGATGCCTGGTACAAATCGGATGAGTACGCCGATAACGATTAAGATAATTCCAAAATTACATGGCAAGGAACATGATAAAGAAAATTGAAAATGATTTGACGGTCCTTTTGGACATTTTGCCTGCAGAGATCCGCAAAGAGATTGATGCGATTGATGATACTGATAATTTGATTGAAGTGATCATGGATTTGGGGAGAGTGCCGACAGCGCGATATTCTACGGAAGAGGTGGTGTTGAGCGAGAATGAAGTGACACGGAACCAGATTGCTGCGGTGGTGAAGCAGGTGGGCGATTTTGATGATGATAACCGTGCGGGAATTGAACGGGCGTTGCATCGTATCTCTGCGATTCGGAATCGTAAGGGCGATGTGATTGGTTTGACGATTCGCATAGGTAAAGCGGTATATGGGACGATCAAGATTATTCAAGACTTGATTGATGAGGGTCAGAATGTGTTGCTCTTGGGACGTCCGGGAGTGGGGAAGACAACGATGTTGCGTGAAGCGGCACGTATTTTGGCAGAGACGAAACGGGTGGTGATTGTGGATACGTCCAATGAAATTGGCGGTGATGGGGATGTGCCTCATCCGGCGGTGGGACGATCGCGACGGATGCAAGTGGCGACGCCCTCTTTGCAACATGAAGTGATGATCGAGGCGGTGGAGAATCATAACCCGGAAGTGATTATTATTGATGAGATTGGACGTGAGCTGGAAGCAGCTGCGGCAAGAACTATTGCGGAACGTGGGGTGCAGCTGATTGGTACGGCACATGGGAACACGTTGGAAAATTTGTTGTTGAACCCGACGTTGTCTGACTTGATTGGGGGGATTGAGAGTGTGACGCTTTCCGATGAAGAAGCCCGCCGCCGAGGCACACAGAAATCTGTGTTGGAACGACGCTCGCCACCGACGTTTGATATTTTGGTGGAGATTCAAGAGCGGAATGTGGTGAATGTGCAGAAGGATGTTTCTGCGGCTGTGGACGCACATTTGCGTGGGTATCCGATGCCTCCGGAAGTGCGGACACGACATGCGGATGGTGAGATTCGAATTGAGAAGATGAGTCCGATGAAAGCAGTGGCTTTGCCGGGATCGCATGGAAAATCTGGCCCGAGACGTTTGGCGAATGGCGGCAATGGGCAACACCATGAGGGTGGCAACCCTGTGGTGGATGTGGCGCCGGTGAAGAAGCCGAGCAATTTGAAGATTAAGAATGCGAAGAAGTTGCAACCTATCTATGTGTATCCTTATGGGGTGGCGCGGAATCGGTTGGAATATTCGGCAATTCGATTGAAGGTGCCGTTCTTTTTGGTGAAGGAGATTAAGGACGCGGATGTGATGGTGACGTTGAAAACGTATTATCAGAAGCGTCAGCATATGATTATGGAAGCAGAGCGACGGGGGATGCCTGTTTATGTGTTGCGATCGAATACGACGAGTCAGATTGATCAGTTTATGTTGAATTTGTTCCGCTTGGGTTCGGATGATTTGCAAGATGCAAGTTTGGATGAGGTGTTGGAATTGACTCGTTCGGCGATTTTGAATGCGAAGGCTGGCAAGGATCGAATTGAGTTACCTCCGGCCGCGAGTTATGTGCGTAAGTTGCAACATGAGATGGTGCGGGAAGCAAATTTGGGCTCTGAGTCTTTTGGGAAGGATCCGAATCGGCGTGTGGTGATTTATCGGAGATAGATTGTTTTGATTAATTAAGATTAAACTGTATACTTAATGTAGCTTGAGTGTTGGGAGAAGAAAATGGCTACTAAAGAATTTAGTTTTGATTTTTCAAAGAATACTTTGTTTTTCAAAGTTTATTTATTAATGCAAGGCTTTTTCCTTGCATTAATTTTTTTAACTTTAGTGTTACCTAGCAGTGGGTTTCGGTTGTTTTTAATCTATTTTATTCTGATATTTAATTTTTTGTTGATTTTTCTTTTGATATCTTTATTGTTTTTTAGTTATCAGAAATTTAGAAAAGGATATTCCATTAAAAATAATATTGAAATTACATTTAAACAATATATCAAATTTTCTGTAGAAAATTTTTTTGGCAATAAGCTGTTTAAACTGTTAGGAATTTTAGGAGGCATATTTGTTACTATTTCTTTATGTTGTGTTACTCCTACCATGTGTGCTAACACTTCTGCTGACTTAGAACCAACACCGACGATTACAATGACTCCCACGCTCACATTAACTCCTACTATTACAGCAACGCCAACATTAACTTTAGTTCCGACGATTACACAAACACCTTCTGTTACACCTACACTGTTATATGTATGCGCATATGATAATTACAATTGTAATAGTTTTTGGGATTTGAATACATCAATCGAAATTTATACTTACTGTTTTAATCTTGGGTATGGGGATGTGCATAATATGGATTCTGATAATAATGGGATTGCGTGTGAAACGAATGATTTTCCGACTGCCGAGCCGACGGTAGTTTATTTTCAACCAACGGCTAGTACTTCTAATACAACAGATGCTCCTTGTTTGTGTGATAGAGATCGCTATAATTGTTCTGGAGATAAATCAATTCCGAATATTCAGGCTTGCTTTAATTATTGTAAGGAAATAGGCATGGGAGATATTCATGGTTTTGATGGGGATGGAGATGGATGGCCATGTGAATAATAAATATAAAAAGCTGAGAAAACCTCAGCTTTTTTAAAACTTTAATACGGAGAGATAGGATTTAACGTTATAATCACAGCACCAAAAAATAATTAAGAAAAGAGATGTTGCATGCCTTTTATTAGTTTTGAAGGTCCTGATGGAAGTGGCAAAACGAGCCAAGTTAAACCTTTGGCCGCATTGTTGCGCGAGAAGGGCTATGTTGTGTTTTGTACACGTGAGCCGGGTGGAACGCCGATTGGTGAAGCGGTGCGCAAAACTTTGTTTGATTTGAATTTCAAAGAAATGCATCCCAGAACTGAAATTTTGTTGTTCCAAGCTTCGCGAGCGCAATTGGTGGCGGAAGAAATTTTGCCCCGATTGGCAAGAGGCGAAGTGGTGTTGTGTGATCGGTATATGGATTCGACATTGGCGTATCAGGGGTATGGGCATGAGACGAATATTGAAGAATTGCGCAATGTGGTGAATTTTGCGACAGGTGGCTTGAAACCTGATTTGACGTTGTTGTTTGATGTGGATGCAGAGACGGGGCTGCGAAGACGCCAGCAAGAAGGGGATTGGAACCGATTAGATGATTATGAGGTGCAATTCCATCGTCGCGTGCAGGTGGGCTATCACACTTTGGCAGCCGAAGAACCGAACCGATGGCAGAAGATTGATGCTTCGCAAAGCAAAGATGCGGTGCAAGAAGATATTCATAAAATTGTGCTTGAATTTTTAGGGGAATAAGAGGAATTGAATGCGACCTGATAAAATGTTTGGATTTGATGTACCTGTGACTCCTTTATTGGTGGTGATTTCTGGCCCATCTGGCGTGGGGAAAGATGCGGTGGTGGTGGCGTTGAAAGAGCGTTTGAATGAAACGTTGCATTTTGTGATTACTGCGAATACGCGAGAGAGACGTGAAGAAGAAGTGGATGGGGTGGATTATCTGTTTGTGACTAAGGCTGAATTTGAAGCGATGATTGCGAATGAAGAGTTGTTGGAATATGCGGCTGTTTATGATGATTATAAGGGTGTGCCGAAGGCAAATGTGCAAGCGGCTTTGGACAGTGGTAAGGATGTGTTGATGCGCTTGGATGTGCAGGGCGTGGAGACGATTAAAGGACTTTGCCCTGAAGCAATTGCGATTTTTTTGGCGACGGAAACAGAAGAAGAATTGTTTGAACGATTGAAGGCACGCAAAACGGAAACTGAAGCAACGTTGCATACGCGGATGGAAACGGTCTATGCGGAATTTGAGAAGTTGGATTTGTTTGATTATATTTTGCATAACAAAGACCATGCTTTGGAAGAGACGGTGGATATGGTGTTGGATATTATTAAGGTGGAACATCATCGTGTGCATCAACGAAAGATTACGTTGTAATTTGATTTGATATAGTGAATGGTTGAGAGGTTGCTGAGGAAATGGCAACCTCTTTTTTTGAGATAAAAATTTGTTAATCTTGAATTTTTATAAGTGAACAAAATCAAAAGATTCTGATAGAATGAGGGTTGCAGAACATTTTTAGCACTTATCTCTTAGGAAGAACGATATATATTTATGCATGAAGTAACGGTTACAGAAAATATTTTGGAGATCACTTTGCGCCATGCGAAAGAAGTGAAAGCAACGCGGGTGACAGACATTTTTTTGGTGATTGGGGATTTATCGACGATTATTGATGATTCGGTGCAGTTTTATTGGGATATTATTAGCGAGGGGACTTTGGCGGAAGGTGCACAATTGCATTTTGAGCGAGTGCATGCGAAGTTGCGTTGCTTGGAATGTGGGGAAGTCTATGTGGCGCCTGACCAGATGAGCCCGTGCCCGAAATGTGAGAGTGTGTTGGTGTCTGTGGAGGCGGGAGAAGAATTCTATTTGGCTTCGATTGATGTGGAAGCGGATGATCTTGAAGATGAAGATGAAATTTCAAACTAACAATAGTTTATAGATAAAGGATTAATAAAATGGCAGAAAAAATTCCAGTTGTTGAAAACATTATGAGTGCGAACGATCGTTTGGCACTTGAAAATCGAAACACTTTAGATGCGCATAGTATTTTTGCAATCAATATGATGGCATCTCCGGGCGCAGGGAAAACGTCTTTGATTGAGCAAACTGTGCCCGCATTGGCAGCTAAATATCGGGTGGCTGTGGTGGATGGTGATTTGGCTTCTAATATTGATGCTGATCGAGCGGCTGCGGCTGGCGCGATGGCTGTGCAGATTAACACCGGGGGCGGATGCCATTTGGATGCAGTGATGTTGAAGAATGCATTGGAACAATTGGATTTGGACAAGGTTGATATTTTGATTGTGGAAAATGTTGGCAATTTGGTGTGCCCCGCTGGGTTCCAATTGGGGACGCATAAGAGCGTGTTGGTGGCCTCTGTGCCTGAAGGGGATGATAAACCTTATAAGTACCCGACGATGTACCGTGGGGTGGATACGCTGGTGGTGAATAAGATTGATTTGTTGCCCTATATTAAATTTAATATGGAATATTTTAAAGATGGGGTGAAGTTGTTGAACCCGGATGTGGTGAGCTTCCCGATTTCTTGTGTGACCGAAGAAGGTGTGGCTGATTGGTTGGCATGGATTGAGGCAGAGGTTGCTGCAAATAAGAAGTAGGGATTTGAAGGAAACTGATTAATGACATCCTTGGCTGACTCTGGCGTTTTTGTGCATGTGGATGGCGTGGTGCAAGGGGTGGGATTCCGCCCCTTTGTTTTTGCCTTAGCCAAACGCTGGGCGTTGATGGGATGGGTGTGTAATACTTCGGCAGGGGTGGACATTGAGCTGGATGGTTCGAAAGATGATTTGCAAGCATTTGTGAAAGCGTTGGAGGCGGAAGCGCCTCCTTTGGCACAAATTGACGCTGTGAAAGTGGCGTGGCAGAGCCCGAAAGGGTTTGAGCGATTTGAGATTGTGCATTCGCAGGCGATTCCGAATGCGTTTCAGCCGATTTCTCCGGATGTGTGTGTTTGTGAGGATTGTTTGCGTGAGTTGTTTGATGCGGAAGATCGACGCTATCGCTATCCGTTTATTAATTGTACAAATTGTGGGCCTCGGTTCACGATTATCCGAGATATTCCTTATGATCGACCGAATACGACGATGGCGGCGTTTCCGTTGTGCGAGGCGTGTGCGGTTGAATATGAGTATCCGTTGAATCGACGGTTCCATGCGCAGCCGGTGGCGTGCGAGAAATGCGGACCGGAAGTGTGGTTGTGTGTGGGGGAGGATGTGGTTGCACGCAGAGATGATGCGATTTTGGCTGCTCGGAGGCTGTTGAAAGAGGGGAAGATTGTGGCGGTGAAAGGGTTGGGGGGATTCCATTTGGCGTGTGATGCGACGAATGAAGCGGCGGTGGCACGATTGCGGAAGAGAAAGCATCGTTTGGTGAAACCGTTTGCGTTGATGGTGAATGATGTTTCGATTGTAAAAAATATATGCGAAGTTAATGAGGCTGAGGAAGCGCTGTTGACTTCACGAGAACGCCCAATTGTGTTGTTAGATCAGCTTGCGGAGAATGCGATTGCTAAAAGTGTGGCACCAGGCCAATTGACGATGGGGGTGATGTTGCCATATACGCCGTTGCATTATTTGTTGTTGGAAGCAGGGGATGGGTTCCCGATGGCGTTGGTGATGACGAGTGGGAATTTGAGTGAAGAGCCGATTGCGACGATGAATGAGGAAGCACAGGCGCGTTTGGGCGAGATTGCAGATGCGTTTTTGATGCATAATCGACCGATTGAGACGAGATGTGATGATTCAGTGATGCGCGTTTTTGAGAAGAAGACTTATCCGATTCGACGAGGACGAGGGTATGCGCCTTATCCGGTGGGATTGGCTTGGCAGGGAGCTTCTGTTTTGGCGACGGGGGGCGAGCTGAAGAATACGTTTTGTTTTACGAAAGAAAATTATGCGTTTATGAGCCATCATATTGGTGATTTGGAGAATGCAGAAACTTTGGATGCATTTGAGACGAGTGTGGGGCATTATGAGCGGTTGTTCCGGATTTCTCCGGAGGCGTTGGTGTGTGATTTGCATCCGCGTTATTTATCTACTCGGTATGCAGAGAAACGGGCTGTTGATGATGGATTGCCGTTGTTGAAGGTGCAACACCATCATGCCCATGTGGCGGCTTGCATGGCGGAACATGATGTGCCGGCGGGGGAAAAGGTGATTGGGGTGTCTTTGGATGGCACTGGGTATGGCACGGATGGGACGATTTGGGGGGGAGAATTTTTGGTGGCTGATTATGCACGGTTTGAGCGTGCATTTCATTTGGAAACGATGCCGATGGTGGGGGGCGACTTGGCGGTGAAACAGCCTTGGCGCTTGGCGCATGCTTGGTTGAAGAAATTTGGACTTACAGATGTAGAAGATTTGCCTCCTTATGTATATTTGCGAGGATTGGAAAATGGTGAGATGCAATTGCAGGCAGTGGGACATCAATTACGAGCGGGATTGAATCAGGTGGCGACTTCTAGCATGGGGCGCTTGTTTGATGCGGTTTCGGCTTTGATGGGGGTGTGTCAAGAGGTGCATTATGAAGGAGAAGCAGCGATTCGATTAGAGAATCAAATTGGACGTGGGTTTGTGCCGAAACGAGGATATGGATTTGCGTTGCAGGAGGATGGGGTGATTGGGTTGGCGCCGATGTTTGCGGAGTTGGTGGAAGATGTGCGCAAGGGGATGGCTGTGAGCGAGATGGCGGCGAAGTTCCACTGGGGGGTGAGTGAGATGGTGGTGGCGGTGTGTGAAGATGTGCGCAAAGCGCAAGGATTAGAAAAAGTGGTGTTGAGTGGGGGAGTGTGGCAAAATCGCACCTTATTAGGGTATACTAAGGAAAAATTGGAAAATGCAAAATTTAACGTTTTGTTGCATGGTAAGGTTCCGACCAATGATGGTGGAATTGCTTTGGGACAAGCGGTGATTTTACAACATATAATGAAAGAAAAAAAATAACAGGAGTGTGTTGCGATGTGTTTAGGCGTACCTGGAAGAATTTTAGAAGTTTTTGAAGTTGATGGAATCCATATGGGGAAGATTGATTTTAATGGAGCTGCCCGAGAAGTTTGCTTGGAATATATTCCGGATGCTAAGGTGGATGAATTTTGTTTGGTGCATGCTGGGTTTGCAATTTCTTTGTTGAGTGAAGAAGATGCAATGGAAACATTGAAGTTGATTGAAGAAATGGAAGCTGAATCTGGTGTGGAAGGAATGTTTGAATGAAATTTGTGGATGAGTTTCGGGATCCGAAACTTGCGAAACAATTAGTGGATAAAATCCGCGAGATTACGACACAACCTTGGGCGATCATGGAAATGTGTGGGGGACAGACGCATGCGATTATGCACTATGGGATTGACCAACTTTTGCCAGATGAAATTGAATTGATTCATGGACCGGGGTGCCCGGTGTGTGTGACGCCTTTGAAGCAGATTGACAAAGCGTTGGCGATTGCAAAGATGGAGAATGTGATTTTTACCTCTTATGGGGATATGCTGCGAGTGCCGGGAACGGATGGCGATTTGTTTTCTGTGCGGGCACATGGGGGCGATGTGCGCACGGTTTATTCTCCTTTGGATGCGTTGCAAATTGCGAAAGAGAACCCTGAGAAGGAAGTGGTTTTTTTTGCGATTGGGTTTGAGACCACCGCGCCGGCAAATGCGATGAGCGTGGTGCAGGCGAAAGCTTTGGGGGTGCAGAATTATTCTGTGTTGGTGTCGCAAGTGTTGGTGCCACCGGCAATTAATGCAATTTTGGAATCTGAAAATAACCGTGTGCAGGGCTTTTTGGCCGCAGGGCATGTGTGTGCGATTATGGGCTATCATGAATATTTCCAGATTGTGGATGATTTTGGGGTGCCTGTGGTGGTGACGGGGTTTGAACCGTTGGATTTGTTGAATGGGATTTATCAATGTATTCAATTGTTGGAAGATGGCAACCCGATGGTGAAGAATGCTTATCCACGGACGGTGACAGAAGCAGGGAACTTGCCCGCACAAAAGATGTTGGGGCGTGTGTTTGAAGCATGCGACCGCAATTGGCGTGGGATTGGGACAATTCCGATGAGTGGTTGGCGATTGACGGAAGAATTCCAAGCGTTTGACGCGGAGACCCGGTTTGATGTGGGTGAGATTCATACGGAAGAACCGGAAGTGTGTATTGCGGGAGAGATTATGCAAGGGTTTAAGAAGCCGTTGCAATGCCCTGCATTCGGAACATTGTGTACACCGGAGAGACCATTGGGAGCAACGATGGTGTCTGATGAAGGGGTTTGTGCGGCGTATTATCGTTATAAACGAAATGAATAAGCTGCTTTAATTAAGAGAGCGATATGACAGAGAAAACGAATAGTTATGATTTTGAAGGGGCAACTTGCGCAGTGCCTTTGGTGCATGATGAAAAGATTGTGATGGGGCATGGCAGTGGGGGGCGAATGTCTTTGGATTTGATTCGCAATGCGTTTTACCCTTCTTTTAAGAATGATATTTTGGGGGCGGGCGATGACGCGGGGGTGTTTGATGTGGCGCAAGGGCGCATGGCAATGAGCACGGATGGGCATGTGGTGGCTCCTTTGTTTTTCCCGGGGGGGGATATTGGTTCTTTGGCGGTGTGTGGCACGGTGAATGATTTGGCTGTGATGGGAGCTGTTCCTCGCTATATAACTGTTGGATTTGTTTTGGAAGAAGGATTGCCGATGCAGACGTTGGCAAAGGTGATTGATTCGATGAAACGTGTGGCAGCGGAATCTGGGGTGCAGGTTGTGGCGGGGGACACAAAGGTGGTGCAAAAAGGCAATGCAGATGGGTTGTATATTACTGTGGCTGGCGTGGGAATGATTCCGGCTGGGGTGAATATTTCTGGGAATAATGCGCAAGTGGGGGATGCGGTGATTGTGAGTGGGACGATTGGCGACCATGGGATTGCGGTTTTGGCTGCGCGAGGGGATTTGGGTGTGGAAGTGGATTTGGAAAGTGATGTGGCGCCTTTGAACGGGATGATTGCAGAGATGATGCAAGCGAGCAATCAAATCCATGTGATGCGTGATCCTACGCGTGGAGGCGTGGCGACGACTTTGAATGAAATTGCGGGGCAATCTGGGGTGACGATTGAGTTAGATCAGGAAGCCTTACCGTATCATCCGGCAGTGCAAGGGGCTTGTGAGATTTTGGGATTTGATGGGTTGAATATTGCGAATGAAGGCAAAATTTTGACTTTTGTGGCGCAAGAAGATGCTGAAAAAGTGTTGGCAACGATGCGCGCCCATGAATATGGCAAAGATGCGACGATTATTGGGCGAGTGACTGAGAAGAATGAAAAGGGTGGCCGCGTGGTGTTGAAGACTTTGTTGGGGACACACCGAATTGTGGAAATGTTGCGGGGAGAGATGTTGCCACGGATTTGTTAGTGGTTTGGTTGGCTAGATGAAGGAGAGCAAGATGAATGAGACGATTCAGACGATCTTGGGGCGCAGTTCTTTGCGGAAGTATGCAGATGCACCGGTGACAGATGAAGAATTACAATTGATTTTGCAGAGTGCGATGCGCGCACCAACTTCTTCTAATTTGATGTTATATTCGATTATTCAGGTGACAGACCAAGCCAAAAAAGAGGCGTTGGTGGACACTTGCCATCAACAACGTTTTATTGCGAAGGCACCGGTGGTTCTGTTGTTTGTGGCTGATTTTCAACGATTGAGTGATTATTTTGATGCACATGGGGTGCGAGCACTCTCTGCACCGAAGGAATCGGAATTGGTGTTGGCGATGATTGACACAATTGCAGCTGCTGAAAATGCAGTGATTGCGGGGGAATCTTTGGGGATTGGGTCTTGTTATATTGGGTATGTGTTAGATAATTATCAAATGCATCGAGAATTGTTCCAATTACCTGAGTATGTGTTTCCGATGGCTTTGTTGACAATGGGGCATATTCCGGAAGGCTATGAACGCCCGCGAACCACTCGATATGCGCAAGATTTGATTGTGTTTGAGAATGAATATCAACGCTTGTCAGATGAGGATTTACGGCGAATGTTTGCCGATAGTGAAGCGGTGTATAATGAAAAGGCACGGCAACGAAGCTTTGCCGAGGTGTTGGATCGACGGATTAATCAGAAGGTGTCTGAGGAGATGCGGGCTTCGGTGCGCAGTGCTTTGCAGGCTTGGCGTTCTGAGTGATGGTTTGAGATGGGGGATGGATGATTAAAAAGGAGAAATTATGAAAAATGAAGTGCTTGATGTGATTAATGGGCGAATGTCTTTGCGTAAGTTTGCGGACAAGCCAGTGACACAGGAAGAAATTGATGCGATTGTGCATAGCGCGATGCGCGCGCCGACGGCGGGGAATATGATGTTGTATTCGATTTTGCATATCACGGACCAAGCCATCAAGGATCGTTTGGCGGTGACGTGTGATAATCAACCTTTTATTGCGAAGGCGCCTTTGGTGTTGATTTTTGTGGCAGATTATCAACGTTGGTATGATTATTTTGCTGCTTCGGGGGTGGATGTGCAGACTTCTCCCAATGAGGCCGATTTGCTTTTGGCTACTTTGGATTCGATGTGCGCTGCTCAGAATGCGGTGATTGCGGCGGAATCTTTGGGGATTGGGTCTTGTTATATTGGGGATGTGATGGAGAATTATGAGATTCATCAGGAATTGTTGAATTTGCCTGATTGGGCTTTCCCGGTGGGGATGTTGTGCTTTGGGCATTATCCGGAGACGATGAAACGCAAACCACGCCCTCGTTTTGATAAAGAGTATATTGTGTATGAGAATCAATATCGACAATTGAGTGAAACAGAATTAAAGGAAATGTTTGCGGAGACGGAAGCAAGCTATCATAAAGTGCCGAGAGAGAAGGCTTTTGCACAGGCTTTTTATGATCGGAAGGTGAATTCTGATTTTTCGCATGAGATGCGCCGCTCTGTGCGGGCAGCTTTGGAGAAATGGAAATAAGTATATTCGATATGTGGTCTAAATGATAAGAGAGAGTTAAATCTTTGAAAACAAGAGAATGATTTTTGTTTTTTTGCTCTCTGTTTTATGGTATTATGTACTTCATATTAATATAAAGCATTTTGGAGTATTTTGACGTGACATTGGAAAATAAGAATCAAGAAAAAATCACAATTATAGAAGGTCCCTCACCGATGTTTGAGCTGATTCCGATGGGATGGGCGACGAGCATTGTGGAAGGCGTTGCGCCTGCAAATGTGGCGTTGACACGTTTGCGTACTTTCAAAGGAATTGAATTGGTGGAACGTTGTCATCGTTCTTGGCGCAATCAAGAAGTGATCAATCTTGAATATCGAAATCAAGATGGGGTTGCAACGGAAGTGCCGATTGTGGCGGCTCGTTTTTCTGATACGGAAGAAGGGCAAATGCTTTTGTTGTGGGTGCGGCTTTCGGAAAGTGAATTTGAAATTGCTTTCGACGATGACTTCGAAGATGACGATGAAGAAGATTTCGAAGATGATGGTCTTGATGGCGATGATTTAGATGATTTTGACATGCCCTTCTGATTTTGGGCATGTTTTGTATAGGGAGAGTAGAAAATGAATAAACCACCAAAGATTAAAAAAGTTGTGATCACTGAGGAACAAATCAAAGCCCGATTGGTGACCTTGGCGAAAGAAATTGAAGCCGATTATGGAGGGGTTGAGGAGCCTGTCTATTTAATTGGGATTTTGAAAAGCAGTTTTGTTTTCATTGCAGACTTGGTGCGGGTGTTGGATTTGCCATTTGAGATTCATTTTATGGCAACGGCTAATTATGCTCAAGATAATGCGGTGAAATTGGTGAAAGATCTTTCAAAGAGTGTGGCAAACAAACATTTGGTGATTATTGAAGATATTTTGGACACTGGGGCGACGTTGAATTATTTGGCGCGTTATTTGGGGAGCCGTGGACCTGCCTCTTTGCGCACGTGTGTGTTGTTGGATAAGATTGGTTCTCAGGTGGAATCTCATGTGAAATATATTGGGTTTGAAGTGCCTGAGGGTGAATATGTGGGTTATGGGATTGACTATAACGAACATTACCGAGGATTGCCTTATATTGCTGAAATTGAGGTTGAATAGAACTGATTTTTTTGGCTTGTCTTTTTTGATAAAGGCAGAGAGAATTTAATATGAAGATTTTTAATAAAGTGATCGTTGTTACCGGTGCCGGAAGCGGGATTGGGCAAGCAATGACACTTTATTTGCTTAAAAAGGGGGCGAAGGTCGTGGCGGTGGACATTAATTTGCGAGGGTTGGAAGAGACTTTCGAAATTGCTGGACGTCCTAAAGAGCGTTTGTTTTTATATCAAGTTGATATCACTCAAAAAATACAAATTGAAGAATTGATTGCGTTTTTGAAAACTGAACAGATTGATGTGGATGGTTTGATTAATAATGCGGGGGTGATTCAACCTTTTGAGAAGTTTGTGAATTTGGACGAGGCTACGATTGAGCGAGTGATTGGGATTAATCTACTGGGGCCAATTCAGTTTACAAGATTGTTTTTGCCTTTGTTGTTTGCACGTGAAGAAGCGCATATTGTGAATATTTCTAGTATGGGAGGCTTTTTGCCGGTACCTGCTCAATCGATATATGGGGTGTCTAAGGCAGGGGTTAAGTTATTTTCTGAAGCATTGCAAACGGAATTGATGGGAACGCATATAAAACTGAGCTTGGTGATGCCGGGGGGGATGGAAACGAAGATTGCTGCTAATTCTGATGCAGAACTTCCGATGGATCGTTCAAAGATTCGCTATAAGATGATGGCACCTGAAAAAGCTGCGAAAAAGATTATCGATGGGATGGAACGGAATCGAAAGAGGATGTTGATTGGATGGGATGCACAATTGATGGATGTGTTCTATCGAATTTCGCCTACTTTTGCTACGTTTATGATTTCAAAGGTGATGCGGTTTTTGATTAAATAGCAAAATGATGGTTTGAGGAAAGCACTTGGCTAAAGTGCTTTTTTTTTGTTAATTTTGCTTTTGGCGGACGATTTCAAAGAGCATGATGGCAGTGGCGATGCTGGCGTTGAGAGATTCCATGGCACCGGGCATGGGGATGTGGAGACTGTCTTGAGCAATTTGACGGGCTTCGAAGGTGGCACCGTTGGCTTCTCCGCCGATGAGGAGAGCGATGTTTTGGTTTAGGTTTGCTTGATAGATGCTTTGGCCTTCTTGCATGGCGGCGATATAGAGGGGAAGGTGGTTTTTTTCTAAGAGGGTTTGGGTTTCTTGCCAATTGAGATTTTGAATGGGTTGGCGGAAGATGGCGCCCATGGTGGATCGAATGACTTTGGGGGAGTAGATATCGACACAGCCGGGGGCGGTGATGATGAGATCTACGTTGGCGGCTTTGGCGGTGCGGATGATGGTGCCCATGTTGCCGGGGTCTTGGATGCCATCGAGAATGAGGACGAAGGAGAGCGCTTGGGGTGGTTGAATGGGTTGGATGGGAACGACGGCGAGGATGCCTTGGGGAGATTTGGTGTCGCTGAGGGAGTTCATCACATGGGGGGCAACGGGGATGCATTGGATATCTTGTGATTCAAAAAAGGATACGGTTTCGAGACCACGCGGCTGAAGGGTTTCATCATAGAGGACTTGGAAAGGACGTTGGCCGGTGTTTTGATATTCTTCGACGAGGCGGATGCCTTCAATGACATAGGCGTTTTTGTTTTTTCTCTCTTTTGATTTGGAGAGGAGCTTTTTGATGTCTTTGATGGTGTTGTTCTGTACGGAAGTGATCATGAATGGTTCCTTTTGATTTTTTCTTTTGATTTATTCGCCAAAGACGGTTTGCCATGCGTTTTGGAATGCAGTTTGGGTGGGGGTGTCATAGACGGTTTGGTGGATGGTGTGCAGTGATGTGTGTGGATGGGCAAGGATATAGGTTTGGATGGCGCGGAAGATGACTTCACCACCGCGTTGTTTGGGGAAACCGAAGATGCCGGTGGAGATGGCAGGGAAGGCGATGGTGTTGAAGTGGTGTTGATCTGCTAAGGCGAGACTGCCGATGATGGCATCGGTTAAATTTTGATCTTCCTTGCCGGTGCCCCAGATGGGACCGACGGCATGGATGACTTTTTTGCAGGGGAGGTTGCCAGCATTGGTGAGGGCAGGATGGATGTGAGAGACGGGACCGTGCTCTTGGACCCAAGCATTACTTTCTTGAGTGATAATGGGACCACCTTTTTTTTCTATGATGGCGGCAATGCCGCCGCCATGTTGCAATGAACTGTTGGCGGCGTTGACGATTGCATCTACTTTTAATTGGGTGAGGTCGGCTACTTGTAAGAGTAGCTCGGTGTGTGGGGTGAGATGAGCGCGGGCTAAGATTGTTTCCATTTTGATTTGGTTATTTTTCTTTGGCGGCTTCTAAGATTTCTAGGACGGTTTTGATGTGATTGCGAGTTTGTTCGTGGGTGACGAGGGCGGGTTTGCTGTTGAGGATGGCATCGTGCATATTTTCAATTTCTCCGTCGTAGAGAGGTTTTTTGGGGACGCGGATGGTGTGTTTTTTGTTTTTGGCATCATACCATTCGATGCGGCGCACTTTTTCTAGATTGTTGAAGGGGGATGGAAGAACGATGTGTCCGTTGGTGCCAAAGATTTCGGCTGCGGTGTAATAAGGAGTGGAGAAAGAGGAGCCGATTTGGGCCATGCGGTCGCTTGAATATTCTAAGGTGGCGAAGAGGGAGAGATCGATGCTGTTTTCGATGTCGCTGATTTTGGCAGCGGTGATTGCTTCGGGAGGTTCCCCAAAGACAAATTGGGCAAAGGAAATGGGGTAGACACCGATATCCCAGATGCTGCCTCCACCATATTCGGGGACCATGCGGATGTCATTGAAGTTATCTAAGCGGAAGCTGAAGAAGGCACGGACGAGCTGCACATCGCCAATTACTTTTTCGGCGAGGAGATCGGAGAGAATTTTCATTTGTGGGTGATGGAGGTACATGAAGGCTTCTTGCAGGATTTTGTTGTTGGCGGTGGCGGCGGCGAACATTTCGTCTACGTCTTCAACGGTTAAGGCGAAGGGTTTTTCACAGAGGACGTGCTTGCCGGCATTGAGGGCTTTGATGGACCATTCTTTGTGGAGATGGTGAGGAAGACTGATATAGACGGCATCAATCTCGGGGGAGGCGAGCAATTCTTCGTAAGAGCCATAGTAATGAGGAATATTGTTTTTGCGGGCGTATTTTTTTGCTTTTTTAAGATCGCGGCTGGCCACTGCGGTGAGTTCCCCACGATCGGAACGTTTGATGCTGGGCATTACTTTTTGGTTGATGCGAGCGGTGGACACGAGTCCCCAACGTACTTTTTTATCCATAAATCCTCCTAGGTGATTTTTTCTTTCATTATATACCATTTGTTTGGATGTGTTTTGTTTTATGGGTTCCATAGTACAATACGGGGAAGTTTTCATTTGATTTTTATTTTAAGGACGCGATTATTTTGGAAAAGAACGATGGGATGCGCACGAAGGCGATTTTGGTGGGGCTGGTGGTTACTTTTATTTGGGCGACTTCATGGATTTTGACGCCGATGATTATTCAGGAATTTGACCCGATTCATTATGCAGGTGTGCGTTTTTTGATCGCTGGGTTGGTTTTGGTGGGGGTACATTTGATCTCTAAGAAGGGAACTCCACTTTCGGAGATTCGCCGAGAAGATTGGCGTTTGATATTTTTGTTGGGGGTGGCACAATCCTCATTTATGCAATTTACACAATATATTGCGTTGTTGTCTTTGGATGCGACTACGTTGAATTTAGTGTCGAATTTGAGTGCGATTTTGATTATTGTGTTGAGTGTGGTGATTTTGAAAGAAAAGCCTACCTGGCTGCAATTGGCGGGGGCAGGGGTGTTTGTGATGGGAGTGTTGGCGTATTATTATCCTTTTGGAAAGACAAGTGTAAATTGGTGGGGATATGTGTTTGGGTTCCTTTTTATTTTGAGTAGTAGCTTTGCTTCGATTTTGGCACGTGCGATGGGACGCCGTGGGACGGTGAAGCCGATTACGTATACGGGATTCTCGATGGTGATTGGGGGGATGGTGAGCTTGGTGTTGGGGATGCTTGTGGAAGGTCCGCAAACGCTTTCGTTGCGTATTTGGGGGTTGGTGATTTATATGGCGGTGGTGAATGCGGCGCTGGCGTTTGTGTTGTGGAATTGGACTTTTTCTCGTTTGCGCTCTTTTGAGACGGCGTTGATTTCTAGCACGATGTTGGTGGAGATTGCTTTTTTGCAATGGGTGTTTTTTGGAAAAACTTTTAGTGGATATCAGATGTTGGGAATGGGACTGGTGATGGTGGCGGTGATTTTGGTTCAATTGAAGCAATTGAATTTTAGAAAAGAGAAAAAAGTTGTAGAATAGTAGTATCAAAAATAAAAAGGAGTAAGAATATGGCAGATTCTCGGATGAAAAAATTAGCAAAACTTTTGGTTGACTATTCAGTGAAGGTGAAACCCGGTGATTGGGTGTATATTAGCGCTGAAAAAGTGGCAGAACCATTTGTGAATTTGGTGTTGGAAGAAGTTTTGAAGGCAGGCGGAAACCCGACAGTGCAATTGGGTTCAGATATGTTGCGAGAAACGATTATGAATTTCTCTGATGATACCCAACTTTCTTGGGTATCCCCTGTCCAGAAGTTGGTGATTGAACAAGCGGATGTGATGATTAATATTTCTGCGAGTAGTAATACGCGCACATTGGCAGCTGTGGACCCGAAAAAACAACAAATCATGGGCAAGGCAAACAGCGAAATTTCGAAGATTTATATGAATCGTTCTGCAGATGGCTCTTTGCGTTGGGTGATTACACAATTCCCTTGCAACGCTTTGGCACAAGAAGCGGACATGAGCTTGCGCGATTTTGAAGATTTTGTGTATGGCGCGACTTTTGCTGATCAGGATGATCCAATTGCAAAATGGACTGAAATTTCTGATGAACATGAAAAGATGATTGCTTGGTTGGATGGCAAAAAAGAAGTGAAGGTGAAAAGCAAACATGCTGACTTGACACTTTCTATTGATGGGCGAAAATTTATTAATTCTGCTGGGACAAATAATATGCCGAGTGGTGAGATTTTCACTAGCCCAGTGGAAGATTCTGTGAATGGTTGGATCTATTTTACTTATCCGGCAATTACGGGTGGACGTGAAGTGGAAGGGATTCGCTTGGAATTTGAGAATGGTAAAGTGGTGAAGGCTTCTGCTGAGAAGAATGAAGATTATTTGATGAAGATGTTGGACATGGACGAAGGCTCCCGCACTTTGGGTGAATTTGCGATTGGGACCAACTATGGGATTCAAAAATTCACAAAGTCTATTTTGTTTGATGAGAAGATTGGTGGCTCAATTCACTTGGCAATTGGCGCTGGCTTCCCTGAAGCTGGCTCTAAGAATGTGTCGGCAGTGCATTGGGACATGATTTGTGATATGAAGACGGATAGTGAGATTTTGGTGGATGGCGAATTGTTCTATAAGAATGGTAAATTTGTCGTCTGAAGTTGAAGAGAATTTATTAAAAAAAAGAGAGCTTGTGAGACAGGCTCTCTTTTTTTATTCTTTGGGTGAATTAATGTTGATGCGGGTGAGATTTTGTAAAATAGAGATAGTGTTGGGACATACTAAAGGAGATTTTTATGAAGAAGAATCAAAAAATTGGACTTATTTTAGTGATATTGGTTGTGGTGTTTGTGTTTGGCGCGGTGGGATGGCTGACGCGGGATCGGGCTGTTGTGATTGCTCCGGATGAGAGTACTAAGGGGAATGAACAACCAGGTGGTATTCGAAGCCTTCCTACTTTAAAATCTTTGGAAAGCAATGGATTGATCTATGACTTTAAAGAGTTGGCTATGGAGAATGATATGCTGGTGTTGAAGGGGTGTGTTGAGATGCCTGATGAGCGTTTTTGGATGCCGATGATTCGCTTGGTGAATGAAACAACGGGAGAGGTTTATTCGAATGGTAGTTTTTCAAATGAGAAAGACCCTTCGAACAATGATGTTAAGTATCGTTGTCATGAATTTCGTTTTGATGATGCGATGGTAAATAAGGGGGATGTGATTCAAGTGTTGATTGATGATTTGGAAGCGTATTTGAACCCGATTAATGCGGACGGAAAAGACCTTGCAAAAATCCGAGAACGGATATCTGAGGAATTTCCGGGGTTGACGTTTGAATTAATTGTGGAAAGTGGGAATGGGGGCGGCGGTGGTCGATTTGAAATTATAGAAAACCCAGAGGGGATCTCTGAGGAGGATTTTTATACTGCATTTAATGAAGCGACTGTTTTGAATTTCCCCTTAGAAATTGAATTTTCAATATCTTATTAAATAGGCTTGCACTGGATTCGAGAGGGGTTGTTTTGCAACTCCTCTCTTTTTAATGATTTCTATTTTTTCTTTGAAGAGATTAATGTGAAATCGGCAATCTGTCAGTATACTTGAGCCATGAAAAAGGGTTGAAAAGGAGCTGCGGCGATGCAAAAAAATAGGTTTGGCGTTTCTTTGTTGATTGTGGGGGGAGTGATTGTTTTGTTCATGGCGGTGGGGGTGATGGAACGAGATATGTCTGTGGTGGAAGTGCCGGCAACGCAAGTGCTTTCTTTTACGAGCAATGAAATGACCTATGAGTTGAAGGGGTTTAGTGCTTCTGATGAATTCCCGATTTTGCAGGGGTGCGTGACTGTGCCTGATCAGCGTGGTTGGGTGCCGGTGGTGCAGTTGGTGAATGAGACTACGGGGGAGACGAGTGAGATGGGGAAGTATACGAAAGTGACGGATCCAGAAAGTGCGGATGCAAATAGAGTGTGTCATGAGATTTTATTCTATGATACTGCGGTGAACAAGGGAGATGTGGTGACTTTGGAAGTGCAGTATTTGGCGCATTATTTGGATTTGGTGAATGCTAGTGATTTGGCAAAGATTAAGGCTACGGTGAATGGACAATATCCTGCGTTGGATTTTGTGTTGGTGGTGGAGAATAATACGGGGGATGGGGGGATTGGGTTCAGGATTACGAAGAATCCGAATGGGGTGACGGATGCGGAATTGAATGAAGCGATTAATGCCGCGGCGATTGAGAAATATGTTTTGAATATTGAGATTACGTTGGAACAATAAGAGTTTGACAATTTAAATTAATTTATGAAAAAAGGACTGGTTTGAACCAGTCCTTTTTAGTTGTTATTTGCTTAATTCTGCGTCGATGCTCTCTTTGGCTTTTTTGACCGCTTCGTCGTTCTGATAGAAGACGAGATTGTCGGCTTCTGGATCGGGGGAGATATCAGCAAGGATTTTGTCACCTTTTTGATATTCACCACGGAGGAGCTTCATGGAGAGCGGGCTTTCTACATATTTCTGCAGGGCACGCTTCAGGGGACGAGCGCCGAATGCGGCATCGTAGCCTTGTTCGGCAAGCCACCCACGCGCGGCGTCGGTGAGGGCGACATGGAGGTCGTAGTCACAGAGACGTTCGCGGATTTCGGCGAGTTGCAAATCGACAATTTCCATCATTTCTTCTTTGCTCAATGGTGAGAAGGTGATGATTTCATCAATTCGGTTGAGGAATTCGGGACGGAAGGTCTTGCGCAGGGCTTTTTCGATCTTGTTTTGCGCTTCTCGTTCTTCGTTGTTGGCAGATTGAGAGAGGAAGCCAAGGGTGCCTGATGAGCGCACGTATTCTGTGCCGAGGTTGGAGGTCATGATGAGGACGGTGTTGCGGAAGTCGACAGTGCGACCTTGCCCGTCGGTGAGACGGCCATCATCCAAAATTTGGAGGAGGGAGTTCCACACTTCGGGGTGGGCTTTTTCGATTTCATCAAAGAGGATGACACGATAGGGACGACGGCGAACGGCTTCGGTGAGTTGACCACCTTCTTCGTAGCCAACATATCCTGGAGGCGCCCCAAAAAGACGGGAGGCTGTGTGTTGTTCGCGATATTCGGACATGTCGATGCGCACGAGGGCATCTTCGTCATCAAACATAAACTCTGCCAAGGCTTTGGCAAGCTCAGTTTTGCCAACACCGGAGGGTCCGATGAAGATGAAGGAACCGATGGGGCGCTTGGGGTCTTTGAGACCTGAGCGAGCACGACGAATGGCGTCTGAAATGGCGTTGATGGCGTCTTCTTGTCCGATGATGCTTTCATGGAGACGATCTTCCATCTTGAGTAATTTTTCAGCTTCGGTTTCCATCATTTGTGAGACCGGGATGCCGGTCCATTGGGCGATCACTTCGGCGATGTCGTCTGTTTCGACGATTTCATCGAGCTTGTGTTCTTCTTCCCATTTTTCTCGTTTTTCGTTAAATTCTTCTTCAATACGAAGACGTTCTGATTTTTTGGTGGCTGCAAGGGCGTAGTCACGATCTTGACTGGCTGCATCTTCTTCTGCACGGAGACGTTCGATCTCTTGGCGCATAAATTTGAGGTTTTCAGGCAAGGAATAGAGGGCGACGCGTAATTTTGCAGCGGCTTCATCCATGAGGTCAATGGCTTTGTCTGGAAGACGACGGTCTGTGACGTAGCGAGCGGAGAGCTTGGCGGCGGCTTCGAGGGCTTCATCGGAGAAGCTAACTTTGTGATGGGCTTCATAGCGATCACGTAAGCCGTGCAACATGAGAATGGTGTTCTCTACGTTGGGCTCTTCGACAAATACGGGTGCAAAACGTCGCTCAAGAGCGGAGTCTTTTTCGATGTATTTGTGATATTCATCTAAGGTGGTGGCTCCGATACATTGCAATTCACCACGCGCAAGGGCGGGTTTGAGCATGTTGGAGGCATCCATGGCCCCTTGAGCGGCCCCAGCACCGACGACGGTGTGAAGTTCATCAATAAAGAGGATGATTTCACCATCGGATTCTTGGACTTCTTCAATGGACGCTTTGAGACGTTCTTCAAATTCACCACGGAAGCGAGCACCTGCGATCATGCCACTGAGGTCTAGGGAATAGACTTTTTTGCCGGAAAGGATTTCGGGGACGTCATCGGTGGCGATCTTGAGGGCGAGGCCTTCTACGATGGCCGTTTTGCCGACACCTGCTTCGCCGATGAGGACGGGGTTGTTTTTGGTGCGGCGAGAGAGCACTTGGATGACACGCAAAATTTCGGAATCTCGTCCGATGACGGGATCTAACTTGCCATCATGGGCGAGTTTGGTCATGTCTCGGGAATATTTTTCAAGTGTTTTGTAGCGGGATTCGGCGTTTTTGTCGGTGATCTTTTTGCCACCGCGGAGTTCTTGAATGGCGTCGTTGATGCGCTCGGGGGTGATGCCAAATTCTTTTAGGAAAGTGGCAGTGGGGGAGTTTTGCTCTTTGGCAATCGCGATGAAAAGATGTTCGGTGGAGATATATTCATCTCCGAGGCGATTGGCTTCTTCATTGGCCACTTCTGTGATGGTTTTGATGCGTGGGGTGACAAAAACTTGCCCGGCACCGCCTGCGTAGATGCTGACTTTGGGGCTGTTTCTGAGAAGTTGGTCTAATCTTGTGCGCATTTCACTGGTGGAGTTGTTCATGATTGTGATTAGTTGAGGAACTACACCATCTGGTTGTTCTAAGAGCGCCATGAGGAAATGCTCTGTATCAATTTGGTTATGCCCATAGCGTTGAATGATGCTTGCGGCTCTTTGGGCAGCTTCTTGCGCTCTTTCAGTAAATCTATCAAATCGCATCATAGTTGTAAATGCTCCTTTGTTATGTGAGTGTGAATAAATCGGTAGACGATTGAACCCCATTTAAGGGTGTTTAATCGTAATAGTTTGATTTGAGGTGTGTTTTTCTTTTACACCTATTTTGTTAGCCTAATTTTAGGATAGCAATATTAATATTATAGAAGCGAACTATAAGAATTGTATCAATTTAATCACTCTCGTATTTTGGATGATGATGAGAGACATGATGGCGGACTTCGTGACAGGAGAGGCAATTGGCTTGGTCACATAACATGCTGAGAGGGTTCTCTTGGAGGTGATTTTGAGTGATTTTGAGCATTTTATCTAAGGGGTAGGCGATGAGATAGTCTTCTCCTATGCGCTCTCTTTTGGCGATTACGTTTAGATGAGGGCGGATGTGCTCAAAACCAGCTTGGCAAGTGGGGAAGTTCTCAAATTGTTTGATTCCGGTGGGGGTGAGCGCCCAACGAATTAGTTGGGGGCGCCCGGCACGTTGAGCAGCGATGTGCAATGAGATGTTTTGGGTTTGATTTGCTCCGACTAATAATACCCATGTTTTTTTGTTTTCAAGATATTTGATGGGGGCGAAAGGATCATTGAGGGTTTGTTGGGCGAGGGTGGTGGGCAGGTTGCGCCCTGAGAAGGAAAGCACAGGATGACGGGAGCGTTCGGTTTCTTTGTTTTGTCGGAAAAATTCTGCAAATTCTCCTAGTTCTTCTGAAACGGGTAATTCTGGATCAAAAAATTCGGGAGAGTGACTGACTTTGAGGGGGTCATTATAGTTGATGGCGTTGTGCTCGGGCCCTTCGCGAGGGGTGACAAGGGTTTGCATGCTGAAGGCGGGCATGAGAATGCGATGATAGTTGGCGAAGAGGGCTGTGAGGATGGCTTGATTGCCACCGATGACTTGCTCAAATGCGTGGAGGTTGGCATGTACGATGACGGGGCTCTCTTCGGGGAGGGCGAGCAATTCAAAGGCACGATCAAAATCACGAAAACTTATTATCATGGATTTATTGTAGCGGATTTTGAAAAGGGGACAATCAAAAATTAGGGGGTGATGATGGGACAGGTGGGGAAGTCATCTGGGTTGGTGTTTTGATTGAGGGGGAGACCAAAATAGGGAGACGGGTCATAGGTGTTTTTGATATCGAGTTCATTGAGATAGGCGCCATCTTTGTCTTTGACGACGGAGATGTGGAGATGGGTGCCTGTGGGGTTGGCGGGGTTCCCGGAATAGTTGCCGACATAGCCTAGCAAAGTGCCAGCGGGGATGAATGCTTCGGTGGTGCCGGCGGGAAATTCTTCTGAGATGAGACTGTTGCCTTCGGTATCTGCCATGTGGGTGTAATAGGTCCAGATTTGACGATTGGGATGGAGTGGATCTGCGGGGATGCGAATGATGAGGGTGGAGATCCAATTGGATTCACGGGTGAGATAGCCATCATAGACGGAATAGATGGGTGTGGTGCCGACGGGGGTGCCGGGGAAGATGTCGATGCCGGCGTGGCGATGGCCGATGCGGTAGGATTCATCCCAAAGGCCGAAGATGACACCATCTGTGGGGAATTGGAAGGGGGCGTCGTTGCAGGTGCTTTTGGCGGTGAAGGTGACGGCAGTGAGATCTTGTTTGCCTTTGAGCCAGCTACGATAGTTGGACCAACGGGCGGAATTGGAGGTGCTGCGGAGATAGCGGGTGACGGCAAAAAGGCCGGCAATAATGAGGAGGAGCAGGATGCTGGCACCAAAGATGATGATGGGGGAAAGACGTTTTTTTTGATTCAATGAAATGGGTTTCATTTTTTATTTATTTAGTTCTCTTGAGATTCGTCTTTGGGAGGTCTTTGTACGGAGAAGAGAGTGAGGTTGGGGAGGGCTTTGATGCTTTCAGTGTTGCAGCGTACGACAGTGGTGGGGTCTCCGCCACCAGCATATACGATGTCGAATTGGAAGATATCGGGGTCGACAAGGGTGATGAGAGGTGTTTTGTGCCCGAAAGGTGGTACGCCACCATTGGGATAGCCACAGAGTTCGATGGTTTCTTCATTTTGAGACATGCGCATTTTTTTGCGATTGATGCCAAAGTGTTTGGCAAGCAGTTTGTAGTCGATCCGATAGGTGCCGGGGGCAAGCACGAGTACGGGGGTGCCATCGGCATTGAAGAGAATTGATTTCATGATTTGGTTTGGGACGACATGCAGGGCATCGGCAGCTTCTTGGACGGTGTGGGTGCTGGTAGGCATGGGAATTACCTCGGCGTCGAGGTGATGGGTGGTGATGTAGTCTGCTAAGTCTTGAGGGGTGAGTTGTTTTTCCATGGGGAAATTATACTTTATATTCGGAGTGTTTTATCCGATTTTTACAAATATTTAAGATGTTTTTAACTTGATTTATTGCTACTATATTTGTGTTTTTACTAATGATTGTTTTAGGATTCGCTCTTTTTTCTTCATAATTTCTTTATATTTAGTTGTTATAGTATTTTTATTATTCTTGATTTTATTTATTATTTAAATTGCTTATAAAAAGGAAAAAACAATGAATCAGAAAAAAAAGAATTGGATTGTGGACGCAGTCTGTTTTGTTGGGTTCTTGCTCTCTTTGAAGCCATCCATTACTGGCTTTTCGATCCACGAATGGTTGGGGATTGCTGTTTGTGGTGTGTTGATTGTGCATTTGTTGATGCATTGGCGTTGGCTGACACGGGTGACTAAGAATTTTGGCAAAGTGAAGTTCAATGTGCAGTTTGATTATGTGGTGGATGTGATGCTGGGGCTTGGTTTTGTTTTGATTTTGGCAACAGGGTTGATTATTTCGAATTTGTTGAGTTTGGTTATTTCTTATGATTTTTTCACGGTGATTCGAGTGGTGCATGTGTTTTGCTCTTATGCAACTTTTGCTTTAGTGATGGTGAAATTGGCGAAACATTTTGACTGGATTGCGAAGGTGACGGCAAGTGTGTTTGGCGTGAAGCTTGGGAAGAAGAAAGTTCCGGCTTTGGCGATTTCGGCAAATGAAGCGGCGCAGATTAAAAATAAAAGAAAAGATGTGCCGGTGAACCCTGCGCGAAGAGAAGCGCTGCGAATGTTTTTGATTGGTGGGGCTGGGGTTGCGTTGGCTGGAAAATGGACGGTAGATTGGGGGAGTGAGTATTTGGTGGACGCGCAAAGTTTGGATGTGGTTGCTGGCGCAGATGTGACGGCGACTGCTTCCAGCACAAGTGTGGTTCCCTCTGCAACTGCGACCGCAACTTCAAATGTGGTGGCGGTGTTGGACCCGCTTTTGGCAAATGTGCCCGATTGCCGCAAGGGCTTGCAATGTGTTTATCCAGGTAGTTGCCATGAGTATCAAGATGTAAATGGTAATAATTTGTGCGATCTTGGGGAGGTGTTGGCTTTTGATATTGCCCAAGGGATTAAGGTTGAAGATGGGTTGGAAGCGGGCAATCAAAAAGGAAATGGACACGGACGTGGAAAAAATCAATCTGAGAGCGCTAACGCGACAACTTTTTCTGCTGAGACGAGCGTGCCTGATGCAACGCCAACGGCTTTGCCAACTCAAAAGACGGATAGTATCGTAGCACCTACGGCGGATGTGTTGGCAAATGTGTCCACTTGCCGGAAGGGATTGCATTGTTCTTTTCCGGGTAAGTGCCGTGACTATCAAGATATCAATACAAATGGCTTGTGTGACCATGGAGAAGTTTCCTAAATGGATTTGATGGATTGAGAAATAGCGCTTCGAAAAGAGGCGCTGTTTTTATTAAATAATTGCATATTGTCTAGCTCATCATTAATCGTTATAATGTTAGGGTACGAATATGCGTTTGAGACGATTACCTAGTTTGTGTAGAAGAGGGGTTTGGTTAGGTGCACAGAATAGGTAATAAAAAAATATTTACTAAGTTTAATGTGTGTTAAACTCGCTGAACTTATTTAGCGATAAAAAATTATTTTATTATTATTGGAGATACCGCAATGTCAGAACTAGTAGAAACTAAGCAAAAGACTGAAGCATGGCATAGTTATCCCTCCAAAGAAGTGGAAAAGATGCTCGATACGTCTATCGAGAAGGGTCTTACTTCTGAAGAGGCGAATCGCCGGTTGAAGCTTTATGGTGAAAATCAATTGAAAGAAGCACCCCCTCCTTCAATTTGGAAGTTGTTGTGGGATCAATTCAATGATTTTACTGTGATGCTGTTGATCGCTGCTGCTTTTATTTCTTTGATCGTGAGTATTATTGATGGTCATGTGGAATGGACAGAGACGATTGTGATTTTGGCGATCGTGATTTTGAATGCAATTATGGGGATTATTCAAGAGCGAAGGGCTGAGCAGGCTTTGTCTGCATTGAAGAAATTATCTGCACCAGATGCGCAAGTGTTGCGTGATGGTGTGCGTCAAACAATTCCTTCTCCTCAAGTGGTGCCCGGTGATGTGGTGTTCTTGGAAGCAGGAAACTATGTGCCAGCAGACATCCGTTTGGTGGAAACAGTGAACTTGCGCGTGGAAGAAGCTGCTTTGACTGGTGAATCTTTGCCAGTGGAAAAACATGACCACTTGACGCTTGAAAAAGATGCTGGAATCGGTGACCGAAAGAACAGCGCTTTTATGAGCACGATGATTAATTATGGTCGTGGAAAAGGGATTATTGCCAATACGGGGATGGACACTGAAATTGGTCATATTGCAACGATGTTGCAATCTGTGGAAGTGGAACAAACTCCTTTGCAACGCAAATTGGAACAATTGGGCAAGACCTTAGGGATTGGTGCTTTGGTTGTGTGTGGTTTGGTGTTTGCAATTGGTGTGTGGCGACATGATCCTGCACAACCTTTGGGCGAAGCAATGATTGAAATGTTCATGGTTGCAATCAGCTTGGCTGTTGCTGCAGTGCCTGAAGGGCTCCCTGCAGTTGTGACCATCAGCTTGGCTTTGGGTATGCAAAAGATGATTGACCGCCATGCATTGATTCGTAAGCTTTCATCTGTGGAAACTTTGGGTTCTGCAACCACAATTGGTTCCGATAAGACTGGTACTTTGACACAAAATGAAATGACTGTGACCCGTTTGTGGGTGGATGAAACTTTTGTGGATGTGAATGGAACGGGTTATGCTCCTGAAGGTGACTTTTCCATTGAAGGCAAACCTGTTGAAATGAAAGATCATCAAGGCGCTTTGACCGCTTTGTGGTTGGGCGTTTTGAATAATGACTCTGAATTGATTAAAAAAGAAGTGGAAGGTTTCACTGTCTATAATATCGTTGGCGATCCTACGGAAGCGGCAATGGTGGTGGCTGGTGCAAAGGCTGATGTTGGCTATTTGGACCTTTTGAAGGCTTATCCACGTGAACAAGAAATTCCTTTTGATGCCACGCGAAAGCGCATGACCACGATTCATCGTGTTCATAACCCCCAAAGCGCAGATATCTCTCCTTTCAATGAAGATGATAAGGATGTCTATGTGGTGGCAGTGAAGGGTGCTCCGGACATGGTGTTGGAACACTGTACACGCTATCAAGCGATGGATGACACTCAAAAGAAAATGACTGACCAAATGCGTACTACTATTTTGGACGCTAACAAAAAGATGGCAAACGATGCGTTGCGTGTTTTGGCAGTGGCCTTCAAGATTGTGAAGGAAATTCCTGAAGATATTTCTGTCGATACTATGGAATCAGATTTGATCTTTGTTGGTTTGCAAGGGATGATTGACCCACCACGCGAAGAAGTGAAACAAGCTTTGTTGCATGCAAAAGGTGCTGGGGTGCGCACTGTGATGATTACAGGTGACTACCCGGCAACTGCACGTGCAATTGCAAAATCAATTGGTTTGTATCGGGATGGTACGGACGTTATTACAGGACATCAATTGGAAGAAATGTCTGATGAAGAATTGGTGAGTGTGATTGATGATGTGGATGTGTTTGCACGTGTTTCACCAGAACATAAGGTGCGCATTGTGCAAGCGTTGCGTGCTCATGGCGATGTGATTGCGATGACTGGTGACGGTGTGAATGATGCACCTGCACTTAAGCAAGCGGATATTGGTGTGGCAATGGGGATCACGGGTACGGATGTGGCGAAAGGTGCCGCAGACATGGTTTTGACCGATGATAACTATTCTTCTATTGTTTCGGCAATTGAGCAGGGTCGTATCATTTATTCTAATATTCGAAAGTTTGTGTATTACTTGCTTTCTTGTAATATGGCTGAAATTATGATTATCTTCTTGGCAATTGTGATTGGTTGGGCAAGCCCGCTCTCCGCAATTCAATTGTTGTGGTTGAACTTGATCACCGATGGTGCCCCTGCTTTGGCATTGGGGATGGAAGAGGGCGATCCTGATATTATGGATCAACCCCCACGTCCTTCAAGTGAACCGATTATCAACAAGCGTATGACCATTGGTGTGGTTGTGCAAACAGTTGCGATTACGTCAGTGACTTTGGGTGCTTATTGGTGGGGTCATCATATTGAAAATGTGGCCGCAGGTGACTTCAATATGTTGGCATCTACGATGGCGTTTGTGACACTTTCCTTCTCGGAATTGTTCCGTGCTTATACTGCACGATCTGAACGCTATAGCGTTTTCAAGATTGGCTTTTTCTCTAACAAAACAATGAACTGGGCAGTGTTGTTCTCTTTGGCTTTATTGGTGGGTGTGGTTTATTTACCATTTGCAAATACATTGTTTGGCACACAACCATTAGCCCCTGAGCATTGGTATGTTGTGGCACCGTTGATTTTGATTCCTTCGATTGCAGCTGAAGTTACAAAAGCTGTGGTGAGAAAGATGAAATTAGGGTAGTTAGAAAAATTTAGTTCGTTCTAAATTCTTTTCCAAAAAAAGCTGGTGCAATTGCATCAGCTTTTTCGTTAAGATGAAAGATTTTGAATTGATATTTGTCAATTTAATAGGTGGTTTCTTTATGAAATATGTCATAAATTCGTTAGAAATCCATTAATCGAGAAAATGGTCTCTTGACGTTCCTTTTAATCATCCTAGAATTATTAATGATAAGAATATCTGAAGAGATGGAGAAGTGTATAAAACATTATGGAATATCAAGATTATTATAAAATATTAGGCGTTGCAAAAAACGCTTCACAAGATGAAATAAAAAAGGCGTATCGCAAATTGGCGATGAAATATCACCCTGATCAAAATCCGGGAGATAAGACTGCGGAAGAAAAATTTAAGCAGATTAATGAAGCGAACCAAGTGTTGAGCGATCCTGATAAGCGAGCAAAATTTGACCAGTTGGGCTCTGCGTATAAGCAGTATCAACAAACCGGTGGACAAGCTGGTGGGTTTGATTGGTCGCAATGGCAAAGTGCAGGGGGCGGAGGCGCGCAACGGGTTAACTTGGAAGATCTGGAAGATTTGTTTGGGGGCGGTGGATTCTCGGACTTTTTCAGCACCATTTTTGGGGGAATGGGTGGCATGGGGGGCGCAAGAACTAGCCGAAGCCGTGGTCAACAACGGGTTTATCAACAGCAAGCTGGCAATCCTTATGGATTCCCAAATGGCGGGTTTGATGGGCGTGGTCAGGCACAACAAGCGCCACAACGTTATGAAGAAAAATTACAGATCAGTTTGAGTGAGGCTTATCATGGGTCTTCTCGACAGATTCGAGTGAATGACAAAACCTTAAATGTGAAGATTCCTAAGGGAATCACAAGTGGTAAGAAGATCCGAATGAAGGGAGTTGCTCCGGGAGATGGAGACCTTTATTTGGTGATGGATGTGGCAAATGATCCACGTTTTGAAGTGGAAGGTGCAAATTTAACCACGAAAGTGAATGTTGATCTGTATACGGCTGTTTTGGGGGGCAAGGTGAATGTGTCGGGAATGGATAAGAATTATTCTTTGAATATCCCCGCAGGCACCCAACCCGGACAAAAATTCCGCTTGAGTGGCAAGGGGATGCCAGTGTTTGGAAAAAAAGGACAATTTGGCGATCTCTATGCTCAGACTCAGGTTGAAATTCCTAAAAAATTAACTGCCAAAGAGAAGAAGTTATTCTCCGAACTTGCGCAGAAATAAGCATGTAGAAAAGAGAAAGGACTTATGAAGAATAAACGATTAATTCTAATGACAGTAATCACTGTCCTCGTGATGAGTAGCTTTGCCTGCTCTTTGGGCAGCGTTAACTTCCGCCCTAACGAATTTTCTTTCTCATCCTCCGACGAGACGGTTGTCGCAGAAGACACCTCAACTGCTCCCACCCTGATGGATGAAGAAACTGTGGTGACAGTGGTTAATTCAACCTCTGAAGACCTCTATATTAATTTGTATAAAGAGGCGATCAAAGGTGTGGTTGTGATTCAAACTTATGTGGAAGATTCTGCATATGGGACAGGCACCGGCTTTGTGTTTGACAAAGAGGGGCATATTGTGACCAATTTGCATGTGATTGAAAATGCAGATACGGTTGTGATTGGTTTTGATACGGGCACTAAGGTTTATGCAAAAGTGGTTGGGAAAGACCCAGATTCTGATCTGGCTGTGCTTTCTGTCGATATGCCTGCGGATGAACTTTTTCCTTTGCCTTTAGGTGACTCGAGCGCTTTGCAAGTGGGTCAGTCTGTGGTGGCAATTGGGAACCCGTTTGGACATAATGGTACGATGACAACAGGGATTGTTTCTGCTTTGGGACGTACGATGGATTCTTTGAATTCTACGCCTGATGGCAGCGTTTTCTCTGCTGGTGACTTGGTGCAAACAGATGCGGCGATTAACCCTGGCAACAGCGGTGGCCCATTGTTGAATTTGGCTGGAGAAGTGATTGGCGTGAATCGCGCAATCGAATCTTCTGGATATAGCTTGACGGGACAAGGGCAAAACTCTGGGGTTGGGTTTGCTGTTTCTTCGAATATTGTGAACCGAGTGGTGCCTGACTTGATTGCGCAAGGCTATGTGGACTATCCTTACTTGGGTGTGACTGTTTATAATGAAATTCCGTTGCAAGTGGCAGAGGAGTTGGGCTTGGAAAAGGCAGTGGGATTCATTGTCTCTGAAGTTTCCGCAGGTGGCCCGGCTGATGAAGCTGGTTTGCAAGCAAAAGACACTGTGATTGGGATCAATGGCGTTGATGTGAAGAACTTTGATGAGCTGTTGAGTTATTTGTTGGCGAATGTATATCCGGGTGAAAGTGTGACATTGACTTATATCCGTGATGGACAAACGATGACCACTGATTTGGTGGTTGGTGCTCGCCCCCGCAGTAACTAATCCGTAATCAATTAAATTAATAAAAAAAAGCGACTCGATTTTTTGAGTCGCTTTTTCGTTTGTTTGCTAAGGATTAGTCTTCTTCAACGTCTAAGAGTCCACCGTGATAGGTGAGTTCGTAGATTTTTTCACCGTCTTTGAGGATATATTCTTTGCCAGTGAAATAGCGGAAGTCGCCTTCGTTGGTGTCAATATAGGTGAAGCCATCTTCAGTGGTGAATTCATAAGGACCTAAGAAACGACCTTCGGTATACAGATTGGAGAGGCTTTGTTTGAGCACTTCGCCCACACCTGCGGCGGAGATCATATCGTCTCGTAATAATTTGCCGTAGTAGTTCATCCCCCAAATGGCTCTGCCCATAAAATAGACAATTTCTTCCCCAATAAAATTGGAACTGCCATAGTAGCTATCGAGATAGCTAAAAACACCATCTTTATGTTCCATATCGAATGAATTAGGACGGTGAGAGTTGACTTTTTCACCACTACCAATATAGGTTTTGGATTTTGCAGTCACAATAAATGCTAATAATTCTTCGGGATGATAGGGAGAGGTATCAATTTGCATACTTATTTCCTTACTTGTTTCCTTATTTTTTCATTAAAATCTATTTTGCAACTGGCATGTCACGGCTGGCGAGTATATTTATATCATATCCCAGCGGATTTTCTATGAGTATATCACCTTTTTTTATGGGGGCTGTGACTTCTTTTTCGCGGATGATGGCGAGCAGATCAAAGATTTTGTCTTTGGGGAAAGGGGTGGCAGTATAGACGGGGAGGACGGGAAGCAAGCCGTTTTGGACACGGACGGTGCTGGCGACCATGCGACGTGGGTCGGTGAGCTCTTGTTTGGCATAGGCTACGCCACGTTTGCATCCAGCATCTACGTGGGTGATTTCTCCATCTAGTTTATCTACATGTAATACACAGCCTTTGGGGCAACTGACACATAAGAGGGTTTCTTGTTCTTTTGTCATTTTATTTCACCTTGGTTTTCTCGAGAATGCGCACGGAAAGAGTTTGGACTCCTTGCAGGGCTTCGAGATCTTTTTCTTTTAATTTGACGGAGACCATTTCACCGGGGCGGACATATTGTTCTACTTTACGGGTGATGAGGGTGTCGCCATTTAAGACTTGAATGTGGACGGGCTCTTCAATGGGATGAGTGACGCGCAATTGGAGATCGATGGGATTATTGTGCAAATTTTTGGGTGCGATCTTTTGGGGGACGACATAGCGTACGTTTTGCCCGGGTTGGATTTCAATATCAGGCATGTCTTGGACAGGTGTTTGGCCTGCGCTGCGTGCATTGGCGTAATTGGCGGCGTTTTCACCGGCTTTGATGCCTGCGATGGTGACCCAGTCGGCGAGGTCGTAGACATGCACGACGTTGCCAGCAGCGAAGATGCCGGGGACATTGGTTTGGAATTGATCGTCTACGATGGGTCCGCCAGTGATGGGGCTGAGTTCTACCCCCGCAGAGCGGGAAAGTTCGTTTTCAGGAATGAGACCGACGGAGAGAAGGAGGGTGTCACATTCAATGGTTTCTTCTGTACCGGGGATGAAGTTCATTTTGTCGTCTACTTGGGCGATTTCAACTGCTTCAATACGGTCTTTGCCGATGATGCGTTTGACTGTGGTTTGGAGCTGGGTGGGGATCTCAAAGTCTTGACAGCATTGGACGAAGTTGCGGGTGAGGCCGTTGATGAAGGGCATGATCTCGACAACGCGTTCCACTTTGGCCCCTTCAAAGGTCATGCGACGGGCCATGATGAGGCCGATGTCGCCAGAGCCAAGGATGACGCATTTTTCGCCAGGCATGTAGCCTTCCATATTGACCCAGCGTTGGGCGGTGCCAGCGGTATAGACGCCAGCAGGTCGGGGACCGGGGATTTGGATTTGGGCACGTGAGCGTTCTCGGCAGCCCATGGCCAATACGACGGCGTTGGCTTCTAAGGTGAGATAGCCATGTTCTTGCGAGCTGGCGATCACTTTTTTGTCGGGGGTGATTTCGATGACCATGGTGTCTAGCAATGTTTCTACACCGAGGTCGAGCATTTCTTGAATATAGTGTTGGGCGTAAGAAGGGCCGGGCAATTCTTCGCCTAGATTTTCGACGCCGAAGCCGTTATGGATACATTGGAGGAGGATACCTCCGAGTTCGACATCGCGTTCGATGACGAGCACGCTTTGCGCACCAGCTTTTTTGGCACCGATTGTCGCACCGACACCACCGGGACCGGAACCAATGATAATTACATCGTAGTTTGTTTTCATGTTGATTTCCTTCCTTTAGCCTTCGTTGATGACGATTTTGGATCGGCGGGAGAGGAATTCGGAACCTTCTCCTTTTTTGCTGACTTCAAGATGGGATAGCCCAGTTTCTCGAGCGAGGATATCGACTACACGGGGCATATCAAAACCACCGAGACAACGACCGGTGCCGAGCCATGTGCGACGTTTGATGGCATCATAGGTGAGGGCGGGAATGGGGGCATGGATGGCGTCGATGATTTCACCTTCGGTGACGTTTTCACAGCGACAGATCACGCGACCATAGGCGGGATTTTGGGCGATGAGCGTTTGGCGCTCTTCATGGGTCATGCTGGCAAAATTGGGACGAGCAGGCCGAATGGGGTTCCAGTCTTTTTTCTCTACAAATTTTTCTCCTGCTTTTTCCATTAATTCGATGACGTAGACGGCGATGGCGGGGGCACTGGTGAAGCCGGGGGATTCGATGCCGCCGAGGTTGACAAAGCCTTCGACTTCTTCAGGAATTTCGATGATGAAGTCTTTGTTATAGTCAATATTGGGATCTTCACAAGGGGCATTGCCACCAGCACGTAGACCCGCGAAATTGGCTACGGTGAATTTTTTGTTGAGAGTGGGGATGAGTTTTTTGGTGCCTTCCCACACTTCTTCTAATCCTGATAAAGTAACTGCTTTATCACTCTTGTCGTCAATTTCTTCAGCTGTGGGTCCTAAGAAGGCATTGCCATGGGTGGTGGTGCCAACCACGATGCCTTTGGAGATTTTGCTGGGAACGGGGAAGATGACGGTGTCGATTTGGAATTCGGCGCCATCAAGGACGTAGTATTCGCCTTTGCGAGGGGTGATCTTGAATTCTGGACGAATGCCGAGTTTGTGCATAACTTCGTCTGCATAGAGACCGGCGGCATTGATTACCCAGCGAGCGTTGAACTCCCCTTGATTGGTTTTGATACCGACGACTTTGTTGCCCTCGGTGAGGAACTCTTCAAATTTGGTGTTGAGCTTTACGGTGGTGCCATTCATGACGGCGTTTTCGGCAGCGGCGACAACAGCGCCAAAGGGATCGACGACTCCAGCGGTGGGTGCCCAGAGTGCACCGACGACAGTTTTGGCAACTTCGGGAACACGTGCACGCACCACTTCGGGACCCACGATGGTGAGCCCGGGGACGCCATTTTTGAGTCCACGTTCTAGCAAGGGTTGCAGATCGTCTAATTCTTCTTGTGACGTGGCAACCACAAAATCGCCACAACGTTTGAAGCCAATTTGTAATTCTTCTGCGAGTTGATCCCACATGGGATTGGCGGCGATGTTCATTTTGGATTTCATTGTGCCGGGGATGGGGTTGTTGCCACTGTGAATGATGGCGGAGTTGGCGGCACTGGTTTCCATGCCGATGTCTGAATTTTTATCAATCAGAAGGATGTCGAGCTCGTATTTGGATAAGAAACGAGCCATCATGCTGCCGACAATGCCAGCACCAATGATGATGACGTCGTAGTTTGTTTTTGTAGGGGCCAAGGGTGTATACCTCCAAGAAATTTTGAATTAGTTAAATTATATACTTTTTTTGCAGAGCTTGGATAATTTTTCATGAGACTTGCAAAACTTTGCAGTTAAATGAAATCGCCACCCATTTGGATGGCGTTTTTTTGGGAAATTATTCAACGAGATAGGCAATGGTGGCACCATCCCCTCCTTCGTTTTGTTGTGCGTCTTGATGGCTTTGAATATAGGGATGATTGCTCAAAAATTGACGCACGGCACTGCGTAAACGACCAGTACCTTTGCCATGCACGATGCGTACAAAGGGCATGTGTGAGACATAGGCGGCATCAAGATGACGTTCGAGTTTTTCAAGTCCTTCGTCTACGGTCATACCAATCAGATTGAGCTCAAATCCGGGGGAGTCATAGGAGAAATTGCTGCCAACTTTGGGGCCGACATACGTTTTTTCTACTTGCTTTTGTTTGCGTTTGATTAGTTCAACATCTTTTTTATTGACGCGTAGGCGCAAAGTGCCGACTAAGACTTCTAATTTATTGGCGAATACTGCCGAGACGGTGCCTTCTTTTTGATAGGTTTTGATGTGCACTTGATCGCCTTTACGAAAATCATCCTGATCTGTTGACTCACTAGATTCTGTGACGATCTGTTGGGAAGTCTTTTGAATCTTTTTGTGATAGGAATTGATTTTGGTTTCTAGCTCATCAATTTGTTCGGTGGGCTTGCGTTTGAGTTCAAGATTCCTTCTGGAGACGGCCATTTCCTTTTTAAGTGCTTGCATTTCTTGTTGGGCTTCTTGCAATTCTTTTTCTAAGACGGTTTGGCGTTCTTCTTCAAATTCACCGAGTTGTTTTTTGAGTTCGGCTCGGTATTTATCTGCTTTGCGACGAGCACGGCTGGCGCGATTACGTTCTTTTTTGGCGATTTTTTGTAAGCGTTGCACTTCTTCAAGCAGGTCTTCGGCACGTAATTCGTTGGGGTCAATCACCGATTCTGCATCAGTGATGATATCTTCTTGTAAGCCAAGCCGTTTGGCAATTGCCAGTGCATTGGAGCGACCGGGCATCCCGATGAGAAGACGGTAGGTGGGGCGCAAGGTGTGGGTGTTGAATTCTACGGAGGCGTTGATGACACCAGTGTTGACTTGGGCAAAGCTTTTCAGGCTGGGATAGTGCGTGGCGATTACGGAGGTGACTTTTTCTTGGACGAGATGGTTCATAATGGCACGCGCTAGGGCGGCGCCTTCTTGCGGGTCTGTGCCGGAGGCGAGTTCGTCGAAGAGAATCAGGCTGTGATGATCGGCTTTGTCTATGATGCGGATGATGTTTTTGACATGCCCTGAGAAGGTGGAGAGCGATTGTTCGATGGATTGTTCGTCACCAATGTCTGCGTAGATGTTTTTGAATAAACTAATTTTGCTACCCGCTTGGCAGGGGATGTGCAGACCGCTTTGTGCCATGGCAGAAAGCAGACCGATGGTTTTGAGGGTGACGGTTTTGCCACCCGTGTTGGGACCGGTGATGACCATCATGAAGGTGCTATCATCCCAGATGACATCAATGGGGACGATTTGTTTGGGATCGATGAGGGGATGACGAGCTTTGTTTAATTGAATGGTGATGCCAGAGGTGTTATCCTCGGCGTTATAGTTGGTGATTTCAATCAAAGCGGGTTCTGTGGCTTCGATTTGATTGGCGTATTTGCCTTTGGCGAGAATCATATCTAGATGAGCGACGGTGTTGAGGGAGAGTAGGATATCTTCGTGATGGGCTTTGATTTGATCGGTGAGGAAAATCATGAGGCGGAGAATCTCATCACGTTCTTCTAGTTGAAGTTTGCGGACCTTGTTGTTGAGCTCGACTAATGATTCTGGTTCAATAAAAAGTGTTGCACCTGAAGAAGAGGAATCGTGAATGATGCCTTTGATGCGCCCTTTGGATTCTGCCCGTACGGGAATGACGATGCGACCATCACGTTGGGTGATGATGGCGTCTTGAATATGGGGGGCTAGATTTTTATTGCTAATGATTTGTTGGGCTTTTTGAGATAGCTGGCTGTGAGTGGATTGTTGGGCTTTGCGAATGGAAGCCAGTTGAGGAGAGGCGCTATCTTTGATATCCCCTTTTTCGTCGATGACTTGGGTGATCTTTTGGATGGTGTCTGTGAGGGAGGGGATCTTGGCAGCGATGGCTGCTAAAGAAGGATAATTCTCTGCGGAGCGATTGAACACACGGGCCACATCACGTGCGGTGAGCAAGGTGGCTTTGATATCTTGGACATCTGCGGGTTGCAGAATTTTGCCACGTTGTGCATCGGCCAAGAAATCGCGTATATCAAATACGCCTCCTACCAAGTTTCCTTCACTTTCGGCTAGGAATTGGCGGGCTTCGCTTGTCTCTCGAATCCAAAGCGCTGCTTGTTCTGCTTTGTGCGTAGGCTTCAGGTTTCTAGCGAGCTCTTGTGCGACAAAGCTGCTGCAGTTGGCTTCAACTTTGCGGAGCACTTTATGGTATTCCAAAATATTAAGTGTTTTAACGTCCATAACAGGCATAGTTTACCATAATTTTGCGCAAATACATGCCTATTGCTGTTTCGTTTTTTGCATGTTATGATTAATTCAGGTGGGGCTATGCTCCATTTTCAAATTTCGCTCTTTTATTTATTTAATTTTATTTTTATTGATTTTATTCATGTTGAAATTTGAGATCAGTTTATTAATAAGGAATTATTGAATTATGAAGACAAATTTATTTTCACGGATAGTGGGAGCTATCTTATTTGCGATGGTTGGCACTATGTTGGGGGTTTGGTTAATGAACCTTGGACTCATCTCTCCGAACAATACTGTCTTCCTATGGATTTTGGTTGGCGTTGCTGCTGTGCTGGGGTTGTTGATTACTCCTGCGCTAACAACTGTTCCGGTTGAAAAGGCAAAAGCCAAATTAAGTGAATTATCTGATCAGGCTTTGTTGAGTGTGACCCTTGGATTTTTTGTTGCAGTGGCGACAGGGGCGTTGATTTCTGTGCCTTTGTTCCGTTTGCCAGGTATTTTCGGGGTTGTGGTTCCGATTTTTGTGACGATTGGTTTGGCGACTGTGGCGGTTTCTGTTTTTTCGAAACGTGAATTTGAGCTCACTCTGAATGCTACGAAAAAGATTAGTGCACCGGAGTTGCCAGAAACACCATTGGCACCACCAGAACGTAAGGTGTTGTTGGACACAAGCGTGATTATAGATGGACGTATTTCTGATATTGCTCGGACTGGTTTTGTGCCGGGGACACTGTTGATTCCAAACTTTGTGTTGAATGAATTGCAATTTATTGCTGATTCTGGGGATGCGTTGCGCCGCCAACGCGGACGCCGTGGTTTGGAAGTGTTGAGCAATATGCAAAAAGATGCTTTGATCTCTGTGAAGATCACCAGTGTGGATGTGGATGGGGTGAATGCAGTGGATGAAAAATTGGTGGTGTTGGCGAAACAAATGCATGCTCCAATTTTGACGAATGATTATAATTTGAACCAAGTGGCTGAAATTCAAGGTGTTGAAATTTTGAATATCAACGAACTTGCCAATGCGATTAAGACTGTTTTCTTGCCGGGTGAAACTTTGAACATCCGAGTGATTCAAGAAGGCCGTGAAGATGGACAAGGGGTTGGCTATTTGGATGATGGCACCATGGTGGTGGTGCAAGATGGAAATGAATATTTGGGTGTCGAGTTGGACACTATGGTGACAAAGGTTTTGCAAACTGCCGCTGGGCGAATGATTTTTGCAAAACCCATTGAATACTAAAAACCGAAGAGGTAGTTATGGCTTTACGTGTTTATAATACGCTATCCCGACAAAAAGAAGATTTTCAAACACTAGAACCGAATGTTGTTAAACTATATGTGTGTGGACCGACAGTCTATGATGATGCACATATTGGACATGCCATGTCTAGCTTGGTGTTTGATATTATCAAACGCTATTTGATTTTTAAGGGATATGATGTGCGTCATGTGATGAACTTCACTGATGTGGATGATAAGATTATCAATCGTGCGAATTATGAAAAGCGCGATCCCTTTGAATTATCTGCACACTATATCAAAGAATATTTGCGTCATATGCAAGATTTGAATATCTTGCCTGCGACGGTGTATCCGCAAGCGACCCAAGAGATTGAACATATTATTGAGACGATTAGTGCTTTGATTGAAAAAGGGCATGCTTATGCTGCGGATGGAGATGTTTATTTCTCTGTACCGACGGACGAGGATTATGGTAAGTTGAGCGGACGCAAGACAGAAGATATGCAAGCAGGGGCGCGCGTGGCGGTGGATAACCGCAAAAAGACCCCGATGGATTTTGCTTTGTGGAAAAGCGCAAAAGAAGGCGAACCGAGCTGGCCAAGCCCATGGGGCGAAGGACGCCCGGGATGGCATATTGAATGTTCTGTGATGAGCTTGAATCACTTGGGGGAACAGATTGATATTCATGGAGGTGGGACGGATTTGATTTTCCCGCACCATGAAAATGAAATTGCCCAAAGCGAATGCTATACCGATAAACAATTTGCGACTTATTGGGTTCACAATGGGATGTTGCAATTTGATGGTGAAAAGATGTCTAAGTCTTTGGGGAACATGATCACAATTGACCAATTTTTGAAAGAACATGAAGCAAATGTGATGCGCATGTTGATTTTGACTTCTAATTATCGTCATCCTTTGAAATATAGCGAAAAGATTTTGGAACAAACTGAAAAATCATTGGAGCGTTTGCGCTCTGCTTTGAAGCCTGAATTGCCGGGAGCAAGTGGGATGGATGAAGATTCTGTTGCTTTGTTGGCGAATGAGCTTGAAGTAGCGTTGAATGGCTTTGAATTGGCGATGGATGATGACTTCAATGGAGCTGGTGCTTTGGCTTGTTTGTTTGACTTGGTGCGAGTGATTAATCAATCACGTGATCAAGGCGCTACGGATGAGCAATTGAAACCTGCGCAAGACTTGATTCTGAAATTGACAGGTGTGTTGGGGTTGGAATTGGCACAAGATGGTGCGAAGGATGCTGCTGTGGATCCGTTCATTGAATTGCTGTTGAAAGTGCGCAAAAATGCCCGTGAGAATAAGAATTGGGCAATGTCTGATTTGATTCGTGATGAACTTTTGGCGCTGGGTGTGGTGATTGAAGATCATAAAGAAGGAAGTACTTGGCACTGGGATTAAGTTAAATGGAGTTTGAAAAAGAGCGTGGCGAATTCTGTTCACGCTCTTTTTTTTAGAGAGTGAGTGAAGAAGAGGTTATGAAAGAATTTTTATACGGTAGAAATCCGGTTTATGAAGCATTAGCAGCGGGTCGTCGTGATTTTTTTCAACTTTATGTGCATGATGGCATCAAGGAAGATGACCGCATTCGGAGAATATTGCGATTATGTAAAGAGAAGAAAGTGCCTGTGCGACGAGTGCCGAAGCAGAAGCTATCGCAATTGGCAAGCTTGCCTAAAAACACAAATACCCAAGGGATTTTGTTGGAAGCAAGCGATTATCCTTATGTGAATTTGGATGATATTTTGTTGAATGCCAAACAAAAACAAGAGGCTCCCTTTGTGCTGATTTTGGATACATTGCAGGACCCGCAAAATTTGGGTACTTTAATCCGCACAGCGGAGATCATTGGCGTGCATGGGGTGGTGATTCCCACACATCGTGCGGCAGGGGTGTTGCCCTCAGTGGTGAATGCTTCTTCTGGAGCGGCGGAGCATAGCTTGGTGGCTCAAAGCAATTTGGCACGTGCGATTGAACAATTGAAGGAAAAAAATGTGTGGGTGATTGGCCTGGAGGGTGGTGAAGATGCTCAACCTGTGCAGAAAGTGCGCTTGGATGGCTCAATCGCTTTGGTGGTGGGCAGTGAAGGCACGGGCTTGCGCCGTTTGGTGCGAGATTCATGTGATGTGTTGATGAGCTTGCCGATGCGAGGCAAGACGGAATCGTTGAATGCGGCTGTGGCTGGGTCTGTGTCGCTTTATTTTGCTTGGCAGGCACGAAATTTTAGCGAGAATAATTAATTAACATTTTCTATTAAAAAATAAGCAAAATGGCGCAAAAGGCAGTATAATAGCATGGAAAGAAAAAATGTTAATATGGAGTAATGTGTTGGTATGACAGTTAGAGAAATTAAGAAAGATATCTTTTGTTTGGGAATGGATGACCATGAGTTAGACCTTTTTGAAGGCATGTGGGATGTATCCAAAGATGGGGTGTCGATAAATGCCTATTTGATCTTGGATGAAAAGACTGCATTGATTGATATTTCTTCTGAGTTGTTGGAACCACCATTCTCAGATGAATTAGCTAAATTGATGGGCGATCGCGATTTGGATTATTTGATCGTTAATCATATGGAAATGGATCATACGGGAGCGATTCATGGCTTGTTGGCACACTATCCGAATGTGAAGATCTTATGCTCTATGCGAGCAAAGAAGATGTTGGCAGAACACTATAATGTGGTGGAGAATGTGAAGGGTGTGTTGCAAGATGATGAGCTTTCGCTTGGGAAACATACTTTGCGTTTTTATATGACGCCGAATGTGCATTGGCCTGAAACTATGATGACTTATGAGACCACGCAACAAATTTTATTCAGCTGTGATGCGTTTGGTGCGTTTGGTTGTTTGAATGGCATTTTGTTTGATGATGAAGTCAAGCCGGAAGAAATGCCTTATCGTGATGCGGAATCATTACGTTATTATGCAAATATTGTGGCTTCTTTTAGCAAGCCAGTGAAACAGGCGTTGTCAAAATTGGAAGGGGTGAACATCTCGATGGTGGCACCTTCGCATGGTTTGGTGTGGCGCCAGAACCCAGAATATATTATTGAGCAATATGCTCGTTTTGCAAATTATGCAACTGAGCCGGGTGAAAAAGCAGTGACGATTTTGTTGGGATCAATGTATGGGATGACTCGTTCGTTGATGCCAGAAGTGTTGGCTGGTTTGGAAGCGGAAGGGATTCGCGCGGAAGTGTTTGACACAGCCCGACAACACCCTTCTTATATCTTGGCTTCATTGTGGAAGAATGAAGGGGTGATTGTGGCTTCTTCTACCTATGAAGGTCGGTTGTTCCCTTATATCAACACGGTGTTGGAATTGGCTGCTCATAAGCGTATGCGTGGCAAACGCGTGGCTTTCATTGGGAGCACCAGTTGGGGTGGGGGTGCGCGCAAGGACTTGTTGAAAAAAGGGGAAGAAATGGGTTGGGAGATTTCAGATTTATCATATGAATTTGATGGTCAACCAAAGCCTGAAGATGTTGTGAACGCGAAAGAATTTGGAAAAGCTGTGGGGGCTTATCTGAAAGAATAAGTAAATATGTTTTGACTTTTGAAAGTTGCTTATGCTTTTGAAATAGGCAACTTTTTTAATTTGAGAGAACTTTGTGAAAAATTCAACTATAAGAATCTTATAAGCGAAGAAAATCGCATCTTGTCAATCATTGCATGGGATACTATAATTTCCCATTGTTAGATTTATATTCGAGGAATACGTCCTATGCCAAACTATACTTATCAATGTGAAAAATGTCATCATCAATTTGATATTCATCAAGATTTTTCTGAAGACTCTTTGACAACCTGCCCAGAATGCGGCAAAGAAGCGTTGCTAAAAGTATATCGCCCTGCACGAATTATGTTCAAGGGGAGTGGCTTTTATGTCAACGATAATAAATCATCTTCACGTAACTATTTGACTGAAAAGAAAACTAGCGGTGAAAACGGTTCTGCTGGTGCAAATGGCACGAGTGATGCAACTGAAACCAGTCCGAAAAAAGAGGCTAGCAAAGCAGATAGTTCTGTGGCGGAGTCAAAATAGTTTGCAGTTTGTTTGATTTGAATTGCAGACAAAACACGCATTCAGCGTGTTTTTTATTTGGACTCTATACTATAATATTGTTAATAATAAAAACTTACCTTTAGGAGTTTGGAATGGATAAACAAGAACAACTTACCAAATTGCAAAACGAACGAAATTTGAAACGTTCGAATATGGTTAAAATCAAACGAAACATCAATTTGTTGCAACGCAGCAATTCGAAGGGCAACCCTAACCGCATTCAGTTGGAAAAGAAATTTCGTGAAATGGAAGAATTGACCGAAGAAATTGAAGCTTTGGAAAAAGAAATCAAGGCACTTGAGTAATATAAAAAAGTTGCATTTATATGAAAAAGAACACGTTTTATGCGTGTTCTTTTGTTAAAAAACGTTTACCTTAAAGAAATAACGGAAAATTTGGTTAAAAATTGGACTTCACGTTATAATAGGATGGAAAGGTTTTGGCATGAAAGAAATTGTTAAGAATATATATATGGAAGATGCCTATCCGGGCGTGATGCTTGTGGCAATTGTGCGTGAAGAGGGTACTTTTTTGATTGACTCCCCCTTGCGTCCTGATGATGGCCGTTCATGGCAATCTGTGATTTATGGCATTGGAAAAAGCCCCAATAAACTGTTAGTTAATTTAGATAGCCATCCAGACCGAATGCTGGGAGACCGTGCGATGGAATGTACGGTGATTGCCCAAGCGCAAACGCATGAAATTGCAAAAGATCGTTCGACGATTTTCAAATCGCAAAATTTTGAATATGGTGCTGAATGGGAAATTTGTGGTGGTTTGAGCGGCATCCGCTGGCAATATCCACATTTGTTTTTTAGTAAGCATTTGATCTTAAATTGGGAAAATGAAATTATTATGGAACACCATCCGGGTCCAGAGATGGGTGCTAGCTGGGTGATTGTACCTAATGAGAAGCTGGTTTTTGTGGGTGATGCCGTGATGGTGGATGAACCTCCTTATTTGGCCTTTGCAGACATTCCACTTTGGATTGAAAACTTGGAACTTCTGCTTTCGAAAGAATATGACGGTTATCGAATTTTCTCTAGCCGATCTGGCGAAGTGAAGCAAGAGCAAATCAAAGAATTTCGTAATTATTTGAAAGATATTCATAAGCGCATTGAAAAGTTGGCGAAAAAAGATGTGGACAGCGAAGAAACTGAAAAGCTTGTCAGCAGATTTATGCCGAAAGAAGTGGAAGACCAAACATTTGAAGCGCTTTTCACCAAACGACTTAAAGTCGGGTTGTATGAATATTATTTAAATCATTATGTTGAAGAAGAACAAGAATAAACTCTCATTACAAGAAGTTTAGATAAAGCTGCTTCAAGCGATTGAGGGCAGCTTTATTTTTCTATTCAAGGAGTTTTCAATGGACAACACTTTTTCATATCTTCCAGTAATGGAATTTACACGAGGGGATATTGTGGAATCGACCCATTTCGGTTCAGCTGTGGTGGTGCAAGCAGATGGCAAGATTGTCGCTTCCTATGCGGATCCACAAGCAGTTACCTATTTACGGTCTACCTCGAAACCATTCCAAGTGCTTGGGTTGATTGAGAATGGCGGTGTGGAAAAATTTGGCTTGACTCAAGAAGAAGTGGCCGTGATGTGTGGCTCGCATTCGGGCACACCGCGCCATGTGGAAGTGGTGCAATCGATTCACGAAAAAATTGGTGTGCAGGCGAGTGATATGCTGTGTGGCGTGCACTATCCTTTGGATGCAGAGGCAGCGCAAGAGTTGCGCGATGCGCATCAAGAACCAACTGTCCATCATCATAATTGTTCAGGGAAACATAGTGGGATGTTGGCGTATTGTAAGTTGATGGGGTGGGAGATTGAGGATTATATTAATTTGAATCATCCAGTGCAACAGGCGATTTTGAAAACATTTGCGGAGATGGTGCAATTGCCAGCAGAAGCGATTTGTTTGGGAATCGATGGGTGTTCTGTGCCTGTGTTTGGGATTCCGATGTATAACGCGGCTTGGGGATTTGCGCGCATGGCAGATCCTGAAAAAGCAGGGCTTTCAGATTCTTTGGCAGAAGCTTGTGTGTTTGTACGTGAGGCAATGATGGCATTCCCAGAGATGGTGAGTGGACCTAAGCGGTTTGATACGGATTTGATGCATGCGGGGAAGGGAAAGATCTTTTCTAAGGGTGGCGCTGAAGGGTATCAAGGGATTGGGATTATTTCTTCAGATGACGATATGCAAGGCTTGGGATTGGCATTGAAGATTTCGGATGGCGATTTGACAGAACGAGTGAAGCCTGCGGTTTCTTTGAATGTTTTGCGGTCATTGAAGGCAATGGATGAAGAAAGTTTTGAAAAAGTAGTTCAGTATGGCCCTGAGTTGCAAGTGAAAAATTGGGTGAAGACTGTTGTGGGCGAAGGTCGCCCTTGTTTTGAGATTGAGTTTTATGAATCCTAAAGAAAAAGCAAACTTACTCCATCAACGTTTGATGGACTTATACGGGTACCCAGAATGGCGTGACCCATTGCCACCAATGGATGAATTGGTGTGTACGATTTTGTCGCAAAATACGAATGATGTGAACCGAGACCGAGGGTTCAATCAGCTTTTGGCTCGATTTGACTCCTGGGAAGAGGTGCGCAATGCGGATGTGGATGAAATCATTGATGCGATTCGCGTGGCAGGATTGGCGAATCAAAAAGGAAAACGGATTAAACAAGTGTTGAATCAGATCTATGATGAACGTGGAGATTTGGACCTCACATTTTTGAAGGAAATTCCGCGAGAAGAAGCACTGGAATGGTTGATTAAATTTAAGGGAGTGGGACCGAAGACGGCTGCGATTGTGTTGCAATTTTCTTTGGATATCCCTGCTTTTCCGGTGGATACGCATGTGAATCGTGTGACGGGGCGCTTGGGCATTCGCCCAGAGAAGATGTCTGTGGAGAAGGCACATGCCTATATGGAAAGTTTGTTGCCCCCAGAGACCTACTATCCGGCACATTTGAATATTATTCGGTTTGGACGGCAAATTTGCCATGCGCGCAAACCAGCTTGTGATCAATGTCCATTGACGGATATTTGTGATTTTTATCAAGCAAATCCTTCACAAGAATAAAAAGGAGTTTTGAATGAACTTAGAATATATTGGTTATTTGGCATCTTTGATGATTGTGGTGTCTTTGTTGATGAAGTCGATCTTGCGCTTGCGGGTGATTAATTTGATTGGCGCGATTATTTTTACGATTTATGGTTTATTGATCAAATCCTATCCGGTGGCGGCTTCAAATGGGGCGATTATTTTGATTGATCTTTATTATTTGTATCAAATGTGGAAGGGCAAGGATGAGCAATTCAAATTGATGCCTTCTGACCATGATGATGACTATTTCACTTCTTTTATGGAGTTGCATGCTGCGGATATTAAATTGTTTAATCCGAGTTTTGTCATGCCAGAGGGTGCAGATGCGAAGATTGTGTTTGTGTTACGAGATATGGTGCCGGCAGGTGTGGTGATTGCCCATCCAGAAAAAGATGGCTATCATGTTGATTTGGACTATGCAATTCCGCAATATCGTGACCTCAAAGTGGGGGATTATGTATTTTCTACGAAAGCGATCTTCAGTGAGGAAGCCGCTCCAATCAAAGTTTATGCGACGGGTGAGACAAAGAAGCATATTAGCTATTTGAAGAAAACAGGCTTTGCACATTTGGATGGAAATACGTACGTAATTACTGTTGACTAGGTATATAATAAATCTATAAGATTAATATTTCTTATTTTGACGATTTAAGGAATATTAGTTATAATATTGATAGTTATTATTTAAAGAAAGGAGATAATATGGCAACATCATCGTTTAATAAAAGATTTATTATTAATGATAAAAAAGCTGCTCATTCCTTTGCAGAAATAATTTCTAAGCCTCAACATGGAAAAGAAATAGATAAAGATTTAGTGAATTATGAAAAAGAACAACAAGGGGTGGAAAAATTAAAGCAGCTATTGTCTCGCTAAGAGATGTGATTATCAATCTAAATAATAATGAAGAAGAAATAAAATCTCGTTTACAAGAATTTGAATGTAAACGAGATTTTGATATAGAAAACTTTTTAAAATACAAAGCAATTGAGTTTGAAAAACTAGGAAAAAGTAGAACATTTTTGCTTATTGATGAAGATAATGAGTCTTTTCAAATTCTTGGTTATTTTACTATTGCATTAAAAATATTAGAAATCCCAGAAGAATTTTCAAATCAACAAATAAAGAAATTAGATGGATTTAGAGCTAAACAAAATGGAGAAAAAATCCAATATATTCCAACAATTCTCCTTGGACAATTAGGAAAAAATGATTCTATTTCTGAATCTTTTTCAGGAAGAGTTTTATTAGATTATGTTTTAAGTACTATTTTAATCGGTCAAAAATATTTGGCTGGAAGAATCATAATGCTTGAATGTAAAGATATTCCATATTTAAAAGATTTATATCAAGAATATGGTTTTGATTTGCTAGAAAAAGATTATTCTAGTAATGATTTATTAACTTATTTTAGAATTCTTCGTGAGAATGAAATTATTTATTAACCTAACATAAAAGAATTTCTTCTAAGCTACGTTTGGGGACATGGTGATTTTTTTCTGCATCACGATAATAGCGGATGTTGCCATTTGATGTGACCGGATCGATGACTACAGTTTCTACGGGTTTGCCGAGGGCAATCACGTTGAGAATGTCATATTCTTCTGAAAGATTTAAAACGCTGCGTAATTGTTTGCGGTCGATGGAACCAAACAAACAACCTCCCAGACCTTGTTCGGTGGCACCTAATAAGATTGTTTGGGCTGTGATGCCGGGGTCTACACCAAAATTTTTGGAGATATTGGTGTCACCGAGTAGGATGATATAGCCGGTGGGATGTTCGGCTTCTTCTGGACCGGGCCAATCAGGCAAATATCCTGCCCAACGTAGACAGGAAAAGATCAAGTCATTTTTTTCTGGAGTGTAAGAAATGCAATATTTCATGGGTTGCAAATTGGCACCGGAGGCTGTGAGCCGAGCCAGATCGACCAAGTCTACGAGGGTTTGTTTTTCAATTTTGAACGACGCATCAAAGCGACGATAAGAGCGTGTTTTTCGAACTAATTCTTTTAGCATGCGGATTCCTTTTTGATTGATACACTTATTTGTCTATTTAATTATAGCGTAAAGGGGGGAGGGTATGTAAAATCTGGATGGGAGGTTGGGTCTAAAATGAGAATAGAGCGAAGAAATGAGGAATAATGATCAGAGAAGTACAAGATTATATTGATGCTTTGCCTGCAAAAAGAGCGGATGCGTTTCATTATGTTCGAGATCGATTGCTGCAAATTGACGACGTTATCGAAGCGTTTGATTATAGCATGCCGACTTATTCGATTGGCAAGCGTAAACTGTTTGCTTTGGCTTCGCAGAAGAACCATGTGAGTTTGTATGTGATGCATGTGGAAGTGCTGGATTTGGTGCGGGAAGAATTGGCAGGGTTGAGCTTGGGAAAGTCTTGCGTTCGTTTTACGAAGACGGAACAAATCCCGATTGAAATTTTGGACACTTTGGTGGAGGAATCTTTAAAACTGTTATAATTCTTTCATCTCAAACGATCAAAGGAAGAAACAAATATGCATATTTTGCTTTGCAATGATGACGGCGTGACCCATCCGGGTTTGTTAGCCATGGTGCAAACCTTAGGGAAAAAACATAAAATTTCAATTTTGGCACCCGATACAAATTGGTCTGCTTGTGGACATGTGAAAACCTTACATCGTCCTTTGTTGGTGAAAGAAGTGAATTTGGCAGATGGTACCCCTGCTTTGGCCTGTGATGGGGCTCCTTCTGATTGCGTGGCAATCGCTTTGTTAGGGGTGATTGAAGAACCGATTGATCTTGTGGTGACGGGAATCAACCCACATGCCAATCTCGGACATGATGTGACTTATTCTGGCACGGTGACTTCTGCGATTGAAGCAGTCTATGGGGGTGTGCCAGGGATTGCCGTTTCTTTGGAAACAGGCGGGGATTTTAAGGATGAAAAAGATTTTTTGCCAGCAGCCGAAGCTTTTTCAGATTTGTTAGACCGATTTAAGTTGGACGAAATCCCAGAAAAAACAGTGTTGAGCGTGAATCTCCCCTATATTAAAGATGGTAATTTCAAGGGAGTCCAGATTACCCGTTTGGGGAAACGAATTTATCGAGATGAATTAATTCGGAATATGGGTCCGAAAAAACGTGAATATTATTGGATTGGGGGCGAGCACCCTGTGGGTGAAGGCGATGTGGATACTGATATTGGTGCGATTCGAGAAGGTTATATTAGTGTGACCCCACTTTATTTGGACATGAGTTCTGCGGAAGCACGAGAAGTGCTGAAGAAATGGGATTTGTAAAAACGCAGTAGAATTTTGATAGATGAAAAAAATATAAAAGCTCTTGGAAATCAAACCAAGAGCTTTTTTGTATGATAGGATTAGAAAACTCTTTAAAAAGGCGGTTTGAGATGTTTGAAAAATTTAAACGATTGTTTGGAGAACTACCTGACCTTTTTTGGATCGTAGCTGGAATTCGGTTTATTGACCGTTTGGGTGGTACGATCTTAGTTCCATTTTTTTCTTTATATATTACGGAAAAGTTTAATGTGGGGATGACCGAAGCAGGAATTGTTTTGGGGTTATATGCTTTGTCTGGAATGTTGGGACAGATGATGGGGGGTGCGTTGACTGACCGATTTGGTCGAAAAAATTTGATTATTGTGGGGCTTGTGTTGAGTGCTTTAAGTACGTTGACATTGGGGTTGGTGAACGAATATATTTTATTGATTCCTGCTGCAATTTTTATTGGGATATTTAGTGATATTGCAAAGCCTGCTCATCAAGCGATGATTGCTGATATTGTGACAGAAAAACAACGTACGGATAGTTTTGGGGTGTTGCGAATTTCTACTAATTTGGCGTGGATCATTGGTCCGATGGTGGGTGGATTCATTGCAGGCCGTTCTTATTTTGCTTTGTTTGTTTTAGATGCTGTGTTGAGTGTGACGGTTGCAATTTTATTCTTTATTTTTGTACCAGAGACAACTCATCGTTTCGATTTAGATGAGATGAAAAAGGAAACTTTGTTTGAAACAATCAAAGGCTATCGAATTGTGTTTCGAGATGTGAGTTTTGCTTTTTTTGTGGTGATTGGGATTGTTCGAAATTTGGTGGTGCATCAGTTGTTTGATTCTTTTTCAGTTTATTTACGAGATGTGCATGGATATGAAGCTGAGTTTTATGGAATTTTGATGGCGATTAATGCAGCTGCGGTAGTGCTGTTCCAGTTATGGATTACTCGACGAGTCAAACAGAGAGCACCATTTTTGATGATTGCTCTTGGGACAGGGTTTTATATGGTTGGATTTGGGATGTTTGGATTTGTTTCCTCCACTTGGTTGTTCATTGTGGGTATGTTGATTGTTACGATGGGGGAGATGGTGGTGATGCCTATTCAATCTGCTTTGGCGGTTAGTTTTGCTTCAAAAGAGATGATTGGGCGGTATATGGCTGTATTTGGATTTGTGTGGATGATTCCGGCAATCTTTGGTCCTTATTTGGCAGGATTGGTGTTTGATAATTTGAATCCGAATATGTTGTGGTATGGCAGTATTGTGTTGACTGGGATTGCGATGGTGAGCTATGTGATGATGAATCAATCGGTTGGAAAAGAATCCCGTTTTGAGGCGCTGATTGAAAAATAAACTAATTTGAATGAAAAAAAGACTGTCAATTTGACAGTCTTTTTTTGTTGTTTTTATTGCATTTGGATTACTTTTTTGATTACTTGTGCCACGGTTTTGACTTGCTCTTGGGTCATTTTGGTGAAGAAGGGGATGGCAACTCCACGATTGCCGAGATCTTCGGTGATGGGGAAGTCGCCTTCTTGATAGCCAAATTGTTCGACCATGAAGGGCTGTAAATGGATTGGCGCAAAGTAGGGGCGGGCAGGAATGCCATTGGCATCTAGACTACGGATAAATTGATTGCGATCAAGTCCGGGAGCGACACGAATGACATATACAAACCAACTTACTCGAGTGACTTCAGGTTCAATGAAGGGTAATTCAATGCCTTCAACATCCTTAAGCTCTTCCGCATACCATGCTGCAACTTGGGCACGTTGATCTAAAATTGAATCGAGACGTTTGGTTTGCACTTCCCCAATGGCTGCGCTCATTTCATCCATACGGTAGTTATAACCGAGATAGGTGTGGGCTAACCAAGAATCACCGGGGGCGCGACCTTGGGAACTCAAAGAACGCATGAGGTCTGCTTTTTTATCATCATTGGTGATGATCATGCCCCCTTCTCCGGTGGTGATTTGTTTGTTGGGATAGAAGGCGAAGACAGACATATCGGCATTGGTACCAGCTTGGGTGTTGAGATATCGGGCGCCGATTGCTTCGCAAGCATCTTCTAGGAAAAATAAGCCGAATTGATCTGCAATAATGCGCCATGCCATGCTATTTATGGGATGACCGAAGACATCGACAGGAAGGACACCTTTGAGTGCACCTGCATTTTCGGCACCTTTGCGAGGGAGCCATTTTTGGGCAGCAGCGCCACCACGCATCAAATCTTGGATGGCTTGATAGGCCAGATCGGTATCCATATTGCCTGTTTTTGGGTCTACATCGACAAAAACAGGAATTGCTTTTTCAAAAAGCATCACATTACTGGACGAGATAAAAGAGAAGGGAGTGGTGAGCACGAGATCGTTTTCAGCAACTCCTGCGGCTCGTAAACAAAGATGCAAACCAGTGGTGCCAGAAGAACAGGCGATGGCGTGTTTGGCACCGGTGAACTCTTGAATGGCTTTCTCAAAAGCTTTGATTTTGGGGCCAAGTGCTAGCCAGCGGGTGTTCAACACTTCTTGCACTGCTTCTTTTTCAGTTTCACCGATATCTGGAGAAGATAGTGGGACAATAAATTTGGGTTCCATTGGATCTTTTTTTTGTGTTTGGGTCATGTGCAACTCCTGTTTATGATAGATAGGCTTCGCAAGCTTTCACACTCATGAATTGAGCAATATGCGGATGAGCGTGAAAAGAAATAATAAACATGTGAAGATGTTTGAAAGTTGTAAGAGATAGAGTAGTTTTGCTTTGCTTTGATCGCGATAGATGACGATTGATAAGACGATGCCGCCAAAGAAAAAGAAAAGTGAAAGAATGGGGAAAATCATCAATTGCGTGGCGGGGATGGGGTCTTCTAACATGCCTAAGACGTTATAGGACATATAAACTTGGTCGAAACGGGTGGAAGCAAGGCCTGCAGAAAGTAACAGGATCAAGTTCAAAATAAAACTAGCAGATATGAGCCAGATCATTTTGGGGAGCTTGAAGATTTGGGTGACGATTAATGAAGGATAAATCGATTGAGGAATGATCTCTGCCAAGCTACCATATTCTAATTGTTCTGCGAAGACTGTGAGGAATTTTTCTAATTCTAGAGGAGAAACGGCGTAGATTTTATGTTTCAGTCCAATCAATACGAGGTCTTTTTTTTCTGAAGCAATGAATTCAATCAGTTTTCCTTCGGGTTGTTTCACTTGGCCAAGCAAGGCCCCGGGGATTTGAAAAAAAGGATAGCGAATTTTATGGGGGTAGGTTTTTGCTTGCTGTACCCATTCAATCTCATTCATGGGGATATCTTCTAGGCGCAGCCCCCATTTGAGGCGAATGCCATCTCTTTCAAGAATATATTCTGCGTTGAACAAGGCATAGGCACGATAGGCAAGGAGGGGGATGGGGATGAAGACTAAGAAAGCGCTCAAAAGATAGGCAATAAAAAGGAAGCTAAAGCTGTGATTGAAAAGGGGAATAATCAATATGCTGACAACACCCAAAAGCAATATGATCGCAACCCCATGCACGATCAAACCAATTTTAGAAATAGGTTTGAAAAAGTAGGTCTTTACCTTCATGTGTATAAGTGTAGCGGTTAACGCTTAAAAAAGGAAGTAGCCAGCCATAAAAATAGATGCTTTTTGGATTTTCTTAGCTGTTTTTTAAACAATGTTTTTGACCTTGAAAGATGGTAAAATTTAGTTAAATTCCTTGTGTTGAAAGATATTTGCATGAAATTAAGTGTGGTTGTGCCAGTTTATAATGAAATGAACACCCTGTTTGAGATCTTTGATTGGATTCAAAAGGTGGATTTGGGGGAAGATGAACTGGAAATTGTGGTGGTGGATGACTGTTCAACCGATGGTTCTCGTGAGCAATTAGAAAAATTAAAATTAAAAAAAGAAGCATTGCAATCCGATGGGCAAGAGATTGAAAATGATTTGGACCTTGAAAAGTTTGAATTCTTTTTTCAAGCTGAAAATCAAGGGAAAGGGGCAGCCTTGCGACGTGGTTTTGAGGAAGCCACGGGGGATGTCATTGTGGTGCAAGACGCGGATTTGGAATATGATCCGAATGAATATGTGCAGCTTTTGGCACCGATTAAAGCCGGCGAAGCGGATGTGGTTTATGGATCACGGTTTTTGAATGTTGGCAGCCATCGAGTGCATTATTTTTCTCATTATCTTGCAAATCATTTTCTCACTACTTTATCCAATTTTTTCACCAATTATCATCTGACAGATATGGAAACTTGTTATAAGATGTTTCGAGCAGAGATTATCAAAGCAATTCCGATTGAGCAAAACCGGTTTGGTTTTGAACCAGAGATTACAGCAAAAATTGCGAAAGGCAAGTGGCGCATCTATGAAGTGCCAATCTCCTATAATGGGCGAACTTATGGAGAAGGAAAGAAGATTGGTTTCAAGGATGGATTGAATGCGATTTGGTGCATTCTGCGATATTCGCTCTTTTCTTAAGGCACACTTTGAATTGCACCCCAAATTCGCTTGACCCCTACGCATAGCTTATATACAATTTATTAAATCAACACTTGTCTTAAGTGTTATTAATTCTTAACCAATCAGATAAGAGGCGAAACATATGCATTTGCTCGGCTTTCTTTTCATAGTTATTACGATTGTTTTGGTGCTGGTGGCAGAGTTTGCCCCTCTCAAAACAAACCGATTTTCAGCACGCAGAATGAAATCTGTGGAAGAAATGCATGATCAAATTGAACTCTCTGTGGAAGAAGGGGCGCAATTGATGGTTGGTGTGGGGAGCGGGAACTTGATTGATGAGACCGCTGTGAGCACGATCAATGCACAAACCACTGCGAAACATATTCTGAACACTACTTCTTTTAATGATGTTCCCCCTGTGATTTCCAGCGGAGATGGCGCTACTTTTTTGATGAATCAAGATCTTATTAAGAATCATAGCACTTATCAAACTAGACAATTGAATCAAATGAATCATTTGGATGGGGTGGATGCGATGAGTTATGCAGTGGGTGTTTCTAGCACTGTGAGGGATGAGCCGATTTCTTTTTGTGCATTGGAAGGCGATTTTGGGGAAGAGTTGATGTTGATTAATGACGCTATTTTGCAAGAGAAAGGCATCGAATCTTTTGTGTCGACCAATAATTTGATTGGGCAGGCGGTTTCTGTGCCGAGTGTGGAGAATATGATGTTGGGGGAAGAATTTTTTGTGATTAATACTTATTTGGGGACGCCCAAGAAACGAATTTTGCGGTTGTTGGTGAATGATGTGTTGCGATGGTTGGCAATTTTACTTTTGATTTTGATTACACTCCTCAACCTTTTGGGAGTGCTCTAAGATGAAACGCTCCTATCTTGCCGCAGTTGTGGCGATTGCTTCTGGCGCAATCGTTTTATTTAGTTTTATTTTCCCCACAGCGGGAATTCAGACGATACGTGGGTTTTTGTTGGAATTGGTGATTTGGTTGGCAGCGGTTGCATTTTTGATTGCAATTGGCAAGATCACACTCTATCATATCAATCAGATCCAACGAAAAAGTCGTTCCTCAATTTATTCAGTTACTTTTGTGTTGATGATGTTGGTGGCTTTCAGCGTGACGATGTTCTTGGATTCTCCTGAATCTGAATTCATTTTGCGCTATATTCAAATTCCGGCAGAAACAGCCTTTTTGGCCATTATCTCTTTTACGATGATTTATTCAATATTTAGCTGGATTCGTCGAAAACCAAGTGTATATAATATTACCTTTGTGGTGGTGGTGATCGCGACATTGGTGTCAAATATTGGGTTTTTGGGGCTTGGATTTTTGCAAACCAATTCACTTTTCTCCCCGATGCTATGGGCATCTGCTGGCATCCGCGGAATTTTGATTGGTGTTGCATTAGGCACCATGATTCAAGGTGTTCGCATTTTACTGGGTCTTGAAAGACCCTATGGGAAATAATAGGTCAATCCTATGAGCGATAAAGATAATCATAACAATGATCTGCCAGATTGGTTGAAAGATTTTGAACCCGAGGGGAAGGACGATGGGAAAAATCAAGACAAGAGTGGGCAAGAAAATCTCTCCAATGATGATTGGTTGAGCTCTTTAAATGATGAACTTGAAAAAGAAAAAGCTGATCCGGAATTGACTGAAGAAGAAAAAGAATTGTTTGCGAAGGATCGCAAGATTGATTCTACTCAAGAATTCCTGTATGAAATTGAAAATATGATTGATGATCGCTCTTATCTCAATCTTGGAGATCGTACAGAGCATGTTGCGGATGGGAATGAATGGACAGGTTGGCATAGTGATTCTTCGAATGATGATAATGATGAATGGTTGTCAAGCCTCTCATTAGGCCCTGATCTTGGAGGGAAAGAAGAGACTCCTGATGAACCTATCTCTGCTTTTTCAGAAGATATTTTGGTTGAAGATGATCCGCTGCCTGTTGTGGGGGAAGAACAACAAGCAATTAATTTAGATGAGACCCCTGATTGGCTGAAAGAAGCCACAGTTGAAGAAAATAACACTTCAATTAAAGATGAATATACAGAAAATTTTTTGAACGATCTGAGCAGTGATGCTGCCATTTCTAAAAATGAGCCAGTAAAAGAACAAAATGCATTTGAAGCAGATGCATTTGATGAAGAAGAAAGCCAGGCTCTGGAAGACTTTTTTGATGGTTTAGCGCCCATTGATTCGGCAGATAATTCAAGCGATGTGGTTGAAGAAGATGCGTTTTCGATTGCACCCAACACAGGCAAACAAAAAGATTTGCCCGATTGGTTGCAAGATGCGTCGGATGAGAATTCTCAAGAAAGCGACACTCTTTCTCAATCTAGTAATTCTGCTTTTGAACTTTCTGAATCAGAAGAAGATATATTATCTGATGATAAATCCCTTTCTACGGATGGATTGCCAGAATGGTTAAAAGTGGATATGGATGAGGAATCACAAGAGACCGCTAGCACAACCAAAGAATCGAATCCTTTTGCAGGTGTTGACGCTTCAGCAGCGCAAGATACTATCCCAGCAGGGACGCAACAATCTCCTTTTATGCAAGAAGATGCGCCTCCAAAAGAGCCCAAGCTAAGCACAGGTTCTTTGTCAGATGAATTGGAAGAAGAAGCCTATTCTGTTTTAGATAGTTTGCCTGCCATTTCAGATGATGATTTAGAAGACATGGATTTGTTTGACGCAGATATTGATTTGAGTGAAGAGAATGACTCAAAAAATAATAATGAACCTTTTTCTCAAAACACGCCTTCTTTAGATCGCTCTCAAATGCCAGAATGGATGAAGGCAATTCGCCCATCTGATGCAAAAGAAGAATCGAGAGAAGAAATAATCGCCTCTCAACCGGAAGTTAAGATTGGTCCATTGGCTGGTTTGCGTGGGGTGATTCCTGCTGAACCAGAAGTGGTTTCGTTTTCAAATCCATCAAACCCAGAAGGATCTTTGCAGGTGACTGCCCAACAATCTGCATTTGCAACTCTGATGGAAGATCTTTTTGATGGCGCCGCGGAGACACCTACCCCTAAAAATGAGAAAACATCATTCCGTAATCGTGGTTGGTTGTTGATTCCTTTGTTGTTGATTGTGGCATTATTAGCAGCGAATTTTGTGAATATTCCACAGATAAATGCTCCTTTGACCCCCGCAAATCAAGCTTTTGCAGATACGATTACTAGTTTGCCTGCTGAAGCGAATGTTTTGGTTGTCTTAGATTATCAATTAGGAGTTTACCGAGAATTGCATACAGGGTTGAACAATTTGATGATCGAGCTGAATGAAGTCAACGCCAATGTGTATACAATTACCACCCAACCAATGGGAAATGGTTTGGCGAATATGTTGGTGCAAGATTATCCGAGTGTGACGATTCTTCCTTTAGGCTATTTGACAGGGAATGCCTCTGCGATTTCTCAATTTGCGTATGACCTTAGCATTGCTCCGAATGCTAGCCTTTTGCCAATCACATTGCGTCAAATGAATCATTTTGATGCGATATTGTTGATCACGGATGGGGTTGATAATTTGCAAAATTGGGCTGAGCAAGCAGGACCCGCTTTGCCAGATGCACCCTTGCTGGTGCTTTCTAGCGCAAAGATTAAACCGATTGTTGCTGCTTATTATCAAACTTCTCCACAGCGGGTGGATGGCTATTTGAGTGGTTATTTTGAAAGTATTACTTATCAAAAATATCTTTTACCGCAACTTCCGCAAGATACAGAAACTTGGGATGCGATTTATTTGGTGACGATTATGGTGATTGTGTTGCTGATGATTGGCAGCACGGTGAGCTTGATGGGGAATTTGTTAGAAGGATTACGAAAAGAAAGGAAGGCAAAGAAATGACTTCGACTTTGGAACCTGTTGGCACCTTCTTGGCTTTTGTGATTACTTTGATGGTCCTTTCCTATGTCTTTGGCGATAATCCTCTTTATCGTTTGGCTAGTTATATTTTTGTTGGTTCTTCTGCTGGGTATATTGCAGCAGTGTTGATTAAAGATGTGTTATTGGTACGCTTGCAATCTGTGACCGTTGGGGGAGTGACCCCGAGCGAGATTTCTATGTTAGGCGTGTTGGGGATTTTCACGATTTTGTTATTAGGCAAGTTGAATCCCTCGTTTGCGTTTGTGGGTAATATCCCTATGGCAATGATTGTGGGGGTGGGCACAGCAGTGGCAGTGTCGGGGGCTGTGATCGGAACGCTTTTGCCAAATTTGATGGGGCTGGGAGCAGGAGCTTCTTTGAGTCAGGCACCGTTAGTGATTTTGGCATTGTTTGGCACAGTGGCAACTTTGATTTACTTTAATTTTACATTTTTGAAAAAAGAAACCACCCCAAATGAACCGCCTGTTTGGATGCGTATTTTTTCTGCTATTGGAAAATTCTTTATCATGGTGTCTTTGGCCGTGTTGTTTGCGGGTGTTTTGACTGCATCGATCAATGCTTTGGTGGATGGGTTTGCTTTCTTCAGTGAAATGCTCAGAATTGCGTTGAATATTAATTAATATGAAAAAAAATAATTTTGAATCTAGATCTTTGATCATCGCCGATATTGGCAATATGCAAACGCAAGTGAGCTTGTTTGATAATGTGAATGGTGGCTATCGCTATCTTGCTACGGGCAAAGCGATGACGACTGCCTTTGAGCCACTTTATAATTTTCAAGATGGCTTGTTAGAAGCTTTCTATCAATTGGAAACGATTTCTGGACAAACTTTGTTGAACCAAGAGGGACAACTTTTGATGCCTGTTGCTGATGATATGGGCGTGGATAATTTTGGTGCTTCTTTCTCTGCTGGTGAATCTATCAAGGTGGTGCTTGTTGGTTTGTTAGAGAATGTTTCTATACAAAGTGCAAAACGTGTGATTCGCAAAGTGCCTGCAAATTTGATCGAAACCATGGATTTGGCATCTGTTGACCGCGTTGAGAATTTTGTAGATAAGATTGTTGCTGAAAAACCTGAATTGGTTTTCATTACGGGTGGCACTGATGATGGTGCGGTGAAATCGTTGTTGCGTTTGGTGAATATTGTGCGCATGGCGATTTATCTTTTGCCTGAACATTTGCGCCCTCGTGTGCTCTTTGCAGGGAATGCGAAAGTGGCTCCACGAGTGAACCAATTATTATCTCCTTTTACAAAAGTGTATGTAACTGAGAATATTCGCCCTGCATTAAAAGAAGAAAATTTGGAAGCTGCGATTAACACGTTTTATAGCATCTATAAAGAGATCCAAATAGAGAAGATTCAGGGGCTAAGCACCTTGGATAGATTATCTTCTGGTACATTAATCCCTATTTCGATGGGATATCGCAATATGTTCCAGTTTTTGTCTAAATCTTCAAAAAAGAACAATTTAGGGGTCAACTTAAGTTCTAGGGGCGTTTTAGTAGGCTATTCAACAAAAGATGCTTATGATATGACCGTTTTTTCTGATTTCGGTTCGGGCGCGGGCTTGCAAAATGCAATGACCCAACTTTCTTATGAAGATATTGTTAAATGGATTCCTAGCAAATTACCTAAAAGCTATGTGTTAGATTTTATTCAAAATCGAATTCTTTATCCCAAGAGTGTGCCTACCCATGTGGAAGGGATGCAGATTGAAAATGCGATTACCACAGCGTTGGTGCACCGTAGTTTGAAACGTAGCCATATTAAACTGGATGAGCCTTTCCGCTCTGTGCGAAATGCGAATGGTGTTTCTGCTTTTGACAGAATCTATTTGAGTGGCTATGCCCTTGTGCGCACTTTGGAACGATTTGAGAATTTGATTATGATGTTGAATGCCTTGCAACCAAGTGGTTTGAGTGAATTGGTGATTGATAAGAATAACTTGCTTTCATCTTTAGGAGTTGCTGCTCAACTTAACCCATTGCTGGCTGTGCAAGTGTTTGAAAATTCTTTGCTCTCGTTTGCTCATGTGATTGCCCCGGTGGGCAAAACTAACCCCAAATTGCCGGTGTTACAAATGAAGATTACAAACGATGAGGGGCAATCAAAAGTTTATGAATTTAAAGCAGATATGCTTTATCGAGTGCCATTGCGGATTGGCCGCCAAGTGAAATTGGAATTACAACCGTTGCAAAAAACAGATATTGGTTGGGGACCTGGGCGCGGTGGCGAATATCCAGAATTAATTCAAGGTAGTATGGTGGGGTTTGTGATTGACACGCGCAACCGACCTTATCAACCCACTGGGAATAAACAAATTCAGCAACAGCTCCATCAAAACTGGCTGAGCTCTTTGCAACGAAAGGTTAAATGATGGAGAATGGCATGATATTTGCATATATTAAGGAGTATAAGAAATGCTAACGCCAGTGAAACATATTGCACCTTTGGTGAATTTCACTGTGAAGCGGGTGTTGCCCGTGGAAGGCACGGTGTTGGTGCGCGTGGGCCAAGACGTGAGCCCCGCAGATGTGGTGGCGCAAACGATCTTGAAACCTAGATATCGAATGATTGATGCCGCTGGAAGTTTAGGGATCCAAAATAAAGAGCTGAAAAAATATTTGAAGCGCAAAGTTGGTGAAAAAATCTCTAAAAATGGCATTTTGGCAGAAAAAGAAGGAATTGTCGTACGCGAGATTCGTGCTCCTGAAAATTGCCGATTGGTGGCTGTGAGTAGCGGGCAATTGTTGCTTGAGCTCGAAGTGGCACCCACAAAAGTTTTATCTGGGGTGAGAGGCACTGTGAAAACCATTGAAACAGGGTTTGGCGCCGTGATCGAAACCACAGGCGCTTGCATTGAAGGCATTTGGGGAAACGACAAAACTGGTTTTGGAGTTTTATCTGTCGTTGCAAAATCAAAAAAACATAAATTTGCAATTGACGATTTGGACGTTAATATGCGGGGAAGCATTCTTTTTGCAGGGCATTGTGGTGACGCAAAAGCGCTCGAATTTGCAGAAGAAATTGGCATTCGAGGGATCATTTTTGGAAGCATGTCTTCGATGTTGATTCCAGTTGCAGAGAAATTATCTTTCCCGATTGTTGTTTTGGATGGTTTTGGTTCTATTGAGATGGATCCGATGATATTCAATATCATCACTACCAATAAAGAGCGGGAAGTGACTTTGATTGGCGACAAAAAAAATCGCTATTTAGGGGTACGCCCGTTGATTACCATCCCACTGCCGACCACAATGGATGCAGAAGAATTGATTTTGTTGCATCGGATGCGCAAAGGATCACGAGTGAGAGTGACGAATGGCATTAAGCAGGGCAGAATTGGAGAGATCGTGGGATTTGTCGATCATCTTCAGAACTATCCAAGTGGTGTGAAGGCAAAATCCGCCCGAGTGCGTATTGATGAAATGGATTTGATTTTGCCTATCGGTAATTTAGAAATTATTGAATAATATAGAAAGAGAATTCCTCAATTTATAATAAGGAGAAAACCAATGTTAGATGATTTTGATATCGAACAATTTGCAGAAGAAGAAGAACCAGTCACCCATGCGTTAGAAGACGATGGGTTTGACGATGACGGCGACGGCCCGCAAAAGGGTGGCCTTGGTCGTTTTATTGCAATTTTTATGGGAATTGGCCTTGTGCTTTTGTTGATTGGTTTTGGTGGATATACCTTTTTGAAAGGCCGCCAAGCAGACCAAAATGCAGCCGCAAATTCAGCCAGCCAAACTCAAATTGCTTCGGAAGCAACTGCTGCTTATGAAGAGGCATTGTTTGCACAATCTGCAACCGAAACAGCCTTCCAATTTGCTGCTCAATCACAACCCACCAACACTCCTGTGCCAGCCAACACTGCCACACCTGTGGCTCAACCCACTCAAGACCCGCGCACTGCCACAGTGCAAGCTTTGCTCACCCAAGCTTCGGTGGCCCAAACGCAAGCTGCTAATGCGCAACTCACCATCACGCCCACACCCACAGCATTGCCGAACACAGGCTTTTTGGATGATTACGGTCCTACCGGGATGATTTTTGCAGCGATGATGTTGATTGTTGTGATTTTCTTCTCAAGAAAGATTCGTACACAAGAAAATTAAGAGGATCATCTTCAAATTTTTTGGATTTTCTCTTAATTAACACTCTATAATTCTGCAAACAAAAGGCGATCTTTTGGTCGCCTTTTTTGCTTTAAATATTGATGGGAAAACATAAGGTCAAAATATTGGGCATATTCTGATTAACTTTTCTATAATTGAGTATGGAAAAAATTCAAAATTTGGAATGGATGCTGTGGCAAATCTCCACTTCAGAGACGGCACAACCCCCTGCCTATCATTTGGTGCAGGCGATTCGGCATTTCATTGAGAAATTTGGGCAAGTGCCCAATCGATGTGAAGTGTCAGATGATTGGAAAGGTATGCTCGATTCTTATGAAGGTGTGCAGATCACACATACGAAAAGTGTCCAAAAGAATAGTTTGATGCTTGCTTATGATGATAGCGTAGCCGAGCAGCCTAAGGCAAAGATTTACTGAGCTTCGAACCATAGGGTCTCTTCATCGTATAGTAATTCAAAACCATTTTCTTGCGTGAGGAAGAGGGTGTTTCCGATTGATTTTTGCCAAGGTGCTTGATTGACAAGAAAAATTATATTTTGATTTTGTTTTTTATTCGCATAGTTTTCTAACAGTCCGAATTCATTCTCGGAAAATTCCATTTGACTGTATAAATAAATAATTGCGGGAGATTTTGCGAGAGATTGACTAGCTTGCAAACATACTTTGAGTGGGTCAAAACATAGCAGGGCGCTCAATTGCTGCTCTTCTATGAGTAGTATGCTGCCAGATTCTGATTGAGACAGAAAATGAAGAGTGACAGTTTCGTCTATTTGCATTTTTTGTTTGATTTGGGGATATTCGATTTTTAAGCCATTTGCCGCGAGAGCGGAAAGAGTGTTTCGTGAGAAGTTTGTTGTGGAGCTTGTTCCCCAAAACAGCAATGGTGTTTGATTGTTGAGCACAAAATTTTCAATTGCACCGATTTGATCTTTGTCGCTATTTGCGACAATAATTGCATCAATGGTATGCTGGGTGATTGGCAGAGTGGGATAGACTGCATTACTTAAAGTCACTTCATGTTTTCCACCATTGATTAAAACACGATTTCCATTGGGGGTTTGGATCAAGATTCCGTCTCCGGTGGAGAGATTTAAAAAGTGTAAATGAAGGATTCCATCTGCGTGAGTGGCGTTGACTTGCCAGATTAATAAAGTGAGGATGCCTAAGGAAGCGGTGATTAATGCTGACTTCAGTTTTTCAAGATTTATTTTTTTTCGTTTGCTGCCAAACCAAAGTGCGAGAAGTACACTATAGAATATTAAAACAGAAAGAATGGAGACCTGAGCAAGTTGGAGGGTGTTGGCAGGCAAAGCATTGAAAGCCACTACGATGCGGATGGTGAGCGCGGTGAAAACCCAAGCGACGAAGGAGATTAATTTTCCTAACGGGAATAATACGAAGCTGACCAAAACAGAAAGCCCTCCAAAAAGCATGATGGGGGGTTGCAATGGTGCAATGAGCAAATTGGCTGGCACACTTGTCAAAGAAAACTGACGGAAATAATAGATCAATAAGGGAGTGACGATTAGTTGTGCTGCCAGCAACGGACTCACATAATCTTGGACGAGGATTTTCCAAAAGCCGAGAAGCTTGTGGTCATGCGTTTCTTTTGCGAACCAGCGCTCAAAAAGAGCGGTGATTGGATCAGAGAAGAGGATTAGGCCTAATGTTGCCATAAAGGATAATTGAAAGCCGATATCAAGCAGCAAGAAAGGATTGAATGCTGCCAATAATGCTGCGGTGAACGCTAAGCTGTTGACCCCAGATTGTTTGCGCCCAAACAACATCCCGATTAAGCCCATGCTGCCCATCACCGCTGCTCGACTCACTGCTGCATCTCCCCCTACCAAAATAGTATAAGCGCTCAGGATTATCAGAGTGAGTAAAGTGCTTTGCCACTTGTTCAAAAAACGTTGCAATAGGTTCAGACATAAGGCTGCCAAAATAGTGATGTTGAAACCAGAGATGACAATAATATGTGAAGTGCTAGTGTTGCGAAAGGCAGTTTCAACTGATTGCGGAATTTGGTCTTCTTCTCCAAATAAAATTCCAGCTAATAAAGAGGATACAGGTTGGGGATAGAGCCGAAATGTTTGCGTGACTGCTTTTTCACGGAGAGAGTAGAGGGCTAATTTGAGCGGATTACCATGCCCTGATTCGAGAAAAGAAACAGATGGAAATGCAACCTTAGAAAATACACGTTTACTTTTTAAATAGTTGATTTCAGAAAAAGATTCATAATCTTCAGGAGAAGTTAATCGCCCTGTGATGGCTACCTGATCGCCATAAGAAAAATTGAAAGTTCCGTTCACCACCAAATATGCGCGTCCGGAGACCGGTTTGCATGCCTCATTTAGGAGGCAGATTTGTTGCATTTTCACAAAAACTGAGCTTGCATTTTCAGTTTCGTGGGGGAGGCTATCGATAACACCGGCCAATCGAATGCTTTCATATTGATCGTTATAGGTTGCTAATTGGTCAGCGGAGCCGTTAGGTAATGAATGATTTGCCAGCAAAATTCCGAAAAAGGCAAATACTATCATTGTGGGGATTAATAATTGAGTGGGGTAGTTGGGTCGGCGGGAGGTGGGGGTTTGAGGGGCGAAATAGATTTTTTCTTCCACGCGGAGCTTTTTGAGCCAACTGGCTTTTGCAATCCATTCAAGCGGTAAGACTTGTACAAGGAAATAGCCCAAGGCGATTCCTGCAACGATGGCAGGGATAAGAAAAGAACTCACTTGATGCATTGTGAGCCCTATTAAAAAACTTAATGAAATCCAAAGTAACGGCATACCCTCTATTTTAACGTTTTTTAGTGCGAATCATTGTGAAAAGGAACCAGAGCCCAATCACAGCAACAAATACAAAAGCGATAATCAAAATGATTTGTCCAAAACTCCCTGAAGTGAATTGGGGGATTAAAAATGCGATTCCCAACACGAGGGAAGCAACGATTAATGAAAGCGAAATGCGGGTCACCATGCGATCTGTTGATTTTAGAATGCTGTCGATGTCGTTGATTGAAAAACGGAAAAACTCTCCGCGTTCAATCTGAGTCAAAATATGATTGCTTGTTCGTGGGAATTCATCTAATAAGTTGCCCCAGTCGCTACGTTTGCGAATGAATTGTTGCACCACATTTTTGTTGGTGAACAACATTTTCCATGTCAATTTCTGAACATAGGGTTTGGAGAATTGGAAAATGTCAAAAGTCGGGTCTAAGGTGAGGCCAACCCCTTCCATGATGGTGAGTGCTTTAATCAAGAACCAAAGGTTGCTGGGCACTTTGATGTGATGTTCATAAAGGATGGGGATGATATCTTCCATGATATCACTTGCGTTCAACGCTTCTAGGGGGAGACCGTAATAGCGATTTAAGACGCGGTTGATGTCTCGGGTGAGGTTGCGTTGATCCACTTGGAGGTCAATTGCACCCATATTGATTAACTCGTCAATCAGCGCATCTACATCTTGTTCAATTGCTGCAACATATAAATGGACAAGGTTGAAGCGTTCGTTTTCTTTCAAAAACCCAACCATGCCAAAATCCATCACTCCCAAGCGTCCTTCATCGAGGATCACTAAATTGCCGGGGTGTGGGTCTGCGTGGAAAAAACCATCTTCCAAAATCTCTTTGACGATTACATTGGCGCAATAGGTGGCTATTTTTTTACGATCATAGCCTGCGGCATCAAGCGCTTCTAAATCATCTATGCGGATGCCTTCTAGATATTCCATTACCAAAATTTCTTTTCCGGAGATCTCTTGATAGACTTTTGGAATATGCACAAATTTGTGATCTTTAAAATTTTCACGGAAGCGTTCGGCGTTCATTGCTTCTCGGAAATAATCCAATTCATTTTTAAGGGTATAGGCAAATTCATCAGCAAATTCTACAAAGCCATAGACCTTGCCAATTGAGGTGTTGTCAAAGATGCGTGCCAATGAATAGAGGATTTCAAGATCTTGCTTGATTACCTCATGCGTATTGGACCGCAACACTTTGATGACCACATCTTCGCCGGTTTGTAATTTTGCTTTGTGAACTTGCGCCAACGAAGCTGCTCCGATTGCAACAGAATCTACTTCTGAAAATATCGTATCATAGTCTTCTTGATAGAAATTTTTGAGACTTTTCTCCACATTTTCCCATGGTTCTGGGGGAACATTGGTGAGCAAATGTCCTAACTCTTTGATATAGATTGGGGGGAGCAAATCTGGGCGGGTGGAGAGCAATTGCCCTAGCTTGATAAATGTGGGGCCTAATTCTTCTAATGCTAATCGAAAATGAGTTGCTAATTCTTCTTCGGTGAATTCTTGGCGGGAGATGTTGATTTCATCTGAATTAAATGGCTTGCGCAAAGGGGTACGCAACAAACGGCGCAATGCCTTTGCTTCAGGACCAAAATTCTCAAATATAAAACCAAAGCCGTGCTTAATCAGCACGGCTCCAATTGTTTGGAACCGTCGAACACTTTGGACAGTGCGGAACGGGTTAAAAGTTGCCATGAATTAAGTAGTTGGATGAAAGAGAATTATTCTTTTTTCAAAGTATCAATTTTCTTTTCCAAATCCTTTAGGTCTTTTTTGGTGACAAGATTCATTGATTTCATTGCGGTTTCAATTTCGCCTTGGAAGAGTTTGCGAATTGCTGTGCGTTCTTCTTCGCCTTGTTTCACCAATTTTTCAGCAAATTGAACACCTTCTTCTTTGCGTAGATTGCCTTCTTTGACCAAATCATCGGTGATTTGTTTTGCTTTTTCAACTGTCATAGATGCTAAACCAACGCTTGCTAAAATACCTTTTTCAAAAATATTCATTTTTTACCTCCATAAAAAACAACCTAAGAAAAATAATAAAGCTTCTTTAAATAGAAGGCTTAAGTTCAGTATAGGAGATGGGTCTTCTTTCGTCAATATCAACTACGTCAATTTATTGTTAGAAATATTTTTGCTGATGACATAGTAAATTTTTCATTGTTGTGTACCACCTAACTTTTAAATTTCATCTATAATATTATCAATTAAACAAACACTACCTACGGAGGATAGCTGTGGAAGAAACCAACTTGAGAGACCCCAACCAACCAGCAAGATATAGTCGGGTGTTAGATAAGCCTAAGGTGTTTGCATTGGGGGCAAGCATGAGCATTGGCATTGGTCTTTTTGGTTTGTTTGGATTTCTCTTACAAGCCTATAGCCCCGCAGAATTAAAAAAGCCTTATATTTTCTTGGTGATCTTAGCAATTCCTTTGATATTAACCTATGTTGAAAAAGCGGTGAATTTGAGAGGGTTCAATGGCATCTATGAGTTCCTAAAGAGCACCAATGAACTTTGGGCAACCTTCTTTGGAAGTTGGTTCATGATCTTGGGATATGTCAGCATCATAAGTATTTCTGCAAATGTGATTGGTACTTATTTGCATTCTTTCCTGACTACTTATTTGGATTATTCAATTGATGCACGCTTGATTATTTTGGCAGTGATTTTGTTGCAAACGATTGGTATTTTTATTCGGCGAGGGATTAAACGTAGTATCCGAACTTCGTATATACTTTTTGCATTAATTGCTTTGGTAGTGATTCTTTTGCAGGGGTTTTTCCCCGCTCAGCCGATCAATTTCACCCGTAATATAATCGGCAACGAAGATCTTTCTTTTGGCTTGTTAGCTTTGTTGATGTCCTCATTATGGGGCTTGTTTTATATTTTCCGTGAACGAAAAGCGATTATTAAACCTCGCCAAACGATCTTGCCCGTAACAATCGTTCTGGTGGTTTTAATCGGTACAATTGGTTTTTTGTCCATGTTTGTTTTGGACGCAAATAATATTCAACCGCAAACCTTATTTCCTTTCTCAGAATTTTCAACACGTTTTGAGAACCTCAACTCAGAAGTAATTTCTCTGACTTATGCCTTTTTGGTGATTGGTTGTGCCTATTATGTTTTGCGCAAAACCTATTATGATGGGGTCTATTTTGTGAACCTGATGGTGCATGACGGTTTTTTGATCAAAAAAGACGACAATGATTCAAAAGAATATTTTTGGTTGTGGCCGGTGATTGCCTTTTCGTTGATCTCTTCAGTGATGGTGATGATTAACACAACATTGATTAACATTGGTCTGATTTCAGCCTCTTTTTTCTTGGTCACAATTTTTGTCCACATTCCTGATTTTTTCAAAGCACGTCCCAAATATGCCAAGTCCCATTATTTAAAACTTCCGTTCCATCCGCTTTTCCCCGGCCTTTCCACCGTGATTCCATTTTTGTTGTTGTTTTCTTTGCCAAAACATGTGATTTTGATTGGGATAATCTATTCTGTGGCAGGGTTGCTTTATTATATTTTGGTCGCTCGCAAACAAGCTGTTTTGCTTCGTCGTGACCAAATTTTAATTTCTGATGAATTGTTGGATGATGAAACCCAAGCGCATCCCTATCGAGTGATGGTGGGGATTGCGAACCCAAATACGGCTCCTAATTTGGTGGAGACCGCTGTGCAAATTGCGAAGGCGAGGAATGGAGAAGTGTTGGCTCTTCGTACAATCTCCTATACCGGAGAAATGTCTGAGACTAGTCGGCGACGTAAGGCACAACGGGAATATGAAGTGTTGGAAGAACTTTTAGCGCCGATTGATACGGGGAAGATTGAGATCAAACCCTTGGTGCGCCTTGCCGCTGAACCGATTGAAGGTATTTTGGATACGATTGTGGAAGAAGAAATTAACCTTTTGGTGATTGGGTGGGAGGATAAAGAATATAATGCTCGTTCATTTATGAATACGTTTATGAATGAAGTTTTGCGTAAAGCTTCTTGTGAAGTGGCAATTGTCAATGGAGAATTCCCCAAGCGCTTACGTCACATTTCAGTACCTACTGCTGGTGGGCCTTATGCTTCGATGGGGTTGAGCCTTGCCTGTGACTTTGCAGAGAGTGAGGGGGGCAAAGTTTCCTTGGTGAATGTGATTCAAGGCAAGCTCACCGATAAAAAGAAGGAAGAAGCCAACATGCGTTTGCAAGAAACTCGCTCCGTGTTGTTGGAACAAAGTGACGCAAGAGTTGATGCGCGCATCATTGATGGGGAGAATATTGTCAAACGTTTGAGCCGAGAAGCACTACGTACGGACCTGTTTTTAATCGGTGCATCGAAGGAAGGCGCTCTCGATCGACCTTATTTTGGTGGGTTTCCTGTGGAATTGGCGGCCAGCATACGCACACCGATTATTATTACGCGTGGTATTGAATCTACGCAACGCTTCTTTTTGCAACGAATTTGGGGGGCTTTGTTTGATTCTTTGCCTTCCCTGAATGTCACCCGCCGAAAAGAAGTGATGCGCACGATGCGTGATGCAGCGAAACCCACGCCAGACTTTTTTGTGTTGATTGTGTTGGCCTCTATGATTGCCAGCTTAGGTTTGTTGCAGAACAGTGCTGCGGTGATTATTGGGGCAATGTTGGTGGCACCTTTGATGAGCCCCATCTTAGCCATGGGAATGAGTTTGGTGTTGGGAAATATTCGTCAGTTTTATGAAGCGACTGAAACAGCAGTGAAGGGAATTGCGGTTGCCATCTTAGTGGGGATGTTGGTTTCGATTGTTTCTCCGATTGATGCCGCCACCAATGAGATCCTTGCCCGAACATCGCCCAATATCTTGGACTTGCTCGTGGCGATTGCGTCTGGGGCGGCTGCGGGATATGCGATGTCTCGCAGAGAAGTTTCGGCTGCGATGCCGGGAGTGGCGATTTCCGCTGCTTTGGTGCCGCCTTTGTGTGTGATTGGCTACGGTTTGGGGACTGCCCAATTTGACATTGCTTCTGGTTCAGCATTGTTGTTCATCACCAACTTGATTGCTATTTTGCTCTCAGCTGCAGTCGTCTTTTTAGCCCTCGGTTTCTACCCACAACGCTCTAATCGCTCAGAATTGTTACGTACGTTGCGTATTACCTTAATCTCTCTTGTGGCTGTGACTGCAATTTTGGGCATTTCCACTGTTGCAACCGTCAATCAGGCGAATCGAGAGCATAGGGTTAATGAGGCGTTTAGTCAATTTGTGGCAGAATATGACATTGAGATCTTAGATTTTGAAATGCAACGCAAAGAAAATATGTATGTGATCAAAACCACGATTGTTGAAAATGGGGAGCGAGAGATCTCTCCGGAAGATGTGACTGCTTTGCAAAATGAATTAAAAAGTGCTGTGAATGGAGAGGTTTCGATTGATGCGACTGTGCTCTCAGCCATGCATTTGGATACGAAGTTCATTACCCAAGAAAATACGCAACAATATTTGAGCATTCTCCATCAACTTCAATTGCAGCAATATGATTTTTCGGATGTGAGCATTGTGGAAGAAGAGGGTGTGATTGTGATTGAAGCGAATGTGATTACGAATCAATCGGTGCAAGATTTACAAACTTCCCTCCTCACACTAAAAACTCGACTCGAATCAGATACAAGCAAACCGGTTGAATTTCATTTGAATGTGATTGCTGGGGAAGTGATTACAATCGAATAAATATTTTTGAATGGAAATAAAAAAAGCTGACATTGAATTGTCAGCTTTTTTGGTAGTTATTCTCGAGGGTTATGCACCTTCTTTACGAGGGAAAGATCTAAGGCGCAATAAAGATGCGGAAAAAACTCGTTCGGGTGAGATTCTTCCCATTTTAACTTACCTTCTGGCAAGTCATTGACGTTGAGCGCTAAAGCGACCATTTCCACTTCATCTGGGTAATAACGTTGCAAAGTGGCGGGGAGTTGCGATCCTGTTGAAAAATGAATGAACCCTTCTGTTGCAAGCGAGGGAGGTGCATAAGGAGCGTTTTTGGGTAAGCGATCCCAAACTTCTTTTTCAATTAGATGGAAAATTGTCTCGCTTGATTTCATAGGATTTTGCCCTGTCATTTTTTCGAATTATTTAAAATGCCCACGGCACGATCAACCACCAATTGGGCTACTTCGTATTTGCTCATTAAGGGCAAGACTTCTTTTTCACCAGAACAATGCATGATAATCACTCGATTCGTGTCTACGGCAAAGCCTGCATCGACAGCTGAGATATCATTTGCGACAATCATATCCAGCTTTTTATTGATTAATTTTTTGCCAGCATTTTTCAAAAGATCTTGGCTTTCTGCGGCGAATCCGATCACAACTTTGAGTTTGTTATCTTCTTCTTTTAATTCGGATACTGTTTTTAAAATATCAATTGTTTCAGAAAGTTTGATTGCATTCCAACCATGTTCTTTTTTGATCTTTTCTTTTTTAATATTGGTTGGGCGGAAATCTGCCACTGCGGCTGCCATTAGGAGAATATCGCTATTTTTGGCTTCTTGCAAAACGGCATTTTTCATATCTTCGGCTGATTCCACCATCAACAGTTGGGCACCTTCGGGGGGCTCAATGCACACGGGGGTAGAGATTAAGATTACATCGGCCCCAGCGTCTAATGCGGCTTGCGCTAAAGCATATCCTTGTTTGCCAGAAGAGCGATTGGTAATATAGCGGACGACATCGATTTTTTCTTGTGTGCCACCTGCAGTGACGACTACTTTTTTGCCTTTCAATGGGCCATGTAATTGTGCAACTTTATGACGTGTGCGTCCTAAGATATCCAAAGCTTCAATCATGCGCCCTTTCAAATTTAAGCCAGAAGCCAAATGTCCTTCGTTCGGTTCCCAAATGGTCACGCCACGTTCTGCCAAGGCTTTTAAGTTTGCTTGTGTGGCAGGATGAGCATACATCCCCCCATCCATGGCGGGTGCGATTGCTAAGGGACATTCGATAGCCAAAAGAGTGGTGGTTAGCAGGTTGTCTGCTACCCCTTGTACCATTTTGGCGATGGTGTTGGCAGAGGCAGGGGCCACGATGGCAAAATCAGCGGCGCGCCCCAAAGTGATGTGCGGCACATGCCCTTCGGTTTTCCAGAGGTCAGCCTCCACATAGGCTTTGCGACCCGTCACCGATTGAAAAGTGAGCGGAGAGATTAATTTGGTGGCAGATTCTGTGAGCACTACATCTACCAATGCACCCGCTTGGGTCAACTTAGAAGCCAAATCTGCGGCTTTATAACAAGCAATGGATCCAGTTACGCCAAGTAAAATTCGTTTATTCTGTAGAGGGTGATTCATTCTTACTCCTTTGTTCTACTTATAAAAGTAGTCAAATTGTCACTTTAATCGTTATATCCGTTTGGGTGAGTGCTGTGCCATTCCCAAGCACTGGCAATGATTTTTTTGATCTCGCCATTTTTTGGTTCCCACCCCAATTCTTGTTTAATTTTATCAGAGGAAGCGATCAAACGGGGTGCATCTCCGGGGCGGCGAGGGGCTTCTTCTGCCGGGATGGGATGACCTGTCACTTCACGTGCGGTCTCAATTATTTCTCGCACTGAATATCCTTCTCCATTCCCTAAGTTGTAGGTCAGGTGATCGGCTTTATCTAAACCATGTAGCGCCAATAAGTGGGCTTGGGCAAGGTCTTGAATGTGGATATAGTCTCGGATGCAGGTGCCATCGGGAGTAGGATAGTCTGTGCCGTAGATCATAATCTTTTCGCGCTGGCCTAAGGCAACTTGCAAGACTTTGGGAATTAGATGAGATTCAGGAGAATGTGCTTCACCGCGTTCGGGGAAGCCACCGGCGGCATTAAAATAGCGCAAACAAGCGTAACGTAATCCCTTCAATTTGCGATACCATTCTAAGGTTTGTTCAATCGTCAATTTAGTAAAGCCGTAGAAATTTTGTGGATTGATGGGGCTTTGTTCGTTGATTGGCTCATCATTTGATTCAAAGATTGCTGCCGTGGAAGACAAGACAAATTTCGGAATTCCCGCTTTGCAGACTTCATCAATCAAAATAGATGAGTTGATGACATTGTTCTCAAAAAATGAGGTGGGGTCTTTCATGCTTTCACCTGCTTCAGTGTGCGCGGCGAAGTGCATGACTGCATCAAATTTTTCTGAAGTGAGGGCAGGCACGAGCGCTTCTCGATCTCCAAGATACCCTTCGACGAATTTTGCTTTTGAGGGAATTGCTGCCAAATGACCTTTGCTTAAGGAATCGAAGATGGTCACTTCATGGCCGTTTTCGATCAAATAATTTGCGGTTGCAGAACCAATATATCCTGCGCCACCGGTGATAAAAACCTTCATTATTTTGTCTCCAATCTCATTTTATAGAATTTCTAATTTAGCTAAGGATGCTAATAATTTTTTGTTGGCACCGTTGTCAAAGAAAATGTTGACAATCTCATCTCTTCCATCGATTTCTACGCCCAATACGATTCCTTCTCCAAACATGGAATGTTTTATTCGTTGTCCCACATGATGGGTGGGGACATAGGCTGGTTTTTGCTCTTCTTCCTCTTTTTCCCATTCATAGGTGCCGCTAAAACTACGCTTCGAATGATCTTTGGGGCGCATACTATTTTCTATGATGACTTCTTCAGGAATGTCTTCTAAGAAGCGGGAAGGTTGAGAAGGTTCGCTAATCCCGAAGGTCATGCGGTTGTGGGCTAGGGTCAAATAGAGACGTTGTTCTGCGCGGGTGATGCCCACATAGAATAAGCGGCGTTCTTCTGACATGCCTTCCACATCATTGAATGAGCGGAAATGCGGCAACACTCCTTCTTCTAATCCTACAATAAAAACGACGGGGAATTCAAGCCCTTTAGAAGAGTGTAAGGTTAATAAAGTGGGGACGTTGTCGTCGGTGACGATTGTGTCTTGATCTGAGACTAAGGCAATTTCTTCCAAGAGCGCGGTCAAAGAATCTTCATCATAATTTGAAGCTTTGCGGCGGATTTCGTTGATATTTTCCCAACGTTCAAACCCTTCTTCTGTGTTGACTTCCAAATATTCTGCAAACCGAATGTCTTCTAAAATGCGGTCAATCAACTCCAGTGGGGTAACTTCATCTCTGAGTGCAAACCAATTGTGGAGCAGTTTGCCAAAGTCTTGAAGGGCTCTTAATGCTCCTGCGCTGAAATATGCTTGTAATTCTGCGTTGGCATCCTCACATAGCTTCAAAATCAAGTCCACGGAAGAAATCCCGATGGATGCGGACACAGTGCGTACTTTATCGACTGTTTTTGCACCTAATTTTCGCTTGGGTGTGTTGATGATACGTTGCAGACTGATTTCATCTGCGGGGTTGTGGATCACGCGCAAATAGGAGAGCAGGTCTTTGATTTCTCGGCGTCCATAGAAGCGTTGGGCCCCCACCAAACGATAGGGAAGGTTGTTTTGAATAAAAGCTTCTTCAATCACGCGGGATTGCGCATTGGTGCGATACATAATCGCAAAATCTCCCGGGTCAAAATTGCCTGAAGCAACGATTTTGGCAATCTCTTGCACCACATAGCGTGCTTCTTCTGTGCCATTGAAAGCTTCGGTGATGCTCACTTTTTGGCCATCACCCATATTGGAAAATAATTGTTTATCGTCTCGATTGGGGTTGGGCGCGATGACTGCCATGGCAGTGTTCAAAATCGTTTGGGTGGAACGATAGTTTTGTTCTAAGATGATTTTGACTGCTTTTGGATAATCCGTGTTGAAGCGCATCACATTACGATAATCTGCCCCCCGCCAGCTATAGATGGATTGATCGGGGTCGCCAACTACGTATAAATTGCGATGAAAAGAAGAGAGTAATTGAACCAAGCGATATTGCGCCATATTTGTATCTTGAAATTCATCTACCAAAACATGTTCAAAACGACGGGCATAGCGCTCGCGCACTTCGGCGTTATTTTCTAATAAATAGACCGTCCATAAGAGCAGGTCATCAAAATCGAGCGCATTACAATCCAATAAAGTCTTTTGATATTGCGTATAGATTTTCTTCACCATCTCTTCAGTATGCGTAATCGCAGCGAAGGTTTCGGGGAGCAAGAGCTCGTTTTTGGCAGCGGAGATTTTGCCTTGAATGTTTTGGGCGCGATAGGTTTTTTCATCCAAGTTCATTTCTCGGATGATGCTTTTCACAATCCGTTTTTGATCGTCGGTGTCATAGATGACAAAATTGCTATCGAAAGGAAGTTCAGCTGCTTCTCTGCGTAAGATGCGGGCGCAGATCGAATGAAAGGTGCCTAACATCATTCCACGTGTGTTCGTACCTACCAACTCTGCCACGCGCGCTTCCATTTCACGAGCAGCTTTGTTGGTGAAGGTGACTGCCATAATATTGAATGGGCGAATGCCCAAATAACTAATGAGATAGGCAATTCGGTGGGTGAGCACTCTCGTTTTGCCAGAGCCGGGGCCGGCTAAGATCAAGGTGGGGCCTGCAGCTGCTTGCACAGCTTCTTGTTGTTTTTGATTTAGTCCTTGTGTAATATCCATAAGTAAAATGATTGTAATGTTCCCCTCTTAAATAAGCAAGCGACACATCTTAATAATACTTTGACGCAATTTTGAAAGTGAAGAGACCTGAATTATGCTACACTTCACATCAGGATTTTGACTATGAATAAAAAAGCAATCTGGATCAGTTTCTCAATCGCAGCTGTGGCACTTTTTGTGATCGTTTTTGCATTCTCTTATCTTTTTCTCACCACAAATCCCAACCCTCAATCACCTGCAATTTCTGCAGAATTAGAAACAGAGGTTGCACAAAAACTCGCTGCCACGATGGATGCATTGCGTTCTACGCAAGCAACACCGATTCCCTCTGCAAGCATACCAACATCTTCCATCCCGACCATTGCCTACGTTGATTATCATCAGGTTGCCCCAGAAAATGCGGTGTTTTATGTGATGTCTGCAGGAGATACCTTTGCCAAAATCGCCACTACCTATGGTGGAGATGAACATGATCTACGGGAGCTTAATCAAGTCGATGACTATGATTGGTTCTATGCGGGTAGCATTGTGCGAATTCGTCCTGAATCAGAAGGCCTCACGGGGGTTTCCTTTAATAGCATTCCTGACGCAGAATTGGTTAATAGTCCAAATGCTGCCAATTTTGATCTGGCTGGATTTATTGAACAACAAGGGGGCTTTCTTGCTACTTATGAAGAAGAGATTTATGGGATAGAGATTGAAGAGGAGCAAGTTCAAGCAACTGCCCCCGCAACTCAAGTCGCCACGGTAACTCCCACTCCCAAGCTCACCATCCTGACAGGCACAGAGATTGTGGAAAAAGTTTCCATTGAATATTCGATTAATCCCCGCTTATTACTCGCCATCATTGAATATCAAACCCAATGGGTCACCAATCCATCTCCTGCCCCATGGACACAAACCGGCACTTTTAGCCTAGGGAACAGTGCTTGTCAAACCTTTTTTTGTCAGCTTTCATGGGTGGCAGATCGTCTTAATTGGGGGTATTATGCTTGGAAGCAAAATCAAATTTCTCACCTACGCACTCAAGATGGACAACTCGTTCAGATTGATTCCTCCCTATCCGCAGGCACAGTTGCTTTGCAGACCTATTTTGCGTTTTATCATGACTATGCTCATTGGCAGATTGCTGTTTCTCAGCAGGGGCTAGCGCAGACGTATCAAAGATTTTTTGGAGATCCCTTTACGCAAGGTATCCAAGTTGCGGTGCCTCAAGGGCTCACCCAGCCGGTTTGGCCACTGCCATTTGAAAAAGAGATCACTTGGGTGTTCACTGGTGGTCCGCACCCTGGATGGGGCAATGGCACCAGTTTGGCCGCCCTAGATTTTGCACCTTTAGGTGGCACAGGGTGTTATGATTCAGACCGTTGGGTCTTGTCGATGACAGATGGTGTGATTGTTGGCTTGGCAGAAGGCATGGTCTTGGTCGATGTGGACGGAGATGGAATTATGCAAACAGGTTGGACGATCCAATATATGCATATCGCTGATGCAGAAGACACGCACTCTCTTGGGCAAGTAGTTCATCAAGGTGACTTTATCGGACATCCAAGTTGTGAAGGTGGTGTTTCCACTGGCACACATGTACATATTGCACGGTTGTTCCAAGGTGAGTGGATGGATGCCGGCGGTGCAGTGCCTTTTGTGATGGATGGATGGCAAGCAATCACTGCGCATGGCAAGTATGATGGTTATCTTCAAAAAGATCAACAGATCTTAGCGCCTTATCTCTCTGGATTTGAAGAGAATGAGAATTACTTAATAACAAGGGAATAAATGCTTCTGAAATCAGTCTTTCAGCGTTGTTCTCATCTTGAATTTAGGCTACAAAGGTAAAATAAATCAATGGTAACAAATAATCCAATAACGATAAAAATTGGCAGAAAATGGAGCATGATTCTTATTTGTGCAACTGTGATTCTCTCGAGTGTGTTTTGTAGCTCTGGTTATGTGACACCTGAAAGCCTCACGCAGACTGCTGCAGCTCCTGCGACACAGTTAGCAGCTTTCCCCACTGCTGCATTCGCTACTTCTACTTATACACCCGCTCCCACTTCAGAAGTGGTGGCCACTCAACCTCCCACTGCCACCGCAACCTATGCTGTTGCCACTGCGTTACCCACGCCCACAGAGCGTGTGTTTGGCGCCGACCAACCGCCGATGCTTTATACGGCGCAGTCAGGAGATACTTTGTTAGCACTCAGTCGTCGATTCAATGTCCTTCCAGAAGAGATTGTTTCGGCAGAAGACATTCCTACTACGGGCTTGATCCCCCAAGGGCAAGTTTTGATGATTCCTGTGCGTCTTGGCACCACAACTTCCACCACGAAAGTTTTACCAGATACGGAAATTGTTTATTCTGCTTCGATGTTGGAATTTAACACTGCTTTGTTCATCGATACTTTTGGTGGTTATTTTTCTAAGAATAAGCTTTATATGGGGGCTGAAAAAGGGAATTGGAAAGCATCCGAAGCGCTTGAATTTTTTGGGAAACAAAATTCAATCAATCCTCGTTTGTTATTGGCATTGTTTGAATATCAAAACAATCTCGTTTTAGGGACACCTCTTTTTGATGATTATTTGGATTATCCACTTGGTTACCGAGATATCAAATATCAAGGGTTCTATTCCCAATTGGTGTGGGCGATTGATACTATTTCAGTTGGCTATTATGGGTGGCGAACAGGAGATCTCACCGAGCTCACCTTCACAGACGGACAAACGGTTCGGATTGCTCCCGAGTTGAATGCCGGCACAGTGGCAGTGATGTATTTCTTTAGTCAATTATATGATTATGCGAGCTGGCAACAAGTGATGAATCCCACCACTGGATTCCCTGCCAAGTATAATGCCATGTTCGGTGATCCTTGGTATCGCGCCCAACAAGTTGGTCCGATTTATCCCGCTGTGGTTGGGTTACCGAGTATGTCTTTGCCTTTCTTGACTGGGCACACATGGACGCTCACCGGTGGCCCGCATGGTGCTTGGCGTGCAAAAACAGCGTTTGCTGCGATCGATTTTGCCGCACCTTCTGAAGCAGGGTCTTGTATCCCTGCGATTGATTGGGCTGTGGCTGTGGCAGATGGAGTTGTGGTGCGTAAGGATGATGGCTTAATCGTAGTGGATTTGGATGGGGATGGACACGAAGAAACTGGCTGGGTGGTGATTTATCTTCACCTCACAGATGATAGTGGTGTGCGCGTCGGAGATTGGATCTATAAAGGAGATCTGTTGGGTCATCCTTCTTGTGAGGGTGGGTCGTCCACTGGATCGCATTTGCATATTGCACGTAAGTATAATGGTGAATGGGTGGCGGCAGATGGCCCCTTGCCTTTCACATTGAATGGCTGGGTGGCGCAAAATGGCGATGTGTCCTATCGTGGCGCATTGGTGCGTGGAGATGAGGTGATTATCGCCAGTGATGTGAGTGCAGGATATTCAAAGGTTTATAATGATGAGGTCTATTGATCTCTTTGGTTTGTTATGGGTATAAAAAGAAATACTATTTGGGTCTTGATTATTGTGGGGCTACTCCTTTTGGGTTTGGCGAGTTGTGTGCCTACCCCTTCTTCGAGTTCTTTGAGCACGGATGTTCCCCCTTCTCCGACTCAAATTGCACAACCAACTGTCACACAACCTGCTGATGACATTCGCCCCACCTCTGAACGGGGGATGGTCTCTCCGGGTGAATTGGTGGACTATATCGCACAAGATGGGGATACCTTGATTAACCTTGCTGTACGTTTCAATACAACAGCAAAGGAGATTCTCGAGGCGAATCCACAAATCCCAAAAACCGTCACTACCATGCCACAAGGCATGCCCATGCAAATCCCCACTTATTATCGAACTTTTTGGGGCACGCAATATCAAATTCTCCCAAATAATCAATTTGTGAACGGCCCTAGTGCGGTTGCGTTTGACACTGCCACTTTTTTGGCAGATTACGATACATGGATCAAGGATGTGAATGTGTATATTGAAGGACACACAATTTCAGGTGTGGAATTCATTGACCATATGGCCTATAGTTATAGTGTGCATCCCAAGGTGATTTTGGCGTTATTAGAATATCAAGCGGGGGTGTTGAGTGATTCTTTTTTGGATAAAGGTGAAGATGCTTATTTATTAGATTTTGTGGATCCGCTCACGCAAGGATTTTCAAGCCAATTAAATCAGGCGCTTGCCTTGCTCAACGAAGGGTATTATCTCTATCAAAATGGATTGCTCATCGAATTTGATCGTCCGAATGGGTATATCGAACGACCAGACCCGGCTCAAAATGCCGGCACTGTTGCCCTTCAATATTATTTTGCAGAAATGCTAGAGACTGACGAGGAATATCAAACGGCGATTGGCCCGGATGGGTTTGCAAAGACTTATCAAGATTTGTTTGGAGACCCTTGGCAAGAAGATGCTGAACCAATCTATGTAGCTAATGTAACCCAACCGCATATGAAATTACCATTCAGAAGTGGAGAGATTTGGAACTTCACAGGTGCACCGCATGCTACTTGGGGCACAGGGGAACCATTTGGCGCTTTAGATTTTGCGCCTCCACTCACGATTAGTGGCTGTGTGATTACTGACCGCCCTGTGGTGGCCGTGGCAGATGGTACTGTGGTGCGTACGGATGTTGGTTTGGTGATGCTCGATTTGGATGGTGATGGAGACGAACGCACAGGATGGAATGTGTTCTATTTCCATATCCGAGATAAGGTGCCGGTTGGGACTGTGGTCAAAGCGGGAGACTTTCTTGGCTATCCATCTTGCGAAGGAGGGCGTTCCACTGGTACGCATGTGCACATCGCACGTAAGTACAATGGTGAATGGATTAATGCCGCGGGCACGTTGGCCTTTAATATGGAAGATTGGATCCCAGACCCAAGCCTCGGCACAGCCTATTCTGGTACGATGACTCGTTTTGGAATCACGATCACAGCGGTCGAATCTGGTGGGTTACGAAGCCAGATCCTTTCTAGAGAATAAAAAAAGAGAAATAAAAAAAGCCTGTGTTCAAAACAGGCTTTTTCGATTCCAAATAAAAGGTCTATTTCACCGCTTGCCAAACGGCATCTAAGGTTTGTAATCCGGTCAAATTTCGCATCGAAACGCCCCACTTCATATAGGTTTCATCAGTAAAGTCCATTAAGGAGCGATCTCCCACGGTCAAATGAAACCCATCTTCAGAAACACCATGTGCTGGAAGATCTTGCACAGCCGCCCAGAAATTCCATAAAGGAATATCATATTCGACAGCGATGGTGGCGATCATCTGATTGATTGAATGATCTCCTTCCACATTATCTGCTTTGGTGACTAAGATAGGCAAACTGCCTGCTTCAATTGTTTTTTCCACAATCATGCGCAAATAGTCACCATATTTTTCAGGAGACTTCCCGCTCCAATTTTGTTCTAGGCTAATGAAAGTAATGCTGGGATGCACCAATCGCATTTCACAATCGACAGGGCTTTCGCCTTGCTCACATGTGTCCAAATATTCTTCGGGTACGGAGAAGGGGGTCAAGACCGCGGCGACATTGAAACCACTTTGTGTGGAAGCGCCGTCACGTTCAAAAGAGCCTTCGAATTGGTCAATCACCTCTTGCAAATAGGCATAGTCATCGCCTAATTCATAAGTGTCATAATCAAAGAAGCCTAAAAAGAAACGCGCCACATTTTGGCAGTCGGCAATTTTGGTGAAGACATGTGGGTCATTGCCGTTTTCAATGCCTGCTTGATAAAGTGCAATCGCATGGTCAGAGACAACTGGGATGACGGGCCAATTTTGCCAATCATTTGGATCCAAAGGAGGATTCTCTTGTGCGAGGACTGGCAAACAGGTGGTACTACTAAAAATTAGGACTACGACAATAAAAAAGAATTTTTTCATTTTTCTTTCCATGTTTGGTTGAATTGGTTTTATTCTGTTTTGCAACAGAATTTGCTGCTAATTATAAGCCAGAAAAATAGAAACCAAAATTAAAAATTTTCAAATTCAACCGATACTAAATATTCATTAATCATTTATTGGAGAGATAAGAAAAAGCCGTCTTGATGTTGTCCATAACTTGTATTTACATTTATAAAAAAATTAAGCAAAACATTTTAAATCAAGGTATAATACACAGTTGGATTATGAAACGTCTGTTCCATAAATAAAAATGGAATTTATTCAAAGGATTGATAAACATGCAAGAAAAGAAAATTCGTGTGATTGGTGCCAATGAGCACAACTTAAAAAACATTTCCGTCGACATTCCCCGTGACAAGTTTGTAGTGGTCACAGGTCTTTCTGGCTCTGGGAAATCTTCTTTGGCGTTTGACACGATTTTTGCCGAAGGGCAACGTCGCTATGTGGAGTCTCTTTCTGCCTATGCACGTCAATTCTTGGGACAAATGGACAAGCCCAAAGTGGAGCTAATCGAAGGGCTGTCTCCGGCGGTTTCCATTGACCAAAAACGCACCTCTCGTAACCCTCGTTCCACTGTTGGCACGGTTACTGAAATTTATGATTATTTACGTTTGCTCTATGCCCGCGCTGGTGTGCCTCATTGCCCCGAATGTGGGCGTGAAGTCTCCCGACAATCTGCTCAAGAGATTGTGGAAGCGATTCAATCCTTCCCCGTAGACAGTCGCATTATTTTGCTAGCACCGATTATCAAACACCGCAAAGGCACCCATCAAGCTGTTTTTGATGAAATTCAAAAAGCTGGCTTCACACGTGTGCGAGTGGATGGCGTGATGCATGATTTGGAAGATGAATTTGAATTAGACCGTTATAAAAATCATTCTATTGATGCTGTTGTCGATCGTTTGATTATTCGTAAAGATGAAAGCGCGGAAGAGCAAGACGCATTCATTTCTCGCCTCACTGATTCCGTGGAAACTGCTTTGCGCTTTGGCGATGGCTATTTGATTTTACAAGATATCACCCAAGACCCGCCCAAAGACTATTCTTTTTCTGAGCATCTCTCTTGTCCTGAGCATGGTTCCACAGTGCCTGAGATTGAGCCACGTACATTTTCTTTCAACACGCCTCATGGGGCTTGCCCCACCTGCCAAGGGTTAGGCACGAAAATGGAAATTGATGTCAAATTATTGATTCCTGATAAGTCACTTTCTCTGAAAAATGGAGCCATCGTTGCGGGTGAGTTTTCCGGCCCTCGCAAAGATGGTGGATATTATTGGTCAATGTTGGAAGGTGCTGCCAAAGCGTTTAAGATTAGCTTGGACAAACCGATCAACCAGCTCACTGATGCTGAATTAGACATCATTCTCTATGGTACCAAAGGGAAGTCGATTGACATTCACTATAACCATAAAAGTGGCCGAGAATATGTCTTCAATCGCAAATTTGAAGGGGTAATCAATAACTTGATGCGTCGTTTCCGAGAAACGCAAAGTGAAGGTATGCGTCAATATTTTATGGGATTTATGGATGATCGTCCTTGTCCAGAATGTAAGGGTGCACGTTTACGCAAAGAAGCTTTAGCGGTCACATTATTAGACAAGAATATTTTAGAGATTACGACTCTTCCGATTTCAGACCTGATGGATTGGGTCAACTTGCTTGCGAGCAAAGATACCCCTCTTTCTGAACGAGATCAAATTATCGCGCAACGAATCCTCAAAGAATTGCAAGAGCGTGTGCGCTTTATGATGGATGTGGGGTTAGAATATCTCACGCTGAATCGTTCTGCGGTCACTCTATCTGGTGGGGAAGCACAACGTATTCGTTTGGCCACCCAAATTGGGTCACGTTTGATGGGTGTGCTGTATGTTTTGGACGAACCTTCGATTGGATTGCACCCGCGTGATAACCAACGTTTGCTCAATACGCTTAAAGATTTACGTGATATTGGGAATACGGTGTTGGTGGTGGAACACGATGAAGAGACGATTGAAGAAGCGGATTTTGTTGTTGATATGGGCCCCGGTGCAGGCGAGCTCGGTGGCGAAGTGGTGGTGGCAGGCACGGTTGAAGAAGTGCTGCAACATCCCACCTCGCACACAGCGGCCTATCTTTCTGGGCGCAAATTTATCCCTGTGCCAGAAAAACGTCGCGAAGGCAATGGAAATTCAATTCGCATTGTCAATGCACATCAAAACAACCTCAAAAATGTGGATGTTGAAATTCCATTAGGCAAGATTGTTTGTGTCACCGGTGTTTCTGGTTCTGGCAAGTCTTCCTTGGTCAATGATATTCTCTATGAATCTTTGGCGCATAGCCTCAATCGTGCCAAAACTCGTCCCGGTGAACATGACCGCATCGAAGGAATTGAAAATTTAGACAAAATCATTAATATTGATCAGTCTCCCATTGGGCGCACTCCACGCTCCAACCCCAGCACTTATGTTGGTTTGTTCGATCTGATTCGCCAAATCTTTTCCGAATTGCCCGAATCAAAGATTCGTGGATATAAGCCAGGGCGTTTTTCCTTCAATGTCAAAGGTGGGCGTTGTGAAGCTTGTAAGGGGCACGGACAACTGACGATTGAAATGCAATTTCTTCCTGATGTCTATGTTCCATGCGATGTGTGTCATGGGACACGATTTAACCGTGAAACCCTTCAAGTGCGTTTCAAAGGAAAAAATATTGCAGATGTGCTCAATATGCCAATAGAAACCGCAGTAGACTTTTTCTCGGCACACCCACGTATGCAAAGCAAATTGCAAACGCTCGTGGATGTCGGTCTAGGCTATATTCGCATTGGACAACCAGCCCCAACTCTATCTGGTGGAGAAGCACAACGTGTCAAACTTGCTAAGGAACTTTCTAAGCGTTCCACTGGTAAAACCATCTATGTCTTAGACGAACCATCGGTTGGGTTGCATTCTGCAGATGTTCACAAATTGGTGGAAGTTTTGCACCGTTTGGTGGACGAAGGAAACTCTGTGGTCATTATTGAGCACAACCTAGACATTGTCAAAGTCGCCGATTATATTATTGACTTAGGTCCTGAAGGTGGTGCGCGCGGTGGTGAACTGATCGTGACTGGCACTCCCGAAGAAGTCGCTCAACATCCAACTTCTCACACAGGTCAGTTCCTCAAACCCGTGTTAGAAAAGAACAAGAAGGTTCAACATCAAAAATGAAAACTGTCGCCATTCTTAGTGACACTCATGGCTTGTTACGTCCTGAGGTCTACCCACACTTAGAAAATGTGGATCATATTTTTCACGCAGGGGATGTTGGAAACAAATCGATTTTAAGTCGCTTAGAGAAATATGCACCACTTACTGCAATTTTAGGCAACACAGACTATGCCTTTCTTGGCTTATCTCACACCGAACTTGTTGAAGTTGCGGGTGTATATTTTTATCTTCAACATATCGCCGAAGATCTTAACATCGACCCGGTTGCTGCAGGAGTGGATGTGGTCATCAATGGACATTCTCACCAACCTAGTATTCTTCGCAAAAATGGAGTGCTATATCTCAATCCGGGGAGCGCCAGCTATCCACGTGGCGGTTCGAAACACAGCATGATTTTATTGGGGATTCCTGAAAAAGCACCTCTTGAACCACGTATTCTCACACTTCTTCCATAACAAATCTAGTGTAGAATGATGATATGGCAAAAATTTTTCTTTGTGGTCACACCAACATAGAAACTACCCTTCAAGTCGACCAATTTCCAATTGAATATGCGCCTGTTCATTATACATTTGACCGGGTTGCGTCCACCGTTTCAGGGGTAGAGGTGAACCTTGCTACTGCGCTGACAGCTCTGGGGAACCAGCTTGATTTTTGTACGGTGATTGGCAACGATATCCATCAATATGCCATTCAAGCTTATTTTGCAGAACATCAATTATCAGATCAATATTTATTTCAATTAGCCTCTCAAACCTCCCAATCGGTAATTCTCTATGATTCTTCGGGGAAGCGTCAGATTAATGTGGATCTCAAAAATTTACAAACGCTCCAACTCCCCCAAGAGGAGATTGCTCCTGCATTGCTCAATGCCGATCTAGCCATCCTATGTAATATTAATTATTCGCGCCCATTGCTCTCCGTTGCGCAAGCACACCAAATTCCTATTGCGGTTGATTGCCACACAATCAGCTCCTTGGATGATGACTTTAATCAAGAGTATCTGCAAGCGGCTGATATTCTTTTTATGAGTGATGAGCGCATTCCCTTACCTGCCAAAGACTGGATGTTTGCTGTGATGGAGCATTTTTCTCCTCAGGTCTTTGTTTTAGGGCGTGGGAAAGAAGGATCTTTGATGATCTTGCGTGATGACAACACCCTTTATCAAACCAATGCTATTGCTCCCCGACCGATCGTCAACACCATTGGTGCGGGAGATGCACTTTTTTCTGCATTCAATCATTTCTATCTCGCTTTGAAGGATCCCATCCAAGCGATTCAACGGGCTTCTTTATACGCGGGATATAAAATAGGAGAAAGATCTGCTTCAGAAGGGTTGCTGTCTGCTGAGGCGTTTGAAACACTTTATCAAGAACAACATAAGGGGATTCAACTATGCAAACTAAACTAGAAAAAGGATTAAGTTATATTGCATTCTTTAGTGTATTTGTGATTGTGATGGGCTCTCTGCTCACTGGCCTTGTTTATAAAGGAAAAGCGGGAGAGCGATATTCCATCTTCAATCACTATATATCAGAATTAGGCGAATTGAGTCAATCAGATTGGGCGCCAATCTTCAACCATAGCCTGATTCTGGGAGGCATTGGTCTCACTCTTTTTATGGTTTTGCTCGCCCTAATCTTGCGACATTGGTTTGCAATCATTGCCAGCTTAAGTGGCATCTATGCAGGCATCAACTGCACATTGGTTGGTTTTATCCCCATGGATAATATCGAGCCGCATTATAAAGTTGCCATGGATTTTTTCTTCTATGGCATGCTTGGTGTGGGGCTTTATTCACTCTATTTTCTTTTCTTCAGCCGTGGCAAACATCCCAAAACGCTTGCTATCCCCGGGCTGATTGCAGCTGCAAGTTTTGCTAGTTTTCTCTATCTTCCTAGCTCAACTCTGCAACCAGTCCCTGCTGCAGATCGGTCTGCTTTCATTTTGATCACATTTTTGGAGTGGATGATTTTCATCACGGTTTTGATTTGGGTCTTGACAGTCGCATTTTATTTTTTCAAAAAAAACACAATTAATCAAAAATAAGACTGCTTGCAAGCAATCCAATAGGTTGATAGAATTAATCAAATTTAGGAGAGTGCGATTATGCCAAATACAGATCAAGATTTAAAAAGACGCCAACGCCAACGCTACACCCCCTTCATTATGATGATTATTGCAGCCATTTTGCTTGGCCTTGGGATTGTATTCAGTATTTTATGGTTCTCAGGTGCAGATAGTAATTTTAAATTAAGCTTTGACAAACCAACTGCCACCGCCACATTCACCGTCACTCCTGTGGTGGCAATGACATGGGTTCCCTCCGTCACTCCCTCCCCCACCTTGGTTCCCACCATCACCCCTACCTTTGGTCCAAGTCCTACGGCTTTAGTGCCGTTCCCTTACGTGGTGCAAGAAGGCGATACAGTTTACACATTAGCAGAAAAATTTGGACTAGATCCTGATACTGGTTATCTTGATATTATGTGGACCAACAGCATGAATGGAAGCACTTACCTTGCCGTTGGAGAAAAAATATTAATTCCGGATCCTAATACTAGAAGACCAACCGCCACACCTTTGCCAGCAGATACCGTACCCGGCACATTAATCAACTATACTGTTTTACCTGGTGACTTACTCATTTTGATTGCTGATGAATTCTACTCTTCTGTCGATGATATTTTGACTCAAAATAATATTGCCGATGCAGACCTGATTCAGCCCGGCACGGTTTTGCAGATCCCCGTTTTCTCTGCGGGCACTCCGGCACCGGATCAACCCACCCCAACACCGCAACCCACTCTGGGCCCGACAGCAGACCCGAATGCAACCCCCACACCATTGCCTGCAGATCTTCCCATTGGCACCATCGTGGAATATACCGTGAAACAAGGGGATTATCTTTCAACAATTGCAGATGAGTTTTATACAACCGTGGAAGAGATTATGACTGTCAATGAGCTAACGGATGATTCCTTTATCTTTGTGGGTCAAGTGCTCGACATTCCAGTCTATACCGCAGGGCGACCTGAATAATAATATAAATACTTATAAAAAAAGCTCCGATTGAATTTCGGAGCTTTTTTGTTTTAGGGTTCAACTTAAAACAGAGATTCAAACTCTTTGGCAATTTTCTTTTTTGGTTTAAATCCCACGATTTGACTTTTTACTTCATTGTCTTTGAACAACATCAAAGTAGGGACTCCCATCACCCCAAATTGTTGCGGCACACTAGGTGTTTGATCAATATCGATTTTATATACTTGGGCTTTGCCTTCCCATTCGTCTGCCAATTGTTCAATCACAGGTTCCAGCATTTTGCAGGGCCCACACCACGTAGCACTAAAATCAATCACCACGGGGGTTTGGTTGTTGCGCAAAATGTCTTTGAATTCTTCTTCAGAAATAACTTTAATTGTACTCATCATACCTTCCTTAATAGGGTTGACCTAATTCTGGTGCTTTATATTAAACGTCGTAGTAAATCGTGTCAAGATTATTGACGGATGTCGGACAAGGTGTTACAATGTTCTCCGCTAAACAACCAGCTTTGGAAAAAGCTGTCTTAGCAAGGGCGTGTAGCTCAATGGTAGAGCAGTGGCCTTTTAAGCCATTGGTTGCGGGTTCGAGTCCCTCCACGCTCACAAAGACCGATTATTACAATCGGTCTTTTTTGTTTAATAGCAATCTGGAAATAATTTTTACCAAATATAAATAAACATTAATCTTTCTGTGAGTAAGTCCAAAAAGACCTACCTAGTCCTATATAGACCAGTTAGTATAATTAAATCTTAAGGAAAGAAAATGTTAAACTCAAAAAATGATGTGCAACAAATAAACTCCATCCACAAAGCAACCAACATTGCCTCTGTCTCCTTAAATGTTGCCAATTTAGAGAATCAAATTAACTTCTATCAAAAAGTACTTGGCATGCACCTCCACTGGAAAGATGAACACCAAGCTAGCCTTGGGAATGGAGAAAACGAACTTCTTCATCTTACCCAACACCCCGACTATAAGCGTTACCGAGGCACCACAGGGCTCTATCACTTTGCCGTCCTCTTCCCCAACCAAGCAGAGTTTGCCCGTGCTGTCGCCCGTCTCTATCAACTTCAAGTGCCCAATGCCCCCACAGATCACATTCAAACCAAAGCAACCTACTTTGATGATCCTGAAGGGAATGGGATTGAGCTCTATGCAGAATCGCCAGAAGATGGACACTGGGTGATGACGGATCAGAATTATGTTGCCTATCGAACGGATGGTTCTCTGAGCAATGGACGTGAGCCGATGGACTTAGATCGTCTTTTCTCTCATCTTAAAAAAGGAGAAGAGCTCAATGTGCCAGTCTCTCAAGAGACCCGTATCGGACATGTACATCTGTATATGAGCCATGTGCAGCCCGCTTTGGATTTCTATCATGGCATTCTTGGGTTTGATATTATGGGACGTTCCAGCAATTATAAAATGGCCTTTGTTTCTGCCGGTGGTTATCATCATCATATTGGCCTCAACGCTTGGCAAGGGGAGGGTGCTCCTTTTGCGCCTGCTGATGCGCTTGGTCTCAAACATTTCACCGTGAACTTACCAAATCAAGCAGCGCTCTCTGAAGTGGTCAATAGAATAGAAAATGCACAAATTCCATTTGAAAAAACGGAAGAAGGCATTCTCCTCTATGACCCATCTCAAAATGGTGTTTTGCTAAGAAGCCTATAATTGTTTGATTTGCGAGAAATAAGAGCGCTTATTCTTTGAAGTGCTCTTTTTGTTTTAAAAATCAACTATCTGATAAAATAGATAAAAAATAATAAATTTGAAAATGAGTGTGAAAATGGAAAAACAATGCCAAAATTAAATCTCGGGATTCGATTTTTTAGTGCCCTTTTAAAATTAATCCGTTTTAAAAACGGATTTTCATTCAATCGATTAATGAAAAACAACAGTGTGATGCATCAGGTTAATCCTCCTCGTTTTATTCAACGTGTGTTTGATTGTCAAAAAAATGTCATAGACGGGCATCCAGTATGGACCATTCAACCTAAAAAAGGCACACCTACCAATCACATCCTTTTTTTTCATGGGGGTGCCTATGTTCAAACTTTCACATATTTTCATTGGCGTTTTATTGCCCAAATTGTGCTTACTCAGGGATGCGCCGTACATGCACCTAATTATCCTTTAGCACCCCAAAGCAAAGCCAACGAAACCATCCACATGACGCTTCGAACCTATCAACATATTCTTGCGCAAGATTCATGTGAAAAAATCATCTTAATGGGAGATTCTGCTGGAGGTGGGCTTGCGCTTGCGCTCACACAGTTAATTCGCGACCAAGAGTTATGCCCTCCCGTACACACCATTATGCTCTCTCCATGGTTGGATATTCGTTTGAACAACCCAGTCATCCCCAAAATTGACAAAGTAGATCCCTTACTCAAAGTGGAAGGGCTCATTGAAGCAGGTCGCTCCTATGCTGGAGAACTTCCCCCTGACCATCCTTTTGTTAGTCCCATTACCGGTAATTTAGAAAATCTGCCGCCTATTTCGATTTTCATTGGCACCCATGACATTCTCTATCCAGATTGTGTCAAACTCAAAAACGAACTACAAGCCCTTGGCAATGAAGGCATCTATTATGAAGCAGAAGGCATGTTACATGATTGGGTACTTTATCCATTGTTGGCGTCATTAGATAGTCGTTTGACGATTTTCAAGATCATTCGAGAATCATTTCAACAAGAAAACCTAGATTGAGAGCTTCTGATAGAATCTGACAGTTTGATTTTTATTTTGAGAGTCGCTTGATAGAGATTGCAATTCCCGCCCTTCTATAATCAGAGTAATCGCGCACTTTTTGCCGATTGCAACTCTACCAATTTCAATGGTATACAAATAGAAAGTGAAGGAATATATGTCTGAAACAATCACCGATCTAGAAAAAGAAACATCGAAAGATACCCCAAAATTCACAAGCAAACGTCTCTGGTGGATCTTTACTGCAATCTTTTTGATCACCATAGGAAGAGATGTTCTCATCAGTCCACCTCAATATGACGATCAGTTTTCTGCAATTGGATTTTTCGCATGGTGTGCGCTGAGTGTTGTTCTTTTATTGATAGAAAAGCACAAAGTATCGAAACTTGTTTTCTCTGATTATTATCATGCATTATCCATCTTGGTATTAGCATTCATTCCAGTTTGGCGAACAGAAGAGTTAGTGGTTATTCCTGCAATTCTGCTTTCAGTTGCCCTTTTGCTGGCTATGCTCCTCTCTTCTGACCGTTCCTATTTAGTGGAAGGCACCTTGCTAGGCGTCGTTGTCCGATTTTTTAGTACAATTGGGCGCGGTTTCCAAGGCTTGGGGGCTTCTTTTCAAACCTTCAAGCAAGAAACACCTAAGGAACGCTCTCGCAAAACAATCTTATCCATTCTTTTTGGTCTCTTATTAGCCCTCCCTTGGGTAGTGGTTTTCTTAGCACTTTTTTCCAGTGCAGATGCAGTATTCCAAAATGGACTTCAACATCTTTTTGAAATTATTTCAATTGATTTGGTTTTCCGCCTGATTGCCAATCTGTTCTGGTTAGTAGCGATTAGTGTGTTCTTCTTCGGTTATCTTCGTAATCTTGAAACCAAACCAAAGAAATTCAAAACCCCGACGTTTTTGGGGAATATTGAAGTTGCGATTGTGCTTGGCACTGTCATTTTGATTTTCCTTAGTTTCATTGCCGTCCAATTCCGTTACTTTTTTGCAGGAGAGCAAATCATCAATATTGATGGTTACACCTACGCTGCCTACGCACGAAGAGGGACAACGGAATTGATTTTCGCCAGCGCTTTGGCCATAGGGATGTTGCAACTGCTCAAATTCTTCAAAAAACAAACCTCTCCGGCTAGTGATCGTATTTTCAAAATTGGATATGGCCTTCTCATAGTTGAAATTGGGATTGTTCTCATTTCAGCCTATCGACGGTTACGTTTGTTAGAAAACACCTATGGTGTTACCTCGATTCGTATCACTGGGCATGTTTTCATCATTACCATGGCGATCTTTTTGATTGCACTTTATCTTGATGAACTTCTGCTCAAACAAAACCATCTTCTCTTTTTGCTCAGCACTTGGGCTACTGTGTTTATTGTCACTTTAGCCGCATTAAATATGCCTGCTATGGCGGTTCGCATCAATCAAAATGTCCATGGTGATGCAGGCATCGATTGGTATTATTTGCGCTCTCTGCCTGACGAAGGGATACCTGCCCTGATCGAAAGTTTGAAATCACAAGAGTTTGCTCAAACACAAATGGAGAATCCAAAAAACCAAGTTGAATATGAAAAAATGCTTGCCGAACTAAGTTGTAGAGAATTTGAAAATCAATATTTTCTGGGGCAACAAGTTCCAAATTCTCGTTGGTATTGGCGCATTGATATGCTCAAAGCCCTCAAAGCGACCACTGAAAATCAAGATCTTTGGGCAAACTATCCTGTTCAAGCAGACCTTGAGATATGTGAGCAATATAGCAACTTAGACCAATGCTTTGTCAATCAAGAGCTCCTCGAAAAAGCACAAGAAAGCCCTTGGCATGTATTCTATGTGGATCTTACAAAGTATGATCAAACTGAACTACAAGAGCGACTTGAATCTATCTTAGAGGAGCAAAATAATCAAAACCTCTCTGCTAAAGACATTGAAATTGAACTTCAATATCTCAAAGAAGACTATACTCGCTATTACTGCGACATCAATGGTTATAGAGATTTGTGGTAATCAATAACCCGACTTGTAAAAAAGCTCCATGAATTTTCATGGAGCTTTTGAATTAACAAACTATCTAATCAAAAGCACCTCTTCGAAGAGGTGCTTTTTTAAACATTATTTCATTTTTCGACACCAGCGAAAATCACAGTGCTCTGCCCCTTGTGCCAACGTACTCGTTCGATGCCACGTCACTTTTGGCATCATCGCAGAAAGCCAATCATCCGTATGACAAAAACAAGCGGTCAATTCTGGCACATCATAGCGTTGCATCATATCCAAGTAATAACACCGTTTCACATTCATTGCAAAACAATTTTCAGAGTCTTCCACAACTTGTTCTGAATTTGGGAGATAAGAATTGCGACTCATTGAGCGCAGAGATAGTCGCACGAACGGATAAGGATCTGGCAACATTCCGATGAGTTTCATCCCTTTCCTTTGTGCTTTGAACAATACTTCTTCGAAAAGTAAATCGATCCATTCGATTGCTTTTTCACTTGAAATCCCCTCATTAATCAAAACAGAATAAATCGCAATTGCGGGTGCTACTCGTTTTAAGAACAATTTCCATTGTGAGCCATGTGCTGATTGCTGAGTGCCTTGAGCAAGTTCTGTGTATTTCTTTTGGATTTCAGAAAGGAGTATAGTCGCTTGTGGTTTTTCAAAGTGATTGGATAGGAGTGGAAAAAAAGAGGTGGAATAAGGAAATTGACGTATCCGATTTGTGAACATTATGGGTCACTGTCCCAAAATTTGCAGTTTCGCATACATTTCCGTCAGCATCTCTTGCATTGCGTTCACAGTGCTTTCCATTGCATTCACTTGTTGAGTCAATTGGAACACAAAGAAACCTGCCACAATCAACCCCACAAACAAAATCGCAATCGTCACCATCATCACCGATTGATTCGCGCGATAGCGAGCCAATTCTTCATCCCGATCAAATGCTGCTGACGTATTTTGGCGTGTTTTTTCCGCAGAGGTTGATTTGGAGTTAGGTGCTTTTTGCTCAGGAAAATCTGCTTTTTGTTTACTTTTAGAGGAGCTGCTTCCCCTTCCATAGCGTTGGGTAGGGAGTACTGTTTTGGTTTGAGTAGTAGCTGATCGAACGCGATTGGTTTCAACAAGCGCATCATCTTCCTCTAATTCGATTGCATCATCCAATTCAATCTCCTCAAAACTATCCCGCAAAGTGGCCATTGGTTTTGTGATGCTTTGTGTGTTTTCCATTGGCGCAGTTTCCAAAATTGGCATCAATCGCCCTGTTTCTGGGCAATAATGCAATTCTTTTTGATGAGGTTGCCCACAAAAAGGGCATTCGATGGTGTCTTCAAAAGGAATCATCTCAGCAGACAACAACACACGTCCAGTATGCTCACAAAAGATTGTGCCAATCGGGTGTAATTTTCCGCAGATTGCGCATAAAAAAACATCATTTGTAGGATTAGCAGTTGTTGATTCGTTCATATCACTCATAATAAGATCCTCAAAATCTTCTTAATTAAAATAAGTATACCCTAAACACAATTGCTTGTCTCACTTGCACAGCCTCAATTAAGGTAAAATAAAGTTCATCACAGCACACAAATTCGGCCTAGCAAAACGGTGAGAAATAATAGGAGGTCGTCATGGCGATCACATGCAAAAAATGTGGCTTAGAATATCTTCGAGAAATTGAATATTGCGGTCATTGCGGCACATTCATCGCAGAACAAAAAGAAGAAATAATCTACTGCCCGGTCTGCAACACCAAAGCATTACACAACGCGCACTTTTGTGTGGAATGTGGCAAAGCGTTGCCTCAAGCAACTCAATCAGAGGAGCACGCTTGAGAGTTCAAACCCAAGTTGTGCAAGCTCCGCCCTTGACCCATCCATCAATTCAAGCTAGAATTTACAATTGCGCAGGTGAAATGCGTATATTTTGCTATTAAAAGAAAATAAAAGCAACAAGGAAAGCAATGTTTGAAAATCTTTCAGATCGACTAACCAAAGTATTCTCAGACCTTCGTCGTCGTGGCAAGCTCACACAAGCCGATGTAGATGAAGGTTTACGAAGTGTTCGCCTCGCTTTGCTTGAAGCGGATGTTCATTTTGATGTCGTCAAAGATCTGCTTGCTCGCATCCGAGAACGTGCCATTGGGGCAGAAGTTTCCAAAGCACTCAATCCCGGGCAACAAGTAATCAAGATTGTCAATGAAGAGCTAGTTCAAACGCTTGGCGAAGCAGCCCCCCTCAACCTCAAAGGTGCCAAACCGCGCACCATTATGATGGTCGGTTTGCAAGGTGCTGGGAAAACCACCACCACTGCCAAATTAGCCTCCATGTTGCGAAAAGAAGGGGAGCGCGTCCTCCTTGTGGCCGCAGACCCCTACCGACCCGCAGCTGTTGATCAACTGCAAACCCTTGGCAAGACCATCGGCGTGGAAGTGTTTGCCTCCGCAGGTAAACAACCCGCTATGCTCGCTGCCCAAGCGATGATGAAGGCCGCCGCTGGTGGCTACACTGTAATGATCATCGACACCGCAGGTCGCTCTCAATTGGACGATGCCATGATGCGCGAACTCCGCGACATATCTGGTGCCACGCAACCAATTGAAACTTTGCTCGTCGTAGATAGTATGATTGGGCAAGAAGCCGTTAATGTCGCTCAAGGTTTTTCTAAAGCAGTAGACATCACCGGTTTGATTCTTACAAAAATTGATGGGGATGCACGTGGTGGGGCTGCAATTTCATTGCGTTCTGTCACAGGCGTACCCATAAAATATTTAGGTGTTGGCGAAGGCCTCACCGCACTCGAAGTGTTTGATCCCACTCGAGTAGCCTCTCGAATTTTGGGCATGGGCGATGTGATTGGGTTGATTGAAAAAGCCGAATCAGCCCTTGATGCAAAAAATGCAGAAGAGCAAGCTGAAAAAATGCTTTCTGGCAACTTCACCTTAGAAGATTTTGCCTCTCAACTTCGGCAGGTGCGCAGTATGGGCCCCATCGGGCAATTGCTCGATATGATGCCCAATATGCCCGGCAACCAACGTCTCAGTCAAAATATTGATAATGAAGCTGCTGAAAAAATGCTTAAGAAAACAGAAGCCATCATCAGTTCCATGACAGTTGCTGAGCGTCAACGCCCGAAAAAAATTATCACAGCAAGTCGCAAACGTCGCATTGCAAGCGGTTCTGGCACCACTCAAGATGATGTCAATCGTGTGCTCAAGCAATATTACGACATGCAAAAGATGATGAAAAGAATGAAGAAATCAGGCATGCGCGGTTTTCCGGGCATGATGTGATCGCAAGACACAAACAGAGATCATAGTTTTTTAGTGTGTACCCCTTCAACACACCCCCCCCTCTCTATGATTGAGATTATGTCTGCTATAATATTGAATACAAATATAAAAAATTGAAGGAGCCAGTTAAATGGTACGCATTCGTTTACGCCGAGTCGGCAGAAAAAACCAAACTAGTTTTCGTTTGGTCGCAGCAGATAAAGAAAGCCCCCGTGATGGTCGCTTTATTGAAGCATTAGGGTCCTATAACCCCCGCACAGAACCCTCCACAATTCAACTCAAAGACGATCGTCTTTTCTATTGGTTGAGTGTAGGCGCTCAAATGAGTGAATCTGTTGAAAGAGTTGTTAAACAAGTTGGTTTCATGGAACGTTACGAACGTTTCAAAGCTGGCGAAGATGTTGAAAAATTGGTCCAAGAAGCTGAAGCAGTCTATGTTTCCCGCAATGTGGATCCCAAAACTCGTCGCCCTGCCCCCGTTGGCAAACCAAAAGCTGTTGAAACAGCAGAAGAAGCAACCGAAGAAGCTGCTGAATAAGCAGTAGCCTCATTCGAGTGGGAAGGAAATAACCATGAAAGCTTTGATCGAATACATCGCTCGTTCCTTGGTGGATGACCCCACTCAGGTCAATGTCACAGAGTTTAAACGTGGCAATGCAGTAGAGTTGAATTTAGAAGTCGCAAAAGAAGATATGGGACGTATTATTGGCAAAGGTGGTCGTGTGGCCAACTCCATGCGCGTCTTGTTGCGTGTTGCCGCTCGTGATGGCAAACGTGCATCTTTGGAAATTGTTGAACCCAACTAATGGTTGAGACTTCGAATCGCAGACAAACTGCAGCTCGCAGAAGAGAACAAAATTCAGGCAGTGCTGTGCGCAACACAGCGCCGTCTGAATTTTTAGTGATTGGTCGTCTTCAAAAGCCTCATGGTCTCAATGGCGAACTTCAAATGGGGGTAATGACTGATTTTCCTGAACGGATTAAAAAAGGAAAAAAAGTCTATATCGGAGAAAATCATCAACTTGTCACCATCAAAAACACCCGCCATCATAATGTTGGCCTTTTAATCACATTTAATGAGTTTTCCCATCGAGATGAAGTTGAACATATCCGTAATTGGTATGTCTACGTTCGCATCGATGAGCTTCCCAAACTCCCTCGCGGAGACTATTATCAACACCAACTCTATGGGCTCCAAGTCCAAACGGATGACGGCATTGCACTTGGCACCCTCACAGAAATTATCGAAACTGGTGCAAATAACGTCTATGTTGTCACTTCAGATGACAAACCTGATGTGCTCCTCCCCTCCACAGAAGAAGTGATTCTCAAAATTGATCTCAAAACCCAAACCATTTTGGTGCACCTCCTCCCGGGTCTTCTCCCAGAAGACTTTCCTCAAAATTAATTTACCATTTAGGTAAAATTAAAAACAAGCCTTGACAAACTTATTTTGAATATGGTATTCTGATGTTCGTGAATTCATTTTTATTTTAATATTAATGAAGAAAACCAAATTTAAAGAGGAAAACAAAAAATTTTCAAAAAAACCTCTTTGAAAGAAGTGATGGATAATCAGAAAAAATATTGGGTGGGACTCTCTCATGTCAAAGGGTTAGGACCCGTTCGGTTTGAACGGTTGCTAGATTACTTTGGAGATATAGAAGCTATTTGGCAAACATCTCCTGCTACCTTAAGAGAGCTCAAACTTCCAGAGAAAGTCATATCAAACTTTCTCAAAGTCAGAGCCAGCTTTGACCTCGATCAAATCCTTTCTGAATATCAATCAAAAAACATTTCTGTTTTGACATGGCAAGAGGATGCTTATCCTCAAAGACTGCGAAACATTCCTGCTTCTCCTCCCGTGCTCTATCTCAATGGTGAGTTACGCCCAGAAGATCGATGGTCTGTGGGTGTTGTTGGCACGCGCAAAGTCACCCAATATGGGCGGCAAGTCACGGAAGAGATTTGTAACACACTCGCAAGTCAAGGCATCACCATTGTTAGCGGCCTAGCCCGGGGTGTAGACACCATCGCCCACAAAGCCGCTCTCGAAGCAGGAGGCAGAACCTTAGCAATTTTAGGTTGTGGAGTAGATCGCATCTATCCCGCAGAAAATCATGCACTCGCCCATCAAATAGTAAAAAATGGGGCAATGATTAGTGATTATGTGCCTGGCACTCCACCGGATGGCGCGAATTTTCCACCCCGTAATCGCATTATTTCTGGCCTCACTATGGCCACCATTGTGATTGAAGCAGGGGAGCGCAGTGGCGCTTTGATTACAGCTCGGAATGCAGTCGAGCAAGGCAAAGAAGTCTTTGCAGTACCAGGACCAATTTATGCGCCCTTGAGCAAAGGGCCTAACCGCCTCATTCAAGAAGGCGCTCACCCTTTGTTGTCTGCGAAAGATGTGCTTGAAGTGCTGGACCTAGAATTGATAGAACAAAAACAAGAAGTGCAAACCGTTCTTCCCGCAGATGCATTTGAAGTAACCTTATACGAAGCACTCAAATATGAACCTTTGCACATAGATGAAATTAAAAACAAAGTAAACATGCCAATCAACAAAGTTTCTGCAACCCTTACCATGATGGAACTCAAAGGGTTGGTGAAACAGGTTGGCAAAATGCGTTATATGGTCATCAAAGAGATGTCAAGCGGTTATAACGCAAAATAACAAGGAGCTTGAAATGAAAGATTTCTATGCAGTAATTATGGCAGGCGGAGGTGGCACGCGCTTATGGCCGCTTTCCAGAATTTCACATCCCAAACAAATGCTCAATTTGATTGACGACAACTCTCTCTTCCAAATTGCCTTCAATCGGATGATGGGGCTCTTATCTCCCGAACAAATTTTTGTTGTTACCGGCCAAGATCATGCAGAGACATTACAACGCCAAGTGCCAGCCATTCCCAAAGAAAATTTCATATTAGAACCCGAACCCCGCGGCACAGCATCCGCGATAGGGCTCACAGCGGCAGTATTGCAAAAGCGCAACCCCAATGCCACCATGGCAGTCTTAACAGCAGATCACTTCATGAAAGATAATGAGCTCTTCCAGAAAATTCTCACCGCCGCCTATCAAGTTGCACAACAAGGCAGCTTGGTCACCCTTGGCATCAGTCCAGAATTCCCTGCCACAGGGTACGGTTATATCAAACAAGGGGAAGAATTTGGAGACTATAACGGATTCCCCACATATTGTGTTGATCAATTTGTCGAAAAGCCCCCCCTTGAACGTGCAGAACAAATGCTCGCAGCAGGCAACTACGCTTGGAATTCGGGCATGTTCATTTGGAAGATTAAATCGATTATGCAAGAATTTGCCACCCAAATGCCAACCTTGCATCAAGCGCTTCTCAAACTGCAAAGTGCTTATGACACATCTGACTATGCTCAAGCATTGTTGGATCATTGGATTCCTTTGAAAAATGAGACGATTGACTATGGCATTATGGAAAATGCCAAGAACGTGGTCGTTATCCCTGGTAAGGGCTTAGGATGGAACGACGTCGGTAGTTGGGACTCATTTTTTTCCATCATTGAATCAAACGCAGATGGCAACATCGTTCGCGGTCCCGATATCGAAATGGTCGACACCAAGAACTCCCTGTTGTTTTCTGAAAAAGGCAAGCGTCTCTTGGTCACCATCGGCGTAGAAAACATCGCTGTGATTGACACAGATGATGTCATTTTGGTCTGCAACACATCCAGAGCCCAAGATGTTAAAAAAGCGATCAGCATATTGAAAGAAAAAGATAAAAAACAATATCTCTGATCAACAAAATCGAATAAAAACATTACAACTAACGTAACAAAAAAATAATCATTTATTGAACTTATTTTTGAATGGAGGTTCACGTGCAAGCATATTGTGTAAAATGTAAAGAAAAACGTGAAATGGATAACGCTGAAGCGGTCTATACTGCTTCAGGTACACCCGGCACCAAAGGTGTCTGTTCAGTTTGTGGGACCAAAATGTTCCGCATGGGTCGCACAGAAGCCCACGATGGGATTGAACCACCGGTTAATCCCGTCCGAAAATCGAAGAAAAAGCCCATCAAACGCGAAGGGAAGCTTGTTATCGTCGAATCTCCCGCCAAGGCGCGCACTGTAGGTCGTTTCCTTGGGAAAGGCTACACCGTTGAAGCATCCGTTGGTCATGTCCGCGATTTACTTCGCTCCCAGCTCTCTGTCGATGTAGATCATAATTTTGAACCCAAATATCGCGTTCCCAATGAAAAACGCAAAATTGTCAAAGAGTTGCAAGAAAAAGCCGCTCGTGCAGAAGAAATCTATCTCGCGACCGACCCTGATCGCGAAGGAGAAGCCATTGCTTGGCATTTGCTTGAATCCGCAGATATGGATCCCTCCATCACCAAGCGTGTTGTTTTCCATGAAATCACCAAACCAGCCATTGAGGCATCTTTTGCCGAACCTGGTCAAATCAATATGGACTTGGTCGATGCCCAACAAGCACGCCGTGTCTTGGATCGTTTAGTGGGGTATTCAATCAGCCCCATCCTTTGGCGCAAAGTGCGCAACCGCCTCACTGCAGGCCGTGTGCAATCTGTTGCCTTGCGCATTATCGTTGAACGTGAACGAGAAATTGAAGAATTTATTCCTGATGAATATTGGCGTATTTCTGCGGATTTCACTCCAGAAAATCGTCCCAAAGATCAATATCTTGCAAAATTAGCAAAGATTGATGGCGAAGATGTCAAGATCACCAGTAAGGACGAAGCAGATCCTATCATTGCAGATATGGAAAAAGCAGCCTACTTTGTTGACAAAGTCAAGAAAGGCACTCGCCGACGCAAAGCATTAGCACCCTTCACCACCTCCACCATGCAACAAGAAGCGTCCAGCAAGCTTTCATTCACTGCTCGTCGCACCATGACCATCGCCCAACAACTCTATGAAGGGATTGATATGGGAGATGGCGAACCGGTTGGGTTGATTACTTATATGCGTACTGACTCCGTGCATGTTTCAGAATTAGCACAAAAAGAAGCCCGCAACTATATTATCGAAACCCATGGAGAAGACTACGTCCCCGAAAAAATTCCTGAATTCAAGACCAAATCCAAAGGTGCCCAAGAAGCACATGAAGCCGTTCGTCCCACCTCCACCTTGCGCACTCCCAAGGAAATGAAATCTTTGCTCACTCGAGATCAATATCGTCTCTATCAATTGATTTGGAATCGTTTTGTTGCTTCTCAAATGAGCCAAGCCGTCTATGAGACTATTTCCGTCACCATCAAATCTGAAACAGACTTGCATGAATATCTTTTGCGTAGCTCTGATTCAAAATTGATATTCAAAGGATATCTTGCAGTATACGAAGAAACCCTCAATGAAAATGGAAATGGTAACGGCAACGACGAACATAATGGTGTGCCGACAGATTTGGAACAAGGTCAAAAACAAGACCTCCAAAAGATCAATCCTAGCCAACACTTCACTCAACCACCTGCACGTTTCTCCGAAGCCACTTTAGTGCGTCAATTAGAAGAATATGGCATTGGACGTCCTTCAACCTACGCCCCCATTATCGGTACTCTGCAACAACGTGGCTATGTCTTCCGTGAAGAAAAACGTCTCTACCCCACCGACACAGGCAAATTGGTCAATGACCTTCTTTGCGAACATTTCCCCAATATTGTTGATGTCACCTTCACTGCAGATATGGAATCCCAATTAGACAAAATTGCAGAAGGGGATGAAGAATGGCGCAAAGTTATTGGCGAATTCTATAAACCTTTTGCCGAACAAGTTGAAAAAGCAGAAGAAGCCATGCCGGATGTACGTCCCGAACCTGAAAAAGTTGGCCGAGCCTGCCCAGACTGTGGCAATGACCTCATCATTCGCTGGGGCCGCTATGGCAAATTTATTGGTTGTAGCACCTATCCTGAATGTCGCTATACAGAAGCTTGGCTAGAACGCATCAATGTAAAATGTGATCACTGTGAAACAGGTGAAATTGTCGAACGTCGCACCCGCAAAGGGCGTGTCTTCTACGGTTGTGATCAATATCCAGAATGTGATTTCACCAGCTGGAAGAAACCTGTTGCACATAAATGTCCATCTTGTAAAGATGGCATGTTGGTCGTGTTGAACAAACGTCAATATCAATGCCTCTCCTGTGAAGAGATTGTCGATCAATCCTTGTTTGAATCAGAAGATGCCAACAAAGAAAGTTCTGTGGAACAATCAGCCTAGATATAAAATACAATATATATGGTTTAAAACAAAAAGCTGGTGATTTTTCACCAGCTTTTTTTATTTCTTGATTTTGCTTATGTGTGCCCCAGAAGCTAAGTTCAAGTCAGAGGCACTTCTGGAACACACAAAGCACGAGAAAGGGATATAGATGATTCGTATTACATCGATTGAAAATTGTTGTCTGCCAATTTTCCAATGAAATACGGTGCTAATTATTGTAGGGTTTTTCCGTAGTATGCATCCAAATACAGTTGTTTGATCTCAGCAATCAATGGATAGCGAGGATTCGCGCCGGTGCATTGGTCATCAAAGGCATTTTCAGATAGATCATCCAACACAGCCAAGAAATCTTTTTCTTTGATGCCATAGGCTTGAATGCTCTTTGGAATATTCAATTCTTCTTTGAGGTCTTCAATTGCATTGATCAAAGCGTTCACCTTATCATCTTTGGTTTTGCCACCTAATTCAAGATAGTTTGCAATCTTTGCATAGCGGCTTGCAGAAGAGGGGTGGTCATATTGCGGGAATGCGGTCAACTTGGTGGGAGCATCATCTGCGTTATAGCGAATCACATAGCTAATCAACAATGCGTTTGCCACACCATGAGGAATATTGAAGGCAGCCCCAAGTTTGTGTGCCATCGAGTGGCAGATGCCCAAGAATGCATTGGCAAATGCCATCCCTGCCAAGGTAGAGGCATTGTGTACGCGTTCTCGTGCATAAGGATTATCAGCGCCTTCTTTATAGGCTGCTGGCAAATACTTGAACATCACACGCAAGCTTTCCAATGCCAACCCATTCGTATAATCAGTCGCTAACACAGATACAAATGCTTCAATCGCATGCACAATCCCATCAATTCCAGAAGCAGCGGTCAAACCTTTTGGCATATTCAACACCAATTCACTGTCGATAATCGCCATATCAGGGGTAATCGCATAATCTGCTAATGGATATTTCACATGGGTTTTTCCATCAGTCACCACCGAGAACGGTGTCACTTCAGAGCCAGTTCCAGAAGTGGTCGGGATTGCTACAAAGTAGGCTTTGCGTCCCAATTCGGGGAATTCATAAATTCGTTTGCGAATATCCATGAAGCGCATTGCCATCCCATCAAAGTCCATATTCGGATTTTCGTAGAGCAACCACATCACCTTGGCTGCATCCATCGGAGAACCACCGCCTAAAGCAATGATTACGTCTGGGTTGAAGTCACGCATGCGTGCCACACCTTCTTCAATCACTTCAAAAGTGGGGTCAGGGATCACGTTGTGGAAGATTTCCACTTCGATTTCCATGGGTTCCAAAATAGATGTAATTCGCTCTGTATATCCCAAATCAAACAAGGGTTTATCTGTCACCAAAAAGGCACGTTTCTTCCCTTTGAGTTCTTGCAATGCCACCGGCAAAGAACCATATTTGTGATAAATTCGAGAAGGCACACGGAACCATTGCATGTTCTCACGTCGTTCTGCAATTCGTTTAATATTCAAAAGATGTTTCACACCCACATTTTCACTCACAGCATTCCCTCCCCAAGAACCACACCCCAAAGTCAATGAGGGTTCCAACATAAAGTTATATAAATCGCCAATTGCCCCTTGCGAAGCAGGCATATTCACCAACACGCGCCCAGCGTTCATGCGTTCGCCAAACTCTTGGATACGTTCAGTATTCATCGGATCAGTGAACAGCAATGCAGTATGCCCGATGCCGCCTTCGTTTACAATTTGTGCGGTGTAATTCAATCCTTGTTCATAACTTGTGAAGCGCAGCATCCCCAAAACTGGAGAAAGTTTTTCATGAATGAAAGGATCTTTTCGATCAGGAGAATCACATTCACCAATCAAAATCTTGGTGTTTTCAGGCACGGTCACATCGCCCATCGCAGCAATTTTCGCGGCGCTTTGGCCCACGATTGCGGCATTCAAAGATTGATCTCGCAAGATCACTTCGTCAACGCGCTTCTTTTCTGCTTTGCTCAAAATATGAGCACCTGCGTCAGAGAGCATTTGTTTCACTTTGTCATAGACTGAATCTTGCACCACGATCACTTGTTCAGATGCACATACCACACCATTATCAAAAGTTTTGGATAAGATCACCGCATTCACGGCCATACGCAAGTCAGCAGTTTCATCAATCAAAGCAGGGGTATTCCCCGGGCCCACACCAATTGCAGGTGTACCAGAAGAATAGGCAGCCTTCACCATCCCCGGCCCACCAGTGGCCAAGATCAAAGAGATGTCTTTATGTTGCATCAAGCGATTTGAAAGATCTAAGCTTGGGGTTTCGATGCAGGCAATAATATTCTTGGGTGCACCCGCTTCCACAGCAGCTTCCAACACAATCCGAGCCGCTTCAGCCGTGCTTTTCTTTGCATTGGGATGTGGAGAAAAAATAATCCCGTTGCGGGTCTTCAAGCTAATCAAAGACTTGAAGATTGTGGTTGAAGTGGGGTTGGTGGTGGGGATGATCCCTGCAATCACACCAATTGGTTCAGCAACTTTATAAATTCCATAAGAAGACTCGTGTTCCAAAATCCCCACGGTTTTCTCGTCTTTATATTTGTTATAGATAAATTCTGATGAAAAATGGTTTTTGATGACCTTATCTTCCAAAATGCCCATTTTGGTTTCTTCCACAGCCATCTTCGCCAATCGAATTCTTGCCTCATTTGCTGCAAGTGAAGCAGCACGGAAGATTTTATCTACTTGTGCTTGGGTATAGGTTGAAAATTCTTTTTGTGCTTTAACAACCTTGGCAACCATCACTTCGAATGGGTCTTCAGAGGTCACAGTTGCTTCTACTTTTGTTTTATCAGACATTGTTTTTTCTGCCATCATACAACTCCTTTATGAATCTACAAGACTGTTATTTTTTCACAATCTAAGGATAAAAAAATAAGTTGAATAATTCCTGTGTTTTGATTGTGATTATTTTCACAAATAATATACCAAGGGAGTTGAGAAAAATCAAGTGATTTGTGATAAATTTCACAAATGAAAAGATGAGAGTTTTCTAAGCTTAAAAACGGAAAAAAAGATTAAATATAGAAAAATAAAAAAAGATGAGGGTTATAAAAAAGAAATAGGGGAATAAAATGGAGTTTTGCTCCGCCTTAGCTTTCACCAAAGCGGAGCAAAAAAGGAAACTGTGTACGCACTTTCATGAAATATGAAGGATACCTATTGACCAGATAGGTGTAAACATTTGAAAGTGTACTTCCTTTGTTACTTATTTCACAATCTTTATACACTATCTCAGAGAAAACGTCAATCCCTAAAATGAATGTTCTTAAAAGATTGTAAAGATAAACAAAATAATATCTTAAACGGCTCAATCCCGCCTAGGATTTCAGATATATTGTACTCTCACATTCTTATTTAATGAGCGTAAATAATCCGCAATTTTTTCTACTAAGTTGCGTCGAATCGACACACTCAAAGGCAAACTCGGATTTTGATAAAATGCATTGATTGCTTGCCCCACCACAAAAGTGATGTCATCCGCCACCAAAAGCTCCAAAGCCAAAAGCATCGCCCCATCCTTATCAATATACAAATAAGAATAATCACCTTCCACTTCCAACATCAGCTCATAGGCCTTATTTAGTGTCAACACACCTTCTGTCACCAAATCAACCCCTTCTAATTCAAAATAGGGGGGGATGTCATGTTTGATACTTTCTTTGTGAATCACAATCTCTTTCTTCAAAAAACGAGCCACAATATCCCCTGTCGTTCCCCCACACACTATCTTGCGTCCTTCAAAATTCACCAATTGCTCAGCAATCTTCTTGTCATCATTTTTATCTATCGGGGGGCCAGTGAACACCATCGCTTCTCGCCGTGGGCGGAAAAACACACCCGCCATTGAAGCATCATCCCCTGGTTCATTTGCATAAAGGGCATCAGTCTGTGTCAAAACCCCACGTACTACTTTTTCTGCGTTCAAGGTTTTTGGGGTAATCAGCGTTTGGGCCATATAATCGATAATCTGTCCGCGCCCCCATCCCGGGTTATGTCGCGTGCCCAATCCAGCATACCAAACCCCATCACTGATAATGGCCAAATAATCATCTTCTTGCGCCATTCCTTGGCAATATTTTACCGTATTCCCAGAGAGCACTCGTTCTGTGCATTCAAGGTCATATCGTTGATTGTTTCGAATAAAAATTGGATCAGGATTATCAAAGTTAAACACTTCAAATGCCATCGTTTGATTATCAATACTAATAATCGTAAAAGTTGCATAGGCAATTTTGCGCACTTGGCAAGAGGGCAATGTTTCAATCACTGTTTCGATCACATCATTCAACGCCACATTTTCTCGTAGCATGGTAATGATAATGCTCGTCGTCAACGTAGCAAGAATATTGGCCTTCACCCCACTACCCAATCCATCTGAAAGCACCACATAAGTCTTTTCATCTGTACGCAGCACCCGCCATTGGTCACCACACAGCTCTTCACCGCTCTTATGCAACCCCGCGCAAAAAACATCCGCAAATAACACCATTACGAAGCATCCTCATTCAACAAAGCTTGCACTTGCAACAAAGAAGCCTTTGTCTCTGCTGTTGTCTCCCCCAGCAATCCTGCAATCTCCTGAGCAGTCTTCATCTGCTTGTTGATCACTTGTTCCACTTTATCCAAGGAGAGTTGTTTTAACTTTCTCATTTCTTCTCTTTGTTGCTCTTCTTGAGAAAAATCAACCAATATGCAAGCAATCAATTTTTCTTCTGGCATAGGAAATATCACATTGCGCACAAACAAATCTAATGCTGGATAATGGCTTTCTACCCCTTTTATCGCTTTGCCTGTTTCCCAGGCTTCCAAAAGTTTATCTCCAATGCTCATCAACTCTCGCACATCCATGCCCACTAAATCAGCCATATCCATCTTAAAAAATTCACAAAAGGCAGGATTCACCACAGCAATCTTCAAATCCAAGTCCACCGCCACCAAACCATTCGGGTCATAATCCCACAAAGTTCGCCACAAAGTTGCACTGCTCATATCCTCACGCTCCCTATCCATTCAACAAAAATTCAAACTTATTCAAAAGTTTCATTGATCACTTTCATAGATTCAACATAATGGGACAACACCATAATCCCCACACTCAAATCCTCATTGCGCACCATAACATCATCCGGCACTTTCAACATAGTCGGTGTAAAATTCCAAATTGCCTTACACCCGCCCTCTACCAACAAATCAGCTGTCTCTTGCGCAGTATCTGCAGGAGTTGTAATAATTCCGATTTTTAAATTCATTCGGCGCACCAAATTGCTGATCTTTTCAATCGGCATAATCGGAATCTTTCCAACCTTTTCCCCCATTTTTTTCGGATCATTGTCAAAAGCCACCACAATCTGGATCCCGCTTTTCTCGAAACCTTGATAGAGCATGAGCGCTTTCCCCAAATTGCCCACCCCCACAATCACCGCATCCTTCGATTTTAATAATCCTAAAGTGTCTTCCAAACAATTTGCCAATGACAAAATTGAATAGCCAATCCCCGCTTGGCCTTGCTCTGGCAAAAAAGCCAAATCCTTACGCACATTTTGAGGAGAAACTTTCGCCCTACGTCCAAGCTCAGCAGATGAAATAAACTCTTCGTGTTGTTCAAGCGCATCTTTCAAAATCCGATAATAGATTGGCATGCGTTGCAAACTAGGTTTGGGTATTGCTTTTGGAGGGGTCATGTCCAAAATCTCCTTAACTAAAAATAAATTGTTACCAATTTCACAATGATTGTATAAGTTTCTTAAGGCAATGTCAAGTTTGCGGATAAAAAAAAGTGTTGTGATAACAACACTTTTTAGTAGATTCAATTACAAACAAAATCCTCACACCTCAATCCCCGGATGTTTTTTCTCTCGATCCAGCGTATCAATCACCGTCATAGATAGGATATAAAATTCAGGTCGTGCCAATCCTTGTTTTTTCAAATTTTCGATAACTGCATCAAGCACCAAATGTAAATAATCGGCAATATCGAGTTGATTGATTTTTTCCAACAAAGTTGTCCAAATCTTAATCCCTCGGTTATATTCACCCTTTGCCATATGTTTTTCACAGGTGTCCAACACCTTATCAATATCCAAAGTAGACAAGATTTTGCGCATAGCTTTCTTTCGGTCGCCAATTGCCGCAGCCAACGTAGTTTCCATATCAATCTTAATTTCGCGCAACATATGAATATACGCGCGATCATCGCCAACAGATCGAGCCAAAGCCAACCCCACCTCATTGCGTAAATATCCATCTTGAATATCTTTCAACAATTCAATCGTTTGCGGCACAGATTCTTTCACTTTTAATTTTCCTAATGCCGAAGCATACGCAATGCGCATCCCCACATCAGAGTCCTTATTCATTTGCTCCAAGAAATAATCTTTAGATCCAATATCATCCACCATTGAAAGCGAACGAGCTGCGTGTGCCCGCACCGAGCGATAGCTGGAGCCATACATACTTTTACGTAATGCACTTTTCGCTTCTTTGCTCACCGCCTTGCTCAATGCCCACGCTGCCACCACACTCAAAGCGGGTTCTCCTCGTTCCAAAACATTTGCCAATGCTTTGGTCAAACGCAGATCTTCACCATGGTGTGCAATTGAAATAATTGCCTCAAATCGCACATAAAATCGTGGATCAGCCAAGGCCAGCAACAACTCATCCACCGTGAGAGGGCTCTTAGAATTGCCCAACTGCTCAGTAATCGTAATTGCAGTGTATTCATCCTTTGCGCGACGGAAGCGAATCAAAGAATTAAACGCCATAAAAGGTCTCCCATGGATGAACATACCCACAAATTCTCCCACAGAAACGCCTTCATTAATGCTCACAAATTGCATCACCAAAAAAGCAATGATCGGCAACGCAAACGCAATCACAAACAAAATGAAATAACTATCGATTGAACGTCCTAACAAAGAACCAGAGATATTTTGCGTCAAGTCAATCAAACGACCACCCATCAGCTTACTAATCCCCCAAGTAATCCCCCCTATCGCGCTCCAAATCGCCAAATAAGAGGTTCTGTTCTTCATCGGAATCATATTCACATTCAATTGTCGCCCTTGTCCGATCACCCATCCCATCGATGCAATTCCTGCATAGAAAGAAACAAGCAACGCCAACAACAAACTATAAGGAGAATGATGTGGCAAAAAGAAATAAAAAATTGGCAACAAAATATATAAAAACACCCCAGATTGCAACACTGGCTTGCTTCCATAGCGATCAGAAGCCCATCCCCAAATATAACTTGAGAGCACCGCTCCCAATGTCGTCGCAGAGGTCATATACACCACTTGTCCTGTGGTCAACCCCACATTATCCAACATATATAAAGAAATAAATGAATCCATCGGAGAAGTTGCCAATGTCATCAAAGAAACACCAAGAATAAACATCAAATAATTACGATCTTTCAATGGGATGTTTAATCCCGAAAACGGACGCTTTACTTCAGATTTTGAAATAATCGGTTTGCCACCTGGCACAAAAGTTGCCATCACAATCGTAATAATCCCAAACAAAATCGCAATGCCAAAAATCAGCATAAAAGTGCGCATTTCCGTATTCTTGTTTAACACATACCCAGCAGTGGTCAAAACCAAGAATCCCACCACACTATTGATGATATTGTTCATTGCCGTATACTTCCCCCGAATATTCGTCGGCACATATTCTTGGCTCCATGGGTTCCATCCAGCCAAAGTAAAAGTGCGGAAGAGTGCAAAAATCCCCATCATTGCCGTGATTGCAATCCACAACACATCATTTCCAAAACGATTCAAAATCCACGGAATCAATAACAGCCCCATAGACAAGGTCACCCGAATGGAGTTCCCCACCAAAAAAGCCCGTTTCGGGCCAATCCGTTCCACAGTAGGAGTGAAGAAAGGGGTGAAAATCCCCGTCACATGCACCAACCCTAATAAAAACCCAATCCGTGTGTTAGAAAAGCCCAGCTCAGACAAAAACAACACAAAGATGCTGCTGAAAAAAGTCAGAATAGCATAGTTATTGTTTGAAGCTGAGAAAGCCAATGCAAAAGGGATCCCCTTGCGTTTTTCAATAGTCGTAATCTCTTCAGTTAATAATTCATCGAATGGTTTTTCAGTCATATACGATTCCTAAATTAAAAGTGTTCCGCATTTTTTATAACGATTTATTACAAGAATGGATTCTCTTTTTTCTCCCGTCCAATGGTGGTCAAAGCACCATGACCCGGATATACAATTGTTTCATCTGGCAAAACAAACAACTTTGAATGAATATTATTGATCAATTCTTGCGTATCTCCCCCGGGCAAGTCCGTTCGCCCAATCGAGCGTGAGAACAACACATCTCCACTGAACAATGCCTTATATTCCGCATTATAAAAACAACAATCGCTTTCCGTATGTCCTGGTGAGTCGATCACCACAAAATCTGTTGCCCCCACCTTCATCACTGAATTTTCGTTAAACAACGTCGAAGGAGTCTCCAATTGAGGGAAAGGAAAATTGAACAGATTTGCGCCACCTTTTTCTTCCCACAATTTCACACCATTTTCATGCAGCATAACTTTCGGCTTCGGATTGCACATCTCTAACAAATATGCCACTCCGCCAATATGGTCAAAGTGAGGGTGTGTGATCCAAATCTCTCGAATTGTCACGCCCAAAGCATTTGCTTTTTCATAAATCTCATTTTGCCCAATCGCAGGGTCCACCACCACGGCATCTCTGCTGTCCCCATCATAAATAATATAGCTATTATTGCTAATTGGCCCCAAGACCATACGTTCAATTTTTATCATAAATTCCTCATAGAATAATATTCTTTTCATTATACATGCTTCTTAAACATGCTGTTAGTAGTTTATTGAACAATAGTGTTTAAACGTTGTACAATAATATTGAGTTAATCTATTAAGTATATATTTCAAAAAAGAATCAAAAGGAGAAAATTTCAATGCCCAAATATATTCCAGAACCATTTCGCATCAAAGTTGTGGAACCCATCGAATTAAAGGATAGAAAAACAAGAGAAAAAGTCATCAAATCCGCTGGCTATAACACCTTCAGTGTCAAAGCCGAAGATATTTTTATTGACCTAATGACAGACTCAGGCACCTCCGCCATGAGCCAAAATCAATGGGCGGCCATGATGATTGGAGACGAATCCTATGCCGGAGCGCGTTCCTTCTACCGCCTAAAAGAGGTCATTGACGAAATCTTTGGTTTCAAATTTTTTGTCCCCACCCATCAAGGTCGTGCAGCGGAGAATATTCTCACATCCGTGCTCCTCAAAGAAGGGGATTTAGTCCCTTCCAATCAACATTTCGACACCACTGAAGGCAATATTTACGGTCGTGGTGGCACCCCTGTCAACCTCGTCAATGGCGATGCCTATATCCTAGACAAACAAGTGCCCTTCAAAGGCAATATGGATATTGAAAAACTCAAACAATTTATTGAAGAAACTGGCCCGGAGCACATTCCCTTTGGGATGATTACTATCACCAATAACGCTGGCGGTGGGCAACCTGTTTCCATGCAAAACATTCGTGAGACCGCCAAGGTATACCATAGCTACAATATTCCTTTCTTCATCGACGCTTGTCGTTTTGCTGAAAATGCCTATTATATTCAACAGCGCGAACCCGGCTACGGTCATCGCTCGATCCTTTCCATTGCCCAAGAAACGTTCTCTTACGCAGATGGCGCCACAATGAGCGCTAAAAAAGATGGCATGGTTAATATTGGTGGATTCCTCGCCATGAACGACGAAGAAATGTTTGTCAACGTACGCAATGAGCTCATCATGCGCGAAGGCTTCCCCACCTATGGTGGTCTTGCAGGGCGTGATCTCGATGCCCTTGCAGTCGGCTTCAAAGAAGTCCTCAAAGAAGATTATCTTGAATATCGTCTTGCCCAAACTCGCTATCTTGGTGAAAGTTTTGCAGAGCTAGGGGTTCCCGTCATGCAACCCATTGGGGCCCATGCAGTCTATATTGATGCCAAGCAATTTTTCACTCACATTCCCCAAACAGAGCTTCCCGGCATTGCCCTTGCTGTTGCTCTATATGAATATGGTGGCATTCGTGGTTGTGAGCTAGGCACCGTCGCCTTCTCTCATCCCGATCCTGTTACAGGTGAAATGATTATGCCCGAGCTAGACCTTGTTCGTTTGGCAATTCCTCGCCGAGTCTATACACAAAGCCACTTTGATTATATGATTGAAGTGATGAAAGAAATCATCGCTGATAAAGACAAATTCAAGGGCTATCGCATCGTCAAAGCGCCCAAACTCATGAGGCATTTTACAGCACAATATGAAAGACTTAAATAATCAACAAACAATCGAAAAAATGGCAACTGCGCTTAATCAAGCGCAGTTTGCTGTTGCCTTCACAGGGGCTGGCATCTCCGTAGAATCCGGCATCCCTCCTTTTCGTGGCAAAGATGGCATCTGGAACCAATATGATCCCATCAGTCTTGATCTCACCTATTTTTACAAACATCCCACCCAAGCATGGGGCGTCATCAAAGAGATTTTCTATGACATGTTCGGCGCCGCCCACCCCAACCCCGCGCATCAAGGGCTTGCCCAGCTAGAGCAGCTAGGTCGCCTCAAAGCCGTCATCACCCAAAACATCGACAACTTACATCAAGAAGCCGGCAGCACCGATGTGATTGAATATCACGGCACTTGCGCCAACCTAATTTGCACCCAATGCAAAACAAAAGTCCCCGCGCACCAGAGCTTGCTCACCACCTTGCCCCCACGTTGTGAAAAATGCAATGGCATCCTCAAACCAGATTTTGTCTTCTTTGGAGAGTTAATTCCTCCCAAAGCGCAAGACCGTTCTTGGGATCTCATGCAACAGGCGGATCTTGTTTTTATCATTGGTACCCTCGGAGAGGTCATGCCCGCTTGTCAATTGCCCTCCATTGCAAAAGCCAATGGCGCCACCATTCTCGAGATCAACCCCGAACCATCCGCTTTCACTTGGCGCACCACCGATCTTTACCTACCGATGAAAGCAGGGCAGGCGATGCCCCTCATCATCGAAGCGCTCAAAAACCAAAATTCATAAAATGAATAGGATATTAAAGAACTTCTAGCAAAGTACTAGATATTCTTGACATCCCCTTTTCGCGGTAGTATTATCGTGCTTAATCAAAATATAAGGAAAAAAGAGGAATTATGAAGCTCTCCAAACGTGGCGAATACGGAATGCGTGCATTGATTTATATGACTCGTGTCAGCGATCAACAATCGATTGTGCCCATCAAACAAATTGCCCAACAAGAGAACATCCCCCTCAAATTCCTCGAACAAATTCTTCTTTCCCTCAAAAACGCAGGAATGTTGAAAAGTAAAATGGGCGCAAATGGTGGCTACTATCTCGCCAAACCGGCCGATCAAATCACCCTTGGGGAGATTGAACGTATCCTCGATGGCCCGTTGGCTCCCATCAGTTGTGTCAGCAAATATGCGTACGAAAAATGTGCTTGTTTAGACGAAGAAAGTTGTGGCCTGCGCATGGTGATGCTGGATGTCCGTAACGCAATATCAGACATCCTAGACAAAACAACCCTGAGGGATGTAATAGAAAGAATAAATACAGTGAAGATGAGCTCCTAGAGCTCATTTTTTTTATCTCCTATATTCCACTATACCAATAGGAGATATAGATTAATCCCATATGGAGGTAAAAGTATGGAACATATCTGGAGTATTTTAGTAGAAAATATTGATTCAATCGGCTTATATATCCTTGTTGGATTTATAGCCCAAATGGTAGATGGCGCCCTAGGCATGGCCTACGGTGTCCTTTCCAGCTCATTCTTGCTTAGTTTTGGCGTTTCCCCAGCAGCAGCAAGTGCATCCATTCACATCGCAGAAATCTTCACCACCGGTGTCTCTGGCATCTCTCATTTCCGTGCCCAAAACATCAACAAAGCGTTATTTAAAAAGCTTCTCATCCCCGGCATGATTGGTGGTTTAGTAGGCGCCATAACCATTTCTATCGTAGATAGCAAAGCGCTTAAGCCGTATATTGCCTTATTCTTATTATTAATGGGCATTCGTATTGTTATCAAAGCCATCCGCTTCAACAAAGAAAAAACGGATATTGAAGCAGACCCCGATGCCGCAGCCAAGCGAAAATGGATTGCGCCATTGGCTGTCGTCGGTGGCTTTTTTGATGCATCCGGTGGGGGCGGTTGGGGGCCCATTGTCACCTCCACCTTGCTCGCCAATGGAGATCATCCTCGCAAAACCATCGGCACAGTTAACACCGCCGAGTTTTTTGTCACCGTAGTGCAAGTGATTGTTTTCATCAGCTTGCTCAAGCTCACCAGCTGGGCGGTCATCCTTGGGTTGATGATTGGGGGTGTGATTGCAGCACCCATCGGCGCCAACTTAGTCAAAAGAGTTCCCACTCGCATCATGATGTATATTGTGGGGTTCCTCATCTGCTTCTTGCAGGCCCGTACCATCTATTTGGCATGGTTCTAAGCTTGTTTTCTCTGGTAAAATCAGTGCATGAAAAATAAGAGAATTCAAAAAATTCGTGCACAATGGTTTGCCTTCAAAACAAATCAATTCAACATGGCAGGCATTCGCACCGGCGCAAAAAATGGTGCAGTGGCTGCCATTGTTTTTCTTTTAGTGCTCAACCCCCTTGTCTGGATTTTTTTTGGGCATCTCAATGCCCCGGATGATCAAACCATCTCTATTGGGTTTGTCATTCTCTCCACCACCTTCATTTTCGCTGCCATCATGCTCCCCCTTTACATGTTCCTCGGCGCCATATTTGGGTTCAGTATCGCCAAATCCTTAGAAAAACATCTCGCTGATTGGTCCAAAGCCAAGTTCACTTTTCAAGTCACCCTTTTTGCGCTTATCCTCTATTTTGGATTATTTTTACTAGGCTTTTTTGGAATCTTTGACGCAAACACCCCTTCCGCACTCTTCCAATTCATTCTCATCTGGGCAACTCCGCTTCTTGCATTAGTAGGATTTGCCACCTACACAGCATCTATCCTCTACAAACGTGCGCTCATCGGAGATCTATAAAATAAGGTAGGACTTAAAACTGCCTAGGATTAACATTCCTAAAGGATGTTATTAGGTATAATGGCAATATGAATAAAAAACAATTTATAACCATACTGGTCTTGATCGTGCTCATTTTTGGCAGCGGAGTGGCTTATTTTGGATATACCGTCCAACAGAACATCCAATCCACTACTCAAAAGCTCACCGCCCCCATTGATGCCATCACCAACGGCATCGCCACGCAAGCCCAACAGATATCCCAAATGCTCAACCCCACTCCCACCATCATCCCCAACCCCGAATCCATCATTCACGAAGTGCGCAGCCTTGCTCGCCTCGAAACTTCTTACTATTCAGTTGAAAAGATCGTCACTGGTCAAATGAACACCGATACGGCCCTCTTAGACTTTTTTCTCGGACAAAAGTTGCTCTTCATCGCCCATGGCTATGTCATCGCCGGAGTGGATCTCCAAAAATTAGAGCCACAAGATCTCACCATCAGAGAAGGCGTTCTTTATGTCACCTTACCTGAAGCAGAGATTTTTGTAGCCACCCTTGATAACGATAAATCCTATGTCTATGATCGCCAATCTGGCCTCCTCACGGATGTAGATCAAAATCTTGAAACACATGTCCGTCAGGTCGCTGAGCAAGCCATCCTTGACACCGCCATTGAAGATGGCATCTTAGAACAAGCTCAAACCAACGCCGAAACCTATCTTCTCCGCCTGTTCATCCAAGCCGGCTTCTACGATGTAATTTTTGAATAGCAAGCCAACTTAAAAATCTTAGATCAAAAGGAACAATAAAAATAATGAGAACACCAAGTTGGGTGCAAGATGCAATTTTCTATCAAATTTTTCCAGATCGATTTGCAAAAAGCCAACACGCACCAAAGCTAGCCAACACGCAACCTTGGGGGTCCACCCCCACGTATAATGGATTTATGGGAGGCGATCTTCGTGGAATCATCGAACATTTTGATTATCTCCTCGATCTCGGCATCAACGCCATCTATCTCAATCCCATTTTTCAATCCTCTGCCAACCATCGCTATCACACCGTAGACTACTATATGGTAGATCACCGCCTCGGCACTATGGAAGATTTTTATACCCTTCTTGATGTTGCCCATGCCAACCATGTCAAAATCATCATTGACGGCGTTTTCAATCACTGTGGTCGTGGGTTTTTCCCCTTCAATGATCTCTTAGAAAATGGAAAAGAATCCGCCTTTGCAGATTGGTTCATCGTCAAAAACTTCCCCCTCAATGCCTATGCCGAAGGGCAAACTCCCAACTACGAAGCTTGGTGGAACATGCCCGATTTGCCCAAGCTCAACACAGATAACCCCGAAGTCCGCGCTTTTATTATGGATGTCGCTCGCTTCTGGATCGATCAAGGAGCCGATGGCTGGCGTCTCGATGTTCCCGGAGAAATTGATGATGATGACTTCTGGCGCGAATTTTGTGACACCGTCAAAACCGCCAACCCCGATGCCTATATTCTCGGAGAAATCTGGGAAGTCGCCCCCAAATGGGTCGATGAAAATCATTTTGATGGACTAATGAACTATCCCCTGCGTGCCGCCATGCTCGATCTTCTTCGCTATGATACAGACGTCAATGGATTTGCAGAACGCCTCAATGAACTCACCACCGTCTACGAGCGTGAAAATCAATTTGCCATGTATCTCTCGATGGGCTCTCATGATCGCAAACGCGCCCTTTTTGCTTTAGATGGCAACAAAGATAAAGTCAAACTGTTGCATTTCCTCGCTTTTGCCTTCCCCGGCGCTCCCGCCATTTATTACGGGGATGAAATCGGCCTTGATGGTGGCAAAGACCCGCTCAATCGAGCCGCGTTCCCTTGGGATAAAAAGCAATGGGATCTCGACACCCTTGTTTATTTCAAACGTCTCATCTCAATTCGCAAAGCTTTCCCCAGCTTGCGCCGTGGAGACTATAAAGAGCTTATCCAAAATAACGATCTCCGCTATTTCGCCTTCACTCGTCAAAAAGGAGATGAAACCATCACCGCCGTGCTCAACGCCAACAACAGCTATCAACAAATCACGCTTCCTGTGGTCACCTCATCCCCCCTCACACCCATCGCTGTTAAAAATCTCATCACAGATGAAATCTATAATGTAGAAGAGAATGCTGTCACTTTCCGCATGAAACCTTGGACAGGCGCATTCCTTTTACCCATCTTTGCCAGAGAGATCTAACCCTATAAAATGCAACAAAAAAGAGGTTGAATTTCAACCTCTTTTTTTTCTTAATTTCTAAATTCAGGCTATTCACTCACTAAAGTGCCGATATCCTTGCCATCAAAGGCATCTTTCAATGCATTTTCTTCCCAGAAGTTCAACACCAAGATGGGCAACTGATTTTCCATACACAAAGTTAAGGCAGTCGTATCCATTACCTTGACTTGCTTTTTGATTGCATCCATGAAAGAAATCTTGTCATATTTCACCGCATCCGCAAACTTCTTCGGATCCTTGTCATAAACGCCATCCACTTTTGTAGCCTTAATCACAATATCAGCTTCAATTTCCACAGCTCGCAAAGCCGCAGCCGTGTCCGTAGTGAAGAAGGGGTTCCCCGTTCCACCTGCAAAAATCACCACTTGTCCTTTAGTCAAATGGCTGATCGCACGTCGGCGAATATAAGGTTCAGCAACCTGATCCATCTTAATCGCAGTCATCACGCGGGTGGGTACGTCAAATTTTTCAATTGCATCCATCAATGCCATAGCGTTCATCACAGTTGCCAACATCCCCATATAATCAGCAGTTGCGCGGTCCATTCCCAATTCGATCCCTTGTTGTCCACGCCAAAGGTTGCCAGCTCCCACCACAATCGCCAATTCAACGCCATCGTGTTTCAAAGCTTTCACTTCTTTTGCGATCTGCATCGCTTTTTGCGGGTCAATCCCAAAGCCATTTTCGCCAGAAAGTGCTTCACCACTAAATTTCAACAAAATTCTTTTGTAAGGGCATTTCTCTTTACTCAATCGAATCTCCTTTTCCATCTTCTGCTAATTGTATCGTATAATGCGAAAAAAAAGACCAGCAAAGCTGGTCTTTAATCAATAGAACTAGTCGAGGCTTTCGCCAAGCTCCCAACGTTTGAAGCGACGGATGACAATATTTTCACCCATTGCTGCAATGCTTTCATTCAACAAGTCAGCAATAGTTTTGCTGTCATCACGAATATAAGCTTGGTTCATCAAAACATTTTCTTTTTTAAACTTGTTCAAGCGGCCTTCAACAATGCGTTCAATCATGTTTTCAGGTTTGCCTTCTTCAAGTGAAGTTGCGCGGGCAACTTCTTCTTCACGTGCCAAAACATCGGCGGGGAAATCTTCTTCTTTCACACAGAGGGGGGATGCAGCTGCAATTTGCAATGCAATTTCATGTGCAAAAGAGCGGAAGCCTTCAGAGCGTGAGACAAAGTCTGTTTCACAGTTCACTTCAACAATCACACCAACGCGACCGTCGCCGTGAGAATAAAGTTCTACAACACCTTCAGAAGCGTCACGATCAGAACGTTTAGCAGCCTTAGAAAGACCTTTTTCACGTAAATAATCAACTGCCCCGTCAAAGTCGCCATTGGAGCTTTCCAAAGCAGCTTTGCAGTCCATCATCGGAGCGCCAGTTGCTTTTCGAAGTTCTTTAATCGATTCAATGGAAATTGCCATATTATTCTTTATCCTCTTCTTTTGCTTCTGTTTTTTCTTCTTCTTTTTCTTCTGCCAAACGTTTGAGTGTGGCTTCACCGAGCAATGCTTCATCAGAAAGTTCTTCTGCTTCTTTTTCAGCTTTCTTAATCACTTCTTTTGCCACGGGAATTTCTTCCTCGTCATCTTTGCGCATTGCTTTGCCTTCCAAAACTGCATCAGCCATATAACCCACAATCAACTTGATTGCGCGGATAGCATCATCGTTTGAAGGAATCACATAATCAACATTTTCAGGATCACAATTGGTGTCAACCATTGCAACCACGGGGATGCCGAGAATGTTAGCTTCGCGAACTGCAGTTTCTTCTTTGCGGACATCAACCACGAAAACAAGGTCAGGAAGTTTTGTCATATTTCGAATACCAGAGAATCGCATTTCCAATTTTTCAATTTGGCGTGTGATTCCAAGTGCTTCCTTCTTAGTAATCAGGTCGAAGTCTCCGCGGTCGCGCATTCTTTCCATGCGTTCGAGTTCGCTAATACGTTGTCTCATGGTTGTCCAGTTGGTCAACATCCCGCCAAGCCAGCGGACGGTGACGAAGGGCATGTCACAGCGTTTTGCTTCTAACTCAATCATTTCTTGCGCTTGTCTTTTTGTTCCCACAAAAAGAATCTTCCCACCGTTTGACACAGTGTCACGAACCAAAGTTGAGGCCTCATTCAATGCCTTAACAGTTTGTTGTAAGTCAATGATATGAATACCATTTCGTTCGGTGAAGATATAGTCTTTCATCTTGGGATTCCAGCGTTGGGTACGATGCCCAAAGTGGACGCCACTCTCGAGGAGGGCTTTCATAGAAATATTTGCCATCAGAGTCTCCTGTTTTTTGTTCCTCCGCTTTCGTCTCTCTTTTCCAGAACCTTGCGCATATCTCAAGGCACAACCAGAAAAGTCAAAAAGCGTGTGTAATAGTTACCGTTCAAAAAATCCATTTTTGAACATCCTCGCATATTGCGCGAGTGTAAAAATTATACCATAACCCTCGTTAGAACAAATATTAAAAATAATTTTGAATATTGATTTTGTAAGATTCCCATAGATTAATGCTTCTAATAAAAGAGATTAAAAACATCTATAATTATTAAAAAAATAAAATAGAGTAAGTTTTTAGAAATATATATTAATTTAGAAATGGAGATTTAAAATGAGATTAACCCCCCCTAAAAAAGTAGTATTTATTATCGCCTTAGTGTTGGCAGTTGTTGCATTGCTCGCAACCTTGCTTCCCACCGTTGTAGTTCTTTCCGCAATCGCACCCTACGCATTCTGGGTTGCACTTGCAGCTTGGGCTCTTTTGGCTGCTGGTAACTATTTCAAAGGCTTCTAAGCGAACCTTTTGAAAACGCTGCGAGCAAAGTAGCGTAAAATAAGTTAAAAAAACATGGTCTTTTTGGACCATGTTTTTTATTTTTAAATATTCCGTTTCAAAAAAAATTGACACATGATATACTTAAAAGGTGTTAACAAGCTATTTGCGTAACTAATTCAAATGGATGGGTTAAATAAATAGAAAGTTAACAAAGCCTGCTGTTATAAATTTCAAACCAAAGAAGGAGATTTGAAATGAGATTAACACCCCCTAAAAAAGTAGTCTTTATCGTATCATTAGTTTTGGCAGTTGTTGCATTACTCGCAGCCTTGCTTCCCACAGTAGTCGTTCTTTCCGCAATCGCACCCTATGCATTCTGGGTTGCCTTTGCAGCTTGGGCCCTTTTGGCCGCCGGCAATTATTTCAAAGGTTTCTAGTTTCCCTAGAACCCCGTTAACCAATATAAAATAAATAAAACAACAGCAGGTTTTACTTATTTTCAAAGCTATCTTTGAATAAATATCCACTTCCACCTCTCTTTTTCCCCTCAAAATTCTTTCTCTTTCCTTAAATAATCTTCTGTAACCACTATGTAACCCTCTCTAAAATTACCTTAAAAAATAGATTTAAGGTAAAATAACATGGGCTGTTATGGGCCCCAAAAAAGAGTTAACTATTCAATAAAAATCAGGAACATGTTATTTCCTGCAATTATATTCTTCGGAGGATTATAAAAAATGACAAAAAAATGGGTGTATACCTACAGTGAAGTCTCTAAAGCAGAAGAAACCTGTGGCGGTGACTGGGATCAAGTACGTGGACTCCTCGGCGGTAAAGGTGCAAACCTTGCAGATATGTACCGCATCGGCGTGCCCGTGCCTCCCGGATTCACAGTAACAACAGAAGCTTGTAACGCATTCTTGGAAGCTGGCGAAAAATTCCCCGGCACCATGTGGGAACAAATTCTCGAAGGTCTGAAGAAAACAGAAAAAGAAACAGGCAAAGGCCTTGGCGATCCCAAGAATCCTCTCTTAGTTTCCTGCCGCTCTGGTGCAAAATTCTCCATGCCCGGCATGATGGACACCGTCCTCAACATCGGTCTCAACGATGATACCGCCAAAGGTATGATCGAACTCACCGGTGACGAACGCTTCGTATACGATTCTTATCGCCGTTTGATTCACATGTTTGGCTCCGTAGTCCTTGGTATCGACGATGAAAAATTTGAACACGTTCTCGATTCCTACAAAGCCAACAAAGGCGTGAAATCAGATACAGATCTTAATGCAGACGATCTCAAAATTATCACAGAAGATAACAAAAAGATCATCAAAGCTGAAATGGGCTTTGACTTCCCCCAAGACGCAGTTGAACAAATGAAATTAGCCACCGAAGCTGTCTTCAAATCATGGAATGCAAAACGTGCTTTCGACTATCGAAACGCAGCAGGCATTGCCCACGATCTCGGTACAGCTGTCAACATCGTCACCATGGCCTTCGGCAATATGGGTGGAAAATCCGGTACAGGTGTTGCGTTTACTCGTAACCCAGCCACTGGCGAATTCAAACTCTACGGTGAATATCTCTTGAACGCCCAAGGTGAAGACGTGGTTGCCGGTATCCGCACCGCATCAGACATCTCCTTGCTCAAGCAAGAATTGCCCAAAGTTTATGACGAATTTGTTGAAATTACCAAAAAATTAGAAAAACACTACCGCGAAATGCAAGATATGGAATTCACCATTGAACGCGGCAAACTCTGGATGCTCCAAACCCGTAACGGGAAACGCACCGCCAAAGCAGCAGTGAAAATTGCAGTCGATCAAGCCAATGAAGGCCTCATCTCCAAAGAAGAAGCCGTCATGCGTGTCTCCGCTGAACAAGTGGACACCCTTCTTCACCCGCAATTCCTCCCATCTGCAGTTGCAGAAGCAGCAGATCTTTGTTCTGGTGTGAATGCATCCCCCGGTGCAGCAGTTGGTAGAGTCTACTTTGACGCAGACACCGCTTTTGAAAAATCAGAAGCTGGCGAAGATGTCATCATGGTTCGCCCCTTCACCAAACCAGACGACGTGCACGGCATGCTCGCCTCCAAAGGTATTTTGACCACTGAAGGTGGCGCAACATCACACGCAGCTGTGGTTGCTCGCCAATTTGGTGTGCCTTGTGTTTGTGGTGCAGCCGAACTTCGCATCGAAGGCAAACAACTTTCTGTTGGTGACCTCGTCGTCAAAGAAGGCGAATGGCTCTCCATCGACGGTACCACAGGGAAAGCCTATGTGGGTCAAATCCCCGCTGAAGCTCCCTCACTTGAAGAACAAACAGACCTTCTCACTCTCTTAGACTGGGCAGACGAAATCTGTGCAACCCCCGGCATCCGCAAATCCGCCAATGGGTCCCCCACCACCGGTTTGCAAGTTTGGGCAAATGCAGATTATCCCGCAGACGCAGAACGCGCCCGCTCCTATGGCGCCAAGGGCATTGGCCTTTGCCGCACCGAGCACATGTTCTTTGAAACCGAACGTCTCCCCATCGTCCAAGACATGATTTTGGCAAAAACTTCAGAAGCCCGCACCGCTGCTTTGGACAAATTGCTCCCCAGCCAACGTGCAGACTTCAAAGGCCTCTTCGAAGCCATGGACGGACTTCCCGTCATCGTGCGTTTGATCGATCCCCCTCTCCACGAATTCCTCCCCGAAATGGAAGAACTCTTGGAAGAAGTCATCACCATGAAAGCCAAAGGCGAAACCAAAGGCTTGGCTGAAAAAGAAGAAATGCTTCAAAATGTTCGCGAAATGCACGAATCCAATCCCATGATGGGGCTCCGTGGTGTTCGCTTGTCCTATATGATGCCCGAAATTGTTGAAATGCAAGTTCGCGCCATCTTCGAAGCCGCCGCAGAAGTGAAATTGGCAGGCAAAGAACCGAAACCAGAAGTCATGATTCCTTTGACCGGTCACGTCAACGAATTGAACTTCATTCAACCTCGCTTGGTGCGCATTGCCAAAGCAGTGATGGAAGAAAAAGGCGTCAACTTTGCTTATAAGTTCGGCACCATGATCGAAATTCCTCGCGCCGCAATGACCTCCAAACAAATCGCCGAAGTAGCCGAATTCTACTCCTTCGGAACCAACGACTTGACCCAAATGACCTTTGGCTACAGCCGTGACGATGCAGAACGCAACTTCCTCCTCAAATACGTGGAAGATGGCATTCTCCCCACCAACCCATTCCAAACCATTGACCAAGAAGGTGTTGGTCGTGTGATGGATATCGCAGTTGCAGACGGTCGCGCAGTGCGCCCTGACCTCGAAGTCGGCATCTGTGGTGAACACGGTGGTGACCCCGCATCCATCGACTTCTGTCACCGCGTGGGCAACAACTACGTCAGCTGTTCCCCCTTCCGTGTCCCCGTGGCACGCTTGGCAGCTGGTCAAGCCGCAATCCGCAACAAATAAGCGCATTGCTCCTAGCAAAATTAAAAGTGCTCCTCATTGAGGGGCACTTTTTTGTTCTTAATTTTTGGTATAATAGTTAATATGAATTAGGTGAGGATATTAATAAATGGATGATAATCTTAAATTTCATAACTTAGCACCAAAAGATAACTTGGATTTTAACGAAGAATTTAAAGCTTATCATGATGCTCTATATCATGCGTTGAATGATCCAAAAGTAAAAAACATTGCAATTACAGGTTGTTTTTCTTCAGGGAAAAGTAGCATCATTGAAAGTTTTATTCAAGAAGAAATTCAGAAACATGAAGTTCTTGAATCTGATAATAAGAAAAAAAAGAAAAACAAAGAACACAAGAAAAACAATGAAAAGATAAGTAATAAGTACTTAAAAATATCTTTAGCAAATTTTCTGTCATTACATAAAAATAAAAAAATATCAAATAAAATTACTTTAGAAAAAGATAATGAAGATAAAAACACTAAAACAGAAAGATATGAAGAATTAAGAAAATATGAGCAATTATTAGAAAAAAGTATTATTCAACAAATATTCTACTCAGTATCTGCCGAAAAAGTTCCTAGTTCAATTATAAAAAACAAATTAATTATTAATCAAAAACAAATAAGACCTTGGACTTTTGTTTCATATTTAGTTTTTGTTTTTTTTATTTTCTTTCTTACAAAAGATAAATTAGAGATTGTTGCTGATACAATGAAAATCTATAATTTTTATAATTTACCTCAAAGTTCATTCAAAGTCTTATCAATTCTTTTTGTTATTCTTTTTATTCTTATTTTATATTTAATAATTGAAAAAATAATTATATGGTTAAGACAACATGCAATTATTAAAAAAATCAATTTCTTTAATACCGAGATTGAAGTTAAGAATGATTCTCAAGAATCAGTGTTTAATAAATATTTAGATGAAATAATCTACTTTTTTTCCGTTACGGAATATGGAGTTGTAATATTTGAAGATTTAGAAAGATTTGAAAAATTAAATATTTTTTCAAAATTAAGAGAACTTAATACGATTTTGAATAATAACGAAACCATTATAGATAAGAAAAAATCAGTAAAATTTATTTATGCAATCAATGATGAGATGCTAAATGGTAGAGAAAGAGTAAAGTTTTTTGATTTTATAATCCCTGTTATACCAATTTTAACAACTTCCAATGCCAAAGAAAAAATAAAAAAACTCTTAGAAGATATTGAAAATAATGAAGAGAATAAACTCGAAGAAAATTATATCGATTCAATAGCAGAATACATTGGCGATATGAGATTAATGAAAAATATTGTAAATGAATATAATATTTTTCGATATTCTAAACAATTTATTGAAATAAATTCAGAGGATATGCAATTACAAAAATGCAAAAAACTTGAAAATCTTTTTTCAATGGTTGTTTTTAAAAATTGTTATCCAATCGAATTCTTGCGACTACAAGAAGGAAATGGCTTTATATATAATCTCCTTTTCAATAATTTAAAATTAAAAATTAGCTGTATCTATAAAATAATCAAAGATAAATTATCGGATCAAGATGTTGATATATTATCCTCCATTGGAACTAAACAAGAAATGATTGAATTTTTAACTCAGCGTGAAGAAGAATTTATTGAACTTACAATTGTAGAAAAAGATCAGCTAAAAGAAATTCCATCCTGGCAATTTGTTCAAATTATTAATTTTTTGGGGATAGATGAAATTTATAAGCAAAATAGTTCCCACAAAGACAAGAAACTTTTATTTTACTTTCTTGAAAACGGAATTATTTCCGAAGAATTTATAAAGTGCTTAGCATATTATTATTCAGGGAATTTTTCACATATTAATAATAGCAGTGGTAGCGGTGGTAGCGGTGGCAGCGGTGGAAATAATAATCAAACTTATCAGAAAAAAAGAAAACAAGATTCACTTGATGTTAAAGAGGTGATAGAAGAAGTCGTTAGCAGATTTGATGATGAAGAAAATAATCAGAAAAATAGTGATATTGAAAAGGAATATAAAGAGAGTTTGTCAAAATTAAATCAAATAACGGAAAGCATCGAATATCGTTCTAATTTATTGCAAACAGAATACTTCAAAATAGCACCCCCACCAAAACCCGCAAATTATTTTATTGGAAGAGAAAATGAATTAACTAGAATAGATGAACAATTAAAGAAAACAAATATAATTATAGTTGGAATGGGGGGAATAGGAAAAACGGAGACAATAAAAAAATATTTATCAACCAATCAAAATAATTTTTCAAAAATTGCTTGGTTCGAGTATAAAGAAAATTTAGATAAAACTTTATTGAGTTATGCTAAAAATACATTAGATGTAAGTACACTTAAAGAAGAATTATATCTTCTAGATCAAAGAACACTTTTAGTCTTTGATGATGTGAAAGATTTATCAGCAGATGAAAAAACATTTTTTAATCAATTGCCATGTAAAGTAATACTTACTTCAAGATTTCAATTGATAATAGATTCATACGTTCAATTAAGAATCAGTACATTATCGATAAATGAATCAATAAATCTTTTTATGAATATTACAAATATCAACTTTTCAAAAGATGATAGAGATATTCTAAATGAAATAGTAGAGAATATTGGTTTTCATCCTCAAGCAATAACAATTTTAGCTAAAGAATATAAATCATCAATTAAGTATAACTCGTTGCACGAGTTAAAAAACAGTTTATTGTCGGATGAAAAATTTAAATTATTGGAAAATATTAAGAATCAAATTAATTTATCTGATTTAAGTATGGAACAAATATATATACTGAAAAATATTTGTTTATTACATTCAGTCCCAATTCAAGATATTAAATTAAAAAATTGGATTGAAATTTTAAATAATGAAGAAATTTTTGATTTGTCATATAAAGGTGTATTAATCTACAGAAATAAAACAGTATTAATACATAAATTAATTGCTGAAGTAATACAATCTGATTTATCCCCCTCTTTAAATAATTGCAGAAATTTAATTAATAATATCTCAAAAGAAATTGAGTATATTGAATATGATCAAGAAGTAAACCAAGAAATAATTCAGCATAATCTACAGCAATATAATTCAACTTCGGTAATATTCGCAGAAAAAATAGCTGGATATTTTGATAGATTAAATTTAAAAGATCAAGATTTGGCAACCTTCTATCATAATTTATCAAAAGCGTTAGAAATGAAAGGACAATATAATAAAGCTTTATACTGGTCTCAGAAAGCCTTAGTAATCCGAGAAAAGGTGTTAGGGAAAGAGCATCCTGATACGGCGGTGACCTACAATAACATCGCGGATGTGTATGCTGATACTGGAGACTATCCTCAAGCCTTGGCGTTTTATGAGAAATCCTTAGAAATCAAAGAAAAGGTGTTAGGGAAAGAGCATCCCTCAACGGCGACGACCTACCATAACATCGCGAGGGTGTATGACGATATGGGAGACTATCCCCAAGCCTTGTCGTTTTACCAGAAAGCCTTAGGGATTCGAGAAAATGTGTTAGGGAAAGAGCATCCCAATACGGCGGCGACCTACAATAACATCGCGTTGGTGTATCAAGCAAAAGGAAACTATCCCCAAGCCTTGACGTTTTACCAGAAAGCCTTAGCAATCCGAGAAAAGGTGTTAGGGAAAGAGCATCCCTCAACGGCGACAACCTACAATAACATCGCGTCGGTATATGATGATACGGGAGACTCTCCTCAAGCCTTGGCGTTTTACGAAAAAGCCATAGCAATCCGAGAAAAGGTGTTAGGACAAGAGCATCCCTCAACGGCAACAACCTATAATAACATCGCGATTGTGTATGAAGCACAAGGAGACTATCCCCAAGCCTTGGCGTTTTACGAGAAAGCCATAGCAATCCGAGAAAAGGTGTTAGGGAAAGAGCATCCCTCAACGGCGACGACCGACAATAACATCGCAGGAGTGTATTATGAAAAAGGAGACTATCCTCAAGCCTTGGCGGGATACCAGAAATCCTTAGCAATTAAAGAAAAGGTGCTAGGGAAAGAACATCCCTCAACGGCGACGACCTACAATAACATCGCATATGTATATAAAAAACTGAAAGAAAATCAAAATGCTTTAGAGTTTTTCGAAAAGGCTATTACTATTCGTTATCAAAAATTGGGAGAAGAACACCCTGATTACAAATCAACATATCATGCAATCAAACAAACCTACCTCGCCTTCGACCACACCGAAAAAGAATTCAATCAATATCTCTCCGACCTTCTCTCAAATCTCTCTCCACCCCGCACCTAAGAAGATTAGTGTCAGCAAACCAGATCGCATTCTCAACAACAGCAAATTTATTCAAAGACCACTTCTTTGATATAATAACAAAAATCAAAATAACGAGGTGAGAAATGTGCGGGATATGCGGCTTTATTCATAAACAAGAAATGGATCAACGTATCCTCAAAAAAATGAATGACACTATCGCCTATCGTGGTCCCGATGATGAAGGCTACTATCTCCACACCAGCCATTCAGGCTACCAAATAGGGTTCGCCCAAAAGCGCCTTTCAATCCTAGATTTATCTCCCCTTGGACATCAACCCATGCATAGCGCAGATCAGCAAATCACCATAGTCCTTAACGGCGAGATTTATAATTTTCAAGAGATAAAAGCCCAGCTTCAAGACCTAGGATACACCTTTCGCTCCACATCCGATACAGAAGTTTTGATATACGCTTACCTCGCTTGGGGCATTGATTTTATTCAACGCCTCAATGGGATGTTTGCCATCGCTCTTTTTGACAAACGCACCAATGAAACCTTCCTCATCCGTGATCGCATTGGCATCAAACCCCTCTACTACTATCACACCCCCCACACCCTTGTTTTTGCGTCCGAACTCAAACCCATCATCGCCTATCCCGAATTTCAAAAACAAATCGATCAAGCCTCCCTCAACGTATATCTTGCCCAGCAATATATCCCCGCACCGAATACCATTTTCGAAAACGTCTCCAAACTCACCCCTGGCACCTATCTTCGTTTTGCAGAAGGAGAGCTCACTCAACATACTTATTGGGATCTCGCACAAAAATTCCAACAACGACAAGTGCAAGACCTCACAGAAAATGAATGGCTAGACCTACTTGACCAAAAAATTACACAATCCGTAAACTACCGCATGATAAGTGATGTTCCCCTAGGTGGATTTCTCAGCGGCGGCATAGACTCGTCTCTTGTCGTTGCCCTAATGCAAAAAAACGCCACCAGCCCCATCAAAAGTTTCACCATAGGCTTTGAAGAAGAACAATATAACGAAGCCCCTTATGCCAAACAAGTCGCAGACTATCTCGGCACCGATCATCATCAAGTCTATCTATCTGTCAATCAAGCCAAACAATTTATCGAAGACATCCCCGAATATTACGATGAACCATTTGCGGATAACTCTCAATTAGCCACCATGCTCGTTAGCCAGATCGCACGTCAACACGTCACCGTATCTCTTTCAGGAGATGGCGGAGATGAGCTTTTCTGCGGATACAAACTTTACGATTACATGACCTTATTTAACAAATATCGTTTGGCCAGCAAACTGCTTCGATTTGGAAATCATATCCTGCCGCTTAAATTCTTAGCATCAAAAATTGTCAATCCTTGGACTGCACGCATCCCATTCCATATCCAATCACCCCAAGCCATAGTCAACTATAACTATGCAATTTTCCAAGATCTCTACGGAAATCTGACCAAAACCCAAACACCTTTCCATCCAAAATTCACCCAATATCTCAACATCTCCCCCAATATTCAAGAAAAACGGATGATTCAAGACATGCTCACCTACCTACCAGATGATATCCTCACCAAAGTAGATCGTGCCTCCATGTCCGTATCCTTAGAAGCGCGCACCCCCCTTCTTGATCACAACATCGTTGAAGCGTCCTTTGCCATTCCTCACCATCTCAAAAACAACAATGGCAACAAAAAATATATCCTCAAACAACTCCTCTATCGCTACCTTCCTCAAGAAATCATGGATCGTCCCAAAAAAGGGTTTAGCGTTCCTGTCTATCAATGGATTGCTGAAGACTACGCCAAATATACCAAAAACTACTTTGATGCCGCCTATCTCACCCGTCAAGATCTCTTCCAACCGCAAGCTGTCCAAGACCTTGTTACCTCCTTCCAAAACAAGCGCACTCGCCACAATAGCAAAACTCTCTGGACCCTACTCGTATTCCAAATGTGGTATCAAAGATACATTGATTAATCCTGCAAATCGCTACCCACAAGTAGCGATTTTTTACATCCTAAATTTGGTATAATAGGGTATGGATAATATCAAGAGGGTTAAATATGGATCAATCTAAGAGAATTAGTAAATTCAATACATTTTTAATTTCAATTTTAATTATTGTATTTCTATTTGGAATTGTATATGTAGTAAGTCTTTTATTAGATAAGGGTTGGTTTGAGCAAGAACATGGTTTAGTTTATTTATTTTCAGCTGCGATTGTTGTGGTACTTTCAGCAATAAGTGCTTTCTTTGATGTGCTGAATGGAGTAAGGGATTGGATAGTCAATAAAAATTCTCCCATCACACTTATCCAATCAACTGAGATTATTAGACCTATCCAAAATTTTATTGGTCGTGATGAAGAATTAAAAAACATCCATGAACTCCTTAAGCAGAATCAAAAAGTATCCATTTTTGGGATTGGAGGAATGGGGAAAACAGAGCTAGCTCGAAAATATATTCAAAAATATCATTCAAAAAAAGTTTTTTATTTCTCCTATAATTCATCAATAAAAGAGACCTTATTATCCCATCGTACCAATACTAATTCTCAAGAAGTGGATATTGAATATCAATTAATCAAACTTGAATTAGGAAAATTACCAAAGCAGTATTTAATCTGTATTGATGATGTATCAAAGATTGATCAGGATGGTGCTCAATTCCTTCGCTCTCTTAATTGCCAAGTTTTGCTTACAACAAGAGAAATAGTTAATCTCGAAGAATTAAAAGAATATCGAATTGGATATTTGGACCCCGATCAATGTCGAAATTTATTTCGATCATATATTAAGACAAAACCAAATCCAAAAAATAAAGTTCTAGATAAACTAATCATTCTAGCAGGCTTCCATATATTAGCGATTGAACTACTAGCGAAAACATATGAAAACGGACCGGAAAATTTTACTGTTGAAAATTTGATTTCAGAGATGAGAGAGAAAGGGTTTGACCTCCCAAAAATTTCAGTCGAACGAACAAATCAACCCGAGATTGATTCATTTTATGGTCATTTTAAGAAATTATTTGATATATCCAAAATCACAAATCAAGATCAAATTCATATCTTAAAAAATCTATGTTTATTGCCATCAGAACCGTTACCCATTGAAATTATATTGGATTGGTTGGAGTTAGAAGATGATATAAATATCAAAAAACTCATCAAAACCGGCTGGATTCAAACCCAAAACAAATCCATCACCCTCCACAGTGTCCTCGCCGAAACCCTCAAACTCAGGCTCACCCCTTCCTACGAAGATTGCCAAACCCTCATCCAATCCCTCGCCCAAGAAATTAACTATGATTACTCCGACATCAATCGTTATAATCCCCGCTTCTTCCTTCATGCGCGAGCCATTGCCCAATATTTTTCTGCGCAACAAATCCAGCAGGAATCGCTAGCTTCTCTTTACCATAATATTGCGTCGGTATATGATGATACGGGAGACTATTCCCAAGCCTTGGCGTGGTACGAGAAAGCCTTAGAAATCCAAGAAAAGGTGTTAGGGAAAGAGCATTCTTCAAAGGCGACGACCTACAATAACATCGCGTTAGTGTATCGAGCACAAGGAGACTATCCCCAAGCCTTGGCGTTTTATGAGAAAGCCTTAGAAATTAAAGAAAAAGTGTTAGGGAAAGAGCATCCCGATACGGCGATGACCTACAATAACATCGCAGGGGTGTATTATGCAAAAGGAGATTATCCCCAAGCTTTGGCGTTTTACCAGAAAGCCTTAGAAATCCAAGAAAAGGTGTTAGGGAAAAAGCATCCCTCAACGGCGACGACCTACCATAACCTCGCGTTGTTGTATAAAGTACAAGGAGATTATCCCCAAGCCTTGGAGGGATACCAGAAAGCCTTAGAAATCCGAGAAAAGGTGTTAGGGAAAGAACATCCCAATACGGCGACGACCTATAATAACATCGCGGGGGTGTATAAAGATATGGGAGACTATCCCCAAGCCTTGGCGTTTTACGAGAAAGCCTTAGAAATCAAAGAAAAGGTGTTAGGGAAAGAGCATCCCTCAACGGCGACGACCTACCATAACATAGCGGGAGTGTATCGAGCACAAGGAGACTATCCCCAAGCCTTGGCGTTTTACGAGAAGGATTTAGCTATCAGTGAAAAGGTGTTAGGGAAACAGCATCCAGATACGGCGACGAGTTACATGAATATTTCCTTTGTTTATTATGAATTAGAAGAATATCGAATTGCGATCGAATGGATATTAAAAGCAATATTCACAAATATAAAAATATTTGGAGTAGATCATCCAAAAACAAAAAATTCAATCAATGGGCTTTACGCAAATTACCTCGCCCTTGGCCACACTGAACAAGAATTCTCTCAATATCTCTCCGACCTACTCTCAATTCCACTCCCACCCCCTACCCAAGAAGATTAATTTCAGGTATCCTTAAGCCGACAAATTAACCAAATATTGGAGGAAACCCCCATGATAAAAGATGCCCTAAAAGACGCCAAAAGTCGCATGGCTTCCGCCGTGTCCGTCCTAGAAGATGACCTCGCAGGCATTCGCACCGGCCGTGCCACCCCTGCTTTGGTAGACAAATTGCAGGTCGAATACTACGGCATGCCCACCCCCCTCATGCAGCTCGCCACCATCTCCGTGCCCGAGCCGCGCCAACTCCTCATTCGCCCCTTTGATGCCGGCTCCGTCAATGATGTCATCAAATCCATTCAAACCTCAGATCTCGGCCTCACCCCCAACAGTGACGGCAAACAAATCCGCCTCAACCTCCCCCCCCTCACCGAAGATCGTCGTCGTGACCTAGCCAAAGTCGTCAGCTCTCGCGTAGAAGATGCCAAAGTCGCCGTGCGCAACGTCCGCCGCGATGTCATCAAAGACCTCCGCGAATTTGAAAATGAAAAAATGATCACCGAAGACGACCTCAAACATGGGGAAGAAGAAGTCCAAAAACTCACCGATGAATTCACCGAAAAAATCGATAAAATCGGTGACAAAAAGAACGACGAAATCATGGAAGTCTAACCACCCCATGACCGAAACAAAAACCTATCCGCCCCTCAACGCCATCCCCACCCACGTGGGGATGATTATGGACGGCAACGGACGCTGGGCCAAATCACGTGGCCTGCCTCGCCTTGCCGGCCACCGCGCTGGCACAGAAAACATCCGCGAAATCGTCACCGCCAGCGTCGATTTTGGCGTCCAAGTCATCTCGCTCTATGCCTTCTCCACCGAAAACTGGGGGCGCCCCGAGCAAGAGGTCAGCGGACTCATGGGCATTTTCAGCGAAGTCTTTGAAAAAGAACTCGCCGAACTGCACAAACAAAATGTAAAAGTTGTCCACATCGGGCGCAAACAAGGCATCCCCAAAAACATCCTCGCCAAAATCGAGCGTGGCGAACAAGTCACTCAAAACAACACCGCCCTCACCCTTTGCCTAGCCTTCAACTATGGGGGGCGTGACGAAATCCGCAACGCCATCCAAAACATCGTCCAACAAGGCATCCCGGCTGAAGAAATCACAGATGAGCTCATCAGCGCCCACATGTTCACCCAAGGCATCCCCGACCCAGACCTCATCATCCGCACCTCCGGTGAACAACGCACCAGCAACTTCCTCGTCTGGCAATCGGTCTATGCCGAATGGGTCTTCCCCCAAGTCTATTGGCCCGATTTTAACCGAGACGAATATTATCAAGCGCTTCAAAGCTACGCAGACCGTAACCGTCGCTTTGGCAAACTTTAGGAGATATGTAGTGAAAGATCGCATCGGCGTTATCCTCGTCCTCTTACCCATCGGCCTCGCAGCCATTATTTTCGGGGGCATCTGGTTTATGCTCCTTGTAGGCCTCCTTCTCACCATCGCGGTCTTCGAATTTTCCCGCCTCTTCAACAAGCAAGGCGTCCGTTCCGCTCTTGTCTGGTCACTCATCGCCACCATCGCAATTGTCGTCTTCCGCCATTTCTTTTCATTCCAATACGACCAATACCTGCTCCCCGTCCTCATCCTCGGCGCCATGACCCTCCATCTCAGCTTCTTCGAAAAAGGTGTCAACAACAGCGCCACCAGCCTCGGCATCACTCTCACCTCCATTTTCTACATCGCCTATTTAGGGGCTTTTATGATCGCCCTCCGCAATCTAGAAAACGGGATGTGGTGGTTCCTGCTCTCCTTGCCCAGTGGTTGGTTTGCCGATTCCGGCGCCTATGAAATTGGCACCCGTTGGGGCAAACACAAAATGGCCCCCCTCCTCAGTCCCAAAAAATCTTGGGAAGGCTACTTCGGTGGTGTCGCCACCAGCATTCTTGGCATCTGCCTGCTTGTCTTCATCTTCCAAAAGCTAGGCATGCCCGCCGATCTCATCACCTACCCCCAAGCCATCATTCTCGGCGCACTCATGGGCTTCTTGCCCACCTTGGGCGATCTCGGTGCCAGCATGGTCAAGCGCCAAGCCCATGAAAAAGACTCCGGCACCCTCCTCAAAGGGCACGGTGGTGTCTTCGACCGCATCGATTCCTGGTTATGGATGGGCTTCATCGGCTATGTGTTTGTCACCATCCTAGACTTAATCAAATAAGATTCAATTAATAAACAAATCAAAGCACTCGAAAGAGTGCTTTTTTTATTGAGACAAATAATCTCTTGATTGCAATCAAACAATTTCTTAATAACTTCTTTCTATAATCAACTCATAATATTCAACTAAGAAGTAATTGAAAAAAGGAGTTAAAAATGAAAAACAAACGATTAATCATCACAACCTTAGTCATGATTTTATTAGCCACAATGGCAATTCCCACATTTGCGCAAGGTGGCAACCCGCCTCGTCAAAATCAATATCAAGATCAAATCTTACTAGAAGCACTTGGTATCACCATTGATGAACTTCACGATCGACTAGATGCTGGTGAAACCATCGAAGAGCTCTACGCTGAAGCCGGCTTAGAAATGCCTACTTTTCGTGAAGTTATGATTGCTCGTGGACGATCCGGTTTTGTCCAACTTGCAGATGCATTAGGAATCACTGTCGATGAACTTGAAGCACGCATTGACGCCGGTGAACCCATCGCTGATCTTTATGCTGAAGCTGGGATAGAAATGCCTGCAGCCTATTCAGAAGTAGGCCAATTGCTTTCATCCTTAGACATCACTGCGGATGAACTTCGAGACTTGCTCCAAAATGGAACTTCCATCCAAGAGCTCTATGAACAAGCCGGTCTGGAGTTGCCCGTTCTCTTCAAAAATTCTCCATATGCAGACCTTGCAGAAGCACTTGGCATCACCACAGAAGAACTTAATAATCAAATTCATGATTTTTTCCAAGGTCTCTATGATGAAGCTGGGTTAGAAATGCCAGAGAATATCGGGAATGGTACATTTGGGAATCCAAACGGTGCCATGCCACAAAAAATGCCCAACAACAAAATGCCAAATGGTGCAGTTCCCAATCCTATGGGCGGCGGTAGAGGTCCAAAGAATTCAACCACCCCCGTTGAAACAACTGAAGAATAAAAATCTCTCTTTATAGAACATCTTTTTTGAAAAGTAGCACCTTCTTATGAAGGTGCTACCGTTCGGAATTTGAGTATAGAAATCTACAAAAATTTGATATGATTAATAAAAAGGTTAAAGAGCTCGGAGCAAAAATGGCAAAAATTTTAATTATAGAAGATGAAAAACAAATCGCCCAAGGTGTCAAACGCTATCTTGAAAACGAAGGATACCAAGTTCTCATGGCCCATGATGGCATCACAGGATTGGATATGGCGTTCGAAACCGATCCAGATCTAATCATCTTAGATCTAATGCTCCCTGGCAAAAATGGCTATGATGTTTGCAAAGAAGTGCAACGAGAGCTAGACATTCCCATCATCATGCTCACTGCCCGTGCCGATGAAATGGATATGGTCCTCGGCCTAGAAATGGGTGCAGACGACTATATTACCAAACCTTTTAGTCCTCGAGAGCTGGTCGCCCGCGTACATGCCATGTTGCGTCGGATAGAAAAAAGTAAAACCAAAGATAGTATCTCCAATCAAGAAATTGAAATTGGTGATTTCACCTATAGCAGCAATAACCATGTATTATTAAATGCACAAGAGCAAGAAATCCCACTCACCCCCATCGAAAATGCCATCTTAGAATATTTCATTCTCAACAAAAACCTTGCCCTCACGCGCAATCAAATCTTAGATGGTGCTGGCCTTGGTGCATTCGAAGGTGTCCAACGCACCATTGATGTGCATGTCTATAATCTTCGCCAAAAGATAGAGAAAAATCCCACAGAGCCTGAATTTATCAAAACCGTATACGGAGTGGGCTATCGTTTTACATTATAAATAAGGAAATAAAATGAATTCTTCCCTAACCAAAAAAATCATCATACGTATTATTCTCATCGTTTTAATTTCGATGATTCTATTCACAGTGTTAGGAAATCGCATCATCAGCAATCGATTTGAAGAATTTTCTTTTACACTTGGCAAACGATATGCACAACAAATTGCCACCCAGCTTTCAATAGAATATGCAGATTATCAGAATTGGAATGAAGCTTTAGAAATTTTAGACGCACTCAACCCATCCAGTTCTGAAAATGGGAATCCGAATGGAGAAGGGCTTGGTTCCATCAATTCCGGTCAAGGGCAAGGCTTAGGACAAGGCCTAGGGCAGGGCAACAATCCCCAAAATCAACCCCCGGCTCAAAATATACCCCCAATCACCCAGTTCACACAACAACCTACGGCTACGCCAAACCTCATTCGCTCCATCTTAGGTTTATTGACTCATGATGATACGGAGTTTGAGGAAAACTCACAAGATATTCACAAACCCCAAAGAGGCAACATCCAAAACGTCAATCGTGAAACTATCATCGTCTTTGACCAAGATAAGAAAATGATCTTCGCGGTAGACTCAAATCAATTGCTCAACGATATAAATCCCTATGATTTTGAAGATCAATGGATTTCAATTCAAGTCGGTAAACAAACAGTGGGGTATGTCATGGTGGGGTCCACCGTAGGCATTCTGCCAATCGCTCAAAAAGTTCTCCTCAATCAAATCACTTTTTTAATCATCCTCATGGGCTTGTTTATCGGATTTTTCATTATTCTCATCACCTATCTGCAAATGAAACATATCATTCATCCCCTCAAAGAGCTTTCCCAATCTTCCGCCGCCATTGCTCATGGAAATTTAGAGCAACATATTGACATTAATTCAAATGATGAAATAGGCGATCTCGCGCACTCATTCAACCAAATGGCAGTTGAACTCAAAGAACAACAAACATTGCGCAAACGAACCACGGCAGACATTGCCCATGAACTTCGCACCCCGCTCACCGTCATGCAAATAGATCTAGAAAGCATCGAAGATGGCATTCTCAAACCCGATCAAGATGTCATCCAACGTCTACAATATCAAGTCTCTCATCTTGGCAACATGGTCAACGATTTGCGTATTCTCTCCCTTTCTGATGCCGGTGAACTCATCCTAGAAAAAGAAATCCTCGATATGGTCCCCTTCCTAGATGGATTCGTGGAACGTATGCGTTCCTTAGGGACAGAAAAACAAATTCAATTTAAGAAGAATTTTAAAACAAATCACGCTCTTGCCACATTTGACGCCAAACGCATCACCCAAGTGCTCACCAATCTCCTCCACAATGCCCTGCGGCACTCCCCCAACAACAGTCAAATCACATTTAGCCTAGAGCGATATCAAAACAAAATATTGATCTCCATCAGCGATCAAGGAGAAGGAATTCCTGCCGATAAAGTAGAGGTAATCTTCAATCGTTTTTACCGTCTAGAAGAAGCCCGCTCTCGTGACACAGGCGGTTCAGGGCTTGGTCTCGCCATCTGCAAAAATCTTGTAGAAGAGCACGCTGGCAAAATTTGGGCTGAGAGTGAAGTAGGGCATGGAACTACATTTTTTATAGAACTTCCTGCCCATTCCTAACGAACCTCAAACCATCCCTCATTGACGCTCTTCTCAAATCAAGCTATCATAGATGCAAATGGACAAAGATCAGATAGTAGAATTTCTCAAAGAAACCCTACATAATTTACTAAGATGGTTTAAGCCCGGTTTGCATGTCAAGCGTTGGTTAGGCCTCATTCTCTTAGGCACAACATTCTTAGGAGTAGGGGGTGCCTATTGGCTCCTCGATTTTTACCGAACAACTCCCAATAATTGGGTAGCGGCCCTATTAAGAATTCTCTCCCTTGCATTCCTCCCTCGAATAATTCGTGTATTGATTTTTCTCGCAATTGGCCTTGGCCTCGTCATTGCCGGCATCTATGGCCTCAATCGGTCTTTGCTCCGTCCCTACACATCTACTTCAGGCTCAGTTGTCGGGAAGTTAGAATCCTTCCGCCTCAAAGAGCGTGGTCCTCGCATTGTTGTCATTGGTGGTGGACACGGTCTCTCCAACATGCTCAGTGGGCTCAAAAAATATTCATCCAATATCACCGCAGTAGTCACCGTTGCAGATGATGGTGGTTCATCAGGCAAACTACGTGAAAGTCTTGGCATTCTTCCCCCTGGGGATATTCGCAACTGTCTTGCTGCCTTGTCAGATGATGAGGGCCTCGTTCGCGAACTCTTCCAATATCGTTTTGCCGCAGATGATGAAAGCCTCAAAGGGCATAGTTTCGGCAACTTATTCCTCAGCGCGCTCACCCAGATCACAGGTTCTTTTGAAAAAGCAGTGGACGAGTCAGCTCGTGTACTCTCTGTCAACGGACAAGTGCTCCCAGCTTCCCTTACAGATATCCAACTTATCGCGGATAAAGAACTCCCCGGTTGGCGTAGAGAAATCCGCATACGAGGCGAAAGCATCATTCCCAAAATGAGTGGCAACGTCAAACGAGTTTGGCTAGAACCCAACAACCCGCCCGCACATCCAAAGGTCATCCAAGCCATCCTCACTGCCGATCTCATTGTCATCGGTCCCGGAAGTCTCTATACTAGCATTCTCCCCAACTTGCTCATCCAAGATATCACCGCTGCCATCAAGGTCAGCAATGCGCTCAAGCTCTATGTCTGCAACCTAGTCACCCAAGCTGGAGAAACCGATAATTATGCTGTGGAAGATCACATCAAAGCTATCGAAGATCATTCTTCAAAGCGCCTATTCAATCTCACCATATGCAATAATAATTACACAGGGGAAATTCCTCAAAATTTAACTTGGGTCAAACGAAACGGTCAACTAGATGGTCGCTATGATTTTTATGAAACCAATCTCAATCATCCCAATTTCCCCGGTCAACATGATCCAGACAAAACGGCAAAAGCCATCATGGATCTCTATCAAGAGCGTACAGGTCCCTTAATTCTATAAAAAATTCCTTATAAAAATGGAGCAATAAATGACAGCCTATTCCCTTGAAAATGAATTTCTTCGCGTCGAAATAGAAAATCAAGATCAAACCATCAGCATCTTCGAAAAACAGATCAGTGGTATCGAGATCAAAAATGCCTATCTAGATATGAAATATTCTAAAAATGGCAAAACCTATTCAGGTCGGCGACAATGGGAAAACTGCACCATCAGTTCCATAGAACCAGTAGAAACCGTTCACGGCTCCGGACAACGCCGCTTTGTCACCATTCCCAACGATGACAACCTCGTTCACACAACTGTTGAATTTATCCTCCTAGACAACTCCCCCAAACTGCTTTGGAAAATGAAAACCCACAATAATGGCGATACGCCTATCTATATGGAACGTATGGAAATGTTCCGTGTAGGCTATATGATTGTCACTTCTTCCGTCAAAGATGCTCGCAAAACGGAGACTGGCAGCATCCAAATTCATCCCGATGCCACCTCTCTCGTATTCTATTCCAATGGCTGGCAATCTTGGGCATTCTCCGGCACCTATAACTATTTTGAAAAATACCGCAAAACCAAACTGGATTTTGTGCAAGGCATGATGAACTACAACCCCGGTACACCCAAGCCCAAAAAAGCGGCCTCTTTTGCCAGTGATATGTACGCCCTCTATGGAGACATACATCACAAAAAAGCAGTTGTTGTCGGCTTTCTTTCTCAAAAGAAACATTTCGGATCGTTAGAAGCGCTCACTCATTCCAAATATTCCGCTCTGCGCATGTGGGCCAATGGCGATCACACCCGCATAGATCCAGGGCAAATGATGGAAACCGACTGGGCCTATTTTATGCCCGTCGACCTCACCACTGAAGAACCTCTTGCTGAATACTATCAAGATGTCGCCCAAGAACACGGTATCGCCGACAAATTTAAACAAACAGAAATCCCCCAAGGGTGGTGTTCATGGTACGAACACTTTGAAAATATCTCAGAAGAGATTATCCTTGCCAACTTAGACACTGCTGATGAGATTAAAGCAGCCCTTCCCCTAGACTTGATTCAAATTGATGATGGCTATCAAACCAAAGTAGGCGATTGGCTCACCACCCGTGAAGTCTTCCCCAACGGCATCAAACCTATCGCCCAAGAAATCAAAGCCAAAGGGTTCACCCCCGGTCTTTGGATGGCCCCCTTCTCCATCAGTCAGTCTTCACAAGTGTTTGTCCAACATCCCGAGTGGATTCTCAAATATGAAAATCAACCCGTGCGTGCTGGGTGGCTCCCGCAATGGGGCAAAGGCCAATCCACCGCGCTCGATCTCACCAATCCAGAAGCAAAAGCCTATCTCCATCACTTCATCAAAACTGTTGTTGAAGACTGGGGCATAGACTATCTCAAACTCGATTTTCTCTATTCAGCCGCAGTTGAATGTCAATATCAAGACCCCACCAAAACGCGTGCACAAGTGCTCCGTATGGGGTTAGAAACCATCAGAGAAGCAGCTGGGCCTCAAACTCGCATACTTGGTTGTGGCTGCCCACTTGGCCCTGCAATTGGCCTTGTCGATGCCATGCGCATTGGCCCTGATGTAGAAGAAACTTGGCTACCGCAATTCAAAGGTATCAAATTTATCGTCCAAAATGAACCTAGCATGCCATCGGCACGTCTTGCGATTCGTAACACCATCGAACGCACGGGTATGCACCGCCGTTGGTGGATTAATGATCCCGATTGTCTATTGCTCCGCCCCAATGCCAAACTCACCATGGATGAAATCCAATCCCTCACAACCACGATTGGTATGAGTGGCGGCTCCATGTTACTATCCGATGATATGCCCAACCTGCCCGAAGATCGCTTCCGCCTTGCCCAAGTCCTCATGCCCATCATCGGCAAACGTCCCATCGTGCCAGATCAATTCAAAGCACTAGACCCCAGGCAAATGCGCCTAGACTTGGAAGGTCCCATTGGCAAATGGCACCTCATCTCCCATCTCAACTGGAGCAACAAACCTACCGCGCTCACACTCAAGCTCAGAGACTATGGCATCGACCCCAATCTTGAATATATCGCCCACGAATTTTGGACGGGCGCTCAAATCCCTGTTAAAAAAGGTCAGATAAAAATTGACAAGCTAGCAGCCCATGGCACCGCACTCTACGCCCTCTACCCCAAGACCAAACAAGCACAATATATCGGTTGCAACCTCCATCTTTCCCAAGGGCTTGAAGTTACTTCATGGAAACCAACTTCTGATGTGCTTAACTTTACAATTGAAACCATTGGCACTATCACAGGGATGTTCGATCTTTGGCTTCCCCAAGCCCCCACATCTGCAATGGAAAATGGTGAATCCTTGGAATGGATAAATTTACAAAATAATATTTATCGATTTAAGGTAACAATCAATAAACAAAATAAATTTGAAATTAAATAAATTTTCTTTGCTATGAGGTGAGAGTTTTATAGGATTAAATATGAATTGGATATTATCTGCAAATTCAAAGAAATATAATCATCATAAAGCCTTTGAGGATTATGGTTATATAGATTGGACGCAAAAATATAATATTCAAATAAATGATATTATTTATATCTATTGCACAAGACCAATAAAAAGAATTGAATTTAAATGTGTTGTAGAAAAAACAAATTTATCATTTAGTGAAATTAGAGATGATAAAGATTATTGGTTAGATTTAGAATCATATAAAAATTCCTTAAATAGAAAGTATATGAGAATAAAAATAATTGATCAAATAAGATCGGATGATTTATCATTTGATTTCTTAAAACAAAATGGATTAAATGGTAATCTTCAAGGAGGGCAAAGAGTTTTTGGTGATTTATTACAATATATTGAAAAATCATTTGAGAATGAAAATCATTTACCTGAAGAATTAACAAATTCCTATACATATTTTGAAGGTGCAAAACAAAAAATATCAATAAATGCTTATGAAAGAAATCCTTTAGCAAGGCGAAAATGTTTAGAATATTACAATTTTAAATATAATTGTGAAATATGTGGTTTTAATTTTCTAGATGTCTATGGTGATATTGGGAAGGATTTTATTCACGTTCATCACCTTAAGCCACTTCATCTAATTAATGAACAATACAAAATTGACCCTATAAATGATTTACTTCCAGTTTGTCCAAATTGTCATGCAATGTTGCATAGAAAAAATAAAAAAGGAAAATATTTATCTGTTGAGAAATTAAAAAAAATTCTAAAAAATTAAAAAATTATTTTATCAAAACTAATCTCAATCTAATTTGACAAATATACTCCGTGATGTTATCATCACGCTACAAAATTAAATAACCCTAAAGACACTCTTATCCAGAGAGGTGGAGGGAACCGGCCCTATGATACCTCGGCAACCTGATTTTTTAATCAAGGTGCCAATTCCGACAGAAAATTCTGGAAGATGAGAGGGACTCATTGAAATAATGGAAGCCCTTTCTGCGTGTAACTAGAAGGGGCTTTTTTTATGGAGGTATTAAAAATACTATGAGTACATTTATGGAATCACCCAGCTTGATGTTTACATCGGAATCCGTCACCGAGGGTCACCCTGACAAAATTTGTGATCAGATTAGTGATGCAGTCTTAGACGCTTGTTTAGCCCAAGACCCGCAATCTCGCGTGGCATGTGAAACCGCCATCAAAACTGGCTTTGTCCTTTTGCTAGGCGAAATCACCACCCAAGCCCACATCAACTACGATCAACTTGTTCGCGACACCGTTGTCAAAATTGGCTACGATCGCGCAAAATTCGGCTTTGATGGCCACACCTGTGGCGTCCAAGTGGCGGTTGCCCAACAATCTGGCGACATCGCCATGGGTGTCGACAAAGGGCTCGAAGCCAAAGCCGGCGAAATTAGCGAAGAAGAAATTGAAGAGATTGGTGCAGGAGACCAAGGGATGATGTTTGGTTTTGCTTGTAATGAAACCGAAGCGCTCATGCCCATGCCTATTTATTATGCCCACAAACTCACCAAACGTTTAGCAGATGTCCGCAAAGACGGCACCTTGCCTTGGGTGCGCCCAGACGGCAAAAGCCAAGTCACTGTTGAATATGCCTATGGCAAACCCAAACGCATTGATACAGTTCTAATTTCCACCCAACATGACCCTGACATTTCTCAAGAAGATTTGCGTGCAGCAATCATCAAAGAAGTCATCATGCCCACCTTGCCCGCCGAGTTAATCGACGATGACCTAAAAATCTTTGTCAATCCCACCGGACGTTTTGTCATTGGTGGACCTATGGGCGATGCAGGCCTCACCGGCCGCAAGATTATCGTAGACACCTACGGTGGAATGGGACGACATGGTGGGGGAGCCTTTAGTGGGAAAGATTCCACCAAGGTAGATCGTTCTGCTGCATATGCCGCTCGCTGGGCTGCAAAAAACGTGGTTGCCGCTGGTTTGGCAGAACGTTGTGAAATTCAAGTTGCCTATGCCATAGGTGTTGCACATCCTTTGAGCGTCAATGTCGAAACTTTTGGCACAGGTAAAGTTGCCGACGAAAAGATCGCAGAACTCGTCACCAAACACTTTGACTTGCGCCCCGGTGCCATTATCCGCGACCTCAACCTCCGCAAACCCATCTTTGGCGAAACCGCTGCCTACGGTCACTTTGGCCGTGACGACGTCCAATTCCCATGGGAAAGCACAACCAAAGCCGCAGCTCTCAAAGCAGACGCAGGGCTATAGTCTTCACACAATAACGAAGAGAGAATCCAAGCTGGTGCCATTTGGCATCAGCTTTTTTTATAGATTGCTTTAACCACATTCAGTTAATTGGAAAGAGAGCAGCTCGCACCGCTCTCTTTCACTTGAGTTAATCTATTTGAAAGGAGAATGAAGCTCCCTAAATAGCCTTAGAGAGTCTGAATTTCAGGTAAATTCTGCAAAGCAGCATGAATCTTTTCCGCAGGATAAGCATAGTTGACCAACTCACCCTTCATATAGCTTTCATAAGAAGCTAAATCAAAATGGCCATGTCCAGATAAGTTGAACAAAATTACTCGTTCTTCCCCTTTTTCCTTCGCATCCAATGCCTCATCAATTGCCGCACGGATGGCATGGCTGCTTTCAGGGGCAGGGAAGATTCCTTCGGTTTGTGCAAACAACAAGGCTGCATCAAAACATTCAATTTGGTTCACTGCCACAGCTTCAATCAATCCCTGGTCATAAAGCGCGCACAATGAAGGAGCCATCCCATGATAGCGCAACCCACCAGCATGGATGGGTGCTGGCATAAAGTCATGTCCTAGCGTATGCATTTTTACCACCGGTGCCATTTTTGCCGTATCTCCATAATCAAACGTATAAATCCCTTTTGTCAATGTGGGCGTTGCTGCAGGCTCTACCGCCAACATGCGCGTAGATTTATTCCCTTTCAAGTTTTCTCGAATAAAGGGGAATGCCAACCCAGAGAAGTTAGAGCCACCGCCCACACAGCCAATCACCACATCCGGATATTCATCTGCCATATCCATTTGTTTCAATGCTTCTTCACCAATCACAGACTGGTGCGTCATCACATGGTTCAACACAGATCCCAATGCATATTTTTTCTTGCCTTGGGATTTTGCAGCCACTTCCACTGCCTCGGAGATTGCAATCCCCAAAGACCCATCACTGTTGGGGTCTTCTGCCAAAATTGCTCTTCCCGCATCAGTCAAATTAGTCGGGCTCGCAAACACTTCTGCCCCATAACTTTCCATCAAAATCCGGCGATAAGGCTTCAAATTATAAGATACCTTCACCATATACACTTCCACATCAATCCCAAAAAACTTCCCAGCTTGAGATAATGCTGATCCCCATTGCCCAGCACCCGTCTCCGTTGTCAGTGCTTCCGTCCCAGAGATTTTGTTATAGTACGCCTGCGGAATTGCCGTATTTGGTTTATGGCTTCCAGAAGGAGAAACACTCTCGTTCTTGAAATAGATATGAGCAGGAGTGCCCAAAGCTTTTTCCAAACGAGTTGCGCGAATCATTGGGGTCGGGCGATAGAGCTTATAGATATCCTGCACTTCTTCCGGAATATCAATATATCGATCCGTAGAAATTTCTTGTTCAATCAAAGGCATCGGAAACAACGCACTCAAAAAATCAGGCGTCACCGGTTCCAAAGTCTGTGGGTTCAACACCGGGGTAGGGGGTACAGGTGAATCCGCAGCGATGTTATACCATTGTTTTGGGAGATCAGAATCAGATAATAAGAATTTTTTTTGTGTAGACATATTAATACCTCTTTTTTCTAAAATAAATTTTTCAATTCAAGAGGAGAATCATTCTTAATTCTCCCAAATCGACTTAAACAAAAAAGTTCGCCTCATCATGAGGACGAACTTAAAAATCCGTGGTACCACCTCTGTTAGCCAGCTTTATTATTTATCAAAACAGATTTTCCTGTTTAAACAAAAAATCCGTCGTTTGTGACGGAAAGCCAGTCTCACTCGATCAGGATACGACTATTGAATATCAACAGCTTATATCCCTTGCCCTGATAACGGTGGCAACTCCGTCTCCGCTACTTTGACTGCATCTCAATATGCATCTCATTTTGCTTTGCAACTCCAAGGACCATTCAATTTTGTCGTACTCGCCTGGTTCACACCATTCCAAGCTCTCTGGGCAGCCGCTTCAAAATCTACTATTCCTCTTCACAGTATTTCATATTGTGCTTGTAAATTACTGACCTCTTTATATCAAGTAGGAGGTCACTTGTCAAGGAAAATCAAACAATAAATTAAATTAATATTAGTCCTTGCTTTTAATTTCTCTTCTGTGTATAATGCCCCTGTAACAAAATCTATAGAAAGGTACACAAGGGTAGCAATATGATTAAAAATACATTCATCCGACCTCAATCTGGCAATGCATCTTCAGGTCCTAATACCAGTGTGCCTACTGCTCGATAAGCTAATTTTCAAATAGCCAATTCGACCGCAAGCACATTGTTGCTTGCGGTTTTTTTATATCAAAATATAGAAAGAAAACCGCATTAACCTGCGGTTTTTTTTGTTTCAAAAAATTGTAAAAAAAATGAAAAAATGAAAAAATGAAAAAATGAACAAAAAGAACAAAAAAGGGAGTATGTCATGAGCATTGACGTCAAGTAGCAGTTATTTATCTTGTAGTAGAAGAAAAAAGGAATAAAAAAATGAGTATCAATGAAATCACAAAAAATCACATCGAATATCGTCATTGGCAAAATGAAGAAGATTATCAGCTTTTTGACAGTCTTGGTGCTTTAAATGGGCAAAACTATCGTGTCAACAATCTCATCACCGCCAATCAAGCCAAAACATGGTTGTCAGCACAAGAGCATTTTGACCCAAACAAAATGATTATGATTGTAGAAAATCAACAGCAACCAATCGCTATTTTGACCTACTATCCGATCAAAACCGAAACAGATCAATGGATTTTCCGCATTTGGTTATCAGTCAAACCAGAATGGACCAGATCTTCCGAAATTGCCAAAGCATTTGTACTTCTTGAAGAAGCCATCACACAACAAGCAAAAACAATGCAATGTCAATCTGTGCGAATGGAATGTGTCTATCACGACACAGAAAAATGGCGTCAGCAACTGTTAGAATCCCGAGAATTCAGCAGCAAGGAATATCATTTTGAGCTGTCCTCAACAATCGGCGATTCTTTAGAAAAGGTTGAGCTCCCAACAGGGCTCACAATCAAACCAGCAGATTGTCTTGAAAAAGAATTGAAATGCATTGAATTCTCTTTTCAAAGCATCAAAAATCTCACTGGCTACGATATTGAGAATGAAAAAATAATCAATACCATGCGCATGCAAGAACATTACAACCCTTTCTTGTGGAAAATTATATGGGATCGGGAAAATATTGTTGGAGTCGCTAGTAATTATATCGATGAACATGAGAGCTTGCTATTGGAACGCAAAAGAGCTCATATAGACAAGATCTCTTGCCATCCAAAATATAAAAACACCAATCTCACTAAAAAACTTTTTGCAGAAACGTTGCAAATGTTTAAAGAGATGGGCGTAGAAGAAGTCATCTATGACGTGGACATTTTGAATGAGGAAGAAGAACTAACCATTGCAGAATCCTTCGGATTTCAAGCAAAAAAATATATCGTCCTTATGAAAAAAGAGATTGAACAAATATAAAAAGAGAGAAATATGGACTATTTAAATTCAAAAACGGCAGATATCAAAATTCGTACCTGGCAAAATGAAGAAGATTACCAACTGTATACGGAACTACTCAATGCCTACAACTTGAAATTGGGAATCGACCGTCATTATGATGCAAAAACTTTTCAAAAATGGATTGAGGGAGTCAAAGGCTTCGACCCTCAAAAAATGTTCTTCATCGCTGAACAGAACGGAAAGCCAATCTGCGTACAAAACTTTTACTTAGAAAAAGAAACGGATGGACCCTATGTCTATTTTCATCAAATAGCGGTCCATCCCCAATGGATTGCCCATCCGATTGTAAGTGAGTTATTTGATCTTCTTGAAAAACAATATCTTCAACATTCACATTCAATCGATCAAAAATTTAATGTGAAAGCAATTTGCCGCTGTGAAGACAAAGAAAAATGGATGAAAGAAATGTTAGAACAAAAAGGGTTTGCCCCCATTCGCTATTTCTATGAAATGCAACGTTCAACACAAGATATCATTCCACAAAGAAACCTTCCCGAAGGCCTAGAAATAAAACCAGTGGATACGGAAGAAAAAGTGCGCAAAGTGATGTGGGCAAATGATGAAGCTTTCAAAGATCATTGGGCACACATTCCGCTTAATCAAAATGCAATTGAAGCATGGCAGCAAAGCTCCACCTACGATCCGTCTCTTTGGAAAGTAGCCTGGGACGGTGATGAAGTGGCAGGTGGGGTGCTGAACTTTATAGATGCACAAGAGAATCAAATTTTCTCAAGAAAACGTGGTTACACAGAAGAAATCACCACCCAAAGAGCCTACCGTGGAAAAGGAGTTGCCAGTGCCTTGATTGCCGCATCCATTCAAATGTTCAAAGAGATGGGCATGGATGAAACCGCATTAAGTGTAGATGCAATCAATCCATCTGGCGCCTTGGGTTTATATGAATCTTTTGGATATAAAGCATATAAACAAAAAATGGCCATGGAAAAACACATTCGGTAATAAAAGAAGAAAGAAAACAAAATGTCACAATTTAAATCAAAAATAGATCAAGTCACCTATCGAACATGGAAAAATGAACAAGATTTTCTCCAAATCGAAAAAATAGGAAATCAATATTTTCAAGCCTATCAGATTGATCAAGTATTTAACGCACAAGATCAGACCAAATGGCTCTTAGCCCAAAATGAATATGATCCCAAAAAAGATTTTATTCTTGCGGAATACAAAGGCAAACCAATTGCCTTAACCACTTTCTATATCTTGAAAGAAAAAGATGGCCCCTATATCTTCCGTGATTGGTTGATAATCCATCCTGATTGGATAGAAACCCAACTGCCATCTGAAATATTTGATTTCGTTACAGAAATGATTTTGCAAGCAACCAAAAAGCTTCCTCAAGGAGAAAAAATTATTCATCGTAATGGCTATCAACAGAAAGAAGAATGGCGAAAAAAACTGCTCGAATCAAAAGGCTTTACCAATATTCGTTATTTTTACGAAATGGGTCGCACCACAAACATCCCCATTCCTGAAAAATCCCTTCCGAATGGGCTTGAGATAAAACCTGTCGACACGAAAGAAAAGGAATTAACAGTGATAAAAGCATCAGACAAAGCTTTTGAAGATCATTTTGAACACATTCTTCTCACAGAAGAAAAAATTCAAGCATGGATGGCACAATCAGACTACAATCCTTCCCTATGGAAAGTAGCTTGGGATGGAGAAAAAGCAGCTGGTTCGGTAATGAATTTTGTCAATGAAGCAGAAAACAAAATGATGAATCGCAAACGAGGCTATACAGAAGATATCAGTTGTTTACGTGAATATCGTGGCAAAGGCGTTGCCAGTGCCCTGATTTCAGCATCTATCAAAATGTTTCGAGACATGGGCATGGATGAAGTCACTTTGTATGTCGATACAGAGAACCCTAGTGGTGCATTAGGGCTTTATGAATCATTTGGCTATCAAGTAAAAGATAAAATGGTAGCCATGGTAAAAGAAATAAACAGAAATTAAAAGGGAAGAAAAATGAAATATACATCAAATATTGAAGGAATCACCTATAGAACGTATCGCGACGATCAAGATTATCAATTATTTACTGATTTGATTAATTCATATTATAAAAAATTGAATATCGATCGAGTAGATAACGCAAATGAAAACAAATTGTGGATTGAAGCACAAAACACATACGACAAAACAAAACACTTCACAGTGGCAGAATATCAAGGAAAACCCGTCTCCATTCATGCCTATTACTATCAAAAAGAGCAAGATGGGCCTTATGTATTCAGTCATTGGTTTGGTGTGGACGGAGAATGGATTCACACACCGCTTTTGGAAGAGCATTATGATTTTGTAGAAGCAGACATCCTTACTGATAGCAAACAAATCGCTGGTGATGACCCTGTCGTTGTCCGTGCTTATTATGATGATGACAAAGAAGACTTTTTCCAAAAGATAATAAAAGATCGTGGATATCAAGAAGTTCGATATTTCTTTGACATGAGTCGTCCCACATCAGATCCAATCCCTCAATATGCTTTGGCAGAAGGGTTTGAAATCCAACCTGCAGATACTGAAGAAAAAATCAATAAGGTGATGAAAGCGCTTGATAAAGCATTTGAAGATCATTTTGGTCACACCAAATTGACGGATGAAATAATTGAAGCTTGGAAAAAAGAAGAAGATTTTAATCCCAAATTGTGGAAAGTTGCTTGGTATGGTGACAAAGTTGCCGGCTCAATTCTCAACTACATCAGCAAAGATGAAAATGAAAAATTGAATCGCAATCGTGGCTATACAGAAAACATCTCAACCCTACGAGAATATCGTAAAAAAGGGATTGCTCGTGCCTTGCTCACAGAATCCATTCAAATGTTCCGTGACATGGGGCTAGAGGAAACTGCTCTTGGTGTGGATGCAATCAATCCATCAGGTGCACTCGGGTTGTATGAATCATTTGGGTATAAATCCTATAAGCGAGTGGTTGCTCTCGATAAAAAAATTCGATAAACTGAAATAAAGCTCCTTGTCGATCAAAACAAGGAGCTAAAAAACTTTGAAATTGAAAGAGTATTAATGCAAAAAACAATACTATGGGATATAGGTGGTGTAATTCTCAGAACAGAAGATCATCAACCAAGGCAAAAACTTGCCCAATCATTGGGAATATCAGAAAATCAACTTTCCAATATCTTTTTTGGAGATGATGATCAGCTTCGTGTTCAAAAAGGGCAAATCACCCCACAACAACATTTTCAAAATGTCGCAATTAAGTTGAATATAAAAGAAAATTTTATTGATAATCTTAAACAACAGTTTTTTGCAGGTGATAAAATTGATCAAAACATACTCAATTGGGTGCAATCCAATCGCCATGCCTATCAAATGGCAATCTTAAGTAATGCTATGCAGACCTTAAGAGAAGAGCTTGAAGTCAAACACCAAATTGCCCATATCTTTGATCAAATTTTCATTAGTGCTGAAATGGGAATGGTCAAACCTAACCCTAGGATTTTTCAGAATATAATAGAAAAACTAGACCAGCAACCTTACAACATCTATTTTATTGACGATAACTATCAAAACATCAAAGCAGCCTCACAAATCGGCATTCAAACCATTCATTTTAAAAATCCAAGTCAAGCCTTAAAAGAACTTGAACACAAACTGAAAGAGTAGAAACATCAAATGGTTAAAAAAAGAGAAATAGCAGTAGAAGAATTAAGGATTGACCTCAAAGCCGCCATCGCCATTGGAGATATCGAAACCATAGCAATCGGCTTAGAAAATGCTTTAGATATCCCTTTAATTGCTTCCAATGAAAGACTTTCAGAAAGTGCAATTGAAAACATGGTCATGCCCATCGGAGAGGTTCTTGCGCACCCCACGATTCCATCAGAGTTTCTAAACGCCTTAGCACAAGATCGCCTCACAGGGATTCGCGCCATCAGTGCGGTTGCCCAAACTTATCGTTATATAAACAACGATCCAGCTGCCAAATCAGCCCTCAACAAATTAGTTCGAGATCATCGTGAAGAAGTCCGCTATGCCATCACCCAAACACTCCAAATCCAACCGACGGATCCAAACAAAATTGAAGACCTTGTCAAAGATTGGATGCAGATTGAAAAAGAAAGAGAATGGGGGGCAGCCTTAAATATATCCCACTTAATTCAAGATCAAAAACTGCTCCTAGACCTCTACGACCAAACATTTCAAGCAGATCTGCCTCATGCCAATAAAGCATTGGCACTAGCAGTCAAAAGAAAAAAAATAACAGACCCAAAACTTATTCAAAACGTCATCTCTCGTTGGTCAAACATTCAAAATACCAACAGATGGGTGATGGAGCAATTAACCAAGGAATGAACATGAAACACTTATATAAAGAAAACCAAATTATTAAACAATATCCAGATGGATTAATCTTACGAACCGCAAAAAAAGAAGATGCAGAAGCATTTTATGAATTTAACGGGCACGTCCATCATGACGAAGGCTGGGAAAATTTTAGTGAAGTAGTTGCATCTTTTGCAAAAGATCTTTTTGTCGCAAATCATCCCACAGTCACCCTCGGCGACATACTCATTGTTGAAGATCCCAAAACCAATGCAATCGTCTCCACATGCACGCTCATTCCACAAACATGGCGATATGAAGAGATCGAAATCCAAGTGGGTCGTCCAGAAATTGTAGGATCAAATCCGGACTATCGTAAACGTGGTCTGATCCGTGACCAATTTGAACTATTACACAAAATGTCTGCTTATGCAGGTCATCAACTTCAATCCATCACAGGCATCCCGTTTTATTACCGCCTATATGGCTATGAAATGACCATCGACCTTGATGGCGGCGGCCTTGTCAATCTGAAAGCAATCCCAGCATTGAAAGAGGATCAACAAGAGTCCTATTCTCTCCGTACAGCCACGCAAAATGACTATGCATATATCCAAAAATTATATGATGAAGGATCAAAACGTAGCCTTGTTTCTGCAGTCAAAGATAAAGATCAATGGGACTATATTCAAAACAGAGCTCATCCAAAAAGTTTTGCTTCTCGCGATCTCGCCATCATCGAAGATAAAAACCACAAACCTGTCGGATACATCGCTTACAAATATCAAGAAGAAGATAACAAAACCACTCTTTATCATTATGAACTTGATTCAAATGCCCCATGGGTAGAAATCACACCATTTCTTCTGCGTACCTTTAAAAAGCACTTTGAAGAAATTGAAAAAGAATTAAAAACCATCGATTTCTTCTTTGGCAATCAACATCCTTCCTTTGATGCAGTTCCGCACCTTTTTACTAATATTAGCTCTACTTACACATGGTTTATTCGCGTAGAAGACATACCAGCATTTTTGAACACAATCAAACCCGTCTTAGAAAGAAGACTTGCAAATTCAGCCCTGAGAGGATATACAGGCGAATTAAAACTCTGTTTTTATACAGATGGTGTTTTCATTAAATTTGAGCAAGGAAAAATCACATCAATAGAAAAATGGATCTATACACGTCAAACAGATGAGGGAGATGCAAAATTCCCCTATTTGTCCTTTTTGCATATTTTATTTGCATATTTTATTTGGGCATAAAAGCTTTAAAGAGATCAGCAGTTTCTATGCGGATTCATATGCCAATAAATCCAAAATTGCCCTCATCAACACACTTTTCCCCAAACAACATAATAATATTCATCCATTAACATAAAAAAAAGAAGGTGGCGAAAGCCACCTTCTTTTTTTAAATTTAAGGTTTACAGCACTGTTGTAATAAACCAATTTAATCCAATCAACACAAATGGGGAAACCAACGTCGCAAACACCATCCCCACCGATGCCAAGTTTGGATCATGTCCATATCGCTCTAAGAACATCCCCGGCGTCACACCAAAAGGCATAGCAACATAAATGGTAATAATCCCTAATAAAGTATGATCAACCCCGAGTAAATACCCAATACCAAAGATAATCAAAGGAATCACAATCATTTTAATAAAACTCAAATAAGCAACTTTTCCAAACTCAAATCTTTTGAACGACACATTCGCCGTCATAATTCCGCTCACAATGAACCCTAATGGAGAAACAGCAGCGCCGGTGTTTGCCAAAATCGAATCCATCCACATTGGATAGGGTATTTCAAATTGTCCCAAAAACAACCCCACAATTGTTGCGATAAAAACAGGAGACAAAATATCTTTGATTTGGAACTTCCCTTCATCGGATCGCAAACGCGCCACACCCAATGAAAAAATCACCAGCTCCAATCCAATTTTTATCATCACCGCATAGGCAAGCCCTTTAGCGCCAAAAATACTTTCGGCTAAAGGTAACCCTAAAAACGCATAATTTCCAATCATCTGCATAATTCCGTTTGCAGTGATATCACTCTCTGTTTTCAACACGGGTTTTGATAAGATGGGTGCAAGAAAATAAGCCAGCAGAGCCACAAACAAACCAGCCAAAACGGGGAGTATTAAATTGCGCAAATCTTTCACAACCGGATTTGTAGTTAAGACATAAATAATATAAATAGGGAAAAAGATATCCAAAATAATCGACGTAAAAGTCTGGATTCCCTCGTTTGAATAACGACGAATTTTTTGCACCCCAAACCCAATCATAAATAACAGAAAAAAGCTTAAATAAATACCATAAAGATTTTGCATAAATAAATAGATCCAATCGACAATAATTTTTAGCCCCTTCATTCTACTAGACTTTGTATATCTTTCAAGAGGGGTCTAAATTAGTTAAACATTGCTCATTTTTGGTAAAAATCTTCTTTTGATTTATAATGAGTAAAATTAAAAAATAGGAGACACTATGCAACCAAATCCTTTAATAAAAAAATTAGGATACAAAGAAGAAGATAGAGTGATGATTGTTCATGTTGATGATGTGGGCATGTGTCAATCGGGAACAGAAGCATTTGCAGATTTATTTGAATTTGGCATTGTTTCATCGGGTGCCATCATGACACCTTGCCCATGGGCATTAGAAGCAATTCAATATGCTAAATCGAATCCAAAAGCAGACCTCGGGGTGCATATCACCCTTACCTCAGAATGGGAAACATATCGCTGGGGCCCCATCTCTTCGAGAAGCCGTGCCACAGGCATGTTAGATGCACAGGGATATTTCCCTCGCACAGCAGAAGAGATGCAAGTAAATGGCAAAAAACGAGCTGTCCGCAAAGAAATGATTGCGCAAATTGAATGGGCCTTAGAAAATGGATTAAATCCTACCCACGCAGATACGCATATGGGCACAGTCGCTCACCCAAAGTTTATGTTTGACTACCTCAAAGTTGCACAACAATACGGACTTCCTCCTATGATGTTCCGCATGGATCGTGCTGGATGGGAAAATATCATCGGCGAACTAGCCAGTTCAGCAGTTGGAAAAGGCATTGTGAGCCTCATTTTGAACAAAGTAAAATCATTAGAAGAAAAGAATGTGCCTCTTCTTGACAATATCGTTTTGTTACCGTTAGATATCGATCCCAAAAACAGAATGCAAGATGCCAAAAATAGCATCAAAGAGCTTCCTTCAGGCATCACCCACTATATCATCCATGCAGCCAAAGAGTCAAAAGAACTTCGTGCAATCACACCCAACGATTGTGATGCGCGCATTGGCGACTATAACGTCTTTAAATCAAATGAATTAAAAGAATTTATCGAAGAACAAAATATCCATATCATCGGCTATCAAAAATTAAAAGCCTTAATGTCAGAAGGATAAAACATGAGTACACAAACAACGACGCAAAAAATATCATTAAAATTTACCATCATCTGGGGGCTCGCCGCTTTAGGCGGGGCAGTCATCGCTGGTGTATTCGGTGGGATGCAAGTGATCTTCTATCAAGATTATCTAGGTCTCAGTGCAAAATGGATTACGATTGCGGCCACAGTCTATGCAATCTGGAACGCCATCAACGATCCTTTATTTGGGCACATCACAGATAACACTCGCTCCAAGCGTGGGCGTCGTGTGCCGTTTATGCGTTTCACCGCTCCTTTCTTAGCACTTTTCTTCATTATGGTGTGGCTCGTACCACAAGGGTGGGGCCAAATAGGTGTTTTTGCTTGGATGCTAATCGCGATGGTACTGTATGACACAGCCTATACAATTATTTTTCTTGTCTATTCAGCCCTATTGCCAGAAATTACAGAATCAGATTCGCAACGGGCAGATTTGCAAGTTTCCTATTCTCTTTTCACTTTGATTGGCACGATTATTGGTTTTCTCATTCCAGATATGGTGCGTCCAAAAGCAGATGCAACCTCTCTCATGCCTTTCCGCCTTGCTATGATTGCCATTGCCATCATCTGTATGTTTTTGATAATCCTCACTTCACTCAATGTCAAAGAACGCAAAGAATTTTTATTGGATGAGCCCCTTCCATTTTGGCAAATGATCAGACAATCCTTCACCAATCGTTCATTTCTCATAGTTTCCTTTGCCAACTTTATGTCAATTCTGATGCAATCGCTCACCTTAGCCATGATTTATTACATGTCCGATTATGTCGTTCAAGCTTCATCTGTAATGCCTTTATTGCTTTCGATTTTTATCCCATTGATAATTGGTGTTCCCATTGCCAGTTTCTTATCAAAGAAAATAGGTGTCAGCCATGCTCAACAATTGATGATGCTAATAGGCGGAGTAGGTCTAATCATCAGCACTTTTGTTTCCTCAAATTATCTTGTGCCTTTTGTCGTGCTTGCCGGGCTAGGGCTTGCTGGACCTCTCACCCTCACCAATATTCTCTTTGCTCAAGTCGCAGATGAAGATGAGCTCAAAACAGGCACCCGTCGAGAAGGCGCATTTTTTGGGATTAATGCCCTCATCACCAAACCCGCGCAATCCATCGCCATGATTTTGCCTGCGCAAATTCTAACAGCCACACATTTCATCACCAGAGAATCCAACGGCGGGTTGATGCAACTCAACCAACCCTCAGAAGCCGTTTTAGGCATCAAAGTTCTCTTTGGTCTCATTCCTGGCATCGCGCTTATCATTGGTGCATTGTTGTTAGTTTTCTATCCACTTAAAGGGCAATATCTTCAAGAGGTAAAACAAAAAGTGCTCACGCTCCATCATCAGAAAAAGAATAAATTAGACTCCGCACAATAATAAAAAAAAGACCTTCCGTTTTCGGAAGGTCTTTTAAATTCTTGACTAAAAAAAATTTTTATTGATTGGCAAGAATATCATCTAATTTGGCTTGCATTTCGTCAAAAGGAACATTCCCGGGGAAAGTCAAAACACCATTCACCAAGATAGAAGGAGTGCCTCCCACCCCATCTGCTTTGCCATCCACCAAGTCTTGTGCCACACGGTCTGCATATTTGCCATCCACAACACAAGCTTCAAAAGTATCCATGTTCAAATCGAGTTTCTCTCCAAATTTAAGCAAATTCTTTTCGCTATAACCACCGGCGTTGCCATAAGAATAATTTTCATAGAGCACGTCATGAAAGTCCCAGAACTTGCCTTGGTCACCAGCGCAATAAGCGGCAGCGGCAGCTGCAGAAGATTCTGGTCCCATAGAGTTCCCAAATGAACGGAATTCATAAGTAGCCAAACCAGTGCTCACATATTGTTGCACAAATTGTTCTTCTGTACCGTTATAAAAATTATAACAATGGCTACATTGGAAGTCAGAATAAATCACCACTGACAAAGGAGCGTTTTCATCTCCCATCACATTGAAATTAGCGTTGGGATGAATTCTTCCTTTAGGTGTTGCAACCGTGTTGCTTGAGATCAATTTTGGCAAAATGATGATTGCCACAAAAACAACAAAAATGATTACGATCATTAATAAGGGATCAACGCCCTTTTTCTTCTTATTTTTTGCCATATAAACTCCTATAGTGTCAGGTTAACTTGAATAGCTATTCTCTCATATTCTGTTTTTCTAGTCTAGTTTGCTTGGCTAGATATTACTTAAGAAAAATCTATTAAAATTCATCATCAAACAAGAGGTCATCAGTAATTTTATAAACACCAAACTTTTCACATTTTTCTAAATCAAAACGGCGCATTCTTTCGTTATGTGTAGAAATTTTATATCCATGACCATTACGATGTAATAAAGGAATTGCTTTTCTTCGTTCATTGAAAACATCCCGCATCCGTTCAGAATGATATTGATAATTCGCCTTCTCTTCGGGAATTTCTTCAAAAAGTTTTTCATAAAAAGCAATCATCTCACTGCGATATTCATCTGTAACCCGAGATAAATTACTAACCACCCAACACACGTCCTCATAATCCCAATAATAGGTGATCCCTAATAGAGTGCCCTGAGAATCTAGATAGGGGAAGAAAGGGAATTGTCGGCAAGTAAATGAACGGTTTTCTCGTTCACAAAATTCCACACCCTTACACACCGCCAACACCATTGAATCTGGTGTCTCTTCTTGCAATTGTCGCGTCTCTTCTGCTTGTTCTTCGGGGGTCAAATCGGGGTCTTCACATTTCCATTCACGCCACAACGTAGTTTGATTTTGCAAAATTGCCCATTCAAAATCATAAAGAGTGGGAATCGCATGTCTCGCATCACAACAAAATGGCACACCACCTTCGTTATGTGGCGCACATTTTTTTCCACAATCCACATCTGTGATCGAAGCATCAAACGCCTGATAAGTTTTATTGATGTCTTTAATAGTCATAACGCTAATTATAATTCTTTTTTGAGGTTAAACAAAAGGACATGGAAAAAATCCATGTCCTAGAAACGATGTGAGACTGTATTTGAGGCGACGATGGGATTCGAACCCATGATAAAAGTTTTGCAGACTTCTGCCTTAACCAGCTTGGCCACGTCGCCATGAATTACAAAAAAAAAGCTGGTAGAGGGGCTTTCCCATTCTCTATCAGCCTTGAGTGAGCGGGCGACGAGATTCGAACTCGTGACCTTCTCCTTGGCAAGGAGGTATTCTACCACTGAACTACGCCCGCAATTTTTGATTCAAACCTGATGTCTCAGTGAAAGAACCAGAGTGCCGAGAGACAGAATCGAACTGACGACACCGCGATTTTCAGTCGCGTGCTCTACCAACTGAGCTATCTCGGCTTATTATTTTTTTGGTAAGTTCCAAACGCCTAGGCATTTTACTCTTTAGTACGAAAGTTGTCAAGCCATTTGAAAAAGATTCAAAATTCATTTTCAAATCAGCAGATTTTTCACCATCGTCCCAAATCTAGCCCAGTTCTGCTATTTTACCATAGAACGAAAAATTATCAAAAGAATGACCTTATTTTTTTAAGGTCAAATAAACACCCAAATGATTGGCGACGGGTCGTTGATTTCCCGGAATCCCTTGATGGACGGGAGAGTTCACCACACCATAATTTCCACTACTATTTTGGATCACTAAAGTGCTAGATCCACCGCCATCCAAATTGATAGCGTCTCTTGCCCCATTCTGTTGCATAATTTTTCCTAGCTCAACCAAAGTCACCCCTTCGCTATATCCAGTCTGGCGTCCATCCACAATCACAATAATTAAGATATTTCCCCCATTATTCAACCCCACAGCAGTTCGCGGGTCAGGGTCATAGGCTTTCAAATCTGCGGGAACTTCACCAGCGGCCAAGATTTTTTGGGTCCCAGAAATTGCATGATACACATTAGTCGGTGGAATTTCAAAGCGTGCCACCCCAGATCGATGAAAGAAGAGAGTAGGTTGATTATTAGAATCCTCAGAATAGATCACTCCATCAGAAGCAGCATATCCATACACATTTACTGAATCTCCACTATGCGGTTTATATCCCAATAAAGAAAGATCAAACCATGGAGAAAAAGCATCTCCATTGATTGCCAATTGCACACCAAATTCTTTAGCAAAATCTTCAGTAGTTCTCGCCTTCAAAGGTTTGGAAGCCCCCGGATTGTCAGGAGGAGTCACCAGAAATTTGATACCATTGGTTTGCATCTTGATTTTAATCACATGATAAACAAGCGGTCTCGGATCCTCTGTCACCACTTTTTTATACTCAACCCCTTGATATTGATTTAAATAACTACCGTCAAATGAATTTTGCATCCCGACATTTTTGGGAATGGTCAATTCACATGCTGCTAAAACGAAAAAGAAAAATAAGCTCGAAAGGAATAAAACAATAAATTTTTTCATAGTATGAATTATAGAAGCGAAAGCCTATTTTCAATTGAAAATAGGATGAGAAAAAATATCAATAACTTATCTTAACTTATCAACCCCAATTCCACCAATTATCCATGAACTTATCCACTTAAAGGCCTGAGTTATCCCCCAAATCACGAGATTTATCCATAATTCAATTTTTCGGAACTTTTTTTTACCCCATTCGTTATATAAGTAGGTGAAAAAATGAAAAATGAAAAAATTAAAGCGAAAGCAATCATCTTTGATTTAGGGAACACACTAGCCCTATACCACGGGAATCAATCAAAAGATCTTTTCCATGGGCATCATGCAGTCATCAAAAAACTGTCTGAATATGTTCAATTGGAAAAATATGATTTTTGGACACAAAAATTCCATCAAGAGATCAATCGTCGTTTTGAAAACAGATTACTCAATTGGATCGAAACCCCACTAAAAGAAATCATCTTTGAATTTGTTTATTCAAATTTTGGAGAACAGCTAGCGCTAGACAAAATTACAACTTTGATTGAGTCATATTTCTCAACAACCGAACCAAATTGGCAACCAGCCCCTCAATTAAAGCAAATACTGGAACATCTAAAAGCCAAAAACATAAAAATGGGCATCCTTTCAAATGCATGCTCAGATCAAAATGTTCAAAACATAGTAGACAACTTAAACATTCGTCAATACTTCGAATATGTCCATAGCTCCTGTGCATTGAGATTGCGAAAGCCACATCAAGATACATTTCACAAAGCCATCTCCGACTGGGAGATCCCTAAAAATGAAATATGGATGGTAGGGGACACCCTTTCTCAAGATATTATAGGCGCCTCATCCGCAGGTCTCTCCACAATTTGGGTCACGCATGGGCAACACAGCAAAAACCCCGCCGCCACTCCCACCATCACATTAAATAACTTACACGAATTAATTTCAATAATCTGATCCATCACGCTACTCTTTCTTATCTCATGCTATAATAGTTAATATTTTAAGCTAGCTATTGGAGATTAAGAATGTTGCAAACTGATGCTTCCTCCCGTTCAAAAAAATTTATCCCTCCTCAAATTCAAACATTAGAAGATACAGGATTACCTCGGCTTTGGTTGCAAAATTTAGCAATTAAAATCTTCTATTTCCAAGGATTTGTGACCGGAATTCAATTAGCAGATCAAATGGCACTCCCGTTTAATGGCGTAATTGACAAAATTATAGATGGCCTCAAACGTGAAAAAATGATAGAAGTGAAGTCTTCTCAAATAGGCTTAGGAGAAAGCTCATACTTATATGCCATCACCAGCTTAGGAATGGAGCGCGCCAAAGAAGCCCTAGATCGCTCCCAATATGCGGGTCCAGCGCCTGTCCCCCTCAATCTCTATATGGAAGCAATCAAAAAACAAACCCGCTTACGTGCAAACACAAGTAGAGATCAAATGCAAAGAGCATTGTCTCATTTAGTATTAGATGAAAAAATCTTTTCAAAAGTAGGCCCCGCCGTCAATTCAGGCACATCAATTTTCCTATACGGACCATCTGGTAATGGGAAAACATCAATCGCCCGAGCAATTGGCAATCTCAACACATCCCAAGAAATCTACATCCCATTTGCAATTTTTGTCGATGGACAAGTAATCAAAGTATATGATTCTGGAACCCATGATTGTGTTGAAGAGAACAGCTCACCAACTTCCGGTATTGGAGACGCAAGATCCACCTTCAAGCGAGATCCCCGATGGGTAAAAGTACGCCGTCCCTTCGTCACAGTAGGGGGGGAATTGACACTCGAAGGTTTAGACTTAGTCTATGATGATAATAACAAATATTATGAAGCTGCCTTCCAAATGAAAGCAAATGGAGGCGTCTTGCTCATTGATGACTTCGGCCGTCAATTGGTGCGCCCTCGTGATCTCTTAAATCGTTGGATTGTTCCGCTTGAAAGTCGAATTGATTACCTAACATTGCATACAGGTCGCAAAATAGAAGTGCCCTTTGATGTATTGGTTATTTTTTCCACCAACCTGCCTCCCAAAGATTTAGTCGATGAAGCCTTCCTTCGCAGATTGAGACATAAAATCTTTATTGCCGATCCATCGTATGAAGCCTATCGAGAAATATTCAAACGAATGGCAGCCATCAAAAAAGTACCTTATAGTGACAAAGGTCTTTCTTATTTATTGCAAAAATATTATATAAAACCAGATCGAAAAATCAGGTCATCGCACCCAAGAGATCTCTTAGACCAAATCTTAGACATTTCTTCTTATCTAAACATCCCCCCATCAATGGATCCAAATCTTATTGATCGCGCAGCCGATGCTTATTTTGTAGATTTATAAAAAGGAAATACATTCATGAATACATCAAAAAATCATAAAACTCTGATTTTTGCCCATCGAGGCGTTCCTTCAAAAGCACCAGAAAACACACTGCCTTCATTTCAATTAGCCCTTGAAGCAGGAGCAGATGGAATCGAATTAGACGTTATTTTAAGTAAAGACAAACACCCCATAGTCATGCACGACTTTAAATTAGGGCGAACAGCATCCATCAAAGGCCTTGTCCAAGAAATGACCCTTGAAGAGATCAAAAAAGCCGATGCAGGCATCTGGTATGGAGAACAATTTAAAGGCGTAGAAATTCCCACCTTAGCAGAAGTATTTGATCTCGTCGGAGATAAATTACTAATCAATATAGAATTAAAAATGCATGCCTCTGACCGAACCTCAGACTTAGCAGAAATTGTAGTCAAATTAGTAGAACAATATCATTTAGAAGACACTGTTATTTATAGCTCATTCAATCCCCATGCATTAGCACACGTAAAATCTCTCAATCCACAAGCAAGTATTGGCTTATTATCGATTGGCAATTGGATGGGAAAACTCGTTAATTTCTTCTATGGAAGAAATTATCTTCATCCAGAAGCCTATCATTTGAGTGCCAATCTCGTCACAGCAAAATGGATTAAAAACGCACATAGAAAAGGCATAAAAGTAAGAAGTTATACAGTCAATCAGATTTCTCAAATGAAGCAGTTTTTTGAATGGCAAATTGATGGCATCTTCACTGATGATGCATTCCTAGCACTATCTGTGCGCGATGGAAAGAAATAAAGCAATATGCTTCAGAAAAATTTTTTTAAGAAATTATTCCAACTTATCATAATTCTTTCGATCGGCCTAACCGCCAATCCATATTATGCTGTCAACGCGCAAGACACTCCTCTCGATCAAGCACAAAATATTCTTGAGCAACTTTCAGTAGAAGAAAAAATAGGACAATTATTTTATATCACCCTCCCTGGTGCTTCAATTGACGAACTAGAAGCCTCTTGGGCACAAATCAACCACATCCCACTTGGGGGGGTATACCTCACCTCAAAAAACAATAATTTCACAACAGACCCAGATGCATTAGAAAAAATCTTTGCCATCAATAATGGCTTGCAATTATCAGCATACAACAACACTCTCCTCTCAGAAAACACAAACAATACTTACGTTCCGTTATTTTTAGGAATCTCTTTAGAAAATGGGGATGATGCCTACTTCTCAAGTGTAGATCCTGCTTTGCAATTTCCAAGTCAAATGGCTGTTGCAGCAACATGGAATAATGATTTAGCCTATCAATATGGACAAACAATCGGTGAAACCTTTTCCTCACTAGGGTTCAACCTATATGATGGGTTTTCATTAGATATGCTCGTGGACCCCACCGCTATGAATGAAACCTTAATCGGAACCCGATCCTTTGGTGGCAACCCAGCTTGGGTCAGTCAATTAGGTATTCAAGTAGTCTCAGGCATCAAACAGGCCAGTGACAATCAACTATTAGTGGTCAGCCAAAATTTCCCCGAAATTAGTCACAGTGACCGTGATCCATCATTAGAAATTCCAACCATCCGACGATCTTTGATTGAAATGGAAAAAGTTGAATTATTACCTTATATTTCACTCACCTCCAATGCCTATGCACAAATGGATGGTTTCACGATTTCACCCATTCGATATCAAGGCTTAAAAGGGGATATCCTTTCAGCAACAAAACCAATCATCTTTGATCAACAAGCCCTAGAAACATTCTTATCACTGGATGGGATTAGCGCATGGAAACAATCAAGCGGACTAATCATCACCAGCCCCCTCAATAGTCAAAGCATCCGTCATTACGATAATCCTCTCGGAAATTCTTTCAACGCTTCAGGAATCGCACGAGATGCATTAATCGCAGGCAATGACGTATTAAAATTTGAAGTTAGCACAAGCATTGAAGGTGCATTGAATTATGATGAATTTTTAAACATCTATCAATTCTTTATCCAAAAATATAATGAAGATGTTGCCTTTGCAGAAAGAGTTGATCAAGCCGTTCTCTCAATCCTAAAAAAGAAACTTTCCATCTATCCCGAATTTAAAATCGAATCAGTCATTCAAGATCAATATGCCGGTTTAAATCAAAACAATCCTGCATTATTCTTCAAAATCAATCGCAACGCATTTTCATTGATTAGCCCCACAATCCAAGAATTAGAAAGCACAATTCCTGTTGCCCCCAACACTTCAGAAAAGATATTGATTTTTACAGAAATGGATTATTTCACACCATGTGTCAATTGTGAACAAACCCCTCGAATTGCCACATCGCAGCTTGAAGACACCATCTTATCTCTATACGGAAATGAAGGGCCAAACGCAATCTTTGATTCTTATATAAATTCCTATACCTTTTCGTACCTAAATACATTATTAGATCAAGATGCAGACAAAACAGAGCTGGATATCTTATTCAATTCCTCTGATTGGATCATCTTCTTACTTTCAGAAAAATCCCACCAAACCACAGATGCACTTTCTCGCTTACTAAGTGAAAGACCAGACCTAATAGAACAGAAAAAAAGTTTTGCTTTTTCAATGGGCTCTCCAAATGTGCTAGATGCCACTGCAATTTCAAAATTAACCGCCTACTACACACTTTATAGTCAAAACGAAAATGTAATTGATATCGCCGCCCGAACACTATTTAAAGAAATCAACCCCCTCGGCGCTTCCCCCATATCAGTCACTGCCATGAACTACAAAATAGAACAAGCAACAGCGCCCAATGCTGAGCAAACCATTCCGTTCAATATCTCTCCGATTTATTCAGAAGAGCAAAGTGCGCAAGCCACTCAAATAGCAGAAGATCCATCATTGTTAGAATATCGGGTTGGAGATTCAGTAATCTTAGAAATTGGGGAAATTACGGATCAAAATGGAAATCCATTAGCAGATGGTTCAGAGATTACGATTGAGACAGCTTATATGCAAGAAGGCGCTCAATATAACAATCAATTCTCTGCAAAAACAAACAACGGATATGTCACCTTGCGCTACATGCTTGAATATTCTGGCACTTTTTCAATCCAAGCATATACAAAAGATCAAATTTCCAGTTCAGAACAAAAAACTTTTTACATCCTTAGCACAGGAGAAGAATCTCCTGCATTAACACCGGTAATCAATAACACACCTCTTGTCACCGAAACACCGCTTCCCACAAATATAATTCAACCCACAACGGAACCTTTAAATACAGATACCCCCATGATGCAACCGACAATTCCGAATGGCGAGACAATCCTACCTTCAAGGGAACAAACCAACTTCTTCGATTGGCTAATCATGTTGTTATTATCCGTATTTTTTGCAATTGGAGTATATACAATTTGGGCAGCCACTGGCAATGTCAGATGGGCAATTCGAAGTGCAATTTTCACCTTCATGCTCAACACACTTGGCAACACATATATTTCAATTGGGCTTCCCGGTGCAAAATATATCACCCAATCGATGCGAGTCTGGGGATATATCCTAATCCTATTCTTGATGAGTGTATTGAGTTTTACGGTAACGTATATAAGGTATAAAACAAGAAAATAAAACTGCTCAATCGAGCAGTTTTTTTATAGATGACTTAAGGTCGCAATCAAGCTAAAAAACAATAAAATGCCAGAAATAATTAGCATTTGTTTTTCCAGCTTTGAAGTTAAAATATTCTTCAAAGTAGGCGGCGGTAATGTAGCCGTAGGCTTAGTACTTGGATTCCAATCTCCCACAAGTGCTTTTCGGAATTCTTCAATGTTTTGCGGACGATCATCAGGGTGCAAGCGCATTGCCCACATAATCGCGCTTTCTGTTCGAGGGCTGATGGCTGGATTCAAATCATGCATAGAATTCAAATGATCTGTACTCAAAAACCGTTCTCTTGCTTCATGCGGGGGAGTATTTGTCAACAAGTGATAAAGTGTCGCCCCAAAAGCATAAATGTCTGAGCGTCCATCTGTGTGCCCTGTATCACCACCATATTGCTCCAAAGGCGTATATAAAACAGTTCCCTTGCCCTGAACAATTGTAATCGTACCTTCATTAGAAGCCAAAATCTTCACTAAACCAAAATCCACCAATTTGACCAACCCATTCGGTGTAATCTTTATATTACTTGGTTTGATATCACGATGGAGAATTTGCGGGTCCTGCTTATGTAAATAGTCCAATGCATCCGCCAATTGCAAAGCCCAAGAGAGCACATCTTTCTCAGATAAAAACTCATCTTTTGCTTTCGCTTCCAACATTCTTTGTCGAAGATCATCGCCAGGAATATAATCCATCACCAAATAATCATTGGTTTCCTCAGAGAAAAAATCCGAAACTTTCGGCAAATTAGGATGATCTAACCTCGCCAACACAGTTGCTTCACGCAAAAATTGTTCTCGTGTTTGTTGAATAACATCCTCAGGCAAACTAAAATCAATCCAGATCTCTTTAATCGCACACTGGCGTCCTTCAAGGCGCAAATCACTCGCCAAATAGATATTCCCCATTCCACCTTGGCTAATGAATTTTTCAATTTGATATCGTTCTTTTAAGATAGTGCCAATTTTTAACATAATAATTACAAATAAAAATTCATTGGTTGTCAAATAATAGAAAAAATCCTATCAATTTAATAGGACTAAACACAATGAATGGTTCATGGTATTATAACACTGACTAAGAGGAAAAGTATATGAACGATAAAGGGAAAGATGCGCCTGTAATAATTGCTGGAACAGGAATATTACAAGGTCAAAAATGGAATATAACTTCAGACATTTATATTGGTCGCGACCAAGGTTGTGAGATTATGATTGATTCCAGGCAAGTTTCTCGGCAACATGCAAAGATTTTTTATAAAAAAGAGGGATTTTTTATTCAAGATCTACAAAGTAAAAACGGCACTATAATGGATCATATACAATTAAAAGAAGAGCCACTTCCGCTTCAAGATGGCGCAAAAATCCAAATTGCCCTCACCCAAGAATTCACCTTTTTCTTGTCAGACGCAACGGTTGCCCTTAATATAACTGAATCCCCCGAATCAGATCAACCTCAGACTCAGCCAAAAACAGGGCTCTATATAGATCATCGCGCACGTCGTGTTGTTGTCAAAGGAGAAGAAATCCTTCCACCTCTTTCAAAAGCGCAATATACCTTGTTAAGCCTCTTAATCGAGAATGAGAATGACATGGTCTCAAGAGAAAAATGCATTAAAGCAATATGGGGAGAAGAAGGTGCATATGAAGTCTCAAATCAAGCACTAGATGCCTTAATTCGTCGATTGAGAGTACGTATCGCAGAAAATGATCCCGATTTTGATTATATTGTCACAGTTCGTGGGCATGGTCTCCGCTTTGAAAATCAAAACGTCGACTAAAAATCTTCAAACTGCATTCCTTTTGCAAACCCAACCCCTTCAATAAACCCAATCGCTTTATCAGTATTTGGATAATGGTTTCTTACAAATTGCCAAAAATCCTTACTATGATTAGGGTAGAGACGGTGTGATAATTCGTGAATCAAAATATAATCAATCACATATTGTGGATAATTTTTAATCATTGAACTAATCCGAATATGCCCATCCGTAGGTCCCCCAGTTGTGCAACTCCCCAAACGATATTTCATATTATTCACCCAACGGATAGAGGTCCATTCAATTTGATTCTTTAAATAGCGTTTATTTAAATAGTCAGCGCGAATTTGCAAATCTTCATCCGTACGACCAATTCTTTTCGGTTTTTGATTTTGAATCGTCTTCTCAATCTCACGAATTGAATTTTGGATGACTCGTTGCGAAGTCCGTTCAGGAACACGCAATAAAATGGTTCCATTATTCCGTTGTTCATAGCGTAAAGATTTTTTTAATCGCTTATCAAAACGAACATCAACAACGATCGGTTTCCCCTCTTTTGTTTTAATAGTCGTTGAATAGGGTGAATTAATAGCCATACAAATTAAATTTCAAATTCAATGCGAATTCTTGAAAAATCGTCAATCTCAAAAGTATTATCAATCACGTCAATCGACCTTGGTTTCTCATCCACCCAAATCCGAGCAATTTTCAACCCATGAAAATGAATAGGATATTGTTTCGGTGCCGCATATCCAGTATTCTCCATCGTTTTAGTCAACACAATTTGGCTCGCTTCCCAATGGAGTCGATAATTTTCCAAATGATAACTTCCATATCCATCCCCCGCATCATCATAGAACATGCCATTTCCAATCCCCTCAAGTTGCGGATAAATATGCAAATGAATTCTTCCTTCTTGTTTCAAAGGGATCACACTCCCCGCCTTCACAAAAACAGGAATCACATCTTCTTTCACAGCAATCTCAAATTCCCCTGCACCTTGATATAACTCATCAGACCATAAGTCGTACCAATGCCCATTCGGTAATAAGATTGTTTTTTCAGTTGCATTCTCATTCACAATCGGGGAGATCAAGAAAGAATCTCCAAGCATAAAGTTTTCATCCTCATGCCACAGCATTTCATTTTGTGGATCATCCCAAAAAATAGGGCGAATCAAAGGAGTGCCCATCAAATGGTTTTGATAAGCAAGAGAATAAAAATAAGGAATTAATTGTTGCCGTAATGCTAAGTTTTTTCGGAAATAACTTAAATAAGGTTCTGGATAATGATAGGGTTCTCTATGTGGCAATCCCCAACAAGAATGCACTCGGAAGAAGGGGAAAAACACACTCATCTGGAACCAACGCATAAAAAGTTCATCACTCGGATGAGAGGAAAACCCTCCCACATCAGCTCCCGTATAAGACATCCCCGAAAGCGAATGATGAATCATCATAGAGACGGTCAACTTCAAAGTATCCCATGAAGAACCAATATCCCCCGTCCAATTCCAAGTATATTTTTGAGCACCAGCCCAACCAGATCGAGTCAACATCCAAGGGCGTTTTGTGGGTGTTTTTTGTTTCAACCCTTCATAAGCGGCTCGATTCATCAAAAGGCCATATACATTATGTGCTTCTTCGTGCGTTCCCTCTGTACCTTCTAAATTATGAAGCGTCCCAATATCGAGGCTTGGGTCCCCATGAGAGTAAAACACAGCCGGTTCATTCATATCATGCCAATAGCCATCAACATTCGCATTCAAATAAAAATCGTATTGCTCTCCCCACCATTTTCGTGTCTTAGGATTCGTAAAATCAGGGAAAGCAGCCTTGCCCGGCCAAACTAAAGCATGTAATTCTTTTCCTTTTGGAGTTTTGCAAAACACATCTTTTTCAACGCCACTTTGGTAGGCATCAAAATTCTTATCAACTTTCACCCCTGGGTCAATGATTGTCACAGTTTTAATATCTTTTTGATGAAGCTCTTCAATTAATTTAGAAAAATCCGGATAGCGTTCTGGTGAATGAGTAAACACTCGATATTCATCCATATAATCAATATCAAAATGTAACACATCCAAAGGCAAATCATGCGCTTCAAATTGCTTGGCCACTTCTCGAATCTCATCTGCAGTTCGATATCCCCAGCGTGACTGATGATACCCCAAAGCCCAACGTGGCGGCAATTCATGTCGTCCAGTTAGCTCGGTGAAATGCATCATAATTTCATCAGGAGACCCTGCCATCACATAATATCGTAAAGCACCATCTTCAAATTCCACAATCATTTTCTCTTTTGCATCAGCGGTGTCAATTTTGGCCGACCCTCGAAAAGAGTTTTCATAAAAGATCAAATAATTACCATTCTTGCTAATGCTAAAAATGGTTGGGTGATGATAATTCAGCGGATTCGTCCCAATCGTATACGACCCTCCCGGATCAGAATTCCAAAGAGTGTATTTTCCACCTCTCAAAGTACGAATCGCTGCAGTCCCACCTAACCCCAACAATAATTGTTTTTCCAGCAGAGGAGCGCTTTGTTGCCAAGCGGTGCCAAATTGTTCAGGTGCATGTTCAATTCGCACCACATTCCCCCGCATATCCAAATATTTAACTTCACCCAAACTGGATACAAACACTTGAAGCTCGCTGCTAGAAACAGACAAATTTAATTCAGTCTCCAAAACATTTGTTTCCACCGCAGCCAATTTTTCATGAATCACATCATCTGCCAAAGCATAAGGAACTGGCAACTTACCAGGAGACCAAGTCAAGCGCACAATTGCATCACTAATGAATTTGATTTCAAGTTCTGCGTTTTCAAAAATCATCAAAGCACCCTGAGAGATCGTTTCATAAGAAAGATATTTTCCCAGTTTCATCCCCGTGGTTGGTTTCAGCACAGGCTTAGTTTTTACCAGATCTCGAATCAGAGTTTGTATAGGGATTTGAATTTTTGATTTAAAAGGAATCATTGAAAACCTCATATGAACTTTTATAGTTGCATAAATTATACCTGAATATTTTCCACAACAATAATTTGCACTTTATAAAAATTCAAAAACTTAAGAAAAACATAGAAACCAGCAGAACACTCCCAATTTAAACAACTAGTGATAATATTAAACAATGGACCATATCAAAAAAATCAACCTTAAGTTTTTGCTTTTATTAATTGTATTTGCCTTGATGAGCATCACCATCATCGCTTGCCAGGATCCTACACAAACCACACAAGATCCTGTTGCAATCGCACAAGAAACCTTTAGCGCAATAAGCACTGCAACGGCGCAAGCAATCCCCCCAACCCCCACCCCACTGCCCGTAAAGCCGGATATAAAAATTTGTATGTCCAGCGAGCCCAACACGCTTTCAAACTATAAAAATCCAAACACATCCGCTCAACAAGTCATTCAAGCGCTCTCTCCTCAATTTATTTCTCAAATTGGATACCAATATCAAACCATCGGCCTTAAAGAAGTCCCTTCAATAGCCAATGGATCCATTCAAATTCAACCAGTCGAAGTGAAAAAAGGAGATTGGATCATTGATCGTTTTGGAAACCCTGTCCAACTTATGCCCGGAGTACAAGTAATTCCCGCTGGTTGTCAAAGCAATGAGTGTATAAGCATCTATGAAGAAGGCACTCTCCAAATGGATCAAGCCACAATCCTTTTTAAGTTACAAGAAAATCTATTTTGGAATGATGGCACACCCCTCACGGCCAAAGATTCCGAATTTGCATATACAATAGATCAACAAAACAACATCGTTGGCAATCCCATCTTGAAAAACACAGCTTCTTATCAAGCCTTATCGGACTATCAATTGCAGTGGACCGGGCTCCCCGGATACCTCAAATCAGAATCTGTAACAGCAATATGGCAACCCCTCCCGCAACATCTTTATACCCAACAACCCATAGAAGATTTTTTAGGACAAGCGCAATATCTCAGTTGGGGTCCCTATCAACTAGAATCATGGGAACAAGATCAATCAATCAAACTGATCTCAAATCCGTATGCCCCCGATTATGCCACCACATATCCAAATCTTGAATTTAAATTTGTAGGAAATGATTCAATCAACAATCTTGCTGCTCTCTCAAATGATGATTGTTCAATTTTGCTGGATGGCACTTTTTCAATGGATGAAAGTTCAACCGACGCTACCAACCAAACAGACATTCAAATTTTCCCATCCGGAGCCAAAGGTTGGTTACACCTAGACCTTGCCCTTCAACATCACACTCATGACGATGGTTATAATTTTTATAACGATCAACCAGCATTTTTTAACGACCAACTAACCAGACAAGCAATTTCTCAATGTATTGATCGAGAAAAACTCCTCGCTTACTATCCTCAAGCGTCTCTATTGTCTAGCTATCTTTCATCAAAAAATCCAAACGCAATTGAAAATTCATTCCAATATACTCCAGAACAAGCCAATCAAAATTTGGAGCAAGCAGGATGGTTAATGGGAGAAGATGGAGTTCGCTATTCTCAAACAAATTATATTCTGTATGACACCAAACTTTCATTGAGCTTAACCACTGAAAGTGCATATACTCAAGCGGCGGAAAGTATAAAAGCAGATTTAGCAGGCTGTGGCATTGAAGTAAATCTCAATATCCTCCCAGCAGAGCAGCTCTATAAAACCACCATCGCTGGTCCCCTGTTTGGGCGAAACTTCGACTTAGCCCTATTCACATGGTCATCATCCCAACAAGACCTCTGTTGGCTATATCAAACCCAAGCCATCCCCGGTGAAGACAAAACCATACATCCATATTATTGGTTGGGGTGGAACATCACTGGCTGGAGCAATCCTCAATTTGATGATTTATGTGTACAAACCCACACCAGAAGTATTGAAAACCAAATGCAAACAAGCCAACAAGCCCAACAATTGTTCATCGAAGCCATCCCTTCGATACCTTTATTGGAATTTGAAACTTTCACTGCAACCAGAACGGAAGTCTGCGGGTTCACGCCTCAAGAACAAGGCCTTGATATCCAAGACTTCACTCAACTAGGAATTAACGAATATTGTCAATAAAAAAATAAACCCCTTTTCAGGGGTTTATTTCTATTTTATAAAGACTATTTCTTTTTACTTGGATGAATATCTTTTATATTTAATTGATAATTCTTATGTCCCCGAAATTCATTAATTTCAAAATTATACAAAACATCAATTTTGCTAGGCATTTTTGTTTTCCAATGTCCCAAACGAAAAGCAATCGCTTCAAATGTTTCCCAACCGTCGGTCAAAGTCAATTTGAGGTGCGAGCGGTCGTGTCCCACAGTTCTTGATCGAGTAACTTCTAAATTGCGTGTCACAAAAACAGGGGTGGGATTTCCATATCCAGTCGGTTGCAACATCGTAATAAAATCATATAAAGAAGGGCGCAAATCAGCCAGCTTCACTTCAATATCAGCCATCATAGTCGGTTTTAGATCAATATCTTTTAATTGATTCTTTGCCAGAGTTTGTAATTTCTCCATCAGCAAAGGGAATTTCTCTTTTTCCACAGTGAACCCCGCCGCTGCGGCATGTCCACCATATCGCACCAACAGGTCAGAGCATTCTTCCAATGCTTCTGTGATATGAAATTCTAAAATACTTCTGCACGAAGCACGAATCATATCATCTTCTACTGCCCCAATAATTGCCGGACGGTAATATTTATCAAGCAACCGAGAGGCTGCTAAGCCAACCACACCTGCATTAAAACTTTCATGTGTAGCATAAAGAATCGGTCCATTAGCCACTCGACTCATTGCAATATCTTCAGAAAGTTCCAACATTTTTTGAGTAATCACTTGCCGTTCTCGATTGATATTATCCAAATGAATCGCTTGCTCACCAGCTTCTTTCACATCAAATGCCATCAACAGCTTATATGCTTCCATAGCAGAGGTCAATCGGCCAGCCGCATTCAAGCGCGGGCCAATGGAAAAGCTGATATTAGACGCAGTCAAATTCTTCGCTTCAATCCCAGTAATGCCAATCAAAGCTTGAATTCCTTGGCGTCGAGGTGTTTGTAAATAAATCAATCCTTTTTTCACTAAATAGCGATTTTCGTCGATCAAAGGCACCAAATCAGCCACAGTTCCCAAAGCCACCAAATCCAAAAGGTCATCTTTTTTCATTGAGACAGGTTTATGTTTATTAATAACCGCACTAGCCAGTTTATAAGCAACCCCCACACCAGCTAAATTCTTATCAGGATAAAAATCATCCTCTTGCTTAGGATCAATCACCGCCACAGCGTCAGGCACTTCATCGCCAACCGTATGATGATCGGTAATGATGAGATCCATCCCCAAGCTTTTTGCATACTTTGCTTCTTCGATAGCACGTACGCCACAATCTACTGTGATGATCAAATTAGTCTTAGCCTTCTTTAGATCATCCAAGGCTTCCATGTTCAAGCCATATCCATCGTCAAACCGATTGGGTATAAACCCTCTCACATCCGCATTCAATGCAAGTAATGTAGTCACCAAAACAGTTGTAGCCGTAACACCATCCGTATCATAATCCCCATAGACCACAATTCGCTCATGGCGGGCAATCGCTTCCGACAGGCGCACCAATGCCTTATCCATGTCTTTTAATAACATTGGATCCATGTTTTCAGGTGGCGATGCAGTCAGAAAAGATTCTGCTTCATCTGCTTCGGTAATCCCACGATTAAATAATAATTGTTTTGCAATTCGCGGAAATTGTTTTAGGTTTCTACTCGCTTCGACTGTGATTGGTTTTGCTATTTGCCAATTTTTTTCTAAATGCTCCATTATATATGTAATATCCTTATTAATTTCACGATAATTTTACTATATAATGGTTTGATTAGGTGAATATTGGGCTAGCAGTGAGAAATCGCTTTTTTACGCGCATATTCAAGATAGAAAAAAGCAAATTCATTCCGTTCATTTGCTTCATGCGCTTCCATATAAGTTCTTTCCCATTGTCTTTCATTGTAATCAGGAAAGAAAATATCCCCTTGCACAATAGTATCCACCAGAGATAAGTATAAATGAGTCGCAATATCCATAGTTTGTTTATAGATTTCTGCGCCGCCAATCACATAAAGATCAGTTTCACCCTTAGAAATGGCATATGAAATACATTTTGACAAAGAATGGAATACCAGTGCATCGTCCGCCTCATAATCCTCTTGTGAAGTCAAAATCATAGTTTCACGTCCCGGCAAAGCTCTCCCCATGCTTTCATAAGTCTTGCGGCCAACCAACAAAGTATGCCCCATAGTTTTTTCTTTGAAGATCGCCAAATCATCTTTAATCTTCCACGGAATCTCACCCTCTTTTGCAATAGCATTAGTGCGATCAATTGCAGCAATCAAAATGATATTCATACAGCGACCTTCCCTTTAATCAATGGATGAGGATCATATCCTTCCAATTCAAAATCATCATAAGAAAAATCAAAAATATTCTTGATGGTTGGGTTTAATCTCATTCTTGGCAACTGCCTTGGGGAACGCGAAAGCTGTAAATTTGCTTGATCCAAATGATTCGAATATAAATGTGCATCGCCCAAGGTGTGTACAAAATCACCCACTTCAAGGTCACAAACCTGAGCCACCATCATCGTCAACAAAGCATAAGAAGCAATATTAAAAGGAACTCCCAAAAAGATATCAGCCGAGCGTTGATAGAGCTGACAGGAGAGTTTATTATTATTCACGTAAAACTGAAAAAATGTATGGCAGGGAGGTAATGCCATTTCATCAATTTTAGCCACATTCCAAGAACTCACAATCAATCTTCTTGAATGGGGGTTTCTCTTGATTTGATCAATCACTTCTTCAATCTGGTCCACAGTTTTTCCATCAGCCCCTTCCCATGAGCGCCATTGCACCCCATAGACAGGCCCCAAATCGCCATTTTCATCCGCCCATTCATTCCAAATTCGCACATTGTTTTCTTTCAAATAACGAATATTCGAATCCCCCATCAAAAACCATAATAATTCATGGAGCACAGATTTCAGATGCACCTTCTTAGTCGTCAAAAGAGGAAACCCTTTTGAAAGATCATAACGAGATTGATAACCAAACACAGACAAAGTCCCAGTCCCGGTTCTGTCATCTTTGCGTTCTCCATGCTCAAGAACATACCGCATTAAATCCAAATATTGCTGCATAACAAACTCCTCAATCTGCCTGAGAAAAAACTTATTCAATTGTACTATTTATTTTTATGGAATTGAAATTAATTTAAGAGAGCAACGCAATAGCAGTATTTTTATCTTTTTCAATCTGCTGCATCAATGCATCCAACCCATCAAATTTCTTTTCTTCACGGATATAATCGACGAATTCAATAGTTAAGAAATCACCATAGATATCCTGATTCGGAAAATCAATTAAATGAACCTCAATGCGCAATTCAGTTGCTTCAAAAGTGGGGCGAATCCCAATATTCAACACAGATGCATACCGTTTCCCATTATGGATAGCATAAGCCGCATAAACACCAAATTTTGGAATCAACATATGTTCATCAACAGCCACATTTGCTGTCGGAAAACCAATCGTTCTCCCGCGTTGGTCACCCACAACCACTTCACCACTCAGTGAATAAGGACGATTAAGAAACGCATTCGCTTGAGCAATTTCCCCCGCTTTTAGCAAATCTCGAATCCTTGTTGAAGAAATAACCTGATCTTGCGCAGAAGTTTTCTTTAAAGAATGAACAGAAAACCCATAACGCTCTCCAAGAACACTTAATTGTGGAATATCTCCCACACGATCTTTTCCGAGTGCAAAATCATCTCCCACCCAAAGTTCTTTCATCCCCAATCGCTCACTCAAAATGGATACAAACTCATCCGCAGTATAACCAGCGATTTCTTTTGAAAAAGGAATCACCAAAACGTGATCAACACCAATTTGATTTAGCAAAGAGAGTTTTTGTGGGGTAGTGGTTAGATAATAATCTTTATCATCCCCTGATAGAATTTTTTTAGGATGTGGATCAAATGTCACCACAACAGTGGCATAGTCACTGGGCGTTTTTTTCTCGTTCTTAGAGTCCAACAAATGTTGAATCAACCAAACATGCCCTTGATGGACGCCGTCAAAAACACCGATCGTAACAATTGAATTTTCTAATCTAGGTTCTTCTAAGGAGGTATAGTTCATTGTTTTCAAAAAATCACCAGGAGAGATTATTTCTCCTGGTGATGCATTGCCTTAATAATTATTTTGATGCAAAGAAAACCTTGCGGGGCTGCCATTCATTTGATTCTTCGTTATATTCAACCAAAGCAACCAAATCACCTTCTTCACTGATCGCTCTTGCCCAACCAGAATCACCTTCTTCGCCAGCAAATCGATGTCCATGGCGAACTTTTTCAGTCAAGTCAGCATCCAAAGTAATTGCACGCCAATCAGATAAAGCTTCAGAAGCAGGAATCAAATGTTCAGACCAAGTCCCAGTCTCAAAAGATTCACGTAATCTTCGTAATGAGATTGCATCACGCAAAGTGAATTCACCACTTTGGGATCGTCTCAAACCCACCAAATGCGCACCACAACCAATTGCCTCACCAAGATCATTGGCCAAGGATCGGATATAAGTACCAGAAGAACAGCTCACATCAATCACCACTTCAGGAAGCGCCCATTCAAGCACTTCTAAAGAATGCACAGTGATAATTCTTGGTTGAAGATTCACTTCTTCGCCTGCGCGAGCACGTTCATAGGCACGTTTGCCGTCCACCTTCACCGCACTATAGGCAGGGGGTGTTTGTTCAATCTCGCCAATATAAGTGCCTAAAAGTTCATTGAATTCTTCTTCAGTAATAGAAATCGGTTCACCAGTTTCAGTGATAATGCCATCGGCATCATAAGTATCTGAAATTTCACCTAAGCGAATGGTGGCTTGATATCGTTTATTGGATGAGGACACATATTCACTAAGTCGCACAGCAGGTCCAACGAGTACAACTAAAACTCCAGAAGCACGAGGGTCTAAAGTGCCTGTATGTCCTGCGCGTTTGATATTAGTTCCTCGACGAACAATTTGAACGACATCGTGAGAGGTCAGTCCCACAGGTTTATCGATAACGAGCACTCCTGATACGACATTGTTTCTCAAATCATTATTGTTCATTTATAGTATCTCCTAAAATCTACCAGAAAACTTAACCTTAGTTTTCCGGATCATTTTTTATTGTTTCAATAGTCTTTGCCAAAACTCGATCAACGGTTTCTTCAAAATCACCAGCGATCGTAGCCCCTGCCGCAGGCACATGCCCGCCGCCCCCAAAACTTAACGCGACTTTAGACACGTCAAATCCTTTTTTAGCGCGCCAGCTAACTTTAACTTCATCGTGCGGTTGTTCAATGAAGCATATTGCGATGTTAGATTCTTTGATGGAAGACAAGAGGTTAATCAGATCAGCATCATCATTGCCAGTATAATTAGCTTGTTTTTTATCAGCAATGCGGATTGTAGCCCATAAAATGCCGTGTTTATAATTAATTTTGTTAAGTGCTAATCCCCAAAGTTTTACAGCGTTCAAATTTATCTCATTCAATAATTTGAAAGAAATAGTAGAAATATCAGCACCTAAATCAACCAAATCAGCAGCAATTCGTAATGCTTCTGAATTCATATTCTGAGTTCGTAATCCTAATGTGTCAGTAATAATCCCTGAGAGAATAGTTTCCGCAATAGATTTTGGAATATCTACTCCCAAATAACACAGTAGTTGATATACAATAATTGACGCAGCAACTGCCTCAGAATTTACGATATTAATTTCACCAAAATTAGTATTTGTCGGATGATGGTCGATATTAATATCAATTAAAGCGCGTTGTTGGCTCGTTCTAGCATTAAACAACTCTTCTGAAAACACAGAACCAATTCGTTCCATATCAGAAGCATCTGTCGAAATAATCAAATCAACCGGCATTTCAATGCTATGCTGAATTTGATCTAATTTTGGAATATCTGCAAATGCATTTCCGGGCGTATCTTGCAAAACAAATTGCACTTTTTTGCCCAACAACTCAAGTCCTAATCCTAAACTAAATAAAGAGCCAATTGCATCTCCATCAGGACGAACATGAGACACAATAGCAATAGTTTCAGCTTCATCAATCAATGATTTAGCTGCTAAAAATTTTTCTTCAAACACGAATTCTATTCCTTGTTATTCTCGTTTTCTTCTCTTTCATTACGAATCTTCGCAAAAAGCTGATCCATTTTATCAGCATGCTCAGGAGCAGGATCCCAATAAAATCGAATTTGTGGAAAACTTCGTAATTGTATTTTTTGAGCTAATTGATGACGAATATATCCCTTCGCAGCATTATATCCATCCAAAATCTCACTTTTATTCTCTGAGCCCAAAAAACTGCTCACAAAAACATTTGCATATGCCAATTCTCGATCAACTTTCACTTGAGTAATGGAAGTATTCGCCACTCTTGGGTCAGACAAATCAAAAATCAACATATTAGATAACTCTTCCAAGATTTCACGAGAGATTCTTTTTGTACGATCTTCAGATACCATATCTAGATCTCCTATAACTTCTTTATTAGACTGCTTTTACCATTTTCTTCACAAAGCATTCCAAAACATCACCTTCTTTGAAATCAGTAAAACCCTTGATTCCAACACCACATTCATGGCCTTCACGAACTTCTTTAACATCTTCGGTTTCATGTTTCAAAGAGACAACTTCATCCTTATAAATTTCTTTACCATTACGCAACACGCGCATAAAACCATTTCGGCGAAGTTCACCTTTAATCACACGACAACCAGCAATATTTCCTAATTTGCGAATTCTAAACACTGCACGAACTTCTGCCTTACCAACAACAACTTCTTTTTCTTCTGGTTCAAGCATCCCTTTGAGTGCTTTTTCAACATCTTCAAGCAAACGATAGATAATATTATAACTTCGCACTTCAATGCCTTCATGTTCAGCCAAAATCGAAGCAGCATTATCAGTAGAAACATTGAATCCCATCACAATCGCTTTTGAAGCAACTGCCAAAGAGACATCATTTTCCGTAATATTCCCAGTGCCAGAATGTAACACTTTCACTTTGATTGTGCCTTCTTTGTCATTTGCACTAATATCTTCAAGTGAAGAAATAATCGGTTCCAAAGAACCTTGCACATCGGCTTTCACAATCAAGCGCAATTCTCTCACCTGGCCAGCTTGGAATTGATCAAACATTGATTCCAAAGTCAAACTACCAGTGGGAGTGCTCACAGAGGCTTTTTCTTTCTCAAGTTTTTCAGCGATAATATTTCGAGCTTCTTTATTGGAATCAACTGTGTAGAAAATATCACCTGCAGAAGGAACTTCATTGAATCCCAAAACCGAAATCGGAGTAGAGGGGGTGGCTTCTTCAATTGGATTCCCACGATAATCAAACATCGCACGAATACTGCCGTAGCCATTCCCAGCAATCAAAATATCATTCTTTCGTAATGTACCGTTTTGCACCAAAATTGTGGCAACAATCCCACGATGGCTGTCTTTTTCAGCTTCAATCACAGTGCCCAACACCTTACCACTTGGATTGGCCAAAATATCAGTATCATCCGCCACCAAAGTGATCGCTTCTAAAAGATCACCCAAGCCAGTTCCTTGTTTTGCAGAAACAGGAATCACCATTGTGTCGCCATCCCAATCATCCGGAATCAACCCAACTTCAGAGAGTTGTTGTTTCACAAAATCAGGATTTGCATTTTGTTTATCAACCTTATTCAACGCAACCACAATCGGCACTTGAGCAGCACGTGCGTGTGCCAATGCTTCTTTTGTTTGAGGCATCACACCATCATCAGCAGCCACCACCAAAATCACAACATCCGCACCTTGTGCCCCACGAGAACGCATTGCAGTGAATGCAGCATGCCCTGGAGTGTCCAAAAATGTGATCAATTTGCCATTATGGGTCACTTGATATGCACTAATATGTTGTGTAATCCCGCCAGCTTCACCAGCCTGAACACTAGTTTCACGAATAGCATCTAACAATGAAGTTTTCCCATGGTCAACATGTCCCAAAATCGTCACAACAGGAGGACGTTGTTTCAAATCAGCATCTTTTTCATTAGCGATCATTCGTCGCCAAAGCGGAATTTCATTTTCATCTGCTTGTAATTGTTCGATTTTTTCAAGTTCAACGTTATAGCCCAATTCAACTGCCACGATTTCAGCAGTCTCATAGTCAATTAACTGATTAATATTGGCCATCACGCCATTTTGCATCAAAGTTTTAATGATTTCAATTGGATTGGTTCCTAATTTTTCTGCCAAATCTCGGACAGACAAACTAATAGGGAGCTCAATTACTTGGCTATTCTTATTCTTGCTCATCTTGTTTCTCCTTTTTCTTATAGTAATCCTTGAAGAAAAAAGTCAAAACGATAAACTTTTTATTCATTCGTTTCAAACGGTTTGCTTCAGGCAAGTTATTCTAAATGTTTTGAAATAGTTTCCTTATAAGCCATCAGACGATCTCGATCCTCTTCTGAAAATTGGGTTTTTAAGGATCGAGCCAAAGAGCCTCTCAATCCTTTTTCCCAACAGCTTATATCATTATGTAAATAGGCACCTCGACCAGACATTTTACCAGTTGGATCCACATATACACCATCTTGTGTGCGGACAATGCGCACTAACTCGCGTTTTTCAATCACTTCGCGACATCCAACACAAGTTCGTTGTGGTCGGTGTTTTTTCTTTGTCAAGGATACCCTCCTTAATTCAAGATTTTATACTCTTAGTAATTCCATTCATCGTTCCATTCATCAATGTCCCATTCATTGTTGCGCTTGCGGCGACGTTTCACAATCGTCACATCATTTTCAGGATCATATTCAATTTCACGATATTTCTTTTTGGATTGTTTCTTGCTTTTCTTGTTCTCTTCTTCAAGAAGTTTATCAATATTGTCATCAACTTCTGCGCGTTCAAATTCTTCGATAGAAACATCAACCGCAGGCTTATCAGCATCAATGCCTTCTTGAGCCAAAGATTCTTCAAGTGAAGCAATCACATCTTCAATGTCTTTTTCTTCAACAGCTTCAACAATTTCTTCGCTGACTTCTTCTGAAGCTTCTTCAACCACATCATCAGCAGCGTCTTTATTTTCCACAACCTCAGCAACGGGTTCCTCTTCAGTAACTTCTTCAACAACTTCAGGGAACTCAAAATTATCAATAGTGCTCTTAATATCAGCTAAAATTTCTTCAGTAACACCACTAATTTGAGAAATCTTTTTAGGTGCCAAAACCAATTCTTCCATCAATTCACCGATAGTAGAATAGCCTTCACCAGAAATCAAATTTGAAATACGTAATGAAATCCCAAGGTCTTCCAAAGGAAGATCAAAAGCGATAGCAGGGATAGAAGCACGGATTTTATCAATGCGTTTTCGTTCTGCATCCAAAGCTTGTTTACGGCGTAAACTTGCCTTGCTTTCAACTTCATCCATAAATCGAGCCATTTGAGTATATTCTTCTGGCGAAACAGGACGATTCTCTTGTTTTCGGGCGAGAATTCCTTCAATCACAGGAATTTCATCAGCCAATTCTTCTGCTTGAGCAGCATATTCAGGATTGTTTGCTAATTTATTCAAAGCACTAGAAGTCGCTTCGGTCAAACTCTTAATATCAATTCTCCAAGAGGTCAATCGAGCTGCCAAACGAGCATTTTGACCATTTGCGCCAATTGCCAAACTCAATTGATCTTCAGGCACAACAACAGTAGCAGTTTTGATATCTTCATTTTCATTAAGATAAACACCTGTCACACGAGCAGGGCTAATAGCCTTAGAAATATAAACCTCAGGGTCAGAACTCCATTCGATCACATCAATCTTTTCATCGTTCAATTCCCGCACAATCGCTTGGATGCGCACACCGCGCAAACCCACACATGCACCAACCGGGTCAATTCCTTGTTGCAATGCAGAAACAGCAATCTTAGATCGGTAACCAGGCTCACGACTAATAGAACGAATTTCAACCAAACCTTGATAAATTTCAGGCACTTCATCTTCCACCAAGCGGCGCAAAAAATCACGATGTGCTCTCGAAAGAATAATTTGTGGTCCACGGGGGGTCATTTTCACTTCTTGCAACAACACACGGACGCGATCATGCATCTTGAAACGTTCACCAGGAATTTGATCCTTGCGCATCATTTCGCCTTCTGCTTTTCGGTCCAAGCCCAAAGTAACTTTATTCGGATTGAAGGATTGCACCACCCCATTAATCACTTCACCTTCACGTTCTTTATAATAATCATATTGTGTTTGACGTTCTGCTTCTCGAATTCGTTGTTGGATCACTTGTCGGGCATTTTGTGCTGCCACACGTCCAAAATCTTCAGGGGTTGATTCCACCATAATAATGTCAAAAAGTTCCACATCAGGATCATATTTTTTAGCTTCCTCAATGGACACTTCTGTATCAGGACTAATCACTTCATCAACAACTTCTTTTTCTGCAAAAATTAATGCAGATCCGTCCACAAAATTCAAACGAGCTTCAATCTTTTGCGCACTGGAGGCATTCATCGTCTTTCGATATGCAGACACCATTGCAGCTTCAATAGCTTCTCGAATCACTTCTTGTGGAAGTTGTCGATCACTCAAAACCTCATTGAATGCCAACAAAAATTCTTTCTTCATGTTTTCCACTCCATTTTATATAATAATACCTTACACAAAGAAAAGTGGGGGGCACCCACTTCTCTGAAAGTACATATTCATAGAAATCTATTTGTATTCTAGCATGGTTGTTCAGCAGATGCAAGACATTCTTAACCTAATCTAACTATAGCAGATACCAGCTTGAAATTCCAGATTCAACAAAAACACAAGAGAAAAATCTTCAAAAAATGACCCAAATCATAAAAAAAAGGAGAGTGTCAACACTCTCCTTTATATCCGTTTAGAATCCTTCAATCTTAGATAGATCAGCAATCCCATCCAACATACTTGCAATTTCTTGCAAAAGTCCCAATCGCGACTCTTTGAGCTTTTCATCTTCTGCCATCACCAAAACCTGATCAAAGAAAGCATTGATTGGATCAATTAATGGTGTAAATGATTTTACAAAAGTTTCTATCGAATCAATCTCAACAGCAATAGCCTTTTGGGTCAGATCAAACAAATCTTTTTCAACTTTTTCAACCAAAACAGATTTGTCAGCAGTGAAAATAGCCTCTTGTGAACGAGTGATGCGCACGCAACGTGCATAAGCAGGCAACAACACATCCCAATCCTCTTCAGCCATCGCATTGCTTAAAGCAACCACAGTTCGTTTCACACCTGCTGGATTATTATTTTGTGCAGCAAGCACCGCATCCACCACATCATGGCGATACCCTTCATCCAACAAAATCACTCGCAAGCGAGCCATAATAAAATCTAAACAAGCATTGAAATTTTCTTCGCTGATTGGCAAAGGAAGCTGTTCAGCGGCCACTTTTAATGCGATTGATAAATCAAAATCCACATCCCAAAAAGTTAAACTTTCCACAATCCCCAAAGCCGCTCTACGTTGTGCAAACGGGTCTTTGTTTCCCGTAGGAGCCAAACCAGCCGCAAACAATCCTGCTAAAGAGTCCAACTTATCAGCAATTCCAATTGCCAAACTTGCCTTGCTTCTCGGAGCGCTAGAATAATGATCTTGAATCGCAATCGCCACATCTTCATCTTCACCAGATGCCAATGCATAATCACGCCCCATCACCCCTTGCAAAGAAGTCATTTCCACCACCATCTTAGTAGCTAAATCAGCCTTGCACAAAGTGGCAGCACGAGCAGCTGTTTTTCTTTCTTCATCATCCAAATTCAATTGTTCGGCCAATGAATCTAATTGAGCTTCAATTCGTTTTGTCTTGTCCAACATAGAACCAAGATCTTTTTGGAAGGTCAGCGATTCCAATGCAGGCACATAGGCGCTCAATGGTTTTCTCAAATCTTCATTCACAAAGAAGGCTGCATCCGCAAAGCGCGCACGCACCACAGATTCATTTCCTTCTCGCACCAATTCAAAATTGTCGATTTTCCCATTTGCAACCGTCACAAAATAGGGCAACAATTTCCCATCTTTCTCCACAGGGAAATATCGTTGATGTTTACGCATCACAGAAATCAAAGCTTCTTTGGGCAATGCCAAATGTTCTTCATCAAAAGAGCCCAAAATTGCAGTCGGAGCTTCAACCAAATTAGAAACTTCATCCAACAATGCCGGGTCATCAATCACTTCACCATTCACTTGTTTGGCAATTTCAGCCACTTGTTTGGCAATCACAGCTTTTCGTTCATTTGGATCCAAGATAATTGTTTCATTCTTTAATGCTTCAAAGTATTCATCAGCATCTTTCAAAACAAATTCACTCGGTTCACTGAATCGCAACCCTCGTGTAACTTTCTCAGCTTGATAACCAGCGTAGTCAAAGGGCACCAAGGCTTCACCAAACATTGCCATCAACCAACGAATCGGTCGAGAGAATCCAACATTGCTTTCATTCCAACGCATATTCTTTGGGAAGTTAAGTGCCTTAATCCATTGAGGAATTGCTTCAGAGAGCACCTTAATCGCAGATTTTCCATCTTCTTTGATCAAAGCCGCCACATATTCACCGCCGTCCATCTCACGTTTTTCAAGTGCAGAAACATCCACACCTTTCCCTCGTGCAAATCCAATCGCGGCTTTTGTGGGCGCGCCAGTCTCATCAAATGCACGGCTGGCGGGGGGGCCTTTCACCCATTCTTCACGGTTGGGTTGGCTCGGGGCAAGCTCTTCCACCAACACAACGATACGTCTTGGTGTGCCCATCACGGAGATATTTTTATAAGAAAGTCGTAATTCATCCAAATAAGAAGGCATCGCAATTTCAAGTTGTTCCAATGCAGAAGAAAGATCTGCAGCGGGCAATTCTTCGGTACCAATCTCGAAAATAAAGGGGGCAGGGGAGTGAGGTTTCTCACCAGACTTCAAACGAGCCTCATGAGCATTAATCGAATCTTTCAAAGTGCTCATTGCACGCTCGCCTTGCAGCCAAGGGAAGCTTTGTTCTTCACGCAATTCTAAAAATAATTTAGAAATATCCATTGCATATTGGCGCATGCCTTTGAAATAATATTGCCGTTCCGTCACACCCACAGCACCTCGGGTATCAAGGATATTAAACGTATGGGATAACTTAATCAAATAATCGTAGGCCGGCAACACCAATCGTGCTGCAAGCGCATCTTTTAATTCTTGTTCAAAAAGACGATAGATTTCAAGTTGGCGGTCAATATCAGCCACTTCAAAATAATATTTACTATGTTCTTGTTCCCCTTGCATATTCACGTCACCAAAAGTGCGATCTTGATTCCATTGAATATTTGCAAATCCTTTTGCTTTTTGCAAAGGAGCTGCAATTCGGTCAAGCCCATAGGTAATTTCAACAGCAACCGGGTCCAAATTCAACCCACCAGATTGTTGGAAGTAAGTAAATTGAGTAATCTCAAGCCCATCCATCCAAACTTCCCAACCAAGTCCCCAAGCACCAATCGCAGGGGAGTTCCAATTGTCTTCCACAAACCGAATATCATGTTCTTTGGGGTTGATCCCAATTGCTTCCAAAGATTTCAAATAAAGTTCTTGAGGATTCCCGGGATCTGGTTTCAAAATCACCTGATATTGATAGAACATCTGCAAGCGATTTGGATTTTCGCCATAGCGGCCATCATCAGGGCGAACAGAAGGTTCAACATAGGCAACGTTCCATGGTTCAGGGCCCAACACGCGCAAAAATGTTGCCGGGTTCATGGTTCCCGCACCCACTTGAGAATAATAAGGTTGCCAAACCAAACATCCTTGTTCCGCCCAAAAAGATTCAAGCGCTTTGATCATTGATTGAAAATCATGAGGTTTATCCATATCTACCTGCCTAATTAAAAATTTAAAATAAAATTCGTGACTTATTATAACAATGAAACGGAAAATCGAAAGGGCGCTACATTTTATCGACACTAGCATAAGCAAACTTCACAAAAATCGTCACCTAAATATGATATAATATCTAGAACATACGAGCTATAATTTGTGCGTTACCAACGATTGAAGGGCGCATAACCACATTTTTCTCACCCAGCGTTATCTTATCTTTTCCAGAGGAGCCCAAAAAACTGTCCAAAAACACTGTTCTGTCTTGATTTGCAAGAGTCAAAACCATCCTTGGCTTGTTTTGTCACATCAAAAATAGGAAAAATCATGTCAAAAACAACCCCAATTTTTTCAAAACAATCATCAACTAGCCCAAAAAATGGACAGTTTGCCATGAAACTGTCAAAAAATCAACCTGCTTTTGAAAAAACAACCTGCCTATGCACCGCAATCAACGTTCTTCCCTGCATATACCAGAAAATCAACCCATCTAAAATTGGACACCTGTCAAAAAGTGTCCAATTTTTGCTTTACACCTGTCCAAATCTGTCCAATTAATTTTGACACTTAAATTGCCCACAGCCATCTAGCCTGTAAGCGTTGACCCGAACCCTAAATAAATAATGAAAAAAATTTTCATAAATAGATTTTGGAGTTTAAATATTCTCATACATTTAATTCAATCGCTTAATGGTAAAATTTGTGAAAATACTCGCAAGGATAAATAATGAAAAACAAAAAACCATTTCCCAAAGAGTTTTTCTTTGGGGTAGCATCATCAAGTTATCAAATAGAAGGAGCAGCTTTCGATGACGGACGAGGGCTTTCTATTTGGGATACATTTACAGCTCAACCCGGAAAAATAAGATATGATCACACAGGGGCAATTGCCTGTGATCATTATCATCGTTATCAAGAAGATGTTGCTTTGATGCAAAAAATAGGCATCCAAGCATATCGTTTTTCCATAGCTTGGCCAAGAATATTGCCCAATGGGATTGGGGAGATTAATCCAAAAGGGATTGATTTCTATGACAAACTTGTCGACGAATTGCTCGAAGCAAACATCACCCCATGGGCAACCTTATTTCACTGGGATTTTCCCTATGCCCTCTATAATCGTGGGGGATGGCTCAACAGAGAAAGTAGTGATTGGTTTGCAGAATATACAAAAGTAGTCGTCGAAGCATTGTCCGACCGTGTTCAAAATTGGTTCACGCATAATGAGCCCCAAGTAGTAACCTTTTTAGGTCATATAAATGGTGAACATGCCCCCGGAGTGATGTTAGGCAAACGGGATGAACTAAATATAATTCACAATATCTTGTTATCGCATGGCAAGTCTGTGCAAGCCATCCGAACCTACGCAAAAACAGAACCCAAAGTTGGCTTTGCCCCAGTGAACGTCAGTGCAATGCCGGCCACAAATTCAGCGGAAGATATTCAAGCGGCCAAAAACTATGTCATCCAAACAGGAGAAAGCCAAGCTTGGAGCACATCATGGTGGAGTGATCCTGCGTTTTTTGGTGAATATCCACAAGAAGCATTCCAAGCAGTCGAGCATCTTATGCCAGAAATCAAACCGGATGATATGAAAACAATTCAGCAACCACTTGATTTTTACGGCATGAATTTATACTCTGGTGCAATCATCTCTGCGGATCCTGAAAAATCTTTTGGGCAAAATGAAAAACAATTAGGGGATCCTGAAACGCATCTTGAATGGACCGTTCGTCCAGAAGTTCTCTATTGGCAATCCAAATTTATCTATGAAAGATATCAATCACCAATCGTAGTCACCGAAAATGGTCTTGCATCAACAGATTGGATCGCCGTAGATGGTGGAGTGCATGATCCTGCAAGAATTGACTATGCAACAAGATATCTAAAAGCGTATCAAAGTGCAATAGAAGAGGGAGTAGAAGCACTCGGGTATTTCCATTGGACCATTATGGATAATTTTGAATGGGCAGAAGGATATACCAAACGATTTGGATTAATTCATGTAGACTTCGAAACGCAAAAACGCACCCTCAAAGATAGTGCTTATTGGTATCAAAACCTAATCAAAGAAAGAAAAATATAAACCAATCATCGATAAAAAAATAAGGAGAATTTCTCCTTATTTTTTATTTGATAATTCCTTTTTGTTGAAAATTTTTGATCTCATTTCGATAAGTATCTATTATGAACGAATTATGTTGAGATTCTTCGCCAAGTCGAGCCCGTTGTTGTTTTTTGAACGCCATCTCAACACAAGCTGTATAAAATCTGCGTGTAGCCTTCTTGGTCCCTGAAGGCGCTCTCAAAAAAGCCCTATTTCGTTTACGAGGAGAGCACGCTACCTCTGCTTGTTGAGCGGTCAAAAGCCCACTAAGCACTTCTTCATTCAATTGAGTTCGAATCCATTTTCTTTCATTCAAAGAAGAAATAATTAACAAGAGAAGGATAAATATCCATCCAAACCAATCGAGGGTGAACATACGTCGTAAGCCATCTTGATCTTCGATCATTGAAGCCAACAAATTGTGCAAAAAGTGTGTAAAAATTGCAACGCCAAACCCCATTAGAGGCGCGAGTAACTTTATTCCAGATTTTTTACTCATTCGAGAAACAGCGAATCCAATTCCAGTAAAAGCTGTGTAAACTGCGTGATTCCACCCACCTAAAATTACACGAATAAAAAATAGAGAAAACAATCCTTCCCATCCAGTCAATGAAAACTCAGAAGAGAGATAAAGCACATTTTCAGTCGCTGCAAATCCCAATGCCACAATCCCAGCATAGAGGATTCCGTCCGTCAAATTATCAAACTCAGATCTTGCAAATAAAAAGATAATTAAAATAGCAAGCCCTTTGATAGACTCTTCCACCAAAGGAGCAGATAAAGTACTCGTTAAGAAATCAGCAATCTCTTGTTCTTCAGTGAGCATAAAAACGCCCAGTCCAAAAATCGAATTAACAATCATCGCCACAAAAGTTGCCACAATCGCACCCCAAAAAAAAGCACCAAACAAAAATTTCTTAGGCTCTTTTTCATGTCGATCCATCCAATATAAAATACTAGAATAAATCAAAGCAAAAGAAAAACTTAACACAATTGCAATAAATGTAGGCATAACCTCTCCCCAAAATTCAACTAGTTTTTAAAAATAATTTTATCGCGGTGAAAATCAAAAGCATTAATCGGATATCCCATTGCCTTCATCACATCATCAGGTCGCCCTGTGGTGCTGGGCAAAGCCGCCAATTGCATGCTCAATGACTTTCCATCTTGAACAACAACCATATCTTCTACAAGAGGACGGATATTAACTTGTTTCAATTTACCTTTTCTCTTTTTCTCAATGACAACTTCATCCGCATCCATAAAAGCTTGCACTTTTTTAATCAAAGCAACATCTTCGTTTCTGAGAGTGATCGTAAAAATAGCACTCTGCACCATATTCTGTGGTTTCGGTGCCTGTATAGAAATTGGCTCAAGCGCAACATAAGTCAAGCCTGGCGGGAGTCCTTTTTTTAATTTCTTTTCAACATCCTCAATCTCTAATGGCTCGTTCAACCAAAAATCGACAATTTCATCAGAACTTGTGCATCCCAAAGGCAAAGCCAAGGCCAAAGTAATCCGGGCATGGGGGTTAAACCCTTGAGAATAAGCTAAGGGAAGAGTAGAACGGCGGAATGTGCGTTCCAAAGTACGATGCAAATCTAAATGCCCTGTATATTTCATATTTTCATTTTTTTCAAAATGAAAACGATATCTTGTTAAGTGTTCGTTGGTAGACATAGTTAATTATCCTTTCACAGGAGGGCATTTCCATGCTTCATCAGAAGTGTTCATTCGCAAATCACTAAAGAATGGCAAAATTCCACAAGCATAACATTGGTTTCTACAATCTTCTCTAGTTTCCAAACGTTTGCTCATTTGATAATCTTCTAATAAATAAGATTTTCGAATCGCAGGGCTAATATGATCCCAAGCAAAGATTTCATCTTCACTTCGCACTCGTTGGCTATAAAATGCCATATCTAATCCAGCTTCTTCAAATGCGTTTTGCCAATTTTCGAAATTAAAAAATTCGTTCCACGCATCAAACTTCGCACCATTTTTCCAAGCAAGATAAATCGCCTCTGAAACACGGCGATCTCCTCGAGATAAAGAGGATTCCAGCATTGTTTCTTTCGGATCATTCCAATTTAATTTCAATCCCCACCCACGCAATTCTTCACGCAAGAGATCTTGTTTTACTTCAATTTGTTCTGGAGTATTACAGCCTACCCATTGGAAGGTAGTCCACGGCTTCGGAACAAAAGTACTCACACCAACATTCACTTTAGCTTTTCTGCCAATAATCTGATAGCCAACTTCTCGGATTTTCATTGCCAAATCAACAATCCCACGCACATCATCCAGTGTTTCTTCGGGGTGTCCAATCATAAAATAAAGTTTGATCGTATGCCATCCTCGGCTAAATATCTCTTTTGCAGTGTTCAAAATCAATTCTTCAGACATTGGTTTATTAATGATAGTACGCATTCGTTCAGTGCCGGCTTCGGGAGCCAACGTGAAACCACTTCTTCTTGTCACGCTCAAGGCATCCATCAAATCAACAGAAAAAGACTCAATTCTCAATGAAGGCAAAGACACAGAAAGATTCTTTCCTTCAAATTTTTCACCAATCTTATTCACAAGGTCCAAAACATAGCTGTAATCAGAAGAGGAGAGAGATAACAAGCCCACTTCTTCATATCCTGTCTTAGCAAGCCCTTCTTCAATCGTTGCCAAAATATCATCAACACTTCTCTCGCGAACCGGACGGGTAATGATTCCAGCATGACAAAAACGACAACCGCGGGTGCACCCGCGCATAATTTCCACAGAAATGCGATTATGAACAGTATCGATATAAGGAACGATAAAATCAGACATCGGTTTGCCTAAGTCAGAAACAATTCGTTTACGCACAGGTAAAGAGGCTTTCTCAAATTTTTTCTTAACTTCTTTAATGGTTCCATCCGAGTGATAGTCAATATCATATAATGATGGAACATAAAGTCCCCATATCAAAGAGAGATCTTCTAACAGTTCTTGTCGAGAAGCTTTTTTAAGTTTCCAAGCTTTATAGCAATCGACAATTTCATTGATAACTTCTTCACCTTCACCAATCACAAAAGCATCAATAAATGAATGCATTGGCTCAGGATTCAAAGTGCTATGCCCTCCCGCAATAATTAGCGGGTGTTTCTCGGTTCGATCTTTGCTGAAAATTGGAATTTGAGCCAAATCGATTAAATTCAAAGTGTTTGTATAAAGAGTTTCATAAGGAATCGATAGGCCAATAATATCAAAATCAGCCAAAGCTTTTTTAGACTCAAGAGAAAAAAGAGGAATTGATTCTTTTCTCAAAATATCTTCCATATCTTTCCATGGCAGATAAGTGCGTTCCGCTAGCGCATCACTTCTTTGATTGATAATATGATAAAGAATTGCCAATCCATAATTTGACATGCCTAAATCATAAATATCGGGGAATGCAAAAGCAACTTTCACATCAATTTCTTCCCAATTTTTTACAACTTGATTTAACTCACCACCCGTATACCTTCCTGGTTTTTGCACCAAAGGAAGAAATTTCTCAATTTTTGTTTGAATTGTATTTTCCATTGTTTTACCTTATTCAAGATAATAGTTTATAAATCTTTCATAATGTACCATAAATTGGATGAAACAGGGGGAAATTATAGATTTTCTAATTAAAAGACAAAAGCTCCAAAAAATGGAGCTTTTATCATAAGAAGAGTTTGAGATTCGTTATCCCTATTATACAATTTTTTATTTGGTTGAGGAGCATTCTTACAAATTTGTAAGTTTTTTATTGATTAAAAAATGCACCATTTTTGCACCAAAAATGCACCATTTAAATTTGAAAAAAAATTACACTAGTATTGATTTACTCATCCAGCACCTTAACATAATTATCTTTATCTTTCATCCATTGAATGATTATATTTGTTCCTTCATATAATTCTGATTCAATATCAAAGCTTGCATCAATTAACCTCGCTCTTTCATACATCCCCGCAATGCCAAAATGTTTCTTTTGAATTAATTGATTGATCGTCACAGCATCAATTGAGCTAAAATCAATATCAAGATCCATTCCTTTTCCATCATCAGAGATTTCAATCAAAATATAATCTTTTTCTAAACGTCCATATAAAGTTATTTCATTAGCATCAGCATGCGCCAAAGCATTATTAATTCCTTGTTGAATCATGCGATAAAGGTTTAATTTTAATTTTTCATCGTATCGAAAATCATCTTGATCTTCATAAAAAATATTATTGTGAATTTTTATTTTTTTCGTTTGATTAATTTGAAAACAATAATCTTCAATAGAATTAAATAATGGATAATCCTGCATTGGAGGACGTAAACCAGAAATAGTATTTCGAATAGAATTTGTAATAGTCTCGAAAAATGCACTTGTTTTTTGATCAAGTCCATAAAGTTCTTCAACATGTTCTTTCAACAAAGCAAATTCATTCAAAACAGTATCATGCAATTCTCGGAGAATATAGGACTCTTGTGCATCTTCACGAGTAACCCGAATTTGATACATAGATTCAATATGCTGTGTTTGATAAATGCTAGCAATTTTCATTGCTATCTGAATTGAAATAACTTCAAGTGTTTTGATTAGATCAAAGCTAAACACATCATCTGGTGAATGTTCTCCAATCAACCACCACCCATAAAAAGAATCTGTTGTTTTTATCGGAAGAATTAGTCGAATCCATTTAAATTTTTCACTTGATTCAAAAGGCTCTTCTAGTGATTCTTTCACTTGTAATTTGTTTAGTAAATCTCGATTTGGAATAAAAACAGATTCATCGATCTTAATTGGATGGTAATCATCTTTAAAATCTGATACTAAAACAATTAAGGATTGATCAATTAAAATGTCATTGGTAAGGTTGTTTTGAACAAGTTTTTTAAGTGAATCAATTGAATTTTGATGGGATATTTGCTCTGAATATAAATTGATAACATTATCAATTGGATAGATAGTACCTAAAAATTTTGCACTTACCCATTTAATAAAGGGAATATAGTAAAAAGTAGAAAGAATTGAAATTACTAAAATAACAAATAGCAAAATGATTATTAATAGAGGACTAAATTCAAAAAACAACAACAGCACACTAAGTGTAATTGCAATCAAAATGAGAAGGATTGAAAAATACATATAGGTTGCAATCAATGGGTTCTTTCGAAGTTTAAACTTTCCAGCTTCTCTTTTAAATAGAATATTAATGTAGGAAAGAGGAATCAAAGGTAAGAGAACTAATGACAGCCCAAAATTAGGGAAATTTTCAAATTTAAAAATTAAAGTAATAAAAATTTGCGGAACAATAATAATTCCCCAAGCAATCATAATAAAAACTATATCATTTCGATTATTTTTGTTTTCGAAAAACTTATATACCAATATACCTAAAGACCCAGTAATCGCAAAAAATAATCCAACAAAATAAGCTGAAGGTCCAATGATTTGGAAAATTTGCAAAATACTTAAGATAACAAATGGACTAAACAATCCAAACATCATTTTTTTGGACAAATTAGTTTTATGGATACCAATTAAAGAGTGGATTAATAAATATAATGGAATAGAAATCCAAAAAACAACTCGAAAAACCATTCCAGCATAAAACATTTTATAAATTGCCATTCCACCTGTAGTTAACCAAATAGCAGTTAAATAACAAGTACTAATCAAAACTTTCCATTCAACATTCCTTGGTCGAATGATAAAGAATGAAATTGTCCCAATGAGCCAAAAAACCAACCCAATAAGATAAATGTTTGGATATCTATTTTTGAATTCACCAAAAATAAAGTTTTGGGATTGAATTTTATAATGATGAATTTCATCTCCTCTTTGAATCTCAAAATCAACAAGAGAATTCTTTGGTTGATTTGCAAAATCATCAGCATATGGATCGTTTATGAACTCTTCAAATGAGGATGAATTAATTGAGAGAATTCGATCTCCTAATTGAAGTGGAAGATTATCTACATAGATTTTCTCAACCATTCCGTTATTATCCAAATGGAATCCATAAAATGAAGAGAAGAATAATAAAGAAATGGAATAAGTAAGAACAATTAGAAGAACACTAAAAGGAAGTAATAAGTTGAAGTTTTTTATTATTTTTCTCAAAATGACCACCAGTTTTCTTTTAATTGTATCAAATTTTACAGAAAGGAGAATAACCATGGAAACAATTCGTTTTATTGAAGAATTAAGCCAAATCGAAGTTGAAGAAGCACGCAATGAAGTTGAGAATGGCTGGTTTGATTGGCTCTAAGTCCAATTGAATCGAAAAGAAGCTAGCTTAAACAGTAAGCTAGCTTCACTTATTTATTGTTTCCAAAAAGAAGGTATTAAATATGATTGAAAAAAAAGCTATAAATATTGCCATTGCACGTCTGAAAAATAAAGAGTTTCCTCAATTAATAGATTGGTTTTCTGTAAATAGAGTTGATATGCTTAAAGCAGGGTGTCTTGCTGTAGGAGGAGATTTGGAAACCTTACCAGATGCAATCGCCGCAGTCTGTTGCATACATATGGGAATAAAAATTATAGATGATTTAATAGATGAAGATCAAAGAGGTATTCACGTCAATGTGGGGGTTGGTCAAGCTGCAAACGCCGCCTATATATATCATGCAACAGGTATTCAAATAATTTTAGATTCATCCTATCCAATTCATCAAAAAATAAAGGTAATAGAGTCTTTAGTTCACTTTGCAAAAAAAACATCAATTGGTCAATATTATGATGCAACTCAAATTTTTGTTCCAAACAATTTTTATCACGCCCTTAAATTAAAAAGCGGCCCCTTGTTTGGAGATTGTATGCGGATTGGTGCAATTGTAAACAACGCAACAGAAGAAGAAGCCTATGCCCTTTATCAATTAGGGGTTATCTATGGATATCTTATTCAATTGAATGATGATTTATCAGATACATTTACAACACCAGCATCAAATGATTGGTTACCAAACAGAACCAACTTACCATTATTATATGCAAGCTTAACATCTCATGAAAAACAAGCAAGGTTCAATCAAATTAGAGACAAAGTCTTTGAATCAGAAACTATATTAAAAGAAGCACAACAAATACTTATATCAAGTGGTGCTTATTTCAAAGTAATTGAAGATATTATTTGGCAAGCACATTTATTCCGTGAATTACTATCAAATGCAACATTAAAAAATAAACAACCCTTAGAAGAGTTGTTAATTGAATTAATGAACCCTGTAATTAAAAAAATTGATAGCCTAGGACTTTCATTTGAATACTCAGAACTAGAGAGTTGGGTTATCGATCGGAGGAGGCAAAATGCCTAGCTGTTGGGCTTTTGCCACAGCAGCAGAACGATTGTTGACGTCTAATCTCGCATAAGCTCTTGAAAAAGTATTTCGAACAGTGGATGGAGCCATGTTTAGAATGCCTGCGATTTCTTCCATTTTATATTCAGGGTGAGCAGCGGCTAAACTAAGCACATTCATCATTTTTCCAGATAGATCAGGTGTTTTTTTTCGAACATTCTCTGGATTGATAAGTTCGTATGTATCTTGAGAAAAGAAAACCCCACCAGTGGAGATAGCTGTGACGATATTATTCAAATTATGAATATTTTCAGAATCATCCTTCACAATATAACCTGACGCACCCGCTTTCATCAAACCTTTGATCATTGAAGCTTGGCTATACATTGAAATTACCAAAATTAAGATCTTTGGATAATCTCGCTTTATATCTTCAACGTATTTGATAATAGGGTATCGATTATTATTAGTTTTGCTAACAGGAACGCCAATATCCAAGATTAAGACATCAATTTGATTTGATTCTAGCATAGGCATCAATTCTTCAGCAAATTGAACAGAAGCAACCACAGAAATATTATCGTCTTGTTCTAAACGATATCGAAACCCATCAGAAATAATTATATGGTCATCAAGAATGCCAACTTTGATCATTTTTTTCATCACCTAATCCCCAAATTTTGTAAAATTATATAATAAATATACAATAACATTGAAAGTTAATTCAATCAATATATACTAGTTAAATAAAGTACAAATGTTTAATTATAGATTAACGAATGTTTGGAAAATTGAAAGGTCAAAAAATAATACTTTGAGAGTATCTAGAATTAGTGTATAATGTGGAAGCGGTTCCAGACCAACAAACAATAAGGATAAAGAATGAGTAAACAATCTTTTAGAATAGAAATTCCAAATCATTTTGATTTACCCAAACAATTAAAACGTTTAGGTGAGCTTGCATATAATCTTTGGTGGACATGGGAAAAAGACTGTCAAAGAATGTATAGAGACATTGATTTTGATTTATGGGAAAAAACATACCATAATCCTGTTAAGTTCTTAAGGCAAGTTGAGAGAAGCAGGATTAATGAAATGCAAAATGATTTGCACTTTATGAAAAAGTATAACGATATCATTGAAGAATTTGAAAAATATGTTAAGTCAGAAAACACTTGGTTTAACATAACTTATCCCAAAAAGAAAAACGAATTAGTTGCCTATCTCTCCTCTGAATTTGGGATGCACGAAACCCTTCCCATTTATGCAGGTGGTTTAGGGATTCTTTCGGGTGATCACATCAAAGAAGCAAGTGATCTTGGCATTCCTATGGTAGGTGTAGGATTTTTATATACCAATGGTTATTTCTCTCAAAAAATCACAGAAGATGGCTGGCAAGAAGCCCGTTATATGAACCTGAAATTTGAAGAACTGCCTGTATCACCAATAATTGATGAAAATGGTGAGCCATTAACCGTAAAAGTTGATTTGCCAGGTAGAGAAATTTTAGTAAGAGTATGGAATATTCAAGTTGGGCGTGTTCCACTTTATTTATTGGATAGTAATGTAGAAGGTAACTCGGATGCTGATCGACAATTAACAGCTCGATTATATAGCTCAGATTTAGACCTCAAGATAACCCAAGAAGTAATTCTCGGTATTGGTGGCGTTCGTGCACTTCGAAAATTGGGATATGAGCCAACCGCTTGGCATATGAATGAAGGTCATTCAGCTTTTAGTTCTTTAGAAAGAGCTCGTGAACTAGTTATCGAAGGCAAAACCTTTGAAGAAGCAAGCGATATCGTTCGCAAGAATACTGTTTTCACAACTCACACCCCGGTTCCCGCAGGAAATGAACAATTCCCTCTTTGGTTGATGGAGAAATATTTTTCACACTTATGGCCACAACTTGGTTTAGATCGAGATCAATTTATGGATATTGCCCGAATGCAACAACCATGGGGAGAAACATTTTCCATGCCTGTTTTGGCAATTCATATGTCTGCGTTTAGAAATGGTGTTTCTGAATTACACGGGCAAGTAGCTAGAAAAATGTGGCAATTTTTGTTTGAAGATACAAAAGTTGACGATGTTCCAATCTCCTATGTAACAAATGGAATTCATACTGGAACATGGATGGCACGACGTTTGCGCAACCTATTTTCTGAATATTTTGATCCCAATTGGAGAGAAAATATCGATGATCCCCAAGTATGGGAAAAGATTAAAGATGTACCAAATGAAGATCTATGGGAAGTGCGTCGTCACTTAAAACGAAAATTGATGATGTATCTCCGTGATCGTTCGAGGTCGCAATGGTTGAACGATGGAATTCACCCGGTTCAAGTTGTTGCAGGTGGGGCTTTGTTAGATCCATATGCATTAACAATTGGGTTTGCTCGCCGATTTGCAACGTATAAAAGAGCAAACTTAATTTTCCGTGATGTAGATCGTATCTTGCGTATGATTAATGACCATAATCGACCTGTTCAAATTATTTTTGCAGGCAAAGCGCATCCAGCAGACGAACCTGGAAAACTTTTAATTCAAGAAATTTATCGAATTGTTAAAAAAGCAGAATGTGGTGGCCGGCTCGTATTTGTCGAAGACTATGATATGAATATTGCCAGATACTTAGTTCAAGGTGTGGATGTCTGGTTGAACACTCCTCGTCGTCCAATGGAAGCCTCAGGAACCTCTGGCGAAAAAGCAGCACTTAATGGTGTTCTAAATTTCTCGGTACTCGATGGTTGGTGGCGAGAAGGATATAATGGCAAAAATGGTTGGAGTATCGGTTCAGAAAAAGAATATGCAGATACAAATGCTCAAGACGAAGCCGACGCCATTAGTTTATACGAAACCCTTGAAAATGAGATTATTCCCATGTATTATGAGAACAGAACCCCAGATGGCGTTCCGTTGGATTGGATGGAGTATGTGAAGGAAACCATTCGGACTTGTGGACCGAATTTCTCCATGAGACGTATGGTAAAAGAATATACAACTGAGCTATACATCCCTTCGATTGAAAATGGAAAGAAAAACTGATTTTTAAGGATTATAAAAGATGATATTTACAAAAGAAGCCTGGCTAGCAGCTGGGCTTATTTTTTCACTAAGATTACTAAACACTGCCATAGCAACCCTTCGCTTGATGGTAACAGCTAGAGGGCGGAGCAATTTAAGTGTGGTGCTTTCATTTTTTGAAGCGATATTATATGTTTTTACGCTAACATTCGTGGTTTCTGACCTAAATAATTGGCTCAGTATCGCTGCATATGCATTAGGATATGCGTTTGGAAACTACACCGGACAATGGATTGATAGAAAATTAGCAATAGGACACATATTACTGCAAGTCATTACATCAACGCATAGTATATCATTAACAAAAGCGTTACGAGATGCAGGATTTGCTGTGACTGAAGTTGATGCAAGAGGTAAAGACGGAGCAGTGACTGTTTTGAAGGTAGGTGTAATTCGTAAAGATCAAGAAAAAGTAAGAAAAATAGTTACTTCAATTGATCCCTCTGCATTTGTAACAGCGGAATCGATGACACCCATGTCTAGGGGATTTTGGGGAAACCCTTAAAGTCTATACATTGCAAAAGTACAAAGAAAGAGTTTATCTCTTTCTTTTTCATTAAGTAACCTTCATTCTTCTCATAAAATTTTCTATCGCTGTGAAAATAAAAAACATGTATAATTGTTAAATAGGAAAAAGTTGAAAAGTGAGAGAGGCTATGACAAATTTAATAAATAAAAAAACAATTTGGGTAATACTATCATTGATTCTTTTAATAGTATTATCTTCATGTTCACTGCTGAATTCGCCAGAACCAACTTTAGAACCAACCTCAGCTTATTTAAAAAACAAATCTGGATCAGTGCATTTACTTGCTGATGATATTTTAAATGAAATTTCAGTAGGTACGGCAGTAAAAGATCAAGAATCTTTGATTACTTATAAAACAAGTGATGCAACTATTCTTCTTCCAGATCAATCGAAAATTCAGTTAGGCGAATTTACAACAATTAAATTCCTCAACATACAAACTTCGCAAACTTCACCTTTCCAAGTTTCACTAGAAAGCGGAGAGGTTTGGATTACTTTAGAATCTGGAGAGATGCAAATTAGCACAGAAGCAGGCATTGCCTCCGTAAGTGGTTCAGTAATGCATGCATTTTATTCTCAAGTATCAAAGAATTTGATTTTAACTTGTTTAGAAGGTATATGTCAGTTTGATGATATTCTTATTCCAGTGGGACAAAAAGCAATTTTTTACTTTGATGGCAGACCAACAGAATTTATTAAACTATCTCAAGAAGATATTAATAATTGGGAAACAAGAAATCCAAATTCTACTCATAATCTCACTCAATTGACAGCGACTGCATGGTCTTTAATCAATGCACAAGAAACAGCTACCCCAACGCCACAAGAAACTGTTGTTGAAGAAGTAGATATAAATTGTGAATTAAATATATCTTGGTTACCAAAAACAATCAAAGCAGGTGAAACTCTTTCAACAATTGCATTTTCAAGTGGTGTTTCTATTGAAGAACTAGCACAAGGGAACTGTATTAAAACAACTGATCGATTGGCAGTTGGTAGTGTAATCTTGATTCCTGAAGCAAAACCTACTCAATCAAACATTAATATATCTTGTGGCCCTCCAGTTGGATGGATCACCTATACAGTCCAAGAAGGTAATCAATTAGCAGATATTGCAGGTGCTTATCAAGCGACAATTATGTCACTTCAGTTAGCAAATTGTCTTGGCTCATCTCAAGCAGTATTTCCCGGGATGGTGATTTTTGTTCCAAATGTAATTCCAGTAACATTAACGCCAACACCCACAATCACACCTACATTTGTTATTGAACCAAGTTCAAACACTGGTGGTAGTACTTCAGGTGGTACGACATCAGGTAGCTCAACAAGTAGTTCAGCAACAAGCACAAGCGGTGGTTCATCAACAACTGATGATGATGTTATTTCAATTTCTTCCGACAGCGGCCCTGTTGGCTCATTATCTCAATGTAAAAACAATTATGAAATTCATGTATATGATTCAGATCATTTAGCATTAGCACAATTAATATACGAACTAAATAATAGTAATATATCTGGTTCTTATTACTATAATTTAAAAGATGGTGGTTTTGACAGTTCTGGCTATGAAATATTCACTAAATTTGTGAGTATTAATACTGCAGATACCCCCGGTGGCACTTCAGTTTATTACCGCTATAAATTTAAAGATCTTTTAGGAAATGTGTACTATTACCCAGAACTTAAAAAGTCGCCATATCAATTTATTGACACATTATATTGTGATAGCGCAGGCAATACGTTATCAACAACTGTATTTTCTATGCAACAAGGTCCAACGGGCGCTCAAACCGCCTGTAATTTAGACTATCAAGTTCTTGTAACAAATCCTGATGGGATTAAACAAGTTGAATTGGCTTATTCAACAACAGATCCATCATTGGCAACAATTGAAGGCAAGAAGCTAATGAATAAGGTAAGTGGAACATCAACAAAAGCAACCTATGATTTACTTGACTATGCAATTACTGCTACAAATGGTGATACTGTATACTATCGTTTTGAAATGCAAGATCAAGCTTCAAACACAATTGTCGACACATATAGTTATTCATATACATCTCAAACTTGTACCACTGGCATAACCTCATACACAGTGTCATTTAATACAGATGGTGGCACATCAGTTTCAAATCAAACCATCCCATCTGGTGGAACAGTAACACAACCGTCAGATCCGACCAAAACAGGTTATACCTTTGGTGGTTGGTATGCAGATTCAGGTCTTACAACTGCTTGGGATTTTACGAACGATACAATAACTGCAAACACAACGATTTATGCAAAATTCACTATCAATACTTATACAGTAATTTTTGATACGGATGGTGGCACAACTATTGGCAACGATACTGTAGATTATGGGAATACAGTAACACAACCGTCAGATCCAACCAAAACAGGCTATACCTTTGGTGGTTGGTATGCAGATTCAGGTTTTACAACTGCTTGGGATTTTACAAACGATACAATAACTGCAAACACATCGATTTATGCAAAATTCACTATCAATAGTTATACAGTAACTTTTCAAGACAATGGAGCAGATGCTCCTGTTTCACCACAAACAGTAAATTATGGTGATTTGGTATCACAACCATCAGATCCGACTAAAACAGGATCCAGTTTTGGTGGTTGGTATGCAGACTCAGGTTTTACAACTGCTTGGGATTTTGCGAATGATACAATCACAAGTAACACTACTATTTATGCTTTATGGAATTAACAGTGTTCAAATATCAATAATAAAAGGAGCTTATATAATAAGCTCTTTTTTATTTAAATAATCACAATTCTGGTTCCTAAGGTTTTTGATGCTCTTTCATGAATTGGTAAATTTGGGCTAGCCCAACGAAAAAGCCATTTTGCATCTTGATTGAACATATTGACACACCCCTTACTCATTGGAACTCCAAAATTATGATGCCAATAAGCCCCGTGGATTGCATAGCCTAATAATTGATCATCAAAGAACATTGTCCACGGAACACCAGGAAGATCTTCATTTGAACTTGCATTCACTAAACTACCAGACCCCATATGTTTTGAGGGCATCTTTGATTGTACATAATGTGTGCCTGTGGGAGTTAGCGTTGAAATTCCATTGGTTGAATTTGAATTGATTCCAGAAGAAATCAGTGTTCGCATCACCTCTTTTTCACCTTCAAAAGCTTGTAACATTTGCCAGCGTAAAGATACTAAAATATATTTATCATCTTTAGGAACTTCAGGGTGAATAGGCGAAAGTTCACTCTCAGAAAAAATATGGAATCCTTTAGCAGGTGCATAAAATTTTCGATCTCGCCATAATTCAGACTCCAACGCATACCATATTTCTTTATCAGGGCCCTCAACAGCATCCACAACCCAATGAGTTGATTCATAATATAATCGAGAATTCTCGATTGGAACCCATCCACCACTTTCAGTGAAAGTGTAAGGTTCCACAAACGCAACTCTAAGCTCTGCAAGCTCACCTTCTTCACTAATGATTTCTTTTGGTGTTTGAAATTCTTCCGTAAAAACTTGTACAAACTTACTATGAATATATCCATCTTTGATGTGATACCATAAAGGATTGTTTGCAGGACCATGAATTGCGGTAATTTCTTCTTGAATATCTACAATATCATCTCTAAAAATATACCCAATTGTTTGTGCACCATTTAAAAGAGGCTTATCAAATATAGAAATCGACTCATATGTCACTCTACCTTGAAGGGAAGAGTTAGCGAGTGCTTTTTGTTTGAAATTTAAATAGGGTGATAAACCAATAGCTGAACTGGTTAAAGCCCCGAGTCTTAAAAAATTCCTTCGGGATAAATATTTTTTGTTTGTCATTTTCTAAATCGTTCTTGTTTGAACACTTCAAGTTCAAGTCTTGATCGAGCGCCAGCTTTTTCAAGTTGTTCGAAGGTTTGGCGCGTCAGATTTGTAATATTATTTGTCAAGTTCCACATTAGCTTACTGCCCAATTCTGGGTCATCTTCGGCTAATGCCAACAATCTAGCTCGGTTTAAACCTAAGATCACAGCGCCTTCTGAACCAGAGATTAATTCTGCAATTGGAGTTTTATGATCGATCATTGCTAATTCACCTGTCATATCTCCCGGACGGAGTTCTGAAAGACGTTGTGGTTGTTGATTGCGTCCAACTCCATTCGTATTGGTCCAAGCTTCAATGGTGCCAGCTTGAACAACAAACAATTCAGGGTCATCTGAGTTTTCTTGATAAATTGATCGGAAAGGTGGAAAAACATATTGGTTTAATTGAGAAGCCAAACGGAATTTCTCATTCTCGTTCAAGTTTTCACCAATACTGGAAACACCTAAGAATTGTGCTGTTTCCCGCACCTTTGCCAATTCTGCATCCCCCACAGGTTCATTCAAATTATCTGTCAAAACTGGCACACCAAGGAATGAAGCAACAAATTTTTGAACAATTTGTTTTGCTTCAAATTGTGGCCAGTGCCCTGCGTTTGGCAAAATACGAAGGTCAGCATCAAACATTTCTTCAGCCACAACACCAGCATCTCGCAATGGCACAGTGTTGTCTTCAGCCCCCCAAATAAACAATATTGGAGTCCGAATTGAGGATAATTTACCACTTAAGTTATTATTTCGCATTGCAGTGAAACATTCTGCACGAGTACGACCACCACGTCTCTGACGAGCATCGTTTCGTAAAACATGATATTCATCGTCTGTGATTTTTGTTCTGTCTGCAAATGAGATTCCCCTCATCATCCGGTCAGTGATACCACGAATCAGTGCTTCACCACTATAAATAATAAAACCACCAACTCGAGTACTTTCAATAAAGTTGATAGGGGCAATCAAGAGATTTGTAGTGGTTGATAAAACACCAGTAATTGTTGGTGAAATGCAAACAACACGCTCAATTAATTCTGGGGTATGGATAACAGCTGTCAAACTTGTCATTCCACCCATGGAATGTCCAACCAAAATGACAGGTCCGTTACTAATCTGACGAATCAATTCTGCAACAAGATCTGCATAGCGTTTTATTGTGACACGCTCTTTTAAATCTTCAGATTTTCCATATCCCGGAAGATCAATGGCAATCACATGATAACGCTTACTTAACAATTCCATTAATGGTTGGAGTGCATAAGATGAGCTTGACCATCCATGAATGAGAATCGCTTTTTGTCGATTTGGTGAACCCATTTCAACAGTGTTTATTGATTGTCCAAGAACTTCATATATTGCCATAATTAGAACCTTATTTAGAAAACTTTTATAGTGAACATTAATTTATTATAGTGTATTTTTCTTATTATGACTGCATTCTTTTAATTTTCTATAAAGATTTTGGCTAAGGTGCTGGGGTCGGGGTTAATGTCATTAAAATCAACGCAGGTGTATCATCTGTCTCAGTGGGTTGATATGTGGGTGTGGGGGTGATTGTGGGAGGCAATGGTGTTGGTTCTGGACGAATAGGATTTATATCAAAAGTCACAAATGTCTCTGCATAGGTCCCTTTGTTACTATGTAGTTTCAATCTAAGTGTCACCGTCTGAGTATTCATTGAAGAGATATCCCACACATATACTTCCGTAGGCTCATAGCTTTGATTTGAAGTTGAGTACAAAGTATTGAAATCACCATCATTTGTAGTTTGTCCTTTAGCCCATTCAATTTCATAATTTCCGAAATTAGCTGTTGCATTGGCAATTACAAAAATGCGAACCTCTTTTCCCTCAATCACTTGCCCAGATCGAGGATATGCAAACTCCATAATTGGTTGAGGCATAGAAGTTGTACAACTTTCTGTTGGAATAAATTTTAATTTATCACCTTCAAAACCTAATCTTGCTGCCCAGTTTTTTCCTTGTGTTGTCTGAGAAATCCAATTTTTATATTCAGGTGTTTTGATATTTAAAACTTTTTCAATTTCTGAGTTGTTAGGACATTGATTAGAAGCTAAAGTTCCGGTCCATGTATCAACCACAACTTTTTGGATAAAATCATTTTCTTTGCTCAAAGGAGGCTGACTTGAAACAAAATATTCAAGTCGTGTGGAGGGGCAATTTTCAGATGGTTTTGTCCCTGAAATTGCACATATCTCTTCTTGGATAATACCATTTGGGATATAGAAAGGTGTTGGATTGCCTCCTGATATTCGATTTATTGCCTCAGTCATGAAGTTTGCCCAAGCAGGGCCTGCACCATATACACCTGAGGTATTTAGAAGTTCTGTATTATCAGGATTACCAATCCAAACACCAGTCACTAGATCTGGTGTATAACCAATTGTCCAGTTATCGCGTAAATCATTTGTGGTACCTGTTTTCACTGCAGCGTCAAAATTTAAATTTAATACTGAATAAGCACCAAAACCTGGTGTTCGAGCGGCATTATCAGATAAGATATCTGAAATAAGAAATGCGTGATTTGGATCAATTACTTGTTTGCCCTGCGGTGGTGTATATTCATAAAGAACGTCACCAGCGTAATTAGTAACTTTTGTGATGGATACTGGAGGAATGTAACGTCCATAATTTGCAAATACAGAGTAAGCGCTTGTCATATCTAAAAGGCTAATCTCAGCTGCTCCTAAAGCTAAAGAATAACCATAATGATCTGAATTCAATCCACTTATTCCGAAGCGGTTATAGTAATTTAGAATCCCCTCAACCCGTGGAGTACTAGGATTATCATAGATTCCTACGTACTTTAGAGCGGATACTGCAGGGATATTATAGGAGCTTGCTAAAGCGGTCCGGAGTGTGATTGGGCCATGTTCCGCATAATCATAGTTTCTTGGTGTATATGTTGAGGTATCATAGGGATCTTCAGAAGCAGGGAAGGTAGTTTGAATATCCCAAAACACTGTTGCTGGTGTATAACCTAATTCAAATGAAGCTGCATAAGTAAATGGCTTAATTGTCGATCCAGGTTGGCGTGGACTGATTGCCATATTGATTTGCCCATCGATATCTTCATTGTAATAATCTGCGGATCCCACCATTGCGAGAATTTCACCAGTAGAAGGTTGAATTGCAACTAAAGAACCACTTTGCACATTGTTTTCAGCTAAACTAGCGACTTGTTCACTGATTGCTTCCTCTGCTAATTTTTGCAATGATGGTTCTAAGGTTGTATAAACCGTGTAACCTGATTGATAGAGCGCTTGTGACCCAAACACATCCTCTAGTTGATTTCGAATATAATTTACCCAATGAGGATAAAGCATTTCATGAATAGGAGGTATAAATTCATAATTAGCAATTTCGGCAGAATATGTAACAGCATCTTCCGCAGAAACACAAACGGGAATTTGACTTTCATAAATCTTAATACAGTTGGTCTCTGCGCTTAGTTTCCTTGTGGCATAAACCACTGATTGATGACGAGCCAAAACAGCATCTCGATTAGAATAGATATCATAATAAGAGGGCGCTTGAGGCAAGCCTGCTAAAAATGTTGCTTGTGCCATGGTGAGGTCTTTTGCACGTACACCAAAATAAGTTTTTGCAGCAGCTTCAATACCATAAGCCAAATTACCATAATAAATTTCATTGAGATAGATCTCTAAAATTTCATCTTTTGTGTATTGGCGTGTCATTTCTTGGGCCAATAAAGCTTCTCGAACTTTGACGAGATAGCTTAGAGAACTAGACTCTTCTTGTGTTAAAAAGAGGTGTTCGGCAAGCTGCTGTGTAATCGTAGACGCACCAGAGACAATTGTTCCGCTTTGTGTGTTTTGAATAAATGCTCGAACGATTGCTCGAATACTAAATCCTGGATTGTTATAAAAATCTTCATCTTCAGTTGCGATGGTTGCTGCGATTACATTAGGTGATATTTCACTAATAGGCACATAAATTCTTGAGCCACCCGTAGGATCATTAATTTCATAAAGTAAATTCCCATTTCGATCCATAATACGTGTAGTTTCAAATTGTAGGGTTCTAGTCCGTAGATCAGCCACAGAGGGTAAACTTACTGCAACATCATAGTACATAAAAATTGCAAAAGTAAGAGCAGCAAAACTAGTGATAATCACACCTAAAGAAAGAATAAACAAAGATCGAATCAAGCAAGATGACCGTTTTGATTTTTTATTCTTCGGTTTCTTTTTTGAAAGTGTGTTGGTATATTGCGAAGTTGTCCCTTCTTTTTCGTTCAAAGGCATACCATTTTGATCAATAGCTGGTCTAGTAAATTTTATCTCCCCCAATGGAGGTGGTGCCGGAATGTCTTCTATGTCTTCTTCAATTTTCGATGGCTCTTCTGGAAGAGCGATTTCTAAGTGTTTTTTTTCTTGAGGAACTGAATCTTCTTTTATTTGTTCCAATTGTGAATTTTCGGGTTTATTTATAATGAGATTTGATTCTATTGGAGTATGATGTGTAGCTTCATTGATTTGAATTTTTGCATAACTGTCAGATTTTTTTTCTTCAACAGGTTGAGGACTTGCCTTAACAGGCTTTGTTCCTTCCTCTTTGTTAGACAAAACTTCTTCTAAGGAAGCCGGCTTGTTTGAAATTCTTTGAGTAGGTTGAGTATCAACTTGATTGAGTGGATTAACTCGATCTAAATATTCAGGCATTTCATTTGACTGTGAATCAATCAAGTTGTTAAATTTTTTCTTTGGTTTTGTGGAATCTTTATTTTCGGAAGAAGATTGAGGTGGAAATTTTTTATTAGTCATATTTAATTAAAAGAACCTATTATGAAATGATTAAGCAAACTATAATTTAGGATATTATAGACAATCTTACTTGATTGCGCTTGGCATTTGTAAGCCCTTTATTTAAAATTAACGAAAAAATGAAAAAAATAAAATCACCCATCCAAGAAGTTTTAGAACAGTTTTTCTTATTAGAAGAGATACTATCAATTAAAAATTTATCAAAAGGAAATATCAATGATAGTTATATAGTCTCTTTGAAAGATGAAACATACCTTCTGCAAAGAATTAATACTGATGTGTTTCCAAATCCTATTCAAATATTTCAAAACACGGAAGCTATCATAAAATATATCCAAACAAATTTTCTCGAAAAAATATTTAGTAAAATAAAATACACAAAAGATGGAAATCTCTATTATCTTTCATCAAAACAGGAATATTGGCGCATGATGGTTTGGATTGAAAATTCAGTATCCTATACTTCTCCTAAAAATAAATCACAAGCTATAGAAGCTGGAAAAGCACTTGCTGATTTTCATAATAGTCTCGTCAATTTTCCTGTACATTCATTATTTGAGACATTTCCAAATTTTCATAATACAAAATATAGATTTGAACAATTTCAAAATGCGATAGAACATGACAGTGCTAATCGTGTGATAGATGTAAAGAATGAAATCAATTTTTTAGTAAAAAAGCATCAATTAAGTGGAATTATACAATCGCTAATTATTCAAAATTTAATTCCAATTCGTGTCACGCATAACGACCCAAAAATGGATAATATTCTATTAGATCAAGATACTGAAAAAGAAATTTGTTTGATTGATCTTGATACCATTATGCCTGGAACAATTCTATTTGATTTTGGAGATATGATTCGAACGTGTGCAGTTATGGCTTCTGAAAATGAAACAGATCTATCCAAAGTCGAAATTGATTTAAATTTATTTAAGGGGTGTGTAGAGGGATATGCTTCAATTGCAAATCAATTTATAACCAATATTGAAAAAGCGCATTTGTTCTTAGGAGCGCTAACAATAGTATATGAACAAGCTTTACGTTTTTTAACAGATTATCTAAATGGTGATCAATATTATAAAATTGCATACGCAGAACATAATCTTGAACGTGCTAAAAATCAAATCAAACTGGTCAAATCTTTGGAAAATAACCAATCTCAACTAGAAGATATAATTCATAAATGCTTTAATCTCTAAACTATTTTTTCTTATAGACTGTTGCCAAACCACCAATGGAAGTTTCTCGATAAAGATGAGGTAAGTCATGTCCTGTTTGTTTCATGGCCTGAACAACCTCATCAAATGAGATATGATGCGTTCCATCTGAAAAAACAGCATAGTTTGCGGCATCAATTGCCCGTTTCGCCCCAAAAACATTGCGTTCAATACACGGGATTTGAACTAACCCAGCAACAGGATCACATGTTAAACCGAGGTGATGCTCTAATCCCATTTCAGCTGCATATTCAATCTGTCGCACAGATCCACCCATTAATTGTGCTGCGGCTGCGGCTGCCATGGCACATGCAACACCAACTTCACCTTGGCATCCAACTTCTGCGCCGGAGATTGAGGCGTTATACTTCACTAAATTTCCAATCAAGCCGGCTGTTGCCAGTGCTCGAATAATTTCATCTTCAGAACAATCAAAGGTGTCCCGCATGTGGTGCAGAACAGCAGGCAAAACACCGCAAGCACCAGCTGTTGGTGCTGTAACGATTATCCCACCAGAAGCATTTTCTTCAGAAACTGCAAGTGCATAAGCTGTCATATAACCTGGCTGAACACCCATCGCACCACCTGCAAGTTTTATTTTACGCTGAAGAGCCATACTTTTTCGAGGCAAAGCAAGGCTTCCAGGCAATACACCATCTGATTTGAGACCGCGTGATACTGCCTCTTGCATAGCTTGCCAAATTAATGATAAATAATCAAAAATTTCATCACCTTCATAATGTTTAACTATTTCCCATAACGTCCAACCATTATCTTTACAAGCAAGGAGAATCTCATCCATAGAATGAATATCATAGACATAGTTAATCTCAAGAGTGTCGTTTTCATATTTTAATGCACCACCCCCGACACTATAAACTGTTTCTTCACCAATCAATTTTTTGTTTTCATCATACGCATGCAAAATCAAGCCATTTGGGTGAAAGGGGAGAGCTTTGTCTAAATGGAAGACAATCTCAGCAGATGGATTTTCTAATCCTTCGAAAATAGCAATATCCGTTAAATGACCACGGCCTGTCATTGCCAAACTTCCAAAAAGCTCTGCTTTATAAAAGGTAGCATTTGGGTATTTGGCTTTAAAGTTTTTAGCAGCATAAAATGGTCCCATTGTATGACTGCTAGAAGGACCTTTGCCAATTCGATAAAGTTCTCGGAGAGATTGCATATTTTTTCCTTTGATATATGGCACTAATTTCTATGTCATAGATAAGCATGCAAAAAGCTGCCATAATCTGGCAGCTCTTCATAATATGTTTAATTAAATTTCACCTTTTTAACTGATAGATTTGATTAAATCAGAGATCAAAGTAGCGCTAGCAATCAAACTGCGTTCTTCATGCATGTTCAGGGGCAATTCAAGGTATTCTAAAACACCTTCACCACCCACCATATTTGGCATGGAGACAGTCACATCTTTGACACCATAGAGGTCATCCATAGGAGCACACACAGTTAGCAAAGATCTTTCATCTCTCAGAATTGCTCTAGCAATTCTACTGATCGCGGCACCAATTCCATAATAAGTTGCGCCTTTTCCGTCTAGAATCTTATATCCTGCTTCACGGACTTGTTCTTCCACAAAGATTTTGTCATCTTCATCAAATTTGATTCCCCATTGTTTGCAGAAATCATCAATCGGAATCACACCGATATAAGTAGAAGACCAAGCAAAGATCTCTGAATCACCATGTTCACCCAAAACATAACCGTGAATATGATGAGAATCGATATTCATTTTTTGACTGAGCAGAGATCGGAAACGAGCTGTATCTAATGTAGTGCCGGAACCTAAAACCCGCCCCTTGGGCATACCATGTTCTCGAGCGATTTTTGCAGCGATATGGGTCATGATATCGACTGGATTGGTCGCTATTAATAGCACGGCATTAGGTGCGTATTTGATAATATTAGGAATAATCTGTTTAAAGATTGCAGCATTCTTCTCTAATAAATCTAAACGCGTAATTCCTGATCCAGGAGGTTGTTTCACCCCAGCGGTAATCACCACTAGATCTGAGTTTTTTAAATCTTCATAATCCCCGGACCGTACAAGCATACGAGCAGAGAAGGGGATTGCATGACGAATATCCATCGCTTCAGCTTCTGTTCTCACTTTATCTAAATCAACCAAAACAATTTCTCGTCCCACCCCTTTCATTACCATTGCATAAGCAGCGGTTGCGCCAACTTTTCCTGCGCCAACAATTCCAACTTTCATTTATTCCTCTTTCTTAAGCTGTATAACGTAGCTTTATTTACGATTATTAGTTATCTTATAATGAATAATAGCATTATATATATCTTACAATAGTTTTGTAAACAAGAATTAAAAAGAAATTTAAAACTTGTTTGAGGTTCATAATATACTTCAATTGTATGTTATAGTGCCCATTAATTATACGATTAAGGAGAGATAAATTCCATGACAAAATCACTAAAGGTTGGATATATCGGTTTAGGTTTAATGGGAAAGCCTATGGCTATCAATATTTTGAATGCAGGCTTTGAGATCATGGTTCATAATCGTAGCAGAAGAAAGGTCGATGAGTTAGTTCAGCTTGGTGCAAAAGAAGGGCATACGCCCAAGGAAGTTGCAGAATTTGCTGATATTGTTTTTACAAATTTACCAGATTCTCCTGATGTGGAATTAGTTGTTTTGGGGAAAGAGGGCATTATTGAAGGCGCACATACAGGAATGATTTATATTGATAATTCAACAATTAAACCAGCAACTGCACGATTAATTTCAGATGTGTTGTTAGAAAAAGGTGTGATGTGTTTAGATGCACCAGTATCAGGTGGTGATATTGGTGCTCAAAATGGCACACTTACTATTATGGTGGGGGGAGATGAAAAGGCTTTGCAAAAAGCAATGCCTGTTTTAGAAGTAATTGGGAAAAATATTACACATGTGGGAGAAAGTGGAGCAGGACAAGTTACTAAAGCTTGTAACCAAATTATGGTAGCAGCACAAATGACGGCGATGGCTGAATTGTTGATCTTTGCAAAAAAAGCAGGTGTAGATCCTAAAAAAGTGGTGCAAGCAATCAAATCTGGAGCAGCACAATGTTGGAGCCTGGATGTGAAACCTCCACGATTGTTTGATGGAAATCGAGACCCTGGTTTTAAAGCCTATATGCAGGCAAAGGATCTGGGGATTGTGATGGATACTGCTAGAGAATATGGGATTCCTTTGCCGGCAGCCGCAATTAATACACAATTGTTTGATGCAATGTTGGCGATGGGAATGGAAGAATTAGATAATTCTGCTGTGATTGGTGTAATCGAAAAATTAGCAAATCAAAGACTTTTAAAGGATTAATTTTGAGATATGAATGAATTTTTAAAATCTTTAAAGAGCAGAAGAAAACGTAGACAATTAGTCATCGATTTCTTATTTATTTTAGCTGGAGCTATGATGCAAGCAATTGCATTGAATATGTTCTTGGTACCTGCTAATTTGATTGCAGGCGGAATAACTGGAATTTCTCAAGTAGTTAATCATTATACTGGATTTCCAATAGGTGTAATGATTTTGATTGGGAATATCCCTTTATTTATTGTTGGATGGCGCTATTTGGGAGGAGTCAACTTTGCTATTCGTACGGCTTGGTCTGTTTTGGCTTATTCTATTTTGACAGATGTCTTTTCACTTTTTTTGCCACAACACTTCACAGAAGATATTTTGTTGAATGCATTGTTTGGGGGAGTGATTAGTGGAATTGGTTTTGGTCTGGTCTATCGAGGACGTGGTACGAGTGGTGGGTCGGATATTATTGCTAGAATTTTAAATCATTATCGAGGCATCTCGATCTCTATGTCTTATTTAATGACCGATACAATTGTGATGATGAGTGGTGGTTTTATTTTTGGTTGGGAAAAAGCACTTTATGCGTTGGTAAACTTATTTGTTAGCGGCGAAGCAGCTAATGGAGTAACCACAGGCTCTAATATTGTTCGTACAGTTTTTATTATTTCTGATAAACCTCAAGAAATAGCTCAAAATATCATGGATCAGCTTGATAGAGGTGTTACTTATATGGATGTAACAGGCGCTTATACTGGAAATCAAAAAACGTCTCTTTATACAGTAGTTTCTCGGGCTGAGGTGGAACGAGTTAAGTTTATTGTGCAAATGGTGGATAAGAAAGCATTTGTGGTGGTAGGTCAAGCGCAGGAAGTGTTTGGGGAAGGGTTCTTGCCATTACATGACGATCATGAGGAAGATTAAAAAATTATTGAATCGTAGCTGAATATTTTTGCAATAAGATTATTTGCATGGTTTCACTTTGTAAACAGGCTAACACCCTATCATCTGCATAGGGTGTTTTTGTTCCTTTGCTAACCAAAATGGGTATGTGCACATTGGCGATAAAAGTTTTTTCTAAATCAGTCGCAAGTGACTTTGGTAAAAATCCGATGGCATTTGGATTTTCATTGATTTTTATTCGCATTTCTTGGATAGATGGAACCAATTCAGCAGTCATAGAAAGAGATTGATTTTGCATCACATATCGTTCAAATGCAATTTGTAGCTCACTATCGTAAGCATAGAGATACACTTGGATAGAGTTAGAGCTGTTGTTGAATGATTGCCAAGAATTAATCCTGCCACTGAATATTGAGCGGATTTCAGATAATGAGAGGTTGTTGACTAAATTATTTGGATTGACAATGATTGCAATATCATCATATGTGATGGGAATGAGAGAAGATAAATCTCCGTTTGGCTCACCATAGTGAAAATAGGCGGTTTCTTTTGAATTCTCTGAAAAGTAGGTAATATATTCAAAGTCAGGAATAGACATATCACAAATCTCAAGTGTGTTTAATAAACCTTTTGTGGCGGGGTTAAAAGTTAGTTTAATTTGAGTGACATTGTCCAAGCTCCCATTTGAGTTTGTTCCCTGACAAGCACTTAATAAGGATAAAATAAGCAATATTAGAATCGAGATCCAACTAAATTTCTTTACCATAAAATTACAAAATAAATAAAACAGCAAGAATACAGATTGCCATTAAATAGATGCTGAATTTGCCAAGAGAATGATTGCTAAGATAGTGCAATAACCATCGAATTGAAAGATAACCAACAATACCTGCAACTAGAAAACCAACAATCAAGGCAGGGATAAATGAGGATGGATTTGTGATTGAAGGAATGTCGAATAAGGTGACAATGCTTGCACCTAGCATAATTGGGACAGACATTAAAAATGAAAAGCGAGCCGCTGATTCGCGGTCAAGGTTACGCAAGAGCCCACCAGTAATTGTGGAGCCAGAGCGAGAGATGCCGGGGAACAGAGCAAGGACTTGAAAAAGCCCCATAATCAGTGCATCAATCCAATTGAGATCTGTTAAATTTCGTTGTTTATTTCCAAGCCATTCCCCAATAGAAAGAATAATGGCTGTGATGGCTAAAAACACAACTGTCATTTTTGCGCTGCCAAATGCAGATTCAACTAAATTATTTAAAAAGAGACCTCCAAGCACGCCGGGTATTGTTGCGAGAATTAGTAACCAACCTAACTTAGCTTCAGGTGTATCAAATGGTTTTTTATTAAACAAAGCAGAGATCCAACCCGTGAGGATAGACCATAAGTCTTTCCAAAAATAGAGAATAACTGCAATGAGTGTACCGGCTTGAATAAGCATGTCAAATACAAAAACTTGATCTGCGGGAATATTCCAGTTGAAGAGATGAGGGATGAGGACCAAGTGGCCTGAGCTAGAGATAGGAAGAAATTCTGTTAATCCTTGTACGATACCTAAAATGATTGCTTGAAAGATGTTCATTTATTTACCTCCCATAGCCATGGTTGTGAAAATTCTTCAAATTCGCCGTTGACGATTGCTTTACGCATATCTCGAGCGAGCTGTAATAAAGTGTGAATATTGTGTATAGATAATAATGTAGCCCCGGTCATTTCTTTGCAAACCATCAAATGACGCAGATAAGCACGTGAGAAATTTTGACAAGTGTAGCAAGTACACTCTTGATCGATAGGATTTGAATCTTTTGCAAATTTGAGATTGCGCATGTTCAAACGACCACCTTGACGCAAGAAGACAGAGCGATTTCTACCTAAGCGCGTGGGAAGAACACAATCAAAAATATCGATTCCTTTCGAGACACAATTGACAAGATCTTCAGGTGTACCAACACCCATTAAGTAACGAGGTTTGTTTTCTGGCATCAGCGGCATAACTGCGTTGAGAACTGACATCATTTCTTCTTTGGTTTCACCAACAGAAAGGCCTCCAATGGCAAACCCGGGTAAATCTTTGGAAGTAACATAGGCTGCTGATTCTGCACGAAGATCGTCAAAGATACCACCTTGGACGATGCCAAATAAGGCTTGGTCTTCTCTCGTTTTTGCAATTATACAGCGATCTAGCCAACGGTGGGTGCGATCCATGGCACTTTTTACATACTTTTTGTCATATGGATCAGCACATTCATCAAATGCCATGATGATATCTGCCCCTAAGTTTTCTTGAATTTTAATGGAACTTTCGGGAGTAAATCGATGAGAGGAACCGTCAATATGACTTTTAAATGTAACACCATCATCATCAATTTTATTATTTTCACTTTGAGAAAAGACTTGGAATCCTCCACTGTCAGTGAGAATTGGATTGGGCCAATTCATAAATTTGTGTAATCCACCCATTTCAGCGACAAGTTTATCCCCGGGACGGAGATATAAATGATAAGTGTTAGAAAGGATGAGAGAAGCTCCCATTTCGTGAAGTTGTGCAGGAGTGATAGATTTTACCGTGGCGGCAGTTCCTACAGGAGCGAAGATAGGGGTTTCAATTACGCCATGTGGAGTTTCAAAGCGGCCTGCGCGAGCAGCACCATCTGTTGCATCTAAGTGATATTGGAAAGATTTTGTCATATGCGTATTATACCTGTAAAGTATTCCCTCTCAATAATTCTTTTAATTTACTTAAGAAGAAATTTTTTTCTCTGATATACTTAATTTATGGATCTTTTTGACTATTCAATGAAAAAGAAAGCTGAGCGAGAGTCGCCATTGGCGGCACGAATGCGCCCAAAAACAATCGAACAATATGTGGGGCAAGAAGAAATTTTGGGTGAAGGAAAGTTGTTGAGACGGACGATTGAGGCAGATCGGTTATTCTCTTCAATTATTTTATGGGGACCTCCAGGAACTGGTAAAACTACTTTGGCAACCGTGATTGCGAATCAGACTGCTTCTTATTTTGAAACACTTTCAGCTGTGATGGATGGTAAGGCTCGTTTGCGGGAAGTAGTAAAAGATGCAATTGAACGACGACGTTTATATAATACACGTACGATTTTGTTTGTAGATGAAGTGCACCGCTGGAACCGTGCACAACAAGACGCATTGTTACCACATGTAGAAAATGGTACGGTAACATTGATTGGTGCAACCACTGAAAATCCTTATTTTGAAGTAAATGGAGCATTGGTTTCACGCTCAAGAATCTTTCAATTACATCCTTTAGAATCTAAACATATTCGCCAGATTTTGTTAAATGCATTACAGAATACTGATGTTGGATTTGGAAATATGAATGTGGATTTGAAAGAAGAATCTTTGAAACACATCATTCACGTAGCTAATGGTGATGCACGTAATGCATTGAATGCGTTGGAGTTAGCAGTGGAAAGTACTCCACCAAATGAAGAGGGTGTGATTGTGGTGACTTTGGATGTGGCTCAAGAATCGATTCAACAGCGAGCTGTGCTTTATGATAAGGATGGCGATTCTCATTATGATACGATTTCCGCATTTATTAAGTCGATCCGTGGATCTGACCCTGATGCGGCGATTTATTGGTTGGCTAAAATGCTTTATGCTGGTGAGGATCCTCGATTTATATTACGACGTTTGTTGATCTCTGCATCGGAAGATATTGGTTTAGCGGATCCGAATGCATTGGTGGTGGTAAATGCAGCAGCTCAGACCTTCGAATTTGTGGGGATGCCAGAAGGTGTGTTTGCAATCTCGCAGGCAACGCTTTATTTGGCTACTGCACCAAAATCCAACACAGTTGGAGCGTATTTCAAGGCATTTGACATGCTGGAGAAAGACGGTGCGGTGGAGGTGCCAAAACATTTGAAAGACGGAAATCGTGATGCAAAAACGCTAGGGCATGGAAAAGATTATTTATATCCACATAATTTCAAAGATCATTTTATTCCGCAACAATATCTACCGGATGATTTACTAGGGACGTATTTCTATACTCCTTCGGAAATGGGCAAAGAAAACGAGATCAAAGCACGTTTAGAAAAATGGCGTGCAGAACAAAGAGAAGCTTTGCGCATTAAAGCGATTGAAGAAATGCCAGATCTTTCAGAAGAAGAGATTTTTGGGATTAAACGTCGCCATAAATCTGGTCGTGGTAAAAGTGTAACTTAGGCGATTGCAAAAAACAGAGCGAAGGATTGAAGATGAAAGGAAAATCTAGCATGCAAGTTGCAATACTTTCTATAATGTTTGTGATGTTGGGTGGTGTGGCTATCACGATTCAAAATATTGTTTCAGGGGAAATGGCATCTAAGACAGTTTCAATTGCAAGTGTGTTTATTATTCAATTAAGTGGGACAATCCTTTCTGGTTTGATTATTTTGTTTATGAAGGGGAACCCAATGAAGGGATGGACAACCATTCCGGGGTATATGTTTTTTGTGGGGTTCTCTGGGATTATTGTGATTTTGTCGATGGTTTATTCAATTCCAAGGATTGGTGTTTCAGGAGCAGTGAGTGGACAGCTGATTGCTATGCTAACTTGTAGTGCATTAATTGACCACTATGGTGCATTTGGCGTGGAGCGGATTCCTCTGACACCAGTGAAAATAGTAGGGATGTTGACTTTGATTGTGGGTGTGTTTTTGGTTTTGAAAAAGTAGACATTGGAACAAAACCTTTGTTGAATACGTTAAAATACATAGAGATTCTTTATGATTCTTAAATTTTGAATAAGAAAATCAAGTTTTTAGATTGGAAAATCTGCTAATAATCGCTTATTCATAGATGACAAGGTATAATTCTACAAGTATAATTCAAGCTTGAGCGTAAACTCAGTAAAGCAAAGGATAGATAAGAATGAAAAAGTATTTAAAAGTTGTTTTTATTATTGCAATTTTGGCTGTGGCACTCACGGCATGTAATTCAGGAAATGATAACAATGGTGTTTCTGAAGCAGATGCAGTGATGACACAAGCAGCATTGCTAGTGAATGAAATGTCCACCCAAGCTGCTCAAACAGAAGCTGCAAAGGAACCGACTCCAACAAATACAGCTGTTCCACCAACTCCAACAAATACAGTTGCACCTACTGCAACTTTGATTCCTACATTGCCAAATGCGGCTGATCCGGCAACTGCAACACCAATTGCTACGTTGGCGAACCAAGGAAATAGTTCTAACACGGGTACCACTTCTACTGGTAACTGTACATGGGATGCTCATTTTGAATATGAAACAGTTCCGGATGGCACTCGAATTAAACGGGAAACAGTATTTGACAAAACTTGGCGAATCAAGAACACCGGTACTTGTTTGTGGGGTCCAGATATTGAACTTGTTTGGTTGGCAAGTTACTATGATGCAGATGTGGATGGATCTTGGGATTCTTGGACGGATAATTTCAATGCATATGATGTTTTGGAAACCACAAAAGCTTCTTCAGTAATTGCACAAGACATTGGTACTTTGGCTAACCAACAAATTGGTGAATTCAAGATTACTTATCAAGCTCCAATGAAAGAGGGTTTGTATCGTTTGGATTATCAAATTCGTACGAATGGTGCAATCATTCCGATTGATGGTGGCGTGATTTATGTGGAGTTTGAATCCTATAATCCAGAGGCTGAATAGAAACGTTGAATGATTGATTCGAGAGCTGGTGTGATGCCAGCTCTTTTGTTTTAAGTTGGGTGCGAGGATGAGGGGTTATTGAATGAGGGAGAGGTAGTGATTGAGGACCCCGAAGGCGAAAAGGAGCTGGCCGAGTTGATAGAAGATGCGGCTGATGAGGCGCGTGTATTTGTGTTCGATGACCCATTGGCGATAGCCGAGTAGGGCGTCGGCATAGAACATGGAGAGGGCACCGAGGGCAGCAAAGTAGGAGAAGAGGGGGTTGCTCTTCCAGAGGAAGAAGGAACTGATGGCGCGGTATAGGGTAGAGGAGATGACGATGAGGTAGAGCAGGGTGGGGGTGTATAGGTCTAGGATTTTGCGCGCGTTCATGACCCGTTGGAGGAGATAGGCAAAGAAGATGACAACGGGAACAACGAAGATGGCGAGGAAGATGCTGGGGGCGAGGGTGCTGGATTGGAAGACGGGGGTGATGGCGAGGTTGTAGGCGATGTGGGCAATGAGGAAGAGCGAGAGGCCGAGCTTGAAGGGGCGTTTGGGGAGCATGAGGGTGATGTCTCCGGCGAGGGAGAAGGCGAGGCCGATGAGCAGCCAGAGGAGGTTGCCTGCGAGGGTGCCGATGAATTTGGTGGTGCCGATTTGAATGAAGGCGGTGATGAGGATGGCGATGATGACGAGCGGTTTGGTGACGTAGCCAAGTTTGATTTTTTTGGTTTGCAGGGCGTACCAGTCGGCGACCATGATGAAGAGAACTGGGAGTAGGAGTAGGTAGTTCATGAGGATCCTTTGTGCGCTGAGCGAGGTGTTGGTGGGCTAGTTTTGCTTGCCGTAGCCGAAGCGATCTAGGAAGGCGTCGTCGTTGCGCCAGTTTTTGCGGACTTTGACCCGCAGGCGGAGGAAGACTTTGCGACCACTCATGGCTTCGATGGAGTTGCGGGCGGAGGAGCCGATGCGTTTGAGCATGGTGCCACCTTTGCCGATGACGATACCTTTTTGGGAGTCACGCTCGACGAAGAGGGTGGCTTCGATATAGGCGCCGTGGTCTTCGCGTTCGGTGTATTCGTCTACGCGGACGGCGATGCCGTGGGGGACTTCGTCTTTGAGGATGATGAGGGCGGCTTCGCGGATGAGATCGGCGGCGATGTCGCGTTCGTAGAGATCGGTGATTTGATCTTCTGGGTAGAGTGGGGGACCTTCGGGAAGCATTTCGATGATTTTTTTGGTGAGCTCGGCGATGCCAAGGCCTTTGCGAGCGGCGATGGTGATGCTTTGGGAGGAGGGGACGAGGGCTTGGTATTCTTGGATGTGGGCGGCGAGCTTGGTTTGATCTGGGATGAGATCGAGCTTGTTGATGACGAGCAGGATGGGGGTGGTGAGGTTGGCTTCGTGAATGGATTCGGCGATGATGAAGTCTCCTTCTTGGGGTGGGGTGCTGGCGTCTACGAGGAAGAGGATGAGGTCGTTTTCTTCTAGGGTGGAGAGGGCTTCTTCGTTCATTTTTTCGCCCAGTTTGTGTTTGATTTTGTGGACGCCGGGGGTGTCTACGAAGATGAGTTGGGCTTGGTCTTCTAGGGTGAGGATGCCGAGTTGGTTTTTGCGGGTGGTTTGGGGGCGGGGGGAGACTGCGGCGATTTTTTGCCCGAGGAATTTGTTTAGGAGGGTGGATTTGCCGGCGTTGGGTTTGCCGATGATGCTGATATAGCCAGCACGATAGTTGTTGTTTTGTGTATTTTCTGTCATAGGTGTATTATACAGGGAATTGGGGGAAAGGAATATGGATTTTGGGTGAGGGGTTTGGGGATGGGGGCGGCTGGGCCCTTGCCTGTGGGGCAGGTTGGTTTATAATACGACGGATGGATGGAGAGGTGCCAGAGTGGTTTAATGGGGCGGTCTCGAAAATCGTTGTAGTGCGTCAGCGCTACCGTGGGTTCGAATCCCACCCTCTCCGCTGTTTTCTTTTTTCCCATTTTATTTTTTGAATTCTTTAAGGTTGGTGTTTTTTTTGGTTGCCAGCGCGTGCCAAGGCGGGTTTGGATTGGTGCAGGAGGTGCCCTGGGGGTGTTTTTTAGGTTCAGATGCTACCAGAACTTTGGATGAGGGGATGCGTTTTAGTGGTTGATTTGCTTTTATTTATACTATTTAGATGTAAATTCTGTTTATTATTCTTTATTATTTCCTAATTATTTTCTGAATGTTTATTTAGTTTTTGTTTTAGGTTTGGTTGCTGAGAAAAAATGTGGGATGGATGGTTTTTGGGTGCGTTTTTTCCTAGCGAGGGTGGTTGAATTTGTTAAGGTTCAGAACATTTGTTCTGTTTGTATTATAGCGGATGTGTGTGGTTTTGTCAAATTTAGGGGGTGGTGAGAGGAGTGGTGAAAAAGTTGTAGGTTTGGTATGATTTGGTTGAAGTAGTTGGTGGGTGAGAGATTGTAATTTTGATTTGCAGATAAGGTAATGATAGATGGGAAATATTCTAAGGATAATATTGTGATATTTCAAAGTAATATTGTTAATATAAAAAATAAATTGAGTGCGAAAAAAATATTAGGCGAATTTCTGTTATGGATAGCGTTTAGTAGTATTTTGATTTTACCTTTTTCTATTTTAAAAATAATAAACTTGAGAATGACAATAACTCTTTATTTATTGTTTATTTTTATATTAATAGTTGGGATTATAAATCATAAAAAAATTAAAAACGGTGTTGTAAGTTTGTTAGTTCAAATATTAAATCCGATTTATTATGCTTTTTTTATTTTTTCTTCAATAATTCTTTTTGATAGGTTTGAAGATAGATCTTTTTTTTATATTATATTTTTCATTTATTTTCTTGTTTGGTCAATACTATTATTTCCAAAAAAGATTCAAATAAGTTTTAATAAATTTATTCAAAATAAAAATATTTTTACTCCTTTGGGATTGTTATTAGTAGTATATTCATTTTATGGATATGGGCGGTTTAATATTAGTGATTCTCTTAATGTTTTTTATAGACCAGCAATTGGGTTGTTATGTTTAAATTTATATTATTTAGCATATATTATTTCATTTAATTTTATTGAAGAAAATGAAATTAGTAGAGATGAAGATGAGTTAGATTTTTAATCTATAAAGATTTTTTCGATTATGAAATAGATTTCTCATAACTTTTTAAAAAATCTGGAAGGATAAAAATGAAAAGTAAATTAACTATTTTTCCATGGTGGTTAATTCCGATACTTCTGATTGTGATATTTATTGAGATGTTTTTTTTGCCACAACTAAAAAATAATTCCTCAACGCAAATCAGAACTACTAACGAGCCTTGTGATGAAGATTATTCTGATGATCTTGATGTTTTTTTTATGGATGAAGAATCTTTGCCTAATAATTGGGTGTTAGATTACTCTAGGGATGAAAAATCATATGAACATGTTTCTTACTTAGAAAATGGATTTAGTGTTTGGAAAAAATTCTATAATGTGTATTTTGGTTTATATAAAAACAACGAAGGCAGTTTAGATGATACTCCAAAAATGATAGGTCAAAGGATTTTTTATCTTGATTCTTATGAAATGGCAGAACATTTTTATGATGATGAAAATCGCGATTTCATAGAGGTGCCATTTAATTATAGAAGTGGTATTGCAGATGAATATGGTTATTTTTGTTCAAAGAATGACAAGGAAAGATGTCATTGGATTGCTCAATATGGATGTTTAGTCACTATTATAGCAACGAGTGTGTCTGATGAATATATTAGATTGGAAACTTTTCAAAATTTTATTTTATTTTCAGATAAGAGATTTGATGAAGTTTTATTGAGAGATAAGTGATGGTGAGTGATTGAAGATTTTATTTACTAAAGTTGTTTGAGTATCAATGAGGTTGGATTGATGAATGGTGTGCTTGAATTTTTAATCAATTTGTTTGGTGTAACTTTTGGTAGATTATTTTTATTAATATTTGTTATTTTAAAATCATTATTTACACCTACTCTGCAAGAAACTTATTGCCCTGACTATCAGCAGTATGATTTAGTTTCATTGCTACTTCAAAGTTATTCATTATATGATGAGTGTTTTTTGGAAGATTTTGGAGAAGGTTTTTATTATGAAGGTATCACACAATACAGCTCGAGGTATTTATGCAGTTCCTGAAAATTCTCCAAATCAATACCCAATCTTAATTTCTCAAGATTTCTATCGTTTAGATACGATTGAATCAAGCGTAGATTTTTATAATAAATTAAATTATGGTGATAGGAATAATGTAGAGATTGATTATTATAGTGAATTAGCAGATGAAACTGATATTCGTTGTGTTGGTTTGTATGAAGGGAATTGTAGGTGGGTTGCTAGGTATGGTTGCATTGTTGTGATGATAAGAACATCAACGGATTCAGAGTTTGTTACTTTTGATGATTTTGAAAAATTTATTGTTTTGGCTGATGAAAGAGTTGTTGAGATTTTGAGTGTGGAGAATGAGTGATGTTTGTTTGGATTTTGATCAAACTGATGATGGAAAATTGATCGTAATATAGATGAGGGAATATGAAGAAAAAATAAACGGATTATTTTTGGTGATATGAGATTTAATATAGGTTTTTTTATGAAGGAAAAGTAGAAAGTGAAATATATTTAGCTAATAATGATGATATGGATGAAATTTATTATAAGGGTTTAATTAATATTGGGGAAAAGGGGTTGGGAGCAGAAAATTTTATAAGCAGGAATATAAGTAGAATTGATATCTCAAAAGGTTTATATAGGGTTTTGGTAAAAATATATGATGATACAAAAAAGTTAGTGATTACACTTATTCAAAAAAGTGATTAATTGATAGAGGTAATTTTATGAAACCAGTATTACAAGATATTTTTTCTCCAGGTTATGATTTGAAGAATAGTGAGTATATAGGGGAATGGGAAGAAGTGAATAAGGGGAAAATTTTTGTTGAGGCTGTGATTGGTCCAGACGATTTTTCTTTCACTAATGGGATTGAATTTCATGAGTTATTTGATTTTTTTGTGTGTACTCCTGAATGGGTTGAGAAGGAATTGAGACAAAAAGATTTTATTTATGGAAGAGAGATGATTATTGTGAAAGAGTTGAATTTTTATTCGATTTATTTGGCAATTGAAAATTTATGTAAGCATATTTCAGGTAATTCGTGGCATGAAATTGTTGATAAGTTGCGTCTTTATACAAGTTGGGAAAATGATGAGAATTATTTTTTTAGAATTGATAATTCTTAATCAGAGGATTGTTGAAGGTTTAAATGATTGATTTTTGAGAAGAGAAAGATTTATTAATTGGTGCTAGTAAATGGATGAAAAAAAGGTAATTGGATTTCATAATAAAAAAAGATGGTTGGATTTTCTTAAGGATAGTTTGTTTATTTTGACTAATCTTTGGGTAGTTGGTGATGTGATTTTGTTTATTTATTCAATAAATCGGGGTTCTGGTATCCAAAAGAAGAAAAAGATTTTTTTGTTGACAGGTATTTTTGTTGTTTTGTTATTGGTTGTTTTTTGGTTGGTGCTTGATTTGAATAGTTTTTTGTTTTCTATTTTATATCTTTTTATTTTTGGTTTGATTTTATTTTCTAAGAACAGGAAGAATGATTTGGTTTCTTTTGGTCCGATGATGGTTTTATTGAGTAGTATTTTTTATAAGGTGGGATATTCAGGTTATGTTGGGATATCTTTATTATTGTTTTTTTCAATAAGTTCTTTGATTTTGGCAGTGATTATGATTATTCGGGATTTAAGAGTAAAGAATTTTAAATTTCTGATATTGTTTGTGGTTTTGATTAGCTTTGATCCAATATTTGGCTTTTTTGATAATATTATTGAACTTTTTTCTGTTTTCACAATTACTAGAAGTTATTTGCATTTTTTGGTGGTTGTTTTGACAATTGTATTATTACCAAGAGTGTTGAAACTGAAAGCTGATATTCTTTATTATTATTTCTCTATCCCTTTAATTTATATGAGTGCTTCTCCTTTGGGATTGAGTACTTTGAGTTTTAGTGGTTTAAAAAGTATTTTTTCAGAGAGAGATTATTGGGTATATTTGGCTTTTTTTATATTTTTGTGTTCAATTTATGTTTTGATTCCGCTGTTTCATTATTTGATGAAGGATAAAAGAAAGTATGTTTTTATGTCTTTGGTGGGGATTGGCGGTTTGTTTGTGGGGATGATGGGGTATGGAAGTTTTAGTACTTTTATAGAGTATCAGTTATCTAGTTTTATTTTTATTAGTTTATTTTTGATTTATATTGCTGTTTTTTATAATGATGAATTATTATTTCAGCAGGATGAGATATAAATGAGGAGAGATGGAAGAAATTCATTTCATAAAAAGAAGAAGAGAATATTTACTATTATCTGGGGATATAAATTTTATATATGATGGGTTTAATGGATGAGTTTGGTATGATTTTTATGAAATAATTGGTGGATTAGATTGTGATTTAGATGAGAGGTTTGAAGAAAAGTAGGACTGCTTTTGAGGCAGTTTTTTTTATTTTAATTTGGATGATGAGGAGAGGAAGTGGTTGGTGAGTGGGGGGGATTTTGTTTGATTTTTTTTCGGAAAAAGATAATAATTTATATATATTATATAAAAATATAAAATATATGGACAGTGAGATGTGTTTACGCTATAATCGGGGTCGCATTAGCATTGGCTAATATATCAATTTACTTTATCATAATATATATTTTCTTGGAGGAAAAGTATGAAAAAATCATTACTGGTTGTGATGGTGCTGTTGTTGAGTTTTACATTTATTTTTAATGTGCAACCGTTGCAGGCCACTGATGCTGAAGAAGCAAAAATTACTGTCTATATTTCTGGGCCGGAGGGGATGATTAATAAGTTGGAGGCGGCTTTTGAAGAGCAGCATGGGGATGTTTTGGATATGAATATTATGGGGTGTGGGCAGTTGCGAACGAAGGTTTGGACGGAAAGCCAAGCTGGGGCGATTGAGGCGGATGTGATTTGGGGGTCTGACCCGTTGCTTTATAACTTGTTGGATGAAAATGACTTTTTGCAACCGTTGGTGTTAAACGATGCTGAGATGATTTTGGAAGAATATCAGGTGGCGGATCGAAATTATGCGTTGGTGAATGAACGCTATATCGTGATTTTGTATAATTCTGAAATGATTGATGAGGCTGATTTGCCGACGAGTTTTGCGGATTTGGCTGATCCGATGTATATGGATTTGATTGCGAAGGCGGATGCGAGCCAATCATCAACGGCGTTTGCGATTGCGACGGCTTTCTATGAAATGGCGGGAAATACGGACGATTATTTCCAAGCGCTTAAGGATAATAATGTGATTTTGATGAAATCGAATGGATCTGTGGCGACTGGTGTGATGGAAGGTCAATTTGCTTTGGGGATTGCTCCTTATGATCCGATTGTGCGCTTGAATAATAAGGGGAAAAAGCAAGGATTTGAGGTGCCAATGAGCGCGGTTTGGCCGAGTGATGGGGCTGTGGCGATTCAACGACCGGTTGCGATTCCGGTGAGTGAGACGCGCAGTGAGGCTGAACAAGCGACTGCAGAGGCTTTTGTGAACTTTTTGCTTTCGAAACAGGCGCAAAACATGACTGTGCAGAATGGTTTTGTGAGTGTTCGATCTGATGTTGAGAATGTGCATCGTCCTGTGGATGCGGCTATTTTTGATGTGGATTGGGATATGGGGATTGCAAACGAGGAAATGATTAAGGATGCCTACCAAAACATTTTCCATTAAACAGTTTTTTCGGTCGAATTCTAAAATGGGAGAGCGCGGGAATCGCGCCCTCCCATTGATGCTTTTGGTTGTTGTTTGTGTTTTTATTGTTTATCCGATTGTGATGTTGGTGATGACGAGCTTTGACCAGGGCGGACGATTTGGGTTTGATGCGTATGTGGAGGTTTTTACTTCTGCTTCGACGTATAAGGCGTTGGTGAACACTTTGCGGATGGAGGGGATGATTTTGGTGGGGGCTTGGACGATTGGTGGGTCGTTGGCTTTTTTGCGTCATAAGACGGATTTTCACCATAAGAAATTGATTGATACGTTGGTGTTTTTGTCTTTTACGATTCCGGCGTATATTTTGTCTATTTCTTGGGTGCAGTTATTTGCGTTTAATGGGTATGTGAACCGGATTTTGCGCGCTTTGTGGCCAGATTTTCGGTATGGGTTTGATGCGTATACGATTGAGGCAAGTGCGGTGATTTTGATGGTGCATGTGTATCCGCTGGTGTATTTTGGGGTGAGTAATACGCTGAAGTTGTTGGGCAATTCTTTTGAGCAGAGTGCGCGAATGTGTGGGGCGGGGCGGAGACGGATTATTTTTCGGGTGATTTTGCCCTTGGTGTTCCCTGCTTTTGTTTCGACGGGGTTGTTGGTTGTGAGCCGTACGATGGCGAATTTTGGAGTGCCGGCACAGCTGGCGACGCCAAGGGGGAAAGAGGTGTTGACGACGCGGGTGTATAGCGAGATGGCAGATTTGGATTTGGCTGTGGTGGCGGTGCTTTCTTTGTTGTTGGTGGGCGTTTCGTTGGGGTTGTTCTTTTTTTCTGAGAAGGTGTTGAAGAAGCATCGTTATTCGAATGAGGTGCCTGGGCGACTAACCGACGAGGCGGTGATTCGTTTGGGAAAATGGCAAAACCCTGTTTTGGGGTTGGTGGGCATTTTTTTTGTGGTTTCTTTGGTGGTGCCTTTTTTGTCGATTTTGTTTTCTTCGTTGATTAAGCATTGGGGGATTCCTTATACTTTGGAGAATTTGACGCTTCAGAACTATGTGAAGTTGTTTTTTGAAGAGAAGGTGCTTTCACAGCCGTTGATGAATAGCTTGATGTTTGGGGTGATTGCGGCAACGGTGGCGGCGTTGATTGCGAGTTTGTTGGTGTATTTTTATGATACGAAGGGGGATTGGTTGTCGCGATTGACGATGCATTTGGCACAGTTGCCGATTGCGATTCCGAATATTATTTTGGCGATTGCAGCGATTTTTGCGTGGATCAATGATCCGTTTAAGTTATATGGAACGCGGGCGATCATTATCGTGACGTATGTGGTGTTGTTTATTCCGATTTGTATTAAGCAGATGCTGGGGGCTTCGAAGAAGATTGATCGATCGATGGATCAGGCAGCACAGATGATGGGGGTGAGGCCTTTTAAGCGGTATACGCATATATTTTTGCCGCAGATTCGGCAGAGCCTTTTGTCGGGATTTTTGATTTGTTTTTTGATTTCTTTGAAGGAGATTCCGATTTCTTTGTTGTTGTTTTCTGCGGGAACAAAGACGATGGGAGTGATGTTGTTTACGATTCAATCGAATGCCTATGGTTTGGAGATGACTTCTGCAGTAGCGCTGGTGGTGATTGCGGTGAGTGCGATTGGTAATTTTATTTTGAATAAGATTGGGGCAAGAGGGTATAAATGAAGAATGCGTTGATTTTGAGGAATGTCGCGGTTTCTTATGGAAAATTTGATGATGCTGCGAATGGGAGCGATGCAAAAAGAGTGACGATTTTGGATGATTTTTCGTTGACGGTGGACGAGGGAGAATTGGTGGTGGTGTTGGGGCCGAGCGGGTGTGGGAAAAGCACGCTTTTGGGGGCGATTAGTGGTTTGAAGCGACCGGATGCGGGGAAGATTTTGTTTGGGGAAGATTGCTTTTTTGATGCTGAGAAAAAGATTGACCAGCCGGCGGAGGCACGGAAGATAGGGTTTGTGTTTCAGCAATATGCGTTGTGGCCTCATATGACGGTGGCGGAGAATATTGGGTTCCCTTTGAAGGTGCGGAAGATGCGAAAGGCTGCGATTGCGGAGCGAGTGGATGCGATGTTGGCGATTGTGGATATGCAGGGGTTTGAAGATCGGTATCCGGATTCACTTTCTGGGGGAGAGAAACAGCGGATTGCTTTGGCACGTTCTTTGGTCTATGAGCCGAGATTGTTGCTGTTGGATGAGCCGTTGGCAAATTTGGATGCGAATTTGAAGATGACGTTGATTCGGGAGATTAAGCGGATTCAGCAAAGGTTGGGGATTACGACGATTTATGTGACGCATGATCAAAATGAGGCGTTTGAGATTGCGGATCGGATTGTGGTAATGAATGAAGGGCAGATTTTGCAGGAGGGAAGCCCAGAGGCGGTTTATTTTGAGAGTGGGGATGCGTTTGTGGCGAATTTTATTGGGAAGAATTTGGTATTTGATGGTGCGAGGGATGAGCGACCAGATTTTTTGGCAGCGATGGGGCATGAGGGGAAGATTTTGATTCGACCTGAAAATGTGCTTTTGAAAGAGGATGGGGGGTATGCGGGGGTGATTGTTTCGGCGTTGTTTAAGGGGGAACGGATTGAATATGGAATTGATTCGGCAGGGGCGCGTTTGGTGGCTTATGGACCGAATGATGCAAAACTTGAGGTGGGGAGCGAGGTGCGGTTTGAGATTAAGCGTTTTCATGCTTTTTAGGGTGTGCGATGTTTTGAGGAAAGAAATTATTTTTTGAAAGGATGTTTCAGATGAATAAAGAAAGAATTGCAGTGGGGGTGGACCAGAATGGTGGGGTTTGGAATGATCATTTTGGAGAGTCTCCATTTTTTAATGTATATGATGGGGAAGGGATTTTTGTGGAGGCAATTTTGAATCCTTATGGTTCGGAAGGAGATTTGGAAAAGAAGCATGGGAATCCGTTTGAGATTGTGGAGCTTTTGAAAGGTTGTGGGGTTTTGATTGGGCGAGTGTTGGGACAGGGAAAGAAGATTGAACGGACCGGGATTGTGGTTTTTGAAACGAAAGAGGATGACCCAGAATTGGCGGTGAAAACTTATTTGGAGAAGAATCGAGAAGGTTAGATTTTTATGGATTTGGGTTGCTTAAGAGAGACTGCTACTAAGGCAGTCTTTTTATTTTAATTTGGATGATGCGGAGAAGAAGCGGTTGGCAAGGAGGCTGGCGATGGCGATGAGGAGGAAGAGGAGGGGGATGGAGAATTGGTCGGCGATGAAGCCAAAGAGGGGGGCGAAGAGAGCGGTGAAGAGGGCTTTGAATTGGGATTCTACGGAGAGGACGGTGACGCGTTCGTTTTTTTGCATGGTGTCGCCGATGACGTCGACGAAGAGGGGGCGGCGGACATCTTTGAGGATGAAGAGGAAGAAGTAGATGAGGATGATGGGGAGGATGAGGTCTTGACGGATGCAGATGGCGAGGATGAGGAAAGCGAGGGCGAAGAGGTCGTAGAAGCGGTTCATGAGGAGGCGGGCAGGTTTTTTGTCGGTGAGGCGGTAGATGTTGCGAGAGCCGATGGCGCTGAAAATGTAGAAGAAGCCGTAGATGATGGCAAGGGTGGTTTTGAGGGAGTCGTCTGTGGAGAGGGATTTGAAGAGGAGAAGGGGGGAGGCGAGCAGGGCGGTTTGGAGGATGGGTTGGATATAGTCTTTGATGGATTTGAAGATGGCGTCAAAGGAGGAGGAGGAGAGCATGAGCTTGATTTCTTCTTTGTTGTGGATGATGTTTTTGAGGCTGCCGAAGAGGAGGTTGAGGAAGTTGGTGAATTGGAAGGTGCTCTTTTGTTTTTGGTTGAATTTGGCGGGGTAGGAGAGGATGAGGAAGAAGTCGGCGAGGTAGGGGATGATGCCAAAGAGGAAGAGGAGGCGGAGGTTGTCGAATTTGAGGACGAGGAGGATGGAAAGGAAGGCGGAGAGGGCGGAGCCGATGAGGGAGAAGGAGCGGGTGCGGCCGTATACGAAACTTTTTTCGGCGAACCAGTTTTTTTCTTCGAGATATTCGTAGATCATGGCTTTGTGGGTGCCGGAGCGGAAGGCTTCGCCTAGGCCGAAGAAGAACATGGCAATGGCGAGGAGCCAGAAGTTGGTGCCGAAATAGAAAAAGATGAAGGAGATGATGTAGAAGATGAAGCAGAGGTTGAGCTCGGTTTTTTTGCCGAAATGGTCGGCAAAGACACCGGAGGGAATTTCGAAGATGTAGTTGATGATTTCGCGAATGGAATAGAGCAAGCCGACTTGGAAGAGGTTGAGGTTGGCATTGAGGAGGACGAGGACGAGGAAGGGCTCGAAAAATTTGAGGTTCTTGAGGAAACCGTAAGCCGAGAACTTTTTGATTTGGGGGTCTTTTTTGATGATTTGGCGGGTGGTGGGTATGGGACCGTACATATGCATATGGTAGCACTTAATGAGTAAAACGGAAAGTTCTTCGTTTCGGGAGAGGATATTATGATTTAGTAATATAAAGAATTAATGTATGGTAATATATGGAAATGAAAAAATCTTTGTTTATTATTTTGGGGTTTTTGTTTTTGGGAATTGCTGTTGTGGGGATTGTTTTGCCAATTTTGCCGACAGTTCCTTTTTTGTTGTTGACCTCTTTTTTCTTTGTGCGGGGATCTGATCGGGTGAATGATTGGTTTGTGAACACCAAAGTGTATCAGAAACATTTGATTGTGTTCAAAGAAAAAGGCGGATTGAGTTTGAAGGCAAAGTTGTTGATTTTGATTCCTGTTTATGTGATTTTGATGGCTTTGTTTTTTGCAAAAGATATTTTGGCAATGCGAATTACGATTGTTGTTTTGTTATTGGTAAAGACGATTGTGTTTATCAAAATGAAGACGATTTCACCAAAGGAGATGCGACAGTACGATGATGCTGAATAAACGTTTGATTGATTTGATGGGGGCGGATAAGAAATTTGTGGGATGGACAATCTTGTTTAAGTGGGGGGCACTTTTGACGAATGTGGGATTGTTGTTTATTTTTTCTTTTGTAATTGATAATTTCGATTTTTTTGACCCTCGGCTTTGGCGAAATGTTCTATTGGGATTTGGCGGGATTTTATTGTTCCGTTTTTTGTTTAATTATTTTTCTGTTTATTTTGCAGGAAAAGTTTCTCGAATGGCGAAGATTATTTTACGCAATAAGGTTTATGACAAGATTTTGCGGATTCATGGTGGATTTGGGGGAGACGTTGACACGATGGAAGTTTTGCAAAATGCGACTGAGGGGATTGAGTCGTTGGAGAATTATTTTGGGCGCTATTTGCCCCAATTTTTTTATGCATTGATTGCACCTGTGACTCTTTTTTTTGTGACAGCGTTTGTCTCTTTGAAGGTGGCGGTTCTCTTTATTGTTTGTGTGCCTTTGATTCCGCTTTCCATTATGTTGTTTATGAAAATTGCCAAGAAAATTATGAAAGATTATTGGGGGGCTTATGTTGATTTGGGCGGGACATTTTTGGAGAATTTGCGAGGTTTGACCACTTTGAAATTGTTTGAGGTGGCGGATGTGGCGCATGAGGAGATGGATGAAGAGGCAGAGTCTTTTCGAAAGATGACGATGCGTTTACTGGGGATGCAGTTGAATTCGGTGACGATTATGGATTTGGTGGCTTATGGGGGGGCTGCAGCTGGGATTTTGGTTGCTCTTTTTGAATTGAGGGCGGGGGCGATCTCTGTGGGTGAGTTTGTGTTTGTGGTTTTGATTGCAGCTGAGTTTTTTATTCCGTTGCGGTTGTTGGGCTCTTTTTTTCATGTGGCAATGACGAGTGTGACTGCGTCTGAGAAAATTTTTGATTTGTTGGCGATTGAAGAACCTTTTTTTGGGGACCGAGTTTTGGGTGAAATTGACACTTTGGAAATGCAAGGTGTGGATTTTGCATATGATCAACGAGAGATGATTTTGAGTGGTTTAAAATTTGTGATTCGTAAGGGAGATTCGGTGGCTTTTGTGGGGGACAGTGGGAGCGGAAAAAGTACGCTGGCGAATTTGTTGATGGGGTTGCGCAAGCCTTTGCATGGAAATGTTTTGGTGAACGGGGAAGCGATTGATAGTTATTCTTTTGAAGATTTGATGAAACGGATTACTTTGATCTCGACGAATAGCCCTGTTTTTGGGATGACGATTCGAGAGAATTTGTTGATTGCAAACCCAAATGCTACAGAGGAAGAATTGTTTGAGGTGCTGGAGAAAGCACAGTTGTTGAAGGAAGTTTTGGGATTTCCTTTGGGTTTGGATACGGGGGTGGGGCAACAGGGAAGTGAGCTTTCTGGAGGGCAGAAGCAACGACTGGCGATTGCACGGGCTTTGCTTGCTGACCGGGAGGTTTTGATTTTTGATGAAGCTACTTCGAATATTGATAGTGAGAGTGAAGAATTGATTTGGAAGGTGATTGAAGGATTGAGCGGAAGCAAGACGTTGATTGTGATTTCCCATCGTTTGGAAGCGGTTCGGTTTGTGGACCGGATCTTTTTGTTGGGGGGAGGGGAAATTTTGGAAGAGGGGAAGCATGAGGCTTTGATGGTGAATGATGGCAGGTATGCTGCTATGGTGAGGATGCAAAAGGAATTGGAAAGTTATCGGGGAGGGTTTTGATGAAAAAAATTTTTGATGATGTGAAAATTTTGGTTCGTTTGTTGGTTCACTTGAAGTCTTTGACGTTTGTGATGATGTTGACCATTTTGTTTGGGGTGTTGGGGTATCTTGCGGCTTCGGGGATTCTTGTTTTTTCTGTTTTGGGTGCAATGCGTTTTTTGGGGTTGGCAATTTCCATTCCGATTAAAAAAGTGGTGTTGGTGGTGATTGTTTTGGCGGTTGGGAGGGGATTTTTTAAGTATTTTGAACAATTATCTGGTCACTTTGTGGCATTTCGGATTTTGGCTGATTTGCGATCTGAGGTTTTTGAAAAGCTGAAAACTTTGGCGCCGGCGAAATTAGATTTGAAAGATCAGGGGGATTTGGTGACTATTTTGACTGCTGATGTTGAAGCATTGGAAGTGTTTTATGCACATACGATTGCGCCGATTATGATTAGCCTTTTGACAGGGCTGGTCTTTTTAGGGGGTCTGTTTTGGATCGATCCTGCTTATGCTTTGTTGGCTTTGGGAGCTTATGTGTTGCTTGGGGTTGTGCTTCCTTTTGTTTTTCGCTATTTATCGGATGCGGATATGGCGAAATATCGAGAAGGGTTTTGGCAGTCTAATTCTTATTTTTTGGATGCTTTGCAGGGATTGAGTGTGACTTTGTTTTTTGGCTATCAGGAAAAAAGCAAGGCTGCGATTGAAAAACGGTCTGAGGCGTTGAGTGATCAAATTGAAAAAGTGAAAAAGATGGAAGCGATTAATTTTGCTATGTTTGATGGTTTGGTTTTGCTTTTTATGATGTTGAATTTGCTGATGGGGGCATGGTTGTGGTCGGCAGGGAGGGTTGATTTTTCGGGCGTTTTGGTTTCTTTTGTGGCATTTTCCTCTTCTTTTGGGGCAGTGAGTGCGATTTCGGCTTTGTCTACTGTTTTTTCGGGGACGATTGCTTCGGCAAGACGGCTTTTTGATGTGTTGGATGAAAGTCCTTTGGTGGAGGAAGTGGCGGGAGAGGATGTTTTGAGAACTGCTGATTTCGATTTTGAAAAAGTGGGATTTTATTATCCAAATCGAGAGAGGTGGGTTTTGAAAGATTTGACGTTCTCAATGAGAGAAAAGGGGATTTTGGCGATTGTTGGTGAGAGTGGGGTGGGGAAGAGCACGATTTTGAAATTGATGATGCGATTCTATGACCCTATCTTGGGACGGGTGTCGCTTGATGAGGTTTCTTTAGATGAGATGGCGACGAAGACGCTGCGGGGAACGCAGGCGTTGATTGCTCAGAAAACATTTTTGTTTAATGCGACGATTGAAGAGAATATTCGGATGCGCAATTTTGAAAAGCCTTTTGAGGATGTGGTGCGGGCAGCGGAGAAAGCGGCGATTCATGATTTTGTGATTTCGTTACCGGAAGGATATGCAACGCCGGTGGGTGAATTGGGGGAACGATTATCTGAAGGGCAAAAACAAAGGATTGGGCTGGCGAGAGCTTTTTTCAAGGATAGTGAGGTTTTGCTTTTGGATGAACCGACAAGCAATTTGGATGTGTTGAATGAGGCGGTGATTTTGAAAAGCCTTAAGGAAGGGGCTGGTGACCGACAGGTTGTTTTGGTGTCTCATCGACGGAGCACCACTGCGATTGCTGATGAGATTTTTGATATTACTGAACGATAAATTTTGGCTTGCTATTTGGTTGAGATCGCGTTTTTTTTGATTCTGAAAAGAGTATCGATGCTTGCCACGGAGGGGAGTTCGTGATTAAATTGATTCATGAACGAAATTACTTATCGACATATTTTACTTAAAGATCTGGTGCCTTGGGCTGAAGAAATTGTGAGCAAGGCAGGTGAAGGCGACTTTGTGCCGATTACTTTGCATCGTGCGGAGGCAATGGCGGCGAACCCTTATGGGGCGCCGGAAGATGTGAGCATGATTGCGGCTTATTTGGGGGAGAAGTGTGTGGGCTATTTTGGGGTGATGCCGATTATGGTAAAGCTGGGGGATGTGTTGGAGAAGATTTCTTGGTTTACGACTTGGACCGTGGCTCCGGAAACGCAGGGGATGGGCGTGGGAAGTGGGTTGTTGAAATCGGCTTTGACGATTGAAGAAGATTTTATGATTGTGGGGAGCCATTTTGCGGTGCGGGCTTGCGAGAAGCAAGGATTTGCGCGGTTTGAAGATTTTGAATATAGCATGATTGATTTGCGATTGTTGGGAAAGTATAACCCTGTGTCTGTGGGGATGCGTTTGTTGCGCAAGGCTTCGACTATGGTGGGGAAGGAATGGCAGGTGGAGCCGAAGATTCAGAAGGTGAATCAGTTTTTTGCGAAGTTTTATGTGCCGATGGTGGGGGAAACAATTTATGCAAAGACGTTGAAGGAATTGGATGCAGCGGTGACGTTGGAGATGAAGGGGATTGAGATTCGACGAGTGCCGAAGGTGGCGGAGATTGAATTGGAACTGTTGCCTGAGTTTGCTTTTTTGCGCGATGAAAAGGTGATTAATTGGATGTTGAATTATCCTTGGGTGGCAAAGACGGGGGAATCGGCTACGGAAAAGATGAATTATTATTTTACGGATGCACGAGATGAATTTGAGATGCAAGCGTATGAATTTTATGAAGGGACGAAACGCGTGGCTGTGGTGACTTTGATGGTGACGAAGATTGGGAAAGATCGACGTCAGGTGCGTGTTTTGGATTGTTTGGCGGAGGATGCATTGTTACCATTGATTCGTAAGTTTGTGGTGGATGTGGCGCAGGACTATGGGGCGGTGCAGATGATGGGGGATGTGCGGTTGCTGGGTGCTTTGGCAGAGACGGCGATGGGGAAGGTTTATGAAGTGAAGGAACGCACGTATCAGACGATGACGAAGAAGGATTCGGTTTTTGCGAAGGATTGGGAAAAGATTACAAAACGATTTGCAGATGGTGATATGGCGTTTACGTAGGATTTGAAGGTTCGGAAGCTGTTCAATGCAGTACTGCTTAAATTGTTGTTGATTAGAAACGCCTTTCTTTAAAAGAAAAGAAGTGATTATGAAAGAAAAGATCAAAAGATTTGCAAGGAAGTCTTTGCGGTTTGTGCCTTTGGGGGTGTTTGAAAGATTATTCCCGATGGAGTTGACGGGGTTTTTCTATCATGCGGTGACGAATGGGGAGATGGTGCATGTGAAGAATTTGTATCCTCCTGTTTTGGCTGAGGATTTTGAAGCTACTTTGGTGGCATTGAAGAAGCGTTATACGTTTGTGGGCTATGAGGATTTGGTGGCGGCATTTGAAGGGAAGGCTGATTTGCCTGAAAATGCGGCTCATTTGTCTTTTGATGATGGATTTGTGGAGAATTATACGGTGGTGATGCCAATTTTGCAGAAGTTGGAGATTCCGTGTATGTTCTTTTTGACAAGTGAATGGATTGATAATCAGGCATTGTTCTACCGCTCGAAGGTGTCTTTGTGTGTGGAGAAAGTGAATGCGATGGATGGGGCGGCGTTGGCTGCTTCTATCGAGATGATTGGCGATGAGGACGTGGTGGATAAGGAGTCTTTGCTACGACGGATGATGCGCTTTGTGCAAGAGGATGAAGACGAAGTAAGTCGCTATTGTGTGGCGTTGGGGGTGGATACGGATGCTTATTTGAAGGAAGAACAACCTTTTTTGAGCACGGGACAGATTCAAGAGATGTATGCGGCGGGATTCACTTTTGGTGGACATTCTGTTTCGCATCGTAAGTTTGTGCAGTTGCCTGTGGAACGAGTGGAAGCGGAGATTGTGGATTCTTGTTTGAAAATTCAGGAAATTACGGGGCAGAAAGAAGTGCCGTTTGCGTTTCCGAACAGTGCGACCGGATTTGATCGGGGGTTGTTGACTGAGATTCGTGAGAAAAATGAGGTGTTGGGGTTGATTTTTAATTCAAAAGGATTGTTGCCGGATGAGCCTTATTTGTTTAATCGAATTTGGATGGAACGAAAATTGAAGAATGGGAAGCGAACGTGGCAGGCTTATTTGAAGGATGCCTATGAAGGATTTGTGTGGGATAAGATTTTGAATTGGCGACGATAAGTTTGATTATGAAAGAGGTGGTCCATCAAAGGGCCACCTCTTTTTTGTTTAATTGGTTTTTTGTTTTTGATAGAGCCAGATGCTGATGACCACCATGATGAGGATGATGCAGAGCATGGGGAAGAGCTGCCAAAAGTCGATGGTGGTGGATTGCATAGCGGTGAACCCCCAATAGGCGGGGAGGAGCTGGCCGATTTTGCCAAGGACTGGGGGGAGGAGATCGATGGGGAACATGATGCCGGCGAGCATGACGGAGGGGAGGAAGAAGATTTGGGAGATCATGGTGAGGCGGGAGGCGTTTTTGACGGCGAGGCCGAGAACGGTGCCGATGGAGATGCTAGATATAAGGAAGAAGATGAGACCTATGAGGAAGGGGAAGATGGCTTGAGGAGGCGTGGCACCGAAGGCTAGGGGGGAGATGAGGATGATGATGAAGCTCATGAGGAAGAGATGGAGGAAGGCGGAGATGAAATTGTTGAGGATGCCTGTCCAGAGTGGGATGCGACCGACTTGATAGGCTTTTTTGATGTCACTGTTGAATAGGTCTACTAAGGGAGAGGGGGTGCCAAGGAAGGCGCCCATGGTGGCCCCAAAGACGACCATGGTTTGAACGAGGGTGTCTTTGGCGGTGGGGTTGATGGAGGAGAAGATGCCGCTCATGAATGCAAAGAAGAGCAGGGGGACGACGTAATAAGTGAGGAGGATGCTGCGGTTGCGAATGTCTAGTTTCCATTGTAATTGGATGCCGTTTAGGAATGCTTTCATTATTTGACCTCTCTTGCAATTTCGATAAAGCGTTGTTCTAGGGTGGCGTGTTCGATTTTGATGTCTTGCACGGTGTGGTTGTTTTGGTTGGCGTATTGAAGGAGCTCGATGAGCCCTTGACTGATGTCTTTGGTGGTGAAGATGGCGTAGTCTTGTTTGTGTTGTTCAAATTCAGAGAAGGTGAAGTTGGTGGGTAAAATGGGATCTGTTTTGATGTGGATGTTATAGAGGGCGCTGACGGAGCTGGTGAGCTGGGCAGCGGTGCCGATGAAGGCGATGTGGTTTTGATCGAGGATGGCGATGCGGTCACAGAGGCTTTCGACTTCGGCCATGTCATGACTGGCCATGATGAGGGTTTTGCCTTGTTGTTTGAGGGAGCGGATGACATCATGCAAGGAAGCGCGGGCTTCGACATCTAGACCGGCAGAAGGTTCGTCTAGGAAGATGATGTCGGGATCGCCGATGAGGGCGATGGCGAGATGGAGACGACGCTTTTGACCGGTGGAGAGTTGGTGATATTGGAGGTCTTTGATTTGGTCGATGCCGAAAGTCTGGAGATGATCGGGATTGGGGGTGGTTTTGTTCCAGAGGGAGAACATTTGAATGGCTTCGATTGGTTTGATCTCTTTGGGGAGGGAGGTGGATTGAAGTTGGACGCCGAGTTTGCCGTTGACTTGGATGGTGCCACTTTGATAGGAACGGAGACCTTCGATACATTCTAGGGTGGTGGTTTTGCCGGCGCCGTTGGTGCCGAGGAGACCAAAGATTTCACCTTTTTGAATCTCAAATGAGATGTCTTCTATGACGGGGGTGCTGCCATAGGATTTGGAGAAGTTCTCCACTTTGATGATGGGTTGATTCATTTTTTTTACTCCTTAATTGTCCCTTTTTGATGCTTGAACCTTTTTTTTAGATTTGAATATTGTTTGATTTGAAATAGATATTGACAGCTTCACTTATGTAGTCAGTGATATAGAGCTGCCTTTGTTTGATTTCTTCGTCCCATTGGTCTTTGCTTTCTTCAAAGTCCATGAGTTTGTTGAGGAGTTGCATGTCGCCACCGGTGAATTCGGTGACCATGTTCCAGAATTCTTGGGTAATTTTTTGCGCAACGGGAGAGGCGGGGGAGATGCCTTCTTTTTTTAATTTGTAAAATTGGTTGCTGAGGTGGTCCCATGTTTTGTAGAGATTGGCGCTGATTTGTTGATCTTGTTCGTATTTGGTTGAGATGTGTTCTAAGAGGGAAGGGTCCATGTGTTTGACGGGCCAGATATTTTCGTTTTTGATGCGGAGCATGTAGATGATGGTGGCGTATTTATCGAAATCGACCTCTTGCATTTGGGTGACTTCTTTTTCGAGCTGTTGGATGGCTTGTTGAATGTGGTGGAGGTGCTGGATTTGTTTTTGAATGGCATTTTTTTGATTTTTGAGCACTTCGAGAACTTCATCTGGGGTGTTGAGGGGAATGAGGTTGTTTTTGATCTGGTCTAATGAAAATCCAAGGTATTTCATAGAGAGAATCTGGTATAGTTTGACCACCTCTTTTTTTGAATAGCGCCTTTTGCCTTGCGCATCTCGGTGAGATGGTTTGAGAAGATCAATCTTATCGTAGTATTGTAGGGTGCGAGCGGTGATATCCATTTTTTTGGCAAGTTCACCGACGGTGAGTAGCTCTTCTTTCATTTTTTGCTCCTTTTCTCCTCTTGGAGAAATTATACAACGTTACGTTACGTAATGTGCAAGGGTGAAAGTGGAAAATGTGCGTTTCAAAAGTCTAGCGGTATAATTTAACAAAAAAGGAAGTTTGCAGAGCTATGAAAGAATGGACAAAACCAGGGTTGGCATTGCCGGCGGCATTGAAGGGGAATGAGATAGGTACTTTTGTGGGTCATACGGTGCGAGTGCGGATGCCTTCGATTGGACGAAAGATGATGGAAGATGCGTTTTTTGATGAGGCCACGAATGAGCGCTTGCGGACGTTTTTGGATGAGATGCCAGAGGGAAAGATTGAGCTGATTGATGATGCTTTTGCGCCGGATTCGAAGGCGTGGGGGCGCTATGCGGAACCTTTTGTGGGGCAGACTTGGCTGGATGTGCCTTGGTTGTTTGCGGAGACGTATTTTTATCGCCGAATTTTGGCAGAGACGGGCTATTATTTGGGGGGCGAGAATTATCATGTAGATCCTTATGCGACGCAGAAGATGAATGGGATGCTGGATGCGATGCCGGTGTTTGACGAATTGGTGAAGGTGTTTGACCAAGAGATGAGCCGCGAGCAAATGTTGCGGACGCTTTTAGTGTTGAATTTGTGGGGGAATAAGGCGGATTTGAGCATTTTCCCGTCTAGTGGGGGGAATGAGCAGGTGAATTTGGATGCGGAGCAGATGGAAGCGAAGATTGTGGTGAACCATTTGCATGCGTTGATGCGGTTCTTTAAGACTGGGAAGAAAAAGCGAATTGATATTGTGTTGGATAATGTGGGGGTGGAATTGGTGGCGGATTTGGTTTTGGCTTTTTGGCTGGTGAAGGCTGATTTTGCTGAGCAGGTGGTGTTGCATCATAAGATTCATCCTACGTTTGTGTCGGATGCGACGGTGCGAGATACGCGTGAGACGACTTATCAGTTGGGGAAGAAGGATGAGGCGGCAAATGCGTTTGTGTTGGAGTTGTTTGATTTTGTGGAAGCAGAACGAATTGTGTTGATGGACCACGAGTTTTGGACGTCTCCGTTGGCTTTGTGGGAGATGCCGAGCGAGTTGAAGGATTATTTCCGAGATTCTGATTTGTTGATTTCTAAGGGGGATGCGAATTATCGCCGATTGTTGGGGGATTTGCATTGGGATTTTGAGACGGATGTGCAAGAGGTGATGTGTTATTCTCCGGTGCCGGTGTTGGCGATTCGGATCAATAAGAGTGAAGAAGCGATTGGGTTGAAGCCGGGACAGGCGGATGCGTTGAGTACGATTGATGAGGATTGGCTGGTGAATGGGCAATGGGGGATGTTGATGTTTTATGAGCCAGAAGAGGCGTGAGTTTTTTAAATGTATAAAAAAGAGGTTGTGATTTTCACAACCTCTTTTGTTTTAATGCTGTTGGTTTGGCTTAGACAAAGCGTTCGCGAATTTCGGCGCTGACGTAGTCTAGGATGATGACGGTGAGGGCGATGAACCAAACACAGATGCCGGCTGCGCGGTAGTCAAACAAGCGGATGTATTGGGAGAGGAGGAAACCTACCCCACCACCACCGACCAAACCAATGACGGTGGACATACGAATGTTGATATCCCAGCGATAGATGGTGAAGGAGACGAAGGGAGGAACGATCTGCGGGACGACTGCGTAGCGAATGATTTGAAGCCAGTTGGCACCAGTGGCTTTGATGGCTTCAATGGGGCCATCATCGATGCTTTCGATGGATTCGGAATAGAGCTTGCCGAGGGCGGCGATGGAGTGGAGGGTGAGGGCAAGGATCCCTGCGAATGGGCCAAGACCGACCATGATGACGAAGATCAAACCCCAAATGAGTGGTTCGATGGAGCGAATGATGTTGAAGATGGCTCGAACGATGTAGTAGACAGAGAGTGCGAATTTGCTCTTGTTCATCAGGTTGCGAGCAGCGAGGAAGCTGACGGGCAAGGCGAAGATGACACCGAAGAAGGTGGCCATCATGCCGATGAAGATGGTTTCAATCATTTTTTGAGATATGTTGATGAAATCATCACTGAGGTGCGGTTCTCCGACGGACATGAGTTGTTTGGCGAAGACTTCCCAGAAATAGAATTCTGCATCGGCAGAGGGGGGAAGGAGTCGATAGGGCATGACGATGTCTACGGAGAAATCACCGTTTTCATCGGGAATCATGACGACGTATTCGCCATCTTGACGTTGGCGGAAGATTTGTCCATTGGGATCTTCCCACATGATTTCGACTTCTACGCCGGGCTCAAAGTTGCCCCCTTCGAGATGAAGGGTGGTTCCTACGCCACCGGACATGTCTGAGAGGGTGCCACAGGTGGGGGAGGAGATGAGGTATGGATCTGTGTCTGAGGCTTCGTTTTGAATAGGAGATTCTACACCGGCTATACAGGGAACTTGAATTTTGGCGACGACGTTGACGTGTTCCTCTGGATAGGTGAGGGCTGCTTCCCATGGCCAAGCGATGCGGGAGATGGGGGCAGAGGCTTCGTCGATGCCACTGGCAAGATCAACGAGGTTGATTTGCCCGATTTGCCAGCCGAGGAGGAAGAAGGTGATGAGGAGGACGGCCATGACGAGTAATCCGTTTGGTTTTTCAGTGTAGGAATTTTTGGCGACGCGATAGGCGTCGTAGATTTGAACTAAATAGAGCAAGACGACAAAGACGGTGACCCAGATGAGTGATTTATCTAAGGTGAGGCCTTTTTTGAAGATGTTGAGGAACCCTTCGTCGTATTTGGCGGTGGTGGTGAAGCGCCACACGCTGAGGCCAAGGATGGTGATGAATGAGATGAAGATGATGAGGCCACGACGAATGGCACGGGCGAGGCTTTGGCCAAGACCGGGGATGATGGATGCGATGGCGGCTACGATGGGAGGTACGAGGCTGGTTCTTTTTTCATCATTGGGATTGTGTTTGAGTTTATTTTTTGCCATGTTTTCCTCCTTCCTAGGCTAAGTTGCCTTCAAGGCCACCACCGACGCGAACTGCTTCTTCGCCGTAGATGTCTTTGAATTGTTCATCTGTCATTTTTTGAATTTCTGCACGAGAGCCTTCGTAGACAATTTCGCCAGCGCGGAGGCCGATGACGCGGGTTGAATAGCGTTGGACGAGGTCTAGATAGTGCAGGGAGCAGATGATGGTCATTTTTTCTTCTTGGTTGAGGGTTTCGAGGTTTTGAAGAATGGAGTGCGCGAGGACGGGGTCTAGGCTGGCCACAGGTTCATCGGCAAGAATCATGGATGGATCTTGCATGAGGGCGCGGGCGATGCCGACGCGTTGTTGTTGGCCACCACTGAGTTCATCTGCACGTTTTTTGGCTTGGTTGAGAATGCCAAGGCGATCTAGGGCGTTATGAGCTTTTTGTTTGTCTTCTGTTGAGAATTTGCCAAAGAAGCTTTGCATGGTGGGGGTATAGCCTAAGCGGCCAGAAAGAACATTGGTGAGGACGGTGGAACGTTTTACGAGATTGAAGTGTTGGAAGATCATTCCGATGTCTCTGCGGGCGATGCGAAGATCGTTGCCTTTTAGTTTGGCGAGATCTTTGCCGTGCCAGATAATTTCCCCTTCTGTTGGATCAATCAGGCGATTGATGCAGCGTAGCAGGGTGGATTTGCCAGAGCCACTGAGGCCGATGATGACGAGGAATTCGCCATCATTGACGGTGAAGCTGACATCCTTGAGTGCTACGGTGCCATCATCATAAACCTTGGTTAGATGACGGATTTCAAGCATATTTATTCTCCAATAGTTGTGAATTTTTTTGAATGTTTTGTCAATGTTTTAACATCTTCATTATAACAGGTGTTGATGAAAAGGGAATTCCCGATGGTTGAGGGTTGGGTTTGGTTTGTTATAAGCTGATGATGGATTGATTAAGAAATTTGAATTTGTTATGTTTCTGTAACCAAATTTTGTATAATTTGTGTATGAATACTGCAAGATATCAGAGACAGATGGAATTGCCAAACTTTGGCGAGGAAGGGCAAGCAAAGCTTTCTGCGGCGAAGGTGTTGGTGATTGGTGCAGGAGGCTTAGGGTCTCCGGTGTGTAGTTATTTGGCGGCCGCTGGAGTGGGGACGATTGGCGTGATTGATGGGGATTTGGTGGAGAAGCGAAATTTGCATCGCCAGGTGATTCATCCGGAGGGGCATATTGGGATTCGGAAGGCGCGTTCTGCAAAGAATGGGATGTTGGCGTTGAACAGTGAGATTAAGGTGAATGCGATTACGAAGTTTTATACGGAGGAGAATGCTTTAGAAGTTACTGCGGATTATGACTTGGTGGTGGATTGTAGTGATAATTTTGAGACGCGGTATTTGACGAATAATACATGCCGCGAGTTGGGGATTCCTTGGGTGTTTGGGGCGGTGTTTGAGTTTGAGGGGCAGGTGAGTGTGTTTAATTTGGATGTGGATGGGCCGTGTTATGAATGTTTGTTCCCGTCTTATGCGGAGCGACCTGCGCGAACGTCTAAGGCGATTTTGGGGATGGTGCCGGCGGTGGTGGGAAGCATGCAGGCGACGGAGGCGGTGAAGATTATTACGGGGATTGCGCCGAGCCTTTCGGGGACTTTGTTGGTGATGGATTTTTTGCATCATAGCTATCAGAAGGTGCCGGTGAAGAAGCGGATTGGGTGTGTGTGTACGCCTTATATTGATTAGGGTTCTTCCTATTTATAGTTTGGTGTTGCCGGTTTCTTGACAAGACTTGACAGATTTCATATAATTACCAATTGGTATCTTTGTGTACCTTGGTGTTGTTGTTTAAGTGTGAAATTCTAATCAAGGAGTGTTTTTAGGTGTTACCGACAAAATCCTTTTCTCGTATTGATGTCAATATTGACCTGCCTAATCTTATTGAAACGCAACTTAACTCTTTTGAAGTTTTGAAAAGAGAAGGGTTGGCTGAATTATTCCATGAAATTTCCCCGATTGAATCCTATACTGGGACTATGAAGTTGTATTTTCCCAGCAATACTCCTGAATCTGAAGAGTGGGGTTTGACCTATTGGTTTGGTGAACCCAAATATTCTGTTGAAGAATGTATGGATCGTGATTTGACTTATTCTGTTCCGCTTTATGCTTCTGTGTTGTTGGCTGGGCAAGATGTGGCCGAACCTGTGAAGCAAGAGATCTTTTTGGGTGATTTCCCTGAAATGACCGAGAAGGGTACTTTTATTATTAATGGTACGGAACGAGTGGTGGTTTCTCAGTTGATTCGTTCTCCAGGGGTTTATTTTGAAGCACCTGTGGACCGTGCGACTGGCCGTGTTCTTTCTACTGCGAAGTTGATTCCTGATCGCGGGGCGTGGATGGAATATGAAACTCGTAAGAATGATTATTTGACTTTGAAGTTTAACCGAAAACGCACTATTCCGGTGACGATCTTTTTGCGCGCTTTGGCTGTGTTGGATGATGGGAACCCGAATTCTCCACTTAAGACTGGCTCTGATGAAGAGATTTTCGCTTTGTTTGAAGACGTTGACACCAACCCTGAACGAACTTTTATTGCTTCTACGATTCGCCAAGAACCAGATTGGGATCTTTCTAATTATTCTGTAGCGGAAGCTGCTTTGATTGAGTTCTTTAAGCGAATGCGCCCGGGCGACCCGGCAACTTTGGACAATGCGCGTGAATTTTTGACGCAACAGTTGTTTGATATGCGCCACTATGATTTGGAAAAGGTGGGGCGTTATAAGTTGAATATGAAGTTGGATTTGGCCTCTAAGGTTTCATTGAATGATCGCGCTGCTAATAAGTGGGACATTGTGATGCTTTTGAGACGAATGATTTTGATTAATAACCTTCAAGAAGAGAAGGATGATATTGACCATTTGGGCAACCGCCGAATTAAGACGGTGGGCGAATTGGTGCAAAATAAGTTGCGTGTGGGCTTGCGCCGCATGGAACGTGTGATTAAAGAACGTATGTCTATTCGTGAGCAAGAACATTTGACTCCGGTTTCTTTGGTGAATATTCGCCCGATGGTGGCGGCTCTCCGAGAATTTTATGGTTCTTCTCAATTGTCTCAATTTATGGAACAAACAAACCCGCTTTCTGAGCTGAAGCATAAGCGAACGATTTCTGCTTTGGGCCCGGGTGGGTTGCGACGTGAACGCGCTGGGTTTGATGTGCGTGACGTGCATCACTCTCACTATGGACGTATTTGCCCGATTGAAACCCCTGAAGGTCCTAATATTGGGTTGATTGGTCGTTTGGCTTCGTTTGCGCGAGTGAATGATTATGGTTTCTTGGAGACTCCTTATCGAATTGTGATGAAGAGTGTTCCGGCTCAAATTAAGCATCTTGAAGGTCGCATTTTGTTGGAGAACTTCAAGGTTGATGGTAAGACTTTGGTGAAGAAGGGCGTGCGTTTGGATGAAGACATGGCACGTAAGATTGCTGAAGTGAGCAAGAAGACTGATGAGATTGATGTGGTGCCTTTTGTTTCTAGCGAGACGAAGTATTTGTCTGCAGATGATGAAGATAAGTTCCACATTGCCCAAGCGAACTCTCCTTTGAATGAATATCAGGAGTTTGAGCACGAACGAATTTCTAGCCGTTATAAATCTGGCTTCCTTTTTAATGATCCTGAAAATCTTGATTATATGGATGTGGCACCTCACCAAGTGGTGGGAATTAGTGCTGCTTTGATTCCTTTCTTGGAACATGATGATGCGAACCGTGCGTTGATGGGTTCTAACATGATGTCTCAAGCTGTGCCATTGATTAAACCTGAGATTCCTTTGGTTTCTACGGGGATGGAAGCACACGCTGCACAGGATTCTGGCCAGGTGGTGACTTCTCCGATTAGTGGTGAGGTTGTTTCTGTGAGTGGGGACACGATTGTGCTTAAGGATGAAGATAAGAAAGAACATGTGTTTAATCTTCGAAAGTATCAACGTTCGAATCAGAACACTTGTATTGATCAACGCCCGGCGGTGGTGAAAGGCCAACGTGTTACTAAGGGTGATGTGATTGCAGATTCCTCTTCTACTTTGGGTGGGAATTTGGCTTTGGGTCAAAATATGGTGATTGCTTTCCTTTCTTGGGAAGGTGGTAACTTTGAAGATGCTATTTTGATCTCTGAACGAGTTGTGCAAGAAGATCGTTTTACTTCTGTTCATGTTGAAAAATTTGAAATTGAAGCACGCGATACGAAGCTTGGCCCGGAAGAGATTACTAGAGATATTCCGAATGTTGGCGAAGATGCTATCAGAGACCTTGATGAGGAAGGGATTATCCGAATCGGTGCTGAGGTTGAACCTGATGACATTTTAGTCGGGAAGATTATTCCTAAGGGTGAGAAGGAATTGACCCCTGAAGAACGCTTGTTGCGCGCAATTTTTGGTGAGAAATCACGTGATGTGAAGGACACTTCTTTGCGTATGCCACATGGCGAACATGGGAAGGTTGTGGATGTTCAGGTTTTCTCTCGAGAAGATGATGTGGAACTTTCCGCTGGGGTTGAGAAGATGGTGCGTGTTTATGTGGCGAATCGTCGCAAGATTATGGCTGGTGACAAGATGGCTGGACGACATGGGAACAAGGGTGTGGTTTCTCGTGTGGTGGCTGTTGAGGACATGCCGTTCTTGGAAGATGGTACGCCGGTAGATATTATTTTGAATCCGCTTGGTGTTCCGGGACGTATGAACATTGGGCAAGTTTTGGAAACGCACTTGGGTTGGGCTGCTTTGCGCATGGGCTATCGCGCTGTGGTGCCTGTTTTTGACAGTGCCAATGAACGTGAAGTGGAAGCCGAACTGGCTCGCGCTTGGATGGTTGACAAGGCTTGGGATGAAGTGGCTGAGAAGGCTTGGCAAGCTTTGATTGAACAAGATCCAGATTATGATGCGGAACTTTATGAAGATGAAAATGAAGTGCGTAATCTCTATTTGGAACAATGGCTCGGTTCACGCGGCTATGATGTTTATCAAATTGTTTCTGACCGTACTTTTGCACGCAATGCAACGACTCGTGAGTGGTTGAACGATAAGGGATTTGTGGCGGATGATATTTTGGCACCTCCTGAAGAATATTTGCGAGGTGACGAACGAGATCGCCGTAATGATAATGCTATTGAGGTTTCTTATCGTATTTGGTTGGAAGCTTATGCTCCTGAGTTGAAGGATGTTGCGGCTGAGAAGTTGAATGACACTGTTCATGAAGTGATGTTCAAGAATGGTCGCCCGATTCCTACTTTAGGGAAGCAAGTGATGCGCGACGGGATCCGTGGTCAACAATATGACACACCGGTGACTGTGGGCGTGATGACGATGTTGAAACTCCACCACTTGGTGGAGGATAAGGTTCATGCTCGTGCAACAGGCCCTTACAGCTTGGTGACACAACAACCTTTGGGCGGTAAGGCTCAATTTGGTGGTCAACGATTTGGTGAAATGGAAGTGTGGGCGCTCGAGGCTTATGGGGCGGCTTATACTTTGCAAGAGATGTTGACGGTGAAATCAGATGATGTGGTTGGGCGTGTGAAGACTTATGAGTCGATTGTGAAGGATGAACCGATCGAAGAACCTGGAATTCCTGCCTCATTCAATGTGTTGGTGAAAGAATTGCAAAGTTTGGGCTTGTCTGTTGAGGCGATTACCGATGACGGCGAGATCAAGTTTGGTAAGGAAGAAAACCGACGCCGCATGCCGAATGCAAACACTGGTTTGTTGGGCTTGGGCGACACTTTGATGAAGTAGTTGTTTATTGACGAAGATGTATGTTAGTGTTAGAATTTTCAATTGCGGCACTCCCTATTGTGTGCCTCAAAACACGTAGCAGAAAAATATTATTAATAACAGAATTAATAAAAAATGGAGTATTAGAAAGTGCCTACAATTAATCAACTCGTCCGTAAGGGACGTAAACCCAAAATTGATAAAAGTAATGCGCCCGCGCTTCAATATGTGTATAACTCATATAAGCAAAAGCGTATTCGTCAACCAAAAGGCGCACCTCAAAAACGTGGTGTGTGTACTGTTGTTCGTACAGCAACCCCTAAGAAACCAAACTCTGCTTTGCGTAAGATTGCACGTGTGCGTTTGACAAATGGTGTTGAAGTAACTGCTTACATTCCTGGTGAAGGTCACAGTTTGCAAGAACACAGTGTTGTTTTGATCCGTGGTGGTCGTGTGAAAGACCTCCCTGGTGTTCGTTATCACGTTGTGCGTGGTACATTGGATACGACCGGTGTGAACGATCGAGCACAAGCTCGCTCTAAATACGGTACAAAACGACCCAAAGCTGCAAAGAAATAAGGGAGAACTGAAAGATGCGTAGAAATCGTGCAGAAATTCGTGAAGTAACCCCTGATGTTCGTTATGACAGCTTGCAAGTGCAATCCTTCATTCATCGTGTGATGAAAGATGGGAAGAAGAGCACTGCAACCCGCATTGTTTATGATGCGTTCGACATTGTTGGTGAAAAGACTGGCAAGGCTCCTTTGGAAGTTTTCCAAACTGCTTTGAAGAATATTTCTCCTATGGTTGAAGTTCGCCCGAAGCGTATTGGTGGGGCAACCTATCAAGTGCCGATGGATGTGGATGAACGACGAAAGTTTGCTTTGGCAACTCGTTGGTTGATTGCAGCCGTTCGCGCTCGCAAAGGACAACCATTTGCAAATAGCTTGGCAGCAGAATTGATTGATGCCGCTAACAACCAAGGACCCGCAGTCCGCAAGCGTGAAGAAACTCACAAGATGGCAGAAGCCAACCGTGCTTTCTCACACTTTAGTCGATAAAAAAGGCAATAAAAAAGAACAAAAAATAACCGTCTGTAACTTGGTACCTTAACTATGACAAAAAAATATCCAGTTGAAAAATTTCGAAATATTGGGATTATTGCGCATATTGACGCAGGTAAGACCACGACAACTGAACGTATTTTGTATTACACCGACATGACCTATCGAATTGGGTCTGTTGATGATGGCACAACTGTTACAGACTGGATGGAACAAGAACGCGAACGTGGGATAACCATCGTTTCTGCGGCGGTCACTGTTTTTTGGCAGGACCATCAGATTAATATTATTGACACCCCCGGACATATTGATTTCACGGCTGAAGTGCAACGCGCGCTCCGTGTTCTCGACGGGGGTGTTGTCGTTTTTGACGCTGTTCAAGGTGTTGAACCCCAAAGTGAAACTGTTTGGCGACAAGCTAACCGATATGATGTCTCCCGTATTTGTTTTATTAATAAAATGGATAAGGTGGGGGCGTCTTATTTTGCGTCCATTGATTCGATTGTGAATCGTTTGGGAGCGCATCCTTTACCTATGCAATTGCCGATTGGCGAAGAATCTGAATTCATCGGTGTGGTGGATTTGGTGGAAATGAAGGCGATTATTTGGGAAGATGAGGATGGCAAGGCGCCGAAGGAAACCGATATTCCCCCCGATCTTTTGAATAAGGCGAAGGATATGCGAGCTCAGTTGATGGAAACAGTGGCTGAGACGGATGATGCTTTGACGATGAAGTATCTGGAAGGGGAAGAGATTAGCAAGGCTGAGTTGAAGGCGGGGATTCGCAAGGCAACGATTGATAATAAGTTGACTCCTGTGTTTTGTGGGACTTCTTTGAAGAATAAGGGTGTGCAGCCTTTGTTGGATGCGATTGTTGATTATTTGCCTTCTCCGGCAGATATGCCTCCTGTGGAAGGGATTCATCCGAAGACGGAAGAACCGCTTGTTCGGGAGCGTACTGATGAAGAGCCTTTGGCTGCTTTGGTGTTTAAGGTTGTTTCGGATAAGTTTGGACGAATGTCTTATTTCCGTGTCTATTCTGGGGTGATTGAGAAAGGCACTGTGGTGTTTAACCCCGTGAAGCGTAAGCGTGAGCGAATTAATAAGTTGATTCGTGTTTATGCGGATCGCCGTGAAGAAGTGGATGCACTTTATGCTGGCGATATTGGGGCGATTGTGGGACTGAAGGAAACTTTTACGGGCGATACGCTTTGTAATGAAGGGAAGCAGATTCAACTCGAGACGATTACCTTCCCTGAACCTGTGATCCGAGTGGCGATCGAACCTAAGACCACCGCCGATAAGGATAAGTTGGACGAGGCTTTGCAACGTTTGGCTGAAGAAGATCCTACTTTTAAGGTGAATGTGGATGAGGATACTGGCCAGTTGATTATTTCTGGAATGGGCGAGTTACACCTCGAAATTTTGATCGATCGTATGTTGCGTGAATATAATGTGGGCGCAAATGTGGGGAAACCACGTGTTTCTTATCGTGAGACTGTGACGAAAACGGTGGAAGATGTGGAATTTGAATATGTGCGCCAAGTGGGGAATAAGGATATTCATGGGCATGTGGTGTTGAAGATTGAACCTGGCCAACATGGCTCTGGGGTGATATTTTTGCCTTTGGCACCACGTAATCATATTCCTGACCATTATGTGCCTGCAATTGAAACTGGGATTCGCGAAGCTGCTGAAGGCGGTGTGTTGTTGGGGTATCCGATGACGGATATTCGAGTGACGCTGGTGGATGGCAGTTATGTTGAATATGAAAGCAATGAGGTGGGGTATAAGGTTGCAGCGACGATGGCCTTCCGCGAAGGCGCTGAAGCAGCTGGACCAGCATTGTTGGAACCCGTGATGAAGGTGGAAGTGATTGTGCCTGAAGAGCATTTGGGGGATGTGATTGGGCAGATGAACCAACGTCGGGGTGATATATTGGGCATGGAAGGCCGCCCAGGAAACGCACAATCTGTGCGTGCTATTGTGCCATTGATTGAGATGTTTGGCTATGCAACTGAGTTGCGCTCTGCAACGAAGGGGCGTGGTGTGTTTTCAATGGAATTTGATCATTATGACCGCGTTGGCCAAGATGTGGTCAATAAGATGTTAGGTATTCTGTAGTTTTTATTAAACCAAAAATAAAAATTTTTTATTCTAGTTAGGAGAAACAAAAAATGGCAAAAGAAAAATTTGAACGAACGAAGCCACACCTCAATGTGGGTACAATGGGCCACATTGACCATGGTAAGACAACATTGACAGCAGCAATCACAAAAGTTGCAGCAATCTTGGGTGATGCAGACTTCCGCGAATTCGACACAATCGATAACGCACCAGAAGAACGCGAACGTGGTATTACAATCAATATTTCCCACGTGGAATATGAAACCGAAAAACGCCACTACGCACATGTGGACATGCCCGGTCACCGTGACTATATTAAGAACATGATCACAGGTGCCGCACAAGTTGACGGCGCAATTTTGGTTGTGGCAGCACCCGATGGCCCTATGCCGCAAACACGAGAACACGTGTTGTTGGCCCGCCAAGTGGAAGTTCCTAGCATTGTGATTTACTTGAATAAAGTTGACATGATGGACGACGAAGAACTTTTGGAATTGGTGGAAATGGAATTGCGTGAATTGTTGGACGAATATGACTTCCCCGGTGATGACACCCCCATCGTGCGCGGTTCTGCATTGGCAGCCTTGCAAAGCGACAGCACCGATCCGGCAGCACCTGAATATGCAAGCATTCGCGAATTATTGAACGTGATTGACGAATATATTCCTGAACCAGAACGTGACACCGACAAACCCTTCATGATGCCAGTGGAAGATGTTTTCTCGATTAAAGGTCGTGGGACAGTGGTGACTGGTCGTATTGAACGTGGTGTGATTAAAGTGGGTGACCCGATTGAAATCGTTGGGTTGCAAGACGAAGTGATGAACACCACCGTGACCGGTGTGGAAATGTTCCACAAACAATTGGAAAGTGGTATGGCAGGTGACAATGCTGGTTTGTTGTTGCGTGGGATTAACCGAGAACAAGTTGAACGTGGGATGGTGTTGGCAAAACCAAAATCAATTACTCCTCACACTCGCTTCATGAGCGAAGTATATGTGTTGAGAAAAGACGAAGGTGGCCGTCACAAAGCATTCTTCAATGGCTATCGCCCGCAATTCTACATTCGTACAATGGATGTGACAGGGAATATTGCATTGCCCGAAGGTGTTGAAATGGTCATGCCTGGTGACAATGTGAACTTGGAAGTTGAATTGATCGTGCCCGTGGCACTTGAACTTGGTTCAAAATTCGCAATTCGCGAAGGTGGTTTGACAGTTGGCGCTGGCGTTATCACCAAGATTATTGAGTAGGCACTATAATGGCAGCTGTACAACAAAAAATTCGTATTCGCTTGAAAGCTTTTGATCACAGAGTTTTGGATCAATCAGCTAAACGCATTGTTGAAACCGCAGAACGAACCGGTGCACAAGTTGTGGGTCCCGTACCCCTTCCTACACGGATTGAACGCTTCGCCGTTCGTCGTTCGACCTTCATTGATAAGGATTCACACGAACATTTCGAAATTCGAACTCACAACCGCTTGATTGATGTTTTGGAACCAGATACCAAAACCATCGACATGTTGATGCGTTTGAATCTCCCAGCTGGTGTGGATATCGAAATCAAACTCTAGTTTTTGATTTGGATTGAAAATAAAAGAGGATGGAATTTTCCATCCTCTTTTTTGTTTTATTTTTGTCTAAAATTGAGGCTATGCTCAATACGGAATTTGGTAGAGGGTGACGGTGTTGTTTTGGTAGATGATGTTGAGGTCTGTGGTGGTGAAGTTGTGACCGAGCTCTTGTTCTCCGGGGCCGTAGAAGATGTATTGCACGTCAAGGGCTTTGAGCTGGTCTAGGGAGGCCGTGCCGGAGAAATAGGCTCTGACGAGTTGATCTTGATCGTAGGCGTGTGGGGTTTCGCACCAGTGGCCGAGAGTGGGGATGGCGTCTGTGTAGCGGGGGAGGTAGTTGCCATTATAGTGTTCGGTGAGGATATAGCTTTTTTCGGTGAGGTTGGCGTCGATCCATTGGTAGGTTTGATAGACATCTTGGGGGATGAAGGTGGAGGCGAAGTCCATGGCTCTTTGGTTTTGGACGATGAGGAGGAGGATGCCGAGTTCTAGGGTGATGAGGGCGATGGAGACAAAAGAGGAAATTTTAAGAAAGAGAGCTTCCCATTTAAATTGTTTGGTGAGGAGATAGTCAAAACTGACAAGGACGAAGGGAGTGAAGCCGCCAATGAGGAAGCGGGTGCTGATGACTGAGGGGATGAGGAGCATGAGGGGGATGGCGATGACCCAGACGTAGAGGCTGTATTTTTCTGGGGCGATTGTTTTGAATTTTTTTATGAAATAGATTATGGCTAATAGGGCGATGAAGACATAGGGGAAGAAGGAGAGGGTGAAATTTGCGAGGGAGATTTTGCCGATAATGTTTTGGGAGGCCCAGAGGATAAAATCGGGCTTGGTGTGCATGATCCAATATTGATAGAGGATGATCCAACCACCCCCATTACCGACAAATATGAGGGTCCAGAAATGTTGTTTGAGGGGGAGATGGTTGATCCATCTGAAGAGGAGAATGCTCGCGAGGACGACGATGAGCACGACGACTGCAAAGGAGGAAATGAAACCACAGACGGCACTGAGGAGGAAGTAGGTGAGATAGTGATGCCATTTGCGGGTACCTTCTTGGTAGGGGGTGAAGATGAAGTAGATGCAGGCGAGAGTGAGGGGAAAGTGAATGTTGGCAAAGGAGGCGTTGTGTGGGAAGGCTTCGAGTAAGCTGGTGAAGTCGTCTATAAAATAGAGGCTGCTCCATGAAAGACCGGTGCCTGCGAGAACGGCAAGGAGGAGGATTTGTTTGGTGCGGGGGGGAGTGTCTTTGAAGCTTGCCGAGATGTAGCGGTAGAGGCTGAAGAACATGAGGATGCCTGCGAGAATGCGCATAAAGTGGAAGGTGAAAAGATAGTCTAAGTGGAGGATGCGCACAAGATGACCAAGACCTAGATAGAGGGGATAGATGAAGGCGGAATCATGGGGTTCGAGGGCATAGTCGAAGGTGAATCGCCAGTGTCCGTCGAATCCTTGTTCCATTTTGGCAAGATAGGTGTTGTTGTCGTTCCAGCGCATGATGAAGCCGGAGAAGACTTTGTCGGGTCCTTGGATAATGAAGCCATATAGATAAGGAAGAATTTGAAAGAGTAGAAAAATGAGTAGGATGAAGAGCAGGAAGGAGCGTTCCTTTTTGGTCATAAATTGAATCCTCTATTTTTTTCTATGATTATAAATCATTTCCGAATGAAGGAGGCTTTAGTGGAGGAGTTGATAGAGAGTGACGGAGGGGTTTTGGTAGATGATGGTGAGGTGGGTGGTATCGAAGGTGGTGCCGATACGCGTTTCATTGGGACCGTAGAAGATGAAGTCGATGTTGTTTTGGAGAAGGTCTTGGGTGGTGAGATTGCCGGAGAAGTAATCTGCGGTGAGTTGACGTTGTTGGTTGATGTGGGGTGTTTCACACCAATGTCCTAGGGTTGGAATTGAAGTGGTGAAACGAGGGAGGAAGTTGCCGGTATCATTGGCGGTGAGGATGTAGCTGTCGGCGGGGATATTTTGGTTGATCCAAGTGTAGGCTTGCATAACTTCTACTGGAATAAAGTTGGTGAATTTATTGTATTCGGAGTTCTTTTGAGTGATGACGCAAAGAATGAAAGTTTCTAAGAGGATGACAAGGAGGGGGAAAGTGAGAAAGATTTTTTTGAGTTTGGTTTGATGATTTTTGAATTTTGTAAAAAGATAATTTGCGCCGATGAGGGAGATGGGAACGAAAGCGCCAATGATGAAACGGGCACTGAAGTTGACGGGAATAAGGAGCATAAGAGGAATGATGAGACCCCAAAGATAGATGTGTTGTTTTTCTGATGGAATCGGGTTGCGATTTTTGAGTGCTTTAAAATAAGCTGCGATTGTGAAAATAAGTAGGGGGGAAAAACCAATGAGAAAGTTCCAGAATGTAATTTTGGAAATGATGTTTTGTTGGCTCCAGATTTGGAGGATGGGGTGAGTTTGGATGGTGAAATATTGATAGAGGACGATCCAGCCACCGGCGTTGCCAATGAGGATGAGATTCCAAAATTCTTCTTTGGCAGGGATGCGACGCATCCATTTATAGAGGAGTGTGGTGGCGAGAACGGCAATGAGAACAGTGAAGGTGAAGGGAGAGAGGAAGGCGCAAACGGCAGTGAGGAGGGTGTTGAGAATGAGTTGGGGGATGGATTTGTTGTTTTTGCCGGGCGTGAGAAGGTAGAAAAGGATGGCTAGGGCGGCAGCGAAATGGGGAGTGAGTGAAGCGGCGGTGTTGGGAAAGGCTTCGACAAGACTGGTGAAGGTGCGGGATAAGTAGATGCTGAGCCATGAGGTGCCGAGGCCAACAAGGGAGACAAAGAAGAGGATGGTTTGGGTTTCAGAATCTTGCTCAGGGAAAGATTTTTTGACGAGATTTTGGAGGCTAAAGAACATGAGGACGGCCATGAGGAGGCGGGTGGCGTGATAGGTGAAGATGAGGGAGAGATTGAACCAATGGGCGATGTGTCCGAGGAGAAGATAGAAGGGGTAGATGAAGGTGGGAGTGCCGGGTTCTTGCGCGTAGTCTAATTGGAATAGCCAGTTGCCATGTGCACCTTGATTCATTTTGGCGAGATAGGTGTTGTTGTCGTTCCATTGAAGGATGAAGCCGGAGAATACTTTGTCTTCTCCTTGGATGTGGTAACCATATATGTAAGGAAGAAGCTGAAATAGTAGAAAGAGAATGAGAATGATACTAATTAATGAGCGTTCTTTTTTGAGCATATAGGGTCCTGTTTCGTTTTTATGATTATAGTACAGAGTTTGGAAATTAGTTTAAGAGCTATGAGTAGGATGAGAAAATTTAGTATAATTTATGAACTTGGAATATTAATTGATTGATGAGATAGGGAAAATCTATTATGAGAAAAAAAGAGCATTTTATTCTTTTTATGGCGATATTGATTTTTGTGGTTAAAGGCGTGTATTATTCCGTGTTTTTGGTACCTGCAACTTTGGGCGAGGCACCAGATGAGGTGGGGCATTTCTCTTATGTACACTATTTAGTCGATCAAAAGATGTTGCCAATTCTCTATGAAACAAAGTTGTATTTAAATGAACAGAGTATGTTTTTGAATTATTTTTTTGATAACAAAGATGATTTTGAAGACTATGTTATTGATGAGACGTTTGCTGAATGTAAAGCGATTAATCCGAATAAGGATGCGGTTTATAACTTGGTGACTGGTTGTGAAAATTGGATTGTGCAACATCCTCCTTTGTATTATTTGCTTCTGATTCCCACTTTTTTTATTACGAGTTTGTTTAGTACAAATCTACAGGTTTTGATTATTGCTTTGCGGCTGACTAATTTGATTTGGGGCGTTTTGTTTGTGGTGTTCTTTTATAGAATTTTGAAGATGCTTAAGGTGGATGTTGTGTTGACCGTGGTGGCGATGAGTTTTGTTGTTTTTTCCTCGATGATTCAATATACTTTCTCGATTATTACTAATGATTCCCTTTTAATTACTTTGTCTGTGATGAGTATTTTTTATTTGTTGAGGTTTCAGAATTCTAGGAGTAATAAGGATTTCTTGTTGTTTGTGATTTTTACTTTTTCAATGATTGTGACGAAGTATACGGCGATCTTGGTTGTGATTCCTTATGGACTCTATTTTTTCTTCATTTTATTTAGGAATAAGGAGAAAAAGGGAATTGTGCGTTATTTTATTGAAGGCGCTGCTGTTTTTTTGGTGGTGGTTGTACCGGTTGTGGTGAGAAACTACGTTTTGTATGGAGAATTGTTCCCGACTTATGATCCGATTTTGGAGGGAGTGTATTCGAACATGAGCTATTTTGATTTTATCAATACTAGTTATCTGTTTGCGATTGTTCGATTTATCTTTTTTGAAGTGGGAATGAAGAGTACGCTGGTGATGAATGGGTTGATGTTTTTGTTGGTGGGGGTGCAATATTTATTAAGTGTTTTGATGGTATTGTTCGTTAATCGGGTGACTCAATTATTTGGTTTTTATCAAAAAATTTTACTATTTGTATTTTTATTTGTTGTTCATTTTACATGGGGGATGTTGGATATTGATTCGTTGGGAGTGAACCTTTCTGTGTTGATGCTGGAAGTTGTTGTTTTTTATTGTTTTATTCTTTTGCGAGAGAACTGGAAGGATGTTGAAAAACGAAATAATTTGTTGTTCTTTTTGTTTACGATCTTTTTTATGGTGTTTGGTTTTTCATTGATCCATCTTAATATTTATAATTATTTTGGGGCGTTTCGGGGGACGCATGGGCGGTATTATTTGATTTTGATTGTGCCTTTTATGCTTAGTTTTTTGGAGGGCAATGCAATTTTGATGAGAAATGGAAAAATGGTGCGATTACTTATTCCGATAATGATTGCTTTTTCTATGCTGACAGAGATTTATTCGATTTACTTAATGAATTCACGTTGGTATTGAGGTTATTCTTCTGTTTTTTTGAGGAGTAGGATTTGCCAAGGGAGGGGGTAGGTTTTGGCGATGATTTCGACGTTGTGTTTTTTGATGAATTTGATTAATTGAAAAGTGTTCCAATGATTGAGGTGTCCGGGGGTATTACCTAGATCTTGGAGATATTTGAGGCGGGCGAGGTTAAGGATGCGCCAAATTGGTTCTCTAGGGACGGAGATGAGGATGTATTGGTTTGAGATGCGCAGGAGCTCTTGAAATCCTTTTTCTGGATGCTCAAGATGTTCTAGGACTTCTGAACAAACGACGAGATCAAACGATTGATCTTGATAGAGAGTTAAGTTTTCAGCATTTTGAAGACTATATTGAACATTGATGTCTTTGTTGTTGTTTTTTGCTTTTTCAATTTCAATTTCGGACAGATCACATGCGGAGTAGGTTTCTTGGTTGAAATAAGCGTGTAATTTTTTGATGATCTCTCCTTCTCCACAACCAATTTCAGCAATATTGTTGATTTGGCTGGGATTGATGTGAGAGAGGGTTTTGTGAAAGTGTTGGAAAAAATTAGACACTAGGAATTTTGAGATGATGTTATTGCTGTTGTATTTATCTTCGTAATTGCCATGGACAAAATCGTTTGGTGTTTGCATGTTTTTCTTCCTTGAGGGTTTGTGAAGTTTTATTTTTCCTCTTTTTGGGCAAGATTGTATTCTATTTTTTTGATTCTGTAGAGTAGTTCTTCATTTATTTTTCTGTTTGCGGAAATGGCATCGGCAAGGAGACCAAAGATGAAGATGAGAAATCCGATGAGAGTGAGCATTACCCCAAGTAAGAGAGATTGGATGTGGCCTGCTCCGGCTCCTTGGAAGAAGAAGAAAAGGTATCTGACGAAGAGAGCAAAGCTGATGAGGAAAAAGACGAATGCGATGGCGATAAATATGGTTAGAGAATTGAGTTGGATATAGGAGCGGATGATGGTGGCGGCGGATTGATTGATATAGTCAAAATTATTTTTAAATAGGCGTGATTTTCTGAGCTTTTTGTTGGTTTTTATGGGTACGTTTTTGAAGATGGTTTTTTGACGGCCTGCGTTGATGATGGTTTCGAGGGTGTAGGAATAGTTGTTGAGGACATTGAGCTTCATGGCGGCGTCTCTTGAATAAGCTCTGAAGCCGCTGGTGGTGTCTTTGATGTTGGTGTTTGAAGCTTTTCTTACGATGTAGCTTCCTATTTTTTGTAATTTCTTTTTGCTGGGGGAGAAGTGTTGGATGGTGTCTGTTTGGCGATCTCCTACAACTACTTCGGCTTTGTTTTCTAAGATGGGGGTGATGAGTTTAGGGATGTCGTTGCCTTGATATTGATTGTCACCATCTGTGTTGACGATGATGTCTGCGCCTAAACGGAGGGAAGCGTCTATGCCTGCCATGAATGCTTTGGCTAGCCCTTTGTTGTCTGGGAAATTTACGATGTGGTCAATGCCTATTTGTTTGGCGATGGCTACGGTGTTGTCTGTTGAGCCGTCATTGATGATGAGTGTTTCGATGGTGTCAATGCCGGGGATTTGCTTGGGGAGTTCTGCATAGGTGACAGGCAAGGTTTTTTCTTCGTTATAGCAGGGGATTTGAATGATTAGTTTCATTTCTTTATTTTTACCATTTATTTTTCAGGATTTTTTTGAATGTTGGGGATGGTTGTGCTAAAGCATGGTAAAATTATACTATATTGCATGCATGATTCATGGGGGATTTGAAGTGCTGTGAGAGTTTGTTTTGTTGTTCCTTTGATTTTCCCCTTTACAAGCTTATGGTTCTCCCTTATAATCTATCCTTGCGCGCTATGCGTGTGCTTTGTTGCAAGAGGTAAGGAATTAGTGTACCGAAGATACGAAACGTATACCTTTCTTACTTGACTACAACAATGACTGGATGATGCGGCCTTGCCCAGGTTGACAGTCCAGAATTTATAGAATTTAGGAGACATAAAGAAATGTTAAAAGGGCTCTTAGGTAAGAAGATTGGTATGACCCAAATTTTCGATGAGAATGGTGCGGCTGTCCCCGTAACAATTATCGAAGCTGGTCCATGCTACGTGACCCAAGTGCGCAACACTGAGCGTGATGGCTATGTTGCGATTCAATTGGGTTTCGGTGAAACAAACCCCAAGCATCTCACCGGTGGTCAAGTTGGCCATCTTAAGGTGACAGATGCACCCCCCGTTCGTTATTTACGAGAATTTAGAGTAAAAGAAGCTGATGTGGAAACCGGCGATGTGGTGAAGGCAGATGTCTTTGCACTCGGCGATTCTGTGGATGTTATCGGTACAGCCAAAGGTAAGGGCTTTGCTGGTGGTATGAAGCGCCATGGCTTTGGTGGTGGACCGAGAACACATGGTCAATCTGACCGTCAACGTTCTGTTGGTTCTATTGGTGCTACTACTACTCCGAGCCGCGTTTTCAAAGGAAAGAAGATGCCGGGGCATATGGGTACACACCGGGTGACTGTTCAAAATCAGACGGTTGCCTTTGTTGATGTTGAAAGAAACCTGATTGGGATTAAGGGCGCTGTTCCTGGTTCCAAAGGTGGATTGGTGATGATTAAGGAAGCACGCAAACAGTAGCCTTGGGGCTGTCTGTTTATGTGTAATGGAGTAGTTGTACCATGAAGATTGATGTGTATAACATGCAAGGTGAAAAGCTTTCTAAGAAAGCTGATTTGCCAGCAGGAATTTTCGAAGCACCGATCAATGTAGACTTGATGCACCAAGCATACACTCGTCAGATGGCGAATGCACGTCTTGGTACGCACAGCACCAAAGGCCGTTCTGAGGTGAGTGGTGGTGGGAAACGCCCGTGGCGCCAAAAAGGCACCGGTCGCGCTCGCCAAGGCTCTATTCGTGCAGCTCAATGGGTGGGCGGCGGTAAGATTTTTACCCCGAAGCCTCGAGACTACAGTGTGAAGATGCCAAAGAAGATGCGAAGAGCAGCCCTTTGTTCCGCTTTGTCGGTGAAGGCTCAAGATAAGCAAGTGATGGTTGTGGATGCGTTTGTGATGGATGCTCCTAAGACTAAGTTGATGATTGAATCGTTGGAAAAATTGGTGGGTAGCGACACTGTGTTGATCGTGATGCCTGAAAAGAATGAGAATTATGAAGCTGTGATTCGTTCTGCCAATAATATTCCGAATGCGAAGACTTTGCTTGCAAATTATCTCAACATTCGAGATCTTTTGGGATATGACAAGGTCATTCTCTTGAAAGATTCTATTGAAGTGTTGAATGGATTTCTCGGGTAAGGAGTAAGAAGATGACATCAGTATATGACGTATTACGCCAACCGATAATCACAGAAAAATCAAATTACCAGAATGGCAAATTGAATCAGGTTGTGTTCGAAGTTGCATTGAATGCGAACAAGCGCATGATCAAAGATGCAGTTGAGAAGGTCTTTGATGTGAAGGTTGAACGTGTGAACACAATGGTGATGCCCGCTAAGCGTGGTCGTAGCCCGCAAAGCCGCCGCTTGCAAGTGCGCAAGAGTGCTTATAAGAAGGCTGTGGTGCAATTGGCCCCCGGTGAGAGTATTAATATTTTTGAAGGTGTGAAATAATGGCAGTTAAAAAATATAAACCCACAAGTCCCGGTCGTCGGGATATGACAGGCTACACCTTTGAAGAGATCACAAAATCCACACCAGAACGTTCGTTGGTTATTTCTAAGAAGAGATATTCCGGACGTAATAATCAGGGACGCATTATGGTGCGTCATCGTGGTGGTGGTCACAAGAAGAAAATCCGTGTTGTTGATTTTAAGCGCAGCAAACGCGGGATTCCTGCTCGTGTAGCAGCGATTGAATATGATCCCAACCGCACAGCTCGACTTGCTTTGTTGAACTATGTGGATGGTGACAAGCGTTATATTATTGCTCCACTTGACCTTAAGGTCGGTGATACAGTGCTCGCAGGACCAGGTGCGGAAATTCGCCCCGGCAATGCTTTGCCAATTGCGAGTATTCCTACTGGTACGATGGTTCATAATATTGAACTTAAAGAAGGCCGTGGTGGACAAATTGTGCGTGCAGCTGGAACAAGTGCGCAGATTCTTGCTAAGGAAGGTGAATATGCACAAGTGCGTTTGCCCTCTGGTGAGGTTCGTCTTGTTCGTCAGAAATGTTATGCGACAATCGGACAGATCGGGAATGTGGATCATAGTAATATCCGATTGGGTAAAGCAGGCCGCAAGCGCCGTATGGGGATCCGTCCTACTGTTCGTGGTAGTGCGATGAATCCCAATGATCACCCCCATGGTGGTGGTGAAGGTCGTTCACCCATTGGTATGCCGGGCCCGAAAACGCCTTGGGGTAAGCCAACTCTTGGGTATAGAACACGCCGCAATAAGCAAACAGATAAGTATATTGTTCGCCGCCGCGGTAAAGGTCGCCGATAGGTCTAGGAGGTTTAGAGAAATATGGGTCGTTCATTAAAAAAGGGACCATTTGTAGATCCCAAGTTGCTCAAGAAAATTGAAGCAATGAATGCAAAAAATGAGAAAAAAGTGATCCGTACCTGGAGTCGGGCAAGTACTATCTTCCCCCAGATGGTCGGGCACACTATAGCAGTTCATGATGGTAGACGCCATGTTCCGATTTATGTGACGGAAAATATGGTTGGTCATCGCCTTGGTGAGTTTGCTCCCACAAGAACATTCCGTGGGCACTTAGAAAAGAAAGCGTAAAGAGGTAATTTCAAATGGCAAATGAATATCGTGCAGTTTTGAAGGATTTACCGATTTCCGCACAAAAAGTTCGCTTAGTTATTAACCTTGTGAGAGGGAAGGATGTGGTGCCTGCATTGGACACACTTCGCTTCCAGACACAGGGTGCCGCAAAGCCTGTTTATAAGTTGGTTTATTCTGCTATGTCGAATGCAGAAGAAAACTTTGGTGCTGATCGCGCAGATTTGTATATTCATACGATTTTTGCTGATGAGGGTCGCACTCGTAAGTGGAGACGTTTTGGTGCTCGTGGCCGTTTTAAGCCATGGTTGCGACGCTCTGCTCATATTACAGTGATTTTGCGCGAGCATGAAGAGAAATAGGTCAGGAGAACAGTAATGGGTCGAAAAGTTAATCCGAATGGCTTTCGTTTGAAAATCAATAAAACATGGGATGCCCGATGGTATGCTGAAGGTGATGATTATGTGAATATGCTTCACCAAGATTTCGAGATTCGTGAATTGGTTCGTAAGACGAATGAGCGAGCTGGCGTTTCCCGTATTGAGATCGAAAGATTTCCTGGCAATGTGAAGGTCTTTGTGCACACTGCAAAACCTGGTGTTTTGATTGGTCGCAAGGGCGAGAATGTTAAAGTTTTGCGTAAAGAACTTGAAGCGTTAGTTGGAAAAAAGGTCGATCTTGAGATCGTTGAGATTAAGGATCCGGATCTTGATGCTTACCTTGTTGCTAAGAATATTGCTGATCAATTGAACCGCCGCATCAGTTACCGCCGTGCTATTAGCCGTGCTTTGCAGCAAGCTATGCGCGCTGGTGCAGAGGGAATTAAGATTCAGGTGTCTGGCCGCTTGGGTGGCGCAGATATGGCAAGAACTGTTTGGCAACGTGAAGGTCGTGTGCCGTTGCACACTTTGCGTGCAGACATTGATTACGCAACTGCGAAAGCAATTACTACTTACAGTGCTGTTGGCGTGAAGGTGTGGATTTATAAGGGTGAGATTCTTGATGCTTCTCATATTCTTGCACCAGAGACGGCTGCATCATCTGAAAAGAGAGACTAACGGTCGTATTTGAAAGGTAAGAATCATTATGTTAATGCCAAAACGTTTTAAACACCGCAAACAGTTTCGCGGCAGAATGAAGGGGATGGCCTCTCGAGGTGCTGAGCTTCATTTTGGTGAATATGGTTTGCAAGCATTAGAACCCGCATGGATTACAGCAAGGCAAATTGAATCTTGTCGTCGTGCTATTGTTCGTGAGGCAAGACGTCGTGGGAAGGTGTGGATTCGTATTTTCCCAGATAAGCCGATCACTAAACGTGCTGCTGAAAGCCGTATGGGTAAAGGGAAAGGGACTGTCGAATTTTGGGCAGCCGTTGTTAAACCCGGACGTGTTTTGTTTGAGATTGCTGGTATGCCAGATGACATTGCTCGTGAAGCTTTGCGTTTAGCATCCCACAAGTTGCCAATCAAGACGAGAGTTATCGTCCGCGAAGACTTGGGAGAATAAGATGAAAGCTGATGAAATCCGTGGAATGTCCATAGAAGACATGGCAACCGAGTTAGAAGAAGCACGTGAAGAGCTGATGCGCTTGCGCTTTCAACAGGCAACTGGCGAATTGGTGGATCACAATCAACTTCCCGCAGCTCGCAAAAAAATCGCCCGCATTCTGACTGTTATGCAACAGGAAGAACAAAAGGAAGGTGATAAATGAAAGATACGAAACGACGTAGATTAGTCGGTGTTGTGGTGGGCAATAAGATGCAGAAGACTGTTTCTGTTGAGGTTGTGCGCCGACATAAGCACCCGCTTTATGGTAAGGTCGTGAATTCTAATAAGATTTATAAGGCTCATGATGAGTTGGGTTGCCAAGTTGGTGATCAGGTTCAACTGATTGAGAGCGCGCCTATTTCTAAGACTAAGAAGTGGGTGGTTGAAAAAGTTTTTAGCCATGATGAAGCAATGGAGGCATAGGAATGATCCAAAAAGAATCTCGTCTCAAAATTGCGGATAACACTGGTGCACGTGAAATTTTGGTGATCCATATTATGGGTGGCTCAGTGAAGAAGTATGGTTATGTTGGTGATGTGGTGGTTGGCACTGTGAAATCTGCGACACCGAATGGTAATGTTAAGAAGAGCGAAATTGTTAAGGCTGTGATTGTGCGCACGAAGAAGGAATGGCGCCGCGAGGATGGTTCTTATATTCGTTTTGATGACAATGCCGCAGTGATCCTAGATGGTGATGGTCAGAACCCGAAGGGCACCCGCATTTTTGGCCCAGTGGCTCGCGAGTTGCGCGAGGATGGGTATATGCGTATTGTTTCTTTGGCACCAGAGGTTCTCTAGGACAGAGGTAGATGATATGAAATCAAAAATTCGTAAAGGTGATTTGGTTCAAGTGATCTCTGGCACGACCGATGACAAGGGTAAGCAAGGTGAAGTGATTCGTTTGTTGCCTAAGAAGGATCGGGTTGTTGTTCAGGATTTGAACATGCGTAAGAAACACCAAGGACAGGTACAAACCCAAGGGCGAAATATTGCCCCCGGGATTATTGAATTTGAAGGTCCCATGCACATTTCAAATGTGATGCTGGTATGCCCTAAGTGTAAGAAGCCAACTCGTGTTGGGTTCCGCCGCGAGGAGAAGAAAAGCGTTCGTGTTTGCAAGAAGTGTGGCGCGGATATCGACTGATTTTTAACGGGAGTGATCCAATGAGTGGACAGCTTAAAGAAAAGTATAAAAATGAAGTCGTGGTTGCTTTGAGAGAGAAGTTGGAACTTGAGAATGTGATGATGGTTCCGAAGATCGAGAAGGTCGTGTTGAACATTGGCCTTGGTGAAGCACTCGACAATGCAAAAGCCATTGATGCGGCTGTGAATGATTTGCAGATTATTACGGGCCAGAAGCCTGTGGTGAATAAGGCTCGCAAGAGCATTGCAAACTTCAAGTTGCGTGAAGGGCGTTTGATTGGGACGAAGGTTACTTTGAGAGGTGAACGTATGTGGTCTTTCTTAGATCGTTTTATTAGTACGGCGCTTCCTCGTGTGCGTGACTTTCGTGGTATTTCCCCTGATTCTTTTGATGGTCGTGGGAATTATACGATTGGTTTCCGGGAACAGTTGATTTTCCCTGAGATTGAGTATGATAAGATTGACAAGGTGCGCGGTTTTGAGGTCACGATTGTGACTAGCGCAACAGATGATGAAGGCGGACGTGAGTTGCTTCGCATGCTCGGTATGCCCTTTGCAACAACGGAAGGATAGGCGCTGATATGGCTAAAAAATCAATGATTGTTCGCGAAACCCGTCGGAAGCACGCTAATCAAGTGAGAAATCGCTGTAAGCGTTGTGGCCGTCCACGTGGTTATATGCGCCGTTTCGGCCTTTGTAGAATTTGTTTCCGTGAGTTGGCACTCGAGGGCAAGATCCCTGGTGTGACAAAGTCATCATGGTAGGCGGAGGATAGGAATTATGACAATTACAGATCCCATTGCTGATATGCTTACCCGAATTCGTAATGCAAGTGCTGCTAATCATGCGTTGGTTAGTATGCCGAGTTCAAAGGCGAAGGTTGCTATCGCACAAATTATTAAAGAAGAAGGTTTCATCGAAGATTATCAAGTGGTTGACGGCGAAATTAATGGTCTTAAGCTTTTGCGCATTAAGTTGAAATATGTGGGCACGAGACGAGATCGACGCGCTGTGATTTCTGGTATTGAACGAGTGAGTAAACCTGGACGTCGGATTTATGCTAAGAAGGATGAGATTCCTTGGGTTTTGTCTGGTCTTGGTATTGCTATTCTGTCAACCCCCCAAGGGATGATGACAGGTCGCAAAGCACGCCAACTTGGTGTTGGTGGTGAAGTGATCTGCACAATTCACTAGGAAAGGTTGGAGATATATAATGTCTAGAATCGGTAAGTTGCCAGTTGATATTCCTGCTGGTGTTAACGTTAGTGTGGATGGTCAAAGTATTTCTGTGAAGGGCCCTAAGGGTGAGCTTTCACGAACTTTGCCTTCTATTATCGACATTTCTGTGGAAGATGGCGCTGTGATTTTGAAGCGCAGTTCTGAAGAGAAGTTCCACAAGTCAATGCATGGCACTGCCCGCGCTTTGATCAACAATATGGTTGTTGGTGTGAGTGAAGGTTATGTGAGGGAATTGTCTGTTGAGGGTGTCGGTTATCGCGCTGAGATGAGTGGTAAGACTTTGGTGCTTCATGTGGGTTATTCTCATGATGTGCCGATGGAGCCGCCCGCAGGCGTTAGTTTTGAAGTTGAGAATCGTGGCCGTGAGATCAAGGTTTCTGGTTATGATAAGGAAGTCGTTGGTCAAACCGCTGCTTTAATTCGTGGAGTTCGTCCGCCTGAACCTTATAAGGGTAAGGGTATTCGTTATAAGGGTGAACAAATTCGTCGTAAAGCTGGTAAGGCTGGTAAGGCGAAGTAAGGGTAAGATTATGGCAAGAATAAATCGCTCTGAAGCAAGAAAAAAGAGACACGCTCGCGTACGTAAACACGTATCTGGGACGCCGGAACGCCCTCGTTTGAATGTTTTCCGAAGTAATACGGATATTTATGCTCAAGTGATTGATGATGAGGCAGGTAAGACGCTTACTTCTGCTTCTAGCATTGATAAGGAACTTCGAGCGAAGATGTCTGGTTTGAATAAGACAGAACAAGCTAAGTTGGTTGGTCAGGCGCTCGCAGACCGTGCAAAGGCAATTGGTGTTGAAACGGTTGTTTTTGACCGTGGTGGGTATCGTTATATTGGACGTATCCAAGCGTTGGCTGATGGTGCACGTGAAAACGGGTTGAAGTTCTAGGAATAGGAGAATTAATTATGGCATTCGAAAACAAAAACCCGCGCGGCAAAGGCCCAAGAAAACAACGTGAATTTGAGAAACCTGAGTTTTTTGAACGATCGGTTGAAGTGAAGCGTGTGGCGAACGTGGTGAAGGGTGGGCGACGTTTTGCTTTCCGCGTGACTGTGGTGATTGGTGATGAAAAAGGTCGTGTTGGCATTGGTACGGGGAAAGCTCGTGGCGTGCCGGATGCGATTCGTAAGGCATCTGAAGCTGCTAAGAAGAATATGCATAGAGTGAATCTTTATGGTAATTCTATTCCTCATGAGGTGATCGGCGAGGTTGGTGGTGCGAAGGTTTTGTTGAAACCTGCATCTCCTGGTACTGGTGTGATTGCTGGTGGTGGTGTGCGTACTGTTTTGCAGGCTGTTGGCGTGCAAGATATTCTCACTAAATCGATGGGGAGTGCTAATATTCTTAATGTTGTGAAGGCTACGATGAAGGCTCTTGATAGTTTGAAGTCTATTGAGGAGCAAGCTCGCCTTCGCGGTAAGGATGTTGAAGAACTTAAGCCTTATTGGGAGAGGAAGTAATTATGGCAAAGAAGAAGAAAGTGCTTGAAATTACCTTAACCAAGAGTCCGATTGGCTATAATAAGCGCCAACGCGGGACTGTTTCGGCTTTGGGTTTGAAGAAGATGAATCAAACTGTGACTCACGAGGATAGTGATGTTATCCGTGGCATGATCAATAAGGTTAGCCATCTCGTGACTGTCGAGGAAAAATAGGGAAAAACCATGAAATTACATGATTTGAAACCAAATGAAGGTAAGACCAAGGCTGGCAAGCGTGTTGGTCGTGGTATTTCCGCTGGTCAAGGGAAGACTGCTGGTCGTGGTACTAAGGGTCAGAAATCCCGTTCTGGCGGTGGGGTTGGACTCTATCACCAAGGTGGGAACTTGCCATTTTATCGCAAGTTGCCATTTAAGCGTGGTTTTACACCCCCTAACCAAGTGAGCTATAACGAGGTGAATCTCGATGATCTTTCTGTGTTCCCCGCTGGGAGCGTGGTGGATTTGGAGACAATGGACAAGGCCCGTCTTTTGCGTAAGGAAGGGTGGCCTGTGGTTGTGCTCGGTCGAGGGAATGTCGAAGTGGCCTTAACTGTTAAAGCAAATCGCTTCAGCAAGAGTGCTAAGAGTAAGATTGAGGCAGCTGGCGGAAGCATTGAAGTAATCGAATAAAGTAAGTAGGAGATTAACCCATGAAACAATCTGCCTGGCGATATCTTTGGACTGCTAAAGATATTAGAAAAAAATTGCTTTTCACACTTTTGATTTTGGTGATTTACCGCTTTGCGGCGAATGTGCCTGTTCCGGGTGTGGATCGTGCGACTATATCAGCCTTTTTTGAAGGTGGATCTGCAGGTGCGAATCTTGTAGGTTTTATGGATATGATCTCTGGTGGGACAATCCGCAATTTTTCTGTGTTGGCGATGGGTGTTTATCCCTATATCACTGCACAAATTATTTTGCAACTTTTGGTCCCGATTATTCCTGCTTTGCAAAAGAGAATGGAAGAAGATCAAAGAGAAGGGCGCAAGTGGATGGAAAAGTGGACTTATATCCTTGCGATTCCTATGGCAGCCCTTTCTGCTTTTGGTCAGATTCAGATGATTTCTTATTGGGCAGGGACGTCGATTATCCCAGGGTTTGGTTTTGGTGCTGGTTCGGATGTTTTGAAGTCTGTGACTATTATCATTGCGATGACTGCTGGGACGATGTTTGGGATCTGGTTAGGCGAGTTGATTTCTGAAAAGGGTCTTAAGGGTCAGGGTTTGTCTATGATCATTTTCTCTGGGATTGTGGCTAATATTCCTAAGAATTTTGCTCAGGTGATTGTGAACCCGAATGGTCGTTTGGTTTTGACGACTTATTTGATCATTTTGACGGTTGCTATCATTTTTGTGGTGGTTGTGATTCAGCAGGGTCGCCGTAACATTAATGTTTTTTATCCAGGACGCAGAGTTGGTCGACGTCAGTCTATGCCTGTTACTTCGAAGTTGCCTTTGATGGTGAATATGGCTGGGATGATTCCGATTATTTTTGCGCAATCCATTTTGCAATTCCCGAGTATTGTGGCAGGGTTCTTTGTGGGCTCTTCTCATGAGGGTGTGGCGAAGTTTGCATTGAGTGTGCAGAATTTGTTTGTTTCTTCAAATGGATGGTATTGGCTGTTCTACTTCTTTATGGTAGTGTTCTTTGCATTTTTCTATACTGATGTTCTTTTCCAACAACAGAATTATGGTGAGAATTTGAAAAAATCAGGTGCGAAGGTGCAAGGGGTTAGCCCTGGTAAGCCCACACAAGACTATCTTAACAAGGTTTTGCGCAGAATTACACTTCCGGGAGCTTTGTTCTTGGGTGTTGTGGCTGTGATGCCTTATATTTCTCAGCTTATTGTGACTGCAATGAAGTTGGGTGATGTGAATGCGTCTGCTCTTTTGGTGAGTTCTTCTGGTATGTTGATTGTTGTTGGGACGATCCGTGATATGTTCCTCAATATTGATACTGAGTTGAAGTTGCGAGGGTATGACGATAAGATGTTGGTTCGTTAGCGAGACGGTTGAAGGGATTTTGTAGATGCCGAAGTATGTCGTTTTGTTAGGAGCCCCAGGTGCCGGTAAGGGCACGCAAGCTGTGACGATTTCAGAGGAAATGGGGTTACCCCACATTTCCTCTGGTGACATTTTCAGAGAGAATCTGAAAAATGAGACTGAGTTAGGAAAAGAAGCAGCACAGTTTATTAATGCTGGCGAGCTTGTTCCGGATGATTTGACGATCAAGATGATCGAGGATCGACTTTCTCGAGAAGATTGCAAGGATGGGGCGGTGTTGGACGGGTTCCCCCGTACGGCGCCTCAGGCTGCGGCTTTGGATGAGATGTTGGTGAAGTTTGATGGGCAAGTGGATGTTGTGCCTTTTATTGATGTTCCGACGGAGGAGTTGGTGAAGCGACTTTCTGGTCGGATTGTTTGTAAGAAGTGTGGCGCGACTTTTCATAAGGTGTTTAATCCTTATACGGTTTGTCCTTCTGGTGAGGATCATTCTGAGTTCCTTTATCAGAGAGAAGACGATAAGGAAGAGACGGTTCGTAACCGCATTAAGGTGTATCTTGCAAATACGTCACCTTTGATTGAGTATTATGAAAATCGTGGTGTGTTGGCAAGAGTGAATGGTGATCAAGATATTGAGGCTGTTCGCGAAGATGTGCTTGCTGTTCTTAAGTAAGTGAAAAATAATAAGTTTATAAGAAGGTAATGAGTATGTCCTGGGATCGGAACATTGTTCTGAAAAACAAAAAAGAAATCGGTGTGATGCGCGAGGCTGGCAAGATTAATGTGGCAGCTTTGACAGCCGTGAAGGAAGCACTTCGCCCAGGGGTTACTACGAAGGAATTGGATCAAATTGCTGAGGCCGTGATTCGAGATCATGGTGCTACACCTGCTTTTTTGAATTATCCGGGTCCGTATCCTTATCCAGGGACGATTAATGCGAGCATTAATGAAGAGCTTGTTCATGGGTTGCCGGGTCCGCGTGAGTTAAAAGAAGGTGACATTATTTCGATAGATTGCGGTACAATATACAATGGTTTCGTGGCAGACTCTGCATTCACCGCCGGAGTTGGCGAAATTTCAGATGATTTGAAAAAGTTGCTGGAAGTTACTAAAAAATCGCTGTATGCAGGCATTGAGAAGATGCGTGTCGGCGCCCGCCTTGGAGACATTGGAGCGGCTGTCCATGAAGTGGTTAAAGAAGCAGGTTTCTTTGTTCCACGAGAGTATACGGGGCATGGCGTTGGACGAGAGATGCATGAGGGACCTTCCTTACCCAACTATGGCGTCCCCGGTCAGGGGATTGCTTTGCGAAAAGGGATGACTATCGCTATTGAGCCTATGGTTCTGATGGGCACTTTTCGGACGAAGGTGATGCCAGATCGTTGGACTGTAACCTCTGCAGATGATTCGCATACGGCACATTTTGAGCACACCGTGGCAATTACAGATAAGGGTCCGCAAATTTTGACGCCTTTGGGCTGGTGAGTTTGCTGGACGAATATAGGAAGTGCATTTATAATAAACGCTTTGGGCTGTCGGAAAAGTTTGGCGGCCAAGTAGCAAGGAGTAAGTAAATGAAGGTATCTGCTTCAGTAAAGAAACGCTGTGCTAAGTGCAAGATTATTAAGCGCAAAGGCAGAGTGATGGTGATTTGTGAAAATCCAAAACATAAACAAAGGCAAGGATAGGAATCTATGGCACGTATTGAAGGTGTAGACCTCCCAAGAAATAAACGAGTCGAAATCGGCCTTACCTATATCTATGGTATTGGTTTGAAGACTTCTCAGGAAATTTTGGCTGAGACCGAAATTAATCCTGATACTCGAGTCAAAGACCTCGCCGAAACCGAAGTTGCAGCACTTCGTGACTATATCACTAAGAACTTTACGGTTGAAGGTGATTTGAGACGTGAAGTACAAATGAATATTAAACGCCTAATGGAAATTGGTTCGTATCGTGGTTTGCGACATCGTCGTAATTTGCCCGTTCGTGGGCAACGAACCCGCACCAATGCCCGCACCCGTAAGGGGATCAAGAAGACCGTTGCTGGTCGTGGTCGCCGCCGTGGTGGTAAATAGGTAGATAGAGAGGCAATATGGCAAACGCTCGTTCTACGAAACGCAGTGGTCGAAAAACAAAACGTACACTTTCTTCTGGACAAGTGCACATTTTCGCCACATTTAATAATACGATTATTACTGTTAGTGATAACCAGGGGAACGCCGTGGTTTGGTCAAGTGGTGGCAAGATGGGCTTTAAGGGCTCACGAAAGGCTACTCCATTTGCAAGCCGTTTGGCAGTTGAAGATGCTTTGAAGAAAGCAGTTGATATGGGATTAAAGGAAGTTGAAGTGATCGTGAAGGGCCCAGGCCCCGGCCGAGATGCTTCTATCCGTGCTGTACAAAGCATGGGTTTGAAAATTACAGCTATTGCTGATATTACCCCTGTTCCCCACAATGGATGCCGTCCGCCTAAGCGCAGACGTATCTAATTTTTTGAGTAAAGGAAGAACTACTTATGGCAAGATACACTGGCCCAGTATGTAAACTTTGCCGTCGTGAAGGTGAAAAATTATACCTGAAGGGCGAACGATGTTATTCAGTGAAATGTTCCTTTGAGAAGAGAGCATATCCCCCTGGACAACATGGTCGTCAAGGTCAATGGGGTTCTAGAAGAACTTCTGATTATGGAAACCAATTGCGCGCAAAACAACTTACAAGACGTACCTATGGCGTATTAGAGAAACAATTCCGCCGCTATTATAAAACCGCTGTTAAATCAAAGGGTTTGACTGGTGTTGCACTTTTGCAAAACCTTGAGATTCGCTTTGATAATGTGCTTTATCGCATGGGATTTGCAGCGAGTCGTGCTCAGGCACGTCAATTGATTGCACATCGTCATTTTATGGTGAATGGTCGCATTACGGATGTGCCTTCTATGCAAATTAAAGTCGGCGATAAGATCGAAATTCGTGAAGGTTCTAAGAAGAAGACATTCTTCAAAGAACTTGTGGACATTGCTGAAGAACGCAATGCAGCTGAATGGCTTGATCGTGATGTTAAGTCACTTTCTGGCTCAATGAAACGCCTTCCAGAACGTTCCGAAATCGACGCGAACATCAACGAACAACTCGTAGTGGAATACTACTCACGCTAGTTTTTTGGTGTGAATGGATTTGTTGGATTAGCTAATATTGAGGAAGGATAAACCGTGATAGTACTTAGTAATATGGTTACACCGAAGATTGAGCGAGAAGCTGAAGCGCGCAATTACGGTAAATATACTATCAGCCCGTTAGAACGTGGCTATGGAAACACTCTCGGGAATGCTCTTCGTCGTGTGTTGCTCTCCTCCTTAGAAGGGGCAGCGATTACTTCGATTCGTATTTCTGATATCAGCCATGAATATTCAAGTATTCCTGGTGTTCGTGAGGACGTCATTCAGATTATTTTGCAGATGAAGCAAGTTTGTATGAAGCTTTATGACGTTGATTCGGCTCGACTTCATTTGGATGTGAGTGGTGAAGGCATCGTGACTGCTGCTGACATTATTGCTCCTCCGGAAGTTGAAATTGTTAACCCAGATCTTTATCTCTTCACCTCAGACAGTCCCGAAACAAAGCTATCCATCGAGATGATCGTGGAACGTGGTCGAGGCTATTCACCTGCATCTGATCGCAGTGGGAAGTTGCCGATTGGGGATCTCCCGATTGATGCTATTTTCACGGCGGTTAAGAAAGTGAATTGGTCTGTTGTTTCTGCTCGAGTGGGTCAAAGCACTGATTATGACCGACTTGTGATGGAAGTTTGGACCGATGGCACGATTCAACCAGAAGAGGCTCTGAGCACTAGCGCAGGCATTTTGATTGAACATCTTAAACACATCGCAGGTGTTACCGAGATTTCACTCGGACCTGTTGTGGAAGAAGAAGAAACTGATAGCCGAATGGCAAGTGAAGTCTTTGATTCCCCGATTGAGAATCTTGATCTTTCAGTGCGTGTTTTCAATTCTTTGAAGCGCGCAGGTATTACCACCGTGGGTGAGGTTATTGAACTTTTGGATAAGGGCGAAGATGCAATTATGTCCATCCGAAATTTTGGTGACAAGAGCTTGAATGAGTTGGTTGATATGATGAAGGAAAAAGGCTATATCGGTAAGGATGAAGACGAATCTGAAGAAATCGAATAAAGCCATTTTGGCTTAGCTTATAGATAAAGCGGAGTATATTATGCGACATAAAGTTAAAGGTAAAATTCTCAGCAGAGAGTCAGGCGTTCGCACCGCATTGCGAAAAGTCTTGATTAAACAACTCTTTGAATTTGAACGCATCAAAACTACACGTGCAAAAGCAGAAGCGATTCGCTCTGAAGCTGAAAAGCTGATTACGATGGCGAAGAAGGGCAATGCTGCAGATGATCCGTCAAAGATGGTTCATTATCGCAGATTGGTTGCTGCACGTTTGAATGATGCAAAGATTGTCAAAGTTCTTTTTGATGATATCGCACCACGCTATGCCGAACGCGAAGGTGGCTATACACGGATGATCAAGATTGGTCCACGTGTGAGCGACCGCGCTGAGATGGTGGTGTTGGAATTAGTTGAGTAATTTAGTACAAAATCAGTCAGGAAAACCAGAGACTTGCTGAGGCAGGGGATTCTGGGAAACAAATGGCACGTTACCAATTGAAAATTGCCTATGACGGGACGGAGTTTTACGGATTTCAGCGTCAGACTCTTTTGAGAACCGTCCAGGCTGAGATAGAACAAGCGCTCACGAAGATCGGTTGGCAGGAGAGCAGGATTATTGGTGCTGGCAGAACAGACACTGGGGTTCATGCAGATGGACAGGTGGTGGCTTTCAATTTGAATTGGCGTCACTCGACCCAGAAGCTGGCGAATGCAATGAATGCGATTTTGCCGATGGATATTTCCGTGCAAGGTGTGCGTGAGGTTTCGAGGGATTTCAACCCCCGTTACGATGCGAAATCACGAACTTATCGTTACACGATCTATGTCAGCCCCAATCGAAATGCTTTGAGAGATCGGTTTGCCTGGCAGATCAAGAAGCCGTTGGACATTGAGAAGATGAATGTTTGCGGTGAGATGATGACAGGGATTCATGATTTTTCGGCATTTGGCACAGCGCTTGAAGAAGGTGGCATTACGATTCGCCAAATTCATCAGGCGTTTTGGCAGGCAGAAAATGATTCTTTTGTTTTTTGGATCAGCGCAAATGCTTTTCTTTACCATATGGTGCGACGGACAGTCAAAGCTATGGTGGGGGTGGGCACTGGTGCGATGAGCTTGGAGACTTTTGAGAGTTATTTGCACGCCAAACAGCCTTGTGAAAACGGCGGTATGATTGCAGGTTTGGCTCCATCATGTGGGCTGAGCTTGTTTGAGGTAAGCTATCCTGATGAGGCAATTCAATTGAAAGACTAATTAACTAGTGAGGTTAAAATGGAAAAAACCTATTATCCCAAAGCTGGCGACATTAACCGTGAATGGTTTGTTGTGGATGCTGAGGGCAAAAATTTAGGGCGTTTAGCCACACAAATTGCCGCAGTGCTTATTGGTAAACATAAACCTACGTTTACCCCTGGCGTTGACACTGGCGATTTTGTGGTAGTCGTAAATTGTGAAAAGATTGTCGTTACTGGTCGTAAGATGGACGACAAGATGTATTATCGCCACAGTGGATATCCCGGTGGTTTGAAAGAAACAAACTTAAAGACTTTGTTGGCTACTTTCCCAGATCGCGTGATTACGAGCGCAGTGTGGGGCATGTTGCCACACAACAAGCTTGGGCGTGCACTTTTGAAGAAGTTGAAAGTTTATGCAGGACCTGAACATCCTCATAAAGCACAAAACCCCAAACCCTTGGAATTGAACTAGGAGCGATATTATGGCAGAACGTTATTTTGAAGGTGTTGGTCGTCGTAAAGCAAGTTCAGCTCGTGTGCGCGTGACAAAAGGTACAGGCGAATTCACAGTGAATGGTAAGAGTATTGATGAATTCTTCCCCCGCATGGGTGACAAAGAAAACGCGATCTCCCCGATTGTGGATGCTGGCTTGGCAAGTGGTGTGAATGTTTCCGTGCTCGTGAAGGGCGGCGGTGTGACTGGCCAATCTGGCGCAGTTCGCATGGGTCTTGGACGTGCATTGACGAAAATGGACGAATCTTTGAGCGCTTTGATGCACAGCAACGGCCACATGACGCGTGACTCTCGAATGAAAGAACGAAAGAAACCAGGTCTCAAACGTGCTCGAAAGGCACCAACCTATACAAAACGTTAATCATTCGTTTGTTCTCTACATGCTTTGCATGTGAAACAAAAAATAAAACAATTCGCCGTAGAGATGGGTTTCCGTCTCTACGGTTATTGTTATTAAAGGACTTTTGATGAAACTTGATGGCATTTATTTGGTGGGACTGGGACCGGGAAATCCGAATCAGTTGACTTTGGAAGCTTGGGAAATTTTGAATGCAGCTGAGGAGATTTGGTTGCGGACGAAACAGCACCCGACGGTGGCGAAAATTCCTACTAAGACAGAACTTCATACTTTTGATGAGATTTATGAGACGGCGGAGTCTTTTTTGGCGGTTTATGAAAAGATTACGGCTGAGGTGTTGCGCTTGGCACAAGAGCGTGATTATGTGGTTTATGCTGTGCCGGGGCACCCATTTGTGGCGGAAGAGGCGGCGGTGCGGATTGCCGTGCAAGCGGCGGAGATGGGGTTGAAGTGCACGGTGGTGGAAGGGTTGAGTTTTTTGGAGCCGACTTTTTCTGCTTTGAAGGTGGACCCGTTCCCTGAGATGATGATTACGGATGCGGTGACGTTGCAAACGATGTATCATCCTTCTTTTCCGGCTGATCGACCTGCTTTGATTGGGCAGGTTTATTCTCAACAGGTTGCGAGTGATTTGAAGTTGACGTTGATGGCGGTTTATCCGGATGAGTTTCCGGTGAGGTTGGTGCATGGGGCAGGAACCCAAGATGAGAAGGTGGAAGATTTGATGTTGTTTGAGATCGACCGCAGTGATGAGATTGGGTTGTTGACGAGTCTTTATCTGCCTGCTTTGGGTGAAAATAACTCGATGGAACATTTTCAGGAATTGATCGCTCACCTGCGGGCTCCAGAAGGTTGCCCTTGGGACCGAAAACAAGATCATCAAACATTACGTAGGAATTTGTTAGAGGAAGCCTACGAGGTGCTAGAGGCTATTGATGAGGATGATGCGGAAAAGATGCAGGAAGAGTTGGGGGATTTGTTGTTGCAGATTGTGTTGCATGCGCAAATTGGGATGGAATTTGGTGAGTTTGGGATGACGGATGTGATTTCTGGGATTTATGAAAAGCTTTATCGTCGGCACCCGCATGTGTTTGGGAATGCGGACGAATCGGATGACCCAGATGAGGTGTTGGCGAATTGGGAGAAGATTAAGGCGGAAGAACGCAAGAATCAGCCAAAGAAGGAAAAGGGGATTTTGGATGGGGTATCTAAGGCTTTGCCTGCGCTTTCATTAGCAGAGATTTATATGAATCGTGCTTCGCGAGTGGGGTTTAAGTGGGATGAGATGGGGCAAGTGGTTGCGAAGGTGGAAGAGGAATTTGAAGAATTTGAGAATGCAAGTGATGAGACGAAGCATGAGGAATTTGGGGATGTGTTGTTTGCGTTGACGAATTTGGCACGATGGCATGAGATTGACCCGGAAGCGGCTTTGCGAGATGCTTGTAAGAAATTCTATGAACGATTCACTTTTTTGGAGGCACAAGCACGCAAGGATGGAAAAGAGATGTCGGATCTTTCGATTGAGACGATGTTGACTTTTTGGAATGAGGCGAAACAGTAGGGTGATTATTTGTTGATTCATTGAAAAAGGACTTCTTAATAGAAGTCCTTTTTTTGTTTAAGTAGTTGGTTGGGTTAGGGGATGAAGTGGGACATGGTGTTGGCGGTGGTGGTGACCCATACGCTGCCATCTGCCATGGGGAGGATGTTTTTGATGGAGTTGGCGGAGAGGCCGTCTTGGGTGGTATAGGCATAGACGTTGCCATCTGCAATGGCGTTGAGCCCTAGGATGGTGCCGACCCAAACGACGTTGTCGTCTCCTGTGGCGAGGTTGGTGATTTGATAGTTGAGGAGACCTTCTTCGGTGGTGTAGGTGGTGAAGTTTTGGCCGTCATAGCTGATGAGACCTGCTTGGAAGGTGCCGAACCAGATGGTGCCATCTTGATCTACGGTGACGCTGGAGAGGGCGTTGGTGCTCAGTCCATTGCCTTGATGCAAGAAGCGCCAGGTGCCATTTTCTAGAATGGATGCGCCGCCGCCATTGGTGGTGACGACTGTGATGCGATCATCGACGTAAATATCTGTGATGGGAGAGGTGGGGATGCCACTGTTGTGATCGTAGACTGCCCAGCCAAAGCCATTTTGACTGGCGACGAAGTTTTCTGTGGCGATCCATGTGGTGTTTTTGTCGGTGATGATAAATTCAGTATAGGCACTGGATGATTCAAACCATTGCTCTGGATAGTCTAGGGTGGTGGTTTGGGTGCTGGAGAGCATGGCGAGGTTTTTGTCTGTCATGAGCCAAATGCGGTCGAGGCTATCGACGGCGATTTGTTTGACGGTGCCGTCTACGGATGTGAGGCTGTTTTCTAACCATGCATCTTCGGGGTCAATTTCGAAGAGTTGATTTTGGGTGAAGAGGACGAGATCGTTTTTACCTTTGCGATCTAAATCTACATAGGCACGTACGGAGGGACTGTTTACGTTGGGATAGTTGACCCATTGACCGCCACCTTGACGGATGAGGCCAAGATCTGTGGCGAACCAAAGCACACCATCGGTGGTTTGGGTGATATCGGAAACGGCGATGTCTTCTAAACTTTGGAGGACTGTGCCGGGAGTTGTTTCGGTTTCGGTTTGGATGCCATCTTCTAGTAAATAAGCACCATATTGTGTGCCGACCCAGAGGGTTTCTTGGGCTTGGGCACCTGAGCCAGTGTTGATGAGGAAGAGGGAGGAGATGGTGCCTAAATCATCGGTGAGACCTTGATAGACGGGAGTCCATGTTTGGTCGACATAGCGCATGAGACCGGCTGATGTGGCGATGAGAGGGGCTTGATTGGCGTCTAAGGTGATGGCGCTGACATTGTTGCTGAGGAGGTCATCTTGCGTGGTGAAGAAGTCCCATGTGGTGCCGTCGAATCGAGAGACGCCGCCACCCCAATGTGCAAGCCAGACTACGTTGTTGGTGTCGATGGTGAGGGCGGTGATGTCTTTGATCATGGCGTTTTCAAAATCGCGATAGCTGATCCATTGGGTGCCATCGTATTGATAGAGAGTGTCTTCTAATGCCATCCAGATTTTGCCTTTGGCGTTGCTGGCGAGCAAGGGGAGGCTGGCTGTAGGAGTGGTGAGATCAAATTGGATGGAATCTGGCAAGAGGACGGAGGTCCAGTTTTGGCCGTCGAACACGGCAAGGGCGTTGCCTTGGCTGAGGACGTAGGCGTTGCCTATGCCATCTTCTACGATGGAATAGGTGGTGTCGTTGACGAGGCCATTGCTGATGCGATAGGTTTGCCAGGTGTTGTTTTGATAGAGGCTGAGACCACGGGGTGTGGCCGCCCATAAGGTGTCATTTTTACCAGCATAGAGGCTGGTGACGTTGTCATCTACGAGGCCATTGGCTTTGGTTTCAGTGTTATAGGCGAGGGTGGGCAAGTTGGGCAGGGTGCGATGTGTTTTGGTGTTGTTGGTGGAGTTGCGTGAGGTCATGAGGCCGATGTTGAGAGAGAGTTGATTTTGTTGATCTTCTCCTAGATAGAGTATGGTTGATTCATTGGTGAGGGGATCGATGATGCTTTGTTGACCGATGGGGCTGCTATACATGGCGTTGGGAATGTTGGCGGCGAGGTAATAGTAGCCTGCTTCGGGTTGGGAGAAGAGATAGTGTCCGTTTTTGTCACTTTTGGTGACGGAAACAACGGTGCCTTGATTGTCGATGAGTTGAAGATCTAAATTGGCAAATACCGATTCGCCGGGGTCTTGAACACCATCCATGGAAATGTCGTTCCAGACGGTGCCGCCAATGATGGCGTTGGGGTAAGTAGCAAAGGTGTCGAAGACGGTTTCATCTAGCTGCATCCATGTGCGGAGGGCGTTTTCTTGAATGGGTTGCACTTGGCCGGGGGTTTGCGAGGATTGGACGACGAAGGCCATGCCACTGCCGATGTTGGAATTTGCGGCGCCGACGGTTACGGAGCAGTTGCCAGTGAAACAATTTGCTTCGGCAAATTTGAGGCTGGGATCGACGATGAAGAGGACAATGCCTTGTTTGACTTGAATGTTGGCAACGGATGATTCAATGCTGAGATCGGTGCCTGTGTTTTGAATATATAATTGGCCGGTGATGAGCTCTAATGAGATGGCTTCGTCTGTATTATCCACAATATTGAGTGTGGTTTCTTCTGAGAGGAGGATGTTGGTGTTGTCGTTGAAGTTGAGCTCTATAGAGGCATCCATGGTGGTTTGAATTTGCCCGTTCATAATGACGGGTTGGACTGCATTGAGCACTTTCCATTCTTTTTGATCGTCTATGCGGGTGTTGACTTGACCAGACATGTTGCTGAGTGTGACCGGTTTGGAGGTGATGGGCACTTCAGTGGGGGCTGGCGGAAGGTCTACGCCGGTTTGATCGGTGGTTTGTTGATCTGAGGTTTCTTCTTTGGCGAGATCAAATGGTATGTATGGACGGATTTTATCGTCATAGAATGGTTTGATGTTGGCTTCATAGAAGGGGGTGACATATTGGGCCATGACAGGATCAATATAGGGATCTAGCTTGCCGGGGAGATAGAGGAATTGGTAGACACCGATGATGGCAACAATCCAGATTATGGCGAAGAGACGACGGCGAAGTTTTCTGTTTTGTTTTTTTCCGTTTTTGTTTTTCTTCTTTTTTCGTTTTTTCTTTTTATCGTCTTTGGTGAGTTCTTCTCGAATATCAGGTTCTGTATCTTCTTCTTGAGGTTCTTCGACGACGGGTTCTGGTTCGGTTTGGAGGTCTGGGAGGAGTTCTTCGTCTTCATAGTCAATAAAAATGGCAGAAGCTGGTTCTGGTTGTTTTTCTTCTTCTTTTTCGATGGAGGAGAGATCTGGAATTTCATCAGGGGTGAAGAGTTCATTGGTGTCATCTGTATAGCCGAGGAGGGCGCTCTCAAGATTGATGTCATCAAAGTTGAGGTCATCTGAGGAGGATTCGCTTTGTTGTTTTTCTTTTTTCTTTTCGTAATCATCTTCGTTGAGGAAGTCTATGTTTAAGTCAAAGGGTTCTTCTGTTTCTTCGTCTTCGTCAAATTCGTCTAGGTTGAGCTCTCCGGTGGCGTCTTTGACAAGGGCGTCAAAGTCAATTTCGGGGATGTCAAATCCGCCTAATTCTGTATTTTCGGACATGTTGTTTAGGGCGGCGAAGATATCTTCTTCGTTTTCGGGTTCGAGATTTATGTTTTCGGGAGAGGGGGTGGGTTGAGGGGTGGGTGGGGGCGTGTCATCTAGGATGCCGGTGCCATCGTTGGCAAAGAATGAGGGCAGATCACTGGTTTCTCCATGTTCGTCAAAAAGGGAATCTCCTGAGGTGGAATCTTGATCGTTGAAGAGGTTGTTGAGCGGATCTGTTGCGCCGAGGGTTGAAAATGGATCGCTGTCATCGATTTGTTTCGAGGGATTTGGATCTGCGAAGGATGGTAGTTCGCTGGTGTTTTCGCGAAGATCGTTGACTAAGGAGGAGAATTCGTTTTCAGATGGTGTGGGTTGCGTGGGAGGGGTGGGGGGCGCTTGCTGTTGCATGACCCGATCTTTGAGCTGGACGAGGAGGTGGGCACCGTTGAGGCTGCCGGGGTTGATTTTGAGAAAACGTTGAAGAATGTCTATTTTCTCTTGGTCAGATTCAAAGGTGGTGACAAACACCAACCAAGCTTGTTCGTTGGCGGGGTCATCTTTGATGACGGGGATGAGAAGGTTGCGGGCTTGGTTGATATTCCCGTTTTTGAGCGCCAAAATGGCTTGTCGAATTGAATTCTGATTCATAAGAGGCTCCATCCATTAAAAGGTATTCTTATTATATCAAAAAGAGTTTTCTAGGCATGATTTAATCCATAAATCTTGTTTCTATTGTATAATTACTAAAATACATTATAGGCAAATTTAATGCCAACCTACTAGGAACAAGCATGTCTGACAAAAAAAATAAAGCTCTCAATACTGCTGTAGACGACATCACAAAGCGATTTGGCGATGGCGCTATTATGCGTTTGGGGGAGGCACATCATATGCAGATTGAAGCGATCCCGACAGGGTGCATCTCTTTGGATCTTGCGCTTGGTGTGGGCGGTGTTCCTCGTGGGCGTGTGATCGAAATTTATGGGCCTGAATCATCAGGAAAAACAACGATCTGTCAGCATATTGTGGCAGAGGCGCAAAAAATGGGTGGCACGTGTGCATTCATTGATATGGAACATGCTTTAGATCCCTCCTACGCTGCTGTTTGTGGTGTGGACATTGAAGAGTTATTGATTTCACAGCCTGACACAGGGGAACAGGCTTTGGAAATTGCAGAAACATTGGTGCGATCTGGCGCAGTTGATTTGGTTGTAATTGACTCTGTTGCAGCATTGGTGCCTCGTAAGGAAATTGAAGGGGACATGGGGGATTCTACGATGGGGATTCAGGCACGGTTGATGTCACAAGCATTGCGAAAGCTCTCTGGGGTGATTAAGCAGACAAACACTGCGGTGATTTTCACAAACCAACTTCGACAGAAGATTGGGGTGATGTTTGGGAACCCAGAAACTACAACCGGTGGGAATGCTTTGAAATTCTACGCTTCTATTCGTATGGATGTGCGCAGGATCCAATCGATTAAACAGGGAACTGAGATCATTGGGAACCGTACTCGGGTGCGAGTGGTGAAGAATAAGGTGGCAGCCCCATTCAAATCTGCAGAATTTGACATAATGTATAATGAAGGAATCTCTAAGGTTGGCGATTTGCTGGACCTTGGGGTTGAATTGGAAATAATCACAAAACGAGGATCATTCTATTCGTTTGGTGAAGATAGATTGGGCCAAGGACGCGAAAATACGAAGGTGTTCTTGAGCGAAAATCCACAGCTGGTTGATGAGATTGAATCTTTGATTCGAGAAAGTGCGTTTGCTGAGTCGGCAGATGATGATGAATCTTCTGTTGATGATGCGGAATAATTGCACTGGTCCCAGCTCCGCAATGATTGTTTTTGCGGTTATGAAAAAATTGCTTTGAAGTTTTTTTGGATGAGGCAATTTTAGGCAGAATACGAAACAGAAGCTTGCTTCTGCATGGACATATTAAATTTTGAAAATTCGCATGGTTGAACTTTGATGAGGAGATCATCAAGTTAGTTTTACGAATTTAAAGAACTTAACGCATTAAAATTGGAATTCCAATTCCATTTACGTATTCAACGTATAGATCATAACCGTGAAGCTTTGGCTTTTTTGCCATTGCATGCACGGTTTGTTTTTTAACAATTGAATTATGGATAAAAAAATTACGGCACTTACGCTACAAAAGAAGAATCGGGAACGAATCAATGTTTTTTTGAATGATGAGTTTGCATTTGGACTTTCAAAATTTGTGGCAGCTTGGCTGAAGGTGGGGCAAGTTTTGAGCGAGGATAAGATTGCTCAATTGCTGGCTGAGGATGAGATCGAAGTTGCTTATCAGCGGGCCTTGAAGTTTATTGCGCATAGGATTCGGTCAAAGAAAGAAGTGACGCAACGATTACGAAAATATCCAACTCCGGCGGATGTGATTGAGATTGTGCTTGCTCGACTTGAAGAGAAAGAATATCTGAATGATGAAGCATTTGCACGGGCTTGGGTGGAGAATCGGGTTGAGTTTCGCCCGAGGAGCACTTTTTTGCTGCGGCAGGAGCTGCGCCAGAAGGGTGTGGGAGATGATGTGATCGATGTGGTGCTGGAAGAACTGGATGATGAGGTTCTGGCACAGAGTGCTGCTGATGCTTTTCTTCGCAAAATTGCACATCTTGATGATGAGCAAAAATTTCGCGAAAAATTATATGGACATTTAGCTCGAAAGGGCTTCACGTATGCAATGACTGCTGATATTTTGACAAATGAATGGCAGAAATTGCAAGATGATTTTTAAAATAAATGAACTGAAAAAATAAATTGGAGAACTGAACATGGAGAATCAATTACTCATAATTGCAGGAGCCGCACTAGTTGGCTTAGTGTTGGGATTCCTCATCAAATTAATTCAAGTTCGTTTGTCCATCCGCAGTGTAAAAGACGAAGCGGAGAGAATTATTGGTGTTGCGCGTGAGAGTGCACGTGAATTGGAAATTCAGGCAAAAGATAAGGCTTTGAAGATTACGACTGAAGTTGAAGCAGAAATTTCCAAGCGTCGAAACGAGTTGAATCGGGAAGACGAACGTTTACAAAGACGACGTAATGAATTGGACAATCGAACCGATAAGTTGGAACAAAGAGAACAACGTTTGAATAAGCGTCAAAGTCAGATGGATCGAAAACAGAATGATGTGAATAAGATTCATGAGGATGCGATGGAGAAGTTGCAAAGCATTTCTCAATTGACAATTGATGAAGCACGAACTGTTTTGTTGGATGAAGTTGAAAAAGATTCGCGTAATGATATGGCGAGGATTATTCGACAGATTGAAACTGAGGCTCGTGAAGAAGGTGAGAAGAAGGCACGTAAGTTGATTGCATTGGCGATTCAACGGGTGGCTTCGGAGCATGTTTCTGAAATTACGACTTCTGTGGTGGCTTTGCCAAATGATGAGATGAAGGGGCGAATTATTGGTCGTTCTGGACGTAATATTCGATCATTTGAACAATCTGCTGGGGTGGACATCATTGTGGATGATACGCCTGAGGCAGTGACTGTTTCTGGGTTTGACCCTGTTCGCCGAGAGATTGCGCGCCGATCTTTGGAAAAATTGATCTTAGATGGTCGCATTCACCCGGCTAGCATTGAAAAGATGGTGCAGAAAGAAACACGAGAAGTTGAGAAGGCGATTCTTGAAGCTGGTGAAGAAGCTGCATTTGACGCGGGGATTCCTAATTTGCACCGTGAAGTGGTGCGGATGATGGGGCGTTTGAAGTTCCGTACTTCTTATGGACAGAATCAATTGGCACATGCCGTGGAAACAGCGAAGATTGCTGCGGTGATTGCTGCTGAATTGGGTGCAGATGTGGAAGTTGCTAAGGGTGGTGGTTTCTTGCATGATATTGGCAAGGCGATGGATCATAACTTGGAAGGCACACATGCGGCGATTGGTGCTGAATTTTTGAAGCGCTATCGTGTGAATCAAGATGTGATTAATGCTGTTGCTTCTCATCACCATGAAACTGAACAATCTACTGTGGAAGCAGTGATTGTGGAAGCTGCTGATGCGATTTCTGGCGCACGCCCTGGGGCACGCCGTGAAAGCTTGGATCAATATGTGAAGCGTATTCGCTCTTTGGAAGAGATTGCAAATTCTTATGATGGTGTGAGCCAAACTTATGCTTTGCAAGCTGGACGTGAAGTTCGGATTATTGTGAAGCCAGATGATGTGGATGATTATCAAGCATCTAAGATTGCTCGCGATGTGGCACGTCAGATTGAAGAGACGATGCAATATCCGGGTCAGATTAAGGTGACTGTTTTGCGTGAGACGAGAGTTTCTGAATTTGCAAAATAGTTGAAAGTTTCTTTTAAAAAATAAAAAGCTGTCCATTTTGGACAGCTTTTTTTGTGTACTATTGCGGTTATTGAAGATAGACCTTGATGACGTCATCGTCTGTGGGATCGTCAAAGTCGAATAAGAGGCCTTTGCCGCGAGTTTCTAATAAGGTGATTAGTTTGTCGGGGTTGAATTTTTCATCTAGGTTGAGTGCGTCGGCACCCATATCGAGGGCGGTGCGAACGATGCTGATGGGCACTGCCATATCGCGTTTTTCTTTGCCGTTGCCATCGAGAACGATGACGCGAATTTCTGTGGGGCCGTCGGTGACTGCATCTAAGATGTTACCGAGCAAGCCTCCGTCTTTATCTTTTGCGGGTGCTGCAGTGGCTTCTGATTCTTTCACTGGTTTGGCTTTGGTGACAACTTTTCCGAGGGTACCGATTAAATCACCGGCATCGCCAAGATCGCCACCAAGGAGATCTTTTAAGTTTCCTAACATAGTAGTAATTCCCTTTCATCCATTTTCATTCATTGATATTAATCTATGCAAATTGTATCGTAATGAGGGGAGTTGTCAATTGATGAAGGTTAATATTTCCTAGTTTAATAAAAAAGTTGGTCATTGACCAACTTTTTTCATTTTTGTTATCCACGTTGTTTGAGTTTTGTGACTCTCTTTTTTGTGAGAAAATACTCAAATGCGGGATCTTTTTTGTATGGCTGAATCTCAATGTTGTTTGAGAAGATCATAATTTGTGGAATTTTACTCATCTTTTTCTCCTTACACCTTTTTCAAAAAGAAGAACACTTATTTCCGAACTATTTCTGGGTTCGGTCTAATAATTTCGATATTATTAGAAAAGACCATGATTTGAGTAATTGTTGTATTCATTTTTATTTTCCTTTTTAGCTTATATTCATTCATTTTTTATATTCAGTTTTTTATTCAATAAAGATTTGAACATGTTCATCATCATCAATTACGTCTAGGATGATGGTGGGTTCGTCGATGAGGTCTACGTTTTGGGTGATCTCATCAAATTCGTGTCCTTTTAGGCCGATATCTAAATTCTTTAGAAATCGGTTGATGCCTAAGTTCCCGAATCCCATGGGTAAGCGGACGTTTGTGTTGACTTTGCCTGTTGTGCTGTCAGAGACTACGATGCGGAACCAACGGGCTTTGCGGTTTTTGAACCGAGTGCTTGAGGGGATATTTACATCAGGAAAGGGCGTTTTTAGGAATTCAACGTAGTCATCGTTGTTTTTTTCAGGTTCTTTTTCCGCGTTTACACTTTCTTGAATAGAAGCAATTAATTCATCCGCTTCTTCAACTGTGAGCTTGCCATCAGAGACCATTTTTAAGATTTTTCGAACTTCTTCATTATTTGACATATTTTTACTCCTGTTCTATTCAAGTTCCTCTTTAAGCATGATTACTGCTTCCTCTGCGTTGATTTCGCCTTCTTCGAGTGCATTCCAAACCAATTCTTTTCTGACATCAAGTGACTTGATGTAGGTTTTGGTTTTTAAGAGCGTTTGTGCTTCTTGAAGTGTGATGATGTCGTTTTCTAAGATGTTGAGAATGATGATGCGATCTTCTTTGTTGAGAGGGCGAAGCTCTTCTTGCGGGTTGCCTCCTAGGATTTTGACAATCTCATTGAATCTGTTGCGGAGGGTTGGGTAAGAAAGGCCAAGTTCCCCTTCCATCCGATTGAAGCGACCTTCACATTTGACGAAACTGAGTAAAAAATTTGTTTGTTCTTCATTTAGAACAGAAAATGGACCTTGTTTGTGTTGATAGTTTCCGTTGATCTTGGTGTCACAATTGGTGCATGATAATTGGGTGATGACGAGATCATGTTGGCATACGGGGCATTTTTCTATTGCATTGTGCATAATTTTCCTTTCCGCTTCAGATGTTTATTTTCTAGAAGCTTGTTTTGTTTTATTGAATATAGTTTAGCATAAAAATCAATATTGTCAATATATAATTCAATAAAATTAAACATTGATTCAATTTTCTTTAGTTTTTCTTATATTTTTGGGCGTTTTTATTGAAAAAAAAAGAATTTGACCTTGAAAATCAAATTCTTTTTGGGATTTTAGGGTGAAAATGGTGATTTAGGCATCCATTTGTTGGAGTAATTTGAGCTCTGGATGGATGAATGGCCAGACGGCTAGCAAGCCACCTAGCATGAGAATTGCTGAGATGAGGACTTGCATGAGCCCACTTTGGGTGGTGACCCAACCATTTTCGATGATGAAATAGATGATGGCGCCAAAGGTTAGGGATGGCAAGGTGATGCGGATGAGGGAGCGCCAGAAGTTGATGATGCCTTGGTGTTTGCGATTGAGGATGACCATGAGGAGGGCAAGCTCGAGGGTGAAGGCGAGGGAATTTGCAAAGGCGATGCCTGCGAACCCCCACCATTTGGCGAAGTTGATGGCGAAAATGACGTAGAGGATGGCGTTGGCTGTGGCGGCATAGAGGGGGACCATGGCGTTCTTTTGGGCATAGAAGGCGCGGACGGTGATTTCTAGGAGGGCGTGACTGGCAAGACCGAGCAGGTAGATGCGGGTGGCAAGGACGACTCGTGCAGTTTCTGCGGTGGTATAGCCGAGGAGATTGGCGACAGCTGGTTGAACTCCGGCTGCGAGGATGGCGGCGGCGGGGATGGTGAGGGCGAGCATGATGCGATAGGCTTGGTTCATGCGAATTTTGAATTTTTGATCGTCTTTTTTGGCGGTGATTTCAGAGATGGTGGGGAGGAGAATGATAGCAAAGGCTGTGCCGAGGAGTGTTTCGGGCACTTGCATGATGAACCAGCCCATGTTGAGGGCGGTGACGGCGCCTTCTCCCATGCCAGAGGCAAGATTGTCGCGGACGATGAAGAACATGAAGATGAAGAATTTGGTGATGACGCGTGGACCAAGCAGGGTGCCGAGTTGATGGATTTTTGGGTCTTTGAGGCCAAGGCCGGGGTACCAACGATAGCCCATTTTGAAGAGGGGCGGCAGTTGAATGAGGAGATGGAGGGTGGCTCCGATGATGACGCCATAGACGAGACCGTGAATGCCCATGTTGAAGTGGGGGAGGGAGATGCCGAAGAGGTTGATGGGTTCTTTGGGTGAGAGAATCATGACGCCAAAGATTTGACCAACGTTATAGAGAATGGGGGCGAGGGCGGGGAAGAGGAAATGTTTGTTGGATTGGAGGCCAGCCATGACGAGACCGGAGATGGAGAAGATCATGATGGCGATGAGGTCTAGGCGCATAAGCTCTACAGAGAGGATTTGTTGCTCTGGGGGGAAGCCGGGGGCGATGAGCTTGGTGATGATGAAGTTGGCAAAGATGGCGATGATGATGGCGATGATGCCGGTGATGATGAAGGCAAGGTTGACTACGATGGAGAAGATGCGCCAGCCTTCTTGTTTTTCTTTATCTTGTTTTTTCTCAAAATATTCTGTGAGGACGGGGATGAGGGCGACCCCTAAGGCGCCACCAGAGATGAGAGCGCTGAGCAGATCGGGGATGTTATTGGCGGCGTTGAAGACGTCTAGTTCGTAGGAGAGGCCGAATTGGCGGGCGACGAAGGTTTGACGAACGAAGGCGAAGACTTTGTCTATGGCGAAGAAGATGGAGACGATGAGCGAGGATTTGAGAAAGGGATTTATTTTTTTAAGAAGATTATTCTTCATACGTTTCCTTTTTGAATGATTGATGTTTTAGGGTGTTGAGAATGGGGGAGGTTATAAAAAAGGCTGGCATTGTTGGTACCAGCCTTTTGTTTAGAAAAGTTTAGTATGGATATTCCATTTGTGGTTGAGAATCAGGATTCTCAGCACATTTTTGGGAAGCTTCGGCAGATTTTGAAAGGGCTTCATCTGTGAGTGTGGTATATTCTCTGGCGATGTTGAAAGTGTTTTGTGCTGCGCAGTAGCCTCTTACGTCAAGGTAGAAGATGGCTTTGTCAATTTGTTGTTGACCGTAATTATGGCTGGCTTCTTCGTAGCGTTGTTGGGCGGAATATTCACCATCCCAAAGGTTGGGGGCTGCATAGGCCACTTGTTGGAGATATTCGACGGCTTGTCCCCAATCAACTTCCCAAAAGCTCATGCCAGTGAGGAACCATGTGGCCCATTGGCTATAGTTTTGGGCTTCTGCGTCAAGGGGACCATATTTTGAAGCGTTGGTGAAGTTATAGATGCCACCTTCAAGATCACCTTGTTTGAGAAGGGTTTTCATGCCGATTTGACGATAGGCGGTGTAGTACATTTGGTCGACGCGAATGGGTTCTACATCGGGATAGTTGTTCCGGATGGCGTCTAGTTGATAGATGAGATTTTCCCAATCTTGATTTGCATAGAGCGCTTCGGCTTCGGCCATGATTTGGCTGGCATCACGTGTTTCGGGAGTGGGAACGGCGGTGGGTTGGATGACAGGTTCAGGCGTGGCGGTGGCATTGGAGCAGAGCATGGCTTTGGTGAGGGCTTCGGTGATGCCGGGATAGACGGGGTTGTTTTTTACAACGAACTGTAGGCGGGTTTGGGCATTTTCACAGCGGCCATATTCTAGATCGTTCATTGCGGCTTCAAATTGAATGTAGGCTTCAACGGCAGCATCTTGGGTGGCTTGGGCGTGTTGAGCGCCTTGACCACTTTTTAATCCAGCGAATGCACCGACGGCAATCAATACGATCAAAGCGACAATTCCTAGCAAAATACCTTTGAGAACTGGGCGTTGACGTTTTTCTTTTTTTGTTTTTTGGGCTTCTTCCATTTGTTTTTCCATAGCCAATATTATACCTTTTCCTTTCCAATTATTGAAAAGATTAATACATTTCTAAATGTTATACCATAGTTTTTATAAGCTCCTTTTAATGGTTCGAAATTTTACTCAAGTATAATACTTCTTAAGGAGTAACATGATGCCTATTACACCAAATGATAATAAGAGCTTGTCTCGGATGGATAAGTTACGTCGCAACCTAACGGATGTAGAAAACGCCCTAGATAAATTGAGCCGGAAAGAAATTTCTTTGGTTCAGTTAAAAGAAACATTTACAAAATTGGATGGAATTGAACAAGAATTAAAAGGCTTTTCGAAATTAGGGATTTCTTGTGTGAGTGAACAAGGTCGATTTTATACGATTAAGGAAAAAATCGAGCACAATGCGAAAAAGATCATTGCTGTTTTTGGAAACACGAAGGAATATCAATCTTATCGAGAAACAACGATTGGGAAGATTGAACCTGTGTGGTGGCGATTGGACCAGGTGATTGCGAGTGATCAAAAGAAAAAGACGAATCATTTTTTCTTGGTGACAACTGTGTTGTTATTGGTTGGAATTGCGCTTTATGTGGCTTATAAGGAATTTTTGGCCCCTGATCCGACCTATGTGGCGATGTATGAACATCAAACGAAGATGAATGAGCTGTTGGATTCGGGACTCTATGAAGAGGCTTTGCGCGAAGCAGAAGTGTGCATTGATTTGATGCCTGATATGCCTGAGTTGGTGATTGCGAAGGGTGCTTTGTTGGAAGAGATAGGGGATGCGGATTCTTCTGAGATTTATTATAATATTGCGCTTTTGAGAATGAATGCGTATGATTTTTATTCTGAAAGAAGTATTTTCTATTTGCGGATGAATAATCTTGATAAGTTGAACCAAGATGCAGAATTTTTGATAAAGTTTTATCCTGACATGGCGAATGGATATTATTTTCAAGCGTTGCGATTTGAAAATGCAGGTGAGAAATCTTTAGCAATTGAGATGTATGAATTTGCTTTTGAGAAAGCGGAGGCGAATGGAGATTTTGAACAGGCGGCGATGATTAAGATTCGTATGGCGACTTTGATGCAACAAATCTCATTCTGATTGTTTTAAAAATTGAATTTAAAATAAATAAAAAAGGCTTTCAAAGCCTTTTTTTGTTTAATCAGAATTGAAGAAGCGAATGCGCACATAGGATTCGTAGCGCTCAGGATGAATTTGTCCGTTTTCTAAGGCTTCGGTGACTGCACATCCGGGTTCGTCAACATGGGTGCAGTTGTTATATTGGCAATAGGGCACGAGCGCGGCGAGTTCGGGGAAGTAGCCATCTAGTTCTTCGGGCTCCACATCCCATAAAGGAAGGCTTTTGAGACCGGGGGTGTCGGCGATGTAGCCACCTTCTGTGAGGGGGAACATTTGACGCACGACGGTGGTGTGACGGCCTTTGCGGGTTTGTTCGCTGATTTTTTTGACTTCTAGCCCGAGATCGGGTTGGATGGCATTGAGCAGACTGGATTTGCCGACACCGGATGGGCCGATGAGGACAGTGGTTTTGTCTTTGAGCAGTTTTTTGACATTGCGGATGCCGCGATGTTTTTTGGTGGAGGTGTAGGTGACGGGATAGCCAAGGGTGGGGTAGTGACCAAAGAGATAACGGGCACGCCTGCGTGAGACGAGATCGGATTTGTTGGCTACGATTTGAATGGGAAGGCCTTGACGCTCGGCGATGATGAGGAAACGATCTAACATGCGTAGATTTGGCGGGGGGTCATCACAGGCGAAGACAAAAATGACAAGGTCGGGGTTGGCGATGATGATTTGTTCGTAGACACCACGGGAAGTGGGCGCCATGCGGACGAAGGCTCGATCTCTTTCGTAGATCTCCTCGACCATGACGGTGCCATCATCATGAATGGAAACTTGCACACGATCTCCGACAGCGATTAGGTCTCCCATTCGACGACCTTTTTTGAAACGGCCTCTGAGCTGGGCAGTGAGTTCTTCTTTTTCATCGGTTTGGATGGTGAAAAAGCCTGATTGAGAACGAATGACAATACCATTTTTTAATTGCATATGCTATGTTTATACCACAGGTGGAGATTAAAAAGATAAGAATAGAAAAAGAGCAACTTCTAGGGTTGCTCTTTTATGTTTTGTTTCAAATGGGTAAGGTCAAAGAAAAGGGTTAGTTGGGATTGATGGGGACGGTGTTGTTTTCTTCTGTTGTGTCTTCCCCCTCGACTTCATCAATGAAATATTCTGGGTCTGTGACGCCAAATTGACTTTCCCAAGGGAAGATGGTGGAGGGGCTGCCATAGAAATAGGCTTCGGCAACACGTTTGAAAATGGGTGCAGCAAATTCGGAGCCATCTCCGATGTTTTCGATGAGGACTGCGATGGCGAGATCGGGTACGTCTTCTCGTTCAGCGGCGGTATAGCCAATGAACCAAGCGTGGGGATCTCCACCAGGATTTTGGGCAGTGCCGGTTTTACCGTAGACGGGAACGGTGAAGCTGATTAGTTGACGATAGGCGGTTCCGCGTGTGTTGTTGACTACGGCATACATGCCCTTTTGAATTTCGCTTAGGGTGGCTTCTGAGATGGGGAGAGTGCCATTGATAACGGGTTCGAAGGATTGAATCACATCGCCGTTGGCGTTTTCAATTTTTTCGATCAGTTGTGGGCGATAGAGGGTGCCTCCATTGCCGAGTGCGGCAGTATAGACTGCGGCTTGCAAGGGGGTGATGAGGGTGACGCCTTGCCCAATGCCTTGTTGGACGGCTTCACTGAGGGGGAAGTTGGTGTCATCTGGACTGACGATGGAGCCAGCTTCTTCAGTTACACCTTGAATGCCGGTGGGCGAGCCAAGGCCAAAACCGCGGGCAAGTTCTGCAACGAGGCTTTTGGTGTCGTCTTCCCCTTCTGCGGGAACGTAGTTATAAAGGGTCATCCCAATTTGATAGAACCATGGGTTACAAGAACGCATGATACCTTCATAGAGAACGAGATCGCCACTGGGGGGTAATTCTTTGGCAAGGGTCCAGTCGTCTAAGGGAGCGTCTTCTCCTAAGCCGTACCACTGGGAATCACAATAGAGGCTGGATTCGGGGGTGAATTGACCACTTTCGAGGGCGGCAGAGGCGGTGATGACTTTGAAGATGGAACCGGGAGGATATTGTCCTTGAGTGGCTCGGTTGAAGAAGGGGGCGTCTGTTTGTCCGAAATAGGAATTCCAAACGCTGTTGGGATTGTTGATATCGGCATCGTTGGGATCGAAGTTGGGGGAGGAGACCATAGCAAGTACTCGGCCAGTGTCTCGTTCTAGGACGACGACGGCGCCGGTGAAATCACCAAGGGCTTGTTGAGCAACGCGTTGCAGATCAATGTCGATGGTGGAATAGACGGAGTTGGCAGCTGCAGATTCTTTTTCACTTAGTTTGGTGACGACATCGCCATAGGGGCTGACGACATACAGCGCGCCACCACGGGTGCCGGCAAGTTGGGATTCTTGAGAGAATTCGAGACCTTGGCGCCCGACACGATCGTCGATGGAGTAGCCAAGTTCGGCCCAATAGCTAATGCTTTCGGTGGGAATGGAACCGACATATCCTAGGGTTTGGGCTCCGGGACCACCATCAAGATAATAGCGGGTATTTAAATATTCTGTATAAGATAGGGCGCCATAGGGGAGAAGAAATTCTTCTCTTTCGGCCCATACATCTGAGGGGACAACGACGACGGGAATTAAATAGTCTGGGTCGTCAGCGGTGAGTTGATCTATGAGGACGTTCATGTTGATGGAGTCACTCAGTTGGGCAAGTTGGGCGGCAAAGGAGCCGACAAATTCGGGTTCTAAGAGGCTGGGGATGGCGCTAACGGCGACGGCGTTGGTGTTATAAGCGATGGCGGTGCCATTGCGATCGTATAGGTTGCCACGTTCGGGGACATAATATTCTGCGGAAAGGGTGTTGCCACCGGCAAATTCGGGAAGGATGAGGTTTTCTGACCAGACAACTTTCCATTCCCCATTGTCGATGACGAGATCCATGGTGGTGTCTCGGTCGATGGGGCTGAAGATGGCGGATTCCAAATGGATGGAATAGGATGCCATGGCTGTGCGGGGGTTGGTGAGGGTGCTGAGAATTTGATAGGTGATGTTATTGATGTTGGCTTCGTTATGGAGGTATTGATAGCGGGCGGCAAAGTCATCGTAGCTGATGGAATCTTTGCTGAGGGGAGAGAGCATGTCGTACATGGAGGCGTAGTCTTTTTCGGTCCAGTAGGTGAGATAGCGACTGACGGCTTCATCGACATCTGGTGCGGCGATGATGGTGGGAATAATCTCTGCTAGGGTTGGCTCTGGTGAGGTTTGGACTTCGGCTGTTTCACTGGCTTTGCCACAACCGGCAAGCACGAACAAGCTCACAATTGCCAATATAAGAAGTCTTCGCATTGAATTTTTATTCATAGGTTCCTCTCAAATGTGTTGAATAACAAGTACATTGATAACATAAAGAATTTTGACATCGTTGAGCGATATCTGCAGGAAATTCTAGGCCAAATTGTTGACCGAGAATGGCTAAATCACAGACGGGCAAGCCCATTACGTTGGCAAAACAATCATCAAATTCTTCGACAGGGTGAAAGCTTTGGTTTTGGATGGCGTAGCCACCTGCCTTATCAAACGGATCCCCTGATGCAATATAGGATTGCATTTCTTGATCCGTATAGTTTCGCATGGGTACATCAGACCCCACACAGATGGTTTTGATCTTGTCATTTTGGATGATGGACATGGCGGTGTAGACCCGATGGGTTTTGTTGCGCAAGTCGGTGAGCATGGTGATGGCTTGTGCTTCGGTTTGGGGTTTGCCAAGAATAGTGTCTCCGTCTGCTACGGTGGTGTCTGCGGTGAGTATGATGGCGTTGGGGGGTGCTTTTTGAGCTGCTGCGATGGCTTTTTCGGTTGCCATACGGGTGACGTAGTCAACGGCGTTTTCATTTGCACCAACGGTTTCATCTATATCTGCTGGGGCAATTTGAATATCCCAGTCGAGGAGTTGTACCAATTCTTTTCGTCTTGGTGAGCCAGAGGCTAAGATCAGTTGTGGTGAGGTTGGTTTCTTCATATAAAAGTGATTGTATCATAAACCGAAATGCATGACTTTTTTTATTTAGTCGCGATTAATAAAGATTGGGGGTAGGTGAGATGAAGGTTAATCTGCGATGGGATTGATGGTTATGAACTGGTGGGTGTTGATTTGATTCGATGATATACTTCTGAAAAATGCAATGGCTAGGCGGTGAACATGGTTGAAAAGCGGGTGAAGGTTTCACAATCAGTTTTTTATTTTCTTATTTTTATTGTAATTGGGATTATGTCTTCCATTAATGGGCCGATGTTGCCATTGCTTTCTAAGAATACGCATGTGACGGTGGGAAATTTGGGGATGTTGTTCACGGCTGGTTCGATTGGGTTTGTGATTACTTCGCTTTTGAATGGACATTTTTTTGATCGGTTGCCGGGGCATAAGGTGATGTTTTTTGGATTTGCGGTGACGATTATTTGTATGGTTTTGATTCCGGTGACACCTGTGTTTTCGATTTTGTGGGCGATCTTTTTGGTGAATGGGATTTCGACCAATTTGTTTGACCTAGGTGCAAATACGTTGGTGGTGTGGGTGCATCGGGACAATGTGGGACCTTATTTGAATGCGTTGCATTTTTTCTTTGGGGTGGGCGCTACGGTGGGACCTTTGATTGTGACTGCAACACGAGCTGTGAATGGGGAGGCGACGCCATGGCCTTTTTGGATTGTGGCGATTTTGTTTGTGCCTTTGATGGCAGTTTCATTTTTTTTACCTAGCCCAAAGCCAATTGTGGCAGAAATTAAGGAAGGGGAGACGGAGCCGGCAAAGATCAACTATACGTTGGTGGTGGTGTTTGGCTTGTTTTTGTTCTTATATGTGGGGGGAGAGATTGGGTTTAGTAATTGGATTTTTACTTATGCAACGCGGACAGGTTTGGCGAGTGTGGCTCAGGCGGATAAGATAACGTCTGTTTTTTGGGGAGCTTTGACGATTGGGCGGTTAGTTTCGATTGGGTTGGCAAAAAAGTTGAATCCGTTGAAAATGCTTCAGATTAATTTGGTGGGTTGGTTTTTGGGGACTGCGATTATCATTCTTTTTCAAGATTTTGCATTTTTCTTGTGGTTGGGAACGATTGTTTTGGGATTTTTTATGTCTTCGATTTTCCCGATGGTTTTTGCGATTGCCGAACGAACGGTGGTGTTCACTGGAAAAGTGAGTGGGTTGATTTATGCAGGGAATTCGTTGGGGGCGATGGCGTTGCCTTTGTTGATGGGGAAGTTGTTTGAGGATGTGCGGCCGATTTGGATTATGTATGTGGAGATGTTTTGTGTGGTGGCTGCGATGGGATTGTTTTTGGTGATTGGTCGGATGACGGCTGATAAGCTCAAGCGCTGATGAAGGATTGTTGGGTAAATTAAAAAGAAGCGGATTCGCTTCTTTTTTTGTTTTGCTATTGTTCGGCGAAGAAGTTACAGATTTGCCGGTTTTCGTTGATGATGCCCATGACTAAGGAGTCGTTGGCATATTTGCTTTCGATGGTATCCATGATGGGGAGTGCTTCTTCACATTGATTTAAAGCGGAGAGTACTGAGGCAAAAGTGTAATAGTAGAAGATGCTGCCATCATTGAGTGTGAGTGGTTGAATGGCATAGTCTTGTTCTTCGTTCTCTTCAGCGGTGCAGCCAGAGATGGCGCAACGGAGGGCGGGGATGGAGCTTTCGTAGTTTCGTGCTTTGAAGTAGAGCACGCCTAATTGCCCGTAAATATCAGGGTTTTGGGGGTCAAAATCTAAGGCGCGTTGCAGGTTGAGAGAGGCGGCAAAAAATTCTCCATCACGGGAATAGGTTTTGGCGATGGCGATATAAGGGACGGGATCTTCAATGCCGTTGATTTTGTTGATGGTGGCGGCTTGATCGAAAAAGTCGAGGGCCATGTCGTAGTTGAGGATTTGACGATAGTTTTGCCCGATTTTGATATAGAGATAGGTAAAGTTGGGGTTGAGTGCGACGGCGTCTTTATAGGCTTCGATGGCAAGGGCGTATTGCGCGCGAGATTCTAAGATATAGCCATAGACACGGTGGGCATCCATTAAGGTTGGGTCTAGCTGGAGAGCGAGCTGGGCATTTTGAAGAGCGCCGGCAAAATTGAATTGGTCTTGCAGGATTTCGGCTTGGAAGGTGAGGGCGAGCACGTTTTGGGTATCGAGGGTGAGGGCTTTGACGGAGGCATCATAGGCGTCTAGGAGGAGCTCATTTTTTTGATCTTCAGTGACGCCATCTACAGCGGTGTACCAGTCGTAGACAAGGGCTTTGATGGCGTATACATCGCTGTTTTCTGGATCAATTTCGACTGCTAGATCTATGTTGGCTTTGGCTTGATCTAACAAGGCTGCTTTTAGGTTGGTGGTGACGATGGAGGAATAGTAGGTTTGGAGACGAGCGAGCTCTGCCAAGGCTTGACCATTGTCTGGGTTGCGATCGATGGCTTCTTGATAAGAATCTATGGCGGCGGTGAGGTTGCCGGCTGCGTAAAATGCTTCTGCTTCCATGAGATAGGAAGTGGTGTTGCGGGTGGGGGTGGGGGTGGCCGCGAGAGGGTTGTTGAGGGTGCCTTGCTCTAAGCCATTTGAAATGGATACAAGAGCATAGACCGCTCCGATGATCATGACGAGTAAGATGACGACTGCGTATGGATTGGGACGGTAGGGCTCTTTGCGGAAGATGTTTTTTTCTTCAGGAACTAGCATTATTCCACCGGGGTTGGTTCTCCATCAGGAGAGGAAACGGGCGCTTCTGGTGTGATCTCTGGGAGCATTGCACCACCTGCATCGGTGGTTGCTTGTTGTTCTTCTGGGTCTGGTGTGGGCGTGAAGAAGTTTAAGCCTGCGTTTTCTTCGCAATATTGAATGGCAAATTCGGCATTGTAACGAGCATTTTCATCACTGGGGAGCCCCCCCATGAGGCTTTGGGCTACGGTGACAGCATCGCCACATTGACCGCTATAGGCAAGTGACAGCATATAGAGTTGGAAATAGGTTGAGACGGTGCCATAATCGAGGACGAGGCCTTCGACGATGATGTTGTCTTGCACGACACCACCTTTGATGGCGATTGAGAATTGATCAACTGCATCAAAGTAGTCTTTGTTGCGGTACATGGCGGTGGCAAGATTGGCATAACGGTAGGGATTACCAGGGTCTTCTTCTACGGCTTTGGAGGCAGATTGAACGGCTTTGCCATATTCCCCTTGGGTGATATAGATTTGAGTGAGGTAGGTGTCGGGGATGGGATCTGAGGGATTGAGTGCGTTGGCTTGGACTAAGGCGGCAATGGCATCATCATAAAGTTCCATGGCGCGATAGACACGGCCGACGGCGATGTGAAGATCGGCGATGTTGGGGTTGATTTGAATGGCTTGGTTGTATTTATCAAGCGCTTCTTCGTAGTTATCTGTAAATTCAAGGACATAGCCTCGGGCCCAAAGGACTTCTAAGGTGAAGGGGGCGAGATCCATGGCTTGACGTGATTCTTCCCCAGCTTTTTCAAAGTCGTCTAGGTCGGTGAGCAATTGAGCATAGAATGCGTGCCCGAGTGCATTGGAGGGGTTGGAGGCAATGAGTTGCAGGAAGAGCGCTTCGGCATCTGCTTCGCGATCTCCCATGAGGGAGAGACACCAGCCGAGATAGGCGATGGTGTCGGGGTTATCTGGATTGAGGAGAAGGGAGTTGCGTAAGGTTGTTTCGCCTTCTTCATAGTCTCCGAGGAGGACTTGGAGACGACCGAGTTCGGTATAGATTAAAGAATTGGAGGCATCGACAAAGAGGGCTTCTTTATAGGTTTCAATGGCTCGTTCGATGTTGCCTGATTCGTAGTAGCCTCTGGCTTCGTTGACGAGTGCTTCGGGATTGATGGTGGGGGTGACGGTGGGGATGAAATCAAACGCTGGCGGATCGTTGATGAGTTTGGAGGAGATGCCAAAGGTAATCAATAATAGAATTAGTAAGGGGATAAAAATAATCGGTTGAGACCGTCGTTTTTTTGGCGGTTTCGCACTCATATTCCAATTGCTTTTATTAATATTCATAGAAATGATATTAACCTTGTCCCCCAGCAACGTCAAGGCATGTTTAGAGGGTATTATATTGATTTAAGCTTGTGTTTGTTATAATACGCTTAACGATACTACTTAAATAGGAACGATAATGAAGAATAAAATGATCCGAACTTTCACGTTGTTGTCTTCGGTTGAAGCTGTTTTAGCTGGTTTTTGGCTACTTTCTTTGCCATCTGATGGGGGCGCGGGAATGATGGGAGCTTTGTCTGCACAACGATTGATGATTTTGCTGCCGATGGTGGGGGCGTTGGTTTTGTTGGTGGTGTTTGCAATTCGTACGTGGAAGATGAAGATTGATGTGTTGGCGGCTCAGAAAAAAAAGACAATTGGATGGAAATTGTTTGATGCTGTGCGGATTGGATTGTTTGGATTTAATGTTTTGTTGGCGCTGTTGATTTTGATTGCGCCTATTTTTTTGAATGCGGAGAATGAAGTCTATCTTTTTTCAAGTGAAAATCCATTTGTGCCACGATTGATGCCTTTGGTGGTGTTTTTGGTTTTGTTGGGGGTGCAAGCGAATTTGTTGATGGGGTTGGTGAAACGACCTGAGAAAAGGGAAATCAAAGAAACGATTCGTTGGAAGGTGTTTTGGATTGGGGTGGTGTTTGTGGTGTTGATTTGGGGGGCGAGCTTGCGCTTGGGGTGGGGTGTGAATGTGTTTGATGGGTGGATTGCTGATTGGGGAATTCCTCTGTTGGAATGGCAAGTGATTTTATTATTGGTCACTTTTTTGCACACTTTTGTCTTTGTGAAAGCAAATGCGGGAACAAAGAAATGGCTGAAGATTGGACGAAAAGAAATTTTGATTGCGGTGGTTTTGTGGGCGATTACTTTTTGTGTGTGGAACTACACGGAATTTGATTTTGATGGTTCGTATTTTAATACAGCGCCGACAGCGCCGACTTATGAAATTTATCCACATTCTGATGCTCGGCAATATTATTCTGCAAGTGTGGAATTTATTACGGGGGATGGGGTGGATAACTCTTTTGCACGACAATATTATGTGTTGTTGATTGCATTGGGAAATTTGGTGTTTGATTTTAATATTTCGAAGATTCTAACGGCACAAATTGTGATTTTATCAATGATTCCGGGGTTGCTGTATTTACTAGCGGTGCAATTTGAGGAGCGATTGGCGGGGTTGTTCTTGGCTTTGGTGGTGATTCTGCGAGAAACGAATGCGATTCGGAATGCGGGGGCGTTGAATACTACGCCGGTGCATTTGTTGATGAGCGATATGGTGTGTTTGTTTTTGATTGTGTTAAATTTGTATTTTGCGGTGCGATGGGTGAAAGCTGGCGTGCAGGAAAACCGTCAGTTTTTTGCATTGTTGACGGGAATCTTTTTGGGGATCAATATTGCGATGCGAATTTATGTGATTTTATTTGTGCCGGTGTTGGTGGTTTTGTTGTTCTTTACTCAAAAAGAGCGCAAAATGTGGTGGCGAGAGATGGTTTTCTATGGAATGGGGTTGGCGATTGCAATTTTGCCGGTGTTGCTGCGTAATTATTTGGCGACGGGTGTGATTACTTTGGAGCGTCCGATTTTTTGGGATCATTTTATGAATTTTTCTTCGATGAGTAATACGACAAGTGCGGCGGAGACTGATCCTACGTTGGGAGGGATTCTGCATAATTTGTTGATGAATGTGGGGCCGTTGGTGCAAAAAACGGGAAATCATTTTACGAATGATTTGCTCTCGAATTGGATGACCTTTTTTGCGACTTCGAAAGTGGCTGCTGAGGGAACGTATTTTTATTATTTGGTGCCTGATATGGCAACGCGTTGGCAAAATTTTGGTGGAGCACGAGTGTTGGTGACGTTGGGGATTGGTGTTTTGTCTATGTTGGGGATGGCTCGAGTTTTGAAGCGACAATTGCAAGCGGGATTGGTTTTGGTTAGTTTTTATTTGACTTATGCGCTGGGCATGGCTTGGGTGGGGGCTTCTGGGTGGCGATTTATTTTGCCTGTGGATTGGATTTTGTTATGGTTTGTGATTTTGGGTGTGTTGCAGATTTTGGATTGGTTCTTGCCGAGCAATATAAGAGAGACTGATAAAAATTTGAGGGATGAAAAACAGATTTCTCCGCTGGCGACATGGAGCGTGGGGATTGGATTTTTGCTATTGGCGAGTGTTTATTTGATTCGTCATTTGTTTTTGCCAATGCCTTATTTGGAGAGAACTTCTGAAGAGAATTGTGAACTGGTGATGGGGCAAGAGGCTGGTTTTTGTGAGGACGCTTTGGCAAATGGGATTCGATTTGAAGCGGGAAGATTGTTATATCCTAGTTTTTATGCAAAGAATACATATTTTGATCAAGCGAAAGATTATGATGCTTTCAAGTTCCAGAATTTTGATCGATATACGTTTACGTATATTGGTGAAGGACCTAAACAGGTGTTTTTCCCGAGTGAGGATGATAATTTGCCATTTGTGAATGGAATGAAAGTGGTTGTGGGGTTGCAGGAGGCTTCTTCTGGTTGGCAGGTGGTGTATCTTTATGATATTTCAGATAATAGGTTGTATTCATCTATTCCATTTGGGGATTAGTTAACGATATAATACGCACATGAATGCAAAATCATCAAATTCTTCTGTGGCTGTGATTATTCCAGCCTATAATGAATCTCAAGTGATTGGGGATGTGTTGGCTGTTTTGAGCGAGCTGCCTTATGAGATTATTGTGGTGGATGATGGCTCTGCGGATGCGACGGTCTCTGAGATTGAAAAATATCCGGTGTGGTTGTTGGAACATGCGACGAATTTGGGACAAGGAGCTGCTTTGCAAACAGGATTTGAGTTTGCACTTTCTTTACCTACTATTGATTATTTTATTACGTTTGATTCTGATGGACAGCATAGTGCGGGGGATATTGAAACGCTGGTGAAGATTTTGGATTCTGATGATGTGGATGTGGTGTTGGGCTCCCGTTTTTGTGAAGGTGGGATTGCGGAGAACATCAAAGGGGTGCGGAAATTTGTGTTGAAATTAGCGATCAATTTTACGAATTGGCAAACAGGTTTGAAATTGACGGATACGCATAATGGTGTGCGTGGATTTCGCCGAGAAGCATTGGAGAAGATTAATTTAAAGCAAAATCGAATGGCACATGCGTCAGAGCTGTTGAGCCAGATTAGTGCATATCAGATGAAGGTGCAAGAGATTCCTGTGCATATTTTATATACTGAATATTCAATGAATAAGGGACAGTCCTTGTTGAATGGAATCAATATTTTGTGGGACTTGTTCATAGGAAAGTAAAATGAAAATCACTTTGTTTCAGATACTTTTAATTCTAGCGATTTTGATGATTTATTTGTTTGTGCGAAGATCTACTTTTCGTTCTTTTTATCGCGTGTTTATTCTGGTTGCGTTGATGGCGGGTGTGGTGGCGGTTTTGGTGCCAGAGCTGACAACTAAAGTGGCACAGATGGTGGGAATTGGCCGAGGAACAGATTTGGTGGTGTATATCTTCATGGTGGCTGTTTTTTTGAAGATGTTGACCACGGATGAGAAAGTGAATTCACAGCAAGAGCAGATTACGAAGTTGGTGCGGAAGAACGCGATTGATAGTGCTAGGAAATGTGACGGAACAAATATTGAGAAATAAAAAAACGGATGATTTTTCATCCGTTTTTCTTTTATCTCTATTGTAATTTTTATTCATGAACGATGAAGAAAGCGATGCAGCCTGGGCCTGTGTGGACACCGACGACGGGGCTGAGATAATCTATGTTATATTCTTCTAGATGAATAACTGGTTTTAATTCTTCAAGCATTCCTTCAGCTACGGAGAGTGCATCTGCGTGTTGGATGGTGAGATGCTTGATTTTTTTATGTTGACAAAAATCTTTGACCAATTCCACCACACGTTTTTGTGCTTTCTTTGAAGTGCGAATGTTTTCGTAGGGTTCAAGAAGTGTATTTTCCATGGTGAGGATAGGTTTTAGATTTAGGAGTGAGCCGAGCATGTTTTTTGCATGGCTGATGCGCCCCCCTTTGTGGAGATATTCAAGGGTGTCCACGTTGAAGTAGATCTTGGTGCGTTTGATTTGATCATTGACGAGATCAATGCAGTCTTGCAAGCTGCCACCTTCTGCGGAGAGGCGTGCGGCGTTGATGACAAGCCAACCAGTGCCCATGCAGGTGTAGGTGGAATCTACGACGACCACATCGCTGGGGTCATAGTCTTTGCTTGCGCTTAATGCGGTGGCATAGGTGCCTGAAATTCCAGATGAGAGGAAGAGACAAAGGACAGCATTGCCTTTTGCGATCTCTTCATCAAATACAGATTTTAGCATTTGGGTGGTGAGTTGAGAAGTTTGGGGTACGCTATCTGAAGCGGCCAAACGTGGATAAAATTCTTCAGGAGTGATATCTTCTCCATCGATTAAGATATTGTTATCCCAAACCATAGATAAGGGGAGTACGCGAATGGGAAGGGTGTCAATATATTTTTGTGGGACAGAACTTGCGCTGTCAGTGAGAATAATCGTTTTTTTCATATTTAAACCTCAAAAAATAAAACTTTCTATAAATATTAACATAGAATAAGAGGATTAGTTCCTTCTTTAATGTAAAAATAAAAAAAGACTGGATCAACTCCAGTCTTTTTTGGTTATATTTTATTTTGCTTATGCAGGTAGGTCATACCCTAAACGACGGAGACCTTTTTTGATGTCGGCCAAAGATTTGCGACCAAAACCATCAATTGCGAGCATTGCATCTTCACCGTCAGCTTCAAGCTTTTCGATGAATTCACCTGCTGTGACGATGCCAACAGCTTCGAGAGCGGACAAAGCACGTTTGCCAATCTCAAGTTCGTCAAGAGCGCGTTTTGGTGAAACTTTTGCTTGTTTGGCTGCGTTCTTTTGATCAAGATAGCTTTGGCGAGCTTCCAAACGTTTGTAGAAGCGATCGACTTGACCTTCGGTATCGACGATACGTTGTTCGCCAGTGTAGAAGGGGTGACAATTTGAACAAATATCTAAACGAAGCTCTGGTTTGGTTGCACCTGTTGTCCAACTGGCACCACAAGCGCAAGTAATTTTTGCTTCGGGATAGTATTCGGGATGAATATTTTTTTTCATTTTATAGCCTCTCAGCAGGATACGAAATTTCCGTAAACTGACTCACTAATAATTTTTATTCTTCGATGGGCATTACGCTGACGCGTTTTTGACCATTTCGGATGGTTTCGAAGACAACGGTGCCTTCAATCACTGAAAAAATTGTGTAATCTTTGCCCATGCCAACATTGCGGCCGGGTTTGATTTTTGTGCCACGTTGGCGGACGATGATGTTGCCGCTTACTACGTGTTCACCTGCGTATTTTTTGACGCCTAGTCGTTTTGATTCACTATCTCGACCATTTCGACTGGAGCCGCCACCTTTTTTGTGTGCCATAATAATCTCCTTATGTAGATGTGCTAGCCTATGCGGCTTCTTCCGTCTTTGCGGGTTTTTTCACAGAAATTTTCTTAATTTCTAACTTCGTATACCATTGACGATGGCCTTTTTTCAAGCGATAGCGTTTGCGGGGGTGATATTTGAAAACTAAAACCTTGGGTCCTTTGAATTCTTCCACGACTGTGGCAGAAACGGTTGCACCTTCGATGACGGGGGTGCCGATGTTGTATTTGCCTTCATCAGCAATCAACAAAACTTCGTCTAAAGTAACTTTTTTACCTGATTCCAGGTTGAGGCGGTCTACAACGATTGTGCTGCCTTCGACAGCTTTATATTGTTTGCCACCGCTTTCAATAATGGCATATTTCATTTGTGTCCTCCAAGCTTCACTTCACCGCAGGATTCGCATTGCCACATGCAAATTTGAGGGGAAGTTGGGGAAATTAGATTTTTGCATACGGTCATTGGCATAGGAAATTATTCTGCTGACGCAGACCGTGCAAGGCATAATTATACATGGGAAAAAATACGAAGTCAATAGGGGCGGATGTTCTACGCTGTTGTTTAATGATTTCTTCATTCTTAAATGGTGGTTTTGGAGAAGATTTGGTAAAAAAATAGACTCCCGAAGGAGTCTATTGAATTTTGATTCAAAGATATTGTCTAGAAGAATTTGCGAACGATGAGGTAGGCACCGACACCGACTGCAGCAAAGAGCACGATGGCTGCGGCTGCGACAATGGCGATGACACCGATTGAGGGAGTGACGTTTGTGTCGCCATTATTTGTGGGCTCACTGGGGGCTGTGGTTGCAGTTGCAACGGCACCTTCTTGCGTGGGCTCTGAGGTGTTGGTGACAACAATCACATAGGGAGTGTTGGTGGCGACGATCTCTGTTGCAGTGGGGACTAAGGTGTTGGTGGGGATGGCTGTGGCAGAGGGGATGGGGGTGATAGTTGCAGTTGCGGTGGCTGTGGGGGTGAGTGTGGCAGACCATGTGTTATAGGTTTGAACAGAAAGAGTTTTGTTCATTCCATCATAAACGCCATCTTCTGAGACACCTTCTACGTAGATGGAGCAGGCAAGGTTGGCTGAAGAGTATGTCCATAATGCTGAGACTGTAAAACTTTTACCTGTGATGAAACTGTCTTGGGTGAGGGTGAATTCGCTGGGGGTGACAGAACAAACCCAAGGTTGATTGGAATATGCTCTTACCAATACATTTTTGGTGGGTAAGCTGTTTAATTTGACATTGAAAGTATCTTTTTCGCCTTCGTTGATTGCCAAGGAGGAAGGCGAGAAGGTGAACCCTGGAGCGGTATCATCATTGTCGTCTACTTCGACTTGGAAGCTTGCACTGACATTATCATATTCATTGGCGGTATATGCGTCTAAGGTGGTGACGGAGATGAAGCAGTTGTGAATATTTGCTTCGTCTGCTAAGTCGTCCACTGCTGAGACGGTGACTGATTTGGGGGTGTTCCAACTGGCTGTGGTGAAGGTGAGTTGATTGTCGTTGAGTTTACATTGAGAATCTGGTACTAATGAAACGACAACATTTGAGGTTGGCATGACGTTTAGGTTGACAGTGAATGAATCGGTGGTGCCACTTTCTGTGACATAGGTGCCGCCAGATTCGGTGAAGACGAATGCAGGTGCAGGTTCGTTTTCGCCGATGTTGACGGTGACTTGTGTGGAAATACCTGCATAATTATCACCACTTGCGGTCAATGTTACGATACATTTCGCATTTGGGGTGTAGACGGTGTCGTCTGCGACATTGATGGTGATGTTTCGATCTGTGGTGTAATTGCTACCGATCCCGATTGAGGTATTACTGAAAGTACAAGCAGGATTATTGCTGGTAACGCTGATGTTTATCACACTTGCGGGGGTTGCAGGATCTTCTGCTAGATGAACTTTTAGGTTAGCTGAGCTTCCTTCTGTGATGTTGAATGAGGAACTGTTGACGACCAGCGCAGGTGCAGCATAAACTATTGTGGCAACCGTTAAAATGCTGATTGCCGCTATGATTGCAGTTATTAATAACGTTCTTTTTTTCATATTTCCACTCCTTCTGTGAAAACTAATATCTTTCTTCACATTATAGTATATTTTTCTTAAAAAAAACAATAGAATGAGAGCTCACGCGTCAGGGTGTGAGCTCTCTTATATCTATTTAATCAACCCCTGATGCTTTTGATCAGAAGTATTTTTGAATGATAAAGTACGCACCTACGCCGACAGCTCCGAATAAAACCAGAGTGCTGATGACTATGATGGCGATCATGCCAGCAGATGGACCGCTGCGACCTTGTTGTGTGGCAGTTGCAGAGGGGGTGCTGGTATACATGGGGGCGTTCGGGTCGGGAGTATTGGTGGCGGTGACGAACAATGGGGTGGATGTGGGCATGATGATGCTGGTGGAGGTTGCCCATGGGGTGGAGCTTGCCCATGAATAGGTGGTGGGTATGGCGGTATAGGTGGGGTAGACGGTATAGGGTGTGGCAGTCGCAACTTGGGCAAAGGTGTTGTTGATGACGGTGGTGAAGGTGGGAGTGCTAATGAGGTGATAATTGCCATCGGCTGAGATGGTGCGGAAAGTGACGTTACAAGCTAAGTTTGCAGATGAGTTGTTGTAGGCTCCGGTGACAGCAAAGTTTTTGCCAGTGTTATAGCTACTTGAGGTGAGAGTGAATTCTGCAGGGCTAACCGTACAGATGTTGGTGTCACTTGAAAATGCTTGCACTAAGACATCTGCAGCGGGTTTTGATTGTAAGGAGAAGGTTACATACCCTGTGGCACCTTCGTTGATGACCATGCTGGCAGGGTTGATGATGACACCAGGTGTGGTTGTGGTGACGTCGTTGTCAGTGACATTGACGGTGAGATTCTTGCTGGCGTTTTTATATTCATTCGCGGAGTATTGGTCAATAGTGGTGATGGATATTTTACAGGTGTGTGTGTCTGCTTCATCAACATTGTCGTTGACGGCACTGACGATGATAGATTTCATGGAATTCCAACTGTTTTGGGTCATGGTTTTTTGCGTATCATCGACGGCACATTGCCCATCGGTGGAGATGAGAAGTTCTACGTTGGCGGTGGGTTTGGTGCTTAAGCTGACATAGAAGACATCGGTGCCACCTGCTTCGGAAACCCATGTGGATGAATCTGTTTCGGTGATGATGATGGCGGGTTGGACGGTGGGGCTGTCGTTATCGGTGATGGAAGCAGTGACTGTAGCATTGCGACCATTATAGTTGCCATCGCTTGAGGCAGCGTTGAATGAGACATTACATGTGAGTCCATCTGCTTCTTGAACACTGTCATCGGTGGCAGTGATGCGAACGGTTTGGGTGGTGTTCCAGTTGCTTGAATTGAAAACCAATGAGGACAGAGAAACTGTACATTGAGCAGTGTTGTTGCTGGCGACATTGACGACTACGTTGCTGGTGGGAGGGCTGGTGAGCACTACTCCGACATCGGCTTGGGTGCCGCCTTCGGTGATGTTGACGGAGGTGGGGGCAACTGTCATGCCGGGTGTGTAGCTGGGATCATTATCGGTGATGTTGGCGGTGACATCTGAGGGGTTATAGGAACCATATTCTGTTGCGGGAGTGCTGCCATCTACGCTGACTGCAACTACACAGGTGTGAGTGCCTTCGACATCGCTGTCGTCTGTGGCGAGGACATTCACGGTTTGGGCTACATTCCAGTTGCTGGGAGTGAAGGTGACTTGAGAACCGCTTGTTACAGAACATTGTCCGGTGGTTGCGGCTGAATTTAAAATTACGTTATCGGAAGGTACACTGTTTAAGACGAGAGTGTAGCTGCCTGCGCTGCCACCTTCGGCAATGTTGATGGTGGTGGGGGTGACGCTCACGCCGGCGGTGTAGACAGGGGCAGAATCATTATCGGTGATATTGCCGCTGACATCGGATGGGTCATATACCGGGCTGAGATATTCTGCAGCGGTGGTGTTGCCGGTATCTAGGCTGACGGTGATGGTGCAGGTATGAACACCTTCAACTGCGCTGTCATCGTTTGCGGAGACGCCCACAGTTTGGGGAGTGCTCCAATTGCTGGTGTTGAAGGTGAGGGAAGCCCCACTGGTGACAGTACATTGTCCATCACCTGCTGAGGTGATGACGACTGTTGAAGAGGGTTCGCTGGTGAGGACTATATCGTACGAATCTGTGGCACCGCCTTCGGCGACGTTGATGGTGGTGGGGGAAACACTTACACCGGCAGTATAGGTGATGGCGTCGTTATCAGTGATGGTGGCGGTGACATCTGCGGGGTCATAACTACCATATTCAGTGGCAGCGGTGATGCCATTTGTGGATAAGGTAACTGTACATCCGTGATTCCCTTCGACTGCGGCGTCATCCACAGCAGTGACGTTGACAGTTTGCGCTGTGCTCCAATCACCTGTTGTGAAGGTGAGTTGGGCAACGGAGGTGGTACATTGGGCATCAGGGGTGACATCGAATACAACATTATCAGAGGGAGCGCTATCAAGCACGACGGTGAAGTCGGCTGTGGCGCCACCTTCGGTAATGGCGATGCTAGTGGGGTTGACGGTTGCACCGGCAGTATAGGTGGGAGTGTCGTTATCGGTGATGGTGGCGGTGACATCTGCGGGGTCATAGCTACCATATTCAGCGGCAGCGGTGCTGCCGTTTGTGGATAAGGTAACTGTACATCCGTGATTCCCTTCGACTGCGGCGTCATCCACAGCAGTGACGTTGACGGTTTGAGCAGAATTCCAATCACCTGTTGTGAAGGTGAGTTGGGCAACGGAGGTGGTACATTGGGCATCGGGGGTGACATCGAATACAACATTATCAGAGGGAGCGCTATCGAGCACCACGGTGAAGTCGGCTGTGGCGCCATCTTCGGCAATGGCGATGGTGGTGGGGTTGACGGTTGCACCGGCCGTGTAGGTGGGGGCGGTATCATTATCGGTGATGAGAGCAGAGACACTGCCAGAGAGGCCAGCAAAATTGGCATCATCCGAGGCTGTGCTGATGCTTACGTCACAGTTGAGATCAGTTTCAACTGCTGCATCATCAACGGGTGTATAAGTGACGGCTTGGGGGGTGTTCCAATCTGCGGAAGTGAAGGTGAGTGTGCCGGATGAAAGACCACATTGCGCTGCATCTGCGGGGGTCAAGCTAACGGTGACATCATTGGTGGGAGCAGCTGGGCCAGAAAAAGAGACCCAGAAGAGATCGGATTTGCCTTCTGATACGGATATTTCCGTGGGATATGCGATCAAACTAGCAGATGCAGAAGGACTTTCATTATCTTCTATGGTGACTTGGACTTCTTCTTTGACATTGTCATAGTTGGAGCCAGTTGAGGTGACTTCTAGTTGGACATTGCAGAAGTGTTGGTTTTCGAGGTCACTATCATCATTGGCAGCAACGGAAATAGTTGTGGCTGAGCTGTAGTTGCTACTATTTAAAATTACAGCGACTGAATTGGTGAAGGATACTCCATCTGAAGAAACCACACATTGGGGCGTGGTGCCATCACTGGTGGTCATGTCTGTACCAATGGTGATGGTGACATCAGCCGTGGGGGCATCTTCTAAGGTGAGATCAAAGGTGGCGATTTGGTTTAGATCTGCTTCGCTTACCGTCCCTGAGATCGGCGTAACAAGAATAATTGGGCTTGCAAATACGGTGATAAGTCCTATGCTCATCAAAATTGCAATCACAATCGCTGGAATTAATAGTTTACTACGCTTCATAATTTGCTCCTTTTTCTCATCGTATGACAAAATCATATATGTTTTTTATTATAGTATTCTTTAAATGCTTTTGGCAACTCAAACGACTTATATCCTCATATAATACTAATTAATGTTTGTTGATATATAGATTAAACGTATACTAAGCGAATTTTGTGCCAATTGCAGATCGTTCTTAATCAATTAATCATTGATTCTAATTTTTTATGGCATAATAGCTGCGGTATTAAATTGTTAACCTTCGAAAAGGAAACTTATGACACAGACAGACTTAAAACCTTTGAATATTGGTGCTTTGTTGGCGAAATATGATATTCGCCCATCGAAGGGACTTGGACAGAATTTTCTTTCGAATATTGATGTGTTGAATAAGATTATTGACGAGGCACATATTACTAAAGAAGATGTGGTGTTGGAAATTGGCCCAGGGTTGGGCTCTTTGACACGCCAGTTGGCACAACAGGCTAAGCAGGTGATTGCAGTTGAGTTGGATCGAAAGATGATGGCACCTCTTGAAGAAGTGTTGGCTCCATTTAATAATGTGACTGTGATTCAAGATGATATTTTGAAAGTGGATTTGGATGAAGTAATTCCGATGGGGGGGTATAAGGTGGTGGCGAATATTCCGTATTATATTACTTCAGCAGTGATTCGACAGTTGTTGGAAGCAGAGAAAAAACCAACAACGGTGGTGTTGACCGTGCAAAAAGAGGTGGCGCAACGGATGTGTGCTGTGCCTAATGAGATGAATTTGTTGGCGGTGTCTGTGCAGGTTTATGGGACGCCACGATTTGCGACTACGATTCCGGCGGGGGCTTTTTATCCGGTGCCGAAGGTGGATTCGGCTGTGATTTGTGTGGAATTGTTTGAAGAGCCAATTTTGAGAGATGATATGACAGCGTTTTTCTTTTCGATTGTGAAGGCGGGCTTTAGCCAAAGACGCAAGACTTTGCGGAATACGATTAGTGCGGGGATGCATTGGGAGAAAGCGGTTGTGGAACAAGAATTGAAGGCAGCTTCGGTGGACCCGATGCGGAGAGCAGAAACTCTTTCCATTGAGGAATGGGTTAAGATTACAGAAAGATTTTCTAATAATGAGCAATAGTGTAAAAAATCGCGTGTATTTTGTGCGACATGGTCAAAATTATGCAAACCTTCACCATATTCTTTCTTATCGTTTGGTGGATTTTAAGTTGACTAAATTGGGGGAAGAACAGGCTTTGCAAACTGCCGCTTTTTTTGCGGATAAGCCGGTAAGCAAGATTTATTCTTCTCCTTTGATTCGTGCTTTTCAGACAGGGCGAGCGATTCAAGAAGTGACACAAGCACCGATGGAAGTGATTGAGATTTTGCGAGAGGTGAATATTGGCTCTTTGGAAGAAGCGCCGATTGACCCGAAAAATTGGGAGATTCATGACGGCGTTTATGAAGAATGGGTCCGTGGAAATAAAGATGTACGATTTCCGGATGGTGAATCTTATTTGGAATTGGCAGATCGATTCAAAGAAATGTTGTTGGAGACACTTGCAAACCATTCGAATGAAGAGATTGTGTTTGCGGGGCATGGGGGGATCTTTTTGATTGGCCCGAAAGAAACCTTTCCGGAATTGTTTGATGCTGATAATTATGTTCGAATGGATAATTGTGCGATTGGGATTTTGGACATTGAATTGGTGGACGGAGAATTGAAAGCCGAAATGGTGGATTGGAATTATACCGATCACTTGAATTTAAACGTGCCCGGGTTGCCTGCTCCATTGGGGGTGATTGAAAAAGTGGAAGTGATTAGAGATTAAAGAAAAAAAGCCCGAAAGGGCTTTTATTTTTAGAATAATGATTGTTGGATGGCTTCAATTTTTGCCATATGTCTCAAAAGGGCGGCGGTGAGTTTGGCATCATCGACCGCTTCGTGAGAATTGGGTAGGGTGATGTTGCACTGTTTGCCAGCATTTTCGAGCTTTTGCCATTTATATTTATCTCGTGTGCCGGGTTGTCCGTAGTACATAGCATAGGGGACCATGAGATCTACCACTTCTGCCCATGGATTTTTCCAAGTGAGGCCGGCTAAGCTGGCGGATTGTTTGAGTAAGCGGACATCAAAATCGGCGTTGTAGGCAACGACTAAACGATCTTTGAAGACACCGCGGATGGCAGGCCAAACGTCAATGAATTGGGGTTCGTCTTTGACATCTGCATTGGTGATTTTGTGGACGGCTGTGCTCTCGGGGGGAATGGGGAAGGGTGGTTTGATGAGGGTGCTATATAGCTCTACACCGTTCAAGTCTACGATGCCGATTTCGACCAACACATCTTGGGGGCCAACACCGGTGGTTTCTGTATCAAAAAACACAGGGTCTCTTGCTTCCCATGCTCTGGTGAGTTGGATGGCGGCTTCTCTGTCTTCTGGAAAAGGATGATTCAACATTTTTGCTCCAATATTCTTTTAGATGATTGTATCACTAGGATTCTGTTTTTTTATAGTTATTTGCTAAAAGCTGACTACTGTCAGCTTTTTTTGATAAATTAGGATTTGTCTTTTAGCAAGATCTCTTCGAGTTCTTCTTTTTTGAAATCGAAAACGATCTTTTCGCCGATTTCAAAGGTGGGGGAGATTAAGTAACCACCGCTCCATTTGCGAACTTTGTTGGCGGCTTCTTCATCTCGAAAGATGTTGATTTCATGATATTTGATGTTATTCTCTTTCATCCATTCACGGGCGATGCGAGAATCGGGGCACCATGGGTTGCTATACATGAGGATTTGACCAGCAGGCACTTCGATTGGTTCTGAGGAAGTGTCGCGGGTGAGTTTGTGGGCATCTTCTGGGGCAATGCGTTGCAGCTCTGCAAAGAGAACTTCAATGCTAGGCATTTCGTCGATGTCGTGAATGTCGATATATTGAAGGACACCTTTTTTATCGATAATAAAGATAGATCGTTCGGTGTAGCCTTCTTCGCGAAGGATGCCGTATTTTTGGGCTGTTTCACCGTGGGGGTAAAAATCGCTGAGGACTGGATAGGTGATGCCACCTAGGCTTTCTGTCCATGCTTTTAGGCAAGGGACGTGGTCAATGCTCATACCTAAGATTTGAACGTTTAATTCTTCGAAATGCTTGAGTTCAGATTGATAGGCGGGGATTTGATTGGTGCATACGGGGGTCCATGCTTGGGGAAATGTGGCAATCACGACCACTTGACCTAAATAATCACTTAGGGATACGGTGGTGTCGAGATGACTTTGTAAGGTAAAATCTGGTGCTTTTTGTCCAATGGATAATTTCATTATGTATTTCCTTCCTTGATTAGTACTACTTTCTTTTAATTAGATGAAATGCGTTGCAGAAAATTACCAATTTTGGCGAAAATCAAGAGAGATGATTGAGAATGTCTGTTTGGGTGATGGGACCTTGGCGCAGAATCTTGGGAGTTTCGGTGGTGACATCCACCACTGTGGAGGCGACCCCGCCGGGGGTTTGGCCACCGTCAATGAGTAGATCAAAAAGTCCGTCTAGTTGTTGGAGGACTTGATTGCTGTTTTGTGTATCTGGGTGATTGGAGAGGTTGGCGGAGGTGACAGCAAGGGGGCCGACTTGGTTGAGCAGGGAGATGGCAAAGGGATGATTTGGAATGCGAATGCCAATGGTGGGGAAGGTGGAAATGGAGGAGGGTAGAGCTGGATGTTTGGGGACGATGAGGGTAAGCGCACCGGGGAGGAATTTTTCAGCGAGTTGATAGGCTGAGAGGGGGATGTGGATGGCTACTTTTTGGAAATCTTCGAGGTTTCCGAGGAGGATGGCGATGGGTTTGTTGAAATCACGACCTTTGATCTTAAATAATTTTTGAATGGCTGTTTCACTATCAAAACGGACACCAATGCCATAGACGGTATCGGTGGGGAAGGCGATGACCCCATCTTGCGCGAGGATATGTGCTGCAGTGGAGATGGCTTGGGGATCATTGGTGGAGATATGTTGTGTTTTTTTTGTTGCGTTCATTGTTTTGATTATAATGCAATCATTTTGTGAATGAAATAGAAAAAATAGAAGCGATTAAGAAAAACGCTCTTGATTTCAAGAGCGTTTTTTGTTCTTTTTTAAGGGTGTGATCAGAGAATGGTTGCTAAGATGGTTTTGATGTTGTTAATCACTTCTTTGTTCATGACCACCCCTTTGTGCCCTTCGCTGGCATGCACTAGGTTGACGACCACGATGTTGCCACCGTTGAAGATGGCACTGCGTGCGCTTTTTTCGCTGACACCCCCTGCAACGGAAATGACAGAGTCATATTTGCTACGAATACGTCGTACGTGACGGTATTCAATGAGGGAGGAGGGATCTTTTAGCTCTTGATCACGACCTTTGTGCAAGACAATGATATTGGGAATGGCTTTGAGCGGCTTCATCACGCGGAGAGGATCGGTGACATTCATCATGTCTACCATGGACCAGACGCCAACTTGTTTACATGTTTCAGAGAAGTAGTCTAAGGTGGCGGCGGGTGCGTATCCTAAACAGGTGATGCCATTTGCGCCTGCATTTTTGGCCATCACAATTTCGTTTACAGCGCCATCTGCAATTTTCATATCTGCGATAAGGGTCCCGTTCCAATAGCGACGCATGGCACGAATGCCATCCATGCCATAGTTTTTGATGAAGGGAGTGCCGGCTTCGATGATGATGCGCGGGTCTTTGGGGATGAGTGGCAAGATGGTACGCATCGCTTTCATATCATGATTGAAGGCAATTTGCAAATAGCGTTTGTTATTATCCAATTTAATCATAGTAGACTCTATGATTATTTCTTCAACAGTTTTTCAGCAGCGGCGGTAATTTCTGTAGGCATGAAGAGCACGATCTTCTCTGAGGGATCGGTGGAAATGTCACGGATGGTTTGCAAAGTACGAAGATGCAATGCGCCGGGGCTGCCTGTCAATTTATCTGCAGCTTGAGAAAGTTTTAGGGATGCGGTCAATTCACCTTCAGCGGCGATGATCATGGCGCGGCGTTCACGCTCTGCTTCTGCTTGTTTGGCCATGGCACGCTTCATTTCTGCGGGCAATTCGACTTCTTGGATTTTAATGGATTCTACATCGAGACCCCATTCGGCTGTTTCGGCATCGACGATATTTTGGATTTCTTCTGCGACGGATTCTCGTTCGGTGAGAACGAAGTCCATTTCCGAGTTACCGATGACGTCGCGCAAGGCGGCTTGGGTATATTGTCGGATGGCGAACATGTAGTCTTGAATGTTGATGATGACGGCTTTGGGATCTACCACTTTGAAATAGACAACTGCGTTGACCAAAATGGAGATGTTATCACGGGTCATTACTTCTTGACGGGGGATATCTGCCGTTTGGATACGCGTGTCGACAATTTCCATTTTTTGAATGCCGGGGACCACGAAGGTTAGACCGGGATTGCGGATGCTGGAAAATTTACCGAGGGTGAAAACCACACCACGCTCATATTGCATGAGGATTTTAATCATAGTGCGTAGGATGCCAATGGCAATCATGAGGACAAAAAAGCCAACGATGCCAAAAACGAAAATTGAAGCTAAACCATTCATTCTATACTCCTTTTTAACTGATTTTACATGGTTTTATAATACAGATTAATTATATCATTTTTAAGATTCCGTTAAGATAAAGAGGATTAACAAAAGGTAAATTGCAGAAAGGTTGGGGTGGGAGGATTCATCTAGAATCATGTATAATCAAAAAATAATCATTATGGAATGGAGTGTTTATGACGAAGCCTTTTAAGATTTTATATGTTTGTACGGGGAATATTGTGCGTAGCCCACTTGGAGAAGCTTTGTTTAAAGAATTTGCAAAAGAAGCAGGTGTGGCTGATGATTATTTTGTGGATTCAGCTGGAACGACTGGTTATCATAGTGGGGAAGAAGCAGATGAACGTATGCGGAGCACTGCGGCGAAGCGAGGTGTGGTTTATTCTCATCGGGCACGGAAATTTAATCAACATGATTTGAATGAGTTTGATTTGATTATTGCAATGGATCAGAATAATCATCGCGATCTGACTCGGGCGGCAAAAAACGAAGAACAAAAACGCAAGATCCGAATGATGCGTGAGTTTGACCCGTTGGCAGATGGAGACATGGTGGTGCCGGATCCTTGGTATGGGGGGATGGATGGGTTTGAAAATTCGTATGAAATTATTCATCGGAGCACGGAAGCGTTGCTGAAGATTTTGGAACGCCAAAAAGAGGATTGATGATTCCTAAAAAAGTGATTGATTGGCTTGATGATAACCAGTGGGGGCGGGTGTTGAAAGCCAATAGTTTGAGTGCGGGGAATAGCTCTGTGCAATTGTTACTGCTGGATGATGGACGGAAGGTGATCTTGAAAGAATATCCTTTTATGCCGGCAACTGCTGCTGATGGAGAAGCACAGGGATTGTTGGCTTTGGCGGCTACGGAAACCGTGCGGGTGCCGAAGCCTTTTGTGTGGACGGAAGATTTTTTGTTGGTGGAAGCTATTGAAGAACGACGAGCTCCCCAAGATTTTGCGGAGCGGTTTGGCCGAAGCTTGGCGCAGATGCATTTGCATACAAATGACCAGTTTGGATTTAAGCAAGATAATTTTATTGGGGCAACGCCACAACTCAACCAATGGGAGCAAGATGGGTTTGTGTTTTTTGAGAAACATCGGTTGCGACCTCAGTTTGAGTGGGCGGCTCAAAAAGGGTATTTGAATGCAGAGGATGCAAAACGGTTTGAAAAAGTGATTCTGCGGATGAAAGAGATTGTACCTATACAGGCAGCTTCTTTGTTGCATGGGGATTTGTGGCAGGGGAATGTGATGGCAGATGAAGTGGGAAGGCCAACTTTGATTGATCCGGCTGTTTATTATGGATGGGCAGAAGCTGACTTGGCGATGACGGTGATGTTTGGTGGATTTGGGGATGTGTTTTTTGAGGCATATCAAGAAGTTCGTGGATTGGAAGTAGGATGGCAGGCACGTTTGCCTTTTTATAATTTATATCATTATTTGAATCATTTGAATCTGTTTGGGAGTTGGTATTTGAGTTCGGTGCGCTCATTGTTGCGTAAGTTTGGATAAAGAAAAAGCGAGTGAATTTCACTCGCTTTTTTATTGTGTAGATAAGTGTTTAATTATTCAAGACCTTCGGCGTAGAAATTGTCAAAGAGAATGACGCTTTCGGGTTTGAAATAGGTGTAACCGTAGATGGCGGTTTCATTGCCCAAAGCTGAGCTATCTGTGAAGCTGGTGACCAAGGAGTCGTTGACATAGAATTCGTAGGAACCGTTGTCGCAAACTGCTTTAACATTGTTGAAGTCGTTATCGTTGACTAATTCTGTGGGGGTGAATTCTTCAAGGTATTCCCAACCTGCATCAGATTTTTTCAATACAATATAGAAACCATCAAAGGTGATTTCAAAATAGAGGCCGTTGTCGGTGTCGTAATCATAGTTACAAATCACGCCAGCGCCTGTTTCTTCATCACCATCGACCAATTTTGCATCGACAGAGACGGCTACGTTTTGAGGAATTTCAGCATTGGGATAGGCCCAGAAATAGACATCTTTTTCGTGAATGGTCATTTCAAGACCGCCGTTGGCGAAGTGGGATTCTAGGAGGCCACCTTCGTCAGCAAATTCTTGGAAAAGGTCATCATTTTCAAAATCTGAACTAAATACATTTTTGTTGTTTGTGATGGAGTCAACAATGCTACCATCACCAAAAAGGCTACATGCCAAGCTTGAAAAAGCTAATACCATCACTATTGCAAAGATGGATACTTTTTTCATATTCATTTTTATCTCTCCTAAATATAATTGAGTTTATTAATTATTATTGTAGCTGTTATTGTCGGTTGTGTAAATGAAATAATTTTTAGTTAATCACTCGATTTCGCCTGCAAGAAGACGGGTGAAACGAACGATGGATGGTTGTTCGGCGGATTGTTTTCCTTTGCCGACAAGTAACATTATTTCTGTGTCATACTCAGGCTCAAAATCTTGATATTCAAGCAGAAATTGGTTGTTGATGTAGAAAGCTCTTCTTGCGTGGTCACATTCCATTTTGAGGGTGTTGGTTTGATCAGGATTGAGCAGAGATGTTTGCATATTTAATTGATTGGTGTCGTTACTATTCACCCATTGATTGTCGATTAATGCGAAAGTGTCAGAGGGATGTTTTCTAAGGATTTGATAGGTGTTGTCGGCATACACTACAAAGGAAGTTCCGTATCTTTTTCCATCAAGTAAATATGCGTCACAAGAGAGCCCACTTAATGTATATGAATCTTTTTCTTTGAATTCAAAGTCAATTTCGACAAAATTATTAATCGTTGATTCTGATTGTAAGATTGTCCACAGGGTTAAATTTGACTTATTCACGGTGATCTCAAGACCTGAGTTTATATATTGAATTTTATAGTCTTCTTTATCGTTTTCTTTGATATAGCCATCGTTATAAGCAAAGGTGGTGTTTGCACCCCATAGTGTGGAGGCAGAAGGGTTTTGTGAGGGATTGTTTGCGCTCGGTTTGTTGTTGGCGGGGGCGGTGGTTTGAGGGAGGAGCCCTTGGGCTGAGAAATTGTCAAAAGCGACCTTATTTTCTCCATCATAATAGGTGTATGAAAAAAGCGCGATGTTATTTGTGGAGTAGCTAAATGGGGCAGGAAAGGAACCGAGTGTGCTTCCGTTGATGGTAATGGTGTAGGAATCTGGTGCACATGTGAATTCGATTGTGTTGGTGCCATTTGTGTTGATCTGTGTAAAATGGAGAAATTCGGTTTCATCTGAATTTTGTACCCATTCCATATGATCTGTGCCAAAATCTTTTAGATAATAAAATGTGTCTTCATATTTCGCGTATATTTGAGCATCTTGATCAAAGTCTACTTCAAAATAGACTCCATCATTATTGAGTGAGTCGTGATTGCATATGATACCTGCGCCTAGGGCGGGCTCTTGGCTGAGAAGGTTGATATCTACTTTTGCGGTTATGGTTTGCGGTGCTTCTTGCTCTAAGGTGAGGATGTTGAATTTCTTGGCTTGGGTGATGGAGGATATTGCTTGACCATTTTGGACAACGAAGGTTCTATTCTCTTGGGGTGTTGTGGTTTTTGAGAAAATTATGTTTTGATTTTCAAAATCCTCAAACACTTGCCATACGTCTCCATTTTGGAACGCGACTAATCCAAAAGAAAGGAGCAAGAGGAGTGATGCTACTCTTATTTTTGTTTTGGTGAACATTTTACTCTCCAAAGATTTCAATTAATAAGTAGCGTCAATTAAAATGAATTCATCAAAAATGACGGAAGTGGAAGGTTCGTAAAATGTGCCCGTGTATAACAGAGCTGCTCCATTTTGATTGAGAGAGAGGGTGTCGGAGTTGGCGAGGAGGACATCGTTGAGAGTGAAGGTGAAGTCGTTTTCAAGACATCCTAAAGTTAAGATATTCTTTCCGTTGGTGTTTACTAAATTTGTGGGTTGGTAAAGATCGGGGATTTCATCGACTGCACCTGGGAAATAGGCCCACTCACCGTTTGTATAATAAGCAACGCCTGCTTGTGTGTTTTCGTATAGTGCATAGTATCCATCAAAAGTTATTTCCATAAAAACACCATATCCGAATGGCCTGGATGGCATTTCATCATTTCCTGAATATCCACAAGCTACGCCTGCGACGGTTTCAGGCGCGTTGGAGTCATTGAGATATACTTCGACATCAATGGCATAGTCACTTGGGTAAGTCATATAGGGGGCGTTTGATAAGAGGATGCCTTTCCCATTTGTGTCCATTCTCATTCCTCCATCTTGAATCGCTATTGAGTAGGGATCATCTGGGAAATATTCATTGAAGAGGGATGTTTGACTGTTGTTGAATGGATCGTAGTAAAAAGGTGTGCCATCATCAGCATAATATAAAAAGTCGCTTGATCGATCGTAGGATTCTTGATTGGCGGTGGGTTTCCCTGAGGATGAGGGAGTCTCTTCGGAGGGACTAAATGCTTCATAGCTACCCGCATAAAAACTTTCAATACGGATAGTGGAGTTTGGATTTTGATAGGTAGTTCCTGAAATTGAAATGGAGGTTGGATAGTCCGGTTCAAAATCATCATATTGGGCTACTCTGGTGCCGTTGATGTAAAAAGCATGAGTGCCATGATCACATTCTGTGCGAATGGTATTTATGCCGTAGTTGCTGATTAAATCGCTGGGCATATAACTATTGCTGTTGGGATCCATAGTTTGCCATTGGTTGTTGACCAAAACCATGGTGCTATCGGGCATGTTTCTGATAATGGAATAATAGCCATCAAAAGTAATGATAAATAATGTGCCATAGACTTGACTGTCGCTTGGATCTTGGAAGAAGTCGCATGATATGCCTACACCAGATTCGAGATCCCCACTTGCTAAAGAGGCTTCTATTTCTACAAATTTGTTGATGGGTGATTCTGGTTCGAAGACGGCAAAATTAATATCATCTGCTTGATAGACTTGAATTTCAAGTGCATTCTCTATATGAGAGACGGAGCCATACTCATTGGACCAATCAGTAAAATAACCGTATTGTTGATCAAATTCGGTATAAGCTCCCCATGGGGTGGCTGGGTCGATTTGATAGGATTTTGTGCCAATCTCTTCAGCATAGAAGTTATCAAAGAGGATTACGCTGTCTTGATCTGCATAGTTTAAAGTATATAAACTTAGATTTGTGGAAGCAAAATCTAAGGAGGTATTAATATCGGCTAATAGGGTGCCGTTTACTTGCATTTGATAATGATTTTGGTCACAGCTCACGGTGAGTTCGTTGATGCCATTTGGGTTGATGACTTCTGTTGGATAGAATGGGTCTTGTACATCCGTTGCCCAATAGGGATTTTGAGTGTCTAAATCAACTAAGTAAGTATAGATATCATTTTCGATGGTATATATGGCATATGTTTGATCAAATCCTACTTCAAAATAGATACCATTATTGTTGCGGTAATCATAGTTACAAATAAAACCTGCACTGGTATATTCATTATTGCTCTCTAATTGAAATTCTACAGAGGCAATAAAACTTTCGGGAGGAGTTTCATACAGAACGCTTCGGTAATAAAATAATTTTTCGTAAAGAGATAGCTCTAATCCGCCGTTTGTATAAATTGCTTGACCATTATCCTCAATAGATGTGGAAAAAAGATCTTCTCCTGTTTCAAAATTTGTAAATATTCCCCATGAGTCCCCTATTTGGTTTTGTATGTCACTTTCTTGATAGGTGCGGAATCCTACTAATGAGATAGAAAGCAAACAAAGAGTGCCCAGTAAAACTAACCATTTAGTTCGATGGTTCATCTCTTACTCCTCTCGTTTTCAATTATGAGTTTTAATATTTAATTTAGATTAACATAATTCTATATGAATATGGAGGCTTTGTAAACAAAACGAAAAAGCATAGTATACTATTTCGAAAGATTGGAAAGTAGGCTGGAAATGGGAACAATCATCAATGCAATTTTAATTATTGTGGGCTCTGCAACAGGGATGTTCGTTGGCTCAAAGTTGAATGAGAAAATCAAGAACACAATTATTGCAGGAATTGGGCTATTTACACTGGCTTTAGGTGTGAAGATGTTCATGGATGCTGGCAATGCGATTGTGGTGTTGTTGGGATTGATTATTGGTGGATTGTTGGGTGAGTGGTTGAAGGTGGAAGACCTAATTGAGAATTTGGGGGTGAGGATTGAAGCCAAGGTGAGCAAAAATAATGCGAACCAGCCACATTTCATTCAAGGGTTTATGACTTCTTCAATTCTTTTTATATCAGGTCCGATGGCGATTTTGGGGGCCATTCAAAATGGTTTGACGGGAACGTTTGAAATTTTGTTGATTAAATCGATTATGGATGGGTTCACTGCGTTGGCGCTTTCTTCTTCTTTGGGGTTGGGCGTGATGTTCTCTAGCGTGGTGGTGTTTGTCTATCAAGGAGTTTTGACTCTTTTGGCGACGCAGGTTTCGACTGTGGTTACAGAGCCGATGTTGAACGATCTTTCTGGGGTGGGGGGAATCCTTTTGATTGGATTGGCGATCTCAAGTTTGTTGGAGATTAAGAAAATCCGTGTTGGAAATTTTATTCCTTCTTTGTTTATTACCCCTTTGATTACGGTGTTGTTTGTTTTGTTGAATTTATACTAATTCCCTAAGTTATAGGTCATGACAGGATAGGATTCTCCTGTTTGAGAAAATCCTACTCGTTTATAGAGACGGAGAGAATGCTGATTGACGTTTTGGGTGTTGAGCGTGAAGGCTGAACAACGGTTTTTGCGCACCATTTGGATGGCATCGTACATCATGGCATAGCCAATTCCTTGGCCTTGAAAAGCTGGCAAGGTGGCAAGACGGGCAAGATGAACGGCGGATCCATTGTGGGTGGAGATTTGGTAGCCGACGATTTGATCGTCTTTGATGGCAACAGTGGGGAGAATGGAATTGCCGAATGCAATGGAGAGAGAATTTGGAGAAATTTGCCAGAGGGGCTCAAAAGCTTGTTTGTCTAAATTGACCACAGCGGGGAGGTCTTCTTGGGTCATGACACGGATTTGGATCTCTTTTTGACGCGGGGTATCGATTTTGGTGTCGGTCCACTGCATCATCACAATTTCATTGGTGATTTCAAATTTTGCTTCGATTAAACAGGTTTTGAACCATTGATAGAAGGGGATGGCGGCCACGATGGGGATGTGCATTTCTTCCCAGAGGGTTTGTTTGGCATGTTGCCAAAGGATGTCGAACTCTTTGGTAGGGCGATCGTTGCTGCGACAAGCAAAGGCTCGAATCCAGGTGTTTTCGGGAATGGTGGGTGGACAGACCAAGATGGAGCGGATTTTTTTCATGACACTATGGACAAGAAATGGGCGATATTCAAACCAATCTAGGGTTTGATACCAATCAAGGTGACGATGTACGTAAGATTCAAAATAGAGTAAGGTTGCGATGTGAGACTTATCTCTTAAAGTAGCTTGACGGATGACACTGTTATTCTGAGTTGGTTCTTGCATCTATGTGTCCACCTTACTTTCTCTAAAATAGTTTAGTGAAAAATTTATAGATCTTATAGACGAGTTTCAAAACACGCTGGCGAAATGTGGGATGAGGAATCTGATCGATGAATAAGTGGGCACTGCCGGCGGCATCAAAAAGTTTGCCTTGTTTCATTTGGATGGATACGAGCATGTTCATGACCATGGTGTATTCTTCGGAATGGTTGCCATCGCGGAGGAGGTCTGCTGCTTTGAGACAATAGTCTTTGGCTTGATCAAGATTGTTGAGTGCTTGGTGCGCTGTGGCGAGGTTGCCATAGGTGAGGCCTGCTTTATATTGATCTTGTGCGGCTTCAAATTGGTCTACTACGCCAGCTAAACAATCTAAGGCAGCTTGAGGATCGTCCCCTTGGATGAAGGCGACGCTTTGGTTGTTTTTCATTTCAGCAGCTAATAATGGTTTTTCTTCTGTTTGATATTCTTGGGCGGCTTTGCCAAATAGCTCTGCTGCTTGAAGAAAGTTGGTTTGATTGAAGGCTGACAAGGCTTGTTTGGCAGTGGGTGAGAAGTATGAGGTGTCCATTTTATAGAGTGATCTCCAATAAGTTTTCTGCTAAGGATCGTAGTTTTTCGACATCTGTGGCGCTAAGTTTTTTGGCTAATTCGAGATAGGGTTGGTTGATTGGTTTGCTGATGAAAGCGCGCAACTCTTCTGGTAAGGCCATAAAGTTTTTAAATGCTTCTTTTTGGGAGTTTAATTCGCCAATGAGATTGTCTTGGCTGATAAAGTCTAAGGGTTTTAGATCATATTGTTTGCAGAGAAAATCAAATTCCACATAGGGGATTTTTTGCTCGCCAGATTCGTATGCAAGGAGGTTTTCTACGGGGATGCCGGTTTTTTCAGCAACTTCTTCGGGAGAGAGACCTTTTTCTTTGCGAATGGATAGCAAGGTGGTGGCAATGATTTTGGTACGAATGCTGACCACATTTTTGACTTTGTCTGGTGAGATGGTGGCTTGAACGGTAAGTTTTGTGTCTAAAAATAATTTGAGCGGCTTGTCTAAGAAATAGGAGATTGCTTCTAGCTCTGGCAAAGAAGGTGAAAGAATGCCATTCTCATATTTTTCATAGGCTTGGGGGGAGATGGATAGGAAGGCGGCACATTCGTCAATGCTTTTGCCGATGCGTTGGCGCGCTTGTTTTAATTGCACAGCAATCATTCTGCTTTGCAAACTTATTTTCAAATTTTTATTTTCCATAAGATCACCTTCTTATAGTATAGCAAACGATTTGATTCGTAGCCATTTTTCATTGTGATTAATTAATAGACTGATTTTAATCGATTTTGATAGGATTCATTGGCTTTGTTTTGGATTTCAAGTGCGATTTGACGAAATGCTAATGTTAGATATTCATTTTTTACGCGCAGATAGATGGGGCGAGGGGTGTAGTGGTCTGCTTTTATTTCCCCGAAATTGGGGATTGAGTTGCGAATGGAAAGATCGACAGCTTCTTCAATTTTACTGGTCACAAATCCTTTGAAATCTAAGACGTGATTGAAAATGCCCATGAGTTGGCGTTGATGCACGCCTAGTGATTTTAGATGTTGGACGAGTTTTTTGGTTTGGGCAACACAAACCGGGTCTGGCTGCAAAACCACTACGATGATGTCGGCTGATGTGAGCAGTTTGGTATAGCGTTGGTGGATATTGCTGCCAAGGTCTGTGAAGACATAGTCAAATGAATAGCGAAATGCGTGGGTAATTTTTTGGAAGTTTTCGGGGGAAAGCTGGTCGCTCTGCCCTTGTTTTCCGAAGCCAGGTAGGATGCGAATGCCCCAGTTTTCGACCGGTTTCAATTGATCCTTTAAATAGAAGGGGGTGATATCGGCAGGGTCCATTTCATTGAGTTGCATGAGTGAGGTTTTGGTTTGCTGATCTCCGGTGATCAATGGGAGTGAATCAATCGGTTCACTGAGACTCATTAAGGCCACGGTGTTCTCTTTGTTGAGGTTTTGAAGATAAGCGCCAGCATTGGCACATACTGTGCTGAGCCCTGTGCCCCCTTTGGCACTGACGAAGACGATGCTTTTGGCAACGGTCAGCTTTGTGGTTTGAGGTGCGATGAAAGCACTGGATGCACTTTTCGGAATATATTTTTCGATGTGCATGACCAACTCGGCCAAGCCGGGATTGGTTTTGGGAAAGACTTCATCAAATGGGAAATTTTCTTCTGAAAAAAGTTTGATGTTTTTGGTGAAGCTAATCAATTGGCTATTTTGGAAACGCGGATTTTTTTTAATTCTTTGGAGGAGCGATTCCATATCGGTATCTTTAACGGAGGTACCGTCGATGATGATGATGTGGGGGCGGACTTCAAAAGCTTTGAGCAAACCGCTTTTGCCACTATCACTGAGGTGCATTTCACAATGCTCGGCATCAAATTGAGCAGAGAGATAGGCGAATATTTTTTTGTTGGTGTCGATGAGTAAGATTCTTAATTTTTTCATAGTGGATCGTGTTTAGGTTCTTGAGGCATCATATACCCCATCCCCGAACGGGTGGTGATGTGTTGAGGATCTTTGGGGTTTTCTTCCAGTTTTTGTCGCAAGCGAGAAATACATACCCAGAGAATCTCTCGATCATTTTGATATTCATTCCCCCAGACGGAAGTTAATAAATCTTCGGAGGACAATACTTTGCCTATGTTATTGACAAACATTAGCAAGAGACGGTATTCAGTGGAGGAGAGAAGTTTTTGTTCTTCTCCTCGCCAAACTTCGGCACGTTCGAGGTTGATGGTGAGATCGCCGTGTTTGAAAATTTTGTTACTTTGGTTGGCTTGTTGAATGTCTGAACGTCGGAGGACGGCATTTACGCGAGCAAGGAGTTCATCTGCAGAGAATGGCTTGGTGATGTAGTCGTCGGCGCCCATGTTTAGGCCGTCAATGCGCTGGTGTTCTTCGCCCATGGCGGTGACCATGATGATGGGCACTCTTGAGAAAGTGCGAATCTTTTCTAAGGCTTTGAAGCCATCCATGACGGGCATCATTGCATCTAAGAGGATAATATCTGGTTCATCGTTGATGAGCACTTGGATTGCTTCTTCTCCGTTGCTTGCTTTATAGACTTCATATCCAACGCTTTTTAGGTTGGCGCTTAATAAAAATACAAAACGACTTTCGTCATCTACGACTAATACTTTTTTTCTTTCCATCATCTCACCTCGTTCTCTTCGTATTTTTCGAGTTCATCTTTATCAATTGTGGGGAGGAGGATTGTGAATGTTGTTCCTTGATTTACGATGGAGCTGACTGTGATCTCACCCTGATGGGCGCTGATGATTTTTTTGCAAATAAACAACCCTAATCCACTTCCGCGAATGCCAATAGTGTTCTCTTGAATTCGATAAAATCTTTTAAAAATATGCTCGATATGTTTGGGTTCAATCCCTTTTCCAAAATCGATAACTTGAATTATTAAGTGGTTTACATCATTTGAGAATTTAATATGAATTGGTTTTTTAGGCGCATATTTTTGAGCATTACTAATCAGATTGTCGATCACTTGGGTGATGCGCTTCATGTCTATGTTGATATAGACATTTTCTGATTCGTCTAAAATTTCATATTCTAAATGTTTGTAGTGATCGAGCATTCTTTTGCGCAGAATATTGATAAATGCAGTTGCCTTCATCGGTTTGGGCGTGACATGGAAATTGCCCGTTTGCAAGCGAGAAGAATCAAGTAAGTTGTCGATGAGATCACTGAGTGAGTTGGTCTCTTCATCTATGATGGTGAGAAATTCTTTTACGGTTTTTGCATCCCATTCTACGTTTTCTCGTAATAATGTGGTGGTGTATCCTTTGATGAAGCCAAGGGGGGTGTTGAGCTCATGAGAAACTGCGGCAATAAATTCATCTTGGAGGGTGTATAGTTGTTTTCTTGCTTCGAGCGAGCTGATTTGTTTTTGGAATTTCATACGTTGCAAAAAGACGCCAATGTGAGAGCCAATGAATTCTGCAAGTTGTATGTGCCCTTCGGAAAAATCGGGGCCACCAAAGCGGACAAAGACTAAGACACCTTCGATTTGTTTATCGATATAAATGGGGATGCCAAGATAGTAACGTTGGTCAAGCCGATTGGTAGATGTGGGGTCTAATTCGTATTGTAGATACGTGGCACCATGATTTTTGGTTTTTTCAGATATGTTTTTGATTGAATTGAGAAGATATTTTTCATTTTTACCACGTCCGATTGCTTGCGCAAAAATGGGTGTGTTTTGCTCCTCGGTGTCAGAGGTATAGAGGATGATGTTGTCGAAGATTAATATTTCTCGCGTTAAGTAAGTGATTCGCTCCAAAGCGGTGTTGAGATCTACTTCTTCAACCATAGCACGGGAGATCGCATAGATTATTTCAAGTTCGTTTCTTGGGAGGTTGCTTACATAATTTTTATCGAATCTCATAACTTTATCTCACTTTTTCATTGGCCAATTGGTAAATAGAATTCAAATACTGTTCCTTTATCGACTATCGAATGTACTTTGATGCGAGAGCCGTGTGCTTCGAGTATCTGCTTCACTATTGTTAACCCAATTCCGGTGCCTCCGTTTTGCCTGCGGAGAGAACTTTCAAGCTGAACAAAAGCTTCAAAAATTAACTCTAATTTGTCGTCTGGGATTCCGATACCGTTGTCAAAGACTTGAAAATGAGCAAGATCTTGTTTTTTTGAAACTTTGAACTTGATGATGCCATTTGGCTTACTAAATTTTATTGCATTTTCCAGCAGATGGTCAATCACCCATGTGATTTTTTCTCGATCTGCTTTGATCTTTATTTCTTCCTCTGGAAATTCTGTGATAAAACGGATATTTTTTTCATTATTTAAGCTTTTGATATTTTTTTGAATATGTTCAAGCATGTTTTTTAGTTCAAATAAGGTTGGGTTAATGCTCATTGTGTTTTCTGCAAATCCATTAAATTGTAGAAGGTCATCTAAGAGCAGCATGATGCGGTTATTTGCCCTGACGATGGTGTCTAAGGCCATGATTTGATCTTGATTGAGTGTGCCTAAAGATTCATCACGGAGAAGATCGACATATCCTATGATGTGTGCCATAGGGGTGCGAAGCTCATGAGAGATATTGGCAATAAAATCGGATTTGAGTTTGTTGAGATTGGTGAGTTTGTCGAGCGTCTCTTGCAATTCAAGTGTGCGTTCGTGGACTCTTCTTTCTAACTCAGCATTGGATTGACGTAAGGCATTTTGGAGTTGGATGACTTGTTCTGTGACGGCTAGGTCAAGCTGTTTTTTGCTTACGGATCCTAAATGAACTAAGGCTTCTCCTAAGAGGACATCTCTGCCGTTTTCTCTCGCCTTTCTTTGGAAATGAATTGCTCGATCAATTTCTTCTTCCGTGACCATGTTTTTGGCAAGCAATAGATCCCCTAAACGAGGGACTAATTGCTCAGGAGAGGAAGGCGCTTCACTTTCTTCTGTGGTGGGAGGCACATTGCTTACATCAGAATCGCAATAGGGGCATTGATCTAGGTCGTTTTCAATAGTTCTTGAGCATGACGGGCAGTTCTTCATTTTCAATTGTCTCCTATTTCAAGTATACATGCTGTGAACATCCTTCGCAATAAATTAAGTTAAAATTAAAAATGGGCGATTAATCAGCCCATTTTTGATTTTAAGCTTGCATTTGGAATTAATACATTCCTTCGAGGCGTTCCATTGCTTTCCAGAAGCCTTCGCCGTCATTTTCATGACCTTGCCAAATTTCTGGGATAAACCAAGCGTTGGGACAATATTCATCTAAGGCACGGCCGAGGGCGACAAAGTCAATGCCACCTTCGTTGATTTGCAGGCCTTCACCATCGACACCCTCAGAATCTGCAATGTGGAGGTGAGCGGTATAGGGACCGGTGAGGGAGAGATATTTCTCCCAAGACCATTTGAAGTGATTGCAGGCAAGTTTGGCATGGCTGATGTCTAAGCAGAGACGATAGCCATAGGTTTCACAGAATTCGACGGTGTCATATGGATCGACGAATAAGTTCAAATAGAGTTGTCCACCAAAATACCATGGGAAGGGGGGGAGTGTTTGGGGAATGATTTCTACGCCAGTTTGATCGACTTCTGCCAAACTTTCGGCAAGTTGCTCATAGCGAGCTTTGCGTTCGGAAGGGTGTAACAAACGATCACGAGTGAAACCACCCATAGAGGCAATGATGAAAGGTTTGGTGGCTTTGCTGAAGTGAGGTTTGAGGGCATTGGTGAGATCCACCACGCGTTGCAATTCTTTGATGGAACGGGCTCGATGGGCTTTGTCGGGGTGAGAAGGGCTGAGGAGATGATCGCCAGCAAAGGTATCTGGGCTGTGGACTGTGTAGTCTAGGTCGTAGACTTCGTCTTTGGCGAAGATGGTGTTGAGATCTTGATCCATATCTTTGAAGCTCAAGTGGAATTCTAAGAAGTCTAAATTGGATTTGGCAGCCATCTTTTTGTAATCATACCAACGGACAGGGACACCCCAAGGGCGTTTGACGTCATAGTTACGGGCGATGACGACTGTGTCTTCACCGTCTTTGATGTCTGCGGGATAGAAGAAATCGCCAGCTTTGAAATCATGTTTGGCTTTTCTGCCGATCAACTCATTTTTATAGTTCGGTTGCAGACCACGACCTGGGCTTTTGACATCTAACATTTCGGCTGTGATGACTTCGCCAGCTTTGAGATCTTGTTTGATGACTAGGCTTTTGGCCAGAGTGACACGGTTCATTAATTCACCTTGGCTGACGCGTTTTTCACCACCACCAAGTGATTCTTCGACTTCGCGAATTTGTTTGATCATGTCTTGGAATTCGTTGGGTTCGAGGCTGACTTTGTGGTCATTGCCTTGCATGTTGCGGTCTAAGGTGATGTGTTTTTCGACAAGGTTTGCACCTAATGCAATGGCAGCCATGACAACATGATAGCCACGTTCGTGACCGGAATAGCCAATGGGGCAATTTGCAATTTCTTGAAGACGATTCATATATTTGAGATTGATATCTTTGAAGGGGGCTGGATAGGTGGAATTGCATTGCAACATGACATAGGGGGTGCCAAAGCGTTGGAAGATTTGAACTGCATCGAGGACTTCTTGCTCAGTGGACATGCCAGTGGAGCAGATGATGGGTTTGTTGGTTTTGGCCATTTCAATCAAAAGGTCGTGATTGGTGAGATCTGCAGAGGCAACTTTATAGGCTTGCATGCCGTAGTTTTCGAGGATGTCTAAGCTGGTGACATCCCAAGGGGTGCAGAGGGGCAAGATGCCTTTTTGTTTACAATAATCAAAGAGCTCGATCATTTCTTCTGTAGAGAGTTGTGAGCGGGAGAGCACGTCGAGGGTATATTGAGAGCCAAGGTTTTCGCTGGCGTCATTGGCATTGCCGGCGTTGACGTAGAGGGCTTCCATATCACGCATTTGGAATTTGGCACTATCGGCACCGGCTTCAACACAGGCATCGATTAGTTTTTTGCCAGTTTCTACGCTGCCATTGTGATTGATGCCGATCTCGGCGATGACGAATGCAGGATGATTTTCACTAATGGTGAAATCTCCAATGCGAACACCTTCATTGGGTTGTTTGAGACGGGCGATGCCCTTGGGTCGTTTTTGATGATCTAGGATAGGGATGAGTTTGACTTTGGCGCTTAATAACGCTTTGATCGTTTCAGGCTCATCCGTTGTTTTTGCATAGACATAATTTTTGTTGAGAAGAGTGGAGATGGGTTGGGAGAGATCAATTTTTTCTTGTTTGACGGTCCAGCGGAGAAAGTCACCTTTGGTGAACAAGCCTTGCATGACGCCATTGGCATCTAAGGCGATGATGGTGGACCCTTCGAAATCGATGATCTTGTTGATCGCTGAGACGATTGATTCTTCTGCAGAGATCACATATTTTGAGTAATTTCGTTCTATTATCATATAATCGAAAATCCTTATTTATGCACATGTTAAGTAACATGAAGATTTAATCTTGCGCCGCTTATTATACTGCAAATAATGGCGAAATCTCGTTCTTTTAATAGAAATAAAACTATAATATAGGAAAGACCCAAGTTTAGGAGCATATTCATGAAATATCGAACAAAGTATTGGCAAAACAGCTTCGTTTTTGAAGAGAACAAAATTTCAGCACATACTCATCACACTTCAAGCCCTTTGCATTGCAAAAAAGGTGTGTCTTTTGTTTCGTTGAATGGTAAATGGCAATTTCAATGGAGTGCAACCCCGATGGAGAGTCCGAAGGGATTCGAAAAAAAGGAATTTGATGCTTCTGATTGGGATGAGATCAATGTGCCTTCTAATTGGGAATTAGAAGGATATAGTATTCCGCAATATGTGAACGTTGGTCCGATGGCAGGGATAAACAAAAATACTATTCCTGAGATTGATGTGAATGAAAATGATGTGGGGTGTTATCGGACAACCTTTGAGATGCAACCAGATTGGCAAGGGAAACAAGTGTTTGTGCATTTTGGTGGGGTAGCATCGGCTATGTTGTTGTGGTGCAATGGGGAATATGTTGGATATAGCCAAGATAGTATGCTACCGGCGGAATTTGAGTTAACCCCTTATTTGCAGGTAGGAGAGAATTTGCTTGCAGTGCAGGTGTATAGTCTTTCGGACGGGTCTTATTTGGAAGATCAAGATATGTGGCGGTTATCGGGCATTTTCCGCGAGGTTTATTGTTTTGCAACACAAGCACAACATTTGTTTGATTATCAAGTTACCCCTAAATTTAATGACGATCTATCCGTAGTTCAATTGGAAGTTACAGGCAAAATCCAAAATTATGCAGATGTCACAGATGAGATGTTGGTGACGGTGGCGATGATCTCGCCAAGTGGTGCGCAATATGAGATAACGCAGAAAGTGGGTTTGCTGGCGAATGGGGTAAGTGATTTTGAAACGATGCTTGAGATTAAAACTCCGTTGCTTTGGTCAGCAGAGATTCCTGTTTTGTATGACCTCACAATTAGATTGAAAAATGCAAAAGGGGCTGAGGTAGAAGTGTTTGAACAGGGATATGGTTTGCGAGAATCCAAGATTGTGGGGAACGAATATCATCTGAATGGAAAGGCGATCAATTTGTTGGGGGTCAATCGGCATGAACTTCATCCTACGCGAGGGCATGCACTGATTCAAGAAGATATTGAAAACGATCTGATTTTGTTGAAAAAGAACAATTTTAATGCTATTCGCACTAGTCATTATCCAAATCAACCTGTGTTTTATGATTTATGTGATCAGATTGGGCTTTATGTGATGGATGAAGCCAATGTGGAAGCACATGGCTGGCGAGAGAGTGTGCCAACTAGCAAGCCAGAATGGCAGGCGGCGGTGGAGACGCGGGTGACGCGAATGGTGGCGCGAGATAAGAATCATGCATGTGTGATTATATGGTCCTTGGGGAATGAAGCCGGCGTGGGGGCAAATTTTGTGGCGGCAAAAGAGGCTGCTTATCAATTGGATGCGTCTCGTCCGTATCACTATGAGCCAGATCGATGTTTGGCGACTTCAGATTTTAATAGCATGATGTATCCGGGATTGGAGAAGTTTCAGCAGGTGGTGGAGCATCGCCCAATTTCAGTGATGGAAGCGGATTCCTTTAAGAAAATTTTGTTCCCCCCCACCTATAGCGCAGAGACATTGGCGAAGGCTCCGTTTGTGTTGTGCGAATATGTGCATGCAATGGGGAATGCAGTGGCAGATTTGCCTGTATATAAATATTATTTTGAAAAATATAATCAGCTTTGTGGTGGGTTTATTTGGGATTTTGCGGACCAAGCATTCGCTGTGACAAATGAGCAAGGAAAAAAGACATGGGCCTATGGGGGTGATTTTGGAGAAACAGTCCATGATGGCAATTTCTGTAATAATGGGTTGGTGAACCCTGACCGAGAACCACACCCTGCTTTTTTTGAAGCAAAAAAGGTGTTTCAACCTTTGCAAATTGAATGGACTGATGAAACGCCAAGTGTGCTGGTGTTGAAGAATTTGAATTTCTTTTTGAGCTATCCTTCTTTGAGATTGGTGTGGACTCTTGAAACAGCGACAGAAAAGGTTGCGGATGGAAAACGGGTGATTGAGGAAATTGCACCACGGGAAAAGATTGCGCTTGATTTGCCAGAGATGACGGCCTTTGCACAGGTTACTGAACCTCTGTTTTTGACAGTGGATGTTTTTTCAGATGAAGAACAAATTGGTTTGGAAGAAGAACCGATTGCTTGGGAGCAATTTGTGCTCTTTGAAGATGAAATTGAGCAGGAAGAGAAAACAAATCAGGCGTTGACGGAGTTAATGCCAAAGATTAAGGTTGCAAATTCTAAGACAGAATTGGTTTTTGAAGCACATCATTCAAAATTTGTGTTTGAAAAGAAGACAGGGAAATTGTGTTCGTTTGAGGTGGATGGTAATGAAATATTGGCGTCTGCTTTGGTACCCAATTTTCAACGAGTGTATATGGGGAATGAAGTGTTTCAACCAGAGATGATGGCGCAAATCCCAGCGATTGCACGCCCTTTCATCAAAGAAAAGGATTGGCAGGGAGTGGTTGATTCGAGAAGGTTGGCTCGGATTCAAGCAAGTGAAACTGAGGATGGCGCACAGATTGTGCGTACGGCGTTTTATTTGAAATTGAAAAAATCAATGTTGGCGATTGATTATTTGATTCAAAAAGATGGGTCTTTGGTGGTGGTTTTGCAAGCGGCATTCAAACAATCTCCGCCACGAGTAGGGTTGAAGTTGAATTTGGCAGAAGACCTGCAAAAAGTGACTTGGTTTGGTCGGGGACCAATGGAGACAATGCGTAATCGAAAGGCTGGGGGACGTTTCGGACAATATTCTGATGAAGTGTCGAATTTGAGCGCCAATTATATTCGATCACAGGAAAATGGGAACCGATGTGATGTGAGCTGGTTGACGATGGAAAATGAAGCAGGCAAAGGAATCAAAATTGAAGCGATGCCGATTCTGAATCAACCCTTTTTCAATTTTAGCGTGTGGGATTATGAAGCGGCACAACTTGAGACGCATACACATTTTGCGGACGTGAAGCGAGGAGACACGGTGATGTTGCAAATGGATGTGGATCAGCGTGGCACCAATGAACTTGGTGAAATGATCTATTCAGCGACTGATTATATGCTGCCTAAAAAATCAAAATATGCATTTAAGTTGAAATTTTCTCCGTATCAAAGAGAGTAATGCGTTTTGTTGGTAAGGATAGATTAAGAAATGCTGACTTTGATGCTTGTGTATTGGTGACACTTCGAGAGTTTGGTAAAATAATAACGAAGAAAAAGTGCTATCAAAAAATTCAATTTTTAAGGAGATTAAAATGTCAAAATCATTAGATGGTCTGAAAACTGCATTTGCAGGTGAATCTCAAGCAAATCGAAAATATTTAGCTTATGCTGCTCAAGCAGAAAAAGCTGGCTACACTCAAGCTGCCCGTTTGTTCAAAGCTGCCGCGGAAGCGGAAACGATTCATGCTTTGAATCATTTCAAAGCTATGGATGGCGTGGGTACAATTGAAGATAACTTGAAAGACGCACTTGCTGGTGAAACTTACGAAGTTGAAGATATGTATCCTCCTTTCTTGGCTGCTGCTCAAGAAGAAGAAAATAAAAAAGCTGCTCGTACCTTCAATTTTGCTTTGCAAGTTGAACAAGAACATCAAGCATTGTTTAGCGAAATGCTGGAAAATTTGGCTGCAAGCAAAGAAGATGATTTTGCTTATTATGTATGCCCTGTTTGTGGCTCTACGCATGCGAAGAACGCACCCGACAAATGCCCTGTGTGTGGCGTGCCCGGTGAAAAATTCATCAAAGTGATGTAGTTTTTATTTAGAATGAAGAAGAGAAAAGACCTCCGATTGGAGGTCTTTTTTAGTTTGAATTTTGTAAGGCTCTGCTTTTGAAACTGTGCACAATCCAGACGATGATGAAGATGGCGGATGTGGTGAGCACAATTGCGGCTCCGGAGGCGATGCTGAGATAAAAGGAGAGATAGAGGCCGATAATGCTGGCGAAAGTGGCAAATAGGGCAGCGAGCAACATCATCAATGGTAAGCGTTTGGTGAGCAAGTATGCGGAGGCGGCAGGAGTGATGAGCATGGCGACCATCAACGAGATGCCGACTGCTTGCAGGGCGACGACGATGGTGATTGCAATCAAGATGAGTAATAATTTGTCTAATAAACGAGCGGGTAAGCGAAGAGTGATGGCCAAAGTGGGGTCAAAAGACATTACTAAGAATTCTTTGAAGAAAAAGAATACAATCACGAGAATGATGGCACTAAAAATCAAGATCAATCGCAAATCGGCGTTGGTCACACCGAGAATGTCGCCAAAGAGAAAATGGGAAAGGTCAACGGTATAACTTCGGACGGTGGAGATCAAGGCAATGCCTAAGGCGAACATGCCTGAAAAGATGACTCCAATCGCTGTGTCTTCTTTGATGCGGGTGGATTTGCTGATGGCATCAATGCCAAATGCTGACAAGATGGCAGCGCCCAATGCCCACCAAAAAAGTGCGCCTGTGGAGGCTCCACTTACGAGATAGCCGACTGCCATGCCGGGCAAGATGGAATGCGCAAGGGCATCCCCAAAGAAAGACATGCCTCTGAGCACGACATAAGTGCCAATCACGGCACCAACGATGCCAATCACAATGGCGGCCACAAAACCGCGGAGCATAAATTCATATTGTAAGGGTTGGAGTATAAAATTAATCATGAGAGTCCCCTCCGCAACAACTGTCATTGATAGCCATAGTGGATTGTTGGGCTTCGTCTAAGATGACATGTAAGTGATTGCCATAGGCTTGGGTTAAGTTTTGGGCTGATAAGGTCTGATCAGGCTTGCCATAGGCGATCATATCTCGATTGAGAAGCAATACTTTTTCAAATTTTTCAGAAGCCATATTGAGATCGTGCAAGGTTACCAAGACGGTGACATCTTCTTTTTTCAGATTATCTAGAATGGAGAAGATAGTGTCAATGGTGGTGGTGTCTAAGCCGGTGAGAGGTTCATCCATCAAGACCAGTTCAGCTTCTTGTGCCAAAGCACGGGCGATGAACATGCGTTGTTGTTGTCCACCAGAAAGTTGGCTGATCTGACGTTTTTGGAGGTGATCCATACCGACAGTTTTGAGTGCGTCTGTGACGATGGCCTTATCTTTTTCGCTAGCATTTCTAAAAAATCCTATGCGGCCAATTCGCCCCATCATAACCACATCCCAAACGGTGACAGGGAATTGCCAATCGACCGTGCTTTTTTGCGGAAGATAGGCGATGCAGATATGTTCATCTGGTTTTTGACCAGAGATGGCAATGGAACCTTGGGTGGGGCTGAGCACACCGGCGATACTTTTTAGGAGGGTGCTTTTGCCAGCACCATTGGGGCCAACGATGGCAACACGTTCCCCTTGTTCCACATCAAAGGTTGCTGCACGCAGTGCAAAGCCACTTTCATAGGTTATGCCTACATTTTTCAAACTTAACAAAGGGACATCCTCATTATGCGGATGCCACTTTTTGTTTAAATGTTTTTTTGTGTCACGAATTTCTTTAAGAAAAGTCATTAATTCCTACGATTCTAATTATTTGGTCAAAGCTTCAACAATTGTACTCACATTATACTTGATATAATCAACATAAGTACTTGCATCTCCATCTTGATCACTTAAAGAACCCGTGTAGAAGAAATACAATGCTGCACCAGTGTCCTCAGCAACGCGTTCAGCGAGCTCTGGGGAAACAGTGTTCCCTACAAAAATGGCTTGGACATTTTCATGCGCAATCAAATCTTGGAGAGCGGCCATTTCTTGTGCGGAAGGCTCTGCCAAGGTGCTGAAGCTTTGAAGAATGGCACCAGTTTGTTCGAAGTTGTAATCTCGACAGAAATAACCAAACAACAAGTGATCAGTGATTAATTTTCGGCTTTCAACGGGGATAACGGATACAGATTCTTCTACCCAAGCATCAAGATCATTTAATTCTGCCAAATATGCATCAGCGTTTGCTTGATATGCATCAGCATTTTCTGGGTCTACGGTGCTGAGTTGTTCAGCAATTACTGGCACCCATTCAATGACGTTCTTGGGGCTAATCCAAGTGTGAGGATCATATTCACCATGATCATGATCTTCGGCTTCTTCATCATCGTGGTCTGCTTCTTCGGCTTCATGGTCATGATCTTCACCTTCTTCATGATCGTGATCTGCTTCTTCTCCATCGTGGTCATCATCGTGGCTATGTGCGCTTGCAATTAAATCATTGTTTTCTGAGAGATAAACAATATTTGCATCAGCACCAGCGTTTTCGATCATGTCTGCAAGAAAAGCTTCAAGTCCAGCGCCATTGGCAAATACTAAATCAGCATCTGCGAGTTTTGCCATATCTTGTGGGGAGGGAGAGAAGCTGTGAGGGTTTGAACCAACGGGTAACAAAACATCAACAGAGGCGACATCACCAACAACATTTGAAACCACATCAGCGACAATGCTTGTTGTTGCCAAAATCTTGATTGAATCAGATGAATTTTTGTTTGCACCAAAAACATTGATTGTCCCAAAGATCAAAACAAAAATTACTAAAACAGAAAGAATAAATCTTTTTTTCATGAGAAAACTCCTTATATAAGTTAAATTAAGAACCATATTCCTTATTGAAAATGATTTTCATTATCAGTATCATAAGGAGTTTTTTGATTTTGTCAATAGAAGTGACAGTTTGTTTATGAAATTTTTATAGTTTTTGACATTCTTTGCACAAACCAAAGAACTGCAACCAATGATCTTTGATCAAAAAATCAGTTTCTTTTGCCACTCTTTTGGTGAGCGACTCTAGTTCGTCGCCTTCAAAGTAGGCAATGCGTCCGCAGTTTTCACAAATCAAGATGTGTTCGTGACCGTCGACACCTGCAACAAAGGCTTGGCAATTTTCGGTTTGATGCACGCGGAGGACAAGACCAAGCTCTTCCATTTTTTCTAAGGTGCGATAGACAGTGACCAAGCCGAGGTTTTCAATCTTGTTGCGACCTTGGTCAAAAATATCAACAGGGGTGATAGCATATTCTGACTCAGCAATGACTTCTAAGACCGCTTTGCGAGGGGTTGTGATGCGGTAGCCATTTTCTTTGAGGACACTGATCCAGCGCTGTATGTTTTTTTGGATGCGAGATTGTTCTATCATGTTTGATTACATTCCTATCACATCATAAAACAAGGGCAATTTTTCTACCTCTGTTTCACTATATTGATATGCTTTGAGCAAACGTTCTTTCGCTTTTTCGCATTTTTGAGCATCATTGGCATAGATGGTGAAAAGTGGGCTGTTTGGTGTGACATAATCACCGACCTTAGTGTGCAGCAAAATTCCGACGCTATGATCAATTGGATCGCTTTTCACCGCACGACCAGCGCCTAATTCCACGGCTGTTTCGCCAACTTCTCGGGCGTGGATTTGTTTGAGATAGCCAGATTGTGGTGCATTGACGGTTTCGATGATGGAAGCTACGGGGAATTTGGTGACATCTTCGACATAACCTACATCGCCGCCTTGGGCACGGACGAGGGTTTTGAAGGCTTCAAAGGCTGAGCCATCTTGAATGACAGCTTGCACTTTTTGTTTGGCTTCTTCAAAATCTTTGGCAACTTCGCCTAAGATGAGTAAGTAAGCGGCTACATCAAAACAATGTTCACGGAAATCTTCGGGCCCACCCCCTTGCAAGGTTTCAATGGCTTCAATGACTTCTACTGAGTTCCCCACGGCATATCCAAGGGGTTGGTTCATATCGGAGAGAACAGCAATTGCTTTTCGATTGGCGAGTGCACCAATTTCTACCATCAAACGAGAAAGTTCTCGAGCTTCATCTAGATTGGTCATAAATGCGCCCACACCGACTTTGACATCAAGGAGTATGCGTTGTGCGCCAGAGGCGATTTTTTTGCTCATGATGGAAGATGCAATCAGGGGAATGGCTTTCACGGTGCCTGTTACGTCACGCAAGGCATAGAGTTTGCCATCTGCTGGGGCAAGGTCGCCCGTTTGGCCTGTGAGGACGATGTGATCTTCCTTGAGTTGTTTTAGAAATTCTTCGGTGGTGAGATTAGTGCGAAAACCGGGAATGGATTCCATCTTATCTAAGGTGCCACCGGTAAAGCCTAAGCCACGGCCGGACATTTTGCCGACGGGGAGGCCATTAGCAGTCACAATTGGTGCGACAACTAAGGAGGTTTTGTCTCCTACGCCACCAGTGGAGTGTTTGTCTAGGGCGATTTCAACAGTTTTGCTGAGGTCTAGGATGTCTCCTGAATGTGCCATTGCCATCGTGAGTTCTTTGGTTTCAACTTCATTCATACCCTTTAATAAGATTGTCATTAGCCAGGCAGAGATTTGGTAATCGGGAATTTCTCCTTTGGTATAGCCTTGAATCATAAATTCAATTTCTTCTTGACTAAGTTCAAACCCATCTCGTTTTTTTATAATTAGATCAACAGCTCTCATTGGAACCACCTTATAATTTTGAATTTTTATTGATTTTTAAATTCTATCATTAAACACATCTACAATATTGAAAATTTCTTAACATTCGTTTTTGAATTTTAGGGACCAATTTCATCTAAATATTAGAAAAGTTTTCTGAAAACTAATATAATAAAAAGAAAGTCAATGTGGAGAAACAATGGAAGAACAAAAGATCTCAAAAATTATGTTATATCAAGAATCCCAAATTTTTTGGGGTGATCTTATCTTGAATGCAAATATTAGTCCGATCCACTATATCCATAATTCTCAGAGTTTGACTTTTATCTCTTTGTTGAATGCCAAGTTGATTAATTTCAAAAGAGGAGGGGAGTTAAAACCTGTCTCCTATTCTGAATTGCATATTCCGTTTCAAAAAGTGTTGGCGGTTCATTTTCTTCCGCCGAATATTGAAAAATATGACACAAGTAGTGACGTGAAGAAATCGAATAATTTTCAAATTGATATTACGGTGGGGGATTTTATCTTTCGGGGTAATTTAATTTTCTCAAATCAATTGAGTATGATTCAATATATTAAAATGCAATCGAGTAAATTTTTGACTTTGTCTGATGTGCGCATCATTCACCAAACCCGAAAAGATTTTAATAAAATCGCGACCCCTTATGCATTCATCAATATGTCTGAAGCGATTATTGGGTTGCACTAAGAAATTTGTCTTTGCGATAGTTAAAGAATAAACATCGCATCCCCAAAAGAATAGAAGCGATATTTTTCTTCAACAGCTGAGTTATAGGCAGCTAGTAATTTTTCGCGTCCCACAAAAGAACTGATTAACATAATCAATGTAGACTTGGGCAAGTGGAAGTTAGTGAGGATGCAATCCACTACTTTGAATTGATAGCCGGGAAGGATAAAAAGGTCAGTTTGGGTGGCAAATGGGCCGACAATATCCCCAGTTGTGCTTATCCCAAGCTTTTCCACAGGGTTATCCGCTAAGTTTTCCCCCGAATTATCCCCAATGTTATCCACATAACGAGCGGCAGTTTCTAGCGTGCGCACAGAGGTGGTGCCGACCGCGATGATGCGGCCACCATTCCGATGGGTTTCATTGATTAATTTTGCATTTTCAGGTGTGAGGGTGCACCATTCAGTGTGGATATGATGTTCTAAAGGATCCTCTTCCATGACGGGCATAAAGGTGTCTAGGCCAACGTGTAAGGTGACATAGGCAATACGTACGCCCATGGCTTGCACTTTTTGGAGTAGATCTTCTGTGAAATGCAGGCCAGCGGTGGGGGCTGCTGCTGAACCGGTTTCGTTGGCGAATACGGTTTGATATCGATCGGGGGTGTGAAGTTTTTCATGAATATAGGGAGGAAGGGGCATTTCGCCGATGGTGTCTAAGGCGGCGGTGATTTCTTGTTCAAAACGGACTACGCGCTTGGCACCTTCTAGCACTTGAGTGACTTCCCCATGGGTGCCATCACTTAATTTGAAACGTTTGCCAGCAGTCATGCGTTTGCCACCAATGATGGCTTCCCATGTGACTTCATCAAGGCGTTTGAGGAGCAATATCTCGATCTTTCCTCCGCTGGGGTCTTTCTCTGCAAATAGGCGCGCAGGGATGACTTTGGTTTGATTGAGTACCAAGAGGTCGCCGGGGTGGAGATAGTTCAGCACATCACGATAGATGCGGTGTTCGATTTGATCTGAATCTTTGTGGAGAATTAATAAGCGGGAGGAATCACGCGGTTCCACAGGGGTTTGCGCAATGCGCTCTTCTGGGAGGTGATAGTCAAAGTCATTTGTTTTCATATGCGTTCCAAGAGAAAAAGGGGGAGATTAGAACAAGCGTTGTTGTTCGTCCTTTTTTTGATAGTCTAAGCCAAGGTGTTGGCAAGCTTTTTGAGTGGCAACCCGACCTTGGGGGGTGCGTTGCAAAAAGCCTAGTTGTAATAAATAGGGTTCTACGACATCCATGATGGTGTCTTCTTCTTCACCGATGGATGCGGCAATGGTTTTGAGGCCGACTGGGCCACAATCAAATTTTTCGATAATGGTGTGCAAAACGCGACGATCCAAGTCGTCAAGACCAAGCGGATCAATTTCTAATAATTCTAAGGCGGCTTGGGCAGACTCGGCATCAATCACACCGCTAGCACGCACTTGCGCATAATCTCGCACACGGCGGAGCAAACGCAAAGCTACGCGAGGAGTGCCTCTGGCGCGTAGGCCCATGGCATTAACTCCTTCAGGAGTGGTTTCTACTTCCATTTTTTCAGCACCACGTTGAATGATTTGGCAGATAGATTCGGGGGAGTAGTAGTTCATTCGATAGGTGGCGCCAAAGCGAGCACGTAAAGGTGAGGTGACCATCGCTAAGCGAGTGGTGGCGCCGATGACGGTGAATTTAGGGAGTTTGAGGCGAATGTTGCGGGCAGCAGGCCCTTTGCCAATCATGATATCCAACGCATAATCTTCCATGGCGGGATAAAGCACTTCTTCTACCGCACGACCAAGACGATGAACTTCATCGATGAATAAGACATCCCCTTCACGCAAGTTGGTGAGGATGGCAGCGAGATCGCCTTGCCGTTCGATGACGGGGCCGGCGGTGATTTTGATGTTAACACCCATTTCAGTGGCCAAAACATGCGCCAAGGTGGTCTTCCCTAAGCCGGGAGGTCCATAAAAAAGCACATGATCTAAAGGCTCATTGCGTTGTTTGGCAGCTTCGATCAAAATGTGAAGATTTTCTTTGATGCGTTCTTGCCCAATCACTTCTGCTAAGGTGTGGGGACGGAGCGCCTTATCAACCCCATCTTCTTTTTGTTTGGATGAGGTTATTAGTCGGTCATTATTCATAGCCTAAATTATAACATGCACAAAAAAACTGACAATCGCATCTAACGATTGTCAATTTTTAAGATTCTGATAGTGGTGGAAGAGTTAGGCTTCTTCAAACATTTTTTGGAGCGTTTCTAAGGGAATGTTTTTCTCCATAGCCGCCCAAATGGTGGAATAAGGTACGATGTCATCAAATGTATAACCAAGTTCTTTGAGCGTGTGGAGGGAAATTGGTTCTACGGGGAGATCCTCTTGGCTAAAGCCAATTTCTGCAATCTGACTGCGCCAGACGGAACGGGCTTGTGCCTTACCATAAATATTGGCGGTGAAATCTCCACCCATACATATGGAATACATTTTGTCACCAAAATATTTTTTGAGCAATGTCGCATCACGTGGATCTGTTTCTTCTTTGGGGAAGTAGCAGTCGTACATGTTGACAGGATTGACATCGAGTAATTCGTGATAGACGAAGAAGGTGGATTTGACTCCAAGTTCATCGCTACAAATTTTGCTAATTCGTTCAACACCTTGGATGGTGGCGAATACGGAGACGATGGTAATCTCACTTAAATTAGGGAATCGTTTTTTCAGTTCTCGAATGGCGACGATCAAATTACGTCCACCCGCGATGGAATCGACCATGATGGCGTGAGTGATCTCTTCTTGCACACGTGCCGCAATTTCCGGCTCTTCTGGAAGGTCTAAACGATAGTGACTGATTTTGCCAATCTTGCCACGTAAGCCTTTCTCATCTGCAACATGATGAACGTCCATCACGAGATAGAGTTGGGGAGTGATGTTGGCAAGGGAAGAGTTGAGGAAAGGGTTTTGGGCGATTGGCTCACGGAGGAGCATTGCGCCAACGGTGTTGTGTTTGGGGTCGATGTGGGAGATTGAGTCTTGATATTCTTTGGTCATCATCATCAAATGGGTGGTGATGTCTAGGTCGAGGTTGCGTAAACCGCTCAAGTGCAAACGTCCAGGAGCAAAGTAAAGTTCACCACCGCGTAGTTTTACACATCCAACAATACACGCACGCGTATCTGCTGTCTGGAAGATATAGACATCAGAAGCAGCTACCCGCAATCGGCGCATTACATAGTTTGTCTCAAGGCGTGGGTATAGCCGAGGAGAAAAAATTGTTCCTTTGGTTGTACTCATTAATAAATCCTAAAAATTAAATTTAATCCGAAAATAATATTTGCTTATTATACTTGAAACTTTTGATTGTCATATAACTTTTTGATATTTGGAATCAAATAGTCTGAGAAAGCACGTTGCACGTCAAAATCAGGTGCCCAGCCCCAGTCTTTGCGTGCCATGGTGTCGTCAATATCCATTGGCCATGAGTCTACGATGCCCTGACGTTTGAGATCGGGGTGATAGGTGACATTGGCTTCGGGGAAATATTTTTGGACCCATTCGCAAATCTCTTCTGCAGAAAGGGAGAAACTGGTGACGTTATAGACAGATTTGGTGAGCTTTTCTTTGGGTGCGGCGGCTAAGGTGAGCAGGGCTTTGACGGCATCTGGCATGGCCATGAAGGGCAACACACGGTCAGCGTCCACAAAACATTCGTAGGGCTCGTTTTTGGCAGCAGCATGCAACATTTCAGGGGCATAGTCGGTGGTGCCACCACTGGGCATTGTGAAAGCGCTAATCAAACCAGGGAAGCGCACAGAGCGAAAATCTAGCAGGGTAGATTGTTGTGCGGCGAGTTGCATGAAATTTTTGGAGTAGTATTCTCCTAGAAATTCACAATAGAGCTTATTACCACCATACATCGTTTTGGGATAGTTATATTCCCATTCGCGGACGCGGGCGTATTTGATTTTGGTGCGCTCATCGGGTAGCCCATAGGCAGCGATGGAGCTGGGGAAGATGAATTTGACGGGTTCTGCACGCCAACGGCTTTGTTGGTTGGCTAATTCTAAGAGTTGTATTGTACCTTCTACATTGACACGGTGGGCGGCATCGGGGGTGAACTCCGCGCGAGTGGAGAGCAATGCGGCGAGATGAAAGATGGTGTCAATTTCATATTCACTCACAAGACGATCTAATAAGATCTTGTCGAGAATCGAACCGACTATGTGGGTGGATTTTCCTTCCATATGCGCGGGCAAAGGTCGTAAGTCTACGCTCAAAATGTGATTTTCTTCGTTTTTGCTTAAAGCGTTGATTAAGGCTTCTCCAATTTCGCCTGCTGCCCCTGTGATGAGAATTACTTTTTTGCGCATTTGCAAATTCCTTCCTTACGGATTAAATTAAAACAGAGTTGCCAAAGACAACTCTGTTTGAGTCAAAACAATTGATCTTAGTCGTAGTAGTTGTACGATTCTCCATCCTTTAAATTATACATTTTTTTTGCATGTTTATGCAAAGAGTATTTTTAGATGGAGAGTCTAGACTTAGATCCAGCCTTGTTGTTTGGCAAAGCTTGTGATCACAGGGATCTCAAACATTTCACCTTGATAGGCTTTGATACCGAAATAGACTTGCACGCCAAAGCCGACGAGCCCAACACATACACCGATGATGACGAAGGAAAGGATAAAGGTCAACACAAATAAGACTGCACCGTAGATTAATGATTGTACGGTGTGATACTTAATGAATGGACGATTTTTCTTTTCTTCGATGAATAGTAACACCAAGGGGACGATTGGAGAGAAAATATAAGCCAATAATGCAAATAGCTTATCATCCTCAGAGATTTCTAAGTTAGGGCTGTTATCTTCGACAACAACCTAAACTAAATAATTATTTAATTTATTATAACCGTTTATATCCAATTTATGAATTAATTTAACGGATAGATTCCATAAAATAAGCGAAATAATATTCGAATTTTGTTATTTGGAGCAGAAAGGCGGGTGTTTTAGAAATTTTGATGTTCTGTGCGAAGGATGATTTCATCTTGCAAGGCTTCACTGAGGTCGCAGAAATAATCACTATAGCCGGCCACACGGACAATCAGATCGCGGTATTGCTCGGGGGTGGCTTTTGCTTTGCGCAAGGTTTGTGCATCAATGACATTGAATTGAATATGATGTCCGTTCATATGGAAATAGGAGCGGACTAGCTTGACCAAATTATCGAGGTCGCTCTCTTTGGATACCAAAGCAGGTGTGAATTTTTGGTTGAGTAAGGTGCCTCCAGTGCGGAGATGATCCATCTTGGCAGCAGATTTAATCACAGCAGTGGGACCTTTGCGATCTGCGCCTTGAACCGGGGAGATGCCTTCTGAGAGAGGGGTCCATGCCATTCGCCCTTCTGCACTAGCCCCAATCACGGAGCCAAAATAGACATGACAGGTGGTGGGGAGAAGGTTGATGTGATAGGTGCCTCCTTTTGTGTTGGGGCGACCATCAATGCTATTGAAATAGAGCTCAAAGACTTGTTTCATCAGGTCGTCTGCGGCATCCTCATCATTCCCATATCGGGGAGTGCGATTCACCAATAGAAGACGTTCTCGTTCAAATCCGTCAAAATTATTCTCCATCATTGCTATGAGATCGGGCAAAGTGAATATGCCAGCATCAAATACGTGGGTTTTGATGGCACTGAGCTGGTCGGTGATGGAGCCAATGCCAACTCCTTGGATATAGGTGGTGTTATAACGTGCACCGCCATCGTGATAGTCTTTGCCTTTTGCGATGCAGTCATCAGTGAGCAAGGAGAGGAAGGGGCAGGGCATGTATTTTGCATAAAGACGTTCGATGGTGTGGTTGCCGGCAATCTTGATGTCGATAAAATATTGAACTTGTTGGCTGAAGGCCTCAAAAAGGACCTCGAAACTAGTGAAATCTTCTAAAGTACCAGTTTCCAATCCGATCTTTTTACCTGTACGTGGATCAATCCCGTTATGAAGGGTAATTTCTAAGACTTTGGGAATATTGAAATAGCCTGTCAGGTTATAGTTTTCTTTGCCGAAAGCACCAATTTCTACACATCCACTGGAGCCACCACAACGAGCATCTACCAAGGATTTGCCAACTCGCATTAGTTCTTGGACGATTGCATCTGCATTAAAGATGGAGGGTTGTCCAAACCCCGTGCGGATGATTTGCATGGCACGTTTTATGAATCCGTCTGGGTTAGCAGTGCTGACTTGCAAAGAAGTGCTAGGTTGTAATAAGCGCATTTCTTCGATGACATCGAGCAAAATAAAGGTGACTTCGTTGACGCCGTCTTTGCCATCGGGGGTGAGCCCGCCAAGGTTGATTTGAGCAAAGTCGGTATAGGTGCCACTTTCAGCAGCTGTGACGCCGACTTTGGGTGGGGCAGGTTGGTTGTTGAATTTGATCCAAAAACATTGAAGCAATTCTTCTGCGGTTTCTCGAGTGAGAGCGCCATTGGCAATTTCTTTTTGATAAAAAGGATAGAGATGTTGATCTAATCGTCCGGGGTCAAAGGCATCCCATGTGTTCAATTCAGTGGTGACGCCCAAATGCACAAACCAATAATATTGCAGCGCATCGGCGAAGGTTTCTGGCGCGTGGGCAGGCACTCTGCGGCAACGAGCCGCAATTTCTAATAATTCTACTTTGCGAATGGGGTCTGCTTCTTGGGCAGCCAGTGCTTTTGCTTTTTCAGCATGACGTTCACCTAAGCGAATCAAGGCTTGGGCAGTAATGCGCATGGCATTCAGTTCTTCCCGTTTGTCATAAGCTTCGAGATCATGAACAAAATCTAATTGCTCAAGTTGGTCATCAATCTTGGCGATGAAATCTAACATTCCATTGTGATAAATTTTGTCATCTAAGACAGTGTGTCCAGGGGCGCGTTGTTCCATAAACTCGGTGAAGATGCCCGCATCATAGGCATCTAGCCATTCAGGTTGCATGGAAGCAAATAAATGTTCCCGCATGGACTTGCCTTGCCAAAAGGGAATGAGTTTTTCTTCGTATAGGTTTCTAACTTGTGGGGCTACTTTGAAGGGGATTTTCTCTCTGGAATCTAAGAGATCGAGGTCGGCTAAGGAATGACAACATAACTCGGGGAAAGCGGGTGTGGCTTTGGGGAATTCTCCCTTTTCACCCACAATCAATTCACCATCATTGATGCAGATAGTACGATTTTCAATTAGATATAAAAAAGAAAGTGCCCGTTGCATGGGCACAGAATAATTTTCGGGATTTTGTGCGTAGAAGTCTGTGATCAAACGTGCGCGTTCCGCAGAAAAAACCACTGGTGCTTCCAGGCTTTGTTTGCGAAGTTTTTGCACACGCTTAGTGCTCATGTTTAGCCTCCGATGGCGACAGGGAGTGAATAGGCGTCAAATTGAGCAAGAACCTTTGCCATAACCGTTTCTGATGGCGTTTGGATGCTGTCATCCATCAGATACTCTCGACCAAGATTTTCATATTTCGCTTTGGCAGAGGGATGATAGGGCAATAAAGTGACTTGGGTAACGTTTTTGAGCGGTTGCACAAAGTTGGCTACGGCAGCCAAGTTGTCTTCATCATCATTGATGGTGGGGATCACTGGGCAACGCACCCATATCTCTTTGCCACTTTCATTTAATTTTTTGAGGTTTTCTAAAATGAGATCTAATCCAACACCGGTTAGTTCTTTGTGTTTGACAGGATCCATGGATTTGAGGTCATATAAGTATAGATCTACATAGGGATTAATTTCTTCAAGATAGTCCCACTTGACTTGTCCGCATGTGTCTACAGCAACGTGCAAGCCAGCTTCTTTGCATTCCATCACGAGTGCTTTGAGGAAATCACCTTGCATGGTGGGCTCTCCACCAGAGAAGGTTACCCCTCCGCCGGATAGTTCGTAGAAAACGGCATCTTTGAGAATCTCGGTCATCACTTCATCTACGGAATACATTTGACCGATGATTTCACTTGCTTCGCTATAACAATTATCAGCACAAGTGGAGCAGGCGATACACACATCACGATTGGCAACGATTTTCCCATTTTCTATTGATAGCCCATCTTGAGGACAATTTTCCACACAAGCGCCACAGGTGATACAGCGGTTGGGGTGATAAATCCGTTCGGGCAACATCTCTTGGCTTTCAGGGTTGTGACACCACACACAGCTCAGGGGGCATCCCTTAAAAAATATGGTGGTTCGAATTCCGGGGCCATCGTTGACGGCAAATCGTCGTATATCAAATAATGTTCCAATCATTTGTGCGTTCTCCATTGCATAAGAATAATGCTTCCCTTTTGCATTGTCAATTATACACAAAATGAAATATGTTTTTCTAATCAAAATTAGACGTTCTGGGCTTAGCAATTGCTTATTAACGAATAGTTTTCTGTACGGTATAATACATTCTGCACTTAATCATAAAGGAAATGGAATATGTTAGAAAAGATTCAAGGGATTGAAGCCCGTTATTTAAAATTATCAGAAGAATTAGAAGCGGTTGGCGCGGATTATCAAAAAGCAGCGGAATTATCAAAAGAACGCTCTGATCTAAGTGAGATCGTTGAAAAAGGAAAAGAATATAAAAAATTAAACCAAGATCTTGAAGATGCAAATGAACTTGCTAATGCAGAGGATCCCGAAATGGCTGAATTTGCCAAGAATGAAATTGGGATTATTGAAGAAAAGATCTTGAAATTAGAGTCTAAAATTAAAGGAATGTTGTTGCCGAAGGATCCTCGCGATGATCGTAACGTGATTGTAGAAATTCGTGCAGGCGCAGGTGGCGATGAAGCGGGCATTTTTGCCGCAGATTTGTTACGCATGTATACTCGCTATGCAGAACGAAATCGCTGGAAGATGGAAACAATCTCTGCCAATGAAACTGGCGTGGGGGGCATCAAAGAAGCTACTTTCTTGATTAAAGGAAAGGGCGCTTTTTCTCGTTTGAAATTTGAAACTGGAGTGCACCGTGTGCAACGTGTGCCGGCCACTGAATCACAAGGACGTATTCACACGTCCACTGCCACGGTTGCGATGATGGCCGAAGTGGATGATGTGGAAATTGAGATTCCAGAAAAAGATATCAAAATTGATGTGTATAAATCAGCAGGTGCAGGCGGACAATCTGTGCAAAAGAACTCCACCGCTGTGCGTATCACACACTTGCCTTCAGGGTTGGTGGTGCAATGCCAAGATGAACGCTCACAATTGCAAAACAAGTTACGTGCAATGAGCATTTTGAAAGCACGTTTGTTTGAAATTGAAGAAGAAAAACGCAGTGCAGAAATTGATGAGAAACGTCGTTCTCAAATTGGGAACGGAGATCGCTCTGAAAAAATTCGCACGTATAACTATCCTCAATCACGTGTCACTGATCACCGCATCAACTATTCTTCTCACAATTTGCCAGTGGTGATGGATGGCGACCTCGACAGCTTCATTGACGAGCTCGCAACCGCAGACGAAGCCGAACGCTTGGCAGCCGCAGGATTGGATAACTAGCCGTTTCGGTTTATGCAGATTCAAACGCTTATTCAAGAATTAAAACAACTTTCAACTTCAGAGACACCTGTGTTAGACGCACAGGTGTTATCTTCTTATATTCTTCAATGTGATAAGTCAATGCTTTATGCTCATCCCGAACGATTGCTAAATGCAACCCAAAAAGAGTTGTTTGAAGAGGTTAAAAAGTCACTCTCAAATCAAGTTCCTCTTCCATATATAATCGGAGAATGGGAATTTTATGGGAATTCTTTCAAGGTTACCCCTGACACATTGATTCCCCGGCCTGAAACTGAGGAATTGGTGGAACATGCTTTGGCTTGGCTGACGGACCACCCTGATGCAACCCAAGTGATAGATGTAGGAACTGGCTCTGGTTGTATTGCGATTAGCTTGGCTTTGTTGAACCCCCATTTAAAAATACATGCAGTCGATGTTTCAGAGGCCGCTTTGCAAGTGGCGCAAGAGAATGCACATCGGCATGAGGTGACAGACCGCATGCATTTTCGTCAACAAGATCTTTTGCAAGGTGATGACCATCTCTATGATTTGATAGTGGCGAACTTGCCGTATATCCCCACAGAAACTCTGAAAACACTTGAGGTGGCTGAACATGAACCTTGGTTGGCTTTGGATGGCGGAGAAACAGGGTTGGATTTAATTGAGCGATTGTTGCAAGAAACTCGTTCCAAGATGCGCTCAGAATTCTGTATAATTCTTGAATTTGAATATCGACACGGGGAAATGGCTCAAAATCTTGCACAGAGATATTATTCAGACGCACAAATTACCATTCTCAAAGATTTATCCGCTAATGACAGGTTTGTTGTCATCACCTCCCGATAAGACCCCTTAGAATCACGCTAAATGCCCAAATATTCGATGCCATTTGGTATAATATAAGGTGCGAGTTGTGCCAGAAAATTAGGTACGAAATTAAGGCAATGAAGGTATTGAAATGGAAATTGGTAAGGTAGAAAAAGTAAATATTAATGATGAGATGCGAACTGCCTATCTCGACTATGCAATGAGTGTGATTGTTGCACGTGCATTGCCTGATGCGCGAGATGGGCTCAAACCAGTGCATCGCCGCATTTTATATGCAATGTATGACATGGGAATTCGTTCCAACTCTTCTTATAGAAAATCGGCTCGTATTGTGGGGGAAGTCTTAGGGAAGTATCATCCTCATAGTGATACTGCTGTTTATGAATCTATGGCTCGTATGGCGCAAGATTTTTCATTACGTTATATGATGGTGGATGGACAAGGGAACTTTGGTTCTATTGGTGGAGATCCGCCAGCAGCGATGCGTTATACCGAAGCACGTATGTCGAAAATCTCTGAAGAGATGTTGATCGATATCAAAAAAGAAACGGTTGATTTCATTGAGAACTTTGATGCATCTGAATTAGAACCTTCAGTATTACCTTCTCGATTACCTAACTTGTTGTTGAATGGGTCTTCAGGGATTGCAGTCGGGATGGCTTCAAATATTCCGCCACACAATTTGGGCGAATTAACAGATGCGATTAGCTTTATGATCGATCATTATGACAATTTGGATGAGATCAATGTGGAAGATTTGATGGAATTTGTTGACGGACCAGATTTTCCGACGGGCGGTATTATCGTCGGTGCGGATGGCATTCGACAAATGTATTCTTCTGGGCGTGGTAAATTGACCGTGCGCGGGAAAGCTGAAATCGAAGAAACCAAAAAAGGTCGCCATCGCATTGTGATTACTGAAATTCCTTATATGGTCAATCAAACAACGTTGATTGAACGAATTGCAGAGATGGCAAGAGCTGGCCGTTTGGACGGCATCACCGATTTGCGGGATGAATCTGACCGCAATGGTCTTTCGATTATTATTGAACTAAAACGTGGGGCACAACCCCAAATGGTGTTGAATCGCCTCTATAAATATACCCAATTACAAACCACTTTCGGTGCACAAATTTTGGCTTTGGTGGATAACGAACCACGTTTGTTATCACTCAAGCGAGCATTGCAACTTTTCATTGAACATCGAGAAGAAGTAATTACCCGTCGTACACAATTTGATTTGGATAAAGCAAAAGCCCGGGCACATATCTTGGAAGGGTTGTTGATTGCTTTGGCGAATTTGGATGATGTAATCAAAACCATCCGAAATGCTGCCGATCAAGATGTGGCCAAAACGGACTTGATGACAAAATTCAAGTTGAGTGATGCGCAAGCGCAAGCAATTTTGGATATGCGTCTGCGCCGCTTATCTGCTTTGGAACGCATGAAGATCGAAGCAGAATATAAAGAAGTTAAAGAATTAATCGATTATTTAGAAGATTTGCTTGCACATCCGAAAAAAATCTTGGCCTTAATCAAAGAAGATATGGTTTCTTTGGTGGAATCCTATGGGGACGAACGTCGTACCTTTGTAGATTATTCAGGCTCAAAAGAATTTAACGAAGAAGATTTGGTGCGTGATGAAGCAGTCTTGATTAGCATTACCCAACGAGGATATATTAAACGTGTGAGCTCCAAATCCTACCGTGCACAAGCAAGAGGTGGAAAAGGGGTGATTGGGCATACCACAAAAGATGAAGATGAAGTCTTTATGCTCTTCCCTGCACGTTCATTAGAAACAATCTTATTCTTCTCTAATAAGGGCAAGGTTTACTCCGAACGTGTGTATAAGATTCCTGAAGCAGATCGAACTGCAAAGGGAACCTCAATTATGAATATATTACCGCTTGATGGGAACGAAACCATCACAGCAGCGGTTCGAGTGAAAGATTTCAAAAAAGCTGAATATTGTATTATGGTCACGAGAAATGGCCGTATGAAGCGTATTGAGTTATCTGAATTTGAATCCGTTCGTCCTTCTGGTTTGATTGCAATGACCTTGAAAGATGACGATGAGCTTGGGTGGGCACGCCTCACTTCAGGTGAAAATGACATTATTATTGTGACTGAGCAAGGACAAGCGTTGCGATTTGCAGAAACAGATGCCCGCCCCATGGGACGTCAGGCTTCTGGTGTGATCGGGATTCGCTTGAAAGGCAAAGACAAGGTCACTGGCGTTTCAGTGGCGTCTGATGATAGTGATTTGATGGTGGTGACAGAAAACGGAATGGGCAAACGTACACCGATGGATCAATATGCACGCAAAGGCCGTGGCACAATGGGCATCAAGACGATTGATCATACTGCAATCGATAAGATCGGCAAGATTGTTGCTGCACGCGTAGTACAAGAAGAAGATGACCTCACGATGATTTCTGCCAATGGCATTATTATTCGAATGAAGGTGGCAGACATCACTCAATTAGGTCGCGCCACTCGTGGTGTTCGTTTGATGAATCTTACGGATGATGACACTGTGGTCTCTGTGGCTCGCATTCGCCCCTCTGATCTAGTGATTGTGGAGAAAGAAGCAGCTGCTGCACCAGAACCTGTTTTGATTATTGAAGAAATTGATGAGAACGATGAAGAAGATGTGATGGACGAAACCCCATATCTTGATGAATATATCGAAGATGATGAGGTAGAAGAAGAGTAATATGGGGCAAAAACTAGGTGGTTTGTTGATCTTCATCAGCCTGTTTTTATTAGGCTTTTTCGCAATGTCAGTCTCTGTAGAAAATCCCGCATGGGATTTTCTCTTAGTAGGCCTTGTGCTTTTGGTGGTGGGCAGTTTTATTCTCGGAAAAACACGCCAAAAACAAGAATCTCAACGGTTTCGAACAGCGCGAAAGCTGTTGGCGAAAAGGAGATCCGCACAAGAAGATGAATTTGATGATGGTGACGGATTTGAAGGATACGAAGATATTTAAGTGTAGGACAGCATGGAATTGGATTTAAAAAAAGTTCGCAGAGTGAAAAAACAACAAGAAGATGCTTGGATTCGGACGTTTGTTGAAAAGTCTCACTATGGTGTGTTGGGTGTTTGTGCAGAAGATCAGCCGTATCTGAATGCCAATAACTACGTCTATAGTGAAGCAGATCATGCACTTTATTTTCATCGTTCCAAAGAAGGTACTTTGCCGAAGATTCTCTCAATGAATTCAAATGCAACTTATTTAATCTCAGAGATGGGAGAATTTATCAAAGGGGAGAGTGCTCAAAACTTTAGCGTAGAATATAAATCTGTGATAATTTATGGTAGAGTAGAAGAAGTGACCAATTCAGTCAAAAAAGCAGAAGTATTACAAAAATTAGTAGAAAAAGTTGTACCAGATCAAACCTATGGCGTTGATTATCAAGCAGCATCTGAAGCGATGATTGACCACACTGCTGTGTGGTGTTTGAAAATCGATTTTTGGACAGGTAAACAATCTGGTTAAGCAGACCCTAATCAAAAGGAAAGAGAATGAGCCAAGCATTTTATCGAAAATGGCGCCCAGCAGTGTGGGATCAGGTGGTTGCCCAAGAACATGTAATCACAACCTTGCGCAATGCGGTCAGCAATGATCGTGTGGCACATGCCTATCTTTTTGCTGGCCCGAGAGGGACGGGGAAAACCACCGCAGCCCGTTTGTTGGCGAAGGCGGTGAATTGTTTGGAAAGTGACACGTCTAAACGTCCATGTGATCAATGTGAAAATTGTAAAGCATTCAACCAAGGTACATTTTTAGATTTAATTGAAATTGATGCAGCTTCTAACACTAGCGTGGAAGATATCCGTGATTTGCGAGATAAGATTAATTTTTCTCCGAACAAAGGGAAATATAAAGTTTATATTATTGATGAAGTGCACATGCTTTCAACCGCGGCGTTCAATGCGCTTTTGAAAACATTGGAAGAACCGCCCGCACATGCCATCTTCATTTTGGCAACCACTGAAATTCATAAGATTCCAGCAACTGTGTTATCACGATGTCAACGGCATGAATTTCGCATGATTCCATTGCGGGATATGGAAGATTATCTTGAAATGAAAACCAAAGAAGAAGGCATCAAGATTGAGAAAGATGCAATTGACTTGGTGGCGAAACAAGCAACTGGGGCATTGCGTGATGCGTTGTCGCTGTTGGATCTGTTAGCTTCTACCGGTGAAAAGATCACCTTAGAGAAAGCGCAACGGATTTTAGGTATTTCTGCTGACCGAACAGTGATTGAATTGCTCTCAGCAGTAGTCGACAAGGATGCTCAAAAAGCATTAGATGCAATTCATACTTCATTAGGGAGTGGCAGTGATAGCCGTCAATTTGCCCGGCAAGTGGTAGATGTGCTCCGTCAAACGTTGTTCATCAAAACAGGGAATGCGGAATATGTGATTTTATCTAAGGAAGATAAAGAAATTTTGAGCGGATTGGCACAAAAAATGGAGATTCCTCAATTGCTTTATTTGATTGAGGTATTCAACCAAACCGCAGAAGAAAAACAGATCACTTGGCAACCAAGCCTCGCTTTGGAAATTGCAATCATTAAAGCGATCAATCCTACGATAGTTCAGCCAACTACGGCACCTCCTAGCGCTGGTGCGGATAGTGTGCACACAACGACTAGCGTTGCAACTTCAAATGCTCAACCTGTGAAGAAAAAAACGACTAAATCCAAAAAGGCTACACCAGCGAAAAAAGAATTGCCGCAATGGAATGAGCTTTTGAACGAGGCACGCAAACTCAACAAAAATCTGGAAGCATTATTAAAAACATCCTCAAAGCGTTTTGTGGAAAATGACACTTTGTGGTTAGGATATTCCTCAAATATGATCATCAAGAAATTTGATGAAGGCACAAATTTAAAAGATCTAAAAGAAGTGATTAAAAACGTATTTGGGAAAGAATATCAAATTAATTGTTTTGAAACGTCACTTACGGAAGAATTACCGGATGGCATCAAACAAGATAGCCTGGTTGCAAATGCGATTCGCCTTGGTGGTGAGATCGTCAGTGAAAATGACCTCAACTAAATAACATCTCTAGGAGCAAAAACAATGTCAAAAGAGAATGGATTCGATTTAATGTCTATGTTGGGACAACTTAAGGATGTCCAAAATCAATTGCAAGAAACAAAAAAAGATTTGGCAGAAAAAAGAATTGAAGGTGTTGCGGGTGGTGGCGCAGTGAAGGTGACCCTTTCTGGTGAACAAAAATGTTTGGCTGTCGAGATTTCTGAAGAATTGATGGCGGCGCAAGATCAAGAAATGTTGCAAGACCTGATAGCTCTGGCATTTAATAATGCACAAGAGCAAATTGCAGAACATGCCAAGAATCAAATTGGGGATATTACTTCTGGCTTGAATTTACCTTTTTAGTGAGATATTATGCGTATTCCTGATCATATTCAACAAACCATTGATGCTTTTTCTCGCTTACCCGGCATTGGCCCCAAAACTGCTTCTCGGTTAACTTTTTATTTGTTGCGACAAAACGAAGAATTAGCTGAAGATCTTAGCAAAGCGCTTTTGGATCTTTCAGAGAAAACGGCTTATTGCAAGACTTGTTTCAATATTACTACTAAGGGACAAGAAGAATGCCCAGTGTGTAGTGATTCACAACGTAATCATCGCATGATCTGTGTGGTGGAAGAACCGCTAGATGTGATCGCTTTGGAGCGAATCGGTAGTTATCAAGGGATCTATCATGTTTTGCATGGGGTGCTATCGCCAATTGAAGGGGTGGGGCCAGATGATATCCGAATCAAAGAATTATTGGATCGAACAGAACCGGAAGAAGTGGAAGAAGTGATCGTAGCCACAAATCCGAATTTAGAAGGGGATGCCACAGCGAATTATATTGCACAACGTTTAGGGGGACGAGATGAGATTAGTGTGACTCGTTTGGCAAGAGGAATCCCGATGGGGGGCGAGATTGAATATGCAGATCAAATCACAATTCTTCGGGCGATGGAAGGCCGAGAAAAGATGAATAAATAAGCAAAAAAGGGATAAACTCTTAAACAAATGTTTAAAAAGAATTAAACCTTAAAGAATTGGGATATTGTCAGACAATCCATTGACGTACTAAGGTAGTTTGGTATAATCCCAAAGCTGTTCGAGAACAGCCTCGCACGTTTAGAAAAATGAGTTACTAACTATAAAAAAAGCGTCCATCAAAAACGCTTTTTTGTTTGGAAATTCAATAAAAAAAAGAAGAAGTTTACAACCAATTTTCTCTAATTTCTTGACAGAAAAAAGGAAGATGGTAGAATAAACTTTGCTGCTCTAAACAAGCAGTCTTCTCTCCTCGTGTGAGAAACCAGCACATTAACAATTGAAAAGTGATAGGAAACCAAAGATTCATTTGAGAAAAGAGCCGCGTAAGAAGTAATATACATGCGAGAAGCATGTTAAATTTTTTGCGGAGAGTTTGATCCTGGCTCAGGATGAACGCTGGCGGTGTGCCTAATACATGCAAGTCGAACGAGAAGGTTCATTCTTCGGAAAGGACTGGAAAGTGGCGAACGGGTGAGTAACGCGTTGGTGACCTGCCCCAAAGAGAGGGACAACAGACTGAAAGGTCTGCTAATACCTCATGTGGTCTAAGTAGTTAGAGAGCTTAGATTAAAGGATTTATTCGCTTTGGGAGGGGCCTGCGTCCCATCAGCTAGTTGGTAAGGTAATGGCTTACCAAGGCAATGACGGGTAGGGGACCTGAGAGGGTGGTCCCCCACAATGGAACTGAAACACGGTCCATACATCTACGGATGGCAGCAGTAGGGAATATTGCACAATGGGCGAAAGCCTGATGCAGCAACACCGCGTGTGTGACGAAGGTCTTCGGATCGTAAAGCACTTTTGTGAGGGAAGAGGAAGGACTGTACCTCACGAATAAGGGTCGGCTAACTACGTGCCAGCAGCCGCGGTAACACGTAGGACCCGAGCGTTATCCGGATTTACTGGGCGTAAAGCGCGTGCAGGTGGTTTAGTAAGTTAGATGTTAAAGCTCCGGGCTTAACCCGGAGAGGTCGTTTAAAACTGCTAGACTTGAGGACGGTAGAGGAAGGTAGAATTCCGTGTGTAGTGGTGAAATGCGTAGATATACGGAGGAATACCAGTGGCGAAGGCGGCCTTCTGGCCCGCTCCTGACACTCAGACGCGAAAGCTAGGGTAGCGAACGGGATTAGAAACCCCGGTAGTCCTAGCCGTAAACGATGCACACTTGGCGTTGGTGTTGTAAAAGACATCAGTGCCGAAGCTAACGCGATAAGTGTGCCGCCTGAATAGTACGGTCGCAAGATTAAAACTCAAAGGAATTGACGGGGACCCGCACAAGCAGCGGAGCGTGTGGTTTAATTCGATGCTACGCGAAGAACCTTACCTGGGTTTGACATATAAGTGGTAGTGAAGTGAAAGCGGAACGACCCTTCGGGGAGCTTATACAGGTGGTGCATGGCTGTCGTCAGCTCGTGTCGTGAGATGTCCGGTTAAGTCCGGTAACGAGCGCAACCCTTACTGTATGTTATACGTGTCATACGGGACTGCTAGCATAAAGCTAGAGGAAGGTGGGGATGATGTCAAGTCAGCATGTCCTTTATATCCAGGGCTACACACACGCTACAATGGGCAGTACAATAGGTCGCAAAACCGCGAGGTGGAGCCAATCCATAAAGCTGTCCTTAGTTCAGATTGTAGGCTGCAACTCGCCTACATGAAGTTGGAGTTGCTAGTAAACGCGCGTCAGCACAGTGCGTTGAATACGTTCCCGGGTCTTGTACACACCGCCCGTCACGTCATGGAAGTTGGCAACACCTGAAGTCAGTATCCCAACCGCAAGGAGGGAGCTGCCAAAGGTGGGGTTGATAACTGGGACGAAGTCGTAACAAGGTAGGTGTACCGGAAGGTGCGCCTGGATCACCTCCTTTCTAGAGTAACTTGAAAGCCAGCATCCTAGTGATGCAGCTGGAAAGAATACCAGAATAAGAAAAAAACAGGTTAGCGAATAGCGAAGCCAAGTTTCACTAGCGGTGGTGAAGCGAATGAAAAATCTTGATCAAATGATCGGAGATTCCTATCACTTTTGAGTTGTTGATGTGCAAACAGCACATTACAAAGCAAAGCAGTTTGAGAGAAAAAGGGGCCTGTAGCTCAGCAGGTTAGAGCACTGTGCTGATAACGCAGGGGTCAGTGGTTCGAGTCCACTCAGGCCCACAAGCGTAAAACAGCGTGAGGGGATGTAGCTCAGCTGGAAGAGCACTGCCTTTGCAAGGCAGGGGCCAGGGGTTCGAGTCCCCTCATCTCCACAAAAGACCGACAACCTGGGGCAAGATGACTAGGTTGTTTTCAAGTCAGAAAGATTGGAAGGTCAGCAGATGTGAAAGACGGAAGTCTGATACATCTGCTGGAATTCGAAACAAGAAGACCAGAACTTGCACTTTAATAATTGAATACAAACAAACGACAAAAAAAATGTTATCAAGAAAAAATGAAATTTTTTTAGGGATAAAAATAAAAAATGGAGTTTTTTTGTAACTACAGAAATGTAGTTGTAACGATAGTATCTTCAAAAAATAATGTTAGTTGTTGAAGGAACAAATCAACAACAAAAAACGAACATAGAAAATGATGATTGAAAAATTATCAAATTCTCCGCATCACATATAGTTAAGCTACTAAGGGCTTACGGTGGATGCCTTGGCGTTAGATGCCGACGAAGGACGTGGGACACTGCGAAAAGCTTCGGGGAGCCGTGAACAGGCTTCGATCCGGAGATATCCGAATGGGGAAACCCGGCAGAGCAAACCTCTGTCATCTCTTTACTGAAAAAATAGGTTTAGAGAAGGTAACCTAGGGAACTGAAACATCTTAGTACCTAGAGGAAGAGAAATCAAAGAGATTCCCTCAGTAGTGGCGAGCGAACGGGGAACAGCCCAAACCATTCCTAGAATGGGGTTGTAGGGCCCAGTAAGAAAGATCAATCTGTTAGCAGAAAGGTGTGGGAAAGCCTACCGCAGAGGGTGAGAGTCCCGTAAGTAAAAACAGAGAGAGATTGGCTGGGTACCTGAGTACCGCCGGACTCGTGTAATCCGGTGGGAATCTGGGGAGACCACTCTCCAAGGCTAAATACATCTAACGACCGATAGTGAACAAGTACCGTGAGGGAAAGGTGAAAAGCACCCCGGAGAGGGGAGTGAAATAGAACCTGAAACCGTGAGCCTACAAGCAGTCGGAGGGCTATGATGGAAGTGTGTTAGGTAGAACTAACATGGCGCCATAATGCCTGACGGCGTGCCTTTTGGAGAATGAGTCTGCGAGTTAATCTTTGTGGCAAGGTTAAGGGAGTGACACCCGAAGCCGTAGCGAAAGCGAGTCTTAATAGGGCGTGCAGTCGCAAGGATTAGACACGAAACCTGGTGAGCTACCCATGTGCAGGGTGAAGCGAGTTTAAACGCTTGTGGAGGCCCGAACCTTTAGCTACTGCAAAAGCTTGGGATGACGTGTGGGTAGAGGTGATATGCCAAACGAACTAGGAGATAGCTTGTTCTCCCCGAAATAGCTTTAGGGCTAGCGTCGTGTGTTTAGTACTGGGGGTAGAGCACTGGATGAGCTAGGGGCCTTATCGGTTACCGACCTCAACCAAACTCCGAATACCAGTACTCCAGAACACGGCAGTCGGACTATGGGAGATGAGTTTCATAGTCGAGAGGGAAAGAGCCCAGATCATCGGTTAAGGTCCTCAAATCTATGCTAAGTGGGAAACGATGTGAGACTACTGCGACAACCAGGAGGTTGGCTTAGAAGCAGCCACCCTTTAAAAAGTGCGTAACAGCTTACTGGTCAAGTGGTCTTGCGCGGAAAATGTAACGGGGCTAAGCATAGTACCGAAGCCATGAATTGTACTTAGGTACAGTAGTAGGGGAGCGTTCTGTCAGCAGTGAAGGTCGACCGTGAGGACGGCTGGAGCGGGCAGAAGTGAGAATGCAGACATGAGTAGCGTAAAATATGTGAGAATCATGTTCGCCGAAAATCTAAGGTTTCCGACGGCAGGTCAATCCGCGTCGGGTTAGTCGAGCCTTAGCCGAGGCCGAGAGGCGTAGGCGATGGACATCCGGTCAACATTCCGGAACCACTAAAGTGGAGCGATGGGGGGACGCGGTGAGGTAGGTCAGCCTGCGAATGGTAGTGCAGGTGCTAAACGTGTAGGCGATGAGAGTCTCAGGAAAATCCGGGACTTGAGCTGAGGCGTGATGGCGAGCCCTTGAGGCATAAGTGATTGAACCTTGCTGCCCAGAAAAGCCTCTAAGCGATGAAACTTTAGTGCTCGTACCGCAAACCGACACAGGTAGATGGGTAGAGAATACCAAGGCGAACGGGAGAACCCTCGTTAAGGAATTAGGCAAATTGACCCCGTAACTTCGGGAGAAGGGGTGCCACGCATGGTGAAATTCAAACGAATGGAGCTAAGTGTGGTCGCAGAAAACAGGCTCTAGCGACTGGTTAACAAAACCACAGGTCTCTGCTAAGTCGTAAGACGAAGTATAGGGGCTGACGCCTGCCCGGTGCCGGAAGGTTAAAGGGAGTTGTTAGCGAAAGCGAAGCAGTGAACTGAAGCCCCGGTGAACGGCGGCCGTAACTATAACGGTCCTAAGGTAGCGAAATTCCTTGTCGGGTAAGTTCCGACCCGCACGAATGGCGTAACGACTGGAGCACTGTCTCGACGAGGGACCCGGTGAAATTGAAATACGTGTGAAGATGCGCGTTACCCGCAGCAGGACAAAAAGACCCCGTGGAGCTTTACTGTAGCTTGGCATTGAGTTTGGGCATAATTTGTGTAGCATAGGTGGGAGGCTTTGAAGCTGGGACGCTAGTCTCGGTGGAGCCGCCGGTGAAATACCACCCTGATTATGTCTTGACCCTAACCCCATACCGTAATCCGGATGGGGGACCGTGCCAGGTGGGCAGTTTGACTGGGGCGGTCGCCTCCTAAAGAGTAACGGAGGCGCCCAAAGGTTCCCTCAGGCTGAATGGAAACCAGCCAAAGAGTGTAAAGGCATAAGGGAGCTTGACTGTAAGGCAAACACGCCGAGCAGAGACGAAAGTCGGGCTTAGTGATCCCACGGTACCGAGTGGAAGGGCCGTGGCTTACCGGATAAAAGCTACCCCGGGGATAACAGGCTAGTCACGCCCAAGAGTTCACATCGACGGCGTGGCTCGGCACCTCGATGTCGGCTCATCGCATCCTGGGGCTGGACAAGGTCCCAAGGGTTGGGCTGTTCGCCCATTAAAGCGGTACGCGAGCTGGGTTCAGACCGTCGTGAGACAGGTCGGTCTCTATCCGCTGTGGGCGTAAGGAATTTGAGAGGAGCTGCTCCTAGTACGAGAGGACCGGAGTGGACAGACCTCTGGTGTGTCAGTTGTCGTGCCAACGGCATAGCTGAGTAGCCACGTCTGGCAGAGATAACCGCTGAAAGCATCTAAGTGGGAAACTCGCCTCAAGATAAGATTCCTCGTCACGATAAGTGAGTAAGACCGCAGGAAGACTACCTGCTTGATAGGCTGCAAGTGTAAGTACAGCAATGTATTCAGCTAAGCAGTACTAATGGTCGAGGGCTTAACTAGTGATGCGGAGAATTGGGTAATTTTTCGAGAAACGAAAGATACACAGAAGAAGAAAAAATAAGTTGTAAGTTTGCCTAGATTTGGAGAGGGAGACCTTGAAGGAAATAGGGACAGGTGATAAAATGCCTGTCTATTCAATATAAAAAGTAAGAAATGAAAGATTTCTTGGTGGCAGTAGCAACGGAGGTACACCTGGTAACATCCCGAACCCAGCAGTTAAGACCGTTAGCGCCGATGGTACTTGGGGGGCAGCCCCCTGGGAGAGTAGGTCGCCGCCAAGAATCTTTTTTCATTTAATGATTGTAGTAGTTATAGCTAGGATGTTTTTGGGGGGAAAGAGAAATTATTTGACAATTATCTCAACTTAGATATAATATACAGGCATTCCGGATCGCTAGCTCAATTGGCAGAGCAACTGACTCTTAATCAGTAGGTTCGGGGTTCGATTCCCCGGCGATTCACTAGGAAAATGGATAAAAAAGTGGTTATTTTAACCACTTTTTTGTGTTTTAAGGGGTGATTTTGAGTATTCTTTCTAGAGATATAAAAAATGGTGCAACCGCGGTGCAACCTTTGATTACAAGACAAGCAGTTGATCCATAAGGGATGCGACTTCTGCTTGTTTTCCGGGCATAAGATGCCCATAGATATCGAGGGTGATACTGGCTTGGGCATGACCCAAACGTTTTGAAACCACATAGACTGGAATGCCATGATTGAGCATCAGGGATGCGGCGGTGTGACGTAAATCGAAATAACGAATGGCCGGTAAGTTGGCTTGGTGTAAGACTTTTTTGAAACGTTTGCGTAAATTGTCTCGATTCATCGGTGTGCCAATAGTTGAAGGGAAGATGAGATCCTCTTCTTGCTAACAAGTGGCTTGAAAAGCTTTTTTCTTTTGTTGTTGTTCCCAATGAGTTTGCAAAGACAGATGGGATTAATGGCAATCGCAATTGTAAAATTCTTCACGCCTGATGCAAATTATACATGGTATGCGACTGAATTTGATGGTGAGGATATATTCTTTGGATTAGTGGATGGGTTTGAGAAAGAGCTAGGCTATTTTTCTCTCCATGAATTAGCGACAATAAGAGGAAAGTTAGGTTTTCCAGTTGAACGAGATGAAACTTTTGAGCCTGAAACATTGGAAAATCTCAAAAACAACTAGAATTCATCATAACAATCAACTAAACTATTTGATCAATAACTAAACTAGTAATAACAGAGTTGCCTTATTACTGCTTTTCATATAAACTAGTAATAAGAATAGTTCGTAATTACTAGTTAGAAGAAGAAAAATGAAAACAACAGATTTTTCAAAAGATATGCCGGGCAAAATAATAAAAACATTAAATGGTTATCATGCTTATATTCCAAACCGACTTCCGCCAGAGTTAGTATGGTCAACAAAACTATTAGTACGTCTCGCCTCAGCAGAGAGTAGTCTGGCTCGTTTGGAAGAAGTGGGGCAATCTTTTTCTGTCCCTCATGTTGTCGTTAGACCCTTTGTGAGAAAAGAAGCAGTTTTATCCTCGCAAATTGAAGGCACACAAACCACATTCCAAAGTTTGCTTAGGTATGAAGCGGAGCAATTAACATTTCTTGAGAAAAACCAAGATGTGCATGAAGTGCAAAATTGTATCAAAGCGCTAGATTATGGGGTAGAAAGAATCAAAGATTTACCAATCAGTATTCGATTAATTCGAGAGATTCATGCAATCTTGATGAAAGGGGTTCGGGGTGAATTAATGACACCGGGTGAAGTCCGCCGAAGTCAAAACTGGATTGGTAGACCGGGTGCTACACTGGAGAAAGCATGTTATGTACCTCCTCCAGTAGATGAAATGCTTGAATGTCTATCTGATCTTGAAAAATTTATTCATGCAGATTCTGAATTACCCGCCTTGATAAGAATTGGAATGATTCATTATCAATTTGAAGCAATCCATCCATTTTTGGATGGAAATGGTAGAGTAGGGCGCTTGTTAATTACTTTCTTGCTCACAACATGGAAGATCTTATCTCAGCCACTACTATATCTAAGTATCTTTATTGAGAAAAATAAAACAGAATATTATGATCGTCTCTTAGCTGTAACTCAAAAAGGACAATCAAACTTCTTCTTGATGTACAAAGAAATCATCAAACATTTTATATATCTTGAAGGTTCTAAATGGTTTTTGAAATATTTAAATAAACTTGATCATGAACTAATCAAAGAAGTAAATTATGAAATTTCTCAACTTGAATTGAATAAAGCTCAAATGAGTACACTAATAAAGAATAAAACAATGTTCAATAGAAAAATGGATTTAAATATCAAGATCAAACAGCTAGAAAAAAGTCAAAAAAAATCATCGATAGGTTATTTAATGAAAAAATTTTTACAGAAAATTGAAAATTTATTAAATGATAGAATTAATACAATATGGAACATTGTAAAAAAATACACATATATTAATTCACTAGTTATTGTAATATTATTTTTATCTTATCCAATTTTTGTAAGATCTGCATATATTGGAAGTTTATATGAATTAGCAAATAAAGTTTCACAAAAATATTGTATAACTTGGTTGCCAATTAAAGTGCCATGGTCTGCTGGTGATTTACTAAATTATTATTTTCTTTTTTTAACAATATTAGCTACCCTTTTTCTAGGATGGGCTGTATATAATCAAACAGAGAAAAACTATAGAAGTGAAATGATAAAGTCTTCATTTAGTGAACTTAAAGTAAATGATATTATAATTAAATATGTAGAAGAAAAAGATTATCAAATCGAACTTACAATAAATTTCGATAAAAAAGATCAATATATTGTTCCAAACTATCTAAAAATTAGCGATATTCAATTTTTCTTTGATGGATATAATAAAATATTTGAAATTGAAGAAACTATTGTAGAAGATCTTTTGATTTTTAAGGACAGAATTACGAAAGCATATAAAGTAAAATATGTAGAAACAGATGATTTTCTATTTGGTAATTTTGCAAGTCTAAAATCTATTTATTTTTATTCTGAATATTCAAATGCTTATCATGTAAAAACAGAACATGAAACTTTGCTTTTTTTAAAAAAGTTTATTATAGTGCTGAAAAAGATGTTGAATTTAAATATTTAGTAGATAATTATATAATAAAGAATCAAGAAATTACATATAATCGTATCGGTAAATCAAATAAGGACTAGCCCATGAATGAAACTCAATTAGACGGAAAATCAGCCGATATCGTATCCCAGAATATCGCTCAAATTAAACAACTCTTCCCTGAAGTATTCACCGAAGATAAAATAGACTTAGAACGTCTACAAGAAGTTCTTGGCGAATATGTAGAAGATAAAGAAGAACGCTACCGATTTGAATGGCATGGTAAATCTCAAGCGCTTAGGCTTTCTCAAACCCCTAGTATGGGTACGCTACGTCCTTGTAAAGAAGAAAGTAAAGATTGGGATACCACTCAAAACCTTTATATCGAAGGGGATAATCTTGAAGTCCTCAAACTTCTTCAAAAATCTTATTACAATAAAGTGAAGATGATCTATATTGATCCTCCCTATAATACAGGAAAAGATTTTGTGTATAAGGATAATTTCAGAGATAGTATTCAAAACTACCTAGAGGTAACTGGTCAAACTGAAGATGGAGTTTCACTAAGCACAAACAAAGAATCAAGTGGTCGTTATCATACTGATTGGCTTAACATGATATATCCTAGGCTTAGATTAGCTAGAAATTTATTAAAAGACGATGGTGTTATTTTTATTTCTATTGATGACAATGAATCTCATAATATTAGAAAAAATTTGGATGAGATATTTGGTGAAGAAAACTTTGTCGCTTGTATTATTTGGAAGAAAAGAAGTGCCCCCCCTAATGATAAAAAACTTGGAACAATACATGAAAATATATTGGTTTATGCAAAAAAAATTCATTTACTTAAATTATATCGAAAACCTAGAAGTAAAAAACAATTACAAAGATATAAAAATCCAGATAATCATCCAAAAGGTAGATGGGCTTCAGATAATTTAATGGCGAATGTTAAGGGTGGGAGATATGTAGAGTCACTTTATTATCCAATAATAAATCCTAGAACAAAGCAAGAACACTATCCTTCAAATAATGGTAATTGGAGATTTAATAAAGAAAAAATGGATAAATTATTAGCGAATAACGAAATATATTTTGGTGAGAATGATAGAGGAAGACCCAAGTTAAAAAGATTTCTTTCAGATGTTCAAAATGGAGTGCCATATTCAACTATTTTTGACTATTGTGGTTACAATACAAATGCGACTGCAGAAATGGTTGAGTTTATTGGAGGAGTAAATATTTTTGATACTCCAAAACCCACATCTCTTATTTCTGAATTAATAAGACTTTCTACTAAAGATGATGATATCGTATTGGATTTTTTCTCAGGTTCTGGAACAACAGGAAATGCAATAATGCGAATGAACCGTAATGATCGTTCAAAAAGAAGATATATTTTAATTCAATTACCTGAAAAAGTTAGCGAAAAATCTGAAGCATATAAATTAGGATTTCATAATATCTCTGATATAGGAAAGAGAAGAATTAATCAGGCAGGGGATAAAATAAAAACTGATTTACTAGAAAACTATGAAAATCAAAATTTATCTCAAATGACATTAATGAATGAAAAATCTCAAGAAGAGATACTGAATCCTGATGATTTAGATATTGGTTTCAAGGTCTTTAAGTTAGATAGTTCAAATCTAAAGAAATGGAACCCTGAGTTTGATAATTTAGAAAATAATCTTCTTGATATGGTAGAGAACTTTGTTGGTGGTCGTACAGAAGAAGATGTACTCTATGAGATTATGCTGAAGTATGGACTTGATCTGACTTATCCAGTTGAGAGTGAAGTAGTAAACGGTAAAACCATATTCAATATTGGCTTTGGTGCTTTGTTTGTATGTTTAGCAAATGAGATTAATATGGAAGTCGGTGAATATATTGTTAGGAAAATGAAAGAACTTGATCCAGAGATAACACGAGTTGTGTTTAAGGATAATGGGTTCAAGAGTGACGATATGAAGACGAATGTGAAACTGAAACTAGAACAAGCTGGTTTTGATGAAATTGTGAGTGTGTAGGGAGATAAAATGGGTTGGTATGATGCAGCAAAAGATGCTTTAAAACTGGCACAACAATTAGATAACATCGAGTTAATTCAAAAGATTATTGAAATTCAACAAGACGTTATAAAAATATCTGAAGAAAATACTGAGTATAAAGAAGTAATAAAACAACTAAAAGATAATTCAGTTATTGATGAATTATTAGAACGAATTGAAGGAAAAACGTATTATATTCTACCTAGTGATGGCAAGAAGAGATTTATTTGTTCAACTTGTTGGGATGTTAGAAAAGAGATTGTTCAAATATATTTAAAAGCAAATGGTACTTATATTTGTATGAATTGTGATAATAATGGAATATATGACAATGAAAAATATAATAGAAGTAAAATAGTCCGTTTTAGGTAGTGTGAATAATTATGATGAAACTAAAATTTAATCCTAATCTTGACTATCAACTCGAAGCAATTGATGCTATTGTGGATATTTTTGAAGGCAACCCGATCAATCAATCAAACTTTACAGTAGCTTCTTTATATGGACAAAGCCAATTACTTCATACTAATTTGGGGGTTGGGAATCGTCTTGATCCAAACTTTGACGAAGAAGACATCCTCAAGAATGTTAAAGCGATCCAGCTTCGAAATGGTCTAGCTCAATCTAAGGAGATTGATAATAATGAATACCATTTCACCATCGAGATGGAAACAGGTACTGGAAAAACTTATGTTTATTTGCGTACGATTTTTAAATTGAATGCAAAGTATGGTTTTACTAAGTTCATCATTGTTGTGCCTTCAGTCGCAATCAAAGAAGGTGTTTTGAAGTCGATAGATATGATGACAGAACATTTTCAAAACAAATATGATAATGTTATTTTTAATGCAATTGAGTATAAATCACAAGACATCGAACAGATCAGAAATTTTGCCACAAGTGACCATATCAATATCATGGTTATGACAGTACAATCTTTCAATAAAGATTCCAATGTGATCAATCGTGATCATGAACGTACAAATGGATTAAAACCATTAGATTTTATTCGGGATACAAACCCTATTGTGATCATTGATGAACCACAATCAACAGTGAGCACAGCTAAAGCTAATAATGCCATTATGTCATTAAATCCGCTTTGTACTTTTAGATATTCAGCTACCCATAGAGAGAAACATAACTTGATGTATCGTCTAGACGCAATTGATGCTTACCAACGTCAATTGGTCAAAGAGATCGTTGTAGCTAGTATTGAATCACAAGATTCTCATAATGATGCTTATATGCGTTTAGTGAGTGTGGATAATAAGAAAACACCAATTACTGCAAAAATTGAAATTGATAAAAGAAAAGGAAATAAAATATCAAGAGAACTTGTAAAGGTTGAAAAAGGGGATAGTTTATTTGATTTATCAGGATATAGAGATGTTTATAGCGGTTATGATATTACTGAAATATATGCCAAGAAAGGTGATGAATACATTGATTTCTCAACTCAAACCTATCTTCCAATTGGAGAGGTGAGAGGTGGTGTACCTGATGATGAGATCAAACGATTGCAAATTCGAAAAACAATTGAAAAGCATCTTGAAAAAGAACTTCAACTGAAACCACAAGGCATTAAGGTGCTTTCTCTGTTCTTTATTGATAAAGTTGCAAATTACCGTGTGTATGATGAAGAGGGCAATCCCACAAAAGGGAAATATGCTCTTTGGTTTGAAGAAGAATATAGAAACATCATTGTAAAACCAAAATATCGTGAGCTTTTGACAAATAAAGATGAGTTGGAAACAGAAGCGGAAATTATTCATAATGGATATTTTGCCCAAGATAAAAAAGGGAAAGTCAAAGATACGAAAGGAAATACTCAAGCTGATGAAGATATTTATGGCTTGATAATGGAAAAAAAAGAACTTCTCTTAAGCTTTGAATCCAAACTTAAATTCATTTTTTCACACTCAGCATTGAAAGAAGGTTGGGATAATCCTAATGTCTTTCAAATTTGTACATTAAACGAAACAAAATCTGATATCAAAAAACGTCAAGAAATTGGTCGAGGTCTCCGCTTAGCAGTCAACCAAGAAGGTGAGAGACAACAAGGTTTCCAGATCAACTCTTTGACAGTGATGACGAATGAATCTTATCAAGACTTTGTGGATACACTTCAAAAAGAAATTGAAGATGATGAAGGAATTAAATTTGGAATCATCGAAAAACACACTTTTTCAAGTATTGTCATTGGACAAGAAGATGAAAAAGCTGTTTATCTAGGTGAAGACGCTAGTAAAGATATTTGGGAATTTCTCCATGAGAAGCTCTATATTGATGACAAAGGCAAAGTAACATATAAACTCAAACAAGCAATAAAAGAAAACACAATCGAACTCCCTGAAACCTATAAAAAGGCACATACACAAATAAAAAATACTATCACAAAAGTTGCAGGTTCACTCAATATCAAGAATGATGCTGATAAGGTGAAGATTGAGCTAAATAAACAGCGTTTCCTAAGTCCTGAATTCAAAGACCTTTGGGAAAATATCAAATATAAATCAACATACACAGTTACATACGATTCAAATAAATTGATTGAAGATTGTGCAAAAGAGATTCGTGAAACCCTTCGAGTGGATCGCTCAAAGATGATCTATTCCGAAGCTCGAACAGATATAGATAAAGGTGGTATCACAACAGAAGAACAAGATCGCCATGGTGTTTCTGTTCAAAATAATTATTACCAACTACCAGATGTCATTACTTATCTTCAGAACGATACCAATTTAACCCGAAAGACCTTGGTTGAAATTCTGATCCAATCTGAAAAACTAGAGGCTTTCAAGCGAAATCCTCAAAAATTCATGGATGAAGTGAGTATCATAATAAGAAGAATAATGCGTCATATGATCGTTGATGGAATAAAGTATGAAAAATTAGACGATGAGATTTTTGCTCAATCCCTTTTTGATGATAAAGAGTTATATGGTTATCTCAATAAAAACATGATCAAAAGTGAGAAATCCATTTATGACCATGTTGTTTATGATTCAGGAGTAGAAGAAGAATTCGCTCGAAGATTCGAGGAGAATAATCGAGTGAAAGTCTATGCAAAATTACCCTCATGGTTCTCAATTCAAACCCCTCTTGGAAGTTATAACCCTGACTGGGCAGTTTTTATTGATAAAGATGGTGAGGAAAAACTTTACTTTGTCCTAGAAACCAAAGGAAGTATTATAGCTGAGAACCTCAGACCAACTGAAAAAGCTAAGATAGCATGTGGCAAAGCCCACTTTGAAGCATTAGGTACAGAAGTTAAATTTGAAGAATATGATAACTTTAATCGCTTTATTGAGAGTTTCTAGAAAACTATAATAAAAATTATAGTCAAAAGAAAAATCATAATCGTGCTATATGAATTAAGATTTTTTTCTTTAAATTCATATTGATCAACCTCTTTATTTTCATTTTTTTTTACGAACAGAGCATCTTGCATATTGTTTTTTCTCCACCATAAATTAATTATAATTGATTAATTAGGATGAAAATAAAAATATTAGAACCAAACCATTTCATTCTTTTTAGATCGCATAAAATGGTGCAATTTTGGTGCAACCTGTGTAGAAAGAATAGAAAAAAGTTTGATTTAAGAGCTTAAAATTACCCAAAATAGGCACTTTTTAACTCAAAACACACAATTTCGGACCAATAGACATCCAACCCATTTACTCTTAATCAGTAGGTTCGGGGTTCGATTCCCCGGCGATTCACTAGGAAAATGGATAAAAAAGTGGTTATTTTAACCACTTTTTTGTGTTTTAAGGGGTGATTTTGAGTATTCTTTCTAGAGATATAAAAAATGGTGCAACCGCGGTGCAACCTTTGATTACAAGACAAGCAGTTGATCCATAAGGGATGCGACTTCTGCTTGTTTTCCGGGCATAAGATGCCCATAGATATCGAGGGTGATACTGGCTTGGGCATGACCCAAACGTTTTGAAACCACATAGACTGGAATGCCATGATTGAGCATCAGGGATGCGGCGGTGTGACGTAAATCGAAATAACGAATGGCCGGTAAGTTGGCTTGGTGTAAGACTTTTTTGAAACGTTTGCGTAAATTGTCTCGATTCATCGGTGTGCCAATAGTTGAAGGGAAGATGAGATCCTCTTCTTGCTAACAAGTGGCTTGAAAAGCTTTTTTCTTTTGTTGTTGTTCCCAATGAGTTTGCAAAGACAGATGGGATTAATGGCAATCGCAATTGTAAAATTCTTCACGCCTGATGCAAATTATACATGGTATGCGACTGAATTTGATGGTGAGGATATATTCTTTGGATTAGTGGATGGGTTTGAGAAAGAGCTAGGCTATTTTTCTCTCCATGAATTAGCGACAATAAGAGGAAAGTTAGGTTTTCCAGTTGAACGAGATGAAACTTTTGAGCCTGAAACATTGGAAAATCTCAAAAACAACTAGAATTCATCATAACAATCAACTAAACTATTTGATCAATAACTAAACTAGTAATAACAGAGTTGCCTTATTACTGCTTTTCATATAAACTAGTAATAAGAATAGTTCGTAATTACTAGTTAGAAGAAGAAAAATGAAAACAACAGATTTTTCAAAAGATATGCCGGGCAAAATAATAAAAACATTAAATGGTTATCATGCTTATATTCCAAACCGACTTCCGCCAGAGTTAGTATGGTCAACAAAACTATTAGTACGTCTCGCCTCAGCAGAGAGTAGTCTGGCTCGTTTGGAAGAAGTGGGGCAATCTTTTTCTGTCCCTCATGTTGTCGTTAGACCCTTTGTGAGAAAAGAAGCAGTTTTATCCTCGCAAATTGAAGGCACACAAACCACATTCCAAAGTTTGCTTAGGTATGAAGCGGAGCAATTAACATTTCTTGAGAAAAACCAAGATGTGCATGAAGTGCAAAATTATATCAAAGCGCTAGATTATGGGGTAGAAAGAATCAAAGATTTACCAATCAGTATTCGATTAATTCGAGAGATTCATGCAATCTTGATGAAAGGGGTTCGGGGTGAATTAATGACACCGGGTGAAGTCCGCCGAAGTCAAAACTGGATTGGTAGACCGGGTGCTACACTGGAGAAAGCATGTTATGTACCTCCTCCAGTAGATGAAATGCTTGAATGTCTATCTGATCTTGAAAAATTTATTCATGCAGATTCTGAATTACCCGCCTTGATAAGAATTGGAATGATTCATTATCAATTTGAAGCAATCCATCCATTTTTGGATGGAAATGGTAGAGTAGGGCGCTTGTTAATTACTTTCTTGCTCACAACATGGAAGATCTTATCTCAGCCACTACTATATCTAAGTATCTTTATTGAGAAAAATAAAACAGAATATTATGATCGTCTCTTAGCTGTAACTCAAAAAGGACAATGGGAAGAGTGGTTTTTATTCTTCTTAGATGGAGTTCATGAACAAGCGGAAGATGCAGTGGCGAAAATTAAAGCCTTACAAAAAATAAGAGAAACCTATCAAGAAATTTTTAAAAAAGAACGGGTTCGAGAAAAACTTTCTGATCTTGTGGATTACTTTATTAGTACACCAATCAGTACCATTCCACAGGCAAAAGAAGCATCAGAACTAGGAAGCTATTCCATGATGCAAAATTATTTTGATAAATTGATACAGTATGACATCCTTGAAGAGGTAACTGGGAAAGAACGTAATCGAGTATATGTTGCAAAAGAGATTCTTAAAATCTTGGAAGATTAATAAAGATAGTTAGCAAAAAGCCCAAATTGGGGCTGTAAATTTCCAAAATTCTTTCTGTTTTTGAATAGTATATAGTTTGATATATTTTCTGTTTATAAAAAGAAATGGTGAAGTTGTAAGCAGTTTTTCCTAAATTATAGGATCTTAAATGTGTATAATATACTCAAGAGGGAATTGTTATAGAATTCCAAAAAATGATTTACTCTGGAAATAATGTCGTAAAATAAAGATTGTGCGACATGTGAAAAGAATGTATACTAATAAAGTATATGGGAGGTTATTATGGTAAATATTTATATAGCAGGACCATTATTTACAGAAGGCGAAAGATTTTTATTAGAGAAAATTGATTTAATTTGTAAAAAATATCAATTATTGACATATCTACCTCATCGAGATGCTGGATTATTTAAAAGAGATGAGAAAAAAGAAGCAGATTTCTTCTTTGAAAATGACATAAAAAAATTAATCGAATCAGATATTATAATTGCTGTATTAAACGGTCAAGACTCAGATTCTGGGACTAGTTGGGAGATGGGTTATGGTTATGCAAGAAATAAAAGAATAATTGGATATATAAATGACATAAGAGTCTATGATCCAAAACTTCAATTAAATGCTATGGTAGGTAGTTCACTAGATTATTTAGTTACTGACCTAAACCAGCTGGAAGAAGTTATTCAGCAATTTAAATAAATATCAGAATTATGTATGTTTTTTTATATTTATTAGCGATAGTATTGGCAAATTTATCAGTAACAAAATTTGGGTCAACTTTTGTTGTTATAAATGCGTTTTTATTAATAGGATTAGATTTAACATCAAGAGATAAATTACATGAAAAGTGGCATAACAAAAACTTATTTTTAAAAATGTCATTATTGATATTCATGGGTTCTTTTTTATCTTGGATTATCAATAATGATTCTGGAAGGATAGCTATAGCTTCTTTTCTCTCATTTGCAATTACAGCATCTATTGATACTGTTATCTACCAAATCTTAATAAAAAAATCAAAAATAATAAAAGTAAATGGAAGCAATATAGTTAGCGCAATAACGGATTCGATTATTTTCCCAACAATTGCCTTTGGAGAATTTATTTGGGGAGTAGTATTAGGCCAGATAATTGCAAAGTTTTTAGGAGGGTTTCTTTGGTCAATTCTATTAAATATCAAAAAAGAATAAGTTGTTTTTGTACAATATGTAGTAAAGAGAAAAATTTATCTTCAGAATTACTACCTGCGATTCATCGATATGAAAATGAAAGAATTAAGTTTGTTTTCAAAAAAAGCCTTGATAAAAAAATCCCTTTTTTTATTTTATCAGGAAAATATGGATTATTAAATCCTTATACCGAAATTCCATATTACGATCAGAGGTTGTTAATGGAAGATATTGATAATATTCTAAAATTAGTCAATTCTCAAGTAATTGAGTTTGGGATAAATGAAATGACATTTTGGGCAAATGATCGTGAAAAATTTGGTTGGGAGCCTTATTATCAAGTTATAGAACGAACTTGTAAAAAAAATCAAATTGATTTGTCTGTAGAAATAATTGAAATAGGATAGAAATGAAAATTTTATTTACATTTTTAACTTTTGGGAAAAACATTTTTGCTGGAATGGAAAATTCTTTATTTCAACTTGCAAAAGGTTTACAAGCTTCCGGAAATGATGTTGCAGTATTTACCAGTAAAAAATATGGCCTATCAAATGAAATAGACGGAATAAAAGTATACAGAAGCGATTATCTACCAATCAAACTTGATGATGGTGATTTTAATATAATAAAGAATTTAAAGATAAATAAAGAATTTATAAAAAAAGAATTGAATTTGTGTATTTCAGAATATAAGGCTGATGTAATTATTGCATGGGATCCTTTATGGGGATTCATTCAATATATTGATTTTGAAGTTCACATCCCCCAATTTTTATGTTTTCGAATTATCAATTCATTAGACATACTACAAGAGGCAGAAAAATATAATTATTCTCAATATTTTGGATTAAGTAATTACCTAAATAATGAATTAAAAAATTTAGGATTTAAAAAAGAAATTAATTTACTACCTAACTCAATAGATTATTTAACTTTTCAAAATTATCAGAATAAAGTACCGAATAATATAGTTTTTTGTAATGCAAGATTAAGTCATGAAAAAGGAATTAACTTTTTAATAGATGGATTTTATAAATTTTCAAAACATCATCCAAATTATAAGTTGTTATTATGTTCAGGCGAATTCCCTTTTGGTAACGTTGAAGTTGAAAAACAAAAATTATTAAAACAAATTCATAAATTAAATATAGAAAAAAAAGTCTATTTCTTGCCGAATTTAGATTGGAATAGTATTCCAAAAATTATTTCAAAGACTAAAGTTATAGTATTGCCATCTTTACTTGAAAGTTTTGGAAGAGCTGCATTAGAAGCTTTAGCCATAGGTGTGCCAATAATTTCAACAAATGTTGGAAATTTGCCAGATTTAATTGGAAATATGGGAATATTAATACCACCTAAAAATTCAAATGAAATTTATATTAATTTACGAAAGTTGGTCGAAGAAGAAGAATTTTATAATAACTATAAAGATTTAGGTGTTTCTGCAGTAAAAAAATATGACAGAATTGTAGTTGCAGAAAATTTTTTAAATATGATTATTGGAGAATAATTTGAAAATTTTAAATTTTTTTTCTCATTTAGATGACGCGGAAATTTGGGCAGGGGGAACAATAAATAAACATTATCTGCGTGGTGATGATATTGAGACAATTGTTTTTGCTTCAGCAAAAGACGAAAGGATTGATGAATCAAAAAAGGCTCATAGTATTTTGGGAGCAAGATTAATTGTATATAATGATATTGTTAATCTTCATGAAAAAATCTTATTTTTATCTGAAATGATAATTGACAAAAAGCCAGATATTGTACTAACTCATTGGATGTACGATTCTCACCCTGATCACCAAAATACTTGTGAAATTGTTAGAAAAGCTATTATAAAACCTTGGATATTAAATGGAAATCCAAAAAGATTATTTTCAGTTAATACTTATAGTTCTCAAGGTTTTGATAGAGTTTTCAATCCAACTCACTATATTGATATTTCAGAAAATTTTGAAATAAAAATAAAATCATTAAGATGTTTTTTATCACAACCTACTAGTCTTTGGGAGAAGATGGTTTCTGTTCAAAATCAATTTTTAGGAGAACGTATACGCACAAAATATGCTGAAGGTTTTATAAATATACCTATTCAAGGAAAATATTTTCCAGATAATTATTTATTATAAAGGAGTAGTTTTGGGGTAAGACACGCCCAAGACTACTCCTTTATAGGTTAAATAATGTTAAATATATATTTAGATAAAGCATTTCAAATTTTGCGGCGAAATTTCGGTTGTCCTGGAAATGATGGGATTTCAATTTCTGATGTTAAGAAGAATTATGAATTTCATAAAGAAATAATTCAGTTACGATTAAATTCCGACAATGTTTGGACAGGTGATATAAGAATCAAAGAAATAATGAATTTTAATGGAAAAAAAAGAAAAATATGGATATATAATATTTATGATAGATGGATACAACAAGCAGTGAAATTATATTTGGAAGAAAAAATTGATATTTTATTACCTTATTATGTTTATGCATATAGAAAAAATAAAAATTTTGAGCAAGGAATTAATTTATTTCTTAAAAATTCGCCAAGATATCTAATTAAACTTGATGTTAAAAATTTTGCGCCATCTATAAATCATACTATCTTGGAAGATAATTTGAAATTCATAAAAATAAATAATCAGATATTAGATTTAATTAAAACATCAATTAGTGGAATAAAAGGATTACCTGCAGGGAATTGCTTCACTCCAATTTTGTTAAATTTTTATTTATTACCAATTGACAAAAAAAATAAAAATAATTATTTAAGATATAGTGATGATTTTTATATTATTAGTGATAATTACTTTGGATGTAATGAAATAATTGAAGACTTGAAAATTGATTTATCAAGTTTATTTTTAGAATTAAATATGAATAAAACAAAAATTATTCATAATCCAGAAAAAAAAGACTTTTTATGAAAAAATATTTATTAATCGACGGACATAATTATTTATATAGATCATATTATGGCGTTCCTGCAACAGCAAGAACAAAAATTGATATGATTCAAGTAAATGCTGTTTATGGTTTTTTTTCAGATTTAAGAAAAATTTATAATAAAATAGAACCAGATGGTCTAAAGGTGATATTTGACTCAGAAACAGGCATAAATATAAAGAAAAAAAATAATAATAATTATAAGGCAAACAGGAAGTATGAGGATAAAGAAATTTTTAATCAACTAAGAATTATTAAAAAAATACTTCAATTATTAGAAATTGATTATATTGAAGATTCGCTTTATGAAGCTGATGATGTTATAGCAACTTATGCAAAGCAATTTTCAATAAAAAATAAAATTGTATATATTAGTTCAAATGATTTTGATTTTATCCAAATTCTAGATGAAAGAACAAAAATATGTAGATTTGAAAAAGGAAATATTGTAATTTATGACAATAAAAAAACTATTGATAAATTTGGAATAAACACAGATCAATATTTGGATTATTTAGCTTTGAATGGAGATAAAAGTGATAATATAAAGGGTGTTAAGGGGATAGGAAAGGTAACTGCTAAAAAAATTATTTCTGAATATTCATCAATTGAGAATTTATTTGAAAATTTTAATGATTTAAGTATACAAAACAAGCGACTTTTACATGATCAAGAAAGCTATTTAAAAAACATAAAAGCTTTTTTAAAAATTAGGAATGATTTACCTATAGAGATTTCTTTCGATTTGAATTTTAATAAAAAGTTACTATTAATGAAATCAAATTATCTTTTATCTAAGCTCGGTATTAATTGATTTTTAAATTGTATAAAATTAGAAATCAATTAAATTTTATTTTTAATGTTTTAACATTAAATGGTTAAATAAGAAAAAAATCAGGGAGAAAATAATATGGAAAAGAAAGCTATTTTTTATTTAACATCTAATGGTGTAGTAAATAATAATAACGGTATTGGAACACAGACACAAACATTTTTAACAGGATTACTTATTAACAAAAAGAAATTTTTTAAAAAATATGGAAAATTTGAAGTTCATATTGTTACCCCAAATAAAACAGATTATAAAATAATAAATAATGATTTAATTAATGAAAATCAGAAAATAATCACAGCCTTCAATGGCAAAATTCATTATTGCGATAATAAATCTAAATATTCTGAATTTTGGAATATTGATTGTTGGGAATTTATATCTAATGAAGCAGCTAAGATAATATTAAAATATGAAAATGTATATGATAAAATTCTAGTAATAGCTGTTGATCCCCCATTCTTACATGTACCTAAATTTCTTGAAGCAAGAAAAAATAATGATAAAATTTTTTCGTTAGTTGTCTTGTACACATCTTCATATATACATGATAAAAATAATATAAATTCATCAAGATTATATTGGGAAACTGAAGGGGTTAAAGCAATTAATAATTATGAAAATGTATTTATGGGGGAGGTTTGTGAATTTCTTAAAAAGCACTATAATGAAAAATATTTTGTAAATATTAATAAATTTTTACCATATAAGTCAAGCTTAAATCTTGATCATAATGATTTTTCTAGAGCTAGTAAAAAAGATATTAATTACATAATTGAGAAATATAAGATTCCTAGAGAGAAAAACCTTTTATTAGCCTTTGGTAGAGCAAATTGGATAAAAGGATTTGATATTATTCTTTCAAATCTAGATAATATAGAAAAAGAATATTATTTAATTCTTATTGTGACTCCTTTTTCTCAGAATGATTCAATTCTTTCTGAATATAGAGCATTAATTAAACAAAACATAATGAATGTGTTATTGCTTACAGAGTTTAATCGAGAGATTCCGAAAATATTATGTCAATATAAAAAGACAAAAGTTGTTATTTGTCCTTCAAGAGGTGAGCCATTTTCAAATATACCTTTTGAAGTAAGTTTATGGGCAAAAAATTCAGGGCCAGTTTTATTATGTTCAAATATAGATGGATTTTTAGAGCAAATTGATAATGAATCAAATGGATTTTTATTTAATATTGAGGAAGAGAATGATTTGGGAGAAAAAATTAATAAAATATTATCTTACGATAAGAAAAAAATTTGTAAAATTAGAAAAAAGGCTTATACAGAAGTTATATCAGAAAGAAATTTTTATAATAATTTTTGTGAAACTTTAGATTTTTTCTTTAAACAAAAATAAATATTTTTCTTTTTTATTTTATTCGAACCTTTAATTAATTAAATTTGATTTCTAATGAATAAAATTAATTTTTTGTAAGGAGAAATTATTCATGAGTATTGGAAAATTAGATCAAAAGATTCTTGAAAATTATTTAAGAAGAATTTCATCTCTTGATGAGGTTACTATAAAAACAATTGATAATTTTAAAACAATTTTAGATTCAGAAAAATCAATAAATGCAAAGCAAATAATGAAGATATTTGAAGATAATTTTGATGGGAGTCAAAATGAAGATTAAAGAACTGTATATAGAAAATATAAGAGGGATCAAATATCTATCAATATTTCCAAATTGTGAAAATTTTGTTGTTTATGGATTAAATGGAACTGGAAAAAGTGCAGTTGTTGATGCAATTGATTTATTATTAACAGGAAATATCTCAAGAATTAGTGGTGAAGGTACAGGTAACATTTTTTTAAAAAAGCATGGTAAACATGTTGATGAGGAAGATGAAAAAAATGCATTTGTAAAAGCAATTGTCATTATTGATAATTGTGATACAGAAATTGAAATTTCACGATGTATGGAAAAGAACAATGAACTTGTTTATGATGAAAAATATAAATCATTAATCGAGCCTATTCTAATTTTAGCTGAGAATAAACACCATATTCTTAGCAGAAAAGAAATTCTTAATTTAATTGTATCTGCTCCAAAAAGCCGGGCAGAAAAAATAACAAACTTAAAAATATTGAAGATATTAGAGGGAAATTATTAAACCAATACAATAAACAAGACAAATTTCTGAAACAAAAACTTGTTTCATTCGAGACTCAATCCAAAGACCTAAAAGATGTTCTTGATATTGAAACAATTCATATTAATCTTGTTGAAGATAAGATTAATAAGTTAAGAGAATTAATTGGAGCAGATGCTATTAGTTTACAAGAGCCTGAAAAAATAGATCAAAGTTTTCCTGTATCATTTGGGAAAGATATTAATGAAATAACAAAAAATAAATTTACATTCGTTGCTCAAATTGATAGAGATATAGAAAAAATTTATTCAATAACACAAATATCTGAAGAGAATAAAGAAATAGTTAAGGCTATTCAAGATATTTGTCAATTTCATGAAGAAATATCTCAATTAAATGATCAAGAATTCCAAATAAAACAACAACAACTCTTGCTACTTGGAAAAGAATTATCAATTGAGAAAAATATTTGTCCTTTATGTGGCTATAAATGGGACGAAGGAATGTTTCAAGAGATATTGCAAAATAAAATCGAAGAAAATCAAATTCTTTTTGAATTAAATGAAAAGTATGTTAAGGGGATTAATAAAATCACATCACATTTATCAGAGTGGGAATTTGTAATAGAAAGAATAATTAAATTTGCACATGAAAATCAATTAGAAACAATAGAAAATTATTTTAAGAAGTGGAAGTCTAAACTGACTATAAATGATCAATTTACTGATGTCCCCCAATTAATTAAGGGGAAAAAATATAGAAATTCAGAAATGTTTATCAGATGAAGATTTATATATTCATATAAATGAATTGCAAACCTTACGTAAAGAAATGAATGCAGAAGAATCTGTTGAAATGAAAGCATTTCGACAATTACCAATTATTAAAGAAGCCTATTTGAAATATGTTATATCAAAAGAACAAAAGGAAAGTGCTGAAAAAAAGGCAAATTATTACGATATTTTATATCAAACATTTATAAAGAGCAGAGATGATGTTCTCGAAGATGTCTATAAATCTATTGAAAATAGATTTATAGAATTTTATTCATTTATGCATGATGAGGATGAAGCTAATTTTAAAACTGAATTTAAACATAATAAATCATCTTTTGAGATAGACGTTGATTTTTATGGTAGAGGTATGAACCCACCACATTCTCTCCATAGTGAAGGACATCAAGATTCAATGGGAGTTTGTTTATTTCTAGCATTAAATGAACAATTGTCGATACCATTTTTGAATTTAATTGTTTTAGATGATGTAATAATGTCAGTAGACAGCCAACATAGACAAAAGTTTTGTAAGTTACTAAATAAATATTTTAAAGAAACTCAACTTGTAATAACAACTCATGATCAAGTATGGGCAAATCAAATTAGTCAAAATGGAGTTACTATAAGAAAAAATTCAATTAAATTTATCGATTGAAGTGTAGAGACAGGGCCTATTGTAGCTAGTGATATAGAAATTTGGGATGTAATTAATCAATATATAGAAGATGGGGATATTAAAAAAGCTTCATGGATTTTAAGAAATGAACTTGAGCTTATTTCTTCATATCTTGCTAATTCTTATGGAGCAAAAGTTGTTTATCGTGATGATGCTAGGTATTCTCTTAGTGATTTATTCATAGCGGTAAACTCAAGAGTGAATGAGCTATGGAAATTAGGAAAAAATTCAGCTTCTTCTTGGAATAAACAGGAAATTCTTGATGAAATAAATTTAAGAGATGAAAAGCGGAAAGAATTATTTATAGAAGCGGAAAAATATTTTGGATCTATGAATTCTCAGGTACATTACAATCAATGGGCTCAATTTACAAAAGGAGATTTTATTCCAGTTATAGAAGTATTTCAAAATTTTATAGAAAATTTAGAATGTTCAAATTGTAAAAATTATATAGAACCAAATTATAAAACTTGAGAACATCAACCGTCTTCTCTTATTTGTCAATGTAATAATATTTCTTGGTCTTTAGAAAAAAAAATAATAAAACATAATTTTCAATTCAAAAAACCTTTAGATGAGAAATTAATGTAACCTAAAATAAAGTATTAAATAATTTAATATTTTTTATTGTCCAAGATGCTTAATTTATTTTTTAACTTTATAACCCATAAACAATTACTTTATTTCATTAAATTTTACTAAAGAGATACTAACTTCAATCTTCCTAAACTGCCTTAATGGTGCAACTTTGGTGCAACCAGAGTAGAAAGAATAGAAAAAAGTTTGATTTAAGAGCTTAATACTGCTCAAAATAGGCACTTTTTAACTCAAAATACACAATTTCAGACCTATACACACAGAGCCCTTTTACTCTTAATCAGTAGGTTCGGGGTTCGATTCCCCGGCGATTCACTGATAAAATAATACCGCTTTATGCGGTATTTTTCTTTACTTTTATTCAATTAACAATCAATAAAAAAATTAACTTTTTATCAACCCTGCACCTGCAGCAAGTTCAATCATTTCTCTTGTAATGATTTGGCGTCTTAAGGCTTGGAATTCCTGATTGATTTCAGCCAAAAGGCGTTCTGCATTTTGAGATGCTTCTTCCATCAAGCTAAATCTCGTTGCATGCTCAGCTGTTGCCGACTTCATCAAAAAATCATATAAATTAAAGACCAATAACTGTTTTGCTACCTGTTGAATCAAACTAATCAAATCTGAATCCACAATTGGCTCATCAATGAAATTTTCATCGAGCAACTCATCAGTTGCAAAATGGAAAGGAATCAATTGTTGTTGAATTGGCACATATTTTGTTACCGATAAATAGTTATTATAAAGAATAGTAACCTGATTAAAACGATCAATATTTATTAAAATCTCATTGATTAAAGTAACACTATCATTGATACTTGGCAAAGAACTAGCGGAAAAACGTTGAACCCTACTCGGATTTACTCCATATCGTTTTAAATAACGATCTAAACGGGACCCCACTGCCCAAACTTCATCATTAAGATCAAAAGAATTTGCTTCAAGAACTTTAGTTGCTTTTTCAGCAATCACTCCATTGAAATTCCCACACAAGCCACGTTCAGAGCCAATCACAATCAAAAGGTTTACTTTTTCTTTGCTCTCTTCTTCCATTTGGCTTTGGAGTGCAAGCTTTTCAATATCTTCTTTTTTGTAATTGAGTGCTTTGAAAGCAGGAAGTAAGTGACTCAAAATAGCTTGCAACTCTTGATGATAGTCAGTCAGATGACTGCGCTTATTGATCGCTTGTTGCCAACTGCCGAGGGAAATTGTGCGAAGCGCATCCATCAGCGGTTCCACGGAGGAGATATTTTGATATCTTTCTTGAACTTGTTCAAGCGTATTTGCCATAGGTTTAGTTTATATCCATACTAATCAAATCCCAAACAAAAACCACAGAGCCCCCCACGCCCGCATTCATTGTTTGGAATCCATTTTCATTTTGATTATCCAAAGAAACATCAATTCGACAATTATCTTTGATGATTTTTTTCACTTTCTCAAGATCTTCTTCATCAACAGCAATGAATAATGAATATTGTGTTTGTCGCAAAACACCACTTGTTGATTCAGAAAAAGTTGCAGTGTGACCTGCTTCGATCAATGATTTCAACACCAATTCAGCTGCATTTTTTGGAACCACAGCCATAATCATTTTTTTCATTGTTCATTTCTCCTCTCGGTCCATTTAACAATAAATTTTTCAATTTCTTTTCGCAATTCATCTCGAGTTTCGTCTGAAAAATCTTCATCCCCATTCATAGTGGAAAAGAAAAAAGTATCATTGTGTAAATAGCTCAACAATTCAGATTCAAATGAAGAAATATCATCCAATTCAATTGTATTTAGATAGCCTTGCGTGCCAGCGAAAAGGATCACAATTTGATCTAAGACATGCATAGGTGTATTGACGTCTTGGATTAGATTCTTTTGTAGTCGTTCGCCTAGTGCAATCTGGGAAGCGGTCAATGCATCTACTTCTGTCCCAAAGCGAGCAAACCGGCTTACTTCTTCATATTGCGCCAATTGAAGTCGAATATCACCAGAAACTTTACGCATGGCTTTGCTTTGCGCAGCGCCACCCACACGAGAAACAGAACGTCCCACATCAACAGCGGGCTTAATCCCTTTATTAAACGCATTTCGATCAAGGATAATCTGACCATCTGTGATTGAAATAAGGTTGGTTGGGATATAGGCCGACACATTCCCTTCTTGAATAGTTACCACTGGTAAAGCCGTGAGAGAACCACCACCTTGTTCTTCAGATAGCTTACAAGATCTTTCTAACAAACGAGAATGTTGATAGAAAATATCCCCTGGATAAGCTTCACGTCCGGGAGGACGTCTGAGCAACAGGCTCAATTCTCGATAGGCATCCGCGTGTTTGCTAAGATCATCATAAATAATCAGCACATCTCTGCCTTGATGCAAAAGATATTCAGCAATTGAGGTGCCTGAATAAGGCGCCAAATAGCGAAGTGAAGGCGGGTCGTCTGAGCTTGAAAGCACAATGGTTGTATATTTCATCGCATCATGCTTTTCTAGTGTCTCTTTCACAGACAAAATGGATGATTTTTTCTGACCAATTGCAACATAAATACAATCTATTTCTGAATCTTTTTGATTCAAAATTGTATCAATTGCTAGCGCAGTTTTGCCTGTTTGGCGATTGCCAACAATCAACTCTCTTTGGCCTCGGCCAATTGGTAAAAGCGCATCTATGATTTTCAAGCCGGTTTGTAAGGGTTGATTCACTGGAGATCGTTGAATAATGCTCGGAGCTTCTCGCTCCAAAATATAATGATCTACAGAAGTGACAGGACCTTTCCCATCCAATGGTTCGCCCAAAGGATTAATCACACGCCCTAACAATTGTGGCCCCACAGGGATCTTCAATCGTTTTCCTGAGGTGGTCACCAAGTCGCCACCTTGAATTCCTTCATCAGTGCCCAACAAGATCACGTTCACACTTTCACTTTCAAGGTCCAACACAAGTCCCTGAACACCATTTGAAAAGGTCACCAGGTCATCTGTGCGAATGTTTTGGAACCCAGACAGATTTGCAACACTATTGCCGATATGTTGAACAGTGCCAACATCCTGAATGGTAACTGAAGTCGGAAGATCTTCAAGAATTGTGGAGATCATCTCCCTAATTATTTTTTGTTCTGGTCTTGGTTTTTGAGTTTTCTCAACCTTACCCATAATCTTCTTGATCGAATTTTCGACCTCATTTGAGATCTCTTTTTCTGTTTTTCCAAGAACATTTGTCTTCAAAGCTTCAAGAGATGGCAAACCGATACTACTTGACATTTATGCCATTCCTTTCAAATCCGCTAACAGTTTATCTTCCAAGTTTGCCAACTGATGATGGATGGTATTATCGAGGATAATATCCCCTAAGCGCACCTTTAAACCAACTCCAAGTGCAGGGTTGATTTTCAATTCGGCTTTTACATTTTGATCGGCCAAAGCGCTGAAGGTTTGGATGAGTGAAAGTTGTTGTTCATTGGAGAGTGGACGCGCGGATTCAACATACATAGTGAGGGTACGTTCACCAATTGCACGTCTCAACATTGTGACTTGCTCCATTTCATTTCGGCCCAAGTCCCAAACACGTTTCACAAGCTCAGCAACCATTTCATCATGCACACCTTGCGGGGCATTTTTCCCGATCAAGTCTGAAGAAATCTTAATCACAACATCCATAATTTCTTCATAATAATCTTCAATGGCTTGCTCTTGGATTTGTTCTTTTTCACGATAGGCTTGTTTGAGCAAACGCTCGGCTTCAACGTGGGCAGCATCCATAAGCTTCATGCGATGTCTATCAATTTGATCTTGTGCTGCCTTCACAACTTTTGCAGCCTCAACATCAAGATTGTCTAATTTCTCTTTCATTTCAAGCGTATAAGCTTCCGCTTGTTCTTTTTCTTCCATGATAATTTTCAGCGCATCATCTTTTTGTTTATTTTGTTGATTGATGCTCTCCATAATGCGTCGAAAAACCAGAAAATAGAGAATTGCTGTCAAGGCAAGAAAGTTGATGATTTCAAATAGAATGGTTGGAATATCAATTTCAAGCATTAAATTTCCTTTAGAAGAATCGACTAATCAATGGGTTAGCAAAGACGAGGATCAAGATTACCAATAATACGTAAATAGCAGTGGATTCAAGCAATGCCATAGCAATCAACAAGGTTGTTCGGATGTCACCTGCTGAATCTGGTTGACGTGCAATGCTTTCAAGTGCTTTTTGCACAGCTTTACCTTCTGCATTAGCAGGCACTGCGGTGCCTAATACGATGCCGATACCGGCGACGATAATTGTTACGACGGTGATGATAAGTTCAGGACTTGCGTTTTGAAACATTTGATTTATTTCCTTTCAGTAAATAATTTAATAAGTTTTAATTTTTTTTATCGAGTTGCTAAAATGCTTTCTTCTGCTTCTTTCAATTCTTTTTTCACTTCATTTTCGAGTTCTTCAATCGGTTCGCTTGATTGAATACTAGCTGCAATATAAGTTGAGGTGAGCACTGTGAAGATATAGGCTTGCAAAATGCCGGTGAAGATGCCCAACCCAACCATGGGGAGCGGCACAAACAACGGAACGAGCATAAACAAGATTGCAACAATCATTTCTCCACTGATAATATTGCCAAAAAGGCGCAAAGTAAGGGAGAGAGAACGGCTCAATTGGCCAATCAATTCAAAGGGTAATAAAATGAATGGATCTGCCATTGATTTAAGATATTTCCACAACCCCATTTTTCGAATTCCGTAAAAATAAACAGAAACAAACACGATTAATGCCAAAGCAATAGGGGTGTTAATATCTTTTGTTGGAGCTGTCAATCCTGGTATGATGCCGATAATATTTGCAAACGTCAAATAAAGCATTAAGGATCCTAAAAATGGCATAAATGGCGTTGCATCGATCCCCATAACATCAGATAACATATTGTTGATTGATTTAAAGAGCATTCTAATTGCCTCTGGTTTAAATCGATTTAAGATTTCAATCAGCACAACAATCAAAATCAACATAATCCATGATGAAATAACCGTATCCCGAATGCCTACCCCAAAGATGGTAAAAACTACTTTTGGAAAGACATTATCCATAAAAATAACTCCTTTAATGACCTAAACAGTAGGTCTGTGTTGATTGAGAAAAAAAAGCAAAGCTGATCGGCTAATCAAAAACCCAAGCAAAGCAACAAACCCTTGCATTGTTCCCCAATAAAAAATTGAAAACAACATCACACTAATCAAAAAAATCCGAATCATCCCCCTGCGTTGTAATTTGCGAGGGAGGGACTGATGTGTGGAGACTAGTAAGGATTTGGTGTCAGCCCAAAGCGAATAATACATCAAGCCGCCAATCAAAGCACCCACAAGAAACGAAATCACAAACATAAATCCACTTTATTCTTCTTCTTGATTTGCTTTTGCTTTTTCATCATCTTTTTTCTTTTTCTCATCGATACGTTTCATTTTTTGAACAAATGTCAGAAGATTATAATAGCTCACTGATACGCCAAAAAACAAAAGTCCGATTGTAAATATATAGTCTGTTCCTATTTTTTTATCTATAAATTGACCCAATAAAACACCACCAAAGATTGGGATTGCCAAATCCCATCCAAGGGATAATGCACGCAGGGATTCAGCCCACAGCATTGCACCCCAAGAACTTTTTGGTTTTTGCTTATCAGGTTGCGTCATCTGCATCCTTTGAGAATTGATCATAAAGCAAATTTAATATTGTTTCATTCAATTCATCCAGCTTGCTCTGTTCAGGTGTTGGTTGATCGTCATCCATATCGACACAAAATACATTCACCTGGTCATTTAAGATTTGCAAGATTCCCTGTTCAACATTCACTTCTTCAAAAACGTCGCTGTCTTCTTTTAAGTATTGAATTTTTCCTGCTTCAACTTCACCTAAAAGGAATGCATGTCCAGGTCGAATCCCCAAGCTACCGTTGATCATCGGAACACGCATTGAAACAATATCATGTTCTTCAACCAAAATTTTAGTTGGATTTTTAATCAACAAAACTAATCTTTTATCCATATCAAGCACGTTCTTCAGCTGACTCTGCGTTCTCTTCTTCTGATGACATTCCTTCAGCGGCGCGAAGCACATCTTCGATTGTGCCAGCCATATAGAAAGCTTGCTCAGGCAAATGATCATATTTTCCAGAAAGGATTTCTGCAAACCCATCCAGTGTATCTTCTAACTGCACATAACGGCCTTCCAGCCCAGTGTAGTTTTCAGTTGCAAAGAAAGGTTGTGTGAGGAAGCGTTGAATACGTCGAGCGCGAATCACAATGCTTCGATCGGTTTCACTTAATTCTTCCATACCCAAAATAGCAATCACATCTTGCAATTCTTCATAGCGCGCCAAAACGGCTTTCACTTCATTTGCAATTTCAAAATGTTTTTTGCCCACTGCTTCTGGGCGCAACAAGTTTGAGTTGGATGCCAAGGGGTCAATCGCTGGGTAAATACCCAAGCTGGCTTGTCGACGAGAGAGAATAATTGCTGCATCCAAATGGCTAAATGTGGCGGCAACAGCTGGGTCTGTAATATCATCAGCAGGGACGTATACAGCTTGGATCGAAGTAATTGAGTTTGCAGCAGTGGTGGTGATGCGCTCTTGCACAGCACCCATTTCACTTTCAAGCGTAGGTTGATAGCCAACCGCAGAAGGCAAACGCCCTAAAAGCGCAGAGACTTCAGCACCGGCTTGGATATAGCGGAAAATATTATCAATAAACAGCAAAATAGGCCGTTTTTCATAATCACGGAAATATTCAGCCATAGTGAGTGCCGTCAGCGGAATTCGCATACGTGCGCCTGGGGGTTCGTTCATTTGTCCAAACACAAGAATTGTGTTTTTCAAAACGCCACTTTCTTTCATGTCCAGCCACAGGTCATTGGCTTCCCGAGTACGTTCTCCAACACCAGCAAAAAGAGCAATCCCTTCATGTTCGGTGATTGTGCCTCGCATCAGTTCGATCATCAGCACAGTTTTCCCCACACCAGCGCCCCCAAACAAACCAATCTTGCCACCTCTTGGATAAGGAGTGAGCAAATCGATTGCTTTAATCCCAGTCACAAACGGTTCTTGGATCAAGCGTTGGTCTTGCATAGAAGGAGAATTCACATGAATGGGATGTCGTTCAACATCATCGGGGAGCTCACTGCCATCCACCGGTTCCCCAAGGATATTAAAGAGGCGTCCCAAAGTTGCGCGACCAACCGGCACTTTGATGGGTGCGCCGCTATCCAGCACACTAATCCCACGCTTAAGCCCGGCGGTACTGCTCATTGCAATAGTGCGCACAGTGTTTGAGTCAAGATGCTCTTGAACTTCAAGTACAAGTTTTTTATCTCCTTCAATTTGAACGAAGAGTGCGTTATTAATACTGGGCAGGTTGCCATTGGAAAACAAAACATCCACAACAACACCTACAATGCGAACGATAAAACCTGAATTGCTCAAGAAAATGACTCCTTTTTTAAGAACAGAATTGTTTCAAATTTGATAATTAAACCCTACTCCAAAATATTATAATTTACTTTTTTTAAGACTTTGGGAAATTTTCTCATCTTATTGCATCAACTCTTAATTATAATTTGAATTTGATTTTTAAGATAAGGATGAAAAACGTGATTAATATATTTTTTATAAATCTTTTCAATATAAAAGGCTAATGCACGTTTCACTTCATTAAAATGTAGACGAGCTCACCTAGTAAATTTCTTTCTTGAATTTCCATAGGGTCAAACTGTTTGATTTCGCCTAAAGTTTGACAAAAGTAAAAAATTGTCAAAATACTTCATCCAATATATGAAATCTGTAGGTGGATCAAACAATTTCTACTATAAAGTAATAGAAGAGAATTTCAAAAAGGGATTTAACATGAATAATGATAACACAGTAAAAACGATTTTATTGACAGGTGGTAATTCTGGGATCGGCTTAGCCGCTGCTGGGCAACTGGCGAAACAAGGTCACAAGGTAATCATCACAACTCGCAGTGAGCAAAAAGCAAAATACGCAGTCGACACAATTGCAGAAAAATATGGTGCAACCGTCGAAACCTTGCTGCTTGATTTGGCAGATTTTGAATCAGTCAAACGCTGTGCCCAAGAATATAAAGATCGCTATGATCGCTTAGACGTACTCATCAATAATGCAGGTCTAAATCTCACAGAACGCCAAGAAACACCACAAGGATTTGAATATGTGTTGGGCGTGAACCACGTGGGTCCATTTTTGTTGACAACATTGCTGCTTGACCTATTGAAAGAAAGTGCCCCATCACGAATCGTTTGCCTAAGCTCAGCCGGGCATATGGGCGCTCGGAATGGTATCACATGGGATGATTTGCAACGTACACAGAGATATGGCTCTGCTCCTTATTGTGAAGTCAAACTTGGCACCATTTATTGGGTTCAGCAAATGGCCGAGCGCTATCGAGAATATGGAATCACTGCTTATGCAGTTAATCCTCGTTTTGTTGCCACCCAATTCGCTATGGATGGAGACACAACAGGCATTCAAAAATTGTTTTTCAAAATAGGAAAACTGTGGATGCGCAAGCCAGATGAAGGTGCTGAAACCACTGTTTGGTGTGCCACCCAACCTGGCATTGAAGACTTAAGTGGCCAGTATTTTCAAGATTGTGAACCCAAAAAGCCTTCCAAATTTGCGTTTGATGAACAAGCTTCCCAACGTTGGTGGGATTTGAGCGAACAGTGGATTAAGAACGAACATCCATAAGCTAATTATTTTGTGCGCACATGAGTGTGTTCAAAAATAGGCATGCTTCAGCAATGAATTAAAAGGACTCTAGATAGAGTCCTTTTTTTGATAAACTGTCCAGTTCGTTTTAATTTAATTGCAGGATTATCATGTAAATGGTATCATCTTAATCGGTTCATATATTAGTGATACAAAATAATTAAATAGGAGTAGGGTATGGAAAATGAAAGTCCAAATTTGGAAAATCAATCTATTAATAAGAAAAATAAATCAACATGTCTCATCATCTCGTTAGTCCTTCTTGTTGTCGTTATCGCAGCAGTAGTACTGTCTGCTTTGTTGATTTTAAATTCACCAAAAATCAAAGCACGAATTTTGATTCTCAGAGCTGCTAGTCTCAACAGCATTTTTGACAATACCGGTATAAGTCAAAATATGGCATCGATTTATGAAAATGAAGAGAATGAGGCAGAGTCAATGTCTTCAGAAACCACAATCGATTTAAATGATCTTTCTTTACCGGGTGTTTTGGAGTATTCATTTGAATTAAAAGATTTACTCAATATCAAAACAGAGTATGACCAACGATCTGAAAGTAGTGAAATTAATTTAACGGCAGAGCTTGAAGATATGGAAATCTTCTCAAGTGATATATTTTTAGATTCAGAAGATTTAATTCTTAAAAGCGATTATCTTTACAACACCTATGTAGTCAATATTGCACAAATGTCAACAGACTATAGCATGGCGGGTGAGCAAGAACTTGGCGAAGAAGGCAAAGTTATTTCTGAAGCCATTACGAATTTTGGCAAACAATTTTTGATCGATTTCCCCTATGATTATGTAGACAAAGGTACAAAATCAATTGAAATATTACATGAAGAAAAAGATGTAAAGTATCTTGAATTTTCGTTAAATCAAGAAGAATTTCGTGCCATGGTGGGTCAAATGCAAGAGGATATCAAAAGTAATCAATCCTTAGAAGACGCATTAGATAAGATTGTGGAAGATTTCATTGAGCAAAATGGAGAACAATTCAGTCAAAGCATGGGCATAGAGCTTCTCCCCGAAGATATTGATTTCTATGAATTAATACTCTCTTTATTGGGAGATGTCAAAAGTGAAGACTTAGGCGACTATCACATGACCATTTATTATGAAAATCTCAAACCGATAGCCTATCAATTTGATATTAAAAATGGTTTAGAAGTGCAATTTGTGATTAAAATGGCAGCAAATAACGAAGGCAACCAATTTAGTATCTATTTTGACATAGATGGAGACTCAATTGCATTCGATTTTTATTCAATTGATCAACAAACCAGCTATGATTTTGCTTTCAATCTTATCGATACGGGAGACTTTGAATTCACCAGTAATTTTGATTTTAGTGAGCAAGAAACAACTCAATTCAATATGAATATCCGCTACGTAGACTATATAGAAGACTTTGAAGCCTTTATGGATATGGAAGGGGACATGACCCATACTGAAACAGAAGAGTCTTTCAATTTCTTGATGTCCCTTTATGATGAGTCATATCAAGCGATGAAAATAGAAATCGGAACGACAAAAGAAATTACAGATGAAAAGACCTCACAAAATATGATGATTAATTCAATATTTGACGAAAGTGTTTTTGTGGATATTGCTTCAGCATCAGAAACAGTTAACAAAGAAAATGGTAGCGAAACCCAAGGTACTTTAAACATTGATTTTTATGCAGATGGGCAAGAAGGTAGTATGGAAATTGGTTTTGAAAACCTTGTTCAAGCGAAAGATACCGTAAAGGTCACCATGCCAACTTATAATAAAAATGATAAAGATGTTGTCTATTATAGTGGGCAAAGCAATCCACAAGAATTAGAGAAATTCTTGATGACACTTCAACAAGATTTTGAAGACTATTTATATTATTTAGGACTCTAAAAAGTAAAATAAAGAATTCCGATGATAAAAAAGCAACTCATGATTGAGTTGCTTTTTATTTAAAGATATTTGAAAAAAAAGTGAATGCTCTTAAAATAAAAAGGACAAAAGATTGTTATTTAAAGAACAAACGTCACTTATCATCTTCATGAGCCTATGATACTATTTGCAGATAAACTATTTATTGAGGTATCTTAAATGGAATCAAAAGTTTTGATAAATAAAAAATATGGAATTTGGACAGCCACCGCAATGGTGATTGGAATTGTGATTGGTTCAGGAGTATTTTTTAAAGCAGATAATGTGCTCTTAGCATCAAATGGTTCAATTTCCTTGGCACTATTAGCCTGGATTGTGGGGGCAATTTCGATGATTTTCGGCGCACTTGTGTTTGCAGATTGTTCCTCAAAATATGAAACATCCAATGGCGTCGTTGATTATGCAGAAGTGATGGTCTCCAAAAAATACGCCCATCTTATTGGGTGGTTCAACGCAATTTTATACTATCCCGCATTGGCCGCCGTCTTAGCTTGGGTGTCTGCAAACTACACTTGTTTATTATTTGGTTTCACTGGCAATGCTGTTTGGTGGATTGCATTAATTTATGTTTTCTTGATCTTCGTTCTCAATCATTTTGCACCAATTCTTTCAGGAAAATTCCAAGTCTCCACCACCGTCATCAAATTAATTCCGCTACTATTAATTGCCGTAGTAGGGATAGTTTCCGGCTTGTTCAATGGGGTTTTGCTAGAAAACTTTGTGTCTGTAGCGTCTGATTTTTCTGAACAATCAAATGGATTCGCCGCAGCAGTGCTTGCGACAGCATTTGCTTATGAAGGTTGGATCATCGCCACCACTATCAATAGTGAGATTAAAGACTCAAAGAAAAACTTACCCAAAGCCTTGGCAATTGGTTCCATTTTTGTTTTTGTGATTTATATTCTTTATTTCTTGGGAATTGTTTCTGTAATTCCAGCAGAAACAGTGTTGGCGCAAGGAGATAATGCAGTTAACTTGGTTGCCAAAAGTTTATTTGGTCAAGCTGGGGCAACAATCTTAACCATCTTTGTCATCATCTCTTGCCTTGGCACATTGAATGGCCTTGTCCTCGGGTCTTCTAGAGGGTTCTATTCCCTAGCGGTCAGAGATCAAGGGATTGCCCCGCAAAACTTTAAAGTAATTGATTCAAAAACAAATATGCCTAAGAATTCCTCCTTTTTGAGCCTTTTTTTCATTTTGATTTATCTGTTTGTTTGGTTTGCAAATTTCAAAGGATTGATGCCAAATGGACTATTTATTGATATTTCTGAATTACCGATTGCAATGATTTATGGTCTTTATATCTCAATCTATATTTCCTATATGAGAAAGATGAAAAATGAACCTTTCCACAAACGATTTGTGTTCCCCATCCTAGCATTGCTTGGCGCAACCATAGTGGTCTATGGGGCCTTATCAAAACCATCTGTTTTGATTGACTTATCTATCTCAATTGTCGTTTTTATCTCAGGTCTTTTTTTCTATAAAAAAGAAATTGTCTAACACAGATAAAAATTGATAAACAAAAACAACCAGTTGTTACTAAGCTGGTTGTTTTTATATGAATCATTTAATTCATTCAGAATTCAATAGCTCCCAAATTTTCATCATTGTTTTCCAATTTCGTGCAGTAGCATTTGGAAATTCCTTGCTAATCGCTTTTGCTAATCCAGAAAAACGCACACTCTCATAACAAAGAAAATAGAGTGATTGCCTCCCAATGCGGATCAAGTCTGGTCCCTCGTAGTTGTTTTGAATAGCCTCAATTTGTTTTTCGTCGATAGGGGCATCCAGAAAATAAAGGTATTCATGCGTGACATTCGGGTCATGTTGTGAAGCATCCGCCACCTCTTTTGGCGTAAAAGGAAATTTTTCAATCAGCGTTTTGAACTCTTTTTGATCTCGAAGGAATATCATGGGGGTGAAATCAAATGTTTTTGAAAAAGCGCTTGAGATTTTCTCTGCAATCGCAGTTTTATCTAAATCTGACTGAAAAACCACATTCCCGCTTTGAATATAAGACCTTACTTCGGTAAATCCTAGCCCTTCAAATAGCTTCCGTAGGGATCCCATCAAGACTTTATTTTTTCCTCCCACATTAATTCCTCTGAAAAGTGCTACATATTTCATATACCTACCTCCTTGAGTCTACTAAACGCCAAAATATATAATTTAGTCGCAGAATTAACGGATAATTTACGAAAGTTTATGATTTTGATAAAAAGTTAAAAAAATTCTCAGCAAACGAAATCCACATTTCCGAATATGATATAATAGAATAATAGGGAGGCATTTTTAATCAGAAAATGTTCCCTCTATTTAATTAAATGAATTTATTATTTTTTATCCCATATTTAGTTATACACTGGAATTATTTGTAAGGAGGATTATATGGTGAAAAAGAAAATTATTACAGTAACTTTTAATCCCGCATTGAATTTGATATATCAAAAAGAATATTTTCATCTTGGATATAAAAACACATCAAACCAACCCGCCACAATCAATGTGGACGGATCAGGCATTAATATTTCTAACGCGCTACACCAGATGGAAATCAGTACTACTGCTTATATTTTGCTTGGCAGTGATTTAAAAGGACAATTAGCAGAACAACTGCTTGAAAAATATCAAATTGATATCACTCCCTTTTTTGTCCTAGGACAAACCCGCAGCAAAGTGACCATCTTTGATCACAATTCAGATATGGAAACAGTCATCACAGATACCTCATCGGTTGAGCATGAACATGTGTCCGAACAATTCAACAGAAAAATTGTCGGCAACATCAATAGAAATGATATTGTTGTATTATCTGAAAATTTACCTGAGGGATATCCAAGACGGATGCACAACCAATTGATCACCCAAATTCATGATGCAGGCGGAAAAGTCTGTTTGATCTCTCGTGGAATTAATCCAGAGATCTATCAAGAAGAAAAACCCGAATATTTAGCAATCAAATTGCGTGAATTAGAAAAAATTTTTAACTACCCAGTCAGAACCATCGAAGATATTATCGAAAGTGTCAAAAAAATCATCAGCTATGGCGTTCGAAATGTGCTGATTGAAGCCCCAAAAAAGAACCAGGCCTTTCTCTTCAATAGAGAAAATGCCTTTGTGATTGATTACGACGAAAGTTGTAGCGATGGCACCAAAGATGGTGGCTGGTATGCATTCATTGCAGGTTTTTTGGCGGGCAAAATGAACCACACCACGCTCAAAGAGAGCTTGGAATATGCGACTTCAGCAGCGCTCTATTTTTCTGATCAAGTTGGACATCAATATCCAACCATTGATGACGTAAAAGATGGTGTAGAACAAATTACAGCAACAAAAATCGATTTAAACGAACAAGAAGAGGAAGAACATTTACATGAGTAACAATATTATTGATACAACATCGGATGAACCATTTATAGTCATTGCATCAAACCGTGGCCCGATTGTCTTTTCGGAAACCCAAGATGGGGATTTTGAATTTACGCGTGGAGCAGGTGGTTTGGTCACTGCGCTAGGCACATTAGCGAAAAAACATGAGGTTGCCTGGGTTGCAATGGCAATTAACGAAGCCGACAAAAAATGGACCCGCAAGATGAATCAACAACTAACCAAAATAGATGATATCTATTTAAAGTTGTTGGATGTGGATGACGATGCTTATTCAAAATACTATAATCAAATTGCCAATCCATTGATTTGGTTCATTCAACACCAAATTTGGAATGTGATTAGTGACCCTGTAATCGACAAAGAAACATGGGATGCTTGGGAAACTGGTTATAAAAAAATCAATCAAGATCTTGCGGATTCAATCTATGAAATTGTGAAAGATGTGAAACGCAAAGTGATCGTTTTGATTCAAGACTATCATCTCTATCTCACCCCTAAGTATTTGCGAGATAAATTAGGAGACAATGTTTGCATTCAACCTTTCGTCCACATTCCGTGGCCCGGTCCAGATGCATGGCGCATGTTGCCGGCCCAAATGCGAACAGAATTACTAGAAGGATTGCTCGCATCGGACATCATTGGTTTCCAAACCAAAAAAGATGCCTTCAACTTTGTGCAAACCTGTCGTTTTTATCTTAATGATGCACACTCCTATGGCGCGCGTGATGCGATTACCTATAAAGGCAAAAAGATTTTCGCCAAAGCCTATCCAATCTCAGTCGATATTGAGCAAATGGAAAAACTGAAAGATGAATCTGAGACAAAATTCTTTTTAACAGAGTTTCTCAATCTTCTGCATGACCGCAAAGTGATTTTGCGCGTAGACAGAGTTGAGCCGAGTAAAAATATTTTGCGCGGGATTGATGCCTTTGAAGCACTGCTTAAAGAACACCCCGAACACATTGGGCATATTCAAATGCTGGCATTATTAGTGCCATCTCGTATGGAAGTGGAAGAATATCAAGACTATCTTCAACAAATCATGGCCAAAGCCGGCATGATCAATGCCGAATATAGCAATTCCCTATGGGAGCCGATTCGCATTATCTTGGGCGATAACTATAAGCGAGCCATTGCCGCCATGCAACTCTATGATGTTTTAATCGTCAACCCTGTGGCAGATGGCATGAACTTGGTTGCCAAAGAAGGTGTTTTAGTTAATAAGAAAAACGGCGTCCTCGTTTTGTCTGAGAATGCCGGTGCTTACTATGAAATGGGAGATGACGCCATTAGCATTTCTCCGTTTGATGTCTATGGGACAGCAAAAGCATTGCATCAAGCGCTTGAAATGTCCAGCGAAGAACGTTTCCGACGTGCAAGCAATTTGCAAGCCATCATTCGCGATTCAGACGTCAACACTTGGTTTGCAAATCAAGTGGAAGACTCTTTAGTCACCATCAATAACGAAGATAAAAACTGATTTGCACCTTCCACTCCAGAGAGAGTGAAATCTGCAGTTTCAATTACTTCAGGGGCAGTTTCATCATCGATGACTGCCAAACTGAACGCATCGCATTCATTCGCCAGTCGCAATTTTTGTGCTGCAATGAATGCGTGTGTATCAGTGACATCATCACCAATCATCAACGCCGCAGTCATTTTTTCCGCCCGCACAATTTGTTCAAATGCAACCCCCTTATGAATCTCAATCGGAGGTCGTAGTTCAAAGATCATTCTTCCTGAAAATGCTTCCAATTGATGATCTTGCGCAATCTTTTCGACCATAGGGGTCAAGATTGTTTTAGTTGTTTCGGGGTCGCTTACATTGCGATAATGCACACTAATCGTAATCTTTTTATTTTCCAAAAAAACATTTTCATCAGTAATCTCTGTTTGTAATGCCTCAAACGCATCCGCAACATTTTTTAAATAGGATGTTGCCACAGCAGGCAAAACAACTTCACCATCTTTCAAAATCTCCATGCCATGATTCCCCACAAATCGCAAGTTCGGCAGATTGATTCGTTTTAAAAGGCTTTCAACAGAGCGCCCTGATAGGATGGTGATTGGAAAAAACTCACTCAATTCCTTCAGCAATTCGCCATTATTTCGATAAAGTTTAGCTTCATCAGGCACATCCACAATTTCGCTTAACGTTCCATCAAAATCCAAGAACAATCCAAATTTTCCTTGGACCATCTTTCTTAATTGTGCCTCAGTCAAAGTGTTAGGTTTATTTAAAATAGTCATAAGCCTATTATAAACAATTTTCCAGATTCCTTTAAAAACAATTGATTAAGAAGAAATTTTCGCCAAAGTCTCGCAGTTTATTCTTGACTGAAGAAAGCACACAATTGTTGCACACCAGCTTCAATCACAATTTCTTTGTTTTCATCTGCAGAACGAACATCAAAATGCGCAAGGCTAACCCCGCCCTTTGAACGAATCAAGCGATCCAATTTGCGTATTGCGCTTTTACCGCCAAAGAACATCGGCAGGTGATGCAGCACATAATGCGCAATCTTTTTATTTTCCAAAGATCCAACATGTTCAAAATAAGAGGGCATGATGCGTGCCAAAGAAAACCCTTGCACGGGGGCCGCAAAAATGATTCCCTCATATGCATCTGTATTGGGAAGATGGGTGAGTGTTGCAGTGGCTGAAACAGCTCGTTCTTCATTGATAGCTTTTTGCACTTCAATTGCATCAATCACAACCTCATGCCCTTGGGCAGTCAAGGCGTTTTTAAGCCTTTCCGCCACCATCCGGGTATTTCCAGTTTGTGAATAAAAAATAATCCCAATTTTCATTTTCTTTCCTTTTTGTTTTATTAATCCATTACTTATTATTAATATACGATTAAGTATTTATCTCGTTGTAAAATAAGCAAATACTCCCTAGAATAGACAACACGCAACACACTATGAGATAATTGAAAATAAAAAAAGGTAGAAAGATGGAACAAACACAGCAAACACAAAAAAGAGCACAAAATGGAAAGCAAGCAATCACAGTGGGGCTGATTGCAAACCTCATCTTAGCAGGGATTAAAACGAGTATCGGCATCCTTGGGCATAGCCCCGCATTATTGGCCGATGGCATCAACTCCACCTCGGATGTTGCCTATTATATTGTCGTTAGTATCTTTGTACGCTTGGCCAACAAACCAGCAGATGATGAACATCCTTATGGGCATTCCCAATTAGAAAGTATTGGTGCTTTAATTGTTGGTTCTTTTGTCATCACCACTGCCGTTACCATTTTCTGGAATTCAATCAATTCTATTTTTGACTTTTTCTCAGGCACAGGCAGCTATATGGGAGGCTCTTCCACTGCCCTCTATGTGGCCCTTGCCACCATCTTAATCAAGATCATTCTCACCAAATACACACAAAGAATTGGGCAAAAAACCAACAACCCATCCATCACCGCCTTGGCCTATGATCATCGCAATGATATTTTTTCTGCATTAGCAGCCGTGATTGGTATCTTCCTTGGGAGACAAGGATATTATTGGGTAGATCCTTTGGCCGGTGCTTTAGTTGCATTGGTGATTCTCAGAACAGGGATCGAGATTTTGCGTGAATCCACCTCAGATCTCATGGACACCATCCCCGGAAAAGCACTCAAAGAGAAAGTAACCACCTTATTAGACCAAGTCGAAGAAATCAACATGATTGAATCAATCGGTGCCCATCGTTTTGGCCCCTATCTAGTCATCAATCTCACCATCTGCATTGATGGCAATCTCACTGTTGATGAAGGGGATCAAATTTCATCTAAAGCAGAAGCTTTGCTTTATGAAAATGTAGATTTTTTGCAAACCGTACATGTCCATTTTCACCCCTGCCAAACAATTACAAAATAAGTATCTAGAGAGTAAACATGGCAAAAGTAAAACAATATCTTCACCAAAACACAAAAAAAATAGGCTATCCTCCCGGATCGCTTACCTATCTTGGCAATAGGTTTGAAGAAAGTTCTATCGATTGTCATATCTATGATCAAAATGGCATTCTCCAGTCAGATCAAAACATGCCTCTCTATCAATTGCTCAATGAGCATCTCAACCAACCACTCCAAAACAAAACTTGGATAGAGTTCACAGGCTTGCACAATGTGGAAGCGATAGAAAAAATCGGGCAAGTGCTAGGCTTGCACCCCCTCGTTTTGGAAGATATTCTCAACATCAATCAACGTCCCAAAGCAGAGGTATTCGACAAATACACTTTCATCGTTTTGAGAACATTGCAATTAGATGAACAAAATAATGAAATTCTCTCTCACCAATTCAGTCTCATCCTTATGGAAAATCTGGTAATCACTTTTCAAGAGAAAAAAGAAACCATATTTGAGAATCTCAAACAAAGGCTCAAAGAAGGCAACCGTCAGCTCAACATGCTTGAATCAGACTATCTTGCCTATGCAATTGTTGATATTATTCTTGATCATTACTTTTTCATCACAGAAAAAATTGCAGATAAATTAGAAGAGCTGGATGACAATATCATTCTCAAAAATGATACCGTCACCATGATTGAGATTCAACAACACAAACGCGAGCTCAATTATCTCCGCAAATCCATTTGGCCCATTCGAGAAATGATTAACGTTCTCCTTCGTAGCGAATCCATCCAGCTACGTGTTATTACGCAACCCTATTGGCGTGATATCGGTGACCACATCATGGAGTTATTAGATATCGTTGACACCTGCCGAGAGCTGCTTACTAGCATCACAGATAATTACAAATCGAATCAAAATAATCAAATGAATGAGATTATGAAATTGCTCACCATCATCTCCACCCTATTCATCCCGATCACCTTCATCGCCGGTCTCTATGGCATGAATTTCAAATTTATGCCCGAACTTTCCCTCCGCTGGGGATATTTCATCATCTTAGCCATCATGTTCATCATCGAAATCGGAATGCTGATTTACTTTAGAAAAAAGAAATGGTTATAAAACAAAAAAGGGAAGCAATTGCTTCCCTTTTCTTTTCATAAATTCAATTTAGAAATACGCTTTTTCTAAAATGCGAATTGTGTCATCCAATTCCAACGGAGCAGGATCAAAATCAAACAATCCACCCATCGTATCAAATGCATTCTTTGCATATTTCTCTAAATTATCTTTTTCCACGCCATAGTCAGACATTTTCATGCCACGCACACCACATTTTTCTTGCAGGCTCACCAATGCAGCAATAAAATCTTCCGCCTTGCTTGCATCTTTCATCCCCAATGCTTTTGCCATATTAATAAATTTCTCTGGCACGGCAGAAGCAAAGTGTGAAAAATAAGCCTCAGACAAAATAATCAACCCTGCCCCATGCGGCAAGTCCGTGTGATGTGCACTCAACGCATGTTCCAACGAGTGATGAGAAATACAGCTTGAAGTAGATTCCACAAAGCCAGAAAGAGTGTTTGCCAAAGCCACATCTGCGCGAGCTTCTGCATTGCTGCCATCTTTCACAGCAGTGGGCAAAGAGCGTCCCAACAACTCAATGCTCTTCAATGCAAACATATCACTGATTTCCGTCGCGATTGTCGCAATATACCCTTCCACAGCATGGAAGAGCGCGTCAAACCCTTGATAAGCCGTCAATTTGGGAGGCACACTCATCATCAGGTCAGGATCCACAAAAGAGATCACTGGGAAGGTTTTATCATATCCATATCCAATTTTTTCTTGTGTATCTTCTTTCGTCACCACAGTCCAAGGGTCTGCTTCGGTGCCGGTGCCAGCTGTCGTAGTAATCGCCACCACAGGGAGTGGATCATTTTTCACGGGCATTCCCTTGCCACTGCCACCATTCACATAATCCCAATAGCCACCATCGTTGGTCGCCATCACAGCAATGCTTTTTGAGGCATCAATGCTGCTCCCACCGCCTAGCCCGATCACAAAATCACATTGTTCATCTCGTGCCATTGCAGCACCACGGGTCACATTTTCAAGACTAGGATTGGGTTTGATCTCTGCAAACACCACACTCTCAGCTCCATTCTTTTTCAAAAGAGTTTGCACACGTTCCAAATAGCCATATTTTTTCATGGAGGTCCCATTTGAAATAACGATCAAAGCTTTTTTGCCAGGCAACCTAATCTCCCCTAATTGATCCAATTGACCTTTTCCAAAAAAGATTTTAGTCGGCATAAAATATTCAAAAACATTTTTAGTCATAAAAATTCCTTTCATTCACTTTGCTTAATTCATTATACAGTAGACTAGAGTGAACACTCAACCCACATCTTTCTCATAAAAACATATTAATATCCTTGTAACCAATTTGAAATCAAAATCATATAGAATTATCTTGTGTATTGTTAATTTAACTAAAAGGAGTAACAATGTCTAAAATTAATCTTCCTGCCCAGATCGAAGAAAAAAAGATCCAAGCAGGTGACCTCAACATGAATGTTTTGTTTGCAGGTGATAAAAATGGGACCCCTGTGATCTTCCTTCATGGTAACTTTTCAGCTGCTTTTTGGTGGGTAGATTCCCTTCTCACCATCCCCGAAGGGTTCTATGCAATCGCACCAGACCTTCGAGGCTATGGTTGGACAGAAGATAAGCCGATAGATGCCACCCAAGGCATGAAAGTTTGGACCAAAGACATCATCAATTTGATGGATGCACTCAAGATAGAAAAAGCACACTTTGTTGGTTGGTCTCTCGCTGGGGGCATTCTCTATCGCTTCATCGCAGATCATCCAGAGAAAATCCTCTCCGTTACGTTAGAAGCGCCTGTTTCGCCATACGGTTTCGGTGGCACAAAAGGCATTGACGGCCAACCCACTATGCCAGATTATGCTGGCTCCGGTGGTGGTGTGGTCAACCCCACCTTTGTTCAATTAATCAGCGAAGGCGACCGTTCTGCTGATGATCCGAACTCACCTCGCAACATCATCAATACATATTACTATAAAGCCCCATTTACATCAGAAAGAGAAGAAGATTTTCTCACCGCATCCTTGATGGAAAAAACCGGACCAGAGCGCTATAATGGCGATTTTGTGCCCTCAGAAAACTGGCCAAATGTTGCCCCCGGTGTTTGGGGTCCAATCAATGCTGGTTCTTTGAAATATATCAAAGAGGATATTCCCGCAATGCTCGCAGTAGAAAACAAACCACCCATTCTTTGGATCCGTGGTGCAGCCGATACAATTGTGAGCGATCAATCCTTATTTGACATGGGGGGCTTAGGCGCCCTTGGATATCTCCCCGGTTATCCCGGAACAGATGTATATCCTCCCCAACCCATGGTCTCACAAACTCGTGATGTCTTAGAAAAATATGGAAAATACGAAGAAGTGGTCGTTGAAGAAGCTGGGCATGCAGTTCATGTTCAAGCGCTTGATCAATTCAATAAAGTATTCCACAAATTTATCCAAGAAAACAATTAAGTTATCGAAAGCGTTATTTGAAAAAATAACGCTTTTTTTATTTAAAACCTAAAGTTTTTGTAAGTTATAAATAATTGAAAATTGGTGCCAATTAATATAAAATTTGTTAATAGGACTTAATGTATGAAAAACAACATATTCTCTCTTGAATTAGATTTTGATAAATTTGAAAGATTTTTAGAATTGTTTGAAGATGCAGTGATTATTTCAGACAGTGATGGAAAAATCTTGATTGTAAACTCAAAGGTTGAAACTATTTTTCAATATTCAACCGAAGAGTTATTAACTTTAAGCATTGAAGATCTCATCCCGATGCAGAAAAGGGAGCGACACAAACAACACCGCGAAAAATATAGCGCCAAACCCATAAATCGCGAAATGGGGCAATTAGACAAAGTTGTTGGGCTTAGAAAAAATGGAGAAGAATTTCCAGTTAGAATAAGTTTAAACCCAATTCAAACACAAAAAGGTTTGCTGATTGCATCAGAAATCCGTGATATTTCTTTAGATTTTGATGTTCAAAACCGGCTTTTTGAAACAGAAAAATACGCCTCTGCAATTTTAGAAGCCGTTCCTGCAAGAATATTAGTTTTAGACAAAAATGGATCCATCGAAGTGGTAAACCGTTCTTGGAGAAATTTTTATTTTAAAAACCATCAATATCTTCCCAAAAAGCTTAATTTAGGGACAAATTTTATAGAATTTATTGAAGATGTCAATAATCCAGAGTATTTAGAGTTAGAAAACATGCGTAAGGGGATTCAACAAATTCTGAGTGGAAAGAAAAAACAATCCACATTTGAATATAAGATTTTATTAGGCGAGATAGAAAAATGGTTTCTTGTTCAGATTTCAAAGATGAATAAAGAACATGGGGGAGTAATCTTAACTTTCATTGATATCACTTCGCAAAAACAAGCCCAAACCGATCTACTAAAATCCTATGAGACCACATTGGAGGGTTGGTCCCGCGCAATGGATTTAAGAGATAAAGAGACAGAAGGGCACACACAAAGAGTGACCAAAATGACTGTTGAGATTGCAAAAAAACTTAACATTCCAGAAAGTGAAATTGTCCATATTCGCCGAGGAGCACTTTTACATGATATGGGCAAATTAGGAGTTCCAGACCATATCCTCTTCAAACCAGGAAAGTTAAACCCAGAGGAATGGAAGATTATGAAAAAGCATCCCCAATATGCATACGATATGCTCTATCCCATCGAATATCTTCGCTCAGCCTTGGACATTCCCTATTCACATCACGAGAAATGGGATGGGTCTGGCTATCCACAAGGGTTAAAAGGAGAAGAAATCCCGCTTGCTGCCCGCATATTCTCAGTGGTAGATGTCTGGGATGCACTTTGTTCAGATCGCCCTTATCGAGCAGGTTGGCCAAAAGAAAAAGTGATGCAATATATCATTGATAACTCGGGTTCTCATTTTGATCCCAAAGTAGTCGATGCATTTATAAAAATAATCAAAGAGATCGAAAAAGGTGAAATCGATATAGACATCTCATAATCAACCTATTCATCAAAAATTAATAAAAAGTAAAATAATAAAAATTCCCAACCTCTAAACAAATAAGGGAATTTTTTGGTTAACATTAATTAAAAAAATTTGATTTTTATATTCCCTCACCCTATAATTGAATCACCTGAAGAAGAAGAAAACCAGAAAAAGGAGAAGAGATGAAAGGAAAAAGAGCTTTCTTGATGATACTCACAAGTCTACTATTAGTAACAATGGCTTGTCAGTTTAGTAACTCAGTAACCACCAACACAGACGCTGAAAAAACTTTAGAAGCAATCTATATTGAACAAACTGTGGCGGCGATTGCCTCAGAAAATGATCAAAACAACCTCGAAACACAAGTCGCGCTCAATGTCCAACAAACAGTGCTCGCCCAACCCCAAGTGCAACCAGCAACAGCCACTGTTGTCCCCACAGAAGTCACCCAAGATACCCCCGTACCACAAGACACTGCCACTGCAGAACCCACTGCGACGCAGCCAATCGTTCATTTGCTCATGCCCAGTGAGCCGGGTTGGATCCACCAATGGTGGCTAGACACCAACACCAAAAATTACGCCAATCAAAAAAGAGCGATTAGTGGTGAAAAATACTTCGCCAATCAATATGAACGCCCCTTCACTTCCACAGAAATGATCTATCAACCTGCTGTTGATGTCACGAAAGTTGAAATTAGTTTTGATAAAACATTCTTCTATGTCACCATTTATCTAAGCGGTGTAGATCCTACCACCAATATGCTCAATGCATGGTATGGCGTGGAATTTGACACAGATATGGACGGCCGAGGAGATTATTTGTTATGGGCCAAAGGGACCGATCAAACCCAATGGACCATAGAAGAGGTCTATGTCTATACAGATATGAACAATGATGTGGGTGGGTTCCAACCATTGCAAGAAAACGCCCCCAACTATACTGGTGATAGCTATGAAACCACTGTATTTTCACCTGATCTGCTTACAGATCCGGATGCAGCCTGGGTGCGCCGTAACCCCGCCAATGCCAATGCCATTCAGTTAGCCGTCAAGTCTGTCACAGTTGGGTCCCCCTCCACCTTCTTATGGAGTGGTTGGGCCGATAATGGTAAAGCCAATCCCCAAAATTTTGACTATAACGACTATTATCCCAATAGCCAAGCAGGTTCCCCCTATTCAAACTCCGTCTACTATCCTGTAAAAGAGTTAGAATTAGTCGACAACACCTGCCGTCTCCCATTTGGGTTCGAACCCACTGGTCTTGAACCCGGCATTTGCTGGCAACCCACCCCCACTCCCACCCAGCCGCCAATCCCCACAACCACACCTACTTTGCCGTCTAGCTGTGATTGTTCCGTATCTTCATACCAAATCACAGATGAAAAGTGTTGTGTGATGTGTGGCTATATATGGACAGATCAGACCAATTATTGTATTACCCCTATTTATTAATCCCATTAAGAGTAAACAAAAAAGGCTGTCAGAAAGACAGCCTTTATTTATTTCAACATTCCCAATGCTTCATTTAGCAGAACAATTGTTGTAGTAATCTTATCCACAGCCATCCGCCAATTTTTATCACTCTCATTCACATTTTCAAAGTTTTCTTCCAGCGCTTCCACCATCATCAATTCACTTCCCTGATACCGAATCGCACACCACACTTCATAACCCGCCAATTTTCCCCACACATCACCATTTTCCAATCTGGTCAACTCTTCCAGTTTCACCTGTTCCCCAAACGCAAGCCGACCCAAGATTTCATATCCAACCCCAGCACCGCTTCGCAAATTTAATCCAATTGAACTAACCACTTTTCCTTGATAACGCACCATTTCAACTGCTCCCATTCTTCTTGTCATTCGCAAAGCACTCCCTTTTGCGCCTTCTGCAGCCGGCCATGCGCGCTCAAAATCAGCCTTCTTCATTGGCAGAAACTTCCCCTGTTCATTCAACCATAATGGATCGTGTAAGAAAAAATGAGCTTCATCCATCCCCACTACCAACAAAAAATGATTTCCCGAAAAAGTGGAATACGTATCGATTGTTTGGCGTAGCACTCCATAATTGATTAATGCCATCACTGCAAAGCCCTTTTTCAAACTTTCTTCCACATCACGAATGCGCAAATCCCATCCATACTGCGCAAACACGCCATGCGCCTGTAGAATATCCATATTTTCTTGCCATGAAGTATAACGATCGCCATTTTTCACCACACTCCGATAAAGAGAATCTACGTTCTCCCCTTCTGTCAAAAGTCCAAAGCCTTTCAACAACATCCAACAACAAGTGGGTCCACAATCATTCCGAAACCCACCTGCTCCTAGCCCATTAATCTGACTCAAGTAAGGAATCGTCAATTTAATCATAGTCATCAGCTCCCCCTATCCAATAATCTGTGCTTGTGCTTGGACAGTTTTCATAAGCGGAAATGCCAGCCCCACAGATCCCCATCTCTCATAGGAAGCTGAGCTCGATAAACGAGCAGTAAAAGTAGTCGCAGGTGAATTAATTGCATAGGCCGCTCTTCCGTTAATGGCCGTTCCCCCAGTCACAGAGGAACTTGTGTTCGGTGCCCACCCAATGGTTAAGGACACTAGGCTTAACATAGGCGCTTGAAGTGTGTTAAAAACATATGTTTTACTCCCCGGATAGATTTTCGGGTCAATACTATCCATTGTCAGCGTTCCCAAAAACTTATACCCTGGGAGAGGGCGGAACACAAAAATATAATAAGACGTATACGAACTGCTGGGGGTGCTAATCGTTGCGTTTCCGATATCATCATTCAAACAATAAAAATTTCTACAAGTATAAGTTGTATAATCATTGCCAGAATTCATCACCCCTCTCCCATTGGGGCTACTGATTTCACCGATTGTCAACGCATTTGAAAGGGCAGTACACCCCGTTTTTGTCATCACCACCAGATCATTCTTTTTCAGATTAAACATTGTCGAAGCACTGCTTGCTGTATGGACTAACATAAAGCTCATGATTAACACACCTTTCGACACAGTAAGATTAAATTAGTGCGTTCGATTACGTTAAAACTCAATACATCCACAAACACAAACATTCCTTTTTCTAAAAAAACATTCCCCATCATCCCCTCAGCAGAAGAAGAATTGCTCAGGCTCACTGTCCCCAAAGACGTAGAATTCACCAAATCAAAACTGCTCAACAATTCCATGGAACAACTTCCACTTTCGCCAAATGCATTCACCAAATGCCAACCTAGCACCTCACAATTTTCTGGCACCATAATCATAGCCGGGCATTTTCCCGTTTCCGTCAAAGGTACAAAAAAATTGATAGTCAAATCCTCAGCTGTGGAGAAAGGGCGCACATCCTTCACATCATCCGCGCTAATCGTCGCCGTCCCTGCCCCCACAAAAATCTCTGCCAACACCACATCATATACCGTATCACTTTGCATCAAAGCAGGAGCCACTGGTTCGGCGGCGGGGGTGCCTGTCAAAATCTTCAATTGCACAGGGTCCTGATTGGCTTGAATGGCTTCAGCAGATATATCCATTCTTAACACAATTAAGTCCACTCGTGCATTGTTGTCATCAGCTGGTGCCACTTCCAAGGTCATCGCAACAGGAGCATGGAAATAAAACCCCCTCATCGTGGCCGTGCCAGCTTGCACACGCACCTGCATCCCGCCAGAAAATCCCTCCACTTTCAACTCGTCAAGCTCTCCATAGATTACGCCATCCTTAGCCAAATTCCGTGCCCATCGGCTCCAATCCGTTTCATATTTATTTTCCCCACGCTTGGGTAAAGCAATTGTAGTCATTTCAACTCCTTCTTCTTAGTGAAATCAAATTCGTTCCAACTGACCGATTCGTTCGGTAAGTTTCTTTTGCATGGCAAAGATCGAAAATCCGCTCCCCCCATTCGCACTGCTTTCATCACCGATGGAAGACTGCACCATATCTCCATTTTCTCCATCATATTGAAACCGCACTTCCAACACGCGTTTTTCCACCGCAAACAACCTTGGCACATACACCTTCACCTTGCTCCCCACCCAATAGTCCTTGCCAAACCGGGCCACATTCGAATCCACACAAATTGCATTTAAATGCAAGCGTGCAGCTTCATTTGCCAATTGGTCACTCAATTCTTGTGAAAATGCACTTTCTTCATCCAACCGACGAGCATCTTTCACAAATTCTCTTCGTCCCCAACGTCCAATTGCACGTTCATCTCCACCTTCAAAAACAAACCGCGCACTGCCTTCTCCTGCTCCCAATAAAAACCCATAGGTCCCACTCGGCCCTTGTTGCCGTAGCTCAAAATCCAACAGATTTCCATTCTGAAAACTGAATGCAACCTGGTTTTCCAAGTCAGCTGGCACCTGCACATCAAACACACCATCCACCACATCAAATTGCAACCCGCCCTTAAGCGCACAAGTCTGCATCAAGTCCAATATAGAATCAAACCTTGCTTTAATCTCGATCTCTGCTCCTCGGCACTGATCAGCCGCCACACTTAATCCAGCAATAGCTCGCTCATCGCTCAAATTCTCCAGCAACAGCATTTTCATCACACTTTCTGCTGAGCCCGTATAGAATGCATAGTCTGCACTTTCATAAGGAGGACCTTCAGGCACTGGCAGTCCCAATCGCCAATTTAAAACGCCCACTTCATCATCACAAATCACCCGCATCAAACTTGGAGAACAAAACACAGATTGCACCATCCCGCTTGAAAGAGGCACCCCATGTCGCCACACACTCAGCCGATAGGAACTGCCAAACCAGTCATAGTCCTCTAGATTTTGCATTCCCATTGTCACCACAATTTTTCCGACATTGTTATAGCGTTTGATCACTTCCAGCTTTTCCCATTGATTCAGTACCCCGAGCCGAATGCCTTCACTGTTTTCCACAAAAAGGGTATAGATCCCACTCATACCGCAAAAAACCTTTCTCGATACTGCAACACCACCGAACTTTCTTGGGTAGCATCGCTCAATCGCAACAAAATCTCATTCTCCCCCGGGAGCAACTCCCACATCTCACCTTGAGAAAAAGCCCACAGATTCTGTCCGTCATCCAAACCAATCAGTTTTTCATGCATATTGATAATCATTTTCTCCCCTTCCGCCAAGTCAAAATTCACCTGAAACCGACTGCCCACACTCGCATTTTCCAACACAATTTCTTTTGCCGGGCCAATCACTTCAAATACGGGTGCCACACGCCAACTTTCAGTCAATCCAATCGTGACCTTCGCATGAATCCCTGCCACACTTGTGTTCCACGGGAATTGCCAAGGTAGCCATGGAGTGAAGTTGGCATCAAACACATACTCAGTTCGTTTAATTTCTTCCGCATACCAAAAGGGGTCATGGGCAATCAATTTCAATGAAAAAACAGCAAATCGTTCGCCTCGCATGGTTGCTTTTTCCAAACCTCCCGCAAACACACAATTCAAAAAACGAGTCTGATTCGCAAATTCAAACACCAATCGTCCGCTCATAGGTTGGCCATTCACATCCACTTTCGGACGCAACATTTGCATTAGCCCTTCAATTGCTTTACGTAATTCCGCTGCATTGTCCCCGCTCACATGCACGGGCAAGCTCACACTCCTCGTTCCCACTCTGGCATAATTTAAGATTTCTCCACCCTCATGTGGCAACTTAAAGCTTCCAAAATAGAGTGTCGGAGAGAATATACCTTGTTCATCCACCAACACCTTATACCGGATCCCCTCTTGCCCAGTAGAAAACAGATCTACAATGTCTCCAAAAGGGGACTCCCATTTGATTCCTTGAACACCAATCACACCCACCTCCTATAAATACGTCGGATCCACGTCATACATCAAAGCAATCGCATCGCGTAATCGATCAGTGGTCAATGTGGTATCTTTGAAATCAAAATTTACAGTAGTTTGGGAATGGATAGTCTTTGTAGCGGCTTTGCTGCCAACTTTCCCCGTTCCCCCTCCAACGCCATTGTTAGCATAAACAATCCCAGCACCACCAGTAGATGGAGTCGCAGAACTTCCGGTCACTGTAGTAGATGCTTTTCCTAAAGCGGCATTCGCTGCTGCCAGTGCCGTTTGCACTGCATTCACCACCTGAGCCGTCAATGCATTTGCTCGTGCCATCACTCCCGCTTGCATCGCATTGATCATTCCCGTCCCCACTGCCTGAAAAGCAGTGCTTTCTTGCATCAGCACCCCCAACATCGTTTGCATCCCGCCTACCAACTGTTTTTGCAATCCACCAAATCCAGTCACAAAAGAACCTTGTATCCCAGCCAACATCGCATTTCCCAATTCCGTTCCGATTGCAGAAAATTGAAGCGTCATTCCTTCCACTCCTGAATTTGTGATTTCATTGTTTTGCAATAATCCAAAATTCCCAAAATCTCGCATCAACCCTGTGTCAAATTCTGAAAGCAATTGCTGTGCTTGCAGCAGTTTGTTGCGAAATTCAACATCATCCACGCTCAACTTCACCGTCAAATTGCCAACTTCCATCTCTATTCCTCCTTGATTTCATAGAATCGTTTCCCATCCACCACAAATCCATCCGCAAGCACGCTCACTTCGTCGCTAGCTTCTTCAACCGCAAACGCAAATCCCAACACTTGTGCAAATTCCTCCGCATCCTGTGCATCCAATGCGGAAGGCAAAATGCCATATAAACGGAACAGTTGCCCATAAAGCTTCAACACATCCGCATAACTTATTTGACTTGCATCCTTTTTTTTTCAACATCTTCGCCCCCCACAAACTCTTTCAAAAACACGGCCCAAGTCGCATCATCCCCATATTCATCCAGCATCCACATCGTCAACAAACACGGATTACGCTTCTCATAGGGTTTGTCATTCAACAGCACGCACGCCATCTCTTGCAAAATTTCATAATCCTTCACAGACAAGTTGCTCAAGTCTGCGCCTTTCAATTTTTCTTGCAATTGCAAGATCTTTTTTTGGCACCCCATAGAGAATCGAGTAGGGGTTCGAAATGTTTTTTGATTTAAAGTAATTTCCATCTTTGCTCCTATTCAGCCGCAGTCACGCCATAAGCAATATTCGAACTGCCAGCAAAAGTTCCTCCAACCACCAACAATCGCACTGCATAGCGATTCCCGCCCATTAAAGCTGGTTGATGCCGAATCCGAGCTTGCCCACTGGTTGCATCCACCGCTTCCATCGTCTGCACCTCTTTCCATATTCCATTTACATCCAACACCTGTACTTTCACTGCTTTTGCATCTTCAGCAGCCGAAAAGCTCATCTCCAAATCACCCGCCAACACATCTTCTCCCGCGGGGGTGCTCACGCTCAAATCGTTGATGCTTGTCTCGTTTTGGCTTGCCACAAAAAGCGGAGAGCTAAAAAAGCCATCCTCCACCATTCCCAACTTGTCGTCATCCAACCCCAAACCGATCACATTCATATCATCACTCGAAAGCGCGTTCACCAATTGTCCATTGCGCAAAGGGCGCGCATTGAAAATCAATTCATTATGCGTATACTTAATTTTGTTTTCCTTGGTGTGATAGCTCTTTTTTGGTTTTGAAAACACCCCTGCCATCCGCCACACATATTCATGGGTGCCATTTGCCAACTGTGCCCGATAGCCTAACGCAACTGTTCGTGGCACATCTTTGCTAGACTCAATCAATTGCCCCGTCTCCGCATCATAGCAAGCGCCCATCAACCATGCATAATTGGCATTGCTGATATTCGCCACAGTCAATTGGATTTCAGTCATCACCCCTGAAGTCACTTGCGCATACACCCCATCATCGGCATAAAAATTATCCACTTCCACTTTGGGGTCCACAGAAGCGCTCACTGCCCCCGGCAACAATCGGCTTTCTCCATAAGCAACTCCATTTTCATCATCGCTCAACAAAGCAGCCACATATAACTTATCAAACCCAATCGTGGGATAACTTGCATTTTCCATGGTCTAAACCTCCTCAAAATAAGTCACAATAAAATTCTGAACAAATAAATACATCCCATTGGCATCCTGGCCTAAAGGGCTTGGCTCTTGCATCTGTTCAAGCTTCAAATACCGCACCCCATCTTGCCCATCTAACACATCCAACTGACGCAAGATTGTTTGCGCAGCTTCGATTTTTGCGCGCCCCAAGCGATAGTCTGCCTCTCGTACCAACACTTGCAAACCCGGCCGGCGATGGTGTGCCACTCCTTCGGGTGCTTGCCCTGCATATTCGAACACGCATACCGCCGGCAACCCATCCGCTGGCAAGGTGCCCGCAAAAAGAGTTTCTCCTTCAGTGCCCAAGCCAGCGCTTTCCAACACCTCCAGCATATCTTTCAAAAAGTTCATTCTGTTTCCTCCACACTTCAACTTAACTCACCGCGATAACGTAGCCGTAACTTCATTTGCCAATCGTCCCATCACCTCTCCTTGCATGGCATTAAATGGATCTTCCAAATACTTAGCTTTCCCTTGTGGATGGTGATAGAAGAGAGTTTCATGTTGCTCCACTGCATATTCCGTCGCATATCCCACCACCAACACCAAATTTCCCTCCCAATTTTCAATCTTCTCCACAAAGGCACTTTCCTGCAAAGCGCCTGTGTCCACAGGCACTTCCGCTTGGGAGGCAATCTTCAACTCCTCAGCAATCTCCCCCAACGCATTTTCCAACGTAGCCCGCACCACATCCCCCAATCCATCATTCTCCCAAGCACCATCCACTTCCACCACAATCATGTCAACACCTCCATCCCAATCACTTTCCCTTTGCCATCCACCAAGCTTTTCACGCTCAACACTTTTTTTCCATCAATCAAATCTTCCACTGTCACTGCGGCTTCACAAAAAATCCGGTCATGGCTCACCACACTCTTCCCTTGTCCATCGCGCACTTCTTTTTGGAAGGCTTCTTTTCTCGCAGGGATTCGCATGGCCGCATAACTCGCTTTTCCAAATCCATCTTGCCCTGTCATTTGCTCCCAAACCACTTCCTGTTGCAAAAATTTTCTCAATGATCGGCTCATCTCAATTCACCTCATAGCTCCCCACATATTTTTGCATCAACTCCTCTGCCCGCACACTTTCAAACACACTCGCCAAATAAGCACCTCCCATACTTTTTATCTCACCATAGCGCTCTTGCACACTGCCTATCGCTGAATAAGTCACTCCCTCATTCAAACGAGCTTTACGGTGCTGTCCTTCAGCAGGGCAGGCGCGTGCCACGGCTTCTTCGATCTGGGCAGCTTTCACATCTTGCGCATTGCTTTGTGCATAGTTTTTTGTAAAAAAAGGAGTCTGAAAAACAGTTCGCTTAATTCGTGGAAAGCTCAACGGTTGCATTTCGCTCAATTTCTTCCCTGTCCACCGCACACTTTCAATTGCCTGCATCCCCGCCCGTAAAAACACTTCCTTATCCGCCTCACTTAATCCTTCCCAAACCAATCGCTCCTCCGCTTGGCTCACAAAATGTGCCGTCACATAAGCATCTGCCTCTGCCACATCCACATAACTATTTTCACCAACAATCAGCTCATAGGCATTCATATCGTGCTCCTTTCCAAACTTTCTTCTCTCTTCAAGGGAGGGATGGGAGAGAAAATTTCCCCTCATCCCTCTCAAAAAACTTATCCCAAAATTTGACAAGCCAATTCAGGATAGAGGGTGGCAAATCCATATAAAGTGTCAATCGACATCGTTTGTCGTTTGGTGGTTAAGTCATAGCCAAAAGAGACACGCACAGTCAAGCCTTGCGCTTGTGCTGTATAACTCTCCACCCCTCGGCCCGGGTCCAAAGGACGGGTCACAAAGGCAAATGCGCGTTCATGGAATGCCAAGTTCATCACATGTGCTTGGCTAACTTCATCAACAAATTCCACCACACCATCCACCACATCCGCTTTCATCGCCGGATATAGTTTTGCATCCAACATCCCTGCCGCGGCTGGTCCGCAATCTTCAATCACCACATATTGTCCGCCATCGATCAGCAAAAGATCACCCTTCTTTAAATCTCCCGTAGAGCTACCTTCATCACTGCTCAATTGCGCCACAGAATACGTAAACCCAGTTGCACCATCCACAGCATTATTACTCACACTCACCACAGCGCTCACATCGTTCAAGTTTGCAAAACTCCCCGCTTGGTGGGTGCCCACTCCTTGCGACATATAATTCTCAAAGTTATATACCCGTCCCATCGCAGATTGTCGCAATGTCGCTGTTGAACCGCTTTGCCCTGCATCCACCAGCGCATTCAATTGCAACAAATTTACATTTGCATAAGGGTCCCACACCGCGCGTCGTTTGCTTTGTGGTGCTTTGTTCACATCCATCGTACGCATCGCTTCTGCAATCGGAGCCAGTTCACTTGGGGTTTGTCCCGCAGTGCCCACCCAATAGGGGACTTGTTCAGCCAAACGCAACCCATCTTCATTGATCTTTTCTGCCAATGCCAAAATCGCCGGCTCCAAGATTGTGCGTTGGAAATCATCAAAAGACAACGCCATCTCGGCAGAAGAAACCTGCACAGACACATCCGCAATTTGATCCATCTTCACATAAACAGGGAACTGATTCAGGTCTTGCAATGCGATCTCATTCCCATCCGTGAAGCTTTTTGCATCAAACACATTCGGTCTCCGCACTTGAATCGTATCCCCCTGTTTCGCGAAATCATCAGAATGGTCACGATAGATTAAATTGGGGAACACCAAATGGTCTGCCAAAATAGGCAAAGCTTCTTGGGCGATCCGTTTCGCCGTTAAAAATTGATTACTCATAAAAATTTTCTCCTTTTCTATTTAATTTCATTCATCCGTGCGGCAAACAATGCCTCATCAGACAAATTCTCAAAATCCAACATAGTCCCAGCACTCGCAGGGTTCCCCGCATGGGTGCTCACTTTTTCTTCAGTGCCAAACAAATAGCCATCGCTTTCAAAAATTCCTTTCACCTGCGCATCCAACCCTGTCAACTCACCACTCTTCACCTCAATTTGCCCCCAGTCCAACAATCCCATCACTGCCTTCACATTCCGAGCCCCAGCCATCAACAAAGCTTTTTCCACAGCCAAATTTTTCACTTGACCTTGCAACACATTTTGTCTTTCTTCAAAATCCCTAATTTGAGAATCCACTTCCTCTTTCTTCAAAAAATCTCCATTTTTCAAGTCAACCAATTGCACACCGTCCACATCCTTCAGCTTTTCGCTCACTTGCCCAAACAACTCATCCCCCAACAACTCTTTCAACTTTTTCACATGTCACTCCTTTTAAAAACTTAAATAAAAAATCCCGAAGGAAAATGCAATCAAAATTGCATCTTTCCTCGGGATCACTGCGCCAGACAGGAAAAATCTAGGACCTTATTATAGCACATATTTTCTATGAAAAACCACAAATTGTCCATTCATCATCTGTAGAAATAAAAATACTATGCTATACTTTACACACTGTAGGCATGAGGGAGCTTATAAATGGAATTATTTGAACATAGATGTAAAAATTGTGGGGGGACATTAAAGTTTAAACAAGAGCAAACTCACACAAAATGTAGTTACTGCCAAACAGAATATGAAATCAGAAGAAACGCCAGTGGCTTTGTGCTCAACAAATTTGCCCGTTGCCCCATATGCGGAGAAAATGATCTCTCACGCAAACTCTCTGCGATTGAATTTGAAGAGATTTTTCTCACCGATGAAGGTGCTCAACTCACCTCAAAACTAGCCTCCAAAATTCGCAAACCCAAACCTCCTCAACTGCTAGAGAATAACAAAATTCCCTTTAAATCCTATCTCAACAAAATTATAGGGCTGATTATAGTCGGCTTAATCATCGAACTCATCGGCTTCAATATCTTCCTAAATCAATATAACCAAATCCTTTTCCTGTTGGCGCAGTTGATTGTTGTCGTTGCCATTTTTGGCATCATTCTTGTGATCCATAATTATTTTCTAAACAAGAGAGTTCAAAAAATAAAGGTCTTCAATCACAACAGCAAAGAACTAATCAAGTTCAAACAAGCTGAAAAAAAATATAATGAACTCTATTATTGCAAAAGAGATGGCATCGTCTACTCCATTGATTACCATGAGAAATATTTTACGCTAGACAATTATTATGAATATCTCTACCCCGTAGAATTTTAAATTCGATAACTTGACAAAGCCACCCCTTCATCATAAACTTAACCCAATGAAGAAAAAGATGATGCCCGAAATGATGTCTATGATGATGCGCATTGTGCGCCTCTAAACGTGCGGGTTTTTCAAAAAATGCTTCAAATCATGACTGCCGCACGGGCAGTTTCTTTTTTAAGAATGGAGAAATGAATCAATGACAGAAAAAATCCTTGTTGAAATTGCCTGGCCCTATGCCAGCGCCTCAATCCATGTAGGGAACATCACCGGCTCTCATCTTCCTGCAGATATCTATGCTCGTTACCATCGCCTTAAAGGCAATGATGTAGTCATGGTCTCTGGCTCAGATTCTCACGGCACTCCCGTCACAGTTAAGGCAGATGCAGAAGGCACCACTCCCTTAGAAGTCTCAAAAAAATATCACCAAGAATTTGTTGAACTCTTTCAAAAATTAGGCATCCACTACGATCAATATACCACCACCCATACCGAAAATCATTTCAAAGTTGCCCAATCCTTCTTCCTTGCCCTCAAAGAAAATGGGTTCTTATATGAAGAAACCCAAAAACAATGGTATAGCGAAAAAGCAGACCGCTTCCTCCCGGATCGTTATGTAGAAGGTACATGTTATATCTGTGGTGCAGAAGGTGCTCGTGGAGATCAATGTGATCACTGTGGTTCTATGCTCGATTCCACCTTGCTCAAAGACCCCATCTCCAAAATGGATGGCTCCACTCCCGTGCTCAAAGAAACCACCCACTTCTTCTTGGATTTATCCAAACTTGAAGATCAAGTGGTCAGCTTTCTCGAAAGCAAACAAGAATTTTGGCGCGCAAATGTGGTCAAACAATCCTTAGGCTGGATCAAAGCCAAAGGGCTCTTAGGCCGACCCATCACTCGCGACCTCGAATGGGGCATTCCCGTGCCAGTCGAAGGCTGGGATGGCAAATGTATGTACGTTTGGTTTGAAGCTGTCATCGGCTATCTCTCCGCTACCATAGAATGGGACAAACTTGGTGACGAAAATGCCAAATGGGAAGACTTCTGGCTCAATCCTGATGCCAAAGCCTCTCACTTCATCGGCAAAGATAACATCCCCTTCCATGCCATCATGTGGCCAGCCCAACTCCTTGGTGCTGGTGAAACATTCTGTAAAATCTTTGGAGAAGGTCAAGGCAAACTTACCCTTCCTTATGATGTTCCTGCAAATGAATTTATGAACATGGAAGATCGCAAAATCTCTGGTAGTAAAAACTGGGGTGTCTGGGGGCTAGATTTCCTCTCACGTTATGACCCAGATCCATTGCGTTTCTATCTCACCATCAACATGCCCGAAACCCGCGATTCCAACTGGGACTGGGACGATTTTGTCCGCCGCAATAACGACGACCTTGTCGCCACCTGGGGCAACCTAGCCAACCGCGTTCTCTCCTTCACTCACAAAAAATGGGATGGCATCATTCCTGAACCTGGTCAACTTTCCGAAGCTGACAATGCGCTCTTAGATTCCATCGAAAAAGGCTTCGACACCGTCGGTAATTTGATTGAAGAAGTCAAGCTTCGAGCAGCACTTTCCGAAGCCATGCGCTTAGCCTCTGAAGTTAATAAATATCTGGACGACACCGCTCCTTGGACCTTGGTCAAAACTGATCCACAAGCGGCTGCCACCACAGTCTATGTCGCCATCAAAGCCATTGATAGCCTCAAAACCATGCTCTCTCCCTTCCTCCCCTTCACTTCAGAAAAGCTCAATAGCTATCTTAGAGCAGGGCAACCGCTCTTTGGCGAACAATATACCCAAACAGTCCAAGATAACCTCGGAGAACACACTGTCTTGCGCTACAAAGCAACTGGCACCGGTCAGTGGAAGCCCAGTGACCTCAAAGGTGGCATCGCATTCCAAAAACCAGAACCTCTTTATAAGAAATTAGAAAAAGAAGTTGCAGAAGAAGAACGTGCCCGCCTCAATTAATTTCTCAACTATATTAAAAAGAAAAGCCAAGTGGTCACACTTGGCTTTTTAATTTATATTCTTCAGAGCACGTTATTCATGATTGGCCTTCAGGCAATCGAGATATCCTTCATATTCCTCACGGCAACTTTTGCATAATCGCAAATGATGATCTACCAAAGGATAATACTTTCCGGCGTCTTCACCGTTCATGCACATCTCGGCGAAAACATCCATCACTTCATAGAACTGCCCACAGTCAAGTTCTTCTTCTTGGGTAATGACAACCAGTTTATAGAGTTGTTCTAATGATTCTCTTTGCATAAGACTCCTTTGAATCGCATCGTCTTAGTAATGGACGAGCAAGAAAAAGTTTTTCTTACGGAGCCTCAAACATTGTTAATAACTCTTGCGCATCAATCCCTGTTTGTTCCACCAAACGTTGTTGCATACGCTTCCGTGCATCAAACAAAAGTTTATACAAAGCGTTTCGATTCGTCCCCAAACGCTGTGCAATTTCTTCCATCGGCATCCCCCCCTTAACAACAGCCAACATCGCCACACGTTGTCGATCAGTCAATTCCTCATCAATCATACGTTCCACAATGCTCATCATATCCGCTTGGCTCACCTTTTCTTCAGGTGTATAGCTATTGTCTTTTAAAATAATAGGGGTGAATTCATCCCCGTCATCTGTTTCAATAATTGTTTGTAAAGAAATATCTTTCCAACGGCGTCTTCTCAGTTCAGTAAAAGCCACATGGATCGCAATTTTTTGCGCCCAAGTAGTAAACTTACTCTCCCCGCGGAAAGTTTCCAAACTTTTTAATATTTTCATTAATGCATCTTGGGCAAAATCTTCGCTCAATGCATCCAGATCATTGTCAACTCGAGACGATAGAGTTGCTCTTAAACCCCGTAATAAGATAGTACGTAGATCTTCGAGAGCTTCTCCATCAACCGGTTCTCTTAAAGCATCCATCCACTCTTGATTTGTTCGTCTATTCATAATCTCGCTCTCCTAAGTAACGACTTGCCCCCACAAAAAAATATGTCGCTATTTTTAGTTTACCAAAGTTGAGAAGAAATGCAAGATACAAAACTGCAAAGCTGACAAAACAGACAAAAAATATTAAATACAAAAACCCACTGAGCAGCGGGTTCTTGCCTATAATTTAACGTCTAGTTGTCTAACATCCCAGTTGCATCGTTTGATCTTAATGTTCCTGTTGGTTTGTCATATTCTTGTTCAGACAATGGAGAATCATCAACAAACAACATTGGCAAATTAGCCACAGAGATCATATCACCCGAGTGCAAAACTGTTTCTGCCTGAATTCGCATTCCATTCACATAAGTTCCCCCGGTTGAATCCTTATCAGAAATTACAAATTCACCATTTTTATTCAGTATTGCGGCATGATAACGGGAGATGAGAGGATCCTGAAGCACCAGATCATTTTCAAGTTTTCGCCCAATATGGGTAACACGTTTCACCAATGGGAAAACTTGTCTATTGATCACGAGATATGCTCGGAATTCGGGGGAATCATTCATCATCATCAAATACCTTTTTGATTAATTGAATAAAAAGCTAATCGAAGAAAACAACATAGAGAAAATGATAATCAAAACAAAAGTTGTCATCACAATCTGAGAAACAGTCAATTTCTTCTTAGGCTCTTTTTTTGTGTTTTTTTGTGACTTCTTGCTCATACGTATATACCTTATCCAATAAAATTTTTAGAGTGTCGCTAAAACTTTTTCCAATTCCTCAATCATCACCGGCTTGAAAATATAATTAGTAGCGCCCAAACCAATTGCTTTATCCACTTGAACATCTGCAGCTTCAGTAGATAGCATCACAACAGGAATCATATCATATTCTTTACGACTTCGCATAAATTCCAAGAAATCTAACCCTGAAACTTGCGGCATATTGATATCCAAAAAAATCACTTTAGGGGTAGCGCCTGCCAAAAGTTGCTTTGCAGCAGAAGGAGCATTTAAAAAAGATTTAACTTGATACCCTAATATTTTTAACATTAGAGTGATTGCATTTATCATTTCTTGATCATCATCAATAATCCAAATAGGCAACGGTCAATCTCCTTGAGTTTACAATTATAGTCGAAACTGGAGAATTGAAAAGTTGTCAAAAGCGGGTGTTAACAAACTGAAAGGTTTCAAACAAAAATATCGAAATAGAACCAATCGCTATTGCTCACCAAACATTAAATGCAGAATAAATCATCAAATCATTTGGTTTAATATGTGTAAAGAATCGAAGAACCATGGTATAAATAGAAAAAATTAAAAAGGCAGTCATATAATGGAAGAAAATCTCTATATCATCTCAGCCGTCGGCCAAGATACCCCCGGCCTAGTCAATGACCTCAGCAGCATCCTCGCCCAACAAAATATCAACATCGTAGATGTCGAAGCGCGTTCTGTGCGGGGGCATTTCACCATGTTTATGGTCATCGACACCCTCCAATCGCAATGGAGCCTTGCCCAACTCTCTTCCATTCTCAAAACAGCTTCTCACAAGTTCGATGTCAGCTTTGACATCAAACCCTACGACCTCGACCATCGCAAAATCCAAAAAGATCTCATGGTCTTCACACTCATGGGGCAAGACAAACCCGGCATCATCGCCCGCATCACAAACATCTTCGCTTCCTACAACATCAATATTGAAAAAATGAAGATGATCGCCCGTGGCGAAACCATCGCTATGGAGGTTCGCATAGACACCACAAACAACAACATAGCAGAACTGCGCCAAGCCCTTCTTGAATTCTCCGATCAAACCGGTCTCGATATATCCCTCCGCACCTTCAATGCCTATAAAGGTCCAGATCGAGTCGTCATCTTTGACTGTGATTCCACCATCATCCAACAAGAAGTCATCGACGAACTCGCCAAAATCGCAGGGGTAGGGGAGCAAGTCAAAGCTATGACAGAAGAAGCCATGCGTGGTGAAATCGACTTTCAAACCGCAGTCCGCAAACGTGTCTCACTGCTCAAAGGCCTCACTCTCGAGCAACTCAACCAACTCACCACCACCATCTCCCTCACTCCCGGTGCTGAAGAGCTCATCCAAATGCTACACACCATGGGCTACAAAGTTGGTGTTGTCTCAGGTGGATTTATGTTCTTTATGCAATATCTCCAAAAACGTCTCAATTTAGATTACATCTTCGCCAATCAACTTGAGATCATCGATGACGTCGTCACTGGCAAAATTCTAGGGGATATCGTCGATGCAGAACGAAAAGGGGCTTTGATTAAAGAGATTGCTGAAAAAGAAAACATCTCCACAGATCAAATTGTCGCGGTTGGTGATGGCGCCAATGATCGCTTCATGCTCCAAAATGCCGGCCTCGGCATTGGTTTCAGCCCCAAAGAAATCCTTCGGCAACACAGTGATGGCATCATCAATGCCGATTCTCTCAAAGGCCTTCAATATTTCTTAGGCATCCCAGATAAAGATTAAAAACAAAAAATTCATTCCGATTCTAAAAATTCTTGTGATATAATCGGCGGGTAATTAAAAACAAAAGCATTTGGAGAAAAACGTGGGCAAACAACCACATTGGTGTCAAAAAAACACCAAAACCATTAATTAATAAACAAAGGGAGGGGCAGGATATCTGCCCCTCCCTTCTATTTAAGCGGTTTCCACATGGATGCTTTAAAATGCAAGAAAGGAAATGAGAATGACAAAATATTTATTTGTAACAGGCGGGGTCCTCAGTTCAGTAGGCAAAGGAATCACAGCATCCATGTTAGGGCGTGTTTTGCAAGAACGTGGCTACACCGTCATGTCAGCCAAACTAGATCCCTATATCAACGTAGACCCCGGCACCATGAGCCCCTATCAACACGGGGAAGTATTCGTCCTCGATGATGGCACCGAAACCGATCTCGATCTTGGTCACTACGAACGCCTCTTAGACATCAATCTCTCCAGCGTCTGTAACTTCACCACCGGCCAAGTCTATGCAGAGGTCATCGCCAAAGAACGCCGCGGAGACTATCTCGGTGGCACCATCCAAGTCATCCCTCACATCACAGACGAAATCAAAAAACGCATCCTCTGCGTCGCCGACGAAACCAAAGCAGATATCGTCATGGTCGAAGTAGGCGGAACCGTGGGGGACTATGAATCTCTCCCATTCTTAGAAGCACTCCGTGAAATGCCCAGCGAAGTTGGCGAAGAAAATTGTTTCTTCATCCATGTCACCTGGGTGCCACACATCATGGCTTCCGGTGAGCTCAAAACCAAACCCACCCAACACTCCGTCCGTGAGCTCCGCTCCATTGGCATCAGTCCCGATATGATCGTCCTTCGTTCCGACCTTCCTTTAAATGAAGAAATTACTCAGAAAGTGGCGCGTTTCTGTTCCGTAGCCCCTCAAGCCGTGGTTCCCATGATCACCGCTGACGTGCTCTATGACATTCCTTTTGAATTAGAAAAAATGGGCATAGGCGATTATATGATGTCCAAACTTGGAATCAAATCCAAGCGCAAACCCACATGGCGTCGTTGGACCCGTCTTGCCGCCGAATCTCGTGCCGAAAAACCCACCATCAACCTCGCTCTCGTTGGCAAATATGTCGAACTTCACGATGCGTATAAATCCGTCCAAGAAGCTATCACCCATGCCGGTCTTCATAACAAAGTAGATGTCAAAATCGACTGGGTACAATCAGAAGACCTCGAAGGGCTCACAAAAGAAAAAGTTACCCAACGCCTCCAAAATGCTGCTGCAATTGTAGTCCCCGGTGGCTTTGGCGAACGTGGCATTGAAGGCAAAATCAATGCGGTTCAATATGCTCGCGAATCAAAAACACCTTACCTAGGTCTTTGTCTAGGAATGCAACTAATGACCATAGAATTTGCACGAAATGTCCTCGGTCTTGAAGGCGCTCACTCCACAGAATTTGAACACCTAACTCCCCATCCCATCATTGATCTCATGCCTGAGCAACGTTCCCTCAATGAAATGGGTGCCACCATGCGCTTAGGTCTCTACCCCTGCCGCATTCAAGAAAAGACTCTCGCAGCCTCGTTATACAAAACAGACTACATCGAAGAGCGCCATCGCCATCGATATGAATTCAACAATCAATACCGTCAACAATTTGAAAATCATGGTATGATTTTGTCGGGTCTTTCACCAGACCAAAGACTGGTCGAAATTGCCGAGCTCAAAGATCATCCCTATATGATCGCCTCCCAATTCCATCCAGAATTTCTCTCTCGTCCGCTCAATCCCCACCCATTATTTATGGGGCTAATTAGCGCCGGCATAGAGAGAACGAAAAAATTGCAAAAATAAAGTAAAATAGACATAGAATTGGAAAATAATGACAGCTTGTCATTTGGATATCATACTGAATAAGAGGTAAAAATGTATACAAATATTGAATCAATTTTCGGCCAACAAATTCTCGATTCACGTGGCAACCCCACCGTGGAAGTCACCGTAGTCCTTGAAGACGGCTCCTATGGCCGTGCAGCAGTTCCATCTGGCGCATCCACTGGTGTTCACGAAGCACTCGAAATGCGTGATGGCGACAAATCTCGCTACGGCGGCAAAGGCGTCACCAAAGCAGTCGCCAATGTTAATGGCAAAATCGCCAAAGAACTCATCGGCATGGATGCCACCCGCATGATCGAAGTTGACAACGCCATGTTCGCCTTAGACGGCACCGCCAACAAATCCAAGTTGGGCGCCAATGCCATCCTCGGTGTTTCCCTTGCAACCGCAAAAGCAGCTGCAAATTCCTTGATGATGCCCCTCTATCGCTATATTGGCGGCACATACGCTCACGTATTGCCCGTTCCGATGATGAACATTCTCAACGGTGGCGCTCACACAGCTTGGCAATCCACAGATGCACAAGAATTCATGGTCATGCCTTTCGGCGCACCCAGCTTCAGTGAATGTGTTCGTTGGGGTGCTGAAATTTATCACGCACTCAAATCAGTCCTCAAAGCCAAAGGCTACGCAACCCTCGTTGGTGACGAAGGTGGCTACGCTCCTGCATTGAAAGCCAATGCCGAAGCAGTTGAAGTAATCCTCGAAGCCATTCAAATGGCTGGCTACAAACCTGGCGAAGAAGTTTGCATCGCCCTCGATCCCGCCGCATCCGAATTCTACGACGCAGAAGAAAAAGTCTATAACCTTCGCACAGAAGGCAAAAAGCTCACCTCCGACGAAATGGTCGAATTCTGGGCAGATTGGGTTCGCCAATACCCCATCGTTTCCATCGAAGATGGTCTCGACCAAGATGACTGGGACGGCTTCGCCAAGATGACCGCCGCTGTCGGTGACAAATGCCAAATCGTAGGTGACGATCTTCTCGTAACCAACCCCGCCCGTGTTAAAAAAGCCATTGAGCTCAAAGCTGCCAACTCCCTCCTCGTCAAGGTCAACCAAATTGGTTCCCTCAGCGAAACCATCGAAGCAGTTCGCTCATGCCAAAACGCCGGCTGGACCGCAGTCACGTCTCACCGCTCTGGTGAAACAGAAGATGCCACCATTGCCGACTTGGCTGTCGCACTCAACACCGGCCAAATCAAAACAGGTGCTCCTGCCCGTTCAGATCGTGTAGCAAAATACAACCAACTCCTTCGCATTGAAGCTGAACTTGGTTCCGAAGCAAAATTCGCTGGTTGGGACGCACTCAAACAATCACGATAGGTTGAAAAAAACTTATGATATAATGAAAACGTCTTCTGAAAAGAAGGCGTTTTTTATATAGCTGCTTTCCTTTGATGGGAGTTTAGGGTCATTCTATGCAAAGCCTCGCTACCTCCTTACCTTTTATACACCAAGAAATGACAGGAAGTTTTCTTGTAATATTTGGGGTTTTAATTTTTGGACTTTCCACCCTCGTTTATTTATTCTTAAATTTTTATTCCATGCGAAACTACAGGATTTTTCGCGCCTATAACTACATCATTGTGATCTATGCTTTTTGGATGATTTGTTATATTTTTGAATTAATTACAGTTGATCCAGTCATAAAAAAAATCTGGTTTGATCTTCATTTTATTGGTCAGGCCATGTTACCATTTTACTGGTTTTCCATGATACTCATCTTCTATGATTTCCAAGATTTCGTCATGCCCATTCGATACTATGGAGACATCTTCACCGTCATCACAGTATTACTCTTTACCATAAATACCAAAACAGGTCTCATCTATTCAAATTTCAGCATCCGTAACAATGGGCTTATAAACTACATCAGTGTAGACTATGGCACTTGGTATTATTTGATCTTTGGCACCTATATGTTTGTCTTCTTCACTATGTTGGTCATAATCTTTCAAGGGGTCTTTAAAAAACATAGTGGCAACAAAAATTTAGTTTATATCTTTGTGTTTAGCATCGTAGCCATCTCGGTCGGGAGCGTCCTCAATCTTAGCCAATTTCATATTATCCCCAATGTCAATCATGTCCTCTTGTTCAGTCCCCTCATCACCATACCTATCATCATTTTCTCCAAACGGGATGATTCTCTCGGAACCATTCCCTATGCCTATCGACTCATCATCAACAATCTCTCCGATGGCATCATCATCATTAACCCTAGGTACAAAATCATCACCGTCAACAAAACCGCCATCAACATCTTCCCAGTGCTCAAATTAGAGAACATTCTCACCTATATCCAATACAATCTCATCGAAACCAAAAGCATCAAAAAAGATCTAGACTGGCTCGTTGAAAACCATGAGCATGTCCGCTTTGAAAACGTAGAAAATGAAAAATACTATGAATTTTCGGTCACCAAAGCAAGTGAACATCGTGAATTTATGGGCTATATCCTTAATTTCAGAGACATCAGCCATCACTTCAAAGCCTATCAAAAAATTGAAAACATCGCCCGCACAGATGCACTCACCAAAACCATCAACCGTTCCTATTTCGAAGATGCCTATTATGATTTGGTCAAAAACCTTTCATATGGTAGCTCCGTCTCCATCGCTGTTGTAGATTTAGACAAATTTAAAGAAATCAACGATCAATATGGGCATCTCACCGGGGATCAAATCCTCCAAACATTTGCCAAGATAGCCCAACAAAACACCCGCGAATCAGATCTCATCATCCGTTATGGTGGAGATGAATTTATCCTTATTTTCTCCAACGTCAAAGAGGAAGTAATCCATCAAATCTTCACCCTCATCCAACAAGAGCTCAACTCAGCCATCCGTCTCCTAAACCTCCGGGTTAAAAAAGTCACCTTTTCCTACGGAATCTATACCTACATAGTAGAAAATGAAAAATCACTTCAATATCTCAGTGCAGCCATCGACCTAGCAGACAAGAACATGTATAAAAACAAAAAAAACAAAAATAAACTGCTCTAAAAATTCTTTCCAAAAACTACTTTTCCCTCTCAAACAGCCTCCCCCTTCAATTTAATAGCTTGAACGACTGCTTTATGGTAACATTAACTCCGAAATTTATTCTACAAAGCAGGAGCACGCAGTATGCAAAACTTAACCGGCGCCCAGATTCGCCAAACATTCATTGATTTTTTCAAAGAGAAAGGTCACGAATTTGTCCCCTCAGCTTCATTGGTGCCTGGTGGAGATGCTACTCTTCTTTTTACCAATGCAGGCATGGTGCCCTTTAAAGATGTATTTCTCGGCACAGACATTCGCCCCTATACCCGCGCCACAAATTCTCAAAAATGTATGCGTGTCGCCGGTAAACACAACGACTTAGACGAAGTAGGTCGCGATGACACTCATCACACCTTCTTTGAAATGCTTGGCAACTGGTCCTTCGGAGACTATTACAAACCCGAAGCCATCTCTTGGGCATGGGAGCTCCTCACCGAAGTATGGGAAATCCCCAAAGATCGTCTCTATACCACCGTCTTCAAAGACGAAAAAGGTGACATTCCCACAGATGAAGAAGCCGCCACCCTTTGGCAGCAACAACCCGGTTTTGTAGACGGTCATCTTTTCTATTTAGGTCGCAAAGACAACTTCTGGGAAATGGCCGAAACGGGTCCTTGTGGTCCGAGTTCTGAAATTCATTTTGACAAAGGGGACGCATTCGGTCCCATCACCTATCTTGAAAATGGCGATATCGACCTAGATGGTCCTCGCTTTATCGAGCTCTGGAATCTAGTTTTTATTCAATATAATCGCATCGACGAAAACACTCTCGAGCCCCTTCCCGCCACACATGTCGATACCGGCTTGGGCTTTGAACGCATTGTCTCCGTCCTCCAAAACAAAGACTCAAACTACAAAACAGACCTTCTTGCCCCTGCGGTGGAAGCCACCCGCAAAATGACTGGTGCCACTTTAGAGCAAGTCTATGAAAACTACACGCCCTATCGTGTCATCGCAGATCACGTCCGCACGGCCAGCTTCCTCATTGCTGATGGAGTTGTCCCCGGCAACGTTGGCCGTAACTATATCTGTCGTATGATTATTCGCCGTGGCGCTCGTTTTGGGTCCAAAATCAATCTCGAAGCACCCTTCATGGCAGCAGTTGCCGAAGCCATCATCGCCACCTATGGAGAAGCTTATCCAGAATTGACTGAAAACAAAGAAGCCATTCTCTCCAATCTCACTCGAGAAGAACTCCGCTTCCAAAAAACAGTAGAAGGTGGCATTGCCCATCTTGAAAATCTGATGCAAAAAGCAAAATCCAAAGGGCAATCCGTTCTAGACGGTGATGCTACCTTTGATCTATATGCCACCTATGGTCTCCCCTTGGAGCTCACCCGCGACATCGCCAAAGAACAAAATTTTGACGTGGATGAAAAAGGTTTCAAAAACGCCATGGAAGCCCATCGCCTCGCATCAGGCGCTGGCAAAGCCATGGGCGTCATGGGGCAAAATGTAGAAATCTATCAAGAACTCTTAAATGAACTTATTGCCCAAGGCAAGCTCACCAAAGACGGTGTTATCGCCGATCCATATTCCAAATTAATTTCAGATGGAGAAATCCTTGCCCTCGTCTCTGAAGACGAATCGATTGACAGTGCTTCCAAAGGTACCCCCGTCAACGTCATTGTCCCCACCACCAACTTCTATGTTGCCTCCGGTGGACAAGTCGCAGATAGTGGTGAGATCGTCGGCGAAAATTGGCGCATCCGCATTGACGATGTTCAACGTCCCGCAGCAGGGGTGGTCATCCACATTGGGGAAGTCACCCAAGGCACGCCCAAAATAGGGGAACCTTGCCAAATCAAAGTAGACGCCATTAACCGTCAAAACATCATCCGCAATCACACCGCCACCCATCTCTTGCATGCAGCATTGCATCAAGTTATCGGCAAAGAAGCCCGTCAAGCAGGTTCTTTGGTCGCTCCAGATCGTCTTCGTTTTGACTTCAATCATCCCGAAGGGCTCACCCAAGAGCAACTCAATCAAATTGAAAAAATTGTCAATGAGATGATCGCCCTCAACGTCCCCGTCACCATCGCCCACAAAACCTTAGACGAAGCCAAACAAGAAGGCGCTATGGCCCTTTTCGGCGAAAAATACGGATTAGATGTGCGCACCATTCGCATTGGTCAAGACACCCAACTTTCCTACGAACTTTGTGGAGGCACCCATGTCACCAACACTGGTGAGATCGGCACCTTTATCATTCTCAGTGAAGGCTCCGTAGCCGCAGGCATCCGCCGCATCGAAGCCATCACTGGCCGCGCCTCTTATCAATTTATCAGCGAACGTATGTCTGTCATGCGCAGCATGTCGGAAATCTTCAAAACTACGCCAGAAAAGCTCAACGAACGCGCCATAGCACTCAATGAAGCCCTTTCTCATTCCCTCAAAGAAAACAAAACCCTCAAAGCTAAATTGGCAGAAGGGTCCATCAAAGACAGTCTGCAAAAAATTCAAGAAATCGCTGGCATTCCTGTGCTTGCCATTCACTTGCCAGATATTGACATGAACACCCTGCGTGAAGAAGCTTCCAAATTTGCCAATGAGAAAAAAGGCATTGCCCTTCTTGCCACAACAGAAGATGGCGAATCTCCCAAATTGGTAGCCATGCTTCCAGATGAGCTCGCTAAACGTGGTTTCCATGCTGGCAAACTTGTCAATCACATCGCCCAAGCCCTCGGTGGGCGTGGCGGTGGCAAACCCACCATGGCCCAAGCTGGTGCCAAAGACGCCACAAACTTAGACAAAGCCCTCGCATTGGTCAAAGAGTGGGTTGAAGAACAAACAAAATAAAAGAATAAAGGTGAGTGATGCAAACAGATATAATCTATGCTTCGCATTATGATACGGTCGCATCCGTCAAGGATAAAATCAAAAATCATCAATCAGCCAGAATATGTCTTGTTTTGCCCACTCGCTTTTTGTTATTTAACGCTTCCCAACTCAACCTCCTCCGTCGCTATTGCGCCGATCTTGGTCTAGAATTAGCACTTGTCACCCGCGAATTTCAAACCCTCCAACTTGCCAAACAGCTAAACATTCAACAATACCCCTCCATTCGCCGAGCGCGCAAGTCCACCTGGTATCTCTATGAAACGCAATCACAAGAATTGGTCGAAGTCCCCGCTCCCCCCACAAAAAAAGACCTAGCCGCACTTAAACTCAAAGCGCAGCAAGCCAACACAACCCCAAAGCTCTCTCGCACCGTACGTTTCATCTTGGTCGCCAGTGTCATCTTCGCCATGCTGCTTCTCATCACCTATCTCGTTCCCAGCGCAACCATCTTTCTCACCCCAGAAAAAAAACTCCAACAAATGGAAATCCCCCTCTTAGATGAACAAGGCAACAATCTCTTAATCAACATACTCCCCATTCACACCACCACCCTTTCGATTTCCTCCCAAGACCAATTGCCCACATCAGGGGAGATCAGCATCCCCCACACCACCGCCACTGGCAGCATCCAATTCACCAACATATCCAATGCCGCCGTCCAGATCCCCGCTGGCACCACTCTCTACGCCATAATTGACGAACAACAAATCTTGGTGGAAACCACCACCTCAGTAACCATACCCGCAGAAGTAGGAAGTGTCCTTAAAACAGATATCATCGCTTCCAATCCCGGCCAGCAAGGCAACTTGCCCGCCAACACCATCACCAATATAGTCGGTAATCTCAGTTTCTATGTCACCGCAACCAACCCAAACCCCACCACAGGTGGCACAAATCAAACTACCCAATCCCCATCTAAAGAAGACTATACCCAATTGCGCACCCAACTCACCCAATCCATCCGCCAACAAGCGCAAGATAAATTTTCTCAAAATTCTCCTGAAGGCATACAGATTATCAATCTCACCCTCGCCAACACCCAAGAGCAATTTTCGCCTGCCAGCGCCCAATCGGCCGCCGACATCCTATCTCTCGAGATCCAAACCGACGTCCAAGTTGAATATATCACCGAACAAGATCTCCTCAATGCCTTCACCATCGCTCTAGATGCCCAACTTCTTCCCGGGCAAACACCTCTTGAAAATTCATTGACCTATGAAAAACTCACGCAAGAGGGACAAACCTATTATGTAGGCCATCGGCTCACCATTCAAGAGATCAACACACAATCCCTCATCCAATCCCTCACTGGCAAAACCAAAACCCAAGCTCTCAACTTTCTCACCACCCAACTTGGGGAGACCACCGCACCGCAAATTCTCTTCAAACCCAACTTCCTCAACAGCATCCCCTTCTTTCGCCTACCTTTCTCTGAATTGCGAATATATTTTGAAATGAGATAATCATGCGTATCCTTGCCATAGACCCCGGAGAAAAAAGAATTGGCCTTGCCATCAGTGACCCCACAGGCATCATCGCGTCCCCCCTCACTGTTTTAACCCATATCTCCCGTGCAGAAAATGCCAATCGCATCATAGACCTCGCGCAAACCAAAGAGGTAGGACAAATCATCGTCGGCTATTCCACAGATGATGACGGCAACCCCACATTTTCAGGGCGACAAGCGCGTCGCCTTGCAGCCCAAATCCGCACCCACAGCAATTTTGAAGTGCTTCTATGGGAAGAAGCCTTCTCCACCAAAGAAGCTCAACGCTCTCGCATCGAAGCAGGCATCGGCAAACAAAAAAGAAAAGGCCATCAAGATCAAATCGCTGCCACCATCATCCTCCAGTCCTATCTTGAACATCTTCGTGATCAAAACAATCAACTCAAAAAGGAAAACGAATGAAAAATAAAGGATGTCTATTCACTTTCATCTTTATTGTCCTCATCATTATCGGTATTTTTTCATGGATGCTCATCCAAACAGGCACGGTGCAACAAACCCTCGGTAGCCCCGCATCACAAATCTCACTCATCAAACAAATCCTCTACGCCACCCGCCTCCACGGAGAAGAAGAAACGCTCATATTCCCCGTCAATCCCATTGAGGAGCGCGTCACCGTCCAAATTGACCCCGGCATGTCTTCCAAAAAAATTGCAGTCGCCCTCTATGCCAACAACCTCATCACCAGTAAACAATCCTTCCAAAGTTATCTCATTTATAAAGGCTACGATCGCACCCTTCAAACCGGCTATTACAGCTTTAGTCGCCAAATGACCCCCATTGAAATTGCCCAGCACCTCGCCAATGGCACTTCTCGTTTTGCCGTCCTCAACATCACTCCCGGATGGCGTCTCGAGCAAATCGCTTCCCAAATTCCAGCCCTCAACATCAATGTCACCCAAGAAGAATTTCTTGCATTTGTCCAATCTCCCCCCGCCACCTACACCTATGCCAGTGGCATTCCCGTTGGAGCCCGTCTAGAAGGTGTCATCCTTCCCGGTCAATATCTTCTCCAACCCGATGCTGATTTAACAGCCCTCATGCAAACCTTTGCCGCAACCTATGAAGAAACCCGCACCACCATTGGTAGCAATCTCTCTGTCACCGATTTTTATGATGCAGTCAAAATTGCCTCCATCATCCAACGCGAAGCCTTCCATCAAGATGAATACACCCTAATGGCTTCTGTGTTCTATAACCGTCTGGATACCGACATGCTTCTTCAAATGGACTCAACCGTGCAATACGCCCTCGGCTATGACGAAGATCAACAAGCATGGTGGCGAATAAACATCGCCGATCAACTTTATTTTGACAGCCCCTATAACACCTATCTTCATAAACAACTTCCCCCCACGCCCATCTCATCGCCATCCAAAGAAGCCATCCAAGCTGCCATCAGTCCCCAAGAATCCACCTACATCTTTTTCCAAGCAGACTGTGATGGCACTCTCTATCACAACTTCACCGAAACCTACGATGAGCATCTCGAAAACAACTGTAACTAATTAAACACAAATCCTCTATTTAGATCTAAATAGAGGATTTGTGTATACATAAAAAGTAAAAAATCACATTTTTTATTCAGCCACCTGAATTTCCAAATAAAACAAATCTCCAAAAACATTCCCCTCCGGATCAACAGCTTTCCATGCAGATTGAAATACCCCTGTCTCATTTGGAGCAACAAAAGTGATCGAGATCTCTGCCTCGCTCCCTGCTCGTGCGGGGAACAATGCTTGTTCTTCTGCCACCCCCATCGCAGCCCCACTCGTCAATCGAATCCGATAGCCTTCATCCCAATTACACGTACCATTATTTTCCACACGCCATGTTTTCACAAATTCTTCATTTGGAGCCAACACCGTCCCATCTGGCACAGTCACATCTGCCAAATAGGCCAAATTGGGCACACACGCAGGTTCTGGTGTGAAGGTCGGGGTGGCCAAAATCGGCATAGTCGGGGTCATCACCACCACTGGGCTAGACTGTGGCACCACGCTCGGCGCAATAAAATAAGCCACCGCTTCACTCTCATCCACACATCCGCTTATTCCCCAGCTCATCCCAGCCATTAAAACAAAACCAAGCACCACCTTAATCACCGGCAGGCTTGGTTCAAAATTTTTCTTAGAGGTCAAAAAGTGGCTCAATCGTCTCAACAAATCGGGGTCATCCTTTTAGGTTTATTCCTCATCGTCAGCGACAGATTCCTCCTCATCAAAATCACTCATCAAAGCTTTCAAAACCGAATTGCGCAACACACCTTCAATTTCAGCCAGCAATTCAGGTTGTTCTTGCAAAGCAACTTTCACTTTTTCGCGGCCTTGCCCCAAACGCAATTCTCCAAATGAATAATAAGAACCTCGTTTTTCGATGATTTCGTTTTCAACAGCCAAATCAAGGATATCGCCAACTTTTGAGATACCCTCATTATACATGATATCAAATTCTGCGGTACGGAAAGGCGGTGCCACTTTATTCTTCACCACGCGCACTCGTGTACGATTCCCAATGATATCCGTCCCAGCTTTGATGGACTGAATCCGGCGAATATCTAATCGCACGGAAGCATAGAATTTTAATGCATTCCCACCAGTGGTCGTTTCAGGGTTCCCAAACATCACCCCAATCTTCTGGCGTAATTGGTTCGTAAAAATCACTGCCGTATTCGTTTGTTTAATCACACCCGAGAGTTTGCGCAACGCCTGAGACATCAACCGCGCTTGCACACCCATCGTCGCTTGCCCCATGTCCCCTTCAATTTCAGATCGCGGCACCAATGCAGCCACAGAGTCAATAATCACCACATCCACGGCCCCAGAGCGCACCAAAGTTTCAGCAATTTCCAAAGCTTGTTCGCCTGTATCTGGTTGAGAAATCAACAAACTTTCCACATCCACCCCACACACTGCTGCATATGAAGGATCCAGCGCATGTTCCATATCAATAAACGCACACACACCACCTAATTTCTGAGCTTCCGCCACCACATGTTGACATAAAGTTGTCTTCCCCGAAGATTCTGGCCCATAAATTTCCACCACGCGCCCTCGCGGAATCCCCCCAATCCCCAATGCAAGATCCACAGACAAACATCCCGTAGGGATCACATCAATCGCCATATGATTGGCTTCTCCCAACTTCATAATCGCGCCATCCCCAAATCGCTTATTAATATCCTTTAAAGCGCCATCCAACGCCTTTAATTTCTTATCATCAACCTTAGGTTCTGCAGTTTTTGCTTTCGCTGCCATCACTTTTCCTTCCTAATTGAGTTGTTTTATCCTAAAACAAACGTTCTGTAATTTACATTAATTCTAGCTCAAATGGTCTATTTGTCAAGCACAGAGATTATGAATTATAATGATAAAAAATAATGGAGGAAATCAAACGATATGCATTTTGGAAAATTAGAAAAAATAGATCTTCGAAAAGGTTGGAATCATGAAGCATATGATTTCACACAGTGGTTAGCACTTCCTGAAAATATGCAACTTTTATCAGATGAAATCGGAATAAATATAGATGTTATTGAAACAGAATCAAAAGTTGGAAATTTCTCAGTAGATATTTATGCTCGAGATAATTATTCACAAGAAATAATCATAATTGAGAATCAATTAGAAAATACAGATCATGATCACTTAGGGAAAATTATTACTTATGCCTCTGGATTAGATGCTAAAACAATGATTTGGATTTTTAAAGATATAAAAGCAGAACATCGTCAAGCCATGGATTGGTTAAATGAAATTACAGATGATAGTATGAGTTTTTTTGCAATCAAGTTAGAATTGTGGAAAATTGATGATTCTAAATATGCTCCTAAATTTAATATTATTTGTTCTCCGAATCACTGGTCAAAAACTGTAAAACAATCAAAAAATGAAAAAGAATTTTCTGAAACAGAAATGTTTAATTTTTCATTTTGGGAAAAGTATTCAAACTATATAGAAAATAATAGTAAAATTTTGAAATCTAGAAAAGCATATCCTCTAAGTTGGTATTCCTTTCGTGTAGGAACATCTCAAGCATCAATTAATAATATTATTTCAGTGATGAATTCAGATTTTAGAGTTGAATTATATATTAATAACAATAAAGAAATTTTTGATTTTTTATACAATGAAAAAGAATCTATTGAAGATGAGTTAGGATATAGTTTATTGTGGGAAAGGTTAGATGATAAAAAAGCATCTAGAATCTCTATAAAAAAAGGTGTGGATGATGTAAAAGAAAATGAGAATCTGCATTTTCAATGGTTATTAGAACAAACTGAATTGTTTTTTAAAGTTTTTTCAAAAAGATTAATTAATATGTAAAAAAAGACCGTTCATTTGAACGGTCTTTCACTTTTAAATTTTGAAGTTTTTCCAAAGGGAAAATCTTCCAACCATAATCGTTATACGATTCAGGCTTATTCTTCTTCTTCCTGACGTCGTGCTTCTTCTGCTGCAATAATTTCTTCTTGCAAGTGAGAAGGAACTTGGTCATAGTGTGCTTCTTCCATAGAGAAAACACCACGCCCACCAGTCATAGAGCGTAATTCAGTCGTATAGTTCAACATTTCTGCCAAAGGAACATGTGCGGTAACCACACTGCGGCCTTTTTCAGAATCCATACCTTGCACGCGACCACGGCGAGTGTTCAAGTCACCCATGATATCACCCATGTTTTCTTCAGGCACAGTCACCTTCACCAACATAATCGGTTCCAACAACTTAGGAGCAGCGCCCTTCACAGCAATCTTGAAAGCTTCACGGCCTGCAACTTCGAATGCCATTGGTTTTGAGTCAACCGGGTGTTCCTTACCATCAAAAACAGCAACCTTAAGATCAGAAACAGGATAACCAGCAATAACGCCTTTTTCCATCACACCCTTCACACCCTTTTCAATTGCGGGCATGTAGTTATTAGAAACAGCACCACCAAACACTTCGTTTACGAATTCATATTCGTCAGAGGGTTCAATGCGAAGGTGAACTTCACCAAATTGTCCAGAACCACCAGATTGTTTCTTATGGCGATATTGAGCAGAGGATTTCTTAGTAATTGTTTCCTTGTAAGGAATTCGTGGTGTATGAAGATCCAAGTTAGCTTGGAATTTTTCACGAGCTTTGCGGATAGCAACATCAATATGTTGATCGCCCATCCCTTGCAAAATAGTTTCTTTGGTTGTTGAATCATTGTACCAAGACAAAGTCATATCTTCTTCACTCAAACGGGTCAAAGTCGGGCCCATCTTTGCAGAGTCTGCTTGTGAAGAGGGGGTCACGGCCACGCGATAAAGTGCATTTGGATAATCGGGAGCCTTGAAAATAATCGGGTTATTCTTATCACTAAAGCTATCACCAGTTGCGGTTTCAGCAAGTTTAGGAGCAGCAAAAAGATCACCAGCGTGAGCAACCTTCATCCCAATTTGTTCTTTCCCGCGCATAGCAGAAATTGTGCCCAAGCGTTCTTCTTCGCCCTTGCTTTGGTTATAAATACGGCTGTCAGATTTCACCATCCCAGAATAAACACGGAAATAAGTAATCTTCCCCACGAACGGGTCAGCAGTTGTTTTCCAAACATAAGCAGCCAAAGGACCATCGTCACTAGTAACCAATTCCATTTCCTTGTCACCAGAAGTAACCACAGCGGGTTTTGCTTCGGCGGGGGAGGGCATAAAGTCCACAATTCCCTTCATGAAAGGAACCAAGCCAATCGAGCTAGTTGCAGCAGTGCAGAACACCAATGCAAATTCATTATTTCGCACGCCCTTCTTCAACCCAGAGATAATTTCATCTGCGGTCAAAGTGCCAGCGTCAAAATATTTTTCCATCAATGCATCGTCGCCTTCTGCGGCGGTTTCAATCAATTCCATTTGTGCTTCTTCTGCAGCGTCTTTCAATTCAGCTGGAATTTCTTCAGCTTTTGCGCCGTCACCAGCATAAGCCTTCATTGTCAAAAGATCAATCACACCTTTGAAGTCTTCTTTTTCGCCCCATGGCATTTGCACGGGCACCACATTGATGCTGCTGATTTCTTTGATTGAGTTAATTGCTTTTTCAAAGTTAGCATTGTCGCGGTCCATCTTGTTCACCAAAACAAAACGGGGAACGTTCATTTCATCACAATAGTTCCAAGCAATTTCAGTACCCACTTCAGCGCCAGAAACAGAGTCGACCACAATCACAGCACCATCAGAAACAGAAAGTGCAGAGATCATTTCGCCGATGAAATCTGTGAACCCTGGAGTATCCAAGAAGTTGATTTTGGTCTTTCCAAATTCAACGGGAATCATAGAAGTGGAAAGGGAAATCCCTCTTCGAATTTCTTCGTCTTCAAAGTCACCCACAGTTGTCCCGTCTTGGATCTTGCCAATTCGGTTTGTAGCACCAGTTTGGTGAAGCAAAGCTTCAGCAAGCATTGTTTTACCTGCTCCACTATGGGACGCCAATGCAATGTTGCGGATATTTTCGGTAGTATATTCTTTCATCAGTACAAAACCTTCCAAAATAAATTTATATTAATTGTCTTACTGTTTCTTGCAATTGACTTTAATGTGCTTACAAAATCATTAAATCCACTTGCAAGCACCAGTAAGGCACAGCTTAAAATTGTAATGGGAAAAGTCAAATCTGTCAAAGCTTAGACAGTCCCCATATATTATAGAAGAGAAACCCTTTATTGAGTAGAGAAAACCCGATCAAAAAAAGAGAGTTGAGCAAACCAAATTCTCAACTCTCATACTAAAGATCAATTCAAAATCTTCATCCCCCAACAAAAAACCTATTCACCATTTTCCGTCACAGCGTCCTCTACCACCACCGGATTCCCATCAAAAATCAAGGTCTCCAAGTTTGGCATCGCATCCAATCCATTCGGGAGGCTGGTCAAATCATTCTCACCCACATCCAAAAATGTCAATTGGCTCAAGTTCAACAAGCTCTCAGGCAAATTTTCCAGCAAGTTTTCTCGCAAATTCAAACGTTCCAATTGGGGGAGGGTTCCAATTTCTTCTGGCAGCTCACTCAACTGATTATCATTCAATTTCAAAACCTTCAAAGCTTTCATCTCACCCAAGCTAGTCGGCAATTCAGTCAAATAATTTGCATCTAATTGCAGCACCTCAAGTGCCGCCATATCTCCCATCGAACGGGGGAGGCGTGTCATTCGATTCTTTTGTCCATAGAATTCCACCAACTCAACCAAATCGGTGATCGAATTTGGCAGGCTAGTGATTGTATTATTGGAGATATCCAAACGCACCAACAATTCCAAATCACCAATTGAAGTCGGCAACTTACTCAACTTATTGTCATTCACCGCCAACACTTCCAAATTTTCCAATTGACCCAGTGAGCGCGGCAATTTTTTAAGCTGATTCATACCTAAATTCAATTTCTTTAAAACAATCAAATCCCCAATTTCATTAGGTAGCTTTTTCAATTCATTAGCTTCCAAATTCAAATAAGCTAAACCACTCATCAATCCAATCTCATCCGGGAGTTTTTTCAATTGATTATTTTCCAAATATAGCTCTTCCAACCCAGTCAAATCTCCGATTGAAGCCGGCAAAAGAGTTAGCTGATTTCCAGACAAGTTCAAAATTTCAAGTCCGCTCATCACAGACAATTCAGGTGGATACACCTCAAATTCATTATTCCCTAAATCCAGCTCCAACAATTCCGTCATATTCTGCATCGAATCCGGCAAACTTGCCAACAAGTTTCCATTCAAATCCAACACACGCATTTGATCCAAAAATCCAATCCCCTCGCTCAAACTTGTCAACGCATTATCTCGCACACTCAAATACACTAATTCAGAAAGATCAATAATCGTATCCGGCAACACCACCAAAGCATTTTCGCTCAGGTCTAACGTATGCATCGTATAGAGTTTCCCCAACCAAGGAGGCATTTCCGTCAATTGATTGCCACTCGCATTCAACACTTCCAAAAGGCTCATCGTACGAATCGCTTCAGGCATTTCACCAAACGCATTATTGGCCAAATTCAAAATCCGAATCTCACTCAGCTTGCCTAAAGTCACTGGCAACTTGCTCAATTCATTTCCGCTCAAATCCAATTCCGTAAGCATGCTCAAATCACCCAATTCCGCTGGCACCTTTGGCAATTCATTCTCACTCACATTTAACCTAGTCAAACTGCTCATTTGGTTCACCCAATCCGGCAAATAGACCAAATGATTATTCATCAAATCCAATTCAGTAATAAAATATAAATCACTCATTGCAATTGGCAAATGAACATAATGATTGTTTCCCAAATTTAACACACGCAATTGTCTCAAATCCCCGAAACAATCAGGCAAATCAATCAACTGATTCTCACTCGCATTCAATTCTTTCAATTTACCCAATTCGCAAATTGCATCCGGCAAATAGAAAATCTCATTCCCAGAAAGATCCAAATGGGTCAAATTGCTCAACACGCCAATCTCTTCCGGCACCTCACTCAGCCCCAAACCAGAGAGATCCAAAGAGGTATCTTTTTCACGAGCGGCGCTTTCAATGCGGGTCAATGCAATTTCTTCAGGCGTTTCACCTTCAGCACTAACGGTAGATAAATGCATGGAAATCAAAACAACAGAGAGCAATAGAGAAAGAAATAATTTATTTTTCATAACGGTCACTTTACAAGGATTATTATTACAAGAATATTGTTAAAAAAAGTATACATTAAAAGTAACAACTGCAATACCATATTTCATTCACCTTTCATACTTATTCTACCCTCTATCTCTTTTATTGCGCATAGACAAAACACCCCCCCTTCTTCTCTATCCACCCCATCTTACCCCCTAACTCTCTCACTGCACCAACTCCTCTTAATAAAAAAAGAGGAGAACACGCTCCTCTTTTCCTCATCACTAATCCACTGGAATAAAAATATCCATACACGTCACTCCATCTTGTTTAATTATTTCCTCCAGACAATACGGATTCTCGTTCCCATGTGCTTGATGTTGCAGATGCAAATTATTCTTCTCCATCCATTGCACCAACGCTTTCCATCCTAGCCCAATTCGCTCAAACGGGTCCGCAAACGGATCTTCAATCCGCAATGACGCATATCGATGAGTATCTACTGCCGTATGCCAAATCTCAATCTCTTCAAAAACGTCTGGCAGAGAAACCTTCCTCAATTCTTCTGCATCCACTTCCAACCAATATTCATACCCTCGAATACCGTCATTACTTTCTTCTTCAGAAACAGGCACATCAAATCCAAAATTTCGCCCAGTTTTCAAACCATTCGCTCCAGCATACTTCTCCAACACAGCGATTACCTCATCTTCTGGTGACTCGCTAAACTTTCGCGCACAAATTACATCCATCGCCTCAATAGTCCGATACTTCACATCACTTAAATACTTTTGCATTTGTCCAACTCCTTCAATCATCCCTAAATCCAACTCTACAATTAGCAACTTCTCAGTCATTGGTACCATTCGATTTCGAAAATGACTTGGAGATGCACCGAATTCATTCAAAAAAGCACGTGAAAAAGCGCGTTCAGAAGAATATCCATACGCCGTCGCGATATCGATGATCCGAGTCTCTCCATGAAGGTCCTGTGCCGCATGCATCAACTTACGATGTCGCACATACCCCATCAAGGAAAACCCTGTGTAAATCGAGAACAATCGGTTTAAATGAAATTTTGAGAACCCGCCTACATCGGCTAAAGTATCCACACTCAACCGTTCTTCAATATGTTCTTCCACAAAATCTACAATCTTTTGAATTTCTTTTGAACTGCTCATCTTCGTCCTTATTGATGAATTGATAGATATAGTATATTAAAAAGAAGAAAATTAATAGGACACTTTGTGCGCTTTTATGTAAAAATACTATTTTCGGTTTCCAGAAAAACACACTTACTAATTTTAACTTATTACCTTACTTTTTCCTAAACAATTTACTCACCACCTACATACTTTCTTCCGCACCAAACATTTGCCGGGTTAAATGGAGTATAAAATAGCTAAAAGTTTGTTGCGCATAGCCAAAACAGCATCCAACCTCAATCCTACTGTTCAAAAACCAGCTTAAGAATCCTTTTTCATCATCAATCCCAAAAAAAGAAAGCGAGGCAACGACCTCGCTTGTCCAGGATTCCATAAGTCAAATTACATCTTAAACTAAATTCAAACACTCTCGCAAATCTACCAACAAATTATCCAAATCTAAATCAGAATTCTGTTTCCGCAATAGAACTCCCATCAATACTGGAAGTTATTTTTCATAAATAACCACTTAATCCATATCCATTTCAATAAATGCGCATAGCCAAAAAAGCATCCCCCTCCCAATCCTAATATCCATAAATCAACTCAAGAATCCTTTTTCACCATCAATCTCATAAAAAGAAAAAGCGAGGCAACGACCTCGCTTGTCCAGGATTCTATAAGTCAAATTACATCTTATCCAAAACTAAACCACTCCCACAAGTCTTCGAACAAAATCTCCTACCCCAAACTCATCCGCTCCCGCAAATCCGGCAACAACCTCTCCTGCGCCAAAGCCGAATTCTGCTCCCGCAAACGTGCCCCCATCAAAATAGGTAGCCAAGCCTCATATACTTCTTCATCGAATGCCCCCAAATCTTTCACCGTCTTCCAATACGTCTCAAATGGAGTCCACAGCTGCTTCGTTTCTTCTTCGTCCCCATCATCCAACAAACCATATTGCATCGTCACCATCGTTCGAGCCACATCAGCTTCCAAACTACCCAAGCAAGCCGTCAGCCAATCAATCACAAACCATTCCCCATCATCACTCACCAAAATATTATCAGGATGAAAGTCTCCATGACACAAATGGCGCTCATTTGGCAGAGCATCAATTTTTGCATAAAGCCACCGTTTTTCTTCTCGGCTCAATTCTTCCGTTTCAATAATCCGTTGCCGGCACACCTCTTTTAGCACGGGCAAGGTCTCATCCATCAACACTGGCTGGCTCACTTCGCGTTGAATTTCAGCCATTTTTTGCAGCAAAACGTCCACTTCGGCGCCGTCTGCCAAAAGCAATTCACGCAAGTGCTTTCCCTCAACCCGCGAAAACAGCACCCCCGTCTCTTCTCCCACTTCAACCGTCCCCATCATCTCAGGTATCGGCAGATCAAATTCCGCCAGTCGTTTGTGGATCTCAGCTTCCCACAATCCAAAATATTTTTTATCCGCCGCAAATAGCTTCACCACTTGTGAGGGGTCTTCTTCCCACACAAAAACGTTCGCCGTGCGTCCTTCGCCAAGTTTTCTCCCCAACATAAGTACCTAATTCTCAAACACCATATGCGGTCGCAAATAAAACGCCACACCCATTGCCAACACACCTGTCACGCTCACCACCAAAAAGATCGAAGCGCCCCCCGTATATTCAAACAAAACGCCTGCCAAAAACGGCACAATCGTCATCCCCACCGCATTCCCCACCGGGAACAACGAAGTGGTCTTGCCCGTCATATCCATATTTTTTTTCACAATCGTCATCAACGTTGCATAAAGCGGTGCCATTGCAGCCCCCAACAAAATCACAGAAACCTGCATCATCCCCACTGAATCCCTGAAAAAATATCCCAACAGGGGAGCCAACACCCAACCCACCACCGAACCCCACACAATTTGGCGTTCTTTGATAATCCGTGTCAAAAAGATAAAACTCAGGCGGCTCACCGTGAAAGCCCCCCAAAAAGAGGAACTCACTCCCCCAGCTCGCAATTCACTCACCCCTTTGCTAGTCAAAAACGTATAAAACCAACCATCAAACGCATTTGCCGCCCCACAATAAAGCGATGCAATCACAATACAAGCCAACAAAATAGGCCATTGCACTGGTTTCACCACCACTTCATCCGAAACTTCATCGGTCACTTGGCTTTCTTCAATCGTGGGTGCCGAAAGAATATTTTCAATCAGAATCAACACCAAAAATGCAACCGCAAAAATGCGAAACGCAGCAGCAAAATCACCTGTCAAGTTTAAAGCCCGTGTCACAGCCAATGGTGCGATGAACGTCCCCACTCCATAGAATGCATGCAGTCCATTTAACCACGGTCCCACTTCATCCCCATGGGTCCAAATCAACATCGTGTTTGAGCCCACATCGGTGCTCCCATGCGACATTCCCAAAAAGAACACCACCACCAAAATACTCACAAAGGAATCCAAAGAAGAGAAGATCGTCAATCCCAATGCCCCCAGCAGCATCCCCACACTCAACACCCGATGCCCTTGGAATTTATCATATGCCCATCCACTCAACAACGATCCCAAAAAAGAACCAATCGAGCGTGCCGAAAACATGGTTCCCATCACTGCCACGCTCACCCCCACCTTGTCCAGCAAAGTTGGCAAGGTCGGGCTCAATCCCGCCACCATACATCCCATCACAACAAAATTGGCATAATAAATGATCGTACGAATCATTCTTGTTTTTTTATCTTTGCGGTTTTGTGGCATATCGTCCTCATTTAATAGCAGCTAGTAATAATTACATCAAGCAAACGTACTAGCAGAATTGAATTAAGTATACTTGCTCTTCATCCCAAAGCAAGCACCTAACTTCATCCCATTTGATTTTATTTTAATTCTATTGTATACTCTCCAAGCGCAACAACAGGGTGGCAAAAATTAACCTTTTGTCTTTTTTATAGCAAAACCAAATGCATAAAACAAAAATGCTTTTCTTGGCAGCATCTGACCCTGCAAACCGCACTTCCGGGCAACTCCTGCACCTTAACAATCGGTCTCTGGCATGTTCTGGCACACCACTTTTCTCCAGAAAAACACCATATACAGGGGTGAATAGTGTATTCCTCCCCCGCATATGCTAAAAAAGTAAAAACACACCTCCTTCTTCATATATTTTTTGGAGCACGTCCGCCCTGAATTTCGCATAGATAATACAGCCGCAATCTTTGATTCCTTCTCAACTCATTTTGGATACCCCACTAATAGAATCATCTAAAATCCAGCTTAAAATGCCATACAGCCCAAAAAAATCCCGCCTCCTCAACTTCAATTGTGTTTTTTTTCACAAACAAAAAATAACAGAAAGTGTTATAATTCAAAAGGAGTGAAAAAAAATAACAATGTAATTACATTGTGGATTTATTTACAAATTTAATCGGAGGATTACTCAAATGACAACAAAAATTGGTATCAATGGTTTTGGTCGCATCGGACGTCAAGTCTTGAAAGCTATCAAAGAATTCCATGCAGATGAACTCGAAGTAGTCGCAGTAAATGATCTCTTCCCTGCAGACGTTAACGCTCACCTTCTCAAATACGACTCAAACTTTGGTCGTTATGAAGGCACAGTGGAAGCAAAAGACGGCGGCATTGAAGTTGATGGCAAATTCATCAAAGTCTTTGCAGAACGTGACCCCCGCAACATTCCTTGGTCAGATTATGATGTCGACATCGTGATCGAATCAACCGGTGTGTTCCGCGATGCTTCCAAAGACCCCGGTCCTTGGTCTCACATCAAAAGTGGTGGCGCAAAGAAAGTCATCATTTCTGCTCCCGCTTCCAACGAAGATATTACCGTAGTGATTGGTGTCAATGACGACAAATTGGATCTTTCCAAACACAGCGTCATCTCCAATGCTTCTTGTACAACCAACTGTTTAGCCCCCGCTTCCAAAGTTATCCTCGATAACTTCGGCGTCGTCAAAGGCCTCATGGTGACAGTGCATTCCTACACAGGCGACCAACGCGTTCTCGACTTGGCTCACAAAGATCCTCGCCGCGCCCGCGCAGCCGCCCTCAACATCATCCCCACCACCACTGGTGCAGCAAAAGCAGTCGGTTTGGTACTTCCTGAATTACAAGGAAAAGTCGATGGATATTCCATGCGCGTGCCAACCCCCACAGTCTCTGTTGTTGACGTAACTTTCGAAACCGAAAAAGAAACAACCACAGAAGAAGTCAATGCAGCACTCAAAGCCGCAGCAGAAGGCCCCTTGAAGGGCATCTTGGGCTACACAGAAGAACCTCTCGTCTCCATGGACTTCAAAGGCGATCCCCGCAGCTCCATCATTGACTCACAAATGACCAAGGTCATCGGTGGCAATATGGTTAAAGTCGTGACTTGGTACGACAATGAATGGGGTTACTCAGTTCGCACAACTGACTTAGCAGCCAAAATTGGCAAAGCCCTCTAATTCAGAGCAAATTAACTAACTTGAGGAAGAGTGCAAACTCTTCCTCATTTACTAAGAGAATCGTTTTTCGTTAGTTGAGAACACCACCAATCGGTCGATTCTCATTCAACGCCAAACGATTTTTTTATACCTTTCTAAGAGGAACCTATGTTTAAGAAAAAATCAATCAAAGATCTCAACGTCCAAGGCAAAAAAGTGCTCGTCCGAGTAGACTTCAATGTTCCCCTCAAAGATGGTCAAGTCTCAGACGACACCCGCATCCAAGCAGCCCTCCCCACCATCAACTATTTGTTGGAAAACGGCGCTGCCCTCATTCTTTGTTCACACCTCGGTCGCCCCAAAGGCGAAGCCAAACCCGAATTCTCTCTCAAACCAGTCGCAGCCTATCTCGACAACCTCATTGAAGCGGATGTCAAATTTGCAGAGGATTGCCTCAGCACCTCCGCCAAAGAAGCTGCCGCCGCACTCAAACCCGGTCAAGTCCTCGTTCTCGAAAACACCCGCTACTACGCCGGTGAAAAGAAAAACGATCCAGAAATGGCCAAAACACTCGCTTCCTATGCCGACCTTTTCGTCAACGATGCATTCGGCACAGCCCATCGTGCACACGCCTCCACTGTAGGCGTCGCCAGCTACCTCCCCGCAGTCGCCGGCTTCTTGCTTGAAAAAGAAATCGAATATCTCGGCAATGCAGTTGCCGAACCCACTCGTCCTTTCGTCGCCATCCTCGGTGGCGCCAAAGTCAGTGACAAGATCGAAGTCATCAAAAACCTCCTCACAAAAGCAGATAAAGTCCTCATTGGTGGTGGCATGGCAAACACCTTCTTCAAAGCCCAAGGCTATACCATGGGGAGTTCTCTCGTTGAAGAGGATGCCCTCGATACTGCTAAAGAACTGTTAGCAACAGGTGGCGACAAACTTTGCCTTCCCGTTGATATGGTCATCGCAGACAAATTTGCCGCCGATGCAAACACCAAAACTCTCCCCATCGGAGACGTAGAAGAGGGGTGGTCCATCCTAGATGTTGGCCCCGAAACAGTCAAAGAGTTTTCCGCCATGGTGGCCAGCGCTGGCACAGTGGTTTGGAATGGCCCCATGGGTGTTTTCGAAATGGCCCCATTTGCCAAAGGCACCTTCGGTTTAGCAGAAGCTGTCGCAAATTCTTCTGCCACAACCATTGTTGGTGGTGGTGATTCCGTCGCAGCCGTCAAACAATCTGGCCTCGCAGACAAAATCACCCACATTTCCACCGGCGGGGGCGCGTCCCTCGAAATGCTCGAAGGCAAAATCTTGCCCGGTTTGGCAGCCCTAAATGACAAATAAACCCAATTAAACTATAAAAGGAAAATAAACATGCGTAAAATTATCGTAGCAGGCAACTGGAAATCTCACAAAACCCAAGCCGAAGCCATTGAACTCATCAACGGGTTTCGCACCACTTTGGATAGCATCACAGAAGTTGAAAACATCATCTTCCCTCCCTATCTTTCCATCCCCAAAGCAGCCGAATTATTAGATGGTTCCAAGGTCAGCCTTGGTGCACAAAACATGAACTGGGAAGTCCAAGGTGCATTCACTGGTGAAGTCGGCCCCACCATGGTCAAAGAATTCTGTTCACACATCCTCATCGGCCATTCCGAACGCCGCCAATACTACGGCGAAACTGACGAAACCGTCAACAAACGCACCAAAGCCGCCCTCGAATATGGCCTCATTCCTTGTGTCTGCGTCGGCGAAACTTTAGAAGAAAACAAAGCCGACCAAACTGAAGCGGTCATCACCCGCCAAGTGGAAGGTGCTTTCAAAGACATCTCCATTGAAAAAGGCACAGACATCATCGTTGCTTATGAACCCGTTTGGGCCATTGGCACCGGTCTTGCTGCCACAGTGGAAGACGCCAATCGCGTCATCGGTGGTTATGTCCGCCCCGCATTAGCAAAACTCTTTGGTGAAGCACTTGCCCAAGAAATCCGCATCCTCTACGGTGGATCAGTCAAACCGAACAACGCAGCAGAATACTTTGCAGATCCTGAAGTAGATGGCGCGCTTGTAGGTGGTGCCTGCCTCAAAGCTGACTCATTCATTGAGATTACTGAAGCTGCTAAATAACCTGATTTGATACGGTTAATAAAAAGACGAGTGGTTGCAAAACCCTCGTCTTTTTTATCCATCATATAGCAGTGACTAGAAGATAAAAAAAGGAAAAAATGAATAAAAATGAAACACAACCAATGATCAAAAAACATAATCTCATTGAAACATTAACCTATCATCTTCTTCCTGGGATATTAACTGGAACAGGGTATTACCTTCTTCGACAACCTCTTCAACAAAAAGGATACCCCTCTATGATGGCGCTGGTCATAGCAGGCATTTTCATTCTCATCCCCAGCCAACTTGCCATACTTTCTTTTCAATCCAAAAAACTGACAGGAAATCGCTCAATCAAAAACATCATAAGTTACAAAAAGCCAGTTGTCTGGTGGCAGGTCATTCTATTTACCATTCTCATTGTCTTGGTAACGGGGCTTATCTTTACGATTATGAAACCAATCGACACATTCTTGCAAACAAACCTCTTTTCATGGGTGCCCTCTATTGAAAGTGGATTAAACCATTCCTATTCAAAATCAGCACTCATTCAAACTTATGTGCTCATGACACTATTTTTGGTCATCCTCGCCCCACTAGTGGAAGAATTGTATTTCCGAGGATTCTTGCTCTCAAGAACGCCAAGCAAATTACCAGCACTCCTCCACACCTTTCTTTTTGCAACTTACCACATCTGGACGCCATGGATGATTATCACTCGAACCATTGGCATCCTACCTCTTGTATACGCAGTAAAAAAGAAGAACATTCTAGTCGGAATATTAGCACATATAATCATTAACTCTTTTGATGCCATTGCTGCTTTTGCTTTTATTGCAAAATTATAAGCTTCACGTAGACGTATTAAGAGTATAAAAATCGAGCATTATATGCTCGGTTTTCCTTTAATTTGAGCCCATTTGACAATATCAAAAATCCCATGTACAATACAGAACATTCGTTCTATAAATACATAGTAAGGAGGGCACGTATGGACTTAAACAAAGAACTTCAAGGGATCTCAACCCAAAAGCAAGAAGAACTGGTCCGTTGGTGGAAAATGATTTGTCAAGAAGGGTATGGAGAACTTCGTATCGAATTCAAAAACGGACGTGTCAGAGAGCTTCATCCCAAATTTAGCATCAAAATTCGCGATGAAAATCAAACCCAAGAATCATAAGGGGAGAATATGACAAAAAGAGAAGGCTATCAACCGAGTAACAAATCAGAAATAGAAAACAAAGCATGCCAAAATGCATTCAGAAAACTGAACAGCGTGGAGAGAAATTTTTTAGCCCACTCATTCAGAAGATTTTATCGTCTTCAAAATTTTGGTGAAACATCATTAATCGAATTAGTAGGAAAGCTAGGTATGCACTTAAGTGAAAAATTTCCACCAAAGCTAGATCCCTTTGCCAATAATTTACAAATTGGAGATCACAAAAATAAAATAAAAAGAAACACAAAATATAAATAACAAACTATAATTTACCTAATTAAAAATGGGAGTCAAAAATGAACTATAGAGCCAGAATCGAAAAAACAAAACAAAAAATGCAAGAATGGGAAGTAGATATTCTTATCATTGATCCTTCTCCAGAATGGTTCTGGCTCACAGGTTCTCAAATATTTGATGATCACACCATATATCGTGTTCCCGGGGATTGGATTACTTCAATTATCATATCTCAAGAACATGATCCTTTTATCCTTCTCTATGAAACAGACGCAGAAGGGATTCAGCAAACCAGTTTCATTCAAGACATTCGGCAGTGTCCCTTATGGAAAGATGGCAAAGATTTTTTCGCAAAAAACTTACAAACCCTTGATCTTAATCATAAAACCATTGCTTGTTCTCGCACAATTTGGGCTGAAAATATTATTAACATTCAAAATATCGCACCTTCTGCAAAATTGATAACAGCCACATGTGAAATGTTAGATCAATTACATGTCATCAAAGAACCAGAAGAAATTCAAGCCATGCAAGCCGTAGCCCAAATTACAGACCACGCATTTCAAAAAATTATTAATCAACTTACGCCCGGCATCTCTCTCCGCGATGTCTACCTTGAATGTGAATATCAACTCAAAAAAACAGGGGCGCAAGCGCTCTCCTTCTCTCCTGCTGCTGTAGCCATTCCCAGAGGAGGCTCCATCCAAGATTGGCACAATAATCCTTATGACATCACCGTAGAACCCGGTATGGCGCTTGGCTTTGATATTGGCGCGCGTTTGAATGGCTATTGTTCGGATTTTGGCAGAACTGTTTTCGTCGGTGAGCCCACGCCTCAAGCCTTATCTGGATATCAAGCATTAGGGAATGCGGTTACATCTCTGGTTGAAAAACTTGGAGATCAGAATATGAGCACCCTAGATTGCATTGCACATGTGCAAAAATCAATTGCTGAAGAGGGGTTTGCTGAGTTCCACACCATGCCGAATCTGGGACATTCCATTGGAATCGTTACCCATGAAAATCCTTGGCTTTTTACACATGTGGATCAAATCATACAAAAGAACATGTGTCTGGCATTAGAACCAAAAATTCATCTTCCGGGGCAAATGTATATGCGCCTAGAAGATAATATTATCGTCGGAGAAAACAACTCACAATTTCTCACAAATTTCACAAGAGAGCCAGTGATTATCTAATATAAATATCACAACTATTTATCAAAAATAACGTTATATAGTTTAAGTGAATAATATCGTTAATCAAAGGAGAATAATGATGGGAAAAATCGCAATAATTACAGATACGGATGCAAGCCTATCAAATGAAATTGCAAAGCAATTGGGTGTTTATTTAGTTCCCATTGTAATTAATTTTGGCAATGAATCATTTCAAGTAGGGGAAAAAATAAATGATAAACAATTATTTGAGTTAATAGATAATTATGGAGGTCTTCCCAGTACAGCAGCACCGTCCCCAGGTGATTTCACAAAAACATTCCAACAAGCATTTGATGATGGCGCTGATGAAATTATCTGTATATGTGTAGCATCAACTATCAGTGCCACTTATAGTGCCGCATTGTTAGCGAAAGATCATTTTGAAGGCAAACAGATTCATGTTATGGATTCTCGCACACTCACAATGGGGCAAGGCTTTATGGTAAAACAAGCGGTAGAAATGGCAAGCACCGGGGCAACAGCCCAAGAAATCATCAAAGAATTAGAATCCTACGTAGACCGATTACATATTTTTGCATCTTTAGCGACATTGAAGTATTTGGCTATGGGGGGGCGAGTGAGCTCCATTCAGGCCGGCATGGCTGATACACTTAACATCAAGCCTATCCTCACCGTCAAAGATGGCAAACTTGAAATGTTAGAGAAGATTCGAACAACCAAAAAATCATACGCTCGTATGATCGAAGTTCTTGTTGAATCGATTGGCGAAAAGAAGATTGAAAAAATGGGGATTATGCACGTAGTAAACCCAGAAGGTGTTCAAAAAGTTCAAGATTTATTAAATGAAAAAATTGATTTACCAGTTCAAGTAGAAGTTGTTGAATTTACTCCTGGTCTTTCTGTGCATGGTGGTCTTGGGTTTGTCGGCGTAGTCGCCCTAACGGAAAAATAAAAATAATTTACACAAAAATAGTGCCTTTTTAATTAAAAAGGCACTATTTTATAATTTTAAAAATAAAACAATAAATTTAACTAATTCAACTTATAGAATCAAGCGGTGCCAAATTGACGATCACCAGCATCGCCCAACCCTGGCAAGATATAACCATTTTCATTCAAGCGTTCATCAATAGCCGCCACATGAATAGGTACATCTGGGTGTTGTTTTTGTAAGTGTTCAATACCTTCCGGAGCAGCAATCAAACCAACAAATTTTATCTTATTTGCCCCCCATTTTTTCAAGATATCAACAGTAGCCACTGCAGAACCACCAGTAGCTAACATAGGATCAAGCACAAATACAGTACTCACAGTTGGTGCCACTGGCAACTTATTATAATATTGAACAGGTTGCAAAGTATTCTCATCACGGTAAAGACCAATGTGCCAAACTTCAGCACTTGGCAATAAAGACCAAATTCCTTCAACCATTCCTAGACCAGCACGTAAAATCGGCACTAAGCCGATTTTATCCCGAATGATCTTGCCATTCATTTCAACCAATGGTGTCTGAACTCTTTTTTCAGTCGTAAGAAGATCAGCAGTTGCTTCATAAGCCAACAAAGCACTTAGCTCTCTTACTAACTCACGAAATTTTCGAGGATCAGTATCAACAGATCGAAGATGGGATAACTTATGGGCGATAAGTGGGTGAGAGGAGGGGAAAACAGTAGACATAAAAAAATAACTCCTTAATAATGGATTTTTTTCTTCGCTATCGTCCCTCATTATACCCTAAAATGTCTAGTCAACTTGAGCGTTTTCCTTAAAGAACAAAATAAATTCTTCAAGTTTTTTTGGAGAACGTATTCGATAAATCATTAAGTGTGGATATAGTTCTCCTAGTACAGAAAATTGCTCTTTTCGTTTTTTATAAGTATGAATTGTATAAGAAAATAGATTATCTTTGTCGAAAAAAGTGCCATAGATTGTTTCTTGATTACCATTGCAAATTTCTTCTTTAGTGACAATTCTTTTAATCGTTCTCTTCAACATCCGCCATAAAACAAGTCGCAATCGAAAATCCAACCAGATTACACATGTTGCCTTTGGCATAGTCAATGAATGGGTGCCTCTATAATTACCACTAATGATCCATTTCTTTTCACCCCAAATTTCATTTTCCAGTTTAGCTATCATCTCAACAGTAGTGCGAGATTTCCATCCGGGTAGCCAATTAAGATCATCCAAATCTATAGGTTTACCATGATTGATTTTTGCTAATCGTTTACCTAAAGTAGTTTTTCCAGAGCAACTACTCCCAAGAATTATGATCTTGTTAAAGTTATTGTTCATTGCCTATCCTCATCAATCTAGAGCAGTGTGGACTATTTTAACCCCATCCATTTCAGCATATAATCAACCAACATCAATTCAACATAATCTGGAGTTGGATTTTGACTTTGTAAATAAGAGTGACCAGCACCCTGCAACATCCCCAAGGATGTAGGGACTCCCACTTTCTTCAATGCCTCATGTAATATAACAGATTGTTCGTAAGGAACAACGCCGTCTGAATTTCCATGCAATAACATGGTTGGAGCATCATCATAGTCTGCATAATATGCAGGGTTCGCTAAAATAATATCTTCATCAGCACAAGAGGTTGGAGAAAATGTTTTATATACTAAATTTTGACCTGTTTCACCAGACTCACAGAATTCGGTCATGTCGGTAGGTCCATAGAAACTAACAGCCACTTGCACTTCATCGCTCACATGAGACCATTCTTTAGATTCAAAAACATGATTATTACCGCTAGTTCCTAGCAATGCAGCAATATGTCCCCCAGCACTTATACCATAGACACCGATTTTTTCAGGATCAGCATGATATTTTGCAGCATTTGCACGCATATAACGAACGGCACACTTTGCATCTTTGATAAAAGCTGGGAAATAATAGTCAGGGGCTAATCGATAATTAACGGTTGCAGTCAAAAATCCAGCATCTTGCATCACCTTCACTAATCGATCAGGTCCATCTTTGGATCCACTAATCCAACCACCTCCATGGAAGAAAATTGCGATTGGCCATGTTGCCCCCTCTCGATAATTTGGAGGGTAATAAATATCTAAATAAAGAGCTACTCCATCAATAGTACAGTAATTTACGTCAATCTCAGCACTGCCTAATTTTTCCAAGGGCACAACAGGTGTTGCTGTCGCAGTGGGTAATACTTCAGTTGCGGTAGGGGATGCAGTGAAAGTAGGTGTGATGGTAGGCGTTTGAGATGCAGTAGGTGTCATTGTTGCGGTAGAGGTAGGCGTTATAGTAAATGTTGCTGTGTATTGCGCAACAATTTGAGTTTCTCGCCAAATATCAATTGCTTTGCTTCCAAAAATTATTCCGAGAACAATAGAAAGGACGCCTATAAGAAATAATAAAAAATTGATTAAGGTTGATGGCTTTTGTTTTTTTGCACTCATATACCTTTATTATAACAATTCTAAAAATATAAGTTGGGAAAAATTATGAAATAATTATAAAAAAAGACAGCTCATGCTGTCTTTCAATGTACAAAGTAAAATCAATCAGGCTAATATTTTTTCCAGATCACTTGCTGCACGTCTCATTTCCAAAAATATCAATCCTAATTTTGCTTCTTCTCTAGTCATCACAGTCAAAACTGCATCTTCACCAACAGCATTAACTAAAACATACCCCTCTTGACCTCGAATATAAAGTTCATTCAATGCACCACGACTTAATTCTAATGAGATTCTTTCACCAAGAGAAAGCATTGCTGCAGTCATTGCAGAAACACGGTCTGCTTCAATACTGGTGGGTAATGCAGATGCAATCATTAAACCATCAACAGAAACCAATGCAGAAGCAATAATTTCCGGAGATGATACTTGCATATCTTGTAATCTTGATACCATTTGTTCAGCTTTTGATCCAGCCATAATCCACCTCAAATTTTATTTGATGCTTTAATAGTTTACCATATTTACCAATCTTTGGATTGAATTTATTCTTACTTATTTTTAATTATTTAGAGGTTTACAGAAACCATCAAAAGAAGCATTTTTGTAAAGAAATGATAAAATAATCTCATGTCTCCAAATAAAAAAATCCAAGCTATTCTTGATACGCTACCAGATAATCCTGGTTGTTATTTAATGAAAAATTCCGATGGCAAAATAATTTATATTGGGAAAGCCATAAATTTAAAAAATCGTGTCCGCTCTTATTTTCATGCAAGCGGACAAAAAGACCCGAAAACAAAAAAATTAGTCGAAAATATTGCAGATATTGAGTTTATTATTGTAGATTCTGAACTTGAAGCCTTGATATTAGAAATGAATCTCATCAAAAAACATCGTCCAAAGTATAACGTTCGATTGAAAGACGATAAGCGATATCCTTATATCAAAGTTCATTGGGCACAACCTTTTCCAAAGGTCACAATTACAAGAAATCTTATTGAAGATGGCTCTCGTTATTTTGGACCTTATACGAGCGCATGGGCAGTTCACAAAACAATTGATTTACTCCGAAAGATTTTCCCTTATTTGACTTGCAATCGAGAAATCACCGGGCAAGATGAGCGTGCTTGTTTGTATTATGACATCAAGTTATGTACTGCCCCCTGCATCAATAAAATATCAAAAGAAGACTATCGTGAAATGATTGAAGATTTATGTCAATTTCTGAATGGTCGCACCGAACCTGTAATAAAGAAAATGGAAGCTGAAATGAAAAAAGCTTCAGATTCATTAGAATATGAACATGCTGCAGAAATCAGAGATCAAATAAATGCAATCGAACAAGTAGTTCAAAGTCAACGTGTTATATCAGACAATTACCTTGATTCGGACATTATCGCAGTAGCTCGTTCAGAAAGAGAAGCATGCATTCAAGTATTTTTTGTTCGTAACGGAAAAATGATTGGCCGTGAATATTTTATGTTAGAAGGCACGGATGAAGCAGAAGACTCTATTGTGCTTGAAGAATTTATCAAACAATACTACAATTCCAGCGCTTCAGTTCCAGAGCGAGTTATGCTATCTTCTCATATTGAAGAAGCACAAATTATCAACCAATGGTTAAACAAAAAGAGAAATGAAGGCAATGTCGAAATCATAATTCCCAAAAAAGGGCAAGATGCTGAATTAATTAGAATGGCGGCAGAAAATGCAAAAACAACGTTGCAATCTCTTCAAACTCGCTGGAAGAATGACGCAGAAAAACAAACACAAGCTTTAGCAGAACTTCAAGAATCTCTAGGGTTAGACTCACCCCCAAATAGAATCGAATGTTATGACATCTCAAACACGCAAGGCACAGCAATTGTTGGTTCAATGGTAGTTTTTGAGAGAGGTGTGCCAAATAAAAAACACTATCGTTCCTTTAATGTTCGCACAGTCATTGGAAAACCAGATGATTTCGAGTCAATGGATGAAGTTATAACACGTAGATTTAATCGTTGGGTAGCAGCGCAAGAACTCAAAAACGTACCTGGAAAAAAGCCAGATCCTTCATTCTCTCGCCTACCTGATTTGATAATTGTGGATGGAGGAAAAGGACAACTCTCTCGTTCATATGCTGTTCTGGAGAATTTTAATTTAATAGATGTGGTTCCAATCGTCGGTCTTGCGAAAAGAGAAGAAGAAATTTTCTTGCCACATAACTCAAACCCCATTATTTTGCCCAGAAAATCGGAAGGATTATATCTTGTCCAAAGAATCCGAGATGAAGCACATCGTTTTGCAATCACTGCCCATCGTCGCCGAAGAAATAAAATGGGAATCGTTTCAAAATTAGATGCGATTCCAGGGATTGGCAAAGCCAAACGAATTGCTTTATTAAAGAGTTTTGGTTCAATTGAAGATATAAAAGAAGCAACCATTGAAGAATTAACCACAGTTCCCGGTATTAATGAAAAACTAGCGCAAAGTATTAAGGACTTTTTAGATTAAACAGGAAAATCTCTATATAGAGATTTTCCTAAACATATTTGTTAAAAACACTCATTATCCAATGAATGTATCAACCCATCATAACTTCTACAGTATGTTTTCCATCTTTAAAAATAGGCAAAATATTTGAACTTATTTTTTCCCCATCAACAGTTATTGTCTTAATACCTTTGTTTACATGATTTGGATTTTTAATCTGAATAGAGTAAATTGCATTTCTAAAAGTTCTTTGAATAGAAAAACCATCCCAAATATGCGGTATACAAGGATCAATCATTAATCCTTCATAAGTAGGACGAACTCCTAGTATCCACTTAGTGCCAGCTTGATACATCCACGAAGCAGTCCCTGACAACCAACTATTGCGTGCCAAGCCAAATTGAGGATGTTCATCAGACAAAACATTTTGGCAATAAACATACGGCTCTAATTCATAAATATCAATAATATCATTTTTATTGACTGGATTTGTTTCAGAATAATATTGATAAGCTTGATCACCATTTCCCAAAATACATTCTGCGATCATTGCCCACGGATTTGGATGCATAAAGATCCCAGAATTTTCTTTTGCCCCTGGTGGATACGTAGTAATTCCACCATACTTTGGATTATAACCATTATATCCCGGAGCGGAAACTTTTATGCCATGTTTAGTATGTAATTTTTCTTTTACAGATTTCATACTGCTTTTACCACGTTCAAAGAAAGCAAAACCTGCCATTACAGGAAAAGCTTGCCCATATAAATAAATTTGACCATATTGATTTTCTTTTGAACCTAGAGGTACTCCATCTTCATCAAAATAACTAACATACCAATCCCCATCCCATCCTTGTTCATTAAATGTTTTCTTGATGGCTTGGTAATCATTGCTAAAATTAATGACATCATCTGGTTCATTTAAAATCTTTGCAATCTCGATTAATTCTTTTAAGGCAATACCGTATAAACACGCAGTGAGCATTGATTCAGACCCATTTGGAAGATTAATAGTATCATTCCAGTCAGCCCATCCTAATAGTGGAAGACCATGTTTACCAATGGTATGTTTTGTAAAAAATACACCTTGTTTCATATGTCCGTAAACAGATGCATATTTCAAAGGTTGATCATTTTTATCTTTTTCATAATAAGGAATTAATTCATTTAAAAATTCATAATTACCTGTTTCTTTTAAGTATTCAGCAATTGCCTGAATTACCCATAAATGATCATCACTATAAAAATCTGCTCGTTCATCTTCTCCTGCTTCCCCAATATTAGCAATCATACTTAGAGGATTAAATTGATGCATAGCAGATCCATCTTGTTTTTGAACCTGCAATAATTTCCTGCAAATATTTAATGCATTTTCTGCATCAGCATGAAAAACACCTAAAAGATCTTGAGATGTATCACGATATCCCATTCCACGTGCACCCAGCCCTAATTGATAGAGGGACAAATATCTTGACCAATTTTTAGTAATAAAACATTGATAAGGATTATGAATATTCAACATCGTATTCATGTTCTGATCAGGAGTTTCAACAATAAATTTCCCCAGATAATCTTCCCAAAACAACTTTTGTGCTTCAAGTAATTTTTCAACTATTTCAATATTTTTATAAGTCTGTTTAAGATGCCAAGCCTTCTCAATTGAATCTGTTTGACCTAAAAAAGTCATAAAAGAAAATGTTTCTTTTGGTTTTAATGAGCCAGCTTTAATCAACAATGCCCCTATATTATCCCCTCGTAATGCCTCATAATTACTTAAGTGTTCATCGTTTAACTTTTTGGGATATGACCAATCACCATACCCATTCTCACCTAAGAAAATTTGACGATCTGATTCAATGGAATCGATGGGCACATTCGCACTGAAATAATTAATGGCAGAATCTTTGCGCATAAATGCATATTGAGTAAGAAGCAAATCTTCATCCCTTTTAGAGACTTTACTTTGCATGGTTTGCGGCACCCAATCAGCATTATTAAATTGTTTCATTGCCTCAAAATGGGTATATTCAACAACGGGAATAAAATCAAGCTCAACTGCTTCATCTCTCAAATTAGTAATTTTGATAATTCGAATTTCAACATTTTTTCCTTTCGGAACAAAAACAGTTATCTCGCTTCTAATTTTATTTGTTTCATTTATAAAGGTTGAATAACCAAGACCAACATGACATTCATAAACATCATAAGGCACACAACATGGTGCATAAAAAGGAGAAAAAACAGAATATCCATCTTTTGATTTTTCACGAATATAGAATGAAGTCCCCTTGAAGTTTGAAGAAGGAAGTTGCGGAATATATTTAGTAATTCGATTGATAGCTGGATCTCCTTTGCAGAGTAAGCTTCCTCCAGTATGATCAATAAATCCCCCAAATTCTAAGGTACCAATATAATTAATCCATTTTGTCGGTGTTTTTGGATTTGTAATAACATATTCTTTATGTTGATTATCAAAATATCCATATTTCATAATTTCTCCTTTTTACAGGGCAGGTTGGAGAATTATTTTATAAAGAAAAAAGATACATGGGTGCACCCATGTATCTTTAAAGCCTACGCAACTTGAATTTTCACTTTAACAATTTCACGATCATCAAAAATAGGGATTTTATTTCCATCAATTATTTGATCGTCAATTAAAATTGTAGTCTTTTCAATTTCACTTTTCTCAACATCAATATCATAAATCGTATCTCGGAATTTTCTTTTAATCGTAAAAGAATGCCAATCATTTGGGAGAACTGGATCAATAATCAAACCTTGATAATCTGCACGAATACCAAGTATCCATTGAGTAATTGCCACAAAATTCCATGCAGCAGTTCCCGTTAGCCAAGAATTTTTAGCTTCTCCAAATGATGGAGCCTCTTTCCCCGCAATTGTTTGTGCATAAACATAAGGTTCGCATCGATGGATTTCTGATATTTTTTCTCGGTTTGAAGGGTTTATTCTTAAGTAATAATCTAAAGCCTGATCAGCATGTCCCATTTGAGCTTCTGCAATCATAATCCAAGGATTTGTATGACAGAATACACTCCCATTTTCTTTATACCCGGGTGGGTATGAAGAAATTTCACCTAATCTCAATTGATATTGAGTATAAGCAGGGTGAAGTAAAACAATTCCATGTTCTGAGGCTAAATGTTCTTTTACAGAAGTTAGAGCTTTTTCTGCCTTACCATCATTTTTCCCAACATTCCCCATAATACATATTCCTTGAGGTTCAATAAAAATTTGTCCCTCTTCACATTCTTTAGAACCTATCTTATCGCCAAAAAAGTCATACGCGCGTAAGAACCAATCACCATCCCATCCGTAATTTTCAATTGCTTCTTTCATTTTTAATGAAAGCGCTCGATATTTTTGAGCAATTTTTTCTTCATTGATATTATCGCATAAGGAAGCCATTTCATTTGTTGCATAGCAAAACAGGCCGGCAATAAAAATTGATTCAGCTGTTTTACCTTCACGATTTTCGGTCGTTTGGAAAGATTGTCCTGGTTCATCAGAGAAACAATTTAAGTTCAAACAATCATTCCAATCTGCGCGTCCAATTAAAGGTAAACCATGGGGTCCTAGGCGTTCTAATGTATAAGATATACTTCGTTCTAAATGATTATATAAAGTATCTTCAGAACCTGGTTTATTATCAAATGGCACATCCTCCACCAAGATACCAAAATCACCAGTCTCCTTAATATAGGCAGTCACAGCAAGAATTAACCATAAAGGATCATCATTGAAATTACCACCAACAGCATCATTACCTCGTTTGGTTAAGGGTTGATATTGATGATAGGCTCCACCAGATTCCATTTGTGTCGCAGCAATATCCAAAATTCTTTCTTTTGCTCGTTCCGGCACCATATGCACAAACCCTAACAAATCTTGAGTAGAATCTCGGAAGCCCATCCCTCTACCAATTCCCGACTCAAACATAGATGCAGATCTAGACATATTAAAAGTAATCATGTTTTGATAAGCATTCCATATATTGACGGAACGATTAACATGTTCATTTTGAGTTTCAACATTGAAAATATTCAAAAGCGAATCCCAGTAAGTGTTCAATTGAGAAAAAGCTTTATCAACATCATCAATTGTTGTATATTTTTCAATGATTGGTGAGCAATATTTTTTATTAATTGTTTGCCCATCTGCTTCAAATTTTTCGTTTTCTGGATTTTCTTGGTACCCGAGAACGAATATGATTGTTTTTGTCTCTTCTGCTTTTAATTTAAGATTTATTTGGTGAGATCCGATTGGAGACCAACCATGAGCAACAGAGTTAGTAGATTTACCTGTTTCAACAACACACGGCTTATCAAAACCACGATAGCGACCAAGAAAATCTTCACGCTGAGTGTCAAAACCCGTAATATCTTCTGAACAAGCAAAATAGGCAAAATGATTTCGTCTCTCACGATATTCAGTTTTATGATAAATAACATTCTTATCAATTTCTACTTCACCAATATTATAGTTTCGTTGAAAATTTGTAGCATCATCGTTTGCGTCCCACAGGCAAAATTCGATAAAAGAAAACAAAGATATATCAGCAACTTGATCACTGATGTTTTTAATCTCGAACTTCCAAATCTCTAAATTTTCTCCATTTGGAACAAAATAGGTAACATTGCTTTCGATAGCATTTTTTGAAGATTTAATTTGGGTATATCCCATTCCATGACGACATTCATAACTGTCTAATTCGGTACGGGTAGGTTGCCAAGTAGAAGACCAAAACTCATTTGTTTTATTATCGCGAATATAAATATAGCGACCACCAAAATCTGTTGGCACATTATTATAACGATACCTTGTCAGCCGGCGTAATCTCGCATCTTGATAAAAGCTATATCCACCAGCAGTATTTGAGATTAGCCCAAAATAATTTTCATTTCCGAGATAATTACTCCATGGCAACGGTGTGTCAGGCTGACTAATGACATACTCTCGGTTTTTATCATCAAAATATCCATATTTCATTTTTATACATCTCCTAGTGATTATTTTAGGCAGGTTATTATTTCTTATTTGCTAGCTTAGTTCCACACGATTCACGAATAATTAGTTCTGCTGGCAAAATAATATTTTCGATTTCTTTATTTTTTTCATTAATTAGTTCAATTAGCATATTAACGGCAACTTCACCCATTTTGGGGATATCTTGGTTGATTGTTGTAATGGGAGGAGACATTTCAGATGCTGTTGGGATATTATCGAAGCCAATCAAAGCAATATCCTCAGGTATTTTTAGCCCAGCATCTTTAATCGCACGTATAGCACCAAAAGCCATTGTGTCGCTTGCCACAAACACAGCTTCAGGTTGATATTTAAGTAATTTTTGCATAGCAGAATAACCACCTAAATCAGTGAAATAACCCAATTGAATCAAGTCATGGTCAATTTCTATATCATTCTCAATCAAGGCCATTTGATAACCTTTCAGTCGATCTCTTCCTGCAATTTTGTTTGTTGGGCCCGTAATAGTTGCGATTTTTCTATATCCTAATTGAATAAAATGGTTAACTGCTTCAAACGCACTCGAAGCATTATTAGTGTCAACGTAATGAATCGATTTATTTGAGGAATTCTGACCAACCATGACAAATGGCACCTTACTTTCTAAGATGTCGTCAATCATAGGATCTTGGTATTCAATTGAAGAAATAATCAAACCATCCAGCATACTATTGTTTGTTATTTTGCTAATTAATTCTTCTTTTGAAAGCATTCTGCTCAACCACAACATCACCGAGTAGTCTCTTTCAGCACATTTTTTTGTCACACCTTGCATAAGAAGGGAATAAAATGAATCTGAAAACAGATCATTAATCCCGTGTGATATAACTAAGCCGAAAATGCGGCTTTTTCCACTCGCAAGACCTCTTGCTGCTAAATTGGGTTGATATTCTTTTTCTTGAATTATTTTTTGAATTGCAATTCTAGCTTTATCGCTCACTCCATTTTCTTTGTTAAGCACTCTTGAAACTGTAGAGCGAGAGTAACCTGATAATGTAGCGATATCTTCAAGTGTTAAGGGCATATAGAACCTTTGCATTATGGTTTGGGAGCGCTCCCAAAATTGACTTCATTATACAATTTGGTATAAAATTGTCAAGCAGATGCGTCCAATAACTAAAAAGGAGAGAATTATTAATGAATATATTGATCATCTATGCACACCCAAATCCAAAAAGTTTTAATCATGCAATTTTAAATCGCACAAAAGAAAAATATGAAAAAGATGGGGATACCGTTATTATTCGAGATTTATATGAAATCAATTTCAACCCGGTTCTTTCAGCGAAAGATTTTATCGCTATTCAAAATGGAAATGATAGACAAGATGTATTAACCGAGCAAATGTATATCGAAGAAGCCGACCGTATTATATTTATTTTCCCGAATTGGTGGTATGGTATGCCCGCGATCTTGAAAGGGTATGTAGATCGAGTTTTCAGTTTTGGCTTTGCTTACACGGATGATGAAAATGGAGATTCAGTTGGTTTATTGATTGATAAAAAAGCAATTTTCATCTCAACAAGTGGTGCAACGATTGAAGAATTAGAAGAACAAGGCACCCTTGAATCTTTCAAAACAACCATAGAAAAAGGTATTTTTAATTTTTGTGGAATTGAAGTTTTAGATCACATTGCTTTTGGGAATGTCCGAAAGGTTTCACAAGAGAAATTAGACTCTTTGTTAGATGTTCTTGATCAAAGATTAAAATAATTCAAAATTCCTTAGAAAATAAATTAATAAAAGAAAAAATCAAAATCATTCCTCCTAAAACGAGGAATGTATTTTTCATGCTAATAAGATCAGACAAATATCCAAATAAGGGAAACAACAAGATCATCACGACACTATACATAACACTAGAAAAAGAAAGAATTGTTGCTCTTTGTTCTGAACTAATTAGCTGATTTAAATAATCCGTTGTTGAAACAAAAACGAGAGCTTCTATAAAACTTATCAAATAAAATGGGATATAGGCGTAATTTAGAAAATACATTGAGAATAATGACAAAGAAAAAAAGAAGGGTAATATTGTCAGAATTTTCTTTGCACCAAATTTTTTATCAATTTTATCAGCCAAATAAGAAGCGATAGCTGCAACAATGGAAGCTCCGGCCAAATAGATACCAATTTTAAAAGGTGTAAAGCCAACACTTTCCCAACCTAATTGTAAATAATAAAAGGATATAGTAGTAACTGCAAAAATAATAGAAGTAAAAACGATTAAATAACCTAATTTAGAACTTAATCGAATTGCTTGGAAACTAATTTTGTATTGATCTTTGATAAGTTCGAGAACTGTTTTGTCAGTAGTACTCTCTTTTTTTATGATTGGAGGTTCTTTGAATTGAAAAGCAACTATTAAACTAAAAATGCTAAGAAAAATTGCGATAAAATAAACCGTTTTATATTCAATATTCCCAACAAAACCACCTATTAAAAGACTTAAAACACTAGATATATGAAATATAATTTCTTTTTTTCCGGTTATATTCATATATCTGTCTTCTATTTTCTCGTAAATCAATGAATCATAAATTAATGCTTCATCTGCACCTGATTCGAAATTGTAGGATAGGGCAGAAAGAACAAATCCAATTGCAAGAAATAAAAAATTTGAAGAAGTAATAATAACAATATTTGAAAGGATCATAAACAAGATTCCGATAATACGACTTGTTTTTCTCCCAAACAGATCTGCAATCACTCCAGTTGGTGTTTCCATCAACAAAGATGTGACATGAAAGATACCTTCTATCAATCCGATTTCAACTAACGAAAGCCCCTTGGAAGCTAAATAAAGGGTCCAAATTCCTTGAGTGGTATCAAAACTCTTAAATGCTGTAAAAATATAATGGGTTTTAATATTGGATAAAAATGATTGTGAAATATTGTTCTTATGCATTGCCGAATTATACTAGAATATAGAAGATAAGATAGTCAAATAAAAAAAAGAAGCAAGAATTCTTGCTTCTTTTTTTACTTATTAAGTATATTGCTTAAATTTCTTTTTTCGAGAAGAACCAATCTGTATATTCATACCCTTTGTTTTCTCGATCATTTGCATCTTGAATAGTGCTGGGGGGAGGAACAATCACCTTATCCCCAGGTTGCCAACCTTCAGGAGTAGCTACACCATATTTATCACTTGTTTGCATTGCTTTGATAATACGAATAAATTCAGGAATGGATCGACCATTTGAAAGAGGGTAGTACACCATAGCGCGTAAGATACCCTTATCATCAATGATAAATACTGTGCGTACTGCTTGTGTTGTAGAAGCATTGGGTTGAATCATTCCATATTTTGTAGCAACATTCATTGAAAGATCTTCAATAATCGGGAATGGGATATCAACACCAAATTTTTCTTTTATTGTGCGAACCCATGCAATATGAGAGTAATTACTATCAATGGATAAACCAAGCAATTCTGTGTTTAATTCTTTGAATTCATCATAATGCTTAGCAAACGCCATAAATTCAGTGGTACAAACGGGAGTAAAATCTGCAGGATGCGAAAAGAGTACTAACCATTGTCCTTTGAAATCTGACAATTTTTTTACACCATGAGTTGTTACAGCTTCAAAATAGGGAGCTGGTTCATTTAATCTAGGCAAACCTAAAACTTCATTTTTTTCTTCGTTACAATTGCAATCATGTTCTTTGTGTTTAGACATTTTTTAATCTCCATTTTTTTTGCTTATTAGCTTTTTTTCTATAACAATACTAAGACAAATGGTTAGCCTATGTTCTTACCTTACTCCCAAAAGTTTTATAAGTTTAATTGATTTGATCTTTAATATTGAAAAAAAAGAGTAAAAAAAACAACCTTACTCTTTCTAACAAAATGACCTTGTTTTTATACATTTTGGAATCCTATTTTAGCTACCTTTGTCATCTTCAATCACTATTACTAATTTCTAAAGTTTTGAAAAAACATTCATAAAAATAGATACTGATAAAAGTAAGTCTTTCGATATAGAATCAGTTTATGCACACCAAACTTTTGGATATCTTTTATTCAAATATGGTATAATAAATGGAACTAATGTGCTAAACAAACAATAATCATTTTTAAAATAGGAAAGTGTCAAAAAATAGGACATAATATATAATAACAAGTATATAGAGGGTGTGGTGCAGTATATAATCCCCCATATAGGGTCTTTTTGAAGAAAATAAAATTGGACACCTGTCCAAATTTGTCAAATTATTTTGGACACTTTAATAGCATAAGCTTTACTGCAGTCACACATTTCTTTTGCCTCACAACAAAACAAGTCTCTTCATTAATTTTGCTACCCCAAATAGATTATATTATTATGAGTCCACGCCCAAGAAAACACCTTAGATAGGAGCAGCCAATCAAAATCCAAAATAATGTAATTGCAGTTAGGTATTGAATCTAAGTATCAAAAAAGCATTTCCTAATTAGAAAATGCTTTAATGTTTTCTTATAAAAATAATTCTTTATGCAAGAGCTTCTTCTGCTTTGACGAGCCAATCAATTATTTCAATATTTTGTGGACATTGAGATTCACATTGTCCACAAGCAATACAATTATCTGCATGAGTGTTTTCTGGATACTGAATCGCATAAAAGCGTTTATTTTCTTCCATAACCTCATAAGCGATTCCCTGATTATATAAACTAAATATTCCTGGAATATTAACATTTTCTGGGCATGGCAGACAATATTTACAGTCCGTACACGGGATGGGCATAATTCGGTTATATTCCATTTCTACATTTTTATATACCGTTTTCTCTGAATTAGTTAATATGCCTACTTCCCCTTGATTGGCTAATGCTAAGTTTTCATTTACTTGTTCTAAAGTGCTCATCCCACTTAATAATAAAGTCACTTCTGGTTGATCCCAAAGCCAATTCAAAGCCTTTGCTGGAGGAGTTTGATTTGCAATTGTGGAAGAACTCCAAATTTTATCCACAGAAGGAGGCGGAGTTTTTGCAAGTTTACCCCCATAAAGAGGTTCCATGACAACAACAGCGATGTCTTGATTCGCTGCATATTTCAATCCTTCTTTTCCAGCTTGATAATTTTCATTCATAAAGTTATATTGAATTTGACAAAAATCCCACTGGTTCGCATCAATAATTTCTTTGAATAAATCTAAATCTGCATGAAATGAAAACCCTGCATGTTTTATTTTCCCAGATGATTTCAGCTCATTAATCCAATCAATAAGTCCTTCACGTTTTATAATATTCCATGTTTTTGGATTAAGTGCATGAAACAAATAAAAATCAATATGGTCAGTTTCAAGCCTTTTTAATTGTAAATTAAAATAATAATCAGCATCTTCTTTTGAATTAACTAACCACATAGGTAATTTAGTTGCTAAATTGACTTTCTCTCTGTATCCATCCTTTAAAACTTCAGCAGTGAAAGGTTCGCTCATTTCACCATGATAAGGAAACGCCGTATCAATATAATTCACTCCAGCATCAATAGCCGTTCTCACCATCTCTTTTGCTTTATTTTTATCAATTTTTTTTACATCACCATCTAAGATAGGTAAACGCATCATTCCAAAGCCTAAAATAGACACATCAGTTTTTGTTGATTTTATAGTTCTATATTTCATTTTTCTCATTCCTTGATTTTGATAAACAGTTTTTCTCATCATACAAAAAAACCTCTTTTTTGGAAAGAGGTTTTCAGTTTTATTATTTTACAATCCCAATATCTTGAATTGGCCAGTAAGTGAAGAAAGCCTTTCCAATAATATCTTCTTCGGGCAAAGTTCCCCATCTACGAGAATCAGAAGAATGATCTCGATTATCTCCTAAAACATAAACTTCTCCCTCGGGCACAACTGTTTTTGGAATAGTTTGAGTGATATCGGGATCTAAATAGAATTCATCCACTTGTTCATCATTCACATAAACTAGTCCATCAATTGTTTCGATCGTATCACCTTCTTTTGCAATGACACGTTTAATATAATCTTTTTCTGGGTTATTTGGGTATGGGAAAACAACGACATCGCCATAATCAATTTCAGAGAAATGATAGGCAACTTTATTCACTAACATAAGATTACCATCGTGAATTCCAGGGTTCATGCTATGCCCGTCAACAATAACTCTCGCAATAAAAAAATCAATCACAAAATATAATGCAACAGCAAAAATAATGGTCTTAATCCATTCAATAACTTCTGTTCGGATACGTTTTCTTTTTTCTTGTTCTAATCTTTCAAGCTCTTGTTTTTCAAGTGCCATTTGATCTTCCAAAGAAACAAATTCTTTATCTTCGATCGATGAATTCAATAGTTCATCTTGAGATTGATCTTTTAAATCAATACTACTATTTTCAATAGATTCTTCTTTTTGAATTTTGTTTTCATTTTCGTTCATAAACACGATTCCTTTTATTTTTTACGAGGGGCAAGTTTAACTTTTTTCCGTTCACGTGACAATACGCGAATTGGGGTTCCTGTAAAAGGATATGCTTCTCGAATTTTATTTTCAATATATCTCAGATAACTAAAATGCAGAATTTCCGGATCATTTACATAAATTAAAAATGTAGGTGGCTCAGTACGAACTTGAGTACCGTAAAAAATTTTCAAAAGACGACCTTTGAAAGAAGGGGGTGGGTGATTAGCAATCGCATCTCGAAGAATTTTATTGACTTGAGACGTAGATAGTCGAACCAACCGTTCTTCTTGGACTTCTATTGCCGTAGGGATTATTTGATTTACTCTTTGCCCCGTTAAGGCAGATACAAAAACAATCGGAACATAATCCATGAAATTTAATTGTCCTAATATTTGTTTTTTATAGGTATCCATAGTGTAAGTATCTTTTTCAATAGCATCCCATTTATTTACCACAACGATTGTGCTTTTATATTCATCTAGAATAAAACCTGCAATATGCATATCTTGAGCAGTGATTCCAGTTTCTGCATCGATCACAAGCAGAGCTACATCAGCTCTTGAAATTGCCTTTAATGCCCTAAGAACAGAATATTTTTCCACTCCACGGTCAATTTTCCCACGTTTTCTGATACCAGCGGTGTCAATTAATGTGATTTCTTGTCCGTCATAGGTTATATAAGAGTCGACTGCATCACGAGTAGTACCTGCGATTGGACTAACAATAGCTCTTTCTTTGCCTAATATTCGATTTAAGATACTTGATTTTCCTGCATTAGGTTTTCCAACAATTGCAATTTTTATAGAATCGTCTTCTTCACTTTCTTCATATTTTGCTACTTCGGTGTAATTTAATGATTTAAGCATTTCATCTAAAATGTCACCAACTCCCGAACCATGTTTTGCAGAAATTGGAAATGGTTCACCAAGCCCCAAGGAATAGAATTCAAAGATATCATCACGTCGAACTTGATTCTCACATTTATTTACAGCTAAAATAACTGGTGGAGTGAATTCTCCCTTTTCATTTTGCTTTTGGTTTTGACGAAGTATGTTGCCAACTTCCCAATCTGCTGGGGTCACACCATGTTCCACATCAACTAGGAAAAGAATACAATCAGCATCCACAATTGCAGTCATTGCTTGTTGTTTAATTTCCGTTATAAAATCTTTCGATCCAATTGAAAGTGGTTCACCGCTGTCATTCTTTTTAGTATGGGAAGGGTCAATTCCGCCCGTATCAACTACAATAAAATTCACACCGGACCATTCCGCATCTGCATGAAGTCTATCACGTGTGGTACCAGGAACATCATCAACCACTGCTAGTCTCTGACCAGCAAGCCTGTTGAATAGTGTGCTTTTTCCAACATTAGGACGCCCAACGAGAGCGACTAAAGGTTTTTGTGCCATTTTGGTTTTTCCATTTCTTAGAAAATATTTCTAATATTTCATATTTTGAGGGACTTATTATAACAGAGCATGTGTTGTTAATTCCCTGATATTAATGTCGGAGTTGATGTAGGCGAGGGGGTCTTAGTTGGAGTAGGTGTTTTTGTAGCAGATGATAAACTTATCAATTCAACTTCGACCATTTCAGGCACAATAGATTCAATTTTCAGGGATTCGTTAATAATCTCTGGAATTAATTGCGCTGTAAATTTTCCAACTTCCATCTGAGTTAGATCAACATATAAGTGAATATCGTCTTTTGTAAGTTTTTCGAGGTCTGTCAATGGACCAGATACAATCACATCAACTGCCTCTGGAGAAATTAAGGCTTTATATTGATCATTTAATCCAACATATTCTACTGGAAGTGTAATTCGAGTACTACTTTCTGTTGCAGCTATGCCAACAAATACATCAATTGTTTGATCTATACCTTCATTTGAAACCACGCTAATATTTTCAGGAAGATCTAAAGCAATTTTTGTTTGAATATTTGTATCTGCCCCAGTGATATCTAAGGGAATTGTATTTACGTAACCAGGTAAGGATTGTACATCTTCAGGGTTTGCTGAATATAAAGTGACAATGATTGGATTATAACTAATATTTGTAACATGATATCCATCCTTAGGAATACCATCTGTAAGGAGTGTAACAGCTACATCTCGATACCCGCCGCTTTGAGATAATTCAACCTTAGCATTAATCGTTTGAGGTTCAAAAGTAATGTTTTGAACAGGATTTCCTTCCGCATCAAAAGCACTTAATGAAATCTCTTTTTCAAAGCTTTCATTTTTATCAAGTATATTAATTCTTGCTTTCACAGTACTTATAGAGGAGACAATTTTTTCAGCACCTTTTATTTGAACTGAATCAACACTAAGTTCTAAATTTATAATTTCATATCCTAAAGAAGGTTCTCCAACAACTTCGGTCGTGATTGGAAAATCTACAATAGATTTATTTTCTATGGAAATTGCAACAACTGAAGGTGTGGTACCAACTACATCAACAGGGTTCAAGAAAACACTAACATCAATAGGCATCATATATTCCCCATTTTCATAGTTAGTGAGATCAATTGATGCAGTCACAACATCTTTTTGAGAATTTAATGTATCCCATAAAGATTGAGGTGCTCGTAAATTGACTTCAACTGTTTCAGGCAATGAAGTTGTGATTAATTTATCATCTTGAAGGCCAATAATCTCTAAAGGAATACTAGTAGGGTATTTGTCTTCAATATTTGGGTCATTTGCGGTGGTAGCAGAGAACCATACCAAAATGCCAAGCACAATAGCTATGATTACATTACTTAGATTTGAAAAATCAAATTTGTTTTTTGTATCCACAGATCACCTACTTAAATCTACGGGTTGTGAGTTGTTCTTGAATTGATTTGAATAAAGGTTTTCTCTCAGGTTTGGTGAAAAATGTGCGTAAAATCGCCCCTAAACGTTCACTATCAATTCTTTGAATCATCCTTCCATTATAGGCAATTGAAATTGCACCAGTCTCTTCTGAAACAACTACAACAATCGCATCGCTTACTTCTGATATTCCCAAAGCCGCTCGATGTCTGAGACCCATTTTTTGATCAGGATTTTCAGTAAGAACACTGCTTGATGAAAGTGGCATAACACAAGAAGCTGCAACCAATTTATCTCCCTTTATTAAAACTGCACCATCATGTAAAGGTGTGTTAGGGTAAAAAATCTGAAGAATTAATTCTGGAGAGATTTCTGAATTTAGCATAACACCAGTAACTGTATAGTCTTGGAGGTTATCTAAACGCTCTATAACAATTAGTGCACCGTGTCTTAATGTCGAGAGACGTGTAGCTGCACGAATCACTTCAACGATGTCATCGGGTAGAGTTTCTTTTGTGGTGGTGGTTCTAGATGGAATAATATTTCCAGCTCTTCCTAATCGTTCAAATGTTTTTCGGATTTCTTGAGAAAAAATTACAGGAATAACAAAAATCAGTGCAGGAAGAATTGAACTAATTAACCAAGAAAAGCCAGGCATTGCCTCGCTAAAACTGCTAAATAAAGCAGCTAATAAGGCAAAAATAATGATGCCTCGAATTAAAAATTTTGATTGGGTTTGTTGTAATAAACGAAGAACAAAATAGAAAATTGTAGATAACAAAATAACATCCACAAGGCTCCACCAAGTAAATCGTTGAAAAACAAAAACAATGTTGTTTATGAAATTTATCACAACAAACTCCAGCTATATTTTCTTCGTTTTATTTTAATAGAAGATTCTTATTAAGACTAATAAAACTTCATAGAGTTAGGTTAATTAAAGATGATAGAAGTTTTTTATTAACTATAGTATACAATGAAGGTTGATTAAAATGCCCTCGATTTAAGATTGAAATATTAAAACGGGCGTAGAATTCGATCTTTACGAAGAGTTTTTAGCCAAAAGTTGTGTGTATTGATATCGGTTGAATTTATCACATCTCTCCATGCTTTAATTTTAATATCTTCAATTTTGATATCTTCGTAAGAAAGTGCAGAGATATTATTTTCAGTAGCAAAATCTTTTTTGGGAATCATTGCTATAGAAACCTCTGCATTTAAATCTTCTGCAGATGATTCTATTTCTTTGAAAATTTTCTTAAGGCCTGCTTTTATATATTCTTTGTTTGAAAATAATATTGTATCAATTTTTACAACAAGGTTTTCCACTTGCCAACCAGCCAACCCAACGATTTTGTCATTTTCTTTAATCAAGAAATAAGCCTTTTCCCCAAATGAAATCATAATATCTTTTGCGTTAAGGTCTTGATTGTGGTCTTGTTTATTGATGAAATCTGCAATTTCTTTTGCATTGTTTGGTTTTGCCCGATGTAATATTATATTTTGAGTATTGATAGGAGATGTAGAACTTAAATCTTCAACTTTTTGGATATTTGTTAAATCTTCACCGATGAATTTATCCCAACCAACTTGAACTTGTTGCCAAGTTTTTTCGATTGATCCATTAGTATCAATAATATGATCAGCTTTTTGTAATTTTAAAATAGCAGGCTCTTGGCTCTCAATTCTTGATTGTGCATCGGAAGGTACAAGTTGTCGATTTTTAATCAGTCTACTAAATTGATTTTCTCTTGTTGCTGAAGTGACCCAAATTGAATCACATAATTGTTCAATTGGTCCGTTGATGATTTTTATAGCTTCAATAACAATAACTTTTTTATTGGTCTTATCGATTAAATATTGGATCGCCTTATTAATGAATGGGTGAACAATTTCTTCTAAAGCTTTGAGTGCATTGGGATCATTGAAAACGATTTGCCCTAATTTCTTTCGGTTTATTTCACCAGTCGAGTCTAATATCCATTGGCCAAAATGTTTAACAACTGGAGCGTATGCAGGGGCTTTTTTTGAGTAAAGTTTATGTGTTAATTTATCAGCATCAATACTATAAGCGCCAAGATGTTCCAACATTAAACGAACAACACTTTTGCCAGTAGCTACATTTCCAGTGAGACCTATGATGTATTTATTCATAGCTTTGTTCATATTCCTTATTATAGTTGATTATAATTGAATATCAACTAATTTTATTGCATAAATTGCTGATTGACAAAATCATCAAGATCCATCCCAGAGGTTGTTTCCATTATTTCCCAAAAATCCTCATCAGAAGCTGTATCATATTTATATTCTGCTAAATATTCTTGAAGCCCTTCATAAAAGGCTTGCTCACCAACAAGGGTGTACAGATCATATACCATAACTGCAGCCTTATAGTATTCAGCAATATGGAATAAGTCTCCATTAGGAGGATCATCGAGATCAAACTCACTATAATCTGCATCCATCCAATCTCTAATTTGTTCAAAAGTTGAGTCGATTGATTTTTGATTTTCATTTCTCAGTGGGTAATAAGTGTGGATAAATGTGGCAAATCCTTCATTTCGCCAAATCTCGTGCCAACTTGAAAGGCTAACACTATCACCGAACCACATATGAGAAATTTCATGTACAAGAGTCTGCGTGTCCAACATTTGATCATCGATCAAAATCATAGATTGGGTTTCTAATGAAAACCCTGTTGCATCAATAACGATAAAACCTAGGCTTTCAAAAGGATATGTACCTATTTTTTCTTCCATCCATTGCATAGCATCAATAAGATCATCTTTGAAACTTTTCGCTCTGTTTGCAAATGATGATGTAGCAAAAATATTGATCTCAATTCCATTAACGTTTTCTCTGACAACATAATCAAAATTTCCAACGATTATTGTGACTAGATAGCTTGCCATCGGATCATTTGATTCATAATAATATGTATTTGTTCCATTTGTGTTGATTTTCTCATCTATCAAAATCCCATTCGCAACACCACGATTATTTTTAGGAGTTGTGATTGCAAAGCTATAAGTAGCTTTATCCTGTGGGTGATCATTACAAGGTAGCCAGTAACGAGCCCCATCTGGTTCGGATGCAATAAACATGTGTTCTCCATCAGGGTAAAAGAATCCAACACTTGGAGCAAAGTCAACAAATCTAGATGTTTCTGTTACAGCAATACCCTTATAATTGATTTGAATATCCAATTCTGTTTTTTCGGAGACTTCTTCAGGCAAAAAAACAATCAATTTGGAATCAGATCGATCAAATTCTAATTTTGAAGAAGAATTCAATAGTTTTATTGATGAAATTGTATAACCAATAAAATCTAACCCTATTTCAGATAGTATTTGAGTCGTTTCTAGCGAAATAATTACAGAAGCATCGATTATTTCAAACGCTTTTTGGGGATCAAGTTGTATTGAAATATCAAAATGTTTTATATCATAACCATTATTACCGAGTTCAGGTGCATAAGGATCTTCAATAACCCCATCATCTGCTGAAGTCCATTTTTGTAAAGATTCGGAATCTTTCTTGTCTTCAATAAATGTTGCAGTATTAGAAACTTGTGGGGTTTGAGTCGAATGAGTTGGAGTAAGTTCTTTGAATTTAATATTAATCACAGTACAACTTGTTATGAGAATTGAAATTATAACAATTATCAATAATGCTTTTTTATTCATAAATTTGCCCTATTTTATTTTTTGATTTATTAATTTTTTTCATTTAATAGTACATATATTTTTAAAATATTTCGCTAAGAATGATGTGAGTATTTTTGATTTTTGATTGTTATGCATTAGAATAAAAATAACTAAACTTGAAGGTGAGAGTATTTATGAAAGTATATCCTATTCCTATGATTCCTGGTCCAGTTTCTATATCAAAAGAAGTATTTGATGCATATCAAATAAATTATGGATCTGCAGATATCGAAGATGAATTTTTAGAAATCTACAACAAAACTGAAAAAAATTTACAAAAAATAATGGGGACATCTGAACAGGTTGTGATGCTTACTGGAGAAGGCATGATTGCATTGTGGGGAGCACTTAAAAATTGTTTAGTGCCTGGCGACCATGTGTTGGCATTATCCACAGGTGTTTTTGGAGAAGGCTTTGGAAGAATGGCAACCAGTTTAGGAGCTGATGTGACAACCCTCCAGTTTGATTTTAATGAAACATTGAAAGATTGGGAAGCAATTGAAACAATGATTCAATTGAATAAACCTAAGATGATTACTGTAATTCATTGTGAAACTCCGTCTGGCACATTAAATCCCATTGAAAAACTTGGTGCTTTGAAAAAACAATATGATGTTGACTTGTTGGTTGTTGATTCAGTTGCAAGCTTAGGAGGAGCACCTGTTTTGATGGATGAATGGGGAGTTGATCTTTTGTTGGGAGGTTCTCAAAAAGTGTTTTCAATGCCTCCTAGTATGAGCATGGTGGGAATCTCAGAAAAAGCTTGGAATATTATTGAAAAAGTAGCGTATCAAGGATATGATGCATTTCTTCCATTCAAAGATGCACAGAAAAATCATTATTTTCCGTATACCCCTAATTGGCATGGTATTGCTGGATTGTATGCTGCAACACAAGCATTGTTAGATGAAGGTTTAGAGAATGTATTTGATAGACATGAACGTGTCGCAAAAATGTGCCAACAAGGTGTTGTAGAGTTAGGACTAGAATTGTTTGTTAAAGAGGATTCTATAATGTCTCCAACAGTTACTGCAGTAAAAGTGCCAGAAGGAATTTCTTGGGAGGATTTTAATCAGTCGATGAGAAAGAATGGATTGGCATGTGGTGGAAGTTATGGTCCACTTGACGGAAAAGTATTCCGTTTCGGACATATGGGAACACAAGCGAATGAAGCTTTAATGGAAAGAGCTTTAGATGCATTAAGAAAGAGTTTATAATCCATGAGCACATTTGACAAATATTATAACGAAGCATTGAATGCAGCTTTTCAAGGTTGGGATTTTTCATGGGTAAAAGGTCGGATGGTTGAATATCCCCCTTCTTGGGATTATAGAAAACTAGTGATTGAAGCATTAAATAGTATTGATTCACTATTGGACATTGATACCGGAGGTGGTGAGTTTCTCTTATCATTAAAAGAGTATTTACCTGCTTATACTTGCGCAACAGAAGATTATGAACCAAATATTCCTATAGCAAAATCAAATTTAGAACCTTTAGGAATTGAAGTGTTACAACGTAAACATGATTTGATTCCATTTGCTGATAACACATTTGAACTAGTAATCAATCGTCATGGAAGCTATATAGAAGAAGAAGTTTTCCGTGTTCTAAAATCAGGAGGAAAGTATATTACCCAACAGGTGGGACCTGAGAATATGATTGCATTGAACCAGTTTTTGGCACCAGAATCTGTCAGTCAAATTGATTCTACATGGACCATCGCAAAATTAGCAACTCAATTGGAAGAGACGGGATTTCAATTACAATATTATAAAAATGACTTTACACCAGCTTTTTTTACAGATATCGGTGCTGTTGTTTATTATTTAAAGGCAATTTCTTGGCAAATTGAAGGGGAGAGTGTTGAAAATTTGCGACCACGCCTAGAGGTTTTGCATGAATTGATTGAAACGCAGGGAAAATTCGAATTGCAGTCACAACGTTATTTGTTGATTGCGGTGAAACCCTAGAAATTTCCAAAAATTGTCAGAAAAATATAAGAATTAGTTTGTAGAGAACTTGATTCCTTGACTCTCTTTTTGAAAATGAGTACACTTTAGTCGCAATTAGCACTGTAGCATCCTGAGTGCTAACTTATAATGGAAAATCAAATTTTAATATTTATAAAAGTACCTAGGAGGTCTGATTATGTCTATTTCACTTAAGCCTTTGGGCAGTCGTATCATTGTGAAACCCCAAGAACAAGAAGAAATCACTGCTGGTGGTATCGTACTCCCCGATTCCGCAAAAGAAAAACCCCAAAAGGGTGAAGTGATTGCAATCGGAGCAGGAGATCGCAATGACAAAGGTGATTTGATTCCAATGGAAGTTAAAGTTGGTGATACTGTTCTTTTTGCAAAATATGCTGGTACAGAAATTAAGCTTGATGGCGAAAAAATGCTTTTCATGCGTGAATCTGACCTTCTTGCAATTGTTAAATAATTTTAGAATAAGAGGTATTAAAAATGGCTAAACAATTACTTTTTGCAGATGATGCACGACGAAAACTTCAAGCTGGTGTGGATGTTGTAGCAGAAGCCGTGATTACAACTCTTGGACCAAAAGGTCGCAATGTAGCATTAGATCGAAAATTTGGTGCTCCTACAATTACTCATGATGGTGTGACTGTTGCAAAAGAAATCGAATTAGAAGATCCTTTTGAAAATATGGGCGCACAATTGATGAAAGAAGCAGCTTCTAAGACCAATGACATCGCTGGTGATGGCACAACAACTTCAACTGTTTTGGCACATGCGATTGTTACAGATGGGATGAAGAATTTGGCTGCTGGTGCTAACCCAATGTTGTTGAAACAAGGAATTTTAAAAGCAACAAAAGCTATTGCAGAAAAAATCTCTGAACAAGCTATCGAAGTGAAAACAAAAGCTGATATCGCAAATGTTGCTTCCGTTTCTGCCCAAGACCGTGAGATTGGTGAATTAATCGCGGATGTGTTTGATAAAGTTGGCAATGATGGCGTGATTTCCGTTGAAGACTCTCAAGGTTTGGAATTCGAAACAGCTTATGTTGAAGGTATGCAATTTGACCGAGGTTATTTATCTCCTTACTTTGTAACTAATACAGATACTATGGAATCTGTGATTGAAGATGCTCAAGTTTTGATTTACGATAAGAAGATCTCTGTGGCACAAGACTTGGTTCCTATTTTAGAAAAAATGTCTCAAACCGGGAAAAGAAACGTTGTTATCATCGCAGAAGATATCGATGGAGAAGCTTTGGCCCTTTTGGTTTTGAACAAATTGCGTGGGATGATTAACGCATTAGCAGTAAAGGCGCCAGGTTTTGGTGATCGCCGTAAAGCGATGATGCAAGATATTGCGGTTTTGACCGGTGCAACAGTGATTTCTGAAGAAACTGGTAGAAAATTAGAAACAGCAACATTAGCAGACCTTGGTAAGGCTACCAAAGTAACAGCGAGCAAAGATGACACTACTATTGTTGGTGGTGCTGGTGACTCTGCAGCAATTCAAGCTCGAGTTGATCAAATCCGTGTTGAAATTGAAAATTCTACTAGCGACTATGATCGTGAAAAATTGAATGAACGTTTGGCAAAGCTTTCTGGTGGTGTTGCAGTTATCCGTGTGGGTGCAGCAACTGAAACTGAATTGAAAGAAAAGAAACATCGTGTGGAAGATGCAGTTTCTGCAACACGTGCTGCTATTGAAGAAGGGATTGTCCCCGGTGGTGGTGTGGCCTTATTGAACGCCCTTGATGCAGTAGGTGATATTAAATGCGATAGCGATGATGCAAATGTAGGCGCTCAAATTGTATTACGAGCTTTATCTATGCCAATGCGAAAGATTAGTGAAAATGCTGGTAAAGATGGGTCAGTAATTGTTGAAAACGTACGCCGTGCACATAAATCAGAAAAGAATTTATCAATTGGTTATGATGTACTTTCTGACGAATATGTAGATATGGTCAAAGCTGGTTGGATTGATCCTGCAAAGGTAACACGCGGTGCATTAGAAAATGCTGCTTCAATCGCTGCAATGATTTTGACAACAGAATGCTTGATTACTGATTTACCTGAGGAAAATGCTCCTGCCATGCCTGCAGCACCTCCAATGTACTAAATCAGGAAAAATAATTAAAAGATTTAAAAGCTCCGTTTTGTCGGAGCTTTTTTATTATGATTAATTGTAAAAAATCTTATTTTTCTGATATTATGTAACAAGTAATAGTGGAGGGAAAAAATGAAAAAAATAATCTTAGTAAGTTTAATAATTGTTCTAATGATTTTGTTGTTTTCGACAACCTTTGCACAAGAACATGAAATTCCGAATTTTTATTATGTAATATATTATTCAAATGGCGATCTTATATTTCTAAACACAGATCGTATTATCGATTTTGATATATATGAAATGGAAATTGATGGAGAGATTCTGACAACTGAATATCCAATGATTTCTTTACCAGCACAAGGGTTTTTGAATCAATTAACTACATTGAAAATTAGATTAATAGATAAAGAAGGCAACATTATTGCAGAGAATAAAATAGTAGATTTTACGTTTGTAGAGGCGAATGATGGATTATTTTTAGATCTTTCTGAAGAAGTTTATCTAGCTAAAACATTAGTTTTACCTAGATCAAATTTGGAATCAATATCTGGAATAGAAAAATTTTCTCAATTAGAACGACTTTATGCAGTAGATTCAGAGTTTAGATATTGGAATGGTATTAGTGAGTTAAAAAATTTAGAAGCTCTCTATTGTTATTATTGTGATGGATATGTAGAGCCTTTAACCTCGTTAAAAAATATAAAAGAACTTTCTATTGATATAGTTTGGATGTTAACAGAATATCCCTTGTTGAAAGAATTTGAGAATCTTAAGTTATTGCAGATGCAAGGGATGACTTTCGCTGATTTATCCACAATACCTGAGTTGTCAAATTTAGAAGTTTTACAATTACGAGGTGCTATTCAGGATACCCAATCACTAAGTGCACTTTCTAACCTAGAAAATTTTAAGGTTTTAGAGTTATGGAATTCAGAAATTGATGATATTTCATTTGTTCAGGATTACTCAGATATTAGATATATTGGGATACCTTATGCAAATATATCGGATTTAACAGCATTAGCAGGATTAACTTCATTAAAAGGATTAGATCTTAACTCAAATAATATTGAAAATATTGATTCATTAAAAAATCTATCGAATTTAACAAAACTTTTGCTTAATAATAATAATATAAAAGATATTTCTCCGCTCGAAAATCTTTTATTCCTTGAATATTTAGATCTTGGATATAATGAGATTGTTGATGTTTCACAAATATCATATTTTTTAAATCTAAAACAATTATCAATAATTGAAAATCCTATAATTGATTATTCCCCGCTTGATATTTTACAGGGAATTTATATTGAAAAATAAGAAGAAAAGCCTCTGATAAGGGGCTTTTTTATTTCCTTGATTCTTCCCAACAATAGACTATACTTATTAAGATATTATCACCTTTTACTCGCTCCAACCTGCCAAGGATAAAAGGATGAGTGATGAAAAATAATTCTTTGTGGAAAAATTTAGAATGTGATTTTGATGAACGCGTGGGGGATTTGATATCTCGAATGACTTTAGAAGAGAAAGTAAGTCAGATGTTGTATACATCTTTTGCACTTTCTAGGTTCGATATTCCTGAATATAACTGGTGGAATGAATGTTTACATGGTGTGGCGCGTGCTGGAACCGCTACGGTGTTTCCGCAAGCAATTGGTTTGGCAGCAATGTTTGATCGTGAAATGATGCGTATAGTTGCAGATGTGATTTCAGATGAAGCTCGAATAAAACATCATATTGCAAAAGATAAAAAAGATTTTGGAATATATAAAGGTTTAACTTATTGGTCACCGAATATCAATATTGTTCGTGATCCACGTTGGGGCAGAGCTCATGAAACATATGGTGAAGATCCTTATCTGATAGCAGAGATGGGAATCCAATTTTGTAATGGGTTGCAAGGGGATAATGAAAAATATTTGAAATTGGTGGCAACTGTGAAACATTTTGCAGTTCATTCTGGCCCTGAAGCAGATCGCCACCGTTTTGACGCGATTGCAAGTGCCAAAGATATGGAAGAAACCTATCTTTATGCTTTTGAACGTACAGTTATGGAGAGCAAAGTAGCTTCTGTGATGGGAGCTTATAATCGTACGAATGGAGAAGCTTGTTGTGCTTCAGAAACTTTATTACAGTACTTGTTGCGAGAGATTTGGGGATTTGATGGTTATGTCGTCAGTGATTGTGGTGCGATTCAAGATATTTGGATGGATCATAAATTAGTAGATTCCCCAGAAGCAGCAGCAGCTTTGGCAGTACGTAATGGTTGTGATCTTAATTGTGGTCATGTTTATGAAGCATTGATTCAAGCTGTACAAGATGGATTGTTGAGTGAAGAAGAGATTGATATTAGCTTAAGTCGTTTGTTTTTGGCTCGAATGAAATTGGGAATGTTTGATCCAGATGAAATGGTTGAATATGCACAAATCCCAGTTGAAAAATTAGATAGTGATGAACACCATGCTATCAGCTATGAAGCTGCTGTACGCTCAATGGTTTTATTGAAAAATGATGGTTTGTTGCCATTAAAAAAGGATTCTCTGAAAACCGTAGCGGTTATTGGACCTAATGCGGATTCAGAAATGGCTTTATTGGGTAACTATTTTGGGACACCTTCAATTAAGAAAACAGTTTTGGCTGGGATTCAAGAAGCTTTGCCAGAGGCAAGAATACTTTATGCGCAAGGTTCAGTATTGGATGGCGATCCTCCGGAGGCTATGTGGGGAGAAACATTGGATTCAAGAATTTCTGAAGCTGTTGATATGGCAGAACGTGCAGATGTGGTGGTGCTTTGTTTGGGTTTGGATTGTTCTATTGAAGGTGAAGAATCAGGGAACACTACGGAAGGTGGAGATAAACGAGATTTGCAATTACCATTGCCGCAACGAATGCTTTTGGAGGCTGTGGGTAAAGTGGATAGACCTATTGTATTTGTAGGTTTGGTAGGCTCTGCAATGGATTATTCATTTGCGAAAGAAAATGCAAATGCAATTGTTCAAGCTTGGTATCCAGGACAAATGGGAGGGAAAGCATTGGCAGACCTTCTTTTTGGTGTTCGTGATTTTTCAGGACGTTTACCAATCACTTTTTATGATTCTTTTAACGATCTTCCTGCTTTTGAAGATTATTCAATGGAAGGTAGGACATATAAATATTATGAAGGAAAACCTCAATTTTCATTTGGATATGGATTAAGTTATGCTAAATTTGATTATTCTGATTTAAGTTTGAGTAACGATGTGATTGATGCTGGTGATTTTTTGACAGTTTGTGTAAATGTTAAAAACATTTCTTCTATTGATGGAGCTGAAGTTGTACAAGTTTATTTGGAAGATGTAAAAGCTTCAACTCGTGTTCCGCAACATGCATTGGTTGGATTTGAACGTGTGATTTTGAATGCTGGAGAAGAAAAACAAGTGTGTTTTGAGATATCCCCAGAAATGATGAGTATTGTTAGAGATGATGGATCTAGAATAATCGAATCAGGTAAATTTAATATTTATGTTGGGGGTTCTCAGCCAGATAAACAAAGTATTAAATTAAGAGACCAAAAATGCTTAGATAAAAAATTTGAAGTGGTTTCTTCAAAGATGATTAAATCTGCATTATTTAAGCTGTAAGTGGGATACACTCTCATTTTACTTAATTTATTTTAATATTGATTGACTTTTTTGCGAAATTTGTTATTTGGAGGGATAGATTGCCTGAAAATTGAGGACATTTGACCCATAGTCAAAATAGGTTGACACGATTAAACTTAAGTCACATTGAGGCAAACATCCTAAACATTTGGATGGATTGCTTGTTCACACTCAGTCCGCTCAAAACATTTCATCGTAACGAACATTGGGAAACATAACAATAGAGGACATATGTGAGAAGTAATCAATTTCCTCTCTCCTCCTTCTGAGTTGGTTTTAGTCAGCCCCCTTTCAGGGGTTGACGCCTTTAAGGGGAAAGTGTTAATTTGAGAGAATTTTTGAAAAGAAAGCCCTTGTTTTTATGGGCTTTCTTTTTATTATAAAGTTTTTAAAGCTATTTAAGAGTCAAATTACCTAGACCAAGATCTACGTCAAAACTAATGAGAGCTGTATTACCTGGGTGAACATATTGATTTTCAGCTACCTTTTGCCATTCCCCTCCTAGATTTACATTTCCAAGAGCACCATTGAAGCGAAGTTCTGCTGAAGTGCCAGAAGGTACAGTAATTTTTACATTGGAAATACCAGTACGAACAACGACACTTGATTCAGATTGGACAGCTCCACCAAAATCAAAGGAATAATTTCCTGCACCACCTTCAAAACGAAGAAAGTTGAAATTCGCATTTGCGAGATTTGTAAATGAAGTGTCTGAAGCTCCGGCAAAGACTTTGAACTCATTCATTCGAGTTAAATTTGGACTTGAGAAGTTGATGATTGTTTTAGAAGCGCCACCTTGGATATCCAGATTTTTCAGTGCAAGTGCACCGAGATCGATATTTCCTTTATAAGCCCCTGCAGAAAGATTAAGATTCACGGGAGCGTTACCTAGTGTGAGGTTCCATTCGTTTTTTATGTTGTTAAAATTAGGCATGTTGCCAAAGGTGTAGTTGACATCTCCCGTTGAGAGGGAAACATATTCATTTGTGGATTCAACTACTGGTGCGATGTCTTTAAGATTATATGTGGCGAGACCTGTGACAAGTTGACTGGAACCGCTGCTGATGTTGAGGTTGCCCATTCCAAAGTTAATGGATAAGTTTGTGGTGTTGGCAGAATTGGGATAGGGGACATTGATCTGTTGAGAAACGGGTACATCTAAGGTGTTGAAGCTGTTTTCTGGGAGGGAAACAGAGAAGTTACAAGCTAGGGTTGTGAGGGTAAGAATGAGAACTGTGATGAAAATAGTCATTTTTTTATTCATATTACTCTTCCTTTTTTATTTTGGTTTATTTTATTAATATATTATACGAGATGTGAGGAGTAAGGTTGCAGAATAAAGGGTGATATTTTGCAAGAAGAATTACCATGATATAATTTTGGAGAAGTAAAACAAACTTGTATTCGAGGGAGAAATGAAATGAATCACAAAAAATATTTTATTGTAATTTTGATTTTATGCTTATCTTTTTTATTATTAAGTTGTTCTTTAAGTAAAGACATAGATAATAATATAAAAGAAACATTAAATATTCCTATTGATTTGGAAGATAATACTTTTGAAATACCCCCATCTAAGACTGTAAACCCAACCGGGACAATGACATTAACATCTACAATAAAGCCGACTAATATTGCCTCTCTTTCCCTAACACCATCTTTTACATCTACACTAACACCAACAAGTACACCAACTGTAACTGAAGTTTGGAGAGGGCCTGTACCAATTGAAATGTTTGATTTGATGAGAGATGAACGGGTAGAAAATCGATTACCTTATGCAAGGGGGGTATATGTATTATCTCCTGATCGGACAATGGCATTACTCTATGTGTCAGAGGATATGGCAGAATTATGGAGATTTGATGGAGAAGAAATAGCAACATATATAGGAACTTATTTTAATATAATTTATGGAAAATTTAGTCCTGATAGTTCGAAATTTGCTCTTCTAAGTGAAGATCATAGATTGAAGATTTATAACAGAGATGGAGAAGAAATTGGATCCTGTAATAATCTTGTAGTTAATTTGTCAGAATATGGGACTATTTTAACAGATAGCTATCATTTTAGTATTGATGGAAAATATGTATTAATTTTAAATGAATTTGAAGGATATCAAATATATGAAGCCGAAGGAATAAGAATACCAAATTATTATTTTGTGTCTTATAGTGAAGATGAGGAAAGAGAGGGAGTTGTTGTTCGTTATAAGCAAAATAGCTCATTTGATTTAAGCGAATCTTTGATTAAAGAGCAAATTATACAAATGCGCTCTTCAACTACGGCTGGGGAATTAATTTCAGAATTAAATAAAAATCAAATGGATGAGATTTTTGTTATTAATTTTTCATCAAATAAAAGTTATTCTTTATTTAGAAATAAAAATACTAAAGAATTATTAATCTGGAGTTTTATTGATAGGGAATTTGTAAATCTGATTGAAAAGGGTGAAACTGAGCAAGTATCTAACGGATATGAAAATGATACTTTTGAAGTCTTTGGCGCCACATTTGAAAATATTACGCTTATTAATGTAGGAGAGGATGATTTTGTTGCATCACTATATGATGAAGGTGCTCAATTGATTAACATTAGAACTAATGAACAATATTATTACCCACATCTTGAATCAGATAATTTAAAAAAGATTCAGTATATTGTTTTAGAGAAACAAAATCGTGTTATTACATATAGTTATGGTTTGTTAAAAATTTGGACAATAGATGGAAAATTATTAAAAACAATTCAGGATGATTTTCGAATTAATCAACTTGAAACAATAAGTCCTGATCAAGAAAAAATGGTGTTTTTAAATTGTTTTAATCAAAATGTGGTGGATTGCAATTTATCAGTTATTTCAAGTATAAATGGAGAATCTATGATTACTTTTTCTGATTCATCGTTACGACCTAAATTTCAAAAAGGAGATTATATCATAAAAAATGTTTCTCTTAGAAACCCTGACCTTATTGAATATATTACGAAGGATGGAATTTATCCAACTATTTATTTAAATGAACAAGATGACACAAAATTTTATTGGTTTAGTTCAGATAGTAGTTTGTTTGCTTATGGTGGTTCTTGGAATAATTCTAAACCTATACTTTTTGACTTAAATAAAAATGAAATTGTAAAAACTTTGCCGATTGAAAGTTTATGGGGAATTGAAGTAGATCCAGAAAATAATTTTCTAGTTGTTTCGGGTGAATGGTATTTTAATAAAGAAACAGCTGAATGGTATGTTAGTATTTGGGATTCAGATGGCTATTTATTGAGCGTTTTGCCTTCTAAAAAGAATAATGTTATTCAAGGATACTACCTAGGAAATGGGAAAATATTAACAGAAACCACAGACCAGTATGCAATTTTATCTGTATGGAGGGCATTGGATGGTTATCCTTATGATTGGCAAGGAACACATGGACTGGATTGGTCAAATTATCCATTTCCCATAGTAACACCAACTGCTACTTTTACAGCTACACCTCGTCCTACATATACACCTACTTTGACACCAACTACGACACCAACTGTGACACCTTCGATTTCACCGACACCAACAATGACAGTTGAATTCACAATGATACCGACTATCACTCCAACAACAACACTAAGACCGACAATTACACCTAGAGATTTTGGGATTAGGGTAACAGATTCAGAATATGAGTTTTTGAGTTATGAACCCAATACAATTATTAATATGGAAGCAAGTATATCGGATACAGTTATGTCCCATGATAAGACTCATTTTGCTGTTTATTCAATCAAAGATGCTGGTCAAGAAAGTATCAAAAGTCTAAAGATTTTTGATTTGCAAGGAAATTTGGAGTTAGAGTTTCATAATAAGGGTTTATATACTTTTGATGATTATGATCCATTTTTAGAGGAAGTTATATGGAGCCCAGATGATTCAATGCTATTGCTAGGTGATGAAACGGGAAAATTCCATTTAATTGATTTGGATGGGAATATCTTGGCTATTGTAAATTTGAGTGAAAGCTCTTGTAATGGTGAAAATTATGATTTGTTGAAAAATAATGAGCATTTACGCAATGATGAGAATTTTGATCCAGATGAAATTCATGTGGAAATTGATGATTATGAGGAATTATATAAAGTTTGGGCTGTGACGGATATTGGATTTAAGCCCGCATATTTAGATGAACCTACACATGCATGTCCTTCATTCGAAGATTTAAGTGTGGAAGCTGCTTTTTCACCAAATGGGAAGATGTTTGCAACATTATTAGACAATGTTGTGACTGTTTGGAATTTGAATGGAATGAAGCTTTTTGAGTATGAGAATTATGTGATAAGTTTGAACCATCTTTCTTTTAGTCCCGATAGTAAGTATTTGCTCTTTACTGAGGAGCGTAAAGCTTATATGTGGGATTTTGAAGAAGATGAAATTGTGCAAAAATTTGATGTTGGTGATGTAATTACGAATATTGAGTTTGTGGAAGATTTGGAAAAATTTGATTTAGATATTAATGATGAACGAGACGCTGAAAAGAATGCAATTGAGAACTTTTGGTTTGATGAGAAAAATGTGAGCGCTGAATTTGTAAAGGTTGATTATTATGATCTTGTGAGACCTAGATATGGCGTTCAGATTGAAACACAATATAGCCAAGTGTATGTTTTTGATATAGAATTTAATGAAGATTTGCACTTTGGTTGGGGAAAAGGAATCATTATCTATGATGCGATTTTTGCACCTGAACAAGATCTTTTGGTGACGGAATATGCTTCTGGCGCTTTAGTTTGGAAGGATGGCTTGGAAGAATATGTTTATAAATTTCATAATCCAGGATATAACACTGTGATGTTGAAATTGCATGAGAATGAACGTTGGCTGGCAATGGCTACATGGAATGATGTGGTTAAAATTTGGGATATCAAGACAGGTGTCCTAATGAGTACCCTAGATTTCCATGATAGTGCTATTAAATATGTGGAATTTTTGGAGGATACTGATCAGATAATTACCTCGAGTTATGATCATCGTGTTGTGATTTGGGATCATGTGAAGTGATGACTTGATTACTTGAATTGGAAGACTACCTCAATTAGAGGTAGTCTTTTTTGTTTAAGATGGGTTGATTTGATCGGTTTTGGTTTGGGCTTGTTTTTGGGTGAGGTGATCTTGGGCGATGATTTGGGCTTGGATGGTGTCTGAGGGTTGGCCGGCAAGGCGGAGGTGGGCGATTTCGGCCATTTCTTTGGGATCGTTGGGGAGACCGTCTTTCCAATGGATGGAGAGGTCTGTGATGTTGATGGGCGGGTGGGAGCCGATGGCGGAGGTGAGGGTGATGAGCTTTTTGAAGGTGTAGTCAAAGGCTTTGCGCATGCGGGCAGTTTTGGCGAGGACGTTGATATACATGAGGCGGAGAGCGCGGCCGCTGATGTTGACACGGTTGGTTAGGTCGTGATCGAAGATGGCGGCGCCCATTTCGGACATGGCGGCGATGAGGTGGAGGAGGCGTTCGATCTCTTGATAGGCGGCTTCGAGCTGGCCATCCCAGGTGACGTAGGTGGGGAGGGGGGTGTCTTTGTCTAGGGGAAGGTAGTTGCCGGTGCGGAAGTGGTAGGCGCCGGTGGTTTCGTCGTAGTCTAGGGCTTGGATGGGGCCGGCGAGAGTGGGGTTGGCGTGTTTGTCTAGGATGTGGGCGATTTGCTCGAGGCGGATTTCGAGCTCTTCGATGAGAGGATTGACGTCGGTGAAGTCGTCGGTGCCGAAGATGGTGTCGGACGGGACGGTGTTTTGAAGGGGGATGACGGCGAAATCTGTGAGGCCAGTTTGGATGGTTTCTTCGTGGAGGGTGGCGCCGATTTTGTCTGCTTTGAGGATTTTTTGGCCGTGGGTGTAGGCACCTTTGGTGTGGATTTGATAGGTGAGGAGGGTGATGGGCTGGCCGGATTGAGGATGGGTGGCGGGGGTTTGCCAGGCGAGAATGTGGTGGGTGATGTGTTTGAGGTCGGTGGGATCGACGACGGGGAACCAGTAGGCGGGTTGGGAGAGGGTGATGTGGGGGGTGCCTTGGCGAAGCTGGATGAGGAAGATGGCGTCACCGTAGCGGGCGGCGTCGATGGCGGCGGCATAGCCGAGGGCGATGAGGTTGTTTTTTTGAAGGAGGTCGTCTAGGATGGGTTGGCTTTGGGGAGTGGCTTCGAAGGTGGGGGTTTCTTGAAAAAGGAAATCGGCGATTTTGAGGGCGATTTTGCGTTGGAAGTTGACGCGGAGACGGTGATTGAGGAGCGTGGCATGGCCGTTGAGGAGGCGGAGGAGGTGGGGGTTGGTGTTGGGATTGGTGAGGGAGGATTGGCCTTCGTATTTTTGTTTGTTGGTTTGGTAGCGTTTGAGGCGGGGTTTTTGAGATTCGGGGGGGAAGGTTTGGCCTTGGTTGAGGAAGGTGAGGTTGGTGAGGACTGTCATTATTTTTCTCCTTTGATAATGTAAGTTTTGCAAATGGTCTAAAAGTGTGTTTTTGGTTTAGTACTGGAGGTGAATCCCCCCAAATGCTTTGCATTTCTCCCCCCTATAGCGACAAAACATGCTGTTTTGTTTGGGGGCTACGGCACTGTGTGCCTACGTTAACAGTTTTTCAAGAATAAGCTCTTTGGCTAAAAAGGGATGGTGAGGGGGCGACCAGCGAGGGGGGATTTGGCGGAGAGCTCGGTGAGGGCCCAGACGAGGGCGTCTAGGCGGTTGGGGCTGTGATTGTCTTTGGGAGACCAGGTGGTCATTTCGGTTTCGAGGTGGGGGAGGTGGCCGATGTGATGAACGCGATCTTGTTCGTATAGGACGGCGATGGGTTCGGCGCGAATGGCTTTGCCCCGAGTGGCGGTGACGAGCTTGATGGGGACGCGGGGATCTGCGATGTGGAGGGTGTGGGCGACCATGTCGCCACCGAAGTTTTTTTCGGCAATGATTTTGTTGGCTTGGTGGCGATGAAATTGGTTGATGACGGCAGCGGCCCAGTTGGGTGGGGCGGCGGTGAGAGTGGCATCTTCGAGGATGTAGAAGTGGTTGGTGTGGGATTTGCCGGCGACGATGATGCCGGTTTGGTCTGAGGTGGGATGATGGCTGCCGGCGGGGTCGACGGCGACGACGAGATAGGCGAGGTTGGGGGGGCGGGGTGAGGAGGCGATTGCGCTCGATGGTGTCCCATTGCCAGAGGGCGAATTGAGAGTTGTCGATGTATTCGGCGTAGATCTCTTGACGGACGGCACGGGCGAGCATGTTTTTCTCCATGGTTTGGATGGCTTGGGGGGAGAGGAGGGGGTTGGCGTGGGTGGTGAAGTGGAAGGGGTGGAAGGTGCCGGATTCTTCGAGGAGGCGGAAGTCGTTTTTGCCGCGGGGGGTGGAGACGATGAGGGCGTGGCCGTTGCGGTCTAGGAGGGTGGGGAGGAGGACTTGGTGCCAGGTTTGTTTGAGGTTGCGGATCATGGCGGCTTCGTCTATGAAGAGGGAGGCGAAGGATTGACCGCGGACGGCGTCGGGGTTGAGATCGAGGGACCACATGGTGAGTTGACCACCGGTGGTGAGCTGGAGCCAGTGTTCGGTTTCGCTTTTGGTTTGGATGAGGGGGGCGAAGGTGGCTTTGAGGGCGCGCCATTGGGTTTGGAGCATTTTGTAGGTGGGGGCGAGATAGGCGGTGGGGGCGGCGAGCTCGAGGAGTCCGTAGGAGAGATAGTCGGCGGCGAGGGTGGTTTTGCCAAAGCGGCGCCCGGCTCGGAGGAGTTTGTGGGGGGCGGGATGGGCGAGGATTTTGGCTTGGGCGGGATGAGGGGTGGGGAGGTGGAGATTGATGTGGGTGGGGCGAGGTGGGTTGCGCGTGGTTTTGGGCATGAGGTGGGGGTTCTTTCTTATTTGGTTTGTTTGGTTTGGAATGTTTTTTCGGCTTGGTCGCGGATGATGTGGATGGTGTTGATGATTTCTTGGTTGACGGGGGGGAGGGCGATTTGATCTTGGAGTTGGAGGAGGATGGCGCGAAGTTTGGTGCATTCGAGGATGATGCGGAGGTAGCGATAGGCTTGGGTGTCGCTTTTGTGGCCTTCCCAGGCTTGGCGCTCGACGCGGTTGAGGGAGGCGATTTCGATGGCGAGTTGCTCTTGAGGGTCTAGGTGGCTGTTTTGGGATTGTTTTTCGAAGTGGGATTGGATGTCGTTTTTGACGGTGGTGAGGGTGATGTTGAAATTGGTGGCGATTTCTGCGAGGGGGATGTTTTTTAGGAATTGTTGGGCGACGAGGGGACGCCGGTTGCGGGCGTGGAGTTTGGGGGTGGTCATTTTGTGGAGTGGGTCCTTTCATTTGGTTTGGGTTTGTTTCCCTCCTGCGACTGTGTCGCTTTCCCCCCTTTAGCAAGTGTTTGTTCGGGCTTTGCCCGAAAAAGTTTAAACGAGCTATGCTCGTATAAATTGGTGAAGCTAATGCTTCAGTGGGGGGCTTGGTTAGGAGGATTGATTGATGGAAGATGTTTTGCTGGGGTTATATCCCCCCGCGATTGCGTCGCTTTCCCCCCTTAAGCAAGTGTTTATTTGGGCTTTGCCCAAATAACTTGGTGAAGCTAACGCTTCACTAGGGGGTGCTTTCGCACCTTCGTTAAGTTGTGTTAAATCAAGGGGGGAATATTGTTAGGAGGATTGATTGATGGAAGATGTTTTTTAGAGGCTGAGGAGTTTGAGGAGGGAGATGGCGAGGCCGATGGATGCGAAGGCGGCTCCGAGGAGGCGCCAGGTGAGGGTGGTGATGAAGTTGGTGTTGTCTTCTACTTGGGGTTTGAGTTGGGCAAGGTGGATGTTGAGGGTTTCTAGTTTTTGGTTGTGTTTTTCGAAGTTGGCGAGGGTGTGGGTGGTGTGGGCTTTGAGGGTTGTGTCGAGATCGGTGAGTTGGGAGGAGAGGTGGTGGATGTCGGCTCTGAGCTCGGCGTTGGTGACTTCTTGGATGGGGTTGGGCATGTGCGGTTCCTTTCTGGTTGGGTTTGGGCGCTGAAAAAAAAGAGGGTGTGATTTGGTTTTGGTGTTTTTCTGGCGTATGTGGGGGTGAGGGAGGTGTGGGACGGTGGATGTGGTGTTTTTTGGCGATATTTGGAAATGCCAGATGGCGCCAAGAGGCGATTTTGTTTGTGCAGGAGGTGCCAGGGGGTAGGTTTTGTGGGGACAGGATGTGCCGAAATTTAAGTTTCAGAGTATTCAGTTGGTAAGGTGCGTTTTTTTTGGAGGGGAGGATGGGTTAAGTTCGGTCAATTTGAAGGAGACAATTGGGATTTGTTTTTGAGTCTCTTTATTGATCGAAGTTTTTTATCGATTTTGTTTTATCCCTCTTCCTTTAGTAAGTGTTTGTTCGGGCTATGCCCGAAAATGTTTATGCGAGCTTTGCTCTTATAAATGGGTGATTCTAAAGTTTCAGTCCGGTTAAAGAGAAGGCTTTTTTGTCCTATCCCCCTGTCACTACGTGACATCCCCCTTTATCAAGGGGGACTACGGTGCTACGCACCTCCGTTAACTTTAATGAGTTTTTATTTTATTTTTTTAAAAAGTCATTCCCGAAGGTTAGGTTCCAGAGTATTTAGTTGGTAAGGTGCGGAAAAATCCCCCCTCCGTAAAAAGGCGCAGCCTTTTTACTCATCAGCCCCCGTTTTATCGGACAAAGTCCGATAAACTTGGACAAAGAGAAAATTTTATTTTCTCTTTGTCTTTTGCCTATGGAGTGTGATTCACAGGAAGGATAGATTAATGGAGTTAGTAGCGGAGTTGGTTGAATTCGTCCCAGACGGCGGTTTCGATGATGTTGGCGGCTTCGTCTAGTTCGAGGTCGATTTTGAGGTATTTGCTGACGAGGGTTTCGAGGTAGTCGATGGCGAAAGTTTTTTTGTCTTCGATGAGGTAGGCGATGCCGGCTTGTTCGGCAGCACGTACGGCGATGCCGGCAAACCAGAGAATTTGTTCGTAGAGTTGGGAGTGTTTGGTTTGCAGGTCGGTGGTGGCTTTTTTCCAGAGGGTGATGAGCCAGCCGGCGAGGGCGGTGGCGGCTACGGGGGCGAGGGCGAGGAGGAGGGTGTTGAGAAAGTCGGATAGGAATTGGTTCATTTTGATCTCCTTTTGGGGGTGTGTGAGTGAGGGGGATTAAATGAAAAATCCCGATCACTTTTATTTGATAAAAGCACCTCGGGATCTATGCGCCGGACAGGGACCAAACCGATGGTTTGGTAATTTGCTTGGGTATATTATAGCACAAAAATTCTATAAAAAGAGGGAAGTTTTGAGAATTATTTTAAAATATATTATAATAATTTTTACTTTGGGAGGTTCTTTATGGATGAAAGCAAACTTTATAAATATATTAAAGAAAATAACGGAATAAGTACAAAATTTGGTTTATTTGAATTTACTACAAGTGATTCAGATTCACTTGGACAAGGTGGGAACGGTAAAGTATTTCAATGTCGATTAAACGATAAAGATTATGCTATAAAATTTTTATTTAAAGATAATAGCAGAGCATTAAATAGATTTAAATCAGAATATTTTAATACTATTTATAAATCACATAAATTAAAGAATATTATTACATATATTCATTATGATGAATTAGAAATAGATGATATGGTTGTTCCTTATATCATAATGAAAAAATATTCAACAACTTTAAGAAAATATCAAGGGACAAAAGAATGGCATGACGTAAAAAAATTATTTGATTTTTTTATTGCAACATTAAGTTTACTCCATAATGAAGGAATAATTCACAGAGATATTAAGCCAGAAAATATTTTAATTGATGAAAACAATAATTATATATTATGTGATTTTGGAATTGCACATTTTAATAGAGAATTATTTCAAGAATTTATTGAAACTCAAAAAACAGAAAGATTAGCTAATTTTGAGTTTTCAGCTCCTGAACAAAAAAACTCTGAAGATGAAATTACACCAGCCGCAGATATTTATTCTATGGCACAGGTGATTTATTGGTTTGTTCATGGTCATGTTCATAGCGGAACAGGATATAAAAACTTGCCTTTTGAAGGAATAGAATCAAATGCTTTAAACCAAGTTTTAATTAAATCACTTCAAGTTGAAAAGAATAACAGATACCAATCGATTATTGAATTACAAAATGAATTTCGAGAAATTATTGAAAAGAATAAAAATATAAAAATCAATCCTTATCAAGATATGGAAACATTTAATGATGCTATTACAGATATTGATCCAGATTTATATAATACAATTACAGAAATTACTAATAAAAGAAAAATTCATAAAATAATAAAGAATATTGTTAGACAAAAATATAATAATGATCTTTGGTATCATACTGGACTTTACGACAATTCCATAAAAACCATAAAAAGAATATCAAAAAATAATTATATTTTTTATTATATCTATGACAAAAAAAATAAAGTCGGTGTAGAAGTCAATGTAAAAAAATTATGGGTAAAAATATCTCCAAATATTAAAACAGATATTGTTTTTTTTGAAGTAGAAAAAAACAAGAAATATAAAATAAATAAAGATTATTATGCAAACACTATTGTAATTCTAAATAAATTCTTTAAAAGAGATGAATCATGTACCGATGTATGGCGAACTAAAATATTTAATATACCAGTAAAACTTTCAAAGTTTAAAATTGAAAAGAGAATAAAATTTGATGGTCCAAAATATTATTTTATTTCACCAAATTATAGTTGTGCTATGATTCAAGAAAATGAAAAAGAAATACAAGATTTTCAAAAAATTGAGAAAATGACAACGCTAGAAATTAATACTCTTTCTCGAAGAGTTTCAATGAGAAGGTCAAGAGAATTGTATTTATAATTCTCTTTCATTTAAGATTGAGATTTAACTAGATTTTTTATAATTAATAATAAAATCAATGTTGATAAATTCAATACTAATAAAGCAAGGTCAATGAGGCCGAATTGATCGGTGAAGGTGAGGATGAGGTTGGTGAGGAGGAAGATGGCGCTGGCGAGGGGGCGGAGGGGTTTGCGGAGGTCTAGGAAGGCGAGGAGGATGAAGAGCAGGCCGTTGATGAACATGAGGGCGGCGAGGATGCGGTAGGGGGTGGTGGGATGGGTGATGAAGCGGGCGATGCTTCCGACGAGCCAGAAGAGGGCGATGAGGAAGAGGAGGATTTGGTAGGCTTTGTGTAGTTTGGGTTTCATGGGGGCTCCTTGGTTAGAATGGGCGATTGGTTTCTGAATTTTTTGTGTGAGTGTGTTGGTCGAGCAGTTGCTCGAGAGCGATGAAAAATTTCGCTTCGTAGAGCTGGTCCCAGTGGGGGTTGTTGAGATCGGGGAGTTTTTCTAGGAGGGGGGCTAGGGTTGGGTACCATTTTTTTGCATTTTGTTTTTTATCCATGAGGGTTCTTTCGGGGGTTAGAAGGGCATGTCTGCGTCAAAGTGGTAGTCGTCGCCGTCGTGATCGACTTCGATGTAGAGGCCGAGGATGCCTTCGAGGGCGGCGACCCAGCGGCGTCTTTGATCTTCGTCCCAGAGGGGATTGTCAAAGTCGGGGAGTTCTTCGAAAAGGAATTCTAGTTTTTGGTACCATTTTTTTGCGTTTTCTTTTTTATCCATTTTCTCGTCCTTTTTATTTTATTATATTATTTTTTGTCTGAATTGCGAAATGTTTTTTGTGGGGACTGGTATAATGTGGGCTATGAGTGACCAATTTGATGAATCTAATGTGATATTAAATGAAGGCGAAGGGGTGCCAGAGGAAGTTTTGACGCAAGAAGAAGCGGCTGTGGCGGGGGGTGCGGAGACGGCGAATCGCCAGATTGCACGCGGGGCTGTGGTTGTGATGGGGGCGTTTGTGTTGAGCGCTGTGTTGAGCTTGGTGCGTCAGGTTTTGTCTGGACAGACGTTTGGGGCTTCGGCGACGTTGGATGCTTTTTATTCGGCGATGCGGTTGGAAGAGATTTTGTTCAATTTGGTGGCGGGGGGCGCGTTGGCTTCGGCGTTTATTCCTACGTTGGCGGAGTTTTTGGAAAAGGATGATCGTAAGGGGGCGTGGCAATTGACCTCTGCGATTTTGAATTTGGTGACGATTGTTTTGGGCGTGGGGAGTGTGTTGATTGTGATTTTTGCGCCGTTTGTGGTGCGGCATGTGTTGGCGCCGGGATATGGGGCGGAACAGCGAGCGTTGACGGTGGAGTTGTTGCGGATTGTGATGTTGGCACCGGCTATTTTTGGGATTTCGGGGTTGTTGATGGGGGTGATGAATTCGCATCAGAAGTTTTTGTTGCCAGCTTTGGCACCTTCGATGAATTGGATTGGGCAGATTATTGGGTTGGTGTTTTTGGTTCCTTCTATGGGAATTTATGGTTTTGCGTGGGGGGCTGTGTTGGGGGCTGTGTTGCATTTGTTGGTGCAATTGCCGGGAGTGATTCGGTTGCGGGGGGCGAGATATTGGGCACGATTGGGATTGAAGGACAAGGCTGTGCGACAGGTGGGGCGTTTGATGGGACCGCGCGTTTTGGGCGTGGCGATTGTGCAGTTGAATTTTTTGGTGAATACGATGATTTCGTCGGGATTGAGCGAGGGGGCTTTGTCGGCGGTGACGTTGGGATTTGGGATTATGATGATGCCTCAGTTGGTGATTGCGCAGGGGATTGCGATTGCGGCTTTGCCGACTTTTTCGGCTTTGGTGGCTCGGAATGAGTTGGATGAGATGCGAAGTTCGTTGGCGAGTGTGTTGCGGATGGTGGTGTTGTTGAGTGTGCCGGCGGCGGTGGGGCTGATTGTGTTGCGGGTGCCGATTGTGGCGATGGCTTTTGAACGGCAGAATTTTACGGCGGAGAATACGCAGATGGTGGCTTGGGCTTTGCTGTGGTATGCGGTGGGGTTGGTGAGCCATTCTTTGTTGGAGATTTTATCGCGAGCGTTTTATGCGTTGCATGATACGAAGACGCCTGTGACGGTGGGGGTGATTGCGATGGGGTTGAATTTGGTGTTTAGTTTGATTTTCCCGGGGATGTTTGAGGGGATTGGTTGGTTGGCTTTGGGCGGTTTGGCGTTGGCGAATTCTTTGGCGACGACGATTGAGGTGGTTGTTTTATTTGCGTTGATGCGACGTAAGCTGGGGGGGATGAAGGGCGGCCGGATTTTGAATGCTTTTTGGAAGGCGGCGATTGGCGCTTCTTGGATGACGGTGATTGTGTGGGGATGGGGGCAGTTTTATGATGGGGAGAGTGTGTGGGCTTTTGGTTTGAGTGGGATTGGGTTGGGTGTGTTGATGTATGCGGTGATGATGTTTGTGTTGCGGGTGGATGAGGCTGGGGTTGTTTTGCGCGGTGTGATGGGGCGTGTGTTTAGGAGATGGGGAGAGTAGGTTGTTTTTTTATTTTGAGTTTGTGAGGCCATCTGCGAGGATGGTCTTTTTTTATTTTGTGAGGGGAAGAGGAACCAAAGGGGTGTTGAGCCAGAGAAGACTTCGCTCTATGTGATGGAGAGGATGCCGAGAAAGAGGCTCGTGATTATTTTTTTCTTGGAGGTCATTTGGGAATTATACCCTATTGGGGAGAGGGATTTATTTTTGAGAGAGGGGATTTTGTTGTATACTGGAAAAAATATTTAAGATAATAAATAAAATAAATGGAGAAAAAATATGAATTCTAAAAAATCAAATAAAGATAAGATTTATGAATATGTGGAGATTGGGAAAAATGAAATAGTTTATAGAGGAGGAAATGATCCGAAATTTCTTGAATGGTATGAAAAAATATATGCTGATCTTCAAAACAATCTTTTTCCAATAATAAATGAAAATAATGAATCGTTAATTATGTATGCTCCTTACAAATTTTCTTGGGGAATTAAAAAACAACAAGATAAAAATGCAAATGGAGGATTTTATAATAAAATATATGGAAATTATGCTACAGGATATCTTTGTTTATCTTCAGATAATTTATATTTTGTTACCATACCAGAACTTACAGAAAAATATCCAATGTTTGAAAAAGGAGCAAATAACTTTTTAGGCAGTGTATTAGGAGCTTTAGCTGGCACTACTACTAATAATAGAACAAGGCACCTTAAATATACAATTTATTCTTCTTCTTATAGAGATATTTTATCTGCCTCAATTTTACCTGATGAAGATTTACGTATAGTAGATGAATTGGTTATTATAACAAATTCAACAACGTGGTATTGTAGATCTCATTTTATTGACGATGATTTATTATTGAAAACGGGTATAAATATGGGAATGAATAATGAATTTAAAAACATTATTGATGATAAGAATATAAATATTGATGAATGTACTGAGTTATTAAAAAAAATAAAAGATTTATATTTGGCTGAGCTGATTACTGAAGATGAATATAAAAATAAAAAGAATGAAATTCTTAAACGATTATAAATTTAAAAAAAATATAAAAAAAGAGATTATCTGAGAGGATGGTCTTTTTTTGATTATTTTATGGTGGTTTGGTTTTTGCCGGCGGATTTTGATTGGTAGAGGGCTTGGTCGGCACGTTGGATGAAGCTTTCGAGGGTGTCTTGGGGGAGGAGTTGGGTGATGCCAAGGCTGATGGAGACGGCGGTGGGGGTGGGCTGGTTTTGGTTTGGTGTTATTTGGGCTACTTGGTTGCGGATGCGTTCGGCAGTTTGGTGGGCTTGGTCGAGGTCGGTTTCGATGAGGAGGATGACAAATTCGTCTCCTCCATAGCGGAATATGTAATCACTTTGGCGGATTATTTTTTGAATATTTTCTACAATTTCTTTTAGGACTTTATCTCCACCTAGATGACCATGGTTGTCGTTGATGTATTTAAAGTTATCGACATCTAAGAGGATTATGGAGAGTTCTCTTTGATAACGAATGGCGCGTTGAATTTCTTGTTCGCCTTGGAGGATGAGGGCGCGACGGTTGAGTGCATTGGTGAGGGTGTCTGTGAGGGCGAGCCTTTCTGTCATTTTGAGGAGTTTGGTTTTTTCGGTGATGTCGTGGAGGGTGATGATTTCTCCTACTATTTGATTATTTTTTTGTTGGATGTAGGAGCGTTGGATTTCATAGTTATATTCGAACTGGTTTTGGGTGAGGGTGATTTCTCCTTTTTTTATATCGGAGTTGAAGAGGTGGGCTAGCTCAGGGAAAGTTTTTGGGGCGTCTTTTCCTATATTTTGATGATTTGAAACACCGGTGATGGTTTCGATGGCGGGGTTGAGATAGGTGATGCGGTTAGCGGAATCGATGACGATGAGGCCGACATCCATAGCTTTGATGGCTATTTCAAAGGCGAGCGGGCGGATATCTAGGAAGTAGTTGTTTTCGATACTAAAATTCAAGAAGATGCCTGAAAGTGAAAAGAAGATGCAGGTGAAATTGAAGTAGGGGATGGGGGTGATGTTGATGACATAGAGTAAGTCTATGAAGAGGGGGATGATTACGCTAAGCATGAGGATGAAGGTTTGGCGACGGTAGATTGCGGGTGCGTTTTTGTAGAATTTTAAGAGAATGAAGAATGCTACTGCAAATAAGATGTAGTTATAGGGGGCATGGACGGCGTAGAAATAGAGTCCGTAATCATTTTGAAGAATGGGGAAGGGGACATTTGTGGTGAGCAATGAAGGAGTTCCGCGGAAAAGATGATGATAGGGATCTGCCCATATGATTGCGATGGTTAGGATTGATGGGATGCAGACCCACATATATGATTTTAGTGTTTGAATTGTTTTGCCGGTGGTTAATAGGGTTAAGGCTAACCAAGCGAGGGGTAAGAAGACGATGCCGAAAAATTGGATGTTTGCCCAAAATAATTTTTTTTCTAGGGTCGTGCTGATTACTTCGAAAAGAAATCCTATATCCCAGATAAATGCGCAGGACATAAAAATCGCAAATACAATTGAGATTAATGACCTTGATTTGCTAAGCGCAGTGATAACCAGAAAAAAGGTTAGGATGCCAGAGAAAATTAATAATAAAACCACAATACTATACATAAAAACATCATAACATTAATTAATATAAAAAAACTAACAATAAATTTGTAATTTTGTTAGTTTTTTGTTGGGAGCTTTTGATTATTTTATAGTTGTTTGGTTTTTGCCGGCGGATTTTGATTGGTAGAGGGCTTGGTCGGCGCGTTGGATGAAACTTTCGAGGGTGTCTTGGGGGAGGAGTTGGGTGATGCCGAGACTGATGGAGATGGGGGTTTGGTTGGCTTGGGTTTGAATTTGTGCGATTTCGGCTAGTTCGTTGCGGATGCGTTCGGCAGTTTGGTAGGCTTGGTCGAGATCGCTTTCGATGAGGAGGATGACAAATTCATCTCCGCCATAGCGGAATATAAAATCGTTGTGGCGGATGATTTTTTGAATTTTTTGTACGATTTCTTTTAGGATTTTATCTCCGCCTAAATGTCCATGGGTGTCGTTTATTTTCTTAAAGTTATCGACATCTAAGAGAATTATGGAGAGTTCTCTTTGGTAGCGATTGGCACGTTGAATTTCTTGATCACCTTGGAGGATGAGGGCGCGACGATTGAGGGCATTGGTGAGGGTGTCTGTGAGGGATAGCTTTTCTGTCATTTTGAGGAGTTTGGTTTTTTCGGTGATGTCGTGGAGGGTGATGATTTGGCCTACGGTTTGATAGTTCTTTTGGTGGATATAGGATCGTTGAAATTCGTAGTCATATTCGAGTTGATTTTGGGTGAGGGTGATTTCGCCTTTTCTTATATCGGAGTTGAAAACGTGGGCTAACTCAGGAAAGATTTGGGTGGCATCTTTGCTTATGTTTAGATTGTTTGAATCGCCGGTGATGGTTTCGATGGCGGGGTTGAGATAGGTGATGCGGTTGGAGGAATCGATGACGATTACGCCGATATCCATGGCATTGATGGCGGTTTCGAAGGCGAGTGGGCGGATGTCTAGAAAATGATTTTTTTCAATACTAAAATTTAATAGGATCCCAGAGAGGGAGAAGAAGATGCAGGTGAAGTTAAAATAGGGGATGGGGGTGACGTCTATTACATAGAAAAAATCGGTAATTAAGGGGATTGCTACGCTTAGCATTAAGATCAAAGATTGGCGGCGATAGATTTCGGGGGCTTTGATATAAAATTCGACGAGGATAAAATAGGATATGGTGAATAAAACGTAAGTGAGGGGGACGCTAATTGCGTAGTAAAAAATTCCGTAATCATTATGTAGGATTGGAAAGGGGACATTAGAGGTTAGTAAGGATGGGGTTCCTCGGAAAAGATGATGATAGGGATCTGTCCAGATGATCACTAGTGATATGACTGCGATGATGTTGATCCAAGCTAAGGATTTTAGGGAATTTAGTGATTTGCCGGTGGCGAGAAGAGATAAGACTAGCCAAGCGATGGGGAGGAAGACGATGCCCGTAAATTGAATATTTGCCCAGAAAAGTTTGCTTTCTAAAGTGGGGCTGATTATTTCGGCTACGAAGCCTAGATTCCAAATTGTTCCACAGGCCATAAAGATGGCAAATATAATCGCAATTGGCGATCTTGATTTGCGGAGTGCATTGACCACCATAAATGAGGTGAGGATTCCAGAAAAAACTAAGAGTAAAACCACAAGATTGTACATTTAATAATAATAACATTAATAGGTGATGAAAAGGCTTACAAATAGTCATCAGTTTGGGGTTTTTGTTGAATTTTTTCTCTCTTTGATTTTGAATTGTACTTTTTTATTGGCGGATGATGTTTGGGAGGGGGAAGCCGTCTGAGAAGGCGGTTTGGCGGATGCGTTTGATGCCGGGGGGAAGGGTGATGGTTTTGATTTCGAGACCGTCGAAGGCATGATCGCCAATGATTTGGGCTTTTTTGCCGTTGATTTTTTCGGGGATGAGGATATCGGTTTCGCGTCCGTAGTAGCCATGGAGAGTGCCGTTGAAAAATTTGAAGCCGGCTTTGTCGATGTGTTTGCCGGTGATGAGGACTTGGGGGTCAAAGGCGGAAGCGTTGCCATGGAGAACGGATTCGGGGATGACAATCTCTGCGAGGGGATTATTGATGAAGGCGTTTTTTTCTATGGTGTGAAGGCCGGGGTTGAGCTGGACGGAAGCGAGTTGGTTGTCACTAAAGGCGCCTTCGGCGATGTGTTTGAGGGAAGTGGGGAGGATGAGGGTGGTGAGGTTGTTATAGGAGAAGGCGGAGGTGAGGATGGTTTGGATGGTGTTGGGAAGGAAGATGTTGGTGAGGTTGAGACCGTTGAAGGCGTAGGCGTCTATGGTGTGGATGGTTTCGCCGTCAATGGCGGGGGGAATGATGAGGTTGGTTTGGGTGCCTGAGTAGGAGGTGATGTGACCGTTGGTGACGTGGAAATCGGGATGTTGGGCGGGTTGGTCTAGGGTGACGGCACGGTCGAAGGTTTGTTGATGAAGGTCGGTGAGGGAGGTGGGGACAAGGACGAAGGAGATGTTGTTTTGGGTGAAGGCGTTGGTGTGAAGTTGTTGGAGCCCTTGGTTGAGGGTGAGTTGACGGATTTTGTTGTGGTTGAAGGCCCATTCTTCTACGACTTGGATGGAAGCGGGAAGTTTGACGGTGGGGATGAAGTTTTCTCTGAAGGTGTTTTTGGGGATGCGGGTGAGCTGGTTGCCGAGGGTGAGAGATTCTATTTTGTTTTTGTAGAAAGCGGATTGACCGAGAGTTTGAAGGGAGTTGGGGAGTTTGAGACCGGTGAGATGGTTGTTTTGAAAGGCGTAGTCGGCGATGGTGAGGAGCCCTTCGGGGAGGGTGAGTTCGGCAATTTCGTTATTTTCAAAGGCGGAGGCATGGATGGTGTGGACGTGAGGGGGGATGATGAGGCTGTCGATGAAATTGTCTAGGAAGGCGGCTTCTCCGATGATTTCTAAGGTTTGGGGAAGGGTAAGGCTGAGGAGTTGTTTGTTGTCAAAGGCATGGTCGTGAATTTCTGTGACGGGTTCGCCATCAATGTGTTCTGGAATGAAGAGATCGCGTTTGTCTCCGAAATAGTCATAGATGATGCCGTTGCTGAAACGATAGTCGTGCATAGGGTGAGTCCTTCCTTTTAAGTACTGTTTGCGTACGGTACTTATGATACTTGATTTGGCGGGTTTCTCAAAGGGAGAGAATTGAAACATTGCGTTGTGTTTGGCGTATATAAAAATGTGTAAGAGGATTATTAATTTACATTTGTGAGAATTGTATAAGGAAAATCTTAGGACTACAATTAAAGGGTTCTTTTGATTAAGAAAAATTGAGAAGTAATTGTTTTATTATTAACTTTTAATTTTAGCTATTATTGATTTAAGAAAGGTCTATTAAGATGAAAAAGAGAAAAGTGAAATGGGGATGGATCATTGCAGTGGTTGTGGTGATTTTGGCTGGTACATTGTTGTTTTTTCGAGCGCAACGCGCTGTTGAGGAGGCTGTGGCTGATTTCCAAACGGAGGAGATCACTAAGGGAAATCTCACGGCGACAATTGGCGCTACAGGCGCAGTGGACGCAAAACAAACCGCGCTCGTGATGTGGGAAACCAGCGGAGCAGTGGGCGAAATTTTTGCTGGTGTGGGCGACACTGTGAAGAAGGATGATGTGCTTGCCTCTTTGGCTGTTGATTCTTTGAACCAGAGTGTGATTTTGGCTGAAGCTGATGTTTTGACTGCAAAGAATGCTTTGGATGATCTTTATGATGCTTATTCTGATTTGGCGATTTCTCAAAAACAACAAGAAATTGCTTCATTGGAAGACGATTTGGTGAGTTTGCAATATGATGTGAATTCGCAAATTTATAAGGCAAGTGATGCTTATATTGCTCAAGCAGAAGCAAATTTGTATTTAGCAAAAGATCGATTAGATAATGCTAAAGAAGATTTTGAGCCTTATGAAAATAAAAATGATTCTGTGGTGAAGGCGACTTTGCAAGCAAAGTTGAGCGAGATGCAACAACTTTATGATTCCCGTTTGCGTGAATATAATTATTTGACGGGTGGGGTGAACCCGATTACGCTCTCTTTGGCAGAAAGCAATTTGGCTTTGGCACAAGCGCAATTGACCCAAGCAAAAGCTGATTTGGAAAAATTGTTGGCGGGAGTGCCTGCGGATGAGGTTTCTGCAGCGGAAGCACGCATTGTGGCAGCGGAAGCTACCGTGGCAATGCGCTATGCAGAGGCTCCGATCAGTGGTGTGGTGACCCATGTGGAAAACATGGTGGGTGACCAAGTGAATGCTGGTTCTGTGGCGTTTCGAGTGGATGATTTGGATTCACTTTTGGTGGATGTGATGATTTCTGAAGTAGATATTAACCAAGTTGCTGTGGGACAAGAAGCATTTTTGAATTTTGATGCAATTTTGAATAAGACTTATCACGGTGTGGTGAAAGAAGTGGCATTGGTTGGTGAGAACACGAACGGTGCGGTGAACTTTGAAGTGACTGTGGAAGTGAATGATGCAGATGAGACGATTAAGCCAGGGATGACTGCGGCTGTGGACATTGTGATTGGCTCTGTGGAAGATGTGGTGTTGGTGCCGAACCGTGCTGTGCGCGTGGTGGATGGTAACCGTGTGATTTATGTGATTAATAGCACTGGGATGTTGGAAATGGTGCAAGTTGAGCTGGGTTCTTCTGCAAATTCTTATTCTGAGTTGGTGAGTGGTGATTTGAAGGTGGGCGACACTGTGGTGTTGAATCCTCCGGCAGATTATTCGTCAATGTTTAGTGGTGGACCGGGATTTTAATATGAGTGAGGCAAAGGTTGTTGTTGAAGCCCGTGATTTGACGAAGGTCTATCAGATGGGTGAAGTGGAAGTGCGCGCCCTGAACGGGGTTTCGTTGCAGATCCACGAAGGAGAGGTTGTGGCGATTATGGGGCCGAGTGGCTCTGGTAAGTCTACGTTGATGAATATGTTAGGCTGTTTGGATCGTCCGACTTCGGGTGAGTATCTTTTGGATGGCGAACGGGTGGAAGATCTGGGTGACGATGAGTTGGCGGATATTCGAAACCGGAAGGTGGGGTTTGTTTTCCAGAAATTTAATTTGTTGTCACGTCAGACGGCGTTGAGCAATGTGGAATTGCCTTTGCGTTATTCTGGTGATCGGACACGGCACGTGGAACGAGCGACGGCTTCTTTGGAGTCTGTTGGTTTGGGTGACCGTATTTATCATAAGCCGAATGAACTTTCGGGTGGGCAGCAGCAACGTGTGGCGATTGCGCGGGCGTTGGTGAATGAGCCTTCGATTATTATGGCAGATGAGCCGACTGGGAACTTGGACACGAAGAGTGGGGATGAGATTATGGAGTTGTTGTTGGGGTTGAACCGCGAGGAGAATGTGACTTTGATTATTGTGACGCATGATCCTGAGGTGGCCGAGATGGCACAACGTACGATTCATTTGCGTGATGGTTTGATTGAGAAGGAGACGCGAGCATGATGCTAATTCAGGTAATCAAGGAAGCGTTTGATTCTTTGTTGTCGAATAAGTTGCGTTCTATTTTGACGATTTTGGGGATCATCATCGGGGTGGGGGCTGTGATTGCGATGATTGCTTTGGGTGATGGCGCTCAGGCGCAGATTACGGGCGAGATTCAGGGGATTGGATCTGATTTGATTTTTGTTTTAGGGGGAACGGACAATGAAGATGTGCGTAATGTGAAGCCTTTGACGCTTAAGGATGCGGAAGATATTGCGGATCCGTTTAATGCGCCTTCTGTGATGGGTGCTGCACCGATTGTTTCACAGGGTGGCGTGGAATTCACCAATGCTGGGGAAAGTGTGATCACGACGATTCGTGGTGTGACTGAGAGCTATGATGAAGTGCGTTTGGTGGATTTGTTTGACGGTGAGTTTATTGATGCGACGATGGAACAAGGCCGCGCTTCGGTGGTGGTGTTGGGCTATGGTTTGGCTGAGGATCTGTTTGGGACGGCAAGTGGTCTCTATGGTGAGACGGTGCGGATTGATGGACAGCAGTTTCGCGTGATTGGTGTGATGGAAGAAGTGCAGGGGATGGATGCGAATGGAGATAATGATTTGGCTTTGGTGCCGTTGAGCACTGCGCAAGCTCGGTTTGTGTCTCGGTCTACGGCGGATGCGGTGGATTCTATTTATGTGAGTGCGTATAATTCTGATTTGGTGAAGCAGGCGACGGAGGAGATTGGCGCGGTGTTGCGCGAGAATCACCGTACGGCTGTGGGCTTGGATGATTTTACGATTATTTCACAGGATGATATTTTGGATATTGCTTCTTCTGTGACGGGGATCTTCACTGTGTTTTTGGGCGGGATTGCGGCGATCAGTTTGTTGGTTGGCGGGATCGGGATCATGAATATTATGTTGGTGAGTGTGATCGAACGTACGCGGGAGATTGGGCTGCGCAAGGCTTTGGGGGCGCGCAAGAGTGATATTGTGATGCAATTTTTGACGGAGTCTGTGGTGTTGAGTTTGTTGGGGGGGATTTTTGGGATTTTGTTAGGCTATGGACTTTCGGCGATTGTGAGCGCGATTGCTTCGAACGCGGGTACGCCTTTTGACCCGGTGGTGAGCATGAATGCGATTTTGCTGGCGACGTTGGCTTCTTCGGCGATCGGTGTGTTGGCGGGGTTGTATCCTGCTAATCGAGCGGCGAATTTGGTGCCGGTTGAGGCGCTTAGATCGGAATAAAAAAATACCGCCCTATTGGGCGGTATTTTTTAGAAAAGTTAATTGCATTAATATAAATTATTTTCTTTTGCTGCTTTTTCAACAAGATTTGTTGATGAGCTTGCATAGTACCCTAAATTTTCAGCTATATATTTTCCAACTCTTCTTTGAGTTTTATCATCAGGAGCATCTTTCACAATAATGGTTTTGTCAGAAGCAGCTTGAGTAATAGCAGCGATAAAATCATCAAATGAAACATTATACCTTGCCATATAAAACCCAAAAACAATATTTCCTAACCCTGAAGTATCCATTGTGTTTTCACCAACTTTATATTTAATATCACAGTTTAAGTCAAATCTGTTGTTTAGTTCTGTTTCAAGGAAAATTCTAAATTTATCTATTCCTGTAACTTTAAAATCATCAGGTGTAAGATAATCAATTATTTTTGGATTTAATTTATTCGAAAAATTTGACATAAAAAATGAAAACCTGCTAATTTCATCAGCAACAATTTCTGAGCCATTTTCAATAAAACATGTATTTGTATTAAATTCTATATGATAAGTATGATTAAAATCTGGATAGTATAAATCAAATATCTCAATATTGTTTGTTTTTGGATATGAAATTTTTTCCTGTTTAGTTTTTTCAATCCATAATTTAGTATTAGTTCCTTGAGCAGTCCAACCTATACTTCCATTATAAATAATTTCCCACCACCAATACCCATCTTGACATTTTGGGCCACCAATAATTGAAAAATTTTCTCCTCCTGAGATTTGCCCAATTAGTTTTGCTGAAAGACTTGGATTGTTACGAAAATTATTGGATGGTCCTGGAATTACTCTTGCTACATCGTTCATATCAAAGTCTAAATATCCAATAGTGCAAGCTTGATTTTTTTCAGCATTTGAGACGATTAAGTCTTCGGATTCTAATGGCGCAGAGGATGAAGAAGATTGTTGTTCAGGAGGATTTCCTTGTGGATGATCAACAATGCTTGGATTACTGTCTTCCGTTTGCCCGGGAACATTATTTGTTGTTTGATTTCCTTGAGCAACATTGTTGGATTCATTTCCGCTTTTATTTACTTGAATTGAAATACAACTTTTTGCTGCGTCACTCCAATCACCTCCGGTTATAAAATAACAAATTTTATGAGAACCAGTTGAAGCATTATTCGAATTCCAATTAGTGTTATATGTATTAGAAGAATGTTCACCGAAAGCTGTTCCGTCTATTGTAAAACGAGCGGCTCTCATATTTCCATCACATTGTCCTTGACTAGCTAAATTGAAATTTGTTCCTTTTGGACCTGAACTAGGAGTAATATTAAAACTATTAACCCAACATTTTACTTTTTCTGCTTGCTGAGATCCAGATGGGGGTGCTTGACCACCTTCAACATAAACAGTTCTACATTTTCGATCTGCATTTTCCCAACCGCCATCTCCTCTTGCAACTGCACAAACTTCGTGAGTTCCAGACCCCGTTTCTTCAGTTTTCCATGTTTCCCATTGTTCTGAAGACCCAATTTCAGCTTTTGGTTGCCCATCAATTTCAAATCTAACCGTACCGCAATTACTAACGACATGAAGTTTGACATGTGTTCCAATCGTGTAAGGATCAGTAGGGTTCATACTAAATTCTGATATTGAACATCCTCCCGCTTCAACATGATTGAAAATAATTACAAGTAATATAATACCTAAAGCGATAATACTGTTTATTGATATTTTTTTCATTTTTCCCTCTCTTAATTATAAATATATATTTTTTCTTTGTAATTTAATTATATGCTATTAATAAAGAATAATAAAATATTTGATTATTTACTTATTTTTAATGCATGATTTGGAAATGGGACTAGAATGTAGGTATAAACGATTAGGAGTGTGAGCCGGGTGGCTTGCATATGTTATTTGATTGGAGGGTTTTATGTCGAAAGGTAAAGATGTTAAGAAGCCTGCGCGGAAAAAGGCTCAGAAGACGTTGAAAGAGAAACGTCAGGAGAAGAAGAATAAGAAGAGCGATTCTGGTGTTTTGACGAGTAATTGATCTAAAAAGAGACTGCTGAGAGGCAGTCTCTTTTCTTTTTGTTTGTTGTGCTAGGGTTATTACAAAAAATTGCGATGACCCTTTGGGGTTTAGATGGTGATATATTCAACGTCTTTTTTGCATTGTGGGCAGGGGGGGAGGTGATCGGTTGAATTTTTGAGATAAACTTCTTTTCCACATTCTTTGCAGTAATATGTTCCTTGGCCGGGTTTTTCACCTGTTTTTGACATGTCGACTCCTATCTTTACGATTGTGAGACTGGACTAGTCGTTTGGCACTAGGAAGAAGGTAACCCATCTTCGTCTTCAGTATACAGGATTTGGGATAGCTGGGGCGAAACTCTCATGTGGGGTTGGGGCGTAAGAGGCGTGGGGGGATTGACTTCTATATGGTAGAAATCTTTATAAGGAGTTAGAAAATGAAAAAATATGTGAATACGGCGATGTTTTATATGATTTTGGGATTGGTGTTTGGAGTGTTCTTTCGGGAGTTTACGAAGTATGTGGATGTGGCGTGGCCGAATAATTTAGGGCTGTTGCATGTGCATACGTTGACGTTGGGGATGTTGTTCTTTTTTATTGTGGCGGGATTGGTGAAGGTGACGAAGGTGGGGGAGGATGCGTTATTCGGCTGGTTCTATGGAGTGTATAATGCGGGGTTGGGACTGACTTTGATGTTGTTGTTTGTGCGAGGACTCTATCAGGCGCTACAATGGGAGTCTGTGGGATTGAATGCTTCGATTTCGGGTATGGCTGGAATTGGGCATATTTTGCTGGGTACGGGGTTGGTGTTGTTTTTTATTGCGCTACGAAGAACGGAATAGGATTTTTTGAGACTGAGTGATTTGAGAAAGACTACGTGAATACGTGGTCTTTTTTTTGTTTAAAGTGTGATTATAATGAAGAATAAAGAAGATTGAGAGGAACTATTAGAAATTTGATGGATTTTTTATCTGAAGCCGAGCTTTTATTTGTTTATTAACAATTCTGTGATATGATGAAAAATATAGACTCTGGCAGGAGGTTAGAATGAACGTTTTTGTTGTTTTGTCGCTTGGATTTATTTTTTTCTTGGCTTGTTTTCTTTCTTATATGGCTGGGCTTTATTTTTTCCCCAGAGCTGTTAATCATGGGCAGAGATCTGCCATTTCTTTTTTTGTTATATCTGCTATTTTAACTGTGGTTGGTTTTTGGATCCACACTTATGCGCTTGCGCATTATTTTGTGATTTTGCAAGCTGGGATGGCGATTAATTTTTTGGCGAGTTTCTTTATTTCTCGTCCGCCAAATTTGAAGAAGATGCAGGCGGAAGGGGATGTGGAGAAGATTATTGAAGTGTTGAACACTTATTTGGATGAATGGTTGTTGATTGAGGCGATGGAAGTCTTGGCGGAGATGGGGGATAGGCGAGCGATTGATCCGATGTTGGAGTTTAGAGAAAATAAAAGCGAAAAGCTTGTGGAAGCGATGCATGAGAATTTGGTGAAATTTGGCGATGATGCGGTGGATGTGTTGATTGAACGTTTGGAGAAGGCAGATGGGGATGTTAGTGAATCTTCTTTGCCGTGGATTTGCACGATGGAACATTTTGATGGTGAAAAGGTGCGCGAAGTGTTGTTGGAACATATGGAGCATGCCCCTTGGCGTGTGGCGCATTGTGCGATGGATTCTTTGATTCGGCAAGATTGGATGTGGCCGATTGTGGATAAGTTGACTGAGTTGCACCACCGTGTTTTGGTTTTAGACAGTGATGTGCTTTATGCGGCGTTGAAGGAAAATAAGAATGCAAATGAAATTCCGCTGCGTTTGCCTTTGCATGCGAGTGAGGATGTGATTTCTGGGAAACAGTTTACGAACTTTTCGGTGATTATGGGGGATAAGGATACGATGGTGAAACGTGAGCTGGTGGAATGGGCTTATTTTATGCGGTTGGTGATTGAACGAGCGGTGGAAGCGGCCTATGTGCCAGAAGCGGGGATTGATTTTTGGAATCAGGCTTGTATTATGGCGCCTAATTTTGGCTTTGCATGGTATGGGTTGGGGTGTGTGCATGCTTTGAATGATGAAAAAGAGATTGCGTTGGCGGTGTTGGAGCAGGCTTATTTGAAGACTTTTAATAAGAGCTTTGAGATTTATAAGGTTACGGCAGAAGTGGGGCGGGGAGATTTTACCACGCAGAAGTATATCGAAAAAATTGAGGCTTATTTACATCAATTAAAATAATTTCAGATGTGATTATAGAAATTTAATACGCGCAGGGCACGCAAGGTGTTGAAGCGCGAGGGCTTGCCGGTAGGTTCCATATCAAAGTGGACTTGACCGGCATGTTTGGCTTGAACTGGCCAGGTGCCATCTTTGCGTTGTTTGCTTTTAAGCAGATCGAGGGCGGCTTGCATGCGGGGGTCATAGGGGATGTGGGCTTGTTGGAAATAGTCGAGGGCGCGAAGGATGTCGTAGTACCAGCGAGGGGGATAGGAGAGCATGGTGAAGGATTTTTTGATGATTTTTCCGGTGTGATCGGATTTATAGAGATGGTGCATGAGGATGAATTCGATACTGCTCTTTTTGACTTGGGCAAGCTCTTCTTTTCGGTAGGTGTAGTGATTTTGATTGAGAGATTGGATGCCTTCGAGAATGGAGAGGGTGGTGTGGAGAGAGGAGTGAGTGGCGCCGGAGCGGTTGCTTTGGCAGTTGAAGCCACCATCGGGCATGATTTGGGTGAGGATGAAATCGATGATGGAGGTGAGGGATTCGGCGGGGGCTTGGAAGTGAGCGGCGTAGTTGAGGAACATGCCGTTGATGCAGACGTCGCTGTGTTTGATGGTTTTGCTGGGGTTTATGCCACCATCTGGACCTTTGTAGTTGGAGAGGATTGTTTTGAGGATGGCGGTGATTTGAGGGAGAGGAAGGACTTCGAGGTTGCGGAGGTCGAGGAGAGTGTAGTGGGTGGAGGTCCATTTGGGTTGGTAGAAATCTGTGCCCCAGTGTCCGTTGGGATTTTGGCAGGATAAGAAACGTTGGGCAAACCCTTGGTTGTGAATTTGGCTGCGGAGATGGGTGAGTGTTTCGGCTTGGGAGTGGAGTAGGTCACGGTGGGTTTGGTATTGGATGCTGATGTCTCCTTGGAGGAGCCAATGGATTAATTGGAGTTGGTTCATATTTTTTTCTCTTTACTTTTTTTCTTTAGGCTTTCTTTTTAATTGTATAGGTTTTGGGAAGGGAAGCAAAGTGGTGATGTAATATTCACTTAACCGGATAAGTCGATTTCTTATTATTATCAGAATAGGTTCTTAATAGTTTCCAAATAATTGGCCTTTATACTAAACAAAGATTAATAAATCTTAAAGGGAGATTGTTTATATGATGGCGAAGAAAACTAAGAAGGGGATCAAAATTCGAAGTGTTGTGCAGATTGTGTTTTTTGGTTTGATTGCGATGATTGCAATTAATCACTCATTGGAGCGTGGCTTTTTGGAGAATACTTTTTTGGGTGGCTTGAATTTGCATGGGGTGTGCCCGTTTGGGGGCGTGGTGACGCTTTATCAACTTTTCACGGTGGGCAGTTTTGTGCAGAAGATTTCGGCTTCATCTGTGGTGTTGATGGTGTTGGTGCTGGGATTGGCGATCTTTTTTGGTCCGGTGTTTTGTGGATGGGTGTGCCCGATGGGGACGATTCAGGAATGGTTTGGCAAGCTTGGGAAGCGCATTTTTAAGAAACGCTATAATCATTTTATTCCAAAGAAGTTGGATGCTGTATTGCGCTATTTACGCTATGGGTTGTTGGCGTGGGTGATTTATATGACGGCGATGACAGGCAAGTTGGTGTTTAGTGATATTGATCCGTATTATGCTTTGTTCAATTTTTGGACAGGGGAAGTGGCGGTTGCTGGTTTGGTGATTTTGGGCGTGACTTTGGTGGGCGCTTTGTTTGTGGAACGTCCGTGGTGTAAGTATGCGTGCCCTTATGGCGCATTGTTGGGGTTGACGAATTTGTTCCGTGTGTTTTCGATTCGCCGATCTGAATCCAGTTGTATTTCTTGCGGGTTGTGTTCGAAAGAATGCCCGATGAATATTGATGTGCAAAATATGACGAATGTGCGCAATCACCAATGTATTAGCTGTATGGAATGTACTTCTGAAGCGGTTTGCCCAGTGGCGGACACGGTGATGGTGAGTGTGAAAGGATTGGACCGATGAAACTCAATTCTACAATAATTAGTGTGGTGGTGTTGGTGGTGCTGTTGGGCGGTGTTTTGACTTCGGTGGGGCTTGGTTTGTGGAGCTCGGAAGAAGATCGAACTCCGAGTACGTTGGATTTGAATGCGTTGGAAGCGGCTGGGGTGGATGTGGATGGGACGGTGGTATATGACCCTGAGGATATTCGCGGGAGCTCTTCTTTTGCTGAGATTAGTGACTATTTTGGGGTGCCGGTGGATGTGTTGGCGACTGCTTTCATGGTGCCGGAAGATGAGGATGCGGGTTATTTCCAAAATAAGGATTTGGAAGACGTGTGTGTGGTCTGTGATGATGAGATGGAAGTGGGCAATGGCTCGGTGAAGTTCTTTGTGACCCTATATAATGGGATTCCTTATGTGTTTGAAGATGGGGACGAGGATGTGTTTTTGTTTGCGCCGGCGGTGAAGATTTTGAAAGAACGGGGCAATTTGGATGATGTGATGGTGGCTTATTTGGATGCACATACGATTGATAATGTGATCGAGGATGCTACGGATGAGAGTGGTGAGGTTGTGGAAGCTACGGTGGTGGTGGAAGAGCATGACGAGAATGAGATGAAGGTGAACCGCAATACTAATTTTGCTGAAGTTTTGGGCTGGGGGGTGAGCCAAGAGGAGATTGAAGGTGTGTTGGGGATGGAGATGCCGAATAAGTTGACGATGATTTTTGATTTTTGCCAAGAGAATGAGCTTTCTTTTGGGACGATTAAGACAGAGTTGCAGGTGTTGGTGGATGCGCTTGTGGTGGAATGAGTGAGTTGAATTTTTGATTGAAGCGCTTGACTTGGTCAGGCGCTTTTTTTGTATTTTAAATACAAAGATAAATATTATATGATCTAGAGTATATATTCTGAAATATTCTTATGATTGATTAAGGGGGAGGTACGTTGAAATTCAGTTCTGTTTTTCTCTACTTGTATTTTCTTTTGAAATCTCTATAATTAAAATTAATCTTATAATAAATTAATAAAAATTAATTTATTTATTTACCAATCTTCATGTTGGGAGGAACCTATGAAGAAAATTGCGTCAATCGTATTATTGTTAGCTGTTTTTATTGGCATCCTTAGTTTTTTTATTGTCCCTTCTCAGGGAGGACTGATTTCATCGACTGAGCAATCTGCTGATGCTTTAAATCAGACAGATCCGCAATTTGATGAAACCGTGCCAATTCAGACAACTGGAATGGGGAAGTCTGGACGATCAATTATTATTGCTTTGGTAATGCTTTCTCATGTGCTTTATGCAAATTTACATTTGGGGGGATCTTGGGTAGCAGCGATTACAGAGAGCAGTCATCTTAAGACTGGTAATGAGGATACGAAGAGATTGGCAAGATCAATCACTTTGTTTAATGTGATGTTGTTTAGTGCGGGGGCTACTTTTGCTGTGGCGGGAGTTTTGTTCTTCATCGCTTTATATCCTGAATTTGCAAAAAATTTATTTCATATTTACTGGTGGCCTTTGCTGGCTGAAGCCATTGCTTTTGCTTTGGAGATCTTTTTCTTATATACATATTGGTTCACTTGGGATAAGGTTTCAAAGACATGGCACCAGATATTGGGGTATGGATATGCAATTTCTGTATTTTTGCAAACCTTGTTGATTAATATGGTTGCAGGGGGAATGTTGACGCCGGGGGATAGCATTGAATGGGGAGAAGCTGGCTTGATGCCAATGGCGATGGAGCTGGCGAAGACATGGTGGTTTAATGGAACAGTGTTCCGTTTGCAATTCCATAGGTTGTTTGCGGCAATCTCTTATTTTGGTTTTTTGATCGCTTTGTTGGCAATGTTACATTATATGGATCGAAAAGGTGATGAAGATCGTAAATACTGGGATTGGGTTGGTTCCTATGGTATGGGATGGGGGCTGTTTGGCTTGGTGTTTCAACCTATTTTGGGAATGGTGTATATGTTGGCAATTAAGGATAAGACTCCTGATGCGTTTGAAATGATTATGCATGGTTCGCGGGCTTGGGAGATGTTGTTGATGGTGAGTGTGCTATCTGGTTTGTTTTTGGCGGTAATCACTTACTTTATAGAACGGCGGGAAAAGATTTTAACGGAGCTGGAGAATAAAAATTTGCATAAAATGTTTAAGGTGTTTTTGATTGTTGCTGCGGTTTGTGCGATTGTTTTAGTCCAACCTGCTTGGTTGGGGGCGAGTAATATTGCTGATGCTGGTGCATGGCAAAACCCACTGGGGAGTATGGATTATAAATATGTGGCTTTGTTCACTTTGGTGTTGATTGGGGCGGTGACATTGATGGTGGATGGAATTATATTGGGGGATCGTCGGGAGGCTGAATGGGGCAAACTTTCACGACCTTCACGGATTGCGGCAGGGATGGCTGGTGTTTTTGGGATGTGGCTTGTGATTGTGATGGGATATGTACGTGAATCTGCACGATCTCCTTGGGTGATTTATAAGATGATGCCTGTGCCGGGAGGCCAAAGCTATCCGACTCCAGTACCGATCAGTCGAATTTTTATTGTGTGGGGAATCATCACTGTGGCGACTCTAGCTGTATTTTGGTTCACTTCTAAGGTGACTGCACACCATCCTGAGAAAGCAGAGGAGGTTTAGGGTTTATTATGTCTATTCTTAATTTAGATGATATCAAAACAAAAGTTGATTGGAAGAATGATCAGGTTAAGGTTGTTTTTGAAAATGGAAATGTGAAGTCTTTTGAAAGACTTCCTTTTCCGGAAGCTTTTGTGACATGGCAATCAAAGGCTCGTTTGAAAATGTTCGAGCGTTTGCATGAGGCGGGTGCGGGAGCGGTGCGCTCTCAACCAGCGCATTTGCCAGTTTTGGTGACTCAAGGAGCAGGGCTGTTTCCGATGAATTTGGCTAGCCGAGGGATTGGCCTTTTGCCCAAACCAGAATTCTTAGAAAAGTATACGAATATATTAGTTGAGGCTCGTAAAAAGACAGCGGAAATGGAGTTGCATAAATCGCTCCCGATTCGGGTTAATGCGATACGACAATTTTATGCCCATGTGGAAGATGCTGATGAGATGATCTTGGGTGGATTGGAAATCTTTGAAGGGACAACAGCGAAGAATATCTTTAATAATCCAATGGTATCTTTGTTATTCACTGGAGAACCTCCTCAATTTCCGAGTTATCAGTTTAATGGAGTGATGGAGATTTTGCTTCCTTCGGATGAGCGCTTTAAGTTTTTGTTGGCAGCGCGAGAATTATTTGCGTTTGATGTGTTTCACGTCCGGCAACAACGATATCCGTTTGGGTATGCATTTCATCTTGTTGAGGTGTTGGAAAAAACCCCTTTCCCTAGGAGATAGGATGTATACAAAAATCATTAATGCATTGGACGGATCTTTTTTATCAGATTTGAGCATGGAGGCTGGATTGATAATTGCGAGTAGAACAGATAATGCACATTTGATAGGCTGCCATGTGTATGCGTCGCGATTACATCGGACCCGTTTTGAAGAAATGGAGCCTGGATTACCAGAGCAATATCAAGAAGAAGAGAATTTGACCTATTTGCGGGACACCCATGAGGATTTGATTAGCGAAGGGCTGCAATTGATCTCGGACGCGTATTTGGCTCCGTTTGTTGAAAAAGCGAATGCTTTGGATCTTTCGTATAGTGGGTTGACGCCAGAAGGACATCACTATGTAAAGTTGTTGGAGGCTTTAAGAGAAGCAGCAGCAGATTTGTTAATTTTGGGAGCTGCTGGCTTGGGGGTGATTGAGGAAGAACCTTTGGGTTCTTTGACGGAGAGGTTGCTGCTCTATGGGGAGATGTGTGATATTTTGGTGATCCGGCAGGCGTGGCAATTTAAGAATCGACCAATTGTGGTGGGTGTTGATGGAAGCCCAAATAGCTATCAGGCGTTAAAACGAGCAGTGGAGATGGGGCAGTTGATGGGCGCAGAAGTTGAGGCGGTTGCGGTTTATGATCCGTTTTTTCATTCTACTGTTTTTCAAACGATTGCTAGTTCTTTGACTGAAGAAACGGCAGAGAAATTTAATTTTACTGCTCAGGAACAATTGCATGATGAGATTATTGACCGTGGATTGGAAACACTCTATCGGGATGGTTTGCGCAGGGCGATGATGATGGCAGAAGAAATGGGGTGTACCATTAAAACAGAGGCGATTGCAGGGAAAGTTTATGCACAGCTTCATCACTATGCTGCTTTGCGAAATGCGGGATTGGTGGTTGTTGGGAGACATGGTCTACACTATGAAAAAGAAAGTGTGATTGGTTCTAATACGCACAAGTTTGCACGATTGACACCTTTTAATTTGTTGGTGGTGCGCCCTGCGGAAGATGATTTGAACATCCCCGAGTTGCATAAAAATGAAGAGACTACGGGATTGATTTGGGATGCTGAGGCTGAACGGATTCTTCAACGAGTTCCGATGTTTGTGCGAAAGATGGCGAAACGATCTATTGAAGCACGTGCTGTGGAGAAGGGGCTTGGGCGAGTGACTGTGGAATTGGTGATGCAAGTTTCGGGAAAGATGGGGATGGATAAGAAGTAAGTGATTTATGGGAGATAAGATGCTTTGTGAAGAAGCGCTTGACTTGGTCAGGCGCTTTTTGTTTAATTGGATAATTCTTGGATGGCTTTCATGGCTTTGTGGGCATTGGCTGATTGGACGAAGATGTGGTCGTGGTAGTAGGCGGCGAGGACGTTGGCGCTGAGGTTGTGTTGGGCGAGTTGGGTGGCGACGGCTGCGGTGAGACCGACGGCGTCTAGGCTGGAATGGATTTGGAGGGTGATGCAACGGTAGGTGGTTTGGTAGGGGATTTTGTGTTGGTCGGCTTGGGTGCGGGGAAGAATGAGGGTGAGCCCTTCGGCTTCTTGAAAGGAGGCTAGAGGGGATAAGTGGGGGTGAGCGCCGTAGGGGGTGTTGGGGAAGGTGGCGAAGATGTATTCTTTGGGAAGGAGAATGGGGGAGATGGAGGCCAGGATTTTTTGGAGGTCTGTTTCACCGGACATGGGGAGGTTCCTTTTTGTTTTTGATGAGGGTATTATATCGGATTTTTGCAAATTGGTTGGTGGGGCGTAACAAAAAGAAAATTTCTTCGTATTTATTGATAAATGTGTGAAAAAATGAATGATGGAGAAAAAGATGTTGTTTTTGAAAATTTTTATGGGGATTTTTTGTATTACGGAGAGTTTGAATATTTTAGAACTTTATTTTGAACCTGACCGAGATGTGTTCCATGGGGTGTCGTTTTTTACGGGTTGGGAGAAGTCTAAGGAAAATGAAGAGTGCAATTTGCTTTTGCAGTATTTTGTGAATTGGGTGGCAGGGGTGAAGTTGATTGTGGTGCTGGTGTTGGGCGTGTTGATTTTTTTGGCTTCTGACCGTGTGTTGATTGGGGTGGGAATGGTGTTGGTGGTTGCGATTGCATCTTTCTATTGGCGGATGTTCCCGTTGTTGAAAGAGATGACTGCGAAGGGGTATGTGATTCCTAAGTATCGAGGGGAGCAGTTGACTTGGATGTTGACTGGTTTGGGAATTGGGTTTGTGTGGGCTGTGGTGAATGCGATTTTGACTGTTTGAATTATTGATTTGCTATGTTATATTTAGGGAAAGTTCTTAAGGAGGAAAAATAATTATGAGCTATTTTTATGATAATGTTGAAATTCAAGAAAAAGCAAAAAAATATCACCGGAAAAAGAGAAATCGGATGTTTTTTTTGGAAGGGTGTTATGGTTTAATCTTTTTAGCAATTCTGGCTGCTAATTATTTAGATAACGATGATTCGGAAATAAAATGGTGGGTATATTTAATCATTTTCGTTATATTTGTGGGGGTGCCATTTTTAATTACAAGAATGGGCTATAAACGCAAAATGATTGTTTTTGAAGGCAAGGCTAAAAAATTTACTTTTGTGGGTTCTAAATATACCTCTTATCCATATATGATAATGTATCCTGAAGTTTCCGATATTAAAGTATATCAGGGGCCACTTGTGGGATCTGGACATGCAAGACGATTGAGAAAGATTTTGTCTCTTTATTATATCGATGAACAGGTGGCAAAATTTGAGGGGATGATGTATCCGGAACGTGAAGATAAGTCGGTGAAGTTTACTGGGTTTTGTCATGTGTGTGGTAAGGTAAATAAGGATGAGCCTGCGGTTTGTGGTAAGTGTGGGTGTGATTTGATTCCAAAAGATATTCAATAAAATTATGAAAGCCATTCCTATGAATGGCTTTTTTGTTTAATATCGACTGATGGCGATGCGTTGAAAGGTGTGGGTGGTTTTAGTTTTTGTTGTTTTTGTTTGCTTTTCTTGATTGAACTATGAGAATTCCTATGGTTGCAAAGAGCATGCCGAGTAATTCTTGCTTGGAGATGGATTCTCCTAAAAAAATCCATGCTAAGAATGCGATTTGAATGAACATGGTGCTATTGATTAAGCTTGATTCTGCGGCTGAAAGCGTTTGAAGAGAAAAATTCCAAAGTGTGAATGCAAAAGCGGTGTTGATGATGGCGAGCCATAAAATTGATAGCCAGTTGGAAATGCTTAATGCTGGAAGACCTTGGGTGAGGATACCAGTGAGAAGCAGCAAAATGGAACCAATTCCCATGCTGATGGTTGTGACGACTAAGGGGGAAAATTTGGCAGTGCGATTGACTGCACGACCGATGATTGATGATACTGCGTTGGCGATCATTGCTATTGTGGCAAAGGTGATGCCAAGAATGTGTTGATTGGAAATATTTAGTGGGTAAAAATAGATGAGAATGCCGATTAAGTTTATGATAATTCCAATTGATTGCGGTTTTGTTGGTTTTTCTGATAAGAAAAATATACCTAATAGGGTTACGGTGGCGGTGGAGAAATTTAAGATGAGGGAGGCTGTTACTGCGGGGAGATGGGAGAGGGCTAAGAATTGGGCTCCTTGGGTGATGCTGTAGTAGAAGATGCCGAGGAGGAGGAGACGAATCCACTCTTTTTTGTTGAGCTGTTTCCATTGAGATGAAGGGGTTTGTTTGATGGCGAAAGGAAGCAAACATAGGAATGCTAGAAAATATCTGAGCCCTGCAAATGTGAGTGCTGGGATATCAGGAAGGGCAAATTTGACTATGATCCATGAAGTTGACCATAAAAATGTTACAAATAAGGCTTGGATAAAACTTTTGATATGGGTTGAAGAGTGAGAATTTTTAATAGACATGAGTAACCTCCAGGTATAAAAAAAGAGATAGGCGCACACAAATAAACTTGTGTATCAAACTACCCCTCTAGGCTTTTATCCCTCGGGTGTTACTTCTGATGAAGTATTGTAGCGCTTGGACCTGACCTATAAGATTCTTATAGCGGAACCCTAGCTACTTGAATGATGGAATTTCTTAATTCAGTTTTCAGTATTATATCAAGATTTAGGTGTTTGTCAAATTTCTTCTTTCACCATGATTATCATTGAATATTAAAGGGCTGTTCTTTAGACCTCACGTAATCTGTTTTTTATAAAATTTCTGCTGTGCGATTCTGATTTGATGATTAGGATTTTCCAAAAATCTAATTTATGCTGGCTAAACCCAAATTTTTTTACAAGCTAAAAACTGATACAATATAAAATAAAAGGCAATTCAATGACAAATATTCGGAAACAAACGATTACAGAAACTATTCTCCAGTATTCATTTATTGAAGAAAATTCAAAAAATCCTTCTACGATTACCCTTTTAAAGGATAGGAATAGGACTATTTTGATTGATGTTGCTTATGAGAAGTATGCGGAAATATTAATAGAAGAACTTTCTGAAGAAGGTATTGATAATTACACGATTTTGATCTCACATCATCATGAAGATCATTTTGATGGCATGAAGGCTTTTAAAGATTTTCCAAGTTATGCTAGTGAATTATTCTCCCAAGATGTTCAGACACATTTGCAAACGGATGATTTTTTAACTAATTTTATGCCGACGCATTTTTTAGAAGATGGACAAATTCTGAAATTTGATTCTTTTTGGATTAAAAGCATCTATACACCAGGTCATAATATTTGTGAATTCAGTTTTCAGATTAATGAAGATATTCTTTTTGTTGGCGATTTAATTTTTTCTAATTTTCAGGATATCCTGTCTTTACCTTATCTAGATGAAAGTTCTACAGTATCTCAATATATAAATAGTTTGACTGTTCTGAAAGCCCTTAACCCCAAAATCCTTTTATCGGGACATGGTAAGGCGTATATTGGAGATGATGTTATCCAAGAACAATTTGACAAGATTTTGTTTTATCTTTCAAATTTACAAAATTTGGATGATCGTGAGCCGATTGAGAAATTTATCGATGGTGAGATAGAGGAATATTCAAACTTAAATTTTCATGATAACAATTTAATGCGTAAGTGAAATTAAAATTTAGGGGGGGTATTGATATGGCTATTGTAGATCGTAGTCATTAGTTTTTTTTTAAATTTTTTAGAAATTGAAATTAATTGTCATTGCTAGTAAGAATTGGCAATACTCTTTAAATCCGATGCGCCATATTGTAGGATATCACAGTTATTGACAATTTATATTTCAAGCTAACTTATCTTAATTTCTTTTAATTTTTATTATCAATTTTAGGAAAAATATGGTTATAAGATAAAGATATTCATGAGGAATATTGATGAAATTAGTTTTAATATCTGATTTTCATGGATTTCACAACTAAGTGCAAATTCCATATGGTAATGTATTAATTCATACTAGTAATTATGAGATATTTTTAGAAACTCTTTGAAAAAATGGAAAAGAACTGTTCAAAAATTTTACTTTTTTAGGCGATGAGACAATTATTGATGGAACAAAATTTATGAAAGTCTTTGGTAACCAGAGTTCATGAATTGAGGTTTTAATTTATCAAAAGAGCTGGGATTTAATACCTGAAAATATTGATATTTTAATTGCACATAAACCTCCCCTACGTTTTTTTGGATTTATTCATGAGGTTTATGGAATTGAAAAAATTCGCACAACAAAATTTGTGAATTTTAGCATAAGTTCATATCCATATGGATCAATAAATAAACCAATAAATTTTGATTTTTTAAGAAAGTATTATGTAACGATATTTTTAATATCAAACAATAAAAACACTACTTAATGTTTAACTTAATGATGGCGATTTTTAAGTATAAAAATTATTTGGAAGTTTATATTTTTATAATAACTAGGTTAAAAAATTAACGTTTTTGTTAGCTTATTTACAATATTGATGTTTATGAATATAATTTAATAATATCATTATTAAAAAGGGAGAATTATATGAATATTTGTCCAAATTGTCAAGCTAAGTTGAATCAATCATCAAGATTTTGCACAATATGTGGAACAAAAATCGATGAAAGTCTTGTAAAAGAAAAAAGTAATGAAAATTTAAACCATAAAAAAGAACGATTGCTTGATATTTTCAGAAAAGATCTTGGTATAGAAATCTTTAATAAGCAACCAAACCAAAGTATAACAAATAAAGAATTATCAAGATTTTTAAAAATTATTGAAAAGAAAAAAGGATTTCAGTACGAAGAGGCAAAAAGGGAGCTAATAACAAAAAGACCATTAGAAGCTATTAATCCACTTTGGCAATTAAGTAAAAAAGTTTTTTTACCAGAAAACAAGAAAAAAGATATATATGATATTTTAGGTGCCATTGGCACAACTAAAGTTGTAAATCTTATAACTTCAGAAAAACCTTTTTTAGATGAGAATAGTTTAGATTATATAAAAATTCTACTTCAAACAGGAAAAGAATTTCCCATGAAATGGCTAGCCTCATTAGATATTAATGATATAAATTTGAAAATGAGGATATATGCAATATTAATGGATGAAAATGACTCTGGAGTTATTCCAGAATTATTAGACAAAACATCTTTTTATTATTATGAAGAACCTGCTCAGCATAGTTCAGGGAAGATATCCTTATTAGGTTTAGTCGCTGGGGCAGCAAAAGAATATAGTCATTATCAACAAAATGAATATAAAAAATTGAATTTAAGTAGTTTAGCAACAAATCCTGAGTTATCTGTTACTGAATTGGAAAATAGTCATGGTTTTATTCAAGCGTATAAAGAAGCAACAATGCGATATGGAGTAATTAAATCATTGATGAATAATAATTTTATTGAGAACAATAAAAATGATTTTCAAAAAGATTTTTCTAAAGAAATCTTTTTTGTATCTTGTTTATTGCGGTCAAACATACCAAATAGTTTTTTGGGAAATATTATGTCAAAAGTTAACAGTAGAAATAAAAAAAATGCTGGAACAAGTAATCAATTGGCAATTATCTTTCTTGCAGAATCTTTAATTATTTCAGATATAAATCAAAACTCAACAATACATTCTACTCAAATTAATAGCCTATTGAATTTTCAAGATAAAGTTATTAAAAACGGTATTGCTTCGTCAATTTTATATTTAAATTATTCCCCATTAATTGAGCCTGCTATTAATTCGCAGGTTATAAAGTATTCAATAATACCTCCGTTGGTATACTCATCTCAATATTATGATAATAATATAGTAGATTCTACAATACAAAATATTATTATAAATGGTAGTAAGGATGATATGGAATATTTAGGAATTTGGCAGGACTTCTTTAGAAATATATAATTTCTTATTTAAAAAAGATATTTTATTAGTTAGTAATTTTTATTTATAGGATGTATATGAAATCAAAAATTATTTCCGGAACGATATTAACAGATAAACCTATCGATAGAATTATTGAAGGGTTTAGAATTTCTTTAGAAAATCATGGTGGATCAAATATCGAAATATATGGAAATCAAATTTCGGCTGAAAATGCAAATAAGGATATTCAGTTTAGTTTTGTTGTAAGTATTTCAACAAGGATTTTTATATCTCAACATACAGATACTCTATATGATGTAAGAATTGATCTTGATTGGCGGTTTAATTGGCTCGCTTGGTTAGGTGCTTTGCTAGGTTTATGTACAGGGCTATTTCTAATTTTTCCTATTTTATTTTTCTTTGTTGATCCGAAAAATATATATGAACAAATGATTTATGATGTTCAAAGAATGGTAAGTTAAAAATTTTTATGATTGATAATAAGGTTTCAATAGGTATTGATTTAGGAACAACATTTTCCTCTATATCTTATGTAGATGAAAATGGAGAGCCTAAAATTATTATAAATTCTGAAGGTGAAAGAACAACTCCATCAGCTGTTTTTTTCGATGAAGAGAATGTTGTTGTGGGACAAATTGCAAAAGATAATGCTTCTAATGAACCGAAAAATGTAATTTTATTTATAAAAAGACAAATAGGAAATCCAAATTGGTATTTGGAATATAAGGGAGAAAAATTATCTCCAACAGATGTATCAGCATTTATCTTGAAAAAATTAATAAATGATGCAAAGAAGAATTTTCATTCTGAAATTCTAAATACAGTGATTACTGTTCCAGCATATTATGAAGATACAAGAAGAAGATCAACATTAACAGCGGCTAATATCGCAGGTATTAATAACGTAGAATTAATAAATGAACCAACAGCGGCAGCCATAGCTTTTGGAGTTGAAAAAAGTGAAAAAGATGAGAGTGTCTTGGTTTATGATCTTGGAGGGGGAACTTTTGATGTAACATTAATGATTGTGCAAAATATGGGGAAAGATATCAGAATTATTGCTTCAGATGGTGACCATCAACTTGGAGGGAAAGATTTTGATGATGCGATTATAAGATATTGTGTTGAAAAATTTTCTGAAGAATTTAATTTCGATCCTACAGAAGATCCATATGAAAGACAGCAATTATTATTAGACGCTGAAAAAGCAAAGAAAGAACTTAGTCAAAGAGAAAAAACTTCAATTACTGTTCGAGCAAATGGAAAGAGAATTAAGTTAGCTCTAACAAAAGAAGAATTTGAAAAAAGAATTTCATCGAAAATTGATACTACTTTTTCATTAATAAGAGAGGTTTTAAGGGAAGCGAAAATTAATAAATCAGAAATAGATCGTATTTTGTTAATTGGCGGTTCTACGAGAATACCATTAGTACGCAATAGGATTTATGAATTTTTTAAAAAACAACCAGATTTTTCAATAAATCCTGATGAGGCAGTTTCATTAGGAGCAGCAATAATGGCTGCAAAAAGACGTTTAGAAATTAATGCTGAATCAGTTTCTGAAAAAGTGCAGGAAAAAGTAGGTGGTTTGGTTATATCAGATGTTGTAAGTAAATCAATTGGAGTGGAAGCTTTTACACCTATTGGTACTAAAATAAATTCTATTTTAATTAGAAAAAACAGTCCAATTCCAGCTGAACATTCTAAGGAATTTGTAACAACTTTGCAAGGGCAAACGGCTATTAAATTGACGATTTATCAGGGAGAGTTTGAAAATCCTGCATTTTGTAATCCTGTAGGAGAATTTGTTATGAGTGGATTACCACCTAATCGTTCTCCAGGGAAAAAAGTCCGTGTAACTATTAAGTGTACTGAAAATGGCATTATAGAAGTCTCAGCTAAAGATATTGAATCTGGTGTTCAAGCAATTACAAAGGTTAGTTATCATATTTCAGAGTCAAAAAATAAAATAAATTTAAAACAAAGTTTATTAAATGCAACAAAAATTGAATAATAGCTCTGTAGGAGAAAATTATGAATAATTATTATGAATTATTAGAAATTGATCAAAATTTATCATTTGAAGAAATTGAGGTTGTTTTAGATAAAACATATAATCAATGGCGCTCTTTAACATCCCATCATGATCAAGAAGTTGTTATCCAGGCAAATAAAAAATTGCTTTGTGTAGAAGATGCAAGAAATATTTTATTAGATCCAAATAAAAGAAGAGAATATGATTTGCAGTTAAAGAAAAATAATGTGGTAGGTGGAATTGGCATAGATGGTGATAAAGTTAACCCATTTAATCATATGCAAGCTGGAAAAAGGAAAGTGTCAATTGATAATCAAACTGGAGATCAAATTGATATGTGGTTATGTAAAAATTGTGGAAAAGCAAGTAGACCATTTACAAAAAATTGTGCGCAATGCGGTTCTCAATTAAGTCAAACCTGTCTAAATTGTAACCAAGTAAATCATATTGATGCAGTCTTTTGTGAAGAATGTGGTGTGAATATTAATGAGGAATATGAAAAACAAGAACAGGTAAGGCAAGAAAGAGAAGCTCAATTAATTCAAAACCATAAAGATCAGCAAATGAGATTTTCGGAAAGTAGTAGTATTCGACAAAAAGCTGAGTCTGCGGAAAAAATGTCGAGCTTTTGGTGGGTACTATTAGGATTTGGTCCAATTTTATGGTTGATTGCTTTTATTCAATCTAGACAAGTCATTAATTCACCTATATCCCAAAAATATCCTAATATTTTGAATCAAGCAAAAAGAGCAAATAGAAATTCATCAATTATGTTGGTTATAGTAGGAATATTATTCTTATGTCAAATTATTTTTTTAATCTTGGCTGCTGTGAATTCTTACTAATTTTTTAGAACAAAGGAGTTGTTGTGACTTCAAATAAGGCTTTAATAAATGAATTTGAATTAGTTTCCCCTCCAACTACATTAGATAGAGGAAGTTTGCTTCCTCTAATAGGAGGTAGGTATCAAGTTGATGAAGGGTTTAAGGCAGTAATCACAGTTGGAGGGACTTATAAAGAAACTTTAGGACCTAGTCATTATGATCTACATAAATATAGGGCGTTTAGGGATATTAAATCATATTTAGTTGATATGCGTCAAAAAACCCTTGAGATGACAACTAAAAGAGAAGTGAAAACTGCAGGTAAGCCAGTCCCGATTGATTTGGAATTAAATATGACTATTTATTATCAAATTGAAAATGCAAGAATGATTGCTTTGGAGGTTCATGAACCTTTAACTAAATTATTTGAAATTGCATTAGATGCTGCAAGTGCTACCCTTGTGCATTGGGATATCAACATGGTGCGTATGAATCGAGCAGGTTTGGGAGAAGCGGTTTTAAAAAAATTAAAAGCGGATAATTTACCAAAAATATTAGGTATCTCTGTTTCAAAAGTTATTGTAACAAAATTAGCGGCTATGGATATGGGAGATGATGTATTAGCACAACAAGTAATGGATCAGTATACAACCATGCAAAATTGGCAAGTAGATTCTTATATTGCTGCAAATTCAAATCCAAATGAAGCTTGGTTGCTTCAAAATGGACATGAGAATTTATTAATTGCTAGGGAAGAGGCAAAGGTTAAATTATTAACTGAATTGATAGATAAAGGCTGGGGAGACAATGCTGCATTTTTAAATCAAGCCGCAGGAAGTGATTTTTCAGATCCAACTGAAATATTGAAACAGTTTGTTGATGATGGAAATAATAATCGTGAACAAGTTTATGATAATACAAAAAAATTAAATACAGGTACAAGTCAAAATGCTTTACTTAGAATTAAAGAAGACAAAGTACATTTACAAAAAAAGAGTGGACTAGGTGAGATCTCAATTTTAGCGCAAAATGATGATTCTGGCATTCCCACTGGTGGTTATTTTGTTACAGTAGATGTTCCTAGATTTGAAGCGGGACATCTTTTCATCACTTTTTTATGTGATTTGAATTATCCAAATTCAGCGCCGAAAGTTTCAGTGGAATTAAATAATAATGCTTTAGATTTTTCGTCTGAAATAATTTCTCATTGGCGTCAAGAATATTTGATTGAGATCTTACATGAGGTTTTTAGCTTTTTAGGACAATAATATGGATCTACAAACAGCTTTACAAATTTTTGGGATTGAAGCTTCAGAAATTGAAGATGAAAAAATGTTAAATTTTATATTTAATCGTAGAAAAGCTAGTCTTATTTCTCAATTAAATGATGATGAATCCAATCCATTTTTGGAAGAATTGAATAATGCCTATGAGTTTTTGCTTGAATGGGTGAAAAACAATGAGGTGCAAAAGCATCAAAAACACGATATAGAAAATTCATTAAATGTTATTAATCAGAAAAACCATTTTGAAGCAGTTTCTCATCATGACGTATTAAGTCAATTCCAAGTTTTCAATCAACATGAAATGATGCAAAGAATTTGTCCAAGATGCGGAACAAAAAATCCTTCTGAAATTGAAATTTGTATTTCATGTGAAAACCAGATAGCTAGGAATTGTCCAAGTTGTAGTTTTATGGTAGACATAGACTCAAAGATTTGTCCTCAGTGTAAAGCCGTGATCCATGTAGCAGATAAACAAAAGTATTTATTCGCTACTGAAGAAAATGTTCGTATGGCAAAACAAAGAAATGAAACAGAGATCAATGCAAAAGTGGCAGAAGAAGATTACAAACGCAATATTCGATTTGGTATTGGTGTTTGGATCTTAATCATTATTTCTTGTATTGGGATTTGCGCTTTGTCAATCTATTTTTATTCATTGTATGGACCCAATTACTGATGGATATCGAGAATTCAAAAAAGAATTCAAAAACCTGCCCAAATTGTGGCTTTAAAATTAATTTAAAAGCAGAGATATGTGCTGCATGTGGTATTCATCTGGATTTTTTTGATGAAGGAAAGTCAAATATTGATAGAATTTTGATTGAAAATGAAGAAGAAGATAGGAGTGATTTATCATATCAGGCTGGTAAAAAAGATAAAAGAAATCAAAAAGAAAGTATAAAAAGATATTCTAAACTCTCTTTAGGAATAATTATTTTTTTATTTGTCATTGGAATTATCTCAATAAGTTCATCAATAGTTTTGGGGATTCGCAAAACAAATCAATATAACAAGAGTATTGCATATTATGAGCAAGCAAAAATTTATTTTCTTAATAATGAATTACAAAAAGCAAAAGAATATACAGAGTTAGCATATGATATGGGATTTCCAAATGACTCTTTAGATGATTTATGGATTGAGATTCAGAATAAAATTATTTTCGAATTTTATTCTGAAGAGGATTATTTAAATGCATATGAAAATGCAAAGCAATTTCTTAAAAATGAAAAATTTGATACTTCTATTGAGAATATTCTATGTGAATCTGGTATGAATTTGGCTAACGTAGAAATTATAAATGATGATAGCAAGAAAGCGATAGATATTATTGATGATGTTTTTTATTATTGTAAAAACAATACTCAAGTAATAAACTATCGAAATTATATATATAATATAAGAATAAATGAATTGATTGAAGATAAGAAATTTTTTTCTGCGTGGTTATTAGAAGAAAAATTAATTAAAAAATAATAATATTAGTGGAGGATATATGTCGAATTATTATGAAATTCTGGGTGTTTCTAAAGATGCTACTTTAGAGAAAATTGAAGAAGCAATTGATAAACAATATAATCAATGGAGACAGCTGGTTTCCCATCATGATCCTGAAACAGTTAATCAAGCAAATCAGGCATTGTTGGTTTTGGAAGAAATCCGATCTACTTTATTAGATGATACAAAACGAAATAATTATAATGATACTTTAATATTGAATGAAAAAGTTGGGGGGCTTGGTGACCCTTCGGTTTTTTTGAAAGAAATGAGCTCTTCGGGAAAAAGATCACAAGAAAACACAAAAATTGAAAAACTAGAACGTGTAGATGCATGGATTTGTAACTCTTGTGATAAAGTAAATCCTATTGGGACTCGCTTTTGTCAAAAATGTGGTAAAGAGATTGCTAAGGCATGTCCAAGTTGCAATATTATCTCTCCTATTAATAGTGAATTTTGTCCCGAATGTGGTGTTAATAAAATTAAAGTTTTTGAAAAACAAAAGGCTGATGAATATAAACGGATTAATTCTGAAATTGAACAAGTGAAAGGAAAAATACTTAATATTAGAAATGGAAATTATCCATATGATTTAAAGGAAAAGAAGAAAAAAGTCAGAAGTGACACTTTATGGTTATTGTTATTAATTGCAGCAGATATTGTTTTCCTTTTTATTGAAATAGATGAAATTGATTTTTATTTAGGCTATATATGTAGTTTACCATATACAATTATTGGTATTGTTTTTTGGATAAAAAGCAAAAATCTTTTAAGAAAAAGTATTAAATCAACAATCAATTCCCATGAATTAGAAATAAAAAATTTAGAGGAGCAGAGAAGAAATATTAAAAATCTTGAATATTGATACTAGATTAGAAAATATTTTTAAATATTTGGATTAACTCAATATTAAAATAAAAGAAAGATCCATATGAAAAATTATTATAAAATTTTAGGTGTTTTACAAGAAGTCTCAAATGAAGTAATTGAGACTGCAATTGACAAACGATATAATCAATGGCGACAACTTGTTTCACACCATGATCCAAAGGTGGTTAATGAAGCAAATCAAGCATTACAAATTTTAGAAGATATCCGAATGACACTTCTGGATAAAGATAACCGAAATAAGTATGATAAAACCTTGGCATCAAGTGAAAAGATTGGAGGTTTAGGTGATCCTGAAGTAATGTTAAAGGAAATGATGACTGGAGGAAAAAGGTTATCTAGTCAAACCTTGATGAAAAACGAAGAACGGATTGATGCATGGACATGTGATGGATGCGAAAAAGTGAATCCAATTGGTACTCAGTATTGCCAAGAATGTGGGAAGAAGATTGCTCTGCCATGCCCATCATGCCAAACACTTTCTCCTATTGCAAAAGAATTTTGTCCTGAGTGTGGTGTAAATAAAGAAAAAATTTTTGATGAACATAAGAATGATTTCATAAAAAAACTAAATGACCAAATTTCACGAATAAAGAATGAAACAAATAACTTTGAAACAGGGAATTATCCTGAAGATATAAAACAAAATAATAAAAAAAGCATAATTTATTTGATTTCCTCTATTACTCTAGCTATAGGAGCGATTTTTTTTTATTACAAAGAAAATATTCTAATTAGTTGGTTTTTAGTGCTCCCATTTGGTTGGCTTTTTGGATCATTTTTAGGGCACATTATTTTTGATAAAAAAAATAATACTCAGAGATTAGAATCTCTAAAAGCTGAATTATCAAAATTAGAAAATGAAAAGAAAATAATTCATTCTACACAATATAAAGAAGAATAATATAAAGGGAAGATCAATATGAGTAATTATTATGAAATCTTGGGGATTGTAAAAGAATCTTCTTTAGCAGAGATCGAAACAGCAATTGATAGGCAATATAATCAATGGCGACAACTTGTTTCACACCATGATCCAAAGGTGGTTAATGAAGCAAATCAAGCATTACAAATTTTAGAAGAGATTCGATCTACACTTCTGGAAAAAGATAACCGAAAAAAATATGATAAAACCTTGGCATCAAGTGAAAAGATTGGAGGTTTAGGTGATCCTGAAGTAATGTTAAAGGAAATGATGGCTGGAGGAAAAAGGTCATCTAGTCAAACCTTGATGAAAAATGAAGAACGGATTGATGCATGGGTATGTGATGATTGTGGTCAAGCTAATCCACTCGGCACACAATTTTGTCAAGAATGTGGAAAAAAGATAGCAATGCTATGTCCATCTTGTCGAACACTCTCTCCATTAGCAAAGGAATTTTGTCCTGAGTGTGGAGTAAATAAAAAAGAGTTCTTTGATGAACAGAAAAATAGAAGTATTATTAAAATCAATGAAGAAATCGCACACTTATCGAGTGAAATAAAAGAATTTGAATCAGGAAATTATCCTGAAGAAATAAAAAAAAATGTAAAAGGAAAAAAGATTCTTCTTATCGTCTCCATTATTATTACTATTATTGGTTTTTTCGAATTAAATACAGGGGAGTCATTCTCTTTAATTTGTTTGGCTTCATCTACCATAATACTTTGGGCTGTATTTATAAATCATAGTCATGGACTGAGAAATAAAATTACTCAAGGATTAGAATATATGAAAAACGAATTATTACGTTTAGAGAGTGAAAAAAAACTTATTATATCTAGTGAATATCTGGAAGAGTAGATATTATTGAGGAGAAAGCCATGGCAAACTACTATGAAATTTTAGAATTACCAACATCTGCTACATCAGCTAAAATTGAAGAAAGGTTAGATGCTTTATATTCACAATATAATTCTTTAATTACCAGTACAAATCAAGAAATTGTAGAACAAGCAAAACAATCACTAGCATTAATTAGTGAGATGCGTGATGTGTTAATGGATGCAAGCAAACGAAAGGTATATGATCGGGCAATTGGTGTGGGAGAACAAATTGGAGGGCTTGTAGATCTTGATCAAATTTTAAGTGAAGATGAAAGATCACTAGCTAGTAATCGAAAGAAAGATAAGAAATCTAATGAGTCTCAAGAAAGAACAGATGCATGGATATGTGATTGTGGCAAGGCAAATCCAATAGGGACTCTTTTCTGTAGAAAATGTGGAGAAAACATAGCTTCTTATTGTCCAAATTGTGAAGATTTATCACCAAGAATTGATGTTTTTTGTTTCAAATGTGGTGAAAACAAAGAAGATTTTTTTCATAAAAATGAAAAAGAAGTCAAAAAATTGAATGATGAAATTATAATGATTCAAACTGAGATAACGTCATTAAAAGATGGTGCGCTTCCATTGGACTCAGAATTTACAAAGGATAGAAATAATACATTAGAATCTAATCGAAAGTTTTTTATATTTATTATTGGGCTTGGAATTGTTGCAACAATATTAGTATCAACTAGCTCTAGTGGTGGTCAAATTTGTGGAGTTATTCTATATTTCTTTATTGTCATTTGGATTTGGATGATTATTCAATCATTTTTTGAGCTCCCTGGAAATAAAAAAAGTTATATTGAAAGCTTAGATGAGAAAATTAAAGAAATAAATAGTGAAATTAGTGCAATTAAGAGAAAACAAAATAAATATTCAAAACCAACAAATTGATTGTGAGATGATGATATGATAACAAATCAACCTTTTATTTACTTAAGTAAAGAAAAATCAGTTAACAAAGCTGTTGATTTTAATAATGAATCTGGTGTGATCTATAAAAGAGAGTTAGGTTATCATTCAATTTGGGCTGCACGAGTGCCATTTTTACCTGCCATGACATCAGATGACCTCACTAGAATGGGTACTCAAAGAACAAATCTCATCCAGCAAAGACAATTTCGTTTTATATACGATCTCGCTCGATCTAAAAAACATCGATCAACGTTTACTTTAAGATTTATTTCAACGCCAAATCCTCGCGAAGGCCATCCAAATATTGTCGATATGATTTTTTTTGGGAAAGTTTTCTCTCAAGACAAACACCTAAGTAAAATTTTAGCTCAAGAACTATGGGAAAAATTTTTGAGCAATTTTCCAATGGAAGATCCATTTGGATATTCAATTTTACCGGTTACAGAAGAAGTTGAATTTAACAGTTATTACCAACCTATAGATTTTTATAAGATTAATGAAAATCAATTGCTAGAGGTAAGAAAATATGAAGACCTTCCAATAAAAAACCCAGCTATTTTATCAAGAGTTGAAAGGAAAGGGGATTATATTGCACATCCATTTGTTCCTAGTCAGGATTTTAATCCTATGGGGCGTTTCTTTATGGCTTTATCAAATCAACCTCAAAAATGTTATACAGATATTAGTATTAGACCAACAAAAATGTATGATCAAGAAATAATCAATGTAAGCTTTATGGTAGGGCAATTTAAAAAAACAGCAACTGAAGATGATGACGTAACAGAAGAATATATAAGAAAGCGTTCACAAATAGGGGTTTATGTTTATGATAATATGATGGTTGAACGAGAACAATTGTTTATGATTCGTGTTCATTTAGTAGGTGAAAATAAAGCCCCTAAAAGTTTAGCAGAAGCTTTAGGATCAGAAATGATGGGAAATGCAGCCAATCGCTATCCAACGCAATGGTCAATTGTTTCGCCCTTAAATTTGGATGAGGAGAAAATAGCAATTAATAATATTAGATATTTTGAGCATGATTTTTGGGGTAAAACAATTGCATCTCCAGCTCTTAAACGATTGAGATATTTATCAACAGCAACAGAAACTTATGGAGCTTTTAGGCTTCCAGTCCCTCCAGAATCTGGTTATATGCCTGGCATACTTGTACGACATGAACCTTTTATATTACCTATGGATGAGCTTGAGCTACGTGAAACAGCAAGAAGTAATTATAATGACTTAAATGAAACTTCAAAACAGGCCATTGAAGAAAAAAAGATCTCAATTGGAAAAATTTATCATAGAGGTAATGAAACATTACAAGAATTTTTAATACCAATAAAAAATATTACAAGACATATGTTAATCGGTGGTTCTACGGGTAGTGGTAAGAGCACAACCATTAAACATATGCTTAGTCAATTATGGGAAGATTATAGAATTCCATTTTTAGTTTTATATCCTATAGATAAACCTGATTATAGGGAATTATTAGGCTTTAAGAATGTTTATAAAGATATGTTGATTTTTACAATAGGAGATGAAACAACAGTTCCGTTTCGATTTAACCCATTTGAAATACCAGATGGTGTACTAATAAAAACTCACATATCAAAGTTAATGAGTATTTTTGAATCAGCATTTTCACTGCATGATCCATTACCCATGATATATCGAGAAGCATTAAGAAAAGTATATAGAGATTTAGGATGGGATATATTACGTGATCGAGGTACATCTGATAAAGAATATCCAATAATGTCAGAATTCTTTTCAGCGATAAAAAATATAACAGAAAATCTAAATTATGGAAAAGAAGTACAAGACAATGTTAAACAAGCATCTGTAATAAGAATAGGTGATTTACTAGAAAATGCAGGTCATGCTCTTAATGTAAAAAAGTCAATGTCTTTTGAAAAATTGATGAATAAACCAACAATTTTAGAACTAGGACGAATTGGTTCAAGCGATGATATTTCTTTGATAATGGGATTTTTATTAATTCGATTAGCAGAAGAAATTGAAAAAAATCCGAGAAACATGAATGTCCCACATATAACTGTTGTTGAAGAAGCACATAGATTGATGCCTGAAATGAATATTTCTTCGGATGGTAAAGGAGGAATGGTTAAAGGCTCTGGGGAATTTTTTGGAAATCTTTTAGCAGAAGTTCGTGGATTTGGCGAAGGTATAATCATAGCTGAACAAATGCCTTCTTTGCTTATAAAAGGAGCAATTGGTAATACCTTTAATAAGCTTATGCATTGGCTTGAAGATGATTCTAGCTTTGAATTATTTTCTAAAATAATGAATTTATCAGGTGAACAAAAAGAATATGCAAGAACATTAAAACCAGGATTTTGTATTATCCGAAGTGTTTTTGGTAAACCTATTCATGTAAAAATTCCAGAATATGGTGACCAAGAAAACTTTAATCCAATTAACAGCAAAAAAATATCAGATGATGAAATTATAGAATTTATGGATAATCAATTATCAAAATTTGAATTTAATGATGTTCATTTAACTTTTTGGGACCAGGTAATATCAACTAAATCAAATAATCTTAATCAACATGAATTGATGAAATGGTATATAACATCACCAATGAAAACTTGTATATCTTGTTTACAAAAAAAAACTTTGACATGTGTTTTTTCTGATGATGTAAATAGATTAATTCTTGATACAAAAATTCTTAATGATAAGTTGTTTGAGATTTATATGAAATTAATTTCAAATAAAATGACAATAGATGAGAAAAAATTGCATATAAAAAATATGATAAATATCCTTAGTAATAATTATCCTGATCAGGATTTATTTACACTTAAAGGATGGTTATATTGTTATATTGCAAAAAATCTTGATAAATTGATGAATAAGCCAGAAAACTCTCAATTTAAAAATAATGGATTAAATATATTAATTAGTTTTGATAAATTAATTGAATAGGAGGAAAAATGGTTTTTGATTCTATTAAAGAGAATATGGACAATGAAGAAGAGCATAGTAATTCCTCATCTTTAGACATTGATTTTTTTCAAGAAGAAGATGTAATATCAAATACCGAAGTTGATATCGAAAAAAATGTTGTAAATGAGGAATATGATTTAAAAGCTGCTGAAATTAGAGCTGATCAAATATTAGAAGAGAATGCAGCAAGGCTTGAAACCAACATAGCTGATGTTGAAGACTTTCAACATCAACAAGAGACTAATGAAATTATCAGAGAAGACATAAAAATTGAAGATAATCTTATGACCAATTTGAATCCTGATGAAAGTTTAGTTAATCACAGGCCTGCAAGTACAGAGTTAGGAAATGCAAGAAGAGTTGAAATAGGTGCTGAGGCACATGAAAGGCAAGAATTCAATGATATTCCAAAAGATATTGAAAGTGAAGGCCCAGGATTTCCAATTCGATAAAATATTAATTAAATTAAATCTGATGGAAAATATTTTATATCAATAAATTGAGTATTGTTTAAATTTAATATTTTTATAATTGCAGCACTTTCAAAGCTCCAATAACCATAATAAATAAATTTTTTATCTAAATGGCTATTATACCAAGGCATGTCTTTATGTGAATGATACCAGTTGTTTGATAAAAATGTTTTAAGATTATATATTGTATTTTCACTATTAACTATTTCTTTATATTGTGAGTATGGTTGATTCATAATAAATGTGAAAGTATTGAATTTATTTTTATGAAGAAGGAAATCTAATAACCAATCGTTATAGTTATATTTAGTAATTAATTTATCAAAATATGAAATATAATCTTCACTTTTTAATAAGAGATTTGCTAAAGAAATTATCCAGAGAATCTTAATATAGCCACTGTTTGGATTCCAGTTTTTATCTGTATCATAAATAAATTTTTCAAAATTCTTTTTAAGAAATTGTTTATCTTTGCCTAGAGAATAGTACCCTATCAATAAATAAAGTTTATTTTCAAATATCGCTTTATTTATTACAGAAATTTGATTTTCATTAACTTTCCCTTTATCTAAATTTTTTTGAAATGTAGTAATTATTTTAGTTTTATTATCTATGAAATTTTCAAAATATTTTTCTGATTTATTTCTATCTCTAATCATATTAATTGATAATTTCTCCATTTTCATTAAGTTCACAAATTGAAATATTTCCATCAATATCGATATTGGATAATTCACTTGTATAACCATTCATCATAATATCTATATATTTCTTAGTTCCTACAGCTGATTCTAAACGATCCGAAATATAAGGTTCACTCATTTGTGGAGTTCCATTAGATAAAACCGATAATGTTGAAGAACCAAATTTTGATTCAACTACTCTGTAATCACTATTATTTTCTTTATTTTGGTAAACCCCATCTAAACCTTGATGAGATGAATCAGCTATATCAGTTACTCGATCTAAAGATATTCGATCGTAGCCATTTTTCTCATAATGTCGATCTGTTATCATTTCTCCATAATTTCCCTTTTTGATAGAAGAATCCAATTCAATTTCTCCTGAATTTACTAACTCAATAATATCATCTTGAGAATTTTGAGCTTCTATTACTTCTTTCTTGGGAATTTCTTGATCTTCGATAAATAATAAGGATTTGTCTTGATCAATTGATGAATCACTCTCAACAAAAATATTTTCAGTTTCTAAATTTGTTTTATCTGCAAAAAAATCAATATCATTTGATTCTTCAGTATTTGAATTATCTAAACTACTATCAAAAACCATAATTTCCCTCAAAAAGCTTATTAACTTAAATTATATCATATCATAATAATAAATTATATTTTCTTGGATTCAAATCTCAAGTGCAACAGACGGATTCTCAAAGAATATTTCTTGAGAAGTGCGATAGTCTAAGTCTTTTGCGAGGTCGATGGTTTAATTTATGAATGATGAATGTAAATTCATTATTCATAAGTAACGTTATTCAAGCGACTCTATTTTGGTAAATATTATCTAATCAATCATTAGTGCTTTCGTTAGTTCTACATTCCCATGAAGAATAAGGGAGAGAAAAATAAACATCAATTATTGCTTTACCTTTTATATCTTCATGTTTCGCAAATTTTTTCTCATATCTACTGTGAGCGTTTCCACATGCGGTACAGAATTGAGCAAAACATTTGTGATGTCTGCATCTAGTTGGGCTTCTCTATACTAATTGCAAAAATTATTCTTCCTCTTTGATCATAGCATTCTGTTCGTTTCCGATACTTTTCTGATATTTCAAATGCGTATGTAAATTGTCATCTTTTTTTTATCTGTATAAATATATTGACCTATTCAAAAAATATGCAAAAAACTTGATGCTTATCGTAAACACACGACAAGCTGTTGATGAACTGATTAGTGAAAATGACCAGCTTCAATTTGTACAAATATTCCGTGAAATGTTACAAACCCTCAATGTTCTCATATCTTTCACTGAATTTAGCTAGGATGAGATAGATTTTGATGAACAGTTATTTGAAGACTATATAAGCAAGTATCTTGATATTTATGATAGAACTCGACACCCTTCTGGATAAGATGTTTCAATTATTGAAGATTTGGATTTTGAACTTGAATTGATTCAACGTGATAAGATCAATATTTCTTATATCTTGAGCCTCTTGATGATCATGTACGAGAATCAAGAAGATGAGTCTGAAGACCAATTCAATGAAATGAAACAATCCATCATAAGGCTACTTGGCCAAGAACCTTGACTAAGAAGTAAGCGTGAATTGATCGAACAATATATTGAATCCTATATGCCACAGATTAAACCAGAAGAAAATGTGGAAGAAAAATTCAATGAATATTGCTCAGAAAAACAAGAGCAAGCCTATGAAGATTTATGCTTAATTGAAAAAATAAATCGAATTGTACTTGATGGTCTACTCATTAAAATGCACTTTACAGGTAAAGAACCACTTAGAAATGATCTTATAGATACTTTGAATTACAAGCCAAAAGTGTTAGAACGAAAGACGATCTATGAATGAATTATTGAGCAGTTGAATAAATTGTTTGAAAAGTTTGAACTGTAGCAACGCTATTTTTTATTTGGTTATTTTATTTAGTAATCTTAATATTTTTTTTAGATAATGTTTGGAACACTTCGTTTCTATTTGTATTCAAATTTAATATATATATATATATTGATATTTAAGATTTAATTGGATTTTATGAAATCTTGGTAGATTATTCAAGAATTTGTCAATAATTATGAAAACCGACGGCATCATAAACTCACTACTACTTAATATTATTACTCTTGACAAGGTGTGAATATTGGTTATACTGTGTATATTGTATATGTACACACGTGACAGTTTAGATAAAGGACCTTTATGAAGATATTGATTAGTAATTCAACAGGGAAACCGATCTATGAGCAGATTGTGACTCAGATTAAGAATTTGATTATTGCAGGAGAATTGAAGGAGGGTGATGTTTTGCCTTCTATTCGGACGCTTGCAAAGGAGTTGCGGATTAGCGTGATTACTACGAAACGGGCATATGAGGAGTTGGAATCAGAAGGCTTTATTCATACGATGCAGGGGAAGGGTAGTTTTGTGGCGGGACGCAACTTGGAATTGATTCGTGAAGAGCAATTGCGATTGATTGAACATGATTTGCAAAAGGCCGTGGATGTGGCGTTGGCGAGTGATGTTTCTTTGGATGATTTGATAGATTTATTGAACCTTTTATATAAAGGAGTGTAAAAAAATGAAATATGCTTTGGAATTAAAAAATTTAAGAAAAGAATATGCTGAATTTTTGTTGGATGATGTGAGTTTTGGATTGCCATCTGGAACGATCATGGGCTATATTGGCGCAAATGGGGCTGGTAAGACGACTACGATTAAATTGATCTTGGACCTTTTGCACAAAGATGGTGGTGATGTGTTTTTGTTTGGCGAAGATGGTAAAAAATCACTTCCCTTACATAAGGAAGATATTGGGGTGGTGCTGGATGAGAGCAACTTCCCTGAAGTGATGACTTTGAAGCAAGTGAATAATGTAATGAAGTATGTGTATAGTCGTTGGGATTCGAAGCGATTTTTTGAATTGGCGAAACAATTTGACCTTTCAGAATCTAAGACGATTAAGGATTATTCGCATGGGATGTTGAAGAAGTTGAATTTGGCAGTGGCTTTTTCTCATGGGGCTAAGTTGCTGTTGTTGGATGAGGCTACGAATGGGTTGGATCCTTTGGCTCGGGAAGAGATTTTGGATTTGTTTTTGGAATTTATTCAGGATGAAGAACATTCGATTTTGATTTCTTCTCATATTGTGAGCGATTTGGAAAAGATTTGTGATTATATTACCTTTTTGCATAAAGGCCGAGTGATTTTTTCTGAAGAGAAAGATGTTTTGCTGAATGAATATGCTTTGTTGAAGATTGCTAATGAAGATTTGGCAGGTGTGAGAGATAAGGTGATTGGCTATCGAAAGCATGATTTTGGTGTGGAAGCGTTGGTGCGCAAGGCTGATTTTAACGGAGAGCCGATGTTGGATGCGGTCAATATTGAAGATATTATGATTTATTATACAAAGGAGAATAAGTGATGTTAGGGTTGATTTTGAAAGATTTTTATACAATTCAGAAACAATTGAAGTTCTATGTGATCATGATCGGCTTCTTTATTTTTCTGGGTATTAGTAATACGAATGATGTTTCTTATATGTTTATGATTGCTTTTTTTGCAATTATGTTGCCTATGACTGCTTTGGCATATGACGAACGATCAAATTGGTTTAAGTATGCTTTGACGATGCCATTGAACCGAAAAAATTTAGTGTTGAGCAAATATGCTTTAGGTGGGTTGTTGGTGTTGGTCGCATTTCTATTCAATGTGGTATTGAGTGTTGTGTTGATTAGTTTAGGGAATATGGGAGTGATCGCTGCTCGAGAGATTGGCTTATTGGATATGATATTGATGGCAGGCTCTTCGGCATTGGCTACTATTTTCTTTTTATCAATTATTATGCCAATCTTCTTCAAGCTTGGTGTTGAAACTGGTCGAATTGCGATGATGGGCTTGTTTTTTATTCCGTCGATATTGATTTTTGTTTTGTTGAAATTTGTACCAAAACAACCCGATTTTGTTCCAACACTGATTAATACAATCGAGACGCATGCTTTGTTGTTTGAAATGATAGGGGGCGTGATTGCGATATTATGGGTGTTTTTCTCAATATTGATTTCAGTGAAGATTTTTGAGAAAAAAGAGTTCTAAAAAATAAAAGAGCCATCGAATTGATGGCTCTTATTATTTAAGGGCATTATAATATGTGAATCCTTTTTCTTTTGTGGGATTGTATCAAACGAAGTTGATGAAGGTTCATGCTGAAGAGGATGAATCTGATGCCCTAAATGAAGAAAATGATGGACTAGAAAACAAATTCTATTGAGTTTTTATCGGTAAAAAAGTTGTGATAATCACTGACTTTTTTACCGAATTCTTGTTTTAAAAAAGTTATTCCTAAGATGATATGAGTTATTTCAAGCTTTTGTAAATTGCTTGTATAATTTGTTAGCCTGAGTTTTAGGAAAAATAAATTATTCTTTTGAGGTGATCACAGCATGCAAATGTCATTGAAGAATCCATCTAAAATGAACCTTGATTCAAGTTGGCGAGGCTCAATTTTTGTTTTATTGGGAGCCACATTGTGGGGCACGAATGGAACTGCACAGAGCCTTTTGGGCATTGATGTGAACCCATTTGTGATCACAAATTTGCGGATGGGGGTTGGCGGAGTTTCTTTGCTGTTGATTGCTTTGATTTTTCGACGATTTAGTTGCGGCAAACCGATTCACTGGAAGGCGATTGTTTTGACTTCTGTGAGTGTGGTGGTGCATGTGTCTTTGTTCTTTTGGGCGGTGAGTTTGATGGGGGTGGCAATGGGGACTATGCTGGCGCTGGGAAGTGGTCCGATTTTCACTGGAATATTATCTTTGTTTCGCAAGGAAAAAATGGGCAATGTTTGGTTGGTGACGGTTTTGATTTCAATTGTGGGGATTGTGTTGTTGTTTGGCAATCCGCATGGGGATTTGGTGACTGTGAAAGGCGTTTTGATTGGGTTGCTGTCTGGATTTGCTTATGCTTGGTATGTGGTGTTTGTGCAGCAGATGTTGGCTGATGGTGCTGACCGATTAGTGGCTACGGGGTTGATGTTTGGGATTGGTTTTGTGATTTTGTTGCCGGCTTTGTTTTTGTTTGATGTGAGCTGGGTGGCAACGGGACCTGGTTTGGGGTTGGTGTTGTATTTGGGTGTGTTGACTGCAGCTGTGGCTGACACTTTGTTTGCAGTGGGGGTGGTGGATGTTCCTACTCATCGTGTGGTGATTTTGAATTTGGCTGAACCGTTAACGGCTTCTTTGTTGGGGATTGTTTTGTTAAGAGAACCTTTGAGTGGATTGCAGTTGTTTGGGATTGGTTTGTTGTTTTTGGGAATGGTGGTGAATGGTGTGCCAGAACCAAAACTAAAAGCTGTGGCTGACCTTGAGCTTAACTTAGAACTTGATCTAGACCTTGATCTAGACCTAGACTTAGATCTTGACCTTGAGGTTGAGTTGGGACATGTTGTCGAATAAGTAAGTTGAAATTTCCTAATCAAGAGACTGTCCAAAAGCGATAGTCTTTTTTTATAAATAATTTCTATTAATTTTCTAATTTTTTAAAGAACAGAAATCTATTTTTCTTCGTTATTATATTAATATCAAAATGTGTAAATAAGGAAGGAAGATGAAATGAGAGAGAAGAAATTTTTGATTTTTATTCTTTTGTTGAGCTTTTTGTTGATGGGGTGTGTTAATCAAGAAGTTGTGAACAATTCTGTTGATTTGGGAACTGATGAGAGTAGTGGTAATAATAAAACGGATCAGGATTTAAATATCTCAACGGAAGAAGTGAAGGATGCTGCGCTTGAGTGGCGAGTTTATGAAGATGCAGTTTATAAGATTGGATTTGAATATCCACCTGAATGGAATTTGGTTGTGAAGGAATTGCCGGGGGAAGTTTTTTCTTTGGTTTCGAAGGCAGTTACTTTGGAGAAAGATACTGTGGTGATGGTGATCCAATATGAGCCGGCTGGTGAAGAAATTGCGTTGTTCAGTGGCTTGGGTGCGGGAGAAGTGATCGAAGAGGGTGCTTTTACTTTTTTGGATCAAGGATGTATGTTGAATAAGCTGATTTATGAAGGCAAGACGAAGATGGTTTGGTGCAGTGCTGAATTGGAAGATGAAAATTTATTTATTTCGATTTCTGGTAGTAGTGAACTTGCTTATGAAGATTTTGATTTGAGTGATTTTGTGATAGGTGAAGCACAGGCGATTTTGGCGACGATTTATCGAACGGGATTGGTCGATTTCTCTGGTTATTTAAATGAGGTTGGGGATAGTGGAGCGATCACTGTGTATGATGATGGAAACTGTGGAATGGTGGCTAGGTTGGTGGTGGATGGACAGGCACGTGTGACGCAAGGCTTGCCAAATGCATTACGTAGTTTGCCGGGAAAAGGGGAGGAGAGTGTGGTTTTGGGAATGCTTGAGGCGGGAAGCATTGTGGCGGTGATGGAAGGACCTGTTTGTGCGGATGGGTATTTTTGGTGGAAGGTGAATGATGGTGTTCGCGTGGGGTGGACAGCTGAAGGGGAAAATGAGACTTATTGGATTGTTCCTTATACACCGGATCAGAATGTGGATGGTTGGGTGGGAACGATTGTGTCTGCTGAAGAGATGGCAGAGGTGGATGATTATTTTCAGTTGATGAATCAAAATGGTAGTCGATATGGGATTGATGGAAATGATGATTCTATTCGTGCTAATTTAGCTACTTATCGTGATACGGGTGTGGTTTTGCAGATTTGGGGCACTTTGTATAATGATCGGATGGATGCGTATAATACGCAAATTGTGGTTGATTCGTTTGAAGAATTTGAATAACTTGGATTCGTAAAGAGCTCCTTTTACGGAGCTCTTTTTTTATTTTTGTGGTGGTGCACCTGCGTTTGGTATACCTAGGGCTTGTTTGAGTTCGCTTACAGTGATGCCGAGTTTTGCTGCGGCTGCTTCAAAATCAGGCGGTGGGATTCCAAGCGCTTGTTGAAGCTCTTGTTCTGAAATACCTAGTAATTGGGCAGGATATGATAAATCAAATTCTGATGATTGAGGGGGCTGGTTGATTGAAGTTGTGTTTGGGTTTGATTGATTTTGAGATTGCTGAGTGGGGTCTCCGTCTTGGGTTAAAGTAACTGAACCCTCTCTGACTACTCGAACGTAATTTTGAATGCGAATTGCATCCCCTTGAGGGCCGTGACCGGTGGGATATTGAGATGCGGAACCTGTTTTTGGATCTGATCTTTGGGCTCCTGCGCCGTGTACGTCCATCCATTGGCTGCGCATATAGCCTAATGCTCTGCCAAAACTAATATAGGCGGCATTGGCACCAGAGTTTGTGTTGTTTGAATTGATGTGGGTGGTGCTGCTCCAATAATAGCCCCAGTCTGGTTGGCCTTCTTCATTAATGAAAGGAGTGCTGTTGAAAAGAGGGGAGATGGCTGCTGAATTGGAGGTGTCGGGTGAACGAGTGTAGTCTACGATGCTTTGGAGTTCTTTGATATTGGGTAAACGCCAATCAGAATAGCCGAGGTACTTGTTTTGATTGAGTTCTTGGACATATTCAAGTGCTGCTTGCCAAGACATGGTTGTTTGGCTATCGTTTTGGGACCATATTAGTCCGGTGGCTAGGTCTGAGATGGTGCCATCTTGATTCTCTAGGAACTGATTGATACCGTAAGTGCTGTTTTCCTGAACACAGTAGATATAAAATGTTTTTTCTTGCCCTTGAGGAATGTTGGTCCAATATCCTTTGATTCTTCCATCGGCAAAATTTACGCCAAATTGTAAGGTGCCGTCTGTTGTGCTTACATAAGTGGTGCTGGATGCAAATTGAGCATCAATAATGCGTTCATTTGCGGAGGTATCTCCGTATGCAAAATCAAAATAATTTGTGTCGATAAATGGGGTTAGCTGGGATGTGTCTGTGCTGGTGATGCCACTTACATCTTTTCCTGAAAAGAGAATCAAGGAATAGAGTTGTTTGATGGTGGGAAGTTGCCAATTGGTTTGGTTGGCTAGGGATAGCGTAGCGCAATAATTTTTGGCTTCAGATGTGGTAAGTTTGTCGTTAATATTGATGATTCCATCTTGATTGAGATCGGGGGTTTGTGTCCAAACTAAGTGAGTGATATTGTCTGTAATCGTTCCGTCATTGTTGTTTGTGTAGGAGGGGGAATTGCTTGTGTATTGGGCGTCTTGGCCAAAGAAATTTGATGTTTCTGAGGGACAGTCTATTTGAGTGTTGTTATCAAAACAAATTCCTTGGTTTGTGTCTACGATGGGATAGGGGATGTCGCTTTGGGCGCTGGTGGTTGTGAGTGTTAGAGGAACGATAAGCGCGATTGTGATTAAGACAATTACCATTATTTTTGTTTTCATTTTCTATCCTTTCAGAACGAATTAATTAATAGTAGAACAATACGATTTGGAAAGTATGGAGAGATTGTTTAGAGAATAACAAGATAGTGATTAACTATGTTGAATATATGTGATTAATTAAAATTATTCAAAATATTGATGTATACTATTTATAATGCTATACTTAATTTAAATTAATCAATTTTCTATGCACTCCTATTCATTTTTACTGCCTTTTTTATTCAATTTTGTATTCATCATGTTCAATTTACACTCAAGGGAGATTTTCTATTTGAGTGTTTTTTATTTTATTTAGAGTTTTGAGATAAGGAGAATCAATGTTTAAATTGAATAAGATGTATTTATGGGGGGCTGTATTGTTGTTGATTGCTATTCTAATTCCGGTCATATCTATTACGGCTAATGGTTTGACTCCCAAGGAAAGTTGTGAATTCGTGAATGGTACTTATGTTGCCGATTTTTCATTTGAGATTTGTTATAACATCGTCTATCCAAATGGAAAGATACCTGATGAAATTAGTTGTCCAGAAGGGACGAACTATGTTACTTTGTATACTATTGGAGGAGAGGGACCTTATTTGAATACTTGTGGGTATGTTGAGCTTAATAGAGGTACTTTGGAAGAACAGAAAAGATGTAAATTCTTCACAGGAAGTGATGCATATTTAGGTGGAACGGTGAGTGCATCTGGTTTGGGCGTACCAAGTGTGTTGCGATTGAAGAATGCAAATGGGGTTTATAAATTACCTGTGATTTTAAGTACGGTTAAGAGAGATGATGCTACTGGGATATGGACTGCTGAATTTGCAACTATTGATCCTTTGACCTCGCAACCTTTGGTACCTCCGGGTGATTATAAGGGTGGGTGCTTTGGAACTAATGGAACTGCGGATGGTGGTGGAATGAAAGTGACAATTTCTCGATAAAAGATAATAAGAAGACGATAAAAGGCGAAGTGTTTTATAGATACTTCGCTTTTTTGTTTTATAATTGATTAAAAATCAGGAGGTATCATTAATGGCAAGTGAAATGAAACAAGATGGGTTGAAATGGAATCGAGTGGCAGGATTGTTGGTGGCTGTGTTGGTTGCTTGTTTGAGCGGTTTAGGAGATAAGTATTTTGCTCAAGCAGATAAAGGTTTATGGTTGGTTAGTTTGATTTTCTTTTTAGGTGGATATGTGGTATTTTTGCTCTTTTTTGTGATTTTCCGAGCGAAAGAAAAAATTACCTTAAAAGAGGGAATTTCGGAAGCAAAGCGAATATTTGGAAGTAATGTGCAAGCTTCTCGGGATGAAAATGGAAAGAATGTATTTCCGGATGAATTAAAGACATTGGTTTTGTCTTTGTTTGTTTATTATATTTTGGCAACTTTTGTAGGAAATTCTTTGATTAATTATTGGCATATCTTGCCTTTAGGGAGTTAAGGCTGCCTATTTTTTTTTGAAATTTTGTGATGTTTTGAATCTGGACAACTTAAGTTGGATATGTTATCCTTAGTTGCAAACATCCTGTTTGCGCTCACTTTGTGAGCGCTTTTATTTTGTATGTTGGATGGATGCAAAATGTTTTGGAGTGTTATTATGGATATTATTTTTACTGGTTCAGTTGCGTATGATTATTTGATGACTTTTCAGGGTAAATTTTCTGAAAATATTTTGCCGGAAGAAATTAGCGCTTTAAGTTTATCTTTTTTGGTGGATTCTTTGGTGGTGCATCGTGGTGGTGTAGCTCCTAATATTGCTTATACGATGGCGATGTTGGGCGGAAACCCGAAAGTGATGGCGACTGTTGGGGAAGATTTTGAAAGTTATCGGGCGATTTTGGATGCGAGTGGTGTGGATACACAGTTGATGAAGGTGGTGCCAAATTTGCGGACTGCTTCATTTTTTGCTACTACTGATCATTCAAATTCACAATTGGCTAGTTTTTATCCGGGGGCTATGAATGAAGCGGCTTCTCAATCCTTGAAAGATTTAAGAAAAAAACCAGATTTGGTTGTGATTTCTCCGAATAGCCCTGATGCAATGCAAAAATTTGTGGCTGAATGTGGCGAATTAGGGATTCGCTATTTGTTTGACCCTGGGCAACAAATTGCTCGGATGAGTGGTGAAGATTTGAAGCCAGGTGTGTTGGGTGCATGGGCTTTGTTTGTGAATGAATATGAATTTGCTTTGATCCAGAAGAAAACCGGATTGTCGAAAGATGATATTTTGAAGACTGTTGATTTGGTTGTGGTGACTTTGGGTGAAAAGGGCGTGGATGTTTATTCTGATGGAAATGTGATTCATACAAGAGCGTGTGATGCAGGTGAGATTAAAGATCCAACAGGAGCAGGAGATGCTTTTCGAGGTGGATTTTTGATGGGATTGTCTTTGGGCTTTGATTGGGATCTTTGCTCTAAGATGGGTTCTTTGACGGCAATCTATGTTTTGGAAGCAATTGGCCCTCAGGAACATCGCTTTACACCGAATGAATTTGTGGCAAGATTTGAAACTTGTTTTGGACCTGATGAACGCTTAAATGTATTAATCAGTTAGAATAGTATAACTAGGTAAAATAAAAAAAATTTTGCTTTTGAACTTTATTGATAGGAGATCTATAGATGGAATATGACATCAAAGATACCAAGTTCGCTGAAGGCGGACGACGGCGAATTGATTGGGCAGAAAAAGAAATGCCCGTGTTGCGCTCTGTGATGGAACGCTTTGCAAAAGAAAAACCTTTGAAGGGTTTGCGCTTGAGTGCTTGTTTGCATGTGACTGCTGAAACGGCAAACTTGATGCGAACTTTGAACGCAGGTGGGGCTGATGTGGTGTTGACCGCTTCTAACCCGCTTTCTACACAAGATGATGTAGCTGCCTCTTTGGTGATGCATGACGAAATTCCTGTGTATGCGATTAAGGGCGAATCTGATGAAGTTTATTATAAACATATCAATGCTGCAATTGATCATATGCCCCATATTACTATGGATGATGGCGCTGACGTGGTTGGCACGGTGCATAAGAGCCGACGAGAAGCTTTGGAAAATATTATCGGTGGCACTGAGGAAACAACTACGGGTGTGATTCGTTTGCGCGCGATGGCAAATGACGGGGCTTTGGAATTCCCCGTGATCGCAGTGAATGATGCGATGACAAAACATTTCTTTGATAACCGCTATGGTACAGGCCAATCTACATTGGACGGGATTATCCGTGCAACGAATGTGTTGTTGGCTGGGAAGACCTTTGTGGTGGCTGGCTATGGCTGGTGTGGCCGTGGTTTGGCACAAAAAGCTCGTGGCATGGGTGCTAACGTGATTGTGACTGAAGTTGACCCGATGGTGGCTTTGGAAGCAGTGATGGATGGTTTCCGGGTGATGCCAATGATGGAAGCTGCTCCGATTGGTGATATTTTCTGTACTTTGACTGGTGACTTGAATGTTTTGGACAAACACCACTTTGAAGTGATGAAAAATGATGCTATTGTTGCTAACTCTGGACATTTCAATGTTGAAATTAATATTCCTGCTTTGGCAGAAATGGCCGTTGAAAAAAGTTTAGTGCGTCCATTTGTGGAAGCTTATCGCTTGCCTGATGGCCGTGTGATTCATATTTTGGGTGAAGGTCGTTTGATTAACTTAGCATCTGCAGAAGGCCACCCGGCATCTGTCATGGATATGAGTTTTGCAAACCAAGCTTTGGCTGCTGAATATATGATGAAGAATGCTGATAAATTGGAAAGCAAAGTTTATTCAGTTCCTGAAGATATTGATCGAGAAATTGCACGAATTAAGTTGAATGCAATGGGTGTTCAATTGGACGTTTTGACCGATGATCAAGTTAAGTACTTGAATAGTTGGGAAGAAGGTACATGATCTTTTCTCTCTTTTTAGAGATTGAGTATGTTTTTTATAAAAGAAGTTCTCTTTGAGAGCTTCTTTTTTTATGTTTTAATAGGGAGGAGAGTGGGTATGGAACAGCAATCTTAAAGAATCTTGACATTCAAAACGTTTTGGTATATTTTGTTAGATATAACCAAAACGTTTTGGATATGAATTAAGTTGAGATTAGACTTGATTTGACTAATAAAATTTTTTTTGGAGGAAAAAAATGAAAAAAGGCAAACTTTTTACCGCTATTATGGCTGTTGCATTATTGGCAGTGGCAATGATGGTCATTCCTGCTGGCGCTCAAGATGGTGGCACATTGGTGATCACATCCACTTTGTGGTCCCAACCCGCAGAACAAACCTACATTATCAATGAAGTTATTAAACCATTTGAAGAAATGTATGGCGTGACTGTAAAATTCGATGTTATCAATGATGGTGCAGCAGTTTTGGACCGTATTGCAGTGCAAGCTGATACCGATCACGTTTCGACCGATTTGGTGATTGTGCACAATGGTGACATGGCAAAATGGACGGATGCAGGATATGTTTCTGATATTTCTGAATTGAAAGCCAGTTTGACAGATCGAACCTTCTCTGAAGCATTTGCTTCTTCAATGTCAGTGGATGGGAAAGATTATTTCTTGCCAATTTCTGCTGATGTTTATTTGACAATTGCTAATAATGATGCATTGCCTTACAAACCTGCCGATGCTGATATGGATACCCTTACATGGGATCAATATGCAGATTGGGTTGCCGCAGTGGCAGCAGGCGAAGGTGAAGGTAAAGCTGTGACATCATGGGGCTCAATGGTTTATACCTTTGGCGCAACTGGTTTGTCCTATGGCGCAGGTTTCCCCGATTTCAATTCTCCTGAAGCTATGGAAGCATGGAATGTTTGGGCAAAGATGGGCAATGGTTGGATTGATACTGTTGATACCGTTGATGCTGAAATGGAACCGTTGAAGAATGGTGAAGCATGGATGGCAGTGGCACATGTTGCTCGTATTGGTGAAGTTTATGGCTTCAACCCCACTCAATTCACAATTGGCCCCGCACCTTCTGGCCCCGCAGGAACCGGCTCAATTGCTGGTGCACACGGGATTGGGATTGTGGAAGGCGCCCCTAATGCTGAAGCTGCAAAACTCTTCATTGAATATTTGACCCAACCCGAAATGATTGCAAAGACTTCTGCAGGTGCTGGTGGATTCATTCCCCCCATTTCTGAAGCTATTCAATATTTGGGCACAGAACCGGAAGATGTCGCAATTGCTAAAGCTATCTTGGTTTTGGAAAATGGCGTAACCTCTGGTGTTCCAGGATCTGACTACACCGATTGGGGTGCAGTGAAGCAAGTTTATATGGATACTTTCAAGGCAGTCCGCGAAGGTCAAGAAATCACCCAAGAATTCTTGGATGGTGCACAAGCCAATTTGGACGCTTTATTGAAGTAAGAGATTCTCTATGTGAAGTTTCTTGAACCCAGGAAACTTAAGAGAATTCAATTCTCTATGAATTACAAGTCCGGGGTGTTCAGACACCTCGGACTTTGTTTTTCAAGCTTTTGAATCTTGTGAGTTAATTTATTATTTTTGGTAGTTATTATTATTTGAATATTTTTTGATTTGATTGTTTGAAAAATTTAAGGAGGAGGAAAAATGGCAACGATGAACTTAAATACACAAAAAAAGCGAACGTTGTTTATGAAAAAAGCTGGACCGTATCTTTTGATTTTGCCTATTTTTGTGTATTATCTTCTGTTTTGGCTACGTCCGGTTTGGATTGTTGTTCGAGATAGTTTTATTGATTTGAGTGGGAAAGTTTCTTTTCAAAACTATGTGATGATCTTTCAGAGTGAAGAATTTAAACCCGCTTTGGTGAACACGGCAGTGATTGCTGGGGTGAGTGTGACGGTTGAATTCATGCTTGCTCTTTTGATTGCTTTGTTGATTAATCAACGTTTTAAGGGATCTGATTTGTTTTTGTTCTTGTGTATGATTCCGATGGCAATGCCGGCTGTGGCGGCGGGTGCTATGTGGAACACAGGTTTGACACCCCATGGTTGGATGAATAGTTTATTGATTAATTTGGGTGTGTTGGATTGGGGGGATAAGATTTCTTGGACGACTGGTGAGCAATTTCAAAAGATGTTGATGATTATTTTGGTGGATGCTTGGCAAGTGATTCCTTCGGTGATGATTATTTTGTTGGCAGGGTTGCAAGGGTTGCCAGAAGAAGCGAAAGAAGCTGGCCGCGTTTTTGGGGGGAATGGCTGGGATGTGTTGACAAAGATTACTTTGCCTATGCTGAAGTCTACGATTACTACGGCGGTGATTCTGCGGTTGATTTCTGCGATTCAGATTTGGTTGATTATTGTGATGTTGTTCAACTTTGGGAATTTGCCAGTGTTGTTGGAACGGGTGGTTTATTATTCCAAAGAAGTGCCAGGAATTGTCGGAGCGGATCAAATGGCATATGCCTATACGGTGATTATTACCTTATTGGTTTCTTCCGTGGCGATGGTTTATTTGAAAGTTGTTGGCGCTTTCAAAACGAAAGATCGATAGGAGGTGCATAAAATGAAAAAGAGTAAGAATTATTTGAAATTAATGCGCTCCACGATCACTTATATTGTGGTGATTGGGATTTTGTTCATTGTTTTGACCCCTGTTTATTTTTTGGTTCAACTTTCTTTTTTGAGTGGTCGAGAAGCTTATCGTTATCCATTGCCGATGCGTCCACATTTGAAGGATACTTTTCGAATTGAAAAAGGTGATTTTGGTTATTTGTATTCAATATATAACCGAGATACGGATGAGTTTGAGACAATTTTGGATACGGCGAAGGTTGATAAGGTTACAAGCCAGTTTGCAAAATATCAGGCAATCAATCTGACAGAAGAAGATGTTTTGGCTCAGTGGGATGCTTTTGAAAATTCTCCTGATGGTGTTTATGAATTTGCGTTGCGTAAGAATATTTTTTCAAATTATGTAAACTTTTTCCAGATTACGCAAGATGCGATGCCTTCACTGATTCGTTCGATTGAGATTGCTGGGTTGACTATTTTGATTTCATTGTCGATTGGCGGGATGGCTGGCTATGCTTTTGCACGCTATCGATTCATGGGACGCTCGGCGCTTAATTTCTCTGTTTTGATGGTGAGAATGTTCCCTGCGGTATCGATTGCGATGCCAATGGTGAAAATTTTGATTGACATGGGGTTGTTTGATAAACCTTTGGGGTTGTCGCTTGTTTATTCTGTGAGCCAAATTGGGTTGACGGTGTGGATTACGGCTTCAATTTTTCAGAATATTCCGGTGGAATTGGAAGAGGCTGCTGAGGTGTTTGGGGCAAGTAAGTTGCGAACTGTGATTCAGGTGACATTGCCTTTGGCTTTGCCAGGTTTGGCAGCGGCTTCGATGTATGCTTTTATTGGGGCTTGGAATGAAACTGTTTCTGCTTTGTTGTTGACGCAATTTAACCCTACATTTGCGCTGGTGGTTTATAACAGCTCTTTGAATGTGGCGGGAAATGTGAATTTGGCAGCTGCGGGGGGAGTGGCGATGGCGATTCCTGCTGTGGTGTTTACGTTGATTATTCGACGATATTTGAATCAAATGTGGGGTGGCGTTTCCGTTTAGGGGGCGCGGTGATGAAAGGAGACTTTTATGGCTACTTTAGAACTTAAGAATATTAAGAAAGTTTTTGGCGGCAAGGTGACTGCTGTGAATCATTTGAACTTGGAAGTGAATGAAGGGGAATTCATGGTCTTTTTAGGACCTTCTGGGTGTGGAAAGACGACAACCATGCGAATGGTGGCAGGTTTGGAAGATGTGACTGAGGGACAAATTATTTTGGATGGCGAGGATATTACTTATAAGCCAACCAGAAAACGTGGCATTTCGATGATCTTCCAACAATATGCAGTTTGGCCGCATATGACGGTGTTTGACAATATTGCTTATGCTTTGAAATTGAAGAAGATGGATAAGGATGTTATCAAGGAGAAGGTGGAGAATGCGGCTCGTTTGACGCATATTGATCAATTGTTAGATCGCTATCCGAGCCAGCTCTCTGGTGGGCAACAACAACGAGTGGCAGTGGCAAGAGCTATTGCTGTGGAGCCGAAGTTGTTTTTGATGGACGAGCCTTTGTCTAATCTTGATGCGAAGTTGCGTGTTTCTACTCGTACGGAATTGAAGACGATTCATAAACAAACGGGTGCGACGACTATTTTTGTGACCCATGACCAAGCAGAAGCGATGTCTATGGCAGACCGGATTATGATTATGAAAGATGGCGAAGTGATGCAGATTGGGACACCGGATGAGGTTTATCATGAAAGTGCTAATTTGTTTGTGGCAGGCTTCATTGGCACCCCTCCGACCAATTTTTTGATGGTGGATGTGAAGGATGATGGCAAGTCTCTTGAATTGAAAAATGATCATGTTTATATGCTGGCTGACACTGAGCAAGCTGCTTTGATTCGTAAGAGTGGTTTGAAGAAGGTGATTATGGGGGTGAGACCAGAGAATTTTGTTTTGGTGGAGGATGAGAAAGATGCGATTTTCTCTGAACCTTGTTTGTTGTCGGAACCACAAGGGTCACATCAAATTGCTACGGTTGATTTGGGCGGTTTGATGGTGAAGATTATTGCGGAACCTGTGCCCCATTTGAAGAGTGGTGATATGTTGCATGTGGGGATTGTGTCTGATAAGGTTTCATTTTTTGATCCTACAAGTGAGAAACGTTTGACAATTTGATTTACGCTGAGGGTCCGTTATGTAAGGGTTTAGGAGTCTCCTTTTATGGACATTTGGACATTGGGATGACCATTTGAAGCGGAAGCTTATCCATCTAGCTAAGATGAAAGAAGTGCATTTTGATGCTAGATGGATTCCTAAAATAAACTTTGGGTTGTTTTTAAAGTTTGTTTTAGGAATTGAAATTTAAATGATTAAGTAAATATAAAAATGGAAAGGACGCTGTTGCGTTGTTGTTATGAGTAATCATACGATTGGAATTTTACATTATTTATTAGGAAGCACGGATGGTGTTTCATTAGAAGATGAAAAATGGATTGAGATTATGGAATCTATGGGGCATCGGGTGGTGCGCATTGCGGGAAAATTGAATGGCAAAGATGGCTATGAAATCCCGGCGATGTATCATCATACGTATGAGGCTCATCGTTTCTTTAAGAATACTATGTTTGCATTGACTGATTTTGAAGATGATGCTGCTTTGAGAAAGGCTATTTTTGAATCTGCGGCTGCAATTGAAGAAAAATTGACAAAAATTATTAAGAAAGAAAAAATTGATATTTTGATGCCGAATAATGTGTTGACATTGTTCTATAACCCAGCAACAACGATTGCAGTGACAAATGTTATTCGTAAGTTGGATTTGACTGTTATTTCTCATAATCATGATTTTTATTGGGATCGAGTGGATGATTTTTGCTTGCCCACTAAAACGGCTGTGGAAATTTCTGATTATTTTGTGCCGCCTCGATTGCCAAAAGCTGTGCATGCTGTGATTAATTCTTATTCTCAGAGACGTTTGTTTGAACGCAAAGGGATTGCTTCTACGATTGTGCCGAATGTGTTTGATTTTTCAGAAGAATGGGCATCGGATGCGTATAATGCTGATTTTCGGGAAACTGTTGGTTTGAAAGACGATGATATTTATATTTTACAGGCGACACGCGTGATTCCTCGGAAGGGGATTGGAATGGCTTTGGATTTTGTGGCGGCGTTGAATGCTCCTGAAAGACGGAAAGTTTTGGAAGAAAAGGGACTTTATAACGGGAAGAAGTTCACGAAAGATAGCCGAATTGTGTTTGTGTTGGCTGGTTTTACACGTGATGATCAGAGTGGGTATTATACGAAGGCTTTGCGAGACCGAATTGATGAATTGGGAATTGATGCTTTGTTCATTGAAGATCATATTGCGGCAGAGCGTGGCGAAGGACCAAATGGAGAAAAAGTCTATTCTTTGTGGGATGCTTATGACGAAGCTGATTTTATTACTTATCCCTCTTTCTGGGAAGGATGGGGCAATCAGTTGTTGGAAGCGATGAAATCTAAGACGGCAACGATGATTTTTGAATATCCTGTTTATCAGTCTGATTTGGCTTCGGCAGGGTTGAAGATGGTTTCTATTGGTGATGAAATGGAGATCAATGCGGAAACAAAATTGGCACAAGCTCCTCAAAAAGCGATTGAAAAGGCTGCGGATGAAGCAATTTCTGTTTTGACGAATGGAAATGCTTATCGAGAGATGGTGGAGCATAACTTTAAAGTTGGAGAAGAGAATTTTTCTATGACGACTTTGCGTGCTTATATCAAGATGTTAATTTCAAATGCAGAAATGTTATAATCTATTTCTACAAGAGGAACTGTGAAAAATAAGACAGCAATAACACTTAAGGATATATCTGAAAAAGTGGGGAAGTCAATCACTACGGTTTCACGTGCATTAAGTGGATATGCAGATGTGAGCCCGGAGACGATTGAGCTGGTGCAACGTGTGGCAAAAGAAATGGGCTATACGTCTAATGCGCAGGCTCGTCGGCTGCAAAAACAATCTTCTGAAACGATTGGTTTGATTTTGCCGACTTTTGGGCCACGTTTTTCGGATCCTTTTTTGAGTGAGTTTATTGCTGGTATTGGAAATATGACTCGGCAGTATGGGTATGATATTTTGGTGTCATTGCAACCTCCGGGTGATGATGAACTGGATGCTTATCGTCATATGGCTGAGAGTAATTTGGTGGATGGGTTCATTGTGGTGCGGACAAGGCAGCAAGATGAACGGATTAATTATTTGCAATCGATTGGGTTCCCTTTTGTGTGTTTTGGCCGTGATGATAGCGCACAAGATTATATGTATGTGGATGAAGATGGGATTTTGGCGATGTCTTTGATTGTGGACCATTTGGTTCGTTTGGGACATCGAAGAATTGCATGTATTACCTCAGGGAGTGAATATTATTTTACGAAAATGCGGTTGGATGGCTTTTTGAAACAAATGGCTGCTCATCATTTGGAAGTGCCAGAAGCGTATATTCGGACTGGTGCTTTGATGGAATCTGTGGGATTCACAGAGATGAATGCTCTTTTGGCTTTGGAAGAATCTCCTACGGCAGTGATTGCATTCACTGATCTTTTGGCATTGGGGGCAATTGGTGCTGTGGAAAGCAAGGGATTGGTTGTGGGGAAAGATGTTTCGATCTCTGGTTTTGATGATATTCCTTTGGCTGCAAATACGATGCCACCACTTACTACTATACATCAACCCACTTATGCGATTGGGAGCATGGTAAGTGAAATGTTAATTAAGACAATTGAAGAAAAAGAAATGAATGATCGACAGGTTTTGTTGGAACCTGAATTGTTGGTGCGTCAATCGACGGGGTTTGTTAAAGAATCTCAATCGATTGGAAGTGTAACTGTAAAGGCTTATGAATTTTTGGAAGTTTTGAAGGCGCAGTTGGCTGATTTTGAGATTGAAGATCTTGAAAGCGGTTTTCGTGTGACGCATTTTGCGAGTGAACGAGAGGTTTTGCGGATTGAAATGCCTTTGAAGAAGGCAATTTTGCCTAATAGAGAAGGGGAGTATATTGCGGATGCAATGACTTTGCCGGAGAATTTTGACTATAGCTTATCTTATCCGGGCAATGCTTCTTCGAAGTCGATGGTTTTGTTTTTGGATGAGGATAAGGGGATTTTTATTGGTGGGAAACCAACCCCTGAATTTTCTCAGATTTCTTTGAGACGGATTCGAGGGAATGTGATCGAGGTGCGGTTTGATTCTCGTGAGCATGATTTTGTGGTGTTGCCGTTTGAGGGAAATTGGAAAAAAGTTGTGCCGACATGGCGAGAGGTGTTTGGGATCGCTGTGCAGGATTCGATTGATTTGTCTGATATTAAATATATGCTTCAGATTGGGATTCGTAAGCCTAATAAAAATTGTTATATTGAACATTTTGATGAATTGCTTGAGCCGGTGCGATATTTCTATGAGAAGATTGGTGGCGGCCATATTATGCATTTTTATGGGGCGAATCAGGCAGGGTTTGATCGCATGTATCCTCGGCTGCGAATTGACCCGATATTGGGGGATGAGGAAGGCTTGCGGACTGTCTTAGATGAAATTCATGAGATGGATATGCTGACAAGCCATCACTTTAATCCGCGTTTGGCAGACTATAATTGGGTGTTGCAAAACCGAAAATTGCGTGAGGCGATTGTCCGCAATGATGAGGGACATTTTGTGATTGAGGACTATGGTGGACATCCTTTTTATGTGATGGATCCGAATCATCCTCTGTGGTTTGAACAATGTATGGATGCGATTACTCGAATGCATAGTTATGGATTTGATTATGTGCAGTTGGATCAATTTACCCAACAACATAATTTTTATCGAGAAGATAAGCCGATGCATGCGGGCTATTTGAAGATGGTGGAAGAAGTGAATCGTTTGGGAATTGGCTATTGGTTGGAAGGGATGTCTGACTTGCATCCTCCGACTGGGATGGCGTTTTCTCAAATTCTAGTGAGAAAAGGATATCAATTTTGGAAGAATGGGGAGCCGGCAAAAGGATATTTGTTTGGCGAGAGCTTCCCCGAGTTTTTCACAACATTGATGCCAAATTATCGATTATCTTATCGAATTATGGCGCATGGACGGGAAACAGATGATATCCAACGAAATTTAATTACAGCAAAAAAGATCCACGCGACAGTTTATGATTTGCAATTGGATTATTTTGATCAGGATTATATGCGTTTGTTGAAGATGGTAGTGGGTCGATTATTAGCAGCTAAAGGATAGGTATATGCATTTTGATTTGATACGTGCTGACTTGGCATATCTCTATGGCGAGGAAAATTGTGACGCTTTGTTGCAGAGAGTGGAAGAGAAAGTAAATAGGTTTTGGGATGTTTTTGGCAAGCCTAAGACGATGAAACGCACTCCTTTTAATGAGGAGGATGTGGTTTTAATTACTTATGGGGACATTGTGCAGGAAGAAGGAAAAGCGGGGATTGCAAGTTTGCATGAATTTTTGGCTAAACAAGTTAAGGATGTGATTTCTCGGGTTCATATTTTGCCATTTTTCCCTTATTCTTCAGATGATGGATTTTCTGTAATTGATTATTTGAAAGTGGCTGATTGGATGGGGGATTGGGATGATGTGAGCCGGATGCATAAGGATTTTCGTTTGATGTTTGATATGGTGGTGAACCATGTTTCAGCGGAAAGTGATTGGTTTCAAGGGTTTTTGGCAGGGGAGAAGAAATTTGAGGACTATTTCATCACTGTGGATGCGGGGACAGATCTTTCTGCTGTGTTTCGACCTAGAGCTTTGCCACTTTTGACAGCTTTTGAAAAAACAAATGGTGAGAAAGTGAATGTTTGGACGACATTTAGTGCAGATCAGGTGGACATTAATTATGGCTCTGAAGATTTGTTGATGGATGTGGTGGATGTGATGTTGGCTTATGTGGGGCATGGGGCGAGTTATTTGCGATTGGATGCGGTAGCCTTCATTTGGAAGGAAATTGGGACCAGTTGTTTGCATTTGCCGGAGGCTCATCGAATTGTGACTTTAATGCGACATATTTTGGATGTGGTGGCACCGGATGTGGTGATTATTACAGAGACAAATGTGCCGCATGAAGATAATATTTCCTATTTTGGAAATGGATATGATGAAGCGCAGATGGTGTATAACTTTTCGTTGCCTCCGTTGGTGCTATATTCTTTCCATCAAGGCACGACTGAAGTGTTGACGGAATGGGCTGGTCAGCTTAAGCCGGTTTCGGATGATACAACTTTTTTCAATTTTTTGGCTTCTCATGATGGGGTGGGAGTGATGCCGGCGCGAGGTCTTTTGCAAGAAGATGAGATTTTGGCGATGGCAAAACGAGTGGAAGATTTGGGCGGTTTGGTTTCTTATAAGACTAATTCTGATGGTAGTTTGATGCCATATGAGTTGAATGTGAATTATTTATCTGCATTGGGCGAAGCTGGGGATGTGAAGGTGCAAGCAAAGCGGTTTTTGGCGAGCCAAGCTATTATGTTGGCTTTGCAAGGAGTGCCAGGGATTTATTTCCATAGCTTGTTTGGGTCTGAGAATTGGCTTGAAGGGGTGGAAGAAAGCGGACAAAAAAGAACGATCAATCGTGAGAAACCAAAGAGAAGTTGTTTGGAAGAGGAATTGAGTGATGAGACCCATCTGAGACATTTTGTGTTTGAGGGGTATAAAAAAATGTTGCAAGCACGAAAAGAAAATAAGGCTTTTTCTCCTTTGGCAGCGCAAAAAGTTTTGAATATGGGAAATGAAGTTTTTGCTGTGCTCCGCGGAGAAGGTGAAGAGGCTATTTTGTGCGTGGTGAATGTGTGTGAGAAGGCTGTTAAGGTGAATTTGGAACCTGCATGGAGGAATGCTGGTGTGGATTTGCTAGGGGCGGCGAAAATGACAGATGATGGTAAGTTGGATTTGGATGGGTTTCAGGTGTGTTGGTTAAAAATGGAATAGATTGATGATTAAAGAAAATCCCAAGATTTGGTATGTGATTCCTACTTATTGGACGGAAGATGTGGTTGGTGCTTTTTCGAGTATTTATGACCATCCTACTCCGATTGGCAGTGAGAAGAGCACTTTACTAAGGACCTTAACTTCGTTGGTGGCTGCTTTTGCAAAGGTGCCAAGGGGAAGAGGTCCGATTTTAATTTTGGTGTCTGCTGTGCAAAAGGAATCTGCTGAAAAGGCTGAAAGATGGGTGCGTGAGTTGTGTGCTCCGTTGAAGGCTGATTTGGATTTGTTTTTTGCTGGGGAAGAAGTTGTGAACCTTTTGAAGAAGGGTGGGGGTAAGTTTGCATCTGATGAGATTTTGTTTGCGAATGGTTATCGAGGATATGGGGATGTGCGGAATTTGCAATTGATTGTGCCGGCTATGATGGGTGCGGATTGGATTTATGCGATTGATGACGATGAAATGGTGTTTGCTAAGACGATTGAGCGAATTCTTTGGCATGTGGAGAAGGGGACGAATCCAGGAGTGGCGGGAATTTATTTGAATAATGAAGCGGGGGAGTATTTGGTTGAGGCGAGTTGTGAGGTTGGGGATGTTGAAAATGTGTTGATTGATAAGGGGATTTATATGAATTCCACTTTTTTGAGATTGAAAGCAGCCAATGAGCAAGGAGATTTACCCATTTCTCCTTTGGCATTGGGAGGGAATATGCTTTTGTCAAAGGAGATGTTTTTGCAGGTGAGCTTTGACCCATTGGTGCCGCGAGGGGAAGATATTGATTATGTGATCAATGCGAAGGCTAGGGGATTTGATTTTGTGTTTGATGGTGACCTTGCGATATTGCATAAGCCTCCGAGGCATTTGGAATCTGATGAATATGGCAAAATGAAAGCTGATGTGATTCGTTTTATGTATGAAAAGGCGAAATTGGAGATGTTTGGTTTGGATGTGGCGTTGTTTGATGATTATCCGGGTAGGTTGTTGAGAGATGGGTTTGAGGAAGATGCTCTTTTGGCTTTGCATGAATTGGTGACAGAAGAGAGAGAGGCAAAATTTGGCTCTCCGGAAGACGTTTTGAAAGAAGCTGGTCTGCTGGCTAGGAAAAATTTGGAATTTTATAAACAGTTTTGTGAGGATTGGGCTGCTAGATTGATGGCTTGGCAGGCTGATTTGGCCTTGAGAGAAAAGGTTTTAATAAGGATTGGTTAAGTTTTTTTTGATTCACTTTTCATATCTTTTTTCTACGGTATACTACTGTTTATGAGTACAAAGATAAAAGCATTAATATTTGATTTTGATGGTTTGATCTTGGATACAGAATCAGCTGATTTTAATTCTTGGGATCTTCTTTATCAAACCTATGGCGAACGATATTCTTTTGAAAAGTGGTTGACAATCTTGGGTGGTGATGCAGAATCTAGTTTTAATCCTGCAAAAAATTTGATTGCTTTGAAAGGATTGAGCAAAGACGTGTCTACTTTGGAAGCAGACGCGTGGCAATTTAAGAAAAAACTGTTGGCAAAAGAAGTGCCGCTACCAGGTGTTTTGGATATGATGGATCTTTCAGAGAAATTGGGTATGCAAAAAGCGATTGCTTCTTCCTCTCCTTTAAGTTGGGTGGAAAGAAATTTGCGTAATCATAATTTGTTTGAACGTTTTGATTATGTGGTTACAGCGGATGATGTGGAAAAGACGAAGCCTTCTCCCGATTTGTTTTTGTTGGCAGCAGAAAAGATGAATGTTGCGCCTACTGAAGTGATTGTTTTTGAAGATTCTTTGAATGGTGTGGAAGCTGCACGTCGTGCTGGTATGTTTGTGGTTGCAATTCCAAATCCTTTGGTGCGTAGCTTAGATTATAGCCATGCTCCTATGCGATTTGAATCTATGGCTGATATTAACCTTAATCAGTTGATCCAAGTTGTTGAGGAACGAGTTTAGGGTAACACTTTTTTTATTGATAGAAATTATTTTGAAGGTGTTGCTCAAATGAGGACACCTTTTTTTTATAGAACAAAAAGTTGTATAATAAAAAAGGCTAGGTTGGTATTCATAATTTGAAGAAGGAGAATGATTATGAAAAAAAGAGTTTTATTATTATTTGGTCTGTTTGCGATTGTTTCGTTAGCTTGTTCTTTTAGTATTACACCTAATGACACATCTTCTACGGATTCTGGTCTTTCAGCTGATGAGATTGTGGCAACAAAAGTGGCTTTGACAATTTCTCCCGCTTTATCGAGCGATGAGATTGTGGCGACGAATGTTTCTTCCACTTTAACTGCTGAAGCTGCTAGCAGTATGAGTGATATTGATGTGATTGCCACAAGTGTGGCGGCTACTTTAGCAGCAAATGAAGTCGCTAGTAAGGATATGGAAGCTACGCAGCCCTCCCCTCCGACGGTTGAGCCAACTGTGCCAGTTTTCCCGACTAATACGATGGTGCCGACTGTGCCAGCTCCTCCCACTTTACCTCCTGTGACCTCAACACCGACTACGATGCCGACGCCTACTTTGGATCCGAATGATCCGGCAGTAAAATATGGCGCACCTAGTTATACAAATGGGTTGGATGTGGAAAGTACTATGCTGAAGAATTTCAGCTCTGGTACGTTTGAGGCTGTGTTTGTGGACGGTGCTTATCAATTGACAAAGTATCAAACATCTTATTCAGATTTTTGGTATGTTTCGGCTTGGATGGAGAAAGACTTCTATGTGGAAGTTGATGTGACCACTGGCCCTGAATGTGCTGGACGAGACCGCTATGGGTTGTTGCTGCGTGCTCCAGACACGACGCAAGGATTAATCCTCAATGTGGCTTGTGACGGTTATTTCCGTTTTTCGAAATATGATACTACGGAATACAGTCCTTATATTCAATGGACGTATACTGATGCGATTAAACAAGGACCAAATCAATTAAACCGCATTGGCGTTGATTTGAAAGGACAAAATTTTGATGTTTATATTAATGGTGTTTATGTTGGAAGTGCAAAAACAACCAAATATGTAAACAGTGGACGAATTGGATTTGTGATTGGTAGTGCTGAGTCTGATAATTTTACGGTTCGATTTGATAATTTGAAAGTTTGGAAAACCCCTCGATAATGATGCAATTTGATTTTTCAACAACAACTTTAAACTCACATGCAGAAGGTGCTGTGGTGCAACGCATTTTGAACGCTGCACTTTCTGCTGTTTCTCCCTATGAAGCGGTGCAGTCTAGACTGATTTTGACAATGGATCAGTTTGTGATCGATGATGTCGAGATTGATTTGAATGAGATTGGTCGAATTTTTGTGGTGGGGGCTGGTAAGGCAACTTTTCCGATGGCACATGCTGTTTTTGATATTTTGGGTGAACGGATTGATCAGGGTTTGATTATTGTTAAGGATGGACATTTTGACAAAGAGTTGGACTTGACTCCGATTGAAGTGTGTGAAGCTTCTCATCCTTTGCCTGATGAACGGGGTGTGATTGCTACACAACGGATGATGGCTATGTTGGAAGATGTTGCTGAGAATGATTTAGTTTTATTTTTAATCTCAGGCGGAGGATCGGCTTTGTTGACGGTACCTGTGGAAGGAATTTCTCTGGATGATATGCGAGAAATGACTGAGGTGATGTTGGCGAGTGGGGCTACGATTAATGAAGTGAATACGCTGAGAAAGCGATTGGATCTGGTGAAAGGGGGCGGAATTGCAAAAGCGGTGAATCATGGACGATTGATGACTTTGATCTTATCTGATGTGGTGGGGGATCCTTTGGATGCAATTGCTTCAGGCCCTACTGTGGCGGATTCGAGCTCTTTTGAGGATGTGAGGGAGATTTTGGAAAAATATGAGTTGACTCCTATGTTGCCGAATTCTGTTTTGGACCAATTTTTGAAGGGGTTGGCGGGTGATGTGGAAGATACTCCTTTTGAAGATGATCAGATATTTGAGAAGAATACGGTTCATTTGGTGGGGAATTTGAAGATTGCGGCTAATGCAGCGAAAGAACAAGCATTGGCTGAAGGATTCCATGCAAATATTGCTTCGACTTCTTATCAGGGTGAAGCTAAAATTGCTGGTGATCGTTTTGTGACAGTGATGCGTGAAATGAGCGACCGAGGGATCCCCTTGGCGCGACCTGCTTGTTTGATTTTTGGTGGAGAAACAACTGTGACTTTGCGTGGAGATGGGAAGGGGGGACGTAACCAAGAGATGGCGTTGAGTGCGGTGAAAGGGATGAGTGGTTTGAAGAATTGTATGTTGGTGACATTGGCGACTGATGGTGGCGATGGGCCGACAGATGCAGCTGGTGCTGTTGTGGTGCCAGAAACTTTGAGCCGAGGTGAGATTTTGGGGATGGATGTGAGTGAGTATTTGGCGAATAATGATGCCTATCATTATTTTGAGGCACTTGGTGATTTACTTCGACCGGGGCCTACGCAAACGAATGTGAATGATTTGGCCTTTTTGTTTTGTTTTGAAAATAAAAATTCTTTATAAGTGGCAGTTGCAATGAATACCATGTACAATTGGGATGTATTGAGGTGATTTTATGCCCTATGTGATCGATAATCCTAAACCACAAAAATATTTCTTTTTAACAATGATTCTGGTTGTTGTTGGATTTGGTGGATTAATTTTTTTGATTTTGGAACACCAACCAACTTTAGGCCCACGATGGTTGTTCTTTTTCTTTGCAATGTTTGCAGGTACGGGAACGGCTTTGCCAGTTGTGGCTTATTTGAATTATTTTTTTCCGGCTAAAGCACCGGCTACCCAGAAAATTATTTTGAGGCAAGCTAGTTGGTTTGGAATTTATGGTTGTGTGATTTTGTGGCTTGCTGTGGGAAGAGTTTTGTCTATTCAAGTGGCGACTGTGATCTTTTTTGGGTTATTGATCTTTGAGTTTGTTTTGCGATTAAGAGAAATTGCAGCTTGGAAGGATTAGAAGTGGTTCATATTGAAGCAGAAGGTGTTTACCGAAGGAAGGATTTTCGAGGAGAAGACCTTTCTTTTTTTGATTTGGAATTGTGCGAGTTTGTTGATTGTCAATTTTCTGGGGTTAATTTGAGAAGTGCTCGCTTGAATGGTGCGATTTTTAAAGAATGTGATCTTAGTAATGTGACCATGGGGCAGACGAATTTGTTTGGAACTAGATTCGAGAATTGTAAGATGTTGGGGGTGGATTTTTCTCAAGAAGTGAAAATGTTGAATACAGCATTTTCTGAATGTATTTTGGATTTTGCAAATTTTCGAGGATTAGATTTGCGGAAGTATAATTTTTCTGATTGTTCTTTGGTTGAAGCTGATTTTTCTCTATGTGATTTGAAAGAAACAGATTTTCGAAGAGCGAATTTGCGTTTAGCATTTTTTCATGGATCAAAATTTGGAAAGACGGATTTTCGGGATGCTGATATTTTGGGGTTTGATTTGCGGATGGAAAATTTATCAGGTGTAATTTTTACACCGGCACAATTTGTGAGTTTGGCGGAGAGTTTAGGGGTTGAGATTAAGGATTAAAGCCTAAAAATAAGTATTATTTTGATATGAGATAATCATTTAATATATATAAATTTAAATATAAAAAGGTGCGAAATTTCGCACCTTTTTTTTGATTATTATGAAATGGGTTTGTTGTATACGCGATGGTTTTTATATGGTTTGCCACCAAGATTTTCTAGATCATTACGCATTTGAACCGCTGTGTTGGCAACTTGGGTCATTTCTATGTGCGTGAAGTCAAAATCTTTGCGGACGTGATCCATTTGTGCATAGAGAAGTGCATTGCCACCAAGACCGTGATAATCGGGAAGGATTCCGGCTCCGTTGAAGGCAACGGTATCTGCCTTTTTTAAGGCGCGAAGCAGGGCAATGAGCCCAAACGGGAACAAGCGCCCTTTGTGTTTTTGAAGTGTTTCAGAAACATCTTGAAATGCAAAAAGGAAGCCAATGATTACATCATCGTATGTGATTACACGGATTAGTTTTGGGTTGGCGATGGTGATGATGTCGCCAATGACAAAATTTAATTCGTTTTGACTGAGGGGATAGTATTCCCAATTGTTAACGAATGCTTTGTTATAGGCATCGCCAATTTTCATTGCGTATTTTTTTAGTTCGCTTTTGGATTTAAAATCGATGACACCGAAATGTCCTCGGGAAAGGAGTCGGTCTGCTATTCGATGAACTCGATCAGGAATAATGGCGGTTGTACCGTCAAGATAGGATGAGATAAAGTCTACTTCAGTTTTAAAGCCTAAGTTTTCTAGAAGTTTTGGGTAATAATCAAAATTATAGTTCATCATGGTCATCATTTGACGTTGATCATATCCTTCAGTGAGGATGCCATAACCATCTAAGGGACCAAAGCCTTTGGGACCTACGATTTTGTTTAGCCCTCTCTTTTTGGACCAATCTGCAATTGCATTAAAAAGTGCGTTTGCTACTTCTTGATCATTGATACATTCAAAGAAATAGAAATTGACAATTTTTTCGTTGTGATATGCGTTATAAACTTTATTTTCAAGGGCAGCGATGGTGCCAACATCTTTTCCATCTTTTACGGCGATAAAGAAATCAGCATCTGAGTGTTCATAGTATGGGTGTTTGTTTTTATTAAATTGTTTGCGGCGGTCTGTTTGAATGGGAGGGACCCAGTTGGGTTCGTTTTGATAGAGGTCAAATTCAAATTGCATAAAGCGTTTGACCTCATTTTTGTTTGAGGGATTGATTTTTTCAATTGTTACCATTTTTAGCTCCAAACCTATTTGTGGTAATTTTTTTTCATTTTACTACAAATGATGGTATTATTTTTAAAGTCAGGCGGTTTCGATAATGAAGAAAGTTAATTTTTTAACATTTAAAAGTGAAAACCCTAACGGAATCTATTTGGTTACGGGTGAAATTGGTGCTGGAAAAAGTGTTTTTTGTGGTGAGATGGCTGCATCTGCGATAGAAGCAGGTATGCGCTGTGGTGGGGTGCTTTCACCGGGTGTTTTTGAAGATGGTGAGAAAACTCAGATTATGATGCATGATGTTTCTAGTGGTGATGAAAAGATTTTTGCTGAAAAAATGATTTTTAAAGGAAATGTTTGTGCTGATTTAAGGATTGGACAATGGTGTATGTCGACTGATGTTTTGCGATGGGGGAATACTATTTTGCAAAATCTGAATGAAGACTTGGATGTGGTTTTTTTGGATGAATTAGGCCCGTTGGAGTTTTGGCGAGAAATGGGATTGATGGTTGGACTTGATATTTTGAAAGAGAAAAAATTTGATTTGATTTTTGTGGTTATACGGCCAAGTTTGGTGGATGAAGCGAGAGAACGTTTTGATGTGGATGGCATTATTGAACTTTAAGAAAAGTAGACTTTAATATTTAACTATTTTGAGGTGAATGAAATATGCGATTTGAATGGAAATTTGATGATAATGGTATTGATTGGGAAGAAGTGGCAGAGTTGTTTCGATTAGCTCCTTTGGGGGATAAGGATCCGAAAGATATTGCTTTGGCTTTTTCTAATAGTATGTTTAAGTGTTTTGTTTTTGATGATGAGCAAATGATTGGCGCTGGACGAGCTTTGGCAGATGGCATTAATTCTGCTTATTTATGTGATATTGCGGTGCATCCTGACTATCAGGGATTGGGGATTGGCAAGGGAGTGGTGAATGAGTTATTGGAAATGTGTTCAGGGCATAAGAAAGTGATTTTATATGCGAATCCGGGAAAGCAAGGATTTTATCGAAAGATTGGGTTTTTGCCAATGACTACGGCAATGGCTTGGTTCCGAGATCCAGATGAAGCATTAAAAAAGGGCTTGATTGAAGAATAAGAAAAAAAGGTGTTGATTTTCAACACCTTTTTTATACATTAGAGAGAATTATTTGTTGCGACCAAATTGTTTGCCTTGGACTGCAGCATTGGTTGGATCGGAATTGAAACGATTTGAGATGTTTGTTAGATTGTTTTGAAACGCATTTAGGTGTGATTCTGATGCTTTTTGTAGATTTTCAAATGTGATGCGAACATCTTCTGGAAGATCTTGTTGGAGAAAGGCTTCATACATAGCGATATTATCAATTTCTGCTTGAACTCCAATGGTAAGGGCTTCTTCTACTGTTGCTGGAAGATAAAGAAGAGAGGATGGATCCACTACAGGGATTTCGATTCCGTATGTGTTGTAGAGGAGCTCAATTGCTTCAATATGTGATTGTTCGGCTTTCATTATGTTTGAGAATGGACGATCAGCACCAAGTTGGTTGATGATGTATTCATATTCTGCTAAAGCAAGGTATTCATCTTGGATTGCATATTGCAACATCTCTTCGAGGGTGTAGTTTGTTTCATTGGCTGCACCCATGTGCCCGTAATCTTCACTATCTTCTTGTGCAAAAGTGGGAATGCTTCCCAAAATGAGTGCAAAGAGTACTGCTATGATTAATAAAGTTTGTTTTTTCATTTGATTTTTCATGTTTTTTTCCTTTTTTGTTTATATTTTTTTGTTTGATCTTTTTTAGTATATTACGAGGTGATTAAGAGATTATTTTTTGGTATTTGAAAATTATTAAGATATTGATTGGAAAATAAAAAGGACACTTTTGTGTCCTTTTCAACATGAATTTTTTTAATTTTGTACTGCTTGAAATGCTCCCATAGGGCAAAAACGGATACATTTACCGCAAGATACACATGCTTCATAATCTATGACGGGGAGGCCAAACCCTTTTTGTTTGATTGCTTGGGTTGGACACACTCTTACTGCTGGACAGGGGTGGTTTTGGGGACATCTATGTTTGTTTATGATAATTTTCATATATACAATACCTCTTGAAATAATTTGGATTTCTCCTAGGTTTTGATGAGTCTTTAAGTTTAGAAATTACTTTCAGATATTTGAAATTGATTTGTTTTGATAATTTGAAAAATAAAAAAAGAACACTCATATGAGTGTTCTTTACCTAAGCTATACCCCTACGGGGATTCGAACCCCGGTCTTAGCCTTGAAAGGGCTACGTCCTGGTCCCCTAGACGATAGGGGCTTAAGCTGTTGGATTTTATCATTTCAGATAGAAACGGTCAAGGTATTTTTTGTTTATTTGTATTTCTAATTTAATGATGAGGATATTGCAAAGTATTTTTTGTAAAGTTAGATTGCAAATATTTAAGATGGTTCTATAATACTTAAAGAAATCAATATTGTTTGAAGGATTTTTTATATGAAAAATTTATTTCGATTATTCGCGGTTGTTATCGTTTTGTTTGGTGTTGTTGTGGGAGGAATTTCCTATTTGTTGCTTTCTTATGAAGGCGACTTACCTGCGTTTATCCCGAATGATACGGTGAATGTGGCATTTGCGACTGCTTTGGAAGAATCTGCTGAAGGAGAAGTTTTGCAAGCTGATCCTACACCCACAAGTGAAGTTAAAGTGGAAAATGTGAAGGTTTTTGTGTCTGGAGATTTGCCACAGGCTTTTATTAATTCTGTTCAATTGACGGATGGCACAGAGATGGTGACAACGGCTGAGACCGCGGATGTGATTTTTAGGATTGGTGATGATGCAAAAGTGGCAACATGGACGTATGCTTTGGCATTACCTTTTTATAATTTGAATTCTGAAACAAGTTTTGCAGATTTTTATTCTTTTTGGAAAAATGGTACTTCTGTTGGTTTATTTTATCGTCCGATCCTGATGACTGAAGATACTGCTTTGACTTTGATGGCATGGTTAGGTATGCCGGCAGCGAGTTCAATTGAGATAGTTGATGAAACTATGATGATTGATCGTGCTTGGAATACGGTTGATCAAGTTGCTTTGATTCCACTTGATCAGGTTTCTCCAAAATGGAAGATCCTTTACTTAGATGGCGTTCATCCTTTACATAATGATTATGATGAAAGTGCTTATTCTTTGGCGATGCCAATATCGATTACGGGGCGTTTGGGGAATGAAGCATTAAATGATGGCTCGGTTAGCTATGATGCTTTTAACTTTGATCGTTCGAAGATGACTAATGTGATGCTAACTGGTGTGACTGCTTTGGTGAGAGCGACAGCCTATACAATGGAAAGAGAAGGCGTGTTGCACCCGAGTGAAGAGGTTGGTGAATTCATGCGATCTATGGATGTGACGCATATCAGTAATGAAGTTCCTTTTGCTGAAGGATGCCCTTATCCTGATCCTGTTCAACAAGGATTGGTATTTTGTTCAGATGTGAAATACTATGATCTTTTGGAGAGTGTGGGAATGGATGTGATGGAGCTAACTGGAGATCATTTTAATGATTGGGGCTCGGAAGCGATGATGTATACTCTGGAAGTATATAATGAACATGAAATTCCGTATTATGGTGGTGGCGAAAATTTGGAAGATGGGATGAAACCATATACTTTTGAAAATCATGGAAATAAGATTGCTTTTATAGGTTGTAATGGAAAAGGCTTGGACACGGCTACGGAAACTTATCCGGGTGCTGTGGGATGTGATTATGATTATTTGAGTGAAGAGATTGGGGTTTTGAAGAGTGAAGGATATGTGGTGATCTTTACTTCTCAGCATAATGAAATTTATCAATTTGAACCAAGTTATGAATTGATGCGTGATTTTCGTTTTGTGCAAGAAGCAGGGGCTGATATTGTGAGTGGGTCTCAGGCACATGTGCCACATGGAGTGGAACTATTTGATGATTCGATTATTACTTATGGACTGGGAAATATGTTCTTTGACCAATTTACTACTTATGAATGGGGCGGGGAAGCTGTTTTGGCTATCCATACTATTTATAATAATGAATATGTACATACAGAATTGGTTCCGATCGTGTTTGTGGATTATGCAAAACCCGTGTTTGCAAGTGATAATGAGGGGCGAGTTTTGCTGGAGAATATGTTTAACGCAAGTTATTGGCGATGATGTTTTGCAAATGTAAATTTGATTATTTATTGTAAACGTTGTATACTTAACACCTGATACCGATTTGATACTCAAATCGGTATACTTGTTTTGTTCAAAAAGTTGAATTAAGCAAAATTTTTACAAGGAGAAAATATGTCATTTCCAAATCCTTATTATCGATGGCGCCCGCATCCTTGGCATGGTTTGAGCGTTGGGGATAATCCGCCTAAAGAGGTGAATGCATTTATTGAAATTACACCTTTTGATTCGATGAAGTATGAAGTGGATAAAGAAACTGGATATTTGCGAGTTGATCGTCCTCAGTTCACAAGTTCTTTGCCCCCTGTGCTTTATGGTTTTATTCCGCGTACTTATTGTGGCATGCGTGTGGCAGCTTTGGCTGACGGGCATGATCGCAGTGATGGAGATCCTTTGGATATCTGTGTGATTAGTGAATTGCCTTTCAATCGAGCTGAAGTTATTTTGCCAACTCGTGTGATTGGTGGGTTGCAAATGATTGATCGTGGCGAAGTGGATGATAAGATCATTGCAGTGGTGAGAAATGATGCATTTTGGAAAGATGTGAGTGATATTGATGAAGTTCCTGAAGCAATCACTCAACGAATTGTGCATTATTTTAATACTTATAAAATGACCCCAGGGAAAAAGAGCCAAGCTCATGTTGAAGGTATTTATGGAAGAAAGAAAGCAATGGAAGTGATTGAAGCTGCTGTTGCTGACTATACGGAAGCATTTGGTTCTTAAGTAATTTTGAGTTGATAGAAAAGGAAAGAGCGACTAATTTAGTCGCTCTTTTTGTTTGTTTTTTCGTTGTAGCGTTTGCGCATTCTTTCAAAGGTATGCTTCCATGCTTTGGATGGATTGCTGGGACGTTTTGATTTGTGTTCGGGCTTGCTGAGAATTAATGAGAGATCTTCGAAAAGTGCTCCGATGGGATGTTCGGGATGATAAAAGACAGGGGGTTTGCCTGTGTTGATGCCATTGTTGATGGGGATGGGGGCGTGAGGGATGATGAGATCAAATTTGCGACCGAGCGTTTTCTCCATTTCTTCTTGTGAAAGACCTTGTTTTTGTGTCCAGTTGAGGACTAAACGGGTTTTATCTTCAAAGCCGTTGTGGGTTTTGAATTTTTTGAAAATTTGGGTTGTGGAACGAACGGATGCAAAATCTGGGGTCACAACGACCATGATTTCATCTGACATTCTTAAAGCGGTGAGGGTGATGGGGTCAAAGTTGTGATTTAAATCCAAGACGATGTAGTCGTATTCTTCTTTTAAAAGCGTGAGTGTTTTTTCAATATGCTCAGTTGTTATATTTTTAGTTTTTTCATGATTGTTGGGTGAGGCAATGATTGATACTCCAGATTCGTGTGTTTTTTTGATGTTTTTTATGAGATTGTGGTCAATATCTTGAGGACTTTGAGAGGCGATATCGGCCCATGAAGTGTGAGAAGGAATGTTTAACATAAGATCTACTTGCCCTGCATCAAAATTTAGATCCGCAAGGATAACTTCTTTGTTCCAGAGTTGACTGAGGCCTGCGGCAATGTTGGCTGCTAAGGTGGATGTGCCTGTGCCTCCACGAAGAGAAAAGGTTGAGATTATTTTTCCATCGAGGTGATTTGATTCGATTGTTACCTTGGTGTTGTTTCTGATGAGGTTGCGAACTTGAATGATGAGTTCTTGCGGTTTGAATGGCTTTTCAAGAAATTCGTCTGCACCTGCGTTAAACCCTTTAAGTTTTTCGTCTAAAGTGTGTAGGGCGGTGAGCATGAGAATGGGGGTGTGGGCGATCTCAGGATTAAGACGAATTTGCTCTGTTGCTTCAAAGCCATCTAATTGAGGCATCATTACATCCATGATGATGAGATCCGGTTTTATTTGTGCGGCGGACTGGACGGCATCAAATCCATTTGTGGCTTTGAAGATTTGAAAATTTTCTTTTTCAAGAACACGCTCAACCAATTTTAAATTCATTGGATCGTCGTCTACTATTAAGATGATTTTTCTCATGCACTGACTCCTTTTGTTATTATTATAGGGCAAATGTCTCATCTAATGATAGTGGTTTTCAAAAATGCAAAGTTATTGTTAATAATTATTTATTATTTATTAAAAAAATATGTTTGATGAATCGCTTGACTTTAAGTGCCAAATCATAGTAAACTATCATCCGCACGGCGAGGTAGCTCAGTTGGCAGAGCGGGGGACTCATAAGCCCTAGGTCGTGGGTTCAAGTCCCACCCTCGCCACAAAAAAGCAGATTTAGTATCTGCTTTTTTTTATTTAAATAAATTTTTTGGGAAGATGTTGTTTGAAGTCAAGAAAATTGAGGAGTATGATGTTAATATTGGATTGAATTTGGAGGTTTAATGTTCGAACAGGAGCATGTGAGAATGGTGAATGCCGTGCAGGACTATTTAAGAGCTAATCTTCAAGAAAGAGTAAGTTTGAAAAATGCTGCTGATGCAGTTGGCTATTCTCCGGGGCACATATCAAGATTGTTTAAGGTTTATACTGGAAAGTCAATCTTTGATTTTATGCGATCAATGCGATTGACAGAGGCTGCGTTGCGACTGCGTGATGATGATACGCGAGTGGTGGATGTTGCTTTTGACTTTATGTTTGATTCGCATGAAGGGTTTACTCGCGCATTTTCTAAGGAATTTGGGATCCCTCCTAAACGATATGCGTTGGAAACTCCTCCGATTCGTTTGTTTTTACCATATCCTGTTCGTGAAAAAAATCAATCTAAGAAAGATGGTGTAAAAATGGATGAAAATTTGAAACCTGTTTTTGTTCAAGTGATTGAACGTCCTGAAAGAAAAGTGATCTTGAAGCGAGGCGTGAATGCAAAAGATTATTATGCTTATTGTGAAGAAGTCGGTTGTGACGTTTGGGGGATATTGTGCTCAGTGAAAGATGCTTTAAATGAACCTATGGGCATGTGGCTTCCTCATCCTATGACTCCGAAAGGAACGTCAGAATATGTGCAAGGGGTGGAAGTGCAGATGGATTATTCGGGGATTGTGCCGGAAGGATTTGATTTGATGGTGATGCCGGCGTGTAAGATCATGATTTTTCAAGGTCCTGCTTATGATGACGAAAATTTTGAGAATGCTATTGTTGATATGTGGGCGTTGATGAAAGAATATGATCCAAAATTCTATGGTTTTGAATGGGCGGATGAAGATGGACCTCGTTTTCAATTTGAACCTCAGGGATATCGAGGCTATATTGAAGGAAGACCAGTACGGTTGATCAAATAATAATAAGGAAAAAGAGCTTTTTATGAGCTCTTTTTTTTATGCTATTTGTTTTGATTGAGGATTTATAAGTGTTTTATGTTCAAATAGGTTCTTGTTGGTGTCTTGATATTTTCTTAATAATTAGGTTGTAGAATACTTTTATATTCAATAATCAAATTTGAAAGGAAAAATGTTATGAATAAAAAAATGATTGCTTTGAGCCTTGTGCTTGTGTTAGTTTTGATTGTTTCTGCTATTCCAACTTTTGCACAGGGAGGGAACCCTCCTGAAAATCGTGGTCAGGGTGGACAACAACAAGATGCGTTGGCAGCTTTGTTGGGCATTTCTGTGGATGAGTTGCAAGCTCAATTTGATGCTGGTGTGACTTTGGCTGAACTTTATGCAGAAGCAGGATTGGATGTGCCATACTATGGTCTTGAAAATTCTCAATTGGCAGCAGCACTTGGCATTACTGTTGATGAATTGTTGGCTCGTTTGGAAGCTGGCGAAACACTTGAGGATCTGCATGCAGAAGCAGGTTTGGATATGTATAGCTTTGAAATGGGATCTCGAAGCATGATGAACCAAAATGCTGGTGGTGGAGCAGTTGAAAAAGGCACCGGTGTGTTGGCAGAAAATAATTATACTCAACGAATTCAAACTTTAGCTCAAATTTTGGGTGTGAGTGAAGAAGAATTGCAATTGCAATTGAACGAATATTTTGGCGAATATTTTTCTGAAGCGGGTGTGCCAATGATGGGAGTTGGAAGAGGTGCTGATGGTTCTGCGATGCCGGCAGGCAGTGGACAAGGTGCTGGTCAGGGCGGACGTGGACAAGGCGCAAATTCTGCTAAATAAGACAGAATAAAATAATTGTGAATCTTCTCAAAGCACTCAATTGAGTGCTTTGATTTTTAATATTTTTATACGATTCTTATTTGTTTTTTTTAATAATTGTGTAGAATAGGGGGTATGAGTTGTAAGAAATTATTTGTTATATTTTTTAAAATAATATTTGGACTTTTTGGTTTGGGGGCAATGATGATTTTGATCCCCAATTTGATCATTCGAAAGAATGCTGATGGGAAACTTTTCAATGTGGACGATGCAAAACCAACACCGGTTGCTATTGTTTTTGGAGCGGGATTATATCGAGATGGATCTCCTATGCCAGTTTTGAAAGAACGAATCGAGACGGCAGTCGCTTTATATGATGCGGGGAAAGTGGAGAAGTTGCTGATGACAGGGGATAATCGTTTTGAGTATTATGATGAGCCGACAGCGATGTATGAATATGCGATTGAACTTGGTGTGCCTGAAGAAGATATTGTGCGTGATTTTGCGGGGCGAAGGACTTATGACTCTTGTGTACGTGCGAAGGCTATTTTTGGGATAACCGAAGCTATTTTGGTCACTCAGGAATTTCATGTGGGGAGAGCGATCTATTTGTGTGAAGCAGAAGGAATCGAAGCACAAGGTGTGCCTTCTACTGGTCGTGTTTTTCGAACAGATTCTGAGATAAGTTGGAAAATTCGAGAAGTGTTTGCTCGAATGGTAGCTTTTTGGGATGTTCATTTTATTGCACCAAGTGTGGTTTTGGGAGACGAGGAGTTTATTTTTCCTACGGAGTAGGTTTTTTGTTTTTTTTATTTAAGGAGATATTTTTATGTCAAATTTGAATCGTGATGAAGCCTTGGCTATTGTGCGAGAGTTTGTGAAGAATGAAAATTTGGTGAAACATATGTTGTGCGTAGAAGCAGCAATGCGATTTTATGCAAAGCAATATGGTGAGGATGAAGAGAAATGGGGAGTGGTGGGGATTTTGCATGATTTTGATTGGGAAATTCACCCTGATGCAGCACGACACCCGAAAGATGGTGCGCCAATTTTGCGAGAAAGAGGCGTGGATGAGGAGATTATCCGAGCAATTTTGAGCCATGCACCTTATACGGAAGTGAGCCGAGATTCTTTGATGGAGAAGACTTTATTTGCTGTGGATGAGCTGACAGGTTTGATTACGGCAGTGGCATTGGTGAGACCTTCTAAATCGATCCATGATGTGAAAGTGAGCTCGGTGAAGAAAAAATGGAAGAATCTCGCGTTTGCGGCAGGTGCTAACCGAGATGAGATGACGCAAGGTGCGGTTGAATTGGGGATTGAGCTTTGGGAACATGTGGGAAATGTGATTGAAGCGATGAAATTGGCGGCGGATGAAATTGGCTTAGCTGGTGTGAGAGTGGATGATTCTGCTGCATAAAAGAAATTACTATTTGAGAATAATTGAGACCATAAATTTGGTCTCTTTTTTGTTTTGTGGGCTTGGTATATTTCTTGCATAATATGGGGTGAGAAAAACTATTTGGAGTGACATTATGCTTGAAGGTAAAGGATATTTTATTTGGGTTTTGCGAGCATGTGAGAATGCAAATGCGGATGCGATTGCAACTGAAGCAGCGAAGGCTGGTTTGAGCCATGTGATGATTAAGGTGGCGGATGCAGACAGAATCTATAATTATGATGAAAGTTTAGGGTTGGATTTGGTGCCTCCTGTTGTGGCGGCTTTGAAAGCTCGTGGAATTCAAGCATGGGGTTGGCAGTATATTTATGGAGAAAAACCTCTCTTGGAGGCGCGTAAGGCGGTTCAACGGGTGAATGAGTTGGGGCTGGATGGATTTGTGGTGAATGCGGAGGTGGAATTTAAGGCTAGTGGAATGGGGCAAGTTGCGACAACTTATATGAAAGAGTTGCGGGGATCTTTGCCGAATACACCAATTGCATTGAGCACTTATCGTTTTCCTGCGTATCATCCTAGTTTTCCTTATTCTGAATTTTTACAATATTGTGATATCAATATGCCGCAAGTGTATTGGTTAGGAGCGCATAACTCGGGTGAGCAATTGGTTTATAGCTATCGACAATTTCAGGCAATTTCTCCTTGGCGAGAATTTGTACCAACAGGTATGGCATGTGAAGTAGCTGGTTATCCGATTCCTACGGTGGAAGAAGAATTGGAATTTTTGAATCAAGCAAAATCAATGGGGTTGAAAGCCGCTAATTTTTGGTCTTGGCAACATGCGCGAAAGTTGCCCGATTTGTGGCAGGCAATTGGAGATTATTCATGGCCTTTTGATGTGCAAGAAAAGGATATCGTGGATCTTTATTTTGAGAAGTTGAATGCTGATAATGCGTTGCAATTGGTGGTGGATTTGTATGATATTGCTGCAGTACATGTGACTGGGAAAAGAACAATTCAAGGGCATGAAGGATTGGTGAATGCGTTCAAGACGATGATGAATGATACTTTGCCAGCAGGAAATTATACGATGACGGGGAAATCACAGAGTGAGAATCAGTTTTCTTTCACTTGGTCAGCGACTTCTAATGAAGGGAATGTGCTAGACGGAAGTGATATTATCCGATTGAAGGATGGCAAGATTGCGTATCATTATTCGTATTATTCGATAAGTTAACGCTTATTAGTTGTTTACAGTGATTTGAAAGAGGAAACACTACTTTTCGAGGTAGTGTTTTTTGATATAGGAGAGCTCATCTTGTTTGGTGGGGAGAAGGTTAACTAACTTTTGGGTGCGAAGATCTTGAAGGATGTGTTTGAATTGCGGACCAGGAGCGATGCCAAGTGATTTGAGATCCTCTCCAGTGGTGAGGGGATGAATATGACGCCATGTTTTGAAATAGGTTTGGATATTTTGTTTGAGGATGGAATCTGTGGTGAGGTGGTAGGCGGCGACGATGGCATTGCGGGTGAGCTTGTCTAGGGTGAAGGTGATTTGGCTGGGGGATTGAGAGGGAGGCGCTGGTTGAGAAAGGAGTTTGTGAACTTGCAAGGCTGATTTTTTGATTTCGTTGGGGAGCGTGAGCCTTTCACTGATGGCGGTGATATTTTGTGGGTTGTGGGATGCGATGAGCAAGATGAAGTGGATTTGGTTGCGTTGTTTTTTGTTGAGGGGAGTGGGATTGGATTGGTTGAGGGAATTGAGGGAATTGAGGGCCGAGATGGTTTGGGATGAGAGATTGAAGGTGGGATGTATGATGGAGAGAAGTCCTAATTCGTTACAACGAGCATAATTGTTGGCGGGGATGGATTCTGCATTATAGAGATCAAATTCGTGTTGGATACGCTTGCCGGTGAGAAGTTGAATGTGTTTTTTTTGACTTTCAAGAAGATTGAGTGTTTGAGAGCTGATGGTGAAACCAAGGCGCTGTTCGAAACGGATGAGACGAAAAATGCGAGTGGGGTCGTCAATGAAAGAACGATCATGGAGAATGCGAAGGGTTTGACGTTGGATATCATGAAGACCTTTGAAGGGGTCTGTGAGGGTGGCATTGGCTAAGTTGGTGAGATTGAGGGCGAGGGTGTTGATGGTGAAATCGCGACGCTGAAGATCTTGCGTGATGTCGGCGAGGGTGACATGGGGAAGTTGGGCAGGTTGTGGGTAGGTTTCTTGACGGGCGCTAATGAGATCGATGTGTTCGGGGAGGGATGATTGGCGGGGGTACCATTTAGCGGTGAAGAAGTCTTCATGGATGGAGAGTTCGCCTCCATGGGTTTGGGTGAGTTGCTGGCCGAGTTGGATGGCGTTGCCGATGACGACAAAGTCATAGTCGGTGCTGGGGATGTTGAGAAATAGATCGCGGACAAAGCCACCGACAATGTAGAGAGGAAATCCTAATGATTGGGCTGCGGTTTGGACGTGTTGAAAGAGCTGCAGATCTGCAGGGGGGAGAAGCTGGGTGAGATCAAAGGATTTGAGTGATTTCATTGCTTAATTGTAGCAAAGAATGAGGGTTTTGGTTACCAGATCTTGAGGATGTAGAAGCCGTCATTTTGGTAGATGGGTTCTTGGCTCCAGCAGGTGCCGATGTAGTCGGCGAGTTCGATGGGAAGGACGATGTGGGTGATGGTGTAGCCGGCTTGGAGGTGGCGGGAGAAATAGCATCCATCGGGTTCGATGAGAGCGGATTTATAGAAGTTGCTGGTGTTGAGCATGCGAGTGCGCCATTCGAGGACGTCTGCTTCGTAGTAGGGGATGGATTTGAAATCGGCGAGGATGGGGACACCAGTGGCAAGGCGGAAATCTTGCATTTTGATAGGGACGAGATAGAGATCGCCTGATTGGTGATTTTGTTTGACCCAGTTCTGCATTTCTCTTTCGGCGGTGTTGTATTTTTGGTTGGCTTCGATGGTGAAACGGGTGATGCCGATGGCGACAAGCACTAGGACTATGGTGCTGAGGCCGATGCGGGTGGCTTGAGCATGGGTTTGGGTCCAAGTTTTGAGATGGATGTGCCAGAGATGATCTAGGACGAAGGTGGTGATGATGGCGGTGCTGATGGGAACGAGGATGGCAGTGACTCGCCAAGGGAACATGAGAGCGAGAGTGGTGTTGGCGGTGAATTGAACGAAGAGGGTGAAGAAGGTGGTAGTGAGGAATGGAATGAAGAGAATGGGAAAGATGCGTTTTTTGCGAACTAGGAAGAGGGCGGTGAGAAGGATGAGGAGTTGCACAACCACAGATAGGTTGAACCATTCGGCGGGTTTGGTGTGATGGGGGATGCGAAGGTCTACGAGGACGGATTGAGGATCGATGTTGGTGGCGATGTCACCTGAGACGAAGATGTAGAAAGAATAGGCGAGGATGGGGAGGACGAGGAGCAAGGCGGTGAGACCGGTTTTGAAAGGTGCTTTGAGGGAGTTGGACTCGCGCCATTGAATCCATAGGTAGGCGATGGTGAGGATGCCAGCGCTAAAGAGATAGGTGGGATGAATGGTGGTGGCGATAGCAAGCCAAATGGCGGCGGGGATGGGTTTGTTTTTGAGGAAGAGAGCGATGGAGAGAATGAGAAAGACTCCGGCTGTGCTGGGTTGGAGCACTTGGCCTAAGATGCGTTGTCCAGCGACGCCACCTTCTAGGGTGAAGTTCCACTCTGAATTGATGAGATGGGAGAGCAAAAAACGGGTGGCTGAGGAATGAATGAGGGTGAGCAGGACAAGGAGGATGTTTTTGTGGGTGCTATCTTTGATGTTGAAGAGAGAGGTGAGGATGGAGGTGAGGGCGAATAGGTAGACCCCGAGCATGATGGCATAGTAGAGGTAGAAGATGTTGATGTTGTGAAAGATGAGGTAGTTGATTTGGACAAAGAAGCTGAAGACGGGGGTGGAATCGAGGGTGTTGGCGAGCCAATCTTCTGATAGGATGCCGTAGTTGGCATCGGCAAGGCCATGCAAGAAGTATTGATTTTGGTTGGAGGTGAAGAGGGGGGATTGGGCGTAGGCAAGGGTGAAGATGAACGCCCAAATGAGGATGAAGAGGATGTTTTTTGTTCTTGATTTTTGCATAGGCTTGGGATTTCTTATTCTTTTGGCTTTGCTGTTTTGTTTTCTGTGTTGTTGTAGTTGTTTTGAGAAGGAATGCGGGCGCATTTGGTGCGATTGGCTTGATAGTGATGGAAGTCGCGCGCGACATAGGTGTTGGGGAAGATGGCTTGGGCTTCTTTGAGGATGTCTTTTTCGTAATAGCGACGAGAGATGTGGGTGAGGATGAGATTTTTGATGTTGGCTTGTTTGGCAAAGTTGGCCGCTTGGGTGGCGGTGAGATGGGCGAATTTTTGGGCCATTTCTTTGTCTTGATCCATATAGGTGGCTTCTGAAATGAGGGTGTCGATGTTTTGACAATAGGGAAGGAGAGAGGCGGTGTCGCCGAGGTCGCCAGTGATGGCGATGCGGGTGCCGGGGATCTCTTCTCCGAGGACTTGTTCGGGAGTGATGACGGTGCCGTCTGCTAAGGTGATGGGGTTGCCGTTGACAAGCTCTTTGCGGATGGGTCCGAAGGGGATGTTGAGCTGTTCGGCTTTTTCTGGGAGGAAGGGACGGGTGGATTGTTCTTCAAATAGATAGGCAAAGCAACCTTCGCCACGATGTTTGACAGGAATGGCGGTGATGGTGATGTTGTTTTCTTCAAAGATGACGCCTTCCTTGACAGGATTGAAGTTTATCTCAAGGTTGGGGAGTTTTTTTGGTACGATATTTACGTCGTAGAGGAGACTTTTGATGCGCTTGATAGCATAGTCACCGGCGTAGATGTCTATGGTTTCTAAGGTTTCCCAACGGGTGAAAGTGGAAAAGATGCCAGCAAGACCGAGAATGTGATCTAGGTGACTGTGGGTGATGAAGATTTTGTTTAGACGTTTGAAACCTAGACCAGATTTGAGGATCTGGCGTTGGGTGCCTTCTCCACAGTCTACGAGAAAACGGTGTTCGTTATTTTGAATGATTTGGGCAGGGAGACTGCGATGAATGGAGGGCGCGGATGCTGATGTTCCTAAAAAATAGATTTCAAACACATAAATTCCTTATAAAAATAGATGGCAATAATTTTAACAGATGTTTTAATATAGAGATAGGCAGTTTAGGCATTTGTTAGTGTCTCTTTAATATGTTGTGTGTAGATTTTTTGACTTGTGATGAAAAACTCCAATGTTGTTGAGGATCTTTATGGCGAAAAAGAAGAATTATGCATTTGTGAAGAAAAAAGCGCAACCGAAACCGCAGTTGAAGCGGGAACGGTTGATTTATCGTTTTACGGATAAGATGAAAGAACACCAAACGTTGCTGTGGGGGATTTTGATTTTGTTGGTGGGGATTTTGGTGACGGTGAGTTTTTTTGATGGTGCGTTTCCTCCTAAGGTGCAGATTTGGTTGCTGAAGGTGAAGCAGTTGGCCGGTTGGGGGAGCATTTTCGTGGGGCCATTTGTGGGGGTGTTGGGGGCTTTGTTGGTGTTGCAGTATTTTGGGAAAGGTGTGACGGGCAAGGGACGTGTGTTGGTGGGGGTGTTGATTTTGTTGTTGATGGTGTTGGTGGGGATTCACTTTTTGGTGGCTGGTTCAAATTTTGGAGAAATTTCGGCTCAGATTGCGTTCAATTCTAAAGGGGCGGGATGGATTGGCTATGTGTTGCTGCGCTTTTTGGGGCATGGATTGGGGGCTACGGGGACGATGATCTTTTTGGTGGCGGGTGTTTTGCTTTCGATTGGGTTGTTGCTGAACAAGACGGTGGCAGAGATGTTGCAGGTGTTTGAGAAGCCGATGGAAATGCTGATTCAGAATTTGATTAATTTGCGCTATAACTTATTCCCTTTGAAATTTGAAGAAGATTTTACTCCTGTGACTCCTGAAGCTGTGCAGGCGGGGATCTATGATGGAGAATTGGCGAGCGCGGGGGGTAATGATGTGGCAGTGGAAGTGACGCAGAATGGGATTGTGGCGAAGCAGGCGAAGGGGATGAATGGCAAGGCTGTGGTGCCGAAGGAACCGGTTTCTGTGTTGTCGGCCAATCAGACGAATTATAAGGGGTTTGATTGGGAATTGCCGGATCATCGGGCGATTTTGCAGAGCGGGGTGTTGTCGAGACATGATAAGGATGCGGATTTGTTTCGGGCGGGCGTGATTGAGCAGACGTTGGATGACTTTGGGGTGCCGGCGAAGGTGGTGGAGATTCACCGTGGGCCGAATGTGACCCAGTTTTGTGTGAAGCCGGGCTTGAAGCAAAACAGCAAAGGCGAAATGCAACGGGTGCGGATTGGGAAGATTACATCGCGCGCAGATGACTTGGCGCTGGTTTTGGCTTCGAGAAGTTTGCGGATTCAGGCTCCTGTGCCGGGGAAGGGCTATTTGGGGATTGAAGTGCCGAATGAGAAATCGGACAAGGTGACGATGCGGGATATTATTGAGACGAGTGCGTTTGACCAGTTGGATTCGCCATTACGCTTCACGGTGGGGAAGGACGTGGCGGGGAACGCGATTGTGACGGATTTGGCGAAAATGCCGCATTTGTTGATTGCGGGGGCGACGAACTCTGGGAAGAGTGTGGCGTTGAATGCGATTATTTCTTGTATGCTGTTGTTTAATACACCAGATGAGTTGCGGTTTATTATGGTGGACCCGAAGCGGGTGGAATTGACGGGCTATGATGGGATTCCACATTTGTTGAACCCGGTGATTATTGAGCCGGAGAAGGCGACGCGAGTTTTGCGGTGGACGACGCAGGAGATGGATCGGCGCTATTTGCTGTTGAAGCAGTTGAAGGCACGAAATATTGCGGAGTTTAATAAGAAGGCGGAGAAGCATAATATTGAGCGACTGCCTTATATTGTGATTGTGATTGATGAGTTGGGGGATTTGATGGTGGTGGCGCGTGAGCAGATTGAAGCGGTGATTATCCACTTGGCGAAGAAGGCAAGAAGTGCGGGGATCCATTTGATTTTGTCTACGCAGCGGCCTTCGGTGGATGTGTTGACGGGGTTGATTAAGTCTAATATTCCTTCGCGGATTGCGTTTGCGGTGGCGAGCAGCATTGATAGCCAGGTGATTTTAGATCAGTCGGGGGCGGAGCATTTGTTGGGGAAAGGGGACATGTTGTTTAAGATGCCGAATCATAATGAGCCAGTGCGAATTCAGGGGGTGTATCTCTCCGATGAAGAGATTATGAGCATTGTGGATTATTGGCGGGGGGCGTTGCGCGGGGGCGGACGCAATGTGGGGATTCCGCATGATGAACCGATTGGGGTGGCACCGCAGCATATTCCTTTGAAGCAGTTGGAGATGTTTAAAGAAACGGGTCCGAAGGATCCGGATGAAGAGATGTATGATACGGCGGTGCAGGCTGTGCGCACGGAGGGAAAGGCTTCGACCTCTTGGTTGCAACGCAAGGTGGGGATTGGGTATAACCGCGCGGCGAAGTATATTGACCGGATGGAAGAAGAGGGGATTATTTCGGAGCCGGTGGGGAATACTTATCAGCGAGAGATTTTGGATTTTGGTGATGTGACCCCGGTGCTGCAGGAAGAGGAAGCGAAAGAGGGGGCGGTGGAAGATGAAGAGGGTGATGGGGAAGGGGTGCTTTAGGCGAGAGGGCGTAAATTTGCGCGTAGCCAAAAAAAGCTGGTGTTTTTTTAAGGTAATAGTTTGGTGATAGGAATCACCTTAATTTAAAAAGGATATTGATATGAACCAAAAATGGGTAGAATTGACAAAGGTTAATGGACCAGGAATTGCTGACATTTTGAAGGGATTCTTGGAGGCGAATGAGGTTGAGGTGTGGTTGAACCGGGAAGGCGTGGGGGAAGCGATGGGATTGATTGTGGGCCGGATGGGAGAGACTGCGATTTTGGTGCCTGAGGATCAGTTGGCGCGGGCTGAAAAGTTGGCGGATGAGTTTTTCTCTGAAGAGGGAGTGGATGAGGATGTGAGCAATTTGGAGGGCGAGGAATAGGATTCGTTTTTCAATTTTGATGTGAATTTGGGAAGCCAATTGTGGAATGCAGTTGGCTTTTTTGTTGAAAAAAAAGTGGGTGAGGAGAGAATTTTGCGTTTTTCTGGTATATGTGGGGTTTGGATGGAGGAGTAACCTTGTATAGGGTGGTTTTTTTGGAAAAAGTGGGGTGCCAGAATGCGCCAACGGTGGTTTTGGGGGGTGCAGGATGTGCCGGGGAGGTGGGGGTTGCGGTGCCAGAGGGTGCCAGAAACAATGGTTTTGCTTATTTAGTTGGAAAAGTGCTGTAAATGGAAATAATGTTCTATAATGGAGGGGTAGTATACAAGAGATGGAAAGATTTGTCAAATTTGAGGAATTGAGATAAAAAAAAGAGAGTGTCTGCAAAAGACACTCTCTTTGTGTTTTTTTGGTTATGGCCACATGTAGTAGATCCAGTCGAAGGGCTGGACTTGTTCTCCGTTGACCCAGATCTCCCAATGGAGGTGAGCGCCACCGGAGCGGCCGGTGTTGCCAACGAGGCCGATGGTTTGATTGGGTTGGATAGTGTCTCCCACGTTAACTTGAAATTCGGATTGGTGGCAGTAGATGGAATAGACACCCCAACCGTGATCGATGATGGTGGTGTTGCCATGGATGTCGAGAAGGTCGGTATAGACGACTGTGCCGACGGCGGGAGCGAGGATGGGGGTGCCGACACCTCCGCCAAAGTCTAGGCCTGCGTGGAAGGTGAAATAGGAACCTCCGTTATAGGAGCGGCGGGTGCCGAAATAGGAATTATAGACATCGTCTTTGAAGTAGGAGGGGGTGGCCCAGTAGCCAGTCCACATGCGAGTGGGGGTGATGTTGGTGGTGTAGCTGGCGAAGAGATCGTATTCTTGTTGATCGAGATCATCGCGGAGCAATTCGCTTTGGACGGTGAGGGTTTCGGTTTCATAGCCGCCGTCTTTGACGTAGACGGGTTGAGAATATTCAAAGGTCTGCCCGTTTTCGTATTGGCCGGTGAGGGTGAGCGGGTAGTAGCCAGGTTCGAGCATGGCATTGGTGCCGTTGAGGGAATAGTAGGTGCCGTTTTCTTCAAAGAAATTGAATTGATGACCGACAAAGTTGCCAGAAAGTTGGAGGGGTTGGTCTGCATTGATGGCGATGGAGAAGGTCATGCCTTGATAAAATCTACCGGGTTTGACGGTGAGCTTGGTGATGGGAGAAGGAAGGCCGCCGGGGCCGGTGGATTGGGTGTTGGGGATGAGGAGCACGTCTGAAGGGACGATGAGGGAGGCAGAGGAGAGGCGGTTGAGGCCGGTGATGGAAGCGGGATTTTTGCCTTCTGAGACGGCGAGTTCTAACATGGTTTTGCCGGTGCCGATGGTTTGACGACGGGTGTTGAGCATGTCTCCAAAGGAGGAGGCAACGAGGAGAGGGTAGCCGGCGTATAGTTGGCTGGGGCTGGAGACTTGGTTGAGGAAGAGAAGCGCATCGGGGGCCATTTGATAGCGACGGGTGAGGCTGCGAAGGGATTCTCCGAGGGGCATTTCTATGTTTTGAATGCTGCCGGTGATGCCTTTTAAGCCGGGGAGGAAGATTTCGTCGCCGGGTTGGATGTAGTTGGGGTCGGTGATGTTGTTATAGGCGATGAGTTCGTCGTAGGAGATGCCGAAGCGTGAGGCTACGGAAGTGAGGTAGTCTCCGGCATTGATGATATAGGTGGGCCATTGGTCGCCTTCTTGGGCGGCTGCGGGGGTGATGGTGATGAGGATGGCGACAATGAGTACGATACTAAGAAAGGTTGATTTCTTCAAGATGAATGATCTCTCCTTTTTTGAATTCAGATAAACGTTCAATGTTTATTTCTAAGGCGTATTTGGCTGGTTGTTGGGGAAAAAGGATGGAACGCCATTTATAGGCAGGTTTGACATCTACAATTTGGTTTTGTTCATTAATCCAGATGATGGCTAGGTCGAAAAACATACCAAACATATGGATGCTACTGTCGAGTTTTGAGTCTTTGGATTGGACGAGCAAGAGCCCTTCCTCTTGGGGAAGAGAGGCGCGCCAACTGAGCCCTTTGAATTTGCAAAGAAAGGAGCTGCAGTATTTGACTTTGAGGGGGGATGTGAGCGGGGTTGTTTGGTTGGTGAGTTGAAAATATTTGTTGTTTTTGTTCATCAGGGTTGAGTTTACCATTAAAATAATGGTAAGATATGGAAGTTTTAAAGAATTTTATTTTCTATTTAAGTTAGGTGGTGTTGGATGGTGAAATCAATGCGGGAATTTGTGGAAAAGATGCCGAAGGCTGAGTTGCATGTGCATTTTGAGGGGTTGATGCAACCAGAGACGGTGTTGGCTTTGGCTGAGAAACATGATATGTGGGATTCTTTGCCGGGGCGTACGCTGGAAGATTTGAAGGATTGGTTTGTTTTTTCTGATTTTGAGAAGTTTATTGATGTGTATGTGGTGATTTCTGATTTGTTGCGGGATGCGGAGGATTTTGAGTTGTTGAGCTATGCATGTGGGGCGGACATGGCAAAGCAGGGGATTGTGTATCGGGAGATTACTTTTACGCCGTATACGCATACGCATTATTTGGAGAAGGATTTGACGATTGAGATGATGTTGGATGGGATTCGACGAGGGGCGGCACGCGCGAAGGATGAGTTTGGGGTGGTGATTCGTTGGGTTTTTGATATTCCGCGAAATATTGGGTATTTGATGGGGAGCAGGGATGTTTATGACCCGATGCCTTCTATGATGACGTTGGATTATGCAGTGAAGGGGATGAAGGATGGTGTGGTGGCGCTTGGTTTGGGAGGCAATGAAGCTACTTCTCCACCGGCTCCGTTTGCACATGCATTTGTGAAGGCGAAGGAATTAGGCTTGAAGAGTGCGCCTCATGCGGGGGAGACTGCGGGGGCGGAAAGCGTGCGAGATGCAGTGGAATTGTTGTTGGCGGACCGAATTGGCCATGGGGTACGGGCGATTGAGGATGAGGATTTGTTGGCGATCTTGATTGAGCGGCAGATTCCGTTGGAGGTGAACCCGACGAGCAATATTTGTTTGAATGTTTTCCCTGAGATGGAAGCGCATCCGTTTCGGCAGTTGGATGAGATGGGGGTGTTTGTGACGGTGAATAGTGATGATCCGCCATTGTTCAATACGAATTTGGTGAATGAGTATATGGTGTTGCATGAGGTGTTTGGCTATGATGAGGCGGGGTTGGCACGGATTGCACGACGGGCGTTTGAGGCGTGCTTTGCGGAGGATGATTTGAAGGCTCAGATGTTGCGCGGATTTGATGCTTGGGTGGCGGAGACTTTGGCGTGAGGGGTTTGGCTCCCAAAAAGAAACTGGGGTATGCTATAATATTGAAGTTAAATAAACTTATTAAAGGATAACTATTATGATTGATGCAAATAACCTGCGTAAGGGTGTTGTTTTTGAATTGGATGATCACCTTTATAAAGTCGTTGAATATTCTCACAAAAAACCAGGACGTGGTTTGGCTACGATTAAGGTGAAGGCACTTGATTTGCGCACTGGCGCGAATATTGAGAAGTCTTTCAGTTCCTCTGAACGTGTGCAAGATGTGCGCTTGGACTATCACCAAGTGGAATATCTTTATAACGATGGCCAATTTTACTACTTTATGGATTTGGAAACTTTTGAACAACCTGCAATTCCGAAGGATGTTTTGGGTGATACGGTAAATTATTTGACAGAAAATTTGCAAGTGAAGTTGACCTTTTTTGAAACTGAACCGTTGGATATTGATCTTCCGACGAGTGTGGACTTGGAAGTTGTGGAAGCTTTGCCGGCTGTGCGTGGTGACACGGCAACAGGCGTGAGCAAGATTGTGACCACACAAACTGGTTTGAAGGTGCAGACACCTGCTTTTGTGGAAACTGGCACGGTGATTAAGGTTGATACTCGCAATGGTGAATATATCACACGCGTGAACTAAGCATTTTACGATTGATACTAAAAAAGAAGCCAATTGGCTTCTTTTTTTGTTTAATTATTGAATTGGTTCGACGTAGTATTCGTCTAGATAGGCTTCGGCGGTCCAGCCGAGGAGGTTGGTGGCGTCGTCTCGGACGTACCAGTAGCGGTAGCCTTCGGAGCAGATGGGTCCATCGTAGAGGGTGAAGGTGGCACCGGGTGCGATTTGGCCGATGAGTTGGGAAGTTTTGTTTGGTAAGGCGCGGAGGTTGTTGGCTAGGGGAGGATCGGCAAGGACGCGGGCTGTGGTGGTGTTGAGGAGGCGGGAGGGGGCGATGTTTGTGCAGGCGGTGCTGTTGGAGAGGTTGATGGGGTTGCCGAGGGTTTGGAAGGTGTGGGAGATGTGGGTGTTGAGGTCGTAGATGATGATGCCGTCTAGCTGGGTGAGGAGGAGGAGTTTTGTGCCATCGGGAGACCAGTGAAAAGATTTGATGGAGGGGGTGTTGAGGATGAGGGGGTTGGCGCCTGAGATGGGGACGATGCCGACGAATTGTTCGATATTGTCATAGTCTTGATGGATGTTGAAGGTGAGGAAGGCGATGTGTTGACTGGTGGGGGACCATTGGAGGGAGCTGTCTTGGATGTGATAGTTGGGGAGGGTGTGGAGAGTGATGGGGTTGATGGTATAGACGTCGGAGATGTTGAGGGTGGAGGTACCGAGCTCGGTGAGGTCTTCGTAGTAGTAGACATCGAAGCCGGGGGAGGAGGCAAAGGCGATGTGGTTGTTATCTGGAGAGGGAATGACGGCGCTGGTTTGGAGGCTGCTGCCTTCAAAGGTGAGGCTTTGGCCGTCGGGGGCGAGGTAGTTTAGGTGGGACATGTTGGGACCACAGGCACAGCAATTGTCTCGGATGTCGATCCAATTTTGGGGGGAGTTGGTGAGGTTGAGGGCTTCGATGGCGGGGGCGTTGCTGATTTGGGTGGTTTGGAGGGTGAGGGCTTCATAGGGTGGGGGGAAGGTGAGGATTTCTAAGGTGCGGGGTTGGGCAAAATCTTGATTGCAGTTGTTGATTTCTTTGGCGATGAGGAGGGTGTCTGAATTATATTGCCAGCCGAGGATGGTGTAGGATTCTGTTTTTTGTTCACCGTAGATGTCGGGGAAGGAATATTCAACGGGGAAGGAGCCATGATGGGCGAGGGTGTTGGTTTGGAGGTCGTAGATGTTGTAGGTGGTGGCGCCTTGGTAGTATTCGAAGGGGGCGACGCGTTTTTCGAAGGAGATGTAGCGACCGGTGGGGGAGAGGGTGGGATTGAGGTAGAGGACGGAATCGGTGGCATCTGTGGTGATTTGTTGAAGGGCGAGGGTATCTGGGTTTGCGATCCAGATGTTGTTTTGATAGGTGAAGGGGATGAGGTTGGCGGTGGATTGGGCAGCGATGGGAGTGGGGTGGAGGGTGATGAGAGCGAGGAGGATGGCTAGGAGGAGGATGGGGGTGGTTTTTGATTTAAACATTTTCTATCTCTTTCTTTTTTTTGAGTGGTTTGTTGTTTTTATGATAAAGAATTTGAGGAGGTTATGCAAGATGGTGGGGGAAAAGGAAGAGACAGAGAGGTTTTGGCTATTTAAAGCAAAGTCCCCTCCTAAATGTAGGAGGGGGTATAAAAGGAGAATAATTCCATGGTGATAAAAGCCCTTATCACCCTTGAATAAACATTTCCGTATTATACATAACTAGGGCTTCACCGTCAATGGTAACGGTTCCATTTTCATTCAAAACTAATGTTTTAAGGCGAAGACGCTTCTTTTCTGCGAAGATTTCTTCGACGGTGATGACGATTTCGACTTCTTCACCGATGAAAATTGGTTTGACGAATTTGGCGTCTTGTTTCATATAGATGGTGCCGATGCCGGGGAAGCGCATGCCGAGGGCGGCGGAGATGAGGCTGAGGCCGAAGATGCCGTGGGCGATGCGTTTTTTGAAGGGAGTTTTGGCGGCAAATTCTTCGTCTAAGTGGACGAGGTTTTTGTCTCCAGAGGTTTCGGCAAATTGAGCGATGCGTTCTTGGCTGACTACTTGTTTTTCACGATATTCTTGACCGACATAAAAATCTTTGAATTCCATTTTTAGTTCCTTACTTTCTTTTGGGTGGTTCTTATTTTTTGCTTTCAATTGCTTTGATCATGGCGGGGATGACTTCTTTGTAGTCACCGACAATGCCATAGTGGGCAGATTTGAAGATGGCCGCTTCGGGGTCTTTGTTGATGGCGATGATGGTGCGGGCGTTGCTCATGCCGGCGAGGTGTTGGATGGCGCCTGAGATGCCGACGGCGATATAGAGATCGGGTTGGACGGTTTTGCCGGTTTGGCCGACTTGATGATCGTGACCGATCCAGCCTTCGTCTACAGCTGCACGGGAGGCTGCGAGGGTGCCATCGAGGACGTCTGCGAGTTGTTGAAGGAGTTTGAAGCCTTCGGGGGAACCAAGACCACGACCGCCGGAAACTAATACGGTTGCTTCGGTGATGTCTACGTCACTTGCTTTTTCTTTGATTTCTTCTACGACTTTGACGATGACTTGTTCGGGTTTGACATAGGTTTCGACGGTGATGATGTCACCAGTGAGCCCAGGATTTGCTTCTTCGGCGGTGAAGACGCCGGGGCGAACGGTGGCCATTTGGGGGTTGTGTTCGGGGCAGATGATGGTGGCCATGAGGTTGCCACCGAATGCGGGGCGGGTCATGAGCAATTTTGAGGTCTCTTCATCTACGTCGAGTTGGGTGCAGTCTGCGGTGAGGCCGGTATCTACCACTGCGGCGAGGCGAGGGGCGAGATCACGTCCGTTGTTGGTGGCGCCGAAGAAGACGACTTCGGGTTTGTTGTCGTTGAGCAGTTTTGCAATTTGCACGGTATAGGCATCTGTGTTGAATGATTTGAAGAGAGGATCATCGGAGACGATGACTTGGTTGGCACCGTGGGCGATGAGATCTGATGCGAGGGAATCTACATTTTGGCCGAGAAGAACGGCGGTGATGTCTGTTTTGAGTGCGGCTGCAATTTGTTTACTTTTGGCTAAGAGTTCGAATACGACAGGTTGAATTTTGTTGTCACGTTGTTCTGCGAATACCCAAACGCCTTGATAATCTTTTGTTGTCATTTTTATCCTACCTTTTCTTTGATTAGATTAAGTTCAAATCTTGAAGGGCAGAGGCTACTGTTTGGGTAACTTCTTCGATGGTGCCTTCGAGAATGTTGATTTCTGCACTGTGAGGGGGGGAGAAGGATTTTTTCACACGAGTGGGAGAACCCTTGAGCCCTGTTTGTTGACGAGTGAGACCTAAATCTTCAAAATTCCAGGTGGTGATGAGGTTTTCTTCATTATCTGCGACTTTGACGATATCTGCAATGTTCATGTAGCGTGGATTGTTGAGGTTTTTGGTGGTGGTGAGGAGGATGGGGAGTTTGGCGCTGATGATGGTGCGTCCATCTTCCATTTCACGTTCGGCTACGATGGTGCCGTCTGCTTGAATGTCTGATTTTTTGACGTAGGTGATTTGGGGGATGTTTAGACGGGCAGCGATTTGAGGGCCGACTTGGGCGGTGTCACCGTCGATGGCTTGGTGGCCACAGAGGATGAGATCAAAGGCGCCGTTTTCTTGGCTGTCTTTTTCGATGGCTTTGGCTAAGGTGTTGGAGGTTGCCCATGTATCTGCACCGCCAAAGAAGCGATCTGATAGGAGGATGGCACGATCGGCGCCCATGGAGAGGCTTTCGATGAGGACTTGTGCAGATTGGGGGGGACCCATGGTGAGGACGACGATTTCGGTGTCTGCATTTTGGTCTTTGAGGTGAAGGGCATATTCGAGGGCGTTTTTGTCATCGGGATTCATGATGGAGGGGACGCCTTTGCGAATCATGGTGCCTGTTTCTGGATCGATCCGAATTTGTTTGGTATTCGGGACTTGTTTTACACATACGATAATTTTCATAGTTTTTCCTTTTCTCGTCCTAGCTCAATGCAGCACCGGCGATGACCATGCGTTGGACTTCGGAGGTGCCTTCGTAGATTTCAGTAATTTTTGCGTCGCGCATCATGCGTTCCACGGGATATTCTTGGGTGTAGCCATAGCCACCGTGCAATTGGATGGCACGATTGGTGACAAAACTGGCTGTTTCGGAGGCGTATAGTTTTGCCATGGCGGCTTTGTCAGAATAGGGAAGCCCGTCTTGTTTGGCTACGGCGGCGGAATAGGTGAGGAGACGTGCGGCTTCGGTTTGGACTGTCATGTCTGCTACGGTGAATTGGAGGGCTTGGAACTTGGAGATGGAGCGACCGAATTGTTCACGTTGTTTAATGTAGGTGATGGTTTGGTCGAGAGCGCCTTGGGCGATGCCGAGTGCTTGGGCGGCGATGCCGATGCGGCCACCGTCTAGGGTTTTCATGGCGATTTTGAAGCCTTCGCCTTCTTTGCCGATGCGATTTTCTACGGGAACTTTGACATCTTTGAAGATGAGTTCGCGGGTGGCAGAGCCGTTGATGCCCATTTTGCGTTCTAGCTTGCCGAAGGTGAAACCGGGCATGGATTTTTCGATGATGAAGGCGGTGATGCCACGGGTGCCTTTTTCGGGTTGGGTCATGGCGAAAATGACATAAAATTCTGCTTCACCTGAGTTGGTGATGAAGATTTTTGTGCCATTAAGAAGGTAGTGATCTTCTTTGAGGACTGCGCGAGAGGCTTGTGAGGCGGCATCTGTGCCTGCGTTGGGTTCTGTAAGGCCGAATGCGCCGAGAACTTCGCCTTTGGCGGCGGGCACGAGGTATTTTTGTTTTTGTTCTTCTGTGCCGAAGTTGAGGAGTGGATCACAGAAGAGGGAGTTGTGAGCGGAAAGGATGACACCTGTGGTTGCACAAGCTTTGGAGAGTTCTTCGACAGCGATGGCGTATGAGAGGACATCTGCCCCGGCACCACCATATTCTGTGGGAACATTCATGCCAAGGAGACCGTAGCGCTTCATTTTTTCTACGGTTTCGGTGGGGAAGCGATGGGTTTCATCAATTTCAGCTGCTAAAGGTTTTACTTCAGCTTCGGCAAATGCACGAACCATTTGCTGAATTCTTTGTTGTTTTTTGGTTAGTTGAAAATTCATAATTCATCCTATCTATTATTGTGAAATATTTCACACATTATCTACTTGTTCTTATTATAGACGCGACTGTTACAAATAAGTTACAGTTTTTGGGTTTTTGTAAGGGAATCTTTAATTGATTTTAAGGAAAATAGGATATATTTAGGGAAATTAGGAGAGAATGGGATAGAATATGGATGAAATTAATTTTTTATGATATGGTGTAGATATGAGTATCCGAGACCTTGTGATTTATAGCCAGTTGAATCCGCCGGCAAAACGACAGTTTGTTTTGCAACGGCCACGTATTACAAATGCTTTGCAAAAATCGATTCGGTATCCGGTGACTGTGATTCAGGCCGGGACTGGATATGGGAAGAGCACGGAGTTGTTGACTTTTATTGGGGCGGTGAAGAAGCCGGTGTATTGGTATTCTATTTCGGGGAATGACCGCGACCCGATGTTGTTTTTGGCAAATTTGTTTTCGGCGTTTAATCAGAATGGGGCGAATTATGGGGAGAGTGCGCTGCGGATTTTGGAGAATTCTGAATCTCATACGGAAAAAGAGGCGATGATCAATTTGATCAATACGCTTTCTCAATCTTTGAAGCAGGAATCTATTTTGGTTTTGGATGATTTCCACAAGTTGTTGGGGGTGGATGAGATTATGAATTTGGTGGATTGGATGATTGAGCATTTGCCTTTCCGATTACATTTGATTATTTCTACCCGAAGAGCGGTGGAGTTTCCTTCTTTAAATAAGTGGCGGGTGAAGGGGCGAATTAATGAGATTACGCATGAGGATATGGGGTTCCGTGAGGATGAGATTGCTGCTTTGTTTAAGCATCAGTATGATGTTTCTTTGACGGATGCGGAAGTGAAGGCTTTGAAGGAGAAGACTGAGGGATGGGTGATTGGGTTGCAGATGGTGTGGCAATCTTTTCAGAATAATAAGGATAAGTCGATTATTGAGATTATTGAGGATGACACGGAATCTCGCAAGACTTTGTTCCGCTATTTGGCGGATGAGGTGTTGAAGAATCAGTCAGAGAAGATGCGCAATTTTTTGGTGCAGACTTCTGTGTTGGAGCAGTTGGATGTGAGTGTGTGTGATTTCCTTTTGAATAGTGATGATTCGGAAGATGTGTTGGTGTGGTTGAACGAGAATGGGTTGTTTGTGGAAGAGTTGCGCCCCGGGGTGTATCGCTATCATTCGATGTTTTTGGATTTTTTGCGGAATCGGTTGCATCAGGATTCTGGTTTGGCGATGGCGTTGCATAATAAGGCAGCGAGTTATTTTTCGGCAGCGGAAATTTGGGAACGGGCGATTTATCATATGCTTTCGGCGGGGAATGATGAGGAAGTGTTGTTGGTGTTGAATAAGGTGGGGGATAAGATGATTGCGAATGGTCGACATGAGAGTGTTGATTATTGGTTGCATGAGATTTCGCCGAAGATTTTGAAGGAATCGGCTTATGGGAATTATTTGTTGGGGGAGATTAATCGGTATGCTTCGCATTTTGAGTTGGCCTTGGAGTATTATCATACGGCGGGACGACTTTATGCTTTGAAGGATGATGGGCGAGGCCAGGGGTTGGCTTTGCAGGGGCAAGCGCAGGTGTATTTGGATACGCTGCGACCGTTGAAGGCGGTGGCGCTGTTGCAGAAGGCAATTTTGAAATTTGATCCGGTGGAAGATGCGGAGATTGTGGCGGATCTTTTGACGTCTACGGCAGAGAATTCTTTGAATTTGGGGGATTCTAAGCGGGCGGAGCTTTATTTGGGGGAGGCTCGCAAGGTGAGCCCGGATGTGGTGGCGGATAGCGATTATATTTTGGCGCGGGTGTTGCTGCGCACGGGACGATTGGAAGCGGGGATTCGTTTGTTGGAGACGCATGAGGCATTGCGGGTGAGCGGTGAAGTTTCACGACCGCAGCGTTTTCATCGTGAGGGTTCTTTGTTGTTGTCTTTGTTTTATGCAATGATGGGGGATCGGGAGAAGTCTCGGCATTATGCTTTGTTGGGGGCACAGTTGGGAGAATCGATGAATTCTACTTTTGTGCAGAGTGTGGCGGCGATGCGTTTGGGGCACCCGTTGCAGATGGCGAATTTGATGCCATGGTCGATTGGGGGATTTGAGAAGGCGGTGGAGAAGTATCAGTTTTCTATGGAAAAGGTGGAGGTGACGCGGATTAATGCGGAACCTTTGTGGGGGTTGTGTCGGGCGTATGGTTATTCGGGGGAGATTTCGGAAGCGGAGAAATTTGGACAGCAGGCATTGCAGGTGGCGAGCTCGGCAGGGGACCAGTGGATTGGGGTGTTGATTCAGATTAGTTTGGGGGCTGGCTATGTTTTGGCAGGGAAATTTGAGGATGCAAGTAAGACGTTGGTGAATGCGGAGCTGATTGCTACGCGAGTGGGGGATCCTTTTGCGCGCAGTGCGGCGTTGATGTGGTTGGCGATTAATTCGTATCGGCAGGGGCATGAGAATACGGTGTTGGCTTATTTGATGCAGTTGTTGCCGATTGTGAAAGAGAATCATTATGAGTTTTTGTTGATGAAGGAGACGTTGTTGGGGTTGCAAGACCGCGCGGCGATGATTCCTTTGTTGGTGTTGGCACAGGATAATGGGATTGAGGTTGATTTTGTGCAGATGATTTTGCGCCAGACGGGGCTGGGGTTGATTGATTATCATCCGGGGTATTCTTTGTGGGTGAGCACGTTTGGGGGGTTTAATGTGTGGCGTGGACAGGAGAAGGTGCAACCGAGCGAGTGGAAGCGGGAGAAGGCAAAGCAGTTGTTGCAGTTGTTGGTGAGCAATCATGGAAAGTGGTTGGATAAGGATCAGATTATTACGACGTTGTGGATGGACACTCCGGTGGACACGGCGAGCAAGAATTTGAAGGTCGTTTATAATGCGTTGAATCATGTGTTGGAGACGAAACGACCGAAGGGGAAGCAGCCATTCTTTATTGAGCGACGGCATAATATGTATGGGTTGAATCCGAATGCGCGGATTTTGACGGATACGACGTTTTTTGAGAAGTTGTCGCACAGCAATGATTTGAATGAGATGATTCAGGCGGTGGAGCTTTATGAAGGGGCGTATTTCAAGGGAAGTTCGGTGCAGGAATATTTGGTGGCGGAGGAGCAGTATTATCAGCATCAGTTTATGTTGGTGGCGGAGCGCTTGGTGAACCAGTTAATGGAGATGGCGCGGTTTGATGAGGCGCTGTTCTATACGATGCGGATTTTGTCTGAGGATAATTTATGGGAGCCGGCTTATTGTTTGCAGATGCAGATTTATGCGGAGATGGGGAAGAGTTCGATGGTGCATTCGATCTATCGACAGTGTTTGCAGGTGTTTGATGAGCAGTTGGGGATGCCACCTTCTCAGAAGGTGGAGAAGCTTTATCAAAAATTGATTAAGGAAATCAATTAGTGTCTTTTTAAATTCATTTTTATTATTAATTATTTTATGTAACCCGTTTGTAACCATTTTGTTATTCGATTATGTTATTTTAGATTACATTCAATCGTTGGTGTGTGTTTGTGCGGTTGATGGAAGATACTATTACTATAAGGAGTTTCTAGGATGAAGCTAAAAGATAAAGTTTGTTTGGTGACTGGTGGTGCAGCTGGGATTGGTAAGGCTACAGCCGTGAAGTTTGCACAAGAAGGTGCAACTGTCATTATTTGTGATATGAATGAAGAAGTCGGTCAAGCAACCGCTAAGGAATTGGGTAATGGCGCTGAATTCTATAAAGTGAATGTTACAAGCCGTGAAGATGTTCAAAAATGGGTCGACGCTGTGGTTGCAAAACATGGCAGTGTGGATGTGTTGGTGAACAATGCTGGGATTACCCGCGATGGTTTGTTTGTGAAGGTCAAAGAAGGCGAATTGGTTAGCCAAATGAGCGAAGAAAACTTTGACATGGTGATTAGTGTGAATTTGAAGGGTGTCTTCAATTGTACACAAGCTGTTGCTCCTTATATGATTAAGCAAGGTGGCGGGGTTGTTTTGAACGCTTCTTCTGTGGTGGGTCTTTATGGTAATTTTGGTCAAACTAACTATGCCGCAACAAAATGGGGCGTGATTGGGATGACAAAGACATGGTCACGCGAACTTGGTAAGTTTGGTGTGCGTGTGAATGCTGTATGCCCAGGCTTTATTGCTACTGAAATGGTGATGAAGATGCCAGAAAAGGTTTTGGACGGGATGAAGAAACAAACTCCTTTGCGCCGCTTGGGAACCCCCGAAGATGTGGCAAATTTCTATGCCTTTTTGGCAAGTGATGATGCCTCCTATATCCACGGTGCTGCTTTGAGCATTGATGGTGGGATTGTTTTAGGTTCATAAGTTTTTGTTTTTGATTTGAGTTATTGATCGGTTTTTGTTTTCTGAAAGGTAAATGATGACAAGATACGCAACAATTATTGGTAGTGGTAGCTATATTCCAGAAACTATTGAAACCAATGCAGATTTTACAAAGAAGATGGTTGCTGTGAATGCTGGCTTGGCAGAAGTGCCTGCGAAGTTTGAAGCGTCAACAGGAATTTTGCAACGACGTTTTGCTCCGGAAGGCTGGGCGCCTTCTGATATGGCAGCAGAAGCAGCGAAGGCTGCGATTGCTGATGCCGGTTTGACCCCTGAAGATATTGATTTGGTGTTGGTTGGGACGGATAGTCCTGATTATTTGACACCGGCAACTTCTGTGGTGGTGCAACATAAGATTGGCGCAGTGAATGCAGGGACCTGGGACATTGGTTGTGCATGTGCTTCTTTCCCGACGGGTTTGGCCCAAGGGGCTGGCATGATTGCTGTGAATCCTAATCTGAAGTATGTGTTGGTGATCGGTGTTTATATGATGAGCAAGTTGGCGGACCCGACTGATGTGACCCGTTTTTATTATTCTGATGGCGCTGGCGCCGCAGTGTTGGGTGTTTCGGAAAAACCAGGGTTTGTTTCTTCTTCTGTGAAGGCTGATGGCCAGTATTATCCCAATTGGGGGATTTATGCTGGGGCTGCTGCTGAACCTGCAACGGTTGAGAATGTGAAGGAAGGTAAGACGCAAGTGCGTTTTATTACTCCGTTCCCCGCTTCTGTGAATGAAGAGGGTTGGCCGGCACGCGTGCGTGAAGTTGCTGCGAATGGTAATTTTGCTGTGGAAGACATTGATTTTGTAATTTTTACCCAAGTACGACATAAGACGATTGTGAATGTGATGAATGAATTGGGTTTGCCACAAGAGAAGGCTCATTTTGTTGCTGATAAATTTGGCTATACGGGCTCTGCTTGTTTGCCGATGTGCTTTGATGATGCACGTAAATTAGGCAAGATTAAGTCTGGTGATTTAGTTGTGTTTGTTGGCTCTGGGGTTGGATATAATCAGGCTGCTGTTGCATTTGTGATGCCTTAATTCAAATCAGAAAGGTATTAGTAATGAGTGTTGCATCTAAGAAAACAATTTCCATGGCCGATGCAGTGGCAATGGTGAAGTCTAATCAAGTGATTGGGATGGCAATTGCAGCTGGTGAACCTGCTGGTTTGTTGACTGAATTGGCTTCTCAAAAAGATCGTGTGGACAATGTGACTATGTTGACTTGTTTGCCGATGCGTTCTTATGATATTTTCGCAAAAGAAGAGATGTTGGGTCATTTCTTCAATGATAACTGGTTCTATTCTCCTGTGGATCGCAAGGTGCATCCATGGGGTGGTGTTTCTTATGTTCCGAACAATTTGCACCGTGCGGCAGAAGACAAGATGATTGCTTTGAATGATCATATTAATGTTTTCTGGGGTACGGCTACTCCCCCGGATAAAGATGGGAAGATGTCTATGTCTTTGGGGTTGGTGGTTGAGAAGGAATTGATGAAGGCCGCTGATTTGGTTATTTTTGAAGTGAATGAAAATTTGCCTTATACCTATGGTGATACTGAAATTTCTATTGATGATGTGGATTATATTGTTGAGAATCATCAGACATTGGTGCAAAGCCCTCCGATTGAACCTACTGAGATTGAAAAGTCTATTGGTGGTTTTATTGCTCCTTTTGTTGAAGATGAAGCAACACTTCAATTGGGGATTGGTGGGATTCCGAATGCGATTGCTGCTTATTTGAGTGATCGAAAGAATCTTGGTGTTCATACTGAGCTTTTGGTGGATGGCATGGTGGATCTTTATAACGCTGGTGTGGTGACAAATGCGAAGAAGACGTTGCACCCCGGTAAGTTTGTGGCTACTTTTGCATTGGGTACGAATAAGTTGTATGACTTTATGGACCATAATGAAGATGTGGTGATTAAGCGTGGGCGTTATGTGAATGATCCTTATGTGATTGCGCAAAATAAGAAGATGATTAGTGTGAATTCTGCTATTCAGGTGGATATTTTGGGACAAGTTTGTTCACAAAGTTTGGGTACTCGCCATTTTAGTGGGACTGGTGGGCAGTTGGATACGCATCGTGGTGCACAGATGTCTGAAGGCGGGAAGGGTATTATTACTTTGCGCTCTACGGCAAAACGTGGCACGGTTTCTACGATTGTTCCTACTTTGACTCCGGGTTCTGAGGTGACTGTTCCTAGCCAAGATGTGGATACGATTATTACTGAATATGGTGTGGCAGAATTGCGTGGACGTTCTGTGAAGGACCGTATGAAGGCTTTGGTTGAGATTGCCCATCCTGATTTCCGTGAATGGATTGAGGAAGAAGCACATCGATTGGGTATTGTTCCAAAAACTAGTTTCTAGTCTCTAGTGGAGAAAGATCGAAACATGAAAGAGATTCTGGGCAAATGGGTGCAGGTTGAAGGCCAACCATTTGCGGGATTGTATTTTGAGTTTTTTGAAGATGGCACTTTTAAGGGTGTGTATAATGCGATGAGCATTGTTTCTTCTGGGACTTATGAGATTCAAGGGAATGAGATTAGTATTCATCAGGATCATCACACTTTTGGGATGGTTGGAAAATTTGATGGAATTTTAGAGATAAATGATGGGAAAATGAAGTTGGCTTTGACTGAGGGGCCGAATGGACCTCGACCAACGGATTTTTCTTTTGCAAGAGAGTATAAAAAGGAAGACTAAACAAATGACAAAGAAATTAGCACGTGGCGTGGCTGTGGTTGGCGCAGGCGTTAGCAAGTTTGGTGCTTTTCCTAATAAGAGTTCTCGCGATTTGTTCGTGGAAGCTTTTGAGGATATGAAGGCATCTGTGACGAAAGGGTTTGATCCTAAGGAAGTGGAAGCGCTTTATTTGGGGAATTTTTCGAGTGATCAATTTGAGAAGCAAGCCCATATGGCTCCGATTTTTGCGAGCTGGGTTGGCTTGGACCCGATTGCTGCTTTGCGCGTGGAAGATGCATGTGCAAGTGGTGGTGTTGCGGTGCGTGAAGCTGCGATGGCGATTGCTTCTGGGCTTTATGATGTGGTGATGGTGGCTGGCGCTGAGAAGATGACAGACCTCCCTATTAATGAAGGTACGGATGCTTTGGGCACGGCAGCGGATAGCTTGTTTGAGGTTTCTGCTGGGTTTACTTTCCCCGGTTTTTATGCTTCGATGGCTTCTGCTTATATGGATAAGTTTGGGGCTACTCGTGAGGCTTTTTCTTCTGTGGCGATTAAGAATCATAATAATGGTGCTTTGAATGAGAAGGCACAATTTGAGGCAACGATTGCTGACATTATGAAGGCTAAGAAGGCGAGTGCTGTGAAGAAGGGGCGCCCGGAACCTACATGGGAAACTGAAATGGATTTCATGTTGGATCCTCGTGGCAATATGATGATTGCTTATCCGATGAGTTTGTTTGATTGTTCTCCGATGACAGATGGTAGCTCTGTGATTTTGTTGGTGGCTGAAGATTTGGCTGAGAAGTTCTCTGATCATCCGCTTTATTTGATTGGGACTGGACAAGCGAGCCAAGGACCTTTGACGGACCGTGAGACGCTTTATAATGTTCCTTCTGCTGAGATTGCTGCTAAGCAAGCTTATGAGATGGCTGGTTTGACACCTGAAGATATTGAAGTGGCTGAAGTTCACGATTGTTTTACGATTGCTGAAATTATGGCGACTGAAGATTTGGGTTTCTTCCCCCGTGGGGAAGGTTGGAAGGCTGCGATGGCTGGCAAGACTGCCCGTGATGGCGAGAAGCCGATCAACACTTCTGGTGGGTTGAAGGCGAAGGGTCACCCTGTGGGTGCTTCGGGTGTGGCACAAGTTGTGGAAATTTGGAAGCAATTGAATGGTTTGGCTGGCGCACGTCAGGTGGCTGGCGACCTTAAGATCGGGCTGACCCATAATGTGGGTGGTTCTGGTCAGACTTGTGTTGTGAATATTTTTGAGAGTAGGAGCTAGGAAGATGGCTGAATACGGTCTTGAGAGTTTGGAATTTTTCCGAGCATTGGCTGATGATAAGTTGATTGGTGCTCGTTGTGAAGATTGTGGTGCTTTGACTGTGCCACAACGTGGGATTTGCCCGAAATGCTTTAGTTCTTCTATGAAGGTGGAAGAGGTTGAAGGTAAGGGGAAGTTGGCTGCTTATACTGTGATTTATGTTCCGCCGACTGAGATGAAGAATTATGGGTATGGGATGAAGAATCCTTATGCTTCTGCTGTGATTGAACTGGACGAAGGTGGCAAGGTTTGTGGCCAGCTGGTTGGGTTTGATTTGTCTAAGCCTGAAGAGATTAAGATTGGGACACCGTTGGTGATGGAAAAGATCGTGCGCGGTGAAGGCGAAGAAGAGAAGGTTTTCCTCGGTTTTCGCGCTGCATAGTTTGAAAGGTTGATCTATGGCTACGGCACATGTGAATGGAATTGAGTTGTATTATGAGGTTCATGGCCCAGAAGACGGTGATGTGATTATTTTGTCTAATGGTGTGATGATGTCGACTGCTTCTTGGGCAGTGCAACGTGATGTGATTTCAAAATATTATCGCTTGGTGCTTTATGATTGCCGTGGGATGTGGAAATCTGAACATCCTGAGGGACCTTATTCTATGGCGATGCATGCAGAGGATTTGCTCGGTTTGATGGATCATTTGGAGATCGAGAAGGCGCATATTGCTGGGATTTCTTATGGGTCTGAAGTGAGCATGACTTTTGCGGCGAATTATCCGGAACGTACGAAGACTTTGATTGTGATTGATGGGGTTCCTTATGTGGATCCTTTCTTGAAAGCACAGACATTGCCTTGGTTGCGTGCAGCGGAGCGGAATGACCATCAGTTGTTGCTGGATACGTCGGTACATTTCAATTTTTCTGCGGATGTTTTGGAGAAGAATTATGCTTTGTTTAGTGATGCGAAGAGAATTAAGAGTTTGGATTTGAATTCTTTTGCAGAATTGATGAAAGCATTTTATAATTTTGATATTAGGGACCAATTAAAGACGATTAAGGTGCCTAGCTTGGTTGTGGTTGGTGAGCTTGACTTGATTAAGACACCTAAACATGCTAAGTATATATATGGTGAGTTGCCAAATGCTGAATTTTTGGTGATTCCGGGTAGTGGTCATGCTTCTTGTGTGGATCGTCCACATGAATTGAACACTGCAATTTTAGGTTTTGTTGGTAAGCATGCGTCGTGAGGGATTCTCACGAGAGTTTTGAGCGATGTGTGATTTATTTAAGGTCAAAGCATGTTCGGTGAATGAGATAGCATCGAATATGTCAAAATAATAAAAGGAGTCTATCTAAATGAAGAAAACTATCTATATGTTTCTTACAGTTGCCATGATGCTCTCCTTGGTCGTTTCTGCAATCCCCGTGAACGCAGAAGGCGAAGGTGAAGTCCTCAAGATTGGTCAATTGGGTATGATGTCTGGCTCAATGGCACTCTATGGTCAACAACAACAACGTGGTTTTGAACTCGGCTTGAAATATATGTCCGGCGGCGAAATGGATGCCGAAGGTCGTTATATTATTGCTGGTCGCCCCGTGGAAGTGATCGTGAAAGACACTGAAGGTGATCCTGAAAAGGGTGTTCAACTTGCTCGCGAATTGATTGAAAAAGACGGTGTTGAAATTTTGCAAGGCCCCGTGTCTTCTTCAGTTGCAGCAGCTTTGACAACCGTTGCTTTGGAAAATGAAATTGTTTTGATGGTTGATCCGGCAGCATCCTACTTCACAACAGGTGCTTACTTCAATCCTTACGTTTTCCGCACAAGCCGCACAAGCTTCGATGACACTTTGATCATTGCTAAGTACTTGGTCGAAAATGTTGGCCCGAAATTCGCACACATTTATGCAGACTTGGCTTTTGGTCAAGGTTCTGATGATGCATTGCGATATTCTGTTGAAAGCTTCGGTGGTGAGATGGTTCAATCCATTCCTGCACCTTTCGATACAACAGACTTCACACCTTACGTGCAAGCAGCTATGGACTCTGGTGCAGATAACCTCTTCTTGACATGGTCAGGCACTGGTTACGTTACCCTTTATCAAACATTGTCTGATATGGGTGCACTCGATGAAATGACCGTTGGTACAGGTTTTGGTGACAACGTTTCTTTCGCAGCCGTTTTTGGTGAAGCACTTGGTTCAACCGGTTTGAATGTTTACCACTACACCGCAGCAGACACTGAAGTGAATGAATGGCTCGTGGAACAACACATGGCCGAATACAATGAACCCCCTGATCTTTTCACAGCTGGTGGTATGTCTTCTGCAATCGCATTGGCAACCGCACTTGAAATTACTGGTGGCGATACCTCTGGTGAAGCTTTGATTGCTGCATTGGAAGGTTTGGAATTTGAAGGTCCTAAGGGCACATATTATATCCGCCCCGAAGATCACGTTTGTGAACAACCGATGAATATTCTTAAGCTCGTGAATCTTGACCCCGACTTGGATGATGACGGCGTTCCTGAATACGAATTCTTCGAAACCGTTTATGTTTCCGCTTACGATGAACTTGGTGTTCCTTGTACTTTGACAGGCGAATATGCAGACCGCTGTGGCGATCTCAATACAGTTTCCGCAGAATAGTCTACGCAAAGAATAGATGAAATATAGGGCTGCTCCTATTGGGGGCAGCCCTCCTATTAGAAAGGTTTATTATGAGTAATGAGATAATCCTTGAAGCAAAAAATCTGAGAAAAGTCTTTGGTGGCTTGGTCGCTGTGGATGATGTGAGTGTTAAGGTGAAGCGTAATACGATGCATGCTATCATTGGACCCAATGGAGCTGGAAAAACGACTCTTTTCAACCTTTTAAGTGGTGTGATGCCTCCTTCTCATGGGCAAGTTTTGTTTAATGGCAAGGATATTACAAAATATGCACCTCAACAGAGAGCACATTTGGGAATTGGACGCTCGTTTCAGATTACGAACATTTTTCCGAATTTGACGGTTGTTGAGAATATCCGTTTGGCAGCACAAGCGATGGGGAAAAATAATTTCCGTTTGTTTGCTAGAACGGAAGTTTTTAAAGAATATTATGATGTGGCAGATGAGATTATTGCAGAAGTTGGTTTGGCTGGAAAAGAAATGACTTTTGCTCGCAATCTTCCGCATGGTGAAAAGCGTAAGTTGGAGTTGGGGATTATGTTGGCTAGTGATCCGCAGCTTTTATTATTCGATGAACCTACGGCAGGGATGTCTTCTGAGCAGGTGCCAGAATTGATTGAGATTATTAATCGTGTTTTGAAAAAGGGGAATCGAACAGCAGTTTTGGTTGAGCATCGGATGGATATGGTGATGAGTGTTTCAAATTCGATCACTGTTATGGCGCAAGGGCGTTTGTTGGCTGAAGGCTCACCACAAGAGATTGCTGAAAATGTTGAAGTTCAAAAAGCTTATCTCGGCGATTTATATGGAGATTTGTCATGAGTGATATGAAGAATATACTGAGTGTTGAGAACATTCAGACTTTTATTGGACAATTTCATATTTTGGAAAATGTGTCCATTGAGGTTCCGAAAGAGGCGATTACGGTGCTTTTGGGACGAAATGGTGCAGGCAAAACAACAACTTTGAAATCCATTTTGGGATTAACCCCTCCCCGTGAAGGGAAAGTGGTGTTTGAAGGAAAAGAGATTCAAGGGAAACGTGCCTTTAATATTGCAAATATGGGGATTGGGTATGTGCCTGAACATCGGGCGATTTTCCGTGATCTGTCTGTTTTGGAAAATCTGAAATTGGCTGAACGCGAACGTGGCGATTTTGAAAAGAAGGAAGATTTTATTTTTGAGCTTTTCCCTGATTTGAAACGTTTGGCGAAGTTGCCAGGGACGAATCTTTCTGGTGGGCAACAACAAATGTTGGCTGTGGCACGTGCTTTGGTGCCTGATAATAAGCTGTTGTTGATTGATGAGCCAAGTGAAGGTCTTGCGCCAATTTTGATTCAACAAATGATGGAAGCGATTAAGGTTTTGAGCGCGAAGACAACGGTGTTGTTGGTTGAGCAGAACTTTATTATGGCAAGTCAATTGGCGAAGTATTTTTATATTGTGGATGATGGGAAGACGGTTGAATCTGGTTTGATTGAGGACTTGGTTCAAGATGAAGAGATGGTGACACAGTATCTCGGTGCTTCTGTCAAAGCAGTTAAAAAAGGATAGCAGAATGAATAAAAAATTGAAATCAATTTTAATTGCATTTGGTGTCCTGATAGGGTTAGTGCTTATATCTATTGGGTTCATCCAAATTATGGGTGATAAATCATTTATTCGAACGACATTATCTGGTTTGACCTTGGGCTCTTTGTTCTTCATGGTGGCAGCAGGGTTGACGTTGATTTTTGGTTTGATGGATGTTTTGAACTTTGCACATGGGTCTATGTTTATGCTTGGGGCTTATTTGGGTTGGCAATTTTATACGAACCCAACGTTTATCTTTGGTGTGTTGCCATTGATTTTAGCCTTTGCAGTGGGTGTGATGTTGACACCGATTATTAAGCCTTACGTGATTGAGTGGAAATTGAGTACTCGAATGCAAAAAATCCTTCCTATTGCTGCTTATGTTGTGGCTTTGGGGATTGGGATTTATGGCATTTGGGGATATGACATTATGAGTTTGGCTGACACCGCTATGGTGGCAATTTCTAATGCATTTATGTCTGATCCTTTGGCGGAGATTAGTGCTCAAGAACCTTTGAATGTTTTTGTGGTGCGTGTGATTGCTTTGATCTTGAGCGGTGCCCTTGTGGCGTTTGCTTCTTCTCGCCCGGGTGACAAGACTCAATTTGCTCACAAAGATGGCATGACAAAGAATATTTTGTTTGTGGTTGGGCTTTTGGTTGCGACTATTTTCTTCTCTTTGGTGAGAGAAAGTGGCCCTGTTTTTGTGCTCGAGATGAATGGGAACTGGAGATTTTTGCTTTCAATCGTGACTGCAGTGATCTTTGGTTTGGTTTTGGGTGCTTTGATTGAAATCACTTTAATCCGACCTTTGTATGTGCGTCATTTGTTTGTTGTTTTGATGACACTTGGTTTGGATTATATTATCCGCGAGTTGGTGCAATTGTTGTGGGATCCAGTGGCTTATCAAATGGCACGACCTCCGTTGTTTAGCCAACCGGGTAAAGCTGAAAATATTTGGGCTTGGTTCTCTGGACATAATACTACTGTGAATATTATGGGTGTTACTTTCCCATCTTATCGTTTGTTTGTGATTGTTTTGGGTGTCTTGATGTTCATTTTCTTGTTGTTGTTGATGAATAAGACACGCTTGGGGATGATTATTCGCGCTGGTGTGCAAGATGCTGAAATGGTGGAAGCATTGGGGATTAATGTTCGCCAAGTTTTCACTTTTGTGTTCGCTCTGGGTGTTGCTTTTGCAGCGCTTGGTGGGATTGGCGCGGCGCCATTCATTCCGGTGAATCCGTTGATGGGTGCTACTTATCAGATGCAAGGGTTTATTACGGTGGTGATTGGTGGTATGGGTAGTTATGTTGGTTCATTTGTTGGTGCGTTTATCCTTGGGATTGCTCGATCCTTTGGTGACTTTTTCGCGATCAAATTTGGGCTTTCACCCTCAATTGCTGAAGCTTCTACTGTGATTATTATGATTATTGTGTTGCTTGCACGTCCCTCTGGTTTGTTTGGGAAGAAGGACTAAGATTATGGCTAAGAATACGAATAAATATCAATCTAAATCCATTTTCCGTAGTGAAATGGGAATGATCGCTTTCTTTGTGATCCTTTTCTTGTTGCCGTTCATTATCGGTTTGTTTACAGGCTCTGGTGTGAATGAAGGTATGCCTAAGTATTGGGAAGGGATTTTGGTCACTTTCTTTATTATGGCTGTGTTTGCGATGAGCTATGACCTTTTGATGGGGTATGCAGGGATTTTGTCTTTTGGGCATGCTGCTTTCTTTGGTGCTGGTGCTTATACGATGGCTATTTTGCTGACTTATTGGGCGCCAAGTGTGAACCCGATTGTGTGGTTTGGCAAAGATGTGACGGTTGCGGTGACATTTGTGGGAGCGGTGATTGCTTCTGCGATTGTGGCGATGTTGATTGGGTTGCTCTTTAGTGCTACTTCAATTCGTTTGAAGGGTTCTTATTTTGCAATGTTGACATTGGCTTTGGGGAATGCAATCCATATTCTTTCTAAGGCGACTGACTTTGTGGAATGGACTGGGGCAGACGAAGGTTTGCATGGGGTGCCGACACCTGAATGGTTGAATCCGACGCACTTCCGTTTCCGTTTTTATGTGGTGGCTTTGATTTTCATGGCGGTTTGTTATTTCATTATGAAACGCTTTGTGAACAGCCCGACAGGACATGTTATGGTGGCTACTCGAGAAAACGAAAGCCGTGTGCGGATGATTGGGTATAACCCGGCTACTTTCCGTACAATCACTTTTGTGGTGTCTTCTTTGTTTGCTGGGTTGGCGGGTGCTTTGTATTCTTTGTGGAATATGAGTGCTACTCCTTCGATGACATCTGCAGTTTTGACGATTGACGCGCTTATCATGGTTATTTTAGGTGGGATGGGCACTTTGATGGGCCCGATTTTTGGCGCTGGGATCATGGAGATCTTGGGTCACTTCCTTTATGACTGGTTTGGTCCGCGTTGGCCGTTGGTGTTTGGGGTGATGTTTACTTTGATCGTGATTTTCATTCCTTATGGGATTGTGGGTACTTTCCGCATGCAACAAGCTTCGGCAAAATCTGGTTGGAAACGTTTTTTGAAGATGTTTAAAACTAAGGAAGAAAACGCTGAATAAAATTTAGAGGTATCATTTTTACGTACCCTCCTTTAAAAACAGGCCGCAAATGCGGTCTGTTTTGTATTTAACGCAAAACAGGATAGGGGAGTGCTGAGGTGTTATTTACCTTGATTGGTTTTATTTTTTCTCAGACTGGGATTCGTTCTTTTTGGCGAATTTGGTGAGGAGGATGCTGATGAGATAGAGGATGAGGAGGGGGGCGGTGACGATGAGCATGTTGATGGGGTCGGGGGTGGGAGTGATGACGGCGGCGAGGATGACGATGCCGAGGATGGCGTAGCGCCAATTTTTACTGAGCATATGGCTGTTGACGAGACCGATTTTGGCGAGGGCAAAGAAGATGAGGGGCATTTCGAAGGCGATGCCGATCCAGATGAGGACTCTGAGGACGAAGGAGATGTAGTCTTCTAGGGTGGGGATGGCTTGGATGTTCATGAAGTTGAGGAGGAAGGGGACGGCGACGGGGAGCATGATTTTGAAGGCAAAGGCGACGCCTGAAATGAAGAGAAAAACGGCGAAGGGGAAAAGGAGGTAGAAGGCGTTTCTTTCTGTGTTTTTGAGGCCGACGGCGATGAATATCCAGATTTGGGAGATGAGGAAGGGGGCGGCGATGATGAGACCGAGGACGAGGCTGACTTTGAAGTAGATGGTGAAGGGCTCTGTGACGCCAATGGCTTGGAGGGCGGAAAGGCCACCTGCTGGCTCTGCGAGGGCTTCTAGGATGGGGTTGGTGATGGACATGGCATATAAGGTGGCGATGAAGAAAAAGATGAGAGAATAGATGAGTCGTTGTTTGAGCTCTTGGAAATGGGGGAGGATGGATTTGGGGTCTTGAAGGAGGTTGGTGAAGGCTTCTCCGGGGGAGTCTTCTTGCTCTTCTTGGAGGGATTGTTTTAAATTGTTTTTGTTTTTTTGGAGGGCGATGATGGCCGCGATGAGGCTGAGGAGGAGGCCAAATGCTAAGAGTAATTCAGAGGATTTGAAGGGAATGTGGGGGAGGATGTTTTGGAATAGCTCTTGGATGGGACGGTAGATATTTCTTAGAAATTGGGTTATTTTGTCCATGCGGTTACTCTTTTGATGGGGGTTGGGTGTTTTGCGTTTGGTCGGGAGAGAGGATGGTGTTGGTCTCGTGAATTTGAGAGTTTAGTTTGTTGAGCTCTGCGGAGATCTCTTGTGTTTCTGCATTGATGTTGTTTTGGATGCTGTCTAGCGATTGTTTGAGATCGTTTTGCAGTTCTTCTATCTCTGCCATGCGAATGAGAGTGTTGGGAAGATCACGAATGTTTTTTTGAATTAATTGAAAATCTGACCACCATTGACTTCTGAGGATTTTGCCGAGTGCTTTGCCGAGTTTTTGGGCAGTTTCTTTTGATCTTTCTGGACCAATGAGAACAATGACTAAGATGAAGATGACGATTAGCTCAGAAAAGCCAATTCCAAAAATTGTATTCATTTATTATTTTTTATTTTTCGTCTTGTTCGAGTTCGTCTAGTTCGGTGTTTGTGTTTTCGTCTTCTTCTGAGTCTTTGAGACCTTTTTTGAAGAGGCCGATGGCTTCGCCAAATTCTTTGCCGATTTTGCTGATTTTGCCTGAACCGAAAAGGAGAACGACGATGAGAAGGATGAGAATGAGTTCGAATGGGCCAATTGATCTTAACATGATTAACACTCCTATATTTTTTCCTTATTTTACCGCAGTTTTGATGAGAAATTATTTGTAGAAGATTTGCATATTGTAAGAATGTTATTTGATTGAAGATGAGAGTGTTGAGGTTTGACAGCCTAATTTGGGACTGGTAGTATTGTTTTAGATTGGAGAATGGAGAAAAGATGAGTGATTCTGTGATTCAAAATCGTAAGAAGGCACATTTGCGGATTTGTTTGGAAGATGATGTGCAATCAGATTTGTTTACTGGATTTGAGAAGTATCGAATGCCACATACGAGTTTGCCTGAGGTGGACTTGAATGTGGTGGATGTGCGCAGTTCTTTTTTGGGGAAGGCGCTTGAGGTGCCATTTCTTTTCTCTGGTATGACGGGGGGAATGGAGAGTGGGGCGGTTTTGAACCAGCGTTTGGCTGTGGTGGCTCAGGAAATGGGGATGGCGATGTGCGTGGGCTCTCAGCGGGCGGCGATTGAAAATGATGAACGAGCGCAATCTTTTGATGTGCGTCGTTTTGCGCCTGATATTTTGTTGTTTGCGAATATGGGAGCGGTGCAGTTGAATTATGGGGTGGGCGTGGATGGATTCCGTAAGGCTGTGGAGATGATTGAGGCAGATGCTTTGGTGTTGCATTTTAATGCGTTGCAAGAAGCGATTCAGCCTGAAGGGGAAGTGAATTTTGCAGGGTTGTTAAAGAAAATTGAAACTTTGTGTGGCAAGATGGATGTGCCGGTGATTGCGAAAGAGGTGGGATGGGGGTTCTCTGCGATGGATGTGCGAAGATTGTTGGATGCAGGGATCTCTGTTTTTGATGCTGCGGGTGCGGGGGGGACTTCGTGGAGCCAAGTGGAGAAGTTCCGAGCTGAGGGGAGCGTTTATTTTGAGGCAGCGGATGCGTTCCGTGATTGGGGGATTTCTACGGTGGATGTGTTATTAAATGTACGAGATGTGGATGATGAGGTGCCGTTGATTGCTTCGGGGGGAATGCGAACGGGGGTGGACGTGGCTAAGAGTTTGGTGCTGGGGGCTGATTTGGGTGGTTTTGCACGGACGATTTTGCCTGCGGCGATGCAAAGTGAAGAAGCTTTGTTGGCTAAGATGCAGGTGTTGGCGTATCAATTGAGAGTGGCGATGTTTATGAGTGGGGCAGCATCGATTTCAGCTTTAAAAAATCTAGATTTGAAGAAGGTTGCCTAAATTGAATTTTAAAAATTTTTCTGAACATTGTTTGCCTTTGATTGATGAGGCACTTAAGGAAGTTGTGGCGAATACGCAGGCATTGGATGAGGGGTTTATTCGTGAGATGTTTGAATATCATTTGGGATGGCGAGGGGAAAATGCGGGAATGGCACGGGGGAAGCAGATTCGACCTTTGATGGTGATGTTGTGTGGGTTGAATGAAGGCGCTGATGAACGTGTTTTGTTGCCTGCTGGTGCGGCGGTGGAATTGTTGCACAATTTTTCTTTGATTCATGATGATATTCAGGATAATAGTGCGATGCGAAGGGGAAGAGAGACAGTGTGGGTGAAGTGGGGGGTTGCGCAGGCGATTAACACGGGGGATGCGATGTTCACGTTGTCTTATGAAGCGATGATGAGATTGCTTAAGCTAGGGGTGGACCCGGATGTGGTGGCGAAGTGTGTGGGTGTTTTGACGGAGACGAATTTGATGTTGACGAAGGGGCAACATTTGGACATAGCGTTTGAGAATGAAGTGAGTGTGTCTGTGGCACGCTATGAGGAGATGGTGGAGGGGAAAACGGGGGCGTTGGTGAAGGCGGCTTGCTCTTTGGGGGCGATTTTGGCGGGTGCGGATGATGCGCAGGTGGGGCGTTATGCGGCGTTTGGACGGGCTGTGGGGATTGCGTTTCAGTTGAGAGATGATTATTTGGGGATTTGGGGGGATGATGAGAAGGTGGGGAAATCTGTGCGGAGTGACTTTTTGGAACGAAAGAAGACGTATCCGATTTTGTTTGCTTTGGAGAAAAGTGATGCGTTTGGGGCGATGTGGGCGGCTGAGCGTTTCTCTGAGGAGGGCATGCAGTTGATGGAAGATGAGATGGTGGCTTGTGGTGCGAAAGAGGCAGTGATGGCGGCTTTTGAGACACATGAATCTGAAGCGGTGCGTATATTAAATGAAATTGGCACGAAAGAAGTGTATGAAAAGGTATTTGTGGAGTTGTTGGAGATGTTGTCGATGCGAGAGCATTAGACCGGAAGGTGGGTTTGGGCTAGATAAATTCCATAAAGACTTGGTTGCTGAGGAAGCGACCTTTGGGTGTTAAGATGAGAGCGTCTCCTTGCCATGTGAGAAGCTCTTTTTTTATGAGTTGCTCGATTTGGGTAGGATAAATTTCGGTGAGGTCGTAGAAAAATTTGTTGTAGAAGGCTTGGTTGGAGATGCCTTCTTGGAGGAGACGAAGACCGAGGAAGACCATTTCTCCCATTTGTTCTTGTTGGGGGAGGAGTTCGGCTTGATCGAGCAGGATGGGGTAGGTGAAGGTTTCGGTGGGATTGGTCTTTTGCAGGTATTGGGTGAGGCTGCGGGGGTTGAAATAGCGCATTTTGCCTGTGAAGCTATGAGCGCCGACACCAAAGCCGTAATAGGGTTTGTGACGCCAATTGAGTAGGTTGTGGATACATTGGTGCTCGGGTTTGGCCCAGTTGGAAATTTCGTAATGCGTATAGCCATTATCTCTGAGGGTTTGTTCGGCGTATTCATACATGTCTGTGGTGAGGTCGTCGTTGGGGAAGGGGAGCTTGCCTTGGTGGACTTGATGATGGAGGGGGGTGTTCTCTTCGATGGTGAGGGCATATAGGGAAAGGTGATCGGGAGTGAGGGAAAGGATTTCGTTGAGGGTGAATTGCCATTGTTCAATTGTTTGGTGAGGGATGCCGTAGATGAGGTCTAGGTTGAGGGATTGGAAGCCTGCTTCTCGCGCCCATTTGACGGCTTGGATGGTATCTGCATGGGAATGGATGCGTTCGAGGAGCTGGAGATTGGTTTGATCTGCGGCTTGGGCACCGAAACTGATGCGGTTGATGCCGAGTTTGAGGAGTGTTTTGAGTTTGGAAAGGTCGATGGCACCGGGGTTGGCTTCGGTGGTGATTTCTTTGACTTGGGAGGTGTCGAATGATTGATGGATGGTGTTGAGGATGAGTTCGTATTGGGTGGGGGAAAGAAGGGTGGGGGTGCCTCCGCCAAAGAAGATGGTTTCGATGATGGGTTTTTCGGGAAGTGTGGCGACGGTTTGTTTGATTTCATAACAAAGATGGGTGACATAGCGCGGGATGAGAGATTCTTTGCCTGCTGTGGTGGCAAAGTCACAATAGCCACATCTTTTTTTGCAAAAGGGGATGTGAATGTATACACTGGCTGTGGGAGGGGTATTTGCGTTCATCTTATATACTATAATCGATTTTTCAGTTAGAATTTGATTAACTTTTTGATTAGGGAAAAATAAAGGTTTTTCTCAGGAAAACTAAGACTGGTATAATCACGACTATGGAAGAAAGTAAGAATTCAACACCTGTTTTGTGCTCTGTGTGTGGATCTAAGATTTCACAAGCAGAAACGAGATGCCCAGTTTGTGGGGCTGCTCTGACAGAAGAAGGTAAAAAAGAAGCGAAAAGAAAACAGAAATCTGCTAAGAAAGCTCGCCAAACAAATGGAATGCGCATGCCTGAGTTTCAGATCGGTTTGCCGATTTTGGTTTTGATGCTATTTGTTTTTATTGGTTTGGGCGCTTTGGGTGGATATTTTGGGTTGAACACGTTGGGCCGCGTTGCGGAACCGACAGTGACACCAACCTTGACTGTGACGCCGACTTTGACTGTGACGCCGACATTAGCGCCACCGACGGCGACTTTTACTCCGATGCCAACCTTGACCCCGATCACCCATGTGGTGACTGAAGATCAGACTTGTTCATTGATTGCTGCGATGTATCGTAGCTCAGTGAAGGCGATTATTTTTGAAAATTCTTTGGGGGTTGATTGTATTGTGGTGCCGGGAACGAGCATTCGAGTGCCGCAACCGACACCTACACCGACTCCTTTGGCTTCTCCAACGCCAAATGCTACTCAAAAAGCTATTTCAAACTGTGAAACTATTCTTTATACAGTGGTGGCAGGGGATACGATTGAGAGTGTGGCTGGACAAAATGGTTTGGCCCCTGAGGCCATCCGAGAATGGAATGGATTGGCGCAGGATAAGTTGTTTGAAGGACAAGGATTAGTGATTCCTAAATGCCCACAAGCAATGACGATTGTGAATACGCCTATGCCAACGGTGACGCCGACTTATGCGGCTCCATTTTTGATCTCTCCTTATCAGGGACAGGCTTATACGATCACGGATGATGTGGTGGTGTTGGAATGGACCTCTGTGGGTAAGTTTGATGAAAAAGAATTTTATCAGGTGAGTGTGACGGATTTGAGCCGTGAAGATGAGGATAATTCTGTTTCTATGATGGTTTCAGATACGAAATTTATTTTGCCGGAGAGTTTATCTCCGAATGATAGTGAACCTCACATCTTCCAATGGTGGGTGCAACCTGTGCGACAGGCTGGGTTGGATGCGAATAGCAGCCCGGTGTGGACCAATGCAGGTTTGCGCAGTGAAACAAGAGTTTTCAGTTGGGTGAATGATGCACCAGCAGTGGTGCAGAGCACAGCAACTGTTGAGAACAATGAATGAGTTAGAGCTATGAATCAAAATCAATCGAATCGAATTACGTTGAGTTTGCCGGTGTTGTTGCTGATGATTTTGGTGTTTTTGGTGATTGGTGGGGCAATTGCTTATGTTGGTTTACAACAAGCGGATGTTTATGTTGAGCCAACGGATGTGCCGCCTCCTACGATGACACCAACGATGACTTTGACGCCGACGCTTAATTTGCCAACTTCTACGCCTACACCGTTCCCTTCTCCAACTGCTTTTACACATATTGTGAAGGAAGGTGAATTTTGTTCTACAATTGCCTATTTCTTTGATGTTTCTTCGCAGGCGATTATTAATGCGAACCCAGAGATTGGACAGGATTGTATTTTGTATATTGGGCAAGAGGTGAGAGTGCCACAACCTACGGCGACGAATACGCCTGCACCGACGGCTACTCCGAATGAAGCACAAATGACCCGTTTGGCTTGTACTGATGTGCGCAAGCATACTGTGCAAGAAAATGAATCCATGAGTTTGATTGAAGCGTCATATGAAGTTCCTTCTGAACAGATTATGAAATGGAATAATTTGACTTCTGATGGGGTGTGGGTTGGACAAACTTTGGAAATTCCGATGTGTTATCGTACATTTTCAGGTGGAGCGACTGTGACTCCGACGATTGCACCGCCTTATCCTAAGACGGAGTTGTTGTTACCGAAACAAGGGGCAAGTTATGAAGGAGCAGTGGATGTGGTGTTGCAGTGGTCTTCTGTGGGCGAGTTGCGCTCGAATGAACATTATCAGGTGACGGTGGTGGATTTGACGAGCGGTAAGCAAGAACGTTTCTATGGATATTCTAAGGAAACTAATTTTACTTTGCCTGAAAGTTTGCGACCTACAGATGAGTTGCCACATGTTTTCCAATGGTTTGTGGTGCCGGTGGCTCAAATTGGGGCGGATGTTAATGGAGATCCGTTTTATACGAATGGTGGCCCTGTTTCTGATACGTGGGTGTTTACGTGGACAGGGGAATGACCGACTGTTTTTGTTGAAGATTGAAAGGCTCTTTTTAAGAGCCTTTTTTATTTTCTTGATATTGTGGAGGGCGCGGGAAGTATTATAATAGGAGTATGAATATTAATGATTCGAATACGACTTTATCGGTGACGGGCTTCATTTTGGGGCTGATGTTGAAGGTTGGGCTGGGATTGTTGGTGCTGTTGGGACTGATGATCGGGGCTGGTTTTGGATTGGACCGTGCTTTGGGGACGGAACCGAAGATGCTGATTGTTTCTATTTTGATTAGCGCACCTGTTTCTGTGGTGTTGATCTTTTTTTATGTACGAAAGAAAACAAGACATTTGCATCAGAAAAATATTGTGGAGAATCCGGAAGTTTTGAAGAAATAGCTTCGGTTTTTAGATTTGATTGTTAATCAAAGCTAAATACTGAGAAGAGATTATGTATTTTTTAATGCTTAGCGGTATAATAGTTGGGTATTATTTAAGGTAGACAAAATCTATGTCCATTAATCGAACAGACAAAAAAGTTAACGCTGGAAGTTTTGTACAATTTATATTAATAAGCATTTTAATCGCTCTTGGTATATTTTTATTACCTGAGTTAATTAATAAGTTAGTTGGTGAAAAAGTGCTCAACGGGCTTCGAGAAGTTGAGATTATTTTTTTGGCATTGGTTGGCAGTTTGGTGATCAGTGTACAACGACAATTGAAAGAATATGATGATGTTTTGGATGGCACTGCTGCTTGGTTTGCGATCTTCGTTGAGAAGGTGACCAAAAATCGATCTGTTCGCTTTGAAAATAAGAAGATCCGTGCGGCTGAAAAAGCGCAACGGAAGGAAGAAAAACAAAAAGCCAAGGCGTTGGCTGCTGAAGAGAAGAAGGGAAAGCCAAAGACTTTCACGGTGCGGAATCGAGTGATTTTGCTGGTGGTGGTGTTGGTTTCTTTGATTACTTCGGTTAAGTACCCGGCGATTATGCCCCATGTGCAGTTGCCAGGGGAACAATTGACTAAGACGTTCTTTACTTTTTTGGGTCAAGATTTTGGCTTGACCAATACGATGTTGGCAACGATAACCGTTTATGTATTTTTGTTGATTATCGGTTATTCAATTTATTATCAATATAAGAGTGGCAAGAGTGTTTTGACTGGCATTGGCGGCGTTTTTGTGATGTTGTTTGAGATGTTGTTTGATATGTCGGTGACATCTGTCGGTGAAAAACATGCGAAACGAATCTTTCCGCTTTTTGGGACAATTTTTATTGTGGTGATGGCTGCAAATATTATGGAATTGATCCCGGGAGTTGATAGTATTGGGAAGTTGCACATTGCAGAACATGAAGGTAATGCTATTGTTCAGGTTACTGATAATGTTCATTTTTTGGTGAAAGATGATGCAGATGTGGCTAGCACACAACATGATGAAGAAAAGACTACTTATAGCCTTTTCCCATTTTTTAGAGCAGCTGCAACTGATTTGAACTTTACTTTGGCAATCGCGATTGTTTCAATGATTTCGGTGCAGATCTATGGATTCGCTAATTTGGGATTCGGATATGCGAGTAAGTTTTGGAACGTGAAGAGTTTGCGAGAGGCTTGGAAAAAACCTCAATTTGGCGGCCCGTTGAATTTGGTCAAGGCGCTGATTGATTGGGTGGTGGGCCTCTTGGAAATGGTGAGTGAAGTCTCTAAGGTGATTTCATTTACTTTCCGTTTGTTCGGCGTTATTTTTGCTGGGCAAGTGCTGTTGTTTGTGGTTGGTTCAATCATCCCTTATATGCCTTTGGTGGTTGAAGGACCTTTCTATTTGATTGAAATGTTCTTTGGCATTCTGCAGGCATTTGTATTTGGTATGTTAACAATGGTATTCATGAAAATTGCGTCTACATCACATGACCATGATGATGGCGCTCATGAAAGCTAATATTTATAGGAGGCTTAGTTATTATGGATGCACAAGCTGCTGCTTTTTTAGGCGCTGGATTAGCGATGTTGGGCACAATTGGGGCTGGCTTAGGAATTGGTATTCTTGGGTTCGGTGCAGTGCAAGGTATTGCTCGTAACCCAGAAGCATCTGGCAATATTCTAACAAATATGATCCTTGGGATTGCATTTGCCGAAGCAATTGGGATTTATTGTTTTGTTGTTGCTCTATTGTTAATTTTCGTTGCTTAATCATTTTGACGATCGAGGAATAAGATGGCACTGTTAGAAGGTTTAGGAATTAATATTGGCTACTTGCTGGTTCAAATTGGTAGCTTTTTAATCGCTTTTTTGGTTTTACGGGCATGGGTTTTTAAACCTTTGATGAAGTCTGTTGAAGAACGCAAAAAGAGAATTAAAGAAGGCTTGGAAAATGCGAAGGTCGCTGAAGAGGCGAGAGAAAGCGCAGAAGCCGAAGCTGAGCAAATCTTGGATGAAGCACGAGTGAAGGCCTCAAAGGAAACGATGACGCTTTCAAAGAATGCGGAATTGCAAGCGCAAGAAATTGTTTCTTCTGCTGAAGCGAAAGCTAAGAAGATTGTGCATGATGCAGAATTGGCAGCGATTAAGGAAAAGAAACAAATTTTGGGCGAAGCTCGAGAAGACATGATGAAGATCGCGATGGCGATGTCTCATCAGGTGATTGAAGACACAATGGACGAGAAAAAACAACGTGAATTTTTGAAAGACTTTTTCACGGGTTTAAAGCATGTTTCAAAAGAAGATTTCGATATTTTTGATCGAAATGCGAAGGAAGTGCAGATTTATACGGCGTTGCCTTTTTTGGACGATGAGCACAAGATGATCACTAAGTTAGTCCATGACTATTTTGGTGAAGATTGCGAGATTGTGATCAAGGTTCGCCCAGTGATCTTAGGTGGGATTAAGATCAAGGCAGGCGGAAAGATTTTGGACGCTTCTGTGGCGACTCGATTGGAAGAAATTCAAGAAGCCCTTGCTTAGTTAGTTATTTCAATAAAAATGCTCAATAACTCATTTTTGGTTAGATTGAGCATTTTTTTTATTAAAAGGTTGATGATTTATGAAAAAGAATCTTAAGGATGTTTTGGAAAAATTGGGGATTTTTGGGGATTTTGAGGATGTTGTTTTTTCTGGGATTAAATTGGATTCTAGAGAGGTGGGCGCGGGGGATGTTTTTTTGGCGTATGAGGGGTTGAATTCTGATCATCATTTCTATATTCCTGCAGCGATTGAGAATGGGGCGGTGGCTGTGATTGGGACGAAGAAGGGGTTGGCATTGGATGTGCCTTATGTGCAGATCGAAGGCGATGTGCGCCATTTTTTGGGTCAGTTTGCGGCTGCGTTTTTTGATTTTCCTGCGAAGGAGTTGCATTTGACGGGGGTGACGGGGACGGATGGAAAGACGACGACGATTAATATTTTGTATCATTTGTTAAAAGAAGCGGGTTTGAGTGTGGGGATGATTTCTACAGTGAATGCGAAGATTGGGGATGAGGTGTTGGATACGGGGTTCCATGTGACCACGCCGGAAGCGATGGATGTGCAGCGATATTTGCGGATGATGGTGGATGCGGGGATGGAGTATGCGTTGTTGGAGACGACTTCGCATGGGTTGGCGATGTTGCGGGTGAACCCGGAGGAATTTGATGTGGGGGTGGTGACGAATATTACGCATGAACATTTGGATTATCATGGGTCTTATGAGCAGTATCAGAAGGATAAGGGGAAGTTGTTTGAAGGGGTGAGTGTTGATTATGAAAAGGCGAAGGGGATTGCGCGTTTGGCGGTGTTGAATGGGGATGATGAGTCTTTTGCTTATTTAAATGAAGTGACGATAGTTGAGAAGGTGGTTTATTCTGTGGCTGGTGAGGGGACCCTTTTGGCGAAGGAGATTGAATTTGGTCCGAATGGGATGCGGTTTTTGTTGTGTGGGGATGATTTTGCGGTGCAGGTGGCATGCCCGATGATTGGGTTGTTTAATGTTTCGAATGTTTTGGCAGCAGCGGGTGCGGCGATTTTTGGTTTTGGGATTGCCCCTGAGCAGGTGGCAAGTGCTTTGAGCAGTGTGCCGGGGGTGCCAGGACGGATGGAGTTGATTGATTTGGGGCAAGATTTTACGGCGATTGTTGATTTTGCTCATACACCGAATGGGTTGAAAGAGGCTTTGTTGGCGTTGAAGGTGCAGGCGAAGCGACGTATTTTGGCGGTGTTTGGCTCGGCTGGGTTGCGGGATAAGGATAAGCGACGGATGATGGCTGAGATTGGGGCTGAGTTGGCGGATGTGGTGATTTTGACGGCTGAGGATCCGAGGGTTGAATCTTTGGATGGGATTTTGGAAGAGATGGCGGAAGGTGCTTTGGCGAAGGGGGGCGTGGAAGGTGAGAGTTTCTATCGTGTGAGAGACCGTGGGGCGGCGATTCGGAAGGCGATTGAGTTGGCTGAACAAGGAGATGTGGTGGTGGCGTTTGGAAAGGGGCATGAGCAGTCGATGTGTTTTGGGGAGACTGAGTTTGCATGGGATGACCGCACTGCGATGAAGGCGGCTTTGGCGGACTTTTTGGAAATTGATGGTGAAATGATGCCTTATTTGCCTACACAAGATGAAGAGTTTCGGGCTTAGAACTTTACAGTTTAGGGGATAGGCGTTAAAATTGTTAGGTTGTGAATTGACAAAAGTAAATCATAAGATTTATGTAAAAATTTAAATTTCTTTGGTCTGAGCGTTTGACCGTTTGTGTATGGTGCGGTATAATCCAACGGCTAAAGTAATTATCATATTAAGGAAGTTAAGAATATGCCTAAAAGAACATATCAACCCAAAATTCGTCGACGTGTACGTGTGCATGGTTTTCGAAAGCGCATGTCAACAAGTGGCGGTCGTGATGTTTTGAAAAGACGTCGCGCCAAAGGTCGTCACAATTTGACCGTTTCCATGAATAATCATGTGAAGAAGACAAACTGGAAGAGCTAAAAAGAATTAGCTTGCAGGGAAAGAAATTTCTTTGCGCTTAAAATTTTGACCTTGGTAGGGTAGTGGATGAAAAAAACACAACGCTTAGTTAGGTCAACAGATTTTCAGCGGGTGCGACGGACTGGTAAGTCCTATGCTCACCCGCTTATTGTTATAGTAACCTGTCCAAATAATCTTGAGCTGACACGAATTGGCGTTGCTGCGAGTAAATCTGTTGGGAATGCACCAGAAAGAAATCGTGCAAAGAGAATTATGCGGGTGGCTTCGCAGAATTTATATGCTGAGATTGCGCCTGGGTATGATATTATTTGGATTGCTAGGAAAAAAATTCTTGAAGTTAAGAGTAATGAGTTGACAACGGTGTGTTGGAAACTATTAAAGCAATCAGGTTTATTGATTGATACGAAAAATGGTTGATAAATCTCATCAAAAGATTTCACCAGAGGAGATAAAGTTACATCGTGACCCTTTGTTGAAAGACCTCCCTGTAACGTTTGGAAATTTGGCTAGATTTCCTTTGTTATTTTTAATTCGAGTTTATCAGAAAACTATTTCTCCGACTTTGCCCGAAAATACTTGTCGATTTTATCCTACGTGCTCGCATTATGGGTATACGTCGATTTATTTATATGGTGTGTTCAAAGGTGGTTGGATGGCCTTTTGGCGAATTATGAGGTGTAATCCTTTTAATCCCGGTGGCTATGAACCTGTGCCTGGTTATGAATGTGATTGTGATGAAGAGGATCATGTTCATGAGGTGATGGACTCACTTTCAACAACAAATTATGAAAAGGATTAGTAAAAGAGTTATGAATAAGAAATTTGGAATTATTGCTTTACTCATGCTATTACTGACTGTGTTGCTTTCAAGCTGCTCTGGGGCGAGCACATTTGTGGCATCCTCATGGCCGGGAATGGCGATTGAGCAAGATATGCTTTATGTTTCGGCTGGCAATTTTATGTATGTTGTGGATGCGGCTGAAGGTGACTTGAGTTGGTCTTATCCTGAGAAGGCAAGTGCACGCACTTCTTTTTATGCTCCGGCAGTTTTCAATGATTCGTCTATGCTTTTGAGCGGGTATGATAATCAGTTGCATAAGACTGATGCCACTGCTTTGGGCGCGGATGATTGGACATTTGCTGCGAAGAATCGTTTTATTGATTCTGTGTTGTTGGTGGATGATGTGGTCTATGCGGCGAATGCGGATACACGGCTTTATGCTTTGACTTTGAATGGAAAAGAATTGTGGTCTTTTGAGGCTGATTCTCCTTTGTGGGCTGCCCCTGTTTTTGAGAATGGTGTGGTTTATCAAGTTTCTCAACGTGGGTTTTTATATGCTTTGAATGCTAAGACAGGCGAAGAGATTTGGACTTTGGATCTTGGCGAGGCCGTGATGGGCTCTCCTGCGATTAGTGAAGAGGGTGTACTTTATTTGAGCACGATGCTGAACCGAGTTGTGGCTGTGGAAGCTTCGATTGGGGAAGTGATTTGGGAAAGCCCGATCAGCAGTTGGGCTTGGGCTTCTCCGGTTTATGACAATGGTATGGTTTATTTGGGTGATGCTGGTGGCGATTTTTATGCTTTTGATGCGCTTTCTGGTGAGTTGATTTGGGATGTGTCCCTTTCTGCACGGATATTGAGCGAACCCTTGATTTTGAATGATCATATGTTTATTGGTAATGAAGACGGTGAGATCTATGCTATCTCATTTGATGGTGAAAAGGAAAAATTGAAAGAAGTTGATGGCCAGATTTTGACAACTGGTGTGACGGATGGCGAGTTGGTTTTCTTTACACTTGTTGGTAATGTGGATAAAGTTTTGGCGATCGGTATCGATCAATCAGGTTCCCTTGAATGGGAATTTGTTCCTGAAAATTAATCGAGGAGATTTAGCACTATGATGACTGTATTACAACCTATTGTTAATGCATTTTTGAATGTGATGATCTGGATTAACCAGTTTTTGAGCACTTCTTTGGGTGTGGAAGAGAGCTTTGGTTGGACCATTATTATTTTTACAATCGCAATTCGATTGGCTTTGTTCCCGTTCACTCGCTCTCAATTGAAGAGCACTCAAAAACAACAAGAGATGTATAAGTCTCCTGAATGGGAAAAGATTCAAAAGAAATATAAGGATGATAAGGAAAAATTGGCGCAAGAACAAATGCGAATGATGCAAGAATTGGGTGTGAATCCTTTGGGTGCATGTTTGCCTTCTTTGTTGCAATTGCCGATTATTTTTGCTTTGTATTATTCGATTACACGCGCGATGGCTGCCACACCAACACAATTTTTGGCGTTGGTGGACACGATTAACCCTGCACAGATTTCTGCTTTGCCTTTGAATAGCTCATTTTTGTGGATGGATTTGAGCCAACCTGAACGTTTGTATTTGCCTTTCTTCTCATTTGGGATTCCTGTTTTGGCAATTTTGGTGACGGTGACTTCTTATTTGCAAACAAAGATGACAACGACTGCTACTCCATCAAATGATGCGCAATCTCAACAGATGACGAAGATGATGACTTTGTGGATGCCGTTGTTTATTGGGTATTTGTCTTATCAATATGCAGCTGGTTTGGCACTCTATTTCTTTGTTGGTAATATTGCAACCATCATTCAGTATGCAGCGATGGGACGCTTGGATTTGAAGAATTTGTTTAAGAAAAGTTAGTTTGAATTTTTGTTCAAACATTGGTTTTTTTGTTCGGAGAAAGAAGTATTATGCAACAGACTACATTAGAAAAGATTGCACCAACTGTTGAGCAAGCAGTTGAAGAGGGATTGCAAGAACTTGGACTGCGTCGCGATCAGGTGGAAGTGGAAGTGATTGATGGTGGAAGCAAAGGTTTGTTTGGCCTTGGCAACCGCGAAGTACGTGTGCTTTTACGGGTTCTTCCGGAAGAGACAGAAGCTTTAGACATTAATGCTGCATTTGAGAAGATCGAGTCCGTTTCTAAGAAAAGCGAACCTGTTGAAGGTGATTTTGATATTGAGAATGCTCGTGAGATCACCAAGGAAACTGTGGAAGAATTGCTTGAGAGAATGGATGTGCGCGCTACGGTGAATGTGCAATTGGGCGAGAGTGATAATCATTATATGCAACCGATCTTGGTTGAGATTGAGGGCAATGATTTGAGCATTTTGATTGGCCGAAAAGCAGAAACTTTGGATGCTTTGCAATATATTACTCGTTTGATTGTGGGCAAAGAATTGGGCCGATCAGTGAGCATTTCTATTGATGTTGAGGGGTATCGTATGCGCCGTGAGATTAATTTGCGTAAGTTGGCACAACGAATGGCCAGCCAAGCTGTGAGCTCTGGGCGAAAACAATCTTTGGAGCCGATGCCTGCGAATGAACGCCGAATTATTCATTTGGAATTGAGAGATAATGAATCGGTTTCTACTGAAAGTTGGGGTGATGAACCTCGACGTAAGGTTGTGATTGTTCCTAAATTTTAGATTGGGTTTGAATTTCCAAACTTAATACTTTAGCAAACTTTTGAAAAAAGACCATCTGCGGATGGTCTTTTTGTTTTAAGCGATTTGGGCAATGGAGCCTTGGGGTGTTTTTTCTACGAGGATGCGGTTGGGGAAGGCATCTTTGAGGCTGTCTATGTGGGTGATGACGAGGATGAGGGCGAATTGCTGTTTGATAGGGTTGATGACTTCGGCTAGTTTTTGACGGCCGTATTCGTCTTGGCTGCCAAAGCCTTCGTCTATGACGAGGGTTTGGAGCTTGGCTCCGGCACGTTTGGAGAGGAGCTCGGAGAGGGCGAGGCGAAGGGCGAAGTTGATGCGGAAGGTTTCGCCACCGGAGAAAAGTTCGTAATCTCGGGTGCCGAATTTGTCGTGTATTTTGATTTCCATGGTCTCTTTGAGATCGTCTCGTTTTTTGTCTTTGTATTCTTCTTGGGTGATGAGGGAGATGGTCATTTCGTCGTTGGTGAGCTTGCGGAGGATTTCGTTGGCACGATTTTCGATCTCGGGGATGGCTTGTTCAATGAGGAGGGCGGGGACACCTTCTTTGCTGAAGGCTTTTTCGATTTCTTTGAGGGAGGCAATTTGGGTGAGGATGGCGGTGTTTTGCTGCTCTAGCTCGGTTTTTTGGGTTTGGATGGTGGCGAGGTTGTTGAGGGCTTGGTTGGCACCACCGATGGCGAGTTGGTTGTCGTAGGTGGCTTGTTTGAGGGATTCTAGTTGTTTTTGATGTTGGTTGATTTGGTTGGTGATGGATGTGGCGGAATTGTTTGATGTGTCGGTGATGGCGAAGGCTTGGGAGATGGTTTCGATCTCTTGTTGGGTTTTGTCGATGTGTTCTTGGATGTCGCTTTGTTGGAGGTTGAGGTCTGAAAGGGCTTCTTGGACTTGTTTTTGGGTGGCGATGGCGACTTCGAGCTGTTGATTTTGTTGGGAGATGGCCGAGAGTTGGCTGATTTGTTTTTTGAGGTGTTGATGTTGTTGGGCGTCGTAGTCTAGGGTGTTGATTTGATCGGTCAGGAGGGTGAGTTGGGTGTGGAGCTCGGAAGAGTGGGTTTGTTGATCAAGTTGGGTTTGAATTTGTTCTATCTCGATTGTGGGGTCTTGGTCTATTTTTTTGGCAAGGAGTTGGTTTTGTTGGGTGAGTTGTTCCAGTTTTTGTTGGGTGAGGGCGATGTCACGGGAGGTTTTGTTGTTTTGTTTGATGGTTGTTTGGAGGGTTGTGATGTTTTGATTGAGGGTTTGGATGGTTTGGTTGTTGGCGCGGAATTGATCTCCGAGGGCTTTGCCTTTGGTTTGATTTTCGGTGATGATTTTGGTTTGATGTTGGGGGGTGAGTTCTTGCTCGCAGATGGGACAAGTGGGGCTGTTGATGGATTGGATTTGTTCTATGTGGGCTTGGAGATCGTTCATTTGTGTTTGAAGGAGTTTGTTTTCAGCGATGAGATCTGTGACTTGGGTTTGATGATCGGAGAGGGTGGTTGCGAGCTGATCTGCTGGTTGGTGCTGCTGGGTGAGTTGAGTGAGTTGGCTTTCGAGCTCTGTGATGTTTTGCTGGTTTTGTTGATGGCGGGTTTGATTTTGAGAGAACTCTTTTTGTTGGGTTTGAAGTTGAGCGAGCTTTTGTTTTAACATATCTTTTTCATGTTTGATTTTGAGCTCGATGTTTTGTTTTTTGTTTTGTAGCTCTTGTTGTTGATTTTTTTGTGCTTCGATTTGGGTAAGTTGTTTTTGGAATTGATCGAGTTGGCTTAATTGGGCTTTGATGTGATCTTTTTTATCAATGATGGTTTGGTTTTTGTCTAGTTGGGTTTGTTTTTCTTTGATCTTTTTTTGAATGGATTGGAGGGATTGCTTAGCTTTTTCAAGCGCTTGTTTTTTTTCTTTACTTTGTTGTTCGAGTAATTCGATTTGTTTTTGTTGGGTTTGAAGAGTGCTTAAGAGCGCTTCTTCTTGAGAGAGCTGGGTTTCTATTTTCTGTTTTTCTTCTTGGAGAGATTGGAGGGTGGATTGATATTGTGGTTTGCGGGCGAGTTCGAGCTGTTTTTCTTCGATGCGGCTGTCGTTGATGCGTTTTTGCTGCTCGAGTTCGCGGCGTTGTTGGAGGGCTTGGATTTTGTAGGTTTCCCATTTTTCGAGGCCGAGGATTTTGGTGAGGATTTCTTTTCGTTTGCCGGGGGTTTGTTTGGCGAATTGGTCTGATTTGCCTTGGAGGAAGAAGGAGGCGTTGATGAAGGTGTCGTAGTCCATGTTGAGGGTGTGGTTGATGAGGTCTTGGGTGTCTTTGATGGTGCGTTCGGTGAGGCTTTTCCACTCTTGGTCGGCGAGGATATAAAAATCGAGCTGAGTGCTTTTTTCTTTTTGACGGGCGCGATGAATTTTGTATTGGTTGTTTTCGTAGGTGAATTCAAGCTCGACAAAGACTTCGTCAGAATTGAGGTTGATGATGGCGTCGTTGCGTTGGCGCGCTTCGCCGAAGAGGCTCCAGGTGATGGCGTCTAGGAGAGAGGATTTGCCCGCGCCGTTCATGCCTGAGATGCAGGCGACATGAAGGGCGGAGAAGTCTAGGGTGGTTTCTTGTTGGTAGGAGAGGAAGCCTTTGAGGCGAAGTTTTGTGGGGATCATTTGCGTATCCTGATTTATTCGTAATAGGTGAGTAATTTGTCTAGGTTGGCAGTTTGATAGTAGGTTCGGAATTTGTGGGTTTCGAGAAGGATTTGATTGAGCTCTTTGGCGAGTTGTTGAGGCGCTTGGGGATCTTGGATGGGGAAGGTGGCGCGTTCGATGAAGAAGTGATCTTCTTGAGAAATGAGGTTGAAGATGGATTTGGCTTGGAACCAAAGGAGACCATGGTGAATGGCGGCAGTGGATTGGGCGGTGGCAGCAGCGAGGAAGTCGTAGTCGATTTGGCCTTGATTGGTGTTGAGACTGTTTTTGAGAAGGCCACCCAGACGATTGAGGAAGTCGTTGAGAGTATAGGCTTGGGGAGGCATGTGGTAGCAAAGGATGGTTTTGGGTTGGGCTTGGGTGAGAACTTCTTGGAGGGTGACGCGGTCTGAGGGGGTGGTATAGATGAGGAGGGTGTCGTTTTCTTGGATGTGATTGCGGTCGACTGCGTTGGGAAGGAGGGTTTTTTGCTCTGCTTCGGCCCAGATTTGGGCGGTGGGATGATTGGCGAGGATGGTGGAGAGGTGTTGAGAAGGATTGACAATTTGGCGATAGTCTTCGATGTGGAGTTGTTGTTTTTGAGTGGCTTGGGTGATGAGAATATCTTCGCTGGGTTGGGAGTCTTTCCAGGTGACTTGGACGCTGAGGCGATTATTGAAGAATGATTGGGCGATGGTGTAGGTAAGGTCAAAATAGGTGTCTTTTTCGGGGAGAGGTTGGTTGGCACCGAACCAGTAGAAGACTTCTTGGGTGTTGTGGTCGGGATCTTCAACGACGAGTTTGAGGTGCTCTTTGTTTTTGCCGATGCGGGTGCGAGTGCGGAGCTTGAGGTTGTTGGTGCGGAAGATGAGCTCTGGGTTGCCTTGACCGAAGGGGGAGAGACGGTAGATGTCTTGGACGAAGGGGATGGTGAGCTCGGGGAGGGTGAGGGTGTGATCGATGGTGAGCTGTTGGTCTAAGGAGATACCTTGGGTGGCGGTGCTGACAAAAGCGCCGATGCGTTCTCTAAATTCATCTATGTTTTCGATGGGCATGCTCATGCCAGCCGCCATGGGGTGACCACCGTAGCCAAGGAGGAGGTCGCTGCAGGCGTCTACGGCTTGGCTGATGTTGACTTGTTCGATGGAGCGAGCGGAGCCACTGGCGATGCCAGCTGCTGAATTTTTGGAAAGAACGATGGAGGGGCGTTCGAATTTTTCTGTGAGGGAGCTGGCGACGAGTCCGACGATGCCCCCTTTCCAGCCTTCTTGGGCGACAACGAGGACGGGATAGTCTAGGAAATGGGGATTGGCTTCGATTTGGTTGAGGGCACCGGCGAGGACTTGCTCTTTGTGATGTTTGCGGGTGGCGTTGATGCGCTCGATGTCGTTGGCGATGGACTCGACGATGGTTTTGTCTGAGGAGGTGAGGAAGTTGACCATTTTGTTGGTGTCGTCTAGCCGGCCGACGGAATTCATGCGGGGGCCGATTTGGAAGCCAATGTCGACCTCGTTAATCAATGATTTGTGGATGTTGGCGAGGTCGTAGATGGTGTTGAGGGCCATGCGGGGGGTGGTGCGGAGCTGTTGGAGGCCTTTTTGGAGAAGGTAGCGGGTGTCGTTGGTTTGGACAGCCACATCGACAACGATGCCGAGGGCGACTAAATCTAGAAATTGGGGGAGTTGTTCTTGTTTGCCGAGGTGGGTGTATAGCGCTTCGATGAGCTTATAAGCAACACCGACTCCGGGGAGGGTGTGGAGGGGATGATTGTGAGGGACGCGCTCAGAATTGATGACGGCGTGGGCGTTGGGGAGTTGCTCGGGGAGATCATGATGATCGGTGATGATGACGCGACAGCCTTGGTCGCGGGTCATTTGAATGAGTTCGTGCTCTTTGACACCGGTGTCACAGGTGATGAGGAGCTGCATGCCGTTGTTGAGCATGTCTTGAAGAGGTTCTTTGGAGATGCCGTGGGATTCTTTGCCACGGACGGGGATGTAATGAATGACGTCGGCGTTGAGGTTTTGGAAGGCGGAGACGAGGAGGGTGGTGGAGGTTTGACCGTCTACGTCGAAGTCACCCCAGATGCCGATGCGCTCTTGTTTTTCAAGGGCGTCGAGAATGATGGTGAGGGCGAGATCTAGATCGGGAAGTTCTGAAGGCGGGGTGGGGGTGTATTTGGCGGGGTTGAGAAAGGCTTCGATGGCTGGTTTGGTGGTGAATCCGCGGCGAAAGAGGGTTTCGGTGACGAGAGGGTGCCCAGCGACAAATTGATAAAGCGAGGAAGAGGGGGAGACGGGAGGTTGGGAGATCCATTTCATCCGTAGAGTACCTCGTCGAGATCGTCAAAGGAGAGATCGATGTTGAAATCTTCTTGGTCTAGTTCAAATTCTTGTTCGAGCTCGTCTACGGTGCCGGTGATGTTGGGCTTTTCGCAATAAGAACGGAAGGGGCAGAAACGACAGAGCTTTTTGTTGGGGGTTTCATAGAAGTTCTCTTGTGGGGTTTGTTTGATGGATTGGATGAGGTCGGTGAGGAAGATTTCATCACTGCGTTGGAGTTCTTCTGAATAGGTAAAGGTTTGGGTTTGGAAGGGGTGTTCGGCAAACCAGTAGGTCATGGAGATGTTTTCGGGTGCGAAGGGTTGCTGGGTGAGGATGGTGCCGAATTTGGAGAGAAGGTAGAGATAGAGGCGGGTTTGGATTTTCTCTTCAAGGTTTTGGCGACGAGGGGCTTTTTTGTTGGTTTTCCAGTCGTAGATGGTGAGGTGTTGATCTTGAATGTGGATGAGATCAAATTTGGCGATGGTGGGGGAGGTGTCTATTTTGCCGACGAGGGAAAATTCGGGGAAGATGTCTCCGGTAGAGAATTTGTCTCCAAATGAATGGGTGAAGTTTTGCCACCAGCGCAGGAGGGTGGGATCGGTGATGTTTTGGGTGATTTCGGCTTGGGGAAGGCCGGTGAGGTGGCGCTGGATGAGGAGGTGGAAACGAGTGCCGAGTTGCTGGCGGAGTTCGTTTTCACGATCGTATTGGGTCTCTTGGGCGGGCCAACTGATTTGTTGGAGGTGGCGAAGTTTGAAACGTTTGGGGCAGAGGAGGTAATCTTGGAGATTACTTTGGCTGAAACGGAAGTTGGTGGGTAGGTTCATTTATTCTCCTCCCAGAAATGTTCTAGGGCGGTGACGGGCAAGGCGCGTTGCATATTGTGGCGACGGCCGTTGTTATAGCTGAAGACGAGATGTTGTTTGGCACGGGTGATGCCGACATAGAGCAGACGGAGACGATCACGAATGAGTTCGTAGCGGGCTTCACGACTGCCGATGCCTTCTTCGTACCAATTGGTGGGACGATTGGGTTGGTTGTTGGGATTGATGATCCATTTGAGTTGTTCGATGGCTTCTGCGCTGAGGTTGAGGTTATCTCGAAGTGAGAAAGACTCACTGAGGTATTGATCGTTGGGGAGGCCGGAGGGGATGTCGAAGTTGTTGAGGGAGGCGAGATAGACGCGATCCCATTCGAGACCTTTGGCTTTGTGCATGGTGCAGATGACGACTTCGCCTTTGTGTTTTTCGGGATCGAAGCCGAGACTGTCTTCACTGAGGGTCATGAGACTGAGCCGTTTGTTGACGACTTGGGTGAGGAGAGTGGTGGCGTCTAGGGTGGTTTGGGCTTGGTCAATGGAATTGTTTTGACGAAGACCGCCGGCGAGTTGGTAGACGATGGCGAGGTTGATGTTGTCTTGATAGAGGGTTTGACCGATGGTGATGAGGAGCTGGTCTACGGGGAGGACGGAGGCGTTGAGCCAGAGACAGACTTGATTTTTGAAGGTGTGGAAGAGTTGGAGCACTGGTTCGGGCAGGTCTTCTACATGGGCTTGGTTGAACCAGTTTTTGTCGGGGGTGAGCTCTCCCCAGAGGAAACTCTCGGGGGTTTTGATGGTGCGGAAGATTTTTCGGAGAGTTTTGTCTTCTTTTTCTTCTGCGGTTTCTGGATAGAAGGCGCTGAGCCAATCAATGAAAAAGTCTTCTAATTTGCGGATGTCGCTGGGGGAGAAGATGAATTGGAGGGCTTTGAGCAAAATTTTGGCCGTTTTTTGTGAAGAGGTGGAGACTTTGAGGAGGGCGTCGCAATAGGGAATCTCAAATTCTTCGAGGGCGGCGATGGATTTTTTGGCAAATTCGTTGTTGAGGGCAAGAATGGCGACGGTTTTATCCCGATTTTCGGGAAGCCAATTTTTGATGGAACGAATGATTTTGCCGATTTCTTTGTCGGAGGTGATGTTGGCATCTATAAAATGAATTTTGTCGGGTTGATCGGGCGGATTGGGTTGCGGATCGTTGGGAGGAGTGGGCTCGATGAAGGGGAGTTTGAGGGCGTTGCGGACTTCTTCGATGGGGTGCTCGCGTATGGTCCAAGCGATGAGGGCGTTGGCGATGCGAATGACACTTTTGGTGGAGCGACCGGAATCGGGCAAGGTGCGAGGATAGTCGGCAGTGGTGATGAAGTTGTTGAGAAATTCTGGGTTGGCGGTGGTGAAGGATTCGTAGATGGCTTGGTTGGGATCGCCGACGCGGACCCAGTTGTTGTGTTTGCTGGCGAGGAGACGCAGCATGGTTTCTTGGAGGCGACTGGAATCTTGCGCTTCGTCTTCGAGAATATAGACCCAGCGATTTTGAAGGCTTTCTAGATAGGTGGGGTCGTTGTGGAGGGCTTTGACTGCAAGCATCATGAGATCGGCAAAATCGATTTCACCTCGTTCTTGGAGGGATTGTTGATAGGTTGCGTAGCAGTCTATGCAGAAGTTGGCGAGAGGGAGCGGGGGAAGCTCTTCGGCTTTGCGCTTCAACATGGCGGGGGATTGTTCGAGATCTTTGGCGATCTGAATGAAGTTGTTGACGGTTGAGCTGAGGGTGAATTCGTAGAAGCTTTCCCGATTTTTGAAATTATTCCAGTTGTAGTTTTCGGCGAGATAGGATTCGATGAGGGGGTAGCTGCGCTCAGCGAGAATGCGAGTGATGTTTTCAATGGTGCGATTGGCTTCGTATTCACTGATAATTTTGAAATTCTCTCCCATGTTGACGGAAGAGGGTTTGGCACGAATGATGTCGTGGGAAAGGCCATGGAGGGTGCGGACTTTATAGCCGATGTTGCGGGGAAGTCCGCGGGCTTCGATGAAGTTGCCAATGCGATTGCTGAAATTTTCTACGGCGGTATTGGCGAAGGTGACGACGAGGATTTCTTGTTCTTCTTGCAGTTGGCCTTCGAGAATGAGTTTGGCGGCTAATTGAGAGAGGGTCCAAGTTTTGCCACTGCCGGGGACAGCGGAAATGCCCATGGTGCCATGAGTATATGAAAGGACTTCGGCTTGTTTGGGACGGGGGTTAAATTTCATGCGAGCTCCCCTTGTGTTTTTGTGATTCGTTGGAGGGTGCGATGAATGAGTTTGAGGAGGGTGCTTTCGGTTTCAAAGCCTTGTTCGTTTCGTTGGGCGATGCCGAGATAGATGCGGTGGGTGCAACGGGTGATGAGACCATTGACGAGCTTGGTGAGCGAGTCAGTGGCGTATTGATCTTCGTCGGATTGGGTCCATTCACGGTCGGAGGGCCAATGACGGCTGATGACCTCGGGGTGGGTGAGGGGTTGATAGAGGCGTTTGTACCAAGATTCGTTGCTGATGTCGAGCCAGAATTGATAGGCGACGGGTTTGTTGCGGAGGAGATAGGTGAAGGCGGGGGAGAGGAGCACGGCTTGTTCTTCTTCGTCTTGCCAACTGCGGATGTATTGGGCAGAGATGACGCCTTCTTGGACCATGGTGATGTATTCTTTGTTGATGTCGATGGTTTGGTCGGGTTGGTGGATGAAGATGGTGCGGAATTTTTTGACGGATTCGATGATGTTGGCAGTGACGACGCCGGCATTGAAATCTTGATGGAATTTGAAGCCTTTTTGGGAGATGAGTTCTCCGAATAGACGGCTGTAGAATACGTCGAGCGGTTGGGGAGCTTGTTCTTGATAGGCGGTGAGCCAGGTGGTGACTTTGGTATAGCGCTCGCCGATGATGTCGGTGATGCGAATTTGATCGGCTTGGGGCATGTTTTCAAAGAGGGCGAGTTGATTGGTTTCTAGATCAAAGTTTTTGGCGATGAGGTGGGCGCGAGTGGGATCGAGCTGATCGATGATTTGATGCATGGTGGTGGTGATGTCGCGCTGGGTGGGATGGAGACCCCATTGGGGATGGGCGAGCAAGGAGAGGGTGAGCAGGCTGCGGATGATGGATTCATCTTGCAGGGAGCGAGAGGGGCGATGGGTTTTGGTGGGGATGTGATGCAGTTTGAGCTGCTCTTCAATGGTGAAGCGGAGGGAGTCGGAAAGGAAGGGGACAAGGATGACGATTTCTGCAGGGGGAATGCCTTGTTCAATCAGGTCGTTGACTTCATCTGTGCACCATTGCAACATTTGCGGATAGAGGGGGGCGCTTTCAAAACGAATGTGCTCCTGCCGTTCTTCTAAGGTTAGTTTTTGTGGGGCGAGGTCATATTCTTTTTTGGTGATGACGGTTTGGAGCTCTTTTTGGAAGACGTTGAGAGAGCGGGGTTTGGTGGCGGGATCGGTTTGGGTGTGGATGGTTTGGGTGCAGTTTTGAGTGACGAGGGATATGCTTTGGGGGTCTGCACCAAGGAATTTACGATAACCTCCGTCGGTGTCTTCGATGACGAGGGCGCTGTCGGTATATTGGAGCCATTCGCCAGTGATTTTATGAGTGATGTAAGTGTCTTCTTCGATGTTTTCAAGGAGGAGATGGCGATATTGTTGGGTGAGATAGGTGTGGCAATGGGTGTTGGGTTGCCAGAGATAATTGTTGAAGAGTTCGACCTGAAGTGAATAGTCGAGGAGGTTGTGTTGGTAACAAAATTCTCGAAAATCGTTGGCAGCGATTTGGGTGTCTTTGAAGACGCGTTTGATTTCACTGTTGTTGAGGGCGACGGGGGAGAGTTTTTGTTCAATGTCGGTGTGAGGAAAGTCAAACAAGGCGGCTTTGTTGAGATTGTCGAGAATTTGACTGTAGATACGGTTTTTATCGAGAGTGAGGTTGGCAAACATTTGTTTGTCTAGCATGGGTTTGACGATGAGGGACATGTAGTATTGAGCGGTTTCGGTGGTGAGAAAGGTGGGGGGAGAGGTGGGGTTTTTGAAGCCGGCTTGGTCTGCGATGTCGGTCCAGAATAGATTGACCATGCGTTTGGCGAGACCACCAATGGTGATGATGGGAATTTCTGCGAGGGGTTGGACACTGGCTTGAATGGCATTTTGATAGGCTTCACCAAGGGTGCGTTGGGGAACGATGATGAGGATTTGATGAGTGGGGACGGTTTGGATTTTTTCTAAGAGCCATTGGACGGCTTGGGTTGTTTTGCCAGTTTGTGCATTCCCGCTTAGTAATAGATTGTTGTTTTTGGTTGGCTTTTGCATTCGATTCTCCGAGATGAGTTGGTGCCTCATGAGTATAGTATACCAATTTTTGGTTTGGAAGAGATTAGTTTTGTAGAACAAATTTTTATATTGTTTGGGAGTACATTTAATTGATCCAAACCCTTGATTAAAAAATAAATAACGTTATAATAATTGTAACGTTTATAAAATTTGGAGGTTGAGTGATGAACTCAAATTTAATTAAGAAGAATAAAAATTTCCGTTTGCTGGCAATTGCGAATACGGTGGCGCGGTTTGGGGACAGCTTGGAGACGATTGCTTTGAGTTGGTTGGTTTATCAATTGACGGGGTCTTTGGCGATGATGGGCGCTTTGGCTACGGTGAATTTTTTACCGAATTTGATTGTGACCCCTTTTGCGGGGGTTTTGGCGGATCGGGTAAATCGTAAAAATATTACATTGATTGGCAAAATTGTGCGAGGAACGAATGCTTTGGTGTTGTTCTTTTTGATTTTATTTGATGTGCTCCCGGTGTTTTATTTGTTTATTTATGCAATTATTAATTCTACTTTTGAGAGCTTGGGATCGCCTTCTTCAACTGCGTGGGCATCGGAATTGTTGGATAAGGAAGATTATACGGCGGGGGCTTCTTTGATGACTTCGTTTGCTTCGTTTGGGGAATTGATTGGGATGGCTTTGGCGGGGGTGATTGTGGCTGGCTTGGGGATTGGGTTTGCGTTTTTGTTTGATGCGATTAACTTTTTTGTGGCAGGGGCGTTACTGATGAAAATTAAGTATACGTATGTTAAAAATGAAGAACGAGTTTGTACTGAGAAGAATGAGTTGCTGGGGTACTTAAAGGAAATCAAAGAAGGGGTGAAATATGTGGTGTCACAAAAGGTATTGTTCATTGCGGTGATGGTGATGTCTTTGTTGAATATGTGTTTTACACCGATGAATGTGCTTTTGCCAGCTTATGTGGACCAAAATCTGAGTTTGGGTGTGAATGGGATGAGTATGATTTCAGGTTTGTTGTCTGCGGGAGTGATGGTGGGGGGCATTTTGGTGGCTGTGTTGGTGAAGAAGATTTCACGACGATGGTTGGTGGTTGCAGGTTATTTTTTGGTGGGGATTTCTTATATGATGTTGGGCTGGATTGGAGAAGTGGATTTGAGTGTGGTGTGGGCGAGCGTTTTGGTGATGACCAATTCTTTCTTTATGGGATTTGTGATTCCGGCGATTGCAGCTCCGTTGCAAGGATATTTGTTTGAAATTGTGCCGGATGATAAGAAGGGACGGACTTTTTCAATTTTGAGTATGATGACTTTGGCGATGATTCCGATGACGAGTGCAGTGATTGCGTTCATTGGCGACCGCGTTCAGGTGACGACTTACTTCTATGTGATGGGTTTCGCAGTGGTTCTTTTGGCAGTATACTTATATTTACAAAAAGATTTTAAGGAATTTAAATAGTGTAAAAGGATTTTTATGGCATTGTTTGTGATTCGGACAGAAGAAGAATTTAAGGTGGTGGGGGATCCATTTCGGATGAAGATTATTCATGCGTTGAGTGAGATGCCAGACCAAATGGCAACTTCGAAACAGATTGCTGATGTGATGGGTGAAAATTCTTCTAAAGTGACTTACCATTTGAAAATGTTGTTGAAGATTGGCGTGATCGAGTTGGATCATATTGAAGTGGTGAATGGGATCAATGCAAAATTTTATAAGCTGTTATTTGATTCGTTTGATACGCAATTTGATGTGGCGAGTAAGCTCGACTTAGATCTTTTTCATCAAAGTTATATGGGATTGTTCTCTGGTGCGGTGAATACATTTTTGGATGAGTTGAAAAATTTGAAGTTTAATCCTGATAAAAAATATCAAGGAACGATGTCCTATGAGAAAGTTTGGTTGACAAAAGAAGAATTTGATACGATTAATAAATACATCTATGATGTGATTGAATCTCATAAAAAGAAGCAGGATTCTGCTGAGGGGGACTTGAAACAATTTTTGTTTTTTGCTTCAATCATGCAAATGAATGAGGAAGATGAGATATAATGAATAAAGACTGGATTTGATTCCAGTTTTTTATTATATTTTATAGGAGCCAGACGATTGGGTACTTTTAGGAATATTGATTATTTGGTGGTGGGACACTTGACTGTGGACCTTTTGCCACCCGATGAAAATGGAAATCAAAAAAAGATCTTGGGGGGCACTGCTGCTTATGCGGCCTTGACGGCAAAAGCAATGGGGTATCAGGTGGGGATCGTTTCTGGTTGGGGGGGAGAAATTCCGTTGGATGTGTTGGATGGAATTGAATTGTGTTTGATTAAAAATGAAGCCAGCACGACGTTTGAGAATATCTATGAAAATGGAAAACGGAAACAATTTGTGCATGCGGTGGCAAAGCCAATCACAGCAGCGGATATCCCTGCGTTATGGTTGGATGCGTTGTTGGTTCATTTTGCGCCAATTGCAAATGAGGTTGATTTAGAATTGGTGAATTCTTTTTTGGATTGTGACCTTTTTTTGACACCACAAGGTTTTTTGCGAGAATGGGATGAAAATGGATTGGTGAAAGCCAAGTTTTGGGCGGATGAAGAGATTTTGGATGTGATGAATGCAGTGGTTTTGAGTGTGGAGGACTTGGGACGAGATCAGATGGCGATTGAGTCATTGGTTAAGAATTGTGCATTGGGCGTGGTTACTTATGGAAAAAATGGGGTAGTCGTTTATAATAATGATAAAGAAATCTCATATGCTACGGATTCGATTGATGAAGTGGATCCGACAGGAGCAGGAGATATTTTTGCTGCTAGTTTTTTCTGTTGTTTATTTGAAGAAACTCCATTAGAAAAATCCATTAAGGTTGCACAGAAAATAGCTGGTGCTTCTGTTAGAAAAGTCGGTATGGACAGTATTCTATCGGAAGATGAAATTTTGGATATACTGGACGAGGTAGAAAATGACTAAAATTTATACAATTGTGAATCAAAAAGGCGGCGTTGGGAAAACCACTACGACGATAAATTTGGGTGCTTATTTGGCACATTTTGGGCAACGGGTGCTTTTGGTGGACATTGATTCGCAAGCGAATACTACTTCTTGTTTGGGTATTGATAAAAATGGAGTACGCAGTGGTAGTTATGAAGCGATGGTGGCGCAAAAGGATATTAGCGAAAGTATTTTGCACAATCCACGTTTGAAATTGTCGATTTTGCCGGCTTCTCCGGCGTTGGCTGGGGCTGAGGTTGAATTGGTGAATGAATTGGCACGAGAACAACGTTTGCGAAATTCATTGGCTACTGTGGCAGATCGTTATGATTATATTTTGATTGATTGCCCGCCTTCTTTGGGACTGCTTACTTTAAATGGTATGGTGGCGGCAAAAGACGGGTTGATTATTCCGGTGCAATGTGAATATTTGGCATTGGAAGGGCTGAGCAGTTTGATTGAGACGATCAATCGAGTGCAAAAGGCTGTGTTCCCCGGATTAATGGTACGTGGGGTGGTGATGACGATGTTTGATAATCGGACTAATTTATCTCGTGATGTGGTGGAAGAGGTGAGTAACCATTTCCCGTCACAAATTATGAATAGTGTGATTCCGCGCTCGGTGCGTTTGGCAGAGGCGCCTTCTTATGGGTTGCCTATTTTGGCGTATTATCCAAATTCTCCAGGGGCAAAGGCTTATGAAGAATTGGCTAAAGAAATGATGCTTGGCGATGGAATTAAGATCCGCCCTACGGAGGAACAAAATGGCTAAGAATAGTGGACTTGGAAAAGGGTTAGACGCTTTAATTCGTCCAAATGATGGCGGTTTTAGTTCTGCTGGGGGGGATGCTTCTGGGAAAAAATCTGATGTGCAGCAGGTGGAGGTGGGCAAGATTGTGCCAAACCCACGGCAGCCAAGAAAGATTTTTAAAGAAGATGATTTGAAAGAATTGTCTGAGTCGATTAAAGAACATGGGGTGATTCAACCTTTGTTGGTGACCAATGGGGTGATGATTGGTGAATATACGTTGATTGCTGGAGAACGCCGTTTGCAGGCGTCTAAGTTGGCCGGGTTGGAGACTGTGCCGGTGATTATGCGGCAGACGACAGACCAAGAACTGTTGGAATTGGCAATTATTGAGAATGTGCAACGATCTGATTTGAGCCCGTTGGAATCTGCGGAGGCTTATCATCAGTTGAGCGAGATTTTTGGCTTGTCTCATGGTGAGATTGCTAAACGAGTGGGGAAGAGCCGCGTGGCGATTACGAATACGATCGGGTTGTTGGATCTTTCAGAAGAAGTGAAAGAAGCGCTGTTGGCAGGGAAGATCTCTGAGGGGCATGCGAGAGCGTTGAAAAGTTTGGAAGTTGTGGATGCACAGGAAGCTGCTTTGGCATCTGTGATTCAAAATAATTTGAATGTGCGACAAACAGAAGAATTAATTCGTAAGTTAAAAGGAAACAAACCTGCGAGCGTTGCGAAAATAAAGACAGATCCAGAAGTTCAGGAAGTAGAAAGTAAGTTGAGTGAAGCTTTGTCTACGAAAGTGCAATTGAAGCATGGAAAGAAAGGTGGGTCTATCACGATTCATTATTATTCTGATGAAGAATTAAATACCTTATTGGATTTGCTACTTCAATAAAGAATGCTTGGAGTTGTTTGATGAAACTTTTATTTAATGGAAAAATCTATGCAGATGTATTCGATGAGGAAGTTTATCAGGCTATTTTGATTGAAGAGAATCAAGATGGTGTTGCTCGCGTTAAGGAGCTGTGGGGGAATGATGATATTCCAACTTATATGGAGTTGGATGATGTTGAAAAAATTGATCTAAATGGTAAGACGGTTTTGCCGGGTTTTATCGATTCTCATTTACATTTACAGTATTATGCACAGACTTTGGATTGGATTTCTTGCGTTGGATTGAGCAAGGATGATTGTTTGAAGGCTGTGGCTGAGAAGGCTGCGAAAGTTGAAGCGGGGGAATGGATTGTGGGGCATGGCTGGCGCCAAGCTACTTGGAAAAATGGATTTGGAACTTTGGAAGATTTGGATAAGGTTGCACCGGAGAATCCTGTGTTTATGACGGATGCTTCTTATCATACGGCTTGGGTGAACAGCAAAGCTTTGGAAATTGCTGGGGTCACTTTGGAGACGCCGAATCCTAAAGATGGGGTGATTGGCAAAACAGAGGATGGACAATTTTCTGGGATTTTGTTTGAATTTGCATATCAATTGGTGGCGGAGAAAATACCCGCGCCGAGTGAAGATGAGATGATTGCGTTATATGATATTGCGCAAGCAGAGCTGTGGAAATTTGGGATTACGGGGGTGCAGGATTTTGATGGGCAGGCAGGTTTTGATGCTTTGAAAAAGATGCGAGATGATGGCATTTTGCAGTTGCGTGTGCATAAGAATTTCCGTTATGAGTCTTTTGACGAGGTTGTGGCAGCAGGTTTGAAGAGTGGTCAAGGGGATGCTTGGATTCATCATGGGAATGTGAAGGTTTTTATGGATGGGGCTTTGGGACCTAAGACGGCGGCAATGATGGCGCCTTATGAAGGAACTGAAGATGATTTGGGCATTTTGATGTTTGAAGAGGATGAACTTTTTGAGATTATGAAAAAGTGCGTGGATCATGGATTGGCGATGACAGTGCATGCGATTGGGGATAAGGCCAATCATTTGACGTTGAATGCTTTTGAGAAATTGCGTGCTTATGAAGTTGAAAAGGGATATGATTCTGCTGCGTTGCGACACCGGATTGAACATGTGCAATGTTTGTTGCCGGCAGATTTGCCACGTTTGAAGGAATTGGATTTGATTGCCTCTGTGCAGCCGTGCCATTTATTATCGGATATTGATTTGGCAAGAGAAGCATGGGGAGAACGATGTGCGTTTGCTTATGCTTATGGACGGTTATCTGACCATGAGACGAAATTGTGTTTTGGGTCTGATGCACCGGTGGAATCTCCAAATCCGTTTGCGAGTATTCATGCGGCTGTGAGCCGTAAGCGACCGGAGAAGGATGAAGAGGCTTTTTATCCTGAAAATTGTTTGACTCGAAAACAGTCATTGGCAGCCTTCACGAGTGGGGCGGCTTTTGCTGGCTATTGGGAAAATGAGCAGGGGAGATTGTTGCCGGGATATTTGGCGGATTTGATTATTTTGAATGATTTCTGGGGGAGAGATCCCTTGGAGTTGTATAAGTGTTCTGTGGAAGCAACCATGGTGAATGGTAAGTGGGTTTGGTCTAAATAAATTTTTTGACCAACGACTGGCTTTCGTTTAGAATTAGTAAAAGAAAAATATAGGAGTTTTGACAATGAAAAAAGAATGTATCATTCCAGCAGGTAGTGCTAAACCTATTGCCCCTTATTCTCCTGCAATTCGTGTTGGTGAATTTGTGTTCACATCTGGCCAAATTGGGATGACCCCAGAAGGCAAGATGGTTGAAGGTGGCGTGGAAGCACAAGCTAAGCAAGTTTTGGCTAATTTGAAGGCTGTTTTGGAAGCTGCAGGTGCGAGCATTGATTCTGTGATTAAGACGACTATTTTTATGCAAGATATGGCAGATTATGCTGTGGTGAATGCTGTTTATGGTGAAGTGTTTGGTGAGAACCCGCCGGCACGATCTGCAGTGGCAGTGGCTGCTTTGCCCGCTGGTGCGCTGGTTGAAATTGAAGCAGTTGCTTTTGTGGCTTAGTTAATCGAATAAAAAAACATGCCTATCGTCTCTGTAATTATTCCCTGTCGAAATGAAGAGAAGCGAATTTCTGCGCTGCTGGATGCTTTGTATTCTCAAAGTTATGCAACGGATGAGATGGAAGTGGTGATTGCTGATGGGATGTCGACAGATGCAACACGAGAATTGATTGCTGATTTTGCTCGTGATCATGCGGATTTGAAAATCCGAGTGGTGGATAACCCGAAACAGATTATTCCGGCTGCTTTGAATGTTGCCATTGAGGCGGCGAGTGGGGACTTCATTGTGCGCATGGATGCGCATTCTGTGCCAGACGTGGATTATGTGAAGAATAGCGTGGATGATTTGGTGAATGGAAAGGGCGAGAATGTGGGGGGCGTTTGGAAAATTCAGCCAGGAGAAGATACGTGGGTGGCAAAGTCGATTGTGGAAGCTACTTCGCATCCTTTGGGGGTTGGCGGGGCAAAATATCGCTATACAACTGAGGCAGAGGAAGTGGATACGGTGCCGTTTGGTGCGTTTCGCAAGGATTTGATTGATGAGATTGGGGGATTTGATGAAAGTTTGCTTACCAACGAGGATTATGAATTTAATGTGCGGATTCGCCAGAATGGCGGCCGAATTTGGTTGAACCCTGCAATTTTTTGTAAGTATTATGCACGGGAGAGTTTTGGGTTGTTGGCGAAACAGTATTGGCGATATGGCTACTGGAAGGCGAAGATGTTGAAGCGCTACCCGGAAACTGCGCGACCAAGGCAGATTTTACCCCCGCTATTTGTGTTGGGCGTGGTGGGTTTGATTGGTTTGAGCTTTGTTTCTAATTTATTTTTGTGGGCGCTTTGTTTTATTTTGTTATTTTATTTGTTGGTTTTGATTTCGGTTGGAACCACGGTTGCATTTAAGAAAAATTATTTTCCATATGTTGTTGGAATGCCGATGGCAATCATTTTGATGCATTTTGTGTGGGGAAGTGCGTTTTGGGTTGGATTGGTGACAAGAAAGTAGATTTTTTATGGCTGATAATCGAACTAAAGTTAGAAGATTTCGATTTCGAATGGGGGAACGTAGGATCATTTTGTTATTTGGTGATCTATTGATTTCTTATATAGCCTTGTTTGTTGGTCTTTATGTGTGGCAAACTGCACAGGATATTCCTACTTTTGCAGAGTTTTTGCGGGTTCGACCTGAACCTTGGGTGTTTTTGTTGCCGATTGCTTGGGTGATGTTATTGTTTGATACTTATGACAATCGAACTTCTTCTCGCAGAAAAGTGGTTTTCCCGAAGATTATGTTGGCGGGAGCAATTGCAGGTGTTGCTTATTTATTAATTTACTTTACTTCTGAACAAGGCTCTTTGCCACGAAGAGGGATTGCGGTGTTTTTAGTTTTGGCAATCATTTTTACATGGATGTGGCGATTATTCTTTATTCGAATTTTTACGAGTCCGCAGTATATGCGGAGAGTGTTGGTGGTGGGGGCTGGTGTGACAGGGCAGGCGTTGCTTAAGGAATATATGAAGTTATCTCCTCCTCCTTATCATGTGATTGGTTTTTTGGATGATGATCCAGACTTACAAAGTAAAAAAGTGTATGATTATTCAGTTGTGGGGGATAGCCGACGATTGTTGGAAATTGTGGATGAAGAAAATATTACGGATATTATTGTGGCGATTAGTGGCAAGATTAAACCACGGATGTTCCGAATGATTTTGGATGCACAAGAGCAGGGTGTGGAGATTACCCGTTTTCCGACGGCTTTTGAAGCATTAACGGGACGTATTCCGGTGCAATATCTGGAAGCAGATTGGATGATTCGCTCTTTTGTGGATGAGAACACCCCGAATTCTTTCTATGAGTTTACTAAGAGAATTATGGATATTATTGGTGGATTCATTGGTTCGGTTTTGTTTATGTTTATTATTGTTCCGATTGTGTCTGTGGCGACGATGATTGATTCGGGCTGGCCGATCTTTTTCTCTCAGACGAGAGTGGGGAAGGGCGGGAAAGATTATACGATCTTTAAGTTCCGCACGATGGTGTTGAATGCTGAAAAGGATGGAAATCCTATTTTGGCGCAGGAAAAAGATGACCGTGTGACGCGTTGGGGGCGTTTTATGCGGAAGGTGCGCTTGGATGAGACTCCTCAATTTTTGAATGTGTTGAAGGGGGATATGAGCTTGGTGGGGCCGAGACCAGAACGACCTGAGTTGATGGAGCATTTTCAGAAGCATATTCCTTTTTATCGAGCACGTGTGTTGGATAAGCCAGGGATTACAGGGTGGGCGCAGGTGAATTTTGATTATGCGGCTACTTTGGATGAGATGGTTACAAAATTAGAATATGATTTATATTATATTAAGCATCGATCTTTACGTTTAGACTTAATTATATTGTTGCGAACAATTGGGACTGTTATTGGATTCAGAGGACGATGAGGTACTTATGAAGAATGTATATTTGGTGACAGGTGGAGCTGGTTTCATTGGCTCTCATATTGTTGATTATTTGGTTTCTGAAGGGCAAGAAGTGCGTGTGTTGGATAATTTGTCCACGGGGAAACTTGAGAATTTGGCAGGTGTGATGGATCAGATCACATTTTTTGAAGGCGATCTCAATGATAAAGATTTGATGAAGACGGCTTTAAAAAATGTTGATTATGTTTTCCATTTGGCTGCTTTTATTTCTGTGCCGCTTTCTTTGGAGAATCCGGAGAAGTGTTTTGTGGATAATGTGGATGGGACGACGAATTTGCTGGAGATGGCACGACGCAATCATGTGAAGAAGGTGGTGTTGACTTCTTCTGCGGCGGTCTATGGTGATTCGGATCAGATGCCGTTGACAGAAGATGCAAAAACGACTTCTTTGTCTCCTTATGCTGCTTCAAAACGATCGAATGAAATTGTGGCGGAGTTGTATAATCGGGCATTTGATTTACAGACGGTTTGTTTGCGCTATTTCAATGTGTTTGGCCCACGCCAATCACCGAAGTCTTATTATGCGGCGGTGGTGCCGATTTTTATTGAGAAACAAATACATAATGAACCATTGATTGTGCATGGGGACGGAAAACAAACCAGAGATTTTGTGTTTGTGAAAGATATTGTGCGGGCGAATTGGATGGCGATGCACAATGATGAGGTGAATGGGGAAGTGATTAATGTGTGTTCGGGGAAGCAGACCTCCTTGCTGGATTTGATGAATGCATTAAATGAAATTCAAACTAATCCGACTAAACCTGTTTATACGGAATCACGAATGGGTGATATTTATCATTCCTATGGGAATCCTATCAAAGCAAAAGAGATGATGGGGTTTGAGATCAAAACTGCGTTGGTGGATGGGTTGCGTGAGACGATGGATTGGATGAAGAAGCAATGAAATTATTAGATTATTATCGTGATAAAAATCTAATATGGTTTGATGCTGGGGCTACGGTTCTTTCTGTGGTGATCAGCTTTTTGTTACGCTTGGAGCTTTCACAATTTGTGTTGGATTATTTGCCAACTGTGTTGTGGATGATTGCGACTGCGTTAGTTTTTAAGCTTTTGGCGTATTATTTCTTTGGATTGTATAAAAGAGTTTGGATCTATGCGAGTGTGAAGGAAATGCGATTGATCGTTTTGGCGGTGATGGCAGGCTCCTTGGCAGTGAGTGCGGTGATGTTAGCTCTTTTTTATTTTAATCTGTTTTCTTTTTTCCCTCGTTCGGTGTTGGTGATTGATGCATTGGTTTCTTTGGTGCTGATTAGTGGTACCCATTTTGGGGTACGATTTGCGAATGATTATTTTAAAGAAGAGAATAATGGGTCTTCAGAGAAAGAACATAATGTGTTGGTGATTGGCGCGGGAAGCGCTGGGGTTTTGGTGGTGCGAGAAATGCTGCGCAACACGCACTTGGACATGATTCCGAAGGCTTTTTTGGATGATGACCCACAAAAACAGAACATGGTGGTGAACAGTGTGCCTGTGGTGGGTGGATTGGATGACCTTGAGAAAGTGCTGAAGGGCGGGGAGTATAAGGAAGTGATTATTGCGATTCCGACTGCTTCGGGGAGTGTGATCCGCAAGGTTAGTGAAGTGTGTAGTAAGAAGAAGATTCCGTTCCGAACGATGCCGGGGATCTATGAATTGTTGGGGGGCAGAGTTTCGGTGAATCGTTTGCGAGATGTGGATATTTCGGATTTGTTGCGCCGAGAGCCGACGAGCACCGATGATGTGGATTTGACCGATTGTTTGACGGGGAAGAAGGTTTTGGTGACAGGGGCAGGTGGTTCGATTGCTAGTGAGCTTTGCCGACAGATTTGCCGATGGGAACCAAAAGAGTTGATTTTGGTGGGTCATGGGGAGAATAGCATTTTTGATATTATGGTCGAGCTTGAGGGTAATTATCCTATGCTTTCCATTTTCCCGATTATTGCTGATACGCGGGACCGCGAACGCATTTTGCGTGTGTTTCAGAAATATAATCCGGAGATTGTGTTCCATGCGGCGGCACATAAACATGTGTATTTGATGGAGATGAATCCGGTTGAGGCGATTACGAATAATATTTTGGGGACAAAGAATGTGGTGGATGCTGCGGTGGCAGTTGATGTGGATGATTTAGTGATGATTTCTACGGATAAGGCTGTGCAACCCACTTCTGTGATGGGGGCTTCTAAGCGAATTGCGGAGATGGTGGTGTTGGACGCGGCCGAGCGATTTGGACGACATTTTTCTGTGGTGCGATTTGGGAATGTGTTGGGGAGCCGAGGAAGCGTGGTGCCTTTGTTTAAACATCAGATTGCAAATGGCGGTCCGGTGACGGTGCGACATCCTGAGATTGATCGGTATTTTATGACGATTCCTGAGGCAGTGCATTTGGTTTTACAGGCTTCGAATTTGGCAGATTCTGGCAAATTGTATTTGTTAAATATGGGTGAACCAGTGAAGATTTTGCAATTGGCCGAAGATTTGATTCGTTTGTCTGGTTTGGAACCGTATGAAGATGTTGATATTGTGTTCACTGAGATTGTGCAGGGTGAGAAGTTATCTGAGTCTTTATATTATGATGAAGAGCATTTGGAAAAAACAAGCCATGCGGAAATTAATCAGGTGAATGATGCGAATGGTTTTATGGGGGAAGCTTTGCAAGGTTTGGTGAGTGCGTTGAGTGGTTTGGCTAGGAATGAAGATGTTGACGGGATTATTGCGTTGTTGAATGAATCGATTCAGAACGCAGACCTGACCGTTGAGCATAGTCTGTAGAAAGTTTTAATTTAATTATGATCGTTAATCAAAAAGAATGGGAAACCTATTTTAATCAATTTAATGAGGCGCACATTTTGCAATCTGCTGAATGGGGTGCTTTAAAAAGTGCTTTTGGGTGGGAAAGTGTGTTTGTGCGTGATGACAAGGCTGGGGCAATGATTTTGTTCCGCAAGTTGCCGTTGGGCTTTACGATTGCTTATCTTCCGGAAGGTCCTTTGGGGGAACCAAGTGAGGGATTTTGGCATGAGGTGAGCGAAGTTTGCAAACAAAAGAAGGCTGTTTTTTTGAAAGTGGAACCTTTTGTGTGGCAAGAGGATGTTGAAGCATTGGATGCTTTGGCTTTGAAGAATTCGTTTAAGCTTGTGGCGGACACTGTGCAACCTCCGAGCACGATTGTGATTGACTTGCGAGATGATGAAGATGCAATTTTGGCACGGATGAAGCAAAAAACACGCTACAATATTCGCTTGGCTGACCGTAAGGGGGTTGAAGTTGAGGTAAGTGAGAATTTGAGCCAATTCCATGAGCTGATGAAAATTACGGGCGAACGTGATGCGTTTGGGGTGCATAGTGAAGAATATTATCAGAAAGCGTTTGATTTGTTTCATAAGACTGGAAAATGTGCATTGTTGATTGCCTCTTTTGAAGGGACACCTTTGGCAGGGGTGATGGTGTTTACGCATGGGAAGAATGCTTGGTATTTATATGGCGCTTCTTCTAATGAGCATCGAAATTTGATGCCGACTTATTTGATTCAATGGAAGGCGATGCTTTATGCAAAGTCTTTGGGGTGTGATTTTTATGACCTTTATGGCGTGCCGGATGAAAAGTTTGAAGTTCTTGAAGAACAATTTTCTAAACAGCATGAAGGTTTGTGGGGTGTTTATCGTTTTAAGCGTGGATTTGGCGGGGAATTGAAACGTACGGTTGGTGCTTTTGATCGGGTGTTTAAGCCTGTTTTGTATCGAATGTATCAATTTTATAGGAAGGTTTTGTGATGAAGTTGGATTTTTCTGTGCGGTCTGTTGCGGAAAATTGGAATGAAGATTTGTTGATGCTTGAAAATGGCCATTTGTTGCAGACAAGTGAATGGGCTGAAGTGAAACGCAAGAATGGTTGGGTGGCTTTTTATTTGCAATGGAAAGTTGATGCGCAATTGGTTGCGGCAGCGATGGTTTTGGAACGGGGATTGGCGCTTTCTTCAATTTCATTTAAAATTCGGATGCACTATGTGCCAAAGGGGCCGATTTTTGGTGAATCTGTGGATGTGGCGCAATTGAAACAAATTGAGAAGGATTTGGTTGGATTCTCGAAATCACGAAAAGCATTTGTGTTGAATATGGATCCGGAAGTTTTGGTTGGCAAAGGTGTGCCGGACACAGAAAGTGAAGAAAATTTTGCTTTTGGTGAAACTTTTGTAGACTATTTAAAAGAACAAGGTTGGTTTTTTGCCCCTTCACAACCGCAGTTTCAGAATTCTATTTTTATTGATTTGACCCCAGATGAAGATGCTCTTTTGAGCGCGATGAAGCAGAAAACACGCTATAATGTGCGATTAGCTGGCAAAAAAGGGGTGAAAGTGCGCGTGGGGAATGAAGCGGATTTTGAGATGTTGGCAAAGATGTATGCGATTACAGCACAACGAGACGGTTTTGCAATTCGAGATTTGGCCTATTATATTCGGGTGTGGAAAATCTTTTTTGAGAAGGGGATGCTGAAACCTTTGATTGCTGAAGTGGATGGGGACGCTGTGGCGGGGTTGATGTTGTTTGTGTTTGGGAAGATGTCTTGGTATATTTATGGAATGTCGAATGGGAACCATCGGAATAAGATGCCGACCTATTTGCTGCAATGGGAAGCAATGCGAATTTCGAAGGAATTAGGGTGCGAGATCTATGATTTGTGGGGTGCGCCGGATGAGTTTTCTGAAGAGGATCGGATGTGGGGTGTCTATCGCTTTAAGGCTGGGTTGGGGGGCTATGTGGTGCGACATGTTGGAAATTGGGAATTGCCGCTGAGACCTTTTATTTATTTTTTGTATCAAAAATTAGTGCCTGCTTTATTAGATTTGATGCGATTTTTGGGACGGAAACGGACCAAAAGCGCGATTGGTAAATGAAGTTTGGCTATTTGGTAGATGGGGGGATTGAGTGACATGCTTGATTTTCTCATCTTTTTTGTAATATACTGTAATTTAAAGGAGTCATTAATCTTAACTAGGAATTTAACCTAATTCTTATACTATTAATAAATAAAAGTATTAGAATTCTTTAACGTACTAAATGAATTCATTATTCATTTTTGGAAAGGAACTACTAATGGACTCAAGAATTTTGGTAATCGAAGATGATGAAGCTATTTTGGCTTTTTTGCGTCGTGGATTAGCTTATGATGGCTATATTGTTGATACTGCTACAGATGGCCAGACAGGCTTAATTCTTGCGGCAGATAATCCCCCTGATTTGGTTGTTTTAGATTGGATGCTCCCAGGAATTGATGGTTTGGAAGTTTGTCGCCGCTTGCGTGCAAGCAATAATGTTCCTATCTTGATGTTGACTGCAAGAACTTCTGTGAATGACCGTGTGCAAGGCTTGGATGCTGGTGCAGACGACTATTTGGTGAAACCCTTCAATTTGGATGAGTTGTTGGCTCGTATTCGCGCTTTGTTGCGCAGAACGATGCCGGAACGACCTGAAAAATATGAATTTTCAGATCTGGTTTTGGATACCGGTACTAGACAAGCTACCCGCAATGGTCGCGTGATCGATTTGACTGCGAAGGAATATGAATTGTTGGAACTTTTCATGCGTAATCCTAAGCAAGTGTTGAGCCGTGAAGTGATTTATGATGAGGTTTGGGGCTATGATTTTGGTGGCGAAAGCAATATTATCGAAGTTTATATTCGCTATTTGCGTCAAAAGCTGGAAGATAGCAATGAATCTCGTTTGATCCACACTGTGCGCGGAATGGGATATGTTTTGAGGGATCTTGATTAAATGAGTTTGCGTAACCGCCTGACATTTTTCTATTCATTGGTGATGGGTGTGTTCTTTATCGTATTTGGTGTGGCGGTTTATACTGCCACATCTTTGATTTTAATTCGCCAAGTTGATAATACCCTTGAAAAAACAGTTTTGAATATTTTGGAGTTGGCACGATTTGACCAGGAAGGTCAGATTGGGTTTGTGGCACCGATATCTTTTGATCCGCAAGTTGAATTTCAGGTTTGGAGTGTGGATGGCTCTTTGATGGATGCAGCTAACACGACCAGCTTTGATCAACCTTTGGATGAGATGATGATGGGGACGGATGAGGCGCGCTTCAGTGAAATTGAAGATGAGCGAGGGCATTATCGCGTTTGGACGGTGCCAGTGAATGTGAACAATGCTCAGGTGGGAACTGTTCAGGCTGGGGTGAAGTTATCTGGTACGGATGCGGTGTTGGGGGATTTGTTTCGCTATATTATTGGCGTGGGGGGAATTGTGATGGTGTTGGCAGGTTTGGTGAGCTGGGTGACGGTTCAGCGGACTTTGATGCCATTGACGATGGTGACGGCAACTGCTTTGAAGATTACGAATGCTGATAACTTATCGATGCGGATTCCGCAGAGTACTCATCGAAATGATGAGATTACTCAGTTGATTGAAGCATTTAATTTGACACTTTCACGTTTGGAAGAAGTGTTTGTGACACAACGCCGTTTTTTGGCGGATGTGGGGCACGAGTTACGTACTCCTTTGACGGTTTTGAAGGGGAATATTGACCTTTTGCGACGGTTGGATGAGGATGTGGACCCTGAAATTTTGGGGATTATGGATGATGAAATTAATCGATTGAATCGGTTGATTAATGATATTTTGTTGTTGGCTCGGGCTGAATCTGGAAAGCTTCCGTTGGATATGCAACAGGTGGCGTTGGATACGGTGGTTTTGGAAGTGATGCAACAGGCAATGATCTTGGCTGAGGGGAAGAAGGACATTGTTTTGAATGAGTTTGACCAAGTGATGGTGATGGGGGATCGAGATCGGTTGCTACAAGTGTTTTTGAACTTGATGAGCAATGCGGTGAAGTATACACCGATTGGTGGAAAAGTTGAAATTAGCTTGGTGAAAGAAAATGGAAAAGCCAAAGTGGTGGTGAAAGATAATGGCCCGGGGATTTCGCCAGATGATTTACCCCATATCTTTGAGCGTTTTTATCGCGCAGATCAATCTCGGAATCGGGTGAAATCTGATGCGAAAGGATTTGGTTTGGGGTTGTCTATTGCTTATTGGATCGTGCGTAATCATGATGGTGTGATTGAAGCGAGTTCTGTGTTGGATCAGGGGACTACATTCACTGTTTGGTTGAATTTGATCTAAAGCATTTCTTTTTTGTTTATTTCTATAATGACCGTTTTTGCTGCTAGGTTATCCATTTTGTCTACTGTAAATTTATAACCTTCACTTTTGAGGGTGTCACCTTTGCTGAGGACTTTTCCGGTTTTTTCCATAAGGTATCCTGCAAGGGTGTTTGCATATTCTGAGTGAAGTGATATATTGTGGAGTTGTTCGAATTCTTCAAGGGGTAGATCGCCTCTGACTCGGATTTGTTTGTCGTTGATTTTGTGGAAGGGGCGGACTTCGTCTGTGTCAAATTCATCTTGGATTTCGCCGACTACTTCTTCCATGAGGTCTTCTAAGGTGACGAGACCTGCTGTGCCACCAAATTCGTCGATTACTACTGCGATTTGGATGTTGGATGCTTTGAACATTTTGAGTAAGTCGTTGATGTTAACAGATTCAGAGACGTATTGAATTTCTCGGATAAATTTCTTTTGGAGTCCGTTGTTTTGGAGTTCGGTTTTGTTGTGACCGACATCTTTGACATGGATAAAGCCGATGATGTTATCGATGGTTTCTTGGTAGATGGGGTATCTGGTGCGGCCTTGGCTGATGGCTTCTTTGATTTCTTCAAAGTTTGCTGTTTGACAAATGCCGACGATGTTGGTTCGGGGGGTCATAACCATTTCGGCTGTTCTTTCTTTGAGGTCGAAAATGTTTTCGATGAGAATTTCATCTAGGCTTTCGATGATGCCTTTGTCAGAGCTTTCTTCTACGATATATTCAATTTCTTCATCTGAAAGATAGCGATTGGATTGAAGTTTTTTGATGCCGAGAATGGTTGTGGCAGATGATGCGGCTTTGTTGAGGAGGTATACGAGAGGGGAGAGGATTTTCTCTAGAAGGTTCATGGGGCGAATGAGGATGCGCAAAACGGGCTCTGCATTTTGAATGGTAAGCGTTTTGGGAATCATTTCGCCAAGGACGACTTGGACGATGGTGAGAAGAATGGTGGCTAAGATGGTGGCAATGGTGTGCGCAAGAACGCTTGCAAATGAAAATTGTGCAAAAAGAATGAGCAACCAGTTGGAAAAGATGCCTTCACCGACCATCCCTAAGGCTAGACTGATGACGCTGATACAGATTTGACTGGTTGAGATATAACGATTTTGTTTGTTGGCGTTGTTGAGGGTGGCATGCATGAGTTTGGCAGTTGGATCACCTTGTTGGGCGAGGTCCGCTATTTGAATCTTTGAGGTGGCGAGGACGGCATATTCTGCAGAGACAAAGATGCCATCAATAAGGAGTAAGCCAACAAGTTTTAATATTGAGATGAGATTATTCATTGGCATCCTCCTGTGTGGTGATCTCTACTTCTTCTGTGACGGTTTTTATTGGTCCGATTTCAAGGGTGTCGATTGAGTTTCCGTCCATTTGGAGGATGTCAATATAAAAATTATCAAATAGGAAGTGTTCTCCCGATTCTGGGATTCTACCAATTTGTTCTAATAAAAATCCTGCGATTGTTTCGGCGTGTTCCACTGGGATGTGTTTATCGATCATTTTTTCGACTTCTTTGATGCGGGTTTGTCCTTGGATTAGGAAAATGTCTATGTTTTCGTCGGGGGATGGCTCTGTTTTGACGATGTCAAACTCGTCTGCGATGTCACCGAAAATTTCTTCGACAAGATCTTCAACAGTGATCATGCCTGATGTGCCACCATATTCGTCGATGACAACGGCAACTTGGTGGATGCCGATTTGCAATTGTTGCATAATTTCACGAATATTCATTGATTCGGGGATGTAGATGACGGGACGAAGAAGGGCGCTGATGGATTTTGGTAATTGATCCATTAGGTCTAGACGAATGAGATCTTTGACATGGATGGTGCCGAGAATATTATCGAGTGTTTTTTCATAGACAAGGAAGCGTGATTTGGTGGAGCGGAGCAATTTGGTGAGGGCTAGCTTGGGAGGTGTTTGAAGGGTGATGGCTTCTATTTTGATGCGGGGAACCATAATTTCTTTGGCATGGCCATAGTTGGATTCTAGGGCGGCGGTGAGGAGCTGGGTTTCTTGAATGTCGAGCAGACCTGCTTCGGAACTGTTTTTAGCGATGATTGAGATTTCTGAAGCGGTATAGTCGTGGTTGTTTTCCATGGTGGGGTTGAGCCCGAATAATTTTAGGATGACTTTGCTGGAGCCGTTTAATAACGCAATGAGTGGACGAAGCAAAATGGCGGATATGCGCATGGGATAATGCGTGGCGATGGCTAATTTTTCTGGAATGATGATGCCGATATTTTTGGGGATTAATTCTCCAAAGAGGACTTGGGTGATGGTGAGGAGAATAAGGATAACAGTAGTGCTGATGGTGTTTGCGTAGACGGGATCAATGCCGAAATTTTCGAGAATGGGGGTGAGGATGATGATGAAACGATCTTGACCGACGAAGCCGAGGACAAAGGAGGTGATGGTGATGCCTACTTGAGCGGTGGCGATGTATTTGTCTAGTTTGTCTGCGTTCTCAATGATGTCTAAGAGAGATTTTGCGACTTGATTTTCTTCAGCTAGAATTGCAAATCTGGATTTTTGCGCACTTACTGTTGCGAATTCTGAGGCAACATATATGGCGTTGATAAAAATTAATAGGGATAGAATGATGATTGTTAGAAAAATTTCCATAATATTGAAGTATATCAGAAATATGAGAAGAGAAGATGGGTTTTTATTTGTTTTTTATATGAAAAATTGAAATTTGATAGGGTTCAATTTTATAGGTGTTTTTGAGCTCTTGATTGGTGATGAGTTCTTCGATGGGGCTTTGTCCGAGATGATAGGTGAAGAAATCTTGACTGATTTCAGCGGATTGTTCGCTAAAGTTATAAAGGGTGATGATTTTTTGACTTTGATGTTGGCGAAGGAAGGCAAGCAAAGATTTGAAGCCGGTGTGGAGGGGAATCATTTTCCCTAAGGCGAGGATGGGGTGGGCACGGCGAATTTTGATGAGTTGTTGGAAGGATTGGTAGGTTTTGCCGGCCGGAGTTGTGGGATCGGTTCTTTGTTCGAATCTTTTTTGATCAAAGATGGGACGGTGTGCCCAGCGACTGTCTGAGCTGAGTTGGGGTTGTTGGAGATAAGACAGATCATTGAGGGTGGCTAGTTCGTCACCAAGATAGAGTAGGGGAATGCCTTTGGAGGTGATGGCGAGGCCGTATAACAAAGAAATGCGTTTGATGGCTAAATCAATCTCGAGTTGGCCTTCTTGATGGATGGCTTTTTCAAGGCCGGCTAAGGAGGCGCAGGTGCCGCAGACGCGCTGATCACCAGTTTTGGGATTATATTGGAATGAGACGCCTCGGGCGAAACTGCCGGGGAAGGTGCCGAGATAAAAATCATTGAGAAATTGGCGATGGTCGTAGGGGTTGATGCCAACTTCCCATGCGTTTTCGTCGGAGTAGGTCCAACCGATGTCATCATGCACTCTGACGTAGTTGAGCCAGCTGCAATTTTGGTCTATTTCGAAATAGGATTCGATGCTTTTTTGGAGGAGTTTTGTTTCTCGAGTGGCTAGAGCTTCCCAACTGGTGGCCATCATGAGGGGGTTGTATGAGATTTTACATTCTTTATCGCTGATATAGGAATTGACATCATTGGGATGGACGATGGCTTCGGAGATGAGAATGAGGCTGGGAGCGACAATTTTGGCGACGAGGTTGAAGGCTTTGAGGAGAGTGTGGACTTGGGGAAGATTTTCGCAACTGGTGCCAAGTTCTTTCCAGATAAATGGGACAGCATCCATGCGAAGAATTTCGACACCAAGGTTGGCGATGAAGAACATTTCTTGAGTAATGGCGATGAATACTTCGGGGTTGGAGAAGTTGAGATCCCATTGATAGGTGTTGAAGGTGGTCCAAACCCATTGTTTGGATTCAGGTAAATAAGTAAAGTTGCCGGGTTTTTCTTCTGGGAAGATTTCTCTGAGGTTCTGTTCGTATTGATCGGGGAGGGTTCTGTCAGGGAAGATGTAGTAGTAGTTTTTGTATTTTTGTTGACCTTTTTTGGCTTTTTGTGCCCAGAGATGATCATGGGCGGTGTGATTGAAGACAAAGTCTAAGGCAACGGATATGTTGGCTTTTTTGAGATTTTTGATGAGCTTTTTGAGGTCTTTAATGGTGCCAATTTTGGAATCTGTTTTGCGATAGTTTGAGATGGCATAGCCCCCGTCGTTTTGAGGTTGCGGGGTTTGGAAGAGGGGCATTAAATGTAATATATTGATATTTAGTTCTTGCAGATAGGGGATTTTGGTTTCAAAGTTTTTAATTGTTCCAGCGTAGCGATCTAGATAACAAACGGCTGCAAGGGTGTTTTGATCTTGAAACCAGAGAGGATTTTTCTCTCTTTTTTGATCGAATTTTTTTAGATTTTGGGGGCGTTTTTTATATGCGTGCCAAAGAGAGACCCAAAGTTGTTGGATGTGATAATAAAAATCGAACTTGTCAAAATATAGTTGATAGAGCAGGTTGAGCAATTCTGAGAAGTTTGGTTGAAGCCGTTGCAAAAACGCATTCCATTGCTCTTTTTCATTTTCTTGGTAGATATTTCTTTGTTCAAGATCTGCGAGAATTTGGATATAAGTTTGTTGGGCTTGATAAGAAGTTATCTTTTGCATTTTTCACCATTTGCTTTTTAAAGATTTAGTTTTTGCAGGGACCCGTGGTGCCGCGAATGACAAGGCGATAGCTTAATTGATGTCTTTCTGGTTTTTTGACTTTGTCATCAAAATGTTTGAGAAGTAAATAACAGGCTTGTTCACCATATTCTGAGACGGGTTGACGGACGGTGGTGAGATCAAGATATTTAGAGACGTCGTTATCATCGAAGCCTACGACGGATACATCTTGGGGAATGCGAAGGTTCATGCGTCTGATAGTGTGCATGGCACCGATGGCCATTTCATCTGAGAGGGCTAAGATGGCGGTGGGGGGCTTGGAAAGGGTGAAGAGTTGCTCGGTTGCGATGGCGCCTCCGCGATAGGAAAAGTTTCCGTCTTTGATGAGTTCTGGTCTGATTTCTATGTTTGCTTCATCTAAGGCTTCTAGATAGCCTTTTTTACGAAGCGAAGGAATGGGGGAATAGAGCGGATCAAATTCTTCACCAGAGAGAATGGCGATATCTTTATGTCCGAGATTGATGAGATGAACGGTGGCGTCTTTGGCGGCTTGGGTGTTGTTGATATAGACAGTGGAGAAATGTTCGGTGGTGACTTCGATGGTGACGGTTTCGATATGTTCGAGTTTGGCGAGACGATCGATACTTTCTGAAGCTAGCGAGGTGGTGGTGATGATTAATCCGTCTACTAAGCGGGTGGTGGCGAGTTGATTGATTAGTTCGTTTTGGGTTTCGATGCTATCGACGCTAAAGTGTTGCACAGAGACATTTTGTGAAAGAAGGAAGACCTCGATGGCGGCGGTGAGTTTGGAGGTGAACCATTGGGCTTTGACGGGGGAAATGACCCCGATGCTTTTTTTGCCCAAGGCTATTCTGGAGGCAATAGGCGTGAGGTTATAGTCTAACTTGGAGGCAATGTCTACTATGCGTTGCCGCGTTTTTGGGGCAACGTTTTCGTGCCCTCTTAGCGCTCTGCTGACGGTTGCGGTTGATACGTTTGCTATTCTTGCGATTTCATCTATCGTTGTAGACATTATTTTCTTTTTTCCTATTAGTTTGGTTAACTTTCCTATTGTACTTCAATTTTAAAATGATGTTATATGTCAAAAAACACTACCTCTATGTAAAATATTACATTGAATTTGATTAAAATGCAAATTTTTACTGAAAAATTTGACAATTGTGTTGAAATGTTGTATTTTTTAGTTATATAGAAGTGAGGGACAGGCTATTTTTTTGTAACCTAGTTCCAAAATATAATAAACGAAAAAGGAGAATAGAAAACACATATGAAAAAGATTTATTGGCTTGTTGTAGCATTATTAATCTTTAGCATGCTTTTTGTTGCTTGTAAGCAAACTCCAGATGAGACAACACCTGTTGAACCAACAGTTGAAGAATCTATGGAAGAGCCTGTTGAAGAACCAATGGATACACCTGCAGAAGAAATGAGCATGGATTACGCAACAGCGGAATTGGCAGCAGCTTATGCAGGCGAATATGCAGGGAAAGTTGTGACAGTGGATGGCCCGTTTGTGGATCAAGACGAAGTTTTGTTCTATGAAACAATGGCAGCCTTCGAAGAAGCAACTGGAATTGATATTCAATATATTGGGAACAAAGAATTTGAAACCTCCATTGCAATTCGCGTGGATGGTGGCGATGCTCCTGATATTGCAGACTTCCCGCAACCTGGTTTGTTCAGTGGCTTTGCAGCCAGTGGCGACTTGGTGGACTTGACCAGCTTCTTGGATTTGGAAGATGTTGGGACAAGATTGGGACAAGGTTGGATTGAATTGGGTACCGTGCCAGGCGCAGACGGAAACTCTTCCTATTACGGGATTGTGGAACGTGTGAATGGTAAATCCTTTGTGTGGTATCCGAAGAAAGCCTTTGATGCAATGGGCTATGAAGTTCCGACAACATGGGACGAAATGACCGCATTGATGGACTTGATGGTTTCAGATGGCTATACCCCGTGGTGTATTGGGATTGAATCTGGGACAGCAACTGGTTGGCCGGCAACAGACTGGGTGGAAGAGATTATGCTTCGAACCACAAGCTTGGACAACTATGATGCATGGACAAAGGGCGAATTACCTTTTGATTCACCTGAAGTGAAAAATGCAATTCAAATCATGTCAGACATTTGGTTCAATGATGCTTATGTTTATGGTGGACGAGAATCCATCGTATCCACAGGCTTTGGCGACGCAGTTGCCCCAATGTTTACAGATCCCCCCGGATGTTTCTTGCACAAGCAAGGGAACTTCATTACAAGCTACTTCCCTGAAGGGTTAGTGGCAGGTGAAGACTATGATTTCTTCTACTTACCAGGAATTGATGCAGCATACGGAAGCCCAGTGTTGGGTGGTGGCGACATCTTTGGTATGTTCAATGATCGACCAGAAGTACGTGCAGTAATGGCATACTTCACCTATGGCGAACATTTGAAGGAATGGATGGCAGCTGGTGGTGCAATCGCTCCTCAATCAGACATTGATCTTGATTGGTATGGTGACCCGATCACACGCGGGATTGGTGAAATCATGTTGAACGCAACCGCAAGCCGCTTCGATGGCTCAGACTTGATGCCCAGCGAAGTGGGTGCAGGATCCTTCTGGAAGGGTATGACAGACTACGTTTCCGGTACGATTGATCTTGACACAGCTGTGAAAGAAATTGACGCTGCATGGCCAGGAAAAGCCGAGGCTATGCCCAGCGAAGATAAGAGCATGGACTATGCAACAGCGGAATTAGCAGCAGCTTATGCAGGCGAATATGCAGGGAAAGTTGTGACAGTAGATGGCCCGTTTGTAGATCAAGACGAAGTTTTGTTCTATGAAACAATGGCAGCCTTCGAAGAAGCAACTGGAATTGATATTCAATATATTGGGAACAAAGAATTTGAAACCTCCATTGCAATTCGCGTGGATGGTGGCGATGCTCCTGATATTGCAGACTTCCCGCAACCTGGTTTGTTCAGTGGCTTTGCAGCCAGTGGCGACTTGGTGGACTTGACCAGCTTCTTGGATTTGGAAGATGTTGGGACAAGATTGGGACAAGGCTGGATTGAATTAGGTACCGTGCCAGGCGCAGACGGAAACTCTTCCTATTATGGGATTGTGGAACGTGTGAATGGTAAATCCTTTGTGTGGTATCCGAAGAAAGCCTTTGATGCAATGGGCTATGAAGTTCCGACAACATGGGACGAAATGACCGCATTGATGGACTTGATGGTTTCAGATGGCTATACCCCGTGGTGTATTGGGATTGAATCTGGGACAGCAACTGGTTGGCCGGCAACAGACTGGGTAGAAGAGATTATGCTTCGAACCACAAGCTTGGACAACTATGATGCATGGACAAAGGGCGAATTACCTTTTGATTCACCTGAAGTGAAAAATGCAATTCAAATCATGTCAGACATTTGGTTCAATGATGCTTATGTTTATGGTGGACGAGAATCCATCGTATCCACAGGCTTTGGCGACGCAGTTGCCCCAATGTTTACAGATCCCCCCGGATGTTTCTTGCACAAGCAAGGGAACTTCATTACAAGCTACTTCCCTGAAGGGTTAGTGGCAGGTGAAGACTATGATTTCTTCTACTTACCAGGAATTGATGCAGCATACGGAAGCCCAGTGTTGGGTGGTGGCGACATCTTTGGTATGTTCAATGATCGACCAGAAGTACGTGCAGTAATGGCATACTTCACCTATGGCGAACATTTGAAGGAATGGATGGCAGCTGGTGGTGCAATCGCTCCTCAATCAGACATTGATCTTGATTGGTATGGTGACCCGATCACACGCGGGATTGGTGAAATCATGTTGAACGCAACCGCAAGCCGCTTCGATGGCTCAGACTTGATGCCCAGCGAAGTGGGTGCAGGATCCTTCTGGAAGGGTATGACAGATTACGTTTCCGGCACGATTGATCTTGACACTGCTGTGAAAGAAATTGACGCCGCATGGCCTGCTAAATAAGCTTTCGGCATAAATTAGGAGGCAAACCTATCTTAGGTTTGCCTCTTTTTAAACAATGTATTATTTTCGTATTATGACCATTATATGTTGTTGATTTCGATTATTTTATTTATGCAAATTGTCGAAAAGGAAATGAAATATGACTCTAGAAATGACAAAATCGAAGAAATGGAACGAGTATTATTTAGTTAAATTCGTTATGGGTTTGGCTATGCTTGTTGCGATGTTCTATTTTTTCAAAGAAGGATTTGTTTTCCTCCGCGATGCTGAAATTCCCCAAGGTTTCATGGCCATAATTGCAATTTTGTGGGGAGTTGGCGGAACTACACTGATTTTTGTGGTGCTCAATTGGATTGTTGAAAATTTGTTCCCAAGAAAATTTGGGCAAAAAGTTTTACCTTATGTTTTCATTGGACCAGCAATGTTGATGTTGTTGTGGTTCTTGTTTATTCCTACGATTCGAACTTTTTATTTGAGTTTGTTTAGTGCAGATTCAAAGGTTTTTGTGGGAATTAAAAATTATATTTCTGTTTTCACCGAACGAGCGATGCTGGAAGCTTTCCGCAACAATTTGATGTGGATTTTGCTGGGGACCGGCTTTTGTGTGGTGATTGGGCTTTTGGTTGCTGTTTTGGCGGATCGTAGCTCTTATGAAAAGATTGCTAAGGCGATTGTTTTTATGCCGATGGCGATTTCATTTGTTGGGGCAGGGGTGATTTGGCGATTCGTTTATCTTTATGAGCCAGTTGGAAGCGTTCAGAGAGGAGTGTTGAATGCTTTGATGGTTTTCTTTGGACAGAAACCTCAGGCTTGGCTACAGACTGTGCAACCTTGGAATAACTTGTTTTTGATTGCAGTGGCAGTTTGGATTCAAACTGGATTTGCGATGGTTGTTTTGTCTTCCGCTATCAAGGGGGTGCCGGGTGAACTTTTGGAAGCTGCTCGAATTGATGGTGCGAAGGAAGTGCAGATTTTCTTCCGAATCATTATCCCTTATATCAAGGGGACTTTGATCACAGTGACTACGACCATAATTATTTTTATGCTTAAGATCTTTGATGTGGTGTTGGTGATGACGGGTGGTAATTATGGAACTGAAGTGATTGCAACACAATTTTATCGACAGTTCTTTACTAACCGAAATGCGGGTTTAGGCTCTGCAATTTCGATTGTTTTGTTGCTGGCTGTTATTCCTGTGATGATCTATAACGTGAAACAGTTAAATAAACAGGAGACCTTCAAATGAACAAAACAAAAAGAGCGAATAAATGGGTCGTTAATATCGTACTTGGCTTTATTTGTGCAATTTGGCTGATTCCTACGATCGGGTTGTTGATTTCTTCTTTTCGATATCGAGAAGCAATTAATACGAGCGGTTGGTGGAAAGTATTTCCTCATCGAGAGTATGTGACTTCTACAGTGATTGAGATGGGCGATATTAATATCCGAGAACCAATTGTTGTGGATGGATATGGGACATTTGATAATATCGAATTGCGAGATGGGATTGATCTTGGCGATGGTACTCAAATTGCTTGGTATTCTGTGATTAATCGAACGATTGGGATTAGAGAATATAAGTGGGTTTTTGCGCCAAAGTTGACGGCTCAGAACTATAAAACTGTGATGAATGGATCTACTTATGAATATACAAATTCATCAGGGGAAGCGGTGAAGGTTCAAGGGGAGAATCTTGTGCAAGCCTTTATGAATTCTGTGACTGTGGCGGTGCCTGCGACGATTATTCCGATTATGATGGCTGCTTTTGCTGCTTACGGTTTTTCTTGGATGAACTTCCCGGGACGAAGAATTGGGTTTGTGTTGGTTGTGATGATGTTGGTTGTTCCTTTGCAATTGGCGTTGATCCCGATTTTGAAAGATTATGTTTCTTTACAAATTAATGGTACATTTTTGGCGGTGTGGTTGGCACATGCTGGCTTTGGGTTGCCCTTGGCGACTTATTTGCTGTACAACTATATCTCTACAATTCCTCGTGATATTTTGGAATCGGCTTTTATTGATGGGGCATCTCACTTCACAATCTTTTTGAAGTTGGTTTTGCCGTTATCTGTGCCTGCATTGGCTTCTTTCGCGATTTTCCAATTTTTGTGGGTTTGGAACGACTATTTGGTGGCGTTGGTGTTCATTGGGCAAAAGCCTGAGAACACAGTTTTGACGCAGCAATTGGCGAATATGGCTGGTACGTGGGGGTCTAACTGGCATGTTTTGACTGCTGGTGCGTTTGTTTCTATGGCGTTGCCGATGATCGTTTTCTTTGCTTTGCAACGATATTTTGTGCGTGGCTTGATGGCAGGGAGCGTGAAGGGATAATTGTTTTTGATATGGCTAAAGAAAAGAAGAGCAAGTTTTTTTCTTGCTCTTTTTTTGAATTTTTTAATAAATATAAGATTTCCGTATACATTTCATCTAATAGTTAAATGAGACAGCAAAAATATGATGTTTTAAGTATAATAGTATTAAATATTAATGATTTAGGATTGGTAGGCAATGACAGGATCTTTTTGGGATATAGGTTTATCAGAATTAATTGATGAAATGGATGTTGAACAAGCAATGAAATTTACAAATATTATCAATCGTTTTTTTACAAATAATAAAGACAATTCTTCTGAAAAAAAAGAAGTTAATGTGAGTGATTCGGAGAAAATGGTTTTCCCTGAAGTGGTTCCCGTTTTACCTTTGCGAGGTGTGGTTGTTTTTCCACAGACTGGTTTGCCTTTGACAATTGGGCAGCCAAGATCGATGAAGTTGATCGATGATGTGATGGTGAATGATAAAATTGTGGCTTTTGTGACCTCAAAAGATGTGGATAATGAAAATCCGAGTAAAAATGATCTTTATGAGATTGGGACGATTGGGGTGGTGCAACGATTGTTTCGGGTGCCAGATGGCACGGTTCGGATTTTGGTGCAAGGGTTGCAACGAGTTCGGATTACTGAATATGTGCAAGAGATGCCTTATTTCATGGCAAAGACAGAATTGATTCCAGAGGATGAATTTGCTGATGTTGAAGTAGAAGCAATGACACTTGCGATTCGTAATCAGTTCGAGAGAATTTCTGAGATTAATAGCTCAATTCCGACAGAGATGATTGGTTCCGTAACCAGCATTGAAAATGCGTTGACTGCTGTTTATACAATTGCGAATTTTCAAGATATGGAATTTGAAGAGGCTCAAGAGATTTTGGAGTTGAATAGTGTTAAAGAGAAGTTGTTGAAATTAACGACTATTTTGACCCATGATATTGAGCTGTTGGAAATTGGTCAGAAGATTCAGAGTGAGGCTAAATCTGAGATTGAGAAAATGCAGGATGATTATTTCTTGCGTGAACAGATGAAGGCTATTCAACGCCAGCTTGGTGAAAATGATGAACAGGTTGAGTTGGATGAATTGCAGTTGAAAATTCAGAGTGTGGGGATGTCTGAAGAGGCTCAAAAACAGGCAGCAAGAGAGTTTCGTCGGCTTAAGATGATGCCTTCTTCCTCTGCGGAATATTCTGTGATTCGAACTTATTTGGATTGGCTGACTGACTTGCCTTGGGAAAAAATGTCTGAAGATTCAATTGATATTGTTCGAGTGAAAGAAGTTTTGGATTCAGATCATTATGGATTGAATGATATCAAAGAAAGATTGTTGGAGTATTTGTCTGTTCGTAAGTTGCGATCTGAACGGAAGGAAGCTTTGGCAACCGATGGGAAGGCTGATGAGATTCGTAAACCTAGAGAAGGCGTGATTTTGTGTTTTGTGGGGCCTCCGGGTGTGGGGAAGACCTCATTAGGGAAGTCTATCGCTAGAGCTTTGGGGCGTGAATTTGTGCGGATTTCTTTGGGGGGTGTGCATGATGAGGCGGAGATTCGGGGCCATAGACGGACTTATATTGGGTCTATGCCAGGGCGTATTATCCAGGAATTGAGACGGGTTGAGAGCCGCAATCCGGTGTTTATGTTGGATGAGATCGATAAGTTAGGACAGGATTATCGAGGAGATCCCGCATCTGCATTGCTGGAAGTTTTGGACCCTGAACAGAATGCAAATTTCCGTGACCATTATTTGGAAGTTTCATTTGATTTGAGCCAAGTGATGTTCATTACTACCGCCAATTCTTTAGCTAGCATTCCGGGACCTTTGTTGGACCGTATGGAGATTATTCAATTAACAAGCTATACGGAACAAGAGAAGGTTGAGATCGCGAAGGGGTATTTGATTCCTCGACAGTTGAAGGAGAATGGGCTTTTTTCACAAGAAGTTATTTTTGAAGAAGAAGCTTTGCATGATCTGATTCAACATTATACGAGAGAAGCTGGGGTGCGAAATTTGGAGCGTGTGATTGGCGGAGTGTGCCGAAAAGCCGTGACCAAGATTACGACAGAAGGCGAAAAGCAAGTTGTTGTTACAAAGGATAATTTGCGAGATTTTGCTGGGAAGAGAAAATATTATACGATGCAAGAAATTGCTCAGCGTACTGAAATTCCGGGTGTGGCAACTGGTTTGGCATGGACTCCTGCTGGTGGAGATGTGCTGTTTATTGAAGCTGCTTTGATTCCTGGCAAAGAAGGATTTCAGTTATCTGGTTCTTTGGGAAATGTGATGAAAGAAAGTGCAAATGCTGCATTTTCATTTGTGCGTTCTCATGCACAAGATTTGGGGATTGACCCTAAAATTTTCTCTAAGAATTTGATTCATATTCATGTTCCGGCTGGTGCTACGCCAAAAGATGGCCCATCAGCGGGCGTTACGATTGCAACGGCGTTGGTTTCTTTGTTAATTGGGAAACCCGTGATAAAAGACCTTGCAATGACAGGTGAAATAACTTTAAGAGGGCAGGTTTTGCAAGTGGGGGGGATTAAGGAAAAAGTTCTTGCAGCACATCGAGCAGGCATTCGAAAAGTTTTTATTCCGGTTTTGAATGAAGCTGATTTGGATGAGTTGCCTGAGGATGTTTTGAATGATCTGACCTTCGAATTGATTGAGAATGCCGAGGATGCAATTTCTAAGGCGTTCTGAGAAGGATTAAGTTATGAAAAAAATAATGATCATAGACGATGATCAAGATATACAAAAATTGATGACAATTTTTTTGGAACTGGAAGGGCATAAGATTTTTACGCCCAAAGATTTTTCGGATGTTCCAAAATTGATTGATGATGAACAACCCCATATTTTGATATTAGATGTAAATTTACAAGGTTACAATGGTATTGAAATTTTGGAGGATATTCGCAAAAATGAAAATTATAATGATGTCAAAGTGATTTTGACATCTGGTTTAGATTATTCTTATCGAATTGAAGATTTTTCAAACTCAGACTTTATTTTAAAACCATATATGCCTGATGAATTAATTAGAAAAATAAATAAGATTAATTGAGGGAATTATGGCTAGAAAAATGACAAATAAAAAAAATAAATTAAAGTGGTATGTAATGGATCTCCATTTACATAGCCCTGCTTCAGGTGATTATAAACAAAAGAATGTAAATTATTTAGATTTATTACATAAGGCAGAAACTAAGGGCTTGGATGTGATTGCTTTTACAGATCATAATACTGTAAAAGGGTATCGCGAGATGATGGAAGAAGTTGCCAATTTGAAATTGTTGGAAACTTTGAACAGAATTTTGCCAGAAGAACGTGCTAGGTTATTGGAATATGAAAGATTGTTTAATAAGATTCTGGTTTTGCCAGGATTTGAATTTACGGCAACTTTTGGATTCCATATTTTGGGGATTTTTCCTCCTAATAAACCGATTCGTGATATTGAGCATTTGCTGTTGAAATTGAATGTACCTTCTGAAACTATTGATGATGGTGCGTTCACTGTGGGCGCCTCTTCTGACGTTTTGACTGCTTATCGAGAGATTAATTTGGCAGGCGGTTTGGTGATTGCTGCGCATGTGAATTCTTCTAATGGTGTGGCAATGAGAGGGATGAATTTTGGTGGACAAACTAAGATTGCTTATACTCAGGACCCGAATTTGCACGCTTTGGAAGTGACTGACCTTGAGGTTCGTGGAAGACGAACAACGGCTATGTTTTTTAATGGGACCAAGCCGGAATATCCGCGTAGAATGCATTGTATTCAGGGGTCTGATGCACATCGCTTGGATCCGGATCCTTCTCGTAAGAAAGAATTGGGATTAGGGGAAAGAACAACAGAGATTTTGTTGCCAGAAGTTTCTTTTGATATGATTTTGGATGTCTTTAAGGGAAATGATTTTTCTAAGACAAGACCTGCACGGAAACAAATCAATGGTAGTTCTTATGATTTTATTCAAGCAGCGCGAGAAGAAGGACCTAATATTATTCAAGAATTTCATGTGGATGTGATGGTGCGTGGTGGTCATTTATATAATGTGATCGCAGATACGTGCGCGTTGGCAAACACAAATGGTGGAACTCTTTATATTGGGGTGAGTGGAAACGCAAATGAAGCTGTTGTGGGTGTGCAAGAACCTACTAAGGTGATTCAAAAATTGGAGAAAGAGATTAATAATCGAATTAGCCCTCCTTTGAATGTTGAATATGATTCATTGAAGTGTAAGGGGAAGCCAGTGGTGCGAGTGATGATTCCACGTGGTGATGATCCTCCTTATGCAGTGGATGATAATAAGATTTATGTACGAGAAGAATCGGACACCAGTTTGGCTGTGCGAGATGAAATTGTGGGGTTGGTTAACCGTGCTAGAGAGTATCAACGTTTGTTGGAATTCGTTAAGAAGGATGAGAATTTGGCTTCTTTGGTTCCTCATACGGAAGCGGAAGTTGTTCCACCTAAGCAAGAGCATACGAGTGATGAATTGCCTAGAACGGGTGTTGAGGTGATTGCAAGTGAAGATCGAAAGGGTAGTAAATATTATACTTTGCGAGATCTTCGGAATGGCAATGTGGTTAAGAATGTTACAGTGAAATCGGCCAGAAAATTATGGCATTATGCGATTACAAAATATTCTGAACTGCCTCAAGATAAGCGAAATCTTAAAGCTGAATGGCATGGGAATTATGGCTTGTTGCAAAAAGTACCAGGAAAGACTGTTCGCTATGATTTTGTTGAGAAAAAGAATGGAAATTACCGTTTCTTTTATGGTGTGACTGAAGATGGTATCAGTGGCCCATGGAATGATGTGGTGGGTATCACTGACTAATTTGAGTCGATAAGAGGATGCCGGCTAAGGTATCTAGCCCGGAAGAATTTCCCCAAGTTGATAATTGTTCAATTGCGCTGATGTTTGTAAATTCATCAGCGCAAATTTCTTTAATAAGGTTAATGATTCTTTGATCTGCTGTTTTTTGAAATGCAGCTTCGATTAAATTGGCACTGATTATGGTGGTTTTTTTGAGTGCTTCTTTTATTAGGTTTTCTTTGAAGTGGTTTGTGAAAGTTTTTTTCTTGATTATTGATTCAGCTAAGATGACTCCGCATATAAAATCATCTCCGCTGGGGGTTAGACCAGCGCCTACGCCAATCAGTTTTGAAAAGGCGTTATTTAATTGGGTCTCTGTGTTATTTTGGAGGGCTTGTTTAATTTGGATGAGTGTTAGGTGGTTTGGATCTGAAGAGGATTGAGTGGTTGTGGGATTGTTTTTTATCGATAGTACGGTTGAGAGAAATTGGTTTGAATGATTGGGAATATGATTCATTAAGACTTTAGTATTTTGAGATATTTTTTGAGGGGAAATTTCAAAGGTGAAAGTAGGCAGGTAAACTTTTAGATCTGCTGTTGCTGAAATGTAGAAAGCTGGGGAAACGAAGTTGATTTGATCTTTTTGGGCGGTGATTGTTGTTTGCTTGGTGCATGCGGGGAGGGAAGATGTTTTGAGGTTGATATTGATTGTGTAGGGACCTTGATATTTTTCTGTGCTGATGAATAGGATTTTGTTTTGGTTTGAGAGCAGAAAAATGCCTTTGGAAGTTTGCCCAAAGAAGGTGAGTTGGGGCTGGGTTTGAAGGATTTGGTTTGCTAAATTTCCGATTGATGTAATTTTATAATTCATTATTTTTCCATTTCTGGCTTTATTTTACAATAAAAATTCTATTAAGCGATTCTTTACTCGTTAACTATAGAATCTTAAAATATTGTTTGGTTTTTAAGATAGTGCTTGAATTTGTAAAAAAAATCCTGTACAATGACAAGGTAAGGAGATTAGGTATATGCTGAGTCATGGTGCAAAATTGATTTTTGAATCTATCGCCCACTTGATGGGTGGAGGCACTATGCTTTTCATTATCCTTGTCTTGCCTTTGGTAGTGTAAACATCGCACGATATCCGTTTGTGGTTCGTGCGATTTTTTTTTATCCAAATACGGATGGAAACATTCGTAAATATAAAATGAGGAGATTTTAATGGCTAAAAAAGAAGTTTTCGGCTATCTGCCGAACGATAGACCACCATTTGGTAGCATGATTGTGTTGGGTCTGCAACACGTGCTAGCAATGTTCCCTGCAACAGTTCTTGTTGCAACAATCGTTGGGTTCAATGTGGGTGCAGTTTTAGCAGTATCTGGGCTAGCAACCATTACCGCATTGATTTTATCCAAATTGATTGCAGGAAAATTCATTCCACTTTATTACGGTTCAAGCTTTGCTTATATTGCTGCAACATTGGCAATTATGGGCGGCGATTACGGTGGAATCAACCCAGTTAGAATTGCCCAGGTAGGTATTGTTTCAACGGGTGTTGTGAATATTCTTGTTGGTTTGGTAATTCATTTTGCTGGTGGACGAAAAGTAATTGATAAGGTATTGCCCCCAATTATTACAGGTTCTGTTGCGCTCACAATTGGGATCGCTTTGGCAGGTGCTGCATTGAATGATGCATTTGGTGTGTTTGTACCTGATATTGCCGGTAAGACAATTATTATTGCTGCCTTTACCCTTTTGGTGACAATTCTTTTCTCCGTTTATTTGCAGGGAAGAGGATTCATCGGTTTGATCCCGATTTTGTTAGGGATGATCTCTGGTTACGTTTTTGCAATATTACTTGGTGTAGTTGACTTTAGTGCAATCAAAGCTGCTCCTTGGTTTGAAGTACCTGGCTTTACATTGCCATATTTCAGAAACTTTGGTAGCTCTGGTGCTTTGCAAGCTATCTTTGGGATTGCAATTATTTGTATTGCAACCATTCCAGAATCAACTGCTCACCTTTACCAAATGTCACTTTATGTTGATAACCTTGCCGAGAATATGGGCAAAGAACGATATAACCTTCGAGAACTTATTGGTTTGAACTTGATTCTTGACGGTCTTGGTGACTCAATCAACGGTATGTTTGGTGGTGTGGCTGGGACAAACTATGGTGAAAATAACTCTTTGATGGTTATTACACGTAACTACTCTGGTCCGGCATTGATTACGGCTGGCGTGATCGCGATTGTGATTGCATTTGTTGGGAAATTGACTGGTTTTGTACAATCTATTCCAACAGGTGTGATTGGTGGGTTGGAAATTTATCTCTTCGGTATCATCGGTATGCAAGGGATTGCAATTATTCAATCTGAAAAGGTAAACCTTTATGATCCACGAAATCTGGCGATTGGTGCTGTGATTTTGGTGGTCGGAATTGGTGGAAATATCCAATTTGGCGATTTGCCCATTCCGGTTTTGCAAGGTATGTTCCCGACCGGGTTGCCTTCAATCGCAACAGCAGCAGTTTTGGGTATTTTCTTGAATGTCATTTTCATGATTGTCAAAGCACCTGAAGATGCAATGCTTGAGGCTGAATTGTAGTTGAGTTAAACATTCTCAGAGCAGAATACTAAAACCTAGAGGAGAAGGTGCTTGGTACCTTCTCCTTTTCGTTCCTAAAGTTGTTTTGGTTTGAGAGTTGATGGGTTTGAATTTGAAATGATTTCATAATCATGTCAAATAAAAGTTTATCAGTTCATTTATTTAGTAAAGGATAATGTTATGTCTAGAAATGCACATCCATCATTACCTGAATTTGAATATATCAAGCCAGTAAGTTTTGCGGAAGCTTGTAAGTTTCTTGCTGACAATGCTGGAAATGCACGCCCACTGATGGGTGGGACAGATACCTTCGTTCGTATACGCGATGGTTTTTATAAAGAAGAGTTTATTGTTGATGTTAAGGGTTTGCCTGGAATGAAGGAAATTCATTTTGATGCTGCGAAAGGTCTTACGGTAGGCGCAGCGGTTTCAATGAATTCTGTTGCTGAAAATGCAGATGTTCAAAAGGTTTATCCGATGTTGGCTGAGGCTTGTAATTCTGTTGCGAGCTATCAGCTTCGTTCAAGAGCGACAATCGTTGGCAATATTTGCAATGCATCCCCTGCGGGAGATACGTTGGGAATGAGCATTTTGTTGGATGCTGAATTGACGGTTGTTGATGTTGATGGAAATGAAAGAATTGAACCTGTGGCTACATTTTTCAAAGGCCCGGGAAGAACCGTTTTGCAAACTGGTGAATTGGTGAAATCAATCTTTTATCCAATCCCTAAAAAAGGTATGGTCGGAAAATATTTGAAGCATGGTCGAAATAATCGAAGTGACCTTTCGTTAGTAGGTGTTTCAGCAATTGCCTATGAAGAAGATGGTTTGCACGTGAAAGTCGCTTATGCATCTGTGGGACCGACCCCTGTGGTGGTGAAAGAAGTGGAAGAGTACTTCTTAAAGAATGAATTTAATAATGAGAACATTAAGGAAGCGTCACAAATTGCAATGGACCATTGTTCTCCGATCGATGACGTGCGTTCTAGCGCGCGGTATCGAAAATTGATGGTGAAAAATTTGACGAAAAGAATTTTGAACCAGATCCAAGAACTTCGATAGACTGGAGGAAATAATGGATCATAAGATTACTGTTACTGTAAATGGTCAAGTTGAATTGGTACAAGTTCCTTCAAATATGACACTTTTACGGATGTTACGTGAAAAATTAGGTTTAACGGGTACTAAAAATGGTTGTAGTGCAGGCGAATGTGGGGCTTGTACTGTGATGATGAATGGTGCACCCGTAAATAGCTGTATGGTGTTGGCCGTTGAATGTGAAGGTGCTGAAATTATCACAGTGGAAGGCTTGGCCAAAGAAGGTAAGCTGGATGTTGTGCAACAAACTGTGATGGAAGAAGGCGGGATTCAGTGTGGTTTTTGTACCCCTGGTGTTTTGATTTCAGCTCGCTCTTTGTTGGACCGAAATGAAGATCCTACAGAAGATGAGATTAAGGAAGCACTGGTTGGTAACCTCTGTCGCTGCACAGGTTATGAACGAATTATTAAAGGTATTCAAAAAGCAGCAAAAATGGAATAAGGAGATTAGTGATGGCAGAAGTAAAAACCCCAACTATTATTGGTCAACCACTTCCTCGAAAAGATACTTATGATAAAGCTATCGGCGCTGCTCAATATACGGATGACTTGCAATTTGGACCAGGTTTGTTGCATGCAAGAATTAAACGAAGCCCGCATGCACACGCTTTGATTAAAAACATTGATGTTTCAAAAGCAGAACAAATGCCGGGTGTGAAGGTGGTTGTTACGGGAGAAGATTTCCCTGGAAGAATTGGGCTTTATATTGTGGATCGCCATATTTTTGCTCGCGACCGAGCACGCTATGTGGGTGAACCTGTGGCAGCTGTGGCGGCAATTTCTGAAGAGATTGCTGAAAAGGCTGTGGATTTGATTGAAGTTGAATATGAAGTTTTGGAAGGTGTGTTTGATCCGATTTATGGTGCATCAAAGGAAGCCCCTTTGATTCATCCGAAGATGGATGAATATTATGTTCCAAATTATGTTTTTCCCCAAAAAGGAACGAATGTTTCGAACTGGTTTAAGATTCGTAAGGGGGATGTGGACAAGGCGTTTGAAGAGTGTGCAGAAATTGTTGAGCATGAATTCAAGGTGCCCCATGTGCAACATGTGCCGATTGAGACACATATTGCGATTGCTAAATTTGATCTGAATGGTAAGTTGACCCTTTGGGCTTCTTCACAATCTCCATTTGCTCAGAGAGATTTGATTGCAAAGACTTTTGATATGTCACAGAGTGATATCCGAGTGATTGCTCCTTATGTGGGTGGTGGCTTTGGATGTAAGGCTGGGGTGACGATGGAAGCTTTGCCAGTGGCGATTGCTCAGAAGATTCCGGGTGTGCCAGTGAAATTGGCATTAACTCGTGAAGAGGAATTTTATACGAATTTTGTGCGCCAAGGTTTGGTGATTCGTTTGAAGGTTGGTTGTGATAAAGACGGCAATCTTTTGGCGATGAAAAATACGATGTATTGGGACGGTGGTGGTTATACGGATTATGGTGTTAACATCACTCGTGCTGGTGGATATAACAGTACTGGCCCTTATGATATTCCAAATGTGTGGACAGATTCTATGTGTGTTTACACGAATCATCCTGTGGGTGGCGCTTATCGTGGATTTGGGATGTCTGAATTACATACTGGTGTAGATCAGGCGATGGATATGTTGGCTGATAAGATTGGTATGCCTCAGGACGAATTCCGATTGCGAAATTGTGTGCAAGGCGGCGACACTTTGGTGACCAGTATGAAGATGCATCCGACTGGGTTGGATCAATGTATTAAAAATGTTGCTGAATCATTGGATATCAATAAGAAGGAAGCTCCTTCTTCTCCGACTAAGTTGAGAGGGAAGGGAATGGCTTTGATGTGGAAAGCTCCTTCAATTACGCCAAACTCTGGCTCTGCTGCGAAAGTGGCATTGGCTGAAGATGGCACTTTGGTGCTTTCTGTGGGTGGCCAAGAAATTGGGCAAGGTGCTTTTTCTGCAATGGCTCAAATCACAGCTGCTGTGATGGGCGTGCCTTATGAAGATGTGAAGATCGACGGCCCAGTTGATACACAATATAGCCCTTATGAATGGCAGACTGTGGCAAGCCGTTTGACTTGGTCTATGGGGAATGCGGTGAAACGCGCAGCCGAGGATGCAAGACGACAAGTGCTTGAGCTGGTGGGTGATCATTGGAATGAAAGCCCTGATGATCTTGATATTGTGAATGGGATGGTTGTTTCTTATAAGAGTGAACAAGAGATGTCCCTTGAAGGTATTGGGATTTATGGTATTCCAAAGGATGGTTATGAAGGGTGGAAGGGAAATGGCCCGATTATTGGCCGTGGCTCTTTCATGCCAAATTATATTTCTGGTTTGGATGCTGAGACTGGTCAGGGGACTCGCGCTGTGGTGCATTATACGACAGGATGCCAAGGATTTGATATTGAAATTGATAAGGAAACTGGTAAGATCGAGATTCTTAAGGCAGTTTCTTCCTTCGATGTTGGGAAGGCAATTAATATGGAAAATGTGGAAGCTCAAATCGAAGGCGGTTTGATTCAAGGTGTGAGTTCTTCTATCTTTGAAGAGATGTTGCTTGAAAAAGGTGAGATGAAGAATCCAAGCTTTGTTGATTATCGAATTTCAACAACCACTGATTTGCCAAAGAAACATGAAATTTATGTGGTGGAAGTGCCGCAAGATGATGGTCCTTATGGTGCTCGAGGGATTGGTGAACATCCGATGGTGCCTACGATCGCTGCTTTGGGGAATGCGATTTATGATGCGACTGGAATCAGACTTTATGGACCTCCATTCACACCTGAGAAGGTGTTTCTCGCAATGGTTGACGCAGGTTTAACCGAATAAACTACTTAAACATTCTATGAGTAAGGGCATCTGTTCTAGATTTAGAGCGATAAAGATGCCCTATACCCGTTTCTACATAATGGAGGTTTGTAGATGAAAGAAGAAAAAAGAATCACTCACCAGGAATTGAATGATGCTTTGCTTGCTCGCAGGAAAAAAGTTCATTTAGGTGGTGGGCAGAGCAGAATTGATGCTCAACATGAAAAAGGAAAACAAACAGCTCGTGAACGTATTGAAAAATTGCTTGATCCGGGCAGTTTTCAGGAAGTGGATACTTATATCACACATCGTATGACTGATTTTGGGATGGATGATGAAAGCAAGAAATTTGAAGGCGATAGTGTTGTTTGTGGTTTTGGGAAGATTGATGGCCGTTTAGTCGCTGTATATTCTCAAGATTTTACGGTTTTGGGCGGTTCGCTTTCTGAAGCACATGGCTTGAAAGTGACAAAAATGCAAGATCTTGCTGTGGATGCAGGTGTACCAATTATTGGCATTATGGATTCTGGTGGTGCTCGTATTCAAGAAGGCATTTGGAGCTTGGGAGCATTTGCTGAAATTTTCAAACGAAATACATTATCTAGTGGGGTTGTGCCGCAGATTTCTGTGATGATGGGACCTTGTGCAGGTGGTGCAGTTTATTCTCCTGGATTGCAAGATTTCATTATTATGACACAGGGTACAAGCCAAATGTTTATTACAGGGCCCAGAGTTATTGAAGCTGTTACCCGTGAAAAGGTTGATAAAGAGTCTTTGGGGGGTGCTTTGGTTCACAGTTCTGTGAGTGGTGTTTCTCACTTTGCAACAAAAGATGAGGCAGAAACTATTGCAGTTACAAGAAAATTAATTGGTTATTTGCCATCTAGTTTTAAAGAAGCTCCTCCAAAAATTTCTCCAACGGATGACCCTTGGCGTGCTGATGAATCATTAGATACTATGATTCCTATCAATCCAAATGAACCTTATGACATGCAAGAAGTGCTTGCGAAGGTATTTGATTTGGGTAGTTTTATGCCAGTGCATACGCATTTTGCACAAAATGCTATTGTTGGGTTTGCACGTTTGCATGGACAGGCAGTGGGGGTGGTGGCAAATCAACCCTCCTTTATGGCCGGCGCTTTAGATATTGATGCAGGTGATAAGATTGCCCGTTTTGTGCGTTTTTGTGATGCTTTCAATTTCCCGTTGATTACTTTTGTGGATACTCCAGGATTTATGCCAGGTGTGACTCAAGAACATGGTGGAATCATTCGCCATGGCGCTAAGATTGTTTACGCATTTTCAGAAGCAACCGTTCCGAAGATTTCGGTTGTGACTCGCAAGGCTTATGGTGGTGCTTATATTGTTATGAGTTGTAAGAATATTGGCGCTGATTTGGCTTTTGCTTGGCCTACGGCTCAAATTGCTGTGATGGGTGCTGAAGGTGCTGTGAACATTGTGCATGCAAAGACATTGAAAAAAGCAGAGAATGCTGATGAATTGAGAGAAGAACTTGTCGCTGAATATCGAGATAAGTTCTCAAATCCTTATGTGACTGCACGAAGTGGGCATATTGATGATGTATTGATTCCTTCAGAGACACGTGCTCGTTTGATTGGTGCGCTTGAATTGTTGAAGAATAAAGATGTGAAGAGCCCTGAAAAACGACACGGGAATATTCCACTTTAGACAGGAGTTATGATGGAAGATACTTTAATAACTGGTCTATATGTTAGTGTGATCAGTATGGCAGTAACTTTTGTGGCTTTGGGAATTTTGATTGGTGTGATGTTTGCTTTGTTGGCTATTTTCCCTGATCGAAATTTGAAAACAAGCGAAGTTTCGGATGAAGTTGCTGAATTGACTGAAGATTTAAATGAAGATCCAAAAGCTAATGAGGAACTGGCGGTTGCGATGGCAGTTGGAATGGCTTTGTTGGAGCATCAGGGTGCGTTTGATGCAAAAGACCCTAATTTAGGCAAATTGCTAGAATAAGATTAAGGATATTAATTATGAGTAAACAAGTAACTGTTATTGTTGAAGGTAAAGAATATGTGGTCACTGTTGGTGATCTTAGTGCAAGACCTGTTGTGGCAAGTGTTGGGGATACAACTTATCAAGTTGAAGTTCCAGCAGCACCTTCTGCTCCTGTGACATCTGGATTTCCTGCGCCTGTTGCTACTCCTGCTGTGGCAAAGAAAGCTGCACCTGTGGCTACTGGTTCGGCGGTGACGGCCCCGATGCCGGGAGACATTGATGAAGTTTTGGTTAAGGTTGGGGATGTTGTTGAGGCTGCACAACCTGTGATTGTTTTGGAAGCAATGAAGATGAAAAATCAAATTCGAGCAAATGTTGCTGGTAAAGTTGCTTCTATTGAAGTTTCATCCGGTGATCATGTTGATTATGGTGCTGTTCTTGTGACTTTTGAATGAGGTAGGAATGAATATTGATAGTTTACTTTCATTATTCGCTGCTCCGATGGCGCTCACTTGGCAGAAAGCGGTGATGATTGCGATTGGATTGGTTCTGATCTATTTGGCGATTGCGAAAGATTATGAGCCTGTTCTGTTGCTGCCGATTGGTTTTGGTGCAATTTTGGCAAATTTGCCTTTGACTGGAATCACGGAATCACACGGTTTTTTGGGTGTTTTGTTTGAGGCTGGGGTTGCGAATGAATTGTTCCCACTTTTGATTTTCATTGGGATTGGGGCAATGACGGATTTTGGTCCGTTGATGGAAAACCCACAGTTGGCACTTTTGGGTGCTGCTGGACAATTTGGAATCTATTCGACCTTTATGTTAGTTCTGCTTCTAGACAAGCTACCATTTATTAGTTTTTCTTTGGCAGAAGCTGCTTCGATTGGGATTATTGGTGCTATTGATGGGCCAACTGCAATTTATGTGGGGAATAAGCTAGCGCCGCATATGCTAGGTGCGATTGCGGTTGCGGCGTATTCTTATATGTCTTTGGTGCCGATTATTCAACCGCCAGTGATGCGTGCTTTGACGACTGATACGGAACGAAGAGTTCGAATGCCTTATTCTCAACGTGAAATTTCTAAGACGGCTCGAGTGGTTTTCCCGATTGTAGTGATTATTGTGGTGTCTTTATTATCTCCACAAGCATCTCCGTTGATTGCTACGTTGATGTTGGGAAATTTGATGCGTGAAGCCGGGGTGGTGGATCGATTGCGATTTGCGGCTGAAGGTGAAATTGCAAATGTGACCACACTTTTCTTGGGTCTTGCTATTGGGGGCACGATGAAGGGTGAGGAATTTTTGCAGGTTGAGACGTTGATTGTGATGGCGCTAGGATTGTTAGCATTTATTTTGGATACGTTTGGGGGGGTGATGTTTGGAAAGTTGATGTATCGACTTTCTGGCGGCAAAGTAAATCCATTAATTGGCGCAGCAGGAATTTCTGCATTTCCGATGGCAGCGCGAATTGTGCAACGCTTAGGCCAAGAATATGATTATGACAATTTCTTGTTGATGCACGCTATGGGTGCAAATACTGCTGGTCAGCTGGGGAGTGTGATCGCAGGTGGTGTTTTCTTGACAATTATGCTTGGTATTGTTTAGATGACTCAAAATGATGAAAGGAGAATTCATTGACAGTTAAAACAGTTGTGAAAACCAGTGAATATCATGATTCCGTTACACTAATGCTGGTTGCTAGAGAATTGTTGGGAATGGATGGCGTTCGAGATTCTGCTGTTGTGATGGCAACAGAACCGAATAAGTCGATTCTCTCTGAAGCTGGTTTGCTGACAGATATGGTGAAAGCTGCAACGCCGAATGATATGGTGATTGCTGTAGATGCTATTGATGAGGAAACCGCAGAAAAAGCAATGGTATATGCTGATGAAATTTTGAATAAGAAGGCAGTTGCTGAGGAAACTCAAAATTTCAAACCAAAGTCAATAAAAGGTGCTTTAGCTTCTTATCCTGAAGCAAATGTGTGTGTGATTTCAGTAGCTGGTAGGTATGCTGCTGATGAAGCTTGGGAGGCTTTGACACGCGGTTTGCACGTTTTGTTGTTTAGCGATAATGTTTCTTTGGAAGATGAAATTGCTTTGAAGAAATATGCCCGAGACCATGGACTATTGTTGATGGGTCCGGGTGCTGGTACGACGATTTTGAATCAAGTTGCGCTTGGCTTTGCCAATGCGATTCCACAAGGTCCGGTAGGTGTGGTTTCGGCAGCAGGGACAGGCTTGCAAGAAGTGAGCACTTTGATTGCAAAATCTGGTTCAGGGATCACGCAAGGAATTGGCACTGGTGGTCGAGACCTTAAGAAAGAAGTTGGTGGGATCATGATGCTGGAATCTTTGAAGGCATTACAGGAGGATCCTGAGACTGAAGTGATCGCTTTGGTGAGCAAACCCTCAGCACCTGAGGTGCTGGAGATGATTTTGGGACAAATTGCAAAGGGGTCTAAACCTGTTGTGGTATGTGTGATGGGTGGTGATATGAGCACTGTAGAAGGTGTGAAGAACGCTATTCCCGCACGGACACTTCAAGAAGGTGGTTTGTTGGCTGCTAAGGCAGCAGGTGCTGATGTTGGTGACATTGAAAAGATGATTGCCGAGGAGACAAAAGCACTTGAAAAACAGGCTGTTGATTTGAAAAAGGTTTTGAAGCCAAGTCAAAAATATCTACGGGGTTTGTTCTCAGGGGGCACTTTGTGCTATGAAGCTCAGGTGATCTGGCGAGAAATGTTGGATGCACCGGTCTATTCAAATGCTCCTTTACCTGGAGATCCATATTTGAAGGATTCGACAAAGAGCTTTGAAAATACGACTGTGGATTTGGGTGAAGAAGAGTTTACTGTTGGTCGACCTCACCCGATGATCGATAATGATCTGCGTTTGCGCCGATTGTTGCAAGAAGCTGCTGACCCCGAAGTGGGTGTGATTATTATGGATGTGGTGATTGGGTATGGTGCTCATCTTGACCCAGCCGCTGAAATTGCACCAACTGTGGTGACAGCCAAGAAGATTGCAAAAGAAAATGGACGAGAGTTACATTTTGTGGCTTCAGTAACAGGTACGGAAGATGATCCACAGGGATTGAGCAAGACGAAAGCTGCTTTGGAACGAGCTGGCGTGATTGTTTTAGATAGTAATGCTGCTGCTGCTCGCTTGGCTGCAATGTTGGTGAGATAGGAGACGATGATGGCAAAAATAAATGATGTTTTCGGAAAAGAAATCACCGTTGTAAATGTTGGCCTTGAAAGTATGCAAGAATCAGTCGCAATGCAAGATGTGCGTGCAATCCAAGTAGATTGGAAACCTCCGAAAGAAGGTGTGAAGCGATTGCGTGTGACAAAGAGTGGCATTTTGATTGATGAAGCAAATCAAAAAGTTGTCGATATCATCAAAAAAGGATTGCCTTTCTTGGTCGATATGGGGATTGCTCGAGATGTGATCCCGGGAATGCATGACAAGATGATTTTGCATGCAGGTCCGCCAGTGACTTGGGAAAAGATGTGTGGCCCGCAACGTGGGGCTGTGATGGGCGCTTTGATCTATGAAGGTTTGGCCAAGGATGAGAAAGAAGCGGAAGCTTTGGCTGCCTCTGGTGAGATTGAATTTGATCCATGTCATCATCATCAATGTGTTGGCCCAATGGCTGGGATTGTTTCCCCTTCTATGCCGGTTTTTATTTTTGAGAATAAAGCATTTGGCAACAAAGCTTTTGCTACTCAAAATGAGGGCTTGGGCAAGGTGCTACGTTATGGGGGGATGGGTGAAGAAGTTTATGCCCGTTTGAGATGGATGGAAACAGATCTCTATCCTACTTTGCGTGATGCTTTGGCAACCATTGAAGGTGGCTTGGATATTAAGAGTATGATTGCTCAGGGTATGCATATGGGGGATGAATCCCACAATCGTAACCGAGCTGGGACTTCATTGTTCTTGCGAGCAATTGCACCTGCGATGGTACGAACTTGTGAAGATAAAGAGCGATTAGCTAAAGTTTTTGAATTTATTGATCAAAATGATCATTTCTTCTTGAACTTGAGCATGCCGGCCGGCAAGGTTGTGTTGGATGCAGCAGAAGGTGTGGAAGGCTCTACGATTGTAACAACGATGGCGCGAAACGGGACAGATTTCGGTGTACGTTTAGCTTCAATGCCTGATAAATGGTTTACAGCACCTGCTGGTGAGGTAGAAGGGCTTTATTTCCCTGGCTTCGGACCTGAAGATGCGAATCCTGATATTGGTGATAGCACGATTACTGAAACTGCTGGTTATGGTGGTTTTGCGATGGCAGCTGCTCCTGCAATTACCCAATTTGTGGGTGGAACACCTCAAATGGCAACAGAAGCTACACTTGAGATGTATGAAATATGCTTTAGTGAACATCCGGGATTTACGATTCCACAGTTGAATTTCCGTGGGACCCCCTTGGGAATTGATGTTCGTTATGTAATGGAAACTGGTATTTTACCGAAATTGAATACTGGGATTGCCCATAAAACCCCTGGTTTGGGAATGGTGGGTGCTGGTATTTTACGCGCACCAGAAAAAGCTTTTTCTGATGCTTTTGATGAATTTGAAAAAGAATTTTGTTAAATTCTGATTTTATAAACAAACTATAAGGAGAATCAAATGAAAGTTATCGATCTAACTATTCCGTTGGGGATTGGAACCCCTCCATGGCCATCCTACGAGCCATTGCAGGTTAAATATTTCAAACGCTTGGCACCAAACGGTGCAAATGGACAATTGTTGACACACTCAAACCATTTGGGCACACATATTGATGGCGAAATCCATTTTTATACTCCTGGGAAAGATATTGCTTCTTTGGATATGGATTTCTTGGTTCATGAAGCAGCAATTGTTGATTTGAGTGATGTGGTTGGTGATTACGATATTTATACCCCTGAAATGATCGAAGAACGCGTTGAAGTTAAAGAAGGTGATATTTTAATCATTCACACTGGTTTCCATCACTTTGGTTGGGATATGCCGACTGCAGATGAAGTACGCTATATGGTGCAACACCCCGGCCCTTCATGGGACTTTGCTGTATGGGCTTCTAAGAAAAAATTGCGCTGGATTGGTGTGGATTGCGGTTCTGCAGATCATCCAATGAATACAATCATCCGTGATTGGATGGGACGCCAAAAACGACAAGCTGATTATGTGTTCAAGACAAAATATAATACAACAATTGAAGAAGAATTTTCTGATGAACGCTATCAAATGATGCATATTGATATGTTCCCCCAAGAAATTATTCATGCTGAATGTTTGGGTGGTGATATTGACTTGCTTTTGAACCGACGTGTGACGGTTGGGTTCATGCCGTGGCGTTTTGTGGATGGTGAAGCTTCGATTGGCCGATGTGTGGCTTTTGTTGAAGATGATGAATACGAAGAATTAATGAAAAAGAAAGAAAGTATGCCGAAGACAAAGTTCGGTGATGCTATCATTCCTGAACATGTTGATCGCTTGAATAAATTCTTTGCTGAAAACCTAAAGGGCTATGCTCATGTCCGCCCTGATATGGATAAAATTTAATTCTATTATTTTTAGAATACTAAAAGGAGAATAATAATGAGACTTGAAAAACCATGCCCCGTCACCCGAGATACTTTAACCTTCCCTGTTGAAGAAATCGAACCCATGTTGCAAGCCCCGCCCATGGATGTGCCTGCATTTCCGGGTGCAAAAGTTCAACTGAAAGATGGACGAGAGATGTTTATTCGTCCCGCTAAGGTGGAAGAAGCAGATATGTTGCTGGAATATATCAAGAAAGTGATGATTAATGTTGAACATGACTTTTATGATATTGTTGGTGCACGTATTTATGCAGAAATTTTGGGTTGGAAACGATCTCGCCTTAAAGATCCATATCAATTGGTGGGTGTGATTGATGGCGAATTGGCTGCTTTCTGTAATGGACGTTTGATGAATGAAGATATCAATATTTCATTACATACATTTGCATTGGCTCGTGGGATTCGCGCTGGCGCAATCATGTATTATGCAAAGTGCCATTATGCATTTGAAATTATGAAGAATAAAGAATTCTGGTCCACATTCGAATCCTACAACGGTTGGAAACGATGGGGTCTTGGAATGGCTCAACCTACTTATGCATGGCCTGAAGTGCAACATGAACTTGGTGGCGCGAGAGTTTATTATATTCGCAAGAGCTATTGGGATGCAGCTGTGAAGAAATATATCCAACAAATGGTTGGTGCAGATTTGGACTTCAATGTTTCTGATAAGATGCGCAAAGAAAATGAAACTATGCGTATGCCAGAAGATGTGAATGTCTAAAAATCATTTTTAGATGATGTAAAGGACTCCTGTTTTGCAGGGGTCCTTTTATTTTGTGTGAATGAATTATTATGAAATATATTGCAGGGGAGTGGTGGCTATGGTAAAATATCAAACGCTCGGTTGAGTGAACTTGGAAGGATGGCCGAGTGGTTTAAGGCGGTGGTCTTGAAAACCACTGTAGGTGATAAACCTACCGGGGGTTCGAATCCCTCTCCTTCCGCACTTCGACTGATTGATTCGGGGAGGTCGCATAGCTTGGTTTAGTGCGCCCGCCTGCTAAGTGGGTATCGGGTTATACCCGATCGAGGGTTCAAATCCCTCCCTCCCCGCTCAAAAAAGCTCCTATAATAAAGGGAGCTTTTTTTATAATTTAATATGTTGTAATTTAAGGATAAAAAGTGATGAGCGAACTTGATAAATTGATTAATATCGGGGATGTTCTAGCAAAGAAGTTGCTTGAAGCAGGTATCGATTCGATTGATTCTCTTCACGCATTAGGATCGAAAGAGGCGTTTTTATTGATTAGATCCATATACGATGGCGCCTGTATCAATCATCTTTATGCGCTAGAAGGTGCTATTCAAGGGATTCGATGGCACAATCTTTCTCCAGAAACAAAACAAGATTTAAAAGAATTTTTCCAAAGTATTTGATTATTTAATAAAATATCTTAATACTGTTTTTTGTTTTTTTGGTTCTGTTTTTCTTGCATCTGTCAGGTAAATCTCTCGATGTACTTTTGTGCGTTGTTCTAAACCATTTTCTTGAATAAATTCTTTCATTTTATTAAATGTTTCTGGTTCATCATCATATGAACCAAGATGCAACATTTGCACAACATTTCCATCTTCGATTGTTTTGAATTGAATTTGATCAAGCAACGGATGTGGTTTTTTATCTTGAGTAACCTTAATGATTTCTTTTGCAAGTTGCTCAGTCACAAAATCTGGTTGGCGAATCATAATTTCATACGCAAGATTGTCTTTATTAAACCCTTCTTCTTCATATAATTTCAAATCCGCGATATCCCAAAGGCCTTCAAGTGGGTAAACGGTATATTCATAATAATTTGAGGGAGGTGTGTCCCACTTATATGACATTCTTGCAGCATATGATACGGCGTAAAGACAGGTGATAGCTTCTGAGAATTGCTCTGTATTTGGATTTCCAATCCCTTTAATCGTAAAAAACTTAAATTCTGGAATTTTTATTAATTGAGGTTTTGTTTTAGGTAAATAGTATTCTTTTTCGTGTTTACGCCATTCGTGTTTCATTTTGACTCCTTTATATTATGAATTTATATTTTTATAATTTTTAATTTTGTTTTTATTGAATTTAGCACTACTTTTTATTATACTTTAAGTAGGAAACGAAATAAAATTCAAGTTCTTGACAAGAATGTCTCGAAGTGATATTATATCGTTCGCAACACACCCACGTGGCTCAGCGGATAGAGCACTTGCTTGCGGAGTAAGGGGTCGGGAGTTCGAATCTCTCCGTGGGTGCCTGTTCTAAACAGCGATTGAAAAATCGCTGTTTTTATTTAAGTATTTCTTATGCTAGAATGAATTTAAAAGAGGAGAGTTTATGAATATTGCTACTTATTCGATTGTTGCATTTGATGAGAAAAAAAGGGAATGGGGTGTTGCTGTTCAATCAAAATTTATGGGTGTGGGAGCTGTTGTTCCCTTTGCAAAAGCAAATGTGGGTGCGATTGCTACACAAGCATTTGCAAATTATCAATATGGACCTGAAGGATTGGCATATTTGGCGAAAAGATTTTCAGCTGAAGAAACACTTGAATATTTAATTCAAAATGATCCAGAAAGAGAAGAACGTCAGTTAGGTATAGTTGATTGTAATGGTAAAGCAGTGAATTATACGGGAAAAAATTGTTTTGATTGGGCAGGAGGGATTGTTGGAGATGGATTTGCCGTACAAGGAAATATTCTTTTACCGGGTACTATTGAGGCAATGGCAACTGTCTTTGATGAAGAGAGACGAAAGGGAGAAGGAGAATTAGCTGATTGGTTGGTTGAAACACTAAAAGCAGCTGAGATTGCGGGTGGTGACCGGAGAGGGCGTCAGTCAGCTTCTATTTTAGTTGTACGAGAAAACGGTGGTTATGGGGGGAATAATGACCGCTATTTGGATTTACGCGTGGATGATCATCCAACACCTATTGAGGAATTGGCTCGATTAGTGGATATGCATCATTTGTTTTTTGGAGAAGATGATAAGGAAAATCGGGTTCTTTTAAATGATATTGCTGAAGAACTTCAGAAGATTATGAAAAAAATGGGGATGTTTGATTCAGAGATTAATGGTTTATTTGATGAAAAAACCAAAAAAAGTTTCATGGATTTTTGTGGAATAGAGAATTTAGAAGAAAGATGGACAGGTGTTGAAGATTCAATTGATGTGAAAGTTTGGGAATTTATAAAATATCGATTTGAATAAAAGAAAAAGGTTGGGCATTGCCCAACCTTTATTGTTCTTATGCTGTTTCTAAATATTTTTTGATTTCCCAACCGGTAACATTGAGTCTGTAATTTTCTGCTTCTGCGAATTTTGTGCGATAGAAAACATCATAAACTTTTTCACCAAGTGCGGTTTTCAAGACTGTATCTTTCTTAAGTTCAGACAATGCTTCTGATAAGGAGCCTGGAAGTGTTCCAATGCCCATTTCAGCGCGTTTGGCTTCATCTAATTCATAGATATTTACATCATTGAGGTTTTTGGGACATTCCATATTTGATTCGATGCCATCGAGACCAGCGGCTAACATAGCTGCGATTGCTAAATAAGGATTAGCTGAAGGATCTGGGAAGCGAAGCTCAAGCCGAACTGCTTTTGAGCGACCTTCAAAGTAGCGTGGCATTCTGATTAGGGCGGAACGGTTTCTTTGGGCCCAACCAATATAAACGGGAGCTTCGTAGCCAGGTACGAGGCGTTTATAGGAGTTGACTGTTGGTGCTACAACAGCAGAAAGTGCACGTGCATGGTTTAATTGGCCTGCGATAAATTTATAGGCTACTTCAGAGAGTTTGAGGGGATCTTTGTCGTCAAAGAAGACATTTTCTCCATCTTTGGTGAAAATGGATTGATGACAGTGCATGCCGGAGCCGTTGGCACCAAACATTGGTTTGGGCATGAAGCTGGCTATAAGACCGGCTTGGGCAGCGATAGCTTTGACTGTATATTTCATGGTGAGAATTTGATCTGCAGCTTTGAGTGCATCTGAGAATTTGAAATCAATTTCGTGTTGACCGATAGCAACTTCATGGTGTCCCATTTCAATTTCAAGACCCATATCTGCTAATGCTACCATTAGTTTAGAGCGTACTTGAACAGCATCATCATTAGGTGAAAAATCAAAGTAACCACCTACATCATGAGGGACTGGTTTGAATTCATCTGATATTTTTTTGAAAAGGAAGAATTCGGGTTCTGCACCAATATTAAACACCCATCCTTTATCTTCAAGTCTTTTGATTTGTTTTTTCAAGACATAGCGAGGATCAGCTTCAAATGGATCCCCTTCAGGTGTGAGAATATCACAGAATACGCGTGCGCGTTTTGTATCATCTGGGGTCCATGGCAGGACAGCGAAGGTGTCTAGATCTGGCATCAGACGCATGTCACTTTCTTGGATGCGCATAAAACCATGAATTGAGGAACCATCAAACCACATGCCGTCTGTGAGAACATCGTCAATGATTGAGACAGGGAAATCTACACTTTTTACAGATCCTGAAATATCGGTAAATTGAAGTGACACGAATTTTACATCTTCTTTTTTGATAATCGAAAGAATATCTTTTTTGTCCATTTATAACTCCTAAATAAATAATAAATTAATAAAATTTGAATCTTTAAATAAAATAAAAACAGCTATTCCAAGATTGGAATACAATGCAGAACAAAATCAACTTAATTTGTTGATTTGTTTTGGATTAGATTGAGGGGTTGGTCTGGATTTGGCGGAGAGAAATTCTACAATCTCCGCCGGTATCACCATACATTTTCTTGGTTTTCATTAATTACCTCATCTTTTTGTTAATGTGAGTTGTCTAACCAGTGACAAGGCACATTATTCACTTTTCATCACTTGTCCTGACTGTCACCAGTAAGTTTTGATGATGAAATTAATTTCGATGGGAAAAACAAAGCCCGTGAAAAGGCTTTAGAGGCATCCGCTGATGATTCGATTTTCTGATACTAAAAAGTATCATTAGCTTCCTGCTGGAAGAACCTCCACCTCGTAGACTTATTTCAGAAATAAGTCCCATACGCTATTTTCCCGTATTTAATTTAATGGAATTATCTTAGCAAATGGATGAATTGTTGTCAAGATTGTTGCTAAGACGTTAATTTTAAATTTTATTTTTTATGACAAATTAATCCCTTGAGATAATCTCCTTCAAGGAAATTTAGGCTGACTGGATGGCAAGCACTTTGAGTCATGCGATGTGAGATGGCCGCATCTACTTTGGCATCGAGTGCTGCTCCTGCAATAATTTGTTGGAATAATTTGGCATCAACACCCCCAGAGCAGGAGAATGTGAAAAGGGTCCCCCCGGGGTTGAGCAATTTAAAAGCAAGTAAATTGATATCTTTATATGCACGAGCTGCTTTGGTGACGTGTTTGTTTGTGGGGGCAAATTTGGGAGGGTCTAAGATGATGACATCGAATGATTTTGCCTGATCTCGAAATTTTCTGAGAATTTTGAATACATCCTCTTGGAGTATCTCCACTTTGTCAGGTGAAAAATTATTTAAGGCGATGTTTTGTTCTAGAATTTTGAGTGCTTCTTGCGAGCTATCTATGCTGACTATTTCTTTTGCTCCTGCGGCGAGTGCATTTAGTGTGAAGCCGCCGGTATAAGAAAAACAATCGAGAACAGTTTTGTCTTTTGTAAATTTTTGAAGAAGATTCCTATTTTCTCTTTGGTCATTATAAAATCCAGTTTTTTGGCCTTCTGCGAAGTTGACATAATATTGGATTCCATTTTCATTGATAGTGATGGGGAGATCTGTATTCCCAAAAACAAAACCTTCTCTTAAAGGAAGATTTTCTAAAACGCGGACTTCATCTGTCGATTTTTCATATATCCATGAGGGGGTATCAGTGTTTTGAAGGATCTCAAAGAGAGTATCTTTCCATTTTTCTGCACCAGCTGATAGGATTTGGACAACATAACCAGTGTTGAATTTGTCGACGATGATTCCGGGAAGATTATCTGATTCAGCATGAATTAGGCGATAGGCATTTGTGTGGGAAAGGTTAATTTTCTTTCGAAAGATAAGCGCTTGTTCGATCTTTTCTTTGATGAAATTTTTATCAATTTTCTGGCTTGAATCAAATGTCCAGACTCTTGCTGCAATTTGTGAATGAGGGCTAAAGGCCGCAATTGCGAGAGGGGTGTTATTAAATTCCACAATTTGAACAGTGTCACCAATATCTGGATTGCCAATGATCTCTTTGATGGCACCTGAGAAGATCCAAGGATGTTGTTTTTTAATTGAACGTTCACGACCTTCTTTGAGACGAATAATGGGAAGAGAATTTGTCATTGGATTCCTTTAGATAATTATGTTTTATTTTGAGCTAAGTAAATCTATAAATTGTTGTTCGGATAAGATGGGTATGTTTAGTTCTTCTGCTTTGGTAGCTTTGCTGCCCGGATTGTCACCAATAAGAACATAGGATGTGTTTTTGCTAACTGATGAGGTTGGCTTTCCGCCGTACTTTAAAATTGTTTCTTTGATTTCTGTACGAGAGAAGTTTTGCAAGGTGCCTGTTACGACAATTGACATTCCTGATAGTACTTGGGGAAGAGAGGGTTTATCCTTACTCTCAATTTGAGGATCAATTCCAGATAAAATAAATTCTTTTATCATATTTTGATTTGTGGGTGATGCGAACCAGTCCACTAAGGCAGATGCTATATTGGGACCGATACCTTCAATATTTTCTAATTCTTCTTGAGTGGCCTTAGAGAGTTCGGTGATATTTTTGAAATGAGTTGTAAGTTCTTGCGCTACTACTTCTCCAACTCCACGGATGCCTAAAGAAAAGATAAATCGGTTAAGTGATTGAGATTTGCTTTTTTGAATTGATTCTATGATATTTTCTGCCTTTTTTTCTGCAAAACCTTCAAGATTAATAAGATCTTCTTTTGATAGTTTATAGATATCGGCAGGGGATTGAATCAGTTTTTCTGCTATGAGTTGTTCAACAATTTTGATGCCGAGACCGACTATATCCATCGTGTTACGGGCTACAAAATGCTCTATATTGCGGATAAGTTGTTCAGGACAGGCAGCATTTACACAGTAGTAGGCTACCTCGCCTTGTGGGTGTTCAATTGGTTCACCACATTCAGGGCATGTTTGTGGAGGGATATATTTTTGCTCTACTCCGATGCGGTTGCTGGTGAGGGGACCAAGAACGTAGGGAATGACATCGCCTGCTCGTTTGATGAGAACGCGATCACCGATCCGGATATCTTTTTCTTTAATGAAATCAAAGTTATGTAAGGTTGCTCGACTGACAATTACACCGCCAATCTGGACAGGTTCAAGCTCAGCGAAGGGGGTTAGCACTCCTGTGCGTCCTACCTTGACCCCGATATTTTCTAATTTTGTGGAAACTTCTTGGGCGGGGAATTTCATTGCGATGGCACCACGAGGGTCTTTGCCAACAATGCCGAGGCTATCTGCTAGTTCCATGTCATTTATTTTGACAACCATGCCATCAATTTCATATGGGAGATCATCTCGAATTTCAATCCACTTATTATAAGCTTGTTCAAGGCATTTTATATTTTGACAATGTTGAATTTCGTTTGGTACAGGAAAACCAAGTGATTTGAGGTATTCGAGGCGCTCAGTTTGTTTGTTGGGCACTTGTTCATCCGATTGAATGATTGCATAGCAGAAGATACGAAGTGGACGAGTGGCAACATTTTTTGAATCTAGTTGGCGAAGTGCACCAGCAGCGGTGTTGCGAGGATTTACATAAGTTTTTTGTCCAGCTTCTTCAAGTTTTTTATTTAAATTTTCAAAATCATCTTTGTTGATGAAAACCTCTCCTCTAACTACAAGATAGGAAGGAGGTTGAGGTCCATTTGATTCAACCGGTATGCGAAGAGGGATACTGGGAATTGTACGAAGATTTAAGGTGACATCTTCTCCGATGATGCCATTGCCACGAGTTGCTCCTTTGATGAAGACACCATTTTCGTAATGCAAGACGACAGTTAAGCCATCTAGTTTTGGTTCCACAGAATAGTCTGCCGAGAGTACAGCCGGATCAATTTTTGCAATTCTGGTCTGCCATGCGATTAAATCTTCTGTGTTAAATGCATTTGCTAGACTGAGAATTGGTGCGGGATGTTCTGTTTTTTGAAGTGTTTCTGCTGGTTCTGCGCCAGCTCTTTGGCTCGGAGAATCAGGTGTAATCCAATCTGGGTGTTCGGCTTCGATTGCATTTAATTCATGAATTAAATGATCATATTCTGAATCTGAGATGATCGGATCATTTAAAACATAGTAATGATAACTATGTTGTCTGAGGATGGTTTTGAGTTCCTCTAATCTGTTTTTCTGAGTATTCATAATACAATTATATCTTGGATTTAATTTTAAAAAACAACAAAAAAGAATTAAAAAAGTTTAATGCCAGCGCCACAATCTTCATTGACATTTACAACCTCAAATACAATTCCAAAAAAACGATAGCTTAAATATGATATAATATAAGAACGTATGAGCTACAAACTGCACTTTGCCAATTTTTGAATGGTGCAAAACCACACCATTCTCACTCCGCTCTTTTTTATATCTTTCAAAAGAACTCAAAAAACTGTCCAAAAACACTGTTCTGTCTTGATTTGCGGTAGTGAAAATCAACCCGGGCATGTTGTGGCAACTCAAAAACAGGAAAAAAATGCTTAAAAAAGTTGACACATTTTAATTCTACAAAACCATTAACTAACCAAAAAATGCCCAAAATGGACACTTTCACCATAAACTGTCCAAAAATCATCATTTTTTTTGTGAAAAGCCCTGCATATACACCATAACCAATCATCCCCTCTGTATATGCCAAAAATCTTCCCAATTCAAAATTGGACACCTGTCCAAAAAGTGTCCAAAAAGTGTCCAAAAATTGCTTTACACCTGTCCAATTGTGTCCAATTAATTTGGACACAAATCTTGCTCATAACCATACAACCCAAACAATTTGCCAGAAATCTAATCAAACAAAGTACATTTAGGAGTAGAATCTAATTATCAACAATCAAATTTAAGATTATTGCATAAATTTGAAACTTTATTGAATCAAGTTCGTATTTTATAGTACAGAAAGAACATGAAGACAGTCAATCACATGGAAGAAAAAGAACTAATTTTACTTGCACAAAATGGAGATGACATGGCCTTTGGTATTTTAATGGAAAGATATCAAAATGCTGTGTTCAATTTGTGTTATCGCATGTTGAATAATGCGCAAGATGCTGAAGATGCAGCCCAAGAAATTTTCATAAAGGCATATCGAGCGATCCGTTCATTTGATATCGAAAGAAAATTTTCTACATGGATATTATCTATTTCTTCTAATTATTGTATTGACCAATATCGAAAAAGAAAACTTCAAACGTTGTCTCTGGAGGATTCTCCTTATGAAGATATTCGAGATGAAAATCAAAAGAATATGGAAAACTTATTGACTGATAAGGAGAAGGAAAAAGAAATTCAATTATTGTTGGATCATCTTCAACCAAAAGATCGAGCTGCGATTGTGATGTTTTATTGGGAAGATTATTCATATGATGAAATTGCAAAAGCTTTAGATTTGAGCTTGGGTGCTGTGAAAAGCCGATTGTTTCGGGCTAGAAAGACTTTAGCAGAAATTTGGCTTGAAAAAAAAGATGCTCAGAATCATACAATCTTAGCAGAAAGGACGCATAATGAAACAATTCTTGTTTAAACCTGAAGTTGAGGAGAATGAAGAAAATTTTATGCTTTCAACGGAAATAGAGAACGCAATCAGTGAAATTGAGGAGTTATTTACTTCTTCAGAAATTTTGAAACCTTCTGAAGGATTTTCTACTCGATTTTTTGAAAAACTAGCTTTAGAAAAGAAACGTACTTATCGCCGGCAAATTGCTGGCTTATTGGGATTTAATTTGTTGTTTATTTCGGTGATCGCTGGATTTTTATTTGCTAATTTGAATTTTGAATTATCAAATATTTTGACAGCTTTACAGGTGTTTTTTCAACAATTTTTCCTTTTGTTTGATTCCATTATTAAAATTAGGGTATTGATTGATACTTTTGCAGATTTGGTTCCTGTAGGTTTTGTAGTTCCAATCTTGATGTTTGTATCATTCTCTTTTTGGTTGATTATGTTGATGTTGCGTCAATTTTTGAACCAATCCGTGCTTGAAGAGAAGGTGAATTCGTGAAAAAATTGACTAAAGCACTCTTTATTTCAATAATTATTTTATTATTCTCCACTCAATTGGTGATGGCGGACGGTTTGAATTTGCCTGCTGAAGATCAGATTGTCTTGAATAAAGAGTTTGTGATTAAATCCGGCGAAAATTATTATGGAGATGTTGTTTCTTTTAATGGATCAGTGATAATTGAAGAAGACGCTAGTTTATATGGTGATTTGGTTGCATTTGGTGGTGATGTTGAGCTTAAAGGCAAAATTATTGGGAATGTGATTAGTTTTGGTACTGAATTTGACGAAGGTTATGAAAAATTAGTCTATGGAGAGACCATAAATTTAGGTGCTTCTTCGAAAAGAATTGGTGATTTGAGCAATGAAGAAAAACCATTAAGTTTATATTTGAATCCAACGTCTGTTCAAGGTTTGTTTGATAAGTTCTGGAGTGGATTTGGTGCGATCCTTGGTGTTTTATTGACAGGCTTAATTTTCTCCACGGTTTCGGTTTTGTTATATATGTTGGGGAAGGATCGTTTTCAAAATACTTTAAAATCTTTGCGAAAAGAACCTGTTTTCTCTTTTTTGGTTGGCTTGATTTTGTTTATTATCACTCCTATTTTATTAGTGATTTTATCGATAACAATTATATTGATTCCTGTTGCTTTGGTTGGAATTTTGATTTTTATTTTGATGATTGCTGTTAGTATCTCTGTTTTGGGTCAAATGATTGGTAAGTTTTTGATGGATCTTTTCAAAGCCGATTGGACTGAAGTGATTCAAACTGGTGTGGGGACGTTTGTTTTTTCATTTGGATTGAGCTTTTTAATGAAGTTACCCTGTATTGGATGGAGCTTGTCTTTGTTGATCGTTTCTTTTGCTATGGGAGCATTTGTTATTTCCAGTTTTGGAAGTAAAAGTTTTTCAAGAGATATTTAGTCTGATATAGTATAATTAGAATGCTTTAACCTTCGCATCTTACAGCCTTTTTCCTAGAGACTTGAATTTTGAAAGGGAAATCATGAAAGTTGATGATAGTGATTTGGTTTTAAAAGCTTCAGCAGGTGATTCGGAAGCTTTTGGAAAACTTTATGATCTTTATATGGTAAAGATATATAACTATGTTTTTTATCGTGTGCATTCACATATGGATGCAGAGGATATTACTGCCAAAGTCTTTATCCGTGCTTTAAAGAATATTCATCGATATGAAGATCGAGGATATCCCTTTTCTGCTTGGCTTTATCGGATTGCTCACAATTTGGTGGCTAATTGGTATCGTGATATGGGGAAACAACCATTGTTATCAATTGATGATTATCAAGAAAAAGATCTTAGTGTTTTTGTTAATCCAGAAAAAGCGATTGCCCGTACCGATGAACAAGAAAAATTGTTATATTTTATAGGTAGTTTGCCTGAGGAAAGACAACAACTGATTATTCTGAAATTTGTAGATGGACTTTCTAATGCGGAAATTGGTCAAATTATGAATCGTACAGAAGGTGCGATCAAAAGTTTATATCATCGAACATTGGTGTCTTTGAGAAAAAGTATTCGTGAGACTGATCCAGAATTCTATCAATTGATGGAAAATTTGGATATTCGATAAATTTGAAGCGAGAAAGCAATATGAAAAGAAGAATTAGAATTTGGAGAGATGCTCCAAAACGTAATTATCAAAATACTATTGAAGGGATGCTTGAGAAATCAATGCAACCCGTTGAACCTGATCCTGCTTTTGTGAAAAAGCTCAAAGAAAATTTGATTAAACAAAAGGAATATAAAGCTCAGGAAGATACTCGATCGACGAAACGATTCATTATTATGGTTGTGGGTATTTTGAGCTCGGTTATTGTGTTGGTTTATACTTTGATTCGTACAATCTTACAACTTTTTAAGCCAAAAAAGAAGAAGAATCAAAATCTAATTGAACAGTAAAAAAAAAGGCTGGAAAAAATTCCAGCTCTTTTTTTATTTTTTAGGAGAAGGAGTATATGTTGCCCCGGGGATAATTACTTGGGCCCATAATGGATTAGCACCTGTATCTCCCCAGCCAAAGAGACTATTCTCTGGAGTTCTTAACATCCAATACCCTGTGTTTAGACCGGGTGTTTCTGGAGCAGTTAGATAAATTCCTGCTTCATAGGTTTCTCCGGGAGCAACATCATTGCTAAAGAGCAGTGTGGCATTGGCGTCAAAAGTTACCCCTTTATAATAAATAAGAGCAGTGCCCTTTTCCCATGTGCAGCTACCTGTGTTTTTCAATTCCCAAACTTTTTGGAAAATTTGACCAGGTTCTACTTCTGTGCCATCTTCATACGTTTCTGAAATTACTTCAAGTTTGTAGCAAGAGGCTGTTTGTGTACGGACCACAGATTGAGTTGAGGAAATGGGTGGATAGAGCATGGTTGCTGTGGGGAAAAGCTTGATGGTTGCAGTGGGTTGGGGTGTGACGCTTGGTTGAGTTGTGTGTGTTGCAGTAGGTTGAGCTTGTGCATCTGTTGTCATTTTTGCTGCAATTTCTGTGCTGGAAGTATCGAAGGTCTGTTCTTCATTTTTGGGAGAACACGCAGTAAGAATTGTGAATAATAGAATAATGATAAAAATTTTTGTTGTTTTTTTCATCTAATTTCCTTTGTTTTAAAAGGGGAATTGTCTTAGTTTTTAATTATATCAAATTCAGTAGGGTTGTGTATGAAAAGTATAAGAATGAAATTAATAATGATTTAAAACCCTTGCTTACTGAACGATTGGTAAGTTATAATCCATTTACTAAACGTTTGGTAAGTAGTTAGGAATAGGTATGACAAAAGAAATTTCAAAAGGAAAAAAATTAATCTTACAAGAAGCAGGAAGATTGTTTATTCAATATGGATATTTTGAGGTTTCTATTCGAGATATTGCTAAAGCTTGTAATATGACTAACGCAGCAATCTACTATCATTTTGAAGATAAAGAAGATTTGTTTTTTGAAGTGGCAGATTATTTGATGTCTGAAATGATGGGCAATTTTGCAGAGATAGTAAAAATGGATTTGACTGCAAAGGAAAAGATTAAGAATATGTTGATGGTCTTTTTGAACTTTAGTATGAATGCTGAGACCTCATTTACAAGAATTATGCATGATATGCGCGTCTTATTAAAAGAAAAACATTTAAATGATAAAGGTTTTATGCATTCTCCTACTTGGGGGAAGGTTTTTCAGGTTATGGACGTTTGTTTTGATGAGGCTGAGAAAAATGGAGAGATTAATAGTTTAAAAGATCCCTTTAAACATTCTTCATTATTGATGTCTTTGAATCGTGGAATGGTGACGAATTTGATCCACGAATCTGACTATTTATCAAAAAATGAAATATCGATTGAAAATCTTGCTGATATGGTGATTAATATTTATTGGCATGGTGTTGAAGTAAAAAAATGATTATATAGATGTTTTGGAGGTATTGCTTAGATGAAAGAATTGAAAAAGCTCGGCAGATTTATTCGCCCTTATCGAAAAGAGATTGTAATTGCGCTTTTGTTAATGGTGGTAATTTCTGGATTGGAGCTCTATGCTCCACGTTTAATTGAAGTGATTATTGACAAAGGTGTAACGGCTGGAAATATGACCGTTGTTTGGCAAACGGCTTTACTTATGCTAGGAATCGCAATTTTTAGCGTGTTTATTAGTATTTTTCGTGTGAGAATTTCTGTACATGCGCAAGAAGGGTTTGCAAAAGATTTGCGCTCTGCTTTATATCAAAAGGTGCAGTCATTTTCTTTTGCTAACTTGGATCAGTTACGAACTGGTGAATTGATTGTGCGATTGACTAGTGATGTGACCCAGACAAAAATGGCTTTTCAAGTGATTTTGGGTATGGTTGCACGTGCGGTGGCTATGTTTGTGGTGAGCTTGGTGATGATGATTAGTATTAGTCCTAGCTTGACATTGAAAGTATTGCCATTTATGTTTTTGATCGTGTTGACGATTGTTTTAGTGGTTTCTAAGGTTCAAGCAATCGTATTGTTGGTACAGAAAAAGCTTGAGAATTTGAACAATGTTATGCAAGAGAACTTGGCTGGGATTCGTGTGGTGAAGGCTTTTGTGCGTGATGAACATGAAAAGAAGCGATTTGATTTTGCAAATATTGAATATCGCGATTTGACAATTAAAGTATCTCAGATTATGTCTTTTATATTCCCATTTATGTTCTTTATTTTGAATATAAGTGGTGTTTCAGTAATCTATTTCGGTGGTATTGATACGATCAATGGTTCAATGAGTGTTGGTCAGATAATGGCATTTTCGAATTATATTATGACAGTTATGTTTCCGATATTAATGCTTTCAATGGGTTTAGCGATGCTTGCTTCCTCAACTGCTTCAGCTAAACGTATTGATGAGGTGTTGAGTGCTCGTGTGCTTTTGGAAAACCCAAGCGCTGGCTATGTTCCTGAAAAAATTAATGGACAAGTTGAATTCCGTGATGTTTGTTTTGAATATAATGTTGGTGGCGAAGCTGATATGGTTTTGCAAGGGTTTAATTTTACGGCTTATCCAGGAAGAAGAATTGCGATTTTGGGTGCAACTGGTTCGGGTAAGTCTACCATGGTGAAACTGATTCCACGATTCTATGATGTTTGCGATGGTCAAGTTTTGATTGATGATGTAAATGTCAAAGAATATGATTTGGATTACTTGAGTAAGCATATTGGTGTTGTTTTACAAGAAGCTGTTTTGTTCTCTGGGACGATTCGTGAGAATATTGCATTTGGGAAACCTGATGCTACTGAAGAAGAGGTAATTGCTGCAGCTAAGGCCGCTCAGGCACATGATTTTATTATAGGCTTTGAGAAGGGTTATGATACTGAAGTGGTGCAACGAGGTGCTAATCTTTCTGGTGGACAGAAACAACGAATCTCAATTGCACGTGCTTTGTTGATGCAACCTGAAATTTTAATTTTTGATGATTCTACAAGCGCTGTTGATGTGGAAACTGAAACAAAAATTGAAAGTGCTTTGAATGAATTAATGCAAAATACAACCACTTTTATTATTGCGCAGCGGATTAGCACTGTTTTGAGTGCTGATGTGATCATTGTTTTGGATGATGGCAAAATCGTTGCGATGGGGAGACATGAAGAATTGATTGAATCGAGCAAGATTTATCAAGAAATCTATGATTCTCAATTAGGTGGTGTAGATGATAAGTATTTGGATGGAGGTTTAGACTGATGGCTGAGAGAAAAAGTTCTCAACAAAGTTCTCGTCCAATGGGCGGGCATGGTCCTGGACCGGGCGGTAGAGGAAATGTGGTTTTAGAAAAACCTAAGAATAGCAAAGAAACTTTGAAACGGTTGTTTGGATATTTTTCAAAGTATAAATGGCAATTAGTGATTGTGTTTTTGTTTGTATTTTTGTTTTCTTTGTCAGGTGTGGTTGGCCCATACTTGATGGGGGTTGCAATCGATAAATACATTCAAAAAGGTGTGATGGATGGATTTATTGGTGTTGTATTAGGTATGGCTGGCGCGTATTTGTTTGGATTTGTGACGAATGTGATTAGCGGGTTGTTGATGGCGAAAATTTCGCAAAATACTTTGTATGATATTCGAAATGAATTGTTTGGTCATTTGCAAACATTATCTCTGAAATTTTTTGACAGCCATACGCATGGTGAGTTGATGAGTCGTTTGACTAATGATATTAATGCAATCAATCAGGCGATTTCACAAAATGTGACCCAATTGTTCTCAAGTATTATCTCTTTGGTAGCGATTGTGGTGATGATGTTCGTTTTGAGCCCTATTTTGGCTTTGTTATCCTTTGTGGCGATTCCATTGGTAATGGGAGTTGTGGTTTTGATTTCTAAACAAACAAGGGAAGGTTTTATCGGGTTCCAAAAAGGTTTAGGTTCTTTAAATGGAATTATGGAAGAATCTATTTCTGGACAACATGTGGTTATCTCTTTTCGTAAACAAGATGATTTTTTGAAAGAATTTGATGTCAAGAATGAAGAAGTTTATGACGCAGCAATGAAAGCACAAGTATACTCTCAATTGATGATGCCAATCACTGGGTTGACGAATACAATCAATATCGCATTGATGGCTGGTGCTGGTGGTGCTTTGGCATTAAATGGTATGGTGAGTGTGGGTGTTGTGGCAACAATGTTGACTTATACGCAGCGATTTATGCAACCGATTCGTCAGTTAGCGACTATGTTCAATTCTTTGCAAGGTGCTATTGTTGGTGCTGAACGAGTTTTCGAAATTTTGGATCAAGTTTCTGAAATTCAGAATAATGAAAAATCACACCCATTTGAAACGATCAAAGGACAAGTTGTGTTTGATGGGGTTGATTTTAGTTATGTTGAAGACACACCAGTTTTGAAAAATGTGAGTTTTGATGCGGAACCAGGTGAAATGGTTGCTTTAGTTGGACCCACTGGTGCTGGTAAGACTACGATTGTGAATATTTTGAGCCGTTTTTATGATATTCAGGCAGGTTCTGTGAAGATCGATGATGTTGATGTACGTGATTATAATAAAGAAGAATTGCGTCGCGGGATCGGAATGGTGTTGCAAGATGGTTTCCTGTTTGCTGGGACTGTAATGGATAATATTCGTTATGGTCGTTTGGACGCAACCGATAAAGAATGTGTGGAAGCTGCCAAAATGGCAAATGCGCACTCTTTTATACATCGTTTGCCAAAAGGTTATAATTCTATTTTGACAGAACGTGGAGAGAATATCTCACAAGGACAACGTCAGTTGTTGACGATTGCTAGGGCGATTTTAGCGAATCCGCAAATTTTGATTTTGGATGAAGCAACATCGAGCGTTGATACCCGAACGGAAGTTTTGATCCAAACAGGTTTGCATGCTTTGATGGAAGGTCGAACGAGCTTTGTGATTGCACATCGTTTGAGTACGATTCGTGATGCGGACAAAGTATTAGTGATTGATAATGGTGAAATTGTTGAACAAGGAACACATGATAGTTTGTTAGAGAAGCATGGTTTTTATTATAAAATGTATATGCAACAGTTCCGTGGTAAAACAGCTATTTGATGTGAATGAATTAGATGAGAAAAGGTGTCCATTGGACACCTTTTTTTATATATTGAGGAGAGTCACTGCGCAAATTGTTTTTGCGTCTAAGATTTTGTTGTCTTTGATAAGCTGATGAATTTGAGCTGCGGAATATTTTTCTGGCGTGATGACTTCGTTTTTATCTTTTTCTAAGATGGAGTCATAGAGGCCAGTGGCTTTATAAATGTAAATTTTTTCATTGGAATAGCCGGGAACTGTGTAGATCATACCGATATATTCCATTTTTCCGGCTGCTTTGTTAATCTCTTCTTGGAGTTCTCTTTGGGCACAGATTTCAAGATCTTCATCTGGTTCGATTAGGCCAGCAGGAAATTCAAAAATTTCTTCTTTGATGGGATGACGATATTGACGAATCATATAATAGTTACCATCTTGATCTTGAGGAATAATCATTACTGCGCCAGGGTGGGTGATATATTGGTATGTTGACTCACCATCTGGGCCAAGAATTTGTTCTTCTGTGATCTCGAAGATTTTTCCTTTGAATACTTTTTTGGAACTGAGTGTTTTGAACATTTGAACTCCTGTTTTATGGGATTTGGATGACTTCACCGGCTGTTGGTTGCCAGGTATTAGGTTGTTGATTCGCAGTGGCGATCTCAGATGGATAAAGATCTCCGAATAGACAGGCAATGGAAGCAAGTGAATCTCCGTAGTTGACTGAGTAGGTGGTGGGGTGCGCAGAAAGTCTGCGAGCACCAGGGAATGGATCGACGTTGGAGGGGATAGTGAGGTTTTGATCTACATTGAGCCATGATTGGCTATTGAGGTTGTTTGCATTCATTAATGCAGTGGGATCGACGTTATAACGGCGAGCAAGACACCAGATAGATTCTCCGTAGGCAACGATATGCGTGATTGATTGCGTGATGATGGTGGGAGTGGGAGTTATTGTATTTGTATTATTTGATTGGGTGTTGATTGGCGCAATGGCGGTTTGCAGAGTTGCGGTAGGAGAAAAGTTGAGAGGGGTGGAGGTGGGGAAACTATTTGTATCTGTGTTGGCGCTTGGTGTGAGGGTGGGGAATGCGGGAACAGTGACGACATCGTCATCACCTGTATATGGATCGTATTCAGATGAGTTTGTTTGCGTGACTGCAGTAGCGTTTGGGTTGGTGATTTGGGTACTAGTTTGTTCTAGATAGGCTTGTTCGACGCTTGAGAGAAGGGTGGGGGTCATGGTGACAAATTGATTTTTGGAAGCAGAGATTGTGCAAGCGTTAAGCAGGAATGTTGTTAGTATTAGGAATGTGAATGTCAGTTTGACCTTTAGTTTCATTTTTTTCTCCATAAAAAGGGGTTATTTTTAGGAATAGTACATAATTAGAGCTAGTTCGGCAAGTGAAATGATAGATTAGTTCTCTTTAATGTAGAGAATGGTAAAATTAGGAGTAACTTAGGATTTTTTATGGCGCTTGACAAAATGATGATGGGAAACTATTATAATTTGGAAGATTCACGTCAACAGATTAAGGAGACGATTTATAATGAAATCAAATTTTAAGAAAATTGCAATTTTTGGTGTTCTGATGATTGCTTTGACTTTTGCGATGGTTGCTTTTACCTCTGTGAATGCAGCTGACAATGATACAAATCTTTATGCTGATCCAACAGCTACTCCATCTGCAAATCAACCTAGACAGGTTCGTATTGATAACAATACTAGCCGTAATATAACCATTTACTTGGATGGAGAAGAATACGATTATGAAATTGTTTCACCAAGTGGAAATAAGTATTATACGATTGAAAAAGGAACTTACCAATATAGCTATACTTTGAAACCTTGTGGTATTGAGGTTACAGGTGAAACTAACATAAATTTTGATGGACATATTTTTGAATTAAAGGTTTGTCCTCCCGCTCCTCGATTAGCTCAAGATTTTGCAATCAATAGCCATATGGGAGAAGATGTTGTGGTTGAATTCACTCCTAATTTTTCAGGCGATTATGAATTGTTAGAAGAAGATGCTGCTTTCTCTTTGAATGTTCTTGCTGGCGAGCGCAATGTTTACAATAACAACAACTTTGTTGAAGGTGATTATATTTACTCTTACGAAGCTTGTGGTGATACTAAAGGTGGCACTATCCGATTGTTGTTTGACTATAAGAATGAAATAACAATTAAAGGTTGTGAAGCTTTGGCATTGGAACAAGAATTGTCTGATTTGGGTATGGAAAAACGAGACTTGGTGAAGTTGCGCTTGAACAATCGAACAACTGAAGAAATTGGTTTGACTTTGATTGGTCCAAAGACTTATTATTATTCAGTTGGTTATGGTGTCGATAATGTAACTGTTTATGCAGGCACTTATAATTATATCTATGCAATTCATGGTCAAAGATATGAAGGTACTATCAAAGTTTCTCCGAATGGGGATACGGTGTTGATGGTGCCAGGTTCAGTGCAGTAAGTTGAATTGAAATTTGACGAAATAAAAACCTGCTTGATTTTCAAGCAGGTTTTTTTGTTTAATTTGTTCTCTTTGATTTTAATTAGCGTCAAAGGGGACTTCGACCACTTTTGCATTGATTTCGTCAAAGAGCATTTGGCGAGTTTGGATGAGCTTGTCCATGAGGTCTTCAAAGGCGACGACTTCACGATCTTCTTCTTTGCGGAGTTTGAATTCGACTCCACCATTTTCGATGGAGCGTTTGGAGACGGTGATGCGAATGGGCATGCCGAGTAGGTCGGCATCGTTGAATTTGACCCCGGGGGATTCGTTGCGGTCGTCGTAGAGGACGTCGAAGCCAGCAGTTTGAAGCTGTTCGTAGAGTTCGTCGGCTTTTTCTTCTCCTTTTTTGAGGGCGATGAGATGAATTTGATAGGGGGCGACGGTGATGGGGAAGATGAGGCCGCGGTCGTCGTTGTGTTCTTCAACAACACAGGCAAAGAGGCGGCCGACGCCGATGCCATAGGAGCCCATGACGACGGGGGCGGGTTTGCCATTTTGACCGAGGTAGGTGGCGCCGAGGGCGTCTGTGTAGCGAGTGCCGAGTTTGAAGATGTTGCCGATTTCGACACCACGGGAGGCGCTGAGTTCGCCACCGCATTTGACGCAGGTGCAACCGGCTTCGGCGACGGTGATGTCTGTGATGATGTCGGCTTTGAAGTCGCGGCCGTAGTTGACGTTGATGTAGTGATAGTCTTTTTGATTGGCGCCAGAGACGAGGTTGTTGGATTCGGCTACGAGGTCGTCGGCGACGATGATGAGGTCTTCTGATTTTTTGATGCCGATGGGAGAGGCGTAGCCAGCGGTGGCACCGATAGCGGTGATTTCTTCTTCATGGGCGGGACGGAGCTCTTTGGCTTTGACGGCGTTGGCGAGCTTGGTTTCGTTGACTTCCATATCTCCACGGACTAGGGCGAAGACGAGTTTTTCAATGTCGGTTTCATCTTCGGTGATGGTGGCCATCATGAAGACGGCTTTGGCGGTTTGGGAGGTTTGGATGTTGAGGAAAGCGGCGAGGTCTTCTATGGTGGAGGCGTTGGGAGTGGCGACCTTTTCTAGGGCTTGGGGCTCGGCTTTGAGAGCGGCGGGCTTTTTGAAGAGGGCGATTTGACGATTGGCGTGATAGCCGCAGGTGTCGCAGATGATGATGGTGTCTTCGCCGATGGGGGTGAGGTACATATATTCGTGGGACATTTTGCCGCCCATCATGCCGACATCGGCCATGACGGCGATGGAGGGGAGGGCGCAGCGGTTGAAGATGTCGAAGTAGGTTTGGTAGTGGGCGCGATATTGTTTGTCGAGTCCGGCTTCGTCGGCGTCGATGGAGTAGGAGTCTTTCATGGTGAATTCGCGGACACGGATGAGGCCGGCGCGGGGGCGGGCATCGTCTCGCCATTTGGTTTGGAGGTGATAGACGAGGGCGGGGAGTTGGCGATAGGATTGGATTTCTTTGCGGATGAGATCGGCGACGACTTCTTCGTGGGTCATGGCGAGGACCATGTCACGGCCGTAGCGATCTTGGAAGCGAGCCATTTCGTCGCCAATTTGATAGTAGCGTTTGGTTTCTTTCCAGACGGAGGCGGGGTTGACGACGGGCATGGAGATTTCTTGTCCGCCGATTTTTTCCATTTCTTCGCGGATGATGGCTTCGATTTTGTTGACAGCGCGTTTGCCGAGGGGCATGAGGGTGTAGATGCCTGTGCCGAGTTGGCGGATGAGGCCAGCGCGGAGCATGAGTTGGTGGCTGATGGTTTCGGCGTCTGCGGGTGCTTCTCGCAGGGTTTGGCTGAAGAGGTGGCTCATTTTCATTTTTGTGTTTCTCCTGTTTTTCCATTAAAAACACCCCAGCCAAGGGGTGTTGTTGTGTGTTTTTTTGTTGATTTGATTTGCGCGTCTTGAGAGAAGACGCAATGCCCTTGGGTCTATATTTTAGGGAAGCGGCTTAGAGCCGCGGTTGGATAGGGGATGTAGCCCAAATTGTTTTTCATGGGGCTATTTTAATGAGGGGGAGGGGTGTTTGTCAAGCGGTTTGGGTTTGGGAATGTGTTGGGTTTGGTGGAGGAGGAGGTTTGTGCGTATAGCCAAAAATGTGGGTGATTTTTTTCGAGATGGTTTTGGTGGTTGAATTCTTTAACATTGGTAAAAAGAGGGACAATTGGGCTGAAAAATTTTGTTGGGTTGGTTGGGTTTGGGTGATTTTGAGTGTTAAAGTGGCAGATGTGGGGTGTGGTGGCTGGGAAGGTGGTTTATGCAGGGTGTTTGAGGGGATTAAGTGGTGTGCCAGATGGTGCCAGAGGTGGGTTTTGGGGTTGCCAGGAGGTGCCAGGCGGGTTGTTTGGTGGGGTCAGGGGGTGTCAGGATGGCGGTTTTGAGAGGAGTGAGGAGAGGTGTTTTTACCCAAGAGAGAGAAGAGCGACGATTGAGTTATTAAAGTGCAATAGATAGAAATAATGTTCTATTCAGGAGGAGTATACAAGAGTTGAGAGGATTTGTCAAATGGGCTACAAGGGTTGAAAAGAGGGGAAATTTTGCTTATTTTGCAAGGATGAATAGGTTTGACTTTTGGATTTTTGAAGGGTATAATTTGGAATCGCGTGGTTTCTCGGCCACGTATGCACTCTGTTTGTGCAAATTTTTAAAGCGAGAGGAGGTGAATATTTTGCCACGAGTTGATTTACGATCTGGAGAATCACAAGCACAATTGTATAGCCGTTTTCGTAAAGCTGTTACCCGCAGTGGGGTTTTGACCACATTGCGTGAGAAGAAACATTTTGTTTCTCGCGTTGAGGCTCGCCGTATTGAAAAGAAGAAAGCGATCCGCCGCGCACAACGTAAGAACTTTATTAAAGGTAAGGCTTAAGTCTGATTTGAGAATTTTCTCAATTGAACTCCAGATGAGTGGGCAAATGTTCTCTCACAAGAGTTGACGATAAGAAAGCAGTCTAGAAATAGGCTGCTTTTTTTTGTTGATTTGAGTTGGATTTTATTATCATGCACAGGGAAGAGGGGAATGATAGACTATTTTTATTGAAAAGTTTAGTTTATCAAAAGGTGGTTTATCAATGAATGAGATTAATCGGTATCGGATGCAAAGTGAGTATTCTGATTTGGGGAAGTGGCGAAGCTTGGTGGGGGTTTTGCCGAGAGATGTGCGGGGATTGGTGGAGGTGGTGCAGAATGTGTTGATTCATCAATTTTGGATTGTGGATGAGAGGAATTATGGCGTGGGAGTGGCGGCGCTTTTGGATGCGGGACGAGACTTACATGGGGATGTGAATTTGTTGACAGCAGAGGCGATTTTGGATCGATTTTTTGGGTTGAATGAGGCACCGATTTCTGTGAAGCGGGATGCTTCGGAGAAGGTGGTGGGGAGTTGCCGAGATTTTACGCTAGTGTTGGTGGGATTTTTACGGGCACATGGTGTGGCGGCGCGTAGCCGAAGTGGGGTGGCGACTTATTTTGAAGCAGGCCATTTTGAGGATCATTTTGTGGCGGAGTATTTTGATGAGGTGCAGGGACGATGGGTGTTGGTGGATGCGCAGTTGGATGGGTTGATGCGGGAGCGTTTGGGGATTGGGTTTGATGTGTGTGATGTGCCAAGAGATGTGTTTTTGCCAGCTGGGGAGGCAATGGAGAAGGCAATGAAAGAGGGGAATTTTAATGATTATGGGATCCGTGAGTTTTTGGGAGCGCCGTATTTGCGCTATAAGTTGTTCTCTGAGGTGTGCCATTTGAACTGTATGGAGATTTTGCCTTGGGAAGCGTGGGGGATTGGGGAGGCTGCTTTTGCGGCGGATTTGGACGCGGAGACAGGGCAATTTTTGACGCAGATTCGGAAGGCGTTGGTTGGGGAGGAGATGGAGATGGTGTGGGGGTTTATGCAAGATGCACGATTTGCGCGTCCGGCGGAGTATGTGCCGTTTGAGATGCGGTTTCCGTTTTTTGAGCGGGAGGGATGAAGTGAGGTAAAAAAAGTAGCTATCTAGTAGCTACTTTTTCTTTTTTAGTCATTTGGTTGGTTAATCTTCGTCTTCGTCGAAATCTTCGTAGTCATCTTCATCGTCGAAGTCGTCAAAATCATCGTCATCGTCGAAATCAAAATCGTCATCGTCTTCATCGTCCTCTTCGTATTCGAAGTCATCATCTTCGTCGCCGACTTCGTATTCTTCTTGAAGGGCGAGGAATTTGACGGAGACGAGTTGATATTCGTCATGATCGTCGATGTTATGAATTTCAATTTCGCCATCTTCAAATTCTTCAAAGCGATAAAGAAGGGCGGTTTCTTCTACGGGGTGAAGAAGGGCGATATATTCTTGTCCGTCGATTTCGAAGAGGTCGATGATTTCACAGACGAGTTCGGTGTTATCTTCTAAGGTGAGGGTGACGGTTTGGTGTTCGTGTTCGTGTTCATGTTCGTGATCGTGTTCACAGGTGCAATTTTCACATTGGTGATCATGCGCGTGCATTTTGTCTTTGCTGTTTTCCATTTTATACTCCGTACTTTTACGTAAGTTGTTGTTTGTATTTTATGATGATTCAATAAATCGATGGGGATTATACCAATATGTGGGATTTGCGCTAGGTTTTTTGATATTTGAATTTTATTAATTTTGGATGAAAAAATGATTTGTTTTGAACTTTTTGTTTGTATGGGGGTACATATGAAATGAACGTATTAATTGGTAATTTATAAAAGGAGTTATATATGAAATTTAAGAAATTATTATTGGTTTTGGTGGGGGTTTTGATGATGGGATTGCTGACTAGTTGTAGCAAAGATGGTATTTTGCGAGTTTATGATGAGGGGATTCAGTGGTTGGGGAATTTTAATTTGACGAGAAATTTTCGATTAGAGGGGAAGAGAAGTTTTGGAGAAGATCGATATGTTGGTGATTACATTGCTGTGTATGATGATTTTTCGGGGCGAGAAATTTTGTTTGGTGGTACGGGATTGGCGCGAGAAGCTGGCGAAACGCTTGCAGTTGGGTGTGAGATGGACGTTTTGGAAGGGGAAGGTCGATTGATGTTTGAATCGGGGAATGAGATTGTTGAGGTGTTGTTGGATGAAAGTGGTGTTTGTGATGAGACTGTGTTGTTGTTGCCAGCGACGAATTTGATTGTGTTTGAAGGTGAGGGGTTTGTGGGGAATTTGGAAGTGAATATTAAGTGAGGATGTGTGTGAGATGATAAAGAGAACGCCATGTTTTTTGACATGGCGTTTTTTTGTTTTGGTTAGAGCTCGCCGATATCTTCTTTCCAGAGGGTGGGTTCTTCTTCGATGAAGGTTTGCATGAGGGTTTTACATTCATCGAGGTCGAGATCGATGACTTCGACGCCGTGTTGTTCTAGGAATTGGCGGCTGTCTGTTTCGAAGGTTTTGGATTCGCCGACGATGACTTTTTTGATGCCAAATTGGACAATGGCGCCAGAGCAGAGGTAGCAGGGCATGAGGGTGGAATAGAGGGTGGTGCCTGCGTAGGTGCCGATGCGGCCTGCGTTTTGGAGGCAGTCGATTTCTGCATGGAGGATGGGGTTGCCGCGTTGAACGCGTTGGTTGTGGCCACGGCCGATGATTTGATCGTCTTTGATGAGGACGGATCCGATGGGGATGCCACCTGTTTGACGCCCTGTTTTGGCTTCTTGGATGGCGGCTTGCATATGTTTATCCATTTTTTCTCCTTTTTTATTAGTTCGACGGACGTTTTGTTTCGGTTCTTACGTGGGAAGGATGTTGGGAGGGAGGAAAATTATTATACGCGATTTTGGGAAATAAAAAAGCAATTCTTTTGAAGAATTGCTTTGGTTTTTTGTGTTTAGACTTGCTTCTTTTTGAAGAGGACGCTACTGACGGTGACTTCTTCTTTGGCGAGGATGCGTTGGATGTTTTTGCGATGAAGGTAGAAGCAGATGGCGGTGAGGGTGAGGCAGATGGCGAGGATGTAGAGGGTGTGGCCTTGGAAGTAGGAGACGATGGGGAGGCCGATGAAGGTGGTGAAGGAGCCAGAGACGATGTAGTCTGTGATGAGGGAGGGGACGATGACGAGAAGGGCGAAGAGGAGGCCAATTTTCCAGCTTACGCCGATCATCATGCCGATGAGAGTGGCGACGCCTTTGCCGCCTTTGAAGCGGAGGTAGAAGGGGAACATGTGTCCGATGATGGCCATGAGGCCACCGAGGAAGGCGAGTTGGGGGACTTGGGGGAATAGGGCTTTGATGATGAGGACGGAGGCGATGCCTTTGAGGATGTCTACGAAGCCGACGATGAGGCCGTATTTGAGGCCGAGGATGGTGGTGGCGTTGGAGGTGCCGGCATTGCCGGAGCCGTGTTGGCGGATGTCTATTTTTTTGACGAGTTTGCCGAGGATATAGGCAGTTTGGATGTTCCCTAAGAGGTATCCAACGAGGATGGTGATGATGACGTTGGTTGTGGTCATTTTGTTTCTCCTTTTTTGGGATGAGGAGGGTTGTGTTTCATCCCGTTTGCTGTGCAAAGATTATACAATGGAATGGAGACTATTACATGAGAAAAATGAGATTTGTTTTTTGAAAGGGTTTGTTGTGTGGATAAAGGGGGGATGATATACTGATTTTGAAAATTTTTTATAGAGGATGTGTATGATGGTTGATTTTCCAGTTGTGCAAATTGAGTTGTATATTCCGGATACTTATGTGGAGGCATTGCAGGAGGAGCTAAACAAGATTAATGTGGGGCGGATGGGGAATTATGATAGTGTGTTGTCGATTACGCAGGTGACGGGGGTGTGGCGCCCGTTGGAGGGTGCGAATCCTTTTGAGGGGACTGTGGGAGAGGTGACGCATAGCCATGAGAGCAAGGTGGAGGTGCATTGTAATTGGGAGGATGTGCCGAGGGCTTTGGCGGCGATCCGTGCGGTGCATCCTTATGAGGAGCCGGGGATTAATGTGATTCCGTTGTTGAATCATTTGTTTTAGTGAGTGTTAAAAATAAATTAAAAATGGTGTTCTAGATTTATATTTTGAGCCTTGTTTTAAAATATTTCCGCCTTCGTATAATTCAACTAAAGCATAATTCATAGTGGCTTTATCAATATTATTGTTTTTCATTATTGAGTAAATAGAATCAATAGATAAGTATTCTTTATCTTCTAAATTTTTAAGAATTAATTGTTTTGCTTTAAATTTTTCACACATACTTCTTATTTACCTTCCTGAGAATTAAGAGACGTTAGTAAACATTCCATATAAGTGTTTGCTAATACTTCTCCAATTTTTATATATACATATTTATATGTTATCCAACGCTCCGGATCTAGCTTATTTTTTTTATCTCTTATATTGCTTTTTCGGATAAAAAATTGAAAAATGGAGCTACTATAATATCTTGAATCATAAATATTATGAAGCCTTGATTCTATGTCTATGGATTTATCATATATTTTTTGTTCTTTACCAACTAACTCGAAGTTTATTATATTAGGATTTCCATTATCATCCTTAAACACATGATTAAAACCTTTTTTTGGTTTTATGAACTTTATTATTATATCACTGATAAAAACACCTTGTTCATTCCTTTTTTCTTGACTAAATGATTCTAATATTTCTTTTTCAACATTTTCAATGCTTTTTTTAATAATATAATCATCCTCATCACATGGCAAATTATTTAAGAAATGAACATATAATAAATTAATAGCATGATAGTTATTTATATCTTTAAGTTTTTTGACAATTTGATTGATATTCGACAGCGCGTATAAATTTTCTTTTTTGTGAAAATTATTATTTTCAATTAGCTGTTCAATTTTAGGAAATAAGATTTTTTTAAATTCGCTATCAATTTCATTATAATCAGCTCGATTTTTAATAATTGACGAGTATCTTTTATTATTTGAAATTAATTCATACAATTGAGAAATTTCTTTGTCATATATATCTGAATTATTGTTTTTTCTATCACTTAACATTTGATAATATGTTTTTTTGAGACATGTATCTAACCAACTATCATCGTATTGGATAAAATAATTTTTAGTAGTGTTTAATGAGATTGGTTTAAAGAAATTTTCAAAAATCCTCCATAAACCAGATATGTTTGATGGAAAAATATCATTTATTTGTCTTTCTTCTGTATCATTGTTAAGGTAAAAATAAGCTGAATTTTCAATAGATTTAATTAACAATTGATTCATTTTTATACAGCGATGATGGTAATTTATATTTTCATATAAATCCCAATAACATGAAAAAAAATGTTCAATTTGGTTAATTGATCTTACATTTGGTAAGAATTTGTACTTCCAATTATCCAGAGAATCGTCTTTTATATCATTGTTTTTTACTAATGTAAAAGAATTTATTATACCTCTATAATCATTATTAAAAGTTTTTAGTCCTGAATTTGTTGTATCTCTATTTACATAGTCTAATCTATCTGAATCTAATGTTCCGGCAATAATTTTATGAAGGTCATTAAAAATTATTTTATCAATATTGACTCTTGGATTTTTATTTTCCTGATCTATACTTGATGAATAATTTCCAAAAATACATAAAGTAACTTTATAAACAATTATATAAAAGAGATTTAGATTTTTATTTTTATTATTCCAATTAGAGTATATACTATCTGCTAGATTTTTAGTTATTTTATCACTTATAATTTCATGGAATGCTTTAGGATTTTCTTTGTTGCTATTTATTATTGCATCCATCGTTATTAAGAATTTTTCTTGCCTATCTGTTAATGTATCATTTTTCTTTCTTTTTTCATCTATATTTGAATATATATTTTTTAATGCAATTTCACTTGAATGGCTATATGGTAAATGTCCAACATCATGTAAAGAACCAGCCAATCTAATTGCTTGAAATAAAATGATATAAATATAAAGATATTTTTTTTCACAATTATGAAGTTGTAGTGGAAAATATTTTGAATATAAACTGTCGATTTCAATAGAAAAATATTCAGAAAAAAATTTTTTTTCTTCTAAATGATTCCTTAAATTAATTAATTCCATGTTATCTTCAAAATAATTATCTCTGGATTTTTGAGATTCTACAAAAAAAATTTCATCGTATAAAATATTTTCAAACAGGTTTTCAAATGAATGTAAAAAATTAATAACAGTCTCTTGTTTAGCATTTGATAAGCTATAAAAGAAAATTTCTCCAGACAGAAACATTGCTCCTAATGAATGTTCAAATCTTTTTGTTTGATTAGATGGATATGTTAAATAGACATTTCCACTTTGTAGTATTTTGTGTAAACGGCTAAATTCAGGTTTTGTTAATAAATTTTTCTCTAATTGACTTAATTGAATCGAACCATGAATATTATCTAAAACATTATATATCCCATTCATATTCCCTCTTTATTTATTGGAATGTAAAAAGTATAAAATATAATCTTTATTATGTCAAACTTATTCTAGATAAAAAATAATAAGAAGGTTTGAGAAAAAAGCAGGGCTCTCAAAGCCCTGCTTTTTTGTTTGGATTATTCAAATTCGATGGGGCCAAAGCCGCCGAAGTTTTCTGCCATTTGTTGGTAGACGGGGGTGCCGAGGAAGGCGGTGTAGATTTCGTCTGCTTTTTCGATGGGGTCAATGTCGGCGAAAGCGTCGGGGTAGATGGTTTTGCCGAGGTAGTAGGCATCGGCGATGGCGGTGTCTAGGTTGGTGGAGTAGTAGTTGTAGGGAAGTTGGGAATAGACGTTGCCATTTTGGATGGCGGCAAGGGCTTGATAGAATTCGGGGTTCTTTTGTTGATCTTCTTGGACGGAGGCGAAACCACCTTGGTCGATGAAGATGAAGTCTGGGTTCCATTCGAGGAGTTTTTCTTTGTCGATCATGATGGAGCCCGCTTGTTCGGTTTCGTCGACAACGTTGATAGCGTTGATGACGTCGAGAAGGGCGTATTGCCCTTGGGTGCTTTCAATGCCATGGGCGCCACGGGAACCAAGGCCGCCGATGTATACGGTGGGTTTGGTTTCTTGTGCAATGTCGGTGGTGCGGGCCATGAGATCATCATGGGCAGATTGGAGGAGGGCGATGGTTTGATCGGCTTGGGTGGGATCTGCGATGGTTTGACCGATGATGGAGAGTGAATTTTGAATGGTTTCTCCGAAAATGGAGGTGATGCCAAATCCGCCGTAGCTGAGGGCGATGACGGGGATGCCGGTTTGTTTTTGAAGCTCATCGGCTGTGGCGGGATCGGTGGCGTAGGTGCTGAAGATGACATCAGGAGCGACGGTGAGGATGGCTTCGGCATCGGGGGCATTGTTGGGGCCACCTTGTCCAATGATGGGAAGTTCGGCGAGTTGAGGATTGGCGAGCATATAGGGCTTGCCACTGACATTGCCGGTTTCCATTTGTTCGACACCGACGATGTAGTCTAGATTCCCTGCGTAGACATAGAGGCGGAGGGCACCGGGCCCAATGGCGACGACTGAATCGGCGGGTTCTGTGAGGGTGACTTCGCGACCTACTGCGTCTGTGATGGTGATGGGGTCGGTTGTTTCTGCGGGTGCTTGTGCTGTGGTGGCGCAGGCAGTGAGGACGATGCTGATGAGGATGAAGAGGGGGATGAGTTTTTTGAATGATTGTTTCATTTTTTTCTCCTTTAATTTGGAAATAATAATTTCAGTTGATCTTTTTGATTAAAGAATCAATTGTTTTTTGAATTTAGATGGGCACAACAAAGCGGTGTCCGTTGAGGGTGGAGAGGGTGACGGGGACGGCATAGATGGCTTCGATGGCTTGGGGGGTGATGATGTCGGCGTTGCCGGCGGCGTAGATGGTTTGGTCTTTGAGAAGGATGAAGCGGTCGGCATAGCGAAGGGCGAGGTTGATGTCGTGCATGGTGACGAGGGCGGCGATGTTTTGGGTTTGGGTGATGGTTTTGACGAGTTGGAGCACTTCGAGCTGATTTTTTAGGTCAAGACTGCTGGTGGGTTCGTCTAGGAGGAGGAGGTTGGGTTGTTGGGCGAGGGCACGGGCGATGACGACTTTTTGGAGCTCTCCACCGCTTAGTTCGTCGAGGTAGCGGAGGGCGTAGTCAGACAGGCCGAGGGTGTTGAGGGCTTGACTGGTAATTTCTAGGTCTTGTGCGGTGGCATTCCATTTGAGATAGGGTTTGCGACCGAGGAGGACGGCGTTGAATACGGTGGTGCGGGTGCCTTGGCGCTGTTGGGCGACATAGGCGATGTTTTGGGCGAGATGGTTTGATGAGAGGGTTGCGATGTCGGTTTGATTGGCGTAGATGACACCGGTGGAGGGCTTGAGGATGCGGTTGATGGTTTTGAGGAGGGTGGTTTTGCCGGTGCCGTTGGTGCCGAGGATGGCGACGAGCTCGCCGGGTTGGATGTTGAAGGAGATGTTGGCGAGGACGGGACGGCTGGGATAGGCAAAGTGAATGTTTTGGACTTGAAGTTTCATTTGCGAGTGGCTCCTTTGGCTAGTAAGAAGAGGAAGAGGGGGGCGCCGAAGAACGAGGTGATGGCACCGACGGGGAGGACGACGGGGGAGATGATGGTGCGGGCTAAGGTGTCTGAAATGAGGAGGAGGGCGGCGCCGGTGACGGCTGAGGCGGGAATGAGGAAGCGATGGTCTGTGCCGATGATGCGGCGCATCATTTGGGGCGCGATGAGACCGATGAAGCCGATGATGCCCATGAAAGAAACAGAGACAGCGGTGATGAGGGAGGCGAGGAACATGCTGCGGAAGCGGACTTTGTCTACTTGAACGCCGAGCCCTTTGGCGGAATCTTCTCCTGTTTCGAGGGTGTTATAGTCCCAGCGATAGTGATGGAAGAGGATGAGCGCGAGGAGAGTGGCTGTGGTGAGGATGGCGACTTCTTTCCATGAGACGCGACCGAGATCTCCGAAGGTCCAGAAGACCATGGCGGCGACTTGAATGTCTTCGGCGAAATATTGGATGAGGGTGGAGCCGGCAGTGAAGAGGGAGCCAAAGGCTACCCCAGCGAGCACGACGGACTCGGGGGAGAAACCACGGAGACGGGCGAGGAAGAGGATGAGCATCATGGCGAGGATGGAGAAGAGAAAGGCGAAGAAGGTGACTGAATAGGGGTTGGCGATGAAGACGGCATCGTGGGTGTTGCTGTGGATGGTGCCTGCGCCGAAGAATACGATGGCGAGATTGGCCCCAAATGCGGCGGCATTGGAGACACCGAGGGTGGCGGGAGAGGCGAGGGGGTTGCGAAGGGAGGTTTGCATGACTGCACCAGCGACTGCGAGACCGGCTCCGGCTACGATGCCAGCGATGACACGGGGGAGACGAATGTTCCAGATGACGATGCTGTTGGTGCCTTCGGTTTCTAGGTGAAGGAGGGCTTTGATGACTTGCAAGGGCGGGATTTGCGCGGCTCCGGCGTTGATGGCGAAGATGGCGATGCAAATGGTGAGGAGGAGGAGGGCGATGATGAGAGATGTTTTTTTACGAGATTGGTGTTGATAGGCTTGGATGGGGTCGGGATTGGAGGAGGCTTGAGAGGAGGAGGTAGAGAAGATGTTTTTCATGGTTGGGAGTGCTCCTAGGGTTATTGATTTTTGGGAAGGGGAAGATTGACATCGGTTTGGTTGGCGATGCAATCGATGCTAGAAGCGTAGATTTTTATGTCGATGACTGGGCTTTGATCGAGTGCGTCGAGACCACGGACAATGAGGGTGTTGCCTTCTTGCCGAATGAGGTCTACGATGCAGAGGGCGGTGGGGTTGGGGCGATTGGGGGAACGAGAGGCGAAGACACCGACTGGATTTTTACAGAAGGGGGTGGGGGAGCTGTGGATGGTGCGATCTGCACGATCTCCAAAATAGATGATATAGAGATGGGAGGCGTTTTGGATGTTGATGAGGCAGTCTTCATATTCGGGGAAGATTTCAATGCGAGATTCGAGGGTGGAAAGACGACCTTGCCGGGGTGCTTGGTTTTTGTTTTTGAAGGGGCTGTGGATGATGCCGATGGGAGTGATTTGGAAAGATTTGGTCATATTTAAACTCCTTAAGAGTTGGTTTTTAATTAGTTGTAGCGATTTAAGTCATCCATGGCAGTTTGGTAACATTCTGGACAGAGTTTTTGCCCATTGAGGAGGCTGAGACGAATTTCCATGGTTTTTTCTGCACAATGATCACAGGTTTCTGAACGGAATATTTTGGCTCGGGCAGGGATTTCTGGATCGATGGTTTGAACTTCGAGAATTTCTGCGAGGGGTGCGGAGAGGATGTGATCGATTTGGGCTTGTCTGAGTTGTTCGGCTTGTTCTTTCTCTTGGGGGGTGGCGGTGGGATCAAAGAATTTTTTCATGATTTGATCTTGTTGGGGGGTGAGTGGTTTGCCGAAATTTTGTTTGACGAGGATGCGGATGGCTTTGCGATCTGCTCTACGAATGAAGCGGAAGGCGTTTTTGCCATAGGGCATGTGGATGAGGTTGCCTTTGCCAAAGGTGCAACCAGTGACAAATTGGATGGCGTCTACGGCGCAGTTGTCGGTTTCTACGATGGCAACGACCTCTTCGTCACCGGGGCGTTGGCCCATTTCTTGGATGGCTTTTTCGGCAACACGAATGCCAATGGCGAGGCCGGGGCACATGTGACCGTGAAATTCTTGAATAGGTTTGATGTTGCTGATCATATGAGGTTCCTTTATCTTGTTCTCAACTTTTGACTAGACAAGGGTATTATATATGCCAATATTGTTAATTGCAATAATTTGCAATAACAAATATTCTAAATACGATAAGCTTTCATTTAAATGGTTAGGATTGGGTGAAATTGATGAGGATTTTCTGACCGTCTCGGAAAGTTTGGAAAATGTGAGGGGCCTGGAGGGTTTCCATCCATACGGTGATGGCTTGTTGGGTGAGGGAGTCTTGCAGAGGGGGATAGAGGGTGGTGCGGAAGAGATGGGGCAAGCCGGAGTTTTGGATGAGGTGGATGGAATGATGAATGTGATCTATGTTTACTTGGCTGCCGGCTAGTTGATGATAGGTGGGAGGTGTGGATTTGATATCCATGGCGATAAAATCTAGGAGGTTTTGAGAGAGGGCTTGGGCGATGACTTGTGGGCGAGTGCCGTTGGTGTCTAGTTTGATTTTGTAACCTAGGGATTTGATGGTGTGGAGGAAATCGAGAAGGTCTGCGTGCAGGGTGGGCTCTCCGCCAGAGATGGTGACGGCGGGGAGCTGTTTTTGACGTTTTTTTAGGAAGGTGAGGATATCTTCTGTGGGGATGGGAGGGGTGAAGTGGGACGGCAGGACGAGTTCGGGATTGTGGCAGAAGGGGCAACGGAAATTGCACCCCTGCGTGAAAAGGACTGCGCAGGGGTGATTGGGATAATCTATGAGTGAGAATTTTTGGAGACCGGCAATTTTCATTTTGTTCTCTACGTGAAGTTATTCTACATCTAATGAGATGGAGGTGGTGTGTTTGGTGGTGGGAGGTGTTTCGATGTGGACGAGTTCTCTGTTTTTGAATTCTTGTTGTTTGCCCGCGTTCCAATTTTTGACGGGGCGGAGATAGCCGACGACACGGGAGAAGATTTCGGTGGGAGATTGGCAGTGGGGGCATTGATGGATTTCACCGGCGAGATAGCCATGGGTGGGGCAGATGGAGAAAGTGGGGGTGAGGCTGAAATAGGGGAGGCTATAGTTTTCGCAGACGGTGCGGACAAATTGTTTGACGGCTTCGCCTTGGGAGATGCGCTCTCCGATGAAGAAATGGAGGACGGTGCCACCGGTGAATTTGGTTTGGAGGGTGTCTTGCAGGTCGAGTTGTTCGAAGGGGTCGTCGGTGAAGTCTACGGGGAGTTGGGCGGAGTTGGTGTAGTAAGGCTCGGCACCTTGGGCGAGCTGGGCATGGTTGGCGGTGATGATGCCGGGGAGCTGGGATTGATCGAGCTTGGCGAGGCGATAGGTGGTGCTTTCGGCGGGGGTGGCTTCGAGGTTGTAGTGGTTGCCAGTGGTTTGTTGGAGTGCTTGAATTTGGTCGCGGAGATGATCCATGACTTTGAGGGCGAAGGATTGACCACGCGGAGTGGCGATGTTTTCATTGAAGAGGTTGAGGCAGGCTTCGTTGAGACCGATGATGCCGATGGTGGAGAAATGGTTGGTCCAAAATTGATCGAAGCGGGCTTTGATGGCGGCGAGGTAGTGTTTGGTGTAGGGGTAGAGATTTTTTTCGGTGTAGGTTTCGAGCACTTTGCGTTTGATTTCGAGGCTTTGGGCAGCGAGGTGGGTGAGCTGGGTGAGTTTTTGGAAGAAGTCTGCTTCGCTCATGGCGAGATAGCCAAGGCGGGGAAGATTGAGGGTGACAACGCCGATGGAGCCGGTGAGCGGGTTGGCTCCGAAAAGACCGCCGCCTCTTTTTTGGAGTTCGCGGTTATCTAGACGGAGGCGACAACACATGGAACGGGCATCTTCGGGGTTCATGTCGGAGTTGATGAAATTGGAGAAGTAGGGGATGCCGTATTTAGCGGTGGAGTCCCAGAGTTTGGCGAAGTGGGGATTCTCCCATTGGAAGTCTTTGGTGATGTTATAGGTGGGGATGGGGAAGGTGAAGACGCGGCCTTTGGCATCGCCTTCTTCCATGACTTCGAAGAAGGCTTGGTTGATGAGGTACATTTCTTCTTGGAATTCGCCGTAGGTTTTCTCTTGGGGTTGGCCGCCGATGATGACGGGTTGGTCAGCGTAATTGGGGGAGGGGTGAAGATCGAAGGTGAGGTTGGTGAAGGGGGTTTGGAAGCCGACGCGGGTGGGGACGTTGATGTTGAAGATGAATTCTTGGATGGCTTGTTTGACTTGGGGGTAGGTGAGTTGATCGTAGTGAATGTAGGGGGCGAGGAGGGTGTCGAAAGAGGAGAAGGCTTGGGCACCAGCTGCTTCGCCTTGGAGGGTGTAGAAGAAGTTGGCGATTTGGCCGAGGGCGGTGCGGAAGTGCTTGGGTGGTTTGCTTTCGGTTTTGCCGGAGACGCCGCCGAAGCCTTGGATGAGGAGGTCGTAGAGATCCCAACCGACACAGTAGACGGAGATGGAGTTGAGATCGTGAATGTGGAAGTCGCCATTTTCGTGCGCTTGGCGGATTTCGGGAGGATAGATTTTGTTGAGCCAGTATACTTTGCTGATTTCGGAGGAGATGTAGTTGTTGAGGCCTTGGAGGGAGAAGGTCATGTTGGAGTTTTCGTTGACTTTCCAATCGAGTTTGTTGATATAGGCGTCGATGAGGTCTAGATTGGTTTTGGTTTTGATTTGACGGAGTTTTCTGTGTTGGTCACGGTAGATGATATAGGCTTTGGCGGTTTTAAGATAGGGAGATTGGAGGAGGATGTCTTCGACGATATCTTGGATTTGTTCTACGGTGGGGATTTCGGTGGTTATTTTGGTTTTGGCATGAAGGATGACGAGTTCTGAAAGGACTTGGGCGGTGGGAAGAGAGAATTCTTGCGTGGCTTGGCCTGCTTTGGCGATGGCGGTGGTGATTTTTTGCGGTTGGAAGGGGACGATTTCGCCGTTCCTTTTTTTGATTTGAATGAAGTGATGGTTTTTGTTTAACATTTTTTCTCCTTCGATTGGGTTGAGATTAAGTTGTGGTGGTGCAATGACAAGATGCAAAATGATGGTTGCATTTTGTGTGTGTTGTTTTAAATATTGGGGGACAGGAATAGAAACGACCGCCCAATTTGCTTACGCGACAAATGGATCGCTGATGATTGCATGGCTTTCGGACTGAGTAGCGAGGGCTACAACACCGTAGCGCGACTGTGTTTGATTTGCACAAACTTCCCCATGTTTGATGTTCTGTTAAATGGGTATATATGTGGGGGTAGGTAATGAAATTACCCCTGTATGTAAGGGGTATAATAGCATTATTGCGGAAAAGAGACAAGTTGATTTTGCTTAAGATGTTTGATTTTTTAATGTTGGGGCGGTGTGGGAGATTTTTGGTGGAGGCGGTTGTTTTTATGGGTATATGTGGGGGTGAGCGGGGTTGTTTTTTATTTTTGATTGGTTTGTTTTTTAGGTTTGGGTAAGAATTTGAGGAAGAAATCTTTTTTTAAATGAGAATCTTTGCAATAAATTTCTAATTCGTTTACAATTAAGATTGATAAAGTTATCTATCAAATGGCTTTATTTTGAAAAAGTTAATTGTGTTATCTAAGTCTTTTTCGACATTGAAAGGAGAAAAAATGGGAAAAAAAGGTAGAGATATTGTTGGTTTGGATGTGGACAATTTGATCCAATTATTGAATGAGGCATTGGCAGAAGAATGGCTGGCTTATTATCAATATTGGGTGGGGGCAAAGGTGATTGAAGGACCGATGCGCTCTGAGGTGGAACCTGAATTGATTATCCATGCACAGGAAGAATTGGCACACGCTGAATTGGTGTCTAATCGAATTGTGCAATTGGGTGGAACCCCAGTGCTCTCTCCGATGGAATGGCAGAAGTTGGCAAAATGCCAATATGATGCGCCGGAAGATCCTTATGTTAAGAAAATTTTGGAACAAAATATCGATGCTGAAGGTTGTGCAATCCAACGCTATAGCGATTTGGCTAATTTGACCTATGGGAAGGATCATGCGACCTATCAGATGGTGGTGAGCATTTTGAATGATGAATTGGAACATGAACATGATTTGACCGATTGGTTGAATGATTTCAATTTGATGATCGATGAGATCAAAGGTGCTCGATAAGTTTTTTGTTTGACAGATGATTTGAAAAGAGGCGGCTCTGCTGAAGGGCGCCTCTTTTTTGTTGGAAAGTTGTTAGAAGCGGAGGGGGATGGTAAGAAGGGGGATGGGTGATGATTCTTAAGGGTGATAGTTAATAAAATTTAATGGAGGATTTTTAAATGAGTATTCGTAAACGACGATTTGGGAAAACCGATTTGATGATTTCTGAAGTGGGATTTGGCTTGTGGGCCGCTGGGGGAACCACTTGGGGAAAGACGGAAGACCAGGCAATTTTTGACGCGATTGATGCGGCATTGGACGCTGGGGTGAACTTTTTTGATACGGCGGATGTCTATGGCGATGGGCACAGCGAAGAATTGCTGGGCAAGGCGATGAAGGGCCGGCGCGATGAATTCATTGTGGCGACGAAGATCGGTTGGCAGGGATTTAATGATGTGAAAAAACAATCAGCATATGACAGCGTGGAAAAGTTGGTGGCAGGGGTGGAGAGCAATTTGAAACGCTTGCAGACTGACCATGTGGAGCTGATTCAGAGCCATATTGACTTCCGTGAGGGGACGATGGAAGTGTTTTTGGAAGGGTTCCAGAAGCTGAAAAAAGAGGGGAAGGTGTTGAATTATGGGGTGAGCACCAGTGATTTTGAGTATTTGAAAGCGTTTAATCATGATGGGAATGCGGCGACTTTGCAGATTGATTATAGCTTGTTGAATCGGACAGCTGAAGCGGAAATTTTGCCTTATTGCGAGGCGAACGATGTGGGCGTGTTGGTGCGTGGTCCATTGGCGATGGGGATTTTGACGGGCAAGTTTGACAAGGATGTGAAATTTGCTGAAAGTGATTTCCGTAACCGATGGCTTGAAAATGAAGATGAATATCAAATCTTTTTGAACGATTTGGAAAAGGTTGAACAAGTGCGTCCGTTGTTGAGCGGGCAGACGATGGCACAGTTTGCGTTGCAATTTGTGTTGGCGAATCCGGCTGTTTCGGCGGTGATTCCGGGGGCGAAGAATGTGCGCCAGTTGGAAGATAATGTGCAGGCAGCTGTGATGGCTCCGTTGAGCGATGATGTGTTGGCGAAGTTGGCAGAGATTACCCCTGTGGGCGGTGGCCGCAAGATTTGGCCGGCATAAGCGCATGAAGATTGATTAGCATGAGAAAGACCCTTGAGAAAGGGTCTTTTTTTTGATATTAAAAGATGATTGAAGAATTTGGATAAAAATGAGGAGCGGACAATTATGATTTAAAAGAAGGTAGGTTAGCTATTAAGTGACTGCTGAGGTCAAGCGTTTTTGTGGAAGGGAATTTTTATTCTTGACAAAATTTCTTTTGACCATTATTATTCCATTATTGAAAATGATTATCATTATCAATAAGGGAATTTAATATGACTGAGACTAAAAGGAAGAAAACAAGGCATCATTTACTGATATTGGCATATGTTAATGAGCATAAAGATACTTATTTTAGTGCATATGATGTTTTTAAGTATTTTAATATGCATGATATTTCAGTTAGTATTGCCACAATTTATCGTCAGTTAGATAAGATGATTGAAGATGGAATTCTTCATAAATATCGTGATTTGGAAACAAATGCTGCTTTATATTTTTTTGTAGATAAAGAATCAAAACATGCGTGTGATGCTCATATGAAATGTATGGAGTGTGGAAAAATTTATCCGTTGCAATGCACTATTACAAAAGAATTTGCAGGGCATATTGAAAATGAACATCATTTTTTTATTGATATGGATGAAACCATTCTTTATGGAATATGTGAAGAATGTAACCATTGAATGTGGTTTTTATTGATTTTCTATTTTGTTTTTTTGATGATTTTGGAATTCCTAAAGGGAAATGAGTTAATTGAGGTTGATTGTTCAATCAACCTTTCAATTTAAAAAAATTTATAATTAAAGGATACTTTTATGGCTACAAAAATTCCTGTTACTGTTTTATGCGGTTATCTTGGGTCTGGCAAAACTACTTTATTAAATTATTTGTTAAATAGTGAGCATGGTTATCGAATTGCTGTGATTGTGAATGATATGAGTGAAGTGAATATTGATGCGGAGCTGGTTAAACAAGGAGGGTTTCTGCGGGCTGAAGAGGAGTTGGTGCAAATGCAAAATGGTTGTATTTGCTGTACTCTGAGAGGGGATTTGCTAAAGGAAGTGGATCGGCTTTCTAAATTGGATTCAATTGATTATATTTTGATTGAAGCTTCAGGGATTAGTGAACCTGTGCCGATTGCAATGACTTTTGCTTATTATGATGAAGATCAGAAGATTGATTTGACTGAAAAAACACGACTGGATACTATGGTGACAGTTGTGGACGTGCATCGTTTTTGGGCTGACTTTGAAAGAGGGGATGATTTGGTTGCGCGCCAACAGGTTTCTTCCGATGAGGAAGAAGATATTATGGATTTGTTGATTTCTCAGATTGAGTTTTGTGATGTGATTCTTTTGAACAAGTGTGATTTGTTGACTGAGGATCAGATTAATCAAGTGGAAATTGTGATTCGAACTTTGCAACCGGAAGCAAAAATTTTGAGATCAGTTAAGGGCGTGGTTCCTCCTGCTGAAATTTTAAATACTGAGCGATTTGATTTTGAAAAAGCTTTTAATTCAGCGGGATGGATTAAAGAATTGAATGCTGAATATCATACACCAGAAACTGAGGAATATGGTATTTCTTCATTTGTTTATGAAAAACGAAGACCCTTTCATCCGCAGAGAATTTATGATTTGTTGTCAGAAGATTTTCCTGATTCAGTGATTCGGGCAAAAGGGTTTATGTGGTTGCCTAATTATCATGATGATGCAATTTTGATGGAACAAGCGGGCAAAAATGTTGAAGTTTATCCGATGGCATATTGGGCAGCTACGTTGCCGGCAGATGAGATTGAAGAGTATTTGCAAGAAGAACCAAGTGTGGCTGAGAAATGGGACAAGGAGTTTGGTGATCGAAGAGTTCAACTTGTTTTTATTGGGATTAAAATTAATCAAGCTGAAATTAGTGAAAAACTAGACCAATGTTTGTTGACTGATGAGGAAATGGGATTGGATTGGAAAAGTTTTGCAGATCCGTTTAATTGGGGTTTTGAATAATTAATCGATAGCTAGGTTTATTGTTAAATTATTTGAGATTAAAAAGACCTTTTCAAGGTCTTTTTTTTATAGGTCTAGGGTGAATTTGAAGTGGGTGTTGTGGAAGCCCATTTTTTGGTAGAAGAGGTGGGACTGAGTGCGGGTTTGGTTGCAGGCAACTTCGATGAGGGCGCAATGGTTTTGACGGGCGAGGTGGAAGGCTTGATCGATGAGTTGTTGGCCGATGCCGGCACGGTGGAGGGAGGAATCGACGACGAGTTCGAGAATTTCGGCTACGGGGTGGGTGTGGTGGAGTTGGTGCTCGATGCGGAGGGTGATGAGGCCGACGATGCGGTCTGCTTGAAGAGCGACGAGGATGTGTTTGAGGGGATCGGTGAGATAGCGGGTGAAGGTTTGTTCAAAATAGGGTTTATCTAGGGAGTGGTGCTCGAGTTCACAGATGAGGTGGTAGATGGGGGCTAGATCTTGGGGGGTGGCGGGTCTGATCATGGGGAGTCTCCTGCTTTTTAGTAGAGGATACTTGATTTTTGAGGGGAGGGGAAGGAGACTTTGGTGATTTTAATTTTGAAAAGAAGGAGAAAGAAACCACCTCACTGAAGTGAGGTGGTTGGTGATTGTGATTGTTAATTGGAGGGTTGGATGCCTTTGAAGATGAGCCAGAAAGCAAGGGTGAGCTCGTTGAGCATGATGGGAAGATTGAGGAGCAAGGTGATGGGCGACATGCTATCTGCGCCTAAGATGATGAGGATGATGGCGACGATGTGGGCGAGGATGACGAGGAAGCCCCAGATGGAGAGCCAGCGCGGGATGGATTTGGTTTGGATGAAGATGAAATAGTAGGCAAGGGCCCCGAGACAGAAGGCAAGCGCGGCTGCGACACCGGTGAGCCAGCTTTTTTCTGTGAAGAGTTGGGTGGAAAGCAGTTGGAGAGTGGGAAGGTGACTGGCTGGGCTGGTTTGAGCGAGTTGGTGGAGGCTGATGAGCTTGAAATTGGTGACTGCGCCGAGGAAGAAGAAAGCGGCTTCGATGGTGCGAAAGGTGACGCTGGTGAGGGCAAGGGAGGGATGAGTTTGTTTGAGGATGGGGTAGAGGGCGAGGGGGATGCCGACACAGGCGATGGCCATGAGGAGGATGCTGAGAGTGGAGAGGAGGAAAGAGGTGATTTGCGCTGGGGGGAGGGCGAGGAAGGTTGCGCTGGTGATGGATTTGGTGAGGAGGACGCTGAGCACTCCGCTGAGGAAGGCGACAAGGAAGAGGATGCCGGCGGTGAGACTGTGTTTTCGATTTATTTTCATTGTTTACCCTTTTTTATGTTGTTTGTTTTAGGCTGGATCGGATTGATCGAGTTGGAAGACTTGCTCGATGGGGGTGTTGAGGGCGAGGGCGATGCGAAAGGCGAGCTCGAGGGAGGGGTTGTATTTGCCTTTTTCGAGGGCGAGAATGGTTTGGCGGGTGGCCCCGGCTTTTTCGGCGAGCTGTTGTTGGGTCATTTCGTCGTTTTCGAAACGAAGGCGACGGATGTGGTTGATGATTGTGAGAGTTGTCATTTGATTCCTTTGGCGTAGAGAATTTGTTGGGCGATGTTATCGGCGATTTCGGAGAAGAGACCGCCAAAGATGAGGATGGTGAACATGACGAGGGCGGGGCTACCGAGGACCATGCTGAGCATGGCGATGAAGATGCCGATGCCGGCGGCGATGTTGCCAACGTGGCTGCCTTTGAGTTTGATGAGGTGATCGCGTTCGTCTTCTACGGAGTCGATGACGGGCTCTTGGGTGCCACGGGTGCGGACGGCTTGGGTGACGGCGTCGAAGACGTGATAGAGGACGGTGTTGATGATGGTGAGGAGGATGGTGAGGGCGATGGTGATGAACCAGAGGCGGTAGATGCTGTGGGCTTGGAAGCCTTGATTGTTGAGGAGGACGAGGAGGTGGATGGTGGCATAGATGATGATGAGGATGTGGCTGATGAGGGTGACAATGCTGTTTTTTTGATTGTAGGTCATTTTTTTTATTCCTTTTCTTTTTTACACTTTTTTATTTGTTTGATATTTTTTCCAATATGTAAGAAATAACTTACATATAGTATTGTATATTTTCCATTAAGTCAAGAGGATTTTACTGAATTTGAGGGGAATTAAATAAAAAACAGCCGATTGCGGGCTGTTTTTGAATTTTAATCTGATTGTGTTAATTGTTGTTGGAGCTTTTTATTTGGCGGGAGTGAACCAAGAGGTGTTGGGGAAGAGGTTGGCGAGGATGGAGGTAAAACGAGAATTGGGGATGTGCCGGGCGGGGAGTTTTTCTCGATTGGCGGCACTGCGAAATTCGTGGGGGAAGGCTTCGGTGAGTTTGTTGACATGGTTGTTGAGCTGGGTGCGGAGGAATGCGTTGGATTTGGCAAGCTCTTCGTCTGAGAAGTAGGTGAAGATGAATTCGAAAATGGCGTTGGTTTCTGTGGTTTCAATTTCGTAGGCGAGTTGGAAGGCATCTTCTAGATTTTTGATTTCTTTGAGGTCTATGTTGAGCGAGCGGTTGATGCTGGCTTGGAGTTGGTGCATGATGTCTGGGTCTGTGGGTTGGGAAAGACGCTCGGGTTCAATTTTGGAGAGAATGCGTTCGATGAAGTTGGCGTGACCTTTTTCTTCGTCGGCGTAACGCTTCCAGAAGATGGCGACTTGGGAATTGCTGGCGAACATGTTTTGAAAGTTACGGTAGAGATTTTCGGTTGCTTTTTCTAAGGCAATTGCATTTTGAAATAAGATTTCGGTTGTGATGGTCATCATTTTTTTTATTGCTCCAGTGTGAGTAAGATTGGTTAATTATATAATAAATTTAATTTTTATGGGGTAAATTGGGTCGATTTAGGTTAATTAAAACTTTGAGTTTTTGTTGCGAATGCCAAGAGGGTGATTGTTTTTAAGATTCAGGAGATGTAAAAAAAAGATCTCTTTCTTAGAGATCTTTTTTTTGTTTATTTGATTTGGAGCCTTGATTTGTTTTTGAGGGCTATGCTGGTGAGGAAGATGAGGGCGAGGGTGAGCAAAAGGAGCAGGAGCTTGTGTGGGAACCAGATGGGGTTGAATTGAAATTGGATGCAATCTGAGGTGGGACAAGAGAATGCATTCATGGTGGAGAGAATGGAAAAAGCACTAGTGATTTTTCCGGCGCTTGCGATTTCAAATGCCCAGTAGGTGAGGGGGAGGATGATGGCGATGGCAGTACTTTCAAAGAGGAGCCCGATGAGACAACCGAAGATTCCGAGAAAGAGGGCGGGAACGAGGATGGCAAACCACATGGTGGTGAGTGAAAAGGGGACGTAGGTTTGGTGTTGGAAGAAGAAGGCGCCGAGGAAAAAGAGGCCGAGTGCGAGAGTGGTGATGAGGATACGGCTGAGGAGTAGGTTTGTTTTTTGACTGGGTTTGACAAACCAGAGAGGGAAGTTTTTTTTCTCAAATTCTTGGCTGAGGAGGTTGCTGAAGAGTAAGATGCCAATGATGGGTAAAAATTGTTCGTTGAGCTTGGTGGCTGTGAAGACTCTTTGGCTGGAGTTGAGGTTTGTGGGGTAATTGATTAAAAGGAGGAGGAGGGCCATGGCGAGTGGTGCCAGCCAAAAATTGATTTGCCAGATGATTTTGAATTGATATTTTAAGAATTGGAGTTGTGTTTTGAACGGATTCATGCGTGGGACTCCTTTTTTCTGCTGTAGGTGAAAGCGCCAAGAACGAGAAGGAGGGCGGTGATAAGGAGGAAGACAAGGCGGTTTTGCAGCATGGCGGATTGATTGGCGAGGAGGAGGGCTGCACTTGAGTTATCAAAGGTGAAGTCGACTCTGGGGAAGAAGAGGGTGTTGAAGAGTTTGTTGGGTAGGGTGGTGAAAGGATTCATTCTGCCAAGACTATAGAGCCAATAAAGGAGGAAGAGGATGGTGGTGCCGATGGGGTTTTCGATGAGGAGGCTGATGACGAGGATGAAGGCAGCACTAAAGAGGAGGGTGGGAAGTTGGTAGATTGCGATGGAGGCGAGGAACTCTGCGATGGAGAAGGAGAGTTGGGTTTGATGGGCGATGATGAACATCGAGACGATGGCAACGACAATAAAAAAGAGTAGTTGGGTGAGATAGGCAAAGATGAGGCCGAGATATTTGCCGAAAAAGTATTGCGATGCTGAGAGGGGACGGCTGTGAATAAGCGGGGTCATGAGCCGGTTTTTGTCGCGATGCCAGACTTGGGCGGCGAGGATGGCGAAGAGGATGGTGAGCATGAGGGTTACGCGGTCATAGAAGAGCCAGCCTGCCCAGAAGCCTAAGGAATGGGTTTGAAGGGCTTGTGAATAGTCTTCTGTGCGATTGATGAGTGGCTCTTGGTTGGTGTTATAGATGATTTCTGGAGTGGCGGCATTGGCGGTGCCGATTTTGGTGTTGATATTGAGAACAACTTCGGTGATGAGGAAGGCGGTGACGAGGAGGAGGACGAGATAGTAGCCTAGGTTGCGGGTTTGCAATTTGAATTCATATTGTGCAATTTTTAGGGTAGTCATTATGCTTGCTCCTTGTTGGTTTGAATGAAGAACATGTAGGCATCTTCAATGGTGGGATCGATAGGGGTGGCGTTGGGGATGTGGGCGGTGTTGGCGATGATTTTGATGTTCCAGCCGGCTTCTGTGCGAATGGCGTTGACGATGTTGTATCGAGATTGATAGGTGGGATAGTCTTCGACGGAGACTGTTGTTTGCCAGACTTTGCCACGAGCATTGCGAATGAGTTGATTGACTTCACCTTGGAAGAGGAGTTGGCCGGTGTTGATGATGGCTAGCTTTTCTGATGTGGCGGCGATGTCTTCTACGATGTGGGTGGAGAGGAGGACGATGCGATCGCTGCTGAGGGAGGAGAGGAGATTGCGGAAGCGGACGCGCTCTTCAGGATCAAGGCCGGCGGTGGGTTCGTCTACGATGAGGAGCTTGGGATCGTTGAGGAGGGCTTGGGCGATGCCGAGCCTGCGCTTCATGCCGCCAGAAAGTTTTTTGACCTTTTGATCTTTTTTGTCGGTGAGATTGACGAGCTCGATGAGGTGGTCAATTTTTTGTTGACGGTTTTCTTGGATGTTGGAGAGGATGGCGAGATAGTCTAACGTTTCTGCGACTGTGAGCTGAGGATAGAACTGGATATCTTGAGGGAGATAGCCAAGGATTTGACGGATGGCTTGTGGGTTTTGGGTGATGGATGTGTCATTAAAGAGGATGCTGCCACTGGTGGGGCTGAGGAGGGTGGCGATGATCTTCATGAGGGTGGTTTTGCCTGCGCCATTGGGCCCGAGCAAGCCAAACATGCCTTGATCGATGGTTAGATTGAGATCTTTGAGGGCGTGAATGTTGCCTTTATAGGTTTTGTTGATGTTTTTTATTTGTAATTGCATTTTTGAATGCCTCCATATAGATTTGTATAGTACTTTATACAATTTTGGAGTTAAAGTTGGTGTTAATTTTGAGGGATTTTGAGGATGAATTTTGACCCTTTTTGGGGTTGGCTGTTGAGCTCAATGGTGGCGTTGTGGCGTGAGAGGATGTTTTCTACTAAACAGAGGCCGAGACCGGTGCCTTGGGGATTTTGGGTGTGGGCGGCTTGGCTGCGGTGGAAGCGGTTGAAGATGAGGGGTTGCTCTTGGGGAGGGATGCCGATGCCTGTGTCTTGGATGGTGATGAGGGCGTGTTTTTTTTGTGTGGCGAGGGTGATGGTGACGGTGCCGTTGGGACGATTATAGAGGATGGCGTTTTCGATGAGGTTGGTGAAGGCGATTTCTAGGAGGGCGGGATCGGCTTTGAGGGTGATTTCGGCGTCTCCTTGGAGGATGATTTGGATGTTGTTTTTTTGGGCAAGCGGGGTGAGGTTGGTTTTGATTTCTTCGATGATGAGGGCAGGATAGACTTCTTGTTTTTGGAGCTGACCGGTGTTGGCGAGGAGGAGAAGGTTGTTGATGAGCTGGTTGAGCTTGGCGAGGGCAGTTTTTTGATCTTGAATGAAGGCGGATTGCGCAACTGTGAGGGGAGTGGCGGTGGTTTCGAGCGATTCTAGGTTGGATTGGATGATGGCGATGGGGGTTTTGAGTTGGTGGGCGGCATCTGAGACGAAGCGACTTTGGGCTTGATAGGCGAGTTTTTGTTGTTGAAAGGCGATTTGGAGTTGGTCTAGGGTTTTGTTGATGGCTTGGGCGAGTTGGTTGTATTCTGTGAGGTCATATTGCGTGGGGATGCGGATGTCTAGGGTTTGGGGAGTGACTTGGTTGGTTAGACGGGCGATGTTTTGGATGGGTTTGAAATAGGCTTGGGCGAAGAGGTAGGTGATGATGGAGATGGTGACGGTTTTGATGAGGGATTCTAGGGTGAAAGGATTGTAGAGATAGGTTTCGCGGGGGATGAGCGCTGTTTGGGGGCTCAAGACGAAGATGTTGTATTGGGAGATAAAGCGGATAATGAGGTTTTTTGTGGAATGGAGGATGTTTGAGTCTAGGAGGGTGTTGACGAGGAGCATGGTGAAGAAGACGATGATGGCGAGTTTGATTGGGATGGTGTTGAGTTTTTTGAGGAGATTGTTTAGTTTTATTTTCATAGTTTTTTATTTTTCTTCTTCTGATGAGGTGGATGGATCTGGGGTGAGTTGATAGCCTTCGCCGATTTTGGTGATGATATAGGGGTTTTGTGAGGGGGAGGCTTGGGAGAGCTTTTTGCGGAGGGAATTGATGTGGACGCGGATGACATTGGTGAAGGGGTTGGCGTCATCATTCCAGATGTGTTGGAGGAGCTCTTCTTGGGAGATGAGTTTGTGTTTGTTACGGAGGAAATATTCTAGGATGGCGGTTTCTTTTTTGGTGAGAGTGAGGGGAATTTTGTTGAGCCAGACTGCGCGAGATTGGGGATCGAATTTGATTTCTTGATGGGTGAGGAGGGGGGAGGGTTCTCTTTGGTCTCGACGGAGGAGGGCGCGGATGCGGGCGGTGAGCTCGCCTTGATGGAAGGGTTTGGTGAGGTAGTCGTCTGCGCCGAGGTCTAGGCCGGTGATTTTTTCTTGGGGGGTTGTGCGCGCGGTGAGGATGATGATGAGCAGTTGGGGGAATTGTTGGCGAAGTTTTTTAAGGATTTCTAGGCCGTCCATGTGAGGTAGGTTGAGGTCTAGGACGAGGAGGTCGTAGCTTTGGTTGATGAGGGCGGTTTGGTAGCCTTCTGCTCCGTCATAGGCGACGTCGACTGCGTAGCCAATTTGACGGAGGGAGTGGGCGAGATTATCTGCGAGGGTGTGCTCGTCTTCAATGATGAGTATGCGCATAGGATGCCTTTCTTTAAGGGGGTAGATTTTAAGTGTATTTATTATTATAGGATGAGTGAGTTAAATTTGGTGTTAATTTTTTGATGGCGGGGGAAAGAAAAAACCCCTCTTGGTTAGGAAGAGGGGTTTTATTTTTTTTATTTTACAACAATTTCTACGTACGGAGTTTGTCCAAATGAAACATAAGTTTGATATAAATATGTTTTGAATTGCCAATAACTTCTATATTTTCCTTGGTCAATAGGAGCATATAAATTTACTGAAACATTTATTATATCACCTGGCTTGATTGGATATAAGTTTGTTGGAATCTGTATTTCAGTATCTCCTGATAAATTATCTCCTTTTATAAAATCAAATATAATATTATCATTGATTTGCCAAGTACAAGTCCCATTATTTTTTATTGTCCATGTTTTAGTAAATTTTTCACCTGGTTTCATTATTGTTCCATCAGGTATTGTTACATCAGCTATGTATTGAGAACTAAACTCACAATTATTTTTAGTATATAAATTAAGATAATTACTATCAATGTCAAATATAGGACCATAAGGATAAACTTCGTGCTGAGGATCAAAAGTACCAGAATATTCACCTTTAATTAAGAACAGTTGCCTTGGTTTTATTGATAGATTAAGATTAATTATTAATTCTCCATTTTGATCCACATAGAATTGTTTGGTACCCATAATAATAGATGTATTATCAAATTGATCTTTTTGTGGTTCATAAATATAAACTAAAATTGATTCATTAGGTTTGAAATTTTTAATTATAATTTGATTTTTGTTTGAATTAATGAAAGTTATTGGATACTTTGGTTCTTCATAAAAAATTGTTGTTGATAGTTTTTTATTATTACTAATGAAGCTGATATTATAATTACCAAAAAGCATGTAATTTTCTCTATCAAAGTAATAGTTAGTTTTATCTGAAGTAATTATTTCATCAAATGAAATTTGACCATTTGGGTTTTGAATTTCCACAGTTAGCTTTTCACCAGGTATCCAACCACACATAATATAATAAGAACTATCGGCAGGATTTGTTATCTTTTGATAATCACTACCTGATTCAAAATATGGATAATTTCTTGTTTTATCACATGGTGTATCAGCAACTATATCTCCTCCTCCTTCACCAAAATGGGTTGTGATAATTGGGATTGCATTTTCTGGTATTTGATTGTAAATTGAATTATCTAAATTTTCATTTTTTATAGTTTGTTCTAAATTGTTATTTTCGTTATTTTGATGAATAATTGTTTTTTGTTCCTGTGTTGCAGTTGTTATTTGTACTAAAGGAGTTGTTGTACAACTTGCTAATAAAAATATATTTAATATAAAAAAAATTATTAGTTTTTTATTCATTTTTGACCTTCCCTTATTTTATTAATTAGATTTTCTATTTTTAAATAATTTTCGCTATCTTTTTCAAATTCTAGGAGTGAAGATTGAGCTACTTCTAAAGCGTTTGTATAATCTGCTAATAAAAGATATTGATTTATTATTTCTATATAATAAATATTTCTAATATCTGATGATTCAGTTTCAAATATTAATTTTTGATATTCATCTATACATCTTTTTCTATAGTTTTTTTCTTCATTGAGATTTTTTCTAAATCTATATATATCAGCTATAGAGTCATTATACAATGCTTTTCTCAATGGGTTTTTTGCTAAAATAATTGCATTTTCAAAAAATATGATAGATTTTTCTTCTTCAGAATTCTTTTGATATGATAAAGCTAGTCTAGCATATGCTTCAGAAGTAATTTCTTTAATTCGTTCATTTTTAGTATTATTATATTCATCTATCACTTGATAAAAATATTCATTTGATATGTTAAATTTATCATATCCTGCAAAAAAATATATTTGATAAACTTGTCCATAGCCAAAATTGACCTTTGTTTGAATGTCAGCAGAATCTGGTTTGTCATTTGCAATTGATGCTAAATTGAAATATTTTTCAGCTTGTTCTAAATCATTATAATTTGGAATAAAATTTTTATAATTTGTTTCTTGTAAAGATGACAATAAATAAACACTTCCTAAACCTATGTAAGCACGAGAATATTCAGGGTTATTTTTTATTGCTGAAAAAAAATTTGTTTCTGCATTCTTAATATCTAATAATTTTCCATATGTATTACCAATAAATAAATATAATACTTCTCTAGATTTATTAGTGTTCCAATACTTATTTTGATTTGCTTTTTCAAACATTTTTAGAGAATCTTCATAATTTGAATTTGAATAAAATGCTAAACCATTAGTAATTAATGTTAATAATTCTGCGCGTTGAGTTAAGATTTTATTTATCTTTGAGTTAAATTCATCAATATTATTTGAATATGAAACGATAATGGGATCACCTAAAAAATGATGTCCAACCATTTCTTCAGCTTCATAATGGTTATTAATAGAAATAAAAAATTCGGGTTGAATTGTAATGATATTATTTTTATTAGTTATCAATCCATATATAACTATATCTGCATTTACTTTTTTAGCAATTTCTTGTGCTTTTTTTTCTCGAAATTCTATATCATTATTCTTTATTTTTGATAGATCATTGGGGCCAGATAATTTATAAATTATATCTATTTCATCACCTAAATTAATGGTATTTTTTTCTAAACGATTATAGAAAATATTAGTAATTATATTAGAATTTATATCTTTATTTTTATTAGTATCAGAAATTGAAAACTCTACAACTGCTATATTCCATTCTCCATTCATAACTTCATTTGCTGGTAAAAATAATTGTTTAAATTCAAAGAAGTTAAAGAAAAGTGGAATCATCGTAGTAATAAAAAAAAGAAAAATAGTTTTTGTTAACTTTGGAAGTGGAAAAAAACTATTTTTTTTAATTACATTATTTTTAACAACGGAAATTTCATAATCAAATAGAGAAATCAATAAAAATTTATATGAAGAATCAATTTGATTAAGTTCATCAAGGTTTTTTGGATTTTCTATTTTTTTAGTTTTTAAAAAATATTTTTTTAGTTTTAATATTTTATATTGCAAAATATTTTGTTTTTTAGTTAAAAGTTGATTTATTTCATGAGTTGGATAAACATAGTAATTATTCTTTGAAAATTTCACTAGAAAATAATGTGGTTTTTGTTCTAATTGATTAAATAAACTAATTGCTTCAAATAAGGTATTTGATTTTTCAATTAATAAAAAACTATTTTCTTTTGCTGAAATTATCTCTATAAAATCCAAGTTGTTTTTCATAATCCGCCCAATATTGTTTTTTATATTATAAACCAAAAAACAATGAGTAAAATTATTATTTTAGCATTTGGTCCACTGGCTGTTGTTTTGACTGGATTGAAGGATGCTGTGGACGAATTGGACACCAAGGAGGCCATCGTGACTGTTGGGAAAATGCATAGCGAGGGGGTCGGCAGGTTTGCCTGCGCGACGGGCGGCGATGGCTTGGGCAGCGTCGGAATAGATGTTGGCAAATGCGGCGGGGAAGGCTTCGGGGTGTCCGGCAACGATGCGGGTGGAATGGGCGCTGAGGGGGAGCGTGCCGGGGCCGTTGGGGGTGCGGATTTCTATGGGGGCGTTGAGGGGTTTGAAGAGGAGTTGTTGGGGCACTTCTTGGTTCCATTCGAGGGTGCCTTTGGTGCCACTGACACGGATAGCGAGACTGTTTTCTACTCCGGCGGCAGCTTGGGTGACCCAGAAGGTGCCACGTGCGCCGTTTTCAAAATGGAGGAGGGCGCCGGCGTAGTCGTGAAAGATGCGATTGGGGGCGATGGCACCGGCTTCTGCGGCGACTTCGGTGATTTCGAGACCGGTGATGAAGCGGGTGAGGTTGTGGGCGTGGGTGCCGATGTCTCCCATTACGAGAGAGGGGCCACCGGTTTCGGGGTTGAAGCGCCACGGGAGGGGGCCGTCGGCAGGGTCGGGATCGTTTTCATCGGCTTTGCCACCTTGGACATATTCGATTTGAACGAGACGGATGGTGCCGAGTTGTCCGTCGGCGACCATGGCTTTGGCTTGACGGACGAGGGGGTAGCCGGTGTAGTTGTGGGTGAGGCAGAAGATGAGGCCGGTTTCTTGAACTTTTTGATGCAATTTTTGGGCGTTTTCGAGGGAGTTGGTGAGGGGTTTGTCGCAGATGACGTCGAAGCCGTGTTCGAGGGCGGCGAGGGCGTAGGGATAGTGGGTGTCGTTGGGGGTCATGATGGCGATGACGTCGGCCCCGTCGGGACGGTTGGCTTCTGCTTGGAGCATGGTGGGGACGTCTGAATAGGCGCGGTCGGGGGCGAAGCCGAGATCGAGGCCGTATTGTTTGGCTTTTTCGGGTTTGGAGGAGAGGACGCCAGCGACGAGTTGGTAGCGATCGTCCATGCGGGCGGCTTGACGGTGCATTTCTCCGATGAAGGAGCCGGGGCCACCGCCGATGACGGCGAGGCGAAGACGACGGCCGAGTAGTTCGATTACGGGATTTAGGGACATTGTGATTTCTCCTTGTTGTTTTTAATTAAGATGGGCCTGAATGGCTTTAATTACGAGTTGATGGTCTTGTTCTTGAGGGAGACCTGAGACGGTGATGGTGCCGACCATGCCGGTGTTTTTGAGGAGGATGGGGACACAACCACCGTGAGGGGCGTAGTCTGTTTCGGGGAGGAGGAGTTTTTGTTCGATGGTTTTATTTTGTTCTTTGAGGAGGAGGCTCCAGTAGAAGGAGCTGTGGCCGGTGAGGTTGACGAGGTTGATTTTGCGTTGGACCCAAAGTTGGTTGTTGGTGGCGCTGCCGGGGAGGGCGGAATAGAAGAGTTGGCGGTGGTTGAGGCGGATGTCGATGACGATGGGGTAGGTGTTGGTTTGTGCTTCTTGATGGAGATATTGCCCGATTTGCCAAGCAGTTTTTTCATTGAAGTGGGTGAATTGGAGGGATTGGACATGGGTTTTGATTTGTTCAGCTGTTTTTGACATTTTCCCTTCCTTTTTTTATTTTATTATACAGGATGAGAAGGGAAAATAAATGGAGGAAATTAAGGGATTTTTGATTAATAATTGGGGGCAGAGGTATAAATTTTTGAAATAGGTTACTCTAGGAAATAAAAGATTATTTAAATTTTGATAAGGAGTGATTTTATGGGTAAAAAATTGCATGGTAAATGGGCGTTGGTGACGGGGTCTAGCCGAGGGATTGGGCAGCAATTGGCTTTGGGGTTGGCAGGTGAGGGCGCGAATGTGATTGTGCATGCGAGAACGATGGAGAACACGGAAAAGACGATGGGTCTTTTGGAGAAGTTTGATGTTGCGCATTTTGCTGTGGCAGGGGACTTGGCATCTGCAGAGGGGATTGATGCGGTGATTGCTGGAGTGCGGGCTGGAACGGAGCAGGTGGATATTTTATATAATAATGCTGGAATTGGGAGTGGCTCGAAGCGTATTTTTGATTTTGAACAATCGGAATGGGAGCGTGTGTTGCAGGTGAATTTGTTTGCGATGGTGGCTTTGTGTAATGCGTTTGTGCCTGCTATGATGGAACGTGGTTGGGGACGGGTGGTGAATGTGAGCTCTGGAATTGAGAATCAGCCCAATTTGGTGCCGTATAGTGTGTCGAAAGCGGCAGTGGATAAGTATAGCCGGGATTTGGCTGTGGCGGCGCGCCCTGGTGGGGTGCTGGTGAATTATTTGGATCCGGGATGGTTGAAGACGGATATGGGGGGCGCGAATGCTTTTCATGATGTGGAGACTGTTTTGCCGGGTGGATTGGTGCCGGTGTTGTTGGAGGATGATGGACCTTCGGGACAGTTGTTCCGCGCGCAGGATTATCGTTAGAAAAATAAAAAGAGCTGGTAAATCTACCAGCTCTTTTTTGATCTTTTTCAAGATTTTAGGACATAGAGGGGGTGCCGCTGTTCTTTTCCACAGGTGTGGGGAAGAGTCTTTCGAATGTTTTGCGGTCGATGGTTTCAACTTCGATGAGTTTTTGCGCGACTGCTTCGAGTTCGGCACGATATTTGGTGAGGATGCTCTTGGCTTCGATGTAGGCTTCGGAGACGAGACGGCGGACTTCTGTATCGATTTTTTCTGCAATCGATTCGGAGTAGTCCCGTTGTTCGGAGATCTCTCGACCTAGGAATACCATTTCATTGGATTGACCGTAGATCATGGGTCCCATTTCTTCGGACATACCGTAGCGGGTGACCATGGCGCGGGCAATTTTGGTGACACGTTCAATGTCGTTGGAGGCGCCGGAGGTGATGTCGTTGAAGACGATCTCTTCTGCGGCACGTCCACCCAAGAGGCCGACCATTTCGGTGATGAGCTTGCGCTTGGAAGCGAGCATGTTGTGATCTTGTTCGGGGAGGGCTAAGGTGTAGCCACCGGCCATGCCACGGGGGATGATGGTGACTTTGTGAACAGGATCTGCTTCGGGAAGGGCGTTCATGACGATGGCGTGTCCGGCTTCGTGATATGCTACGATGCGTTTTTCGTCTGGGGCGATGACGCGAGATTTACGTTCGCGACCGCCTACCATGACACGTTCGATGGCTTCTTGAAGATCTTCCAATTCGATTTGTCTTTTGTCTTTGCGAGCTGCGATGATGGCCCCTTCGTTGACCACGTTTTCGATATCTGCACCGACCATGCCAGGAGTGGCTTTGGCTAAGATGGAGACGTCGAGGAGCGGATCGATGGGTTTGCCTTTCATGTGGACGTTGAAGATGGCTTCACGGCCTTTCATGTCGGGGGCATCGAGAACGACTTGACGGTCGAAACGGCCTGCACGGAGCAAGGCGGGATCAAGGATGTCCGGACGGTTGGTGGCAGCGATGATGATGACATTGGTGTTGGTTTCAAACCCGTCCATTTCGACGAGGATTTGGTTGAGGGTTTGTTCACGTTCGTCGTGAGAGCCACCCATGCCGGAACCACGATGACGACCGACGGCGTCGATTTCGTCTACGAAGATGATGGCGGGGGCGTGACGTTTGGCCTGTTCGAACAAGTCTCGTACACGGGAGGCGCCAACACCGACGAACATTTCGACGAAGTCTGAACCGGAGATGGAGAAGAAGGGGACTCCTGCTTCACCAGAGATGGCTTTGGCCATGAGGGTTTTCCCTGTACCGGGAGAACCGACCATGAGGACACCTTTGGGGATGCGGGCGCCGAGGGCGATGAACTTTTGAGGTTCGCGCAAGAATTCTACGATTTCGTAGAGGTCTTCTTTGGCTTCTTCTACACCGGCGACATCTTTGAATGTGACGGTGGGATTTTCACCAGTGAACATTTTGGCTTTTGATTTGCCAAAGGACATGGCTTGGTTGTTTGAGCCTTGAATGTTGCGCATGAAGAAGAGGATGACGCCGACCATGAGGAGGATCGGGAGAATGCCGGTGAAGAAGATGTTCAATAGGGTGGGCCCTATGGAGGGAGGTGCAATTTCGACGGTGATGTTGGCGGGGTCAAGATATTCTTCGGTAACACCGTAGAGGTGTAGTTGTTCGACTAAACTTGCATCGTCTTCTTTTAAGAAGGTGATTTTTTGATCAGGGCTGTCTACGTAGTAGACGGTAACACGATCATCGCTTTCGATGATCTTGGTAATTTTTCCATCTTTGATGTCTTGTGCGACTTGATTGATGGTGGGTGGGTCTTCTGTTTTTCCATTTAAACCATTCATGGAATAAACCATAGTGATGGTGATAAGAATCAACATTCCTATTGTGAAAACGGAATTACGTGTTCTTGGATTTTTCACATTTGCCTCCAAAGAGTATATTTTTTCTTTTAATTATTGGCAATTATACCAACCATTTTGTAAGTTTCGGTTTTTTTTCTATGCTTAGACAATGGTTCTTATTATCTTCTTACACAAATATTAAGGAGAGGGATTTGATGATTGGGGGCTTTTTTGAGGTGGTTTCCAATGGATGAGGGCGGATTCGCCCCATTGAGGCCATTGGTAGCGACCATCGGGGGTGGGGAGGAGCTCTTTGGTGAGGATGTCTTTTAGCGCTAGATCGTATTTGGTTTGGGTGATGTTGAGGCGGGTTTTTATTTTCTGGAGGGCATCGGAGATGGAATCACTGAAGACGGGCTTCCATCCGTTGGGGGTTTCTGGGGTGACGTTGGCGATGATGCCGAGTTGGAGGAGGGTGTTATAGATGATTTGGAAATTGGGGCTGTCGTGGGGTTGGCCCCAGACGAGTTGGGCGGCTTGGGACATGATGGAGTGGGGGAAGGGGGCGCGAACTAGGAGGAAGCAGCGATGAGTGGTGACTTGGTTCATTTTTTGGAGAAAGCCGATGAGGTCGGGATCGCCGTAGATGGCATGGGAGGAGAAGGTGATGTGGGTGGATTTGGGAGGGATGGGGGCAGTGGCCCAGGTGGTGTTGTGGAGGGTGATGTTGGGGACGGCGTGTTGTTCTATTTGTTGTTTGAAAACGGAGAGCATGGATGGGGAGGGGTCTATTGCGGTGACGTGGGCGCAGTGAGGGGCGATGAAGAGGCTGAAGTTGCCGGGGCCTGAGCCGATATCGGTGAGGGTGCAGTTGGGAATGGATTGGACGGTGGAGAGGAGCAGGTCGCGGGTGCTATCGGGGGTTTGCCAACGGGATTGGACGCGCTGGAAAAATTTTTGGGCGTTTTCACGCCAGTGTTGTTCTTTTTCTTGAGGGTCTGCGTTGGTTTGGCGGGCTTGAAATATCTCTTGCCAGAGGGTGGCATAGTTTGGAATTTTTTGCATGATTTTGCTTTCTGGGGATGGATTTTTTTTGTTAAGTATTATACAAGGGTTTTGACCTTACGAGTTTTTAATTTTTTAGGGGGTAACTTTTTTGAAATTAGTTGGTTATATAGGTATCCCAAACAGTTAAGTATGCTTAATTATTGTTGAAATTATTTGATTATTTATTCTATTTTTTAGACTTGACTGTGATTTGAATAGGAGTTTTAAGATGAAAATTGTGACTGATGGTGGTAGTGATCTTTTGATGCGCGATGTGATGGAATATGATGTGCGTGTGGTGAGTTTGCCAGTGATTTTTAATAATCGAACGTATAAGAATTTGCCGGCGATTGAATTTTATGAAATGTTGGCGACCACTGGTCAATATCCTTCTACGGCGGCCCCTTCTCCGCAAGATTTTGCGGATATGTATCGTGAGGTGGCGAAGGAAGATACTGATATTTTGTCGATCCATTTATCTGGTAATTTGAGCGCAACTTTGGAATCTGCTCGATTGGGTGCGACGATGGTGCCAGAAGCGAATGTGCACTTTATTGATTCAAAAGTGGTTTCGATTCCCTTGGCGATGCAAGTGGGGTTGGCTGGCAAGGCGATTCGGAAGGGATTTTCTGTGGAGAAGATCCAAGAATTGTGTCAAAAGTTGAACGAGCATATGGAAACTTATTTTACGTTGGATGAGATGCGTTATTTGATCCATGGGGGTCGAGTGAGCCATTTGAAGGGGACGTTGGCTTCTATGTTGAATATTAAGCCGATTTTGGCTTTGGATGTGGATGAGGGTACGTTGAAGACTTTGGGACAAGCCCGCACAATGAAGAAGACGTTGTCTACGATTGTTGATAAAATTGAAGAACAATTTGGGATGTATGAAAAGTTGCTGGTGCAGTTTGTTTATGGGGATAATTTGAAGGCTGTGGAGATGTTGAAGGCGAAGATTGAAGAACGTTTTAACGTTGAATATTTGCCGACGGTGGCGATTGCGACAGTTTTGGGGGCGCATACGGGGCCTTCTGTGGTGGGCGTTGGGGTGAGCAAATATGGATTTGTGGATGAACTTCTGGAGAATGCTTAACTGAATTTCCTGATCAGTTTTGAAAAAAGCCCTTCTTTTAGAAGGGCTTTTGTTTTTTTATGCTTCGGTTTTGGCAAGTTCTGCTAAGATGTCGGCTTCGATCTCAGATGGTTTGACTTTTGAGCCGTAGCGCTTGATGGGGGTGCCATCTGCACTAACGAGGAATTTGGTGAAATTCCATTTGATGGATTTGCCGGCAAGGCCAGGAAGGCTGTCTTTGAGGTAGGTGTAGAGGGGGTGGGTTTCTTTGCCGTTGACGTTGATTTTGGAGAAGAGGGGGAAGGTGACGCCATAGTTGGTTTTGCAGAATGTGGCAATTTCTTCTTCTGTGCCGGGTTCTTGATGTTTGAATTGGTCACAGGGGAAGCCGAGAATGACGAGCCCTTTATCTTGATGGTCTTCGTATAATTTTTGAAGACCTTCATATTGGGGAGTGAAGCCACATTTGCTGGCGACGTTGACAACGAGGACAACTTTGCCTTGATAAGTGGACATGGATTGTTCTTCTCCGGTGATGGTTTTTGCTGAAAAATCATAAAATGTTTGATCTGACATATTTTTCCCTTTCTGTTTTCATGTGTCTGTTCACTTTAATGGACAAAACCTGAGGTGATTTCTTACATGATTGTGTTTAAAATGAAAAGAGGGAATTTGTGAGGGGGCAGTGTGTTGTTTTTCAGTAAGTTCTGGGTTAAGATTGGCGAGAATAATGGGAATTTTTTTATCTATATTTTTTATTTATATTTTTTGAGGTATTTTGAATGAGTGAGAAAAAAGCAACGGCGACGAATCGTGATTTTTTTAAGAAGGCATTGACGATCGGGATGCCGATTGCGGGGGCGCAGTTGGTGCAGACGTTGATTAATACGTTGGACGTGTTTATGACGGGCCAATTGGGGGATGTTTCGATTGCTGGGTTGGGATTGGCAAATCAGATCTCTTTTTTGTATATTTTGATCGGGTTTGGGATTGCGAGCGGTAGTGGAATTTTTATTGCGCAATATTGGGGGAAGAAGGACACGGAAAATATTCAGCGTGTGGTGGGAATTGGGCTGACGATGATGGTGGTGCCGGTGGTGATTTTTGTGGTGGCCGCGGCGGCTTTTCCGGAATTGTTGATGCGATTTTATACGAATGATGTTTTGGTGATTGCAGAAGGAGTGAAGTATCTGCGGATTATTTCGGTGAGTTATTTGTTCACTGGATTTACGTTTATGTTCACGATGGCTGCACGGAGCACTGAACAAGTGAAAATTCCTTTGATTGTGAGCTTGGCTGCTTTGTTGCTGAACAGTGTGTTGAATTATGGGTTGATTTTGGGGAATTTGGGATTGCCACAATTGGGGGTGCAGGGGGCTGCGATTGGGACGACTGTTTCACGAATTGGGCAGTTTGTGGTGATGATTTGGGTGAGTAAGAAAATGAAGGCGCCTTATATGGGGACGTTGAAGACTTATTTCTCTTATACTCGGGCGTTCTTTAAGAAAGTGGTGGTTACTGCGGCACCAGCTTTGATGAATGAGGTTTTTTGGTCTTTGGGCGTGACGGTGTATAACATGGTGTATGCGCGGATTGGGACTGAGGCTTATGCAGCGGTGAATATTGTGGTGTCGATTGAGGATTTGGCGTTTGTGTTGTTCATTGGGTTGGGGAATGCGTGTGCGATTTTGGTGGGGAATCAGATTGGGGCTGGTGAAGAGGAAAATGCGAAGTTCTATGCACAGCGATTTTTGCGGATGATTGTGATGAGCGCAGTGGTGCTGGGGGGTGTGTTGATTGCGGTGCGCCCGTTGGTGTTGTCTATTTATAATTTGAGCCCGATTGGGAAGAGTTATGCGATGCGATTGATGATTTTGTCTGGGGTATTTTTGTGGGTGAGAAGTGCTAATTTTACAATTTTTATTGGAATTTTACGTTCGGGGGGGGACACTAAGTTTGCAATGGTGGCTGAATTGGCGAGTGTGTGGCTGATTGGGGTGCCGTTGGCTTTGATTGGGGGATTGGTGTTGCATTTGCCGGTGTATTATGTTTATCCGATGGTGGCGTGTGAGGAAATGGTGAAGTTGATGATTTCTTTCCGACGGTATCGCTCGATGAAGTGGGTGAACAATTTGGTGGCGGATGAGTTGGCACTGGAAACAGCAATTTAGCGATTTTGTTTAATTTTTGGAAGAACGTCTGAAAATTCAGGCGTTCTTTTATTTTAATTGGGAAAAATCTTGCTCTTGGGCGAGGGTTTCGAAAAAGTTGACCATGAGGGTTTGGCGAGATTGGGCGACTTGTTTGGCGGTGGATGTATGGAGACGGTTGATTATGTTGCGCAGTTTGAAGTGGTATTCATGGAAAGCGGAGTGGGGTTCGTTGGGCAGTTTTTGGCCGGTTTGGAGGAATTCTTGTGAGGGAGGGGCGTAGACGGGGTTGTTGTGGGAGACGGCATAGGCGAGGGCACGGGCGACACCGGTGGCACCAATGGCATCGATTTTGTCGGCATCAAAGACGATTTGGGCTTCGAGGGTTTGGGGATCGGGTTGGTGGCGGAAGCGGTGGGCACGGATGGCGTGGGTGACGGCGTTGATGTCTGTTTGGGACCAGTTTTTTTCTGCTAAGAAGGTTTGGGCGAAGAGTGCGGCTTGCTCTTGATGGTCGAGACGATCGGCTTCGGGGCCAGCGGCGCCTTCGATGTCGTGCAAGAGGACGGCTGTGCGAATGATGCGCCAGTTGGCTTGGGGTTCTTGAGTGGTGATTTCTTGGGCGATTTTGAGGACGCGGAGGATGTGGGCGAAACCGTGCACGGGATCTTGGGGGTAGCGGGGAGCGATTTCTTGAATGGTGATGTCGATTGGTTGGGTCATGTTAGTGTCCTGTGGGGTAGAGCTTGCCGGCTTTGACGACGTGGGAGATGAGGGGGCTGGCGAAGCGATAGCCGAGATTGCGATAGTCGGAGGTGTTGAGGATGAGGAAGTCAGCTTGTTTGCCGGGTTCGATGGAGCCGACAAGATCATCTTGGGCGAGGGCTTTGGCGGCGTTGATGGTGGCAGCGGTGATGGCTTGGGGGGGTGTCATTTTCATTTGACGGCAGGCGAGGGCGATGATGAAGGCCATGTCTTCACACCAGGAGGTGCCGGGGTTGCAGTCGGTGGCGAGGGCGAGATAGGCATTGGCTTGGATGAGGGCTTTGGCGGGGGTATATTCGGTTTGGGCGAGGCCAAAGGGGGTGCCGGGTAGGCCAACGGCAACCGTCTCGGATTGGGCGAGGGTGAGGATGTCTTGCTGGCCGGTTTTGACCATGTGGTCGGCAGAGGTGGCGTTGAGCTGAGCGGCGAGGGAGGCCCCTCCGAGATTTTCAAATTCGTCAACGTGGATTTTGAGAGGGAAGCCAAGCTGTTTGGCTTTGGTGAGGATGGCACGGGATTGTTCTAGGGTGAAAGCGCCTTGTTCGCAGAAGACGTCTACGAAGGGAAGGGGGCGTTGGGGGGCGTTGGCTTGCCACCATTGGTGAATGGCGGGTAGGACGGTTTCGATTTGATATTTCGTGTAGTCAGAATAATCAGGTTGGCCATTTTTGGTGAATTCGGGCGGGCAGGCGTGGGCACCCATGAAGGTGATCACAATGTCGATGGGGAGCTTTTGGTCTAGGTGGAGGAGGACTTGGAGTTGTTTGATTTCGGTTTCGAGATCAAGTCCATAGCCAGTTTTAGCTTCGATGGTGGTGGTGCCGTTCATAAAAATACGTTTGAGACGGTCTTCGGTTTGTTTGGCGAGCTCTTCAAAGGAGGCTTGGCGGGTGGCTTGGACGGTGGAGACGATGCCGCCACCAGCGTTCATAATTTCCATATAGGTTTTGCCAGCGAGGCGCATTTCAAATTCCATGGCGCGGTCACCCGCCCAGACAACGTGGGTGTGGGGGTCGACGAAACCGGGGAGGACGACTTTTTGATGGAGGTCGACAGGGGATTCTTGGGGATATTTGAGCTGCATGGCTTCGGTGGGGCCGACGTCGATGATTTTATCGTCGAGGACGAGGATGGCGCCATCTTGGACAATGGCGAGATTGTGCATATTGTGCCCGCGGCGCGGTCCGCCGGAGAGGGTGAGGATTTGTGAAGCGGAATGATAGAGGGTCATGAGAGCTCCTTTTTTTGAGTGGTTGAGTTGGTTAGTTAGATTATATCAAAAGGATTACAAATTATAATTATATTATCAATATTATTGGAGGATAAAGATGAAATATTTAATTACGACTATGTATATTGGTAATTCAGATGTAATTGAAATAAAAAAAGAAGAATATGAATTCCAAAAAGAAATAAGAGAGAAATTGTTTGAAGTGTTAAAAATTGAAGAAAATTTCAATTTGATTATTAATTCATTTTTAGATTATGAAAATGAATTATCAAAAATTACAAATGAGAGGATTTTCTCAAAAAAATTTGATAAGTTATTTTTTGAAAATGCAAGAGTTCAGATTAATTTAAAAATAATTAACATATTTACAATATGTCGTATGTATATTGATACAACAAATCAACATCTTAATCAAATTTATTCAAGCAATAATTTATCAAAACAAATAGATACATTAAAAAATAAAATGTATGATACAAAAATAGGTTATAGATCAATGGAAGTAATTAGAAATCATGTTCAACATAGAGGATACCCTATTCATGCATTAAAAATTAATCAAAAAAGTATATCTATGGATAAAAATAGTTCTTGGGAATATATAGCTATGCCATTAATTTCATATGAACAAATTAAAAAAAGTAAAAGTATAAAGAAACTCATATTAGAGGAGTTTAATCAAATAAAAGACGATGATGGTTTTATTGATATTCGACCACTAATGAGAGAATATTTAGAGGGACTATGGGAAATACATAAAAAAATAAGAGAAGAAATAGAGGAGGATTTAAATATATGGATATCAGCAATAGAGGAAATATATAATAGGTTTAGACAAAAATATAACACCCCATTTTATGATAATGAATTTCATCTTCAAATTGCAATTCAAAAAGAACGGCATCGTTTAGATGATTCATTTCCTTTGCTTTTAAAAACCAATAATAGAATAAAAAAATTGCAAAACAAAAACGTACTTAATAATAATTTCAAGAAATGTTATTCTACAAATAAAATAATATTTTAAAAAAATAAAAAATTATCATGTAAAGTAGGCTTGACAAAAAATGTAAAGCGGACTATACTATAAAACGTAAAGTGAGCTTTACAAAAAAAGTGTAAAAAAGGATAAAAAATGTGTAGAAAAATGAAAGGAGATTTGGTTGAAGACAAAGATACGTGAATTAAGAAAAGTGCGCAGGATCTCGCAAGAGGAGTTGGCGCGAGAGGTGGGGGTGACGCGGCAGACGATTATTTCGATTGAGAATGAGAAATATGTGGCTTCGTTGCCGTTGGCGTATAAGATTGCACAGTATTTTGGCAGTGTGATTGAGGATGTGTTTGATTTTAGTGAAATTGAATAAAAATAAAAAAGGAATGAATATAATGGATACGTTTGTGAAAAAGTTAAAACGAAAACAATGGTTGAATGTGGCTAGCGTTGTGGCGGCTGGTGGGTATATTGGGTTGTTTTTGATTCAGAAATTTGATGCGGGTGGCAGTGCCTTTGAAGGATTTTTCTATGGATTTCAATTGGGGATTTTGACGGCGCTGATTGGGTATCAGGTGTTTGACTGGGTGAAGACGCAAATTGCTTTGCGAAATGATGAAAAATTAAAATCTTTGTATATTGAAGAAACAGATGAGCGCAAAAAGTTGATTGAGCGCGAATTAGGAAAGATGGCCTCGCGAGTGAGCTATTTTGGCTTGATCATCGCGGCGATTGTGTCTGGTTTTTATAATGAGACTGTTTTCTCTACTTTGGTGGCGGTGTTGCTGGGATTGGCAGCGATTCAGATTTTTGGGAAAGTGTATTACAATCGCAAGTTTTGATTGAGTTTTTGATTTGAGTAAATAAAAAGAGACGGAGTATTCCGTCTCTTTTTTTATTGATTATTTTAGGCTTTGCGAATTTCGACGTCGTTTTTGTGAATTTTGATTTGTAAGTGGTCTTCTAAAACTTGGGAGACGAGTTGATCGGGAACGTCTACGAAGCTGGATTTGTCGTTGATGACAATTTTGCCGATGGAGTTGCCGGGGATGGATGCGAAATGAGCGATGGAGGAAACGATTTCACCGGGTTTGATGCCATGTTTGCGTCCGCGGTTGAGGCGGAGGCGGGTCATGCCAGGTTCTTGAGATTCACGTCCGCTACCTGCGTTGTCATGTGTGTATTTGTTTTTCTTGGGAGCACCGTCAAATTTGTTTTCATATGGGGTCTTGTCGCGGTCTTTGGAACGACTGCGTTTGCGGGTGTTTTTGCGTTGTTCTGTTTTGTGACGTGATTTTTTGAGCTCTTGAATAGGGCGTTTGTTATCTTCTGTGCGGGACATTTTCATCATGACAGCGGCGAGTTCGGCAGCATCGACACCTTCGGCGACAAATTTGTCTACGATGGCGCGTTCTTCACGGCAACGGCCGCGATTGAGCCATACTTGAATTTTATTTTCGAAGTTCTTTTGACGCTTTTCGATGATCTCTTCTTTGGTGGGAATTTGATGTTCGACCATGGGGCTGCGGGTGAGACCTTCGATGCGTTTGATGCGATAGAGCTTGGAGGCAGGGACGAGGGTGATGGAGATGCCGGAACGACCGGCACGACCGGTGCGGCCAACGCGATGGATATAGACTTCGGATTGATCGGGAAGATCATAATTGAAGACGTGAGAGATATCATCAATGTCGATCCCACGGGCGGCTACGTCTGTGGCAACGAGGATGCTGATTTTCTTTTCACGGAAGCTGTCTAAGATTTGCATACGAGCATCTTGACTGAGGTCCCCATTGAGTGCTTCGGTGGTGAAACCACGTTGGACGAGTTCGTTGGCGAGCTGACGAGAGCTGGCGCGGGTACGGGCGAAGATGAGAGCGGAGTTGATATCTTCCATTTCAATGATGCGGGTGAGAGCAGCGAATTTGTTACGTTCGTCGACGACGTAGAAACGTTGTTCGATGGTGTCTACGGTGAGTTCTTTGGATTTGATGGTGATTGCTTGGGGATCTTTGAGATATTTTTGCGCAAGTTTTCGAATGGGTTTGGGGAGTGTGGCGGAGAAGAGCGCGGTTTGGCGCGTGGCAGGGGTTTGTTGGAGGATGCGTTCGATATCGTCTACGAAGCCCATGGAAAGCATTTCGTCTGCTTCGTCGAGGACGAGGTAGCGAAGGTTGGAAAGATCAAGCGCTTTCTTTTTTTCGATGAGGTCGATGAGACGACCGGGGGTGCCGACGACGATGTCGAGGCCATTTCGTAAGTTGCGGAATTGTTCGCTATAGGATTGTCCACCATAGATGGCCATACTGCGGTAATTGATATATTTACCGTATTCGTCGATGGCTTTGGAGACTTGGATGGCAAGTTCGCGGGTGGGAGCGAGGACGAGGGCTTGGATGCCATTTTTGCCGGGGAGAAGGTTTTCTAAGATGGGGAGGGCAAATCCACCTGTTTTGCCGGAACCGGTTTGAGATTGAGCAATGACGTCTTTGCCGTCAAGCATGAGGGGGATGATGTCGGTTTGAATGGGGGTGGGGGTTTCGTGTTCGAGATCTTGCAGCGCTGAAAGAAGCTCTGGACGCAATCCGAGCTGGGAAAAAGTTTGGGACATTTTTGAGACTCCTAATTTTCTTGTTTGCGTGTTTCGTGAGTGCAAGCTTCTTGAGAGCGATTTTTGCTATCTAAGAATGCTTTCCCTGATGGGAACCATCCCGATCGGGAGCTTATCCCTTGCGGGATGAAGCGCTTTATTCTGCTTGCCTAACAAGCAAAATAGGAGTGAGGTCATATCCGCTTATCTGACAAGATGTTTTCAAAAAAAAATGCTTGACTGTAAGTGTCAAGCGATCGATTTAATTCAGTTCTAAATAAATTCTTTCTGAAACACTATTTTAACTAACTGACGAAGTATACCACAGAAAATAAATCTAGGGATTTGAGTTTTTCTTTAAATGAGAATTTTTTTTAGGGTTGGCTTTCTTGACAGTAGAAACTCCTCATGCTACATTTAATTATTCTCGATTAGAGGTGAACAAAGTGGCTGATAATAGAACTGAAAAAATTATTGCAAAGTTAGAAGAGTTACAAGCTTCTTCTCCTTCTATCCAGGGCGCAGAGATTGTGAGCGTGGATGGATTGCCGATTGCGTCTGTTTTGCGGGGGAACGCGGATGAAGAACGTTTGGCAGCAATGTCTGCAGCAATGCTTTCTTTGGGTGAACGAATTTCAGCTGAATTACGCCGAGGCACTTTGGAGCAAGTTTTATATTAAAGGTGAAGATGGTTATGTGTTTTTGACCTCTGTGGGGGAAGAAGCTGTTTTGACAGTGATGGCAAGCAAAGACGTGAAGTTGGGGCTTGTTTTCTTGGATATGCGTCGCGCGATTCCTGAATTGGCGGCTTTGATTTAGACGAGTTTAATTTTTTGATTTTTGTCCCCTTTCTGTTTTTTAAGGAAGGGGTTTCTTATTTATATGGCTTTTAATATTTTATATGCTGAGTGAGTTGTTGTGATGAAAACTTTGATTTTGCTACCTACTTATAATGAAGTTGAAAATTTGCCGAGATTGATTGATGCGTTGATGGCGTTGCCATTGGACTTGCAGGTGATGATTATTGACGATGCGAGCCCGGATGGGACAGGGGAAGTGGCGGAAGATTTGAAGGCAAGATATGTGGGGCGAATTTTGGTGGAACATCGCAGTGGCAAGAATGGCTTGGGGACGGCGTATATTATGGGATTTGAGAAGGCTTTGGCGATGCCTGAGATTGAGGTGATTGGTCAGATGGATTGTGACTTTTCACATGATCCGCAGGTGGTGCCGGCTTTGGTGGCGGCATTGGAAGATGAGGATGTGGATATTGCGACAGGATCTCGCTATGTGGAAGGCGGCGGGGTGGATGAAGATTGGCCATGGTACCGGAAGATGCTTTCTGCGTGGGGGAGTTTTTATTCTCGGATGATTTTGCGCTTCCCGATGCGAGATGCGACAGGTGGGTTTCGCTTTTATAAGCGGAAGGTGATTGAGACTTTGCCATTGGAACGGATTAATGCGAGTGGGTATGTGTTTTTGGTGGAGTTGCATTATTTGACTTATTTGTTGGGGTTTAAGACAAAAGAATTGCCGATTTATTTTAAGGATCGACAGATGGGGACTTCTAAGATGAATTTGAAGATTCAATTGGAAGCGGCGTTGCATATTTGGAAGATTTTGTTTGCGTATCGAGATATGCGATAATTTTTTATAGTTGGATTAATTTTTTATTTTTCATCTCTTTCTCCTTGTTTTTAAAGTACAATAATTTTATGAGAAAATATGTGTTTGTGCCGACTGTGTTTGTGTGTGTGTTGCTGATGATATTGGCGATTTTGTTTGGTGCGCCTCGCCCCAGCTTGGCCTCTGATGTGGATGAGATGATGTTTTCTCCGTCTGATTTAATCAATGGAATTAATGCTTATCGTCAACAAAATGGACTTTATACGATGGGGTCAAATAGTATTTTGGCGAGAGCGGCGCAGGCACAGGCTGAATATCAAAGTTCGTTGGGCTATTGGACACATACGGGGGCAGATGGCTCTTCTCCAATGGATCGCGCTTATGCGTATGGCTATGGGGGTGGTAAAAAGATTTTTGCAACTGAGATTACCTATTGTGGGGGAATGGGCACGGCGGCAGATGCGATTGCTTGGTGGAAGACTTCTCCGGTGCATAATTCTTATATGTTGACATCACAATATGTGGAAATGGGGGCAGGGGAAGCAAGTGGAAATGCGAATTGTTTTACGGTGTTGATGGGGTGGATTACGGATGTTTCAGCGCCTAGTAGTAGCGCTTCTACGGATTCTACTGGGGGAGATGATGCTGATTATACGGGGCAGGATGGGACGACGATTCAAGCGCAGTTGATTGTGCCGGTGACGAAAGCCGAACCGAAAGATGATGGCTCGGTGTGGCATGTGGTGATGCCGGGGCAGGCGATGTGGAATATTTGGGCGCTTTATTCTGAAGATTATCCTGATTTGACGATTGATAAGTTATATGAAATGAATGACCTGTCTGTGTGGGATTATTTGGTGGAGGGGACGGAGCTGTTGATCTATGATGGGAATGGTGCGACAGGTGCTGGGGGACAATCTGCAGTTGTGGAAAATGCAGCAGAAGAAACAGCGGTGGCAGAGACTGCGACGCTGGGACCGGTGATGAGCCCAACACCACGCCCGACGATTACGTTGATGGCGTTGGCGTCGAATACGAATGTTGGTGGGGGGAATGCTGTGATAACACCTACTCCGACTGTTGGTGGACCTGTTCCTGCTGAAGGCTTTTTCGCTTCTTTCGGCGTTTTGCATTGGGTTTTGGTGGGTGTGTTTTGTTTGATGGCATTTTTGATTGTGATTGCATTTTTAACCGAAAAATCTGAATAATTTTCCTTTTTTAATCTACTGATATTAATTTGAGATCTTGACTGGCTTGCTTGACCAATAGGAAAGCAGGTGTTTTTGTGCTTTTTGTGTAGTGGACGGCATTGGCGGAGATGTTGAGATGGAGGATGTCGTGGTCGAAGAAATTGATGGGGAGAGATTGGGCAACTCGAGAGATGCGCTCGAGGACAGCTTCGATGTGCATGTAGCCACAGCCGGGGAGGATGAGGAGGAATTGATCGTCATGCCAGGCTCCGATTTTGTCGGAAAGGCGGATGTTGACTTTGATGATTTGCGAGATATATCGGAGTGTTTTTAGTTTTTCGTATATTCCATATTTTTGATAAATTTGTTCGATTTGATTGATTTTGAGGACAACGATGCTGAGTTGATCTTCATTTCTTTTAATGCGGTTGATTTCGTTATTTAGGACCTCTAGAATGGTTTGTTGATTGAGGATGCCTAAGAATGGGTCGAAGATGGAGTTGGTGGAGAAGGGGGAGGTGTTTTTGATGACGGCATTATAGGATTGGAGAATTTCTGAGGCAAATTTGATTTTGGATTTGACTTCAAATTTATCCACTGGGGTGAGGAGATAGTCTCCCATGAGGATGCCGAGGGTGAGGATGACTGATTTACGTTTTTCGGGTTCACAGATGATGAGGATATAGGGGCGTTGCTCGGGAGGCATGGCGATTACGGAAGGGCAGAGGATGTTTTTGATGTCTTCGAGAGAGTCTAGGTGGGTGATGACGAGAGAAAATTGGTTGTTGAGTTGCGTGCTGAGATCTTTGGAGGAGTTGGTGTATGTGGCGGTATGTCCATCTTCTTGGATGATTTGATCGAATAAGGCTTTGTTTTGTGGCGGTATATTGGCGAATAAAATGTTCATATACTTTCCCTTCCTTTGTCTTCTATGTTTGATGATATTTTATTTTAGCATTTCTGGATGAGGATGGGGCAATGAGTTTTGAAATGTGCTGAGAAGGATATTGACTTGGGGGGTGAAAAAATGCTATAGTGTGTTAAGTTAACTGGTCTGACCAGTTGGAAAGAGATTTTTATGACAATGGACCAACTAAAGCCTGCGGAAAAAGCTGAACGGATTTTGATTAATGCAATTATGGAAAATGAATATGCGGTGGGGACGGCTTTGCCGGCGGAACGACAATTGGCAGAGATGTTGGGCGTGACACGACCAACGTTGCGAGAAGCTTTGCAACGGATGGGACGAGATGGCTGGTTGGAGATTTCTCAGGGAAAGCCGACTTTGGTGAAGGATTATTTGAAAGATGGTTCTTTGGGGGTGTTGCAATCTTTGATTTCAGATGAAGAACGATTGCCAGAGGGATTTATTGAACATGTGTTGTTGGTGCGGGCGTTGTTGGCGCCGACTTATGCGGCGATGGCAGTGGAAAAAGATGCGGCGAGTGTGGTGAGATATTTGGAGGAATTAGTGGGGATGGCAAGTGATGGTGAGGCGAGTGCAGATTCTTATGCAGATGGGGACGGGGGATTGCATAAGCTGTTGGCGGATCTTTCGGGGAACCCGATTTTTTCTTTAATTTTGAATGGATTTTTGCCTTTGTATCCTGCGATGGGACGGGCTTATTTTTCTTCTGAAGAGGCGAAGATGTATTCTAAAAAATTTTATGAAGAGTTTTTGAAGTTAGCAAAGGTGGGGGATGTGACGGGGGTGCAAGAGTTGGTGGATCAGGTGATGCAAGATGCGATTGAATTTTGGCATAACGCCAATTAAATATTTAAGGAGCAAAGATGACAAAGGGTGAAGTGATTCCAAAATGGTTTGAAGGCAATATGCCTGAAGGTTCTTATCGTTCAATTTTCAAGTGGGGTGATCCTGATGCTTATAAACATCCGAATCAGCGTTTGTATCGACATATGTTGAATGTGTTTGAGATGGAGGATGAGGATTTTTCTGAAGCAGTGGGATTTGGGTTTGAAGAAGTGCGCCAAGAAGTGCCGGTGCGTTTGACGAGCAAACAAGTGGACTTTTTTGTGGAGTTGTTGGGGGAGGAAAATGTTTTTTCGGATACGTATACGCGAGTGAAGCGAAGCTATGGAAAAGGGATGATTGATGCGCTGCGTTTGCGACATGAGATTGTTGAGAATGTGGCGGATTTGGTGTTGGCACCGAGAAACCGAGAAGATGTGGAAGCGATTGTGGCTTTTTGTGATGAAGAGCAAATTCCTGTTTATGTGTTTGGAGGTGGAAGCTCGGTGACACGTGGCACAGAAGCGGTGAAAGGTGGGGTGACACTGGATATGGGGGTGCATATGAAGCGAGTGTTGGACTTCAATGAAAAAGACCAGACGATTACCGTGGAAGCGGGGATGATGGGGCCTGAATTGGAGGCGTTATTAAATGAAGCTCCGAGCACTTTGCAAGCAAAACGACGCTATACGTGTGGACATTTTCCACAATCATTTGAATTTTCATCTGTTGGGGGTTGGGTGGTGACACGAGGGGCTGGGCAAAATTCGACGTATTATGGCAAGATTGAAGATTTGGTGTTGGCACAAGAATATGTGACGCCGATTGGGACATTGCAGACGGGGGCGTATGCACGACAGGCGACGGGACCGGATTATAACCAAATTATGATTGGGAGTGAAGGAGCGTTTGGGGTGTTGACGAGTGTGACCTTGAAGTTACACCGTTATTTGCCGGAAGCAAAGCGCTATTTTGCGACGATGTTTGCGAGCTGGGAAGATGGCTTGGCAGCGGTGCGGGAGATTATGCAAGGTGAATTTGGGGTGCCGTCTGTTTTCCGACTTTCGGATGCGGAAGAAACCGATGTAGGAATGAAGCTATATGGGATTGAAGGTACTCCTGCGGACACTATTTTGAAGGCATTGGGATTTGAGCCGATGAAGAAGTGTTTGATGTTGGGGATGGTGGATGGTGATAAGGCGTATACGAAGACGGTGATGCGCAGAGTGAAGAAGGTGTTGCGGAAGTATAAGACGTTTGATTTGACACCGTTCAAGGCGACGCAACGTTGGGAACATGGACGATTTTTGGATCCGTATATGCGAGAAGATTTGAATGATTATGGTTTGTTGATTGATACGTTGGAATGTTCTGTGCGATGGGACCAATTGGAAGAAGTGCATGAACAGGTGCGGGCGTTTGTGAAGAACCGTCCGAAGACGGTGTGTATGACGCATTTGTCCCATTTGTATCCACAGGGTGCCAATTTGTATTTTATTTTTATTGCGAAGATGAATGAGATTGAAGAATATTTGGATTTGCAATATGGGATTTTAGAGCATATCAAAGAAAGTGGGGCGGCGATGAGCCATCACCATGGGGTGGGGAAGCAGACCTCTCCTTGGTTGGAAGAAATGGCGGGTTCTGCTTATATGGGGATATTGCGTACATTGAAAGATCATTTTGACCCACACAATATTATGAATCCGGGGGGGACGCTGGGGTTGGATATGAATGAAGCGCAAGCGAATAAGGTTTGGTCGAAGGATCTTTAGGGAGGGTATGATGAAATTGTTTGGTAAAACACGAGAAGAGATTTTGACTGCGATGCAGAATGAATTTGACGTGGTGGTGATTGGGGGCGGGATCACTGGTGCGGGAATTTTGCGGGAAGCGACACGACAAGGGTTGAAGACATTGTTGGTGGAAGGACATGATTTTTCTTCGGGTACTTCGAGCCGATCCTCCAAACTGGTGCATGGTGGGTTGCGTTATTTGAATAATAAACAATATGATGTGACTTATGAAAGTGTGACGGAACGGGAATTTTTGTTGAAACAGGCGCCGGGGTTGGTGGACCGAGCTGAGTTTGCCTATGTGGCGAATGAGGATGATAAGACGCCGGGATGGAAATTTGGCTTGGGAATTTTGATCTATGGGGCGATGGCGAAGAAGTTTATTCTGCGACATATGAGTCGCAATAAGATGATGCAACGATTTCCGTTGTTGTCTTCTCCAAAATTGGCGGGGGGATTTGGTTATTATGATTCGTTTGTGGATGACTCAAGATTGGTGCTGCGGGTGATTCAGGAAGCGGTGGCAGATGGGGGCATGGCGATTAATTATATGATGGTGCGGGACTTGCTGAAGGATGCAAATGGCAAGGTGACAGGGGTGCGCGTGGAAGACCAGACACCAGAAGGTGGAAAGGCGACGCTTGAGATTCGGGCGAAGATGGTGGTGAGCGCGACGGGACCTTGGACGGATGATATTCGGGCAATGATGGGGCAGGAGAAGAAGATTCGACCCTTGATTGGGTCGCATATTATTGTGCCCCGAGAACGATTTCCGATTGATACGAGCTTTGCGCTGGTGCATCCGGATGATAACCGGGCGATGTTCATTTTGCCATGGGAGAATGTGACGATGGTGGGGACGACGGATTTGGATGTGGGGGATCAGATTGAACTAGACCCTTCAATTTCGGCAGATGAAGTGGCTTATTGTTTACGATTGGTGAACTATAACTTCCCTGGGGTGAATTTGAAGAAAGAGGATGTGATTACTACTTTTGCGGGGATTCGACCGATTATTGATACGGGAGCGCCCACCCCTTCGCAGGAATCGAGAGCGCATAAGATTTTTGAGGATGCGGGATTGATTCAGATTGCGGGAGGGAAGTTGACTACGTTCCGAATTATGGCGAAGGAAGTGATGGAAAAAGTGGCGGCGCAATTGGGACGAGATTATGTGTTTGATAAGAAGGTGGGGATGTTGGACGCAATGCCAAGTTCTAAGAAGGGATTTGGGAAGGAATTGAGCCGACGATTGTATGGACGGTATGGGAAAGAAGCAGAAGCGATTTTTGCGATGGATGCGGTGAAGGATCGATTTGCCGATGCGCCTTATTCTAAAGCGGAAGTGTTGCATGCGGTGCAAAACGAAGGGGTGGTGCATTTGGAAGATTTGATGCTGCGCCGATTGCGTTTTGGTTTGCTGGTGAAAGAGGGTGGAAAAGCGCATCTTGATGAAATTCGAACGTTGGTTGCTCCTTATTTGGATTGGGATGAAAAACGTTGGCAAAGTGAAATTTCAGCCTATAATGATTTATGGGCACGCGCATATCGCGTAAAATAAAGTATAAAGAGGTTGTCACGCGCAAAGCCCTGCTGTGAGAACCTCTTTTTGGATAAAAGGAGAAAAAGTTGGTGGACACAATTTTAGCGATTGATCATGGCACACAAAGTTGCCGGGCATTGTTGTTTGACCCTCAGGGAAATTTGTTGGCGAAACATAAGGTGGAGATTGAACCATATTATTCTACGGAACCGGGATTTGCGGAACAAGACCCGCAGGTGTTTTGGAATGCGTTGTGCGAGGCTTGCCAAGGGTTGTGGCAGATGGAAGGGGTGGAGAAGAGCAGTGTGAAGGGCGTGTCTTTGACGACTCAACGGAGCACGGTGTTGGCGTTGGATGAAAATGGGACCCCTTTGCGGGATGCGATTGTGTGGCCGGATGACCGCCGAGTGGAAGGGTTGCCGAATTTGGGGGCTTTTGGGGGGCTGCTTTTCGCGTAGCCGGTGCAACAGAGACGGTGAATGTGTTGCGGTCTCAATGTGAATCGGTGTGGTTGGAGAAGTTTCAACCTGAGATTTGGGAAAAGACTAAACATTATTTGTATTTATCAGGCTATTTGACTTTTTTGCTGACAGGTGAATTTAATGATTCGATCAGTTCACAAGTGGGATATGTGCCATTTGATTATAAGGCGTTGACGTGGGAAAAGAAGTGGGGTTGGAAGTGGCAAGTGATGCCAATGGATGAAGAAATGTTGCCAAATTTGATTCCTGCGGGGGATTTGCTGGGGACGATTACGCCAGAAGCAGCGGAAGCGACGGGGATTCCGGTGGGATTGCCTTTGGTGGCTTCTGCGGCGGACAAGGCGACGGAAGTATTGGGGGCGGGGTGCGTGCATCCGAATATGGCGTGTTTGTCTTATGGGACGACGGCGACGATTAATACGACACATGCGAAGTATTATGAAATTTATCCGATGATTCCCCCGTATCCGGCGGCGGTGCCAGGGCAGTATACGATGGAGTTACAGATCTATCGTGGATATTGGATGGTGTCTTGGTTTAAGAAGGAATTTGGGCTGCGGGAGCAACGTTTGGCGGATGAACAGGGGATTATGGCGGAAGATTTGTTTGATGATCTTTTGCAAGCGGTGCCGGCAGGATCGGAAGGATTGATGCTACAACCGTATTGGACGCCGGGGATTAAGGTGCCAGGACCGGAAGCGAGAGGCTCAATTATTGGGTTTAGCGATGTGCATACGAGAGCACATATTTATCGAGCGATTATTGAAGGATTGGCTTATGCACTGCGAGAGGGGGCAGAACAGACGGAGAAACGTACAAAGGTGGCGTTGACGGATATTCGTGTGGCGGGGGGCGGGAGCCAAAGTGAGGCAGCGATGCAGATTACGGCGGATATTTTTGGGAAGCCGGTGTCGCGACCGCATCTTTATGAAGCGAGTGGTTTGGGGGCGGCGATCAATGGAATGGTCGGTTTGGGAATTCATTCGGATTATGAAAGCGCGGTGGAAGCGATGACGCGGGTGAAGGATACGTTTTATCCGAACCCGGATGTGGCAGCGATGTATAATGAGCTGTATGAGGATGTGTATTTGAAATTGTATAAGCAGGTGCAACCGCTGTATAAGAAGATAAAGTCGATTTCGGCAAAATATTAGATGAATAAAAATACTGGCGAAAGTCAGTATTTTTTATTTTTGTGGGGAAATTCTCTATTATAATTAGGTTGGCATTTTATTTATTTAATAAAGGAAAACTAATGGGAATTCAAGAACTGCGAAAAGTGGCTGGCAAAATCGATTTTTTGGTGATCGGTGGATCTGGGGTTTATGATTTGAAACGGGGGAAGGATTTGAAGGTGATTGAGGTGAAGACACCTTTTGGGGTGACCTCTTCTCCGATTTTGATTAAAGAAATTGGGGCAAAACGAGTGGCGTTTTTGGCACGACATGGGAAGGGGCATGTGATGTCTCCATCGTTTGTGCCGTATCGGGCGAATATTTGGGCAGCGAAGGCTTTGGGTGTGGAACGAATTTTGTCGATTAATGCGTGCGGGTCTTTGGATCCGGAATTTGCGCCGGTGTGTACGTTGACGGTACCGAATCAGTTGATTGATATGACAAGATTGCGTGAGACGACCTTTTTTGACCAACGTGAAATGGTGGCACATATGCCAGCGGGGGGAACCGATTCATGCGGGGTGGGCGAAGGAAATTGGCGATGCAGTGGAAGCTGTGGCTCCGAGCCGTTTGCGCCGGGGGGGGACGATGGTGGTGATTGAAGGACCACGTTATTCTACACATGCGGAGTCGGTGATGTTCCATGCTTGGGGGGCAAATTTGATTGGGATGACGATTACGCCGGAAGCATTTTTGGCGAAAGAAGCAGGGTTGGCGTATGCGAGTATCTCTCATGTGACAGATGTGGACTCGGTGGACATTGAGGACATTGTGACGGTTGAGATGGTGAATGAACGCATGGCAAAGAATGTGGATGCGATTAATGATGCGATTGTGCGTTTGTGTGAGGTGGAATTTGCAGAGATTGCGCTACATGACCCGATGCGAGATTTGGTGAGCCCGCGACCGGAAGGGACTACTTTTTTGGATTTATTCCCTGCGGTGGATTAATTTGAATATGTATTAATAGAAAGAGCTTGGCAAAAACCAAGCTCTTTTTGTTTTAGAAGTCGAGTTCTTTTTTATAAGCTGCGTAGGCGCCGACCCAAGGAGTGCCCATGCGATGACGCTCGGAGACTTTGATTTTGTTGAATTTTTGGGCAATTTGGATGGATTGCATGGCGATTTGAGCCCAGTCTTGCGCTTGGAAATATTTGCGCATGTTGAGCGCGGCGGGTTTGACCCAAGCCCAGTCCATGCGGAAGCGATCTGCTTTGACCCAATAGTCGCGTTTTTCCCAAGGGGCGACGGTGAGATCGATGGTTTGATCGATTTGTTCGAGGGAGAGGATGATGAATGCAGCGATATCTTTTGAGGTCTCGTTTGGTTCAGGTTGTTTCATAAATTCGCGGATGGAGATGACGATGGCTTTGCTAAGGCGATTTCGTTCTTTGCCGGCTGATTCAGGATTGATTACTCTGGACATGATGGCCTCCAATGGTGGGTTAATTTGCGTTTGTGATTATAAGATATGTTGATGGTTTGCGCTATGGTGGAACGAATTGGGCTTTTTTTCGTATATATTTTTAGTATTTATTTGGAAAAAATTTTTAATTTTGGATATAATTTTTATTTGAAACATGGTGTAGAAAAATGAATTTGTTTGAATTTGAAGAGAGCCTTGAGGAAGTGAATGAGCAGGTTGAAGAAATTCAGTCTGAGATTTATGCGTATCACTTAGAAGAGAAAAAGCGAAAAGAAGCAGAAAAAAATGAAGATATGAAGCATGTGACGTTGGCTTCTAGCTTTGTTTTGCTGTATGTTTTGTGGTCTACGTATGATATTGGTACGAAGTTGGATCCTAAGGAACATACGATTAGCCAGATTGGGAATTATGGTTTTCGGCTTGAGTTTATTATTTGGGGGATTACGACGGGCGCTTTGTTCTTGTGGTATATTTTGCGATTGTTTGAGTTGGAAGATTTTGAGAATAAGCATGTGGTGAAGTGGGTGGGGTTATCTTCTTTGTTTTTGTTGTTGACGGTATTGACGCCTTCGATGCCGGAGTTGTTCCCTGTTTTTCAGGTGTTCCATGTGATTTGGGCGGGGGCTTTTGGGATTTTTTTGTTGTTGGCGATGGTGTTTTTTGTGAAGTTTTTGGCTGAGGATGCCAGAGAAGTTTCTGTGCGTGCTTTTTGGGGGATGGGGATTGTGGTGTTTGGAACTTTGTTGTTGATAGTTACGTTTGGGAATGTGGCGATTTGGGAGATGTTTTTTGTGAGTGGGATTGTGGTGTTTTTGTTTTTGCTGACGTTGGGGCTGGAACGACATGATGAACAGGAAGAATTGTTGGAACGAATGAAATTTAAAAAGAAGAAGGATAATTGACTTCATAGGGTAATACGCTTATAATTATTTGGCTGTATTGGGGAAGTGCTGGAATTGGCAGACAGGCATGACTTAGGATCATGTGTCGCAAGACGTGTGGGTTCGACCCCCACCTTCCCTACCTCATTTAACAATCAATGCGCAACTCGTTTGCGTATTTTTTTGGTAAAGATAGAAAATAAAATTTTATATAAAAATCTAATAGTATTGTAGTACGATACAAGAAGTAGTCGTTAGGAAGGACGTCCCGTGAAATTAACACATGAACTCACGAAAGATCATCAAGTTTCAGTGGTTGCCGAATTTGGCGCTGAGGCTATGAATGGTCGCAAAAGAAAAAGCAGGTCGCAAGATTGCTAAGAAGGTGAAGATTAAAGGGTTCCGCCCTGGTAAGGCTCCTTATAGCGTGGTTTTGCGCCATGTTGGTGAAGGCGCTATTCTTGAAGAAGCGTTTGATATTTTGCTTGAAGAAGAATATCCGAAGATGATCGAGGAATTGGCAATTAATCCTTACGGTCCGGGTAGCTTGGATGAAATTGAGAGCATGGATCCCCCTGTTTTCAAGTTCCATGTGCCGTTGGCACCTGAAGTAACTTTGGGTGAGTATGACGATATTCGGATTAAGTATTCTAAGAAGCGCGTGACGAAGAAAGACGTGGCAGAAGTGATTGACTCCACGTTGAGCCAAAAAGCTGAACTTGAAGATGTGGATCGTGCTGCTGCTGAAGATGACCAAGTTTATGTGGTGATTGATGCGAACCGCGTTGAGCCAGATGAAGATGGCAAGACTGAGATGATTGCTGGGCGTAAGTTGCCAGTGATTATTGCTGCAGAAGATAAGCAAGATGAGAATGAGTGGCCATACCCTGGGTTTGGGCGCAGTTTGATTGGTGCTTCTGTGGGTGATAAGGTTGAATCTGATTATACCTATCCCGAAGACTATGAATTTGAAGAGATGCGTGGTTTGGCAACGAAGTTTGTTGCGACTGTTGAAGAAGTGAAGGCACGTGTGATCCCCGAATTGACGGATGAATTGGCCAAGGAATTGAGTGGCAAAGAAACTGTGAAGGAATGGGAAGAGGATGTGAAGGCATCTTTGCAAGATCGCGCTGAAGCTGAGAGCAACGAAGAATATAACGAAAAGATCATGAAGAAGATCTTGAAGGACGCTGATGTCAAATTCCCACCTCAAATGTTTGACCATGAGTTTGAACATTATATTGAAGATTTGAAGCAAAACCTTCAATATCAAGGCATGGATTTGGACACTTATTTGAAGGCTCGTGAAATGGACATGGATGCTTTGAAGGAAGAAGTTTCTGAGAGCATTAATGATCGAATTACACACACTTTGGTTTTGATGGAAATTGCGCAAAAAGAAGGTGTGAATGTGAGCGATGATGAGATGAATGCGATTGTGCAACAAAACTTTATGGAGATGTTGCAATATTTGACTCCTGAACAAGCTCAAGAATATTTGAAGCCTGAGATGATGCAAAACATTGCTGTGCAATTGATGAACACTGAGATTATGAATCGCACTTATGCACGTTTGCGCGCGATTGCTAAGGGTGAAGTTGAAGCGGAAGCTGAGAAGGCTGCTGAAGAAGGCAACGAAGAACCTGTTGTTGCTGATGCTGAAAGCAAAGACGACACTGTGGCAAGCGAAGAAGAGACGGCTGAATAGTCTGGTGTGTGTGGTCGGCATTGAGGAAAAGTTAAAGAGAGATTTTCAAACTTTTTAGTTTTTTATGAAAGGAACCATTATGTTTAACCCTCAATCTGTTATTCCTACTGTTGTGGAAGATACTGGACGTGGCGAACGCGCGTTTGATATTTATTCTATGTTGTTGAAGCGCCGAATTATTTTGGTGAACAATGAGATTACCGCAGCATATGCAAATTTGGTGGTGGCTCAATTGATCTTTTTGAGCAATGAAGACCCCGAAGCACCGATTCAAATGTATATTAGTTCCCCCGGTGGATCAATTTATGCCGGTTTGGGAATCTATGACACGATGAAAATGATTCCGAACTTAATCAGCACTGTGGCTGTCGGTTTCACTGCATCTTTCGGCACGGTTTTGTTGACGGCTGGCTCTAAGGGACACCGTTATGCTTTGCCAAATGCGACCATTCATATGCACCAACCTTTGGGTGGCGCACAAGGTCAGGCATCTGACATTGAAATTCAAGCCAAGGAAATTTTGCGCTTGAAGGCGAAGATGAATCGGATTATGGCGGATGCTACTGGCCAAACAATTGAACAAATTGATTTGGATACGAACCGTGATGTATATAAGACTGCTGAAGAAGCTGTGACTTATGGCTTGGTGGATGAAGTTTTGGAGATGCCGGATAAGAAGTAAACTTTTTATCTTGGTGATTTTCTAAAGGAAAATCACTGTAGATGATACTTTATACTAGAATGTGATATAAAAAAGGCCGACTCTTATGAGTCGGCTTTTTTTGAAAGAATTTCTTTTAATAAATCAAATATAGGATGATCATTCATAGAATTTTGTTCAGTTATGTTAGATAAAGTATACTTATCAAAATCTTCATCAATATATTTTATCAATACTAAATATGCATATAGTTTTACAATTTCAGGGGAATTTTTTTGTAATAATAAAGATATTTCATAAAAATATTTTTTATTATTTTCCTTAGCAATAATAAGTTTTTCAGGCATATCATATTCTTTATTTAAAATATTTGATATTCTATCTTCCCGTTCTTGAATATATAATAAATTTGGTATAAGTAAAGAATCATCCAAAAGATTTTTTAGTGATTCATTAGAAATTAATAATTTTTGTATTTGATGACTGACTATAGTTTCATATTTTTTATAATTTTCATTTTGTGTAGAAATTACTTTATTGATTTCTTCTTTAAGATTAGATATTTCGTTAATTAAATCTTCAGTTTTTTGTTTTGTTTTATTTGCTTTCTCTATTTCATTTTTCGCATCATTTGAATTTTTAATTAGTATTAAGTATGAAAATCCGCTAATAAATAATATTATTGTAAAAATAAAATTTGTGTATTCGAGAACTTCACTGACATTAGTTGTATGTGAAATGTTTGAAAGATTTAGATACTCAATTAAATTTACTTTTAATAAATAAAAAATATTAAATGCATCAAAAAAAAGGAAGGCAAATAATATTATTATTAAAAAAGATATTATATATATAATTATTTTCCCAAATTTAAACATATATCCCCTTTGTCAATATTAAGTAAATTTTTAACAGTAGATAATAATAATTTTAATCTTACTGGTTTTATTAAATATTCATATTTTGAAAATTCATATTCTTTTGAAATTTTTGCAACTTCATTTGTGATTTCTTCCAGATTATTAACTGAGATAAAAACAATAGCAGGCCTAACTTCAATATTATCAAGAATATATTTAAATAAGTAAATTCCGGATTTTCTCCAATCAGATGATTTTCTATCACTTGTTCCAAAAATCATCATATCTAATATTATTAAATCAAATTTATATTCACTTGATGAAATAATTTTTTCAGCTTTTTCAACAGTATTTATTGTTTTTACATTAAAATTATTCATTTCTAAGATTTCTATATAAGGTGAAACAAAATATAATTCATCATCAATATATAAAATGTTTTTCATTATTAATTCCTTTTTTGTAAATCCTAATAATAAATTTAGATAGAAATGTTGATTTTTCATTTATATATTTGGATGGTTTTACAATAATAGTTCCCCCAAGTTTCTTAATTATTTTATAAGATGAATAAAGCCCGATACCATGACCTTTTGCTCTTTCTATAGCTGCATCTGTTCTTTTACCTCTTTCAAAAATAATATCTAAATCTTTTTCATAAATTGGAACTCCATAATTACTAATAATAATATCTAAATATTTGTTTGTATCAATATATATTATATCTATATTTGAATTATCATCAGCATATTTCACAGCATTATCAATAATATTTTTAATTACTTGCTTAAAGAGATCAATATTTGTATAAAAATCGTATATTTTTTTATTATCTTGATTAATTAAATTAATTTTTTTATTATCATATTTTGCTATTGCTTGATAATCCATTGCGCAACCTATAATTATGGATTTTAAAGAAGTAACTTTTTCAAGTTCAATTGGTTCTTTAGATGGAATAATATCCGTTGAAAAATTTCTTACAAGGTTAACTGCCATAGTGGAAGATTGAGTAAGTTTATTTAGATATTCATCTATATAGAGTAATAAATCTTCAGCATAAGAATAATAAATTTTATAATAATCAACTTTTATGTTCATTAGTTCAATGTTTCCAAGAATATTTGAGATAGGAGAGATTATTTGATGAATCATATCCTCTGTTAGTGTTAACTTTGCTTTATACAATTGGTAATTTTGATATGTAGTTGATATATTTGGCATTAAATTTGTTAAAATAGATAATTCTTTTTCAATAGACAAATAATTATTTATATCTAAATCATTATTTAAGAGTATAAATAATAAACCATCTGAATCAATTCCTAAATTAAACCTTATCAATAACATCTTATCAAGATTGATATCTGCATTTAAACAAATATTATCAATTATAGTTGATTTAGTTCTAAGGAAATTGTTGTAATTAATTAATGTGATGTTTTGATTATTCTTTTTTAAATATTGAAATATAATATCTTCTTGATTAATTTCTATTTTATTTCTTTGTATTTTTGTAACTGATTTTAATTTCCATACATTTTTTTCAAATTTAAATACTCCAGAAACTGAGGCACCAATTACGGAATTTATTGATAATAAAAAGTTTTCTAAGCTATCCCAAAATGTATTAATTGATAATCTACTAATTTCTTTAGCAAGTGTTTTAGTTTCTTGCTCAAATGCATTTTTTTCATTTAAAATATCTTGTTTTTCTTTTGCTAATTTAATTAATAAATTTGTGCCTTTTATTAAAGTATTTGTTATGCCAATAACATTTGATTTTGAAACTTTTTTTATTAAATCTCTTTTTTTTATTAATTCATTTAAAGGTAAATTTAATTTTTCAGATGTATTCTTAACATTTTCTTCAATTTGATTTAAATATTTATCTTCTAAAAAACCATTTTGAAAATCAGGGAAACATTGACCAAATAATATAGTTCCATAAAAATTTTCTTTTTCGATAATTGGTATTGCTATATCTAAAAGACCTGCATGACATATATAATAGTAAGGTTTACCCTTGTTTTTAGCAATTTTAGCATTTGCAATATCACAAGCTTTACATTTATCTTTACCCTCTTTTGTGCTTCTGATATATTTACAATATCTATTAAAGCCATCATTATCTAAGTCACCATCTTTTTTATAATATACATATTCACCTTTTGGTGTTAAGAAATCAAATGATCCTTCCCATTCATAAAGCATCGCATTGATTAATTCTTTTAATTGCTCTTGTTCTTTTTCTTCTTTGAACAACTGAATTATTGAATAATCCATATTTCCTCCATATTTATTAATTGTATAGGAAAAAATATAAAAAGTAAAATAAAAGCTCTGCAATTGCAGAGCTTTTTGGTTTTTAATGATTATTTGACTTAATAAGACGTGGCAAAATCAGCCACAATAAAAGTTTGATACTGAGTAGCAGGGTTATCAGCGACGCCAAGGCCAATTTCGATGAAGATGGGGGAGAGGATGTTGTCTCGGGCGTTGGTGTCGTTCATCCAAGCGGCGACTACTTTTTGCGGGTCTTGGTAGACTCCGGCGATGTTCTCTCCGGCGGAGGCGGTGTTGTAGTTGGCTAAGCGGAGGCGTTGGCTGAGGTCGAGACCGTTGGCGGAGGTGTGGACGAGTAGGTCTTGTTGGGAGAGATCGTTGGCGAAGTTTTGGGCAGCTGTGGAGAGTTTTTCATTGTATTTGAGGGGGTTGTATCCGATGAGGGCGCGCTCTTGATTGATGTAGTAGAGGAGGTCGTTGATATATTCTCCGTTGAGCACTTGACCGAGGGCGCCAAACTTGGCTTCGGGGTCTGCGGTGATGATGAGATCTTCGAATTGGGAGAGGTCACCAGAGCCGAGGAGGAATGAGGTGTGCATCCAGCAGGTGAAGCGATCGTCTTCTGCATCGGGTTCGCCTAAGATGAAGGTGCCGGAGGGGTCTACATCGATGATGGTGCCGGTGGTGTCTTTGAATTTGTAGGCGACGATGGACGAGTTGAGGTCGGGTTTGGAAAAACAGTTGACGAGGTCAACGGTTTTGTAACGCGGGGGGAGGTTTTCTACTGCGAGGGTGGGGATGGCGGTGTTGGTGGGATAGGGGGTGGGGGATGGTGTGGGGGTGATGGTGGGAGTGGTGGTGAGTGTGGCGGTGGGTACGAGGGTGTTGGTGGCGGTGGGGGCTGGGGTGGCAGTGGGTTCGGGTGTGAAAGTGCTACAGGAGGCGAGAGTGAGGGTGAGGATGACAAAGATGAGCACGAATAATTTATGTGTGTTTTTCATATTTCTCTCTTTTTTTCGCTGGTTTTGAATAATTATATCAAGTTTTGGGTTAAATTTTGTGGATTTATTTGAGTGGGATATTAATGTGGGTTGGTTGTTGATTTTATTTTAAAGTAGGATATGATTATTAATGAAATTAATTTTGAGAGGTTTTGGGATGGAAAAACGCATAGATGTTCTTTTGAAGAAGTTTGAAGCGATTTATGGCGCACCGGCTGAGTTGGTTTGTCAGGCTCCGGGGCGGGTGGATTTGATGGGGTCGCATACGGATTATAATCATGGATTTGTGTTGACGGTGGCGATTGACCAGAATGTGTTGGTGGCAGGCCGAAAGCGCGATGATGGGATGGTGCGATTGCAGTCTTTGAATTTTGGTGAGGCGGATGCGTTTGCGGTACGGACTCCGGTGCCGATGGCCGAGACTGAGGAGACTGCTTGGACGAATTTTGTGCGGGGGATGTTTGATGTGATGTTGCGAGATGGGCTGGCTGTGAGTGGGTATGATTTGTTGTTTGAGAGTGATATACCTTTGGGGAGTGGGGTGAGCAGCTCGGCGGCGTTGGAAGTGGCGGTGGGGGTGTTTTTGAATGCTGCGGATGATTTGGGATTGGAGATGTTGGCGATTCCGAAGATGGCGCAACGCGTGGAGAATGAGTATATTGGGGTGCAGAGTGGGATTATGGATCAGTATTCTTCGGCTTTTGGGAAGGCGGGGCATGCGATTTTGTTGGATTGTGAGGCTTTGACGCATACGACTTCGACGGTTTCGGAGGAGATGGCGATTGTGGTGTGTAATACGAATGTGCCACGGAAGTTGAAGGAGAGTGCGTATAATGATCGGCGAGCGGATTGTGAGGCAGGGGTGCAGGCTTTGCAGGTGTTTGACCCGAATTTGAGGACGTTGCGGGATGTTTCGATGAATTTCTTTTTGGCTCATGAGGGAAGTTTGAATGAGCGAGTGGCCCGACGGTGTCGGTTTGTTTTGGAAGAGAATTTGCGTGTTTTGACGGTTGCGGAGGCGGTGGGGAAGAAGGATGTGGAGAAGATTCGGGAGTTGATGTTGGATTCTTTTCAGGGGAGCCATGCTTTGTTTGAAATTTCTTCACCGGCGAATGATGCGATGATGTTGGCGATGATGGATGCACCGGGGTTCATTGGGGGACGGATTGCGGGTGCTGGTTTTGGGGGGTGTAATATGGCGTTGGTTGAGAAGGATGCGGTTGAGGCTTTTATGGGGGCTGTGCGTGAGAAGTATGCGATGCTGATGGGGGGTGTGGCGGCTACGTTTTTGGTGGTTAGACCTTCGGATGGGGCGGGTGTGGTGAGTCAAGATTAATACGGTTGACAGGTATGTTGATTGGAGTATAATCATTAGGCAGTTTTTTGCGCCCTTAGCTCAATGGATAGAGTAACTGACTTCGAATCAGCAGGTTGGGGGTTCGAGTCCCTCAGGGCGCGCTGTTGAAGCCGATGAATTTCATCGGCTTTTATTTTTCACTAGTCGAAAAAAAAGTATTATTGTATCAAGCCCCCATCCAATAAGAAATAAGCCAAATGTAAGCATATAAATTAAACCAATGAGGAAATTCTTTTTGTAAAATTTATGAGCACCAAAAAATCCTAAAAATAAGCATAAAATAAATTCTACATGAATATTTGAAGAAATATTTTCATTATTTGATTTATTTATTGTTAATTTACTTTTTGCGCTTGAGTTAACCTTATTATATAAATCTTTACTACCTATTGTTGTTTTGTTATAAACTTTATTATATATTGCTTTTTTAGGGTTATTTATATAACCCATTCCTTTTTTACCATATAAAGGATTTACAGCAGATTTCATTTTTCTTTTTAATTTTCCAGTAGTACGAGCTTTTAAACTTCTTTTAAGACTTGGTGTTCTTATTCCAAATTTCATTTTTTACCTCCTAAAATATCTATAATAATCTTATATTTAACGATATTTAATGTCAATAATAATTATATACTTCTTTTTTATGCTATGTTCAGCGGATTAGTGGGTCGAGTCCCTCAGGGCGCGCTGTTGAAGCCGACGAGTAATCGTTGGCTTTTTTGTTGGTTATCTAATTGAAAAATCCCTAATTATAGTCAATATATATAAAACATGATAAAATAAGTAAGCAGGCGCTCACTAAGGATGAGGTTATGATTAAGATTGGATTATTAGGGTTAGGGAATATAGGAAAAATTCATGCTATGGCATATAGTGATTTTTCAAATATTGAACTTTATGGTTTGAATAAACCAAATGTAAGTACTATTTATTCACCCAATTCTAAATTATCAGAAGAGATATTTAATGCATTAGGAAAACCTTATTATGCTAAATCAATTGAAGATTTTTATAGATCTGATTTTGATATGATTGATATTTGTACTCCAAATTATTTACATAAAGAACATATTGAAAAGGCATTAAATAAAAAGGTAGCTATTTATTGTGAAAAACCTTTAACAACTAGCTTGGTTGATAGTGAAAAGATTGTTGAAAAAACATCCCAAGAACAACTTTTTACACATACAGCTTTTGTTTATCGATATTTTGAAGCTGTTCAAAAGATAAAGAAAATACTAAAAGATGATCATTTAGGAAAGCCATTTCATTTTAGGATGACTCTTTATTATGGTGGGTATAGTAATAAAAATAAGCCATTCTCTTGGCGATTGAAAAAAGAATTGTCTGGGGGTGGGGCTTTGATTGATTTAGGAATTCATTTAATTGATTTATCACGATTTTTGTTTGGTGAGCCAAATTGGATAAGTTGTGCTACAAATACTTTTATATCAAAACGTCCTTCAAATAATGATTCATCATTTTTTCAAAATGTTGATGTAGATGATTGGGGGAAATGTATCATTGGGTATAAAAATAATATAAACGGTTCAATTGAAGTTTCTAGAGTTGCAGCAGGTATGCCATTAGGATTTGAGGTACTTGTTTTTTGTGAAAAAGGTACTATAAAAATCAAGCCTGGTGATATGAAGGATGTTCATATTTATGATTGTGTGAGTGATAGTTGGCGTTCTGATTATGATTTGGAACCTGAAAATGACCGTGAAAAAAAACTTTATAAGATTTATAAAGAAAATATCTCCACAATCTCAAAAGTACACTTGATGAGTATTTATGACTTTTTATCCAATATAAAAAATCAAAAAGAATCCGAATTGAATTTTTCTGAAGCTTTATTGAATCAAAAGATTGTAAATGCTGCTTATCAATCTGCTAAAAATAACTCGAAGAGAGTTTTTATCTAATTTTATTCGTTTTGAAAGGGTTTTATCGATGTCAAAAATTTCACTTGTAGTAAACAATACAGTAGGCTTACATGCTCGTCCTGCTACTATTTTAAGTAAAACAGCCCAAAGTTTTAAATCTGAAATTAAGATTGAATACGGTGAAAAAATTATTAATGCAAAAAGTTTAATTTCAATCTTGAGTCTCGGTGTTGAAAAAGGATCTGAAATTATTGTTGAGGCTATCGGAGTTGATGCGGATGAAGCTCTAAAGGCTCTTAAAGAATTAGAAGAAAATAATTTTGGTGAATAATGATATAATTTTTTTCATTAAAAAAAACTCACAAAGTATTACTTTGTGAGTTTTTTTGTTTTAGGAGGTTAATTTACCCAAGATTTTGAGAAAAACTTCTTTCTGTCAGGGATGATTTTTTCTTCCCCTACTAAAGTCAACTCAGTGAATAAATGAATATTTTCAGAATTACTTCCTACCATAATATCAATTTTACCTGGTTCAACAACTGTTTGATAGTTATGATTTGTAAAACATAGTTGATCAACATCAACTTCAAAAAAGACTTGACATTGTTCTTTGGGCTCTAAAGTTACTTTTTCAAACCCAATTAATTCCATAATTGGTCGAGTTACTCTAGCTTCTTTATCATAAAAATATAATTGAGCGGTTTCAATACCAGATCGATCACCAATGTTTTTTATTGTAAATGAAATTTGAATCTTTCCATCCATCGGCACTGTGGTGTCTTCTACTTTTAGGTCACTATATTCAAAATTTGTATAGGATAAACCATACCCAAAGGGGTAGAGTGGTGCATTGTTTCCATCAACATATCCTTCTTTATAAATATGCTTCATAGAGGATTTTTCAGCATTAGGATTCCAATTTCTTCTCAGACTGCTCCCTACCTTTTGATTATAATAAATAGGAATCTGCCCGACATTTTTCGGAACAGTCATGGGTAATTTACCACTTGGATTAACAATGCCTGCAATAATATCAGCGATTGCTAATGAACCTTCTTGTCCAGGATAACCACAATCTAAAATTGCATCAACATTTTCTTCCATCCATTGTATCGATAGTGGACGACCATGGAATAAAGTAACAATTATCGGTTTATTAAGAGTTTTTAAGGCTGCTAATAATTTTTGTTGTGCTTCTGGAAGTTGAAGGTTCGTCTTATCTTTTCCTTCTCCAACTGTGGCATTTACCCATCCACATTTCTCACCAAGAGCAACGATAATCACTTCGGATTTCTTAGCAGCTTCCACAGCTGAATCAATCTGTTCTTGTGAGCCATCAATTAATCCACATCCTTGTTCAAAATTAATTTTGGTATTCGCGAAAGTGATCTCTAAAGCTTCTTTCAAAGTTTTGATATTTGGATATTGTTCGATAATGATTTCATCAATATCACGCATTTCACGATCGAAAGATTCAAATAATTTTAGATAATTACTGCTTAGAGGGTCTGAAATAGCTTGTACGATACCTTCAAATGTTACGCCTTGCGCAGATAAATTGTTAATCAGATGCATAAACATTTCTTGAGAAGCGGGTAAGAAAGAGTACCCAGTAAACATATTTCTGAGATTATCGGCATGAGGACCAATCAAAGCAATAGATTTTGTTTTGCTTGATAATGGAAGTATATCTTTTTTATTTTTCAATAAAACAATAGATTTTTCAGCCATTTCTTTTGCGAGTTTGGCGCTCTCTTTTGTGTTGAATATTTCTATTGAATTATTTTCATTTACATAGGGATTCTCAAATAGACCTAATTCAAATTTTTCTTTCAAAATATGTCTAACTGAACGATCTACAAGAGCAATATCAACTTCTCCCTGTTCAACAGCATCCACCAATTTTGCATAACAATGTGAAGTTGGTGTTTCGGCATCTAAGCCAGTTTCAAGGGCTAGAATTGCAGCTTCTTTGAAATCTTTTGCAACTTTTTGTTTTGTAACACAAAAACTGATTGATCCTCCATCACACAAGATAGATCCATCATAATTCATATCATTTCTAAGAAGTCCTTGCACAATTTCTTTATTAATACTAATTGGTACACCGTCAATTTCTGAATAAGTCACCATCACAACATCTAAATCAGAATTTTTGATTACGGCATCGAAAGGCTTTGCATATATGTCAAACAATTCTCGTTTATTGGTATGAATGGTTGCCATGTTTAATCCACCATCTGTAGCGCCATAGCCTAGAAAATGTTTGGCGCAGGCAAGTGTGTTTTTGTTTTTCTGAAGTCCTTTTACATAAGCCAATCCCATTTCTGAAATAAGATATGGATCTTCTCCAAATGTTTCATAAACTCGCCCCCAGCGTGCATCACGAGCGACATCCAAGACTGGAGAAAGGCCAATATGAAGCCCAACAGAATTCATCTCATTACTAATGATTTCTGCCATCTTTTCGATCAATTCTGGTTCCCATGATGAAGCGATGTTTATTGGTGATGGGAAACAGGTAGCTTTTACAGCAGTGACACCATTTAAACTTTCATTTTGAAAGATTACAGGAATTCCCAATCTGGTTTTTTCTAATGCAAATTTTTGGACACCATTTGTGAATTTTGCTATTTCACTTGGAGATTCAAAGAATGGAAGGGCAGTTTGGGTCATACGCCCGATTCCATCATTCATTTGCGAGATCATTTCATCTTCACTTGGTAATTTGTTTTCACCAAAAACCATATGAGGCATCAAACAAGATAATTGGGCAATTTTTTCTTTTAAGGTCATTCTACTCAATAAATCTTCAATTCTTTTTTCAATTGATATTTTTTTATTTTTATATGATTCCATTTTTTTCCTATCCAAATCAAAAATAATATAAACAGAAAATATATATAAAAGTCTGTAACTATTATTTTTGAATAAATTTGGGAGATATTTCTTAGAGTGATCAAAGATTTATTTGTCACTCTAAGAAATTGAGTATGTATTATTTGTTTATTTTTTCAATGGCCTTATAAACATTGATAATATGTTTTGCAAATTGAACATCAGAAAGAGAAGTCATCAAAGAATCCTGCGCATGGGTTAGAAGAAGAGAAACTTCAATTTCTTCTCCTCTCGCCTCTGCTTGGATAAACTTTGTTTGAGTTTTGTGACCTTCTTTTAATTCTGCTTCGGCTTCTTTGATTTTTTCTTCCGCTAAATCAAAATCAAAGTCTTCTGCAGCTTTGACAGCAGCATTGAGTAGTTGTTTTGCATTTCCTGCATAAATAATTACTTTCGTCGCAATCAAAACACTTTGTTCATCTATTGTATTTAATTCCATATTTACCTCTTTATATTTCTTGCGCTTCTTCTTTTAATTTTTGGTTATCATATATCTTGAAGAATGGGTACCAAATTGCTGTATCGATTATCAATAAAACAATTGCAACCAAAACACCTTTGAAGTCGTTGTTCAACAGCAACCCATTAATACCAATGGGTAAGAACGGGACTAATGACATTGTGTGAGGAATGGTATTGAATCCAATTTCCATTGTAAAGCGTGCTAAGACAGGATTTACAATTCCATTGATTATTAGCATCGGAATTAATAAAGTAAAGTTATAAACAATTGGCAATGAAAATACGATGGGTTCGGAAATATTCATAATTGATGGCAGAATATTGGCTTTACCGATACTTTTCACAAAGTCAGATTTTGCAAACAACATCAAAATGTTCAATCCTAAAAATGATCCCATACCGCCGATAATACACCAGCCTACGATTGTGCCAAAATTGTGGATATAAAATCCGTTTTCAACTGTTGGCGCTAAACCGTTCGCATATAGTTGCGCATTTACTGCTAAGTTTTGGAACAAGAAGGGGGTTAGCAGGCTCAAAAATGCACCTGGGTGGAAGCCAAGGAACCAAGCAAACGCTCCTAGCAAACCGTAGAGTATCATACCAAGATATGAGTCTAAGATATTTACTAATGGAGAAGCAATAATATTCAACATTGTGTGTACATCAATATTTAGAATATGCGTTACAGTCCATCCAATCAAAAGTAATATTGTGGATGGAATGATATAGGTGAACCATTTTTGAATCATATCCGGCAATTTTTTACCAATTACCCACCCTTTTCTTGAGAATAAACCCAATAACTCACCGGTTAGGATACCACTTAGGATTGAAACAAACATTCCTGAAGCACCAATTCTTGAAAATTCAACCACAAAATTCTTCACACCTTCTTCTGATTGAACTACACCAGCTTTCATTAGAATGAGAAATAAAGAAACTGAAACAAAACCGGCAATTTGTGGATCCACTTTGTTCATCTTAGCACTTGTTGAAGCTACACTATATGCTAAGAATAAGCCTAGGATGCCAAAAGTTAATTCGTTAAGAATTCCAAATTTTGCCACAATTGGATTCTCAGACATGAACACAAGCCCTAAGTCATATAATACTTGAAAACCAACACCAATTAATATCAACGGGAGTGAGTTTAAGATACCTGAATTTAAGCTTTTGATGATTTTTTGTTGTGAAAATTTTTGAATCGCAGGTCTAAGTTTCTCCTCAAACCATTTACCGAACGCTTTCATTGTTATTCTCCTGATTTTATTTTCATTATATTTTGACAATTTTCTAAAACAGTTTTTCCGTCCATTAGACCGTATAGTTTTTGTGGAATGAGATACCACTTCTTTCCAAACTCCTCGCAAGTTTGTACAATACGATCTTGCATATAAGAAACCTGTGGGGCTAATAAAACTATATCCATATCTTGGATATAATCTTCTAATTCGATACTAGAAACAGCTTTTATTGTTAAATCTAATTCTTTTTCTTCCGCTGCCTTTGAAATCTTATTCATCATGAATGATGTTGAGGTTCCTGACAAACAGACAAGTAGTAAGTTAAGCATTTTATTTTCCTTTTATTTTTTGATTTGATGGATATCCTGCTCAAACCCTTCTTTATTCTTCCTCTCCTCCTTCTTCTTCCCTAAAATTTAATATCCCATGCAAATAGGAGTCAGCGAAGTAATCATGAATAAATGGATCAGAGTTTTGAGGAATTCCAGAGATTGATCTGTCTAAGAATGTATAACCAAAAAATAATCCAAGTAATGCTCGGTCTAGAACCTTAGAATTGATGTCTTTCAATTCATTATTTTCTTTACGATAATTTTGAATAATCGCTTTGGTTGAATTAAAGGTTTCTTCGAATAATTTTGGAAGATGCTTTCCTTTGAATTCTACAATTTCGATCAAATGTAATCGGACATAATCAGGGTTTTCAGCCCATGTTGACTCTAATTTTTTTAAAGCATTTGAAATTATTTCTTCAATAGAATTCCCTTCAACAGAGCTAACCGCTTTTGGAATTTGTAACCATGGATGGTATTCTTTGATGACAATTTCAAATAATTCATCTTTGTTTTTGAAATGGACATAAAGTGCACCTGATGAGAGTCCTAAAGCTTCAGTAATCTCTCTTGTTTTGGTTGCATGAAAGCCATTTTCAATAAAGAAATCACGAGCTTTCTTGAGTATTTGTTGTTTTGCATTCTTTTTTTCTGTATTCATAATTCTTCCTTATATATAAGTGAGCGTACGCTTATTTAAAATACATTATTTAATATCACTTGTCAAGTATAGAAAACAAGAATAAGCTAACTTCTATTTAATGGTTAAAATGCTGAAATACCCAGTATATATGGTATTAGAATGGTTTCTTTGGTACTTAGAATCAACAGGGTGGGAGCTTGAGTCCTTCAGAGCATGCTGTTGAAGCCGACGAGAATTCGTTGTTTTTTTGTTTTAACTACTATTTATCCAAAAAAATGAAGTAGTATATTATAAATAGTGGTTAGTTTTTATATAGATGAATTGTTTTTGCGGAGGGTTTATTTATGCCAACAATATTTTTAGTAGAGGATGATCAGGCGATTGCAAAGAATCTTCAGCTTTTGTTAAAAGCGGAAGGATTTAAGGTAATGCATTCTCCGACGTGGAATGATGCGATCTTGCAACTTGCTGAAAATAAGTTTGATTTGGCTTTAATTGATATTTCTTTGCCTGACGGGAATGGGTTCAATACTATTTCTACCAATATCAAACTACGGAGACGAGAGTTTGCAATGTTGCGGTCGGTTGGCATGTCTGAGAAAGATTTTAATAAGATGATGAGTTTTGAATGTGTGCTTTATGGAACTTGGACAATGGTTTGGGGGTTGCCTATTTCTGGAATTCTTTCATTTTTGATTTACCAAGGAATGACCCGCGGTGGAGGAGAATTAAGTTTTTTGTTTCCATGGCAAAGCATGACGATAAGTGTTTTTAGTGTGTTCTTGTTGGTTTTTATTACGATGGTGTATGCGGTAAGTGAAATTCGAAAAGAAAATATCATTGATGCGCTTCGAGATGATTTGACTTGATTGTTTTATATTCTTTGATAAATTGATTTCATACTAACTGAAGAGAGGAATTAAATATAATTCTTCTCTTCTTTTTTAGTTTTAATTTAGTTGAATTAATTTTATGGTATACTATGAGTGGATAAAAGTATTTCGGCTTAAGGAGATCTTTTTCAGGTTTATCAATTAAACATTATTGGGGGTTTGTTAGATTGGTTCTTTTTATGTTCTTCTTAAGATTTGGTTTGACCAAATTTTTTTGTTTAATCTTTTTTAGTTAGTTCTGTGTAGGAGTTTTTATGAGTGATGAAAAGACTGTTTTTCATGTTGGAGATTATATTGTTCATTCTCGTTATGGCTTAGGAAAAATTGAAGGACGAGATGTAAAAGTTTTAGGTGGAAAAGAGAAGAACTATTTTAAGGTTGGTTTTTCGGGGGGATTTTATTGGTTACCGAAATCTAATGTGGATGCAATCTATATTCGCCCAATCGCTTCTGAAAAGGAAGTGAAGGGAGCTTTGAAGGTTTTGAGAGAAGGTTTTGAGGAACTTCCTAAGAATCATAAGGATCGTCAAAAGAAGATTCAAGAATGTTTGAAAGGTGTTTCACTGGAAGAGAAGATGAAGTTGATTCGTGATCTTTCTGGTAGGAAACAAGAACATAGTTTGAATTTTAAAGAAAATGAGATTTTGGCACGTTTGAAAGAAAATTTTTTGAAGGAATGGCAAATTTCATGCGGGAAAGAAATGGATATTTTGGAAGAAAAGCTTGATGCTATGATTCATGATTCTGTAGAAGTTTAAATATTTTTGATAATGAAAAAAAAGGACTTGAGTTTACTCAAGTCCTTTTCTGTTTAATTGGATAGTTCTTTTTGGCAAAGTCGAACGGTTTCACGAATGGATTGTTCGAGACCGCCCGAGGTGTAGCCTAGCTCTTGCATGGATTCTTTTTGAGCGTCGTAGAAAAGATCGGCGTTCATTATGTCTCGGAAGAGCCAGACGGGGTCTAGGCCGGATTGTTTGCCTTGTTTGGCGTGTTCTTTTTTGATTTTGCGACCGTTCATGACGAGGAGGAATTTGGGCACGGATTTGACAGGTTTATTGGGGGTGCCAAGTTCATCTAGCATGAGGCGAATCATATCATGGAATTTCATGTTGACGTCTCCGATGGGATAGCGTTTGCCATGTTTGCCATTTTTGGCAGCTCCGAGAGCGGCTTCGGCTACTTTTTGGACGGATAACATTTGGGTGCCACCGGTGGGATAGAAGATGGTGTCTTGGTCGATGAGCATTTTGATGAGGAGGTCTTTCCAGATGGGACTACGTTCGGGCATGGTGCCGAAGATGTAGGGGAGTTCGAGAATGGAGACGTCCATTTTGTGATTGCCTTGGGCGTCTTGTCCTTCAGCGATGGTGCGTTGGGCTTGCTCATTTCTCACTCGAATATAGGGGTGGTGTTGGGCAAGGTTCTTCTCTGGCCATATTCGATCGAAGTAGGCAAAGTAGGAATTGAAGATGATGGTCTTTTTGACACCAGCTTCTCGAGCGGCTGCGGTTACTTTTGCACAGGCTTCTACGAGGCGTTCGTGGAAAAATTCATAGGCAGGCGCATCTGGGGTGTAGCGGTCATCGGGGCCAACTGAGTAGATCATTACGTCTTGACCTTTGAAGAGATCGATTAGTTCGTTTTGGGGCATTTCGAATACGTTGCCGTAGGATACGTTGATTTCTTTTGGATACCAATCTCCGAGTTCGATATCGGGGAGGGAAATAGTTGACACTTGATGTCCTTCTTTGAGAAATTCAAGTGCGGTGTAATAGCCAAGGAAGCCAGTGCCTCCGACAATAAAAGTTTTCATAGTTCTCCTTTTGGAAAATAAGTTGATTAAGAAATAATTTCTGGTTTTGTTATTTTTACTGTGTCATTTAATTTGATGGTGCCACCTTTGACGACGATGGCCATGATGCCTGCTTTGTAGATAAATTCTTCTCCCTTTTTATCAATTACTGCTTTGAGAAGCTCTGGATGGGTTTGGTTTAGTTGTTTGCAGGGTGTGCGAATTTCTGTGGTTTTGAGAGTGGGTGGTTGTGGATTGTTGGGATGAGCGGGGGAGTGGAATTCTAAGATGGAATTGATGGGCAGATTCATGATGTCTATGTTGGAGAGAATGATGTTTTCTCCCATCATACCGGGAGCTAGGTGGATGCCTTCTTTTTCAAGCTCTTGGTGAATGCCGTTATCGATGATGAGGACTTGACGTAGATTTTTTTGAAGAGGATTTTTTTTGGCAAGGTGGCGGTGACGGACAAATTCTCCGGCGTGATAATCACCTTCTATTCCGATGTTTGTGAGTAGGTTGAGGGAATTAGAAGGGTTTTTGGGAATGCCGGGCGTGTCTTTTTTTGCTAAGGCGATTATTTTTGTGGTCATTTGTGCTCTTTCTATTATTTAGAGTGAGTGTTGTGAACCAGCCTTACGAAAAATGATAATTTCTAATCAAAAAGAGGAAGAATTTTTTGGATGATGGTGAAGAGGATGATTAACCAAAGTGAGATGATGATTACTGCGCCTAGCCATTTTTTGGGGATGTTTTTGAGGGAGGTTGTTTGGGCTTGTTGGCGAGATTCTTCGAGTATGTCAGGAGGGATGAGCTTGATGGCAATGAATATGCCTAGGGGGACTAAGATGAGGTCATCAAGAAGGCCAAGAATGGGGATGAAGTCGGGGATGAGGTCTATAGGGCTGAAAACGAAAAGAAATAGAAAGAGGGTGAATGCTTTTGCGTACCAGGGGGTGCGTGGGTGTTGTTGAGCTAGATAGAGGGTGAGAATTTGATTTTTAAGGGCAATCGCTTTTTCTTTTAGGTTTAATTTTTTTGACATGGGTACTTGTTTTTAGTATTCGATTTGAAAATATTCTAGTTGGGCGTCTTGAATGAGAAAAAGGGCATCGTTTTTTCCAAAGGTTGCTTTTGATAATTTTTTTTCTTGATTTACGGCATCAAGCTTGTTTTTTAATTCTAGAGGATCTTGTTTTGCGATTTTTGTTATGGTGTCTGCTTGGGCTGTGACGAGGAGGGTGGCAAAGATGGGACTTACGTAGCGGAGACGTGTGATATCGATTAGGTGGGTGAGCTCTTCAATTGTTTGAGCGGAGAGGGTGGTTTTTTCTGAAAATGATTTTCTGGAAGCAATGCTGATTAGTTCGGGAAAGATGTCTACGGATGTTTTGTATCCAGCTTTTTGAAGGATGTTTTTGTTTTTTTCGGATAAGCTGGGATAATCAGCGAGGTTACGAGGGGGTGGTTGATGGCTGCGGACTTCTCTGCGAAGGACAATGCAGTATTTTTCGGGTATTTGATTTTGTTTTGCAAATTCTTTTGCTTTTTTTGCAGGTTTGAGGGCAGTGGCGATTTGTGCTTGATTGGTGATTCCTGCTTCTTCAATTTTCTTGAAATTTTGTTCGATGTCTTCTCGTAAGATTTGCCAAGAGGGTAATAAATGATGATTTAACAGTTGGATTTTATAGTCTTCTATTCTAATTTTTGAGAGGTCACGATAATAACTCATTTGTTTCCCTTTTAGACTAAAATATATTATTTATTTTGAAACAGCTTTAATATTATTATACAATAACGTTTCAATTTGTTTTATTTTATTTTTGCAGAGGGGGATTCTCTTGAAGTGCCGATTGATGATGAATTAAGGTTTGTGCAAAGTATTCCCGTTGAGTGATTGAGGAAATAAAAAAGCGATACTAATGGGTATCGCTTTTTGGTATCACTTTTGATTAGTCTATAAATTCTAGGGTGATGATTGGAGTGCCGTCGCCACCTTGGTAGAGAAGATCTCCGTCATATACCATGCCTAGGGTTGTACCACCTGTAACGGTGATAGTTCCACAAATGATTTGCGAGTTGTTGAGCTCTGGGGAAACCCCACCGGTAACTTTGCAAGTTGTTTCTGGACCATAGAAAGTGCCGGAATAGGTGGAATGTGAGCCACCTTCCATATTTAATTTGGAGTTATGACCGGTTTCAAAGAGCATGGCCATCCCGCCCCATTCATTGCCAGATACATCTGTGAGACTGGTGGGAGCAGTGTGTACGAGGTCTCCACCGCCGGTGATGGTGAAATCGCTGCCATCAGACATATAGATGAATACTTCATTGGCAATGACATCTGCACCACCACTAATTTTAAAGTCACCAGAGACGCAATAGAGTCCTGGAGCCATGTACAATGTACGTCCACTTCCTTCAGTTATCTTATCGTAATTACCAGGTTGGATATAATCTTTGTCATCTCCGTCCCAAGTACCTGTAAAAGTTCCATGGTTTGGGAGATTGGAACAGTCTGGTTCGGGTAAGGTGGGGATTGATGGAGTTGAGTTGGGGATGACAACTGGGGGCATTCCATCTAAGGGAGCGACCCATGTTACGCATGTGTCAACTGGGAAGGTTTGGTAAGGAATTTGGAATGAGCCAGATGCTTGAATATAGGTCATTTCAAGAATTTTGGTTGCTTCACCCCCTTGAAGAATTAAATCTCCGTTGGTGAAGAGTTTTCCGCCACCACCATATATGGCGACTGAATGATTAGTGAGATTCCCATTTGAGTAGAGGTTGCCTCCGTCTAAGTGAATTTCACTCCCACCTGTGAATTTACAGCTTTGTTTGGTGATAATATCTCCACCATCAGTGTAGATTTTTGCTCCACCTGAAAGATCTAAATCACTTTCAATATAGATGGGGCCACCTTCTGTGTGAATTTCTGTACCACCGGTTGTTTTAAAGTTATTGGGGTTGTAGATTCCGCCACCACCTGTGTAAATATCTGCACCACCGGTGTTGGTGATGGGATAGTTAACTCCACCATCTAGGGCGACTATGCCGTAGCCGTCAAACAATGGCCCATCGCCAGTGAGGATTTGGACGCGGACTTGGGAATGAGTGGATTGGCGGAGAGATTGTTGGACAAATAATTGGGCAAAGATGGTTGAAACATCTGAGGAGATATTTGAGTTTACATAATAAACTGTTGCATTATTTTCTGTAAATGGGCCTGTGATGGCAATATCGACCGAGTTATCGACTCCGTCGTTATTGAAGCCTTCAGTTGCTGCATGAGCGAGGGCTGCATTGATTGCTACGTTAGCACTGAAACCATTTGAGATTAAAGTTTGAGCTGCTGTTAGGGAGATTGCGTCAGAAACTGCTTGGCTTTGTGATTTTTCTGTAAGTGCCATGCCACCGTCAATTGCGAATCCAACGAAGCCCATTAGGCCTACTAAAACTAATGCAAAGATAACTATTGATTGGCCTTTTTCTTTAATCATCACTACCCCTTTCTTAGGATAAACTAAGAATAATATTATCATATATAAGAAATGATATAAAGAGAATTAAGATTTTTTTGTGTAAAATTTTCTTAATTATTAAAAAAAGTGACCGTTAAGGTCACTTTTTTTTAGTAGGTTTTTTTTATTTTATAAATTCTAATGTGATGGTCGGTGTGCCATTGCCACCTTGATAGATGAGGTCTCCATCGTAAGTGAACTTTACATCGGTGCCACCTGAAATGGATATGGTTGCGCAGGCTAGTTGGGCTTTGTTCAAATCTGGATCAACACCACCAGACCATGAGCATGAAGAGCCGGGTGCATAAAATGATCCGGAATAGGTTGAATTTGAACCACCATTCATGGTGAGACTTGTGTTGGTGTTTGGATCGAGGTACATGGCCATGCCACCCCATTCATTGCCAGCGGAATCTGTGAGGCTGGTGGGGGCTGTGTGGACGAGATCGGCACCACCATTAATTTGGAATTTGCCACCGTCATATAAATAGAAGAATACTCCGTTTGCGATGGTATCACTACCACCGTTGAGTTTGACATCTCCTGAAACGCAGTAGATGCCGGGTAACATGGTGAGTTGAGCGCCACTGCCTTGGGAGATGCTGTCATAGTTGCCGGGTTGGATTATGCTATCTTGCCATGTGCCTTTAAATTTGCCGTAATCTGGCATGCCAGAACAATCTGGTGTGGGCAGGGTTGGAACATTGGGGGTGGAGCTGGGGATGTTGATGGCAGGCATGTTGGTGAGGGGGGTGGCCCATTGGATTTCTGAGGAGACGTTATACCAAGTGCCTGGTGTGTCTAAGATGCCTGCAGATTGGATGTGTGTCCATTCATAAAATTTGCTACCACCGGTGACTTTGATGTTGCCATTTGAGTAGGCTTGACCAGTGCCACCATAGAGATATGAAGATATATTATTGATATCTCCATTTATATATAAATTACCTCCATCTGTATACCCTCTGCTAGCTCCGGTGATGTTTAATTCACCTTGAGTGATGACATCTCCTCCGTCTGTATCATATTGTGTGCCACCTGTGACACTTAGATCAGATTCTATATAGATGGTGCCACCCTCTGTATAAATATTGGATCCACCAGAGATGGTGAGAGCGTTGGCAGAGTAGACCCCGCCACCGCCAGAATAGAGATCGGAGCCACCTGAGATTTTGAGGGGGTTTGTTTTGCCGGAATCTAAGGCTAAAACGCCATACCCATCAAACATCGGTCCGCTACCTGAGTATATAATGACTCGGACTTTGGAGTTGGTGGTTTGTTCAAGTTGATCTTGAATAAAAAGTTGGGCAAAGGTTGTTTTTACTTTGGAGTGTACGATTGAGTCTACATAATAGACTGTTGCACTACTTTCTGTATAGGGACCATCAATGTTGATGGTGACGGTGTTGTTGGTGCCGTCATTATTGTAGCCATTGGAATTTGCAATTGCAAAGCCATCGTTGCTGGCTGTTGCGAAATTGAACCCGTTTTCAATCAGTGATTGGGCTGCGGTTAATGCAATCGTATCTGAAGTGGATTGACTTCTGGATGATTCTGTGAGGACCATGCCGCCGTCAATGCCAAGGGCAACAAATCCTAACATTCCGACTAAGACTACTGCGAAAAGCACAACTGCTTGACCTTGATATTTTTTCATAATATTCCCTAATGTTTTTGATTAATACTTAATTAAATTATAATCGTTTTTATAATTTTTGATACATAAACCTACAAAATTGATAGGTCTATAGATAAAATCCCCTTTAAAAATCAACTTTTTCATTTAAATTTAATTCGTAAAAAGGTTTATTAGTGTATTTAGGTTTGGAAGGGTTTGATTTTGATTGGTTGATTTGAGAAAGTTGAAAGTTGATAAAGAAAATGACTCCTTTTTTTAGGAGTCATTTTGGTTGTTATTCAATAATCTCAAGTGAGATGATGGGGATGCCACTGCCGGGTTGGTAGATGACGTCTGGATCATAATCGAAGTCAATTTCTACACTGCCTGAGATGCTGACGATTCCGCAAACGACTTGGGCTTTGTTATAAATTGGGATGGCTGAACCTGTCCAGGTACACTCTGCTGTGGGACCATATATGGTGCCTGAATAGCTTGCCCCCGCACCACCATTGATGGTGACATCGATATTGTAATCATAATCAAAATAGAATGCCATTCCGATCCATTCGTATCCAGCTGCGTCGAAAAGGCTGGTGGGCGCAGTTTGTTTTAGATTTGCACCACCATTAACTACTACAGAAGCATCGTCGTTAATGTAGATGAGGGTTTCATAGGCTTCGACTGTGCCACCATTGATACTAAAATCTCCTCCGATACAATATAGACCGGGATTCATGATGAGAGTGCCAGTGGTGTGTTTGATGGAATCGTAGATGCCGGGATTGATGACTTCTGGGTCTGAGGAGGAGGTGAAAGCTCCGTAATTTGGCATACCTGTGCAATTTGGTTTGGGTAAGAGGGCATCGTTGGGGCGATGATCGGGGATGATGATGGGGAAGCGATTTGCTTCTGGAACGGCCCAGTTGACATGTTCGTTTAGGAGCCCTTTGGAGGTGATGTTGACGGCTGAATAGACTCGACTGGCATTGTTGATATACCCTTGTGGACCAATGGCAATAGTTCCATTAGTATAAATTTCGCCCCCACCCATGTCTATGGTGCCACCATATTTGGGGAGACCATTTTCGGTGTAGATGTTGCCACCATCCAGTGAGGAGGGGTTGCCTGAAAATTCAAATTCACCATGAGCGACAACATTGCCACCACTAGTGGTGAAAAAGGATGAGTCTGAAACGAGAAGATCTTTTTCTGTGAAGATGTCGCCACCTTCTGTATCAATAAATACACCCCCGGAGAGGTCTAAAGATTCGGCTGAGTAGATTCCACCAGAGTGGGTATAGATGATGACACCACCAGATGCTTCAAAAATTTTCTTTTCACCATTGGCAAAGGCGATGAGGCCATAGCCATCAAAGTAGGGACCAGTGGTGGAGAGATATTGGATGCGTACGGTGGTATCGGCCGTTTGGGGTAATTCCGTTTTGCCGGTGAAGATTTGCATGATGAATATCTTTTGATAGGATGTGATGGTTGTGTCGACATAGTATACGGGGACGCCATTTTCATCATAAGGACCGGTGACGGTTAGGGATACATTGTTGGATGTGCCGTTGTTGTTGTAGCCGGCAGTTGTAGCTACTTGATAGCCTTCAGATTCAGCAGCGGCGAGATCCCCCCCGTTGCTTATTAGTTCTTGAGCAGCCCCCATGGATGCAGCATCTGAAACGGCTTGTGCTTGAGAATGTTCGTTCATTAGGAGCCCAGCATCTATTGCTAGACCGATGACTGCAAACATTCCAACTAGGACAATTGCAAATAAGACAATTGTTTGTCCTGAAAGATTTTTGTCTCTATTCATGGAAGCCTCACATTATTTATATATTAATTCAGATTAAGTATACTTTACATGAAATGTGGCTTCAAGGAGATAAAGCGGAAGATTAAAGAATTGTAAACTGATTATATGTGTTTGAGGAGCAAATGCATGGCATTTTCCCATGAATATTTTTGGGTGGTGGTTGTGACAATGTTTTTGCGATCTTGATTGAAGGCTTTTGTGATGGCTGCTAGCCATTTTTCTTGATCTTTTTTGTAAAGATCTGGGTAGTTTTCGATGGGTTGGGCTGTTTTTTTGAGGATTGCACTTAAGTTTGGATCGATTTCTACACCGATGCCGCCGACTGCTTGAAGAACTTCTGTGGAGGCAATGTTTTTGCCGACTCTGCCGACGACAGGCACACCAGATGCGGAAGATTCGAGGATGACATTGCCAAAGGTATCGGTGACACTGGGGAAGATGAAGACGTTTGACCAACGGAGGTGATCGGCTAGTTGGGATTGTTTCATACCGCCGAGGAAATGAGTGTATTGATTGGCATATTGCGATTTATAGGCTTGATCTTGAAGGCCGGCTCCGATGATGACTTTATGTACTTTGGTGCCTAGCGTGGTTTCGAGCTTTGAATGAGAGAGATTGAGAAAGTCGTCTATACGTTTGTCTATTGAGATTCTGCCGAAATAAATGAGAATGGGGAGTGGGTTGGTTTGATACCATTTGTATTTGAGATAGGGATTGGTTTCGGTGGGGGTGGGAGGATGGAAGATTTTGGTGTCGATGCCTCTGGGCCAGAGGATGATGCGATCTTTTTCGATGCCGAATGTTTCTACAAATCGGGCGATGGTTTGGGTGGGGACAAAGATGTTTTTAGCGTTTTGATAGAGAAGTTTGTAGGTTGTTTTGAAGATGGGAAGATCTGAAGGGAGATCTATGAGGCCATTGGTGAAAGTGCTGAGGTATTTGCCGACATATTCGTGATAATTGGTGGTGAAGGCGAGGCTATAGGGGATGTTGAGATTTTTTGCTAGCCATGAGGTGAAGAATCCGAGAGGTCCTTCGACGGTGGCGATGAAGATGGCGTCTGGCTGGGATTGGGTGAGAAATCTTTGGATGACAGGGAGATATTCCCAGATATAGGACGCAACTTCTGTATCTGGATAGAGTTTGAGGGGGTTAGTTTTGATGATTCTTTTTTGTTGATCATTGAGGATATAGGGATGAAGAAAATCGACTTGGTATCCGTGGTTTCTGAGCATGGTGACCATGGTCTCTGAGAAACGTTTGACTCCACTGACAAGTGGTTTTTTGGTGTGGTTTGCACGCCAGTCTTCATCTGCACCGTCTGAGACAAAAAGAATTTTGGCACCGGGTTGAAGTGTGGGTGTTAGATGAAAAGATGTGGGTTGGATTTTTGTTTGTTGGAATAAGGCGTTGTTCATAGATTTAGTATAAAAAAAGGAGATTGAAGATAGGTTAAGCGGTTGTTATTGGATGTGATAGTTTGGTAAATGGTTGTTTAACTGGAGTGACGATTAGGTATGAAGGGCGGGATGTTAAAATAAAAAAACCCATCTTTTTCCAAAAGATGGGTTGAAGATTTGATTTGGCTGATAATTTAGACATTTTCGATGAGAAGATGCATGGCATTTTCCCATGAATATTGTCGGGTGGTTTTTTCTATGATTTCTTCTCTTTTGATTTGAAAGGCTTGTTGGATGCCAGTGATCCAATTTTTTTGATCTTGCGCATAGAGATCTGGATAGTTTTCGATGGGCTCGGCTGTTTTTTTGAGTTTTTCGAGAAGGGTGGAATCAATTTCTATGCCGATGCCCCCGACGGAGGTGAGGACTTCTGAGGATGCGATTTGTTCTCCAACTCTTCCGACAATGGGGACTCCTGAGGCGGCTGACTCGAGGAGGACGATGCCAAATGTATCTGTGACGCTGGGGAAGATGAAGGTGTCTGCCCAGCGGAGATAGGAGGCGAGTTCTGCTTGTTGCATGCCACCAAGGAAATGGGTGTATGCATCCGCATATCTTTTCTGATAGTCGGCAGCGTTGAGACCTGTGCCAATGATGACTTTGTGACATTTTGTGCCGATGGCGGTTTGAAGGTCTGATTGAGAAATGTTGAGGAATTCGTCTACCCGTTTGTCGATGGAAATGCGACCAAAATAGATGAGGATGGGAAGGGGGTTGTTTTGAAACCATTCATATTTTCGATAGGGATTGATTTCGTTTGGGGTTGGAGGATGGAAGACGTGTGTGTCAATGCCGTGGGGCCAGACGATGATCTTATTTTCGTTAATGCCGAATGAACGGACGTAGGATTTGATGAGGGGGGTGGGGACAAAGATGGTTTTTGCGTGCTTATAGAGCATTTTGTATGCTTTTTTGTAGATGATGAGGTCGGAAGGTAGGTCTATGTGACCTTTGGTGAAATTGTTGATGTATTTGCCGATATATTCGTGTAAGTTGGTGGTGAAGACTAGGCTATAGGGAATTTTGAGCATTCTGGCTAAACGCGATGTGAAAAAACCAAGAGGGCCTTCGACGGTCGCGATGAAGATGGCATCGGGTTGGTTTTCGATGATGGCTTTGCGGATGACGGGAAATAGTTGCCAGAAGTTGAAGGCAAATTCGATGTCTGGATAGAAGGGGATGGGCGTTGTTTTGATGCGTCGTTTTTCGTTTTCATCGAGGATATAGGGATGGAGAAACTCTACCTGATATCCATTTTGTTTGAGGAGGGTGACCATAGTCTCGGAAAATCTTTTGACACCGTTGACGAGAGGTTTTTGGGTGTGTTTGGCGCACCAATCTTCATCTGCACTGTCTGAGACAAAGAGAATTTTTGCCCCGGGTTGGAGATTGTTTTGTTGCATGATCTCAAGATGTTTTGCTTGAAAACGGTTAAATAGATTTATATTCATAATATTAGTATATAAAATGAAAAAATTGATTGGTTAACTATTGGTAATTGGATGGAGAAGAAATGTTAATTGTTTGTTTAATTAACTCTCTAACTCAGCATATAGATACGTTGAGGTCGTTTCGCCAAGGGTGATTTTTTTGTCGTTGATTTGGATGGTGATGGTGTTGTCAAAGGGGCGGATGGTGGCGATGGTTGCTTTTGTGCCGGGGAGGATGTTTTTCTCTTGGAGGTATTCTAAGACACCGGGGGTGTCTTCTCCGAATTCGTGGATGCGACGGAAGATGATTTTGTCGCCTTCTTTGAAGGATTTGAGTTGCTTCCAATTGGCAGTGATGGCTTCTTTGCCGGGGAGTGGGTTGCCATGGGGGCAGGTGTTATATTGGCTCATTTTTTTGATGAGCGCTTCTTCTACTTTGGGGGAAATGCCGTGTTCAAGGGAATGGGCTTCTTTGTGAGAGTCTACCCAAGTTACATTGAGGGATTCGGCGAGAAGCCATTCGGCATACATGTGACGGGTGAGGATGGACATGGCAAATTCTTTGCCTGTTTCGGTGAGGGTGATCTCTTTTTTATCAGAAAGGTTCACAAAACCATCACGGACCATTCTTTTGACGGTGTTGGTGATGGTGGGAGGGGAAACTTTGAGCAAACGGGATAATTTTGCTCCGCTGACTGCGATTCCATCACGAACTAGGATATAGATGTAAATGAGATAATCTTCAATGAGGGGGGTGGGTTGAATTTTTGCCATTCCATTTTCCTTTTATATCAATTTAACACATACACTAAATATGTTCCATTTTTCACAAAATCCTTGACAGTGGTTTGCGTTAGTATATACTAATAATTCGATGGAACTTATATAAATTATCAAAAGGTGTACTTAATAATTATTATTAGTATACCATAATCAGGAGTGTTTCGATGAATTCAGTTGAATCAAAATTTCAAGATGGTGCTTCTTGTGGAGAAGGCTCTGTGGTTTTTCCTTTAAGTATGTTGGATGTGGGAGAAAGCGCACGAGTTGTTTCTTTTCGAGGAGGCCGAGGGATACATAACCGCTTGGCGGCATTGGGGATTACACCGGGGACGGTTGTGACAAAGATTAAAGATAATCATTCTGGTCCTGCTATTGTGCGAGTAAAGGATTCTCGCTTGGCATTGGGACGGGGGATTTTACATCGAATTGATGTGGACCGAGTTTTTGATGAAAGCGAGGTCAAATGATGAGTGGAGTGATTAAAATTGCGTTGGCAGGCAATCCGAATTGTGGAAAGTCTACTGTTTTTAATGCTTTGACTGGGGCACAACAACATGTGGGAAATTGGCCGGGGAAAACAGTTGAAAAGAAAGAGGGTAAGTTTTCTTTTCAGGGACAAGAATTTAATATTGTCGATCTTCCGGGTACGTATAGTTTGACAGCATATTCAGCAGAAGAAATCATTTCAAGAGATTTTATTTTGAATGAAGATCCAGATGTGGTTGTTTCTGTTGTGGATGCTGGCAATTTGGAACGCAATCTTTATTTGACTTTTCAGGTGATGGAATTGGAAGTGCCGACGATTTTGGCATTGAATATGATGGATTCTGCAGAAGATAAAAAAGTTGAGATTGATGTTGCCGAATTGGAAAAACAATTGGGGATCCCTGTGGTGCCGATGGTGGCGCGAGAACGCAAAGGGATTGGTGCTTTGCAAGATCAGTTGTTGGAAATGGTGGATGTGAATTGGAAGGTACCGAATTGTTTGCCTGAGTTTGACGATTTTTTGGAAGATGAAATTGCAAAATTGGTGAAATTGATTGAAAAAGAAGATGGATTGACGTCAAAATACTCACCACGATGGCTGGCAGTGAAACTTTTGGAAGAAGATTGCGTGATTTTGGAAGTTTTGGCTGCAGATGCACGCTATGAAGAGATTTTGAATCAGGCTGTTGCTGCGGTGGAAGCGTATCAGGAAATTCCGAGACAACATGAGGCTTTTGTTGATACTGATATTGCAGATGCTCGGTATCAGATTATTCATGATATTGTGAAGAAATCTGTGAAGTCTACTTATAATTTAAAGGATACTTTTTCTGACAAGGTTGACCGAATCTTGACGCATGAGATTTTTGGGATTCCGATCTTTTTGGGCATGATGTGGATTGTGTTTAAGTTGACCACGGATGTGGCAGGAATTCTTTTGGATTGGGTGGACAGCGTGATTAGTGGTCCGATTACAAATTGGGTAGTCGATTTGGTTAATTGGGTTGGTTTAGGCGGAAGCTGGTTTGAATCTATGCTGGTGGATGGTGTGATTGCTGGTGTGGGGGGCGTGTTGGTGTTTGTGCCAGTGATGATGTGGTTGTATTTGGCATTGGCATTGATGGAAGATTCGGGCTATATGGCGCGAGCTGCTTTTGTGATGGACCGGGCGATGCATGTGATTGGTTTACATGGAAAGAGCTTTATGCCGATGGTGGTTGGTTTTGGTTGTACTGTGCCAGCGATTTATGCGACTCGTACGTTGGAGAATGAAAAAGACCGGATTTTGACGGGTTTATTGGTGCCATTTATGAGTTGTGGGGCACGGATGCCAGTTTATATTTTGTTTTCTTTGGTGTTTTTCCCTCAACGTTCAGGTTTAGTAATCTTTTCTCTGTATTTGTTGGGAATTTTGATGGCGATTGGTGCAGGCTTTGTGTTGAAGCGCACGGTGTTTAAGACGGATTCGATTACTCCATTTGTGATGGAATTGCCATCGTATCGACGACCAACTTTGCGAGGGATTTGGGCTTATATTTATACAAAGGTCTCAAGTTTTGTTCGCAGAGCTTGGGGTTTGATTATGGTTACAAGTGTGATTTTATGGTTCTTGATGGCGATTCCTGTGCAAGGACAAGGCAGTTTTGCGGATGTACCGATTGAAGATAGTGCGTTTGGTACCACGGCGACTGTGATTTCTCCTTTATTTGCTCCGGCTGGATTTGGCAGTTGGGAAGCGAGCAGCTCTTTGATTACTGGATTTGTGGCGAAAGAAGTGGTAGTGAGTACGTTGTCTCAGGTTTATGGTTTGGAAGATGCGAGTGGTGATGAAGAAGTTTTGGAGACTACGTTCTTGGAAGATGTGAAAGAGATTGTGACCTCATTTGGTGTGGCTTTGTGGGATACTGTGAAGGCGATACCATTGGTGGTTGGGATTGATGTGACAGGACAGGACCCGGATGAAGATGTGGTGGATATTGCTTTTTACGACGCAATTCGGAATGGCTTCAATGAAAGCAGTCATGGACATGGTGGATTGGCTTCTTATGCCTTTATGGTGTTTGTGTTGCTGTATACCCCGTGTATGGTGGCTGTGGCAGCCATGCGACAGGAATTTGGCGCTAAGTGGATGTGGATCTCTGTGCTTGGACAATTTGTGTTGGCATGGGTTGTTTCTGTTTTGATCTTCCAAATTGGTATTTTGTTCGTTTAGTAAAGGATTGATATGTTACAAAAAATCATAAATGAAATTAATGCAAATCGTGGGGTGATCAATAAACAAGAGTTGGTGAGAAAATTGGAGATTGATCCTACCACGCTTGAAGGGATGTTGTTCTTTTTGAATCAGTCAGGTAGGATTAAGATTGAAAACGTTCAAGAAGTTTTGGGAAGTTGTGCGGATTCTTGTGCGAATTGCAGGGGATGCAGTTGAGATAAATTGATTTGGATTAAAGGAAGCTTGATTACTGAGCTTCCTTTTTTTATATGAGATGATTTAGGTGCTGGACTTAAATTAATAATTGGATATTTTCTGTTTGTTAATGATAAATATATTGTTGTTTGATAGGATTGTTTTGTGAATTTTGGTTTGAAGGTTGTTTTTGGTATAATGTTTGAGAGAGTGTTATGAGATTACAAGAATATCAAGTTAAACGTATTTTTCGGGAATATGGAATTCCTGTTCCTAAGGGGGAAGTGGCTTCGACTATTTCTGAAGTCGTTCGAATTACTCAAATTATTGCCCCCCCTGTGATTTTGAAAGCTCAAGTTTTGACAAAAAATCGGTCGCGCTTTGGCGGGATTCGCTTGGCAAAATCTGTGACGAGTGCGAATGAAATTACAACGGAAATGTTTGGGATTGAGATTAATCATCTGCCTGTGGAAAAGGTGTTGGTTGAGGCTGCTTTGGATATTAAGGATGAATATTATCTGGGAATTGCAGTGGATTATGCAAAGCAAGTGCCAGTGTTGATTTCTGCGGCTGTGACAGGTACGCAGATTGATGAATTGGCATTGAATATGCCGGAAGAGATCCATTTGTCTGAAATCAATCCGTTGATTGGGCTACGAGATTTTAATATATTTTCTGTATTAGGTGGGTTGGAGTTAGACCGGAAATACTGGAATGATTTTTATGAATTGGCGAATAGTTTGTGGCAGGTGTTTGTGGATAAGGACGCTGTTTTGATTGAGGTGAATCCTTTGGTTGAAACGACAGATGGCTATTTGATTGCAGTGGATGGACGAATGATTTTGGATGATCAGGCAATCTATCGACATGTGGATGTGGATATTGATGAGTCTTTGATGTTTTTGACTGATTTTCAACGAATGGGGCGTTCCTATGATTTGGCTGTGGCTGAATTTGATGGACAAATTGGATGTTTGACGAATAGCCGATCTTTGGGAAAGATGTTGGTGGATCAGTTTGAGGATGTGCCGGAAGGTTTGGCGCATTGTGTGGTGATGGAGGGGAACGCGAATGCATCACGAGTGAATGTGGTGCTGGAGATGATGGCAAAGCAGATTAAAGCTTCTGTGTTGTTGATTATGATTTCTTCTGGATTTTTGCAAATGAACGAAATTTTTGAAGGGGTACTTTTGTTCATGGAAAAGAATCAGGGAAGAAAAACAATTGTGATGCGGTTGAGAGAAGATGAAGATCCATTGATTTTGGATGCTTTGAAACAGGCTGGTGTGTTTGTGTGTCCTACGATTGAAGATGCAGTTGAAAAAGCAGTTTCGAGTGTGCATTTTACAGATTCTTTTGGAGAGAATTATTTATGAGTTTGTATGTTAATTCTGAAACAAAAGTTTTGATCCAAGGGATTACTGGAAATATGGCTAGCTATCATGGCATGCGTATGCTGGCTGCTGGGACGAATATTTTGGCTGGGGTGAACCCGGGACGTGGTGGTGATTGGGCATTGGATGGTAAGGTGCCAGTGTTTGACACGGTACGGGCTGCTGTGGCGATGACAGGCGTGAATACGAGTGTGATCTTTGTGCCGGTGCAGAATGCCGTGGGGGCGATCTATGAGGCTGTGGACGCAGGGATTGAATTGGTGATTTGTGTGACGAAGGGGATCCCCATTAATGATATGTTGAAAGTTTTGGCATATTTAAAAAAGACAAATACGCGTTTGATTGGCCCCGGTGCTGCAGGAATTAGTTGTAAAGAAATTTGCAATGTGGGCGTGATTGCGGAGCTTGGGTTGCAATCTGGCAATGTGGGGATTGTTTCTTCTTCTGAGGGGTTGCTCTATGAAGCTTTGGATGAATTGAAGAAGTTTGATATTGGGATTAGTTCTGTGGTTGAGTTGGGGAGTGGCCCGATTTTTGGGACAAGTTTTGAGGAAGTGTTGCTAAGCTTTGAGGCTGATGGGGACACGGATTTTATTTTGATGCTAGGTGAAGTGGGCGTGATTGACGAAGAGTTTTCGGAGCAATTTGCTACTTCAGCAATTTCTAAGCCGGTTTTTTCATTTTTAAGTGAGGGATTCACTACCGAACCTGACTATGGCGGATATGCAGGGATGATTTTGAATGGGAGCCGTAATTCTTATGAGCAGGTTGTGGCTGAGTGGCAATTAGCTGGATTTTATCCTTATGCTAGTATTACGGATATGGTGGATGCTTTGCGGTTACATCTTTAGTTTACTTTTTGATAAAAAAATAGACAGCGATTGCTGTCTATTTTTTTATTTTGATTGTTTAGTTTATGCAGCTTCTTTTTCAATAAATTTGACTACGTCGCCAACTGTTTTGATATCTTGAGCTGCTTCATCGGGAATTTCAAAGCCAAATTTGTCTTCAAATTCCATGACGAGATCGACGATATCAAGTGAATCTGCCCCTAAACCACCAGCTTCAACACTTTCTTGAAATTTTGAATCCATGGTGATTTTGTCTGCATCGATTTCGAGCATGTCTGAAATGATTGTTTGAACTTGATTAAAAAGGTCTGACATATAAGCCTCCATAGTTATATTCGTTCGTTTTATAGAATGATTTTACACGCCATTTGAGGGTTGTCAAGATTTGAAATTTATTAGTAGTTTATTTTAGTTAATCATTGTTTTTAATTATTTCTTCGATTCATTTCAAAAAAAATAAAAACATCATAATCTAAGCCGTCCAATCCGTAAAAAAAGGCCCCATAATTATGATATAATACTAGAACACATGAGCTAAAACGTGTACTTTAACAGCTTTTCAATTTCGGATAACCATATCTTTGTCTCACCGCACAATTTTTTCAAATAAAAATGAATCCAAAAATCTGTCCAAAAACATTGTTATGTCTTGATTTGCACCAATAAAAATCATCTCTGGTATGATGTGACACCTCGAAAACATGAAAAATCATGTCAAAAAAATACTTATTTTTTTTATTCAATCATCAACTAGCCAAAAGAATGCCTAAAAATGGACACTTTCAGCGCAAACTGTCCAAAAAACACCCTTTATTTTGAAAAACCCCATGCATATACACCATTATCACTGCACCTCCCTCTATATGCCAGAAAATCAACCCACTTAAAATTGGACACCTGTCCAAAAAGTGTCCAAAAAGTGTCCAAAAATTGCTTTACACCTGTCCAATTTTGTAAAATTTTTTTTGACACTTTTCTTGCAGACTGCCATCCAAGCAAAAGAAAATAAATCTTTGTAGACAAGTTTGAGATTAAATACTTAGTATTACATTTAGGAATGGAATCAAACTTACAAAAAGATTGGAATTTGATAAATTAATTTTGCTTTTTGCTTTTATTTTCTCTATAATTAAGAAAAGCCTCTTACTAATCTATCGATTTTGATGTTGGTTTTTTAAGTGGGAGAATCGAGGAGCAAATGAAATTTGAAATTTGTGTTGACTCAATATTAAGTGCTGTTGTTGCGGAAGAAGCGAATGCAGACCGCATTGAGCTTTGTGCAAATCTGTTGGAAGGGGGCACAACTCCTTCTTTTGGTGTGATTAAACAAACTCGTGCGAATGTTGGATTGGGGCTACAGGTTTTGATTCGACCACGGGGGGGGGATTTTTTATATTCTGATGTCGAAAAAGAAGTGATTATTGATGATATTCGAATGGCGAAAGAGCTGGGGGCGAATGGTGTGGTTGTGGGGGTTTTGGATGCGAATGGAAATTTGGATTTAGAATTCCTAGAGTTGATGATGGAGATCGCTTGGCCAATGAATGTGACTTTTCATCGGGCTTTTGATTTGTGCCGTGATGCGGATTTGGCATTGAAACAATTGCGGGTGATGGGTGTGGATCATATTTTAACTTCTGGACAGCAGGCTACGGCTTTTGAAGGGATGGATTGTATTCGAAAATTGGTTCGAGATGCAAAAGATCAGGTGGTGATTATGCCTGGGGGTGGGATTGATGAGGGGTGTATTGAGAAATTGGTGAAAAAGACCCATGTGAAAGAGATTCATTTTTCTGGACGAGAATGGGTGAGAAGTCGGATGAAATATTGCCGAGAAGGAGTGCCGATGGGAAATGCGGCATGCTCGGATGAATTTAGATGGAAAGAAGCTAGCTTGAAGCGAATTCGCGGCATGATGGCACTAGTTGAATAGATGAACTATAAGGTCTTATTATTTATTTGAATGTAAAAATTAGGTGAAAGGAGTTTTAACAAAATAAAATCAATTTTTTAATAATGAGGTTATAGACTTTATTAATGTTCCATTATACAATTACGATGGAACAGAAGGGGCAAAAATTTTTGTCCCGCTAGTGTGTTATGGAGAGAAATATGGAAAAGCACCTTTATGTTTCATTAATTCCAGAAGCCTTGATTGCTTCGCATTTGACACCAGAAGAATTTGGTGTCTATTATGCAGTGGGTGGAGAAAAACGTTCCCGCGGTAAGGCATTGTTTTTTGAGCTGGATTCTGGTTTTCGACACGATTTTTTTGATATTGAAGATGGATTGGAGCGATGCGTTCTTAAGGAAGGTAGTCATCCGAAACGTTCAGTTTATATTTCAGTTTATCGTGTGCTTGAACACATTCCTGTGGATGCGATCAAGAAGCTTTATTTGGTTACACAAGATGGACGAACTTTGGGGATTGAACCTAAGGCACCTGCAAAGGAAACACCAAAAGAAAAATTGTTCTTGTATCAAGAAATTGCCCCCGTACATCCTTTAGTTGCAACTTCTATGCCTCCGGTTGAATTTGTGGAAAAGATCATTTTGGATCCAGATTATTTCACAATTCCCGCGTTGGTTTTTGCTGATCTTAAATTAGGTGAACTTGCTTATGACCCGTTGGACGGGGAAGTGGGCGACTTGCCTTACGCTAATATTAATCATTTGCGTGAATGCTTAGCCAGTATTCCGAAGAAAATTGTTAAATTCAAAATTGTTGACCGTGTGCATTCTCCTGCGATTCCTTATCGGATGATCAATAGCGGGATTTATTATTGTAATGCGGGGAAGACAATTGTCTTTGAGATGCCTTCTACTGAGGCTTTGAAGACGGAACACAATCAATGGAGACGCTCGGCAAATATGTAGCTGAGGGTTGAAACATCCCATTCCGATTTGTGTTTGCATTCATGCAATGCTTACTGCTTGAAAATTAAGAGAGCAGGTATTTAACTGCTCTCTAGAATTTTTATTATAAAAGGAGTTATACATGAATCAAACACTTTGGCTTATTGCAGCCATCGTAATGGGCATCGCTGCACTTGCTGCTGCTGCAGTGATGTATAAGCGAATTGTTGCTGAGAGCGCAGGAAATGAACGCTCCAAACAAGTCGCAGGGTGGATTGAAGAAGGAGCAGAATCCTATCTTAAGAAATTATATTCTGCTTTAATCCTTGTTGCTGGTGTACTCAGTGTTGTTATTGCTGTGGCATTTGGCTCACAAGGTGGTGAAAAGGGCGGGCTGATGCATGGCATCGAAATGGCAATTTGTTTTGTCGTGGGTGCTGCCTTTGCTGCTATTGCTGGTTATATCGGCATGATGATCGCAGTGAAAGCAAATGTGCGTACAGCTGTTGCCGCTCAAAAAGGTTTGGTACCTGCATTTCGATTGTCCTTTGATGCTGGCACAGTGATGGGTTTAGCAACCGTTGGTGTGGCAGTAATTGGGATGGCAGTTATCTATTGGATCTTTGGTGATCCTTCCTATGTTCTAGGTTTTAGTTTTGGTGCTTCAACATTAGCTTTGTTGGCAAAAGCAGGCGGTGGTATTTTTACAAAGACTGCTGATATTGCTGCTGACTTGGTTGGTAAGGTTGAAGTTGGGATTCCTGAAGATGATCCTCGCAACCCAGCTGTGATTGCTGACAATGTTGGTGACAATGTTGGGGATGTTGCTGGGACTGGCGCTGATATTTTTGATAGTTATGTCGCTTCGACCGTGGCAGCTATGCTTTTGGGCGCTTCTATGTTCTCTGATCCGATGTATGCATTCCTTCCTTTGGTTGTGTGTGTGATCGGTGTGGCCGCTTCTTTGATCGGCGTGCAATTCGTGCGCGTTAAAGAAGGAGGAAAACCAGGAACTGCCCTTAATATGGGTACGATTTTGACTTGTGTTTTCTTGGCTGCTGGGATGCTTGTGGTGGTTGCTTTGACCGCAATTCCTTGGGCAATCTTCTATGCTACTTTGATTGGTTTGATAACGGGTGTGTTGATCGGGTTTGTTTCCGATTATTATACTTCTGACGAACACAAACCTGTGTTGGAAACTGCAAGAGTTTCTGGCTCTGGTTCTGCTGTGAACATTATCACTGGTTTCTCTTACGGTTTAGTTTCTGTGATTCCTTCCGTGATTGGGATTGTGGTGGCGACATTGGCTTCTTATTTTGTTACAGAAGCTTTGATGCCGGGTTCTGGGATTTATGGGATCGGTATTGCTGCCGTTGGTATGTTGAGTGTTTCAGGGATGATAGTTTCTTCTGATGCTTATGGTCCTATTGTGGATAATGCACGTGGGATTGCCGAAATGGCAGGCATGGAAGAAGATGTGATTGTGACATGTGATAAGTTGGACGCTGCTGGAAACACTGCTAAGGCAATCACTAAGGGGTTCTCAATTAGTGCTGCTGCTTTGACTGTGTTGGCAATTTTCCACGCTTATGGCGAAGAAGTTGTGGCGGCAAGTGCTACTTTGACAAAATTGAACATGGATTTGGCTAGCCCGCTGATTATTGCTGGTGTGTTCTTGGGTGCTATTGCACCTCCTTTGTTCTCTGCCTTGTTGATGTTGTCTGTGACACGAAATGCATTTGATATGATTGAAGAAGTTCGTGGTCAATTCCGCGATGATCCGGGCATTTTGGCTGGCACTTCTTTGCCTGATTATGCCAAATGTGTGGGTATGGCTGCTCATGGTGCCTTGCGATCTTTGATTGGACCTGCATTCATTGCAATTGGCGCACCTTTAGGTGTTGGCTTGTTGCTTGGGCCAGAAGCTTTGGGTGCCTTCCTCGGTGGGGCAATTATCACTGGTGTGATTTTGGCCTTGTTGATGACCAATGCTGGTGGTTTGTGGGACAACGCAAAGAAATTTGTGGAAACTGGTCAATATGGTGGTAAGGGTTCTGAAGCCCATAAAGCCGCTGTGGTTGGTGATACAGTTGGTGATCCTTTCAAAGATACGGCTGGTCCTTCTTTGAATACTTTGATTACTGTGATGTCATTGGCTGCTTCGTTCTTTGCTCCAGTGATTGCTACTTTGAGCTTGATGAAATAGTTTCAATTTAGATAAAATAAAAAGAGCTGCTCATTTGAGCAGCTCTTTTGTTTTTAATCATTTTTGTATTGTTCACGAATCTTTTTATCTGTTTTGGTGCGAAGTTCAGTGCCTAAGATGCGTTTTCGAATGCGAAGATTCTCTGGGGTTACTTCGAGGAGTTCATCTTCATTGAGATATTCGATACATTCATCTAAGCTCATGTTTTTGGGTGGTGTTAGGCGAACTTCAATATCTTTGATGGAGTTACGCATGTTGGTGAGGTGCTTCTTTTTACAGACGTTAATAGAAAGTTCGTTGGTGCGGAGTGTTTCTCCAACAACCATACCTTCATATACATCTACACCAGGACCGACAAAGAGAATTGCTCTTTCTTCGGCATTTTTGAGGCCGAATGTGGTGGTGACACCGGTTTCTCGAGCGACAACTGAGGTGCTTGTACGAAGCTCCATATGATCTGCTAGGGTGTCATAACCGGAGAAAATGGAATTGAGCACACCTTTACCGCGAGTGGCGGTGAGGAATTGATAACGGAAACCTAGTAATCCACGAGTAGGAACTCGATAGGTGAGGTGAACGGAATTATCAGCATTGTTGTTCATGTTTAGCATTTGACCTTTGCGTTTGCCAAGCATTTCAACGACGGTGCCAACATTATCTTCGTCTACATCAATGTGTACTTCTTCGTATGGTTCTAATTTGTTACCGTTTTCGTCTGTTATTACAATTGCGACAGGGCGGGATACTTGGAATTCGTATCCTTCACGGCGCATGGTTTCTATGAGGATGCCAAGATGGAGCTCACCACGTCCGGAGACGAGGAATGTGTCTGCTGATTCAGTTTGCTCAACTTTGAGGGCGATGTTGGTGCGCATTTCTTGTTGGAGGCGTTCTAAGAGTTTTCGGGAAGTGCCCCATTTGCCTTCTTTTCCTGAGAAAGGTGAGGTGTTGACCCCGAAGGTCATTTGAACGGTTGGTTCTTCGACTTTGATGGGAGGAAGAGCGATTGGATTGTCAGGATCTGCCAAGGTGTCGCCGATGCTGATGCTTTTTAGGCCAGCAATGGTGATGATATCTCCTGCTTTTGCTTCTGAGATTTCTTGGGTTTGAAGCCCTTGATATTCAAATAGGTATTTTGCTTGTTCAATGATAGTTTCGCCTTTTGTGATGCGGGCGATGTTTTGCCCTTGGATAATCTTGCCGGCATTGATGCGACCGATGGCGGTTGTACCACGGTATTCATCATAGTTGAGATTGGTGACAAGCATTTGGAAAGGTGCTTCAAGGTCTACTTGTGGGGCAGGAATTTTTTCTATGATGGTTTCAAAAATTGGTTGCATAGATTTTTGAAGATCTGTTGTGAAACCCGATTCTTGGCTGATGCCATTGGCATAGATGATGGGGAAATCTGTGATTTCTTCAGTTGCACCAAGTTCAATGAAGAGATCGAAGGTGAGGTTGAGGGCACGATCGGGATCAGCGTCTTTGCGATCTAATTTGTTGATAATGACGATTACGGGAAGGTCTTTTTTGATGGCTTGTTTGAGCACAAAACGAGTTTGTGGTTTGGGTCCTTCTGCTGCATCGACTAATAATAGAACACCGTCGACCATGTTCATGATACGTTCTACTTCACCACCAAAATCAGCATGCCCTGGAGTGTCTACGATGTTAAGTTTGATGAGCTCACCAGTTTGGTGATGAGGGATGGTGATGGCGGTGTTTTTGGAAAGGATGGTGATACCACGTTCTCTTTCGAGATCGTTTGAGTCCATGATGCGTTCAGCGACCACTTGATTTTCACGGAAAATCTTTGCTTGTCTGAGCAAGCCATCGATGAGGGTTGTTTTGCCATGATCAACGTGGGCAATGATGGCCACATTGCGGATATCGTTTCTTTTTTGAATCATTATAATTGCTACTTTCTGAATAAATCCTACGTATTAATAATGTGGGAATAATAAAGATATAAGGATTCCCAAGTTGAAGATTATACTCCTTTTTTTGAAAAAATGTTTAACATTTTGTGTTTATGAATTGGAGATGAGTTAAATATGAGCTAAACATTAGACAATTTTTGTTTTCTCTTTTATGATTGTGGTATGAAAAATTGGAATGATGTAATTGTTGAGAAAACAAAAAAAGATTATATGAGAAAAATCTCTTCCTATAATCTTATTATTTTCATTTTAATTATTCTATTGATTATGTTCTTGGTTATTATACGGGGAGATATGACACATGTGTTTGCTTTTACTGAAAGAAAATTTTTTGATTATTCAATTGATCAAGAAGTTGAAAAAATCAATGGTGATTCTGTATTAATCGAAAAACTATCTGATGACCTTTCACTGAAAGCATTATATGAAAGCTCTGCTGATGTGATCCAAATTCCTGATGATATAAATGATGATCCTAATTCTGAACGAGTTTTTAATTTATCCTATTTTAAGAATATGCAACAAAATGATGTATCTTCTTATAAAAATGGATATGAGGTTAAGGTTTTGGAGGAAAATGAAAATGCTGATTATCAGCTAAATCAATCAGATGCAGATTGGCATAGAGCTTTGGTTAATGCTGATAAAATTTTTAATTTCCATGAAATGGATTTGGGGATAGAAGGACAAGCTATTTCTTTTTATGAAAAGTCTGTTTTTTATTATTATGCTGGCGATTATGATAATGCGACAAAGTTTTATTCTGTAGCAATTATGAATGATGATAAAAATGAAGTCCCTATCGATCAAAGATTTAGTGTTTTGTATTTTGACAATGCCGTGAAACAAATTCAAAGTACCGGAACTCTCGATAATATGGAATCTTTGAATATGGCAATTATGCTTGATCCTACTTATTATCAAGCTTATTATTTGAGAGGGTTAAGTTGGTTGCGGTTGGGTGAAAAAGATTTGGCAAAAGAAGATTTTTATAGATGTATTGCAATTGCACCTGATTTTGCTGATGTTTATATTGTTCTGGGTTTTATTGCTTATGAGAATGGGGATTTTAGTAAGGCAAATAATTTGTTTGATAAAGGTATTCAATTAAATAAAGAAAGTGGAATTGGGTATTTGTTTAAGGGGATGGTGTTTGATCAGATGAATGTGCCTTCGGGAGCTAAATTGTTTTATGAAAAAGCTAAAATGCTTTTAATTGATGACGGAAATCTTATCTTTCTAAATGAGTTTCTAAATAATTCTGAAAAATAATTTGTGCAGGCTTTTCTAAGCCTGCTTTTTTTATTTAACTTCGGTATAATAAAAGTTGAAATGATTTATATATAATGGAAGGTCTTATTATGGAGAAATTGAGAGTTTTGATTGCTGATGGGTTAGTGCCTGAGGCAATTTCTTTTTTGGAAGAATATTTTGAGGTAGAGGATGAAAATGGAATCAGTGCTGATGATTTGGCAAAGAAAATGCCAAATTTAGATGCTGTGATTGTTCGTTCTCGGACAAAGATAACGAAAGAATTGATTGAGGCGGGTAATCGCTTGAAGGTGATTGGTCGAGCTGGTGTGGGGGTAGACAATATTGATTTGGCTACGGCACAAGCAAATGGTGTGACAGTGGTGAATGCCCCTTTGGGGGCGACAATTGCTGTGGCTGAGCAAACATTACTTTTGATGTTGGCGATGGCACGCACTTTGCCTAAAGCAGATTATTCTATGAAAGCAGGGCTTTGGGAAAAGAAAGCTTTGCGAGGGTCGGAACTCTATGGCAAGGTTTTGGGTGTGATTGGTGGTGGAAGAATTGGTGAAGCGGTTGCAAAACGTGCGGAAGCTTTTGGTATGAAAGTGGTGTGTTTTGATACTTTGCCTGTGAATTTAGAGACTGTTTCTTTAGAGACTTTGTTCGCTATGTCAGATTATATAACTATCCATACTCCAAAGACTCCGCAAACAGCCAAAATGTTGGATGGACAGGCATTCGCTAAGATGAAAAGAGGTGTTCGTATTGTTTGTACGGCACGCGGGGGGATTATTGATGAAACTAGTCTGTTGGCAAATTTGGAATCTGGACATGTGGCTGGCGCTGCTTTAGATGTGTTTGAGAAGGAACCTCCGGGATTGAGCGCTTTGGTAGCGCATCCAAATGTGATTTCTACTCCACATATTGGTGCGAATACGCATGAAGCTCAAATTCGTGCAGGAGTTGATGTGGCTGGTCAGGTGAAGGCTGCTTTGATGAACGAGCCTTTAACCTTTAAAATTGTGTAAGTAAAAAAGTGTGAGAGGATGAATTTATGGAAAAAGAACTGAATCGTTTGAATGAAAAAATTGCAGAGATTGATGATTTTGGACGAATTATGGCGTTGATTAGCTGGGATCAGGAAGCAAATATGCCCGAAGGTGGCTATGAAGCGCGTGGGCAGCAAATGGCGACTTTGAGCAAATTAATCCATCAGAAATCTGTGGATCCTGAATTTGAAAAACTTTTGGCTGTTTTGGAACCAAAATTGGCGGATATGGATGTGGACAGCAATGATGCTGCTCAAATTCGTTTATTTGCTAAAGAGTATAAACGAGCGACTGTTTTGCCAGAAGATATGGTTGCTGAGAAAGCGCAATTGTCCTCTGCTTCTATGGAAGCGTGGATGAAGGCAAAAGAAGAAAATGATTTTTCAATCTTCCAACCGTTGTTGGAAAAATTTGTAGATTGGATGCATCGTTATGTGGATTTGTTTGCCCCTTATGATCACGTGTATGATCCACTTTTGGATATGTATGAACCGGGATTCAAATCTGCTGATGTAACTCGCATTTTTGACGATTTGCGGGCAAAACAAACTGTTTTACTACAAAAGATTGCTGAAGTTGAGCAAGTGGATGATTCTTTCTTGTTCCAATATTTTGATCCGGCTGCACAAAAAAGCTTTGGTCGCGAAGTTGTGACTGCTTTGGGATTTGATTGGAAGAAGGGGATGGAAGGGTCTGTTCATCATCCTTTTATGACGAATATTGGATATGGTGACCAACGAATCAACACGAATGTACATGATAATGAATTTAATCCGTATTTGTTTGGGATGATCCATGAATGTGGTCATGGGCTTTATGAAATGGGTATCACAAAAGAAAAAGCTCGGACAATGCTCTATAATGGAACATCTATGGCTATCCACGAATCTCAATCCCGTTTATATGAGAATTTGGTGGCACGCTCAAAACCTTTCTGGCAATATTTCTTTGGTACATTACAAGGTAAGTTCCCAACTCAATTTGGTGGGATGACTGTGGATACTTTCTATAGAGGGATTAATAAAGTGAATCCTTCTTTGATTCGTATTGAAGCTGATGAAGCAACTTATAACATGCATATTATGTTGCGCTATGAGATTGAAATCGCTTTGATGGAAGGTAAGTTGGCGGTGAAAGATTTGCCAGATTATTGGAATGCTAAGATGAAAGAATATTTAGGTGTGGAACCTGATTCTGATTCTAATGGTGTTTTGCAAGATGTACATTGGGCTCATGGTTTGTTTGGGTATTTCCCGACCTATGCATTGGGAAACTTGGCATCTGCACAGATTTGGGATGCGATGTTGAAAGATATTCCTGATATTGATGATAAGATGGCTGCTGGTGATTTTGCACCTTTGTTGGGGTGGTTGACTGAAAAGATTTACCAACATGGTTCTCTCTATGAACCGCAAGACCTCTTGCAAAGAGTGACTGGGCAAACATTACAAGCCGGTGCTTATTTGGCTTATCTTGATAAGAAATTTGGTGCAATTTACGGGTTTTAATCTATGAAGTTTAAAATTGGCTTGTTTGTTTTGTTGAGTGTGACATTGCTTTTCAGTAGCTGTGTGCTCCTAGGGAATCAGGAGCAAATTGACTATAGTGATGGCACTCAAGAAGCAGATGAGCCAATTTTGGAAACAATGGATGTGCAAGAGATTGTGGCTACGAATATCCCCACATTGTCGCAAACTGAGATTGCTTTAACTCCTGTGCCAAGTGCGACTGTGGCGGTTACTCAAGTTTTTAATCCTGAAGTTGCGATTCCAGAGTCTCCGATTCGGATTTCTTCTCCTGTTGAAGATAGTGTTTTGGTTTCACCTTTTTTGATTCTTGTGGATATGGAAGTTTATCCGAAAGAAAAGATCTATTTACAAATTTGTGATCAAGTGGGGACTTGTTATGTGGATGAATGGATTTATTCATATGTATATGATGCGATCCGAAGTATTGATATTTTGTTGGACATTGAATTTGATCTAGGTAAAAAACTTTTTACCCCTGCTCGACTTTCTTTATTTGTGGAAGATGAATTTGAGACGAAAATCCGCGCGACCTCATTTTTTGTAAATTTATTTGCAGATGGGGTGTCGGATCAATTTGGTACAAATGAATTTGATGAGAAGATTTTCTTCACTTTGCCAGTAGCAAACGCTTCAATTAAAGATTATGGAGTGTATTTCACGGGGTATGCAAAGACCGAGACAGATAAGCCTTTGCATATTACATTATATAATGCTGAAACTGGTGAGATTTTTAGTGAAGCGGATTCTGCTGTGTTTTATGATGGTATCAATGAATATGGATTATTTGCTGAATATTTGCCCTATGATGTGAAAGTGAAAACGAAAGCTTTGTTGATTGTGGAGGAGAGCTCGGATTTGTTTGCAGGTGTGGTGCATATCACATCAATGCCAATCACTTTGTATCCAATCGTTGACCCGACTGCTACTCCAACTTATGCCCCTTAGGAATCCTATGAATTTTAATGATTTTGTGAAATTATCAGATGAATATTTTGATGTTGTTTTGACGGCAACACAGCAAGCACAATTTCAGCTGTTTTTGGATGAGTTTGTGAAGGTGAATGCGCATACGAATTTGTCTGCGATTCGAGAGCCCGAAGAGATTTTGCAGAAACATTTTTTGGATGCAGTGAGTTGTGTGCCGATTATGAAACGTTTTATGCCATCTTCTTTGATCGATGTGGGCACTGGTGGGGGTATGCCCGGAATTCCGTTAAAGATATTGTTCCCAGAACTGAAGCTATGTTTGGCTGACTCTGTGCAACGAAAGACTGCTTTTTTAAGCGATGTAATCAATAAAATGGGTTGGGATGATGTGGAAGTGCTGACGGAACGGGCTGAGCTGATAGGACGTATGAATGAACATCGAGAGCGATATGATGTGGTGATTGCAAGAGCTTTGGCTGCAATGCCTGTGTTGGTTGAGTATCTGTTGCCATTAGTGAAAATCGGGGGAAGGATGATTGCACAAAAAGGAACTTCTGCTGTGGCGGAAACAGAAGCTGCGATGAATGGAATTGGTTTGTTGGGGGGGAGATTAGATGGAATTGAAGAGGTGCAGTTACCGGGGATCGAGGAGAGACATTATTTTGTGATTGTGGAAAAAATATCTGCTACGGACGAAAAATATCCAAGACGGGTAGGAATCCCTACGAAACGACCTTTATAAAAGAGCTTCAAAAGCTCTTTTTTTATTCATTTTTGGTGAGCATGCCTTGATGAATGGTCCAAGTGGTGGTGTTTGAAAGAAATTGATCAGAAAATTGTTCTTTTTCAGAAGTGGTTAATAGGGCTTGGTCAAAATTCTTTAATGAATTAGTGAGTTTGTCTCGTCTGGTTTTATCTAATTCGGCGAGAACTTCGTCTAGGAGCAAGACAGGCATATGACCTGTGGTTTGATGAATCCATTCAATCTCGGTCATTTTGAGAGTGAGCATGGTGGTACGCATTTGTCCCCGGGAACCGTACTTTCCCAGATCAAGATTATTACTGAAAAACACAATTTCGTCGCGGTGAGGTCCGATGAATGTTACCCCACGGTAAAGCTCTTGTTTTTGATGTTGTTGATAGAGGCTGAGTAAATTCTGCTGGATATTCTCTTCGCTTTCAATCCAATCGGGCTTGGGTGGTGTGGTTTCTAGGGCAGGAAGATATTGAATGTCAAAGTCTTCTTTTTGATCTGTGAGTTCTTTGAATATGTTTTGCGCGATTGGTTTGATTTGTTGAATAGATTTATTTCTTGCGAATAATATCTTTGCCCCTATTTGTGAAAGTTGTTGATTCCAATAGGTTAGCTGATCGGTGTTTGTACCATGTGCTTGGTAGATTTGTTTGAGAGTGGCGTTTTTGCGGGAGAGAAGTTTGTTATATTGGTTTAGGAGGGGCGCATAATGCGGATTGGTTTGGGCGATAGCCATGTCAATATAGCGCCGACGCTCTGACGGAGAGCCGTCAAGTATGTGCATCATTTGAGGGATAAAAAAGACTGCACTAAAGAGGCCGATGGTTTGACTGGCTCTTTTTTTTGCACCGTCTATTAATACTTCTTTTCTAAGAGAGGGCGTGGCTAGGTTGTTTTGTTGTTGGATGAGACGAACTTCTATTTCATGAGATGTGTCTTGTTGGGTAACAAATTCTGCTTTGATGCGACTGACTGCAAGCGGATTTTTGGCTTCGATAAAATTGATTAGCTCTCGATCACTACGGGTGTGGAGAGAAGTGAATGTAGATAGAAAATAGATGGCTTCTAGGATGGTTGTTTTGCCTTGAGCGTTGTCGCCTTCGATGAGGATTGTGCCTTGAGGCAAAGTGACATCCAATTTTTGGAAGCTTCTGAAATTTGTGAGAGAGAGATTTTTTAAATACATCGATATTTATGCAAGATTATACATTGTCGACATATTCTTCGTTTTCCCCTAATTGGGTGATATCGAGTGCTTTATCGGTGAAGAGGACTCCGTCTAAATGATCGATCTCATGTTGGAAGATGCGCGCTAGCCATCCTTTGGGCTTTAGGGTAATTTTTTGTCCGTGACGATCTTGTGCTTTGATAGTGATGGCTTCAGCTCGGGTGACTGTACCTACGTATCCAGGGATGGAAAGACAGCCTTCCACACCGTCAACTTCTATGTTGGAAAACTTTTTGATTTGAGGGTTGACGATTGTGAAGAGTTTAGGTTGTTTGCCTTCTACTTCTGCATCTTCTTCATTTTCAAAATATTCCACCACAATAATTCTTTCTAAGATGCCAATTTGGGGAGCTGCTAAGCCGACACCGGGAGCGACACGCATGGTTTCTACCATATCGTCTATAAGTTGTTGAGTGTAGGGACCAAAATCTTTTACTTCTTTACAATTTTTTCTAAGAAGTTTGTTTGGAACGGTAATAATTTCTTTAACTGCCATAGTATTGTTTATATATTCTTTCTAGGTTTTATTAATTAGACGTGTTTTGCTTGCCTATTTTACTAGAAATCTTGCTCTTCGTCTTTGAGTCTTTGGATTTCTTCATTTGATTGATGGTAAGCATTTAGATAATTTTTGATGGTGAGCCTTTGTTGACGGGCAGCGGCAATTTTTTTGTTTCTTTCTATTTCTGAGATTCGAGCAGAGATATCGGTGAGGGCTTGAGATGGGTCTTGGATATCATTGAAGGAAAGATCTTTTTTTCCTAATTCCATGATGACATCTCCATAGTTAAATATTTTTGCCCAAATGGTTGGTTTGTCATATCTGGCGCTTAAGATGTTATCTATTTCAGAGATATTTTGTTGTTCACGCCCAAAAGGTTTTTTTTCAAGATCAAAAATTTGATTTCCTCTAATCTGATAAATATCGTTTTGCCAATCTAAGTATTGATAGATCATCCACAGAATTGCAACGATGAGACTGGCACTGCCAATGGCAGTGGCAACAAGGATAACGTTTAGTGGAATTGTTTTAAGGATTTCTTTTATACCGACGACGGCTAAGATCAAGACACTAAAAATGATGATGATAGGTAAAGATATTTTTTCTAAAAGAACAATCCAATGTTTATGGTAGGTAATGGTGCCATCTTCTGATATGGTGCGCGTGTGGAAGATATTGTGGGCTTTGGGCTTGGCTAAATCAAAAGATTGAATGGAAGAATAGACATTGTTTTCATCTTCCTCAAAGTCGCCATTTAAAATTTCTTCAATAGAATTTTTCATATCATTTTCAAATTCATCATTATTTATCATTTTATCTCTGCGAGCGAGCTCTTGAATGAGGTTCTTTGTTTGAATGGGATTGGGGAGATCGGTGAGAGTGATGTTATCCATTGTTGTGTGAGCACGGATGGTGCCTAAGTCAAATAAGTTGCGATAGATGAAATTCTGCGTTTTGATGTCAATGCCATTGACCGTGTGGAGAGGTGTAGATTTCATTTTTTCGATAAAAAACCAAGTATGTTCTTGAGTCTGAATTCGTTGATTGGTGATGTAATACATATCTAAACGCCAATCAAAGAGGTGCCATGTTAGGTAAAGGATGGTGATGAGGAAGGTGATTACGAGAACGCCTAAGGCGATATAGAAAAAGATTTGATTTTCCGTCATGTATGCAGCAGAGAGGAGTATCGATGAGATGAGCATGAAGAGAAATGATAGAAAAATGGCTTTGAAGAGACGAATGGGATGCCGGCGACAAATCTGATAAATACGTTCACCGGGATTAAGCCAATCAAATTTTTTTCTGCGGGTTTCTTTACGAGTGTTGGCTGAATTTTTAAAATATATTTTTGTTTGTGGATAGTTTTCGATGAGCCAATCAAAATTTTCTAAAGATAAATATAGAATTTCTGACGGTTTGACAGCATAGAGTGTGACAGAGTGGTTCTTATGCTCAAGGGCGCTAATCTCTCCGGCATAATCTGTGCGGGATAGGGTTTCTTTGATTTGAAGTTCGCCTGTATTATTGTCATAATCTAAAGCTTGAAGCTCACCGTGATATACAAAATATATACCAGATGGAAAATCATCTTTAACATATAGGGCTTGTTCTTCATGAATGTGAAAATGTTCAAAGCGTGCGACTACGGCTTGCTTTTCTTCATCTGTTTCAATCTCATGAAAGAAAGCTAGTTGTTTGAGAAAGGTTAGGATTGGATTGTTCTCATTTCCCATTTAATTATTTTAACATGGAACCAAGGATTGCGCTTTGATGAAAAACTTGAAATTTATGATAGAATAATTTGGCTAATAATCACAATATAAGGAGATAAACAATGCCTATTCATTTTGGTACAGATGGTTGGAGAGCTGTTATTTCTGATACTTTCACTTTTGCGAATTTGCGAATGGTGGCTCAGGCAATTGCTGATACGATGTCAACTGAGTTTGAAGTAAGTTCTTTGATTGAAAAATCTGAAAAGCCAAAGTTTGTGATTGGTTTTGATACTCGATTTTTATCAGATCGATATGCAGCAGAAGTAGCGCGTGTTTTAGCTGCTAATGGGTATCATGTGCTTTTGACCCAATCTGACCAACCAACCCCAGCGATTTCTTTTGCTGTGAAAGATCAAGGCGCTGTGGCTGGTGTGATGATTACTGCTTCTCATAATGCTCCTCGTTATAATGGTATTAAATTGAAATCAAAAAATGGTGCTTCTGCTCCCCGCTCTCAATGCCATAAAGTAGAAGTTTATTTAAATGATAATGAAACACAAGGGCGTGGTCCGAATCAAATCGATTTTAAACAAGCTCGACAAATGGGCTTGATTGATCGTTTTAATCCATTGCCGGCTTATTTTGACCATTTGCGTAAACTGATTGATTTTGATGCAATTGCTGAAAATCCGCAAAGATTGGTGGTGGATTCGATGTATGGTTCTGGACGTGGTGCTATCAATAGTATTTTGCAAGGCACTGGTTGTGAGGTATTTGAAATTCGAGGGCAGATGAATCCAGGATTTGGTGGGGCTCACCCAGAACCGATTGGGAAACACTTGGCTCCGTTAGGTGGGGCAATTGCTCATGGACATGGTACTTTTGGCTTGGCTACTGATGGGGACGCAGACCGAATTGGTGCGATGGATGAACGTGGAAATTTTGTTGATCCTCATAAGATTATGTGTTTGACATTAAAACATTTGGTGGAGCATCGGGGGATGAAGGGTAAAGTGGTTCGCACTGTTTCAACTACACGGATGTTGGATCGTTTGGCGGCAAAATATGGGCTTGATGTGATTGAAACACCCGTTGGTTTTAACTATATTGCTGATTTGATGTTGAATGATGATGTGTTAATTGGCGGAGAAGAATCTGGTGGAATTTCATTTAAAGGTCATTTGCCAGAAGGTGATGGGGTTTTGATGGGATTGATGTTGGTTGAGATTATTGCAACCTCTGGTAAAACACTTGGTGAATTGGTAGACGAGCTTTTACAAGAAGTGGGACCGGCTGATTATGCCCGTACTGATCTGCGATTGAAACAACCTGTTGATAAGAACCGAATGACTAAAAAATTGGCAAATGAGGCACCAAAAGAAATTGGTGGACAAAAATTGCAAAGATTAGTACCACAGATGGTACTAAGTATATTATGGAAGATGATAGTTGGTTATTAATCCGTCCATCTGGCACAGAACCTGTTTTGCGTGTTTATGCAGAAGGACGAACTCCTGAGATGGTGAAAGCACTGTTGGCTTATGGTGAACATGTTGCGGAAACTGCAGTTTAGGAAAATAAAAAATTGATTAAAAAAGGCTGGTTTTGCCAGTCTTTTTTATTTTAAGGAATAAATTTCAAGATCTGAAAAATTAGCTGTCATAGGTTGGTCACCAGATGTTTGTGCAAAAAAGCCGATGGAACCGAATGTATGATATTTATCGGATATTGAGATCATTTTAAGATGATTGATATAGATATCTAAATTTATACCATTCGCTACGATGGAAATTTGGGCTTTTTCGGACAAGTTGGTGGGGATGACAGGATTATAGATTGGTTCCATGATATGGTTGATGTTGCCGTTTAATATCCGTTGGATCTCGATGGTTTTATCACAGTTAATTACAAAGCGATAAAAATTGGATGGGTTTGAGGAACGAAAGATGATTCCATAACTTCCATTTGTTCCACATATCTTTGCGGTTACTTTGACATCCATGCGGAAATTATCTAAAGAGGGTTGATTACGCATTGTGGTAATTTGAGCGGGTTGATTAACTGATAGGGTTAGCTTATTGTTTTCAATACTGCTTGAGGCGACGATTGTGTTGGATGTGTCCCAAAAATTTGGTTGATCAAATTCATCTTTTAAAATTAATGAGCCAATAAAAATAGGTGTTGGCGTAGGTGGGCTTACCGTTTGCGTGGCAAAAGCGGGAGATGTGGCTGTGACTGGAAACCAGTCTGTGGTGGGGGTTGCGGTTTGTGGAATTGCGCTGGGAGAAGGAGTGATAGTTGTGATTTGGGTGGGAATTTGGGCGGGATTGATAGCACATGCACTTATGAATATTATTATAATGAAGGTAATGATGGTGAAAGATTTTGTTTTCATATCTTTTCAATTTTACATTATTTCTGTAAAAAAATGATGGTAAAAGGATTAATTGATTAATAACAGGTTTTGAATTAATCATGATAAACGAGTACAATACGAGATATGTTATTTTATCTGCAATCGTTCTTATTTTTAACAGCTTCGATAGTGATTTTGATTTTGAATCGCGTGCGGCAAAAAACAAATTTGACCTATATTGTTACTATGGTGACTGTGATTGTTGGATTTGGGTTAACCTTTTTGTTTCGTTTGATGTTGCCATATACTCATGTTTTTGCTGATTGGCAAAATGTTGTCGAACAGGCGAAGATTGCTTTGGTTGTCAATAACGAGAATTGGCTGTTAGGTGTTTTTTGGCAAAGTTTGCTTGTTTTTTATGTAGCGAGTTATCCAGCTCGAAAAGATTTTATGCCAATTGATAAATCTTTGAGTGTTTTTTTCTTTTCCTTGATAGGATTAGTGATAATTTTTTCAGCTAATTTGTTTACATATGTATTTGTTTGGACATTTTTGTTTTTTATCTTTTTAGTTTTTAAATTATTTGAAAAAGAAAATACATTCTCTTGGACTTTTTTGATTTTATTTTTGTTATGGGGTATTCTATTTTTAGGTCTATTGTCAGGTGCAAAAGGTAGTTTTAATTGGCAAAATTTGAGTTCTATTCCACCATTGGTTGAGTTTATGTTGTTGGGGTTAAGTGCCGCTTTGATAAGGGTTGAATTTTTTAAAGAAAAAGAACTATCCTTTTTTTCTGTAATGTTAAAAGTGTTATTGTTTTTGATACTAAATATTGCTTTGTTTAATTTTGAAGTGATTGGTATTTCAAAAAGAATTCTGGTTATTTCAGAAATTTTCTTATTATTGGTTTTCTTTTATAAAACAATCAAAATCCTCTTTTCATCTGAATTATCAAACTTAATCGAACAATCTTTTTTTCTACTTCAATTATTTATCTTGTTTTTAGTTTTGAGTGGGGTGTCAAAGATTGGTCGAATCGTATTGATGATTTGGGTGGGATATTTGGTGATTTTGGCAATTAACAAGATTGAAGATCGAGCTTTTCTCTTTTTAAGAAGACTTTATCTTTTGATAGGGATTATTTTTCCGTTTGTGTTGTCTAAATTCTCTCCCTTTTTTTCAAATTCAATTTTTGATTCTATTCTGTTTAGTTTAGTTAGTGTTTTGATGTTTATTGCTATGATACGGGTGGGATTTGGAAAAGCAAATGCTTTTTATTCTGAAAGTTCATGGTTAAATATTTCTATTGAAGATCATGAATGGTATCGTGTTGATGATTGGGCAAAAATTTTGCATTGGTTTGGTGTAATCTTCGTGTGGGGTTTGGTATGGTTTGGGGTAATTTGGATTGTTCCTGAAAGTATGTTAGATCTTGGCGTTTATTTCCCATGGCAACTAATTTTTGTGTTTGTTTTATTATTAGGGATTTTTGGGATTTGGCGTTTTCGAAGAGATTGGCTGAAGGGTATTGCAAGAATTGATTCATTTCGATTCCCTTTGAGAAGAAAATCTACCAATTTCTCATTCTTGAGTGCTTTGCGAAGGTTTGCGGAGATTCCTGAAGAGATTTTGGAATCTTCTAGTGGTGTTTTTTGGACTTTATTGTTCATATTGTTTATTCTTTCTTTGGTGTTATAAGGTGATGAACCAATGAATCTGATGCTTGTGTTTTTTATTTTGATTGTTATTTTGTCAAGTATGATGGTGCTGATCGATAATTGGCGAGTAATTCTGGCGTTAATGGCCGGGGTATATGTTTTTGGAGCACTAATGATCCAACAGTATTTGGATTTCACCTATGTGGTGGTTTTTTTGATTAGTGGATGGTTGACGATTTCGATTCTTGTGATTGCTCAGATGAATAGTGAATCTGCGATGGTTTCAGAAAATGTGCATCATGTTTTGAATCGTTTTTTTCGTTTTTTTTCGGTAATCCCTGTTTTTATCATCAGTTTGGTTTTGGGGAATCAATTTGTTGTTATATTGGAGGGTTTGTCTCTTTATCCTACTAGTTTATTTATTTATCTTTTTGGATTTGCAATTTTTATGGCTGGGTTTTCTGTTCAATCTCTACGATATATTGTTTCGATGTTGTTATTTTTTATGGGATTTTTTGTGTTGTATTCTACATTGAACGATTCGATTTTTGTGATTGGGATTATGTCTATTTTACAAATATTTGTGGGAATGATTGGGGCATATTTGATTATGGTAGGGGATCTTTCATCGGAAGGAGACGAGGAATGAATGCAATTACGATTTGGTTGGGAATCCCCTTGTTCATTGCTTTGGTTGCGTTCTTTTTGAGACGATTTCCTGATCTCGCTTATCCTTTGGTGATTTTGACATGTCTATTGATGATTGGATTCTCCTTGTTTGTCACAGTAGGAGAACCATTTGCATTAGGGGAAAGTACTGTAGTAATCAGCCCTTCAATGGTCATTGGAGGACGTTTGATTACGATTAATGCGGAATCTATGAAGGTGGTGAACTTTATTTATTTTATTACCATGTTGTGGATGATTGCTGGATGGCGGATGCGACCTAACCGCTTTTTCCCAGGATTTGGATTATTTATTATAGTTTTTTTAATCGCAGGGTTATATGTTGAACCTGCTTTTTATGCAGGATTTCTGTTTTTGATTGTTGCATTTTTATTTGTTCCTTTATGGGTGAAAGCCGGTAGTATTCCTAGGCGAAGTGTCTATCGTTTTTTGGTGATGATGTTTTTTGGTTTACCTTTTTTCTTTTTGGCTGGCTGGCAATTTTCTTCAATTCAAATAGGATTAGATAATCAACAGAATTTGATACAAGGAGGGATATTAATTTCGCTAGGTGTGGTTGCGTTTCTTTCAGCTTTTCCGATGCATTCATGGATTCCGATGATCTCTGTTGATAGTGATCCGTTAATTTTAGGTTTTTTCATGACTACTTTTCCTTTTATTGTAATTCGCTATTTTTTGAATCAAGTTGTGAGTTATGATTTGGTTGGTGCTTTAGGAAGGCAATTTCAGATTGTTTGGTTGATTGTGGCTTTGATTACTTTGTTGTTGGGAGCTTATGGCATGGCGATATCTAAGAAGTTGACGCGCTTTTTGGCCTATTATTTGATTTTTGGTGTGGGGATTGCTTTAGTGGCGATGTCGCTTTTTGATCTTGAGGGTTGGATGCAGATTGAAATTTGGTGGTTTGGGATGGTTGTTAATGTGATTGTATTTTTGTTTGCAATTAAACCTTTTCAACGTTTTGATTTTGATCTTGATAAGATGGAATACGCTGAAGCAGATGCAAGAGAGTATGGGGTGTCATTTTTAGGTATGTTGCCGATGTTAGTGCTGCCGTTCACAATCGGATTTGTTGGTTTTATAGGAATTTATGAAAAACTCTCAGTATTTGCTACATGGGCAGTGGGTTTGATGTTGATTTCTTTGATGGGTATTTATGTTTTTGTTGGAAGATATTTTTATAAATTTGTGCAATTTGTTGATTGGAAAAAATTTAAATTAACTTATAGAGAAGAAGAAGTTGAAAATTCTGAAATTATTCTACAAAATCGGTGGTTGTTATTTAATTGGAGTATTTATTTTTTGTTTCAAGCAGTATTAGGGTTTTTCCCAATGTTATTGGAAAGCATTGGAATAGGATGAAATTTTTTATAGATTTTTGTTTTGTCATGCTATAATAGTGTGATTTTATGAAAATTATTGAATTGGAGTGTATCAGATGGAAATTTCTGATTTGAGCAAACGATTAGATGGTTTGGAAAAAGAAAACAGACTTCAGAATGATGTCAACGAACAATTAAAAAAACAAATCGATGCATTGCAAAATGACTTAAAAGTTCGTGAAAGAGAAAATAAAGATTTAACTAGTGAAGTCACTCAATTAAAGATTTTGGTATCTAAGGTTGATGATTATGGCAAGATGTTGTCTGATTATAAGACTGAGATTAATAAAGAGATGGATGCACAAGATAAGCGTATATCTCGAACTGAAAAAGATCTTCAACAAAAAAGAGATCTTGAGATTGAGCGATTAAATAAGAATTATGAATTATTGAGAAATGAGATTAATTCAATCACTAATTTGGAAAAGAAGATTCCGGGAATAACAGAACAAATTGATCGTCTTGGAAAAAATCTTAATGAAGCATATGTGAAAATTGATCAAGTTTCTACGGTTGAAGAAAATTACCAACGAGTTGTTTCTGATAATTCTTTGTTCCGCCAAGCAAATGATAAAAAACATAATGAAGTCTCTGTTCGGTTGGATGGATTGCAATTTCATGTGGATGAGTTACGTGGAAAATCACAATTGATGGCTGATAATATTAAGAAAAGCGAATTACGTTTGAACGAAATTTCCGCTTCTGAAGTTGAAAGAAGAGAAAATCAAGATCGCTTTATGGAAAAAATCAATTTGACAATGTTGGAACATGAGAAATCAATTGTTGAATTAGATTCTATTTTAAAAGAAATTGAGATTATCAAAGATACTTTTGCGGACCAGGTGCGAGAAGTTGAGGTTTCTGCACGGATGACAGAATCTTCTCGTAATCAATATCGAGATTTGATTGATAAGTTGGATCGCCGAATTAATGAAATTACTGAAATTCAACGAATTGGGGAAGATCGTTTCCGCCAAGAATGGTCTTCTTTCAAGGCAGAAGACCAAAAACGTTGGTCGAATTATTTACTATCTCAAGATGAAAGACAGAATGAACGCAGCCGCAAAGTTGATAAGTTGGTAGAAAAACAAGGCTCGATAGAAGATAGTTTGGTGATCTTGCGTGATAAGGTGAGTGTAATGTCTGAATTGTCTGAGAAGCGCTTGAATTCGCTCTTAAGCCTATCTCGTGAATGGATGTCGGACAACGTTCGAGCGAATGAATAATTTTTAAATAAAGTTAAATAAAAAAAGACTGCTGAATAAGCAGTCTTTTTTTTTGATTAATTTGCAACTATGTTGACTAATTTTCCTTTGATGACAATAACTTTTCGAACTGTTTTGCCTTCTAAGTTAGATTGAATGGTTTCACTTGCCATGGCAATTTTTTCAGCTTCTTGATTACTGATATCAGCTGGGACTTGGATGCGATCTTTGAGTTTACCATTGATTTGAATGACGAGAGTTACTTCGTCTTCTTTGGCTGCTTCTGCATCAAAGACAGGCCAAGATTGTTTATGGATTGAATATTCATTACCGAGATGTTGCCAGAGTTCTTCTGCAATGTGTGGGCAAACGGGGGCGAGCATGAGGAGATATAATCTCAACGCTTCATCCCATTCTGGTGTTTTTTCTGCTCCATCTACTCGTGCTTTATACATGAAGTTGACGAGTTCCATAAAGGAGGAAATGATGGTATTAAATTCAAAGGTTTCAAAGTCTCTGGTGACGGACTCTAAGGTTTTATGAACTTTTCGACGAATATCTTTGCGAATTTCTGGTTTAGCTGTTCCTGCATTCTTTTGAGGATCATCTGTGAAGAGGGTCCAAGTTCTGCGGAGCCAGCGAGCAGTTCCTTCAATGCCTTGACTGTCCCATGGGCCACCCATCTCCCAGCGGGAGAAGAAAATCAAGTAGGCGCGAACTACATCAGCACCGTATTTGTCTACGAGGACATCGGGAGCAACCACATTTCCACGGCTTTTAGACATTTTTTCATGATCTTCGCCTAGCACCATGCCTTGGTTGCGGAGTTGCAACATAGGCTCGTCTCCTTTAACGATACCCATATCACGTAGGGCTTTATGGAAGAAACGAACGTAGATGAGGTGCATGGTGGCATGTTCAATCCCACCAGTGTAACAATCTACTGGGTACCAGTAGTTATATTCTTCTGGATCAAAAGGTCCTTTGTCATATTCGGGGCTTAGATAGCGAAGCGGATACCATGACGAACACATGAAGGTATCCATTGTGTCTGTGTCACGTTCTGCGGGGCCACCACAGGTTGGGCAAATGGTTTGCTTCCATGTAGGATGGAATTTGAGGGGGCTTTCACCAGTTGGTTTCCATTCAATATCTTCAGGGAGGACCACAGGAAGTTGTTCATCTGGCACAGGTACTACACCACATTTTGGACAGTGGATCATTGGAATGGGGGCGCCCCAATAACGTTGACGAGAGATACCCCAGTCACGCAAGCGATAGTTGATGGATCCTTTGCCGATGCCTTTATCTTCTAGATATTTGATGACTGTTTTGATGGAGTTTTCACCAGATGTGCCTGTGAGTTCACCAGAATTGATCATGTATCCTTTGGCGACTGTGGCTTCTTCCATTTCATCTGGATTTGGAATCTCATCAGTATTTTCAACAATTACAGGACGAATTTCTATGCCGAATTTTTTGGCAAATTCAAAGTCGCGTTGGTCATGAGCAGGGACGGCCATAATAGCGCCAGTTCCGTATGACATGAGGACATAATCTGCGATCCAAATGGGAATTTGCTCTCCATTGACAGGATTGATGGCATAGCCTCCACTGAAAACACCTGTTTTTTCTTTGCTGGTGGATTCGCGTTCGATATCAGATTGACGAGCTGCTGCTTCCTTATACTCTTCTACTGCTGCGCGGCTTTCATCTGTGATTAGTTTTTCCACCAAGGGGTGTTCTGGAGCAATGACCATGAATGTGGCTCCCCATAGGGTGTCAGGGCGAGTGGTGAATACTTCAATTTCGTCACCAGATTCTGTTTTGAATACTACATTTGCACCTTCTGATTTGCCAATCCAATTAGTTTGCAGAGTTTGGACACGTTCCGGCCAGTCGATGCCGTCAAAATTTAGGAGTTCTTCGGCATAGTCTGTGGTTTTGAAAAACCATTGATTTAGTTCTTTTTTGATGACAGGTGTACCACAACGTTCACAAACGCGATCGTCTCCCCATACTTGTTCCCGGGCTAAAGTGGTATTACAGCTTGGACACCAGTCTACTTGAGAGAATTTTCGATAGGCGAGATCGTGTTTAAAGAGTTGAATAAAGAACCATTGAGTCCATTTATAGTATTTTTCATCTGCGGAGATGGCTTCGCGACGCCAATCAAACATGGCACCCATGGTTTTGAATTGATCACGCATATAATCAATATTTGAATAGGTCCATTTTTTGGGATGGATGTTGTTTTTGATGGCGGCGTTTTCTGCAGGGAGACCAAAGGCATCAAACCCCATGGGGAACATGACGTTGAAACCTTGCATGGCTTTGAACCGTGCACGAGCATCACTAGGGGTCATCGCGTACCAATGCCCGATGTGAAGGTTGCCGGAGGGATAGGGAAGCATGGTAAGTGCGTAGAATTTGGGTTTTGATTTATCTATATCGGCATGATAGAGACCAGTTTCTTCCCATTTGGTTTGCCATTTCTTCTCGATATTACTGTGATTGTATTCGGACATTTTTTTGCTCCTTAATAAAAAAATCCTCCGCCGAACAGGGACGAAGGAACTCCGTGGTACCACCCTGATTGCGAAAGAATTGTTTTCTTTTGCCACTCAGAGGCACGATAACGAGTGCGAGCCGATCTCGATTACAACATCTTGTGATGGTTCATGCGAGATGACGTGAAATTTTCACGTTGGCGAGTTCATCCTTTGCCAAACTGGCGACTCTTCTGGGGAGATTTGTTAGGCTTGCACTTGCTCCTAACTCGCTGCCAGATGGATTACTACTCCAAAAAAGTTATTTTGCTGTTAAAAAAATATGGTGGACCCAATGGGGCTCGAACCCATGACCTCCACAATGCCATTGTGGCGCTCTTCCAAACTGAGCTATGGGCCCACGTGTTTTCTGTTCACGTGAACAACGAACGATATTATATCATCATTTTGAACGTGCGCAAGGAAATTGAGTGGACCTGGAGGGATTTGAACCCTCGACCTCGTCAGTGCGATTGACGCGCGCTTCCAACTGCGCTACAGGCCCATTTGATTTCTTGATTACTGAAATGTGATTAGCGTAGGAATTGTAATGGACGGAGAAGGTCCTGTCAAGAAATGGTACTGTTTTGTGGAATGTGCTTATTAAATCTAAATATTAAAAAATTAGAATGTTTTTGAAAAATATTTTTATTTTTCTTGACAGGAGCGTTTTTTTTGCTATAATCATTGAGCATTCAGACATTCCTTGGTAGCTCAATTGGCAGAGCGGTCGGCTGTTAACCGATAGGTTGAAGGTTCGAGTCCTTCCCGAGGAGCCTGAAAGAAAAGCTCATGATTTTCATGAGCTTTTTATTTTTAATCTACTAGCTTAGATTAATTTGATTTTTGATTATTTTCTTTTACTATTATTATAGAAATTGATATTTGGAGGAGCGAGGATGAAAATTAAAGAACTACGTCCATCTCCAATTGCTGGTAGATGGTATCCAAATAATACAGAAGAACTGAGAAGAACAATTCGGAGATATTTAGCGAATGTTGAAAGAAAAGCAAAGCAAGAAGAGATTGTTTCTATTATTGTACCTCATGCCGGATATATATATTCTGGGCAGGTGGCAGCAGAAGCTTATGCAAGATTGAAAGGGGTGAAATTTGATACGGTTGTGATCTGTTCTCCTTTCCATGCCTATCATCCAGCTGATATTCTGACGAGTGCACATGATGCTTATTCGACTCCTTTAGGAAATGTGCGGGTGGATAAGAAGACAATAGAAAAATTGAATACGATCTTTTTTGGTACAGGAGAGAATGATATTTTACCGATTGCATATGATGGAGAACATTCTTTGGAAATTCAATTACCTTTTTTGATTGATGTGATTGGAGTGGATTTTGATTTGATACCGCTTATGATTAGGAGTCATGAGTTCAATGTGTTGGAGAGGTTAGCAGAAACTTTGGTTGAGGTTTTGAAGGATAAAAAAGTGCTCTTTGTGGCGTCTACGGATCTCTCACATTTTTATTCAGCGGATCAGGCAAATGAGCTTGATATGTTTATGATTGATGCGATGTTGGAGATGGATGCTCGAAAAGTGTTATTGGCGGAGACAGATGGTAAGGGATTTGCTTGTGGTGCAGGGGCTGTGGCAACGGTGCTTGAGGTTTCAAAATTACTCGGTGCAAAAGAAGGAGAACTGTTCCAGTATGCAACTTCAGGAAATGTGACTGGTGATACTACTAATGTGGTAGGCTATGCAGCTTTGGGATTGATAAGATAAAATAGGGTATAGAGTAAGGCGAGGTGTATTATGAATGATGTCCGAAAATATTCTTTGAAACAAGGTAAGGAACTGGTTGGGATTGCTAGAGAGCAGATTGAGGCTTATGTGAATGATCGACCATTTATGCTGTTTGAAGATGTTTTAGAAAATTATCAAGAATTAAGTGGTTGTTTTGTGACTCTAAATATTGACTCGCATTTGAGGGGATGTATTGGGTATCCTGAACCTGCGTTCCCGTTGTGGCAAGCTTTAAGACGATCTGCAATTGCAGCTGCTTCTGAAGACCCGCGATTTGTGCCTGTGACAACTGAGGAATTGAATCAAATCAGTGTGGAAGTGAATGTGTTGACTACTCCTGTGGAATTGATTGCAAAGAAAGTTGAGGAAGTGCTTGGTGAAATTGTGATTGGGCGAGATGGTTTGATTATTCAAAAAGGACGCAAACGAGGTTTGTTACTACCGTCTGTACCTGTGGTGGAGAATTGGGATGTGGATTTGTTTTTGGCACATTTGTGTTTGAAAGCGAATTTGAGAACGGATGCTTGGAAAAATCTGAATGAAGTGAAGTTGTGGACGTTTCAGAGCCAGATTTTTGAGGAGAAAACACCACGAGGAGAAGTTATTGAATTAGTGTTATGAGTGTGGAAAACCAAGTTCTAACACTTAGTTTTTTTATTTACTTTCCCAGATACCCTTTATTTCCGTTTTGCAATGAGGGCATTGATTGTTTATTATGGGTTGAGGGAGATAGGTCGTATAGCCTTTGCGATGGACAATGATTTGGTCGCATTTTGGACAATGGGTGTGCGCTGGTTCTGTGAAAATATTTCCGATATAAACATAGTGGAGGCCGACGGATTTGGCAATTTGTTTGGCAAGTTTGAGTGTGCTGAGAGGTGTGGGTGGAAGGTGTTTGAGACGATGAATAGGCATAAAGCGACTGATATGCCAAGGAACATCTGGTCCGAGTTCTTTTACTATAAATTCTGCTATTTCTGTGAGCTCTTGTTCTGTATCGTTGATGGAAGGAATGATGAGGGTGGTGAGCTCAATCCAAACCCCTGCTTGATGCATTATTTTAATGCTATCTAATACTGGTTGAAGTCGTCCGCCAATATGTTGGCGATAGGTTTGATTGGAGAATGATTTGAGATCAATATTGGCAGCAGATAGGAAAGGTAGGAAATCTGCGAGGGCAGTAGGGGTGATAAATCCATTGGTGATGAAGAGATTGAAGAGGTTGTTTTGTTGTGCAATTTGCATGATCTGTAAAGCAAATTCAAAAAATATGGTTGGTTCTGTGTAAGTATAGGCGATGGATTTGGAGCCAGTTTGTTGCGCTTGAAGAATGTGAGTATTAGGTGCGATGGCATCTCCAAAGACATTGCCGTTCAATGAAGGAAGTTGGGCTATTTGCCAATTTTGGCACCAATCACAGGTAAAATTACAGCCCATTGTGGCAAGCGAATAAGCCTTTGAATTTGGAAGAATATGATATAGGGGTTTTTTCTCGATGGGGTCTACATTTGTAGAGACACATTTATCTAGTACGTTTGATTTTAGTTCTCCGTTAAGATTGATACGGACACCACATTTACCAATTTCATTGGGAATCAAGGTGCAATAATGGGGGCAGAGTTGACATTGGACTTTTTTGTCTGATAATTCATTCCAGTGTAAAGTTTTTATTTCTTGTGGCATAAAAAAATCTCCTGTAAACAGTATACAAGAGATTAGATTTGAACCCTAATTAATTTGTGCTTAGGCGAGTTTTCTGCCAAATGGGAACAATGCCATGGGGATGAGTTTGAAATGTTGTTGCCCAAAGGGAATGCCGACAATGGTGATGTAAAATAGCAAACCGAAGACAAGATGGTTGATGGCGATTTCCCAACCAAAGAAAACACACCAGATGGCATTGAGAAGGATGTTGAGGCCAGTGTTGGCAGATTCATCTACTTGCACCTTTTTGCCAAAAGGAGTCATGGTGGCAAAACCGAGTTTGATCTGTTGGATGCCAAAGGGAATGCCAACAATTGTGATACATAATGCGAAACCACCGATGATATAGCCAAGACCAGCAAAGAAACCACCAAAAATTAACCAAATAATATTACCTATAAATGACATTTTTTCACTTCCTTTTTTTATTTATTCATTTCTATCTATTAATACGTAAAATATAAATTTTAGTTACGTTTTTGTGTGATGTTTTGAGCAAGGCGACGTTTTTGAGCACGAAGATATGAAAAACGATAAGCGATACAAAGAAGAATTATAAGAATGAATCCCCATTTGGCAGGGGTGGCAAAAGAAGCGATGGTAGCAGCATTTTGAGAAAGATTTGGATAGGAGCGAATGAGCGTGATAATGGCAAAATTCTCTGTGAGATCCGATAGCATCGCCAAGAAGGGAAGTAGGTTGATATATTTTATTATTGAAGTTGTGTCTGCATAGTTCTTGAATTGGAGGGAGAGAATAAAACTAAAAGTGAGGGCATATAAGATGGGATAGATGGTATCAGCAATCAATGTTAATTTAATATTCCCGGTACGTTCTTGATCTGTGAGGGTGCTGACATGGTCTATGGCTTGTTGGGGGGTGTAATTCATATTTGTGTCTAATAATTGAAGAGGAAGATCAGTGCTTGAGTAACGTAGGCTGAGGAATGGGAAAAGGCTGAGAATGATGATGATTGTGATGAGGCCAAGGAAGATGCTTTTTTTCCATGTAGCGTTTTTGTATATCCATGTAGAAAGTTTTTTCATAAATTCTCCTGCTATCGCTTTTAGTCTTTGATTTTTTTATCATTATACATGAATCAATCTTTGAACGATTGGCGATTTAAAAGTAAAAACGGTTTGGAGGAGTTCAAACCGTTTTCACAGAAGGAGGAGAAAATCTTTATGCCGGTATTCTACTAAAGATTTTGTTCTTTAAGATTAGCATTGTTTAAGAATGTTCTTAAAATTTTGATAGGTTTTAATTATTTATATTTTTCGATTAGAAATTCTTTTAGTGCTTGTTTAAATATAATATATTCTTTTTCTGCTTGTTGGATGATTGGTTTTAGGGTGTTTAGGGGGAGGGTTTTGGAGTCTTTTTCTAGAGTATAGCAAAGATCAGCAAGCAGATCGGCGTCAAATGTTTTTGCACTACTTTTGAGGCTGTGAGCTGTTCGTAAGAATGTTTCTACATCATTGGTTTCAATCGATTGATGAAGCGTTTTGAATTTTTCTGGTGAGTTTTCTAAGAAAGTTTTCGAGAGGTCTAGGACAAAACTCTTTCCTAACTCTGTGTGATATTCTTTTAATAAGTCAAATGTGTACATTGCTCACCTTTCGCTCAGATATTTTCCTATCTATTATCCTAAGAAGATTATGTAAAAAAAGCAAGGTATTTCTTTTTGAATTTTTGTTACTTGACTAAAGTTTCAATTCAATTAGAATTAAATTATCTTTCAAGGAGAGTATCTTTTAGGATTTTGATCGTAAAAGACACCGAAGGGGCAAGCTTTTTATATCGAAAGCGAAACTCTCAGGTAAATGGACTTGAATGATGGCGACTCTGGAAAGGCTTATTAGCCACCGAAAGTGAAATGCATGAACTTGAATGTGCTACTCTTTGAGGTGAACCGACAGAAACGCATGAGGCTTTGAGCAGCATGTGTTTTTTTATTTTAAAGAATGTAGTTTAACTAATAAAAACTATTTAGGAGAATGAAATGAAAACCCCAGAAAACTTGAAGTATACAAAAAATGATGAATGGATTCGCGTGGAAGGGAACGTTGGCATTGTTGGGATTACTGATTATGCCCAAACCCAATTGAAAGATATTTTGTATCTTGGGTTTGATTTGGAAGTGGATGAAGAAGCCGCTGTGGATGATGCTTTTGCAACAATTGATTCTGTAAAAGATTCTGTGGAAATTTATATGCCTGTTTCAGGTACTTTGATTGAATTACATGAGTCTTTGTCAGATGAATTGGATCTTTTTAAATCTGATCCTTATGGCGAAGCTTGGATGGCTAAAATTGAACTTTCTGACCCTGCTGAATTAGATGAATTGATGGATGCAGCTGCTTATTTGAAATATTGTGAGGAAAGATAATGGTTTATTCTCCTAATTCTGCAAAAGATCGGGAGGCAATGCTAAAGACGATTGGGGTCTCTTCAATAGAAGAATTATTTAATGTGATCCCTGAAGAAGTGCGTTTTCCGAATCTTGATTTGCCTTTGCCACTTTCGGAAATGGAAGCTGCTGAAGGTTTGGCAAATTTGGCCAAAGGCAATGTGACCAGTGAACAAATGAATATGTTCTTGGGTGCAGGTGCTTATCATCATTATGTGCCGGCAGCAATCCCCGCTTTGATTAGCCGAGGTGAATTTTTGACTGCTTATACACCCTATCAACCAGAAGTTTCTCAAGGGACATTGCAGTCTATTTTTGAATATCAAACGATGATTTGTGCATTGACAGGAATGGATGTGTCAAATGCATCTCATTATGATGGGGCAACCTCTGTGGCAGAAGCTGTGAACATGGCGCAGACAATTACAAAGAAAAAGAAAAAACGAATTGTGCTTTCACCGGGATTGAATCCGCAATATGTGGAGACGGTATTTACATATGCAGAAGGATCAGACCTAGAATTTGTGGGATATGATTTGCCTGTAACTGCTGGTGTGGAAGATTTGATAGATTTGATTGATGATAATACTGCTTTAGTCATGGTGCAATATCCTGATTTTTATGGTCGTTTAATTGATTATGAAGCGTTAGGTGAAGCTGTCCATGCAGTGAGAGGTTTGCTAGGTGTGGCGGTGAATCCTTTGGCTTTGGCGATTTTCCGACCTCCTTCAGAATTTGGAGCTGATATTGTGTGTGGAGAAGGACAACCTTTGGGAATTCCACTCTCCTATGGTGGACCATATTTGGGAATTTTGGCAACCAAAGATAAACATGTACGCGCATTAGCAGGTCGTTTGGTGGGGGAGACGGTGGATAAGAATGGACAACGTGGATATGTGTTGACTTTGAGTACTCGAGAACAACATATTCGCCGTGAACGTGCGGCTTCTAATATTTGCTCTAATCAAGGTGTGATGGCACTTTCCGCAGCGATTTATTTGAGTTTGTTAGGTAAAAACGGATTGAAACATGTGGCGAATTTGAATTATCAAAAAGCACATTATGCACAAACGGAAATTACAAAGATTGATGGCTATAAGGTTTGGGGGGATGCACCATTCTTTAATGAATTTGTGATTGAATGTCCAAAACCTGCATCGTTGATTAATGAAAAATTACTTTCTTACGGGATTATTGGTGGTTATGACTTGGGGCATGTGGATGAGGATATGAGTGATTTGATGATGTTTGCTGTGACTGAGATGAATTCTGTAGCTCAAATTGATGATTTGGTGGCAGTGTTGAAAGAGGTGGCTAAATGATTGAACCAACAATTTATGAAATCTCTTCTGAAGGACGTAAGGGTGTATCTTATCCTAATGTGGATGTGCCACGAACTAGGTTGCCGAAAGAATTCTTGCGTAAGGATTTGAATTTGCCGGAAGTAGCAGAAGTGGATGTAGTGCGTCATTTTACGAGACTGTCTTCTATGAATTATGCAATTGATAATGGATTTTATCCTTTAGGCTCTTGCACAATGAAATATAATCCAAGAATCAATGAAAAAGCAGCTTCTATGGCGGGGTTCCAAAATGCCCATCCTCTGCAACCAGATGAAACAGTACAGGGGAGCTTGGCATTGATGCATATGTTGCAAGAGATGTTGGCGGAAATTGGCGGGTTTGCAGGAGTTACTTTGCAACCAGCAGCAGGTGCGCACGGGGAATTAACCGGTGTGTTGATGATGAATGCGTACCATAAAAAGAATGGGGATTCTCAACGTGTGAAAGTGTTGATTCCTGATTCTGCACATGGCACGAATCCAGCGACTTCTGCAATGAGCGGATTGAAACCAATGGAAATTCCTTCTGATGAAAGAGGAAATGTTGACCTTGATGCGTTGCGGGCTGAATGTGATGACACGTTAGCAGGGTTGATGTTGACCAATCCAAATACATTAGGATTGTTTGATGAAAATGTGCAAGCTGTAATCCAGGCGGTACATGAAGCTGGTGGCTTAGTCTATGGTGACGGGGCTAATATGAATGCGTTGTTGGGGGTTGCCCGACCCGGGGATTTGGGCATTGATATTTTGCATTATAACTTGCATAAGACTTTTTCTACCCCTCATGGAGGTGGTGGACCAGGATCTGGACCGGTGGGTGTGGCAGCGCATTTGGTGGACTTTTTGCCGGGGCCAGTGGTTGAGATTTTGGAAGAAGGCTATGATGATGTTCCTCCGCTTTATGGATTAGTGACTCCGAAAGATAGTATTGGACGAATGAAAGCTTTCCATGGGCATTTTGGGATGATGGTACGGGCTTTTACGTATATTTTGATCCACGGTGCAGAAGGATTGCGAGATGTTTCGATTAATGCAGTGTTGAATGCAAATTATTTGATGGCATTGGTAAAAGATACTTTTAAAGTGGCTTATCCGAGAACATGTATGCATGAATTTGTGGTGGAAGGCCGTTGGAAAGATGCCCCAGATGTGCATGCATTGGACATTGCGAAACGGTTGATTGATTATGGATTCCATCCACCAACCAATTATTTCCCATTGATCGTGCATGAGGCTTTGATGATTGAGCCGACTGAAACGGAAAACAAAGAAACTTTGGATGCTTTTGCAGATGCTTTGATTAAGATTGCAAAAGAAGCGCATGAAACTCCGATGTTGTTGCATGCGGCACCTTCTACGACCCCATTTGGGCGTTTGGATGAAGTGCAGGCAGCGAAACAATTGGTGCTTTGTTGCCGCTTGTTCCCTGAAGTTGACGAAGTGAAAGAATAGTACAATATAAAAGGCTGGCTGTTGTCAGCCTTTTTCTAATGAGTGTGTGAAAGTATGTATGAAGGAGCGTGTTAATGACCAGTAAAAAAGCTATTGAACCGATAAAAATTACATTATTAAGCCCTGTACCCAGTGATATTGAGATTGCGCAAAATGCAAAGATGAAAAAGATTCGAGATCTTGCAGATGAGATTGGTTTGTTAGATGATGAGATTGAACTTTATGGCGATTATAAGGCTAAAGTTAAGTTAGATGTTTTGGAGCGATTGGCAGAATTACCTGATGGAAAGTATATTGATGTGACTGCGATTACGCCAACGCCTTTGGGTGAGGGAAAAAGCACCACTATGGTGGGACTTAGCCAAGCTTTGGGTGCTCATTTGAATAAGAGTGTGTTTACTTGTATTCGGCAACCAAGCCAAGGACCCACTTTTGGAATTAAAGGTGGCGCTGCTGGGGGTGGTTATTCTCAGGTTGTGCCGATGGAAGACTTCAATTTACATTTAACAGGTGATATTCATGCGATTACTGCGGCAAATAACTTGGTGGCTGCGGCGATTGATACACGGATGTATCATGAATCTCGACAAACGGATGAGGCATTGTTCCGCCGATTGTGTCCAGAGAAAGATGGTGAGCGAAGTTTTTCAAAGTCGATGATGATACGCTTGAAGAAATTGGGAATTGAAAAGATTCATCCGGATGATTTAACAGCCGAAGAAGTTTCGAAATTTGTGCGATTGGACATTGACCCAGAGACAATCACATGGCGACGAGTGATGGACACGAATGATCGGATGTTGCGGGGAATCACGATTGGAGAAGGTCCCAAAGAAAATGGTTTTACGCGCGAAACAGGATTTGATATTACAGTGGCGAGTGAAATTATGGCGATTTTAGCATTGACAACTTCTTTGGCGGATATGCGGGAACACTTTGGCAAAGTGGTGATTGGCACGAGCCGAGCTGGTGACCCCGTGACGACTGAAGATTTGGGCGTGGCTGGAGCAATGACCGTGTTGATGATGGATGCGATTAAACCTACTTTGATGCAGACTTTGGAAGGGACACCAGCATTTGTGCATGCGGGGCCATTTGCAAACATTGCACATGGGAACAGTTCAATCATCGCAGATCGGATTGCATTGAAGTTGGCTGATTATGTGGTGACTGAGTCTGGATTTGGGGCAGACATTGGGATGGAGAAGTTCTTTGATATCAAATGCCGTGCTTCAGGATTGGTTCCGAGTGCGGTGGTGTTGGTGGCAACTGTGCGTGCGTTGAAGATGCACGGTGGTGGCCCAACGGTGAAAGCAGGACAACCATTGGCGGCAGAGTATACACAAGAGAATTTGGCTTTGCTTGAAAAAGGATTGTGCAATTTGGAAGCTCATATTGAAAATGTGAAACGATTTGGTATTCCGGTGGTGGTGGCAGTGAATAGCTTCAAAGATGACACACCAGCGGAGATTGAGATGATTCGCAAGGGTGCGATTGCAGCAGGGGCTGAAGATGCGGTGGTGGCACGACATTGGATGGAAGGTGGCAAAGGTGCAAAGGCTTTGGCTGAAGCAGTGGTGAAAGCATGTGAAAAGCCGGCTGACTTCAAGTTCTTGTATCCTTTGGAAGGTACTTCGATCAAAGAAAAGATTGAAACGATTTGCACGAAGATTTATGGTGCAAAGGATGTTGAATATTCTGAAGAGGCAGAGAAGAAGATTGCACTTTATACAAAGCTTGGGTTTGATGAATTACCTATTTGTATGGCGAAAACGCATTTGAGTATTAGCCATGACCCGACGTTGAAGGGTGCACCGAAAGGATTCACTGTGCCGATTCGAGATATTCGCGCATCGGTGGGGGCTGGGTTCCTTTATCCGTTGGTAGGTTCGATGAGCACAATGCCAGGGTTGCCGACACGTCCCGCTTATTATGATGTGGATGTAGATTTGGAAACTGGCAAGGTAATCGGTTTGTTCTAAGTTGAATTAGAAAAGAGTAGGGCTACTTCTAGAAGTAGCCCTTTTTTGTTTTAAGCAGAGATTGCGGCTCTTTTTTCGTTACGCCAATTGCGGAATGAGATGACCAGATTGAAGAGCATGAGGGCTGCGACGAGGAGATAGGTGATGTGATAGCCTTGGATTTGGGCAGTCACGGGGGCGATGTTGGCATCGTTGAGCTGTGGATTGGCAGAGAATTTGAGTGTGAGGGTTGTCCAGATGGTGGCGGAGAGAGAGATGCCGATGGTGTTGCCGAGCACTCGACTGAGGGAGAGCATGCTGGAGGTGACGCCGAGCTTGTCTTTGGGGACAGAACCAAGGATGGCGCTGTTGTTGGGGGATTGGAAGATGCCTAGTCCAATGCCGATGGGCATCACGCGGAGAAGATAGTTAAAGGTGTTGGTGGTGGCGGAGATGGTGGACATGAAGCTGAATGAGAGGGTGAGAATGGTAAGCCCAACGACGGTGATGGCACGTGGTCTGAATCGGTCTGAGAGGTTGCCAGCAATGGGGGCGAAAATGCCGAGAAGGATGAAATTGGATGCCATGAGGAGCCCAACTGTGCGGGTATTGAAATGTAGGATATTCTCGAGATAGAAGGGCATGAGGATGGAAATTGAGGAGAGCCCCAAGAAAACGAGGGTGCCAGAGAGGAGATTGATGGAAAAGAGCTTGTTGGTGAACAAGGAGAGGTCGATCATGGGAGAGGTGACTTTTTGCTCGGTGATGATGAATGCGATGAGACCAATCAAGCTGAGGGCGATGAGACTGAGGACGGGTAGATTGCCGAATCCTCTGGTTTGCCCTAATGTGAGGCCAATGAGCAAACTGAGCAAAGTGACGAGCAAGAGAGTGGCACCGAGAAAGTCGAATTTTTGTTCGGATGGATTGCTAGAATGGGGGACATTTGCGCGTACCATAAAATAGCCAAATAAGCCGATGGGGAGATTGACGAAGAAAATCCAGCGCCAAGAGAAAGAGCTGAGAATGAGACCGCCAATGGCTGGGCCAAAGACGATGCCAATGGTGACGATGGTGCCCATGATGCCAAGGGCTCTGCCACGTTCTTCATTGGGGAAGTTTTCGGTGACGATGGCCATACCAAGACCGGCTGTCATGGCGGCGCCGATGGCTTGAATAATGCGGCTAAAGATGAGGAATTCTACAGAGGGGGCGATGCCACACAGAGCGGAGGAGAGCGTGAAAATGAGCATGCCAGCTTGATAGATGCGCTTTTTCCCATGGATATCGGCCAAACGGCCCATGATGACGAGCAGGATGGCTTGGGTGAGCATATAGGCAAGGACGACCCATTGAATGATTTGAAAGTTTGTGTTCAATTGGGTGACTAAGGTGGGGAGAGCGACGTTGACGATTGATCCGTCGATGGTGCCAAGGAAAACTCCCATGGCGACAGAGATCATCACGAGCCATTTTTTTTGGATCTTCATATAGATGATAATTCCTTTTTTTTGATTGAAATTGTGTTGTTGAGAGAATAAGACTTTTGAAGTGTAAATTCTCTATGGATAAATTATTTGTAAATCGTCCAAAGATTTTGGAGAGATTGTTCTAAGCGATTGCCGAGGGTATCTCCACGGGCAGTGGTGACATCGTCTTCATTTTCCATGACGACATAGGGGACTTGCACGCCAGCGATGTTGAGGTGGGTGGGGGAGGGAGATGAAACTTCTTCCCAGTCGATTTCTTTATAGAGTTTTTCTATTTTGGAGCCAACGCTGTGTTCGAGAATGGAGCCTGCATCGTCTGGATTATAGCGTTTGGCATCTTTGCGGCGTGATTCTGCCCAAGAGACGTTGAGATAGAGGACGGCCATGCGTTTTGCCATTTGTGGGTCAATGTGTTGGAAGGCTTCTTTGTAGCCACCGTGTTGGGTGCCACGAGAAAATTCGATGATGGCGGTGTGGGTGTCGTGATAGGTGGGATCGGTTTGGATCTTTTTTTGATAATCTAGACAGATCATGCGAATGAGCACGTTCCATTGATGTTGATGGAGGAAGAATTCGTCTTGATCGGAATGCAGACGTGGAAGCCCCATTTCTTCTAGGACGCGATCTTCTTCAAACCAGCGCCACAGGGTGGGGAAGTCATCGATCTCTTCAAATTCGCCAACGTGAAAACGGGTGAGGCGGTCTTTGAGAGGGGTGTTTTTTAAGTAATCAATTATTTCTGATTTGCCAGCAGCGGGGCGGGCAATAAGGACGAGGATATCAAATTTGTTTTTTGACATAGGGTGCTCCCTGAATATTATGTTTTTCTTTCCCAATTGTATCATTAAGGAGTATTTTTATCTTTATTCTTATAGAAGGCATTGAAAGTGAGCGGTATAATAGGCGGAAATACAATAAACTTTAAGGAGACATACTATGTCGAGTGTACTTGATAAATTTTTACGATATGTGAAGGTTGACACACAATCGGACGGTTCTAGCGAAAGCAATCCTTCAACAATGAAACAATTTGATTTGGCGAAGATGTTGGTGGCTGAATGTGAAGCGATGGGACTGCAAAATGTGCTCTTGACCGAGAAATGTCATGTGTTGGCGGAGTTGCCTGCGAATACGGATAAGGCAGGGATTCCGGTGATTGGCTTTAATGCACATATGGATACGAGCCCGGACTATTCTGGGAAGGATGTGAAGCCACGTTTGGTGAACTATGAAGGTGGCGAGATTGTGCTGAATGAAGAGGAAGGAATTGTGCTTTCTCCGAAGAATTTCCCGAATTTGAACAATAAAGTGGGCAAAACTTTGGTGGTGACGGATGGGATGACTTTGTTGGGAGCGGATGATAAGGCTGGTGTGGCAGAGATTATGTCTGCTATGGAATATTTGATTGCTCATCCTGAAATTGAACATGGCACGATCAAAGTGTGTTTTACGCCTGATGAAGAAATTGGCCGAGGTGTGGGACATTTTGAATATGAATTATTTGGCGCTGACTTTGCTTATACGATGGATGGCGGTGAAGTGGGAGGGATTGAATTTGAGAACTTCAATGCTTGTTCTGCTTTTGTGGAAGTGAAGGGACGCATGGTGCACCCGGGTTCGGCAAAGGATAAGATGATTCATGCGGCGAATATTGCGATGGAATTGCATGCGATGTTGCCAGCGCATATGCGAGCGGAACACACGGAAGGCTATGATGGATTTTTCCATTTGCATGAGTTCAGCGGGAATGTGGATTCTGCAAAGATGATGTATATTGTGCGAGACCATGACCGAGAGAAGTTTGAGGCAAAGAAGCGCTTGTTGATGAATGGCGTGGCTTTTTTGAATGATAAACACGGCGAAGATGTGGTGGAATTGACTTTGGTGGATTCTTACTATAATATGCGCGAGAAGGTGGAACCGGTGATGCATATTGTGGAGACGGCAAAAGAAGCCATGTTGGAATTGGGGATTGAACCTGTGGTGGAACCGATCCGCGGGGGCACTGATGGGGCACGTATGTCTTTCCAAGGATTGCCGACCCCAAATTTGTTCACGGGTGGACATAATTATCATGGCCGTTATGAATTTGCTGTGGTGGAAACGATGGAATTGGCTGTGCAGCTGATTGTGAAGATCGTAAATCTTTATGCAACAAAGGCGTGAGATGGGCGAAGGAAAACGACTTTATTCCCCACGGTTTTTGTTTCGCTTCTTTGATGATGTGTTTGCTCATTTGAGTGATATGAAATTGATGCGGGACCCGAATTTGCTGGACGAGGCTTTTTTTGAGCGTTTGATGTTGGCGGTGACGGAAGTGAATGGCTGCCGCTATTGTAGTTATTTTCATACGGGCGAGGCATTGAAGGCGGGATTGAGTGACGCGGAGGTGCAGGGGTTGCTTTCTGGTGACCAAAGTGAAGCACCGGAAGAACAGGTAGTGGCATTAGTGTTTGCTCAGCATTATGCGGAGCAGGCAGGGGTGCCGGATGCGGATGCGATGGCGCGTTTGATTGAGGTTTATGGAGAGCTGCGAGCTCAGGCGATTTTGAGCGCAATCCGAGTGATTATGATTGGGAATGTGACCGGAAACAATTTTGATGCTTTGGTGCATCGCTTGAAAGGCCAAAAATTTGAAGACAGTTCTTTGGGGAGCGAGCTGGGCGTGTTATTGGGGGTGATTCCGGCGATCCCTTGGAGCTTGGGCCGAAAGCTTTTGGGCATTATTTAGGATTTGGAGAGCATCGTTTGCGCGGTGCTCTTTTTTGTTAAGGTGCGAGGGTGGTTCTGTTTTGGCTGATTTGCGTATAGTCAAAAAGTAGGGGGTGATTTATAAAGTGACGGTTTTTGAGCTTGGCTGATGAATTATGCATTTGGTGATGGGATTTGAGAAGAATAGGATTGATGAAAGTGGTCCTATGCCAGATGGTGCCAAGAAGCGATTTGAGTGGTGCCAGAAGGTGTCGGGGAGTGCTATTTGCGGGGTCAGGAAGCGCCAGGTTTTTGATGATTTTGGGCCAGAATGTGCCAGATGGTGCCAAATCTTGTTTTTTTGCGATTTTTGCTGCCCAAAGTTGCCAGCGGTGTTGGGGGGTGTGGAAAAAAATTTGGCTGTGGTGGGGAGGGAGGTGATGCATTGGATGATGAGAAGAAAGGGGTGTGGGAGTGTGTAGAACATAAGTTCTGTATTATAGCAGAAAATGGAGGAATGGTCAAATTGGGAGGGGGAGATTTTTTATGATTTGTTTACAGAGAGTTACCGTAACCTATTGAATTTTTTAAGGGAAATGAATGGAAAAAATATCAGCATTGCCATTGAGTTTTCAATATAAATTGAAATGTATTTTTGATATGGAAGAGAAATGTTTGCGAAGTGGTCTTTTTTTACTCTTTTTTAGTAATAATAAATTTAATTGTATATGCTAATAAAGTAGGCAGTAGGATTAAAAATGGCATTGAGAAAAGAATATAATTAAAGTGAGGATGTAAATAGGAGTGCCCTTTTGCAAAGACGAACCAAGAAATTGGTGAAAGTATAGATAGAAAAGTGATTAATGCTACTCCGTTGAGTTTTTTGATATTGTTTTGTATATGTTTTCTTTGATTAATTATTATGATCACAATAAGTAAAATAACCAAAAGAATAGTGAAATGGATTGCTCTAAAGTTTCCAATAAGAGGTTTACCTTCTATAAAGTAGATTTTAAAAATATCCAATATAGTTTTGGTTGTTATATCATGATATCTTTCATTTAAAGTTATGATTTCTTTATTTCCAAAAGTTCTTATAAACCTATGTTTAATCAAATCTAAGGGATTTTGCCATTCATTTTCATATTTGTAAAAATAGGATATTTTAATTACTAGGATTAAAAATGAAGTAATAAAGCTACCTATAGATAAAATAAATAATGTGAATATTTTTTTTAAAAATATTTTTATTGGATCTTTATAAATATAAGAATAATAAAAAATAGGTAAAGAAGTTGTGATTAAGAATGAGGTAATATATTCAAATCCCATTGAAAATTTTATTGTTTCAATGGCGATAATTAATATTATAAACTTTCTTTTGGTGCGGGAATCAAATATTTTTTGACGCTTAAAGAAAAATGCAATTAGAACAAAACCTGCAAAGAAACTCCAATATTGCCAATATGTGCTACCGCCAGCAGCGGTTAACCATTTGTTTTGTAAAATACTAATCCAAGTGATAATTATTGGAAAAATTTCAAATTCTAAATATAACCAGTATAAAAATATAGTTAAAGTTAGGCTCAACAAAATAGAAGTACTTAAAGCATAAATCGAATATTGAGTTTCTAATGAAAGTGGAAGATATTTCGAAAATATTCCAAATATAGTAGCTTGTAAGCCTGTTTGTCCTGTATATATCTCTATTCTTTTATAATCATTCTCGGATATTAAGTTTTCACTTTCCATTAATTGTTTTGTAAAGATATGGAGATTGCTTGGTTCATTTGGAATGTATTGAACCATAAATAAAGATTTATTTTCTTTTTTATCGAGATTCCAATTTACTATTCTCCCCATAATGAGTGAGTCTGTTGATTCTTTATATTTTTCAAACCATTGGCTATTTACTCTTGCAAATATATTAGTTTGAAAGTTTATTAACATAGTTGCGAAGAAAACAATAAATAGAAATATAACATGATAGTTTTTAGCTTTTTTTGAATTATTCAATAATAAAAGTAAAATAGAGATACTACTTATTATTATGGTAAAGAAAAATAATAGATAAAAAAGTTTTTGATAGATATACCAAAATGGAAATGATTCTTTTGACTGATTTATAAACAATAAAAGGATTAAGGATAAAAATGTTAAAGATAGGGATAGAAGAGTAAGGGGAGTTTTTTCGATTAGAAGCAAAATTTTATCTTGAAAATTCTTTTTATTATTATTGATTTTTAAATAAGAATAAAAAAGAGGGACTAAAAGCATTAAATGAATTATTAATACAATTGTTTTTGAAAAGCTATAATGAAAAATAAAGGTCGATTCATGCGAAGTATCTAAGAATGAAAACAACAATAATACGATGCCAGAAATTATTATTATGAGAAAAAGAAATTTTATTAAAGATTTTTGTTTTTTGTTCATTATTATTTGATAAATGTAATTATATCATTTTGAATTTGTATTGAATAAATTTGATTGTTTATTAACTTATTTTGGAACATTTTACTATATGTGTTTATAAAATGTTCATCAAGATTATAGATATAAAGATATTTGATGTTTTCTTTTGTTAGAGTTTGTTTGAATTGTTCAATCTCTTGTTGTTGAGAATCGTTTTTGCTTGGGGTGAAATAAGTATGCAAGAGGGTGTTAGGAACTACGGTGTACATTGCGATTCGTTTGGCTAGAGGATAGTTTATGTCCCCTTGGGCTATCATAAAGATGTTCTCATTTTGTTTTAGGTTGGGGATGAGTGGGGAAAGATCTTCGGAAATGGTGGCTTGCATGGTTGTTTCGTAATTATTGATGCGATCTTGAATTCTGTGGAAAGGGTCGTATGGATTTCTATATGAAATGATGAGAAAGAAGATTGTGCTTGCTAGAAGGAAATAGCTTGGCAATGGTTGTTTTTTCGTTATTTTTGGGAGTATTTGAATAAAAGTAATTATCAGTAATAGGATGAGTATATAGTTGGTGTAGCCGGAGAGATATCGCGCAAGTGATGCGGATTGATAGGCTTCCCATTCGCTAAAGGTTGTATAGGAGAAAAGAATTAGAAAAATGAAAAGGACCCCTTGAAGATAGATTGTGATGGGGATGGCAAGAGATTTTCGAAATGTCTTTTTGGTAGTGAATATTTGGAGTGCGATATAGATGGTAAACAATATAAAAAATGTGAGGAAGCGATAGGTGTTTTTTTGAAAGGTAATGTGAAGTAAATTCTTGAAGTATACGATGATGAGATATTTGGTGGGACCATCGAGGCGATTCCCTAAGAAAAGACCAAGGGCAATAAAAGCTGCTAAGAATAGATACCATGACCAATTTTTTTGGTTTGATCTTTTGAGAGTGAAAATAATGGAGAGTAAGAGGGTGAAAATAAATAGAAGAAATAGGATGATTCCGGCTGGTGTGGTGAGCGCTTGTTGAATGCTGCCGATTGGATCTGCCCATTCTCTTTTTTCTATAAGAGAATTAGATTGCCCTAAATTATGCAGGCTATATGTGACGAAGGGGAGCAATGGAAGGGCTATCATGAATATTTTGGTGTGTGTTGATTTGTTTTTCCATGGAGTTGGATGGATGACTAGGATATTTATGTAGATGATGGAAATCACAAAAAGAGTAAATGTGAGACCAGAACCATTTTTGACGAGGGGGAGCAGGGCGATGCCGGCAAGCGTGGTGAGTGGAAGGGAATGGGGGGTCTTATTCGGTTTAGATAAGAGATAGTGGGCAACTAGCGTGGCAGAAAGAATCGAAATTGTTAGGTCGTTATAGGTGCTGGCGATGGTGAATCCTTCAGGAAGACGGGGCAAAAGAAGGTAAAGGGTTATTGTGTATAGAAGCGCAGGGAGAGATTGATGCCATTTTTTCCATTTTATTGAAGCAAGTGGGAGGGTGAGAAGCACCCAATAGAAAAAGAGTTGGCTTTGGATGAGGGTTGTTTCTGTATAGGTGGCGAGAGTGGTGGTGAAGGTGTTGTAGATGGGGATACCACTGGTTTGGTAGGGTGTAAAAAAATATGGGAGATGAGGAAATCCATTATATGCGCTGAAGACTTTTACTGCGTAGGCCCAGAAACGAAAGTCATCTGTGTCTTCTAACATAATATGATTGAAAATGATTAGATTTAGTATGGTGACTGCTAAAAGTAATAGGAGTGCGGGGTTGGTGATGAAATTTAGGATGGTTTGTTTGAATGTTTTATTTTTTATTGTTTTCCATATTGCATAGATGAGAAGGATGATGGTGAATGCACAAATGATGAAAATGGTTTGATGCAGGAATTTGACGAGGGCACCCAAAAAGGTGAGTAGTGTGAATGAAACTATACTGATGAAAAGGGATTCGATTGGTTTGGTTTTGAGCAAGATGGTGAGGGATAATGCTGCACAAACGAAGATCGTGATTGGGATGAATAATTGCATTCAATCTCCTTAATTCTCTATTTGAAGACAAAGCGTTTCTGAATAAGAAAGCTAGCGAAAAAGAGGATACTATCGCTGATGATTTTGGCAAAGACTTTGTTGATGTGAAGTGTGTTGATGTTGAAATATGTGAAAGCAAAGCTGGCGAATGCGATGACAACGACGAGAGAATAGTATTTGACTAAGTGTTTGTGGAACATTTCTTCATTATCTTTTCTGTTAACCATGATTCTGCGATTCATATTGAAATTGATAAAAGATGAAATGGTGCGGGCAAAGATGACGGATATGAATATGTTGTTGGGAAAGAGATTAAATAGAAAGTAGCTATACATGACGATGTCTACTATGGATGAAAAGATGGATGAACCGAGATAGCCAAAAATGAGCTTGTAAATTTTCCATGAGTCAGTGAGCGTGTTGAAGTGGGAGCCTTGATTGTCGTTGAAATAGACTGTTTCTATGGGGATTTCGATGGGATCAATGTTTAGATTTTTGATTTCCATAAGCATGGCCATTTCGTATTCATATCGTTCCCCATCAAGGGTTAATAAATCGGGTAGAATTTCTTTTTTCAGGCCACGGAGACCGGTTTGTGTATCGTAAAGTTTTACTCCAGAAACAAGGCGATAAACGACACGGGTGATGGTGTTGCCTGCACGGCTTTTCCATGGTACGTTGGGATTGAGTTGTCGAGAGCCGAGAATGAGACTGTGGTCGCCTTTGGTTAATTGATCTGCAATGCGTACAATATCTTTTGCGAGATGCTGGCCGTCTGCATCAGCTGTGATGAGCCCAAGAGAAGAGGTGGGGGCGGTGGTGAGATAGTGATTGATGCCTGTTTTGAGTGCTCGACCTTTGCCCATGTTGATTGCATGTGCATAGTAGTCTACGGATGGAATTTTTTGTGATTGAATAAAAATCTCGTCGTATTCTGGCCCGGAGCCATCGTTGATGAGAATGATGCGTTCAAAATTTTGTTGACTGAGTTCTCGTAAAAATGGCAGCATAGTATGATCTGGTTTGTAGGCAGGAATTAGGACGGTACAATTTTTCATTTTCCCTCGCATTTTGATATTTTTGTATCTTTATTGTATCTAATTTTTGGTGATTCGGATATATATGGATTTTGTTTTTTTATTTTTTGTTTGCGGAGAGTTAACTTTTTTGCTCTTTTAGGGGAAGGGGATTAGCGGTAGAATGGGGAGGATTCTGGCAATTTGTTAACAATTTTATTTTAGAATAAGGATACTAATTTCGGTATTTAGAAGGTGTGAAAAGGATGAATGAGAAAAAAGAACGTGTGTTGAAATTTGATGGTGTGCATAATTTCCGTGATGTGGGCGGCTATGCAGGGGCAGAGGGGAAGCATGTGCGTTGGGGGTTGTTGTTTCGTTCGGGGAATTATGCGAAGGCGAGTGAGCGGGACCAGCAGAAGTTGTTGGATTTGGGGATTACGAAGGTGATTGATTTTCGATCTGGGATGGAGAAGAAACATGATCCGAACCGTTTGCCGGTGGAATTGCAGGATGCGGTGATGGAGATTCCGATTTTGGATGCGGGGAATAAGAAGTTGATGGAAGAGATGCGGGTGAAGATGGAGAAGCGCGATTTTTCGAAGATGGATTTTGATCATACGGCGTTTATGGAGGCTACTTATAAAACTTTGGTGACAGAGTTTGCGGGTGCTTTTAAGACTTTTTTTGAGACGATTTTGGCGAATGAGGGGAAGCCTTTGGTGTGGCATTGCACGGCGGGGAAGGACCGTACGGGAATTTCGGGGGCGATGTTGCTGAAGGTTTTGGGGGTGGATGATGCGACAGTTTATGAGGATTATATGCTGAGTCGGAAGTATGCGGACAAACGCTGGCCGATTGTGATTTTGTTGTTTTTGCGTTCTGGGTTGAAGGGGGCGCGTCAGATGCGGGGGATGAGCTTGGTGGAGCGAAGTTGGCTGGAGAAGGCGGAAGCGGCGATTTTGAAGGGGTGGGGGGACTTTGAGACGTATCGAAAAGAGATGTTGGGCTTGGATGATGCTGATGTTGCAAAGTTGCGAGCGTGGTATTTGGAGTAGATGAAATTTAAAACACCCCTTTATGGGGTGTTTTTTGAAAATAAAAAAATGGGATGGACGGGATTCGAACCCTATGGCTAACTTCAAGGAACTAATTGCTAAATATTTTTATATTTATTTCGATTCACTTACACAGTTGAGCCATCCCAAGAAAGCCATTCCCACCGTTGCAACTAAAATATAAAAAAACATATTTTTCATATTAACCTCCCAGAAATTAACATTTATTGTTACTAAAAAAATCTTAATGGAAAGTTGAATCGTGCAAATATTTATAAAACTATTTTGCAATTCCCTGCATATTAATATAAATTTATTATAATTTCTTTTTAATTGATTGTCTAATTAATCCCCCCTCCGTAAAAAGAAACGTATACGTTTCTTTTTGCTCCTCCCCCCTTTAGCAAGGGGGGCTTCGCTTCGCTCGAAAAGGGCATGCTTTGATAATTGTAATTTTTATTTTTCGGTCGTTCTTAAGTTTGTTTAAATAGAATTACTTAATTATTTGTTTTTAAATTTTTGGAATTAGGAATAGATTATTGAATTCTTACCTCCTTCAATCTGATCCCTATAGCGACTAAACAGTATGTTTTGTTTGGGGCTTTCGCTTCGCTCAAAAAGTGCATGGATTGGTGATGGTAATTTTAGGGTTTTGAGCGCTCTTTGTTTTGGATAAAAATAATTGCATGGTTTGAAAATGCTAAGGGAAGGATGTTTTTTTTAGTTAAGAATTGGATGAGATAGGCTGATTTATTTGTGTTTAATCTTTAAAATATGTGTAACTTAATGAAGGAGTATTTTAATGAAAAAAGTATTTATTGCTGTTTTAATGTTGATGATGTTGTTGAGTGGATGTAAGTCTTCTGTGGCTGTGGTGGATCAAGATGTTGATGAGACGATGGGGTCTGCTGAAACTGATGTGGCAGAAGAGGTTGGTTTGGATGATGTGTTGACGGATGAGTTGGTGGAGGAATCTGCGGGAATTACGGTGGAGAAAAATCTGCTGGATGTGGAATTGACTTTGCCGGCGTGGTTCTTTCAAGATCAGGCTCCGGAAGATGTTTTTGCTGCTAATGAAACCGATGGGGTGAAATCTGTGGTGGCAAATGAGGATGGTTCTTATACATTTGTGATTTCAAAGAAGCTTTATGAAGATACTTTGACTGAGTTTAAGACTGGGATTGATACTACGATCGATGAAGTGATTACTGATGAGAATTACGTTTCGATTGAGGGTGTTCAATATACTGATGATTTTTCCGAATTTAATGTGTATGTGGATCAGGCAAAATATGAAGAAGCGATGTTTGATTCGTTGGTGTCGATGATGTTGGGGATGTCTGGGACGATGTATCAATTGTTTGAAGGAACAGATTATGATTCCATCGAAGTGATTGTAAATGTTGTTAATCAAGAGTCTATGGAAACTATTGAAACTTTTGTTTATCCGGATGTGTTGGATGAATTGAATGAAGCGTTGCAATAAGTTTATTGAAGAATTAAAAAGCCAAGCGATTGCTTGGCTTTATTTTTTTAATTTGAGAAAATTATAGTTCTAGGCAGATTTCGAGGGAGAGTTTGAGGAGGTTGGTGCGGATGTCGGATTGGTTATCCCAGTCTCGACTGTCCCAAGCTTCGCCACTGACGTTGTCGCCGGCGTAGAGGATTTGGGCGATGGTGACGTTGCGGTATTGGGCGAGGGCGAAGAAGGTGGCGGCTTCCATTTCGACTACGAGGGCGCCTTCGGATTTGCGAAGGGCGACTTTTTCGCTGGTTTCACGGAAGAATGCGTCGGTGGTCCAAGTTTTGCCGACTTGATGGGGGATGTTGCGTTCGGTGAGGGCTTTTTCAAGGGCGGCGACCATTTTGGGATCCATTTCTACTTCGCGAGAGGGGGGGAGGTAGTGATAGGAGGTGCCTTCGTCGCGAATGGCAGCGGTGGGGATGATGATGTTGCCGACGCCGATGTCGTCGTATAGGGCGCCAGCGCCACCGCAGACGAGGAAGGTTTCGAAGCCGAGGGTGATGAGGATTTCGGTGAAGAAGGCGGTGCCGGGACCTCCGATGAAGCCTTGAATGAGAGCGACGCGCTGTCCGTTGACGATGGTTTCGTAGATGGGGAGGTTGATGGTTTCACTTTTGATGATGTGGATGGGTTTGATGTGATTTTTTTCTTCGAAGGCTTGGATGGTTTCATTGAAGAAGCAGATGACGCAATGTTTGGGGAGGTCTACTTCTTGATGGAAGAGGTCTGGGTTGATGACGGCGGTGCGATTGGCGGAATATTCTAGGAGGGGGATTTGTTGTTTTTGCATAGTTCTTTCTCTCTCTATAGGTTTCTGCAGATGGTGAGGGGATTGATGAGTGCATCTGGGGTGGGGTCAAGTTCTAGGATGGGGAATTTGGCTTGGTACATAATCTGGTTCTTTCTCTTGTTTTTGACAACTTAGGTAGTATAGCGGAGGGGCGGGTGGTTGTCAAAAAGTCTAGACATGTTGGAAAACTTGTCAGACAAATTGATTTTGAATGCTTTTGAAAGATTTTTGGATTTGATGGTGGTTTGATTAGATTTCGAAACAGATCTCTAGGGAGAGTTCGAGAAGGCTGGTGCGGAGGTCTTTGCGCTTGTACCATTGGCGGGTATCCCATTCATCGCCACTTACGTCGTCGGCGGCATAGAGGACTTGGCCGAGTTTGACGTTGCGGAATTGGGCTACGGCGAAAAAGGCGGCGGCTTCCATTTCGACTACGAGGGCACCTTCGGATTGCCTGAGTGCGATTTTGGCAGGTGTTTCGCGGAAGAATGCGTCGGTGGTCCAAGTTTTGCCTATAAGATGAGAGATGTTGCGTTTGGTGAGTGCTTTTTGGAGATTTTCGAGTATGTTGGGGGGCATGGTGACTTCCCGTGCGGGGGGGAGATAGTGATAGGAGACACCTTCGTCTCGAATGGCAGATGAGGGGATGACTATTTTGCCGATTTTGATGTTTTTGGCGACTGTGCCGGCACCTCCACAGACGAGGAAGGTGTCTGCGCCGAGGCCAATGAGCTCTTCTAAGAATCCTGCGGAACCAGCTGCGCCGACAAAGCCTTGGATGATGGCGATGGGTTGGTTGTTGATGGTGGTTTTGTAAACGGGGAGGGTGAGGGTTTCACAGCGGAGGGTGTGGATGACTTTGAGTTTGCCTTGGGTTTGGAGATTTTGGATGGCGTCTGCAAAGAAGCAGATGACACAATGTTTGGGCATGTCTATGGGGGTATTGGGGGTGGGGTTGATGATGGCGTTTTTGTTTTGGTCAAACTCTAGGATGGGGAATTCTTTTTTGAGCATTTTTTTCTCTTTGAATAATTTTTTGTTTTATTTGTTTGGACAAGTATAGCGGAAGGGTGGGAGAGGGTCAAATCTTTGAGCGGTTTGAATAGGATGTTTGGTAACTTCGGATAGGTTTGTCGAGGGTTTTATAATAAAAGCCTCTTGAATCAATCAAAAGGCTTTGGGGTTTGTTTTTATTTTGTAATTTTGTTAGCGTTTTTTGGTTTGTTTGGCGAGGTTGAGTTTGATGAAAAGCCATGGGGCGGCGACGATGCCAGCGAGGCCAGTGGCAAAATAGCGGAGGAAGTGAAAGAAGAGGGCGTCGGGGAAGATGAATTTGAGACCTTCTTTGATGAGGAGGGTGACGGCGAGGCCGAGGATGATTTTGAGGAGTTGCTTCCACCAGACGGCTTGGGTGGTGAAGCGGACATATTTGGATTCGAGGAAGTAGGCGAGGGGGAGGGAGACGAGGAGACCGGCCATTTTGACGTAGGAGGGAGCGGGGAAGAGGATTAGGCCGACGATGGCGATGAAGGCTAGCAAGGGGAGCCAAAAGGTTTCGCGTTTTTCGGTGACGCGATCCATGATCCAATTGCTGAAATAGGTGATGAGGATGGCGAGACCGATGGCGGCGGCGACGTCGGCGGGAGTGTGGACGGAGAGGTAGACGCGGGAGAAGGCGATGAGGACGATCATGATGATGGAGAGGATGCGGAGCCATTTTTTCTCGTATTTGTCGAAGAGGGAGAACCAAAGGGTGGCACCTCCTTGGGTGTGTCCGGAGGGGAATGAGTAGCCGGTGGCGGTTTCTTGACGGATGGGGACAATGCGCTCGTCGAGGGTCCAGGGGCGAGGGGTTTTGAAGGATAGTTTGATGGCGGCGTTGGTGACGGAGGAGAGGATGATGGCGAGGCCGAGACGGTAGCCATATTCTTTGTTGATGACCCAGAGGAAGATGCAGAGGGCGGCGATGAGGACGTATTCTTCGGCTGAGATGGTGATGAGTTCTACTGCTTTGTTGAGGAAGGGGGTGCGGAAATTTTGTAACCAGACCATGAAATCTAACATTGTGGAGGTCTCCTTTGAGATATTTATTTTCTGGTTTTAGTATAGGGAAGTGGGGAGGGGATGTCAAATAATTGAAAAAAGGGAAATATTATTTCCCTTTTTTTATACTACTTTCAAAAAATTTAGAATAACTAATTTTCAGTATCTTTTATGCTTCTTGGATCATTACCAGGTGCTATTGTATCTTTGCTTCTGATCTTTCCATTAACTCCCATGGTTGTTACTTCTCCGCCTCCTTGATTTCGTAAATTTGTTCTTGCGGCATTATCTGCTTCTTTCTGGGTATTGTGTAATGATGTTGCTTTTGAATTAGTGTTTTTTTTATTAACCCATTTTCCATCTGATCGTTTATAGACTGTTCTGTCATTATTTTTAGTCATATGTTTCCTTTCTCTAAATCTACCTTCTGAAAGTAGTTATATTCCATATATTATATTATAAATAAGCACACACCTTGTATATGGTACCTTAAAAAATACATATAATATAATAATTTTAAGGTTATATGAGATAAGTATTTTATTTAATTTATGAGTGTTATTTATTGAAATTTTTTAAAGAGAAAATGTTGATTGACAATTGGGAGACTTATGTTATTATTATATCGTAAGTAGTAAGTAGTAAGTAGTAAGTAGTAAGTAGTAGGTAGATAATAATAAAAAAGTGAGGTATAAAAAAATGAAGAATATGTCAATTCCACAAGAGTTTATGATTTGTACAGTGAATTCAAAGGGAGTGTTATCCAGTTTTTTCTCTGATTTGGAAGTGGATAAAATTGTCAATTTCCTGATTGCATGTTTGCTTGAGATGAGACTTGAAGAGATTATTTCTATTGCGGATAAGAAGATTGATGTGATTGGTGAATTGCCTGAGAATTTGTCTTATTTGGAATTTTTGTATGAGTATATTGATCAACGGAAACCGGTGAAAATTGAAAAGGTGATTAATGATTTTTGTATTTCTGCGACAATGAAGAATTTTGATAGGCTTTTTAATGATGTGGGGCGATCCCTTGAAAAAGAAGGTGTGGTTACGGTTTCAAAAGTGGGGTGGTTTAAGAAAAAGACGGGTTATGTTCCTGAGAAGGAAGTGATTGTGCGGGTGATTAATAAGATTCGATCTGAATTGTTGGAGGATGGGGTGATGAGTGAAGATGCATCTATTTTGGCAATTCTTTTGAGCAATAGTAATAGTTTGAAAGATTATTTTTCAAAATTTGAACAAAAAGATATTAAGGAAAAATTGAAAGAAATTTCTAAGACAGAAGCAGGGGCGATTGCGAAGGAAATGCTTGATTATTTCAATGTAATTATTACTACTATTATTGCAATTGCAGCGGCAAGTTAAGTGAGAAATTGTTATGTCCCGTAAAAGGAGTATGGAAGCTATCGAACAGTCGGAGTATGTGACGATTGGTGAGCTTTCTCGATTGACAGATGTTCGGTATAGTACTTTGAAGTATTATACTGAAGAGGGGCTTTTGCAATTTGAGCAAGCGGAAGAAAATTTGACGAGGCGATATAGGCGTGAAGAGAGTGTGGCCCAGATTCAACGATTACGTGAATTGCGGAAGATGGGAAACACAATTGCAGAGATAAAGGCTTTGTTGCTTTCTGAGGATTAATTAATGGCTGATAAAAAAGGACTTTGTGAAATATAGCAGAGTTCTTTTTTTATAATTTAAATGTTTGATGGAAAATTTAGGATTTGTAATTTGCTTCTTCTTTTTATTTTTAAAGATGTTTTGATAATTAATCCGGGTTGGATTTGGAATAGGGCAAATTTTGTTTAATATTTTTTAACAGTTGGTTTAATTATTAATCCTTTAAGGTTGGGACTATTGAGGATTTTTTTCTATCTTTTATAATGGCGTTAATCTTGTTGCTAGGAGGGTGTTTGAGAATGAAAAATTATCAGGAAAAAATAATTGAGGAAAATATGGATGATCAGAAGACTCATTCGGTGGAGATTCTAGATCGGAATGATCGGATGTATAACTATAATCGTAACATTCGCTTTGTCGATTTTTTGCGAATGATTTTGGGGTTGGTGTTTTTGGATTTGCTATTCTTCGGTTCTTATATTTTGGTGTTTGGTCCGGGGGATGAGAGGCTTTTGTTGATGGCGTTGGGGACTGTAAGTGTGATTGATTTGTTCTTGTGGTTGATTAATAAGTTGTTTAAGAGCACTTTTTTGGATTATTTATTTTTATTTTTTCATCCGGGATTTTTTCTTTTGGTGAATATGGCATTTATTGGATTGATGTATTCTAATTTGGATATTCATTTTTATTATTATTCTATTTTTATTGTGATTAGTTTGATTTTGTTGCTTACTCCTTTTTTTATGTCGATTGAAAAATGCGAGGCAGCTTTGCGGGCGCTTAAGGCGAAACCTGATGGAGAGGAACAGATGAAGGGGAAGGTGGAATTGAGGAAGGGTTTTAAACAAAAATCGTTTCGGTGGATTTATTATGCGTTTTTCCTTTCACTGGCTTTTCCGCTTACGCGATGGGTGGGGGTTTTGGCGTTGTATGTCTATGTGATGGTTTTTATTTCATTTCGGACGCGGATTTCTGCGAAGAAGTATAAGGATCAGAAGAAGGGGTTGGTGCAGATGGATGATTTTGTGGCACAGGAAGCTGAGCTGAAGGATTTGGAATATGGACTGGATGGTTTGGAAGAGCTTGATAAATTATATGGGTTGGAGAGTCTTGAAGATTTGAAAGAGTAGATATTTATTGATTTCTATAATGATATAAATTTGATGATTTTTTATAGAGGTTTATTATATTTGACAAAATAATAAAAAAAGAATATATTAGATTAAATAATAAATGGAGGGAAAATGAATATAAAATCATTTGTTGAAGTTCAGTGTAATTTTGAAACTCAAAATCTTTTAGGAATAGGCGATTATTTAAAAGACATAAAAAATGAATTTAGTAATGAACTAATTAAAAAAAATCTAATTAATAAAAAATATATGAATAATTTTATCATTGAAGGTGAAGAATATTTTTGTATACAAATGTTTACAGGAGTATTTGAACAAGTGATGATGGCATATAATTTTAAAAATATTAATGGAGATTTATTGATTTTTACCAGAAGATTTGAAAAAGGGAATGCTGTGAAAGTTGGGGGGGCTTTAAAAAATATAGGGAAAAATGTTTTTAGTGGTAAATCAAGAACATGGGGAATGGAAAAAAACCTTCTCTCAAATACAGGGAAATTAATTACAGGTCTAGCAGTGCCATCACCTGTTAGCCAACAAGAATTAAGACATATAAATTATTCTGTAAACAGAGTTAATCAAACATTGTTAGAAATAGTAAATAGGTATATTTAAAATTATTCAAAATGGAGAATTAGCTAAAATAAAAATTTATTTATATCCCATTCATATATTTTTTTATCATCACCTGCTGAATATAGTTTATTATTTTTGGAAAAAATTAGACTTGTTACTCTGTTATCCCTAACGTTTATCTCTATATGTTTTCTAAAGCGATTTTTATTGATTTTCCAAACAATGATTTTTCTATCTTGTCCTGCAGTTGCAAAATAATTACCATTTGAGGAAATTGCACATGCCATAATTGGACCATTGTTAGCTTTCATTTTATAGATAATTTCTTCAGTACATAGATTGTAGAAAAATGTATTTCCTATATAATCTACGAAAACACAACTTTGTCCTGATGGATGATATTTTATATTTAAAATGCTCCTCTTTTCTGGATGAGACATAAGAATTTTCCCATAAGATAATCCATTAATAATAATTATTTTGTGAATATTGCCTTTTGAATCACAAGCTAAAAATTCGTTGCGATTAGGCGAAAAAGAAATCTTTCTAATTTCTCCTTCAGAAATTTTGAATTTTATATTTATTATTGGTTTACTAATTTTTTCATTTATATTATCTTTGTGAAATAATAGATAAGAACCATCTTTTGAACCAGAACAATAAATATCGAGCTTTTTTGAATAATCTAATGCTCTACAGTGATTTTTATGAATAGGTTTTTCTAAGATTTTATTTGAATTTTCAATATCCCAAAGTATTAAATTCCCATTTTTACCTACAGCTATAACTTGTTTGTTATCTTTTGTAAATAAAGCATTCCCAATCCAATTATTTGAGCGTAATTCTTTAAATATTTCTTGGTTTTTAATATCCCAAATAATCGAAATGCTGTCTGAACTAGAAAGTATATATTTTTCTGATGAATCAAAGGAAAGACTGTTGATTTTAAAAGTATGTCCATAAAAGATTTTACTTGGTTTTTTTAGTAAAAATAATTTATCTTGATTAATAACTATACTGATTGTTTTTGTTAAAAAATAAACTAAAAAAAATATTGAAAAAATAAGTGAAAGAGTTATTTCAGGTATATATTCAAAAAACTTGATGTTGTTTTTTAGAAAATCATTTATATCACTTATATCAAATAGGAATGTAATTGTTAATATTAAAGCTAATATTATTTCTTTTAGATATCGAAAAAAATGAAATATTAAATAATTTATAAATTTAAAAAAATTATTGTTGAACATTTAATCACCCTTATATCTACATAATATCATTATTTAGATATAAGAGTATTAGTAATTATATGTATTTGGGATTAATAAAGTAGGTTGGATTTGGGATGGGACGCGGTTGGTGAGGGAGATGTCGTTTGTGGTGGGGTTGAGGATGTTGATGTGGATGGTGAATTGGGTGGTGAGGGACCAGTTTTGCTGGCGCCATTGGTTGAGGACATGATAGGTGGAGCCAATGATGTCGGTGGGGATGTCAGCGGCGAGAGGGTACCAGGCGTAGGTGCCTTCGTTGCAGAGGGGAAGGGTGGGATGGGGGTAGATGGCGTGGAAATAATGGATGACTTCTTTTTGTTGGGGAATGAAGACTTGGGCAAATTCGGTGAGGGGAAGGTTGGTGATGCCGACTTCTTCTTGGGTTTCTCTAATGGCGCAGGCGAGAGCGGTTTCGCCGGATTCTACGTGGCCACCGATGCCAGTGCGCCAATTGGGGGCGATTTTCTTCCAGCTGGCACGGGTGAGAAGGCCGAGGTGGGTGGGGGTTTGGGGGTGATTGAGGAGGAAGATGACGGTGAAGGCTTGGTCTATGGGAGGGAGTGGAATGGTCATGAGGAGTTGTTTTCTTCTTTCGGTTGAGATGGATTGGACCCTGGTGAAGATGTGATGTGATTGAGGACCTTGCGGAGGGTCTTGGTGAGACGCTCGACAAGGGGTATTGTATCACGGTCGGGGGCGATGTTGGAATAGCGGGCTTGGGAGAAGGCTTGGGTGAGATTGGTCATGGGTGGGGTGGCATCGGGCAGGTCGGCTTCGAGTTTGTGTAGATATTGTGCCGGGGTGTCGGCGGGGGTGCGATGGACAGGGTGAGTGGGATTGGATTCAAGCTGGTCGAGGGCGTTTAGATAGGCGGCGAAGATTTTTTCTCGATCTGTGTGAGGGAACCAAGCTTTGGGCTTGGTGGTTTTTTGGGTTTGCTGGCGTTTTGATTTGCGGCGGGCGTTGGCAAAGTTAAGGGTGGGTAGGGTGGTTTGTACGCGTTTGAAGAAGGAGCGGAAGGCTTTGCGAATGGCACGCCAGAGAGTGGTTAGATTTAGATGGCGGAGTTTTTGGAAGAGGTGACGATTTTCGCGGAAGTAGAAAATGAGGCCGGCGAGGAGGGCGATGGTGAGGATGGACCAGAGGAGGATATCGGCGAGGTGATTGGCGGTGGCAGGTGGGGTGGTGGGGATGACTTCTTGAGGGATTTGGGGCGGGGATTGGAAGAAGGGTTCAGGGGTGGCAGGTGGGGGCGCGAGAGGATCGGTGGGTTTTTGGGGAATGAGGCTGGCAATGAAGCTGAAGATGGCGTTGAGAATGGCGAAGAGGCCGATGAGGAGCCAATTGAGTCCGCGGAAAAGGGTGCCGAAAATGAGGCGCAGGAAATCTAGGAGGCCGAGGGTGATGTTGGTGGGGAGGAAGAGGGTGACGGCGAGGAGGATGAGGAGGAATAGAAGGCCGTATTGAATGAGGGCGGTGAGGAGGGTGGGATCAATTTCGGTTTTTTCCCAGAGCCAACGCGCACGTTGGACGGAGAAGTTGGTGAGACTGGCGACGATGATGGCGCAGACGAAGAAGAGCACGAGGTTGAGGATGAGGAGGAACGTTTGGGTGGTGAGGGTGTGCGCTGGGGGGAGGAGGTTGCGGGTGATGAGGACGAGGAGGATGAGGACTGCGCCGGTGAGGAAGATGCGTTGGAGGAGGTGTTGACGGGCTTCGATGCGGGCCATTTCCATGTCGTTGAGTTCTTCCCAGGTGAGATCAACTTCTTTCATTTGGAGGGCGTAGATATCTTTGTGGGTGAGGGTGATGATTATCCAGACGATGAGGCTAGCGAAGAGGGCGAGGATGAAATCCCAAGAAAAGATGGTGACGATGAGGTTTTCTCTACGAGCAAGATCTAAGATGGTGGAGAAATTGAGCAAAAAGGTGAGGAGGCGAATGAGGAGGGTGAGGGTGATGAGCTCTGAGGCGCGGAAAAAGAACCATTCTTTTTCAAATAGAGTGAGGTGATCTTGGCGAATGCGTTGGGCGGCGTAAGAGGCTTCGAGGCTGATGAAGAAGGCGAGGATGGGGAGCAGGGATAGATCGAGGGTGGGGTCGAGGAGATGGATGAGTTGGCTGAGGGTGAATGTGAGGGAGGCCATCATGAGAGCAAAGAGGAGGTTGAGGAGGAGGGTGAGATGCTTTTGATTTTTTTCGTAGTGGGTGTGCCAGCGGTGATTTTGGGAGGATGTCATGCGAGACCTCCGGAAAGTTCTTGTTCGGTTTGGATGTGATGGACGGGGATGTGATAGGGGGAGAGTTGATGGGTGATTTCTTGAACGTGAGGGATGGAGCCGATGAGGAGGAGGGAGATAAGGAGACCGCGTTTTTTGGCTTGAATGAGGGCAGGGAGGAGGTCGGTGGCATTGTCGCTGGTGATGATGATGAGGGAGGTGGACCAAGGAAGTTGGGTGGCGTGATGGGCGAGATAGGCGGGGAAATCTGCGAAGAGCGGCATTTGTGATTCGCGCTGTTCGGAATTTTCAGAAGTAATTGGAGGTGAATCTATGGGGGAGAGGGATGGGGGTTGGGTGAGATCGAGGCGTTGGATGGTGGCAAGGGTGGAGAGTTGATGGATGAGGTGCTGATGGCCTTTGTCTAGGGCGATGGGGGCGGGAATGGTTTGGGTGAGAGGGTCTTGGGCGAAGCAATGGAGGCTGGTGGATTGGGAGAGATGAGTGAGGTGGGAGAGGAGGGAGGCGGTGGTGGTGATGGCGAGTTCGGAATCGTAGATGCGGTGACGGGGTTGAAAATCGTATTCGTTGAGGTTGAGGAAAACGGCGGTGTTGAGGGCTTGGGAGGGTTGGAATTGTTTGACTTGGAGATGGTTGGTGCGCGCGGTGGCTTTCCAGTCTATGGCGCGAATTGGATCGCCGGGATAGTAGGCGCGCTTGCCGGTGATGCGACTGGGATCGGCATTGTGTTGGGTTTTGCTGGCGAGGGAGCCATGTGGGGCTCGGGATTTGAATTGGGGTTGGACGAGAGGGAGGACGCGGGGGTAGACGATGAGGGACTGAGGGGCTTGCTCGAGTTTTTTTGGGGGGAGGATGCCGAGAAAATCACCAATTTTGAGGGTGAGAGGACCGATTTGATAGATGCCACGTTTGGTGGGGGCGAGGGTGTAGGAGAGGATGCGGGTTTCACGACCGGCGAGAGTGGTGACGAAGGTGTAGGAGCGGTCGGGACGAATTTCGGCAGAGAGACCGTCGAAGATTTGGACCCAGAGGATGGGGATGCGGGAGGTGTTTTCAATGTGGAGATGAATTTGAGGATGATCGCCTGGGTAGGCGTAGGGGGCGAAGGTGCGGGTGATGTGCAGGTGTTTGCTGGCATGAAAAAGCCAGAGACGGTTGAGGAGGAGGAGGGCGAGGAAGAAATAGAGGAGGGTGAAGGCAAAGGGATCATGGGTGTAGATGGCTGCTGCTATGAGCAACAGGCTGAGAAAGAGAATGTATTTACGCATAGACAAGATACGCAACCTTTAGTCTATGAGAGAGAGGGGGGTGTTGGTGAGGATCTCTTCTAGGATGGCTTGAGGGGTGATGCCGCGGAGACTGGCTTGGGGATCGAGGATGAGGCGGTGTTCGAAGACGTAGGGGACGAGATATTGGATGTCGTCGGGGAGGACATGGTCACGGCCTTGGAGGGCGGCATAGGCTTGGGCGGTTTTGTAGAGGGCGAGGGAGGCACGGGGGCTGACGCCGAGGGCGAGGTGACGATGGCTGCGAGTTTGATTGACGAGTTGGACGATATAGGTTTTGAGAGTGGAATCGACGTGGACGTTGTCTGCGGCTTGTTGGGCTTGGGTGAGTTCGGCTAGGTTGGAGACGGGTTGGAGGGTTTCGATGGGGTGGGTGTATTTGAGACGTTCTAGGAGGAGAGATTCTTCGGATTCGGTTGGGTAGCCCATGTTCAGTTTGAGCAAGAAGCGGTCGAGTTGGGCTTCGGGGAGGGGGAAGGTGCCTTCGTATTCGATGGGGTTTTGGGTGGCGAGAACGAGGAAGGGTTTGGGGAGGAGGTGGGTGGTGCCTTCGACGGTGATTTGGGTTTCTTGCATGGCTTCGAGGAGGGCGGATTGGGTGCGGGGTGTGGCGCGATTGATTTCATCTGCGAGAAGGATGTTGACGAAGAGGGGGCCTTTGATGAAGGTGAATTCGCTTAGTTTTTGGTTATAGACGCTGACACCGGTGATGTCGTTGGGGAGGAGATCGGGGGTGCATTGGATGCGTTTGAAATCGCCAGCGAGGGTGGTGGCGAGGGCACGAGCGAGCATGGTTTTGCCGGTGCCGGGGACATCTTCTAGGAGGATGTGACCTTCGGAGAGAATGGCGACGAGAAGGAGTTCGATGACTTTCTCTTTGCCGACGATGACTTTTTGGATGTTCTGTGTGACTTTGTTGCGAAAGTTGAGCACGGTTTGCATTTTTGCCTCCTAGGGGGATTGTTTTGTTCCCCATGATTATTGTACATGATTCTTGGGGTTTCGTTAAATCGGAATTGTGGGGTTTAACATAACAGCCCTCCATCTCCGAGGAAATGAAGGGCTGTTTTTGATGTTGAACTTTTTGTTTTGCTGAATTTTTATTCGATGGTTAATTTGGGGGCGCCAAATTTGACTTGTTTGAGTAGGGTATGTCCTACGGGGCAGCGGTCTTCTACAAATTCGATTAATTTATGAAGATCTTCTTGCGATGCTTCACTTTTGATGTAGAAGTGGTAGCGAATTTCGCTGTAACCTTTTTCTGCATTTGGATTTTTGCCGTTGAAGCTATCTAGGTCTAAGTCGCCTTCTAGCTCTACGCGGATGTCTTCTATTTTGATTCCTTTGGCAGGGGCAAAGGATAGGGCAGTGATGACTTGGCAAGCGCCTAGGCTTCCGAGTAGTAATTCTACGGGGTTCATGCCTGTGTCTGAGCCACCGAGGGATTTTGGTTCGTCAATGGTGACTTTGAATCCTCTGGATTCGACTTCGACTGCGATGCCTTTTTGTCTTTTGACGACCGATTTAAATGTATGTACTGCCATTTGTAACTCCTTTCCAATTAGTTAGCTTTATTTTACCTTTTTTTTGGTGAAATAATTTAAATATTGGATAATAGTTTTATTGAATTACTGATTGATAGAGTTATAAAAACTGATTTATAATATTTCAGATGGAGGAAAGTGATGAAAAACGTTCAATATTTAAGCGATGAAGAAGAATTTGAAATTTTGAAAGCTGATGCTATTCGGCGTTGTAAAACTTATATTAAAGAAATTGATAGATTTACTTATAAATCGAAAAATAATAAGAAAAATTCTGATGGTCTTTATCGAAATTTTTCTTTCTTTTCTGATTTAGAAAAGAAAATCATTAAATATTATTTTATTATTTTTTTGGGATTATTGGCTTTGTTTTTAATTCTTTCTCCGATATTACACTATGAATATGATGAAACAATGCTTCAAATATTATCTTTATATCTTGGCACTTTTATTTTATATATTTTAATTAAGTTAGATGTCAATTTTAAAAGGTTTTTACGATCTAGACCAAATGCTAGTTATTCATATGAATATGATATAAAAGATCGAAGAAGAAAATTAGATAAATTAATGGATGAATTTGAATTAGATGAATCAGATTTGCAATAAAAAAGCCCCGGTGAAGGGGCTTTTGGTTTTAGTAGACAAGGTCGAGGATGTTGAGTTCGAGGTCTTTGGCATAGGTTTTTTCGAGCTGGGGGCCGAGTTCTACGAGGGTGGGGGAGTTGAGATGGGCGTCTAGGGCGGCGCCGCTTTCCCATTCTTCGACAAAGATGAAGAGGGTGGGATCGTTTTGATCTTGGTAGAGTTTGTAGTCTAGGCAGCCGGCTTCAGCGCGGGTGGGTTCGATCATTTTGGCGGTGATGGTTTTGAAGGTGTCGATGCTGTCTGCTTTTACAGTAAATTTTGCGATTACTTTAATCATTTGAATCTCCTTTTGTTCTTCTTTTTTTCAATGAGGGTTTGTGTGTTTGGTATTTGCATTGTACAGGATTGTGAGGTGTGTGGGAAGTGCAAGAAAAAAGCGCCAGTGAGGCGCTTTTGTTTGTTTTTGATGGTGGGTTGTTTTATTGACGGAGATATTTGCGCCCGATGAGGAATGCGCCGATGGCGATGAGGAGCCCAGCGAGCAGGCCGACTGCGTAGCCTCCGTAATATTGAAGGAGAGCGCCACCGATGAGGGGGGTGATGATTTGGGCGAGGGTTTGTTGGGATTGGGTGAGGCCAAGGGTGCCCCCGACGGATTGTTTGCTGATGGATTTGGTGAGGAGGCTGTTGAGGGATACGTTGGCGATGCCGGCGGAGATGGAGATGGGGATGATGACGAGGATGTAGTGGAGGACGGAGGTGGAGAAACCCCAAGCGATGAGGCCAAAGGCGAGGATGACGGTGCCGTAGAAGATGAGGTGTGACTCTTCGAATTTTTTGGATACCCAGCCGATGATGAAGCCTTGGGTGATGACCGACATGACGCCGACTAGGCTGAGGAGGAGGCTGGTGGTTTGGGCGGAGAGATTGAGGGTTTCTTTGGCGACGAGGACGAAGTTTACTTGGAAGATGGTGAAGCCGAGGCTATACCAGAGATTGACGAGGAGGAGGGTGCCAACGGTGGGTTGTTTGAGGGTGGCGAGCAAGTTTTTGAGATTGAATTTTGTTGCGGGGCTGGATTTGGCTTGTTCGCGTTCTTCGTTGGTGAGTGATTCGGGAATCCAGAAGAGGATGGCGATGAGGTTGAGGAAGGAGAGGGCGGCAGCGATGAGGCCGGGGAGCATGTAGCCAAATTTGGCAAGCTGGCCACCGGCGAAGGGTCCGATGATGAAACCGAGACCAAAGGCGGCTCCGATGAGGCCGAGACCTTTGGAACGATTTTCGTTATCGGTGATATCGGTGATGTAAGCTCTGGCGAGGGAGGTGTTGCCACCGAGGAGACCGTCTATGATGCGGCTGATGAAGAGCATCCAGAGGGATTGGGAAAATGCGAAGATGAGGAATGCGACGATGGTGCCGGAGACAGAGATGATGAGGAGGGGACGCCTGCCCCAGCGATCTGAGAGGCGGCCGATGATGGGGGCGGCTAGCATTTGGGCGAGGGCGTTTGCGGTGAGGAGCAAGCCGACTTGGGTGGGGCTAGCATTAAATTTTTCGGCGATATAGGGGAGGAGGGGGAGGATGAGGCTGTAGCCGAGTAGGTCGATGAATACGAAGCCGAAGATGATTGATAGTTTTCGTTTGAGTAGTTTATCCATGAGATTTTCTCCTAAAGATTTCTTATTTCACTTATACTGTCTATATAATGTCTAGATATATTACTATTTTGATTTGTTTTGGTTGGTTTTGTGAAAGAAATGTTGATGTGGTTAGGAGTGGAAATGAGATGGGTGATTTGAAGGAGGATTGTGAGATATTTTATTGGTAGGTGGGATTGATGGAGGATTTTAAATGAAGAAATGGGGGATTATGAAAGAGAAATTAGGGAATTTGCGGATAGATTAATGTTACAAACTAGTTACAAACCTTTGGGGGAAAATGCGTTATAATTAGTTGGAAAGGATGACAAGAAGGTCATCGAGCAATTTCTGAGAAAATTTAGAGTGGGAGATGATTTTCTAGACAACCTTTCTACGAAGGATTATACTAAATTGGTTTTGTAAAAATTTTTAATGATGTTGATAATCATTCTAATTTTTTTTGTAAGTTATTTTTTATGGAGGTCTACGTAATGAGTAAAAGAACCATTACAACAATTGATGGGAATTTGGCTGCTGCTTCAGTTTCATACCCAGTAAACGAAGTTATTGCAATTTTCCCGATCACTCCTTCTTCACCTATGGGTGAATGGGCAGACCAATGGGCTGCTGAAGGAAAGAAAAATATCTGGGGTACGATTCCTCTGGTGCAAGAAATGCAATCAGAAGGTGGTGCCGCAGGTGCAGTGCATGGTGCATTGCAAACTGGCTCTTTGACAACGACATTTACAGCTTCACAAGGTTTGTTGTTGATGTTGCCGAATATGTATAAGATTGCTGGTGAATTGACTCCTACCGTGTTCCATGTGGCTGCTCGCTCTGTGGCAGCACAAGCTTTGTCCATTTTTGGTGAACATAGCGATGTGATGGCTGCAAGATCAACAGGTTTTGCAATGTTGGCATCTAACAGTGTGCAAGAAGTGGTGGACTTGGGTGCTATTTCACAAGCTGCAACTTTGAAGGCACGTGTGCCAGTGGTGCACTTCTTTGATGGTTTCAGAACTTCTCACGAAATTCAAAAAGTGGAAATGATTTCCGAAGATGATATTAAGGAAATGATGGATGACTCTTTGGTGCAAGCACACCGTGCTCGCGCAATGAGCCCTGACAATCCTACGATTCGTGGGACTGCTCAAAACCCGGATGTGTTCTTCCAAGCACGTGAATCTGTGAATCCTTTCTACAATGATATGCCTGAAATCGTGCAAAAAGAAATGGATAAATATGGCAAGTTGGTTGGCCGACAATATCATTTGTTTGATTATGTGGGTGCCCCGGATGCTGAACATGTGATTATTTTGATGGGTTCTGGTGCAGAAGCTGCTGAAGAAGCCGTTGACTATTTGACAGCTCAAGGTGAAAAAGTTGGTTTGTTGAAAGTTCGTTTGTTCCGCCCGTTCTCTGTGAAACATTTTGTGGATGCATTGCCGAAGACCGTGAAAAAGGTTGCTGCAATGGACCGCACAAAGGAACCTGGTTCCGCTGGCGAACCGCTTTATCAAGACGTTATCACTGCTTTGGCCGAAGAAGATCGCGGTAGCATTAAGGTGATGGGTGGTCGTTATGGTCTTTCTTCTAAGGAATTTACCCCTGCTATGGTGAAGGGTATTTTCGATGAAATGAAGAAGGCTGATTCGAAGAAACATTTCACAATCGGGATTGAAGATGATGTGACTCATTTGTCTTTGGACTATGATGAAGATTTCTCTACTGAGAGTGACGAAATTACACGCGCTTTGTTCTATGGGTTGGGCTCTGATGGTACCGTGGGTGCTAATAAGAACTCGATTAAGATTATTGGTGAAGAAACTGATTTCTATGCTCAAGGGTTCTTTGAATATGACTCTAAGAAGGCGGGGACGGTTACTACTTCTCACTTGCGCTTTGGCCCGAAACCGATTAAGTCTACTTATTTGATTAATAAGGCTAGTTTTGTGGCGTGTCACCAATTCTCTTTCTTGGAAAAATATGACATGTTGAAGACAGCTGTGAAGGGTGCTACTTTCTTGTTGAATAGCCCTTATGACGCTGAAGAAACATGGAAAGAATTACCTTACGAAGTTCAAAAGCAAATTATCGACAAAGAAATTAAATTCTATGTGGTGGATGCTTATGAAGTGGCTAAGAAGACTGACATGGGTGCCCGTGTGAACACTATTTTGCAAACTTGTTTCTTTGCAATTTCTGGTGTGTTGCCTAAGGATGAAGCAATTGCTGAAATTAAGAAGGCAATTAAGAAGACTTACGGTAAGAAGGGTGAAGATGTTGTTCAAAAGAACTATCACGCTGTGGATCAAGCATTGAGCCATTTGGTGAAGGTGGATGTTCCTGCTGAGGCTACTTCTAGCACTCATATGGCGCCTCCTGTTCCGAGCACTGCTCCTGATTTTGTGAAGGATGTGTTGGGTACGATCCTTAAGAAGGAAGGGAATAGCTTGCCTGTGAGCGCTATGCCCAATGATGGTGTTTATCCGACTGCGACAACGATGTTTGAAAAACGAAATATTACCCTTGAGGTTCCGATTTGGGAACCGGATACTTGTATCCAATGTGGTAAGTGTACGTTTGTGTGTCCGCATGCAGTGATTCGTGGTAAGGTTTATGACGCTGCTTTGTTGGAAGATGCTCCTGCTACTTTCAAGAGCAAAGAAGGTAAGTTCCGTGAATTCCCTGGGGATATGTTCACGATTCAAATTTCTACGGAAGACTGCACGGGTTGTGGGCTTTGTGTGGAAGCATGTCCTGCTAAGTCTAAGGAAGACCCGACACGTAAGGCGATCAACATGGGTGATGTGTTGCCGATTGCTGATGACGAACGTGAAAACTGGGCATTCTTTATGGATATTCCTCAAAAGGATCGCAATGCTTTCAAGTTCAATTCTGTGAAGAATTCTATGTTGTTGCGCCCGTTGTTTGAGTTCTCTGGTGCATGTGCTGGTTGTGGTGAGACTCCTTATGTGAAGTTGTTGAGCCAATTGTTTGGCGACCGCGCTGTGATTGCGAATGCAACTGGTTGTTCCTCCATTTATGGTGGTAACTTGCCGACAACTCCTTGGGCAAAGGACGAACATGGCCGTGGCCCGACTTGGAATAACTCTTTGTTCGAAGATAATGCTGAATTCGGTTTGGGTATGCGCTTGACTTTGGATAAGCATAATGAATATGCTATTGAAATGGTGAAGGCGATGTACGATGAGATCGGTTCTGATTTGGCTGAGGGTCTTTTGACTGCTGACCAAAGCACTGAAACTGGGATCAATGGACAACGTGACCGCGTTTTGGCTTTGAAGAAGAAATTGGAAGAAATTGGTACTCCTCAAGCGATGAATCTTTTGAGTTTGGCCGATAATCTTGTGAAACGCTCTATGTGGATCATGGGTGGTGACGGTTGGGCTTATGATATTGGCTACGGTGGTTTGGACCATGTGTTGGCTTCTGGCCGTAACATCAATGTGTTGGTGTTGGACACTGAGGTTTATTCTAATACGGGTGGTCAAGCTTCTAAGGCGACTCCTCGCGCTGCGACTGCTAAGTTTGCTTATAAGGGTAAGGATATGCCTAAGAAGGATTTGGGTATGATCGCGATGGCTTATGGGTATGTTTATGTGGCGAAGGTTGCGATGGGTGCGAGCGATGTGCAGACTTTGAAGGCTTTCATTGAAGCGGAAGCTTATGATGGTCCTTCTTTGATCATTGCTTATAGCCATTGTATTTCTCACGGTTTTGATATGCGCCAAGGTTTGAGCCAACAAAAGAAGGCTGTTGAATCTGGTGTGTGGCCTCTTTATCGCTTCAACCCGACTTTGGCTGAAGAGGGTAAGAATCCGTTGGTGATCGATTCTAAGGATCCGAAGATTACTGTGGAAGAATATGCTTATGGCGAAAACCGCTATCGCAATTTGCTCCGCTTGGACGAAGAACGAGCTGAGAAGTTGATGAAGTTGGCGAAGTCTGATGCTAAGGGGCGCTGGGATCTTTATGGTCAAATGGCGAAGATGCATTATGACCGAGTGAATGACGAGGAATAAAATTCCACGAATAAGATATATGAGAACACCCTCCTAAAAAGGAGGGTGTTTTTTTGTTGAGTACAAATGTCTATTGAAGTAAATTAATTTTCGATGTAGAATTAATTATTGATCAGATTTTAGGAGGAAAAATGTCTTATAAAAATAAAACGTATGTTATTTTTGATGGTGATGAAGATATGTGGGCTTATAATATTATGAAAGCTTGGAAAAAAAATGACAATATTGATTTCAATTTTTATGATGCTCATGATATTAATAATGCTAGTGACGATAGTTTAACTGATTCAATAAAACAACAACTTCGTGATAGAATGAAAAATGCTAAACAGGTTATAGTTTTAGTTGGAGAAAAAACAAAAAATTTACGGAAATTTGTACCTTGGGAAATTAATTTAGCAAGAGTGTATGATTTACCTATAGTAGTGGTGAATTTAAATAGAAATAGACAATATGATTCTGAATTGTGTCCAAGAGCAATTGGTAGTGAAATTTATACCATTCATGTTTCTTTCCAAATGAAAATAATTAAATATGCTTTAGATAATTTCCCAAGTTCATATGAGAATTATAAAGATGAAAAGAAAGGAAATTATTGGTATAAAGATTCAGTATATGAAGATTTAGATTTATGATGAATTTTTTGATCATTCTTTGTAAAAGATATTTTGTTGTTTTAGGGGTCATATCTACATTTTTGGAAATAATTAATTATCTCTCTCCAAATAGTATTGAAAAAAACTTGTATTTGATTTATTTTTCTATTTTATTTGGTTTGGTATTGACAATTATAAAAATAATCCCAACAAAAAAAATTTCTCAAACTTTTAAAAAACCAAATATCACAATAAATATAATTAAATCAGATATTTTTAATGCAAAAAATAATATTGTAATTGGTATGAGTGATACATTTGATACAAAGATTGGTAAAATTATCAGCGAAGATTCAATACAAGGGAAATTATTATTGAATGAATTTGATAATGATCAAAATAAATTAGACAGTTTATTAAATCAAGAATTATCGTCATATCCATCAGAAATTGATCATTATAAAAAAGAAGGAAAAAATCAAAGATATCAGATTGGCACAACTGTGGTAATTAAAAATAAATCAAAGGATTTCTATTGTGTAGCATATAGTAAAATGAATAATAATCTAAATGCAGAAACCAATATTAATAATATTCAAAATAGTTTAAATAATCTCTGGGAAATCTTCCTTCAAAAAGGTAATTATAAAACTTTATCAATTCCGGTAATTGGAACTGGAACAGCAAGGCTTGGAAATTTTCTTTCCTATAATGATTTAATAAAGCTAATAATTAATTCATTTATCCTGAAATCAAGAGAAAAAGCTTTTGCAAAAGAATTGAATATTTATATTTTCCCTAATGATTCTAAAAATGTAAATTTCATTGAAATTAAAGATTATTTAATTAATTATATTCATGATTAGATAATTATAGAAAAGAATTCAAAAAACACAGCTCTTTATAAGAGAGCTGTGTTTTTTGAATTCTTTTCTAGATCCTTATGAAAGGAAGCCCTTCTTGGTACTGCACGATATCCCCCCAGATGCTACGCATCTTTCCCCCCTTTAGCAAGGGGGGCTCCGGCAACAAGTAGCCTCCGTTAAGTTAATGAAGGGATAAGGAGGTGTGATTTAAAATGTTTGGTAAATCCTCTTAATATTGGGTGACATCCACCTATAGCAACAAAACAGAATGTTTTGTTTGAGGACTTCGCTATCATTGGTGGCTACGTTAAGGTTCTAAGGGGATTGGGAGTAGAAGCTGTCGACCACTTCTACTAATTACTATCACAAATCTCTTCTTAAATTGATTTAAGATTTATGACATTTAGGGCAGCAGAAAGCGCCACCATCTGATTTTGGGTATATTTTTTTTGCTTCTTCAACTGCTGGCTTGCAATCAGAAAAACGCCCTAGATATGTAGTACTATTAGCCAGCTTCAAAAAAGAACAACCTTCTACATGAACTTCATGGTCTCCATTTGGTTGTGGATTATCATTTACATAATAACGTTCCATAATTTATTACCTCCTTTCTTAAAGGATATAGCTTCTATTTATTCGACATATTTTATAGAAGTTGTTTTTTAGGGAGGTAATTAGGTTGCTTTGGATTCCCGAAGTGGTGGAATTTATTTGATTTGGAAACTATATCATAGCTCATATATTCTATCAATATTTCTGGGATTTAGTTAATTGAAATTAACAAAATTCTTATAATTTGGATATTTTTATCTGAATTGAATTTTCAAATATTTGATGATATCCCCCCAGATGCTACGCATCTTTCCCCCCTTTAGCAAGGGGGGCTCCGGCAACAAGTTGCCTCCGTTAAGGTCATGAGGGATAAGTAGGTGTGATATTTAATGTTTGTAAATTCTCTTATTAATGGGTGACATCCTCCTATAGCTAAAAAACATGCTGTTTTGTTTGGAGACTTGGCTACCTTCGGTAGCTACGTTAAGGTTTTAAGGGGATTGGGAGTAGAAGCTGTCGATCACTACTACTTATAAATTAACTATCGTGACAGGATGGAATGGAGAATGCACATCCATCTGTATGAAATCCCCCCAGATGCTACGCATCTTTCCCCCCTTTAGCAAGGGGGGCTCCGGCAACAAGTTGCCTCCGTTAAGTTAATGAAGGGATAAGGAGGTGTGATTTATAATGTTTGTAAATTCTCTTATTATTAGGTGACATCGCCCTATAGCAACAAAACAGAATGTTTTGTTTTGAATCCCCCTGTCACTGCGTGACATCCCCCTTTAGCAAGGGGGACTTCGCTACCTTCGGTAGCTACGTTAACGTTCTAAGAGATATTGATATTTTTTTATGGTGATTATTTTTGTTACAATTTGATATCTTTTCTAATTATTCGCATTTTTCCACGCAATAGCGATAAAATATATTGTTTTGGGGAGTTATGGCAATAAGTTGCCTTCATTATGGTTATAATTTAAAAAAGGATTGGGAGGAAAGGATTCTTTATGGAAGATTTTCGGAAGCATAATAAGTGTTTGACAGAACGAGCTAGGGAGTTGCGGAAGAATATGACTGAGGCGGAGAGTAAGCTTTGGCATTTGTTTTTGAAGAAGTTGCGTGTGCGGGTTTTACGTCAGAAGGTGATTGGTTCGTTTATTGTGGATTTTTATTGCAGAAGTGCAGGGTTGGTGATTGAGATTGATGGGTCTCATCATTTTTTTGATGAAGGGCAGTGGGTGTATGATCGTTTGCGAGTGGATGTTTTAAGGGGGTATGGATTGAGAGTGGTGCGATTTTCAAATGAGGAAGTGATGGAGAGTTTTGATTTTGTTTGCAAGCAGATTGAAAAAGAGCTAGACTATTTATAATTATTTTGAAGGCAGGAGATTTATGAATAAGAATACGCATCCATTTGCATGTCTTTTTATGTTTGCTTTGTTGTTTAATGTGGTGGTGGGGGTGATTTGGTTTTATGTGCGGAATGTGAAGGTGGGGCCAGAGATTGGTCCGTTGAATTGGGTTTGGGTTGCTGGTATTTTGACGGTGATTGGGATTGTTTGGTCGGTTGTTTTGATGATTACGGATGATTCGCGAGAGAAGAAGTGGGTGTTGTTCGTGACTACGTTTTTGTTTGTGTTGTTGGGTGGGGCGTTGGTGAGTATGTTTGGATGGTTGGTAGTGAATTGGGTGGCGGGATTTTTCTAGTATGTTTAAAAAAAAGAAGTGGTCTGGAACCACTTCTTTTTCCCCTAGAATGATTTGATATGACTGCTGCAAATGGAAGATCCATTTGTATCGTTTGATATCATTTTGGTTTTCGATGCCTTCTATTTCATCGAGTAGACCAAGATATATTTTGTGTTGGACTGCAATGAGTTGGTTTACAGTCACTATGTTGGATTTCGTATTACCATTGATTTGAGCGAATAGGTGCTGCTCTTTCACAATGGCTTAGGGAATACGAAGTCTCTCATTCCTTCAGTTGATAACGTTAATATAACTGCAAATTCGATTTTCTTCAATTCGGCGTTTGTACTTATTTATGAGATTTTTGTTTATTTTTTTGTACAGTGTGGGATGTGATTTATAAAAGTGCAGTCCCTGCGAGAGGGACTGCAAAAATGAAGAAAGTTTATGTTATTTGCTATGTGATTTAAGGAGAAAAACCTTAAAGCTAAACCAAGCATAGCTTTTTTTGCTATGCTTGGCAATAGGCAAATGTAACTTTTAACTATGAATGGTTGACGCTGGCAGGTTTAGCGAGTGATGGTGATGGTTTGGGTGTTGTTGTTGGCGGTTCCACCATCTCCGTAGCAGGATGCGTTGTATGTGCCGGGTGGGATTAATGGTTGGCTTGTGGTGGGATCGATGGTGTAGTATTCGGCATACCATGTGCCATCTGCATTTTGGGATGAGGAATTGGGTACGAGGGGAAGTTTGTAGGTTTTGCCATTTAATTGAAGGCGGATGAAGGTGGTGACTCCCTTGAGATTGGCGCTAATTGTGTTGCCTAGAGAGGCATCATTAATTGAGATAAATTTGCAAACACCTTGTTCTTTTAGTGTTAGTGGGGCAGAGGTGGGAGTGGCGGATGGACCACCGACTGGTGGGCCACTGGGGGGGGAGGTGGGTTGTGATGGGCCAGTGATAGCAGATACAATTGTGCTACTTAGTACTAGTGTTAAGCACAATAACAATAATATAAAAATATATGATCTTTTTTTCATTTGGTAAAACTCCTTTGGTTTCCCGCATAGAACGAACTTCAAACAATTTTTTGATAATTTATCTTAGCATGTTGTAAATTAAAACACAACATATTCGGATAAAAATATCCGAATTAGAGCGAGAACATGAGATTTTGAAGATTAAAATGAATTTTTTCTAATTTTGATGTTTTCTGAATGGAGATTAATTTTTATAGGATTTTTAATGAGATAATTTTGAAATGAACAAAAAAGCTATTTTTCTACTTGTGGGGGTATCCTTTTTGGGGATTGCCTTGATCGCATTGAATCAGAATTTGATTGTGCGGGAGTATGATATGCAATCTGAGAAGATTTTGACACCGGTGAGATTGGTGGTGATTTCAGATTTGCATAGTACGTTGTATGGTGAGGCGCAGGAACCGATTTTGGAGAAGATTGCGGCGCAGGCACCGGATGTGATTTTGTTGGCGGGGGATATTGTGGATGATAAATTGCCAGAGGAACCGGGGTATTTGTTTTTGGAGAAGGTGGTGGAGATTGCTCCGACTTATTATGTGATGGGGAACCATGAGATATGGAGTGGGCATGCGGATGAAATTCGTGAAAAAGCAATTGGTTTTGGGGTGAATGTTCTTCGAAATGAAAAGGTGAGTGTTGAGATAAATGGGGAAAAGATTATCCTTTTTGGGATTGATGATCCGCATTCTTGGGAATATGAAGATGATTTGGAGACGAAAGGATGGAATCGTGCTTTGAGTGACCTTTGGGAATCTGATGAGAGTGGTCTTTTTCAAGTTTTAATATCTCATCGACCTGAACAGGTTGCTACTTATGAACATTTAGGTTTTGATTTGATTGTGGCTGGGCATGCTCATGGTGGGCAAGTGCGGATTCCTTTTTTGGTTAATGGGTTATTGACTCCGAATCAAGGATTTTTCCCTGATTATGCTGGAGGCGAGTATTTGCTTAATGATGTGACTACGATGATTGTGAGTCGGGGTACTGTTGTGAATTGGGTACCGCGGGTGTTTAATCGACCTGAGGTGGTGGTGATTGATTTGCAATAAATTGAATGAATTGTGAGAAAATGGATGCTCTTGTATAATGAGAGCATAGTGGAGGAAATATGAAAAGAATACCATTTTTTATACTCGTGTTTGTGTTGTTGTTTGGCTTGATGTTTGTTGTTGGAGCCGATGAAGGGGATTATACAGTTAATCAGACGCTGTGTGGAGATGAGCTGAATGTGTTTGCGGTGACAGAGATGTTGGACCAGTTGACATTGGAGAGCTGTGCGTTTCAGAAGTTGGTGGATGGCTCTTTAGATTATGTGGTTTATTATCGTTCTGATTTGGATTTGGAGGCGACGCTCGATATTATTTTTGAGGTTTTTTCTGGATTTGAAGCGGATGAGTCGGTTCCGCCTGCTTCGAGAGAAGAGATTATTGAATATATGAATGAATTGGGGATTTTGAGTTTGAGGAATGGCCGTGAGGGGTTTGAAGACTTTGTTGAGGTGGTGTTTTCAAGGCAGGAGGATGGCTCTTTTTCTTTGATGTTTACGAAGGATTTGAAGGTGGAGGATGAGAGGTATACTTTTTTCTTGGATGAAAATTTGAATTTAGAGTTTTTTGATGGGGAGTTGATTGACTCTTTGTTTGGGGGCTATGATTTGGTGGATAATTTTATTCGGATTTATTATGAAGAAGGGGCGAGCGTCTATCGTTTTATTAGTTTTGATGTGGGAGATGATTATGCTCGGTTTGAAAAAATGATTTTATCTGATGAGACAATTGATGCTGTTTTTGGTAAGGTGTTCAGTGGACCCGTTTATGAGGAATTTGATGGATATGATCAATTGTCTTTTGAGACGTTGGATCACTTGAAAATCTCTCTTTCGCTAAATCCGGAAGATCAGGTGATTGGGATTATTGAATATAATGATGATTTTCCCAAATTGCTGAGTAAGTATGGCGGGTATGCGGAGACTTACCCGGTGTTGGATGAATTGACCTCTGTTTCGGATTTGATTGAGGCGGATGTGAATCCCTATGAGGTGATTGAGGGGAGTGATATGTTTGATCGAGCTTATTATGAAATTGCGTTTAATGAAATGGGCGTGATTGATTTTCGATATTTGGCGTGGTTGACAAGTGATGATTATAAGGACAGTTATACTGAGATTGGGGAATGGATGAGTAGCTTTGATGAAGATCATCAATCTGTTCTGTTTGCGGGACTTGATCAATATCGTGAGCGGTATTTGATGACATTCCATTATTTCATTTTGGGGGAGGAACCACGGGCACAGATGCAGAATGTGTTTGATCAGAATTTTGTGCCAGCTTTGTTTAATTTTGGAGAGCTGGAAGGGGTGCTTTCAAGCTATGATGTTTATGATTGGCGGATTCAATTTGCACCGGGGGATGCGAATTGGGAAACACGGTCGATTGCGATGATTGATTTGGATGAAGATTATGAGAAAATTGTGGATTTAATCTTGGAAAATCGATATCAATTGGGATTGAAATTGAAAGAGGCGACGGATATTTCTGTTTCAGATGATGGACAGGGACACGATGAATTATCTTATTCTATTAATGGGATTTTTGTTGAATTAATTTTTTTGGAAGAATTTGAAACTTTGGGGGTTTATCAATCGATTAATGTCGATAATGAAAATATTATTGATTTCGTGGAAATTGAATTTAATGCGCGAGAGATTGAGGATATGCGGTTGATTGAGATTTTTTAGATTGTTGATTGCGGAGGGATTGGTTGGGTGAATTTGTTCTCAAGAAATTAAGGAGGAGAATGATGAAAAAGGTTTTTGGTGTTGTTTTGGCGATGGTTTTATTATTGGGCGTGTTTTTTGGCGCTAGCTTTGCTGAGGAGAGTGTTGAGAATGAAACGCTTTGTACGCTTGCGTCTTTGAATAAATTTGTGGAATTCAAAGGCATGGAAGATTTTGCTTCTATGGGATGTGGTTTTTTGCAGGATTTAGAGCGCTCTTATTATAGTATTTTTGAATATTCGGGTTCAATTGAAGAGTTGGATCAGGTGATTGTGGAAACTTTTGTTGATTATTCTTTTAAAGGGGCGGATGCTGATTTGAAAGAAGGGATGATTACAAAATTTTTCAATGAGAAAGGGGGCGTATACTTAGAGCTTTTAAATGGGGATGGACAAGAGGTGGGGCTTTATATTCAGGAAACGGAACGTGAAGGAATTTTTTATGTGGAATTTTTTGAAAATGGGATTGAGGAAGATTCACTTTATCGACCTTATTTGGATCAAAATGTGGCGAGCTGGTATTTGAATTTTGATTTGGCGGGGAATTGGTTCGAAGACTATGTAGTGGTGAGAGAGTGGTTTGAACTGAGCTGGCAAGATGGTGAAATGATGAATCGATCGATTACTTTTGATGTGGGGGATGATTTTGAAAGTTTGAGAGAATTGGTGTTTTCAAATGATTATATTTCCCGATATGGTAATTATTTGACTGAAGCGCCGCTACAAAATACTATGGAGGGGGGAATGCCTTCATTGGTGTTTAACACAATCGATGGTTTGACTGTGAGAATTGGATTTGATGAAGAGCAGCATGAAATGGTGGTGTCACAGATTGCTTATGATGTTTCGATTCCTTTGAATGAATATGGAAATATTGAGCAGGAACCTTTGGCAGTGTCGGAAATACTGTCTGTTTATAATTTATTAGGGGAAGGCGTGAATCCTTTTGAAGGATTTTATTTGGAAGAGTATGCGGATAATTTTGATTTAGTCGGCTATGAAATTGAGATTTTGCCTTATGGAAAGATAGATTTTCGAGTGATTTATCTTGTGGATGGGATAGACTCTGCGGAGGTTGGGGTTGCTATTTCTGATTGGCAACCGACGATTAAGACTAATTATGATTGGTATCTTAATAAAACAGATTTTGATCTTTATGGGGAGAATATGTATGTGACAGGGCATTATATTTTGCTGAATGAAAAGGATTTGTTTTTGGATGCGTTTGAGATGAATTATGTTCCTGAATTGTTTGAATTTGGCATGTTGGAAGGTATTTCTGAACGTGATGATTATTATTCTAAGAATGTGCAATTTGCAAAAGATGATGTGAGAACAGTGGCGTATATCATTCATGAATTAGGTGACGATTATTCTGCATATTACGATTATATTTTGTCTGAAGCGTATCAAAGCTTGGTGGAAGCCTATGGGGGTGTTGATTTCTCAGTATTTGAGGATGATTATAAACAAACGAATGTGACTTATTCTGTGGGTGAGATTTTGGTGAAGTTTACGTTTTATGACCAATATGAGGATGTTGCGATCAGCGAAAGCACGATGGTGGCGGAGACAGATTTGCGGGATTTGGTGAAATAAATTAGATTAATGATTGATTTGAATTTATGGGATTCCATAGAAAAAAATTATAATTTAAATGAATAAAGAATAGTTTTGAGAAAAGGAGTCTGTGATGAAAAAAGGTTGGATTTATTTGATTGGGTTTGTTTTGGTTTTGGCTGTGGTGTTTTTTGGTGTGTTTTGGGGACATGAGAAAGTGCATGAAGTGACAGGTGTGGTGGTGGATGGGACGATGAATACGATTGTGTTGGATATCGAAGGAGAAGGCGAGCATTATTTTAGTACGATGGACTCGGATCGGACAAAAATGGATTCTTTTTTGATTGATGATGTGGTGTGGTTGGAATATACGGGGAGCTTGGATGGCCCGAATCAGGTGGTGCGTTTGGAGAATTTGACGCAAAAGTAAATTATAAGTAATTAGAAAGCTCATCTTGGATGGGCTTTTTTATTGGTACTTTTGGATTATCTTCAGAATGGATGTTGCGAATTGTTGAAGCGTTTCAGGGGAGGGTGGAATGGGAGAAGCTTGTGGTTGTTGAATGGCGCTAAGGGCAAAGTGAACGGATGGATGCAAATGAGCTGGGAGGTTTTGCAATGCCCACTGTCCGGCTTCTGTTTTGGAGAGGATGGTTTGTTGTTGGAGATAAGCAAGAACACGGCAGAGGTTGAGGGTGTAATAAGTAGGGGATTGGAGGATTTGTGTGGGGGCGTCTTTGATGTCATTGTAGATTGAGTCGATATAGTGTTTTGGTGGGATGGTGCCGAATGCTTGTTCGATGGGGCGGCCGAAGAGGGTTTTGCCTCTGTTTTTGAGGATGGTGAAATGTGCGGCAAGATCTGAATCTGTGCTATTGGCGGATAGGTAGGTGGGATTGGTTTGATAGTTGTGTTTGTGGGTGATGGAATAGTGCAGGAGGTAGGGAGTGGGATGGCGGAAGGTTTGGGCGTAGTAGGCTTCGATATAGGAGATTTCTAAACCTTTGGCGGGGGCTTGTTGTTCTAGTTGGATGATGGCGTGGATGAGTTGGCGTTTTGTTGGGATGGGAAAATCATGCTGGGTGAGGACGATGAGATCGATGTCACTGGTTAGGGGGTTGAAGCCGGTCATGGCGAGGGAGCCATGCAGATATATGCCCACGAGGTTGTCTGTCAAGTGGGCTTGGTTGAGCTGAATCAATTGGTCGAAAAGAGGTTGATAATGCTGCATTGAGTTGATTAGGAATTTTCTGCTAGTTTTTGAAGCTCGTCTCTTTTGCGACGATAGGCGACGATGGGGCGATCACCATAGATTGGTTTTTCGCCAATTTTGAGCCCTGATTTGAGGGGGCGTTGAGATTCTACGACGCCTTGGTCTTGATCGGCAATGACGAGGTTGGCGATGGAGCCGAAGAAGTTGATGGCTTGCTTGAGAAGGGGGATTTTCATAAAGCGTTGATAGAAGCGGAGATACATCAATGTGTTTTCATCGTCTACGGGGACGAAGGCGAGAAAGACGCGGATATCGTCTGCAATCCAGTTGTGCCAGATATTGCCATAGATAAATTGAAGTTGGGGAGGAGGTGAGACGGGATCCATGTCCTCTTCTTTTTGATAGGTTTGACCTTGGTCGACTTCATTTTTGACCCAAATATTGAGCATGGGGGCGTTTTGTTCTCCTACTTCAGTCCATTTGTAGATGGGACCGTTGACGACTGTTTTGTTGCCACGCCCGATGGTGGAGGCGTGGACGAAGGGGAGATGGACGACATCGAGTTGGTTTTCGATGGCGCGGGAATAGTGGGTTTTCCAATGATCGACGATTTCACCATAGCTAAAGTCATCGGTGAGGTCGGGGAAGAAGGGAGGGGGGGCGGTTGGTTTTTGTTCTCCCCAGAATATAAAGATAAAATCGTGGTCTTCATGTGTGGGATAGGTTTGAACATTCATGTTTTTGAGGGGTGGGGTTTCTTCTCCAAAGGCTGGAATTTTTACACATTCTCCATCTTTGTCAAATTCAAATCCATGAAAAGGACAGGCGATGGTTTTGGGCGATTGTTTGCCCAAGCTGAGGGCGGCACCCCGATGGGGACAGAGATCGCGCATGCAGACTACTTCTCCAGATTCTTCACGCCAAAAGATCATTCTTTCCCCCATGCGTTTGATGCCGAGGGGTTTGTGTTTTTTGACTTGCTTGCTGTGTAATACGGCATACCATTGATTTTTGATCATTCTTTTCCTCTTTACTTCCTACTTTTTGATTTTGATTAATTAAATTATACGAGATTTTTGGGCGGATGATTGTTAAATTTTGTTTTTGGAAGTGTAGGTTGAAGAAATTTTTTTAATGTGTAAAATGAAGTAAATAGAAGAAATAAAGGATTGGGACTATGAAAAATAAATGGGTACTCTCTTTTTTGGTGATTTTGATTGCTGTGGTTGGGCTCAGTTTTGGACGTGTGGATGGCGCTGAGATGGAACTGGATGCGTTGTGGCAGCTTCCGATTCGGTAAGTGCGCTGATTTTGAGATGAATAGAATGTAAAGAAAAAGCCTGTTACTCAAGTAGCAGGCTTTTTGATTTTTTTATTTTATACAATAACTTATTCTTTGTCTTGTTTTTCTTTTTCCTCTTCTGTATCATATTCACCGTTGGCACGCCGCTCAGCGATATAGATGGGCGTGGAAGCATAGAATATGAGGGTCATGAGAACTGCGGAGGTGACACACCACATACAGGTGGCGCCGATGACAAATGGTTCTAGGGTGGTGAGGTAGATGGAGAAAAGGACGCCGAAGAGGCTGAAACCCCAGAATGCTTGTGCGGCTAAGTAGCGCAGTTTTTCGGGACCGACTTTGTACATGGTGTAGGCGAAGATGAGGGCCAAGCAGCCGGCGACGCCGATGACGCCGATGGGAATGACTCCGAAGAGATAGGCGTAGGGGCTGGTTTGGACAGATTGACAATCTCCGACAGGACCACAGACTGCGTCTGTTGAGGTGAGCTCTACGAAGGAGAGATAGCCAGCGACCCCTAGCTCGATGACAAAGAAGGCAATGATGAGCCAAGTGGGGAATGCTTTGATTTTGATGCCACCTGTGATGACTTGTTGGAGGATGAGGATGACGGAGATGATCATGACCACTAACCAAATGGTGGCGATGATGTTACCTTTGAGGTCATTTTGGAATTTTTCTGCGATGGTGAGAGGGGGTGTTTCGGAGACGGATGGGGTGGTTTCACCGTTGATGTCAGATTGTTCGAGAGAAGCGAGGAATAAGGGGAGGTTGGGGAAGTCGATTCCTCCTGTTGCAAGACCTTCTTCTACGATGCCGGGGAGCATGTCGGGAATTTCGCCTGACCCGATCATGACTGTGTCACCTACGATGAGGGTGGGGAATGCAGCGGTGTCGATCTGATATTTGTCGATGGCTTCATAGAACATTTCTATACCTGATTCTGTGGTGCCATCCACGCCAACGATAAGGACTTCATTGTTGGTGTAGTTGGCGAAGAATTCGGGGAAATATTCGCTGATGATGTAGTGACAATGGGAACAGGAGGGAGAATAAAAGAGTACCCCTTTGACCTGTGGTTGGCTGTCTGATTGGGCATTTGCGGGTTGGGTGAATGCAAAGCCCGTTAATAAAATGCTTATGATTAAGAGAAGTAAGAAAACTCTATTTTTGGTAGCCATAATACTGATCCTCTTTCTAAAAAACAGTTTTTGCTATTGTACTATTAAATATTAATTGTTTATGAAAATAATCTAATAAAGAGGCGCGAGATATTGAGAAAGGATTTTTATGAAGAAGTTTTTGGTTATTTTGGGGCTTTTGTTGGTGGCTGTGTTGGCTTTGACCGCTTGTGGAGGCAACGATGGGATGCCATTGGTGATCTCTGTGGATGAAGGACATCAAAAATATGAGGATGGTGTTTTCCTTTTAGATGTTCGTACGCAAGCAGAATGGGACGAAGCCCATGTGCCGAATGCAGTTTTGATTCCGTTGGATGAGTTGGAAAGCCGATTGAGCGAAGTGCCAAGTGATCAGGAAGTGGTGGTGATGTGCCGAAGTGGCAACCGCAGTTTGACTGCTACGGAATTGTTGCGCGAAAACGGATTTGAGCAAACGCAAAGCTTGAGTGGCGGGATTGGCGCTTGGGCAGCCAATGGATTCCCTGTGATTTTTGGGAAATAATTCGCAAATACTTTAAAAAAAGGAAAGATATCTTCGATAGAAGGTATCTTTTAATTTAACTATTTTGGTATAATTATGCATAATATGATGAAAGTAGTCCGAAAATAAATTGAAAGGTCTTATTGTTATGATTAAATTATTCTTGATGGGATTGGTTAGCTTTGGTGCTTTTTCTTTTTTGAGAGGTGCTGGCGGAAATGATCTCGAAATCTCTGTGGAAGAGGCACACAAGAAATATTCTGAGGATGTGATGTTGTTGGATGTGCGTACGAAACAAGAATGGAATGAATGCCATGTGCCCAATGCGGTTTTGATTCCTTTGGATGAATTGCAAAATCGTTTGAGCGAAGTGCCACAAGATGTGGAAGTGGTGGTGATGTGCCGCTCTGGCGCACGGAGCATGACTGCAACACGGATGTTGCATGCAAAAGGGTATAAGAAGACTTTGAGCATGAAGGGTGGGATTAATGCTTGGTTTGGTAAGAATTTTGAATTGACTTGTACGAAGTGATTGTGTGGATTTTTTAACAATAAGCGAATTGGTTATTTTTCACCTTTCGCTTTTTTAATCCAATGTTGATATGACTTTATTAAAAATTTTAGTAGGGCATGTTACAATCGAATTAGGAGATTATTAACAGTAAAAACTCTTATGAAGATTAAGATTCCGATCGAGACAGATCGATTACGCTTACGGTTTTTTTGTGAAGATGATTTGGATGATGCGTTTGAGTATCATTCGGATGCGTCGGTGGTTCGCTATTTATATTGGCCAGAACGCACTAAAGAAGGAACACGCAAGGAGATTATTCGACGGATGAATTTGGGCGCTTTTGAAAAAGAAGGCGATACGTTGGTTTTGGCGGTTGAAGAAAAACAGAGCCAAAAAGTGATTGGGGATATGTTTTTGTATTGGCGAAGTGGGATCCATCAACAAGGCGAACTCGGTTATGTTTTGAACCCTGCTTTTCAGGGCAAAGGGTTTGGATTGGAAGCAAGCAAGGCGATTTTGAAAGAGGGATTTTCAACGATCGGTTTTCATCGGATTTTTGCTCGGTGTGATGCGCGAAATGAGCGATCTTATCACTTGATGGAACGCTTGGGGATGCGCAAGGAAGCACATTTGGTCCAAAATGAGTTTTTTAAGGGCGAATGGAGCGATGAGTTGATCTTTGCGATGTTGGCAGAGGAATGGATGAATCAGAGTTATTAGTTAGTAGTTATTAGGGAGGGTGTATGTTTCCAAATCTATCTTTTCCACCAAAGGAATGGTTGTTGACCAATGGCCTCGGGGGCTATGCGATGGGGTGTGTGGATGAGGTGAATCGTCGGAAATATCATGGGTATTTAATTGGTGCAGTGAATAGTCCCTCTAAACGAATTAACTATTTGAATGAGTTGATTTTTAGTGTGGAGTTGGATGGGAAACAATTGCGTTTGGGGGGATTGGAGAATGACGCGTTAGAAATTTTGTTTAAAAATGAAGGTCAGGTGGTGCATTGGACTTATGTGTTTGAAGATTTTCAGATTCGTAAGACGATTTGGATGCGATATGGCTTTAATGAGACGCATGTTCGGTTGGAATTTTCGGGGCAGTTGAATAAGATTCGTTTGTATGCTACCCCTTTGTTTAGTATTCGAGATCACCATGCAACGGTGATGGCTGATACGAAGGATTATATGGTGCTGTTGGGCGAACAAGATGTGTGGGTGGCGCATGAGGATGTGGGGGCTACACGTGTTGATTTTGGTGAGGGGAATTTTATGCGTCGGAATCAGATTGTGACAGAACCGATTTATGTGATTGAATCTATGCGGGGAGAATGTGATGAAGAACGCTGTTTTTCTCCTGGTGAGATTTGGATGGATTTGGATGCACAAAATTCTACGTGGGAATTTGTGATTACTGATGGAAATGTGGTTTTTTCTGAAGCTTTTGACACGAGCATGAATGAAAGAAGAGCGATGCAGAAAGCGCTGTTGGAAAAGGCGAATGCTGAATCAGGGCCAAAATGGTTGCAACAAGCGGTGATTGGTGCGGATAAATTTGTGGTGCAACGAGGGGATGGCTTGACGATTGTGGCGGGGTATCCGTGGTTCACTGATTGGGGACGGGATACGATGATCTCTTTGCCGGGGTTGTTGTTGGCAAATGGGCGAAATGAAGATGCGTTGCAGATTTTGAATTCTTTTAAAAATTATATTAGTGAGGGAATGTTGCCTAATTTGTTCCCTGATACGCTTTTTGATCATTTTACGCCTTACTATAATACTGTGGATGCGACTTTATGGTTCTTCCATGCGATTAACGCTTTGGCGGAGGCAGGAAATACGCGCGATGTTGTGGAGAAATTTTTCGGAGCGTTGTGTGATATTTTTGAGTGGCATCTTAAGGGGACTCGATATGGGATTGTTGTGGATGAAGAAGACGGGTTGTTGTGTGCAGGGGATGAGAGCACTCAATTGACTTGGATGGATGTGAAGATTGAAGATTATGTGGTGACCCCGCGCAGTGGCAAGGCCGTGGAGATTAATGCTTTGTGGATTTGTGCGATGCGGATTTTGAAAAAATTTGCACTTTTGATGCAGGATGGGGATGTGGACGCGCGGGTGAGCAAGGTTTTGAAAAAGGCTGAGGGATCATTTGCGAAACGTTTTTGGAATGGTGAATATTTGTTTGATGTGATTGACACACCTGAAGGGAAGAATGATGCCAGAGTTCGACCGAATCAGTTGTTTGCTTTAAGTTTGGTGCCGGACCTTTTGAGCCAAGAAATGAAGGAATCTGTTTTGGCGATTTGTGAGGAGGCGTTGTTGACTCCGTTTGGGCTACGTTCGCTCTCTAGTGAGGATGAAAATTATATTGGGACGTATCAGGGGGCTCAGAATATTCGTGATTTGGCTTATCATCAGGGCACGGTGTGGGGATGGTTGATGGGTGTGTTTTGTGAAGCTCATTATCATCTTTATCATGACGTGGAGGCGATTGAGAAGTATTTGGCAGGTTTGATTGAAAATTTGGATGAAGCGGGGTTGGGTACGCTGAGTGAAAACTTCTGGGGAGATGCGCCTTATTATGCAGCGGGGTGCCCCGCGCAGGCTTGGAGCCAAGCAGAATTGTTGCGAATTTGGCGGATGATTCATCCTAGATAGGTGGGTTTTGGGAAGAAAATGGCTTGCTGTTTTTGAGTAGGTATGCTTGAATTGAGGATATGAACAGACGCTTGATTTTCTTTTTAATTAGTATTGCAGTGGGGATTGGCATTGGGCTGGTCTATGGGTGGTTGATTCGCCCTGTGGAAGTGGTGGATACGGCGCCGAATACTTTGCGTGTGGATTATAAGACAGATTATGTGTTGATGGTGGCAGAAGTGTTTGCCGATGAAAAAGATTTGGATGCTGCTGTGTTACGTTTGGCCGCGTTGGGTGGAGAAGATTATGCAAATGCGGTGCGAGAAGCGATGGTGTTTGCGGTATCTTATGGATTTGCTCCGGATGATTTGGCAAATTTGCAAACGTTGTTGAATGCGCTTGAAGCGAATTCGACCACTGTGGCTCAACCCGCTTCTAGTTATCTACAAGGGGGGGCTTGATGCAAGGGAAACCCCATAAACAAGAATTTCCGTTATATTTGTTGACCGGTTTGGTGATTGGCATTGCAATCGGTTTGTTTTATGCGTGGCGTTTGTCTCCTGTGGAGGTGATTGACACGGTGCCTGCTTCAATGAGCGATGCGCATAAGGATTCGTATCGATTGTTGGTGGCACAGGCTTTTATGACGAATGGGGATCCAAAACGTGCGATCGCACGGCTTATTCTTTTGGATGATGATGATATTATGAATGCGGTGGAGGATCAGGCACAGCGTTTGTTGGCTCGTGGGGAGAATATTCAGGATACACGGGCAATGGCGACGTTGTTGGATGCCTTGGAAAAAGAGAGTGATCTAGTTACCAATTATCTGAACGCTATTAATATTGTGGATGAATATGAAGCGTTGAACGAGACTGCGATGGCGGAAGTGGAACCGACGGTTGTGAGTTCTCCTGAAAGTGTGGCGACTGAAAGTAAGACGGCAGTTGCAACACAAGTGCCGACAACGGCGGTGCCGACGGCGACGTTGATGCCGACAATGACGGCTACCCCTACTCCTTTACCCGCTTATGCATTACAAAGTTTTGAAAAGGTGTGTGATCCGACGATTACGAGCCCTTTGATTCAAGTGATTGTGAAAAAGAATAATGGCGAACAAGTGCCGGGCGTGCCGATTATGGTGATTTGGGATGATGGGGATAATGTGTTTTATACGGGTTTGAAGCCAAATTTAGGATTGGGCTATGCTGATTTTGAGATGACGCCGGGGGTGAGCTATGATTTGCATTTGGTGGAAGGCGGCGAAGGAGTGATGGACTTGACTTCGCAGAGTTGTCCGAAGAATGATGGGAGCACCTATTGGAGTGGTTGGTTGGTGGTGTTTGAAAAGAAATAAGAATCAATAATTGAGATTAAATCCAAATCCCCAAGTTTGAAAGCTTGGGGATTTTTCGTGAGAAACTTTTTTTGTTATATATTTTTATTTAGGATTGGAGGCTATATAGCGCTTCTGAACCAGGGATGTAGATGATTTGCCCTTCGAAAAGGACAGGATTTTCTTCTAATTGGTTTAGCTTTAAAATTTGTTCTACCGATGTTTGATTTTGATTGGCGATATCAAAAATTGATTCACCTTGTTTGACAACATAGACAGAGGTTTGGGTGGGTGAAATTTCCACCGCTTGAATTTGCACATCGGCAAGCCCATTGATCTCTGAAAAAGTTGCAGAAAGATCAAGAATGCTTTGACAGATTGCGACGATTCCAAAGATACTCAAGAAAAATAGTAATTTTATGAAAAAATTTGTTTTGACCATTTCTACTCCTTTCATGTTGTTATGATACTTTAGGCTTGATTTTTATGCTTGACGTCTATCTGACGATTACTAGACGATTGCCTATCATTTCGTTAATTAAGACAAAATGAGGAATGTTAATCTTACTTAAGTAAAAAGAGATCTTGATTAAGATCTCTTTTGTGTTTATTCGATGTCGATGGTTTCGTAGAGACGGAGGCCGTCAGGGGAGGGGCAACTTTTGGCGATTGCTTCCGCTTCGGCGAAGGTTTCTGTCTCGATGGTGGTGTAGCCAGTGGCGGGATAGTCTTCTGGTTTGATTTCTGTGGTTTCTTGGGCGGTGATTTCATATCCTTTTGAGAATGGGTTGCCCCATTCGACAATTTTGTCTTCAAAGGTTGCAAACCACTGATTCCATTGGTCCATGGTGTCTTCTTGGGGATCTTCTTGACCGTAATAAATCATTACATATTTTGTCATCGTTTTACTCCTTAACAAAACTTAAACTTGTATTGATTTAGAGATTTCAATTTTCTAGAATCTTACGCAATAAAAAAGGGATTGCATGCAATCCCTTTGGTGAAATTTTGTTTTTTTAGGCAAAAAGGTTGGTGATGATGGTGGCGAGAATCATGCCTAGGATATAGGGAGCGCCAGCTTTGCGGGTGAAATGAATGACCCAGCCGACAAACCAGAGCGGCCAGATGGGCCAACCTTCTGGCTTTTGAGACGGATAGGGCTTGGAGAAGGTTTCCCAAACATCTCGGAAATTGGGGAGAGAGAGCAAAACAATAAGTACGCTCCAATGCGTATAGCCAAGGATGACTTGGGCGATGATAAAAAGATAGAAAAGGATGAAGATGATTTTGCTGAGGGTGCGGGCGTTTTTCTCTCCGATGAGGACGGGGATGGTTTTGACATTTTTGACTTTGTCGTGATTGACTTTGTCGATATGTTTGCCGAGCAAGGCAGCGCCGACGATGAGCCCGAAGGGGATGGTTTGGACCCAGATGGCGGGGGTGAGTTGGGCACCAGCGGCAAAGGCGGTGCCAGCAATCATGAGGGGACCCCAGACGATGAAGGCTGCGATTTCTCCGAGGGCGATTTTTTTGAGGACACCGGTATAAAGGAGGCTGGTGAGAAGACCCGCGAGAGCAAAGGCGATGATGATGGGGCCACGCCAGAGGGTGAGTACGATCATGATGACGAGGTCGAGTAGGTTGCAAAGGAGAATGGCGAGGATCATGGTGCGTTTGGTGATGAGGTTGTCGATGAGGGCATGGGGGCCATATTGGGCACGGGGATAGTCTTTGGTATCGATGCCACCTTGATAGTCTGTGAGGTCATTGAGGAGGTTGTTGGAGGCGTGGGCAAGGATGATGCCGAGGATGCTGAGGGGGGCGGCCCATAGGTTGATACGATTGCCCAATTGTTGCCAGGCGAGCAAGGCACCTAAGATGCCTGAAGTGAGGGTCATGGTGAAGACTTGGGCGCGGGTGATGAGCAGCCATTTGGTAATCCAATCGGCGTGTTCGAGGTCATTGCAGGAGCCACTGATGAGGGCGGCGGCCCATTTTTTGAATAATGTGTCTTGGACTTGTGGGGTGGGATCTTGTTGTGCGATGGTTTTTTTTGCCATAATTTTGCCTTTATTAAATATGTGTTTTTTTCTTCTAAATGGAATTATAATCTTTTCATTCTAAAAATTGAGGTTTTTTAAGATGGAAAATATGCATGAGAATTTTCTGTTGGACCCAAGTTGGGTGTTTTTGAATCATGGTTCTTATGGGGCTTGTCCGAAAGATGTGTTTGAGGTTTATCAAGATTGGCAAGTGAGATTGGAACGCCAACCCGTGGAGTTTTTGTATCGAAAGTATCATGTGTTTTTGGATGAGGCACGGGCAAATTTGGCGGGATATTTGGGGACAGCACAAGATTCTTTGGTGTTTGTGCATAATGCAACGACGGGGGTGAATATTGTGGTGAATTCACTGCAATTAAATGAAGAACATGAAATTTTGACTACGGATTGGGAATATGGGGCATGTGTGCGGGCTTGCGAGGCGGTGGGTGAGCGAACGGGGGCGAAGGTGGTGTTGGCGACTTTGGATGCACGCTCTGCTGAAGCGATGGTGGCGTCTATTTTGGAGAAGATTAATGAGAATACGAAGCTGTTGTTGGTGAGTGCGATTACTTCGGCGAATGCGTTTGTGTTGCCGGTGGCAGAGATTGTGGCTGCGGCGCATGCGAAAGGGGTGTTGGTGTTGGTGGATGGGGCACATGTGCCGGGGCAAAATCCGTTGGCATTGGATGCGTTGGGGGCGGATTTTTATACGGGGAATTGTCATAAGTGGATGATGGCACCGAAGGGGTGTGCTTTTTTGTTTGTGAAACCAGACCTTCAATGCATGATTCAACCTTTGGTGGTGAGCTGGGGATGGGGGGCAAAGTGCGAACATACACAGAAGAATCAGTTTGTGAGTTATTTGCAATATAGCGGGACTCAAAACCCGTCGGCCTGGTTGAGTATTTCGGCTTGTATTGATTTTATGGAAAGAGAAAATTGGGATGCTGTGCGGGAAGATTGCAAGCGGATGGTGGATGAGAACCGTGTGAAATTTGATGTGATGTTGGGACAGGGGAGCGCGTATGCCTATGAAGAGGCGGTGCCGAACCAGATGTTTTGCAGTGTGTTGCCAGCAGAGACGGACATGGATGGGTTGCGAGAGGCTTTGTTGGCGGCGAAGATTGAGGTGCCATTGACGGAGTTGAATGGAAAGAAGATGGTGCGGGTGTCTGTGCAGGGGTATGTGACACAAGCGGATCTTGACCGATTGTTTGACCTTTTGAAAGACTTTTTGGGAAAGTGAGTGTAATATTTATATTATAGTGTGGTGGAGATGTGCTTTGGATGAGGCCATCTCGCTCCTTAATATGATAAAATGAAGCGCTAACCGAAAGAGTAGGATTCTATGACGTGGACTGATTTTGTTTCTAGACTGTTGATTGTTGTGATTGCGTTTCCTTTGCATGAATTTGGACATGCATGGACTGCACATTATTTTGGCGATGATACAGGGAAAGAAGCAGGGCGATTGACTTTGAATCCTTTAAAACATATTGATGTGTTTGGGGCGGTGTGTTTGATGTTGTTTGGTTTCGGTTGGGCAAAACCTGTGCCTGTTAACCAAATGAAGTTGCGTGAAAAAAGTAAGCTTGCGCCAATTCTTGCGATTGCAGCAGGGGCGATAATGAACTTCTTGCTGATGGCAGTGTTGTTTGTGGTGATTCGCATTTTGTTGCAAACTAGCCAGAATGTTTCGATCAATTTGCTTGAGATTTTGGTGCAATTTATGATGATCAATGTGATCTTGGTGGTTTTTAATTTGTTGCCTATTCCTCCTTTAGATGGGTTTATGATCTTAGGGAATTTGTTGCCGCCTTCTATGGATAAGGTGATGGCGGTGTTAAGTCAATATGGTATCTTGATTTTGTTGGTTGTGGTGTATTTATTACCCAAAATTGGGTTTGACCCGTTTGGAAACCTTCTTTCAGCGTCGATGAATTTTGTTTGGAATCTACTGATTAATTTTTAAGAAGGTTTTTTGTTTTGAGAGCTATGTATCGAATTCAACAATTTTTTAAATCTTTATTTGTGACAAAAGCAATGGTGGACATGGAATTTGTGCGCGAACATTTGACCTCTGCACAAGAGGGTGTGTTTTTGCGCATGCAAGCTTATGACCGTTATCATTCTGTGTTGTTTGCGAAAACGTTGATTACGAATGTCTATCGAGTGCAGGAAGATTTGATTGTGGCTGCGTTGCTGCATGATGTGGGCAAGAGCCGATATCCGATTAATTCTTTTCATCGGATGGGGGCGGTGGTGGCGCGAAAATTTGCACCTGCTTTGATGGAGAAAGAAGATAATCAAGAAGTGACTTTTTTGAATCGTACGGTGTTGGTTTCGAATCATCATGCTGAATGGAGCGAAGAGATGGCGCGGATTGCAGGGGTGAGTGAATTGACGGCTTGGATTATTGCCCATCATGAAGATGAAACGTTGGATGAAAGCCACCCGTGGCATGATTTTTTGGCAACATTTATTAAGTATGACGATTTGACATGAGGTAAATTATGAAAAATCAAGTGACTATTTTAGGTTTGGGGATGATTGGCTCTTCGATTGGGTTGGCATTGAGCAAGCATAGTGATGAAATGGAAATCATTGGGCATGATCGAGATGTGACGTTTGCGAGCAAGGCAAAACGAAATGGCGCAGTTTCTCAGACGGTTTTGAATTTGCATAAGGCTGTGGAGAAAGCTGATATTTTGTTTTTGTGTTTGCCGGCGAATGTTTTAAATGGTGTGATGCGTGATATTGCTGAGGATTTGAAAGAAGATGTGGTGATTTTTGATACGTCTCCTGTGCGGACTCAGGCGGATGCGTGGGCACGAGAATTGTTGCCTGCACACGCGCATTATGTGGGGCTGACCCCGATTTTGAACCCTGATTATTTGCATAGCTTTGAAGGCGGGATTAAAGGTGCGAAGGAAGATTTGTTTAAAGATGGTTATTTTGCGATTAATTGCAATGCTTATGTGAACAAAGAAGCGATTGACCTTGCGATTGCGATGGTGGATTATTTGGGGGCTGAATCTATTTTTGCTGATATCCCTGAAGTGGATGGATTGATGACTGCTGGGCACACTTTGCCACAATTGGTGGCGGGGGCTTTGGTGAATATGAATGCTGCTCAGACGGGATGGTTTGACATTCGAAAATATGCAGGCAGAGCGTTTGCAGAAACTACTTTGGCGATTAACAATGTTGATTTGCCTGAAACGATTGCTGCTGAGGTTTTGATGAATAAGACCAATGCAGTGCGCTTGTTGCAAGAATTGGAAAATGAGATTGGCACTTTGCGGGAATGGATTGAAAAAGAGGATGTGCAACGTTTGGTGCGCTATTTGGAAATGGCCAAAGAGGAGCGCGAAACTTGGTGGGATGCCAAAGAGACGAAGAATTGGGAAAAAGAACGACTTGATTTGGAATTGAGTTCTGGAGAAATGTTGAAGTCTATGTTTGGGATGTTGCCTGATAAGGTTAAGAAGATGGGCAACCGAGACGAGAATTCCTAAATTATTCTATTGTTCGATATATTATAAAAAAGACTGCTATGTAGCAGTCTTTATTTTTTTAACTCTTGCGGGTCATCCAATAGTATTGGGCGGGATATTTCCAGGTGTGGGCTTCTTTTTCTTGATGAATGTCGAAGAATGGAGAGAAGATTTGATGAATGCGTTGTGGGGAGGTGCCGACCTTCACTTCGGGGCGGAAACGATGTTTGCGAGTGTGGGGGAGGAATTCTAGGAGGAGGAACGGCGCATTTGGTTTGATGACGGAAGCGATGCCGCTGACACAGTCTAATTGGGCTTGTTCGGTTTGGAAATAGAAACAGCCGAGGTCATAGCCAAGATCATATTGGGGGAGGTTGGCGCTGGGGAGTTGGGTGATGTCGTGAACGATGAAGGTGGTTTGGGTTTGGAGGTGTTGTTTTTGGGCTTGAGCTTTTGCTTTTTGAATGGCCATGGAGGAGAAGTCTATGCCGGTGACATGCCAGCCGGATTGGGCGATGTGACGGGCGTGTTTGCCGATGCCACAACCGATGTCTATGGCGGTGCCGGTGGGGGTGGTGGCGAGCAGGTTGAGCAGTTCGGGGGGTGTTTGGGAGAGTTCCCAAAATTGTTGGTTGAATAAATGAATGAGTTGATAACGAATATGCATAAAAAAATCCCTTTTCAAATAAAAGGGATTATATCAAAAGATAGTCTGCTTGTTGATGAATGTAGTCCAGAATGACGTTACTCATCAGATCTTGCCCTTGTGGGTTGGGATGCATACCGTCGATACAGAGATATTTGGTGAAATCTTCTGTTTGTAAGAAAGCGGTGCGGAGATCGATGATGGGGCAGTTTTCTTGATTAGCGATGCTAAGGATGGCGGCGTTATAGCGCTCTTGCCACCAATAGATGTGGGTGACGTTGCCAATGAATGCGAGGATGTTTTCGCCTTTGACATTGTTTTGTTTGAGGATCCATTGGAAGAAGCGTTCGGCGTCTAGGGGAGGAAGGGTGGTGAGGATGGGTTTGGCGCCGTGGGATTGAATGGTGCGAACCATATCGCGAAAATATTTTTTGAAGGCTGGAAAATTGGTGTTGCTGATGTGATTTTGGGAGGGAGTTTCGGCAACTGCTTTCCAATCATAATCACAATCATTTCCGCCTAATTCGATGATGACGAATTCTGGTTGATATTTTTCTAGATTGTGAACGAGATTTTCGGTGCTTTTGGTGATGGTGTTTCCGAATTTTGATTTGTTGATGATGGTGGCATTGATCTTGGGGGCGAGTTGTTTTTCGATGCGATTTTGGGCATAGATGTATCTATGTTTTTGATCATCAAACGTCACTCCACGAAAAATTGAGTCACCGTGTACGAGGATATTTTTTGACATAGTTTGTTAATCACTTTCTTGATGAAGATAGACCAGCGAAAGAGAAAAAGGTTTGGAGCCCATTCTAGGAGAATGTTTATTCTCTTTCGCTGGATTCTAGACTTAGATGTTGAACATAAAATTGCGGAAGCGTTGCAAGAAGGAGGGGGCCATGGCGGGGGATTGATTTGCACGTACTTCACTCAAGCGGATCAGGCGCTGCACTTCTTCTCGAATTTCAGCGGTGACGCGCGCAAGGTCTTGCGGATTTTGTGGGTTTCCGAATACTTTGATTGGTTTGCCAACGGTGAGGAAATATTTGCCACCGATGACGGCTTTGGAAATTTCGACGCCAGTTTCTAGGTTGACATCGCTAATGAGCAAATTGCTTTTGTTGCAATAGATGCCGATGGGGGTGATGGGGGCTTGGGTGGAGAGGGCGATGCGGGCGAGCCCGTTTTTGAAGACGGCGGGTTGATCTAGGTTTGGGCTGAGGCGACCTTCGGGGAAGATGGCGATGCTGGTGCCATTTTCAAGTTTTTGAACGGCTTGATTGACGATTTGAACGCCATTGCCTTTTTTGACGGGGATGTGCCCAGAATGACGAAGGTAGCTGCCGAAGCCTTTGATTGAAAATGCGTTGGCTGTGATGAGAATTTGGAAAGGTTTTTTGGTGAGTTTGGAGATGAAGAATGGATCTGTGGTGGTGGGGTGATTGGGGACAAAGATGTTGGGGTGGGATTCATCAATTTTTTCTTCATATTCTACATTGAAATCTAAGAGATGGTTGACATAAAAAGCGATTAAAGATTTACCTGATTTGAGGAGAATCTTTTCTTTTTTATTCATGGCTGCCTTCTTTCACAAGTTCATTTTTTTACATAATTTATAAGACCCCCTAATATTAATCTTTGAAGCGATTTTTCCACAGTTCCAAAAGTCAAAAATAATCTATGCAAGACAGAGAAAAAATAGATGCCAAAAGATGGGTAAAACCGTGACTTTTGGCATAGTAACTTTTTTGGAGCATGATACAATAATTTTATGGCGAAAAAACGTAGAATTCGAACAACAAAAATTCAATATCACCTTCCTTTAAACTTTACTATGGTGGTGGGGATTGTGGTGAATTTAGTGATATTTGTTTATCAACCGGATAAATATGTTGGCAGCACTGAGACATGGTTATTGATTACGATGGGGTCTTGCTATTTGACTTTGCTGCTGTTGGATATGGTGAATTTGATTGTGTTTCCGAAACATATGCCGGTGGTGATTGATGGGGTGATGTATATTACACGAGTGGCGATTGTGATTTTTTTGGCAGTGATGGACCCGACCGAAATCTCATTTTTGCTGGTTGGTTTGATTCCTTATTATACGTATTTGCTTTCAGGTGCAATCATGACGGTGTTGGTGGTGGGGGCGATTGGGTATTTGTTCTTTTTGGAGTTTGAAAGATTTCAATTGGATTTGCTGTATGTGGTTGGCTCGATGATGTTTTTTGTGATGACAGCGATTATTACGAAGCGTTCTGAAAAAGTGACGATGCATAATTTGGAGCTGATGAATGAGTTGAGCGAGACGAATATCGAATTGAAGGCGTATGCGGATGAGATTGGCAAGCTTTCGGTGATTGAAGAACGAATGACCTTGTCTGCCAATATGCATGATTCGATTGGTCATTATTTGACGGCGATTAGTATTCAATTGGAAAAGGCATTGGCTTTGGAGGAAATTTCCAAAGAAAAATCAAATGAAGCGATTTTGAATTCTAAGGACATGGCAAGCAAGGCGTTGACTGAAGTGCGCCAATTTGTGGGTACTTTGCAGGAACAACCGGGAACGTTTAATTTCAAGGAAAAGGCACAAGAAGTGATTCGGACTTATCAAAATGATTCTCGCATGGTGGAGTTCCATGTGATTGGGGATGAGATGCTTTATCCTTCGATTGTGCGACGAAATTTCTTTTATGCGATTCAAGAAGCTTTGACGAATATTCAAAAACATGCCCATGCGAGCCATGTGGATATTATGGCAAAATTTGATAAGAAGTTTGCGGTGTTGATGGTGGCAGATGATGGGATGGGGTTTAATATGCGCCGGGCACGTAATTTGGATGGGCATTATGGATTGACGAATTTGGATCGACGGGCACGTTTGTTGGGGGGAGAATTCTCTGTGGAGAGCAAAGTGGGACGAGGAACGACGATTGAGATTAAGATTCCAAACCGTAGTGAAACTGCGAATGGTAAAAAGGGTAAAAAGGGGAAAGTTAAGAAAGAAGCTGAAGAAAATTTGACACTTCAGAACGGAGAGAACAATGAATGAGATCATTAAGGTTTTGATCGTGGATGACCAAATGCTGGTGCGGGATGGTATCTCAACTTTATTGGATATTAAGCCGGATATTGAAGTGGTGGGGGTGGCCGAGAATGGCAAAGATGCGATTGAGAAGGTGGAGAAATTGCACCCGCATGTGATTTTGATGGATATTCGGATGCCGGACATGGATGGCATTGAGGCAACGAAGAAGATTTTGAGCGTTTATGAGGATATTAAGATTATTATGCTGACTACATTTGACGATCAGGATTATATTATTCGTTCGTTGAAGGTGGGGTCTTGTGGTTATTTGTTGAAAGATATTCCGACTACGGAATTGGCGCAAGCTGTTCGACAAGCTTATCGGGGGATTTTCCAATATTCTTCTGGTGCGATGGGGAAATTGGTGTCGGGGGATATGTTGCGACCTCCTAAAGAAAAACAAAATTTGGATGAAATTTATGATATGCTGACGAACCGTGAAGTGGAGATTTTGCAGTTGATTGCGGAAGGCGAATCTAACAAGGAAATTGCGGATCGGTTGTTTATTAGCGAAGGGACGGTGAAGAATCACGTATCGAAGATTTTGAATACGTTGAATTTGCGTGATCGGGTGCAGGCTGCAATTTTTGCTATCAAACGTGGTTTGGCAAAATCGGATGAAAAAGAATAAAGACAAGAAATTGAAAGATAAAAAAAGCAGGTGATGAATCACCTGCTTTTTTTTGTTTTAGAGATGGGTCCAATCGATGATGATGCCGAGCATGGAATAGTCTTGTTGTTTGAGACGTTCATAAAAAGCGGGGGCTTCTTGGATATCTAGGCGGTGGGTGATGATGTCTTTGACGTTGAGTTTCTTTTGGGCGATTAATTCTAGGAGTAGGGCTCGATTGGCTTGTTGGGTGTGGTGCCAGTAGAGAGTGTCTTGGGTGGGATTGAGGGGTTGATAGGCGGCGATGAGGGAGAGCTCTTTTTGGATGAAGGTTTTGTGGAAGTGCATGGGTACTTCTTGTTCGAGAATGCCGATGCAAATCACTCGGCCTCCGATGGCGGCATATTCAAATGCGAGGGGAAGAATGGCGGTGTGACCGACAGCTTCAAGGACTATCTCGGCGCCTTTGCCATGGGTGAGTTTGTGGAGTTCTGCGGCTACATCGACTTGATCTGGATTGAGGGTGACATCTGCGCCTAGCTTTTTGGCAAGATCGAGACGGAAATCTGAACGGTCACTAATGATGACTTGCTGAACACCGTTGAGCTTGGCAAGTTGAAGGGCGATGAGGCCGATGATGCCGGCGCCAAAGATGAAGAGGGTTTCGCCAAGTTGGATTTGCATGCGACGAATGGCATGCAGGGCGACGCTGCCGAGGGCGACAAATGCGGCTTCTTCATCTGACACTTGATCTGGAATGGGAAGCACCATCCACGGATCGGTGGACATGGTTGCTAAGGATGCGTGAGAATGGAGGCTGGTGACGCGATCCCCACTATTAAATTGGTGGACGTTGGCCCCACATTCTTCAACGACGCCGACGAGTTGATAGCCCGGGTCGGCACGAAATTGGGGATCATCCCAAATGCGCATTAAGGCGGCGCGCTCTGTGCCGGGGGAGATCATTGATTTTGTGGCGCGAACGAAGATTTCATTTTGTTTGGGATTGCGGGGAAGATAGGATTTTAATTCAGCGTGGGATTCGATAAAGGTGATTTTTTCTGCCATGGGTTCTCCTAAAAGGTGATGAAGTTTTGTTGTTTAAATTATTGCATTAATTAAGCATGATTTCTACTTTTTGCTTAATTAAATATGAAAAAAGTGAAAAATGGGGGTACAATAAAGAAACTTGGTTAAGTACCCTAAAGGCATGTTTATGGAAAAAAAGATTACATTTATTGGTCCTGGTGAAATGGCAGAAGCAATGATTTCTGGTTTGTTGCGCAATGATTTGGCAAAAACTTCTGATATTCTTGCTTCGGGTCCGAATGTCCCCCGGGGTGCAGAATTGGCTGCGGATTATGGGATTGAGACCACGACTGATAATGTTTTGGCTGTAAAGGATGCTGATGTGGTGGTGCTTTCGATTAAGCCACAACATTTGAGCAAGGTTTTGCCTGAGTTGAAAGGGAAGATTCCTCCGACTGCTTTGGTGGTTTCCATTGTGGCAGGGGCTACCTTGGAAAAAATGGAGACAGAATTGGCTCATTTGGCGATTGTGCGCTCCATGCCCAACACTCCAGCGAAGATTGGGAAGGGGATCACTGTTTGGACCACTTCGGCAGATGTGACTGAAGAGCAAAAAGTGACAGCCCAGAAAATCTTATCCGCTTTAGGGGATGAGATTTATATGAAGGATGAAAATTATTTGGATATGGCGACTGCGCTTTCTGGCACGGGGCCTGCCTATGTGTTTTTGTTTATGGAAGCATTGGTGGACGCAGGGGTGCATTTGGGGTTCCCGAGAAGAATTGCAGAGCAATTGGTGAAAGAGACTGTGCGTGGTTCAGTGGATTATTTTGATTCATCAGAGGAAGAAGCACATTTGGCGAGCTTCCGAGATCAGGTGACTTCTCCGGGAGGAACCACTGCTGAGGCACTCTATTATTTGGAAAAAATGGGCTTCCGGACTGCATTATCACGTGCGGTGTGGGCGGCTTATAATCGATCAATCGAGCTAGGTAAGGCTAGCAAGAAAAAAGAATAAAGGACTGTAGCGAACATGAAATACAATTTTGATGAGATCGTAAATCGTCGAGGCACAAGATCTGTTAAGTGGGATCTTTTTAAGGAAAATGAATTGCCGATGTGGGTGGCGGATATGGACTTTAAGAGTCCGCAACCTGTGATTGACGCATTGCACGAACGGGTTTCAGAAGGTGTGTTTGGCTATACTTTAGATAGCAGTGAATGCAAACAATCTGTTGTGGATTGGATGAAGAAGCGTCATCAATGGGAGATTACCACGGATGATGTGGTGTTTGTGCCTGGTGTGGTGGTTGGGTTCAATTTGGCTGTGAAGGCTATGACCAATCCTGGAGAGAATGTGTTTTTTCAAACGCCTGCGTATGGTCCGTTTTTTAAGGTTGCGGATAATCATGGTTTGCATCAGGTGACGGTGCCTTTGGTGGCAGGGGAAGATTGCCGATATGAGATTGATTATGATGCATTTGAAAAAGCGATTCAGACTGGCCCGGGTGTGTTTTTGTTGTGTAATCCTCAAAACCCCACGGGGCGGGTTTTCTCTGAAGAAGAATTGACCAAAATGGGCGAGATTTGCTTGCGCCATGGAGTGAAGATTGTTTCAGATGAAATTCACAGTGATTTGGTGCATGCGGGACATAAACATATTCCGATTGCAAAACTGAGCCCTGAATTGGCAGAGAATACGATTACTTTGTTGGCTCCTTCAAAGACTTTTAATGTGGCAGGTTTAGATGGCTCTGTGGCGATTATTACGAATCCTGATCTTCGGAAGAAATACGACGAAGGTAAGAAAGGGTTGGTGGGGTCTGTTAATTTGTTAGCAAAGATTGCGATGTGTGCTTGTTATCGCGAGGGCGAAGAATGGCTGACGCAATTGTTGGCTTATTTGGATGGAAATATTGCTTATATGAAGGAATTCTTTGAGAAAGAGTTGCCTGAAGTTAAGTATTATTGCCCACAAGGGACGTTTTTGGCATGGTTGGATGTGCGTGATTTGAACCTTGCCCAAGACCCTGATGATGGATTTTCTACTTTTTTCCGCAAAGAAGCTGGTGTGATTTTGAACACTGGGAACTTCTTTTTGAAAGAAGGTGGGGATGGATTTGTTCGATTGAATTTTGGATGCCCAAGATCGATGTTGGTTGAGGGTTTGAATCGAATAAAAGCGGCGGTTAAGGGAATCGCTGACGAAAAAAAATGATTTTAAACTGAGATTTTGCTATTAAAAAATAGAATCGTCTTATAATTAGGGTAACTTTTAATTGTACGCGCTGGAGGCGTGAATGTCAGATTTTTTACGGAATTTATCTTCAGAATTAGAACAAAAAATATCAGAAATCAATCCGGATGTCGCTGTTACGGAATACGGTGTTGTGGAATCTATGGGCGATGGGATCGCCAAAGTTAGTGGGTTGGCATCGGTGAAAGCACAGGAATTGGTGCGGTTCAGTAGTGGCGCTTATGGGATTGCTTTTAACTTGGAAGCTGATTCAATTGGTGTGATCATTTTAGGTGATTATACCAATATCTTTGAAGGGATGATGGTGTTTCACACTGGCAAGGTTGTTTCTGTGCCAGTGGGAGATGGCTTGATTGGACGTGTGATTGACCCGTTGGGGAAACCCATTGACCATAAAGGCCCTTTGCACCATGATGGCTTCCGCACGATTGAACGTGTGGCACCAGACGTGATTCGACGTATGGATGTGAATGAGCCAGTGCAGACGGGGATTAAGGCGATTGATGCTTTGACACCGATTGGACGCGGGCAACGTCAGTTGATTGTGGGTGACCGCCAAACAGGGAAAACTGCGATTGCGATTGATACGATTATTAATCAAAAGGATAAAGACCTTTTGTGTATCTATGTGGCGATTGGGCAGAAAAAATCTTCTGTGGCACGCACAATTTCAATTTTAGATAAATTTGGCGCGATGGATCATACGATTGTGGTGATGGCGAGCGCTGATATGCCGGCTGCGATGCAATATATTGCACCCTTTGCGGGCTGTGCGATTGGCGAAGAGTTCATGGAAAAAGGGAAAGATGCATTGGTGATTTATGATGATCTTTCGAAACATGCATGGGCTTATCGTGAAATCTCATTGTTGCTGCGTCGTCCCCCAGGACGTGAAGCTTATCCAGGGGATTTGTTCTATTTGCATTCTCGATTGTTAGAACGAGCTGCACGGATGGCGGATAAATATATCGTTGTGAAGAAGGACTTTGAGAAAGACTTTGTGTCTGAAGCAGATTCTGTGGATGGCAAGGTGTTTGATGGTCCCTTATCTGATACGAATGCGATTGAATATTTGATGGATACCTATTCTCCGGATGAGATGAAAATTCAAAAATTAACCGAATCGGGTGGGTCTTTGACAGCGATTCCGATTATTGAAACCCAATTGGGTGATGTTTCTGCTTATGTGCCGACGAATGTGATTTCTATTACGGATGGACAGATTTATTTGGAAGCGAACTTGTTCTTCTCTGGGATTCGACCTGCGATCAATGCAGGGATTTCTGTTTCTCGTGTGGGTGGTGACGCCCAAGTGAAGGGAATGAAGCAAGTGGCTGGCGGGTTGCGTTTGTCTATGGCAAATTACCGAGAATTGAAGGCATTTTCTCAATTTGGTTCTGGGATGGATGAAGCGACTCAATTCCAATTGACGCGAGGCGAGCATTTGCAAGAAGTGTTGAAACAACCGCAATATACGCCTTATAAAGTGGAAGATGAAATTGTGATTATTTTTGCTGCGAACAATGGTTATTCGGATAAGATTCCGTTGGATCGCATTGCGGAATGGCAAGATTCTTTGATCTTCTTTATGGATGGGACGTATAATGATTTGATCAACACGATTAAAGAAGAGAAAAAATTATCAGAAGATACAGAATCTTCATTGCATGAAGCATTGCGAAGATTCTCTTTGACGTGGGCATAAGATGGCATCTGCAAGAAAATTTCAAAAACGCATTCGAAGCGTAAAGACGATTACACAGGTGACGCGTGCAATGCAGGCGGTGAGTACTAGCCGTGTGCGTTTTGCGGTGGATCATATGATGGCAACCCGACCCTACACTCACTATTCTTTGGAAGTGATGCGAAATATTGCTTCTCAACAGGGGAGCGCGATGTTGCACCCATTGTTGGAAAAACGTGAGGAAGTGAAGCAGACTTTGGTGGTGTTGGTGAGTGGGAACAATGGTTTGGCGGGCTCTTTTTATGCCAATTTGATGGATACCACTTTTGATTATTTCAGTATGTTTAAATCTCCGATTCGCTATATTTCGATTGGTCAACGTGGTACGGAGTTGTTGTATCGAAATCGAAAGCGGGTGCATGCAGAATTTAATGATTTGCCTGATTCCCCTGAGTTTGATGATTCGGTGCCGATTGGGAAAATGGTGATGGATGCTTTTTTGAATCATGAATATGATGAGGTCTATTTGGTTTATATGGACTTTGTGAATATGGTGAAGCAAGAAGCAAAGGTGGAAAAGATTTTGCCTTTGGGCGTTGAAAAAGATAAGAGACAGAGTGCGCATGATGCTTCTGTTTATGCATTTGAGCCGAATGCTGATACGATTTTGAATCAAATGTTGCCAGAGTTTATTACTTTGCAAATTCATCAGGGCATTTTGGAATCACAAGCCAGCGAACATGCCGCGCGCATGGTGGCAATGAAAAATGCTACTGAAAATGGTGAAAAATTACGAGATAGTTTACAAATTAAATTTAATAATGCGCGTCAGCAATCGGTGACCAACGAAATGTTAGATATTGTTGGTGGTGCTGAAGCGATGGGCAGTAAATAAGGTTGACGAGGTTGAATATGGACGGAAATATGAACGAAATTGAAAACGGAAAAATCCTCCAAATTTTAGGTAGTGTGGTGGACGTGCAGTTTTCAAAAGGTAACATCCCGAAAGTGTTTGATGCAATTGAGATCCAACGCGAAAACGAAGAACCGATCGTTGTGGAAGTGCAAATGCATCTTGGTGATTATGTGGTGCGTGGTGTGGCAATGGACACAACTGATAATTTGCAACGCGGTATGGAAGTGGTTAACACTGGTAACCCGATTACGGTGCCTGTGGGCGATGAGACTTTGGGCCGCATGTTCAATGTGTTGGGCCGACCGACTGATGGCGGAGGGAAGGTTGTGGCGGATACGTATTATCCGATTCATAATAGTGCGCCGAGATTGCAAGATCAGATTGCGAATGCTGAGATTTTTGAAACTGGAATTAAGGTGATTGATTTGATTGCTCCTTTCACAAAAGGTGGAAAGACCGGTATTTTTGGGGGTGCTGGTGTGGGCAAGACGGTGATTATTCAAGAATTGATTCGTTCGATTGCTTCTATTCATAAGGGCAATTCTGTGTTTGCGGGTGTGGGGGAACGAACCCGTGAAGGTACACAGATGTATCGTGAAATGATTGAATCGAATGTGTTGAAAGACACGGTTTTGGTCTATGGACAGATGAATGAGCCCGCAGGGGTGCGTTTGCGCGTGGCATTGACGGCTTTGACGATGGCGGAATATTTCCGTGATCAGGGGCGGGATGTGCTGTTATTTATTGATAATATTTTCCGCTTCAGTATGTCTGGGGCAGAAGTTTCTGCTTTGTTAGGACGTATGCCTTCGGCAGTGGGGTATCAACCTACATTGGCATCTGAAATGGGTGCTTTGCAAGAACGAATTACTTCCACTAAGAAGGGATCGATCACGTCCATGCAAGCTGTATATGTGCCAGCAGATGACTATACGGATCCGGCCCCGGTGGTGACTTTTACGCATTTGGATGCGACGATTGCTTTGGAGCGTGGTGTGGCTGATAAGGGGATTTATCCTGCAGTGGATCCGCTCTCTTCCAACTCTCGAATTTTGGATCCTAATATTGTGGGTGAAGAACATTATCGTACGGCGCTTGAAGTGCAGGAAATTTTGCAACGCTATCGCGATTTGCAAGACATCATCGCTATTTTGGGGATGGATGAATTGAATGAAGATGATAAGTTGTTGGTTTCTCGAGCGCGAAAAGTGGAACGTTTCTTCTCTCAACCGATGTTTGTGGCTGAAAAATTTACGGGGATTGCTGGTAAATATGTGACGATTGAAGAAACTGTGAAGAGCTTCCGTGAAATTTTGGATGGCAAACACGATGATCTTCCTGAACAAGCATTTTTCATGGTTGGTAGCATTGAAGAGGCCGTGGAAAAAGCAAAATATATGATGTAGGAAAAATTGAGAGAAATTCATGTCTTTTAATTGTGAAATTATTTCTGTGAGTGAAGTGCTTTATCATGGTAAGGCGGATTCACTTTCTTTGCCTGGCATTGAAGGTGAATTTACGGTTTTGACCAATCACTCTCCGTTGATTACTTTGCTGGGGACGGGGATTATTAAGTTGCATTATAATGAGGATTCGATGTTTATTACGGTCAGCCAAGGTACGGTGGATGTGCGACCTGATAAGGTGATTGTGTTGGCGGGTGTTGCGGAGAATGTGAAAGATTTGGTGTTGGATGAATGCCAACAACAAGCCATCAATGCCAAAGAACGCATGGATGCGGCAGATAACTTCAATTCAGAAGACTATAAAAATGCAAAAAATTCGTATAAACGCGCACAAAATCGGATTAAAGCAATCCAACTCTATGGTGGAAAGTAGGGCTTGTCCCGCTGAGACCTCAAAAATCTGACGTGCAAAGGAATAAATCGATATGCCTTTATTTTCAAAAACACTTAGTGTAGACATTGGGACCTCCTATACACGAATTGCAGCAAATGGAAAACTTTTGTTGGAAGAACCTTCTGTGGTGGCAGTGGAAATTGATGCTCAGAAGATGGTTGCGATTGGCAGCGAAGCTGCGAATATGATTGGGCGCGTCTCGGAAGACGTGATTGAAGTGACACGACCTGTGCAACATGGGGTGGTGGCTTATTATATGTATACCCGTTTGTTGTTGCAGGAATTATTGAGAAAAGTGATTGGACCGATGCGATTTAATCGTCCAAGATTAATTTTGTCATATCCACATGGTGCAACAAGTGTGGAACGTAGGGCAGTGCAAGAAGCTGCTTTGGAAGTGAGCGGTGATGCTGTGTTGATTCCGCAACCGGTGGCAGCTGCTTTGGGCGTGGAATTGCCGATTGGCACACCGACTGGCAATATGATTGTGTTGTTTGGGGGAGGCGCTACGCAGGCAACAGTGATTGCGATGCATGATGTGGTGGCTGGGAAAACTTTGCGCGAAGGTGGCTTGGAAATTGATGAAGCGATTATGCAATATGTACGTCGTAAATATGGTTTGATTATTGCACAACCCACTGCTGAAATGGTGAAGATTGAAATTGGGGCAGCTGTGCCTCAGGATGAAGAGAAATTTGTGGAATTGCAGGGGCAAGATCAGGTGACTGGTTTGCCAAGACCTTTTACGTTGACGACAAGCGAAGTGGTGGAAGCCGTGCAAAAACCGTTGGGCAAGATTGTGGAAACTGTGCGCAATGTGTTGGAAATGACTCCGCCTGAATTGGCTTCTGATATTATTGACCGTGGGATTGCTTTGGCAGGTGGGGCAGCATTGTTGCGTGGGTTGGATCGCTATATGACCCAGCAATTGGGTGTGCCGGCCTATTTGGTGGAGAATCCGGTTACTTGTGTGATTATGGGAACCGAACGTTCTGATAAGGTGTTGCCATTGATTAATCGTGGGAATACAATTTACTAAATTTATGAATTAATGAAAGCCGTGTGTTGAAAAATGCACGGCTTTTTCTGTTAAGTTTTCTTTTTGATTGATTGGCTTTGAGACTTGCGAAGCAGAAGACGCTAAGGTATTCTTTAAGGAACTTTACGAAGGAAAATAATCAATGGATGTGAACCAACAACCCAAATCAAAAGCTACTAAGATCCAGATATTTAAACATTTGGCACGTGTTGCGCTTTATGGTGCGATTGTGGCAACGTTGTTCACGGCATGGACACCTTTGGGCTTGTTGCCGGTGGGGGTGATTGAATGGTGGAGTGAGATGCGGGCAGAGATGCAAGCGAACGCTTTGGAAAATGATACGCCTGTTTTGACAAATGAAAATAATAATCAGTTTCGCGTAGGTGTTGTGGCGGGGCATTGGGGCAATGATTCGGGCGCTACCTGCCCAGATGGGTTGAAAGAAGTTGATATTAATGTGGAAGTGGCGTCTTACGTCCAAAAATATTTGAATGATGAAGGTATTCATGCGGATTTGATGATGGAGACGCAGGATTCGTTGAATGAGTATAAGGCGGATGTGTTGATTTCGATTCATGCGGATACGTGTGAGTTTATTGATTCGAATGCGTCTGGCTATAAGGTGACGCCCATTTTGGGGACCCAGAATTTGACAGAATCTAATCGATTGAATGCTTGTGTGATGGATCGTTATGCGACGGCAACGAAGATGTCTTTTCATACGTCGATCACAGCGGATATGCAAAATCATCAAGCCTATGTGCGGATTGATGGAAGCACCCCGGCGGTGATGATTGAAACGGGTTTTATGAATTTGGACCGAAAGATGTTGACTGAGGAGCCAGATGTGATTGCACGTGGGATTGTGAATGGCATCTTGTGCTATTTGAATGACGAAAGTGTTTTATCAGGACCTTGATGAGTAAGAATTCTGTTCCTGCCGCTAAAGTTGAGGTTTTACGGTCAAAATTATTGTTTTTGATTGTGATTGTGTTTGTGTTGATGGGGGTGTTGGCTTCTTTTGGTTTGTTCTATTTGAATTATGAGATGGTTTTGGCTGCTCAGCCAGAAAAACATGCGAAAGTGATGAATGGGGAAATTAAGGCTACTTATACCCCTACTCCGACTCCTACACCGACTTTTACCCCGACACCGACAGCAACTCCAACGGCGACCAATACACCTGTGCCGACGTTGACTTTTACCCCGAGACCGATTCCGACAAATACACCACGACCTGCACCGATTGGGTTTGATCGCAATACTAATCGACCTATTGGGGTTGGAGAGAATGAGTATTGGGTGGATATTAACTTGTCTGAGCAGATTTTGAGACTGTATTATGGCAGTGATTTGGAAGCTTGGTTCTGGGTTTCTACGGGGAAACCATCGACACCGACGCGACCGGGTTTGTTCCAAATTTATGTGATGTATGAATCGGCTTTGATGTATGGGGCGGATTATTATTTGCCGAATGTGCCTTATGTGATGTACTATGATGATGGCTATGGGATCCATGGCACGTATTGGAATCCACCTTTGGGGTCTACTTTTTCACATGGTTGTACTAATATGAATACGAGTGATGCGCTTTATATTTTCCAACGGGTACATGTGGGGACATTTGTTTATATTCATTATTAAAAATTAATACTTGAATTGTAAAAAGTTTTAAGGTAGCATAAATAAGATTTTTATTATCATATTATTAACTATTATTCACAGGAGGAGTTAATATGAATACTACTATAAACAAAAAGAAATCAAAAGGTGGCGGAATTGCTGGATTGTTGTTTGGCATTTTACTATTTGTTGTTTTGACATTTGTGCTTTTCAACAATGAAGGAAATTCTGTCAAACGCGCCAAAGCATTAAAGAATATTTCGGATGCTGTGGAAGTGTCTAGCGATGCGGTGATGAGCGAAAATGAAGGTGCATTGGTGATCTTCTCTGGTTTGGCAGACACGAATGCAACCTTGGCCGATGACGAATTTGCTGTGACTGCCCCCGCAAGCACTTTGAAAATGCGTCGCTCAGTTGAAATGTATCAATGGCATGAAAAATCAGAAGAAGATGATAATGATGTGAAAACTTATTCATATTATTTAGATTGGTCTGATTCTTTGATTGATTCAACAAATTTTGGCGAAAAAAATGGGCATCAAAATCCGGTTTCTATTCCTTATGAAGATCTACAGCTTGTGGCAGATGAAATTTATGTGGATGCTTTTTCATTGGGGGATGAATTTGTGAAAAAATTGAATAATTATCAACCTTTGACACTGACATCTGTGATTGATGATCCGTGGTTGGTGACCTCTGTTGAGGATAATAAGATCTTCCAAAGTGTGGAAGGGTATAGCAGTTATGCCTATCCCGAAGTGGGAGATGTTTTGATTACTTATGAAGTTGTGATGCCAGAGATGGTTACTTTGGTCGGGAAACAAAATGGTTCTACTTTGAGCTCTTATGAGACGAAGACAGGCCTTTTGACGGAAGTGTCTAACGGTATCAAGAATAAGCAAGAAGTGATGGATGAGAAAATGCAACAAAACACGATCAAAACCTTTGCAATTCGGGTTGGTTCGGTGATTGGTTTGATGGTTGCGATGGGAATGATTTTCTCCCCGATTACCTCCTTATTAGCTCGAGTGCCGCTGTTGGGTAACTTGGTTAACCGTGGAATTGGGTTGATTGGTGCTATTTTGGGGATTACTTGGGGATTGTTGGTGATTGCTGTGGGTTGGTTGTTCTTCAAACCTGTTTTGGCAATTGCTTTGATTCTTGTGGCTGTCGGTTTGATTGTATTCTTTTCGATGAAAGCCAAAGATAAGAAAGAAGAAGCAGAGGCAACTGCATAATCTGCAGGAGCTACTCCTTAATGTTATGAAAGAGTGAAGAATTTCTTCACTCTTTTTATTATTTGTTAAACTGAATTCTAAAAAGCTGCTGATATAATGGGGGAAATTAAAATGGAGAGAATCATGATTGAGAAAAGACTTCCTTTACCAGAATTTTTTGACAAGAAGAACGCAGATAAAGTTTATCGTGTGCCTTATGAAGAGAGGGCAAAGGCTGCAATTGATTGGCGAGAAAAATATTCGATTCGACCTGTTGGCGAGGATGCGCTGCGGACTTGTTTGGTTTTGATTGATGTGCAAAATACTTTTTGTTTGCCTGAGTTTGAATTGTTTGTGGGGGGGGCTTCGGGACGAGGGGCAGTTGAAGACAATCAGCGTTTGAGTCAATTTATCTATCGGAATTTAAATCATATTAGCCAGATTACTGCAACCATGGATTCTCACTTCCCATTCCAAATTTTTCATGCGGCTTATTTGGTGAATCAAAATGGGCAACATCCGGCACCTAACACTATGATTCGGTTGGAAGATGTTCAAAATGGAAATTGGCAATTTAATGCGGGCGCTGCGGCTACGTTGGGAATTACGCCAGCCGAAGGACAAGCTCATTTGGAGTTTTATGTGAACCAATTGGCTGCTAAAGGAAAATATCTATTAAATATTTGGCCTTATCATGCGATGTTGGGGGGGATTGGTCATGCAATTGTTTCAATTATTGAAGAAGCGATATTTTTTCATAGCATTGCGCGAACGAGCCAACCTGAGTATATTTTGAAGGGAGAGAATCCCGCCACAGAGCATTATTCTGCGATTTCTCCTGAAGTGACGGAGACTGTTGATGGGGAGTTGATTGCTGCTCGAAATAATCGTTTGTTTGAAAAAGTGAAAGAATATGATCGCGTTTTGATTGCTGGGCAGGCGAAGAGCCATTGTGTGGCGGCTACGGTGGGAGATTTGTTGGAAGATATTCAAAAAGTGGATAGGAAGTTGGCTGAAAAGGTCTATTTGCTAGATGATTGTGCTTCTTCTGTGGTGATTCCGGGGGTGATTGATTTTTCTCCTGAAGCAGAAAAGGCATTTGCAAAATTTGAAGCTGCAGGGATGAAACGAATTACTACGGATTTCGTATTTTAATATAGCTCATTTTGAAAGGGAATTATTTTATGTTTAAACGTTTAGTATGGAATCCGGATGAAAGACGGTTGAGTGCTGTTGTTAGAATTTTATTACAATTAATTTTGATGTTGTTCTTGTTGGTTTTTCCTCAATTTTTCATTGGGATTATTTTAGGGATATTAGGGTTTACTTCTATTCCGACTTCGTTGTTGCTTAGTACAATCCTTTCTATATTTACTGTGTTGGCTATGGTTGGAAGCGTGTTGTTGGCAGGATTTGTTTTTGATCGTCGCAAATTGCGTGATTTTGGATTTGTGATGAACAAAAGTTGGTGGCGAGATTTTGGTTTTGGTCTGTTTTTGGGCGCTTTTTTGATGGTGATTATTTTTGGGGTGGAATATGCACTGGGATTTGTGGAAGTGAAAGATTATTTTGCAATCTCGAATCCAAACTATCCATTTTTGCTCTTAATTCTGTTCCAAGTGATGAACTTTACATTTGTGGGTATTCAAGAAGAGGTATTAAGCCGAGGGTATCATTTGAAAAACTTATCGGAAGGTTTGAATAATCTCAAGAGAATTTCACCGAAGACCGCTGTGATTCTTTCTACGGTGATTTCTTCTGCTGTGTTTGGTTTGATGCATATTACTAATCCCAATGCTTCTTTGATTAGCTCTTTTAATATTTTTATTGCTGGGTTTATGTTGGCAGCTGGGTTTTTGTTGACCAAACAGCTTGCGATCCCGATTGGGTTACATATTTCATGGAATTTTTTCCAAGGGAATGTGTTTGGTTTCCCTGTGAGTGGCACAAATTCGAATTCGACTAGCTTTTTGGCAATTCGTCAGACCGGACCAGAGTGGTTCACGGGTGGTGCATTTGGACCAGAAGCGGGTGCGATTGGCTTGGTGATGATGTTTGCAGGGCTTGGATTGATTTGGTTATATTCCAATAAAGTTTGTGGGGCAAGAAAAGTGCAAGCAGGTTTGGCGATTCCTGAATTTCTGCCTGCACATCAAGAAAAAATAGATTCATATCTGGTGATGAATGGCGAATTGGTCAAAGAAACAGAAGAAACTAACACGCCAGTTGATGGAGAAGTGACAGATTCTGTTGATTTGGAAGAATAACACACCAATCTTAAAAATTATTTATTTAGATTAGAAAACTGATGCCATGCATCAGTTTTTATTTTGAATAATGCTATAATTGAGGGCAGAAGGATTGGAGATTGGGAGCGCAATGGATTTTACTCATTTACATGTACATACTGAATATTCTCTCTTAGATGGATTTTCTAAGATTCCAAAATTGATTGAAAGAACCAAAGAATTGGGGATGAGTGCTGTGGCGATCTCTGACCATGGTACGATGTTTGGGGTGATTGATTTTTATAATACGGCGATAAAGAATGATATTAAGCCGATTATTGGGGTGGAGATGTATTTGTCCCCTCGTTCGATGGAGCAAAAAGACCCTAAGTATGACCGCAAACCTTTCCATTCTTTATTACTTGCTGAAAATCAAACAGGTTATCAGAACCTGCTCAAAATTGCTTCGACTGCACAATTAAAGGGCTATTATTACAAACCTCGGGTGGATCACGAGTATTTGGCGGCACATTCCGAAGGGATTATTTGTACGTCTGCCTGTTTGGGGGGTGATATTCCTCGGGCAATCATGGAAGATAATGAACCGTTGGCACGTGAACGTTTGCAATGGTATTTGGATGTGTTTGGACGAGAACGTTTCTTTTTGGAAGTGCAGGGGCATCAGATTCCTGAATTGCAACGGGTGAATAAGGTTTTGTTTGAATTTGCAAAAGAATATGACGTGGATGTGGTTGCTACTAGCGATGTGCATTATGTGAATAAAGAAGATGCAAAGATTCATGATATTATGCTTTGTTTGCAGACTAATAAGTTGCTGAGCGATGAAGACCGGATGAAAATGACTCCGCAATCTTTCTTTTTGCATTCACCACAGCAAATTTCTGACATGTTCCCTGATCATCCTGAAGTGTTGACGAACACGATGAAGATTGCTGAGAGATGTGAAGTTGATTTGGCGCCTAAGGGATATCATTTGCCAAAATTTGATGTGGAACCTGAATATCAAGATCCACAAGCTTATGAAGAAATTCGTTTGGACACAGAACGCGTGACCAACGAGAAAATGAAGAAAAAACAACTTGGCAATATTGGCCCCGATTCTGTCTATTTGCGTAAATTGTGTTGGGAAGGGTTGAAAGACCGTTGTCAAGATAAGGCAGATGATCCGCGATATGTGCAACAATTGGAATATGAGCTAGGTGTGATTACTTCCATGGGCTTTGATTCTTACTTTTTGATTGTGTGGGATTTGTGTAAGAAGTGCTCTGAATTGGGAATTTGGTATACCACTCGTGGATCTGCTGCTGGTTCTATTTTGGCGTATACCTTGAATATTACTCATGTGGATCCGTTGGAATATAAATTGATTTTTGAACGATTCTTGAATAAGGATCGAATTAGTATGCCTGATATTGACTTGGATATTCAAGATGATAAGCGCCATATTATTATGGAATATTGTGCAGAAAAATATGGCGAAGAGATGGTGGCGGCAATTATTACCTTTGGCAAGATGAAAGCTAGAGGTGCGATTCGTGATGTGGGGCGAGTGCAAGGGGTGCCTTTGCCAGAAGTGGACCGAATTGCAAAACTGATTCCTGGGGGACCAAAAGCAAAAATTTCTTCAGCTTTGGAAGAAGTGGAAGATCTTAAGAATGAATATAAGAACAATCCGGTTGTTAAAAACTTGATTGATTATGCATTACAAATTGAAGGCACCTTGCGCAATGCTGGGACGCATGCAGCGGGTGTTTTGGTGACCGATGTTCCTGTGGTGAATTATACGCCGTTACATCGCCCGACAAGCAATTCTGATGATGTGCCGATCAAAGCGGTTTCACAATTTGATATGGTTACTGTGGATAGCTTGGGGTTGCTCAAAGTGGACTTTTTGGGATTATCTACGTTGACGATTATGCAACGATGTGCTGATCTTGTGCGAGAACGACATGGGGTCGATATCAATATGAGCAATATTCCGATTGATGATCCGGTGGTGTATGAGATGTTGAGCAGCGGAAGCACGGCGGGGATCTTCCAAGTGGAAGGTGCGGGAATGACGCGGTGGATCACGGAGATGCAACCGCATACGATTGAAAATATTATCGCAATGATCGCGCTCTATCGTCCGGGACCATTGGACTTTATTCCTGAATATATTGCTTGTATGCATGGGGAAAAAGATATTCAATATCGACATCCGATGTTGGAACCGATTTTGAAGGATACTTACGGAGTGCATGTCTACCAAGAGCAGATTATGGCTACTGCTATTCAATTGGGAGGCTATACGCCGGGTGAAGCGGATATTTTGCGTAAGATTGTGGCAAAGAAAAAAGTGAAACAATTGCCCGCGCAACGGAAAAAATTCATTAATGGTGCTAGCGAAAACGGGATTGAAAAATCGGTTGCAGAAGCAATTTTTAATGACTGGGAAGCTTTTGCGAATTATGGGTTTAATAAAGGGCATGCGGCTGCTTATGCGTTGTTGGTGATGCAGACTGCTTATATGAAGTGTTATTATCCTGAAGAATATATGTCGGCGTTGTTGTCTGTGTATATTGATGATAAGGAAAAGGTGGCATTTTATATTGGTGATTGCCGAAAATTGGGGATTGAATTATTGCCCCCAAGTGTGCTTTCTAGTGAGTGGGATTTTACTATTGAAGCGATTGAAGATGAGGAAGCCGAAAATGGCGTGCGTCATGGGATTCGTTTTGGTTTGGGGGCGATTAAGAATGTGGGACGGAATTCAGTGGAAGAGATCATGGAAGCCCGTTCTAAGAATTCGATTGATTCGTTGAATGATTTCACGAAGAATGTGAATTTGAAAAAGGTGGGAAAGCGTGCTTTAGAATATTTGACTAAGGCCGGGGCGATGGAGCATTATGGCCCGCGCAAATCTGTGCTTGCTAAGATTGAAGAGATGGCGAGTGTGAGCAATTCCTATTGGCAAGCAAAAGAATCTGGCCAAATGATGTTGTTTGGGGCGGATACGGGGTTGGAAGCGAATATTTATTTGCCTGATACGAGTGCGCAATATAATCAACGAGAAGAGTTGGATTGGGAAAAAGAATTGATCGGATTGTATGTATCTGATCATCCTGTGGCAACGGTTTTGGGCGATTTGAAAAATGTGATTTCTCACGATTCTTCGACGGTTCATTTGGCACGGGATAATAGCAAGGTGATTGTGGCGGGGATTATTAATAGCGTGCGCTATATTACGACGAAAAATATGAAAGAAATGGCTTTCATTAATATTGAAGATGTGAATGGGATTTTGAAGCTGGTTTTCTTCCCGAATGTGTGGAAAAAATTTAAGGATGAAGTGGATTATAACAAAATTGTGTTGATCTATGGTCAGGTGCAAAGCCGCAATGATGAGATCAATATTATTGTCGATAAAATGGTTGATAAGGTGCGCTATTTTGAGATGTCTGATGTGGAGAAACACCATTTTTCTAGCTCGCAACCTTATTATGGAAAACCAAAAACTTCGATGCAAAAGCCAATGCGGGAAAATGCAAAACCGCAAGATACGTATTCTCGAAAAGCAAAACCGCAAAATGCTGCTGAAACGGGTGCGGTATTTGTCCCTGAAAAGAAAGAGGAAATTTCAACATCTCTTCCTGCTAAAAACGAGAAGCCTGTGATTGAAAAACAGGAAGTGCCTGTGAAAAAAATAGATCAAGCAATTCCTCAAAACGCTGATATGCCACCAGAACCAGAGGCGTTTCCAGATGAGTGGATGGATGATGCGGAAATGTTTTTTGATGATGCAAATGATGGCAGTCAAGCGGGTGCTCAGATTGGTGAGCCTGAAGTTTCACCAACAGTAGTGGCAGCTCCTGCGAATGAATCGGTTGAAAAACTTGCTTTACCATCGGTAGACACTGTAGAATCTATCCAAGAAGAAACGTCTGATCCTATGATTTTAACCGTTGAGGTGGAAGAAGGCGATTCAAGCGATAATCAACCTGCGCAAAATGTAATCAAAGAGACGAAAGAAAAATATGTGGTGCCTGCCGCAGTTGAGATGCAAGTTGCTACACCTAAGGCTGACCCATCTGCGAGCTATATGTTGAATGCGTCTTTTGATCACCGCTCAACAGAAGAGAATAAAAAATTGCAAAAAATGCTGCGTGTTATTTTGAGACCAAGAGGGGATAAAAGTCGAGATTTTCTTCATATTCGACGAATCTATAATATTTTAAGCGAGTATCCGGGAAATGATCGGTTCTGTTTCTATATTATAGAAGATGATAAGGGGTATTTGGTGGAATATCCTCATATAGCTATTTCAGTGAACCCTGATTTAATTCAGCGCCTAGAAGTGATTTTAGGTAAAGAGAACGTAAAAATCGAAGAAATCAATATTCAATAATTTATGTCTAAATGCTGTTTGTGATAAAATATAAGATGGACTTATAATTGTTTTTTATGTAGGAGTGTTAGACAAATGAGTAGTTCAATTAGAAGAATTGGTGTTTTGACCTCAGGTGGCGATTCACCAGGAATGAATCCTTGCATTCGAGCTGTTGTTCGACAAGCAGCTTCTCATAACGTGGAGTGCTACGGAGTTTATGAAGGTTATGCTGGGATGATCCGAGGAGAAATGGAATTAATGCGTACTCGCGATGTGAGCGGCATTATTCAACAAGGTGGTACGATTTTACGTACTGCCCGTTCAATGGAATTTAAAACGGAAAAAGGCCGTCGAGAAGCGATTCGTCAATTGAACGAACGTGGCATCGAAGGGCTGATCGTGATCGGTGGAGATGGCTCTTTGACCGGTGCACAAAAATTGGTGGAACAAGGTATCCGTGTGGTTGGTTTGCCGGGTAGCATTGATAACGATATTTTTGGCACGTCTATGTCTATTGGTGTGGATACCGCTTTGAATACTATCATTCGAGCAATCGACAGCTTGCGTGATACTGCTTCCTCCCATCAACGTGCTTTCTTGGTTGAAACGATGGGACGTAGCTCTGGCTATCTCGCGGTTACCTCTGGGATTGTGGGTGGTGCTGAATTGGCAATCATCCCTGAACATGAGATTACCGTTGAAGAAGTGATCAAAGAAGTGAATGATGCTTATACACGTGGTAAGAATCACTGTATTATTGTGGTGGCAGAAGGTGCTAATTTGAAAGCGAATGAATTGAAGGAACGTTTGGATGAGTCTGACGTTGGCTTCAAGACCCGAGTGACTATTTTGGGTCATATTCAACGTGGTGGTTCTCCCACAGCGTTTGACCGACTTTTGGCAACCCGCATGGGTGTGCGCGCAGTGGATGCATTGCTTGAAGGTGAAACTGGGGTGATGATTGGCTTGCAACAAGATCGATTGGTGTCTGTGCCACTTGAAGAAGTTGTGAAACAACATCGGGCAGTGAAACCAGAATATTTTGAAATGGCTAGAGTGTTAGCACTTTAGTATAGTTCTTGAAAAAAAACAAAAAAAAGGACGGTATAAACAACCGTTCTTTTTTGTTAAGATGAAAAAAAGAGAAAAGAAAAAAGGTGTCGTATTCGACACCTTTTTGTTTGGATCAATAAAGGAACATTGGTTTGCCACGAGCGTTGCGGATTTTCGGTCTATATTTTTCGATATCGTAGAGGGCGTCTACATCTACATTTCGAGTGCCTTTGCCGGGGGTGTCTGCGGGAACATAGGTATAGAGACCATCTTGCAAGGAAACCATGTGTCCGTAGTTGCCACGGTTGATCAAATCCATTGCCATGTTGGCAAAGGTGTTGGTAACCATTAGGTCTAAGGAATCAGGGGTACCAGAGCGCATTAGATAGGCAAGCTGTTGGTAAATGATGTTGACACCTGAGAGTTCTTTGACTTTTTGAGCGGTATATTGCCCAATGCCACCGAGTTTTTTGTGTCCGAAGGCATCTTCTTCACCTTTTTCGTGAATATCACCATCTTCCATAAAGGCACCTTCAGAGATCACACACATGGCGTAGTTGGAGGGGTTGTGTTTTCGATCTGCTTTGAGTAAGTCAGAAAGGTGATGTACGTTGAAAGGAACTTCTGGGATGATGGTGCGATCGGCATAGGCTAAGTAGCCAGTAACCAATGCGGTGGAGCCTGAGTTTCGTCCAAATAATTCAACAATCGCGATGCGTTCGTGTGAACCGGTTGAGGTTCGCAATTGGTGCACAAAGCCGACTGAACGGGTGATGGAGGTGGAAAAGCCTAAGCAGTAATCCGTTCCATATACGTCGTTATCCATTGTTTTTGGTATGGAGACAATGGGGAAGTTTTCTTCATGCAATCGAGCGCCATATCCTAAGGTGTCATCACCACCAATGGGAATAAGCACGTCAATATTGAGGTGATCGAGCACTTTTAAGACGTGCGGGGTGCAGTCTAAGTTGCCTTGATCGTTCTTTTTAAATTCTTTTGCTTCGAGAAAATCGGGTAAATCTATATCTCGCACGTTTTGAGGGTTTGTTCGATGGGTGTGCAAGAATGTCCCACCTGTACGGTCGATTGTTCTGGTATTGAGCTTATCCAATTGGATTGTATTGTCTTCAATCGTCGAGGGATCATCCAAGTTGATGTTCAACGGACCAAACCATCCACGTTTGAAGCCAATCACTTCATGACCGTCTTCGATTGCGCGATATACGACAGCTTTTACACAAGGGTTCAAGCCAGGTACATCACCGCCACCGGTTAAAATACCAATTCTCATGATTAATTCTCCTTTTATTGTAGAATGCAGATGTTCTCTGCGGTGTTTTTAATGAATACGCCATTACTATTATATAGGAATTTCTGGCGAATGTCTAAAAAGAATTTGGATTGAATTTCTTAATATTTTTTTAATAATCTTCCGCTATAATTATGAGAGTTTCTATTGGGAGTCGTGATGACCATATCAGAATTGTTTTTGTTATTTCATATTTTTATTTTTTTTGGTTTTTTGGTAAGTGCTTTTTTTCTTTATAGAAAACTAAGACTTGTTTCACAGTATAAAGCTGTGAAATATTATTTTGTGTTGTTGGGGATATTGACACTCTATTTCATCGTGACGATTTTGATGATTTATACCAGTAATGAAATATTTAATTCGATTTTATTTGGAAGCTATTTCTTTTTATTTTCCATTTTTTTATTATATGGATATAAATTTACGAGATTATTTTCAAGCGGGTTTATAGAAGATAAAGTTTTTGATCAATGGTCTTTCACTATCATATATTTTCTGATTGCAATTCTTATCTCTTTTTATTTTCTGGATGTATTTATTGATATCAATATGCAAGTGCCAATTTATAAGAATTTTCAGCATATTCAGATTCAATATCATCCGGTGGCATTGATAGGCGCACTTTTCCCACTTTTGCTATTGATTGGATCATCCGCGATGATTGTGGTTCAATTTTTGGAAGCTGGGAGAAACTTCAGGAAATTTGCTTTATTAATTTTGGTTCCTTATCATTTTTATGCATTTATTACTTTTATGGTCTTTATGAGGTTCGTACCAGAATTGTTTATGGCGCCATTTTTTAGTGCTGTGACGGTGTTGATTTTGGGATATGCCCTATTTGTTAGAGAAAAAATTTATACCATCGCACCGATCTCACGCGTGGATATGATTGAATATTCCGATAATGGATTAATTGCTTTGGATCGTTTTGGTTATATTGTTGATATCAATTATCATGCACGATTTGTTTTGAATTATTTTGAAAAAGGTAGTTATCGGCATATTGCTGAGGTGTTTGACCAATGGTCTCGAGTGGCGACTTTGTTGGAACAAGGTCAAAAAAATGTGAAGATATTTTTCACAACCGAGTTAGACGATAAAGAGCATTATATTCAAGTTAAGGTTAGCAATAAGGGGAAACAGGGAATGGTGTGTTTGCTGACAGATGTGAGTGAATTTAAAGAATTAATAGATCATTTGCAATATCTTGCTTATCATGACAAGTTAACAGGACTCGCAAATCGAGCAATGTTTGAGCAAGGCTTTGAGATTATTCGTAAAAACGCGGTTCAAGAGAATAAAAAAATTGGACTAATGATGATTGATATGCGTGGTTTGAAAAAGATTAATGACAAATATGGACATGATAAAGGGGATGCTGTTATCCGAGTGTTTGGGTCTTATTTGGAAGATGTGTTCCCTGATGATGCGATTTTGGCACGGTTGGGTGGCGATGAATTTGTGGCTGCTTTTTATGATTTGGGAAATGAAGAATTGCGTGCGATTGGTGAGAAATTAATTGAGACGATTAATAGAGATTCTTCTGGAGATGATAATAAGATTTTTATTGATTGTGCGATTGGCATTTCTTGTTGTGTGAATGTTAATAATGTCAAGTTGCGCAGTGTGTTGATGAAACGAGCCGATTTGGCGCTCTTTGCTGCTAAGAAAAGTGGAGAGCCAAATATTGTTGTTTGGGATGAGAATTCGATTTTTATCTAAAATAAAAAAAGAGCTTTTTGAAAAGCTCTTTTTTTATTTGTTTTTTTAGATTGTTTCTTTGATGATTTTTGCTAGTCGGTGAATGCCTTCGACGATGTTTTCTTCATTTGCGTTGGAATAATTCAGGCGCAATGTGTTGCTTCCTTTTCCGTTGGTGAAGAAGGGAGCGCCGGGTACAAAGGCGACTTTTTCTTTTTCCACAGCAAGTGGTAATAATGGAGTGGTATCGATTCCTTCAGGAAGGGTGACCCATAAGAACAAACCACCTTCGGGACTGGTCCATTTGGTGCCTTCGGGGAATGTTTTTTCGATTTCTGCTAACATGAGGTCACGGCGTTTTTTATAGATATTGATGATGTTGGGGATGTGTTCTTCTAGGATGCCTGATTTTGCTAATTGATAGGTGACGAATTGGTTGATGGTGGAGCATTGCAAATCTGCACCTTGTTTGGCAATTACTAATTTTTCGATGACAGGTTTGGGGGCGACTGCCCACGCAATGCGCAGACCGGGGGCTAAGATCTTGGAGAAGGTGCTGGTGTAAATTACATTGCCGAGATCACAGTGGTCGTTGTTATTGAGGTCATAGTCGAGTTTGAAGAGTGATACCTCTTTTTCACCACTATATCGCAAGTAGCCGTATGGGTTATCTTCTAAGACAACGGCGTTGTTTTGATTGATCAATTCTATAAATTTTTGTCTGCGTTCAAGCGAATAAGTGATGCCGGTGGGGTTTTGGAAGGTGGGGATGGTGTAGACAAATTTAGGATTTTCTTTTAATCCAGCTGCTACTTCTTCAATGTTGATGCCTTCTTCATTCAACGTCACGGAAATAAATTCAGCTTGATATGCTTTCCATGATTGTAATGCTCCTAAAAATGTGGGTGCTTCGACCATTACTTTATCACCGGGGTTGATCATCACACGGCCTAAAAGATCCATCAATTGTTGAGAACCGTGGGTGATGATGATGTTATCTGCACAAATAGGGACACCGATTTGCGCACTGGTGAAATTTGCTAACCATTCACGCAATGGAGCATAGCCTTCGGTAGTACCATACTGAACAGATTTTGCTCCCTGAGTATCTAAAACCTGATTGTAGGCTTCTTTGATCTCTTGAATCGGGAATGCTTCGGGGGAAGGCAAGCCTCCGGCGAAGGAGATGATCCCTGGACTCTGAGACACTTTGAGAAGCTGACGAATTGTGGAGCCTTTCATATGAAGTGTGCGGTCTGCGTACTTATCTGTCCAATTTGTTTGCATAAATTTTCTCCTATGTTATTACTTTTCTAATTATTTTAGCTTTGAAAACCTCGTTAAGATTTTTGCCATTGTAGGAATGGCGATTTTATCACCTGTGACTAGGTCGGCAGGTGCTTTTGAATTTTTCTTGGATGCGCTTTGGAATATGTAGATTGCGGTGCCGGGAGTGGCATGTTTTGTGGTGACGAGCGCTTGACCTGTGAGGGTGCCGAAGCGGTCTATGGCACACGAGGTGACTTGACCAATGACTTTGCCTTTGTTATCTACAACGGGATCACCGGGTTTGGCCATGCGGACACCTTTTTCTTCAAAGCGGAAGCGGGCAACAACTGATTTTCGTTTTGCTTCTTTTGCTAAGAAGGCATCACGACCAATGAACCAAGGTTTATAGGTTTTGATATATGAACGGAAGCCTGCATCTGCTACACCAAAATTATTTTCGCCTCCCATTTCATGTCCATAGAGGGGCAAGCCGGCTTCGGTGCGCAAACTATCTCTGGCGCCTAGGCCGATTGGTTTGACGCCCCATTCTGCGCCGACTTCAAGGATTTTGTTCCATAAGGCGATGGATTGATCTGGATGAACAAAGAGTTCAAAGGCCATTTTTTCACCTGTGTAGCCGGTGCGGGAGACGATGAGATCAAATCCACCTACGACTGCTTCGCAAAGTTGGGTACGTTTCAAACGACGTATTTTCTTTTCTGTTTCCCAATCACAACCAAGGGCGAGCAATGTGTCGCGTGAGCGGGGACCTTGCAAGGCAATGTCGACGCGCATTTCTTTGCCAGCTTTTGGATCTCGGAGGTTGTGTAAGATTACTTTTCGACCGAATGCTTTTGCCCATGGGCGAAGATTGTCGACTCTCACGGTGCCAGCTTTGACCGCGGTGAGCCATGCCCAATTTTTGTCATCATTGGAGGCATTGACTACTACTAGATATTTTTTGGTGCCACGACGGTAGACTAAAAGGTCGTCTAGGACGTTGGCGTTGTGATTGAGGAAGTGGGTGTAGCATGAATCGCCGACAGCAAGCAATGCGATGTTGTTTGCACAGACACTATTTAAGAAGGCACAGGCATGAGGTCCTTCTGCTTGATAAACACCCATATGGGAGACATCGAACAGACCAGCCGCTTGACGGGTGGCGATGTGTTCTTCATAGACGGATGTGTAGACCACTGGCATTTCCCAACCTGCAAAGGGCACCATGGTGGCGCCGAGGGCTTTGTGGGTTTCGTAGAGGGCAGTTTGGCGGAGGGGTGTTTCTTTTTCTTCCCATACGAATTCAGGAAGGGCTTCTCCGACGTGGTCTGTATTTTCAATGCCGATATAATATGGCTTTTGATTTTGATCGGCGGGGATTTCTTCTTTTAATTCAACGGGGGGTGCTTCTGCCACCCAAACGGGTCCATATGATTTTTTAAGTATGTCTTGATCTACTGCGATGAATCCATCGGAGAGGTCTCGGAGCCAAGCGGCGGCTAGACCGAATGATGCTTTGGGGAGATTAAGTTGGTAGGTTGTGGGATTTAATAACCCGATTTCAGCTTCGATTTGTTGTCCGTTGGCGAGCAATGATGTGGTTTGTTTTTGTCCAACTGCTAATTGTTCAATGTCGCTGCTTAAAACTGTGTTCAAGAATTGGCGAACATGTTCGCCTCCAATTTGCAATGCGGCTAAGTCTGCATTATTTTGCGCTTGATCGTCTAGATAGGCAAAGTGAGGGTAGCCAGTTTGGGTTGGTTCAAAATCGATACCGGCTTTTGTTGCTAAGGCGCGGACACGCAATTTAGCATTTTCAAAGACTTCAAAGTTGACTTTGGCGCGTTTGTTACGACGGGTGACGGAGGGCATTGCATATGGTTCTGTGGCTTGGAGAAGATCGGCAATGATGTTGGCGAGTTCTATACACTCTGCTTCTTTGAAGCCACGTTGGGTCACCCATGGGGTGCCTAAACGTACGCCAGAAGGGTCTAGGGCAGATTTGTCACCGGGAATGGTGTTGCGATTGGTGACGATGCCGGCTAAGTCGAGAATGCGGGCGGCCATGTCGCCAGAGAGTGGGGTGCCATCGTTGCCTACGACAGACTTGCAATCAATATTGGTTAGGTGGGTTTCTGTGCCACCAAAGGGAATTTTGAAACCGCGCGCTTCGAGTTGATTGTTCATTGCTACGCAATTTTTTATGACTTGTTTTTGAAGTTCTTGATAATCTTTTGTTTTGGCGATTTTGAATGCAGTTGCCAATGCTGCGAAAACGTTGACATGTGGCCCGCCTTGTTCTCCGGGGAAGACTGCGCGATCAAGTTTGCGTGCGATGAGGCGATCTGTGGTGAGAATGATTGCACCGCGAGGGCCATTTAATGTTTTGTGGGTGGTTGAGGTGACAACGTGCGCATAGTCAATAGGGTTGGGATAGACACCTGCAATGACTAAGCCAGACACGTGTGAGATATCTGCTAATAATTTTGCACCCACTTTGTCTGCGATTTCCCGCATGCGCTTCCAATCCGCTTGCCAAGGGTAGGAAGAAAACCCACCAATAATCATCTTAGGTTTGTGTTCCAAGGCAAGGGCTTCCATGACGTCATAGTTGATTTTTTCTGTTTCAGGGTCGATTGAATAATGTACGATATTATAGTTTTTGCCTGAACGGTTGACTGGGGAGCCATGGGAAAGATGCCCGCCATAGATTAAATCCATGCCCATAACGGTGTCGCCATTGTTGACTAAGGCATGATAGACTGCGTTGTTGGCGGGGCCACCAGAGAGCGCTTGGACATTGACATAGATGTCGTTGGCATCATATTTTTCGGTGGCAAATGCTTCGGCACAACGTTTGCGGGCTAAGGCTTCAATTACATTGGCGTATTCAACACCTTTATAATAGCGTGGGTCAGAAAAACGATGATTTTCTGCAAGGCGGAGTTTGTAGTCTAAAATCTCTTCTTCGGTCATCCAACGGGTTTCTTCTGAAGGATATCCCTCAGCATAGATGTTATGCAAAGGGGAAGAGAGTGATTCGCGAACTGCTAGGGGCGAAGTACTCTCCGAAGGGATTAGGATTAATTTACGATATTGTCGTTCAGCTTCAAGTGAGGAAAGTTCTGCTACCTTTGGATCAAGGTCTTCTAATGATCCACGAAAAAGAAAATCAGACATGAAAAACACCTCTATATGATAAGATATTTACATTATAAAGGAAATGGAATTAAAAAGAAATGAAGTGTTATTTAATCGTCTGATTAATGGGATAATTTTAATCTTCTGATTTTCTATTCGATATAGCGATACACTAAAGTCCCTACGTTGGTTGTTTTGCCATCATAAACTTGGATGATAAATTCGATTGCTTTTTCATCATATCCTAATGCTAAGGATTGTTGCCCTTGGGGAATATTTTCTAATAAAAATGAACCATCTGGATTAATTTCAACAAGATCAGGATACCCTATGATGAATGCGACGCCATCTACTAGCGGATCTCCTTTTTCATCTACTGCATATCCACTTACTTGTCCTCCGTAGATATAGCGATCAATAAATTTGTTATCGTAGAGATATTTTGAGATAAAGACTATGGCGGTGATTAAGACTGAGAGTAATAAAATTTCTTTTAAATTTAGAGAAGATGATTTTTTATTCTTCATTGTTTATTCTCCTTGAACGGGATTTACGGAAAAACTGTCAAAGGTAACATCTGTTGTGCTCCAAGTTCGTAACCCGACTGACTTGGTGTTATCAATCCAGGTGTCATCATAGCCTTGGCAAACAATTTGATCATCCACATATGCCGTATATTGCCCCCCATTTACAGAGACTTTGATGTCATGATCTGTGTTATACCAGTCAAAATCTGAAACATCGTTTCTGGCGAAAGGTGCAAATTCATGTCCATTGGCCCATTTTCGAAAGATGAAAGACCCACCTGCATACCCAGGATCATATTGAAATGTGTAGCCATTGAATGCTTCGGTATCTTCAGCTTTGAAAACGACGCCAAAACCATCACCGGATTTTAAATTAACGTCCCCTAACTCAACTTCATATTCTTTTTGATCAATATCTGTGAAGATTTGTCCTTCACCAGCAGATTTTGTATGTAGTTTTCCATCGATGATATCCCATGTGCCATGTACCACATTCCAGTTTGAAAGATCTCCTTCAAAATCATCAAAGAAATAATAGGATTGACAATTTTTATCTCCAGATAATTTTTCAGAAATTCCACAATAGACATCTTTTATGGTTGTGCCTGTGAGACTCATGGCTCCAACTGAAATTAATGAGATTAATGTCAGAATGAGTCCGTATTCGACTAATCCTTGGCCTTTTTGTTTTAACATATTTGTCTCCAAAAAAATATTTAAATTATGGTTATATTATAGAAATGAATTGCTTTGTTTCTCTTACAATCTTGTAAGCTAATAAAATTGTTAGTATGCAAAAAGAATGGCAATTACCATTCTTTTTTTCTAGGGGAATTTATAAATAAATTATTTCCAAATGTCCATACTGAGGTATTTGAAGCCGCCATCGGGGAAGACGGTGACAACAATGCCTTCGTCTAAGGTTTCTGCTAATTGTAATGCGGCTGTGGCAGCGGCACCGGCAGAAAGACCGACCAATAAGCCTTCTTCTTGAGAAAGGCGACGAGCCATGTCTTTGGCTTGGTCTAAGTTTACGATAATGGTGTCATCGACAATGTCGGGATTGTAGATTGGGGGGACGATGGCGGTGGCTAAGTGTTTGATGCCTTGGATGCCGTGTTTGGGTTTATCAGGTTGGACACTGACAATGCGGATTGCGGGGTTTTGTTCTTTTAAGAAGGTGCCTGTGCCAGTGATGGTGCCACCAGTGCCGACTGCTGCGACAAAGTGGGTGATTTGATGATTGGTTTGCTCCCAAATTTCGGGACCCGTGTGTTTGTAGTGTGCTTTCCAGTTGGCGGGGTTGCCATATTGGTCTGCATGGAAGTATTTATCTGGTTCTTTGGCAACCATATCTTGTACAATGCCGATTGCACCGTCAATGCCGATTGCTGCTGGAGTGAGGATTAGTTCTGCGCCCAAAGCACGGAGGATCATGATGCGTTCTTGTGAGACATTTTCGGGCATGACTAAGGTGACGGGCACATTGAGCATTTTTCCAGCTGTGGCATAGCCAATGCCGGTGTTGCCGGAGGTGGCATCAATTAAACGCTGTCCGTTGCCAAGTTTTCCTTCTGCTAAGGCGGTTTCAATGATGTTTTTTGCGGCACGATCTTTGACGGAACCGCTCAAATTGAGCCATTCTGCTTTGGCCATGACGCGCACATTCGGCGAAAGATTTTTGCTTAAATTGGTTAATTCCACAAGGGGAGTGTTGCCAATTGATTCGTTATGGGGGTTCCAAACATTTTCAGAATGTTGGTGTGTTTCTGGAGTTACGTGTGTGTGTAGTACCATTTTTTCCTCTATTATGTTAAAAACAAAATTCGATCAGTTTGCAACAAAAAACGAGCGTGATTAAGATTTCTCGCTATCTAACTTTTGTAGACTGCGGAAACGCTCGCCGGTGCAATTGGTCTTTTCTTAGACCTGATCGAATGAAAATTTCTTTCTTTTTATTTTAGTCTTCGGCGATTATCGTTCCCGCTTCAGACACATGCATTTGTGGTTCATATTTTTTTCCTTTTGATAAGAGTATTCTACATTGAAATATTTCAGTGTCAATCTTTCACAAGTTAAGAGTAGATTAAATAAGATAATATTACTCTAAATAAGATTTTTTCTTATCTATGACTCATTTAAACAAAAACAGGTTATGTCCGTAACCTGCTTTTGCGCATTTTTTTACCCTCTTCGAGGGTTCATACACTTGAGGGGAGTTAAATCCCCTGTGTCATATTTTGTATTTTTAGTTCAAGGTCTGTGATTTGAGATGCGTAGTGTTCTATACCTTCAAATCGTTCACTTTCTGCTTCAATTCCTCTTTTGATCAAAAGGGAGATTAATTCTGCACGACTTTTGAAAGCACCAGTCTCCATCAATAAATTGATTTTATTCTTTGATTCTTCATCCAAACGGGCAAAGATAAAATTGGTTTGTTTTTGAAGGTTTTCCCATGCATCTTTGCTTAAATTTTCTATATCATCGATGAATGCGATGAATTTTTCAGATATCTTTTGCGATGTCATGCATCTTACCTCTCAATTCATTGATCTTTTTGGAGAGCTCTGTGATCTCATCAAACGTTTCTTGTTGGGCAGCGATGCCTTTGGTGATCAAATAGGCTGCTGCTTCAGAGCGACTCTTGCACACTTTGGCATCCACAAGAATGTCAATCTTTTCTAAAGAATTATCATCCATGCGCACCATGACTACATTGGTTCTTTTTTGGATGGAATTCCAAGTTTCTTTGCCGATTTCTTCGACTTGTTTCCAAGCTTTGTTCAAATCATCCGTTGTGTTTTTTTCTTTGGCTTGTGTTTGTTCGGCCTCAGTGTTTTTTTGTTCGGTTTGATCGTTTGTTGAATTTTCAGATTCTGTGTTCACTTCTTCTGCATCAACATCAACGATATTCTCTTTATTGTTTCTATTTTTCATTTAATTACATCCTTTGTTTTATGCAACTTAATTACATGTAATTATATTACACCTAACAAAAAGAAAAGTAAAGCGTTTTTTTGAATCAAAAATAATTTCAAAAAACAATGTGAAAACTTTAATAATATATACTTGACAATAGTGTGTAATATACACTATAATATGGGTGTTGCTCACAAAAGCTAAAAAAAAGCGAAAAAAAAGTGTAAAAAATGAATGAATTGGAGGATTGCATATGGTAGATGAAAAAGATCCATTGGATGGGCTAATCAGCGAACTGAAAAGAGGCACGCTGGTGCTTGGTGTTTTGTCCCAATTAAACGAACCGCATTATGGTTATACATTGGTAAAAAGTTTGGCAGAACAAGAAATGCCAATCGACAAAAACACATTGTATCCATTGCTTCGGCGCTTAGAAAAGCAGGAATTGCTGAAAAGCGAATGGGACACGGAAGGGTCTCGTCCTCGACGATATTATGAATTGAGTAATAAAGGTACGAGAGTCTATGAAGATTTGAAAAATGAATGGTTTAACTTAACTAAGGTATTAAATCAGCTTTTGAGTGAAGAAGAAAAAGAAAATAAACAAGAATAAAAGGAAATAAAAAAATGGAAATTATTGAACGCTATATCTATGCAATCAAAAGAAGATTGCCAGCAAAAATGAGTGATGATATCGCTCAAGAAATTAAATCATTACTCTATGATGAACTTGAAGAAAAATTTGGTGATAAAGAGACTTATTTAAAAGAAGAAATTGAACAAGTAATGATTGAAATGGGTCATCCCCGTGAAGTTGCCGAACGATATCGGGGTGGGAAACAATATTTGATTGGCCCAGAATTTTTCCCCATCTATAAGATGGTAACTAGCATTGTTTTGGGTGCAGTGACCTTGGGGCTGGTGATTAGTTTTATTGTTTCAGCTTTTACAATTCAAACCACAACCGCTTGGGACTCTATCAAACCATTTTTTAACTTTTTCCCGTCATTGATTTCTGCATGGATGGGTGCGATTGGTGGTTTGACGATTACTTTTGCTGTGATTGAACATTTTGCAAAATTGGATGGCAAAGAAATTGATTTGAGTGAGGGCTGGAAGCCGAGTGAACTACCCGAATTGCCCGAAGAAAAAGATATTGTGCAACTGTGGGAGCCGATTGTTTCGATGGTATTCATTATTATCTGGATGATTTTACTTAACAGCTATGTGTATACCCAAGGTGCAATTTTGGAAAGTTTGGAACATGTTACCTTTTTGCCTATCCTAAACATTGAAGCATTAGATCAATTCTTGCCGGTGTGGAATTTGTCGCTTGCTCTTTCTTTGGGCTTACAAATTGTTTATTTGGTGACTCATAAACATACCTTGTTTACTCGAATTTTTGAGATCGTGTTGAATTTGTTGGGCATTGCAATTTTGGTGATGGTGTTGAATGGACCAATTTTGGTACATTTTGATCAGGTGGTTGACTTCTTCAAAGAGTCACACCTCACAATGGCAATGGTTGAAGCGAATTACCGATATGCGATCAAAATCTTGATTGGCTTATCTGGAATCGGGATGCTTATCAATATTATCAAATTGATTGTGCAACAAGCGCGCAAAGCAAATGTCTAATCTTAAATAGGATTATGAATTGAATCTTAGAAAAGCAAGAGAAATTCTCTCTTGCTTTTCTTGTTTTTTGACTTTATTTGAAATATCAAGTACTATACAGGTGGTTGATAAAAACGGGGTTTTAAATAAGAAAAATACTAGAAATTAGGGATGAGCGATGATCCAAACAAATTATAAAAAAACAAGATGGACAGTTTTGCTAACTTTCTTTTTGGTGGGAGCTTCTTTTTCTACATGGGGATCACGCATTCCTGAAATTCAAGCACATTTATCTCTTTCAGATGGTCAATTAGGGATTACCTTACTTGGGGTGTCCTTAGGTGTGGTTTTAGCTTTATTGGTGGCGGATACGGTGATTGGGAAATTTGGCTCGCGTAAAGTGATTTTGGTGGCAGGGGTGTTGAGTTGTGTATTCTTACCTCTTTTGGCAATTGCTCCAAGCATGATCCTTCTCTGGGTACTTTTGTTCTTTTATGGAGCATGTCACAGTATGGTGGATGTGGCGATGAATGATCAGGCGGTGATGACAGAAAAGGGGTATCAAAAACCTTTGATGTCTTCATTTCATGCAGCTTATAGCATTGGTGCGTTGGCAGGCGCTTTGTTAGGGTCTTTGTTGGCACGGTTTTCTTTCTTTGTACCTTTTTATCATTTTTTGTTGGTCGCTGTTCTTTTTGGGATCATTTTCATTCTCTCTCAACCATTTTTAATGGATAGTGAAAAGCGTGAAAAACAAGCTGAAAAGAAAAGTCCCTTCAAACTACCTGAAAAAGCTTTGTGGTTGTTGGGTTTGATTGCATTTAGTTCTTCTATTGGAGAAGGTTCCATGGCAGATTGGAGTGCGGTGTATATGAGCTCAACACTTTTCACAACCGCTTCAATCGCGGCTTTAGGATATGCAGCTTTTTCTGTGACGATGACACTTGGTCGTCTTTTAGGGGATTGGATTACAAAAAACCTGGGCGCAACCCGAGTGGTGAAATATGGATCTTTAATTTCATTTGTTGGTTTGTTTGTATTAATCTTCACCCATTCTCCATATATTGCCATGCTAGGCTTTGCCGCAGCGGGGATTGGATTGGCAAATATTGTGCCGATTGCCTTTAGCGCTGCTGGGAACCGCGAAGGGATTCATCCTAGCGAAGGGATTGCAGGTGTGGCTTCGATTGGATATGCTGGTTTTTTGGCAGGTCCCCCGATTATTGGTTTTATTGCACAATCGATCAATATCCGTTTTGCATTTATGTTTGTTGCGGTGATGATCGGTAGTTTATTCTTCTTATCCAAAGCGATTCATCAGAAATAAAGGAGTTTAAATGAATCAAAAAATCAAAGCAGTTATCTTTGATCTTGGGCAAGTTTTGATCCAATGGGATCCTAAATTGCTCTATCAAAAAATGTTTGATGACGAAAAAGAAATGGAATTCTTTTTGAGAGAAGTTTGTCCACCTGAATGGAATGCTAGTTTAGATGCTGGTTATCCTTTTGCGCAAGGAGTGCAAGATCGAATTGCACTTTATCCTGAATATGAACCATATATTCGCGCTTGGCATGAGCGATGGATTGAGACGATTGGTGGTGAAATTTCTGGTACGGTGGATATTTTAAAACAAATTAAAGAAAATGGATATCGTGTTTTTGCACTTAGTAATTGGTCGGCGGAAACATTCCCAATTGTGGCAGAAGAATATGATTTTCTGAATTGGTTTGAAGAGGTGGTGCTCTCTGGAAAAGAAAAGATGATTAAACCCAACCCAGAGATCTATCGAATAGTGTTAGAACGAGCAGGACTTTCAGCAGAAGAATGTTTGTTTATTGATGATTCTTTGAATAACGTTAATGCAGCAAAGGAATTAGGTATTGAAGTGATTCACTTTAAACATCCTGATGCTTTGGCTAGCAAACTTAAAGAGAAAGATCTTCTCTAAATTCATGCTTAACTTTAGAATATAAAAAAAGACTGCCTTTTGATGGGCAGTTTTTTTGTTGAGAATTGGTTTTATTGAAAGAATACTACTGTTTTTAGGTTGGATGTGGAGGAGGATAAGAAATATCAGAAATTCTTTTTAAAAGAGGAAACTGAATTTTTTATGATAGCTTCACCTGTTTGATAGAGCAAATCAATAAATTGTGTTTCAGAATTTGAGCCAGTAAATTTGTTTTCAATGATGAGGAAACAAATCCCTTGGGTGAAAATATAGAGCTGTAAAAAAATGCGTCCAATTTCTTCTTCCGTAAACCCTTTAAATTCTTCATTTTGTTGAATGATTTTGATCGTAGCAGGATCTTGTTTGGTTAAATTGAATTTTTTTTGGTTATGTTTCACAAAGTAGCTATATAAATTGGGATATCGAATTGCAAACCGAATATTACGAATGCCCATACTAAAGAAAGGGTCTTCTGTTTCAGTTGGATTCACACTTGATAGAAATAAATTTGTTATTTTCTTTAATAAATCTTGATTAAGTTTTTCTAAATTTTCATAATTTGAATAAATAGATGTGACAGAGCAACCTAATTTTTCTGCAATTGCACGAGCTGTGAGCGTGGTTATGCCTTCATGTTCAACAATCTCAAAAGCAGTATTCAGAATTTTTTCTTTTCCAAATTTTGTTTTGGAAGGCATACTATCTCCTAGTAAATAATAATTGTTATTTTACGTTAATTTACGGTATGTGAATAGGGATATAAAAAAGTCTGGTGATTTCACCAGACTTTTTTGTTTCGAGGTGGAGATGGTGGGAATCGAACCCACGTCCGCAAGATTAAGCCCTCGAACGTCTACGAGCGTAGTTTCCAGATTATGTTCGCCGGTTGCCCTGCTAGAAACATCAGAAAACAACAGACTATCCACTCAGGCCCGAAAGCCCATCTTTTGTGTGCTTAGTGAAGTTACACACAGCACGTTGGCTTTGTGACGATCTGACTCACTCCAGCCAACGTTAGGAGTGAGGGATCGAGGTCTACTTTATGAGACCGTTACTGACTTTCTCTTAACTGACTATGCAGCAAGGGGAAGTGCAGCGTATGTTGTGCGTTCATTGGCACTTAATTTTTTGTACTGAGTTTACGAGGTCGGTACCTCTCGGCCCGCAGTCCGGAACCAGCCTCTCCCGTCGAAGCCAGTCATCCCCAGATGCTTTCATGTTTCCATGTACTGGAGATTATAGCATAAGATTGTTTAAATTTTATAAGAGATATTGGTTGATTGTAAGAGTTTTCTCATATAGCCCGACTAATAGTTAATAAATTAAAATTTAAAAATAGAAAGGAAAAAATATGGGAATTTTATTAGGAACACTCGGTGCATTAGTTTTCACATGGGTTTTCAGTGATTGGATGCGCAAGCGAGGTGAAATTTTCTTCCTCATCGCTGCACTTGTGAGCCTTTATGCTGCTTTCTTTGCCCCTTATAGTCTGTTGAATGATCCTTATATTGGGATTGGATTTTTAATCGTTATGATGTATGCGGGAGCATTGGATCCGACTAAATGGTATACCAAAAAGATCAAAGCGGTGCGAGGCAAAATTGCTATTATCGGCGTGATTATGATCTTTGCACATGTTTGGTATCACTTCTCACTTTATTTTGAACTTGGAAAATTCTTTGGCAGTTTGGCATTTTTGGTGATGGTTCCTTTATTCATCACTTCTTTTAAATTCATTAAAAAGCGAATTAAAAAGTCTAAGTGGGATCAATTACATAAATTGGCTTATCTTGCTTATTTCTTGATCTTCTTACATGGGTTTATGATGGCCAATGAAGTTGCTCATCAGGTACTCTTGGTGCTCATCTTTGGTTCATACTTGATTAAACGGCTTTTGCGGGCACGTCAAGTGAGGCAAAAGAAGGTTGCTGCAGCAAAATAAATATTCGGGTTTATTCAAAAAGCCATCAATTTTGATGGCTTTTTCTTTTTAATACCCTTTACATTGACGTTACGTTATAGTTTATACTAAGCAAGTGGAAACGAGGTAATGTATGGATCCGACTTTAGTTCAACGCTACACAGTGAAAGAAGTGTGTGATTTTTCAGGAGTGAGTGCACGCACTTTGCATTATTATGATGAGATTGATTTGCTCAAACCTGCTAGCATTGGGCAAAACGGTTATCGTTATTATGATCAAAAATCCTTGCTTCTTTTGCAACAGATCTTATTCTTTCGTGAATTAGGGATTAAGTTAGGGCAGATTAAAATGATTTTGCAACAACCAACTGTGGATTTATCTGCATTGTTGCAGACTCATCAACAGAATTTGGAAAAAGAAAGGGTGCGCATAGTCAACTTGATAAAAACGATCGATGATACGATTGCGTATCTAAATGGAGAAAAACAAATGAATGATAAACAAATTTTTAATGGATTTGATGAAGTCCAACAAACCAGTTATGAAAAAGAGATTGCTGAAAAATATGGTGAAGATAATCCTGAATTGAAACAATCTCAAGCCCGTTGGTCTTCTTATTCAGCAATACAAAAAGAACAAATTTTGAACGAAGGGCAGCAAATCACTGAAGCAATCGCCAGCCATATCGGTGTGCATGCGGTTGATGCGCCAGAAACACAAGCGGATATTGCCCGATGGCATAATCACATTAATCAATATTTTTATGATTATTCGTTGGAGATTTTTGCAGGGTTAGGTAAGCTCTATAACTCTGACCCGAGATTTAAAAAGAACTACGAGAAAGTTCATAAGGATTTCCCAGCGTTCATCGAAAAGGCAATCACATATTATTGTGATCAAAACAAATAAACTAATCTAAAAAGAGTGATCGAAAGATCATTCTTTTTGGTTAACCACAAAGTAAGAAATTCCTAAACGATATGTCTATATAATGTCTATATATTCTATTGAAAGGAATAAAAAAATGGAACGTAAAATTGAAGTAAGTGATAAAAAAATGAATGGTTTGCGTCGCTTTAACTTAATCATGGGGTTCTTCCACCTTGTGCAAGGCGTATTGATGATCGTATTGAGCAATGACACTACTTATCCGGTGTATACAAATTTCCTCAGTTTTAACATGGAGGAACTTCGATTGATGCCAGAACAAAATTTGTTGTTCGAAAACCCATTTGGGATTGCTACGGGTATCTTTTTGCTGCTCTCTGCAGTAGCGCATTTCTCACTGGGTACCTTCGGATTCAAATGGTATGCGAAGAATATCCGCAATCATCAAAATCCTGCACGCTATGTGGAATATTCCCTTAGTTCTGCATGGATGATTGTTTTGATTGGTCAATTGACTGGCATTTGGGATGCAGGTGCTTTGCTTGCGATGTTTGGATTGACTGCTGCGATGAACTTGTTTGGTCTCTTGATGGAAACGATGAATAAAAATCCAGAAAAAACAGATTGGTCTGCATTTTGGTTCGGTTCTATTGCCGGCATTATCCCATGGATTATGATTGTATGGTATTTTGTAGGTTCAATTGTTTCGGCTCCTTCTGCTGATGCTAAACCCCCCGCATTTGTTTATGCGATTATTCCTACTTTGTTCGTTTTCTTCAACACATTTGCAGTGAATATGTACTTGCAATATAAGAAAGTGGGCAAATGGAGAGACTATGTCTATGGGGAACGCATGTTTATTATCCTTAGCTTAGCCGCAAAAACAGTACTCGCATGGTTCATTTTTGCAGGTACTTTAGCACCCGTTTAAACAATTTTTCTCCTCAATCAAAAGGCAAGGGTTTCCTTGTCTTTTGATTTTATTTGATAGGATTTAGACTATTGAGTTTGGTTGAGAAAATGAAACAAAAAAATCGGCCTCTTTTAATTGATTTGTTTTGAAATGCGCTTGGTAGCAACCGTTTGTATCTTATTTGAGTATATGGCGATTCAAAGATTCTCTTTTTACCAGTCCATTGATACAGTTTTTTGTAAAATAAAAAAACCGCCGTATTTGGCGGTTTTTAAATTTAATTATTTTTTAGAAACCTATTTTTGCTTATTCACCGGTGCTTGAGCTGCTGCTTGCTGCTGCGGCAGCTGTTGCGGTTGCTTGGGTATCGAGGGTGGCTTGGGTATTTGCAGCGGCCTGAGCATTGAGAGTGGCTTGAGCGTTTGCAGTTGCTTGTGCATAGGTGGCTTGGACAGCTGCATTAATTGTCGATTGAGCATTAATGGTTGCTTGAACTGCGGTGGCTTGTGTGTCAACTGTTGGAGTATTTGGATAGACTACTGTGCCAAAAGATGTTGGGGTGATGGTTGCTGTGGTTCCTGATGTGGGTGCTGAAGTGGCACCTGTGCTGGAAACGACAATTTTAGCCCATAGCGTCGTGCCACCGATCATAAAGGTTTGTCCATTTGCATTTGATAAAACCCAATGGCTGTAATAAGTGCCTTCGGTTGTGGGGGCAGTCATATTTAAGCTAACTTGAATTGAAGAGCCCGGTGCTACGGCAACGGATGTGAGCACGTTGCTATTGTTAGCCCCGAATAATTGTTCTGAATGATGAACTAGGGTGTAAGCTGTGGACCAGGTACAAGTGCCTGTGTTTTGGATGGTCCATGTTTTGGTGAAGGTTGCCCCTGGTGCAAAAATCGTGTTATCGGGAATGGTTTCACTGAGGAATGCGGCTGCGTCACATGCGCTGCTTGTGCTCCCCCCTGTGTTGACGGGGGCGGAAGTGGCGACAGCTGGCAAAGTTGGGATGGGCGTGTTGGTTGCGGGAAGAGGCGTTGCAGTCATTGTGGGTGTCAAGGATGGTGTTGCCGTCGGGTTTGCAAATGCTGTTTGGGTTTGCATTGCATTAGCTGTTTCAGCAACAGAGGTGAAGAGCATTTCCACTTGGGCAGTTGCTAAAGCGGCTTGATCGGCACGGTTATTACAGGCAGTGATTAAGATTGCCATGATTAGTATGAGTATAATTGTTGTTTTTTTATTCATAATTCCATCCTATAATTTCTCAAAAGAGTACTCCTTAATTCTATCAAACTCTCCTGAGAAGAAGTTAAGAAGTTTTTCTCTATTCTAACATTACACAGCTAAAGGTCTAGGATGATAGATGTGATTTGTTTTGATTTGAGAACCTTTACAAGATAAAAAAAATTGCTATACTAGGAAAAGGTATTTAGTGAAAGGAACAAAATGACGGACTTGCGATAAATAACGTTTTTGGTTTATTTATTTTTCACTTGTGAAAGGCAGGTCTATTTTGTTATCTATCCATTCTCTCTCCAAATCTTTTGGAACCCATACAATTTTTAAGAAAATTTCATTTAATGTCAACCCACATCAACGCATTGCTTTGATTGGTGAAAATGGTACCGGTAAATCAACGTTGATAAAGATCCTTGTTGGCGAATTAAAGCCAGATGAAGGTTCTTTTCAATTTTCACCGAAAGATCTCCGCGTTGGCTATCTGCCCCAAGCAATCCAATTTTCGAAGGATCAAACCGTCAGTGAGTATCTTGCCGATCATGCACGTAGTTTGGGGGCATTGGAAGCTCAGATTGAAGAAATTTCACAGCGATTGGCTCAGTCACCTGAAGATTCAACTTTGATTCAACGCTATGATCAAATATTGCAATCTTATCTGACTGCGATTGAATATTCCACGGAAGACCAGCAGGTTTTAGATCGGTTGGCAATTGATGAAATTCCTGAGGATCACTTGGTGCAAAATCTATCTGGTGGACAAAAAACAAGGCTTGCTTTGGCAGCTCTTTTGTTGCAACACCCAGAGTTTTTGATCTTAGATGAACCTACGAATCATATTGATCAAGCACTTTTGACTTGGTTTGAAGATTGGTTATTAAAATTTGAAGGGGGCGTGCTGATTGTCTCCCATGATCGAGTCCTCTTAGACCGAGTAGCCACACATATCATTGAAATGCAGACAGAAGGGGATTTGGTTGAGCCATTTGCAGGTAATTACACAGACTATATTGAATTTTGTATTATGAAAGAAGAACAGCAATATTTTGCCTATAAAGAACAACAAAAAGAAATCCATTCATTGGGGTTTGCGATGAATCGGCTCAAAGGGCAAACAGTGAAAAAGAAAGGGGGCAAAGGAGATTCTGGAGATAAATTTGCAAAAGGGTATTTTAATGATCAAACTACTGGAAAAATGCGAGTAGTGCGTTCTTTGGAGCGCCGGCTAGACAAATTGCTGACTGATGAGCATGTGGAAAAACCCTCAAAAGGGTGGCAGATTGATCTTCAATTTGCAGAGAAACCTCAATCAGGGGATATTGTGATGCGTATGATTGGTTTGGAAGTTGGGTATGATGGGCATGCATTGCTCGATCCACTTTCGTTACAAATCCAATTTGGGCAGCGGATTACTTTGGTGGGGCCAAATGGCTCTGGGAAAAGCACAATTTTGAAGACAATTTTGGGGCAGTTGCCTCCTGTTGCTGGTGAATTTTATGTGGGGCAAGCAGTCAAAATTGGGTATCTTGCTCAAGAACAAGAAACACTCAATCCAGATTTGTCGGTGATTGAGACTATCCAAGAAAATAGTGATTTGAATCATACCGATGCGCGAACTTTTTTGCATAAATATTTGTTTGCAGGGGATACGGTCTTCAAACAAATAAAGATGCTATCTTATGGGGAGCGTGCGCGCTTGATGTTGGCACTGATGGTTTTGCAAGATTGCAATTTTTTGATTTTAGATGAACCTTTGAACCATTTAGATTTGCCATCTCGTTCTCGATTTGAAGAAGCCTTGGCTTCATTTGAGGGTACTATATTTGCCGTACTGCATGATCGGTATTTTATTGAACAATTTGCTGAAATTGTATGGCGTATTGAAGGTCGCAGTATGCAAGTGGACTATCCAAAATTGGATTAACTTGGACTGAGAAGCAAATCTCCTCCTAGGTACCCGCATGTTATAATTCGTCTACTCAAAGGATAAAGATAAATGACGAAAAAGAAAAAATGGCTAATTGTTGCTGGTGGATTTGTATTTTTAATTTTGCTAGCAGTGCTTTTATATAATACGGAATTTGTACAATCTCATTTAGGTGGAAGAATAATTGAATGGAGAGCAAATATTTTTTATTTCTTCAATCCACCAGAAGAAGTTACATTTAATCCGAATGATGAAGAAAATTTTGATGCGCAAGTCGCTGAAATGGTGCAAAAAACGATGAATGCTTTTGCCACAAATCAAATTCAGACTTCTGAAGCTATTCAAGCACTCACACCTACGGCAACTGTCACCCCAACAGTAAATCTGGAAGTGACTGTGGAACCTACAATTACACCTATTCCAACGCAAACATCCAAGCCGATTCCCCCTGAAGTTCGAATTGAAGGATTACCCTATATATCACAGCATGGTTATTTTAATTTTTGTGCTCCAGCAAATTTGACTATGGCGATGGCATTTTGGGGATGGCAAGGCACACGGGAAGATCCGGGAGATTATTTAAGGGGTGGTATCGATCGAGAAGATGATAAGAATGTGATGCCTTATGAAATGGTCAGTTATATTGTTGATGAGACCAATCTATATGTGGTCAGTCGGGTGGGGGGCGATCTTCAGATTTTGAAAGAATTGCTTGCAGGCGGTTATCCTGTGTTGGTTGAGAAGGACTTTGTTTTGGAAGGGGTCGGATGGATGGGGCATTTCTTAACCTTGTTTGGTTATGATGATGCAACTCAACAATTTTATGTGAATGATTCCTATCAAGGTCAAAATTTAAAAATTTCTTACTCAGAATTAGAACAGAGCTGGCAATCTTTCAATTATTTATTCATGGTCGTGTATCCTCCGAATGATAATGCTGAGATTTATCGAATTTTAGGCGATTATGGAGATCCTAATTGGGCATATCAAAAAGCCATAGAGTTTGCGAATGAAGAAAAAGATTCAATGACGGGTATCCATCAGTTTTTTGCTTGGGCAAATTTAGGGGCTTCTTATAATTCTCTTAATCAATATGAACAAGCTGCGATTGCGTTTGATACGTCTTTTGCAATTTATAACAATTTGCCGGAAGCGGACCGACCTTGGCGAATGAATTGGTATCAAACAGGTCCTTATCGCGCCTATTATTTCACTGGGCGATATCAAGATGTGATTGATTTGGCGGATACCATCTTGGGTGCAATGCGTGATCCAATCTTGGAAGAATCGTTTTATTGGCGTGGGTTGGCAAAAGAAGCGCTGGGAGATGTGCAAGGTGCCATTAATGACTTGAGTATGTCTGTGTCTCTCAATCCCAATTTTACAGCGGGTTGGACGGAATTAACGCGTATTCAGGGAGGGCAGTAGGAATATGATCAAAGTGCTTCATTTTGCAGATGCGCATATTGATATCGCCAATTATGGCCGGCATGATCCCAGTGATGGGCTTCCTGTGCGTATCAAAGACTTTCTGGCTTCATTAGATGTGATTGTACAAACCGCTTTGGATGAGTCGGTTGATTTAGTGCTTTTTGCTGGAGATGCCTTTAAAGATCGTCATCCATCCCCCACTTTTCAAAGAGAATGGGCAAAACGCATCCGTAGATTATCAGAAGCAGAGATTGAAACGGTGATTGTGATTGGCAACCATGACCGATCTGCATCAATTGCACATGCGAATGCGCTTGAGGTATATCAAACGCTAGAAATTCCGTATATTCATATCGTTAGCACGCCTAGCGTTTTGCAACCTGCAGATCTTAATGGATTGCAAACCAATTTGGTGGTTATCCCTTGGATGATGCGTGAAGACATGCAACAAGTTTTGGAAATGACTTCAGAAGAAATTCGCAACCGAGAGGTTCAGGTCTATCAAGATTTACTGACTCAATATATTGAAAATGAATTAAAAGGAATTGATCAAACGCTGCCCACTATTTTGACTGCGCATGGCACAGTTGAATCTGCCATTTTTGGAGAAGAAAAGAACATCGCTATTGGGGGAGAATTTATTTTGCCACTTGCTTTACTTAAGAATCCTCTATTTGATTATGTCGCTTTAGGCCATATCCATCATGCGCAAGACTTGAATCCGGAAGGCTATCCTCCTATTATTTATGCTGGTTCTATTGAACGGGTAAGCTTTAGCGAAGCCAATGAGAAAAAATATTTTGTGCGTGCGGATGTTGAAAAAGGTCAAACAACCTATGAATGGCGAGAGTTGACTAATATCCGAGCTTATGTGGATATTTACGTTAATTTACGCGGTAAAGAAGAATTGATGCCGGTTATCTTAGAAAAGATTCCCACAGACGGAAGCCAAGACGAGGCTGTGGTGCGGATGATTTTGGAATATGATCAGGCTCAAGAAGCGATGATTGATGATGTGGTCATTCGAAAAGCGTTTGAATCGGCATTTAGCTTTAATTTGGTGAAACGACCGATTTTAAAAAACCGAATCCGCTTGGGAGAAGAAACCTATGTTGCCGACTTACAAGAAGAAGATTTACTTCGTCTGTATTGGGACTCCAAAGATGTGGATGAGGTTGCCCTTGAACAATATCTTGAAGTAGCAAAACAGATCATTCAAACCACAAAAAATGGAGAATAATTCGATGACATCCTACAAAGTGTATACTGATGGCAGCAGCTTAGGCAACCCGGGCCCGGGAGGCTATGGGATTGTACTCACTCACGGCGATCAAGAAAAAGAATATAGCCAAGGGTATCAAAAAACTACGAACAATCGGATGGAATTGTTGGCAACGATTGTTGCCTTAGAAAAGATACCTGCGAATGCCCAAGTGGAGATCTATTCAGATTCGAGTTATGTGGTGAATGCTATCAATCAGAATTGGTTGGAGAATTGGCAAAAAAAGGGATGGAAAACTGCTAATAAAAAACCAGTTAAAAACAAAGATCTATGGTTGCGTTTACTAAAACAACTGAAAACTCATCAAATTAAATGGCATTGGGTTAAAGGCCATGCTGGACATCCTCAAAATGAACGATGTGACAAACTTGCCGTCCAAGCTGCGCAAAGTGATGCGCTCTTGGTTGACGAAGGGTTTGGGCAGGGGGTTGGAGAATCGATTACTCAACTTTTTTTATTCTGATGAAACTTTTTCTTTCAAGAACTCGTATAGTATTATGAAAGAAAAAAATTGGAGGTATTATAAAATGAATAAAAAATTATATCGTTCACAAAAAGAAAGAATGATCGGTGGCGTTTGTGGTGGCATCGCAGAATATTTTGATGTTGACCCCACATTTGTGCGTTTGGCCTTTGTGATCTTAGCTGTTGCGGGTGGCCATGGCATTTTGATTTATATCGTGATGTTGTTATTGGTCCCCGAAGCAAACACTCAAACAACCTACGTACAAAAACAACCGCAAACAGCTGTTGACGTTGATGCAGATGAAGCGGTTGTGGTTGACGAAAATGGGAATGAACTCTAACCATTCAGAAAGAAGCACAAAATGGATCTAAATAAAAGGCTTTATCGTTCTCGAACAAACAAAGTGATTGGTGGGGTGTGCGGTGGTTTGGGTGATTATTTTGGAATCGACCCTGTTTTGTTCCGCTTGGCATTTGTTCTGTTAGTGATTATGTTTGGTACGGGAATTTTGGCTTATTTGATCCTCTGGTTAATTATGCCAGAAGAAATGTAAGATTGGGATTATTTGAAGGAAAATAATAATGGATCGTAAGGAAAACATTCATCCAGAAGAATTAGAAAATGTAGAGCCTATTTCTGACCAATCTGAATCGTCTGCGCAACAACCAAGCGCAGATAAGAAAGAAGAAACATCTTATCTCTCCTTGGGGATTGTGTTTGGACCTACTTTGGGGATAGCATTAGGTTTGACAGTTTTTAACAATCTGGGGTTGGGGATTGGAGTTGGAATTGTCTTAGGTGTGGCAATTGGGGCTGCCTTAGACCAACAAAATAAGAATAATAAATAAGAAAAAAAGTAAAAGGATTGAGAATTTCTCAATCCTTTTTTATTTCTCAATAAATTGATAATATTGCAAAGTCACTTATACATGGTAAAATAATATCCGCTTGTGGGTTGTACCCTTACCACAGGTGACTGCAACCGCAGTCTAAAATCTAAGGGCTTGAAGGACTTAAAGATGAAAGTATTATTATTAGAAGATGTTTATAATCTTGGTCGCGCAGGTGACGTAAAGAAAGTTGCAAATGGCTACGGTCGTAACTTTTTGTTGCCCCAAGGGCTCGCCGTTTTGGCAACCCCCGGTGCAGTTGCTCAAGCAGACCAAATTCGTGAATCTGCCGATGTTCGTCGTGCGGCTTTGAACCAAGAAATGTCTGGCGTTGCTGAAAAATTGACAGATGTCCAACTTCAATTCCCCGCACGTGCTGGTGAAACTGGCAAGCTTTATGGCTCCATCACCACTGGCATGATTGCTGAAGCATTGAGCGAAAAGACTGGTGTTGAAATTACAAAACGCAAGATCGATTCTGAACCATTGCGCTCCTTGGGTATGTATGACGTGAAAGTTCGCTTAACTGTTGATATGATCCCCACCGTGAAGGCAGTGGTCTATCGCGAAGGCGAAGCTGTTGAAAATTATATGTTCACACCTGAACAATTGACTGGTGAAGAAGAAATGCCAGTGTTGGTTGAAGAAGTTGTTGAAGTTGTGGAAGAAGTAGTTGAAACGGTTGAAGAAGTTGTCGAAGAAGCTGTTGAAGTTGTAGAAGAAACAGTCGAAGAAGCAACAGAAGAATCTGAAGAATAGTCTTTTACAGACTAAAATAAGATATATGAAAAAGGTGCCAATTTGGCACCTTTTTTTATTTGAGTTATTAATCAAATCCCGGTAATTTTGGATGTTTGATGCGCTCAAGATAGTCTGGTGCATCGGGGTTGATAAAACGGGGTCCTTCTAACCAACGTGTGGATTCTCCAGTTTGGGCTTTTGCTTTTTCCATTGCTTCACATTGATCTTCAGCATAGATCATTTCAAGATATGAATTCGCAAGCCCTTGCTCTAGATAGACGCCTTCGATGTGATAATTTGGCATACAATACCTCGATGAAATGATAGTTTCTCTAAGTATAGCAAAGCAAAAAAAAGTGCGCTAGGGAAAATTGCTAAAAAAGTTGAAACTGTCCTTTTTGATTGAGAGTGGGGTCAAAAGGGGCAATACATTCAGGACCATCATGGCGCACATTATTCACATAGGATGAGACGCGACGAGTTTTCATTTCTTTGGCTGGGTAGGGGGCAAATGTTGGTTTTAGATATGCTTCACTGGGTTGCACTTTTTCTAACCAACGGTCATAGAGTTCTGGGCGTACAATCACGGGCATGCGGGGGTGGATGTCTGCCATGAGTTGATTTGCTTGGGTGGTCAAAATTGCACAAGTTTGTAAGATGCTTCCGTCAATGCCTTCCCATTCTGCATAAATGCCTCCCAATGCGATTGGGCTTTCATCTTCCATGGTGAAATAATATGTCTCTTTCCCATTTGAAGTTGTTTTCCATTCATAAAATCCGCTTGCAGGGATTAGGCAACGGCGATGTTTGATTGGATTTTTAAATGTTGGTTTTTCAAACACTGTCTCAGAACGTGCATTCAAAAACTTTCGGGCTGTGGCTGGGTCTTTTTCATAGGGAGCGATTAATCCCCATAGACCAAAATCTATTTTGGTTGGATCCTGATTTTTGATGATCGGGATTGGTTGTGAGGGGGCAAGATTATAGCTTCCGGGCATTTCGGGGGGAAAATCGACCCAAGGAAATGCCATTTGAAGGTCACTTTTGGAAATCACAAATGCAAAACGAGAACACATAATGCCATCCTTTCTATCACAGCAATTCTAATTGATAATTTGCTTTTTTCCCAAACATTGTGATGAATGGCAGTGCTCTTTTGGGGAAGACACCCAAATTCTTTAAATCTAGTTCGCTTTTGATTGGCATTGCTCGACGTGCATTCAAGATTTTATTGGCAGATACTTTTCCGATACCAGGGATTTTTAGTAATTCTTCATATGCAGCCCGATTAATTTCAATGGGCATTTCGGCTAAGTTTTGTTTTGCCCAAGCCAACTTGGGGTCGATTTGTTGAGGTAATTGATTATTTTCAAAGATCAATTCTTTTGCTGAGAAGCCATATTGTTTGATTAAAAATGAAGCTTGATAGAGCCGCACTTTTCGCCTGAATGGGGTTGGTGGTTGCTCGGAAAGTGGTGTGTTGGGGATGGGGTTAAATGGGGAATAATATGCACGTTGTAAATGCAGCTGATGATATAAATATTCGGTGGTGTTGAGCAGTTCTTGGTCGCTCTCACTGCTACCACCTACTACAAATTGCGTAGTGACGGAGGGAATTCGTTTTAGCCATGTTTTCTCTGGTGGCAAGGTCTTTCTTAATTCTTGGATCCACAAAAGTGGTTGGAGCAGTTCGGTTTGAAATTGTTTTGCAGGGGCGATGTGCGCTAGATGTTTTCCTGTGGGGGCTTCTAAATTGATCGAAACTCGGCTGCTGAGTTGGAGCGCTTTGCGGATTTGATCTTTTTCCGTCCCCGGCATAATCTTCATATGCAAATATCCTTGATATTGATAGCGGTAGCGTAAGATTTCTGCGGTGGCGATGATTTTGTCCTGCACAGTGACTGTGTTTCCAAAGACACCAGAACTCAAGAAGAGTCCATCCACTAAATTTGCGGATTCTAATTCAATGAATGTTTTTGCAAGCTCATCTGGTTGCATGGTTTGCCGTTGAGTGTCATGCCCGGCTCGAAACACGCAATAGTTGCAATCATTCTTGCAGACCGATGAGACCATTGTTTTCATCAAACGAATGGTTTTGCCCCTTTGCATTTGTGCCAAAGTGATAGGGATATCCAATGCTTTGCATCTCGCGGAAATTTCCCTCGGGCCAGTACCATCTGCTTCTACTTCGTTTTCTCGTGAGAGGTGGGCAATTTTTTCTAGGTTATTCACAAATGGTGAACTTTTTATAGTCATACCTTGATTATAGAACAAATATTCTGGATGTCAATTGGTTTTTGATTCAAAAAAAGAATGAAGATTTCTTCATTCTTTTTGGTCAATTAGTCTTTTGTTGGTGGAATCGGCAAATCTTCTTTTGCCATTCCCTTCCACTTATCTGTTTCACTCAATAATAACACTGGAATATCGTCGATGATTGGGTAGTTTCTGCCACAATCATCACACAATAACCAAGTCTCTTGATATAAACTCAATTTTCCTTGCCCTTCTTTGGGGTCATTCTGCATACAATAGGGACATCGGAGCATGTCTAATAATTCTTGTTTGACCATGTTTTATTTTCCTTCTATTAATTAATCTGGGTTGATTGCATTCCCATGACTGATACATTTATCTGTTCCCGGTCCACATTCGTAGACTGCTTGCCAAGGGGTGTAGTGGGTTACAAAATTATCTTGAATATAAACTTGACCATCTTGATAGACTGTTCGATAGACTGTGATATCTGCACCGTCTGCTTCAAAATCAATTTGTTTAATTTGACCTTTTGGAAGCTCATCATTTTCAACGTATTTTGGTTCAGGTGCTTCTTTAATATTGGTCAAGCCAGTGGTGTTCCAATCTACTACACGATTCATGGAGGTAGAATAAAATTTCCATTGAATTTCGTTGTCATAGACATAGGTTTCCATCAACAACCAATAGGGGGTGTCATTCATAAATTTGAGATCGACCAATGGAGCATAGACTGTGGCATCTAGACCCGCTAAGGATTCATCTGTTCCGCCCCACATATTCTGTTCATAATAATATACTCGATAGGAATGATAATGTCGCTCTACGATGGGGAAGCCGGCAAAGAATGCATTGCGGAACAAGGTGGTTGACACTTGGCACACACCGCCGCCAACACCTTTGATGGTTTGATCGCCGTAAATGATCCATGCTTCTGCATAGCCATTATCTAAGCTAATATCTCCAATATGGTCGACCATGGAGAAGGTTTCTCCTGGGGCGACCAATAATCCATGATATTGCTCAGCGGATGTCCGAATATTTGTTTTACGGGCCGCATCGGAGCCATAAAAGTAGGTCGTTGTAGCTTGCACCAATTCTGTGATTCCTAAATCTGCTCCAGTGGCAGTATCCAACACTTGCGGTTGTTGAATGTCAAAGGCTAATTCGATGCTATGGTTGCCTTGGGCTACTTCTTGATTGATTTTGGTGATGGAGTTGGGAATGTTCAATTCACGCCCCACAACAGCTGATTTCAATAATTCTAATTGTCCAGTTTCATCATTGAAGATAAAGCGAGCATTTTCAGGGTTTTCAACGCGCATTGTGGTCGCGATGGATTCTAAGAGCAAGGCTAGTTTTTGACCATCTAACCCGACTTGGAAGACTTCTTGATTGCCAACTCGTTCTCGTTGGATGCTAAGCAGATCAGCTAAAGTTTCTTGGTTGAGCTCCCATGGTTCGGGGTCTGCATCTGTGCGGTTGGGTACGGTTAAGTAGAGGGATTGACTTAAAATATTCTGCGCAATTTGTGCTTGTTCACTGGCATCTAAGATTTGGGGAGGTTGGGTGACTGTGATTATTTCTACCGTAAAGTCTTGTTGAGTTTTGGCATTGAACCCTACCATGCCGGCCGTTGCCCAAGTATCCACACTCACACCTACGCGTCCGGGGATCATTTGCACATCTAAGCCATTCACCACTAATTCAGCTTCCACTGTGGTTTGATTGATTGTTTGCGCAATTTGTTCGATTTTTTGTTGGGCAGTTTCCATGTTAAAGATATATGTGGAGGGGACATTGGCACCATAGAAAATTACTTGTAATTTTTCCATCAAACGTTCCCACGGATAGCCACTACGTCCAAAAGCATATGCTTTTTGTACAGTAGATTCGGCGTCTAAAATGATTCCGTTTTCAAAAGGAGTGGTTTGCCAACTTTGCCCTTGATAGGTATAGGTGATTTTGCCACTGGTGGGGTAGGTGATGGCACTGAGGACCTTTTGGGTGGCTTCGTCTTTATGCATCCAGCCTACATTGATGCCATTGATGGTGACGTTGGGCAGGATCTTATTCATCAAGACCAAGTTCATCACCAATACTATCACCAGAGAAGCGATGACAAATAACAGGATTCCCAATCCAATACTAGAGAAGACGCTTCTCGCTTCTTTGGGTGGTTTGGTTACCCGTTTAGTTTCTTGTGTTATCGCCATATTTTCCATAAACTTACTCCTATGTTGATTTCAAATTAATGAAACAACCCATGAATTAAGCAGGGATCGGAAAGATCGAGTTTTTGTTCTCTTCCAACAAAATGGGTTCGATCTGTCCCCTGAAAAAGTTCGTGATTGTATCGGAAAAAGCTTGGGTATCTTCAGTGCGAAATTGGATGATTAAGCTCACTTCAGCGCCAAATTCTTCTTCTAACAGATTTCCCTCATATTCTTCAATAAATAATTTTACGCGCTCATACCCGCTATAGGGAATGGTTACTCCCAATGTTTGGGTTGCGATTTTCTCCGCTTTGGGCAAATGAGCCAGTGCCTGTCGGATTGAGTCGCTATAAGCGCGCACCAATCCACCGGTTCCTAGCTTTGTTCCCCCGAAATAGCGCGTGACCACTGCTACTACATCTCCCAAGCCACTTCCTTTCAACACTGCTAATGCAGGTCGGCCGGCAGTGCCTTCTGGCTCGCCATCGTCTGAGCAATGTTCGGTGATTGAGGCACCATGCCCAATAATGAACAAGGGTACGTTGTGTGAAGCGTCTTTATATTTTTCTTTTATTTCTTTCACAAATTCACGGGCTTCTTCAATCGAAAAAGCGGGTTTGATATTTGTGATAAACTGAGAATTGACCACCATAATCTCATGCTCAATTGCTTTTGCAGGGATAAGGCGTCGGGGAGTCTCAGTAGGGTCTTTTTTCACAATAATCCTTTGAATCAAACGTTATTCTTGGTGAGTTGAATCCTCTTCTGGAGGAAACTTTGAATCATTTTCATCATCAGGGTCTAACCCCATGCGTTCTCGGTTGGCAGCCACAGTTTTATTTAATTTTTCTAGAGCGTCATCCATGGTAAGGATTGAGGTCATTGAGATTCCCGCACCAGTGAATACAAAAAATGGGATGACAGTCAGCACTGAGAGAATGATGATAATAATATTGAAGACTAAAGTCATCAACGTTCGCCCAGGTTTCAAAAAGAACAACAAAAAGCTATTTTGCAACGCATAAAAATAATTTTTGGTCTTCATTTCAAAGACCACTGGCAAAGAATAGACTTGCAATAATAACCACACCAAAGCAAAGAGTCCTAATAAGCCTGCAAACACTTTTGAATATTTCCAATCCATTTGCGTATAGACACTTAAGCCAATCATGAATATATAGGCTAAGACTAGATTGATGATTGCGCGAAGATAGGCGTATCCAGCATATTTTTTGAATCCTTCAAAAAAGGTTGCTCGATTGACGACATTGCCTTGTTTGTTTTGATAGGCTGCATAGAACATCCCCGCTGTTGCAGGGGGAATGGTGACGATTGGAATGCACATCAAAAACCACCAAAAATTGACTGGCATGATTCCATTGATCTCGTGATAAAAATCGATAAAGTTTTCTTTGAATGATTTATTCTCTTTATCTGTTGAATGTGTTGGATTAAACATGTTTGTCCTCGCTTTTTGGATAATGAAATAATTATAAGGGGTTTTTGCTTAATTCGTCTATAATCTTTGCTTAAAAAGGATTAAGTCTGTACTTAACCAACCTTAGGAGAGGGGGAATCATTCGTTACCTGTTCATCTTGAGGTGTTTTTCTCAATTAAAAAGAAGGAAATCAAATTTCCTTCTTTAATTATCATGCGGATAAATTCAGGCTGAAGCGGAATGTTTTCTCAAGACTAGATTTTGAATTGTCCATTCTCATACATCACTTCGCCATCGACAATGATTTGGCTATCTTCGCGGACATCACAAATCATATCCCAATGGATGCTTGACTTGTTCTTGGAACCTGTTTCAGGATATCCATTTCCCAAAGCCATGTGGAATGTTCCACCGATTTTTTCATCATAAAGAATGGTTTTGGTGAATTGTTGAATTGCATAATTTGTGCCGATTGCAAATTCGCCTAAATAGCGAGAGCCAGCATCTGTATCTAATTGGCTCAATAAAAAGGCTTCGTTTTTCTTTGCACTTGCATTCACCACTTTTCCATCTTTGAATTCCAAACGAATGCCTTCTACTTCACGCCCTTGGGTGATCGCGGGGTAAGTAAATTCTACCCAACCATTCACAGATTCTTCCACGGGGCCGGTGAACACTTCCCCAGAAGGCATATTCTTTTGTCCATCTGAGTTAATGAAGGTGCGACCTTCAATGGAGAGGGTCAAGTCAGCTGTGGGCGCTTTCACCACGACTTCTTTTTTGCCGACTAACCAATCACAGACATGTTGTTGCTCAGCAGAGATCTTTTGCCAACAAGCGATTGGGTCTTCTTGGTCGGCAAAGGTTGCCTTATAAACAAATGCTTCGTAGTCTTCAATGCTCATATCGGCTTCTTGTGCATAAGCAGGGCAGGGATAATTGGTCACGGTCCAGCGCAGTTCACCTGCGGCAGCCCGATTCATATAGGTTTGCATCAATGGCATATTGGCCAATGCTCGGACGCGAGTTTTTTCTAGGGGAATGCCATTCATCACACGGGTGTTTGACGGTGCGCGTAAATTGATTGTTACATCTGCGGTTTCTAAGATTGTTTTGCGCAATGGAGAGACGAATTCGAGCTGATCTTGATTGGCTTCTTTCATAAATATCTCGGCTAAGTTATCATCATCCATCATAATCACAGGGTGTCCCCCCGCGCGCGTCACAAAACGCACTACTTCTTTTAATAGGGGCAATGCGATCGGGCTTGCACTGATTCCTACCAAATCTCCAGGTTGCACCTTTGTGGAATAATTGACTAATGTATTTGCTAAATTAATAATTCTTTGGTCTGCCATTTTTTCACTCCTATGGTTTAATTTCCTCCTTATTATAACGCTTTCCACTCTCTTTTTTTATAATCGTAATTTTGTTTGTTTAATTTTTTGTCAATCTTTTAATCAAAAAGAATCAAATTTACCTTCACTTGAGAGAAATTAACGCCCAATTTTGAGACTTTTTCAGGTAAAATTAAAAAGAATTAAAAATAGAGGACGGACCTATGGAATATACAACTTATCCAAATTATGGCAAAGCTATTCGCCTCGCCAATCAAGAAATTGAACTATTTATCACTTTAGAAAAAGGACCTCGGATTATTCGTTGTGCTTTTATCAATGAAAAGAATCTTTTCACAGATAAACTCACTGATAGTGGGCTTGATGTTCCAGAAGGAACTTGGTATAGCTATGGTGGGCATCGATTGTGGATTGCCCCAGAAGAGCTTCCTCGCACCTATGAAATGGACCGTGCCACCACCGCAGAAGAAGTTGAAAATGGGGTTAAGATTATCTCAGAGATGGATCCCATCACCAAAATGCATAAAGAAATGGTGATTACGATTGACCCCAATAGCAATAAAATTGAAGTCGATCATACTATTGTCAATCATAATGTTTGGGATGTCACCTGCGCCGTTTGGCCAGTATCGGTGATGAACACGGGTGGGATTGCGATTCTTTCTTTGCCGCAATATAAACCGCATGATGGCAACCTAATCCCTTCCCACACGCTCACGCTTTGGCGTTATACAAAAATGACAGATCCTCGTTGGACATGGGGCGAAGAATATATTCTTCTCAAACAAGATGATCAATTTGAAGAACCGCAAAAAGTGGGGATGTTCTCTTTGAATGGTGAATTTGGTTATGCATTGGATGGTTATTTCTTCAAAAAATCATTTGAAGTTTCCCCGGATGAGGTTCACCCAGATTTGCAAACGAATATCGAGTTGTACACACAACCTGGTATGCTTGAAATGGAGACTCTGAGTCCATTTGCCACGCTAGCCCCTCAAGCTTCTGTCTCTTATAAGGAAACATGGGAATTGTTCAAAGGTATTCCCCAACCTTCCACAGAGCAAGAGGTCAAACAAAATTTTGCAAAATTTTTCCATAAAAAATAATTTTTAACTTGAAAGAATCTACTTCCCATCTCTGATAGGTTACATTTGTATTGGGCAACTTTGAGATGGGAGTTTTGTGTATCTGAAAATGGTTGAAAGAAGGAGTTTGGGATGCCATCAAGCATTGTGATTCAAATCGAGAATCTCACAAAGCGTTTTGGAAAAGAGATTGCGGTTAATGATGTATCAATGAATATCGAGCAAGGTGATGTAATTTGCCTCTTAGGCCCCTCTGGAGCCGGCAAAAGCACTCTGATTCGCCTTATCATTGGGGCTATTTCTGCAAATTATGGCCAAATTTCATTCGGCTCAATCGTTGTACCCAACTTATCTCTGCTTGGCAAGATTGGCTATATGCCTCAAAATGATGCGCTATATGATGATCTTAGTGGAGAAGATAATCTGCAATTTTTTGCCGCTTTATACAAACTATCGAAAAAAGATTTGGCTTCCCAAATTGAGAAAGTCTTAGCCATTACTGATCTCACAGAACATCGCCACAAGATAGTCCGCAATTATTCTGGCGGGATGAAAAAACGTCTCTCTTTAGCCACTGCTTTGCTCTCTGACCCTGAAATTTTGTTATTAGATGAACCAACTGTGGGGATTGACCCGATGTTACGGCGCATCATTTGGGATCAATTCCATCAAATGAAAGACAATGGCAAAACTATTTTGATTACCACGCATGTGATGGATGAAGTGACTGAATGTGACAAAGCGGCTTTGCTCTATGATGGTCAATTGATTCATTATGATACTGTCACGAATTTAATTTCCTCTACGCAAACAGGGCGGATTGAAGAGCTATTCCTCAAAGCTGCTGAAAAAAAGGAGGCCTACGCATGATCGGCCTTGCAATTCGCGTTATTAAACAAACTTTGGGAGATAAGCGCACCTTAGGTATGATTATTTTTGTCCCCATTTTGATGATGACCTTGGTCTATTTTCTCCTTGGTGAATCGAGTTATTCTCCCACGATTGCAGTAGATGCTTCTATCACGCCTAAACCGATTCTTAACGCTTTGGCTAATGAAGAACTTACCCTGCAAGAGATATCCTACAAGGACGAACAACAAGCTAAAGAATTCCTTCAAGAAAATCATCAAGTTGATCTTGTTGTTCATTTTTCACAAGGGACAATTGATTTTTATATCTATGAACTTAATTCAAAGAGCGCAAAAGCGATGCAAGTTTTTCAGCAGGCACTTTCCTCTCTAGCGAACCCCACCCAAGTCAATATTCACACCGTATATGGGAAAACGTCAAACACAACTTTTGAATCGAATAGTTCTGTGATGATTGCATTCTTATCATTCTTTTTTGTTTTCATCATTTCGGGGATGGCACTTGTTCGGGAAAAGACGGGGGGTACCTTAGAAAGATTTTTGATGACGCCGATCAAACGTTTTGAAGTGGTGGGAGGCTATACCCTTGGGTATGGTGTTTTTGCGATTGTTCAATCTATCTTAATGGTTGTTTTCACAATCTATATCCTCAAAGTACCCTGCGAAGGTCATATCATCTGGATTTTGGTGACTATGCTGCTTTTGGCTATGGTCTCGGTTTCTTTTGGTGCATTTGTATCCATCTTTTCAAATTCTGAAATGCAAGTGGCTCAATTTATTCCCGTATTGGTGATTCCACAAATATTCTTTTCGGGAATCATTGCGATTGATCTGATTCCATTAGGCTTAGGCAAACTCGCTTATATCATGCCTGTTTTTTATGGAGCAACCGCAATTAAACGTATTTTGGTTGAAGCTGGTGGATTTTTGGAAATTTGGCCTTTTTTGCTTGCGTTATTAATCTTTATACTGTTGCTTGGCTTGATTAACACGTTAGCATTGAAAAAATACCGAGTCCTATAAAATAGTAGGAGTAATTATGCATACCTATAATTTCACTTATCCCCGCCGAACGGTGATTCGAAAGATTATCAAAGGCATTGGAAAAATAATTTTGCCATTGCTTTTCAAATTAGAATTTGAAGGGTTTGAAAACTTTCCGAAAAAAGGTCCCGTCTTAGTAGTAGGCAATCATTATGCTTTGATGGAAGCTGTTTTAATTATCGTTTATTCTCCTTATAATATGGAGTTTATGGGATCTGTGGATGTGCCCCATGAGAAATTAACTGACTTTTTCTTTAACCTCTATCAAGTCATCCCCGTTTATCGAGGGAAGACAGAACAAGGTTCACTTAAAAAAGCAATTGAGATTTTGAATAAACAAGGCGCTGTGGGGATTTTTCCAGAAGGTGGGCACTATGACCCCACGCATATGGAAGCGCATGCTGGAGTGGCATGGCTTAGTCATAAAACGCAAACGCCCATCGTGCCTATTGGTGTATCTGGTTCAATTGGTTCAGTAGGAAAAGCATTTGCTTTTGAACGTCCGGTTTTGCGCATGGCAGTTGGGGAGCCTATCCCTGCTTTGGAAGTGATGGAGCGTACTAATCGAAAAGAAGAATATAAACAACATGCGCTGAAGGTGATGGATTGTGTGTGGAACTTGCTCAAAGAAGAAGAACATCAGATCCTGAATGAAATTCAAAACGAAACTTTCCAAATCAGTTTTCATGCGTTTGATTCACAAGCCCAAGAACACCCTATCCCATCAGAACTTAAGATCAAACATGCAGATGCATTGGTAGAATTTTTATACAAACCTTTGGTATTCAAAGATTTTCGTAGCAATTATCAATTGCCGATGCATGCCTTGGAAACCATTCATCTCGACCCAGCACCCGAGGACTTGATTGATTCATTGACTACTGTTATTGCTTTCCTAGAAGATGAGCAAAATGGTAATCCTTATTACCTCACTTTCCGCTATGGAGTTGAAAGAGGGTCGCAAATGAAAATTGGTATGCAAGAGCTTCTCTCGTTGGTTAAATGGTGCCAAGCGAATCAGTTCAAAATTGATATTAAAATGCAACGAGAATATGATTCGTTAAGCCAAAAGAAACATATCATTCAGGTTGAACAAGAACATCATGTTTTTTCAATCTAACCCTCTAGGGAACCTAGTTTTAGTTGTCTGAAATAATATGGAGCGCAAATGCAAACCTATCATTTTAAATACCCAAGACGTAGATTGTTAAGAGCAATCATAAAAATCATTGGTAAATTAATTCTTCCGGTATTGTTTAAAATAGAATTTGAAGGATTTGAAAATTTTCCCAAAAAAGGTCCTGTGATTGTGGTCGCCAATCACTATGCCATTATGGAAGCGGTTTTGATCGTAATTTACGCACCATATCAATTAGAATTTATGGGATCTGTGGATGTGCCCCATGAAAAAATGACAAATTTCTTTTTTAATCTTTACCAAGTCATCCCTATATTCCGAGGAAAAACCGAACAAGGTGCTTTCAAAAAAGCGATTGATATTCTCAGAAGTGATGGGCAGATTGCAATTTTCCCTGAAGGGGGTCATTTTGACCCTGGCCATATGCAAGCGCAATCAGGTGTGGCATGGATGAGCTATAAGGCGTCTGCACCAGTTCTTCCAATAGGTATATCAGGCGCAATGGGGGCACTCACGCAAGCGTTAAAGTTCAAACGTCCAACTCTCAAAATGAAAGTGGGTAGTGTGATTCCCCCTTTAGTTATCACAGAACGCAAACAAAAGAAAAGTAAACTGCAGGCATATGCAGATTTGGTGATGCAGCATGTCAAAGAATTGCTCACCCGAGAAGAAATTGCCATTCTCGAAGATGTTCAAAACGAAACATTTCAATTTGATCTTCAGCTTTACGACCAAGATAATACCCCCATCCCCCTCCCAGATGATCTTCAACTTTCTGATCAAGATGCATTGGTGAGATTGCTCTATAAAAAAATTATTTGGAAAATATATCGAATTAATTACAAGCTTCCTGTGGATGCTTTGCAAACTGTCCATCAAAACCCGAGCATGCAAGCATATGCTACAGCGATTTCTAGTGTTCTGAACCATCTTGAAGATGAAAAAAACGGCAATCCGTATCTATTAACCTATCGTTTTGGAGAACTTGGATATAAAATGAAGTCCGCTTTGGAACAATTGCAAAAGTTAACTCAATGGTGCCTAGAAAACAATGCAAGATTTGAGATTAAAATGCAAAGAGAATATGATTCTAAAATCCGAAACAAGCACATCATACAAATTGAACAGGAAAGAATTTAAGCAATAATGATTGAAGTAAAAAGAGTCAACAAACTCACTCAAAAAGATTTTTATTATCAAACAGTTTCGCCCCCTAAAGTTTTCCTTCGGATAATTATTAAACGTTTGATTCGCTTTTTAATTTGGCTCTTGGTGGATTTTGAGATCAATGGGCGGGAAAACTTCCCCAAAAAAGGGCCGGCGATTTTGATTGCGAACCATGTCGACCTAATTGAATCTGCCTTAATTCTAGGTTACCCCCCTCGCCAAGTTGAAATTTTCAGTGCGATTGACTTTCCCTATGATCCCCCAATCTTGCAAAAGTTGATTGACTCTTACGGAGTAATCCCTATCTTTAGAGGGCGTCCTGATAAACGTCCTTTGAAAACAGCGGTCAATGTGCTCAAGAAAAAGGGATTTATTGCCATTTTTCCGGAAGGCAGCACATGGGAACCTGGATTGATTGAACCAAAATCTGGCTTTGCATGGATGAGTGCTCAAACAGAAGCGGAGGTAATCCCAATTGCTTTTTCATTTCTCAAGGGATCTCTTGGAAAAATGCTTAAATTCAAACGCCCTCATGTGGTGATGTCCATTGGCGAACCAATCCCCCCTCTGGGCTTTCAAGATCGTCAAAACAAACGCCAAGAGATGGAAACTTATACAAAATATTGTTGGCAACAAATTTTGGCTCTCTTAGAACCTGAAGAATATGCGGCCTATACAGATGTTAGCGATGAACATTTTGAAATTGATTTTCAAGCGTTTGATTGTGACGATCATTCCGTGCCCATCCCAGAACACTTGCAATTTTCGCATATCCATTCTTTCGGCCTCTTCATTTTTCGCACTGCTGTTTATGATCTTTTTAATGACAATTATAAAAAACAAGTGCAAGCACTTGAGCAACTTCATACAAGGCCTTCTGCAGAAAGCCTCAAACACGCAGCTTCCGACATGCTCGAAATCCTTGAAGATGAAGTCTATGGCAATCCCTATGCCATCTCTTTCCATTTAGGAGATCGTGAAGGGGAGGAGATCAATGAATCTCTCCACGAATTAATCTCTTTATGTGATTGGGCAATAGAACAACAACTCACCCTTCATATCAATCCAAAACGAATGTACTATTCAAATCGCCAACAAAAAGAGATCATCCAAACCGTGCAAATCGAAAGATATTAAACTCCCTTTTAAGAAATTCACTTAATATCATTTAATAGTAATTTAATCTTATATTAATCATCATATGATAATTTGAAATATAGATATTATCTTTCGCTTGACAAATAAATTTGCGGATGATATAAATAGCTGAATTCACAAATAATATGATGATTAATATTGTATTGGAAAATAGAATGATGTTTAGAGAAGAAAAATCCCAAAACGAAAATCAGATTCTTAGTGTCTTTGGTGGTATCCCTCAGAACCGTTCTATTATTGTACTTAATAAACGTACAACTGGTAAACCTGAGGAGATTTACTGGGCTAAATAGGATAATTCTAAATCGATTATTTTGAACAGCCCTAACTAAATAGGGCTGTTTTTTTATATAGAAAGGAGCTATGGTAACAAGTATAGTTTTTTTTGAGAAGAAGAGAAATCTTTATTTTATTAACAAATTTTTTTTATTGGAGGAAAAAATTGATGAAAAAGAAATTATTTGCAGTTTTATCGATCATCATGGTGCTATCAATGCTTTTGACTGCAACTGCAGCTTTTGCTGATGGTGATGATTATGTGGCGACCGTCCTTGATCCAGATGGTGATGGTCTCTACAAACTTATGGAAGACAGTGCAGACTATGGTGGAAAGGTTATTTCTGTTGAAGCAACCGCCGCCGATCAAGTAGTCTTCACACTCAGAGGACCAGATCCCGCATTCTTGGCAAAGATGGCATTTGTGATCTTCTCAGTGCAACCTTCCGAATACTTGTTCTCTGACGCAACCACCAGCAAGAGCATTTTGGATGCCCCAGTCGGCACCGGCCCTTACAAAGTGGCAGCATGGAACAAAGGTGACAGCATTGTTTTCAGCAAAAATGAAGACTATTATGGAACTCCTGCTAATGCAGATACCGTTGTGATGAAATGGGCTTCAGAATCAACCTCACGCTTGCTTGAACTTCAATCCGGAACCGCAGATTATATGAAGTATCTCGGTGCTGATGACTTTGCAACCGTTGAATCTGATGATGCTTTAAAAGTTGTTCCTGTTGAAACACCGAATATTCTTTATTTCGGTTTCAATGCAACTTTTGATGCTGATGGCCCAATGGGCAATGAAATGGTTCGCCAAGCTTTGGCAATGGGTATTGATCGCCAACGAATTGTTGACTATTATTATCCAGAAGGATCAGAAGTTGCTTCCCACTTCACTCCTTGTTCCATCCCCAATGGTTGTGCAGGCGATGCATGGTATGACTTTGATCGCGATGGTGCTATGGCTCTCTTGGCAGAAGCTGGCTATGCTGATGGCTTCGAAACCACAATTGCTTATCGAGATGTACCGAGATCTTATTTACCAGAACCAGGTGCAGTTGCAACAGACTTGCAAGCACAATTAGCAGAAATGGGCATCATTGCTGAAATTATAGTCATGGAATCTGGTGAATTTTTGGATAGCACTGCAAATGGTGAAGTTGGTGGTATTCACCTCCTTGGTTGGGGTGCTGACTATCCTCACGTGACAAACTTCTTAGATTATCACTTCTCTGCTGGTACAGAACAATTTGGAACTTTGCCTACAGATATTACAGATGGTATCTCAGCGGGTTCTAAGATGGCAACCGTAGAAGAAGCTGTTGACACTTATGCAGCAGTCAATGATGCAATCAAAGAATATGTACCGATGATTCCAGTTGTGCACGGTGCTACAGCAAATGCAGCCACCTCTGCAATGACTGCAGTCAACAATCCTCCCTTCGGCGCTCCGAAATACGCTGTAATGGATAACGGCACTGACACAATCGTAACCATGAAATCTGCTGAACCGATTTCAATGTTCTGTGCAGACGAATCTGATGGTGAATCACTCGAAGCATGTGAACAAGTTCTTGAAGGTCTCTATGTGTACGATGAAACTGGTACAGCAGTTCCTGCTTTGGCAGATGCTTGTACAGCAAATGAAGACTTGACTGTGTGGACATGTGATCTTAAGACCGGTGTTGTTTTCCACGATGGTTCTGCATTTGATGCAAACGACGTGGTTGCCTCATGGTCAGTTGGCGCAGATGTCGCGAACCCCTATCACATCGGTAACACAGGTTTGTTCGAATATTACGACAACTTGTGGGAAGGCTTGATGAACACAGCTGAATAAGTTTAGATCTAATATCTAGATTATTCGAAAGTATACATCGGGGAAGCGTTCGACGATCGCTTCCCCGCTATCTTGAATAACCATATCAAATTTTTTGAAACCTTAATACGAAAATAGAAATTTTTCAAAAATAGACAAATCTTAAGTTCAAGTTTTCTTCGCAATTATTACTTATTTTTTCCTTGATTTGCGATTTGCCTATTTTTTTGAAGTAAGGAAGGCACTTATGCTTCAATATACAATCCGCAGGATTTTTATGGCGATACCTGTGCTTTTTGGAATTATGCTAGTTACTTTTTCCATTGCACGTTTGATTCCAGGAGATCCATGCACAGCAATACTGGGCGAAAAAGCAACTAAAGAAGTATGTGATCGTTTTATGGAAGAAAATGGTTATAATGACCCCTTGCCCACGCAATTCTTCCGCTATATGAACGAAGTGATTCATGGCGATTTTGGCGATTCCATTCGCTATTCCCGCTCTGTCGGTGAAATCTTGATTGAACGTCTCCCCACCACGATAGAATTAGGCCTCGCCTCCATCATCATCGCGATTCTTGTTGGGATTCCACTTGGTGTGATCTCAGCTATCAAAAGAAACTCGATTGTCGATGTTGGTGTGATGGTCTTTGCTAATATCGGTATTTCTATGCCGGTCTATTGGCTTGGGTTGATGTTGGCTTATTTGTTTGCAATTGTGCTCAAAGGGACACCGCTTTGGTTGCCACCTTCCGGTCGGCTGACTGCAGGTTTGCTCCCCGTTCCATTTTATGAAGCATTTGGCTGGGACTTGGCCGAAGGTTCTTTCAAACTGGTTGCGGCTCAATTTTTTAGCAATATGCTGATTTTCAATTCCCTCATCACAAAAGAATGGGAAGTGTTGAAAGATGTGGTCGTGCATTTGATTTTGCCATCCTTAGCGCTCTCCACCATCCCCATGGCAATCATTGCCCGTATGACCCGTTCTGCTATGTTAGAAACCTTGCGCCAAGACTATATCAGAACTGCAAGAGCAAAAGGTTTGCGAGAATTTTTGGTGATTTTCAAACATTCTTTTCGCAATGCGTTGCTCCCAGTTGTCACCATCATCGGTCTCCAATTTGGAACCATCTTTGCTGGTGCTGTGCTCACTGAGACGATTTTCTCTATTGCTGGAGTGGGTCGTATGCTCTATGACTCGATCACTGCCCGAGACTATCCCATTATGCAGGCTTTCACGCTTGTGATTGCAGCGGGATATGTGTTGGTCAATCTCATTGTAGATCTCAGTTATGTTCTCATTGATCCACGCATTAAATTAAGTTGAGGTGACCCATGGCGATTACAAAATTATCTAAAGAAAAAATTAACACCAAAGATTATCGCAAGAACAGTCTTTGGCGTCTCACCCTGAGAAGAATCCGCAAACAACGTAGTGCTATGATCGGGATCGTTATTATTACCTTTTTGATCTTGGTGGCTATTTTTGCACCTTTGATTGCACCCTATGATCCAGATCAAATCTTGATTGGTGTGGAAGATGTGCGCAAGAGAGAAGCTCCTTGTATCCATCTTTTTGGATGTGATCCGGAAAGAACACAACATATCCTTGGGATTGACGGAAATGTTCGAGATCAATATAGTCGTTTGATTTATGGAACGCGCGTTTCACTTTATGTTGGGATCACGACTGCGTCCTTATCTATCTTCGTGGGAATTATTCTCGGTGCCATTGCTGGCTATTCAGGTGGTTGGATTGACAACGTAATTATGCGCCTTCTTGACGTGCTGATGGCTTTCCCTGCATTATTATTGGCTATTGCAATTGTGAACGTGCTTGGGCGGGGCCTTTCAAACGCTTTGCTTGCAATCACGATCGTCTCCGTACCAAGATATGCGCGGGTGATGCGTTCTAGTGTGCTATCCGTCAAAGAAGAAGAATTTGTGTCTGCTTCTCGTGCATTAGGTGGGAGTCATTTCCATATCTTGTTTAGCCGAATTTTACCCAACGCTATTCCCTCTTTGATTGTTCAAGGTACGCTTGGGGTTGGCTCGGCCATCTTGGATGCGGCAGCATTATCCTTTTTGGGGCTGGGTGCGCAACCACCCACTGCAGAATGGGGAACGATGCTCGGGACAGAGCGTAATCAAGTTTTCACTGCACCGCACCTCGTGTTCTACCCGGGGTTAGCGATTATGCTAACTGTGTTGGCCTTCAACTTATTAGGTGATGGATTGCGTGATGCAATTGATCCCCGTTTGAAGCATTAGGAGAGAAAAATGATCGACAAAACAAAAGAACCTCTCTTGCAGGTAAAAGAATTACAAACTTATTTCTTCACAGATGACGGTGTTGTCAAAGCTGTGGACGGTGTTAGTTTTGAAGTATATGCAGGTGAAATTTTGGGCCTAGTTGGAGAATCAGGCTGTGGCAAAAGCGTCACATCTTTCTCTATCTTGCGCCTCGTTGATGAACCCGGTGAAGTCGTTGGGGGCGAAGTCTACTTTGAAGGCAAAGAAATGGTCCAGCTCTCCACAAAAGAGATGGCAGAAATGCGTGGGAACCAGATTTCTATGGTTTTCCAACAACCTCAATCTAGTCTTAATCCTGTCTTCACAGTTGGTTCTCAAGTGGCAGAAGTTTTGCTCACTCATAATAAAAAATTAAGACGAAAAGAAGCTTGGAATCAAGCAGTTGAGTTGCTTCGCATTGTGGGGATTCCTGATCCTGAACGGAAAGCTAAAGCTTATCCGCATCAAATGTCTGGTGGGCAAGCCCAACGTGTGATGATTGCAATGGCATTGGCGCTCAAACCCAAATTGTTGATTGCAGATGAGCCTACCACTGCACTGGATGTGACTATCCAAGCTCAAATTTTGGATCTGATGTCTGATCTTCGTGAAAAATTTGACACAGCTGTGATTTTGATTACGCATGACTTAGGGGTCATCTCAGAAATGGCAGACCGTATTGCGGTGATGTATGCGGGTCATATCGTGGAAATGGGTCAAGTGGATGATATTATGAATTCACCCATGCATCCTTATACGCGTGGTTTGATTGATGCCGTCCCGATTTTAGGCAAAAAACAAGACCGTTTGGCTGTGATTCCCGGATCTGTTCCGAACCTAATCGAATTGCCAGTTGGCTGTCGTTTTGCTCCGCGTTGTACTGTTTGTGCTGAAAAGGGAATGCAAATTTGCCACGAAAAGAAGCCAGATTTGCTCACTCTTGAAAATGGTCACCAAATTCGTTGTTGGTTATATCAAGACCACGAAGAAGAAGCCTAACAAGGAAGGATGAAAACATGACAACAAATACAAATAACTTGTTAGAGATTAGAGATCTAGTTAAGTATTATCCCGTCAAAGCTGGGATTATTCAACATACAGTCAATAACGTTAAAGCAGTCGATGGCATCAGTTTTGATGTCAAAGAAGGCGAAACCCTTAGCCTTGTGGGTGAATCGGGTTGTGGTAAATCTACAACAGGTCATACTATTTTACGAATTCTTGAACACACGAGTGGCTCGGTTTTCTATAAAGGCCGCGATATCTTCACATATAACCGCAAAGAAATGAAAGATCTTCGTAAAGATTTTCAGATTGTGTTCCAAGATCCTTACGCTTCTTTAGATCCTCGTTTGCCCGTAGGAGAATCCATTGCGGAAGGGCTTAAGATTCATAATATCGGCACAAAAGAAGAGCAATATGATCGAGTGCTCAAAGCGATGAGTGATGTTGGTTTGCAAGATTTCCATGCTGTGCGTTATCCTCATGAATTTTCTGGTGGGCAACGTCAACGAATTGGGATTGCACGCGCTTTGGTGATGAAGCCTAAGTTCATCGTCTTAGACGAACCTGTCTCTGCATTGGATGTATCGATTCAAGCAGAAGTATTAAATATTTTAAACGATCTTCAAAGAAAATTTGGTCTCACCTTTCTCTTTGTGGCGCATAACTTGGCCGTGGTCGAACATATCTCCGACCGTGTAGCGGTGATGTACTTGGGTAAGATTGTAGAACTTGCTAGCAGAGAAGAGCTATTCTCAAAACCTTTGCATCCTTATACAGAAGCATTGTTATCTGCCATCCCCGGAGCCACAGGTGCTGCCAAACGAGATCGTATCATTTTGGAAGGAGACGTCCCAAGCTCACTAAATCCTCCGAGTGGTTGTCGTTTCCACCCCAGATGTCGCTATGCAAAAGAAATTTGTGCCAAAGAATGTCCAGAATTGGTCAATTTTGGCGAACGACAAGTTGCATGTCATTTTGCTAGCGAACTAAATTTGTAATTCCATTTTTCTATTTTCGGAATTAGGTATAATAAAAGTGTTCTTCGGAGCACTTTTATTATTAACCAAGGAGTGTCAAATGAAACTTCCTGATTGGCATGCGAGCATCCATCATGATGGCAGTCTAAACTATGTCTCTGATCTCTTCCCCAAATATGGTCAAACGATTACACTCAAAATTCGCATCGGTCGTGCCACACCCCTTAAAGATGTTTATTTGCGAATGGAACCCAATGGAGAACAATCACTTCAAAAAATGGAATTACAAGATGATACTCCATATCATCAAATCTATTCCATCCAACAAACAATTTCAGAACCCAAATTTCATTATCATTTTCTTTTAGATACAGACCACGGTATTTTTTGGTATAACGCATTAGGACTTTCAGAAACTGCACCGTTTGATGCACAAGATTTCAAAATTTTAATCGATCAATCCCCCATCCCTTGGCTTAAAAATGCAGTGTTTTATCAGATTTTTCCTGATTCCTTTTGGAATGGAGATACTGAGAATGATGTTAAATCAGGAGAAACCTATTCTCATGGTATCCCTTCTCAAACCATCCCCTGGGGGCAGCTTCCTCCAGATACGAATCAAAAACACTATTCTTACTACGGTGGAGACCTACAAGGCATCCAAAAAAAACTAGATTATCTGACGGATTTAGGTATCAATGCGCTTTATCTCAACCCGATTTTCACTGCTCCAACGCCACATAAATATAATGTCGAAAATTACGAAGAGATTGACCCTCATTTTGGTGGGCAAGACGTTTTTGAATCTCTATCCAGTGAATTAAAAGAAAAAAATATGCGGATGATATTGGATATTGTTCCTAACCACTGCGGAGAAACCCATCCGTGGTTCCAAAAAGCCAAAGCAGACCCAAACGCACCTGAAAATGAATTTTTTATCTTTCAATCCCATCCAGACCGATATTCCCATTGGCTTTTTGCGACCAGCTTACCCAAACTCAACTATCAATCACAAAAATTACGACAGAAAATGTATCAAGCCAAAGATAGTATCCTTCGACATTGGCTTCGTTGGACGGACGGTTGGCGTGTGGATGTTGGCAATATGCTGGCGAGAGAAAATCAAACTCAACTGCGAGATGAAGTCTTAACTAAAATGCGTATAGCCATCAAAGAAGAGTCGAAAAAAAATGAAGAAAAATTTTTCTTAGGAGAGAATTTTTTCGATCCCACCGAGCAACTTCAGGGGGATCAATTTGATAGCACTATGAACTATAAAGGGTTTATGTTCCCCCTGCTTCATTGGCTTGCACCCTACGAGATCACTGATGTCACCTATAACACCCATTTGCTATCAGAAAAACCAATCCAGACATCAGCCATGTTGACGGCGATGCAGACTTTCCAAGCCAATATTCCATGGAGCATATTCATCCAACAATTTAATTTACTCGGCTCTCACGATACCACACGCATCAAAACTGTCTTGGGGGAAGATAGAGACTTGTTAAAACTTGCCATCCTCTGTCAGTTTACCTATCCCGGTCTCCCTAGCATTTATTATGGAGATGAAGTTGGTCTGATTAACCTCCCTCGGATTCATGAGCGAGCTGCAATGCAATGGGATCCAGCTTTGCAAGATCTCAAATTAAAAACCTATTATCAAACCCTGATTGAACTTCGTAAAACTTCCCTAGCATTAACAGAGGGAGGCTTTCAAACACTATATTATGACGATAATTTTTGGGTTTATCTGCGCTCCCATCCATTAGAGAAAATAATTGTTTCATTAAACAGAGGAGCTCGTTCTTCATCAAAACCAATTGTGATTCCCTTAGTGAATACAGACCTATTCGGAAACGAAGAATTTCAAGAAATTTTTACTCAACAAGCCCTTATGTTCCAAGGCGATACTCTTTTAATTCCTTCTCACTCCAAAGGTGCTCAACTCTATCGATGGACAAAAGAAAGATAGAAAATAAAAAAAGCTGAGTGAAAACTCAGCTTTTTAATCAAAATTATTCAAAGAAAAATGAGAACTATTCTTCTTTCATTTCTAAATAGCGCGTAGCTTGGATTGCAGCAGCAGCGCCCATACCTGCAGAGGTTACCACTTGGCGGAAGTCTGGGTCAGAAATTTCACCGGCAGTGAAAACACCTTCAATATTTGTGCGCATTTGGCGATCACTGACAACATAGCCAAGTGAATCTTTTTCAAGTTCATCTCCCAAAAAGTCTGAGTTGGGAATATGCCCAATAAAAATAAAAACACCATCGGTTTCAAATTCTTGGATTTCGCCAGTTTTCAAGTTTTTCAAGGTCACGCTTTTCACTTTTCCGTCGCCATTGATTGTCTCGACCACTGTATCCCAAATAAAATCGATCTTTTCATTTGCGCGGGCACGTTTTTCTAAGATTGCACCAGCACGCAGTTCATCTCGGCGATGTACGACAGTTACTTTGTTTGCAAAGCGGGTCAGGAATAACCCTTCTTCCAAAGCGCTATCACCACCACCGACGACAATCACTTCCTTATCACGGAAGAAGAAGGCGTCACAAGTGCCACAATAAGAGACACCCTTGCCGGTCAATTCTGCTTCACCAGGTACATTCAAAAGTCGAGGAGATGCACCAGAGGCAATAATGATGGAAATTGTCTTGATTGTCTGCCCATTTACAGTTTTGATTGTGTAGGGTTGTTGACTAAAATCAATGCTTTCAGCTAGATCATATTCCATTTTTGCGCCAAATTTTTCAGCCTGTTTCAAGAATAAATCGCCTACTTCTGCGCCATTGATTCCTTCAACAAACCCCGGATAATTCTCAATGTCATTGGTCAATGCTGCCTGACCACCAAGTTGTAATCCGATCAACACCAATGGTCTCAAATCTGCTCTGCCTGCATAGAGAGCAGCGCTGAGGCCAGCAGGGCCGCCACCAATAATCACTAACTTTTCATTGCGAATCTCTTCTACATTGTTTGATGCGAGGTCCAAATTTACTTGCATTTTCCGTTCTCACTTTCTGTTGCATAGACTATAATTGCTATGTTCTTTTGACGTATAGATTAATATGGATATTACAAATTGAAAAGGGATTATGACTGCTTTCATACAAAACTCTTATACTATAATTTCACAAATTCCACCACATGTCACTATCGTAGCGGCTGCCAAAACCCAATCTGTCGCCACGATCCAAACTGCTTATGATGCGGGTCTTCGCCAATTTGGGCACAATTATCTACAAGAAGCGGTAGCAATGAAACCTCATCTTCCAAAAGATATCACTTGGCGGATGATTGGTCATCTGCAACGCAATAAGCTGAATAAAGCCCTTGAAACTGTTCACACCCTCGACACTTTAGATTCTCTGCGTACCGCCACCTCTCTAAATGCAAAATGTGAAGCCGCGGGTATCATTTTTCCAGTAATGATTGAAGTTAATAGTGCACGAGAAGAGCGCAAGGCAGGGGTTTTGCCTGATAATGTTTTGGAATTTGCAGAGCAACTTATCCCACTCAAAAATCTTCAACTCACAGGTCTCTTCACGATGGGAGCTGCCTTCACAGCACCTAAAGCCCAACGCCCTTATTTCAAACTTACCAAACAACTTTTTGACGACCTGAAACAAAAAGAAGCCTCAAATTTCACCATCGAAAATCTTTCCATGGGCATGAGTGCTTCTTATGAAATAGCAATAGAAGAGGGTGCTAGCATGATTCGACTTGGCACCATTTTGTTTGGTACGCGCGCTTAGATTCTACTCATCCGCCGTTTCTTCGATCAAACCATAATTCCACAAATCTGCTGCATAGTCCCGGCTAATATATAACCGCATTCGGTCAGCAGGTGTCCAATTTGCTTGATTAATTTCATAGCCATTTAAGGCAGAATAAGAACTAAAATCTCGGTTCCACCAGATATCAAAAAATGCTGCTCGATAGGCTGGGTCCCCTAATTTTTTGAAGAATGTCTCTCCAATCAATCCTTTGAAATAATCTTGGTTTGGCCACACCATGCGGATTGTTTCGATGGCAATATAGTCATTTTGCAATTGTTCGGTTTCATTCGCAAAGCTCTTATCATCTAGAATGACAATCGGATTCACAAATTCAGGCACTTCCATCAAAGTTGTCCCATCTTCATCGGTTGTTTCCGGCACGTAAAACACCTGCGCATTACGATAGTCACGGAAATACCATGTCATTGGCCAGCTGGTTTCCCCATCATAGGAAATGGGGATGGATTTACCATCCATTGTTTGCATCGAAATCCATTCGATTTCATCTAACACATTTTTTACACCCGCTCCTGAATGGGCATAGACCAAATATTCATTTCCTTGGTCAAAATTTTTAAAGGAAGCTGCGAAACTAGTGCGGAAGGTGGTGACACACAATAAAGCACCTGCGGTTAACAAAAACAGCGTTTTTACACTACTACGATCCAGTTTTTTGAATAAACGAATTAAAATATAAACTGAGATACCCATCAACAATACTTTGCCGATGAATAAATTTGTATCTTCTAATTGAGTCAATAACATTCCACTAAAAGGAGCATGAGTTCCCAATAATTGTCCAATCATCAAAACGCCGTCTACAAGAGCTACGATGATGAAACTTAATCCAAATCCCCAATATTGGATAGACTTGAAACCTTTCCAATCCACTTTCATCACTGCGTAGCGCACTGTCCATGCTGTCATCAAAATCATTGGCATTACAATATGGACTGTCAGCCATGGCATCTTTTCTCCTGCATAAGTAAACACAGCTAAGCTTGAAAAGCTCCAAAATGCCATCAAAGCAGGGAACAAAAATTGATTTTTTTCAATCACCCGCTTTTTCATCGAGCGCACAAACAGAGTTATTACTAATCCCAGTCCAATTAAAGAGCCTAAAAACGGCAAATATTCATAAACTGGTAATTGCACCAGCAAATAGTAATACCAAGGTTGTGATCCTCTCGCAACTCCTTGTTGTTCTAACCAATATCCTAAAGAACCGACTAACCCAGTATAGAATCCATCTGGGTTACTAAAGAAGCTAGTATAAAAGACAGTAAAAATTCCATAAAACGTGACTTGACTGAGCATCCAAGTTTTCAGATCCCACCATATCCCAATCAAAAAACTAACTATGAACAACGCTCCAATTGTGAGCCCTGTATAAAGCATCACTTGGGGAACATCATAATTTAATGGATTGAGACCGATTGCATTCACTACCAAAGGGGAGAGCATGGGGAGCACAATCGTGCCTAATGAGATGATGATTGCTAAGGCTGGATTGTGAGCAAAGTTTTCTTTGCCCATATCTTCGCGCAGCATATGCACAGCCACCACCGCTAAAACAAAACCAAGCACAACTCCCCCCAAAAACCAGATTGAATTGAGCTTGCCTTCAACGTTGGTGAACACCGCCATCAAAAAGCCGAGCATGATTGCCACAACGGTTCCCATCAACAGTAAATAATAATTTTTGCGACGCGCTTCCAACGCCCATTTGCGTTGATCCGCACGGATTAAAAACACAAATCCTGCAAACACCATTGCTTGGGCTGTATAGAAAAAGGCAGTTTCTTTGATTGTAAAATTTAAAGCGGAGACCACTGTCAGCCATAGCAGATATTGTTTGTCTTCTGTTTGGAAATATCGCAAAATGCTCCATAAGGTCAAAATGGCGATTGGCATCAACAAGGCTTCATTGCGCACATATCGGCTATAGAAGAGTAAATAGGGCGAAATCAAAAACAATCCCATCGCCACAAAGGTACCCACTTTGCCTAAATCTTTGCGTAGCAACCACACCAAAGCAATGCTCAACACCCCACATAAGGCCGCAGGGATGCGAGCAGTGAAGTCTGTTACACCTAATAATTGATAGCTTGCATTCAACAAATGGAATTGCAAGGGACCATGCATCATCGGATTATGCGCATAGCCAGAAACGTCTGCAAACAAATAAGAATAATACGTGTGCAGACTTTCATCATGGCTCATCGCTCGCACACCCAATTCGGAAAAACGGGTCAAAAATGCCAACAACAAAATCACCGCAAACAAGATTTTTTCCCATTGCGCGGTATTCTTCAAGTTAAATTCACTGTTATTCATCTTCATATCTCGCTTCTCAAATGCTTTAGTCTTGTGGTGTAGCAATAGTTTTTGTTTCGATTGCGGGGGCTGTGCTAGTTACTTTTGCCGTACTGGACAAGTTTGGATAGTGATAAACGTGAATGACATTATTTTTGCCATCACTCACATAAAGCAATCCATCATCACTTACAGCCAAACCACTCACCATGCCCAAGCCAAGCGTCACATCTTGTAAGGTAGCTACATAACTTCCATCTGGATCATAGACATAAATCACAGCATAAAGTGGATCCGCGACTAAAATTCTTCCATCCGGTCCAATTGCCAAATAAGGTTTGTTTTCCAAATCCTGTCCATACCATGCATTCACGTCCCATTGAAGCATTTGTACATATTGCCCTGGTACACCTGTGCCGATGAACGCTTGAATTCGTTGATTCCACGCGTCCGCAACATAGAGAATATTCTTTTCTGCATCATAGGCTAAGCCCACGGGCTCATCAAATTCACCCGGTTGCAAGCCATATGACCCAAAGGAGAGCAAAGCACTGCCATCTTGCGTGAAAGCAGTAATTCGTTTATTCCCCGTATCGGTGATTAATACAATTCCTTGATTATCCACGACAACATCTCGTGGACCATACATGGCATAAAGGTCTTCTACATTTGCAAAATATCCCCAGCTAGTTTGATAATTGCCTTGATCGTCAAATTTCTCGATTTGAGAATCCCACGTATCTGCCACATATAAACTGCCATCCGGCGCAACGGTCAGGCCCCAAGGCTCATTAAATTTCGCCATATTATCTTCGATTCCCCTGGAGACGCTGCCGATTGTTTGCACAAAACTGCCATCCAAACCAAATTCCACAATTCGATGATTGCGAGAATCTGCGACATAGATCGTATCGTGAGTGGAAAAATCGAGATCGCGGGGTGCATTCAAGGTACCATAGGTCTCATCATTCAAAAGAATGACATTCGTCTCTTCCAAAGCGACATTGACCTCTTCATACTCTGGTGCAGTGTTGATTGGTGAAGTTTCAGGGGAACCATAGTCCCAGATCATTGAGGACACATCTTTGCGCACGAATAAGCTGAATTTTTGAGATGGGTTCCAATTTTCAGTGTTCATATCTTTCCCCAGTACCAACCCATATTGGGTATAGTCCCGTTTGACCCAGATATCAACCACCGCATGCAAAAAGTCCCAACGAGTATCTTTATTCTTCAAAAATCCCATTAAATAATCTAAAGTGTAATAATCTTGATTGGGCCACCAAACGCGCACATATTCATATTGGTCATAATTATTGCGCAAGATTGGTTCCACCAAGCCATAATTTTCAACGCCGGATAAGACCACTGGTGCATCTAAAATATCTTTGCCGGGTGCATCTGCAAAATATTTCTGATTATCGTACTCACGTAAATACCACCAATATGGATATAAAGATTGGTTGTCATACGCCACGACTAGATCTTTGCCCCCCGTCAAACGGGCTGAAATATCATCGATTTGTGCCATTGCTGTTTTCACACCCGGTCCTGAGTGTGCATAGACTAAATATTCTTCGGCACTGTCATATTTATAATAAGAAGAGATGATGGCAGATTTTGCTGTCAAAAATACGAAGCCACCTAGGACCAACAAAGTTAGCCAAATCCACTTTTGTTTCTTTTCCCATTCAGAGATCAAAAACCAACTGCCTGCAAATAAAATCAAGCTACCCAATAAAGCAATCAAAGCCTTTTGCCAACCAGCAGGTCCTGGCACTGGCAATGCCTTCAATAATAAATAGCCATTATAGGCAAGTGCGATTCCACCCAACACCATCAATAAGGTTGCTAGCCAGCCATTTTTCTTTTGGAAAGCCTCCACATCTATTTTTTCGATTAACTCACCTATAAACCAGCCAGCTAAAATCAGCAAGGGCATTGCAATGTGTACGCTCAACCATGGCATTTTTTCGCCAGCAATCGTATACGCCGCATAACTACTTACTGTCCAATAGAACAAGAATACGAGGGTCAGTGCTTTCATTGAAACAGCGGAGAGTACTCCAGTTTGCACATCTTCGCTTAAATTCACATCTGCATGTTTCTTCACATACCAACGGATAAACAGCACCAAAGCGCCTAATGCTCCTAGAATGCCTAAAAATTCATAAAAAGGAAGTTGGATCAAGAAATAGTAATACCAAGGTTGTCCTCCCCGAGCCACTTCTTGTTGTTCCAACCAATAGCCTAACGAGCCCACAAATCCGCTCAAAAAACCTCTGCTATTGGTGAACAAAGAAGTGAAGAAGACCACAAAAATACTATAAAAGATTGCGTTATTAATTAACCATTCTTTCCAATTCCACCATAACCCCATACCCACTGCGATTAGTAAAAAAGGTACCAAGAACAACAAAATATGCCAAATTTGTTGCCAGCTATCATAGTGAGTGGTTTCCCACCCGAGCATAAAAATTGGGAAAGCGGATAATTGCGGTAAGACTAACGTAAACAGCAAAATTAATATGCTTGTACTTCTTTCTTTGCGCAATTTCTTAAGCGGGAAGCCCATTCCTAGCGAGATTAAAGCCCCCAAAAACAATAATATGCTTATCCCAACACTTGTCAAAAATGGCATGTTTTGAATTTTTTCGCCGGCTTCATTCATGCTTGGCAAAACTGTATGGAACACCCCCGCAAACATTAACCCCACAGCTGTCATTAACAAGAAGAAATTGAAACGCTTTTTCCATCCACCGTCTTGCCAATCTATCCGATTTAATCGATAAATAAAATAGAATCCCAAGAAGATTAATAATTGGGCTGTATAAATATAGCCAGTTTCTTTGGTTGCTAAATGCAATGAAGTCACGGCACTCAACATATATAAATACTTGTTTTTGCCAGATTCCATAAAACGCAACATCGCCCAAAACGACATCACTCCAAACAACATCACAAAAGCTTCATTGCGCACATATCGGCTATAGTAGAGCATAAAAGGAGAGATCACATAGAGTAGCATACTCGCCAAGGCACCCTTATTCCCGATATATCGACGATACGCCCACAAAAAAGCGATTGCTGCAATCCCAAACAAGGCTGCAGGGATGCGTGCTGTGAAGTCATTCGCCCCAAACAGGAGATAAGACAGCGCTACCATATGAAATTGGAAGGGACCATGTGAGAGTGGATCATGGACATAGTTGCCACCTTGTGAGAACAAATAAGAAAAATACACATGTGTATTTTCGTCATGGCTCATCACCCGATCCCCCAAGGCATAGAAACGACTCACGATCGCCAATAGCAGAAGTATGCAGAAGGCGATCGTGTCAAAATTCAATTGTACTTTTTCTTTGAGTGGAGTATCCAAGAAAGAAACTAATGAATCGAAAAAAGAGGATTCATTGGTTTGAGAAGATTCCATTTGAGACGCAGACAAGGGCTGCTTTGCATTCATATCAATCTCCTAAGCATGAGTTTGGTTTTAAATTATTGATGTTTTAGTTTTCGGAGTTCCTTCAATTCACCGGGGGTCAATTCACGCCATTTTCCTTTTGGCAAATTCCCCAACTCGAGATTTTGCATCCGCACTCGGATCAATCGAACAACGGGTAATCCTAATTTTTGTCCGATTTCTCGAATTTCGCGCTTCCGACCTTCTGTCATCACCACGCGCACCCAAGCACCTTTTCCTTTGGCACTTTCATAGGTCACTTTGGCTGGCAAACTTGTTACCCCATCTCCTAATGCCACCCCTTCGCTCCACACACGCAATTGTTTGCGTGAAGGGTTCGAAGCCAGCAACACTCGATATTCTTTTTCATGTTCAAATTTGGGGTGGGTCAAGGCATTGGTCAATTCCCCATCATTGGTCAACAAAATTAATCCTTCGCTGTTTAGGTCAAGTCGTCCAACCGGATATAAGCGAACAGAATCAGGTATAAAATCCACCACACTCCGATAACCACGTTCGTTTTTTGTGCTTGAGAGCACACCCCGTGGCTTATGGAACATAATATATTGAAATTCCTCTTTTGATTTGATGACTCGGCCATGTAACCGAATTTCATCTTTTTGAGGGTCTGCTTTGTCCCCTAATTTTGCAACTTCCCCATTGACGCGCACAGCGCCTTTTTCTAGCAACTGTTCGCATGAGCGTCGAGAGCCATAGCCTGCTGCGGCCAATATTTTTTGAAGTCTTTCTTCCATTTTTCCTACTAACTAAATTATTCTTTCAATAAGTTCTGTTGTACTAAAACAGGTCCATCATCTTTGATTTCGCTGGATTTTTCTTGGTTCAAAACGGGCATATCATCCAAACTCTTCAGGCCAAAATGTTGCAAAAAATCTTGTGTCGTTGCATAAAGAATTGGTTTCCCAATGCTTTCAGAACGGCCTGCTTCTTCGATCATCCCTTTGCTCAGCAATGTACGCATTACCCCATCACTATTCACCCCACGGATTGCATCCACGGTTGGGCGTGTGCACGGCTGTTGATAGGCAATGATTGCCAAGGTTTCCAAAGCGGCGCGGCTCAAGCGGGAGGTTGCTTCTAAATTCAAAAATTGTTCAATATATTGGGAAGATTCAGGAGCGCTCACCAATTGAAAACGATCCTTATGTACTTGAACACGGATCCCTCTTTCGGAAAGTTCTTCCACCATCACTTCCATGTTTTTTCTCACTGAATCACTTGTAATATCCAAGATCGTGGCAATCTGTCCCGCACTCACATTTTCTGGTGCCACAAAAAGTAACGCTTCAATATGTTTCCGTATTTCTTTATCTTCTAATTTATTTGGCATGATATAATTCTTTGTATTAAAATAAGACGACAAGGTCTCTCTTACAAAGAGTGCTTCCTTCTTTTATTATTAAAATAATGAATTTATTATACCAAAGCAACCATCACATCACAATCAAAAAGGTTAGGTCTGGATGAAAATGAATTTAATAAAAAAGAATATCCACTTTTTTTGCCTATTTCTTCTCTTTCTACTCTCAAGTTGCTCCCCTCAAGTTAGCCAAACCAACCAAATCCCTGTAGAAATTCATGTTGATGGAGAGGTTATCGAAACCACCATCATCCAAGGGCAAACCGTTCGTCAAGCAATCAATAATGCCAAGGTCACTCTCCAAGACTTAGATCAGGCTTCTTCTCCCTTCTTCACCGTCATCACCGAACCCACCACCATTCAAATCACTCGTGTCCAAGAAAAATTTGAGGTAGAAGAACAAACCATTCCTTTTGAAACTCAAATCCTTAAAAACGAATCTATCCCCGAAGGTGAACAACGTCTCATCCAAGCCGGAGAGAATGGCCTTCGTGAAGATACGATTCGCTTTGTCTATGAAGATGGTATCCTCACCCGCCAAACCGTGGTCAAATCGACTATTTTAGAAGAAGCTCTCCCAGAAATTATCATGGTTGGCTCGAAAGCGGCATACGAAAAGATGCTAATCAACGGCAATCTCGCCTATCTCACCGCTGGCAACGCTTGGATTATGGAAGAAAGCACTGCCAATCGCCGCCCCCTGGTCACCACTGGTGATCTTGACGGGCGCATTTTCAAGCTCTCTCCTGATGGCAACTGGCTACTTTTTTCTCGTAAATCAGATGTGTTGGAACA
>CAXXOS010000002.1:0-812915 GCA_963676155.2 Anaerolineales bacterium
AAACCGAATTGGTCATTATGGCTATCGGTGTTCGCCCTGAGAATACATTGGCCAAAGAAGCTGGTTTGGAACTTGGCGCACGTGGTCAAATTGAGACCAATGAATATATGCAAACTTCCGACCCCGATGTTTATGCTTTGGGTGACGTATCTCAAATCATGCACCTAGTTACTGGTAAAAAGACTGGTGTCGCATTGGCAGGTCCTGCCTCCAAACAAGGTCGTATTGTCGCCGATCATATCGTCGGCCGCCCCACCACAAAATTTGTGGGTGCTCAAGGCACCTCTGTGGTCAAGGTTTTTGACCTTGGTGTCGCCAGCACAGGTCTTTCTAGCAATGCTCTCACGCGTGAAGGCATCGAACATAAAAATGTGATCGTGCATGAAAAGAACCACGCGGGTTACTATCCCAATGCAACGGAATTAGTTCTCAAATTATCCTTCAATGACGAAGGCAGAATTCTTGGTGCGCAAGCGATTGGACCTGATGGTGCCGACAAACGTATCGACGTTATCGCCACAGCCATGCGCGGTGGGCTCACCGTTTATGATCTTGAAGAACTTGAGCTTGCTTATGCACCTCCTTTCGGTTCTTCCCGTGACCCTGTGAACATCGTTGGCTACGCAGCCGGCAACATTCTCCGTGGTGACACGAAGGTCATTGAATGGAATCAAGTTGCAGATTACTCTCCTGAAGAGGTTACCTTCCTCGACGTCCGCGAACCGATTGAATTGATCGCTGGCAAAATCGAAGGCTCAATTAACATTCCTTTGGGTGAAGTCCGTGATCGCATGAACGAGATTCCTAAAGATAAACCGGTCATCGTTTATTGTGCCGCAGGCAAACGAGCCTATTTTGCCTATCGTGATCTTGTGCAAAACGGTTTTGATGTCTACAATCTCACTGGTGGCTACAAGACCTACGGGATTGCTATTGAAGATAAATATATTGATACAACTAAAAAATTAGAAGTCAAACCAGTCGTCACCGCAGCTTCTTCTGCAACTGAATCTAAGGAGATTAAAATGGATGCTCCTCGAATCAAAGTAAACGCAACTGGCATGCAATGCCCAGGCCCAATCTTGAAGCTTTATAATGGCATTCAAGAAGCCAACCCCGGTGATATCTTGGAAGTTTCTGCAACCGATTCTGGTTTCGCCAACGATGTCAAAGCATGGTGTGACAAAACCGGCAACGAATTGCTCTCATTAGATGTCAACAATGGCACCTATGTTGCCACAGTTCAAAAGGGTGGCGCACATCCCATCACCAGCTCATCTGCAGCTGGCAGTGGCAAAGCCATGGTAGTCTTCTCTGGTGATTTAGACAAAGCACTGGCAAGCTTCATCATTGCTAACGGCTCTGCTTCTATGGGTCACGAAGTGACTATGTTCTTCACCTTCTGGGGTCTCAACATCCTCCGCAAAGATAGCTACGTTCCTGTGAAAAAGAACTTGGTGGAAAAAATGTTTGGTTGGATGATGCCTCGTGGCGCCAAAAAGCTCACCTTGTCTCAAATGAACATGGCTGGCGCTGGCACCGCAATGATCAAATCCATCATGAAGAAACACAACGTCGAATCTGTGGAAGAAATGATCAAGACCGCCCAAGCAAATGGTGTGCGTTTGCTCGCTTGCCAAATGTCTATGGAATTGATGGGCATCAAGAAAGAAGAATTGTTGGATGGTGTTGAATTAGCAGGTGTGGCCAGCTTTGTTGCCGCTTCTGATGATTCCAATGCAACTTTATTCATCTAAGATCTAAATCATTTATCTAAATAAAAAAGTTGCTTTATAATAAAAGCAACTTTTTTTATTAATCCAAAGACATAGAAAACAGGCGAAACAGGTACAAAAAATGCGCTATCCTCAATTACTCAAACAGGGTGATACGATTGGTGTCACAGCACCTTCTTCTGGTGTTCAAAAAAAGCTTCATCCTCGTCTAGACCAAGCTATAAAAAATGTCAAAGCGCTTGGTTATAAAGTGCTTGAAACCGCAAGTGTGCGGTCAACTCATAAAGCAGTTTCCAACACGCCCCAAATCAGAGTGCAAGAACTTTTCAGTCTCCTAGAAAATCCTGAAGTCAAAGCCATCATTCCTCCTTGGGGAGGAGAGTTTTTGATGGAAATCTTGCCATATATTGATTTTAAAAAATTGGAAAGTCTAACACCTAAATGGATTTGTGGCTATTCTGATAGTTCAACCCTGATATTTGTTTTGACTGTTAAATATGATATAGCCACTGTTCATGGTTCTAATTTTATGAACATGGGCTATCGTTCTATTCACGAAACTGATTTGAATGCCTTCCAAGTCATGTCAAATCAACAAACCACGCAAAAAAGTTATCCAAATTATGGCACCTATACTGGATATGATATTTCCCAAGAAATTTATACATTACCCCATGATAACAATTGGAAGTCTTTAGCCAATCAACCCAGGGAAGAATTTTCTGGACGTATAATCGGTGGTTGTATGGACACGCTTTGCAAATTGATTGGTACCCCTTATGCGCCCGTTGATCAATTTATTCAAAAATATCAACAAGATGGTTTCATTTGGACCCTCGAAAGTTGTGAGATGTCCGCTGGGGATATTTATCGAACTCTTTGGCAAATGCGTCAAGCGGGCTGGTTCAAGCATTGCAATGGCATCATATACGGAAGAGCGGATGGATATTCCGATACAGAAGGTTTCACCTTAGTAGATGCTTTGTCAAATGTCTTTGCAGATTTGGCTGTCCCTGTGATTTATGATGCAGATATTGGACACGTCCCCCCACAAATCCAAATTGTCAATGGCGCCATTGCACATGTCATCGTCGAAAATGGTAAAGCGGTCATTCAACAAGAGTTAAGTTAAATAAAGTTGAATACAACGTCAATCTAAGGAGTAAAACGATGAATAAAAAACGAATCCAACCCCCATATATAATAGATTCACCTGCATTTTCGCAGGGAATTTAAATTAGCAATGCATCAACGCTTCTCTTTATCGGCGGACAAAATGCAGTGGATAAAGAAGGTGCAGTGGTTGGACAAGACGATTTCTCAGAGCAAAGCAAACAGGCTTTAAAAATATAAAATCAATTCTAGAGCATGCAGGATATTCCATAGACAATGTTGTGAAATGGACAATTTATTTCGTGCAAGGCAACAATCCTGTTTTAGCAAATCCTCAATAGCACCATCCTCCACGTCTCATTTGAGAATTTCAAAACATTCATAGCGCATGTTTTTATCAAAATTTCTTATCTATCAAAAAAAAGAGATTCAATTGAATCTCTTTTTCGTTATTACTCTATAGAAGCAAAAAATTATTTCACTGGCAAGATTTTCAATTCTCGATCCAAACTCACCAAACTGCGACCGCCATCTTTGGTACAAATCACATCATCTTCGATGCGCACACCTCCCACGCCCGGCACATAGATCCCCGGTTCCACCGTGAAAGTCATTCCTTCTTCGAGAATCAACTCATTTGCATTATGTACATAGGGCTCTTCATGCGTATCGCGTCCAATGCCATGTCCTGTACGATGGGTAAAATACTCCCCATAACCCGCGTCCGTAATCACTTTTCGCGCTGCATCATCCACTTCATGCAATGCACATCCAGCTTTTGCGGCGGCTTTCCCCGCAGCGTTGGCTGCTTTCACTGTTTCATAAATCTTACGTTGCGCATCGTTCACAGACCCTACTGCAAATGTACGTGTAATATCGGAATTATAGCCATCATAGCGTGCCCCATAATCAATCACAATCAAATCACCTTCTTCGATAATTCGATCACTTGGGTTGGCATGTGGATTTGCAGAATTGCTGGGTCCACTTGCTATAATCGGTAAGAATGCTAGTTCAGGTGCAGAACCGTGTTTGATTAATTGATAAATCAAAGTTGCCGCCACTTCTTTTTCACTCACGCCCGGTTTCACCATAGGCAAGGTTGCCATCAATGCATCCTGAGCGATTTCCACTGCTTTCAACATCTTGGCTTCTTCTTCTACATTTTTCACCATACGCATCTCAGCAAAGATCGTGTCTGCATTCACAAATTCAGTGTTTGGCAAAACCGTCTGTAACTTATCAAATTCGTAATAGCGCATCCCATACGCTTCCACTCCTACTCGGTTCAATACCACATCCGAAGCTGCTGCCATTTTTTCAAATGCAGCCAACCAAGTTGCAGGGTTATCAAAATAAGTGATTACTTTCGCATCAGAGATTGCTTCTAACGCACGACGCTTCTCAAAATCTGGCACAATAAAGATTGTCTTGCCAGTTTTGGTCAAAATCGCCACAGTTGGGCGCTCACTCGTATGAAATTCTAGACCCGTAAAATATGCCATGTTTTGTCCGGTCAATAAAGCAATTGCATCCAAATTAGCGGTTTCTAATTTATTTGCTAAAATATCCATTTTACTCACAGTAATACTCCAATCATAGGGTGGTTCAATTGCAGAAATTATAAACCTAAAAACAGAATTGTGGTATAAAGGTTGTTAAAATAACAAACTTACCACACTCTTTGTTGGAGGTATCAAATGGAATTAAAATCAATTCACGACAAAGCTCGTATAGAAAAATATCTTGAGGGACGTAAAGATATCAATTTCTACATGTTTGGAGATTTAGATCCTTTCTTTTGGGAAAAAACCATTTGGTACGCATTGGAAGATGAAGATCAAAACATTAAATCCCTCTGCTTAGTCTATTTTGGTGAATTGCCTGCTCTTCCCGTGGTCCTTCTCATCTGTAAAGAAGACGAAATTCCTGTCTCTAAAAAACTTCTCGAACGAATTCTGCCAATGCTCCCCGATGAGTTTTATACCCATCTTACAGTAGGCATTGAAGATGTCCTCACCGAACAATATAACCTCTCTGGTGGTGGCCTCCATTATAAAATGGCACTCAAACATGATAAGTTACTCCTTCGCTATGACACCGATAAAGGTGTTCAATTACAAGAAAAAGACACTCCAGAATTAATTGAATTCTATAAAAAAGCTTATCCCAATAGTTGGTTCAACCCCATCATGCTCTTAACCGATAAATATTTTGGTCTTCGCAATGATGAAGGCGAACTAATGTCTGTTGCCGGTGTGCATGTCTTCTCAGAACAATATGGTGTCGCTGCCCTTGGTAATATCACCACTCGTCCAGAGCTTCGCGGGCAAGGCCTTGCCAAACATATCACCGCCATTCTCTGCCAAAATTTATTTGAAACGGTCGATGTGATTGGTCTCAATGTAGTCGCGACCAATCAAGCCGCTCTCAGCACCTATAAAGCGCTTGGTTTTGAACATATCTGTCGCTACAATGAATTTATTGTCGAGAAGAAAAAAGCTCAATAAAAAATGCGTTTGGATGACCTGCTCAATTTTTGGAAAAACGAACCTGACATTCACGATGCCATCACCCATTGGCAAACCACTCCAAATTCGTATGGAAAATTTGTTGATTTCCCTGCCTCCATTGATCCCCGTCTCCAGACTTCGCTAAAAGCACAAGACATACATCAATTTTATCAACATCAATTTGATGCCTATGAAATTGTGCAAGAAGGCAAAAATCTTGTCATCGTGACGGGCACCGCCTCGGGCAAAACCATTAGTTACGCACTCCCCATCGCTCAATCTATGTTAGATGATCCCGATAGCACCGCGCTATGCATCTTCCCCACCAAAGCACTCGCACAAGACCAAAAGATTGGCTTTGACAAACTTTTTTCTTTTGAGCAAGAAGCGACCTACGCACATGTCTATGATGGTGATACACCCCAAAATCAACGTCAAAAAATTCGCCAAACAGCCCGCATCCTCCTCACCAACCCTGATATGCTCCAAATTGGCATCTTACCCTATCACACTAAGTGGGCCACTTTTTTTCAAAATCTAAAATACGTAGTCATCGATGAATGTCACATCTATCGTGGTGTGTTTGGCTCGCATGTCGCCAATGTCATTCGCCGTCTCAAGCGCATCGCTTCCTACTATGGTGCTTCGCCACAATTTATACTCACCTCAGCCACTATCGGCAACCCTTCCCAACATGCCTCCAATCTCATTGAAGCGCCAGTCGAATTGATTAATCGTGATTTCGCTCCACATGGACAACGTCATTTTTTGCTTTATAACCCACCAGTGATTGATGAAAAATTTGGTCTTCGTGCTAGTGCTATCAATGAGTCCGTACGACTCACTTCAGACTTACTCTCACATGATATTCAAACCCTCTTCTTTGTCGTCACCCGTCGTAGCACCGAAATTGCACTTACCTACCTCCGTGACAGATTCCCTGGGCGCAATAGCGAGATCCGTGGGTATCGGGCGGGCTTCCTCCCCAAAGAACGCCGTGAGATTGAGAAAGGCCTCAAACTAGGTACCATACGGGCGGTCATCTCCACCAATGCACTCGAATTAGGGGTTGATATCGGTGGTATGGACGCCGTCGTGATCAATGGATATCCCGGCACTATTGCCAGTGTCCATCAGCAATCAGGGCGCGCGGGTCGCAGAGATGAGGATGCACTCTCTATTATGGTGCTTAATTCCAATCCCATCAATCAATATTTTGCCTCTCATCCAGAATTTCTCTTAGAAAAATCCCCTGAAGTTGCCCTTATCGACCCCAACAATCTCGAGATATTGCTCTCCCATCTCGTCGCTTCTATTTATGAAAAACCATTCTCCGCAGATGAAGGCTTTGGTGCATTAACGCCGCAAGATCTCAAACAAATCTTTGACTATCTAGATGCCAAAGGAGAAATCTTGAGTGCGCAAGGCGAAACTCATTATATTGGTGTAGAATTCCCTGCTGGGCTTCTTTCTCTCCGTAGCTCTTCTCTCAACACTGTCCTTCTTCAAACCAATATCCAAGGCCAAAATAAGATCATCGGCAAAGTAGACGCTGATTCTGCCAAGTGGATGGTTCACCCTGGCGCCATCTACCTCCACGAAAGTGCATCTTATTTTGTTGAAGAGCTCAACCTTCAGGAAGGTCTTGCCAAGCTCACCCCTGTGGACGTAGATTTTTACACCCAAACTGTCCGAGAAAGTGAAGTCACTCTCCTCGATATTGACCAAAAATCTATCATACCTGCCGGGAATAAATATTATGGGGATCTCCAAATCTCAAATCAGATCACAGGATTCAAACGCATTGAATGGTATTCACGCGAAGTGCTCAGTGTTGAAGACCTCAATATGACCCCGGATATCCTCACTACCACTGGCTATTGGTTTGTCTTTGACGCTGACAAAATCCAAGCCTTGCTTTCTGCAGGCAATATCCTTGCTTACCGTAATGACTATGGCAGCATGTGGTCAAACCTCAAACAAATTGTTCGTAAACGGGATAATTACACTTGTCAGATATGCGGTGCCAAAGAAGATGGAAAAGCGCATGACGTCCATCATCGCATTCCCTTTAAACAATTCACCAATATAGAAGAGGCAAATCAACTCACCAACCTCACCACCCTGTGTCGCACTTGTCATCTACGTGTTGAAATGAACGTCCGTGTTCGCTCCGGTCTCTCTGGGCTTGGTTATCTACTTCACAATCTTGCCCCGTTATTTGTGATGTGTGACATCAACGATATCTTTGTCGTGGTTGAACATGAGGCTAAATTTGCAGATGGTCTTCCTGCCATCGTCTTTTATGAGGAAGTGGCTGGAGGCATTGGGCTCACCAAACAGCTTTATCATATCCACGATCAATTGTTGCAAACTGCTTACGATGTCGTCACCACCTGCTCTTGTGAAGATGGTTGTCCGTCCTGTGTGGGGCCGGGAGGGGAGAATGGACAGGGAGGCAAGCAAGAAGCCATTGCACTCCTAAAATCTCTCTTAGATTTGTAATATGAGAAACAGTTTTACTCCAAGATTTCGTTTGTTTGTATATTCTTTTGCTTCACAAAAATTTGCCAACTACTCTTGATGAAAATTAGGATGCCTCCCAAAGCCATCCCTAGATATATGATTGGCAAAAATAAATTTACCATTTCAGGGGTCAAGCAGGAAATGGTCACAAATATAAACAATATTATGCTAAATTTAAGCAAATCTCGAATCCCATAAGAGGCCTTATCTGCTGCAATTAATTTTACTGAATTTTGTTTACTTTTTGTAAAAAGTAGTCCTACGTAGAGATAACTCAAAATAATTGTTAGATAAGGACCAAATTCTTTTGGAAAACGTTCGGGTAAAATATTGAATCCACTCCACGCATAAAGTGCGCATAAATAAACACACACTAAAGCAAAATATTTCCCTTTAAAATTAAATTGTCGTATTGATCTTTTCTTTCCTAATAATCCAAATATAAACACCAATAGAGTATTGCCAATAACACTTAACCAAGCACTCGTTAGATTGAGCTTATTCCCATTTGCCACAAAGATACTTACTGCAAATAGACCTAATAAGAGTAAATTAGTTTTGCGTTTAGTTTTCTTCAATGCACTATCGTGCGTTATCAAATTTTCTCCAGTAATCACCTCATAGGTCAAAATAGGTAATATGAATGAAAAGATAGGGTGCCAAAAGAAAACTAAAACTAGGAATTCAACCGAAGCAACCCCCCAAACTGTCCCAAATCCCGGACCAGTTGCATCCATATAACCTGCCCATAGCACCTTGGTGATTACAGCTTCATAAAGCCCAAAGGCCATTCCTAAGATATAAAGTTGACTTAAGCTAGTTTTTTTAGTCCTGAAGGCAATCCATAAAAAGAACAAACAATGTGCTAAATACAATCCAAAAGTCAACAGAACGCCAAATGGATCCAAGAACCATGCTTGGGAAGCACCAGAGAAAACCTCAGCAAATAACATTGATAAAGCACCCAATAACAAGATTGAACTAATTTTTTTCATAAGAACCCTTTCAGTGAATTTGAATTAATAGAACAAATATGCTATAATATGGATTCAAATTCAACCTTATACGTAATAAATAGTATAGCGGATTTTTATAGTGAGAGTAGTTGCATCGAAAAATGAAAAAATTGGACACCTGTCAAAAAAAGTGTAAAAAACTGTCCAAAAGTGTCAAAAAAGTGTCCAATTTTTTCTTTACATTGTCAAAAAATATTCGCATAGCCTATGATTAGATAAAAAGATTCACCCTGTATTTGCGCTTATACAAAACGCATCCCCTGTATAGAGGATTTAAATAATAAAAAACTGGACAAATTGCCCAGTTTTATGTAAAAAAGTGTCCAAAAATTTTCTATTGTTTCAGTTTAGCATTTTTTAGCTACTACACCCAGCCATTCTTTATGCAAAATTTCTTCTACAATGCCTAGATTATGTCGCGCCAGCGCTTCGTAAAATGCTTCAGAGCGATCGGCCAAGATTCCAGAAAAGATGAATAATCCTTGCTCTTCCATAAGGTCTGCCATGCCTTCATCCAGCAAACGTACCAAAATAGGGGAGAGAATATTCGCCACCAAGATTGGTGCTTTCTGCAATTCATAAGTACCATCCAACAACTCTGCGGAGGAGCCATGATGGAAATAAAGTTCATCCTTAATTCCATTCACCTTTGCATTGCGATAGGCCATTTCAATTGACTTCTGATCTGTATCCACCCCGACGATTTTGCCAGCGCCCAATAATCGAGCACCAATTGCCAAAATCCCAGAGCCACAGCCTACGTCAATCACATCATCGCCTTCTTGCACATATTTTTCCATCAACATCAAACAAGCTTGGCTGGTCGGGTGGGTACCCGTTCCAAAGGCCATTCCGGGGTCAATCACTATGTTCAAGCGTTCATCCTCAGGCATATCATACCAAGCCGGTAAAATCCGTAAATGATCACCAATTTCAATCGGATGATAATTAACTTTCCAACTTTCCATCCAATTTTCATCTTCAATCTCTTTGAAATTGGGTGCAGGAATCGGTTGGATTAAATTCAGATAGGCTAACCCTTGTTCGATTTTTTGCCGCGTATCTTCATAGGCAGCGTTCATTTCAATATACCCACACACGCGCAAAGGGCCAGTAATTTCTCCCTCGCCATCGGGGTCATCTTTCACTTCGGTGCTTTGAATCACCACGCTGTCAGGGATATACCGCGAAAATACATCAGCTACAGCTTCTGCTACTTCGCCATCCACAACTATAGAAATTTCTAACCAGCGTTGATTATCCATTGAAAAAGTCCCTTAAGGAATCAAAAATTCCTTTTGCTTCATAGTTCACTTCGCTGCCCATTGTCTCAGCCAGTTTTTCGAACAATTCCACTTGTTCATCTGTCAGTTTTTTCGGGATGTTCACATTGATCATCACTAACTGATCCCCATGTCCATTCCCGCGCAAAACAGGGATCCCCTTATTGCGCATACGAATCATTTTCCCTGGTTGCGTTCCCGGAGGGATTGAAAGTTTTTGATCCCCATGCACCGTTGGCACAGTGATCTCAGCTCCTAAAGTAGCTTGCACTACATTAATATTCAAATCTAATAAGACATCATAATCATTACGGCGGAAGATCTTATGATCTTTCACTCGCACAGAGATATACACATCCCCATTTGGGCCACCGTTGGAGCCTGGTTGGCCTTCACCCGTAAGTCGGATTTGCATTCCGCTACTAATCCCTGCTGGAATATTGACCTTCTTGGTCACTGTTTTTTGTTCCAAACCTTTGCCATTGCATTGTTTGCAGGGCACATCAGTGATTTTTCCTTGTCCATTACATGTCGGGCAGGTGATTACTTGTGTGATCGGCCCCAAGATTGTTTGACGAGATTGTCGCACTTCGCCCATTCCATCACATGTGGGGCAATTGGTTTTGCTTGTCCCGGGTTCAGCGCCATCGCCATCACAATGTTCACAAACTTCATTGCGTGTGATTTCAATTTCTTTTTCCACACCAAACACAGCTTCTTCAAAGTCCAAAACCAAATTATATTGCAGGTCATATCCCTTACGAGGCATTGTTCGAGAACTTCCTCTTCGAGAAGAACCACCAAAACCAAACCCACCAAATCCGGCGTTGAAAATCTCTTCAAAAATTGAAGAAATATCCATATTGGAATAATCAGGCACACCGCCAGCGCGGTTCACACCTGCATGACCAAATTGGTCATAGGCTGCTCGTTTTTGATCATCTAACAAAACATCTTTTGCTTCGTTGATTTCTTTGAATTTATTTTCAGCATCTGGGTCAGTGCTCACATCTGGGTGATATTGTCGGGCAAGTCGCCGAAAAGAAACATTGATTTCTTCTCTTGTACAAGTTCTGCTCAATCCCAGAATTTCATAGTAATCTCGTTTGCTCATAAAGTTTCCAATCCGATCATAATGTTTTATACAATTGCAAAAAGAATGCTAGCATACCTTTTGCGATTGTGTAAAGAGCTATCAAGGTTAAAGTTTTTCCCCTGATAGAGAACGAGGCAGGCGGAATAATTCCACCTGCCTTCGTTATATTTCTTTTTACAATCTAGTCAGCGTCTGTGAATTCGCCATCCACAACATCTTCATCATTGCCAGCATCACCTGCGGGGGGAACATCTCCACCAGGAGCTGCACCACCAGCTTGGTAAGCTGCGGCACCTAATTGTTGCACAACGGTCATTAATTCTTCTGTTGCTTTGTTGATTGCGTCAGAATCATCGCCTTCTAAGCTTTTGCGTACGTTGGCAATTGCGTCTTCCACTTGTTTCTTCAAGTCGTCAGACACTTTGTCGCCTAAGTCTTTCACTGTCTTTTCAGAGGTGTAAATAGCGCTGTCAGCTTGGTTCTTGGCTTCCACCATTGCGCGACGTTTTTCATCGTCTGCGGCATGGGCTTCTGCGTCTTTGCGCATTTGTTCAACTTCTGTTTCACTCAAACCAGAGGAGGCAGTGATTGTGATGTTTTGGCTGCGGCCAGTTGCTTTGTCGGCAGCGGTCACGTTGATGATCCCGTTCGCGTCAATGTCGAAGGTCACTTCGATTTGTGGCACGCCACGAGGTGCCGGGGGAATCCCGTCCAATGTGAATTTTCCAAGGCTCTTGTTGTCAGCAGCCATCGGTCGTTCACCTTGCACCACATGAATTTCCACTTGTGGTTGGTTATCAGCAGCAGTAGAAAATACTTGGCTGTTGCGGGTAGGAATGGTGGTGTTGCGTTCGATCAACTTAGTTGCCACGCCACCCAAGGTTTCCACGGAGAGGGAGAGGGGAGTCACGTCGAGCAAAAGAATATCTTTCACTTCGCCGCCCAACACACCTGCTTGAATTGCAGCACCAACGGCCACAACTTCGTCAGGGTTCACACCCTTATGCGGTTCCTTACCAAAGAATTTCTTCACAGATTCTTGCACGGCCGGCATACGGGTCATCCCACCCACCAAGACAACTTGGTCGATGTCAGTCACGCTCAAGTCAGCATCGCGCAATGCTTGTTTACAAGGTTCCAAACTGCGGTCAATCAAGTCAGCGGTCAAGCTTTCCAATTTAGATCGAGTCAAATTGGTCACCAAGTGTTTCGGGCCACTTGCATCTGCAGTGATGAAGGGCAAGTTGATTTCAGATTGCATGGTTGAAGACAATTCAATCTTTGATTTTTCTGCAGCTTCTTTCAAACGTTGCAAGGCTTGGCGGTCTTTGCGCAAGTCAATTCCGTCAGATTTCAAGAATTCGTCTGCCAAATAGTTGATGATCTTTTGGTCAAAGTCATCACCACCCAAGAAGGTGTCACCAGAAGTGGACTTCACTTGGAACACACCATCACCTACGTCGAGGATGGAGATATCAAAGGTACCACCACCAAGGTCATAAACTGCGATTACTTCGTTTGTAGACTTATCCAAACCATAAGCCAAAGAGCTTGCGGTCGGTTCGTTGATAATACGTTTCACTTCTAAGCCAGCAATTTTGCCAGCATCTTTGGTTGCATTTCGTTGTGCATCATTGAAGTATGCAGGCACTGTGATCACGGCTTGTGTCACTGTGTCACCCAAATAAGCTTCTGCGTCAGCTTTGATCTTGCTCAAGATCATTGCAGAAATTTCAGGGGGTGAATATTGTTTGCCATTCATTTCAACCCATGCATCTCCATTTTTTGCTTCCACAACTTTGTAAGGAACCAAAGAAATTGAGTGTTGTGTTTCAGGATCGCTATATTTGCGACCCATAAAACGTTTAATTGAGAAGATTGTGTTTTCAGGGTTTACAACTGCTTGGTTACGAGCAGGTCGACCGATCAAACGTTCTCCACTTTTGCTAACTGCAACAACAGACGGCACGAGGCGTTCACCTTCAGCAGATGAGATTACAGTGGGTTCGCCACCTTCCATCACAGCCATCACTGAGTTTGTTGTTCCGAGGTCAATACCGATAATTTTTGCCATTTTAATTACTCCTTCAAATTATTATCAAAATTTGTTTTTTCTAATTTTAGTCAGCCACTCGCACTAAAGTAGGGCGAAGCACACGTTCACCGATCATATAGCCTTTTTGCAAGACTTCGATGATTTGTCCGCTTTCATGGGCTTCTGAGGGTTCCATTGCGATTGCTTCATGAAAATTCGGGTCAAACATCACATTTTCTGCTTGAATCTCAACCACATTTTCATTTTCCAAGAGGCTCATCATCTTGCGTTGCACAAGCTCGATCCCTTTTGCCCATTCAGCACCTTCACCTTTTTCAGGTCGATTTGCCAAAGACCGATCCAAGTCGTCTAAGATCGGTAATACTTTCTTTATAATAGAGCTAGAAGCTTCCAATTGATTTTGCACGCGATCTCGTTCAATTCTCTTTCTATAATTAGAGAATTCTGCTACAGAACGTTGCCAACCATCCAAGTTTTCTTGCATTTTTCCTTGTGCCTCAGTCAATTGAGCTTTTAAAGCGTCAATTTTTTCTTGGCAAGCACAATCTTTTTCACCATTGGAGGTGTCACAACAGCACTCTTGTGCTTCTTGTTTTTCGGTTGCTTCTTTTGCTTTTTTGTTATCTTTTTCAGATTTCGTCATTTCAAATGTTTCCTTTTACACAAAAAGTTCATTTCTAGATTTGATTCAGTTGGATTTCATCTTCCAACATTTCAGTCACAAGGTCACTCATAATCTCTGCTACATAGTGCACTGTCGAGATTGCATTTCGATAAGACATGCGAATCGGTCCCAGCACACCCATAATCCCAGAAGCAGCTTCTGGATGCCCATAACGAGCCATCACGATTGAGCAATCTTTTAATTCTTCCCAATAACCTTCGCCACCAATCAACACCTGCACACCACCGATGTCCAAGTTCATGATTGTTTGAGAGAACAATTCTTCAAAAATCGCGCCTTCTTCCAAAATTTGCAAGGTTTTTCGAGCAGTTTCCGAATCTGAGAATTCAGGTTCCATTAACATGTTCGACCAACCATCTTGGAAAATCTCTCCCGTAGAATGAGATTGAGTTCTTTGCAAATCTTCTTGCACAATCTTCCAAATGTCATTACCCAATGCACCAATTGTTTCTGGCAAAAAAGAAAATTCTTTCAAGTCTTTGCCATGCCACAGTTGATTGATTTTGGCAGCTGTTTCAGAGAGTTTTTCTTGTGAAATGCTTTCTTTCAAGATCAAAGTGTTTTGAATCACTTTGCCACTCATCAGCACCAACACCATCAAAGCCTGTTTCCCCATGGTAGAGATTAATTCAATATGTTTGAATTTTGTCTCTTTCATATAGGGAGCTGTCACAATCGCAGCACCTCTGGCTTGATTTGCCAAAATGGAAGATGCCAATTGAATTGATTTTTTCATATCTTTCCCGGCTTGATAAAATTGATGGGAGATCGTTTGCCGAATGGGGAAAGGGAGGTCTGGGCTGCGCATTAATTCTTGCACAAAATAGCGATAACCTTCTTCCGTAGGGATTCTGCCAGCGCTGGTGTGCGGTTGACGGAGCAATCCTTCTTCTGCCAAAATGCTCAATTCATTTCGAACTGTTGCCGAACTAAGATCTAAATTATATTGATCGACAATGAATTTTGACCCAATCGGTTGTGCTTTTTCCACAAATTCTTGAATCACAAGTCCTAAAATGATTTTTTGTCGTTCTGAAAGATTAATTTTCCTCATAATCAATTCGTTTTCGTTAGCACTCTATACAAGAGAGTGCTAAGCACTCCACTGTGCTCATTATAATATTCCCACACTTAATCTTCAAGAAATGCCTCCTTTTTTATATACTTTCTTATACTTTTCTTACGAAGATTAAAATAAAAACAATCATTGCTGATTGTTTTCTTCCATCACTTTTCTTCTTGTTCTTTTTGGAGAGAATCTAGGAACTTTTTCTCTTTTTTTGTGAGGTCAAACCCTTCTAACATCTCAGGTCGTCGCTCAAAAGTGCGCCGAATCGATTCAAAACGCCGCCATTCTTCAATCTTTGCATGATTTCCTGAACGTAACACTTCTGGAACGTCCCAGTCTCGGTAGCTTGCTGGTCTTGTATAATGAGGATGTTCCAAAAGACCCATAGCATGTGAATCATTTCGCCAGCCATTTGGGTCGCCCAAAGCGCCCGGTACCAAACGGGTCAATGCATCGATCAAAATCAAAGCTGGTAATTCACCACCTGTCAATACATAATCACCAATGGAGATTTCATCGGTTACTAAATGTTCTCGCACCCGTTCATCCACCCCTTCATAGTGACCGCATAAGAGAGTTAATCGTGGATGCTCAAAAAGCTCTACCACTATCTCTTGTGTTAATACTCTGCCCTGTGGGCTAAAAAAGATGACAGGGTGGTCAATTTTCGTTCCATAAGTGCTTTCAAACGCATTGAAGATTGGCTCTGGTTTCATCACCATCCCGCCACCACCACCAAAAGGAGTGTCATCGGTCATTGAGTGTTTGTCTGTTGCAAAATCACGAATATTATAAGTACGAACATTTAATAATTCATTCTCGATTGCACGTTTCATCATGCTTTCTTGCAGATAATTGGGAAACATATTCGGAAATATGGTAAAAACATCAATCTCTAACATTAGATACTAGCTTTCTTCACTACGCTTTGCAGGATTTTTTGATAATCTTCGTCAAACAGATCCAACGACTGACGGATTAAGCGTACAATCTGTTGATCATCAGGTGCCATCAATGCTTGTTGTCGCAAAAAATAGGTGCTCTCTGGTTGGGAGAGGGGAATAATCTTTTTAAATAAAGCGCGATAATAAGGATAAAACGCATTCGTCAGGTCATGCATTTCTCTTCTCAAAATTGCAAAAACGGTTGGCAACGCAGCAAATTCTTGTTGTCCCAAATAATCCTCCAACAAAAACAAACCTGTTCGTTTATATTCAATCTTTTCGAGGTGTAACCAGTGAATGCATAATTCTTTATACTCTGTAAAATGATCAATTCGTAAAGTTCGGGTACCTTCGCTGGCTAAAAGACGTTGCACTGTCTCATCCGTGGTATCTAAATTCCATTTTTTCAGCCGTAACAAAATCACTTCGGCATTCTCTACATGCAAATTCCCTAGCACAAAGGCACTTAGTTCCTTAAATTCAAAATGGCTCAAGTGCCATAATTCATCTGATAAGGTCAATGCAACTTCTGGATTCAAAGAGATTTGGTTAATTAATTCATATTTGATGCGGCGCATCACCGGAGTGGGCAGAGAATACATCGGGGTAATGCTGGTTGGCATAGACTTAATGCCATCTTTGCGGGTTTGATCCGCATAGAATTCAAACAGTTTGCTCGCTTCTGAGATAAACTTTGCGGGTTCATTCATCAATCCGGCAATCTCAGTTGCTTTCAACCGTAATTTTGCAAGTTCAATGGCGGGCATAGTTTAACTAGTCCTTCCAAACTCGTTTTTTGTTGATCTCAACTTTTTTCAATGTTGCTTCTTCAAGATCAATTCCACTCACATACGCTAATTGCAAGAGATACAAAAACACATCTGCCAATTCGCTCCCCAAAGTGTCTTTATCGTCAATCTTCCCGTCCCATTGAAAGTGTTCTAGCACTTCAGCTGCCTCTAAACTTAAAGAGATTGCTAAATTTTGAGGTGCCTGCGGCTTTTTAGAATCCTCGGCATACCAACCTTTGCTCTCAACCAATTGATTCATGATTTCGGTTAGATCGGCAATTGTCAACTTACTAGTCATTCACTAACCCAAATTTATCTTTCAATGCCTCAATCGCAATAGTTGCAGACTTCATTTGCTCAGGGTGCCAGCCCTCTTCGCTTGCCATCTTGTTCAAATGTTCCCAAACAGTCGCTTGATCAATCTCAGATAAAGCCTCATATTGTTCACAGATAAGTTCTGCTTCACGTGATAAAATATTATTCCATAGATTTTCTAAAAAAGTTGTCATACGTATAATCTAAATGAAAATCCACAATTTGACAACCTTTATCGAAGCTTCCCAGCTAAGGGAGAGATGATAAAAAGAAAGTGGGTCAAAATCACATGAAAAAAATCCTATTAATCACTGATATTCATGGCAATCTTCCCGCATTAGAAGCTGTTTTTGATGCAGTTAAACTAGAAGAATTTGAAGCAATTCTTTGTAATGGGGATATGATCTACGGCGCTTCCCCCAATCAATGTTTACAAGTCCTCAAAGAAAAAGAAGCAATCATGATCGCTGGCAATATTGAAACAAATGTGATTCGTTTATATGCAAAACTTTGTCCACCTGAATGGTATCAATGTGAACAATACGCGTATACCAGACATATTGCAAAAATTCTTTCTCATGAGAATTTACTTGAAATATATAAATTATCGGAAACATTGATAATAGAAGATCTATTACCGGGAAGTATTCAGATGGTACATGGATCGCCAGATGATCAGAATGAGTGGATCTCGCCTTTGAAAAAGGATGGCAGATTTGAAGAAATCTTGGAAAATTGTGAACATGACTATCTCATCTCTGGGCACACTCACCATCAATGGGATCAAAAACATGCAGGGGTGTGGGCTATCAATGCAGGCTCTGTTGGGTTGCCACTAGACGGCAAAGCAGAGGCGCAATACACCATAATATCGTATGAAGAACATCAGCCAGACTCAGTTGAAGTTCACCATCATGCTGTTCCGTATGACACCCAGCAATCCATCCAAAATTTCTACGATCAAGGGTTTGATGTCAACAATCCATTTATCAAGCATGTCTTTTATTTACTGAAAACAGGTATAAAACGGGAAGATTTTTTCATCACTCATTACTTTAACCTAGCAGAAACACAATCAGGGAAAAAATTTGACCAACTTTCCAACGAAGAACGCAACAAATATTGGCACCTTGCAGATCAAAGTTATGATTGGAAACTCTAAAAGTTCCATATTTGTGTGTTATTTGTGTTTATTTGCACAATACACTATAATGAAGAAAAAAAAGAGGAGCATGTGTTATGGAGGAAAAGAAAAAACCAATTCCCAAAGTAATTATTCAGCGGATGCCCATCTACTTAAGAGAATTAAGTCAAATGGATGCTCAAGGGAGGACAGTTACATCTTCACATGAACTTGGAGATCGTTTAGGCTTCTCACCGGCTCAAATTCGTAAAGATTTATCCCACTTTGGTGTTTTTGGCAAACAAGGCACAGGCTATGAAATTAGCCATTTGATTGAACAATTGCAAGATATTCTTGAAGTCAATCGAGTTTGGAAAGTAGCTGTTGTGGGTGTGGGGGATATTGGTTCTGCTTTGGTGCATTACACTGGTTTTCAAAAGCGTGGGTTTGAAATTGCGCGGATTTTTGATAATGATCCGAATAAAATCCACAAAAAAGCCGGCAGATTTATCATCGATGATATTGATGATTTAGAAGAGATACTCAGAGAAGATAAAATTGAAATTGCAATGCTAACTGTGCCCACCCAACATGCTCAAGAAGTAGCCGACCGTTTGGTTACAGTAGGAGTTAAAGCAATTCTCAATTATGCTGCCATCACCATCAACGTTCCAGAACATGTTTTAGTGGAGTATATTGATCCCGCAACGTATTTGCAAATGATGACCTATTATCTTGGTAAAGTATAAAAAAATAAAAAGCTCCTTCTATGGGAGCTTTTTTTATTTATTTTCATTCAATAGTATTAATCAAGATTACAATAAATACTCAACCTCTTCAATATCGTAAAGCAATTGTTGTTTCAATTCATTGATTAAATCACGGCCTTCTTTTTTGGCCAAATTCATCTGAATTCGAAAGCGCATAATTGGTAATTGATCAATTTCGACCAACCGTACTTCTAATCTTTTCACTTTTTTCTTCAAAACTGCCAGTTCACTTCTCAAAAAAGTTAATTCTTCTTCTTTGGACCCATATTTACGTTCTTCTGGGGGCAAGTTTTCTTGCATCATCTTTTCCAAAGTATCCATATCATGGTTTTGGTAGGCAGTATTGATAATCGCCATTGTAGACTCATATTGAATTTTTAAAGTCTCATCGTGAATTGTATCAGGGTGAAATTTCTTTGCCAAAGATCGGAAAAGTACTTTTGCTTTCTTTTCATCGAAAGGAGTATCAGATTTTTTCTTTTGCTTATTCTCTTTTCGTTTTGCCTTTTCTTTTTCTTCTTGTTCTGCTTCTTTTTCTTTCTGTCTTGCATCCATATCATCTTGTTTTGATTTACCATAGCGAAGTTGATGTCGTAATTCTTTGAGTTTAACTTCCAAAGGGTGAATTTCACGTAAATAGATTGCTTCAATTTCATCTTGAAGAGTCTTCATTGTGGAAATTTCCAACTCTAATAAAGCTACATGCTCTTTTTTTCTTTCGATAGACTGAGTTAAAAATTCCAACTCCGGGTCTTCGATGTGCATCAGCCCATTCATAGATTGGTGAAGTTTTTTCTGATCTTGATAGCTAGACATAAGAGTGATTATACCAAAATTCAACAAAATAATTCCAATAAAAAAGGACCTCAAAGAGGTCCTTAATCTTTTGATTATCTTTTTCCAACTATGGTGTTGGAACATCCAAAATATATGGATTATCACTAGGAATCATCATCACATCAAGATTTGGTGCAATCTTGCTAACATATTCCAAAGTAATCACATCGGGATTATTTTTCAAAGCATCACCCAATAATCTCAATGCTGTTGCTTCGGCTTCAGCTTCAATTTTTCGAGCCTCAGCTTGTGCTTGAGCACTAATCACCAATGCTTGTGCATCAGCTTCTGCGGCAATCACAACGGAATCTGCAGCACCTTGTGCCGTTTGTCTCACTTGTTCAGCTTCTTGCTTTTTTGTTTCCACAACAAATTTTGCTTGTTGGGCTTGTTGTTCAGCAATTTGTTTTGCTTCCACGGAAGCGTTATATTCATCAGAAAAAGTAATATTTCGGAGAATGAAAGTTGAGAGAATTAAACCTCCATTTGACAATTCATTTTCCATCTCACTAGAAATCATATTTTTTAATTCAATTCGTTTTGTAGAATAAATTTCTTCCACTCCATATTGAGAAACAGCGTCGCGAATGATCCCTCGGGAAATTGGACGAATCAATTTTTCAATATATTCACCCTTCCATTTTTTATGAACATCAATAGCTTTTGTTGAATCAATTTGGAAAATGATAGAGGCATCCACAACCACAATTTGACCATCTGATGTTCTTGCTTGAATAGAATCATCACCAATCACATTTCCTTCATTTGCGGCGATAGACATGGTGTAGGTCTGTAACTCCGTCGGATAAGTAACCACGGATTCGGCAAATGGAATAATCCAATTTAACCCAGGTGAAAGTGGTTCACTACGAATACCACCATTCATCACTGAAATCACAACGCCCAATTCAGTAGGTTGAACAAAAACCAACCCAGCAGAAAGAACACTTCCAAAAATTGCCAACACAACCAAAACAATAATTAGCAATTTAAAGTTTTTAATCTTTTTACCTTGTGTACTTCGATAAATACCAAAGCCTAACAGTAAAATCAAACCAAGCCAGAAAATGCTAGATAAGAATTTTAAGATTTGAACAATACCCATTTTTAACTCCTTTTTTACATTTATTTTTAATAATTAAACCATAAACTCAGCTTAATAGGTTAAATTTGAAATCATTCGATAGATTGATTAACCAAATCTTGACATTTCTTTGTATAATATAAGAATGAAGGACTGGATTTTTAATGAAGCGGTAAACCTTCTTCACGAAGGGGAAAAAGCAAAAGCGGCTCAGATAATTGCAAAATATATCAAGCGATATCCGCATGATGTTCAAGCTTGGTTACTTTTAAGTGATGCATTAGAGGATCAAAAGAAGATAGAATTTGCAATCAATAAAGCTTTGGAAATTGATCCGACCAACAAAATCGCTTTAGAAAAATTTAAACAGATCAAAGAACATCAAAAAGAAACCACAAACTTTTTTGATTCTCCCTTTATCGATCTTGATTCAAGTGTCGAAGAAGGGCAATCGGAATCGTTTGTCTATACACCTGAATACGATCAACCAAAAAGCGAAGAAAAACCTTTTGCAGAAACCACAAACGCTAAACAAGCGACAAAACAAGGTTCATCTAAAAAAGAGACTCACAAATCAGATAAAGAAGAAAACGATGAAAAAAGCCATAAAATAATCGGTACTTTCTTTTTATTGATTCTCATTGTAGGTTTGTTTACAGCGATTTATATTACAAAATCGATCTGGGTGCCTAAATTGATTCCGTTATTTGACAGACCTATACAAATTTATATGGAAACTTTTGAGGAAAATAAAAGAATTGTTCAACTAGGGCAAGACTTCAAACAAGCATCAACGGAGGTTGCGAATTATTTAAATCCATCCCCCACACCTATCTTGACACCCACTCCGATGCCAACCTTGACCAATAATGAAGTGATTGCCAATCAAATTAAATCTGAAGTAGAACAAATAAAGCTTCTATCTGAATCAAATGCACCTAAGTTGTCACAAGTAGAGCCAACCCAATTGCAAGAAATTGCTTCAAAAACCTATACAGAGGACGAAATCCAAAAGTTGAAAACCGTTTGGGTTGCTTTAGGGTGGATTGAACCTACATTTGATTTGAAGACTTACCTTGAAAATGATCAATATCAAATGAATGCGTATTTTGACTCAGATCAGAATTTAATTTTGATTGATGATCCAAACTTCTCATCTCAAACTCAATCGGACTATGCCTATGCCTATATAAAATATTTACAGACATACGGTGTGATGAAAGAGCAAACCACCACAGAGATGACTTTAGATCATAAACTAACTAATTCTGCTTTTTATGATGGAGATGCGAGATATACTCAACTTTTGGTTGAACAATTACTTTCAGACACATCTCAATTTAGAACAGATGATTTCACCTACACCAATTGGGCCATCCCCCCGGCTTTATTTGCACAGAAGAATTTTGCTTATCAATATGGTTTAAGTTTCATTGAATCAATTTTTCAAAATGGGCAGATGATTGGAATTCAATCAGCATATTCAAATCCTCCACAAACAACTGAACAAATCTTGCATATTGATAAATTTTATGCAAAAGAAGTAGGAATCACAATCCCAGTAATGGATCTGACTAGTTTGTTTGGGTCGAATTGGACACAGGTTGCTTCTGATTCTTTGGGAGAATGGGGTACCTATCAAATTCTATTTAACAATAGCAAATCCTATGCCAGAGTTGAAGAAGCGCTTGCTCAAAGTGCAGCAGCAGGTTGGGGAGGGGATCGTTATCAGGTCTATCAAAACACAGAAACTCAAGAAACAATTTTGATTATTCAATGGATTATGGATTCGGATATCGATGCAAATGAATTGGTGACAGCATTAAATCAAAGTAATATAGGTCGTTTTTCCTATAATAAACCAATTATCAATGAAACCATTTGTCATTCACAAACACCCTATACTAGTTGTGTGTTTAGCAATGATCGCAATGTGCTTTGGATAGTATCCCCCGATGAGGCATTAATCCCCACTATTATCGATAGATATCCTGCGGTTCAATAAATTTTTCCTTAAATTAAATAAAAAACCTATTTGATGCCTTATTCGCGGTGTATAATTTTAATTTATAATAATAATATCCCCGCTATCTTACGAAAGGTATATTATGGCAGAGAAGATCACAAAAGAAATATTTAATCACATGGTTGAATTAGCGGCTTTAGAGCTTTCTTCAGATGAAGCTGAATACTTAAGAAAAGAGTTAAACAATCAATTGTCATCGATAGATGAATTGGTTGCAATTGATATTGATCCAAACACACCATTTGCAGCACATGGTGTTTCTTACACAAAAGAAAATAGTTCGTCCTTACGCGAAGATATTTGGAAACCTTTTGATGATGTTGATGCGATCATTAGTCAAGCACCTCAATTAGAAGACCGCGCTTACGTAGTGCCAGATATTCCCCACGAAGATTTATAAGGACGATGACAATGAAAGAATTATGTGACATTTCAGCATTTGAATTAGCAAGTTTGATTCGAAAAAAGGAAGTATCAGCACAAGAAGCGTTAAGCTCAACTTTTGAACGAATTGATTTGGTCGAAGGTCGAAACGGCTCTTTAGATGCCGGCGAGATTACAGCAGAAGATAAACAAAAAGTACATGCTTTTATTACCCTAACGAAAGAAAGAGCATTTGCCCAAGCTGAGTTAGTTGATAAAAAAATTGCCCAAGGAGAAATTCCGGGACCATTAGCAGGTGTACCTTTTTCAGTTAAGGATATCTTTTGTGTGAAGGGGACTCCCTCCACAGCTGCATCAAAAATATTGGCAAACTATACTGCATCCTATACAGCAACTCCTGTTCAAAAGCTTGAATTGGCGGGTGGTTTGATGATTGGTAAGGTCAATTTGGATGAATTTACTTATGGCTCTTCCAATGAATCGTCTGCCTTCCAACCACATCCACGCAACCCTTGGAACACCGAACATGTCACCGGTGGTTCTACAGGTGGTAGTGTGGCAGCAGTTGCTTCAGGAGAAGGTCAGCTCTCATTAGGAACAGACACAGCCGGTTCTATTCGGCAACCAGCCGCATTTTGTGGTGTGGTGGGGTTGAAACCTACCTATGGGCGTGTTTCCCGATATGGATTGATTGCATTTGGTTCATCATTTGATTGTCCAGGTCCTGTTACTAAGACGGTCAAAGACGCAGCTTTGATGATGAATGTGATTGCAGGTGATGATGAAAAAGATTCTACAACCGCAGCCATTCCCACTCCGGATTATCTTGCACAAATTGAAGAAGGTGTGAAAGGCATGCGAATCGGCATTTCAGAAGATTATTTTAAGATTACTTATTTCAATCATGAAACAGGTGAGATGGATATTCAACCTGTCCCAGATGAGATTAGACGATCAGTGGAAGATACAGCAGATATTCTTTCGGGAATGGGCGCAAGGATTGTTGAAAATGTACCGATGCCACATACCAAATTTGGTATCCCTGCATATTTTGTGATTGCACGTGTTGAAGCAGCCTCAAACTTACACCGTTTTGACGGAGTGAAATACGGCTATCGAACCCCTGAAAATGTCAAAGATCTTCATGAATTATATCGAAGATCCAGAGCAGAAGGATTTGGCTTGCAACCCAAGCTAAGAATTTTGATGGGTATGTATGTGAGTGCAGCACAATATAGCGAACAGTATTATAAAAAAGCATTACAAGTACGCTCCTTGATTCGAAAAGATTTTGATGAAGCATTTGATCCAAACGGAAAGTATCGACTCGATACATTGTTAACGCCTACAACACCCACAACAGCATTCAAAATTGGTGGTGTTTATGGAGATTCGGTCTTAATGCAATATGCCGATCAAATGACTGTTTGTGCCAATCATGCTGGCATACCAGGTATTTCAATTCCGGCAGGATTTGATAAAGATGGATTACCTATTGGGATTCAATTCTTAGGTGATGATTATACCGAAGCAAAAATTTTGAGAATTGCAAGAGCCTATGAAATGGAAACTGCATCAGCAAACTGGCGAACAAAAACACCGCAAGTCCTTAACAATTGATAAGGTAAACCTATGTTAGTAATTAAAGAAGCATCCATACACAGTGGTGCCGAGATTTTAGAGAAAGATCATCAAGAACTCAGTCAAGAAGTCTATCGTATTATCAGTGAGATAGATGTAGATTCGTTATCAAGAATAAGTAAATATTTAATTCATGAAGAATTTAGAAAACATATTTTTACATCAAATCATACTGTTCAAAAATTTCAACATGAAGAGAACTTTGTCAAAGACCGTGTCATGGTCAATATTCGTTGTGAATCTTCATTGGAATCTGATTTTGCAAAAATGGATTATTTCTACAAAGAAGGCATTGTTGATGTTGCGATTGAAATCTTGCCAAATTATCGGGACCCAGTAGATTTATCTCATGGTGAGATATTTGAAAAATTAGTGGAAAAAATTAAAGACAAGTTTCCTAAAGTACCTACAAAAATTATATTAGTAGATATTGTTAAGAAAGAGAACCCTTATGACGAACTATGAAGCAGTAATTGGGTTAGAGACCCACATTCAATTAAACACAAATACTAAAATCTTTTGCTCATGTAAAGCAGATAGCTGGGGAGAAGAACCAAATACGAATGTCTGTCCAGTTTGTTCTGGTTCTCCGGGAGTTTTACCTGTGTTGAATAAAGCAGTCATTGAAAAAGCAGTTGTTTTGGCTAAGGCAATGAATGCAGAGATTCCTGAAGTATCTTATTTTGATCGTAAGAATTATTTTTATCCAGATCTTCCAAAAGGATATCAAATCACACAATATGACCAATCAGTTTCAAAAGGTGGTTATCTCGATCTTAAAATGGATGGGTATACTCGTCGAGTGCATATTCATAAGGCGCATGTGGAAGAAGATGCTGGAAAAACAAAAAATGAAACTGATCGTCGATTGATAGATTTTAACCGTTGTGGCGTTCCTTTGGTTGAAATGGTAACCATGCCAGACCTCAGAACCGCAGATGAAGCAGCCGAATATTTGATTCGTTTGCGCCAGTTGTTAAGATGGCTAGGTATATCAGAAGGCAATATGGAACGAGCGCACTTACGATGTGATGCAAATGTCTCCATTCGCCCAGAAGGCTCAACGGAATTATTTACAAAAACAGAAATTAAGAATGTGAACTCGATTGAAGCAGTTCGTACAGCAATTGAAAAAGAAATCAAACGTCAAGTTAAAGAGGTTTCTGTGGGGAATGAGATCAAACCATGGACTTTGCAATGGGATGATACCACTCAAACTCTGAAAAAAATGAGATCAAAAGAAACGGAAGCCGATTATCGTTATTTCCGTGAACCAGATTTGCTCAAGGTTGAGATGACAGAAGCGTGGAAACAAGAGATTCTTAAAGATTTTCCAGAATTGCCAATTGCGAGAATGGAAAGATTCATTGAAGAATACAAGCTCCCAGAATATGATGCAAATATTCTTACAACTGAAAAAGATATCTCTGATTTCTTTGAAGCAGCAGTAAAAGCATATCAAAGTGATCCTAAACGTGTTTCAAATTGGATGATGAATGAAGTTTTACGCTTGATTAATGATGAAGGTATCTCCACATCCGAATTAACCATTACCCCAAATCACCTTGCTGAGATTATTAAATTAGTTGATGATAAAAAAGTAAACACTAGTACGGGAAAATCTTTGGTGGAAAAAGTTCAAAAAACTGGCAAGTTACCAAGTTCAATTGTGGATGAAGAAGGATTAGCCCAAGTTAGTGATGAAGGTGCCATTAAAGCCATTTGTGAAGAAGTGTTAAACGCAAATCAAGATAAAGTTGCTGCATATCAAGCTGGAAAGCTTGGTTTGATTGGCTTTTTCGTTGGGCAAGTGATGCAAAAATCAAGAGGAAAAGCAAATCCCCAACAAACAAAAGCTTTGTTAGAATCTTTATTGAACGAGTAATGCAAAATAACTAGAAATAGTATAAGATTGTTTATATGGAAAAATATATCGAAGTAAAAATTAGTAGTGTAAGAGTAGGCTTGATGTCTCAAAATCGGGTAGTCTTGTTAAAAGATACAACGGATGAGAGATATTTACCGATTTGGGTAGACCCGAATCAAGCTGAATTAATTACATTAGCGCTCCAGGACATCCAAACAGCAAGACCATTAACACATGATTTAATAAAGAATTTAATTCGCCAATTAAATGCTCGAGTTGTAAGAGTTGAAATTATTAATGTTGAAAAAGAAGTTTTTTATGCTCGGCTGGTGATTGAACCTTCAGAAGCTAATTCAGAAAAAATATTTGTAGATTGTCGCCCATCTGATGCAATAGCATTGGCGGTTCGCACAAACGCTACTATTTATGTGTCGGATGAAGTCATGGAAAAAGCATCCGTTAAACCAGACGAAGATTTAATACATCTTGAAGATTCAATCTCAAGTTCAGAACAAACCGATGGTCACTCAGATTCAGAAAATGGTGATGGTAGACTATCATTGTTTGATGATTTTATAGATAATATGGATTTTTAAATTATGGTTTTTAATTCATCTGTAGAAGAAAGTACGCCAAAACTTCAGGCACAACCTAACAATCGCGATGCAGAAGAAAGCGTGTTGGGAGCGATCCTGATTAATCCAGAAGCTTTTTACGAAGTTTCTCAATATTTGCGTGCTGAAGATTTTTATTACCATAAAAATAAATGTGTTTGGGAAGCATTCACTAGTCTCAATGCCAAAAATACACCTATAGATCCAATTACAGTAAAAGATGAATTAGAAAGAAATGATCAATTAGTTGAAATTGGTGGGATTGGATATTTAGCAGAACTTTCCAACAAAGTGCCGAACTCTCTCCATGCAGAGACCTATGCAAAGAGAGTTGAAGAAGCAGCAACTCGGCGAAACATGATTGCCGCCGCAGAAAAAATTGCAAGTCAAGCTTATTCGGATGACCTTGAATTAAGTACGGCTATCGAGAATTCTGAAAAAGCAATTTTTAGTGTTAGTGATCGTTTGACTTCAAAAGATGTTCGCCCCATTAACCAAGTACTGGATGATTATTCTCAAGCTGTTTATGAAAGAAGAGCACTTGGACTAGATTTTATGGGAATCCCTACAGGATTCACAGATCTGGATAAAATGTTATCAGGATTACAAAAATCAGATCTCATGATCATAGCTGGGCGTCCAGGGCAAGGGAAAACTAGTTTTATGCTTTCTCTCGCAAAGAATATCGCTTTGGATGCAAAAAAACATGTTGTTATTTTTTCCATGGAAATGAGTAACGAACAATTAACACAAAGATTAATTTCACAGCATGCAGGCATTGATTCAAATCGCTTGCGGGTTGCAAATTTAGACGATCATGAATGGAATAAATTTGATGAATCCGTGCAGACTTATCGCAAGGCAAATATCCATTTAGACGATACGCCAGCATTAACACCTACTCAAATTAGAGCCAAATGTAGACGGTTGCATCAAGAGCACCCAATCGATTTAATCTTGATTGATTATTTGCAATTGATGAGCACTGAGAGAAGAATTGATAACCGGGTTCAAGAAGTTTCTTTGATTTCAAGAAATTTAAAAATCTTAGCTCGTGAATTGGATGTGCCAGTTATGGCGGCTGCCCAATTGTCACGTGCTGTTATGCAAAGAGCTGATAAAAAACCAATGCTTTCAGACCTTCGTGAATCGGGTTCATTGGAACAAGATGCTGATATTGTTATGTTTATTTATCGTCCAGAAGATGCAAGTTCTAGTGAAGATAAAAATCAAGACCAACAAGATGAACAGGCTGTTCAAAAAAGACCAGAAAATGATGCAGTACACACCCAAATATTGGTTTCAAAACATAGAAATGGTCCAACGGGTTCAGTTGATCTTTTATTCTGGAAGAATCAAGCTCGCTTTGTGAATGCAGCTTTTAGAGAACGAGATTTGAATGAGTGATTCAATGAATATCGATCTTGATGGCAAAAGGAATTTTTCTTTTCCCATAGAAATTTTACAGAAATCGATTAATAAAATAGAAAATCTTGAAACATTGAAGTTTCTTATTTTTACGTTATATAGATTTCAAGCCGAAAATTTAAAAATTCAATTTTTCACAAAATCACAAATTGAAGAGTCAAACTCAATTCGTGAAATACTAGATAACATAAAAAAATTGGATATTATTTTAAAAGAATTAGTTGAATTAGGAATTTTTATTACTATTGATACAAATTACAAAAATAAAAATGAACAACTTTATTTTTTGAACAACGCTAGAAATCGAGCTGCCTTAAGAGCAATTGAAACTGGCGATTGGCAACCCAAATCAAATATAGAAGAAGTGACTATCATAGATAGACCAACTATCTATCAACTATATGAAGATAATATCGGTGCTTTAACCCCAATTATTGTAGAAATACTTGAGGAAGCCGAAAAAGAGTATTCATATCAATGGATAGAAGAAGCATTCAAAATAGCAGTAAAAAAAGATGCAAGAAATTGGTCCTATGTTGAAGCAATCCTAAAACGTTGGAAAAAAGATAAATCAACCCCATGGATAGGAGAGAAGAATGACTCAGAAGAAGAAGACCCCTTCGCCCATATCTACAAATAATGATTCTTTTCGCATAGTAGGTGATCCGAATTGTTCAATTTGTCATGGGATTGGATATTTTAAATATGATGTGCCCTTGAATCATCCTGATTTCGGCAAAATGTATGTGTGTGAATGTCGGGCAGATGAAATGCAACAAAAAGCGGTTTCATATGCATATGCTCAATCAAAATTACAGCATTTAGATCAATTAACATTTGAAACTTTTCAACCCACTGGGAGAGGGGTTTCTAACCCAATTCAAGCTGCTTCCATCAGCGATGCTTTTTATACGGCACAGAATTTTGCAAACAACCCAGAAAATTGGTTGTTTCTTCAGGGTGGATATGGCTGTGGTAAAACACATTTAGCGGCTGCAATCACTAATAAAGCAATTGAAAATCAAATCAAAACTTTATTCCTAACAGCCCCCGATTTATTAGATCTTCTACGTCGGGCCTATCAAAACCCATCAATCACTTTTGAACAACAAATGGAAGAAATCCTTAACATTCCGTTGTTGATCATAGATGACTTTGGCACGCAAAATGCAACCGATTGGGCGGAAGAAAAAATATTTCAGATAATAAATCATCGTTATATCAATCGCTTACCTTTGGTGATTACTTCAAATTTACCAATTCAGAGCATAGAAGGCCGTTTGCGATCTCGTTTAATGGATTTTAATTTAGTTACGCATGTTCAAATCATGGCGCCAGACTATCGTCAACCAAGTGATCGTGGGGAACATGAATTATCAGTTTTAGAATATTTGGCAAACAATACGTTTGATAACTTTTCTTTTAGACGAAATGAACCTGGTATTACTCCTAAAATGAGTAATGATCTTCAAATAGCATTTGATGCGTCCAAAGCATATGCACAAAGACCAGAAGGCTGGATGATTTTTTATGGAACCAATGGCTCTGGAAAAACCCATTTAGCAGCTGCCATCGCAAATGCTTGTTTAGGTACCCCCATTCCACCTTTGTTTGTCAGTGTGCCAGATTTATTGGATTATCTTAGAGAGGCGTTTAACCCTTCTTCTATGAAATCGTTAGGCAATCGATTTCAAGAGGTCAAAACTATTCCATTATTGATTTTAGATGACCTCAATACAAGAGCATCAACCCAATGGGCCAAAGAAAAATTACTTCAATTAATCAATTATCGATATGTCACCCATTTACCAACGATAATTACGACAGCTGAACCCATAGAAGATCTGGATATGAGAATTCAAAGTAGAATCATGGATTCAAGAACAAGTTCAATTTATCGTTTTTCTGCATTACCTTATCGAGGTAATAAGTAATTTCGTTAACCAATCAATAAAGTATAAATAAATATTTGATAAAGTATCAAAGTTATTGTATAGTAAAATACATTAAATTCTATTTTTGGAGTTAACTCCGATTCGACTAGGAGAGGCATATTATGAGAGAGAGCTATGAACGAGATATTCAAAACCTTTTGAATGAGGTTTTGGTATTAGGAAGTATGGTGGAACAAGCAACATTAGCGGCAGTGGAATCATTGGAAAAACGAAATGTTGAAAAAGCAAAAGAAGTGTACAAAGCGGATATTGATGTTAATAAAAAGCGATTTGAGATTGAAGAAAAAACATTGATCCAAATGGCAACGCAAGGTCCAATGGCAACAGACCTTCGTCTTTTTGCTTCAATACTCGAAATTAGTACTGAATTGGAACGTATGGGCGATTATGCAAAAGGTATTGCGAAAATCGCTATAAACATGTCTGGGCAAAGATTACTAAAACCATTGGTAGATCTTCCCAAAATGAGCAAACTCACTGTAGAGTTCTTGCACGAAGCGCTGGAAGCATTTGTAAATCAAGATGGTGAGAAAGCTTATGAAATTGCACGAAATGATGATGCGATTGATGCTCTATTTAAAAATATTCAAACCGAATTGGTTCATTTTATGATTAATGATTCTGAATCGATTGATAAAGCGAATCAATTAATGTGGGCTTCCCATAATTTAGAGAGAATGGGAGATCGAGTCGTCAATATTTGTGAGCGAACGATTTTTGTTGCAACTGGAGAAATGACTGAATTAAGCTTCAGTGATGATGACAAAAAATAAATTTAATTAGCATTCAGTAGAAAAGAAAAAGCAGGCTTTGGCTTGCTTTATTTTTTGTCTTTCAAATAAGTTAACCAGTAGATCCCCCCAATAAAAATACCACCCCCAAGAAGATTTCCTATTGTTACCGGCAATAGATTATTGAAAAATATGGCTGACCATGTGATTCCTTGATATTGAGAGAGAGAATTTTGGATTAGCTCCCAATAAGAGAGGGGAGCAAATGTTTTTATTGCCCATCCGAATGGTAAAAAATACATATTTGCGACACAATGCTCAAAACCAGCTGCAACAAACATACTGATGATGGGGATAATTACTAGGACTTTACTGGCATAAGTTTTCGCCCCATATGAGGCTAAAACAGCTAAGCAAACAATGATATTACAAAGAATTCCTAAGGAAATTGCTTGTCCAAACCCAAGATTTAATTTGGCATTCGCAATATCTAAGGCTGTTTTTCCAACAAGACCATGATTTAAGAAAAAGTGTTTAGATGTGAATACTAAGAACACTAAGAATAAGGCACCTACAAAATTCCCAAGATAAACAACTATTAAATTCTTAGTCACTTCAATAAATTTTATCTTTTTATCAAATAAGCCGATTGAAAAAAGGTTGTTACCCGTGAATAACTCTGCACCACACACAGAAACTAAAATCAACCCCACAGAAAAGGCAACTCCCGACAATATTTTCTTAATCCCATAAGGCATTGATGCCGAATCTGTAGAAACAATCGTTGCAAAAATCGCACCAAAACCAATAAACATCCCTGCTAGAATTGCCAAAAGGAAAACAGTGAAAAATGGTTTCTGAATTTTTAATTGGCCTATTTCAACAGCTTTTTTAGTTATTTCTCTGGGACTATAATCGCTAAAGCCCATATCGACTCCTTCTTGAGAAAGAATTGTTTAGTAAATAAAACGAGTTCACTATTGTGAACTCGTTTATATGTATCAAAAATGAATTGTTATCGAATTGCTAATTCAGATTCTTTATCAAAGATGTGCATGTTTTCCATGTTGAACATCACTTGAGTTTCATCACCAAACTTGTAGTTTGAGCGTGGGTCAACACGTGCGATGAATTCATGTGCACCAGAACGTAGGTAAGCAAAAATTTCGTTACCCATTAATTCGGTCACACCAACTTTTGATGCAACAGATTCTGGTGTGATGTCAGCGGGAACATATTGAGGATTGTGAATATCTTCAGGGCGAATTCCAAAAACAACTTCTTTACCAGCAAATCCATCATAGAGTGCTTTCTTGTCTTTTGGAATTTTAATCTTGAAAGAATCACCGTCAACAAAGAGGTCTCCACCTTCTTTTACGATTTTTGCATCAAAGAAGTTCATAGCAGGTGAACCGATGAAGCCAGCCACGAATTTATTTGCGGGGGTATCATAAAGATTTTGCGGAGTATCAATTTGTTGCAACACGCCGTGATTGATAACAGCAATACGAGTTGCCATTGTCATAGCTTCTGTTTGGTCGTGAGTAACGTAAATAAAAGTTGTTTGCAATTGATGATGCAACTTACTAAGCTCTGCACGCATTTGCACACGGAGTTTAGCATCTAAGTTAGAAAGGGGTTCGTCCAAAAGGAATACTTTTGGTTCACGAACGATTGCACGACCAACAGCAACACGCTGTCGTTGACCACCAGAAAGTTGGCGGGGTTTGCGGTCTAACAATGATTCAATGCCCAAAATTTCAGCAGCAGATTCTACGCGGCGTTTAATTTCTTCTTTTGGGGTCTTTCGAAGCTTAAGACCAAAAGCCATATTGTCATAAACAGACATATGGGGATAAAGAGCATAGCTTTGGAAAACCATTGCAATGTCGCGATCTTTTGGCGCAATATCATTTACAACAGTGTCATCAATCCAAATCTTCCCTTCAGTAATATCTTCCAACCCTGCGAGACATCGCAAAGCCGTTGTCTTACCACAGCCAGAAGGACCAACCAAAACAAGGAATTCCTTGTCTGCGATTTTGATGTCCAAATCATTTACTGCGATAACATCTCCAAATTTTTTAACTACGTGATCAAATGTCACACTTGCCATATTGAAAAAACCTCTCTTTCGTCGAATGTATAGTGAGTTAATTATAGCGCTTCTTAAAAATAAAAGCAATTATTCGTGAAAATATTAACATTCAAGAAAGTAAATTTCATCGACAAATAATGATGGGAATTTCGAGTTCTCTTAACATATGATCCACAGTGCTGCCAACAAACATTTGCATCAGTGGTCTATGGCTATATCCCCCCATTAATAAGAGATCGATATTTTTTATTTTTATGGTTTCTTTTAATGATTCCTGTAAATTTCCCTTTTTGATTTTATGAATAAACGATGCATTAATATAATACCGTTCGATGATTTGCAATGCTTCTTGTTCTGCTCGGAAAGATTGCCTGCGATTTTCAGTATTCGTATATATATATAATTTAAGATTCCACATCGCTGTAAAGTAGGCTGCTAAGAAGAGTGCTTCATTAGATTTTTCGCTTTGATCATATGCAACCATGATTTTTTTCATTGGCAAATGAGTAGGCACCAAAAGAATTGGTCTTGGACTCCTTTGAATAATTTCTCGAAGTCCAGATTTTAATCGAGAAATCACATCATCTGCAGGTGGATGGAATAAATGCAAAACAATTAGATCATTCCAAACAGCTCTTTCACACACCACTTTTGCAACTTGACCTTCATCATATACTAAATTTGCCTCGACATCATGTTGATTGCAAATTTCAAAGAATGACTTTTCCATGTTTTGATAGATTGGGGCATCTTTCGCATATTGTTCATCTAATACAATTAAACCTCGAATGGTTGCTTTTTCTTTCTGAGCGATTAATAGTGCTTGTTTTAGTGCAACGAATTCTTGATCATTTCTACTCAATGGAACCAAAATGGATGCAAAAAGAGATGCTAAAGTACGTTCAGCAGTTGCTTCTTTTCTCCAACTACCAATTTCAGGACCAGAATCCAAACTTGATGGGATGAATGACTCGTGAACTGGCAACCCAAATAGTTTTTTATTTGATTTCTTTTTGCCAAATCTATCCTTAAAATTATTAAATGCATCTGATAAATTGACTTGCCACCCCAAAGAATGCTCAAGATCATCCTTATGTTTAAGAAGCCATAAAAATAGATCTGTTTCAGTCCTATCTGGGAAGTCTCGCAGTAAACCAGATAGATTGATTTTTTCAATTACTGGATAATAGACAGAATTCACCCAACTTTTTATAACTTCTTCATCAGAATATTGTTTTTGGCGTTGTTTTTCTAAATATTTGCGATGAGATTCAATATTTTCCAATAAATATTTATATCTACCTGGTACAGTTGCTATTAACGCTAGATTTGGATAATACTCTTTGATTTTTGTTTGATTGATAAAATCAGCATATTCAACCTTCAACAAAAGATCATCGATTTTATCATTTGCAGTGATATTAATTGGTGAATTGAATTTTGTGACATAGGCTTCAATACGATCATTTCCCAAAGCTCTTGCTGCAGAAACTCGGTGATTTCCATCTAACACAAAATATACATCACCAATTTGATAGACTTCAATCGGTGGAACGCCAGTCATGGAGGTCATCGCCATCCGGACACCTGCCCACCGCTCCATATCACTATCATTTTTAGGTAAAAAATTGCGATCAAAGTCTTTATATCGACCGACACTACCAATGATTTTATCAATGTCGATATATTTTAAACTTTGGTGGCTTTGATTCACAACCCCTAATTGTTTTTTAATATCATCAAATTTTAAGAGATCTTGTTCTTTTCCAGAAAAAAAAGAAAACAATGACTGAAAAGCAGCTTTTCTTCGAGCATCTCGAAAATCTTGAATGGCATCTTGTTTATCAAAAGATGAGAAATTTTCAAACATATATCACTCCGAATTACCAAGTCTCTACATTCATTATTCGAATTCCATACGCATTAATGATTCTTGTTTGCTCAAAAGTTTGCATCCATTTTTCGTTTATATCATATAAATGAATATGCCCATGGAAATGTAATTTGGGTTTGAAAGTTTTTAGGAACCAAACATAAGCTTTAAAACCTTGATGAGGAAGATCGTCTTTGTCTCCTAGACCATAAGGAGGGGAGTGAGTAACAAGAATGTCAATAAAACGTCCATGAAAAAGCTTATTAAATAACAATCTCGGAACCTTTTTAAGTACCATCAACCACATTTGCATTTGACTATACATAAATGGTCCTTTTCGGTACCGTATTGACCCTTCAAATCCACCGATTAAAATACCATTGGTATGTATGATTTTTTTGTGTAAATCAATTGCACCAAGTGGCGCTGTTTTTTGAGTTCCATTAGAGGATAATTCATATTTTGCATCATGATTTCCACGTACATATACCACTGGCTTTTTTAATGCATCAACCAAAAACTCCACATAATAATACGGGAGATCTCCACATGCAATAATCAAATCAGCATCTTGATAGCGCTCATCGATATTTGAATTGTAGAGTCTTGGATCGACTTTATCACTTACTGCTAATATTTTCATGAATTTCTCTTCAAATAGTTGTTAAAAACATTGTAACCGAAAAATCCAAAAAACAAGTAGTGACAGTGTTTATTCAATTGAAAGAATTGAGCAACTTAATGGTTTTATATTTTTTAATTTCAATTGATTTGATTGTGTTTGAACTAGTAATTCTTCTCCAAATACTAGTGAAGGATTCATCGTCTCAATAGTAAGTTCAATTGAATGTGAATTTTCTGAACGATTAATAATAATCAATAAATTTTCATCAGTATTTTTTCTTTGGTAAATAAGGAGATCATTTTTTGCCAATAGCACCTTATAAAACTCTGCTCTTAGTGCTGAATGATTTTTTCGTAATTGAATTAGTTCTTTAAATTTTCCTAATAATTCTTTATCCCATTGAGTTTCGTCCCAAGGAAAAGACCTTCGACAATCAGGGTCTCCGGCACCCCGGAGCCCAATCTCATCACCATAATAGATACAAGGGGCTCCAGGATAGGTAAAAATGAAAAAATACGCCAAATAAAGCAAGTCTTTTCTACCACCTACCATCTCTAGAAATCTAGGCGTATCATGGCTATCAATTAGATTTAATTGAGCCATCACATTTTCTCTTGGATACATCTGCAACAATTTTTCAGAGTTTTCGGCATATTTTTCTAAAGAAAATTCAAAGAAACCTGTATTAAATTCATCCACCCAAGTCCCTAAGATATCCATATCAAAATCTTTACCGCCAATATATCCCCATATTCCAAAGGTCAATAAATAATTCATGACAGCATCAAATTGGTCTCCTTTCAGCCAACGAGATGCATCCCACATAATCTCTCCAGTAATATATGCATCTGGATTGATTGATTTCACAATGGAACGGAATTCTTGCCAAAAAGAATCGTCATCAATACAAAAAGCAACATCAAGGCGCCAACCATCAATTTCTTTTTCTAACCAATATTTTGCGATATCAAAAAGAAAGTCTTTTACCTCAGGATTATCTGTATTAAATTCAGGGAGTGCCGGCAAATCATACCAACATTGGTAATTTGGGTTACCTTGATATGCATTCAATGGATACTCTTTGATTGTGAACCAATCGATATAAGGGGAGTCAGGACCACATTCGAGAATGTGATTGAATTGAAAAAAACCTCTACTTGCATGATTAAAGACGCCATCCAGAACAATCTTCATATCTCTTTTATGTAATTCTTGTACAAGTGTATCAAAATCTTTTTCTGATCCCAATATGGGATCAATTTTGTAATAATCAAAGGTGTGATAACGATGATTTGAAGCTGAAGCAAAAATAGGGTTGAAATAAATTGCTGTAATTCCCAGCTCTTGTAAATAATCAAGGTTTTCAATCACCCCTACTAAATCGCCTCCTTTAAAGCCATGTGATGTTGGGGGTGAATTCCAGTCTTGGATATTTGCAGGTTTTTTCACCTTCTCACTTTTAGCAAACCGATCAGGAAAAATTTGATAGAAAATAGCATCTCTTAACCATCGAGGCGTTTTAGTTGTAACCATTTTTACTCCTTATTCATAGTTATAAGTAGAATACCAAATAAAAAATGTTGATTCAAGAATTTTTTGATACCAAAATTTTTACTAAAATTTTAGAAATAATTTTTTATAGTGTTCTTATGCATGATTAGAATTGAGATGCTATAATATTTCTCATGAAAACACCTTATGGAAAAGAATGCCCCTTTTTTTATGGCGATTATAGACGGGGAAGAAATCATGAAGAATGTCGATTATTATTAGATAATCATTTGGAATGGAATTCAAAACTTTGTGAAAAATGCCCCGTACCTGAAATTAAAATGGCAAATGCGTGTGAAAATATGGAATTGATACCTGAACTATCTAAGAAGATTTTAGGTAAACAGCAAGTAAAAATATCTGCATTTTGTCATAAATCCTCAACTAACGTAGAAGATCCTAGAATTGGTTGTGGACAATGTCATCCTTTAGAATTTATTATTTTTGAAGATCCAGATGAATCAAATTAATGCTCTATTTCAAATCCAATTTGATTGGATGCCTTTTTTAAATGTTTTATTTAGCATTATTTTATTCCTTGGTCTCTATTTGATTTTCTCAGGGAATCGAAGAATAAAAAATAGTAAACAAGTGATGTTTGTAAATATTCGTAAGAAGCAATTGAAGCAGGCAATCATCTCAATTAGCTTAGGATTTTTAATGCTTCTTCTTGTTGTATTTTATTTTCAACGAGGAAAACAAATTGCATTGGAGAAAATACCCATGACAATTACACCCTCTCCAACTGCAACAATTACACTTTCACCAACAGTTACGTTAACTCCTACGATTACTCTGACGCCGACACTCACACCCACACTCGATAAAACCTATACACCTACACCAACAAAAATCCCAACAATACCTGAAAGTGTTTTGGGACAATTTGACAATATTGCTCAACCCAATCCAGATACAATTTTTAGTCCGTTGACGTTTGGCGTACAAATAGACGCTAACTATCAAATAATCAATCAAAGAACAGAATTTCAGAATCCAGTAGGGCATATGTATGCCACTTTTTCTTATGACGGGATGTCTCTTGGTTCACAATGGACTGCGTTATGGTATCGTGGAAACGAATTGGTTCATTTTGAAACTTTTCCATGGAATGCCGGCACAGGTGGGGTAGGATATACGGATTGGGAACCTGAGCCAAGCTCATGGGAGAAAGGGACTTATACAGTTCTTATTTTCTGTGGAACAGAATGGAAAGTATCAGGACAATTTGTTGTTACAACAGATCCTATAAATTAATGGGTTTTATAATTTCCCTTGATTTTTATTAAACAACGGGTAAAATAATTGATGCAATTAATATGTGGGGCGGTGGCGGAATTGGCAGACGCAGCGGACTTAAAATCCGCCGATAGAGATATCTTGTGGGTTCGATCCCCACCCGCCCTACAAAAAAAAGCTTGTGAATTCACAAGCTTTTTTGTTTAAATCCATCATATTTTAAAACGGTCCTAAATGAATTCCAGATCCGATCCATAAAAATAGAAGCGATAGAATAATAATTGGAATCCAAATTTTTAGGGTCCATCGAATCCATTTCGCATAAGATACACTTCCTAAGCCTAAACATATTAAAAGGGCAGGGTTTGTGGGATAGATCATATTTGAGAAACCATCACCAAAACAATATGCTGTAACTGCGATTTGTCTTGTGACACCTACAATATCAGCGATTGGTAAAACAATCGGCATCAATAATATTGCTTTTGCTCCAGCTGACCCAATAAACAATTCCATAATCAAAGTTAAAACATAAATCAAGAATGATGCATAAGTAGGTTGTGTTTTGTTAATAGAATTCGTTAATTGGTAAAGAATAGTATCCATCACACCACCATTTGTGATGATTACTTTGATTGAACCTGCCATAAGAATTAATAAGATTCCTGGCAAAAAGCCAACAATCCCTTCTCCAATTGCTTTCCATATTTCTTTGTTTGGTGTTGATGTTAACAAACCTGCACCAAGACCACCTACGAAAAATAATAATCCAACAAGCGGCATTGTGATTCCATTATCTGAAATAAAGGGAATAAATTCTCCAGTTAACAACAAGAGTATGATTAATACCAAGAAAACTGAGAAGAATAGTACTGCACGTTTCATTTTTGGATCATTTGTGTTCGTTTTATCCATGGAGAAATCTTGATATTTTTTCTTTTCTTCAGAATCTTGACCAAATAGGAGGGAATTTTCCGGATCTTTATCTACCTTTTTTGCATATTTCACAATAAAAAATGCAAAAATCGCATAGGTAAGAATAAAAAATGGAATTCTAAACCATGCTCCACTAAAAGCTGGTAATCCAGCTATGCTTTGTGCAACGCCAATTGTGAATGGATTTGTGATTGCGGCTGAAAACCCCATATTAGCTGCAAGAACACTCATCCCAAGCCCTACGAGCGCGTCCCAGCCCAGAGAATATGCTAATCCAACCATCAGAGGGGTTAAGGGGATTATTTCTTCTAGAATGCCAAAGAAAGCGCCTAGCGCCATAAAGAAGAATGAAATTACGAGTAATAAAGTATATTTATTACCACTAAATGTTTTGATTAAATTTCGGAGTCCAAAGTGAATGATGCCTGCTTTCTCCATCACAGCAAATGCACCAGAAACTAAAAAAATGAAAATAATGATTATAATGATAATTAAAGAATCTGGCCCCCATAAAGTTTCAATAGGTGCTGTAAACCAACGCCAAATAGGATAATCAGATGATTCTGTATAGTGAAATGAATTTGGATCAATCACTGAAATTCCATTTTGATTCACAAAATCAAAAGTACCAGCTGGAATTATTTTAGTTAAAATACCAGCAAGCATCATCAGGATAAATAAAATAAGAACAGATTGAATGAATGCTTTGGTGCTAATTTGTGCACCAGATTTTTCTTGTGACATAGATTTTCTCCTAGAAGTTATTGATAGGAAGATAAGGTTTTTTCTAATGCTTCCTCCATTGAATAATTTGGGAAATATCCAAAATCATTTTTTGCATTAGAAATATCGTAATAATGGCTCATTGCTAATTCACTTGCCAAAAATCTAGTAAAAGGAGGTTCTCCATTTAATGAAAATATTTTGTAAACGATTTCCATTAAACCACCCGCGATTCTGGCAAGCCATAAAGGGATTCTTATTTTGACAGATGGGATATTGAGCGATGACAATAGATCATCAATAAAACCCCATACTTTTACTGGTTCATCTTGGCTGATAAAATAAGCTTTACCCGCTATTTTTGAACCAATTTCTAATTTTTCACCTGCTAATAAATGAGCCCTAGCCGCATCTTCCACATAAGTTAGATCGACTAAATTTTCACCTTTTCCGATTTGAGGAAGTTTCCTTTGTTTTGCTTTGTCTAAAACTCTCGGAAATAAATGATTATCTCTTGGTCCGAAAATTAAATGAGGTCGTAGTGAACATGTTGCTAATTTTTCAGAATTTGCTGCAAGAATTAATTGTTCTGCAATTGCTTTAGTATGGGAATAAAAGTTTTCATATTTCTTTGGATAAGGAATTGATTCATTCACATTTTCTTGAGCAGTATTATTGAAAATCACACTAGGTGAACTTGTGAAAACAAGCTTCTTGATCCCATTTTTAAGGCAAGCATCAATAATATTTTGTGTACCAATCACATTTGCAGCATAATAATCATCCCATTTACCCCAAAAACCAGCTTTTGCAGCGACATGATAAACGATATCAATAGACTCACATGCTTGCATTACAGAGTCACTATTTTGTAAATCGGCGCGGAAGAGTTCCGCACCGATTTCGATTAATTCAGGATAATATCCACGACAGAGGACTCTGACCTCATGCCCTTGGTCCAGTAATTGTTCAACGATGTAACGGCCTAAAAAACCGCCACCTCCAGTCACAAGTGCTTTCATACTGACACTCAAATTACCAAGAAACGCTCATCATTGTACAATTGATGCCAGATCCAATGCCAGTTAAAGCGACATGATCACCATCTTTGATATCGCCTTTTTCAGCAGCCATACCCAAAGCTGTCGGCAAGCCAACAGGTCCTACATTGCCATAATTAAATAAATTTTGATGGATTTTTTCTTTTGGAATTCCCAATTGTTCACTAAATTTATTCACATGACGAACACTAATTTGGTGAGGCACATATGCGTCAATCGTATCAATTGACCAATTATCAATTTTTTGTTCAGCAAGTTTCCATGTTTTGCCTGCTAATTCAATACCAGCTCTCAAAAGTCCTTGGGCATCTGTTTGCATTTCTTTCATGTTTGGCGCAATGCACAAACGATTATGTTCAGTTGCGGCCATTGTTACTGATTTATTAATAACATGTCCCGTTTTAGAAAGATCTTCACGAGATAAAAGCATAGCAACTGCCCCTGATCCTAAAGTTAAAGAAGCAAATTGATTGAAAAAATATAACATATTAGAAGTCGGTTTTTTCAAACGTTCAATGGTTGCATACATTCCATCTCGGACTGTTTCGGCGCCTACTAATAATGCATAATCAATTTGGCCTGCTTCGATCATCAATTGAGCAATATTCATCCCATTGATAAATCCTAAACAAGCATTGGTGATATCAAAATTTGCTGTTAATGGGCTTAATCCAAGATTGCCGTGTATTAAACAAGCAGTGGAAGGTTCCATATAATCTCGAGATACGGAACAATTGATGATGACACCAAGTTTGTTTTTATCAAAATCATGGGTATCAAACAATTTTTGTGCAGCCTTTGTGGCTGCCTCACTTGGCTTTGTGCCAGGTTTGAAGAAATGTCGTTCTTTAATGCCTGTTAATTCTTCGATTCTTCCACTCGGAACGCCTAAACGTTGCATTGCTTCACTTAATTCTGATTCAAGTTCAAGAGAAGTTACGACATCTTCGCCTTCATAATAACTAATGGCTTCAATAGTAGTTTTAGTCATTTAAATGCTCCATTTTATATAAATTAATTTCTGATAATTATATCAGTGAATAAAAATCTTTCTGTTAAGGATAAGGATTTTTTATAAACTAATCGATAACCAAATCATTTTGATCGATTAAATTGATTATTCTCAATATATAAGGTTGTAAAAACCGATCCTCTAATGTTTTAACCCTGAGATCAGGCAATGGGTTTTGATCATCAAAAAGCACATCGAAAATTATCTTAACAAAATTTGAATTTAATGTACCTGTTTTAGGCGACAACCTGCTTTTTCGATAATACATAATAATTTCATCGATTCGATCTCTTTCATAATCGATTTTATCTTCTGGAACAAAGTTTGGATCATTAATTTTTTGATTAAGGTCATGAATTCTCCAAAAAACACCCAAAGAAGCACAAAGAAGTTCAACCGCGACAACTGTTTTGGTATTTTCGATGATTTGTCTTGCATGTCTTGCGGCGTTCATACTCATACTTACATGATCTTCTTGGGAGCCTGAAGTAGGGATGCTATCAACACTATCGGGATGTGATAAAGTTTTGCTATCAGAGACTAAACTTGCCGCTAGATATTGGGGAATCATCATTCCGCTTGTGATGCCGGGCTTTATTTCAGGTTGAAGAAAGGGGGGAAGACCATGATTTAGATTAGGCACTGTAAGACGGAAAGTACGTCTTTCACTAATGCTTGCAAGATCTGTCATAATTATTTTTAATAAATCCATAGCATAAGCGATGGGGGCACCATGGAAATTCCCACCGGAGACTGCGCGATAATTTCTTTCCAAAAATAGAGGATGTTCAGGAGTAAAATTAAAAATCATAGGATTATCGGTTGCTGCATTAATCTCTTTGGTGATTGTATCTTTAATAAATGCTAAACTATCTCGAATCGCTCCAGTAACTTGTGGAGTAACTCTTAATGAATATGGATCTTGTGGCGGCACAAATCTTGGATCTTTATCAAGATTTCCATCCACTAATGTGCTTCCTTCTAAATAACTTAGAATTTTTTCAGAAGTGACCAATTGCCCAGGTTGATTGCGAACTTTTTGGATTTGGGGGAAAAAAGCATCTCGAAAACCAAGCATAGCCTCAAGTGACAAACTTGCACTAATCTCGGCATGTTGAATAATTTTTTCTGCATCAAAAACTGCCACTGAACCAATCGCTGCAGAAAAAGTTGCGCCATTGTTGATTGCTAACCCTTCTTTTGCGCCTAATTCAATTTGTTCAATCCCTTTGATTGCCATAATTTCAACAGCAGGTAAGATTGCATACCATTTACCATCTTCCAAAAGGGTTTCTTGATATTGATTTACTTGATCTTTTTCGATCAACATCAGTGCTTTGCCACTTTCTTGATAATAATCTTCGGGTAAATTTTTTAGTTTTTCATAAGAGTCTGGACGTTTTGATAACATAATTCCTAAATGTGCTAAGGGAGCTAAATCACCAGATGCTCCCACAGAGCCAAATTCTGGCACCATAGGACAAATATTTGCATTAAGCATTTTGATAATTGTATTCACAACAATCGGTCTTACACCTGAATATCCAAGTGCTAATGAATTTGCTCGAATCAACATCGCAGCCCGCACCACTTCTACAGCTAAAGGTTTTCCTGTACCAGAAGCATGACTGACTAATAAATTTCTTGTTACTCTTGGAATATCTTCTTCTAGAAGACCTTCACGCCCTGATTTTGCACCAAATCCAGTGTTGACACCATAATAAGATTTTGGTTTTAATCCTTCATTTTTTCTTTGGATGTTTTGTTTAACAACATCTTCAACCCATTTTCGACTGATTAACATTCTTTCAAATGCTTCATCTGCAAGTTGATTTCCACTATCAGGACCTAATTCACGAACTTGATATTGATATCTTGCTACATTGACAACATCATCAATTGTTAAAAGACCTGTACCTAAAGTAATAATTTTATTCTTTTTCATTGGTTCACCTTAATTAAAAAGCTGAGATTATAGGAATCCCAGCTATTATTTTTTATTTTTGAAATGAATGATGATTAAACATGTGATTATTATAGCGCAAGTTTATTTACAATGTCCATAACAGCACCATAATCAGCAGGTAAAAGTTTAGGTGGATTTGCATATTTTGAATTGATATCATTCAACATCGATTGGTGATATTTGATTTTGAAATCTGAGAATTTTAAGCCATGTGCAGTTGATACGACGATGACTCTTTCATCTTTCTTAATAATTCCTTGATCTAGTAATTTGAATAGGGCAGCCAGTGCAACACCAGTATGAGGACAACAATACATTCCTGTTAAATCAGCTCGCGCTGCTGCATTTGCTAATTCTTCTTCGGTAGCTTGTTCAACCACTCCGTCGAATTGTTTTAATATTTTCACTGCTCTATCGTAACTTACTGGATTTCCGATTTGTATTGCACTCGCCAACGTGGATTTTGCTTTTATTGGCTTTAATTCTTTAAAATTGGTTCGATAACTTTCATACAATGGATTTGCATTCGCAGCTTGTGCACAGACCAAACGAGGTAGTTTGTCGATCAGGCCAAGCTCATAGAGCATTAAGAATCCTTTTCCAATGGCAGAAATATTGCCTAAATTTCCTGATGGAAGAATTAACCAATCTGGGGCTTTCCAGCTAAATTGTTGACAAATTTCAATTGCAACTGTTTTTTGACCTTCCATTCTGAGAGAGTTCATTGAATTTGCTAAATAGATATTTGGATCTTGTGTCATCTCTTTTACAATATTCATACAACCATCAAAATCTGTGTCTAGGGCGAGAACATGTGCACCATTTGCGATAGGTTGAATCAATTGTGCAGTTGAGACTTTATTATTAGGAAGTAATATTAATGCTGGAATTCCAGCTGCTGCTGCATATGCCGCTAACGCGGCTGAGGTGTCACCTGTGGAGGCACACGCAACTGCTTTGATCTTTTTTCCATCTGAGAGCATTTGATTTACTGCTGAAACTAAGACAGTCATTCCCAAATCTTTGAATGAGCCGGTGTGACTGTTTCCACATAACTTGACCCAAAGGTCATCCATTCCCAATTCTTTTCCTAGGCGTTGAGCCATATAAACATTGGTATTTCCTTCATACATCGAAACGATATTCTCGTTTTTAATCTGAGGTAATACCCATTCTTTTTTACCCCACACTCCAGAACCATATGGAAAGTCTCTAGACATAGTTCTTTCATCAAAAATTTGTTTCCATTCATCAGCAGATCGATTTTTGAGTGCGTCGATATCATGCTCAACGTTCAGTAAACTTCCACACCGATCACAACGATATTTTATTTCATACACATCATATTTTGCACCACATTCGATGCATTCATACCAAGCATGATAGTTCATTTATTTCCTCCTTGAATAATTGCTGTTTTTAATTGGTGTAATGGCAGCATACCATTTTTTAGTTGATCGCTTTCTGGGATTGAAGCTTCATCTGGTTTGTCAGATAGACCAAAGACAAGAACACCTTTTTTTTCTGCTTCAAGTGCGAAATGATATACCTCTCCTGTAATTACAATTTGAGAATTGATGATATCTTCTTCATTTTCAAACAATGGTATCTTGAATTGTTTTGAAGTTGCAATATATTCAGATTTTCTAAATTGTTTGAAAGGGGTTGGATCTCCAAGTTCATAATAATACTTAAATTCTTTATGAATTTTTTGTAATCCTACGGGCATAGTTTTAATATTTAAATCCATATCAGAAATAAAATCTTTTAATTGATAATTATCATTTTCAATTTTTTGACTGAGATCTTTAATTAATAAATTATTGCCACGGATCATCAAACAGATATATACTAAGAAATCTTGATTATCTTTGGTGAAGGGATGATATTTGGGTGCGTTGAAGACAGAATAAATGTTTTTAAACTCTGAGTCATTTTTATCGATATTCAATGAATCGTGAAGAATTATTTTGGCTGCTTCAAGTCTGACATCATCAATAATTTGATCATTTCTTCCCCTTGCCCCAACCATTGTTTTATCCATATCAATCAATAGAACTGTTGATTGATCAAATAAGATATCATTTTTACTGAGTATATTAAAAAACTTTTCTATTTGATCCCAGCGATTACTTGTATAGATTGTTCCATAATCTGATTTTGCTTTTTTTAATATAGAATCTTGATTGTTTTTTTCATCACAAATGAAACAAAATCCGTTCCATTTGGAATGATGAATGATGTTTTGAAAAGCTCCTCCATCATTCATTAAGGTATCTCCGATATATATCAAATTCTTTATTGGCTGATCTTTATGTGCTTTATTGAGGATATACACAATCGTTTCTGCATAGAGTAAATCAGTTTTGCGAGGTAATTGCATATGGGAAGACTTTTTTTCAATACAAAAATCATCGAAAGAAGGGAGGCTAGCTTCATAAGGTCGTAGATTACGATAAACGATATTATCTTTTAAGAAATCGTTTATAGAACCAATTTTGATTTTATTCATTTCAAATAGCCTGCCTTTACTAGCATTTCCGCATTCAAAACAGAGCCACCTGCTGCTCCTCGAATTGCATTGTGAGCAACACTCACCATCTTAATATCTAAAATAGGACATGGACGAACTCTTCCAACTGTGCAAACCATTCCGTTATCAATCTCTCGGTCTCTTCTTGGTTGAGGTCGGTTTTCTTCTTCTCGAACTTGAATGACATTTCTTTTTGGAGAGGAAGGTAAATTTTGTGCTATTTCTGGTCCTTTATAGTCTCTCATTATTTCAATTGCTTCAGTTACTGTTGGTGCTTTCTCAAACCCGATCGACAAGCAAACTGTATGCCCATGAGACACGTTTACACGGTTTGTTTGAGCACTGATGACCATTGAACTAGGTTTTTGTTCTACGCCTTGCAAAGTGCCTAGTAAGAGTCTGCTTTCGTTTTCCACCTTCTCTTCTTCTCCGCTGATGAAAGGAATAACGTTGTCATAAATATCAAGGTAGGGAATGCCAGGATGTCCGGCACCTGAGATAGCTTGCATAGAAACAACTGCCAATTTATTGATTTTGAATTTCTTATTGATGGGGGCTAATGGCATCACGACATTCGTGGTGGTGCAGTTTGGACTAGTAATAATATACCCATCCCATCCACAAGCTTCTTTTTGTTTTTCAATTAACTTGATATGATTGCCATTCACTTCGGGGATAATGACTGGCACATTAGGATGCTGTCGATAAGCGGATGCATTTGAACAGATTACTTTGCCTTGAGATGCAAGTTTTGCTTCTATATCTTTTGCTACAGTGGTGGGTAGTGCAGAAAAGGCAATTTGACATGGTAAATCATCATCTAGTGATAGAACTTTTTTATCTAATAGGCTTTTGGGAGGATCTCCATTAATCACCCAATTGCAGGCATCTTCAAAAGTTCTTCCTGCGCTTCTTTCAGAGCCGACTAATGCTGTAATTTCAAACCAAGGATGGTCTGCTAATAATTCAATAAATCTTTGTCCCACAATGCCTGTGGCGCCTAAAATAGCAACTGGTATTTTATTCATAGTTTTCTCCTCAACTATTTTGATGATTTTCGATAATTTTTTTATGAACTTTTTGCATAGCAAGATTTGCTTGATCAGTTTCAACAGCAAATGAAACGCTATATTCAGAAGATCCTTGTGCAATCAAAATCACATTTATCTTACTTTCTCCTAGGGCAGTAAATATTTCTCCCGCTACACCGGGTGTCTCTCTCATTCCTTCTCCGATAACGGAAATCACTGAGATTGGATTCCGTTCAATAATTGCACTAATATCATTTCTATCCAGTTCTCTTTGAAATTCAAGTGTTAGTTCTTCTACCACTTGAGCAGCCTTATTTTCTGGAATTACAAAACAAATTGATTGCTCAGAGCTTGATTGAGAAATCATCACAACATTACTTTGCGTTCTAGCGACTGTTGCAAATGTTCTTGCTGCAATGCCAGTCACCCCCATCATTCCTTTTCCGGCAATAGTGATAATAGATAAGTTTTTAATAACAGAAACAGCTGTTGCTTTTCCTGCCCTTTTTGACACTTTATTTGTGATTTTGGTGCCTGGATAATCGCTATTAAAAGTATTTTTTACAAATAATGGAATATTTTTATCAATGATCGGCATAATTGTTTTTGGATGTAAGACTTTTGCACCAAAATAAGCCATTTCTCCCACTTCAATAAATGATAATTCTGGGATTACGGATGTGTTTGAAACCACTCTTGGATCTGCTGACATAACACCGTCTACATCTGTCCATGTCCAAACTTCTTTAGCATCGATACAAGCACCTAAAATCGACGCTGAAAAATCACTTCCTCCACGGCCTAGAGTTGTTAATTTCCCATCGGTTGTGGCACCAATAAAACCAGTTACAACTGGAACAATGCCTTTTTCTAACAAAGGCAAAAGGATTTTCTTAGTATTTTTTTCACTTTGATTCAAGATAGGAGAGGCATTTTGAAAATTATTATTGGTTATAATTAATTTTGTTGCTTCAATTGCTTCACTAAGTACTCCTTTTTTGCGAAGAATTGCAGAGAAAATTTTTGCATTCATGCGTTCACCCAAAGAGACAATCACGTCTAAACCTCTCGGTGTGATTTCTCCCATAATATTTATGCTATAACAAATTGATTTCAATTCCGTTAACAAAGTATCAATTTCAGTTTCAATTTGTTTTTTTTCGTCATTTTGAAATACGGTAGTCAATACTTCGAAATGTTTTTGACGAATTTCGTCAATAATCATTTCATAAGATTTGATCTCTCCTTCTTCAGCTTTGTTGGCACATTCTAGAAGCATATTTGTCACACCACTCATCGCAGATACGACAACAATGATTCCGCCCCATTTATCAATATGTTTTTCAACTATTGATGTTGATGTTTCAAGCGCAACAACACTTCCTACAGATGTTCCTCCGAATTTCATAACAACGATGTTTTTCATAATAAATTTTCTCCAATAAAAAATATAAAAAAAACGAGTGGAGAAACGCCACTCGTTTAATAAGTGCGTTTATAGGACTGCTTATTCAGTAGTAGTCATAGTGAAAGTGTAGGTTTCGATATTGTTGGTTTCGTCTAATTCAAGCTGAGAATTTAAGGAATCAACATAAACAGTAATAGAAGTTTGATCATTGTTACCGACTATTGGAAGAGTGCAAGTGACTTGTGCAATCTGTTGTTTTTCAACATATGAAAGATTAATTTCATCTTTATCATTATTTTCATTTTTACATAAAACTGTAAAATCTCTCATATCTTCAACACCTTGATTTAAAATTGTGATTAAAAAATTGACATTATTATTTTCATCTATATTTGAAATTAATTCAATGTTTTTAATCACCATATCTGGCCCACTTATTATTTCAACTTCTCCTGCGACTGGTTTTGCATCAATTGTGATAACTTTTGGAGTAAGTGTCGGGGTTGGATCAATTGATTTTGAATTATCTGAAGATTCGATAAAGACAATTGTCATAAAGTCAGGTCCAAAGAAAGTGTTGCTAGAATCAGACAATTTCCAAACTGTTTGATAAGATGTACTATTTATATTTTTTACTGACATTGGTACTTCAATAGTGTGAAATTCTCCGGCTTTGAGAGCTGGAACGGGTACTTGAAGAATTTGAGCAATATCACTACCAGAGATATTTTGCAAATAAATTCCAGCTGGCCAATCAGCACATCCAGTATTTTCTATTTGCCAAGCCATGATGAAATCGGAGTTTTCAGGAATATGATAACCTTCAGGAATTGTAAACATACTGCGTATTTCAGTTAATAAAGGACAATCAGGTGTTTGGGTTGCTTGAAGTGTGGGTTTGGGTAGGTTGTCATCAATTTTATTTGATGGAGTATTGGTAGCCATTCCAGGTACTATGCCATCACCATCATAATCAACGGCTACAGAACAAGCTAACGATGCTAGTAATAAAGGGATGAGTAAAAAAATAAGTTTTATACTAGATTTCCGCATTTGGTGACTCTCCAATTTCATGCTTTTGTTTAAGTATACATAATTATATATTTTTTTACTCAATATAACCACTATTAGTCATCGTCAATTCGCCATCATCTCGATTTTCTATTTTATTTGAAAAATCCAAAAAAGCTTGAATTGTATAGGATCCAGAGTGGTCAGGAAGCTTTAAAGAACATGAAGTAACACCATTTTTTGTAGGCTCCAATGAAATATTTTCAATAATTATTTTTTCACCCGTTTCAACCAAAAGGCATTTAAGATCAAAAGGTGGAATGGAGACGTTTGACCAATTTCCATAATGGATTTTGAATTCAACAATTGCTCCAGGTATTTGATTTTCTTTAATTGGCATTTCAATTTGAGTTAAATAAATGCTTGTTTGAGGAACTAACCATTCTGGTGTTATTGTCGGAGTCGGATGGTTTTCATTTCCTTCAATTGATGCTTCGGTTGTAAGAATTTCTGTTTGTTGAGGAGCTTCAGTGGGAGTTGATAACTCTTTTTCAAGTGAATCTTGGGTGGATTTCAACGCACTCTCAGTTGCAGTATAATCTGGGTTGATTGTTATGCCGATATTGCATGCTAGGTTGGATAAAAACAATGAAATAATAGCTAAATATATAAATTTTTTTTTCATAATTGTTTCCCTTCTGAGTTTTATTATAAATGACTTTATGAAAAAATAATAAAAAGGATTGGATACTCCAATCCTTTTTTATATATTCTATTTTAATATTACCCTAGCATCGACCACACAAACACCTTTTCCATCATCATAGACAAAGACTGGATTTGCATCTGTTTCTGCAACGACCTCATTCAAATCAATAATCATTTTTGAATATTTTGAAACAAGATCAGCAAGGGCTTCTTTATCCTGTCTTGGTTCTCCTCTTGCTCCATCTAGGATGGCAGAACTTTGAATCTCATCCAACATCTTGAATGCCTCTTCATATTCAAATGGTGCTATCCGAAAAGTAACATCCTTTAGGACTTCAACAAAAATACCACCAAGTCCAAACATAACTGTGGGACCAAAGGTAGGGTCATTAACTGACCCTACAATCACTTGAGTTCCCCATTCTGCCATGTCTTGGACGATCATTCCTAATATCTGCGCTTCAGGATTGTATTCTTTCGCATTTTTCATAATCTCGTCCCAAGCAGCTTCAACGTCTGCGGGGGTTTTAAGATTAACTTCTACACCTCCCGCATCTGATTTGTGTAGAATCTCTGGAGATGAGATTTTGCACACAACCGGATAGCCATTCTCATTTGCATATTGAATCGCTTCTTCTTTTGATTTGGCTAAGCGAGTTCTGGCTGTTTTAATCCCATAGATTTCAAATAGGTCTTTTGATTCAACTTCAGATAAAGCATCGGTTCTGCCTTCTTTTTTTGCCTGATTTATTATTTTTAATGCTTTATCTTTTAAAACAGAGTTTCTTTCTTGAAGATTTATCGGAGTTTTCTTTGAAAATTGAGCATATTTCTTTAATGCAGATAAGGCATACATCGCTTTATCTGGGCTATCATAAGCAGGGATTCCTTTTTTGACTAACCATGACATAGCATCATCGCATCTTTGACCGCCAAGAAATGATACTATCACAGGTTTATTACTCTTTGAATTCTCAATTGACTTATATATTCCTTCAGCAATATCAAGTGGGTTTGTTTCAGCAGTTTCACAATATAAGATTACTAATGCATTTACCCATTCATATGAATAAGCAAATTTGGAAGATTGATAATATAAATCTAAGCCAGCGCCACCAGTTATATTAATTGGGTTTTTAGTGGATCCAGAAGCTAGCATATGTTTTTTTATTTCTTTTTGAAAATCTTGCGGTGCAAAATTTAATGGTATTCCATATTTTTCCGCACTATCAGTTGCTAAAACGCCAAATCCACCATTATTTGTGATGATTAAAATATTTTCACCATCCATGGATGGTTGAAGAGATAGCGCTTGTGTTAGGTCAAAAAGATTGGATACTGAACTTGCTTGGATTACCCCAGCTTGTTTGAATGCTGCTTCATAAATCTTAGCACCACCCGCTAGAGAGCCTGTATGCGATGCAGCAGCTGCGGCGCCATGCTTTGAGTTACCAGCTTTTAGGGCAATAATAGGTTTTTTGGTATTTGAGGCTTTTTCGATGAACTCTCGTCCATTTTTTAATCCCTCAATATATAAAGAAATGCAAGAGGTTTCCTTATCTTGATTAAGCCATTCAATAAGGTCTGCAAAATTAATATCTGATTGTTTGCCAATTGAAATTAATTTTTCAAAACCAAGATTTTTATTATAAGTTGCCATATCAATAGCAAATAAGAGTACGCTTGACTGTGAAACCAAAGAGGCGTTTCCTTTGAGTGGAAGCTTTGGTGCAAAAGATGCATTCATATTAAGAAAACTTGATAAAACACCGATTGTATTAGGACCTACTATCCCCATTTTATATTCTTCTGCCAATTCAAAAATTTTCTTTTCAGTCTTAAGATCATCAAGATCTGCGAAATCAGGTGTGATTATTGATAATGCTTTCACTCCTTTTTTCCCGCATTCTTCAACAATTTGGGGAATATACTGCGCTGGTATACAAAGAATTGCTGCATCAATCGGATTATTAATATCTTGAATTTTAGAATAAGCTTTTAGTCCTTGAATTTCTTTTTCATCAGGATTTATTGGATAGAGTTTGCCTTGATATTCTTCTACGATTAATTTTTCTAAGACTGAATATCCAATTTCATTATTTTTATTAGATGCACCAATAATCGCAATAGAATTTGGCTTTAATAAAGCGTCAATGATTTGTTTTTTCATAGATATTCTCCTATAACTTCTGACTTAAATAATTATCATATGAAATCTGAATTAAAAGATTAATTTATCAATTTTTTTAAGATTAAAATTCGGCAGTATTATATCACTAAGAAGTTTTACAATAAAACCACATTCGGTTATCATAATCTTAGACAGAGGTAAAAGATGCGAATTCTTAGATATAAAGATACTAATGGAGATGAACAATACGGATGGATCAATGGCGATATGGTTGGATTGATCGAAGGGGATATTTTTTCTATCTATCAACGTCATGAAGCAAATATTCCATTAGAGTCTTTAACTCTTCTTGCTCCTGTAAAACCAACAAAAATAATTTGTATTGCTCAAAATTTTCTTGATCCAAATTCAGAGGAACAGAAAGTTCCTGAGATTCCAATGATTTTTTCCAAACCTATTACTACTTTAAATGCTACAAAAAATGATATTATCATTCCCCCTCAATCAAAAAATATCGGTTTCGAAGCTGAAATGGCAATTGTAATAGGGAAAAAAGGAAGATGGATATCTGCAGATGATGCTCTTGATTATGTTTTAGGATATTCTATTGCAAATGATGTTACAGCAAATGATTTATTAGAGAAAGATCTTCAATGGACTCGTGCAAAAGGGTTTGATACGTTTTGTCCAATTGGTCCTTGGATTGATACAGATTTTGATCCTTCAGATGCTGTGATAACTTGTAGAGTGAATCATGATCTCAGGCAAATGGCTACAACAACAGATATGATTTTTTCAGTTCGTCAATTAGTAACATTTATTTCATCAATTATGACACTTGAACCATCAGATGTAATTCTCACAGGTACACCAAGCGGAACAGGAGAGTTAAATGATGGAGATATTGTTGAAATTACGATTGAAGGTCTTGGTGTGTTATGGAACAAAGTAAGGAAAGAATCAAGTTTTTCAAATTAATTAACATTAACATAAAACAACGAGTATAAACACATCACAGGACAACAATATGATAGATAAAAGGATTGAAAATCACCCTATCTTAGAAACTAAAAATCAACAAAAAATCCCTTTTTATTGGGATAACCAATTATTGTTTGGAAAACAAGGAGAAACAATATCGTCTGCACTAATTGCAAATGATATCCATATCTTTAATTACCATCCAAAAACGAATAAAGCACAAGGAATTTTTTGTGCAAATGGGCAGTGTGCTCAGTGTATGGTGGTTGTGAACGGCTCAACAGCAAAAGCTTGCATGACAACTATAGAAGAAGATATGAGGATTGAGCAACTAATTGGATATCCAAAATTAACCAATCAAAATTCATCAAATAGAAAAATAATAGAAAAGAATATTGACATTTTAATTGTTGGCGGTGGCCCTGCAGGGTTATCAGCTGCAATTGAATTATCTAAGTATACAGATTCAATACTTCTGGTAGATGATAAAAATGAACTAGGTGGCAAGTTAACACTCCAAACACACCGGTTTTTTGGCTCTTCAAAAAATGTATATGCGGGCAAAAGAGGGTTTGAAATTGGAAAAATTCTTGCCAATGAAGTAAATCAATTAGGAAATGTGGATATTTGGAAAAATAGCACTTGTGTGGCTGTTTTTTCAGATCATAAAATTGGTGTTTTAAAAAATAATAGTGAATATGCTCTCATTCAACCAAAAATAGTATTATTTGCGACAGGTGCAAGGGAAAGATCTTTGAAATTTTCTGGTAATTATTTACCAGGGATTTATGGAGCTGGTGCATTTCAGACCTTAGTCAATCGAGATTTAGTAAAGCCGGCTTCAAAATTATTAATTGTTGGGGGTGGGAATGTGGGACTTATTGCTGCCTATCATGCCCTTCAAGCAAACATTGAAGTAATTGGATTGATTGAAGCATCCTCAGAATGTGGTGGGTATAAAGTTCATTTAGATAAATTAAAAAGATTAGGTGTTCCCATTTTAACTTCTCATACCATCAAAGAAGCGATTGGTAATGAAAGAGTTGAAAAAGTGATAATAGCTGAAGTAGATAAAAATTATAAAATCATTGAAAATACTACTAAAAGTATAAGCTGTGACACAATTCTTTTAGCTGTTGGACTTTCTTCAATAAATGAATTTGCAGTTAAAGCAAGATCGTTTGGAATGACTGTTTTTGAAGCAGGGGATTCTAGAGAAATTGCAGAAGCTTCTGCGGCGATTCTTTCTGGAAAAATAGTTGCAAGTAAGATTTCAAACCAATTAGGAAAAAATCCTATAAATGATTTACAAGAACTTGAAAAACAATTTGAGATATTAAAATCAAAACCAGGTGAGATTTTTGAAGAATCATTTCCGAATCTAAAAACAAATGTATATCCAGTTTTTCATTGTTCTCAAGAAATTCCATGCGATCCTTGTTCAAATGTTTGTCCTTTTGAACTTATTAAAATTGATCAAAATGATATAAGGAAAAGACCATATATAGAAAATATTGAAAAATGTATTGGCTGTGGAAAGTGCTTAGTTACGTGTTCAGGTCTAGCTATTTCTGTTGTTGATTATCGGAAAAACGAAAACGATTCTGCATTAGTTTCATTACCATGTGAATTTAGTAGAGAACAATTAGGGAATGATGACGTAGTAATTGTCGATATAAATGGGCTTGAATTAGGGGAATTTAAACCAATTAAATTTATTGAAAATAAAAACAATAATAAAACAAAAATTATTCAATTTTATCTTCCTCAAGAAATAGCTGAGAAGGCTGTTGGTTTTCGGTTGCCATATTATTCTGGCAAAAAAGAAGATTTTCAGACAGTTACGAAGAATATAGAAGAAAATGAATCGATAGTATGTAGATGCGAGCAAGTTTCAGAAGAAGAAATCAGGCAATTGATAAGAAGTGGGATAACAGATTTTAATCAAATCAAAGCGATTTCTAGAGCTGGAATCGGAGCATGTCAGGCTAAAACTTGTGAATCAATCATTCTTCAAATAATGAATGAAGAAAAAGTCCCAAAGGAAGCAATCACAAAATTTACAAAAAGACCTCTGTTTGTTGATATTCCGATGAGCAACTTTAACAAAGAGGAATAAGATGAAAACAAACTACGATGTAATAGTTATTGGGGCTGGTTCTGTAGGATTACCAATTGCTTATGAATTATCGAAGAAAAAATTTTCTGTTTTGGTGATTGAAGAAAAACCAAGTTTTGGACAAGGTTCAAATAAAAAAGCAATTGGTGGTATTAGAGCAACTCATTCTAATCATGCAAAAATTGCTTTGTGCAAAAGAAGTATTGAAATCTATTCAATGTGGGAAGAAAAAAACAATTATTCAATAGATTGGGAACAAAAGGGATATTCATTTGTTGCTTATGATCAAGAACAAAAAGAAAATCTGAAAAACTTGATAGGTCTTCAAAAGACATATGGGTTAAATATTGATTGGCTTGAAAAGAATGATCTTTTATCATTAGCACCAAATTTAAATCCTGAAAATCTTTTAGGAGGATCGTTTTCTCCAGAAGATGGCTCGGCTTCTCCATTGAAGGTTGCTTTTTCATACTTTGAATTAGCAAAAGAAAATAAGGTTGAATTTTTATTTTCTGAAAAAGTTATTGATATAAATGAAACGATTGGGTCTTTTGAAATTATTACAAACAAAAATTCATTTCAATCACAATATGTTGTTAACGCTGCTGGTGCAAAAGCAGCAGAGATTAATAAGTTTGTAGAGATTAACTTACCAATACTTCCAGATTCACATGAAGCTGCAATCACAGAACCGGTAGAGAAAATTCCTTTGCCAATGATTGTAGATATGAGAAAAATGAAAGGTTCCTCAAGTGTTTATTTTCATCAATTTCCTGGAGGACAATTTATTTTATGTTTGACTCCAGATCCAATGATAAATGGGTTTGATGAAAAAGAGACGAGTGAATTTTTGCCATTAATTGTGTCTAGAGTAATTCAATTAGTTCCTGAATTAAAGAATGTCCGAATAAGGCGAACTTGGCGAGGTTTATATCCTAATACCCCCGATGGATTACCTATTTTAGGTGAATCAAAAAAGAACTTTTTTCAAGCTATTGGCATGTGTGGACAAGGATTTATGTTAGGACCAAGTGTTGGAGAAGTAATCACAAGAGCAATCACTCACGAAAGTAGCGAGGAAGATAGAATGATTTTAAACGTATTATCTCCCGCACGAGAATTCAATAAAAAAGAATTATTAAAATAAAAAGAGCATAAAGCTCTTTTAGGTCGGGGCGAGAGGATTCGAACCTCCGGCCTCTTACACCCCATGCAAGCGCGCTAACCGGACTGCGCCACGCCCCGACGACTTGCAAGATTATAAACTATACTAATTATTAATGCAAGGTTTAAGTGAATAAAGTTCAAAAATATTCTTTTGTAAACTATTATTAGTACAAATGTTGTAAATAAGCTGTTTCCTTAATATTAAACTACTGATAAAATAATAATTATGAAACCATCTATTAAAAGACTACAAAAAATTTTTAGGCAAGAAGCCAACATGGAGTATCAAGATAAAGCTGTTGTTGGTGGTTTATCTTCTATTTTAGAAGAATGGAAAATAGTAGCACATCAAGATCAACTCCCTGATGTAATTATTAAAGCGGTTTCAAGCCGTTTGAGAGATTATCATCGGTTGAACCCTGAGTCGAGAAAAATTGCCCTAAAAGGTCTGTGGGTAAGAATCAAGAAAGATTTAAAAGATCAATTTCAAGAAGAAAAGAAATTAAAAAATAGAGAAAATATTAGTAGATCTGAGAAGAGTAAAGAAGAAATCTATGATAGTTTTGTAGAAAAAATTAATACAAAACAAAAAAATATTGAGGACAAGAAGAGACAGATAACTAAAAATACATTTCATAGAGTGTCCAATAAACCAACTCTTGATATTAATCAAAATGTTATTAATGTTAGCGGAATAGGTCCTAAAAATGCTGAAAAATTATCTAGGTTAGAAATTTCTACTGTTCAAGACCTTCTTTATCATTTCCCAAGAAGATATGATGACTATTCAAATTTTAAAACAATCAATAGATTGGATATTAATGATATTGGTTCTGTACTAGGAATTGTTAAAAATGTTATTTCCTACAATGGAAGATCAGGTAAAAAAGTAATTGAGGTAGTTATTGAAGATGGTACGGGAGTTTTGTCTGCAATTTGGTTTAATCAACCTTGGATAAGAAATTCAATAAAAGTAAATGATGAAATAGTAATTGCAGGGAAAATAGACTTATATTTGGGGAAAAAAGTAATTAACAATCCTGAATATGAAAAAATTGAAGACGAAAATTTAAATACTGGAAGAATTCTACCTGTTTATAATCTGACTGCAAGATTATCTCAACAATGGCTCCGAAAACAAATTTACGCCATTCTAAACGATTTTTCTCCAAAAATTGAAGAAACATTAAGTGAAAATATTATTGATGATGCTGGTTTGATTTATTTGGCAGATGCTATTTATCAATTGCATTTTCCAGAAATTGAAGAGATTATTTCTCACGCGAAAAAAAGAGTAGTTTTTGACGAACTCTTTTTCATGCAACTCTTAATGATAAGAGAAAAGCAAAAATGGGAAAAAAGAATTGGCACTTCTCTGCTTGTTCAGGAAGATTATTTGGATGAATTTTCTTCATTATTACCATATTCATTAACAAACGCACAAAAAACAGCAATGCAGAAAATTGAAGAAGATCTTAGTAGTGAAATTCCAATGAATCGATTAATACAGGGCGATGTTGGATCTGGAAAAACAGTTGTTGCAGTTTATGCAATAAGTCTTGCGATTCAGAATAAATATCAATCTGCATTAATGGCACCAACTGGAATATTAGCAGATCAACACTATAAGACATTGTATAAAATGCTAGTTGATGATTTTGGATTTTTGCAACCAGAAGAAATTTCTCTCTTAGTTGGTTCTACACCACAAAATGAAAAGGAAGAAATTTATCAGAGATTAAAAAGCGGGGATATTAAGGTGGTGATTGGTACACATGCACTCATTCAAGATTCAGTTGTATTTCAAAATCTTCAACTTGGGATTATTGATGAACAACATCGTTTTGGTGTGAATCAAAGAGCGAATTTAAGAAATAAAGGGAATAATATAAATATGCTAATTATGACCGCAACACCGATACCTCGGTCATTAGCATTAACACTTTATGGAGATTTAAACGTAACATTAATTGATGAAATGCCGGCTAATAGAATTCCGATAGAAACTTATTTGGTGACACCTAAAGAAAGAGAAAGAATATATGCTTTTATTGGAAAACAAATTGAAGAAGGTAATCAAGCATATATTGTTGTTCCGTTAGTGGAAGAATCGGACTCTCTTGAGTATAAATCTGCAATTAAAGAATATGAAAATCTTTCAAAGAAAATTTTCTATAAAAATCGAGTTGGATTAATTCACGGAAAAATGACAACAGAAGAAAAAGACGCTATTATGCGTAGTTTTAAACAAAATGAGATTGATGTTTTAATTTCAACTACTGTAATAGAAGTTGGTGTGGATGTTCCAAATGCGACAGTAATGATGATTGATGGTGCAGATAGATTTGGTTTGGCACAATTACATCAATTACGTGGAAGAGTTGGGCGAGGGAATAAAAAATCATACTGTATTTTAATTTCAAATAAAAAAGACAATGAGAATAATGAACGCCTGAAAATAATGGAAAAGACATTAGATGGTTTTGAACTTGCAGAAAAAGATTTGGAAATGAGAGGAGCGGGGGACTTTTATGGTGTTCAACAAGCGGGATTTTCAAAATTACAATTATTATCGTTTTTAAACTTACCATTGATTGAAGAAACAAAAGAATTTGCAGCAAAAATACTTGATAACGATCCTGAACTTAAAAAAGAAGAAAATCTTCCGATAAGAAATGCATTTGAGAAATATCTGAATAATACTCTAGGAGAAAGAAGTTAATGACAAGAGCAGTTTTCCCCGCGTCATTTGATCCTGTACACAATGGACATATAAATATTATTGGCAGAGCATCGAAACTTTTTGATGAAGTGTTTATTGCAGTATATGATAAGCCATTAAAAAATCTTTTGTTTTCACCAGAAGAAAGAATTTCTTTAGTTCAATATACTTTTCGAGATAATCCAAAAACAAAAGTAATAGGATATAGTGGTTTAACAGTTGATTTATGTAAAAACATGAATATTGATGTGGTAATTCGAGGTCTAAGAGTTGTTTCAGATTTTGAATATGAATTTCGAATGGCACATACAAATAAATTGCTTTATGAAGAATTAGAAACGATTGCTTTGATTACCGATCCTCAATTGACATTCTTGTCATCTTCAACTGTAAGAGAAATCGCTGCATTAAATGGCGATGTTTCAAAAATGGTGCCACCTCATGTGAATAAAGCATTGATAGAAAAGTTTAAGAATTTAGAATAAAAAAAACCTATAAGAAATTTATAGTCAATTTTGAATATATCACTATAATTAAATTAAGTTATAGTGATATTTTAATTAAAACAAAGGAATTAGAATGGATATAATTCAATTAATAGATCATCTCGAAAATTTAGTAAATGAAAGTCGTTCAATTCCACTTTCAAATAATATCGCTGTTGATTTGGATCGAATATTAGATTTAATTGATCAGATGAAAAGTTCAATTCCCATCGAAATTCAAGAAGCAAAAAAAATTACTGGAAATAAAGAGAGAATTCAAATTCAAGCTAAGGAAGAAGCAAAACGAATAATTGCTTTAGCAAGGGAAGAAGCATCAAAATATATATCTGATGAATCCATAGTCGAACAAGCACAATTAAAGGCCAATGAAATTATAGCAATTGCTCAAAATGATGCTGAGAATTTGCGTATTCAAGCGGATGCATATGCACTTCAAAGCTTACAAAAACTTGAAGTTGATTTAGAAAGAATTATTAATCAAGTTAGAAGTGGAATTTCAACATTAACTGAAGAAGAGTATTAAAAAGTTTAAATAGTTTTTATTTTTTTATTAGAGTTGGTTTTTCCAACTCTTTTTAATTTCATTGATTTTCAAAAAATTGAAGGTAGAATACATCTTATGGAATTTGAAGAAAAATATAATCAAGCATTAAATTTTATCTTTTCATTTATCAACCATAGTATGACACGCCAGAAACTTTTTCATTCTGAAGAATATAATTTAAGTCGAATGAAAAAAATGATGGAATATATAGGTAATCCTGAAAAAAAATATCCTACCATACATATAGCAGGCACTAAAGGAAAAGGTTCCATTGCTGCTTTTATATGTTCTGCCTTGAAAGAACAAGGTTATAAAACAGGATTATATACATCCCCACACTTAATTGAATTTGAAGAAAGAATTCAAATTAATTTTGAGCCTATTAGTAAAAAAGAATTAGTGGAAATAGTGGAAGAAATTAAACCTATTATTTTAAAATTTGAAAATGTCACAACTTTTGAAATTATCACAATGATAGGGTTTGTTGCATTTGCAAAAAATAATGTTGATATCGCGGTGATTGAAGTAGGTTTAGGGGGGAGATTGGATGCCACAAATATAATAACACCAATTCTTTCTATCATATCACCACTAGCAATCGATCATACTAATTTTCTGGGGAACACAATTGAATCAATCGCTTTTGAAAAAGCTGGAATTATTAAAAAAAATGTACCATTAGTGTTCGCAAAACAAGAATATCAGGAAACCTTACCTGTTATTTTTTCTGTTGCAAAGGAAAAAAATTCAGATATTATTGATTTGAATAATTTTTATACGATTGAAAATATAAAACGAAGTTTAAATACTCAAAGTTTTATTATAAATTACAAAAATATTAAAAAAGAATTTAAGATTAAAATGTTAGGTGATTTTCAAATAGAAAATTGTGTGACAGCTTATTTTAGTCTATTAAAAATTTCAGAAAAAATTGTTCTTTCCAATAAAGCCATAGAAAAAGGAATAAGTGAGGCTTTTTGGAATGGGAGATTTGAAATACTAAGCGAAAACCCTTTGATAATCATAGATTCAGCACATAATCCTTATTCAATTGAAAAGTTATTAATATCCTTAAGGAGTTATTTTCCAAATAAAAAGATAATTTTAATTTTTGGTGTTTCAATTGATAAAAATGTTAATAAAATGATTGAAATTTTAAGATCTGAAATTTCATTACTTATTGCTTCCAATTCAAATCATCCTAAAGCTATGGAGCAAAAACAGATTCAGCACATCGCAGAGAAATATGATATAAATAGTGAGTTCTCAAAAGATGCATCAGATGCATTAAATATTGCAAATAAAAAAATAAAAAGCAATGAAATCATTGTATGTACAGGAAGCATCTTTATGGCAGCTAGTTTGAAAGCCGCCTATGAAGAAAAAAATTAATCGGAGTATTGAATGCCAGAAAGCAGAAACTTTTCTTTCAATAAACATGATAATTTTGAAGAGGAAGATTTAAATCTTGTTTTTGACGTTTTAGATAAAATTTCAAATGTTTCACCAGATGAAAATGAAGAAATTTATTTACCATTGTTTGATTTAACAAATAATATCGTTTTACCTCAAGGTAAGAAACCGATATCTAGTAATTCTGGTATTAATCAAGATTTTCTAAATGATCATTTAATAAAAAAGGGGAAAGCTATTGGATTTTCATTAAAAGAAGTGAAAAATAAAAATTCCTTTTATAAAGAAGATTTTCATCCAATAGGAGTACAACTTTCTGTTGTGCCATTTGTTATGGACTCAGAAGATAATGGTAATAAAACACAAATGTTTTTTTTAAGCGCAAATTATAGAGTTTCATTAATTGCGATTGAAAACAAAAATGATTTGTTTTTTGCAAGAGCAAAAGTCTTAGAAGAACCAATGGAAGATGAATATTTAATTCAAACGTATTTTAAAGCATTAGAAAGTCAATTTGAAGAATATTTATCATTAGATGATGAGTTAGATTCGGATTATATTTATGAATTAGATAATCTAAATGATTTTTCTTCAAAAACTGATTGGATAGCAATGCAGTTAAATATTGATTCTATTGAAAGGTTATCAGTACTTGAAGAAATTAGTCTTGTGAATCGAATTCAATTAGTGCTTGATTTATATATTAGGGAGAATAAACGACTCAAAATCAAAGAAGAGTTATTCGATAAAATAAATTCAAAATTTGAAAAAAAGCAAAAAGAAGCATTTCTTAGAGAGCAACTACAAGAAATTCAATCGGAATTAGGGCATGAAGATCCATGGAGAATGGAAATTTCTCAATTACAAAAACAAGTGACAAAAACAAGAATGCCAATTGAGGTTCAAAAAGTAGCACAAAAAGAATTGCATCGATTGACTATGATGGCTCCTATTTCACCAGAATCTGGAATTATTAGAACCTATTTGGAATGGTTAATTGATATTCCTTGGTATAAGAAATCATCTGAAATTTTGGATGTGAAGAAAGCAAAAACAATCTTAGATTCAAATCATTATGGAATGGAAAAAGCGAAGGATCGGATATTAGAATTTATTGCTGTTAAAAGTTTAAAGCCAAAAAATGAAAAACAACCTATTCTATGTTTTGTCGGACCTCCTGGAACTGGCAAAACTTCCATGGGAAAATCAATTGCAAGTGCGCTTAATCGAGAATTTGTAAGAATATCATTAGGTGGTGTGAAGGATGAGGCTGAAATAAGAGGCCATCGACGAACATATATCGGAGCTATGCCTGGTAGGATTATTCAAACAATTAAAAAAGCTGGAAAAACAAACCCAGTTTTTATGCTTGATGAAATCGATAAGTTAGCTTCTGATCATAGAGGAGATCCTTCTTCTGCTTTGTTGGAAGTATTAGATCCAGAACAAAATAATACATTTTCCGATAACTATTTAGAAGTACCTTATGATTTATCCGAAGCTATGTTTATTACAACAGCAAATTCTCAAGATACAATTCCTTGGGCTTTGTTAGATAGAATGGAAATAGTTGAGTTCAATGGTTATACTGAAGAAGATAAAATTGAGATTTGCAAAAAATTTATTATTAAACGACAACTAGAGAACAATGGACTTGTTGAAAAAGATCTTCAATTTTCAGATGAAGCAATCCAAGAAATTATTCGAAAATATACCTATGAAGCTGGTGTCCGTAATTTAGAGAGAATGATTGGAAATGTTTGTAGGAAAATTGCAAGGAAAAAAGCTGAAAAATCCGATTTTTCACCATTAATAGACGAATCTATTTTGCTTGAACTTTTAGGCGCTCCTTTGTTTAGCGAAACAAAAATTCTTGATTCAGATTTTGTTGGAGTTGCGACTGCTTTAGCTTGGACTTATAATGGTGGGGACATCATGCCAGTCGAGGTTTTAATAACATCAGGAAAAGGACAATTAAATATGACTGGTTCTTTAGGTGAAATTATGCAAGAATCAATTCAAGCTGGGTTAACCTATTTGAAGGCACATTCTGAAGAATTAGATATCAAAGAGATCGACTTTGAAGAAATAGATGTTCATATTCATGTACCTGAAGGAGCTGTACCCAAAGATGGGCCATCTGCTGGGATTACAGTGTTAACTGCTATGTTATCAGCCTTCACAGATAGAAAAGTCAGGCGAGATGTGGGCATGACAGGGGAAATAACATTATTAGGTAGAGTTCTTCCAATTGGTGGTGTAAAAGAAAAAGTTTTGGCAGCAAGTAGGGCTGGTATTAAAACAGTAATTTTGCCAGATTTAAATAGTAAAGATTTGATCGAAATACCAAAAAACATAAAAGAAAAAGTTGAGATAAAACTAGTAAGCATGTTTAAAGAAGTAATTGATATAGCGTTTTTGTAATAAAAGATAAATCTTTGAATCTATATAAAGGAAAAGTTAACTACTTTTCCTTTATATTTAATAACTGTAAGTTATACTTATTAAACATTAGATTATAGGAGTGGACATTGAACCAAAAAACATTATATTTTGAAATTGAAAAAGCATATAAAAGCTTGAATTCTTTTTCAGATAGCACTTTGAATTATTTTTCGAAATATATATCCATAAATGAAAATTATCCTGAAAAAATAACTGATATCCAATTATCTGAATATTTAATTAAGAATATTGATGTAGTTAAAAATAAAAATCCACAGCACTCAAAAGTGTTATTCGAGAAATATATAAATAATAATTCTACAACTTTTATTACTCAAAAATATTTTTTATCAAAAGACCAAGTAAACCGATATAAAAGAGCAGGATTAACTCAAATATCAAAAAAGATAATGAATGAAGAAAAGAAATATAAACAAAAACAAAAAATGAAATTTGTTAAAGAACTTCCTTTTTTTGATGGAGTTTTCTATGGACGTGAGATAGAATCACAGCAATTAATTGAATTTTTAAACAATAGTAAAAATAACAAAAAAATTCTTATATCAGGCATTGGTGGAATAGGGAAGTCAGCATTTGTAAATAAAGTTTTAAGAGATTATATTGAAACATATTTTTTATATAAAAATCTTATTTGGATTCGTATACCTAATGAAATTGAAAAGAATAAAATTAATTTTTTTTTAGAAACAAAAATTAAAGACAAAAAATTTATTAACAAAATTATTGTTGTAGATAATATTAATCACCGGGAAGACTATAAAATAATTAACAAGTTTATAGATAAGCATTTTCTTCATAATTCTAAGGTTATTTATACATCTCGTTATAGACCGATAACGGAATCTGAAGTTGATGAAATAAGGATTTCAGAAATTGAAGAAAAATATTTCAAGAAATTTTTTAAAGAATTAGTAAACACATCAAATATTGATGATACTATTAGTCAAGAGTTTTATAAAATAATAGGAGGAAATCCTTTAGCTATCAAAGTTACTACTTCATTAATAAATATTTTTTCACCTGAAATTTTGCTTGAGAATTTTTCGAAAATTAAAATTGACAGCGTTGAAGACATGTTTAACTTCATTTTTTCAAAATCATGGGAAGCATTAAATATTAATGCACAAAAATGTTTAATGTCGATACCAGTATTTCAGGACAATTCAATCACTATAAAAGAAATTGCTGACATCGCAGCAATTTCTATAGCAGATGTTATAAATTCAATAAGTATTCTCTATGAAAGATCACTAATAGAAGTCAGAGGTTCATTTATTGAAAAAGATTATGGTATACATTTCTTGACTTATACTTTTCTAAATCAAAAAAGCATGAATGAGCACTAATAAAAGCAATTCTAAAAATATATATAATTATTGGGAAAAAAAATTTTTTTCAAATTCGGATTTTTTCTTTTCTGATTATCAAAAAATTAAAAAATACTTTGTATCTGGAGAGGAAAAATTCATATTTAGAGTTGAGGAATTATTAGTTCACTACTATCTTGTATCATATTTAACCAATTTTTCAATTGATATAAAAAAAGATTTAATTTTAAATCATTATAAAATTAATAATAAATTACTTATTGAGAATATAAATATTATTTATATGAATCATCCTATTTTAAATTCGATTGATTTAAGTAAAAATAAAGTATTTTCATATTTCTTACAAAGAGTTATATTAGATTCTATTTTAAATGATATTGATTTAAAAGATGAATATTCAAAGTTTTTTATTGATTATGAGGAATTTTTATCACAGAATTATTTGCGAATATTAAGAAGAAAAATTTCAGAAAAGTATAATTTATTAAATGTTCATATATTTATGGAAAGGTTATTCTTACAATTAGTATCAAGTTATAAACTTGATAAGCTAAACGTTTATTATAATATTTATACTCATATAAATATTATAATAAAGAAAAATATTTTTCTGGAAAGATATCAATATCGACTTAATTTAATTACAAATTATATAGTGTTTAGCTATTATAAAGAGAATAAAATAAATAAATTAAATTCTCAAATTAACATTAATGATTTATTATTAAATCTAAAATTTAGAGAAATATATTCAGAAAAGGATATAGAAATATTAAAAAATTATCACTTAATATAAAAAAAGACTAGTTAAACTAGTCTTTTATAAACTCTGAGAGATTTTGGCTTATCTTTTATCAAGCATGCTCTTGATAATATCATCCATTTCACTTTTAGTTTTTTTCCCATCAGATTTTGAATTCTTCTTATCTTCAGAGGCTGAACCTTCCATAGCTTTCTTTAAAGCTAATTCAAGTGCTGTTGGTGCTGGTTCATCATTTTCTTCTTCAATTTCATAGGATTCTTCAGCTTCAACAATAGGGGGTTCAATTAAAGCTTTAATGCTAAGTTTTATTTGTTTTCTTCGACGATTTACTTCAAGAACCATTGCTTCAATTTCTTGTCCAACTGATACTATATCATCTGCACTTCGAACAAAATCATGTGCCATTTCGCTAACATGAATGAAGCCGGGTACTTCTGCGCCCAAGTTGACTGTAGCACCAAATTTCTCAACGGACTCAACAATACCTGAAACGGTCATACCTTTTGTTAAATCACGCCATTCATATTTATTGGGTTCCATCATAGTGATTTCGACACGACCTGTGCGTTCATCTACTCTGCGTACCCAACCTTCAACTTCTTGACCAATGGAAAGAACATCTTGGACATTGCGGACGGGTTCTTCTTTTATCTGAGAGATATGCAGAAAACCAATCGCTCCTTCTCCTAAGTCAATAAATGCTCCTGGTAGTGAAAGTTTAATAACTTTGCCTTTCACTTTATCTTTTTTTGATAATGATGTATTTGCCATAAATAACCTCTCAAGACGATAATTTTAATTTGCTTACTAATATTGCCAATCATACATTCTAACCGAATGGAAGCTATTTGTAAACCTATTAATAAATTTCTAAGGAATTACGAGGGAAATTATAGAAATAGTGGTTCGTAGAAAAAAATACCAGTGGATTCTGGTCCTAAAATACTTGAAAGATAGGGCGATATTATTTGTTCACTAATTTCGAATTCCGATTGCTGTGTCGTAATTCTTTCTTTAAAAACTTGAGTGATTTTGCTCATTGCAGGTTTGCTTTGAAGAATACTTATCATCTCAATAGCTTCAAACTCATTTGCATAGTTCTCAAATATATCAATTATATTCTTCACACTCTTTGCTTTTTCAGTAGTATAAAAAGATCCATTTTCTAGTATAAAAGTATTTTTAATTTTTTTCATTTCAGACAAAACTGCACTTGGATAGGGCAGAAGTTCAGATCGATATAAATAACTGAAATTTTTTAAGTAAAATATTCCGTATATGTTTTTTGATTCAATTCTCATTTTTTCTAAAATAAACGATATTGAATGTTGATCATTAATTAATTGAATTAATTTTTGGCATAAAATACCTTGACCAAGAGAGATTGAGTTTGAATCAATAATGAAAATTTTTGATTGTAAACCACTTATTTCAACAGCTCTCTTACAATTATTAAAAAATTCAGAAAAATTTTTGGAACTTGTAAAACATATAACATATTCATAATTTTTCGTAAGCTGGTCTAGCTTTTGAGCAATTGTTTCAGCAGATGGAGATACAAGTTTGGGAACAGATTCTTTATTTTTATTTGTGAATAGAGTGTTTGGAAATTCGAAGGATCGTAATTCATCATATGTAAAAATGTGATTTTTGTTGTTTATTAATTGATGTTCTATAACATAAATAATATCCCGTCCTTCAAAAATAGGGGACGGGAATTGAATTAAAGAATCAGTTAGAATACAAGCTCTGCTCAAAAATCCCTCTTTTTTATTCGACAGATATAATGAATTGGTAATGAGGTTGTCCACCATATTGCAAATCAACTTCAAAATCTTCATATTGATTTTGCAAATCCTCAGCAATTTTTTCTGCGATAGCTTTATCGATATTTTCACCATAGAATAATGTAATTAATTCATATTCTTCTGTATCAATAGATTTCATGAAATTCATAACAGCTTCTTCAAGATTTTTTGTTGAGGATATTAATTTACCATTGAGTAATGTTATAATTTCATTTTCTTTAACTTGTACACCATCAATTTCAACATCTCTTACAGCGGTTGTGATTTCACCAGTTTCCACAGAGCTGATTGCTTCAACCATAGCGGCTTCAACTTGATTCAAATCTCCATCTGGATGCAAATACATCATTGCTGCAAATCCCTGTGGAATAGTTTTTGATTTTATGATTCTTACATCTTTTGTACTAACTTCCGCAGCAGATTCAGCAGCCATAACAATATTTTTATTATTTGGAAGAATAATGATTTTATTTGTGGGAAGATCTTCAAATGCTTCAACAATTTGTTGGGTTGAGGGATTCATTGTTTGACCGCCAGCAATAACTGCATTTGCACCTAAAGATGCAAAAATTTTTCCAATACCAAGACCAGGTGCGACTGTAATAATAGCAATTTCATCTTGTTTAACTTTAGGACAATCAATAACAGGTTCTTTATCTTGTTGAGGAACTTGAATCATTAAGTTTTCGATTCGAATATCACTAATAGTACCTATTGTCATAATATAGTCCCATGGTTTAGTTCTATTTTCATCAGGAACATGAATATGCATTCGATACATATCATCACCTTCACCAATTTGAATTGAAGTGCCCATAGTTTCTAATTCACTATAAAATAGACTGAGATCAAGTGGGGAGAATGGCTTAAAATCAATAACCAATTCCCAATCTTGTCCTTCTTCAACTGCGTCTAAAGTATGATCTAGCATCATTCCATCAATTGGTTCAACAAAATCAATAACATTGCTTAAATCTTCTTCATTGATCCATTTAAGCATACCTTCTAATATATAGAACAAACCTTTTCCACCTGAATCAACCACATTGGCTTCTTTCAAAATAGGGAGAAGATTTGGTGTATTCTCAACAGATTTTGCCGCAGCTTCGACAGCAACGAGAAGCAATTCATATAAATTTTTGGTTTCTTTTTCAGCAATTTCAAGTGCAATTGCGGTATCTTTTGCAACTGTTAACATCGTGCCTTCTACTGGTCTAACTACACCTTTATAAGCAGTTTCTTTGGCAGAATTGAATGCCTTTACCAAAGCATCACTCGTTAAAACATCATAACCTTGAAGACCTTTTGCAATGCCACGCCATAGTTGGGAACTAATCACTCCCGAGTTTCCTCTCGCACCCATCAATGCACCATGAGCAACCATACTTGCCATTTTTTCCAAGTTCTTTTCTTCTGAACCAGAGACTTCATCAGCAGCAGATTGCAGTGTCAATACCATATTTGTTCCAGTATCACCATCGGGAACGGGAAAAACATTTAGAGCGTTCACTGTTTGTTGATTTGCTAACAGCCAAGTTAGCCCAGCATTAACTAGATTTTTAAAAGCGATACCATCAATTGGGTTTTGTTCATAGTATTCTTTTCGAGAGAAATTCTTATTTGAGGGAGTTTTTTCCATAGTGTTTTATCTCCTTTGATAAATCAAGACATTATCTTAATTTATTGAAGTAGTTTATAATCCTTGACTTATTCTTAGACCTTGTATGTGAACATTTACAGCTTCAATTTCTGTTCCAAGAGCTTTTTCAACATGATATCGCACACTTGTTGCAACTTCGTTTGCAACAGTTTGGATTCTAATACCGTATTCAACCACGATATAAATATCAATTTTAATTACATCATTTTTATATGTTACTTCAATTCCATGGGTAGGATCTTTGACAATATAATTTGTGATACCATTTACAAAGCTTTTAGGGGCTAAACCCACAACGCCATAGGACTGAAGTGCTGAGTTATATGCAATAGATGCTATTGCTTTGGGTGAAACTCTAATTCGACCGTTGTATGTGTTTGTTTTTTTATTCATTATTATTTTCCTCTTTATATTAACTTCAAAGGTTGAAAAAGGATACGTTTTATGGTAAGATTTTGCGTCGGAACAATTTTATCAGAAAAGGACAAAAATATGGCAAAATGTGAAGCATGTGGAAAGAAAACAACTTTTGGTCGTAACCGTCCATGGTCAAAGAAAACCACTTTACGTCAATTCAAACCCAACTTGCAAAAAGTTTCTGTTATTGAAGATGGCAAAAAAGTCCAGAAAACATTGTGTACTCGATGCATTCGAACCATGGTGAAAACAAACTAAATTAATTATTTTTCTGTTTCACGAAACAAGGAGAGGATCATGGCTTTTAGTCATGATTTTTTCTTTAACCTATTTTTTCTTCGAAAGCTTTCTTAAATACTTGCATACCTTCTTCAATTCCTTCAGGATGTTTGAAAATTGCTGAGGCAGCAACTATGTTATTAGCACCAGAATTAAGAACATCAAATATAGTATTTTGATTCACACCACCATCAACTTGTAATTGAATTTCTGGATTTATATTGTCAATCATATTTCTCACTTTAGCTATTTTTTGAGTCATCTGAGGTATATATTTTTGTCCAGAGAAACCGGGATTAATACTCATTACTAAGACCAAGTCAACAAAAGGTAAAATCTCCTCAAGAGCCAATACATTTGTTGATGGATTGATTGCAACACCAGCTTTTAATCCAAATGATTTTATGTGTGAAATGGTTCTATGCAAATGGATTGATGCTTCGACATGGACTGTTAGTAAATCAGCACCTGCCTTTGCAAAAGGAGAGATAAATGCGTCTGGATTGTCTAGCATCAGATGAACATCAATTGTTTTATTTGTTATTTTTCGTAAATGTTCAACTACAAAAGGACCCATCGATAAATTTGGAACAAAATGTCCATCCATAACATCAACGTGGATCCAGTTTGCACCATATTTAATAATAGTTTCTATATCTGATTGTAGATTTAAGAAATCTGCACTTAATATTGATGGACTTAAGATATATTCTTTTTTCATATTTTCCTTTATTAAACTATAGTAATAGCAGAATCCAAAGCCAAAATGGAAGAATTCCGCCAACTAAAAAAACTGCAAAAAATGTTAGTAATATATTGCCCCAGTTTAATTGTGGGACTTTATGTGAATTTTCAGATTTTATATAATTTGTTGGAGCAGTTTCTTCAAGATATTGAAACTTCTCTGAATTTGTTGGAAGATAAGTATATTGCATTGAATTAGGTTCTTCAAAAGTATCTATCAAGATATGTGCTAAATGATCAGCACTTCTAAACCGATTATTTGGATCTTTATCTAATAGCTTCATAATAATTTTATTTAATGACTCAGGTATTTGAGAATTAATTTCTGTAATTTGTTTTGGCTTTTCAAACTGATGTTTGTAAGACAATTTTTCAGGTGAATCAGCAACAAAAGGGAATTGTCCGGAAAATAAATAATACATAATTACACCTAATGAATAAATATCTGATGCAGGTGAAAGTGACTTTCCAGCTGCTTGTTCAGGAGACAAATAAATTGGTGATCCCCAAATTGTATCACTTGAACTATCATTATTTATAGATGATAATGCTTGAGCTATCCCAAAATCTGTGATTTTTAAAACATTTTGTGGTGTAACAAGAAAGTTATGCGGTTTTACATCGCAATGAACGATTCCAGATTTATGAGCATATCCTAGGCCTTTACTTGCTTGAATCATTAAATCTATTCCTTGACGAAATGTAATTGGGGCTATCTCATGTTTTTTATTTTGTTTAATCAAACTATTCAAATCAATTCCAGGGACATATTCCATGATAATGAATGTTGAAGAATCATCAAAACCAAAATCATAAATTGTAACAATATTTGGATGTGTCAAATTTGCTGCAGCTTTAGCTTCATCATGAAATCTTTTTTTGAACTGTTCATTTTTGGTAAATTTATTTTTTAGAATTTTTATTGCAATTTTTCTTTCTAAAACATTATCAATACCTTCAAAAACAAGAGCCATGCCTCCAGAACCTATTTGTTCTTTGATTTCATACCTATTTGCTAATAAAAAGTTTTGAATTTTCTCATTCATAACGTTATTCTACTTACAAAAGAATAAATAAGCAACATATATATTTTGATGTATTATTATTATGTTTTTCTTACATAAAAAAGATATAATAAACATTGAAAAAGGGTATTAAACAAGGACATTATTTTGTTAAAATCAACATGTATAATTTTTAATCCAAATGCAGGTCGTTTATCTAATATAGCTGGAGTTCCTGTTTCTAAGAATTTGTTATTTTCAACTTTAAATCAAATGAGAGTTGATGGGTGGAATATTGAATATAAACAATCCGAAAAACAAGAAGATATTTTTAATTTTGCAAAAGAAGCTGCGGAAAAAAATTATGAAAGTATCATTATTGTAGGTGGAGATGGAAGTATGGGACATGCTAGCCAAGCATTGATTAATACTAATACTGCGATTGGAACTTTTCCTGCTGGTTCAGCAAATGTTTGGGCTCAACAATTAGGTTTATCAGGATTAAAAATCACTAATTTGACGGCATTAGATAGTAGTATGCATAAAATGGTAAATTCTGATTTGCGAAAAATGGATATGGGTTTAGTAAATCAAAAACCTTTTCTGTTTTGGGCTAGTTTTGGTTTCGATGCACGACTTGTTTATCAAGTAGAAAATAATCGAAAATATAGACAATTTACTGAATTACATTATGCAACAGAAGCGTTTAAAGAAATTGGGAATTGGCAAGGGATAGAATTAGAGCTTGACATAGATGGAAAAAAAATAAGTGGCAGATATTCGTTTGCTGTTGTAACCAATATCAGAAAATATGCTGGTGGTTTGGTAGAATTATCACCTAGTGCCGTATTTGATGATGGAGAGATGGATTTGTGGTTGATTAATCATACTGATATTTCAACAACTTTTAAAACTGTATCTGCTTTTTTATTAGGTAATCCAGAAAACTCTTCAGATATAAATAGAATTCCTTTTAAAAATTTAAAAATTAAAGCTCAAGAAAAACTATATTATCAATTGGATGGAGAACCGCAAAATCCTCAAAAAGATTATGATATAAATGTAATACAAAAGAGTATTAATGTTTTGATTCCTAATGATACAGATCAATCCTTTTTTATGAATCAATAATTTGTGAGTACAAAATTATGAAAAAGAAAAATTTAATCATAACAATATCTGTTTTTTCAATTTTATTGATTTCATTAAGTCTTATTCTATTTTTTATTATTAATCCGACATCCAAAACAAGTTATACATCTGAAATAATTTTATTGCCGGGAAAAACAAATACACCGGCATTACCAACTTTAACACCAACTGTATCTATGGTTTCTACTGTTAGTATACGCCCATCCCCATTACCTGGCACAATTGGGATTGATGGATTTGTTCAAGTTTTTGGTACGGATGGAACAAGTTTAAATATTCGATTATCTCCTGGTTTAGATGGAAATATCGTATTTCAAGCTTTAGATGGTGAATTGTTTGTGATTCAAGACGGACCAATTAATTCAGATGGATACACTTGGTGGCAAATAAAATCATCTGTTGATGCAAATCGAATTGGTTGGGCTGTTGATAATTATTTAGCACCCATAATAAAATAAAGGCTTATCGCCTTTATTTATACTACCCTTTATTTTTATAATCAATAAATCGGTATCCGACACCACGTTCAGTTAGAATATATTTGGGATTTGCTGGATCTTTTTCAATTTTCTGTCTTAAATAATTAATATATAATCTAACATAATGTGGTTCATTTTGGTATTCATATCCCCACACTTTTGCAAGAATTTGATCATGTGTGATTACCCAACCAGCGTTTTGAACTAAATGATATAACAATCTATATTCAGTAGGGCGGAGCTTAATAAGTTCTCCATCAACCCAAACTTTTCTACGATCAAAATCAATTTTTAAATGATCATCAATATTAATAATTCCTGAATCACTTGTTTTTGAATTAGTTGTTCTCCGTAAAACCGCTTTAACTCGGCTGGTTAATTCTCTCGGGCTAAATGGTTTTGTTATATAATCATCAGCTCCTAATTCTAACCCTTTTATTCGATCATCTTCCTCGCTTTTTGCAGTAAGCATAATGACTGGAACATCATTATTTTCTCTTATCATTTCGAGAACATCGAATCCTTCAATATCTGGCATCATTACATCTAATAATACAAGATCGGGCAATGATTCACGAATTTTATTCATTGCTTGTTTCCCGTTGAAAGCCTCGATAACTTGGAACCCATCATGTTCTAAGTTAAGTCTTATAAAACGAACCATTCTTTCTTCGTCATCAACAACTAGAATTCTTTTATTAATAAATAATTTATTATCATTCATAACCATTTTTTTAGCTTCTCCATGGGGTTAAATAATCTTCTTCTTCCGCTTTAGGTAAAATTTCAATAAAGCTTACTCTTTGGATTGGCCAGATTACTTCAGTCACATTATTTAATAAATAATGTATATCTTTGCCATCTCTTCTTCTAGGATTTTTCACGAGCAATAGCGTGTCGGATACACTTGGAATTTCTTCTAATTCCCCTAGAATTGGATCTTCATTTGCAATATGAATAATTACAGATAATGCCATAAAGTTACTCCATTATTTATTTAACAAGATTTGTATTTTAAATTGTCCTAATGTAATTATATCACCATGATTTAAAATAAAATCAATGTTTGGTTTTATTTTAAGTCCATTTATAAAAACACCATTTGCAGAAGATAAATCATTAATAATAGTTTCTCCATTATTAAATTTAATTGTTGCATGCAAACGTGAAACACCTTCTTTATAAGCGCTATAGGGGGATAAATCAATATCAGGAAGAATAGATTGGCCTGATGAAATTCTTCCTATTGTATATTCTGTTTTTCCTACTAAAGGCAAAATTTGTCCTGATGATACGACATGTAAACTTGCAAACACATCTGAAAATCTTATAGTTGGTGATTTTTTGATTGAACTTGTTTGATTAAAAAATTCTTGTGAGCTAAATTTTTTTGTTTCAGGCGCAGAAAGATATTCAAGTGCAGATCCACATTCTTCACAAAAAAGAGCTCCTTCAATATTTTGATGTGTGCATATCTTGCAAATGTTGCTCATATTCTCCCCAATTATTTATGAATAAATATATTGTTTTCTGAAATTAGTGATTTTGTACCAAATTTTATATTTTTTTTCATCTTTTCAGAAATTTCATTTCCATTATTTAACATCTGTGTTTGTAAATATATAGTTTTTGCCAAATCTTCATTACCCGCATTAAGTAATTGTGTTGCTAAATTGTTGAATTTATTTTGAGCTTCTTCAACTTTTCCTTTTTCCAAATAATCTCTTGCTTGCGACTCTAAACGATATAAACTAAGTTTTCTGAGTGCATTGATGATTGTATCAGATGGTGGCGCTAGTTCTTGTTCTTTTGAACACTTTAATTGGAAATTGACAGGAATTGAAATATTTTTAATTGTTTCTGAGGGTACAGAATATTCAAGAGTTCCATTGAAGTAATTTATCAAGTCATTTTCTTTATAGTTTGAAGTATCCTTAATTAAAATTTCAAATAATAATGAAATTTCAGAATTAATTGAAAGGTTGTTGATAGAAATGATATTATTATTAATTTTTACTTCTTGAGCTTCTGGTTTAAGTTGGAATGCATACCTAATTTCTGCATAATCTAAAGTCTCTATTTTTAATTTAATATTCTTTGCGAAAGTTTTCTGAAAGTTCTGCATTTTTTGAAATACAATATTATAGAGATCTTCAATATCAGCTGAATATGAGCAAGAACCACCAGTTATCTCAGCTAACTCATTTAAAAATATATCGTTCCATTCATCTCCAATTCCGATACAATGAAATAAAATATTATTTTGAACAGAGTCTTTTGCTAGATTAAGGCACATTTCTTCATCACCAAATGTATGTCCATCGGTGATTAAAATAAGGTGATTCGCGTAGCTATCTGTTTGAAAAGATTTTATTTGTTTTACACCTGTTAATAATCCTTTATAGATTTCAGTTCCACCACTGGGATTTATACTATTTAATTTTGTAGAAATACTGTTTAAATCAATAGGTGAATTAATTCTTTTTATTATTTTTGCGACATCATTAAAAATAGTAATGGAAATTTTATCAATTTTTGAAAGAGAAGAAATTAAGTCCATTACTAAAAAAATCACTTTTTCTAATCGTTTTCCCTTCATTGAAGTTGAGACATCAATTACTAAGCTAATATTTATGGGTATGTGTTTTTCATCATCGAATAAATCATTGTCAATATTTGGCATTAAGCTAATTAATGAATATATTAATTGAGGTTTATCAGATATCAATATAGATGACTTACTAAAGAAAGTGTTGACAAGAATATTCTGCGTATGGAAAAATTCTTTTGGGAGGGTTTGGTTATATTTAGATCTTTTTTCAGGTGAAGATAGTGTATTATATGCTTCTTGGATCAAAATAAATAACTCTTGAGCCTCTGCTTTATCGTTATAGTCTGGGTGAAATTTCTTTGCAACCGTAAAATAAGCCTTTTTTATTTCTTCTTGCGAAGCATTAATTGAAAGACCAAGTCTATTATAAAAATTATCAAGACTTCCAGTTAACATAATTTCAAAACCTTTAAAGAAATTAAATTTGATTCGTTTGAACTAAAACAATACCAATATTATCATTACCACCAGCTGCATTTGCTGCTTGAACAAGTTCGTCGCATATGTTTTGAGGGTTTGTAGATTTGGTAACAATTGAGAAAATTTCATCATCATTTATCATTCCCCATAAGCCATCTGTACATAATAAAATATAACCATGAGAGGGCATTGTTCCTGTAATTACATCAACTTCAGGAACATCCATCTGACCAAGTGCTCTATATAACATTGATTTTTGTGGGTGATTTTCAGCTTCTTCGGCTGTTAATTGTCCCATTTCTTTCATTCTTTCAATAAGTGAATGATCGCGAGTAAGTTTTTGCATTCGACCATCCAGATAAATTGAATAAGCTCTTGAATCACCGACATGTCCAATAATATATTGTTGATTAAAAATTAACGCAGCTGTTAATGTTGCTCCTCCACCTATGGATGAATTATAGATTTGGGTATGGGCTTCTTTTATCCCATCTTCCATAATATCTTTTAAAGATGTTTCCATTTTTTGAGGATATATTCCAAATATAGCAGAATACATTTTTTGAATAATAGAATGAGAAAGAGTCTTAACTGCAATTTCGCTAGCCAATTCGCCATTTTCATGGCCCCCCATCCCATCAGAAACAATATAGAGGCCGAATGGTGTTTGTTTATTATTTGCTGCTATAAAAGATGAAAAATAAAAAACAGCATCCTCATTATTTTTTCGTACTCTGCCAACATGATATCCACTTGCGCTGGAAATTTGAATTGTTTTGTTTTTATTGTCTTCGTGTGTTAAAGCTTCAATTTGTTCTTTTGTTAATGGGGCAGTTTTTTTCTCTTCGGTTGCTGGAATATCTTCATTTTCTTCCATTAAATCTTCAGAAAGAAAAATTTCATTTTCTTTATTCTTTATTTTATTTTTCTTAAAAATTTTTTTGAACATAACAAATACTTTCTTATGATTTAAGCAATTAATGCATATAAGTTTTTATCAGTAGAGCCAAAATACACAACACCATCAAAGACTACAGGAGAACCAATTATTGCACCTTCTGTTTTATATTTCCAAACCTGATTCCCTTTATCTGAATCAATGCAATACAAATGTTGATCAGCAGAACCAACATATAATTTATTATTGTAAATTGCAATCTGGCCAACAATCTGATGATTTGTTTTAAATCTCCAAATTTCTTTTGAAGAAGAGATATCTAAACAATAAAGATTGGAATCAGCAGATCCGACATATATACGATTGTCAATAATATAAGGCGAAGACATAGATCCTTTTTCCATATGGAATTTCCAAATTAGCCATCCACTATTTATATCAACTGCATAAATCATTCCATCAAGGCTTGTAAAATATACAACATTCTCTTTTACTATCGGTGTACTTGAAATTCCTCTTTTTGCACTAAAGGTCCAAATTAAGTTTCCTTGGAAATCCATGCAATAGAAGTCACCATGATCATTTCCAAAAAGGATCTTTTCATCAAAAATTGATGGTTTGGAGCGAATACTACTTGATGTTTCCGCTTTCCAAGCTAATCTTCCTGTTGATAAATTAATTGCGTATAAATAATTATCATCAGATCCAAAAAAAGCATGTCCTTCTGCGATGCATGAACCACTTCGTATCGGATGTCCAGAAGAAAACTTCCAATTTTCACGATTATATATTGAATTTATTGAATATATATAACCATCATTTGACGTTTGAATTAAATTATGACCAAATAATTCAGCTCCACTTGTTAGAGAGCCCTTTGTAGCAAATTTCCATTTAAATTTCCCATTTTCAGTATTGATGGCATATATATTATTGTCTAAGCTAGATGTAAAGACTGTATCATTATGAACTAATGGTGTACTTCTAATTTCGTCTTCACATGAAAAACTCCAAATCGGTTTGATAGAAGAGGAACTTACTTTTTGAAATGTTGATGTACTTTGAAAACCTTGTGCATTTAATAAACCAGTTCTTCTACCCGCACCTAATAATGCATCTTTCATATCCGAAGCAGTTTGATATCGGTCTTCAGGTTTATAATTAAGACTTTTTTCAATAATTGTAATTAATTCTTTACTAACAGCAGGATTTATACTTTTTATGGGTCTTTCATCAAAAGAAAAAGGTGCTTCAAGGCGTGGATCTTTTAAAGTTAAAAGATGGTGCATTGTAGCGCCAAGCGCATAAATATCAACCATAGGAGTTGCTTCACCTCTATATTGTTCAGGAGGTGAGTATCCTTGAGTTCCAATCATAGTGTTTTTTTGACCTTCTTGGAAAATTTTTGCAATGCCAAAATCAATCAAAATAATTTGATTATCTTGGTTAATCATGATATTAGAAGGTTTTATGTCTCGAAAAACAATTGGCTCTGGTTTGTAAGAATGTAAATATGATAAAACGTCACAAATTTGAATTGCCCATTCCATAACTTGTTTTTCATGAAAAAAAGTTACTTGTTTGGAAATTAAATCATCAAGATCTTTTCCATTTACGTAGTCCATGACTAAATAAGAACAATCATCAATTGTAAAAAAATCAAAAATTCTTGGAATGGCTGGGTGTCTAATTGAGGCTAATATGTTTGCTTCTCGCTCAAATATTGCAGTAATATTTTTTTGAACGAGATTGTCCATCACTTTATTTATCATTTCTTTAATAGCGACAAGTCGCATCATTTTAAAGTTTTTATCTCGTGCTCTATATACAGACCCCATCCCACCTAAACCGATTACAGCTTGGATTTCATATCGATCAAGTAAAATATCACCTCGTTTTAATTGTTTTCTAGGTTGTTTTTTGTTAATATTTAGATTTAAAGTGCTATGATCGTTGTCCAAAACTTTTCTCCCATTATTAACTTATATTAAGAATTTGATTTTTATTTTATATTATACCTCAATATAAAATTGAAGAATAAAAAAAAGACCCTAACAAGGGTCTTTTTTTTATTCTATTTTATTAGCTGTGAATAATCATCAACTGATGTAATCTCTTTATCCAAACCTAAAATATTTAATACCTCTAATATGATTTTCCCTTTGGTTTCTGCATCTGATCTACTCCAAGTTCTACTCTTTATTTCTAAGAAAGTACCTAAATTTGGCGTAAAAACATCATCTAAGTTAATATAAAATTCTAAATCTTTATAATTAATTAGCCAGCGGAAACGATCCTTTTCAATAAGGCTCTCTTTACTCGGTTTAAAATATTCTCTATAGAAACGAATAGATTGATTGGAAGGAGCAATATATCTACTTCTAGATAAAACATGATTACTTTCTCTTGTAGATTCACCCACTAGTGTTAATCGATATCTAACTTCTTTAACTTCGCCTTTGTCATCAATAAAATCATCTTCTCTAATTCTTAACAAATTGTTCTTTTCCGTATCAAAATGGAAGTATGTATCATATTCTCGATAGTGTCTGAAATATTTTATATCAAGGGATTTAATTTTTTCTTTGATTTTGTCAATATCATCTACTGGGACTTTTATTTGAATTTCAAAACTCTCTTCTTGTTGAGCACCGGCTATTGCTATAAGCTTAGATAAAACTGACTTTTCTCTTTCGATTAAGAAAGTATCAATTTTTTCAGCTAATATTTCTGCTTTCTTTAAATAAAACTCTTCGTCAATGGTTAATAATTCTCTATCTTTCATCAACCATTTTCCATCAACTATAACATCAGATACATCTGTTGATTTAGTAGCATAAACTAATTGCCCATAAATACTATTTTTATCTCGTTTAAATCTAGGCATATTGTGTAATCGATTTATATCTATCAGAATAATATCTGCTCTTTTACCTACTTCAAGAGAACCAACTAAGTGGTCAATATAAAGAGCTTTTGCACCCATATGAGTAGCCATATTAATGGTGGTTCTAGCTGGTAATGCAGTTGGATCAGCTGTTGAAACTTTTGATAGAAATGAAGCTAATCTTATTTCGTCAAACATGTCTAAATCATTATTAGATGCTGGACCATCTGTCCCAATTCCTACATTCAATCCTGCATCAAGCATTTCTGTAATAGGTGCCGCACCGGAGGCAAGTTTCATATTTGAAGATGGATTATGTGCAACTCCAGTTCCATAATGTTCAAGGGTTGCAATTTCACCCTTATCCAAATGAACACAATGAGCTGCGATTGTCTTTGCATCTAATATTCTTTGTTTTTTAACGTATGGAACTACTGGCATCCCAATAGAAGAACGCATATTATCAACTTCAGTTTTTGTTTCTGATATATGGATTTGTAACGGAATATCAAATTCTTGTGCAAGATCCGTAGCTGCCTGCAGAGTTACATCATTATTCGTATAAGGAGCATGTGGCGCAATAGAAGGAATTATTAGCGGATGATTCTTCCATTTATTTGCAAAATTACGAATATATTCTAAAGAATCCTCAAATGATTTTGCGTCAGGTGAAGGAAACATCATTACAGACTCTCCTAAAATACCGCGTAAACCTGCTTTTGCAGTAGCTTCTGCAACATCATCTTCAAAATAATACATATCAGCGAATGTTGTAATCCCACTACGAATAAATTCAGCACAACCTAGCATTGTGCCGTCATATACAAACTCAGAATTCACAAATTCGTGTTCAACTGGCATCATATACCCCATTAACCAAACATCTAATCTAAGGTCATCTGCCAAGCCTCTAAGTAATGTCATTGGTATATGAGTGTGAGCATTAATCAAACCAGGCATTAAAACTTTTCCATCTACATCGAAAATTTCGTTTGATGAAAATGATTGCAAGATTTGAGTTTCATCTCCAACAGCTATAATTTCATTTCCTGAAATCGCTACTGCACCAGGCTCGTAAATATTATAGTCATCATCCATTGTGATGACCAAAGCGTTCTTTAGAATAAAGTCTGCATTTTTTTTCATTATTTAACCTTTCAATTTATTTCTATTTCCAATAATAAGTTGTTACATATATTAATTGCCCAGACAATAGCTTGTTCTTCTGGTCTGATGAATTCAAAATTTTTAACAATTTCATTATTTTTAGTCAATAAACAAATATTTAAAATATTTGGATTTCCTTTTAGTAATGATATTGCAATTACAAAATTTATTTCATTTTTCTCAATGATTTTATTTGTTGATTTTTTAAGGCGATCCATTTCTTGATATTCTTTAATATAAATAGCTTCTTTGAAATTATTAAATTTATTTGTAAAAAAATTTATATAGTTTAAAGATAAACCACTTTCTATTATCGCAAAATTTATGTTTTTCCCATTAAATTTTTGAATTAATAAAGATTCTATATCGTTATCATCAGTACCATAAATTGAATCACCAATTTTTTTCCGAATTCTATTCTCCACATCTTCAATTAGATTATTTGCGTCTAATTCATTTTTAGCTTTTGCTGTGATTCTGATATCTACCTGACCAACTTTTGCCGTTATTCCAACTGTTGGATTGTTTAGTTTTTCAAATTCAGATATTTTCATATCGATTGTGGATTCACTAAGTCCAGTAGTATGTAAAATTTTAGAAATCAAAACAGAATTTAATGTATATATTTTTTTTAGGAGTGGAATAATTTTATGCTCCAACAGATATCGCATTTCTGATGGAACCCCTGGTAAGGCGATATAGATTTTTTTGTTTTCACTTAAAATATAAAAAATTGGTGCCGTTCCAACAGGGTTTTCTAAAGGAATTGCTCCAATTGGAAAGTAAGCTTGTTGTTTGTTATTTTCAGTTGGAGTAGAGTTGAATTTTTTAAATCTGCTGATAACTTGTTCCCATGCGATTTCGTTAAATATCAACTCAGTATCAAATGCAATTGCAGCCGCCTGCCTCGTTGGATCATCGATAGTGGGTCCTAATCCACCGGTACTAATGACAATATCAGATCTTGTAAATGCATCTTTAATCGATTTTGCAATTCTGTTGGGATTATCGCCTACAGTACTTGTATAGAAAATATCAATTCCAAAGTTGCGAAGAGATTTTGCTATATGTGGGGTATTTGTATCAATAATATCACCTAATAATAACTCTGTTCCAATGGTAATAATCTCAGCTTTTGGCATAATAATTGAAAAAAACTGTTCCTTTCAACAGTTAGAATATGGATGCTTGATAATTTGGTTCATTATATTTTGTTTTTGTTTGATTGTCAAAAATATATTGTTTTTGATCTTTTTTTTATGAATTAGAACAAAAAGGTACATTATTTGGTAAAATTAAGAAAATATTTATAGATCTTTTCTTTATAGATAAATATTTATCTAAAGGAGCATAATTAATGGAAAATAAAAAATTAGTAGAGAATGCAATTAATACAATTAGGTTTTTATCTACAGATGCAATCAATAAAGCGAAATCTGGGCATCCTGGCTTGCCTATGGGAACAGCAACTATTGCATATACTATCTGGAAAAAACATATGAATCATAATCCAAATAATCCAGAATGGATTAACAGAGATCGTTTTGTTCTTTCTGGTGGGCATGGATCAATGTTAATTTACTCATTGCTTTATCTATCTGGTTATGGTTTAACTTTAGATGATATTAAGAATTTTCGACAAATTGGTAGTAAAACTCCAGGACATCCTGAATATGGGCATACTAAAGGTGTGGAAGTAACGACTGGTCCCTTGGGGCAAGGTTTTGCTACTGGTGTTGGTATGGCTCTAGCAGAAAGATTTTTAGCTGGAAGATTTAATCAAAAGGATGCAAAAATAATTGATCATTATATTTATGCAATTGTAACTGATGGGGATTTAATGGAAGGGGTTAGTTCTGAAGCTGCTTCTTTGGCAGGACATCAAAAACTTGGAAAATTGATTTATATTTATGATGACAATAAAATTTCAATTGATGGATCAACGGATTTAGCATTTACTGAAGATCGTGGAAAACGTTTTGAAGCTTATGGTTGGCATGTACAATATGTAAATGACGGTAATGATATTTCAGCAATTGATAAAGCGATAAATAATGCAAAAGATGATGATCGACCTTCATTAATTATTTGTAAAACTACAATTGGGTTTGGTTTACCAAATAAGCAAGGAACCTCAAAAGCACATGGTGAGCCACCAGGAATCGAAGAAGTCCATGCAGCAAAAACCGCAATGGGTTGGGATCCTGAAAAGGAATTCTTTGTTGATGATGAAGTTTTAAAATATTGGAGAGAACTTAAATCAAAAGGGAATGATTTAGAAAATGAATGGAATAATCAATATTTGTCTTATAAAAAAGAATATCCAGAATTTGGTAAAGAATTCGATAGAATTTTAGCAGGCAAATTACCTGAGAATTGGGAAGCAGCAATTGAATATTTCCCTGCTGATCAAAAAGGGATGGCTTCAAGAGCATCTTCTGGAAAAGCTATTAATATGATTGCAAAAAATCTTCCAGATTTAATTCAAGGTTCTGCAGATTTGCATCCATCAAATAAGACTTGGATTGAAGGATCAGAAGCATCAACGAATGAAAATCCATCAGGAAGAAATATTCACTATGGGGTTCGAGAACATGCAATGGGTGCCGCAGCAAATGGATTAGCGTTATACCCTGGAGTTATTTCTGCTTGTTCAACATTTTTTGTTTTTTCTGATTATATGCGACCAGTAATTAGAGTTTCAGCTTTATCTGGATATCCAACGATTTGGGTTTTTACACATGATAGTATTGGAGTCGGAGAAGATGGTCCAACACATCAACCTGTAGAACATTTAGCTTCTTTACGATGTATTCCAAATTTAGTAACTATTCGTCCAGCTGATGCAAATGAAACGATTGAAGCATGGAAAATTGCGATTGAAAGAAAGAATGGACCAACAACTTTGGTTTTATCAAGGCAAAATCTTCCTACTTTAGATAGAAATATTTATGCTGATGTAAAAAATGTAAAAAATGGAGCATATATATTAGCAGATTTAGGGGAAAATAATCCTGAGATGATTTTAATTGCTACTGGCTCGGAAGTGGATTTAATAGTTAAAGCAGCAGAAAAATTAGTGGCGATGGGAAAATCAGTACGAATTGTATCTATGCCTAGTTGGGAATTATTTAACCAACAATCGGAAGAATATAAAGAATCTGTTTTACCTAAAAACATCACAAAACGTTTAGCTGTTGAAGCAGGAGTTAGTTTTGGATGGAAACAATGGGTTGGTTGTGAAGGAAAAACAATTTCTCTTGATCAATTTGGAGAATCAGGCCCTGCTAATCAAGTATTTGAAAAATTTGGATTTACTATAGAAAATGTAGTAGAAAAAGCTTTAAGCTTATAATCATATAAAATATAAAGGCTGTCCGAAAGGGCAGCCTTTGAATTGGAAAAAATGCCAAATAAAATTTATTTCGGAGATAATCTACAAATTTTAAAACAGCTCCCTTCTGAATCTGTGAATTTAATATATATTGATCCTCCATTTAATACTGGAAAAATTCAAAGAAGGAAAGAATTAAAAACAACAAAAGTAATTTCAGAAGAAGGGGATCGAATAGGATATGGAGGAAATACTTATAAAACAGAATATTTAGGATCAAAAGAATATATAGATCGTTTTGATGATTTTATTTCTTCTTTTATTGAACCAAGATTATATGAAGCAAAAAGAATATTAAAACCTAATGGTTCATTGTATTTTCATATCGATTATAGAGAAGTACATTATTGTAAAATTAAATTAGATGAAATTTTTGGTAGAGAAAATTTTATCAACGAAATTATATGGGCATATGATTACGGGGGAAGATCAAAGAAAAGATGGCCTGCAAAGCATGATAATATTTTATTTTATGTAAAAGATCCAAAAAATTACACATTTAATCAAGATGAAGTCGATAAAATACCATATATGGCCCCAGGTTTAGTAAGTGATGAAAAGGCACGAAGGGGAAAGGTTCCAACTGACACTTGGTGGCATACAATAGTTAGTCCAAACGGAAAAGAAAAAACTGGTTATCCTACACAAAAACCATTAGGTATTTTACGAAGAATAATCCAAGCTTCTTCAAATCCTGATGATATTATTATGGATTTTTTTGCAGGAAGTGGCACTACTGGTTATGCTGCCTATGAACTTGGTAGAGATTTTATTCTGATGGATAATAATATAGAAGCTATTGAAGTAATGAAAAAAAGATTTGCAAAAATTGATTTTGAATATTTGAAAATTAATGATTAATAAAAAGGATTATATATGAATAACGCTTTAGTTATAAATAAAAAAGGACAATCTATTTGGTACGATAATATTGAGAGAAGTCTGTTAGAAAATGGTGCCTTGAAAAAAATGATTGATGCTAAAGAAATATTTGGTGTTACTTCTAATCCAAGTATTTTCAAGAATGCAATTACAGGTTCTTCGATTTATGATGAGGATATTAATAGATTAAAAAATGAAAGCAAAAACTCTTTTGAGATATATGACGCTCTTTCAATAAAAGATATTCAAACAACCTGTGATTTATTTATTGACTATTATAAAGAAACGAAAGGTAAAGATGGATATGTTAGCTTGGAAGTTGATCCAAGACTTGCCTATAAAACAAACGAAACAATTGATGAAGCAAAAAGAATTTGGAAAGCAGTAAACCGTCCAAACCTGATGGTAAAAATTCCAGCAACAAAAGAAGGAATTAATGCTATATCTTCTGTAATATCAGAAGGTATTAATGTTAACGTAACACTTATTTTTTCTAATAATAGATATTTAGAAGTAATGGACGCCTATCTTTTGGGACTTGAAAATGCGCTTGATAAAGGTGTTTCAATTGGAAACATTCATTCTGTTGCATCATTTTTTATCTCAAGACTTGATTCAAAAATTGATTCATTTTTGGAAAAAATTGGAGAGAAAAAGAATATTAATAAAGATTTGTTTGGTAAAACTGCAATTGCAAATGGAAAATTAGCTTATAAAAAATTTATTGAGGTATTTAGTTCAGAAAGATGGGAAAAGTTAAGTAAGAATGGTGCGAATTTACAAAGGCCATTATGGGCTTCAACTAGCACAAAAAACCCAAACTATAATGATACTATGTATGTTGATGAATTAATTGCAGAGAATACCGTTAATACAATTCCACCAAAAACACTGTCATTATATCTAGATCATGGAAAAACAGATATCTCAATTTATAAAGATTATGATCTTTATATTAGTTATATTGAAGAAATTGAATCCTTAGGAGTATCAATTAATAAAGCAACTGATGAATTAGAAAGTGAAGGTGTGAAATCATTTTCCGAAGCTTTCGAAATTTTACTTAAAGCTATTGAACAAAAATAAAAAAAGGCACTCATATGAGTGCCTTTTTTTATAATTTCTCACCAACAGTATGTAATAATGCGAGATTTGGTGGTTTATGAGCACCAACTGGGAAACCACAAACTAATACAATTTGTTGCCCATTTTTGATGGGTGTTGATGCAATCATGGCATTATCAACATGCATAAGCATTTCTTCTGTAGAATGTACAATAGGAACCAAATGTGGAAAAACTCCCCAATATAAAGCCATTTTATTATATGTTGATTCATTAGGTGTAAATCCTAAAACAGGTGTTCTTGGTCTAGCTTTTGCCATTAATCTTGCTGTTCTACCTGTAGTTGTGAAAACTGCAACTGCAGCGACGTTTAAATCATGTGCTAATTCTCTCGCTGCTCTAGTAATTGACACTGCGTCATCAGAAGAAATTGAAGAAGACATGCTTGAATGCCCCCATTCTTTTAAATGATCTTCAGCTTCAACAATAATTCTATCCATCATTTGAATAGTCTCAACAGGATATTCTCCAATCGAAGTTTCTCCAGATAACATAACAGCATCAGAGCCATCAAATATTGCATTTGCGACGTCAGAAGCTTCTGCTCTTGTTGGTCTGGGGTTGTTTATCATTGACTCAAGCATTTGAGTTGCTGTAATAACAGTCTTACCTTTTGCATTAGCAGCTTGTATTATCCTCTTTTGAGCTGTTGGAACTTCTTCTGGGGACATTTCAACCCCTAAGTCACCTCTTGCTACCATTACACCTTCTGCGGCGTCTAATATAGCGTCTAAGTTTGCTAGAGCTTCAGGTCGCTCAAGTTTTGCAATGATTGGTGTTTGAAGCATTTGTGGTGAACCATATTTGCTTATTGCTTGTTTGACTCTAGCAATATCGTTTGAATCTTTTACAAATGATATTGCAATAACATCTACGCCTTCAGATAAACCAAATTTCAAATCTTCTTCATCTTTTTCTGTAAAACCAGGAATATCTAAATTTGCACCTGGGAGATTAATTCCTTTATGTGATTTCAGAACACCACCAACAATTACTTTAGCTTTAAATTCAGTATCTGATACTTCGGTAACTTCTAAATGAAGTTTTCCATCATCAAGAAGAAGGGTGTTTCCAGGTGATAATAACTGCGGTAATTCGGGATAATCAACAGGAATTTTATTAATATCATCACTAGTAGGAGTATTAATAAATGTTACGATGTCATCTTTAATTAGTCCAAATCCTTCAGTAGCTAATTCCCCAGTTCTAATTTTAGGTCCTTGTAAATCTTGTAAAATACAAATGGGTTGACCAAGGCGTTTAGAAACCTTCCTAATAATATCAATAGTTTTTTTATATCCGTCATGTGTTCCATGTGAAAAATTCAATCTGGCAACATTCATTCCAGCTCTAACCATATATTGAATGGTTATTTCTTTATCTGTTGCTGGTCCAATTGTTGCAACGATTTTTGCTTTTCTTTCAGAAGTCATATATTCATCCTAATAAAATTAAAATTAAAAACAACTGATCATAAATCAGTTGTTTGGTCGATTTTAATGATCTATACAAAAAACTTTATCATTATATAAGTATATCATATTCATTTATTGAAACTGTAAATATTTGGTTTAATTTTTATTTTTTCTTTCAGACCTTGTAAACCAAAAGATAGGGGATAACCAAATAAAAATACCACTATTTGGATTTGGTTTGGGAGGGTTTTTATCAAATGCACTTAAAAGCACACTAAAGCCTAATGATAGAGCACCAATCCATTGGATAATACTTAGTGATTCTTTCAAAAAGAATACAGAAATAAATACAGTTACAATTAATTCGCCTAGTCCTATTATTGCTGTTTGGGTACCACCAATTTTTTTTACACCTAAAAATAATGTAATTCTAGAAAGAACAGTAACAATTGTAAGGAATAATATCGGTTGCCAATCAACAATTACTAATGGGATTTGGTGAATTTTATTACTAAATAATAATGCGATTGATACAACAAAAGACATTGAACAAAGAGTATAAAAAGTTACAGTTGGAGCTGGCATTTCATATAAAACTCTTTGATTGATAGGTAAATGTAAGGCATATAGAATTGCAGCAACAATCATTGATACTACTCCAATCCATGAAGATTGAAAATTTGCATTGAATAGTAATAAAAATACAGATGGAATTGCAATAGATATCTGGATGATTGAAATTTTTGTAGGTTTATGACCATCAAAAAAAGACCAAAACATAACAAAGAAAGGGTAAGTTGCGTATAAAAGTTGTCCTAAGGAAGCGTCAATATAATTTAATGCATTATAAAAAAAAAGAGACCCTATTCCATTAATTAAACCTGCTAAAACACATCCAAGAAATCCCCATAAATAAATCTTGAAAAAAGATTTATTTATTACTAAAATTCCTAGTGCTAATATGGCTGTTGAAAAAAGAGTTCGAAATGCAACAACTCCTATAGAAGGAAATCCTGATTTAATAGCGATTTTACCAAATATTGGAGTAAGTCCAAGACAAAATGCAGAAAAACCAGCAAAAAATAATCCTGAATATTTATTTCCCTTTATGTTTTGAATTATTTTTTTTTGCATAGAGCCTGCTATTATTAATTATCCAATATTCTTTTTATTTCTTCTAGGAATTCATCATTCAAAAAGTTACCTTTTTGTAAAACATCTATTTTATTGGAAAAGCGATTTTTTTCAGCTTTTGTTAATTCTTTTGCTGTAATTACGATTACTGGTATGGATGATGTTCTCTCATTTGATTTTAGTGAATCGATTACTCCAAAGCCATCAATTTCAGGCATCATTAAGTCTAGAAGAATTAAATCGATGTTGTTTTTAGAAACAACTTCTAATGCCTCTTTTCCATTAGTTGTTTCAAATATATTGTAGGTTCCTTGTGCCTGAAGAATTCTTGAAATAAGGCGAATAGCCATTGGGGTATCATCAACAATTAATATATTTTTGAATTTTCCAGGATTTACTGATTCAAGAGCTGATAATAATCCATCTTCAGGAACATTTCTATTCGTATGTTGTTTAGGTTCTTCTAATTTCACATTTTGAACCCAGTTATCTCCTAAAATATATTGTTGGACTGGAATTGTATGTCCTGTACAATTAATGACGACTATTTCATCTGATTTTATTGTACCGTTTCTTACAAGATTTATTAAACCTGCAAAAGCAACAGCAGTAGCAGGTTCAACAGAAATTCCTTCCATTTTTGCTAGAATATGCATAGCTCTAAAAGCTTCTTCATCAGTAACTTTTTCGAAAGTACCCCCATGATTTCTTTCCATCATTTCACATAATAGAGTATAAGTATATCCAGGATCACCAGTTGCAAGTGTTGCTATTCTTGTTTTTGGATTATCAACCGGTGTTGCAATTCTCTTTCCTTCTTTCCATGCATCAACCATTGGTGCACATCCAGAAACTTGAATATTGGCAATTTTTGGAACTTTGTTCACAAAACCCATTTCTACTAATTCTTCAAAACCTTTAATTACTCCTATAGGTCCTAGCCCACCACTTACTGATTGAATATACCAATCTGGGTTTTTCCAAGAAGAATTTTCTGATTTAAAAATATCACCTAATTGCTCAGATATTTCATAGGAGAGAGTTTTCATTCCTTCTACTGTTGGAATTGATCGTACTCCGTTATCAACATAAAGACCACGTTCTTTTGCAAATTGTGCTGCTACTTTTTTTGTTTGATCGTAATTTCCTGTAACTTTTATTACTTCAGTGCCATATAAAGCAGTTTCTTGCATTTTTATTTCATTAACTAAGCTCGTGATAAAAGCCCAAAGTTTTATACTAGCCCTAGCTGAATAAGCTGAATACGATAGAGCTACATTACCAGTAGAGGCAACGACTACTTCATTAATACCTGCTTCCTTTAAGGTTGTAATAGTAATTGCTGCTTGCCTATCTTTAAAGGAAGTGGAAGGATTTTGTCTTTCATCCTTGAAATAAAGATTCTTCAATCCCAACATCATACCTAAATTATTTGCTGGTATAAGAGGTGTCCCTCCTTCACCTAAACTGATTTCAGGTAATAATTTGTCTCCGGGTAAAAGCTCATGGTAACGCCATAAATTAAAGGGTCTATTTTTTATTTTTTCAATATAACCATTTTTGATATCAGACAAATTATAATGAGCAAAACGCCACTCAAAACCACATTCTTTGCAAGAATTTTCTTTTGGAGAATATTCTGTTTCATATCCACATTTTAAGCATTTTGATATGATATTTGACATAATGGATATTTCCTTTGATATTAAATTGACGAGAGAGTTTTTATAAGATCTTCTTCAACTATAGGTTTTACTAAATAGGCAGAAGCTCCTAAATTATAACCTTTCTCTTGATTGTTTATAATGCTACAAATAACAACTGGTATATGTTGTGTTAATTTGTTTTCTTTTAATTGTTCTAATATTCGCCAACCTTCATCTGTTGGCATAGCGATATCTAAAATAATGATATCAGGTTGTTGAAGAGCAGCTTGAGTGACAGCACTCATTGGGTCAGTATGAATAAGCACATGATATTGATGTTTGCTTAAATACTTTTGATAAATCTTACTAACTTGTTCATCATCATCAATTGATAAAATAGTTCTAATGGGGGATAGTTCAACAGTGTCATCAATACCAGGTTTTCTGTTCATTATTGTTGGTAATGTAAACCAGAATGTACTTCCTTTACTGAGTTCGCTATCAACGCCAATATTACCGCCTTGCATTTCTACCATTGCTTTACATAAGGATAATCCTAAACCTGTTCCACCAGCTTTGCGTGTAGGTGAGTCATCAACTTGTGAAAAAGGAACAAATAACTTTTCTTGATCCATTTTTGCAATACCAATTCCAGTATCAGTAACACTAATTTTTATTTGTTCATCACCATATTCATTAAAAGTTTTGTCAACATTTAGTAAAATCGTTCCTTCGTTGGTAAATTTAGCAGCGTTTTGATATAAATTGGTTAAAATTTGTCGTATTCGTGTTTCATCACCCCAAACCATTGGAAGATCATCAGGAATATTGTTTTGTAACTTTATTGGTTTTTCTTTTACTAAACCTATTGCCGTTGATAACACTGTTTTGAAAATAGGTCTTAGATCAACTTCTTCAATACTAATTTCCATTTTACCAGCTTCAATTTTGGAAATATCTAAAATAGAGTTAATCATATTAAGCAGATGTTGTCCAGAATTATGAATTGCTGATAAATCCTCTTTTTGAATATCGGTTATTGGTCCGTCTATTTCTTTTAATATTACTTGTGAAAATCCAATAATTGAGTTTAAAGGAGTTCGTAGTTCGTGGCTCATATTTGCTAAGAACTGGGTTTTTAGGCGATCAGCTTCTCTTATCTCTGCCATAGCTTGTTGAGTAACCTCAAAAGATCTTGCATTTTCCATAGCAACAGAAATTTGGTCACTCAATACTTGGAGAACTGTAATATCTTCTGTACTAAATTGATTAGGATTTAAAGAGCTTACTTCAAGAACACCAGTAACTCTTTCACCTATATTCATAGGTATAAACATAAAGGATTGAGCTGTTTCTGATAGAGGATGAAATCTATTTGCGGGATCACTGACAACGTTATTAATTATTAGAGGTTGAGAAGATTTTGCTGCCCTCGAAGCATATATTTTTTCATCCTTAAAAGAAACTTTATAAGGAGGTTTGATCATTAATTCGCTTGTTGAGCCTTTTATAACTAGTTTCATACCTTCGCGAAGATAAATTGATACATGATGAAAGTTAAATTTTTCGTTGATTAAATTGACAGCTCTATTTAATAATGTATCCATTTCCAAGTTTGCAGAGCTATCTCTTGCAATCTCAGATGCTGTTTCTAATTGGCGTGCTCTTTGGGTAGTTTCATCTAACAATAAAGCATTATGAATAGCTGTAGCAGTTTGATGTGATATTGCTTCAAAAAGCTGTTCTTCTTCTTTTGTAAGCTGAATTGAATTATCTCTCATAAGCATGATGATAACACCAATTTCTTCTTGCGCTGAAACAATAGGAATAATAATCATATGGTTTAAGTTTTTATCAGCAAAAAATAGTTTGAGAGTTTTTTCATTTTCAGGAATATGATAATCATCTTTTAAGAATTGAATAGATTTATTATTTATTATTTCAATTAAATGTGGATCTTCTTTCTCAGAAATTATTGTGTTTATAAACCTGTTATGTTTATTGTTTTTTGAAGTACCAGCTACTATGTTAAAGTTTGATTTGATTTTTAATCCAAAATATACATCATCAATTGGCATTGTTTCTCTAATTGCTTCTGAAGCTATTTGAAGACCATTTTCTAAGTTAGGAGATGTTGTAATTGCTTCAAGGATTTGATTGATTAATGTCAACTCGCTTGACCTTTTGGATGCTTCTAATGCGCGTTGTTCAGCTAATCTAATGTTTTGAATGTTTTGTAATGCAACAGATATTTGGGTGGTTAATGCCATTGCATGATTCAAATCTGATTCATCTAATTTAATATTTTCTTCATAAATAACTGTTATAAAACCAATCCATTTGTCGGCAGATAGTAATGGGATAAAAACTATAGTTTCGGAATTAAAATTCTCCAATAAAAACCATCTTGTTTTTTCATCAATTTGTCTATTTTGAGAAATTGATTCAACTATAGTTAAAGATGATTTTGATAGCAAATTATTAGCACTTTGAAAAGATATCATATCCAAAATTTGATGTGATAATGTTGATTCTTTATAATCTTTATTTTTTTGTTTTATCTCATCATTTTTTGATAAAGATGCTAATATTGTCGCTTTAACCGGACGATAGAGTGAAGTCCAAGGAGAATCGAATGAAAAAATTGAGATATGATTAGCTTTCGAGCCAATAATTGAAAATTTTCTGAATACTTCTGCTAAAGAAAAATAATTACTGGATTGATTAAGTTCTTTTGATGCTTGGAATAATGCATCAGTTTCTGAAAGAGCTCCTTGTGTTTGTTCAATTAATCTTTGATTTTCTAAGGTTCTTCCTACTTGTTCAATAATCGAAGATAAGGTATTTAAGTCATCTTTAGAAAAAATTTCTTTATTCTTTTCAATTTCAATAACACCAATTGGTTCTCCTTGAATAAATATTGGAAAAGCAATAGAGTTTTCATTTTCTTCAAATGTGCTTTCATTTTCTAATGCTGAAGCCATAATCTCTGTGAGTGTACTGGAAGCTTTTTCCATTTTTCCATTTTCAATATACATTGATAAAGAACTTAATGATTTATCTACTAAATATTCATCCCAACCAGAGCGGATCATTCTTCTTTGAGCTTGTTGAAGCTCACGAATCGTCGCATCCATTTCTCTAGTTCGTTGAATAACTTGCATTTCAAGTTCAGATTGAGTAAAATCTTTTTCTTGCTTTAAATTATTTAAGTCTTCAATTAAATATTGAATACCAATTGCTAATTCTGATAATGCATCTACATCTTCATCAATTTTTACCTTAACATTGAAATCACCATTTATTACCTGAGCAATATATTGCATTAGTTGATCACTAATTGTATTAACAGAATTTTGATATTTTTCTAAATATTTTTCAGACATAATCAAGCCTTTACTTGTTTATTCAATAGATGAAGGAATGTTTTTTTCTTCGCTATGTAAAAATTCAATATTTTTGTCAAATATAACCTTATTTGAAAGTTTAAAAAAAACTTCAATTTCTTTCCTAGCATTAATTATAATAACTTCGCCGATTCTATTATCTTTAAGAAACTCTATAAGTAATTTTCTGGATTTTGAAGTTGTGTTAGTAGCTTTTGATAATTCAAAAATTAAATTTAATGGAAAATCAGGTGATGAAGCAATGATAAATGGAGAAATATCATTTAAAAAAAATTCAACACTAATTTCATCTATTTCATCAAAAAAAGTAGTTCTAACAATTCCATCAACTCCCATATCAATTGTATGTGACATTTATATCTCCTTATTTGTTTTTTTGATGAATTGTAGGAATGCTAGATTCAATTTTTTTATACCGTAATAGTTGTTCTTTTGTACCTAAATGAATAACTATTTTTTTTGTATCAATCATTTTGTTAATTTCTTCAAGAGTTGATTGCATAATACCGTCATAGCCAGATGCACGTGATAAAGTTTCACTAATCTCTCTAACAATTCTTTCTTGTTCAGCTTTTTGTTGAGCATTGGAATAAAGTCTAGCATTATCAATACTGCTTGATAATTGATCACTCATGGTAATTAATGTTGAAATATCTTCAGTTGACCATTTCTTAAATTGATCTGATTGAACTATTAAACATCCTGAGAAAATTTCACGCGAGGTTGGAGGAAGTATTAAAAGAGCCTCAGCTTGTGGGTGTTGATAGGGGAGAGAATATTCTTTATCAAGTGTTATAGGAATAGGTTGAATTTTTTCTTTTGCATTCAATATGAATTCTTCATTGTTTAAATTTAGTTCTTCTGGACTTGAAAAATCATCATTCAATTTATTAATTTGAGTATGTAAATATAACAATTCATGATTGCTATTGTTTAACAAATAAATTGAAGTTTGAATAAAATTAAATCCATTTTGTATTAATTCGAGAGTTTCTTTGATTAATTCATCAATATTTAATGTTCTTGAAGCTCTTTGTGAAACTTCAGCAGTTGTTTGCAGTTGGCTACTTCTTTTTTGAATTTGGTTAAATAGATTGACATTTTCTATTGTATTTGAAGCAAGTGAGAGCATTTGGGATAATATATTGATATCAGCTTGTGTAAATTTATCGATTTCAAAATCATTTATGGTAATCACACCGATAATCTGTTCTCCTGAATATAATGGAGCGTTAATGCATGAATAAAATGGTTCACTATCAAATTCCCTACTTAATGTTTGATTCATTTCTCCATTTAATAAACATTGTTGAATACCTAATTGCTTACTTTGTACATCACCAATTAAAGGTAATGTAATTTCTCCAAGATTTGAATAAACAATTAATTCATCTTCTTGATTTAAAATACTAATTTTTACTTGAGTTGGTTTGAATACATCGCTAATTTTTTCAGCTAAAGTTGAAATTATCATATTGAAATCATTGGATTGGTTTAAAGAGTCAGCAAGGTTATTGAGGACACTTAATCGTCTACTTTGTTCTTCGGCAGAGTTAAGCGCATATCCAATTTCTGTGATTAAGTTTCTGTTTTGATAATATGAAATTAAAATATTGATTATTTGTTGAAAGAATGTCTCATCTTCTTTTGTAAATGCTGATTTGTTTTTATTACCAATATTTAAAATACAGTATGTTTCAGTATATAAATGTATGTGTCCACTCATTAAAGATTGAATGTTTTGCCCAATATTTGTGGATTGTTTAAGGATTGATATATTATTTTCTGAATTTAAACAAGCTGCATTTGCGAATCCATTTTGAGTGATTAAACCACCTTCACGACTCATAGATTCTTCACCAATTGAAATTGCCATTCTATATATTGCATTGTTTTCTGTAGGCACTAAAACACTAACATGATCAGCTTTAAAAATTTGTTTACAAATTTCTGCAGAAATCATATTTACTTCTTCGGGTGTTTTGTTTTCTGTAATAAGATTATTTAATTTATTAAGTAAGGATAACCTTCTTGATTGTTCATCAGAAGATGCAAGAGCGTTTTGTGTTTGTTGAAATAATTCAGCATTATTTATTGCCTGTAAGAGTTGATCAGCTACCTGTTGAACAACAAATATTTCTTCATCAGTCCAGATCCTATTTGGATTTTCATCAATTAATTTAAGCAAAACATCAAGTCCGTTATCATCTTTTAATTGTTCAACAAAATTATTAATGTCAATATCTTCATTATCGTCAAAAAGTGTTGATAATATATTGTTAAATGATTCATTCTCTTGAAGTAATGGGTTATTAATTGAAGATTGATTATCTATCTCTGTTTGGTTCTTATAAAGATGTTGCATTGAAGGGTTACTTGTGTTTATATGAGGTTCTTCAAAAGTTGTTGGACTGATTTTCTTTTCTTTTGATATAGATGTGGGGTCGCTAAGATTTATTATTTGTGAAAATCCTTGATATCCAGCTAATTCATTTGAATCATTATATTTTTGATATATTTTAATATGAACAGTAATTGTTTCAGAGCTAGATGTTAAAAAATGTGCAAAAACATCAGCAGGAAAATGATTTGAAATAAAAGCGTTTTCTATAGGTAAGATTGAATTTGCGGCAACAGAAAATGTGCTTATTTTTTTTCCAATAGGTTCACTTGATTCGACGCCAAGATACTTTTCGATTGTTGTACCGCAACTAATATAATTTCCGATTAAATCTGATTCCCATTCCCAACCAGGAAGATCGTTATTGATTGATAAAGTTGAAATAGTAGAAGTGTCATTTGAAATATCATCAAATAATGAATTAATTTGGTCATTTAATAAAGATTTTATATCGTCTATATTATTTTTCGACATCTTTAATAATCTCCTTTGCAAGATTCATATATTGGAGAGCACCTCTTGTTGATGGATTATATAAATTAATTGGCAAACCAACAATTGAACTTTCTCTTATTTTTGTATCAATTTCAATAACTGATTTAAAAACAGCATCTTTAAATGTTGAATAAATTTTTTCGGTCATTGTGCGATGAGTTCTATTTCTTCTATCTAATATTGTAATCAAGATTTTATAAGACAATTTGGGGTTGTCTTGTTGTCTTACTTGTTTTATTGCTTGCATCATACTTCGTAAAGCATATGCAGAAAAAAATTCAGGTTGAGAAGGTAAAATTAACAAATTTGCAGAAGTTAATGCATTTAAGGTAATTGCGCCTAGTGCAGGTGGGCAATCGATAATAATAAAATCATAGGAATCTAATTTTCCAAAAGCCTTTTTTAAGATTGTATGATAATTTTCTCGAATTGGTAAGTAACGTTCAGAAAGGCCCATTTCAGAATTTGATGGAATTAAATCAATATTATCAATAGAAGTTTTTACGATAATATCATTAATATCGAAAGAATTTAACATTAATTGAGCTATAGATTTATCAAGATTTTTCGGATTATGGCCAAATCCTAAAGTTAAATTTGATTGAGGATCCATATCGACAACTAATATTTTCTTACTCAATTCAGAAAGTGCTCCAGCTAAAGACACACAGGTTGTTGTTTTTGCAACACCACCTTTTTCATTTGCAACTGCTATAACATATGTCATGATTCACCTTCTTCAGTTGTTTTGCTATTATCATCGTTATTACTTGTTTTATAAATTTGACGCAATTCACTGATTGCTGTTTGGAGAATTTCTTTAGGATTATTACTTGTTCTAATCTTTGATGTGATATTAGTAACTAAATGCTCTCTTTCAGCCCTATCAATAGCACGTTCAAATAATGATGCATTTTCAATCGTTGTAGCCAAAATACCACTAATAGCTTCTGCTAAATTAATTTGGGAATTCCCAAAAGGAAGATCACTTTCTAAACTATCTAACGCTATTGCTCCAACTAATTGTCCTTGACTGATAATAGGTACTAATAATATATATTTAATTTCATAGGGATACATCCAATTATGTTGTATGTTTGAAGGAGCATCTTCCAATCTAATAAGTATAGATGTCGCTCCTTTCCCAAAATTATTAATGGGGGAAAGTTTATCAATTGGTGAGTTAAATAAATCTTGTAAACGTCGCAAATAAGCTAAGTCAGATGCGCCAGATGCAAGGCGAGTTAACATTGGAGATAATTTTTCACCATCTTGGCTTATTTGGAATATTGAACATCTATATGCATTTGTTTCTAAGGCAGTTTTTTGTGCAACTTCTGAAAGAACCTCTCCAATAGCTAATGATGAACTTGCTAAACGGCTTATATCTAATAATGCAGTTGTAGCTTTTCTTGATTCAAGTTCTGATTCAAATAAATTTGAAATTTCTAGAGCAGAGGTGATTTGAGATGCAAGTTGTTCTAATAAAGTGGATTCTTGTTCATCAATAATTAAATTGTCATCACTGTCAATAACAAGTGACATTATACCTATAGATATATCACGTGTTGTAAGTGGAACTAATATTAATGTGCTTGATGATTGATGTTCATCAAGAATTGTGTTTAAAACAGGATCAAGCAAATAATCCTTGGCATGATATAAAACTCTTAATTCTCTTGTATTACTAACTTCCATTATTATTGTTGAATCAATTGGGTTAATAAATTGTCCAATTATATTTGAATGATCAGAAACGGATGATTTGTCAACTATAACATTGATTTGATTATTGTGTTCATCATGTAATAAGAAAGATATATGAGCTAATTTTAACTCTTTCATAATTTCTATAGATACTTGGTCTAAAATTGAGAGTTCATCTAACGATGAAGCACATATAGCAGCAACTCTTTGTAGTAATCCAATTTGACTTGATCTTGCTCTAGTTTGCTCAGCTAAACGTGCAGTTTCCAATGCTTGTGCACTTTGTTCAATTATATCTTCAATTAATTGAAGTTCATCTTCAGTCCAATCAGAATCATCTTTTTTAAGTTGAATTTTTCCAATACTTTGGTTACGCAATTTAATATTTTTTTGAATTCTTTTAGGATCATTTAAGGTAGACTCTTCTAAAATTAATTCAGCGGTATCGGCAACACCAGTTTGTTTATAAACATATTGAACAGATTGTTTTTCAATATGTTTGTTCCAAGCATCTTTGATTTTTTCACCATAAAGTTCACTTAATTCAGATAGGTTCTTTTCAGCGTTTGACATTGTTTCGTAATTTCTAATTGAAAATACGATTTGTGATGCTAAAGATGTGAGAATTTCAATATCATCTTGCAAAAATGCATTTTTTTGTTTAGATTGAATGTCAAGAACGCCTATAATAGAATTATCTTCAATCATAGGAATAGAGATTTCAGACATTGTCTCTGGCATATCTGGATTCGCATAGTACAAAATATCGCTATCAATATCTTGTGCGATTCTAGGTCGTCCTGTGCTAGCTGCATAACCCACACAACCGACACGCCCCTACCTCAAGTCTATGTCCTCTTGCTAACATTCTTTTCCCACCGGGCGAATTGGATGATTGTAAAATAGCATACTCTTTATTTTTATCTAAAAGGAAGATACCAACATGATAAAAATTGAACTGTTCCGAAATAACTTGAGCATATTTTGTTAACATTGAATTGATATCTTCGATACTTGGAGTAGCATTACTTACAATCTCTGTAAATGCCGACAATTGAGTTGCACGGCGATTTAATTTGAATGTCAATTCATTAATTTTTTGATTATTTTCATCTTCTTTTTTTATTTGATATAAATAATCTTGATTTAGAATTTCTGTCAACGAAAAGATTTCATCTCTTTGTTTTATCTCCAATTCTTCAAATGAATTGTTTTTTAATTTATTTTTATAAGTTGAAATTATATATTCAAAAGGGGAAATTATTTCATTTTTCAAAACTAATTTTGATATAAATTGAATAATAACTATTAAAATAATAATTATGAATACAAATGAAATGAAATTACTACTTAATCTTGTTACATCAGATGAATTTTCAACATATGTAAAGTGAATTGGTAATTTTGAATTAGTATTATTAAAAAGTTGGTTGGTAGAAGAATAAATATAATATATTTTATTATTAAACTGAGTGTTTAATGGAATAAAAGAATTATTTGCTGCTTTTGATTTTGCTAGTGAGAAATTATTAACATCTGATGGCAGATAACTGTAAGTTGAATAAACAGGTATTTGATTGGTTGAAAAAATATTTATTATGTCGTTCGTATTTAATAAATCCATCTCCCTAAAAAGAATTTTTGCATACAAATATCCTGAGGCAAACCTAGAATTTTGTAAGTATAGTGGAAATACAATTTCAATACCTGAATTTAATAAGTTGTTTTCATCTGTTAAAAAACCAGTATATGGGTTTCCAGATAATTCAACAATTGAAAACCAAGATTCATTTGATAAAACGATTGAAGTTTCGTCTAAAGACGTAGCTGTAATGGTATTGCCCCTCAATGGTATAAATGCTAATAATGAAATATCATTATGTTTTGATTGTAATATTGAAAGTTGATCTTGAATGTCACCCTCAGATTCTGGAAAGTCAATTGACAATTGCTTAATATCAATAAAAATATTATTTAAATTATTTTCTAATATGGAGAAGATTTTTTCATTTTTTTCATAACCAATTTCAATAAAAGAATTCAATTCTTTAATATTGGTGTTTGCATATAAATATAAACTTAATATAAAAATAAAAATTATTGATAATAGCGAAAATAATAAAGGGAATTTTATTTTTACAGATAATTCACGAAAACTATTTAATAGATTTGATGATATATCTTGATTAATAATATCCCATGTTACCAAAGCAAAACTTGATGAGTAAAGTAAAATGGTTATAAGAAATAATACATCTAAAGTTGATAAAAACAATTCTGAAAATAAGAATTGATTATTGTTTATTATTGAAAAAGAAATTGAAGAAATTGCGAGAATTAAAATATGAATTAATGGATTTATGTTTTCTTTCTTTTTAAAATCTAATAATAAAATAATAATAGAAAATATAATAATAATTACTGGAATTGCTATTTGAAAAATAGTATTAATATCATAAAAAATTCCTTTGCCTAAAGTCTGAAATGTTTTTTGAAGATTTTGAACAATACTATTTGTTTTTTCAGATAAAATATAATTAGTTGAATTTAATATTGGAATATTTAAATAATCTAAGATAAGAATTAGAGGGAAAAATAAAAGAATACCAAATGAAAAAATTCTTGAGATCAGGTTTTTTTCTATCCAAATCTTTGTTTTAGCAGGAAAAATTTCCATTTTAAGAAGAATTGAAAACATGAATAACTGCAAAAGAATAAATGGAAATGCTAAATATATAGAAAATCTTAATATTAAAACAATTGATGCATTATTTGAAACATTAAAAATTATTTGAAGAGATGTGAGTAGTAAAAAAATTATAAGTAATAAGCCTAAAAAACCTACTAATTGATTATATCGATTTTTGGTATTTATATAATAAGCTAAACTTATTATAATTAATAAAATAAATGCAATAGCAGCAATGATGATAGAAAAAATAGTAGATTGATTCATATTTTTTATTCCTTTATTAAGCCTCTTGTAGAATCATTTGCTGAGTCAGTCAAGTCAATTTGAATAGAACCTTGTGAAATATTTAATGCCTTACCAATTTCTTCTAAAGTAGTTTGTAGAATTGATTCAACATCTGTTGAGGACCATATTTTTGTAGAAATATCGGTGGTTAGCCGTTCTCTTAATGAAATCTTTTGTGATCGTTCAAACAATCTTGCATTATCTAAGGTAATCCCAAGTTGTTCTACTGTTTTGAGTAATACATTTATCTCAGGAGTGGACCAGTTTTTATTTTTTGTCTTATTCGAATTTTTAATTTCTAGAATGCCTATTTTTTTACCACGTATCATGATGGGAATTATTAGATTCCCTTTTTCATCAAAAATATATTCATCTTCGATATTTTTTATTGAATCGGGGTTTTTATTAATTTCAGAAAATGATAGAGCATATGTGCCTGATTCTGTACTTCGATATCCAAAAAGATTTTGCATAGAAATTTCTTTTTTCCAAACATCTTCAGTTTGATCACCTAGAATTCGTCTTTCAGTTTCAAGGCTTTCCTTAAGATCATTTAGCAAATTTATATTATTAATTGCAAGTGAAATTTGATTTGCGAGCACATTGAATACAGAAATATCAGTATCAGTAAATGCATTTTCTTTTAGACTTTGTACATCAAGTGCACCTAATATAATATTATTTACAATAAGGGGTAAAGCTATTTCAGACTTTGTATTTGGGAGGTCAGGATTAAAAAAGTGAGTTAGGTCTTCTTCAATGTTTTTTTGCACAATTTTTTCATTTCCAGTAGCGATGGCATTACCGACGACACCTTCCTTCCCAACTTTAAGACGATGTTTCCTTGCTAACATTTTCCAACCACCCTCACTATTGGTTGATCGTAATTCAGCATATTCACCACTATCATCTAAAAGAAAAATGCCTACATGGTAATACCCATAATCTTCACTGACTTTGAAAACAATAGCATTTAGTAGCTCATTTAAGTTGTTTGCACTTGTTGAAATTTGTCCGATTTCTGATGCTGTTTTTAATCGTTCAACTTGTGAAGATAATTCTTTTGTTCTATCTTGAATGGTTGTTTCGAGATTTGAAATAGTTTCATTCAATTCTGAAATAAAATAATTAAATGATTCAGACAAAACACCAACTTCATCAGATCTATCAACTACAGCTAGCGTTTTTAAATCACCTTTTCTTGCAGCGAGTACGTTATTCGTTAATTGTTGAATGGATCTTGTTAACAAACTCCCAAAAATCCATGACAATAGAATAGTAATTGATACAATGAAAATAAAATAGAGTTGTGTGTTTTTTGTTTGTTGAGCAATTCCTGAAAGAATTACATCATTAGTTTTATATCGAATGAGAGTCCAAGTTGGATGTGATTCAATACGAATAATATAGCCATAATATGAGGATTGATCAACGTTGCTTTGAATATTAAATACTGGAACTTCATCATTTATTGTTGTAATCACAGCTGTATATAGTTCTGGTGAATTGATTGATACTTGATTTATATCTTTATATATTGGTAAAAGCCCATTAACTTGATAATTCTTCTTATCTTCTGAACTAGGCTCAACTATGGTTGTGTAGAGATTTTGTAAATCTCTTGTTTCTGCAATTTGAAGATAGTTATTTGGCAAATCTTGAAGAACAACTGAATAATTATCATTAGATTTTGATTTTGAGTCATGTTCAAGCATAATTTGTTGAATCTGATTTGCGTTATATCGAAGTCGTAAAACACCAATAATTTGACCGGTTTGACTTTTAATGGGTGTACTAAAATATATTGATGGATTTTCCTCTGGTTCATTAGGAAAATAAATATCAGAAATGTATGAATTTTTATTAAGAATAACTTCCTTGAAATATAGTGATTCAGATTCATCTTGCCCTTCATTAGCAAAAATATTATCTAGAATAACGGTACCATCAGTATCCAAAACACCATAAGAAATAATTTGTCCAGGATTCTTTGCAGCTAAAGCTGAAAGAGTGGATTTTGCAATTGACCTGTTATTTGAAGTTTGTGACAATAAGAAAGAACGAAAAGCAGGAATATTTGCTTCTGTCTCAAGAGATTTTATTGTTGAATCAATGAATTGCTCAAGTGTTGTTGATGCTACTTGGGCTTCAGACGATAGGACTGACTGAAAAGTTTGTTCAATGATTTGCTGATTACTTCTATTAATGACAGTAACAATGAAAATAATAGGAATAAAAACGATAACAATAGATGTTGTAATAATTTTTATTGTAATACTATAATCATTGAATTTATTAAGATGCAAAATACTAAGAACAAGCAATATAGTTAAAGAACTAATTAGAAAAATGATTGTTAATATATCCTTGCTATTTTGTAAAATATTTACATTTTGATAATTGTTATAAAAACTGATTGTAAATAAAGCAAAAGAAGAGCCTAAATAAAGAAATGTTCTTTTAGGTTGAATATATAATATTAAAAGTATAGCAACAGCTATCCCTAAGTATGTAAGCAAAAAACTAAATTGAGTATATATATTTAATGATTTAATTAAATATGCTAGTTGAATTAATAATGGTATAAAAGACATTAACTCATTATTGGTAGTAAATAAGTTAATTAATGAAAAAATAAATGTAAAACTTAACAATATTATGAGTAATAAACTTTCGTTATTCTCAGAGGATAAAAAGAATTGATATAAAGAAAAAATCAGAATAAAACCTGATAGGATCGAAAAAAGAAAACTTAAGATTCTTTCGTTTCTATTAGTTTGATTTAAATTTGAAGTTTGTATCATTGATTCCATCCTTTATAAATAATTATAAAATTATTTATTTTTCTTCAATTTTTTTATCTTCACTTGATAAAAGCTTTATGCTTACATCAGAATAGTTTAACTTTAATTTTAATTCTTCCACAGTATTTTTTAGAATATCCCTAATATTCAAATTTTCTCTAATTTTTGTTGTAAAATAGCTTGCTAATTGTTCATTTGCTGCTTGAGCAGTGGATTCATAATATAAAAGCGCACTTTCAAGTTTATATCCAATTTCTTCAGATATATTTTCGATAATTTGTTTGGTTTCATCATCAAGTTTGTCATATTCAATATTTAAATCCATATCTAAAAATCCATATGTCACGTTTTGTGCTCTGATTGGAACAGAAAAATTCGTTCCGGATTTTTTTATTATTTGACTTTGTGATTCATTTTTAACTTCAACTCCATTTATTCTGTTATAAGAATAAATTTTATTTTTAGAATCAATAAAACTTCTCCATGTTTCAAATGAATAATTCCCATAGGCTTTTTGTGTTTCGATATATTGTTTTTGTAATTCATCTACTAATTTTACATTTGAAATCGCTAATGAAATTTGACGGGAAAGAGCCTCTAGAGATTCAATATCATCACTACTAAAAGCATTTTCTTGATTTCCTTGAATATCTAAAGCACCAATAATTTCCCCCGAGAAATCTTTTAACGGTACAGCCATTTCAGCTTTTGTTTCAGGAAGCTCAGCTGTTTTTGCGTGAATTTCATCAATCATTGTAGCTTGAACAATACGAGGTTGACCAGTACTTGTAACAAAGCCTACAATACCTTCTGCACCGACTTTAAGTTTATGGTTTCTAGCAAGCATTTTTTGTCCACCTTCACTTGATACTGCTTTTAGAATTGCCCAATCCTTATTTTCATTAATAAGGAACAGACCAACATGATAAAAATCTAATAATTTACCAACAATATTCACAGAATTTGAAATTATTTCATCTATTTCTGAATTATTAGTTGAAAGTAGGGAAATTTCAGTTGTAGCTTCGAGATATTGTGTTCTTTTTCTTAAAATTTCGTTTTGTTCAGCGAATTCCGTTCTTGCATTTTCTAAATCTGTAAATGATAATGCAAGTTGTTCAGAATAACTTTGCGCTTCAACTAATGCAAGATTTCTCTTCTTATTTTGTCTTTCTATGAAGTTATTGAAAAAGAAAATTATTAAAGTAGCGAATATGGTTACAATTACAAAATTATTATATTCATTAATATTAGGAATTGTTGTCAAATTTGAAGTTATCTGATTATTTACTTCTAAGAAAAATATAAAGAAGCCTGCAAATATAGCTATGAAACTTGTAATGATTGTGTCTCTACTACTTAATGTAAAAGAAGCAATAATAATTGGTAATAGAAATAAAATCCTCACAATATCTCTAAAACCACCAAAGAAAATTGCTCTTGCAGTTATTGCAGATATTGTTAATATAATTAAAATCCAAATGGATAATGAAAATCCTTCTTGGTTTACCAAATATCTTGCAAAATATAATATTAGAAAAGTAATTAAATAAATTGATAATAATAGGAAGTTAATATTTAATTGTGAAGAAAAAGACGATATAATTGTAAAAATGAAAGCAATTATTAATATTGCACCAATTAAACCTGTATATAAATAAATAAATCTTGATTTAAGATTATCTTCATCTCTTTGGAATGTTGGTCCTATAAAAATTGAGTTTAATAAATTCCTTATCATTATTAAGTCCTATTCCTCATTTTCAACTTGATTGTCAGTTTCAGATAAAAGTCGAATTGACACATCGTCTGCATTAAGACTATAACCAATTGTTTTTACAGCATTTTTCAAGAGAGTTTCTATATCAACAGATTTTCTTAACTCTGATGTTATTTCAGTAGTAATATCTGATTGTTTTCTTAAAATATCTATTTCATTTTTAATTTTTGAGTTTGTAATTGCTATTGCTAATTGACTTGTAATTTTGTTTAGAGATTCAATTTCATCTTTATCAAAACTTTCGTTATTTCGATTTTTAGAGCATCGAAGTGTTGCGATGGTTTGATTTGAGATTTTTACAGGTATAGATATAGAATCGTAATTATTTTTAAAGTTCTTGTTAGATTGATCTAAGATTTTACTTTCGCCTCTTTCATATCTATATATTTGCTTTGATTCTGATAATTCACTAGGTAACCAATCTGTTGAGTTTTGTGTTTTTTGATATTGATTATTGTCTTTTGGTTTATTGAAAGATTCTTCTTGATTACTCATAAATATAATCGCAAATATTGATGCAATTTGAGATAAATATTTTTCATCAAAATCAGAAATATTTGTTTCAAGTTTGTTTTGAAATTCAAGAACTCCGTATACAATTCCTTTATAATGGATTGGAAAAGCGATAACATAATTAGATTCAATAAATGGATTTTCTTGAAATGCAACACTATCTATACCAATATTTCTTTTTCTTTGAATAATTTTATATTGTGTTGCAGTAATTATTAAATTATCTGAACTAATATGATATCTATGTTCATTTTTAATTAGATTTTTTCCAAACTCATTACTTGAAATACTCAATGACACCCATTCTTTATTATCATCTAATAAATAAATACCACAATGAATTGAGTCAGTTATTTTTTCAAGAATTTGGAGATGTTCTTCAATGTTTTTCATCCATTGTTTTTCAATAGAAATAGGTGAAAGTAGCTTATCAATAACTTGAGAATATTTCTCTGAATCTATTAATTGTTTTGTTGTTCGTTCTAGTTTTTGATTTGTTATTAATAAATTTTCAGTTAAATTATTATTATTGTTTTGATAAATATCAATAGTTTGTTGTTGGTTTAATATATTTTTTGAAATAAAAGAATCAAATAATTTTAATAATATTGTAAAAAACATAATAATAACAATATTGAGAGCAAAGATTTGATATGAATTTGATGAGTTAATAGACGAAAAAATGTAATTATTTTCAGGTGAATTAATGATTGAATTGTTTTGTAAGACTAAAAGTATAATTGCTGAAAGAATGGCAAGAATCCCATTAATCAAGATTGATTGGCTATATAATAAAACATAAGAAATGAAAATTATTAAAAGATAACCTAAAAAGTAAGCAGAATATAACCCACCAGTTATTATTAAAATAATAAATAATAATAACCATGCCATAAATGATAATGCAATTGAGAAAAAATATTCAGTTTTTTCATTTGATCTAAAACTAACGATAAAAATTAAAACATTGAAAATTAGACCGAAACTAATAAAAAGATGTGCTAAATAAAGATTGTTTTGAAAAACAATAAAAGAAATTGATAACAAATATATAAAAAATATTAATTCTAAAATTGAAACAATTTGGATTATTCTTTTTTTATTTTTTATAATACTATTTAGAGAGTTATTTTGCATTTGTTTCTCCAAAATCATTTTCTGCTTTATCGTTTATGTGGATATCAACTTGAGAAATATTAAGTTTCTCCCCAATAGACTTTGTTACAGTAGATAATATATCATCAAGGTTTGCTGAAATAAAAATATCTTCAATAATTGAATCAATAATTTTTTGTCTATTAATATGATCTTTATATTGATCAACAATTCTTAATTTATCTAATCTATTGCCAATTTCTTTAGATAGTTTAATTAAAAGAGGTAAATTTTTCTCTAACTCTTCATTTGAATCAAAGGTAACAGAGAATACATTGATAATTATTTCATTTTCAAATATAGGTATCGCTACAGAATTAGGATAAATATTTTTTAGAGATTGAAATTGATTGCTAATTACTACTTTTTTTAATTCCCATGCTAATCTGCATAATTCATTATCATTTTGCAATTCCTCAATTGAAAACAAATTATATTTATATCCTTTAGGAAAATTATTTGTCTTTTGATATTTTTTCCAAAGATAATCGTTTTCTTGAAAAAGAGCATTTTTAAGATCCTGGTTTGTTTGAGTCAAGGAATTTATAATATCGTTCTTATTAATATATATTGCAAGTTGATTTGCGATATTTTGGAAAATGAAATAATCATCTGCAAAAAATGAATTTTTCTTGTATGAATGGATATTTAAAACCCCAACTAGCTTGTCGAAAATTTTAATAGGAATTGCCAATTCATCTTTTGAATCTTGTAACAGAGGGTGTGATAAAAATTTCCCATAAATTGATCCAGCAACAGAAAAATCTTTTCGAATGGCTTCGCATATTGGTATTTCTGCTAAAACGTCGATTTTGTAATTTGATTCACGTAGAATAAGTCCTTCTTGACCTGAACCAGTAAAATATTGTAAATAATCATCTTTATACATAAAAATGCAAGTATGATAAAAATTAAATTTTTCATTAATTAATTCAACGGCAAGATTAAGCATTTTGTTTGTATTTGATAAGTATGATATATCAACAGAAATTGATGAAGCATTTTTTAAAGATAATATTTTTTGATTGAGTTTTGATGTCTCAGAATAAAGAATTTCTTCATTGTCATTTAAAGATTTTTCAAATTTTTCTTGAATATTCGAAATATTCTTGTTTAACTCATATATATCATCATAAATCAAATAATTTGAAGGAATAATTTTATTTGTTTTAATAAAGCTTTTTAAACTATTATTTATATCTTTAATACCTTGAGAAATTGAAATTGTATTTGATTGTGATATTAAAACATATATGGATAATAATATTGTTCCCAAAATAAAATATATCAAGATTGATTGATTGATTTGAGCGTGAATATTTGAATAAGGAATTAGGCTTGCAATATAAAATTGTTTATCAATGAATGATATTCTTTCTAAACCCATATACATTTCTGTATTTTGGTTATCACCTTCGTAAGTTGGATTAAATCTTAGCTCATTGTCAAAGGATAATAAAATGTTTGAAAAATTTTCATTGTAAGGATAAAATTCTTTATTAAAATTTTGCGGTAGTTTTTTATTTTTTATAAGTTCATCAATTCTTTCTTGGGAAATATTGTTTAATGGTAATGTAAAAGAATAATCATTATTTTTTCCATTATATAATTGGATAAAATCTTGATCCATGAGTATTGCATAATTATTTGAATCATTAAAGAAAGCGACACTATTAATTAATTTTTCAAAAATTGTATAATTTAGAGCATAAACTAAAATACCATTTGATTTTGAGCTTGAATATCGATTTTGGATTGGGTGTGTAAAATATATATATGAAAAATTTGAATTTGAGCTAAATTGTAAATTAGTTATATATGGAGCGGTTTTCATATCTGGATTGTAGAAATTTTCAGGTTTGAAGAAATTCAATTTATCACTATCTGATATAGCTAATAATTCTCCATTTCTATTCAATACGGCTGCAACAAAATTATTCCCTTCAAGGCCGACTTCGCTTTTGATAAGATTAAGATTTGATTCAATTATATTTTGTTCATCATTAGTTAAATTATTTAAAAATTCATCTTCTATGTATTTTGAGAAAAAAGAAAGATTAGATGTTTTTTTGATTGACGCACTTTCCGAATCGAAAAAATTTTGTATTGTATTTGAAATTTGTTCTATAGAAGCGGTTATTTTATCTTGATTAGAAGATAAAGCTGAAAAATAATTTGTTATGAAAACCAATAATAAAATTATAGATACGCCTGTTGTTAATAAAATTGTTTGATTTGAAAGAATTCTGTCTTCTATTGAAAAAAATTTAAACAATCTAAAATAATTCATTAAATAAACGATAGATATAAAGATAATAAGAACTAAATATAAAGTATAAATAAGTTGAAGTATATTCTGATTTAGATAAATTCTGAAATTTGAACCGTGAAAGAAATAATCAAAGAGTACTGCCAATAAAGCGATAATATTTATAGATATGAAAAAGGGGATTTTGTTTTTATTTTCTATATATGAAAAAATTAATAATGTCGAGGGAATTACAACGAGCAAATAGGTTAATGCGCCAAGATTGTCATAAGTAATTGAAATTCCTAAATAAGCGAAATTGAAGCTAAATATTGATAAAAAGAACCCCAAATCCTTTCTATTATTTTTTAGAAAATAATATGCAATAATGTTTCCTAAAAAACCAATACCAGCATTAATAATTAAAAATTTGCTTTGAGAAGGGGATATAACTATTGGTGCAAAGCTAAAAAATAAAACGGTCAATATTGATAATATGGTACGAATTAATATTGTATTTAAACTTAGCTTTTTTTGAAGGTTATTAAAAATATTATTGCTGTCAGGCATTTCAGTCATATATTTCTCTTTCAAAATTATTTATCAATGTCTTCACCAATAAAAGATTGGATAATTGTTTCAGAAACGTGTGGCAAATCACTAATTTTCTTTATAAAAGTCTTTAACAAAATATCAAAATTATTGATTGATTGAATCTCCGAAAGCATTTTTTCAAATAGAACTTGTTGATCATTATTTAAATCAACATACTTAATTCTGTATTCTTCTTTTATTTTTTCTTCATCTAAAACAGAATTGTTGTTTAAATTTATTTTATTTTTTATCTGGTGAGTATTTGAATTTACTTCATCGATAATAGAATTTTTTAATTGATTAAAAATATTTGAAAATCTAATAATTTTACCTATATTTTGACCAAGATCAATTAGGATATTTATAAGCTCATTTTTAAATATATTATTAGAAGAATAAAAAACAAATGCACCATAACTTATTTCTTGAGATACAATAGGTGAAATAAATTCAAAATAAGACGTTGTTGAATCTATTTCAATTTCTCTATTTCTTGCAATTTTATTTTGCACAGACCATGAAATATTTTCTAAGTTTGCATTGAAAATATTGACTTGATTTTTGTTTTCAGATGCATTTATTAATTCCGTTTCATTTTCATACTTTAAATAAAATTCAAATTTTTCAACTCCAAAATTATTTGAAACAATTTCATTTATTTTCGAAAATATTAAATCATAATTAATTTCAGCAATTATATTTTTATAAATTAATAGCTCATTCTTTAAAGTTTTAATTTCTGTTTCATAGTTTGAAGTTTTTTCAGTGAATTCTTGAACGCTTTTCTCAATAGTATCAAGTTCGCTTAACAACTCCTCTTCACTAGTTGTTATAATTTCTTCTAAAATTTGTAAATCGTCTGGATCATCGGATAATTCATCAAGATTGACAGTATTTGGAAGAAAACCCATTCTCATTAATCTATCTAATAACTTAATATATGATGAAGTTAATTCAGTAAAATCTTTATTTTTTAGGGAAGGCAGTTGAAAATTCCAATCACCAATCGATAAATGTTCATTGGTATTTATTATTTGTGAAATAGGGGCTAATGAATTATTAACAAAGAAATTAATTAAATAAATAAAAAGCGCTAAAATTAAGACAGTACTAAAAACATAAATACCAACATATAAATAATATTGTTGTGTAAGTTCTTCTGGAGTATAACTAGTTCCAATACCTAGATTTAAATTATTTTCCCAATTAAATACAGTTTGTGATATTTGGTTATCAAAGTTTGTATTTTCAGAATAAACAATACCTGCTTTTTCTGAATTTTTTGAGAATAAGCTTTCGTAAATTTGTTTTTGTGAATCATTTATGTTTTGTATTGAAAAAGTTTTATTATCTGGTGAGTATAGATAATAATTTTGATCTTCAGATACAATGAATAAATCGCTCTCTGGAAATATTCTTTGAGTTGAGTTTACAGAATTAGATAAATGAGAAACACTACTTATTCCGATTACTGCGCCATTTGGATTTCCAAGATTGGTAAATAATGGATATATTTGAACAATTGATTGTTGAGGGAACATCGAAGTGAGATCTTCAATAAAATATACACCATCAAGACCTTGCCTAGCATAATTTACAAAGAAGTATTCACGAATAATAGAGGTAAATAAAAGATTTTCATCAGAACTTGCTAAAATTTGCCCATCTTTATTTACAACAATGGCTTGATCAAAATAAATTTTATCAGTCATTTCATAAGAATCAGTTATGCTGAGAAGTTTTGAAGATATATATGAAAAATCTTCTTCTTTAATGGGAGTATCATATTGGTTTTGTAAATTTTCGTTTTGGGCAAAATCTTTTAGAATCATATGTCCTTCAGTAGCCCATTGTGATAAATAATCAACTGTAAATTGATGGCGTAAGTATAGATTTTTATTATTAGTGGTTTCTTGAAAAGTATTAAGTCTCCTATACGAAAAAATAACAGCACTTAATATAAATATCGCTAGAATTGGAACACTGACAAACAAAATCCTGCGTGAAATTTTGTTTCCAATATTTGATTTATAATTTCTTAAAGAAAACTTTGTTGTCATATTTTGTCCTGTTTATAATTCCCAAACTTCCCCACCATTAAAAACGGTTTGTATCTGATCAAAAAATAAATCTGGATTAATCGGTTTTCCAATGAATCCCTCAAAACCAGCTTTTTTTGCTTTTGTCATTTCTTCGTTACTAGATTCAGCTGTAACTGCTATGATGGGTATTTGATTAAATTCTTTAGTTTCTCTTATCTTTGCAAATGCTTGATATCCGTTTTCATAAGGAAGGCGAATATCCATTAATATTAAATCAATATTTGTTAATGCTTTCGCAAATTCAACAACTTCAAACCCAGAAGTTTTCCACTCACAGTTTACAGATTCATAATTTAATAATCTAGCAATTAGCATAAAATTTGAAGGATTATCTTCAACAATCAAAATATTTTTTAATTCTTTTTTTATCATTGTAAATTTTTATGGTCTTCTATGTAAGACTTTATAGTCCTTGGTAATTTCTCAATATCAATAGGCTTTTGAATATAGCCATCACACCCAGCTTCTAGGCTTTTTTCTTTATCTCCCTTCATTACATTTGCAGTTAATGCAATGATTGGGACATCTTGCATAGTTGGAAATTTTCGAATTAATGATGTGAGTGTATAACCATCTAAATCTGGTAAATTTATATCCATAAGAATCAAATCTACTTGAATGTTTGGAAAAATTTCTAATGCTTCTTTTGCAGTTTCAGCAAATATAACTGAAAAATCTAAAGCTTCGAGAACGCGTTTAATCAACATTCTGTTTCCAGCATTATCTTCAACGTAAAGAATTGAGTAGGCCATACATTTATTTCTCCTTAAACAACCTTCTTTATTTTACTTTAAATTAATGAAATGAGTATAAAATGAGTGAGAAATTAAGGAATTGTAAGGAGATTTCTAATCTTTAAATAAAAAAAAGAGCGGGTAGCGGGATTCGAACCCGCGAATGGTAGCTTGGGAAGCTACTGCCTTACCACTTGGCCATACCCGCAAATTTCTGTTTTGAATTTTACCAGAATAATTTTTAATTGCAATGAAGTAATTTTATTTACCACTATTCAACAAAAATTTGATATATATAAACTAAAACAGAAAATCTATATTATAAATAAGTGACTTAATATTACTCAGTGAATTATTTGTAATATGCTATTATTTTAGAAAAATATTGAGATACTTTAGGAGAAAAAATGCAATTTATTTGTGAAAAGTGTGGGGCTTTATATCCTGATGAAGGGATGCCATATTTATGTCAGAAATGTAATTCACAATATATTCCTGATTTAAATTCTTTACGGATAGAAAAAAAAGTTTTCTTGATGGAAAAAAGAAAGGGTTTTGGGAGTATAAATTTGCATTTGGATTATTCGAGACAGCTGAAATTATAGATTTAGGAGAAGGAAATACGCCTTTACTTGAATATTATATTTCTAATAAAAAAATACACCTAAAAATGGAATCATTAAATCCAACGGGTTCTTATAAGGATAGAAATTCAGCCTTACTCATTTCTCAAATGAAAGCTAGAAAAATAATGGAATTCGTTGAAGATTCATCTGGTAATGCAGGCGCATCTATAGCTGCCTATGCAGCTAGGGCAAATATCTCTGCAAATATATTTGTTCCAAGTTATGCTAGTGGCCCAAAAATAAAACAAATAAAATCATATGGTGCTAAACTGAAAATAATTGAAGGAAGTCGCCAAAAGACTACAAATGCATTGTTTGAATTTCTTAATACTGGACTGACCTATGCTTCACATGCTTTTATGCCCTTCGGTATCCCTGGTATTGCTACAATCTCATATGAATTATTTAATGATTTAGGTGATGCAATTGATATTATTTTTGCTCCTGTTGGACATGGAGGGTTGATGTATGGGCTTATTTGGGGATTTGAAGTTTTACTAAAGAATAAAATAATTAGTAAAATGCCTTATTTTGTAGGTGTACAGTCAGATAATTGTTCTCCATTTATTAATGATATTGAAAATAATAAAAATAATGCAGATAAAATATATTCCATAGCGGAAGGAATTTTAATTAAAAATCCTTCAAAATTTAAATTATTGCAGAGATATGTAAAAAAAGGTTATCTTGAATTCATTAGTGTAAGTGAATATGAGATAAAGATAGCTCATCAAGAAATTTGCGAGGATGGTGTCCTAATTGAAGAAACATCTGCTGTTGTGATTGCAGCTATAAAAAAATATCAAAACAAATCCATTAGAAACTGTGTTGCGATTATCACAGGCAATGGATTGAAAAGCATTTAATGTTATAATTTCAGCCAAGGTTTTAAAGATGAGCCAATTTGATCATAAAATTTTTTTTGATATATCAAAAATAAAACATTTATATGGTGTTCGTAGCCAGCAATTTGATTCTTTGATTGATTCTGTTGTTAATTCGGCTGATGATAGCTTAGAAAGAGTCGCTTTTGTAAAATTAATTGCGAGCTTAAGCATTTGTGAGACTTGTGATATTAATCAATTTCGAGCAGCAAGCAGAGGTTGTGCTTTATGTGCAGAGGATTCATTAAAAAGAGCAGAGATATCAGATCAGAAATTAATTGCGCAATTTAAACAAAATATTAATACAATACAAAAATATTTAGAGGTTCTAAATGAATAAAAATAAATTATTAGACATGTTAAAGACTGTTAAAGAACCTTTGACATCATCTTATATCGTAAATGAAAAACTAGTCGAAATTACCTCAGCTGAAAATGGGTATGTAGAAGTTGTTTTTTATGAACCAAATCCTTTTTATAGTATGAAATCAGAGATTGTTTCATTAATTACTGAAACAATTATGAAGGATAAAGAAGTAAAATCTGTCAAAGTAAATTTTGAATTAAAAGTTAAATCAGATGGAGTAAAAAGAGAGGGTGGTTATTCAAAAGTTAAGAATGTAATTGCTGTTGCGTCTGGAAAAGGTGGTGTCGGGAAATCTACTGTAGCTGTCAATATCGCGATGATGTTGCAAAAAGCAGGCGCAAAAGTAGGTTTATTAGATGCTGATATTTATGGACCAAACATTCCTACGATGTTAGGAACGGAAGGTGCTCAAGTAAAAGCCTATGAAGGTGGTCCAGAAACAGATATTATGCTTCCAATAGAAGCTTATAATATTCAAATGATGTCAGTTGGATTTTTAGCTGCACCTGACCAACCATTAATTTGGCGCGGACCTATGCTTCATTCAATTATTGGTAATTTTACACAAAAAGTTGCTTGGGATGAATTAGATTATTTGATTATTGATCTTCCACCAGGAACTGGAGATGTCCAATTAAGTTTGACACAGACTTCTTCATTAACAGGTAGTGTAGTTGTTACCCTTCCTCAAAAAGTTTCATTGGATGATGCTCGACGTGGAATTAAAATGTTTGAAAAAATGGAAGTCCCCGTTTTTGGGGTTATTGAGAATATGAGTTATATGACAACTCCAACAGGGGAAAAAATGGATATTTTTGGATCTGGTGGAGGTGAGCAATTAGCAAAAGAAAATGGACTTCCATTTTTAGGCGAAATTCCACTTGATCCAAATGTACGAATAGGCGGAGATTCTGGTGTTCCAATCACATTTGCTGAGAAATCTGGTGAAGTAGTTGAAGCATTTTATAAGATCACATATGAATTAGCAAATCAGGCATATGTTCAAAGTGTAAAAAATAGAGCTCAAAGTATTGAGTTTAAGTTATAGAGAAAGATTATTATGACATCAATAATTGGTGTGCGATTTACGAAAGTTGGAAAACTTTATCATTTTAATGCTGGTGATGAAACAGATATTCAATCTGGTGATTACGTATTAGTTGAAACTTCTCGTGGAATTCAAATCGGTAAAACGATTGGATTTATTGAAAATCCTCCTTTACCTCCAAAAGGGGTGTGGAAGGAAATTATGCGAAAAGCAACTCCACAAGATCTTCTGGTCAATGAAAAGAATAAGTTAGATCAAATTAAATATCTGATTAGATTACGTGAGATTTTACATGAAAAGAATTTACATGTTGCAAAAATTGTTGATGTTGACATGAGTTTTGATCAAAAGAAACTTACTGTAATATATTCTACAGAAGAAGATGAAGATGTTGATCTTTCTTCTGTAATTCGTAAATTTAGGCAAGAAAACACAAAATTTGCTGTTGATATTAATAGAACTGGTCCGCGAGATGCTGCAAAAATGATTGGTGGGATTGGTCCTTGTGGTGTCGTTGAAAGATGTTGTTCTAGATTTTTATCTGAATTTAGCCCTATTTCTATAAAGATGGCGAAAAATCAAGGGATTTCTCTTGATCCAGCAGAAATTACAGGGATGTGCGGTAGACTTCGGTGTTGTTTAGTCTATGAGAATGAAGCGTATGTTGAAGGTTTAAAGGGGATGCCAAAAATGAGAAAAATAGTCAATACTCCTCTCGGAAAGGGTAAGGTGATTGATCGAGATCCTTTACGTGGTGTTGTGACAACTGTTTTATTAAGCGAAAGCACTTATCATACTTTTTCATCTGATGAGCTCTCATGGGAAGGTAAGAAAAGTCTAACACCCTCTCAAGATAAAAACATCAATTTAGATGAAAAAAACAAGTAAATAGTCAGGCGAATTATTTTTAGATAAAGCTTTAGATATTATTGATTTTAATAATAAATTAAATGATTGTTTATCTTATGAACTATAGCAAATATTTGGCTGATGTAAGAGTGCTTTATACTAGATTATTGAAATTTTTTTCAATGATTTTAACTTATAAAAATTTTGAATGTAATAATATATTCGTTTAATTAACTCAAATTATATTTTGCTTGACTAGCCCCTATTACTCGCTTACACTATAAAAGATATTATATTTAATCATCATATTAATATAATCAATATTTAATATATGGTTATCAAGAAGGATGAATAAGAATGTTTGGTGAAAAAGCCCCTTTTAATTTTATTAGGTATTTAGCAACAGAAATTGATTTTGGGAATCCTAATGACCCTGAAAGACTTCCAACGTTAAGTGATATTAGCAAAGAAACTGGTGTATCAACTTCAACTTTGAGAGAACAATTAGAAGTAGCAAGAACTTTAGGATTTGTTGAAGTTAAACCAAGAACAGGAATTAGAAGACTTCCATATAAATTTGGTCCAGCCGTAACAACAAGTCTTTATTTTGCTTTACAAAGAAACCGTGCTTATTTTGAGCAATTTGCTGAAATGAGAAGATCTTTGGAAAAGGCTTTCTGGATGGAAGCAATCAAAAAATTGGACAAAGAAGATATTGCTTACTTAGAAAATTTAATAAATAGAGCTAAAACAAAATTAGCGAGTAAACCAATTCATGTTCCTCAACAGGAACATAAAGAACTACATTTACATATAAATAGAAAATTGGACAATGAATTTGTTTTAGGAATTAACATTGCCTATTGGCGTGCATATGAAATGATTGGATTTGATCGCTATCAGGATCTTGAATATTTGGTTTTGGTGTGGGATTATCATGAAAAAATGATCTTAGCTATCAAAGAAGGACGTTATGATGATAGTTATCAATATTTAATTGAGCATTTGGAACTTTTGGATACAGAATCAGGTTTATCAAATTAAATATTTATTTGAGAAAAATCCTCTATGAAATATAAAAATAGAATAGTAAATGATTTTACATTGACAGTTGCAACAAGGAATGGTTCCGGTTCACAAACATCTAATCAAACTTTGTTGCGTGCTTTATTTAAAACAGGGTTGCCTATTTCTGGAAAAAATCTATTTCCGTCAAATATTTCTGGACAGCCAACATGGTATACGATTCGTACAAATGAAAAAGGATTTGTTTCTTATAAATCTTCTCCAGATATATTAGTAGCAATGAATAGGCAGTCTTTTAAAGAAGATGTTCTGAAAATACAGGCTGGTGGTGTTTTGTTATATGCAGATCATCTTGCAAAAGAGATTGAGAGGCAGGATATTTATACTTACCCGATGCCTGTGAAAGATCTTTCAACAAAAATCGAGATACCTACTAAACTTAAAGATTATGTTTCAAATATGGTTTACGTAGGTATTTTTTGTTCTATATTTGGTTTAGATATGGAAATGGTTGAAGAAGCATTGTCTTTTCATTTTTTCGACAAGAAAGAAGCATTTGAACTTAATTTTGGAATGGTGAAAGTTGCATTTTATTATGCTGAAGAAAATATAATAAAAAAAGATCCATACTATATTGAAAAAAGGGAAATTACAAGAGGGAAGGTCTTAATTGAAGGAAATGAAGCTGCGTCTTTAGGTTCAATTTTTGGTGGTTTTCAATTTGCAAGTTGGTATCCTATCACACCGGCTACATCTATGCCAGAATCATTAACTAGATATGCTCCCATATATAGGAAACCAGTTGAAAATGGGAAAAATACATTTGCAATCGTTCAAGCGGAAGATGAATTAGCTTCTATTGGCATGGCAATTGGCGCAGGATGGGGCGGATTAAGATCACTTACAGCAACGAGCGGACCGGGAATTAGTTTAATGAGTGAGTTTATTGGGCTCGCATATTTTGCTGAAGTACCTGTTGTGATTTGGGATGTTCAACGTGTGGGACCTTCAACAGGATTGCCAACGCGTACAGCACAAGGAGATATAAATCTTTGTTATTATTGTGGACATGGTGATAGCGAACATCCAATATTATTACCGGGTACAATTAATGAAATCTTTGATTTTGGCAAATTATCTTTAGATATGGCTGAATTTTTACAAACTCCTGTTTTTGTATTAATTGATAAAGATATGGGAATGAATCAATGGATGGCCGATCAATTTAGACTCGACACTTCTTCATTAAATCGTGGAAAAGTGCTTTGGGAAGAGGATTTAGGGAAGATAACTGGAATATATGAACGTTATAAAGATAGTGATGGTGATAATATTCCTTATCGGACTTTAATGGGAAATCGAAATAAAAATGCAGCTTATTTTACACGAGGTACTGGGCATAATGAAGCTGCAGAATTAAGTGAAGATCCAGAAATTTGGATTAAAAATTTGAATCGTTTAAAAGATAAATTGGAGAACGCAAAAGAGATGGCACCCCAACCAATTCTTTCAGAAACGGAAGACGCAGAAATTGGTATTATAGCATTTGGAAGTACTCATCAAGCTATACCTGAAGTCCAAGAATTATTATCTAATAAAGGAATCAAAACAAATTACCTTCGGATAAGATCTATTCCCTTTGATGAATCAATAGAAACCTTCCTAATAACTAATAAAAAAGTCTATATTGTGGAAAATAATCGCGATGGGCAAGTGAAAGACCTTTTATTGTTAACTTTCCCCAAATATTTTGAAAAGATGATTTCTGTTGCAAAAGTTGATGGATTGCCTTTGATTGCCACTTGGATTAGTAATTCAATTTTGAAAAAGGAAATTTAATTATGCCTAATGAAATTGGATTAGAAAAATCAGATTATAAAGGGCGAACCTCTACATTATGTCCTGGTTGTGGACATAATACTATTGCAAAACAAATTATATCTGCGTGTTATGAATTGAATATTCAGCCCGAAGATATTGTTAAATTTAGTGGAATTGGATGTTCTTCAAAATGTCCAGCATATTATCTTAATCGAAGTTTTGGTTTTAATTCTTTGCATGGACGAATGCCTTCTACTGCTACTGGTGCTTTATTTGCTGATACTACTTTGAAAGGTATTGGTATGAGTGGGGATGGAGATACTTCAAATATTGGAATGGGACAATTTAAACATGTATTAAGAAGAAATATGCCTTTGGTCTATATTGTTGCCAATAATGGGGTCTATGGGCTAACAAAAGGTCAATTTTCAGCAACTGCAGAAATAGGATTAGAATTAAAGAGCCAAGGTAAAAATCCTTTTTTGCCAGTAGATATTATTGCTGAAGCTTTGGCATCAAATGCAACTTTTGTGGCGAGATCGTTTGCAGGTGACGCAAACCAAGTTAAAGAATTGATCAAAGCTGCATTAAACCATGATGGATTGGCTATTTTAGATATTATTAGTCCTTGCGTTACTTTCAACAATCATGATGCATCTCACCATTCTTATACTTGGAGCAAAATGAAAGAACAGCGTTTACATGATTTTTCCTATGTTCCACTTGAACGTGAAATATTAATTGATGAATTTGAACCTGGCACAGTTAAACAAGTTGAATTACATGATGGATCTAAAATGGTTTTAGAAAAATTAAGTAAAGATTATGATCCTACGAATCGAGAATTGGCAATGCAAACAGTTTTGCGTGCTAATAAAGAGGAAATTCTTTTGACTGGGCTGATCTATATTGATGCTGGCAGAATGAGTTTACCTGATCTATTTAATATACCTCGAGATCGAGCATTAAATCGGATGACCGAAGAAGAGATTCGTCCTAATCAAAATATGATTGATAAATTAAATAAATCTCTATTTATGGCATAATAAAAAGAAAAAGCTTGAGTTTTATCAAGCTTTTTCTTTGGATATTTCTTCAATTATTTTTATGATGCTGGTTCTTCTTTTGCAATTTTTAAAAATTGTTCAAAGAGGTCTTTTAAAACTGGCTCAGGCAAGGCACCAACTTGTTTATGAACTAAAGTTCCATTGTTAACAAAAATCATAGTTGGGATCCCTTGGACTTGGTAACGTTGTGCCCAAGCTGAATGTTCATCAGTATTGACTTTAGTAATAATAATTTCGTCTTTATATTCTTCAGCTAGTTTTTCCAATATTGGAGCAACCATACGACAAGGACCACACCATGGGGCCCAGAAATCAACGACTACTGGTTTGTCAGCATTGATAACTTTTGCTTCGAATTCTGCATCTGTGATATTTATTGGTTTTGACATATTTAATCTCCTAATGTTATGTATTTTTAAGATGTAATTTATTGTAATTATTTTACTTTATTCGGATAAGTAGATATATAAGAATTTTATATATATTTTGCTTACTTCCTTTAATTATTATCCAGTTTAATTCCTTACTTAGTTTTACTCCCTAAGGTATAATTCATTTTATGTTATTTGATATTGATGAACTTGGTAATCGTAAACAATACCATATTGAAACAAAGGTCTATAATGGTCCATTAGATTTGTTATTATCATTAATCGAAAAATCTGAATTAGATATTACAAAATTAGCTTTGGCTGAAGTAACTGATCAGTATTTAGAATATTTGAATTCAATTAGAGATAAATATGCTGATGAAGTTTCTGAATTTATCGTAGTTGCAGCGAAATTAATGCAAATTAAATCAGAAGCTTTGTTACCAAGACCTCCTGAGAGGGAACCTGGCGAAGAAGATCCTGGTGAGGAGCTCATTCAACAATTATTAATCTATCGAGAATTCAAAACTATTTCAAAAATGCTGGAAGGTAGACTTGATGAAGGATATCATTCTTATTTAAGAACTGCTGCTCCTCCAAAATTAGAAGGCAAATTGGATTTAAACGGGATAAGTGTTGATCATCTTTATGAAATGGCTGTTCATTTGTATAAATTAGCAGATGATCGCAAACCCGTTGATGAAGTAATTGAGCTCTCTCATGTAACAATTAAGGATAAAATAAAAATGATTCATAAAATCTTAATTGATAATACTTCTATAAAATTTTCCGATTTGTTTGAAAATGGATTTACTAAACTTGATGTTGTAGTGACTTTTTTGGCTATGTTGGAATTGATGAAACAATATTATTTACAAGTAAATCAAGATGAGCTTTTCGGCGAGATATCTATTGAAAAATCTGATGGGGAAGACATTAAAGATGATTTCGAATTGTCAATTATCGAATAAGTTCTTATAAAAAATTTGATAATGAGGTAATTATGGTGAATTCTACACCTAAGGCAACGTTGATTTTAAATGGTTCTGAAAATATAGTGTATTTAAAATCCAGATCTCAATTAATTGGAGTTTTACAAAAATTTGATATTTTACCTGAAAGTGTTTTAGTAATTCGAAATGGAGAATTAATCCAAGAAGATACTGAAATTTCAGATGGTGACATATTATCCGTAATTAATATTATATCTGGAGGTTGAAATGAAATGCCAAATTTGTAAAGAACCTTCAGTTATTAATTTACGACCTCATCATATGTCTTTATGTAAAGAACATTTTCTGAGTTGGGTTCCAAAGCAAGTTGAAAAAAACATAAAAAAATACAAAATGTTTACTCACGAAGAAAAAGTGATGGTTGCTGTTTCTGGGGGTAAGGATTCGTTGGCATTATGGGATATTCTAAATCGTTTGGAATATAATGTGGTTGGTTTTTATATTGATCTTGGAATTGATAATGGCATTAATTATTCAAGAAAATCAAAGGAATTAACTCTAAAATTTGCAAAGGAACATAGTTTGGCTCTTGAAATTATCTCTCTTGATGAAAGATATGATGTAAATATTATTGAAATGGCCAAAATAGCTAAAAAGGCTAATAAAGTTTGCTCTTCGTGTGGTTTAGTAAAACGCTATTTAATGAACGAAATCACTATAAAAAACGATATCTCTGTATTTGCAACAGGTCATAATCTTGATGATGAAGTTTCTTTTTTGTTTGGGAATACTTTAAATTGGCAAACATCTTACTTAGCTAGACAAGCGCCAGTTTTGGAATCGCATGGGAATTTTGCTAGAAAAGTAAAACCTTTGTGCAGAATTTATGAAAGAGAAATGGCTGCATATGCTTTATTAAGAGATATTGAATATATTCACGATGAATGTCCTTTTTCTAATGGATCAAGAACAATTTATTACAAGAAAATTTTAACTGAAATGGAATCTGTGAGCCCGGGAACAAAAATGCATTTTTATACAAAGTTCTTGAATGCTAAAAATGAAGGAATATTTGATGTCATTGATCAGTCCGAGCTAGAAAGACTTCATCCATGTCCTTCATGTGGACAACCTACATCATCAAAGCAATGTTCTTTTTGTATATTGATAGATAAAGTTAGAATAGAACAGAATAAAAACTAAAAAGGAGACCATTTGGTCTCCTTTTTAGTGAGTTATAATTTAATGTACATCTAAGGTGCTTCCGCCAATAAATTCTCTTATAACAGAATCTCCAGGAACAGATGAATCATCAACAATAGGAATGACATGAGAAAGCATTTTTTTAGTCCGGAGAGCTCTTTCATATGCATCTTTTCTTCGAGGATCATCTTTAAATTCTTCTACCCAACTTGAGAAACTATCATATAAACGATGCTGATATATTGAAAGCTCATATGGCATCCCACTGCTGATAATATAATCAGCTGTGTTAATGTAAGGTAGGATATTTTTCTTCTCAGCATTTCTTACGTAATGCCAATGAGTGAGGGTGCTTTTTGGATCATAGGATCGATGGGTGGCATCTCTGAGCATTCTACGCATAAGGCGAATATCTGTCCAGCGAATATATTTCCCATCATGATCTTTCATTTGAAGGAAAGGCTCAAGATATAAACGATATTGTTTTTCGGCTGGTATGTCTCCGGTCATTTCAGGATAGAGACCGTAGAGACTATCAATTAATATAATTTCATTATCAGTGATTTTCATTGGTGTGTGATTGAGAGTGCGCTTACCAGTTTTGAAATCATAGAAGGGCATGAGAATTTCTTCACCTTCAAAAAGTTTTTGAAGGTGTTCATTTATCAATTCAAGATCTAATGCTTGCGGTGTCTCAAAGTCATAATCGCCAAATTCGTCTTTAGGATGCATCTCAAGATCAAAGTAATAATGATCAATGTTCATGGTGATAAGTTTGAGGCCTGATCGGGCTAGCTTTTGACCAATTTTTGTCGTGGTTGTAGTTTTTCCAGATGAAGATGGTCCAGAAATGATGACCATTCTTACTTGATCTTTTCTTTTAATTATCTGTTCAGCAACAATCGCAAGATCTACTGAATATGCCATTTCAGATTCTTGAACGATTGCTTCAAATTCGCCATTTTTAATTCTTTGGTTATATTTTTCTAATGTATTTACTTCATGATCGACAGACCAATCTAATGTTTCCCAGATTTTTTTCCAAGGGATAGTTTTTGTTTCGTCTGGGGCACGATTTTTTTCGATATTTCTCGCTCGGATTCTTTCGTCTCGATATAAAATGTATGCTTTTGCTACATTAACTAAATCATTTTTGATTAAAACTTTCTCTACAGCATCTTGAATTTCTTCAATTTGAGGAATTTTATCATCAGGTAATTCATACTCTAAAGTTGCTACTACTTCTTTACTTAATCGTTCTGCAAGTGCTTTATCTCGACCACCAACTGAGACTGATGCACGATATATAGCATTACTGATTCGATCTGCATTAAAGGGCACTTTTTCGCCACTTCTCTTTATTACATATTTAAATCTACTCATTTATCACCTCTTATTTTTTTAACATTGTAATTTTATTATAGATAAAAAAGTTTTTTCATGCAAATAAAAAAGGCTATCCTTACAAGAATAGCCTTTTTTGTAAAATTTTGAATATATTATCCAGCAAAGTTTTTGATATATTGTATTAGAAACTGTGCCATTCCTTTAAGTTCAGTAATTTTGATTCTTTCATCGATACCGTGGATAAGTGGCAGACTTTCTTTATCTAAAAGACAAGGGGAAAAACGATGGACATTATCACTTATTTCGCAAAAATTTCTGGAATCAGTACCACCAAGCATAAGGAAAAATGTAACTGGCATTTCACCAAAAACTTGATGAACTGTACTGACCATTTTATCAAATGCGGGGTTTTCCATAGATGATATAGCAGATGCTTCTACGCAGAAATTAGGATTTACTTTAAACTCAATTCTCTCATCATTAATGACTTTTTTGAAATGAGCAATAACATCGTTATAAGTAGTGCCGGGCATGAGACGTGAATTGATATTTACAAATGCATGATTGGGAACTACATTTTCTTTATCTCCCCCATTAATGATGGTTGGAACTGCTGTGGTACGAATAGATGCGTTTGTAGTATTGTTTTTTGAAAGAATGAAATTAGCGAGTGGACCAAATAACCAAAGATTAGCAAAGAGCATCCGCAAATAAAATGGAGCAGTTTTACCAAGACCTTCAAACATAGGTTTGATATACCGTGCATTTGCCGGCATTGGATTTTTATTAATCTTTGTAATAGCTTCAGCAAGGATTGTAATTGTTGTTTCTTTATTAGGCATTGCAGAATGTCCGGGTGGTTGATTGACATGTAGTTCGATATTTGAAAACCCTTTTTCAACCATACCAATTAGTGCAATCTTACCGGGGATTCCGGGAAGAGCATTTTGATTGATCATACCGCCTTCATCAATTACCGCTTCTAAATGGACACCTTGAGAAGCTAAATGCTTTACGACTGCTTTTGCACCAGCACCACCCCCGATTTCTTCATCGTGACCAAAAGAAAGGTAAACAGAGCGTTTGGGTTGGAAACCTTCTTCAATGAGATATTCAACTGCTTCAATGTTAGCAATCAATTGATTTTTGATATCTAATGTCCCTCGTCCCCAGACATAGCCATCAGCAATAGTTCCACTAAATGGAGGGTAAGTCCATTTATCTAAACTGGATTTGTTAGCAGGAACAACATCTTGATGAGCCATGAGGCAGATAGGATCTAATTTTGAATCTGAACCTTCCCATTTATAAAGCAAACTAAAATTATTGATTTTTTCTAGACTGCAGGTTTTGTGAACTAATGGGTACATTTCTTTGAGTGTTTTATGAAGTTCATCAAATGCTTTTTTATCCGGATCAACATTTTCATAAGAAACAGTGTTGATTTGGATGATTTTTGAAAGATGAGTTGCGATTTTTTCTTCGTCAATATTTTTTAGGTCAACTTTTTCTGCTGCGGGATATTCTTTACCAAACTTTAAGGTATTGAATAAGATGATAGCAATGAGCAAAACAAGAATTCCGAGAATAATTAATAATATATCCATGAGGTTAACTCCTTTTGATTTTATTCTTTCTTTGTTTTAAAGATAAGTGGTAGGAAAAGTAATGCCAGCATATTAAATAAGGCATAAATAACGAATGTTGGACGATAACCAATGGCATCTGTGAGAGCGCCAGCGATTCCCATGCCAGCACCTTGTCCAATGTTAGTTACTGCCATTAAGATTGAGTACATCGATGCAGCAATTGCGGCAACTGTGAAACGCATGCATAGGGCAAATGCCATGGTTTGTGTTATTCCATATCCGATTCCAAAGATTGGAACAATTATCAATGCTAATTCATATGAATTAATAAATGAAAGAGTAATAATTAGAAGGCTTGTGATTGTTACTCCTATGAAAAGAGATTTTTTTATTGATATCTTTTTCATAATCAAGCCCCCAATGATAGATCCGATTACTACTCCTATCCCCCAGGTGGTGCTGATAAATCCGGCTTGGGTAAGGTTGATACCTGCTGTTTGTTCAACAAAAGGATTAATCATGAAATTTGCACCAATAACGGCTGCAAAAACAATAAAGCCAAATGCTGCAACAGCCAAAACTTGGCCATTTTTGAAAGCTGAGAAAGCTTTCCATTCAAATATTTCTTCTTCATTTTCTTCTTTTGGTTCTTTAACCAAGGGTAAAAGGATAAATGGGATAAGTGTTAGAATCGCGAGAGTCCAGAAGACTGAATCCCAAGATACATTTTGAGCTAAATATCCGGTGACAAGAGATGCGACGATGACACCAATGGCGCGACCGCCAACCATGAATGATTGGATAGTACTTTCTTCTTCTTCTGTTGAAGAATCTAATGCAAGGCCATCTGTACAAGTATCATACCAAGCCATACCAAGTTGCAAAGTAAATGCAATTCCTACAAAGAGCCAATAGTTTTCAGCAGGATTGACAAATGGAATGAAGATTAAACAAAGGGTTTGTATGACTAAACCTAAAACAATATATGGTTTTCGATGACCTAATCCAAATAGATTTACTTTATCACTAAGGATACCTAAGAATATTTTGATAACAAAGGGAATTAAAGCGATAGCACTAAAGATGCCAATATCGGTCATGGTGAGACCATTACTCAATAAATAGAGTGCATTGAGGGAATTAAAATATCCTAGAATTGTTCCTTGAGTTAAATACAAAGAACCAAAAAGAAGATATCTTAGCGTTCGTTTTGATTTCATGATTTTCTCCTAAATTATGAATAAAGCGAAGTAAATGAACCATAATGTTATTATGATTACATGATATATTTTGTTTATTATATCGCTAAAGCTTCTTTAATCTAGTTACTAGAAAAATAATGAGTTGATATAATATACTAACTGAAAAAGAAGATTAGAGAAGTAGAGGAATTATAATGAATAAGAAATTCTTTCAATACATTTTCGTTTTATTTGCATTAGGTTCAGCTTTTTTGTTATCGGGTTGTTCAAATTCAACGACAGCGGATATAGCAGCGACTCAAACGAATGAAAGTGAAATGGTTGCTCAGTTTGCGGTTAAGACAGAATTAGCGATAAAGCCGACTGTTGAACCCACTTTGGAATTGGATGTAACTCAAATTGCAATAAACGAAAAGGAAAAAGTTGCAAGCTTTCTCACAGATTATCATAATTATCTTCAAGCTAATGACGTAAACGGTGCTCTGGGAATTTTAGCTTCTGCACTTGAGATTTTCCCAAATAATCGTGATGTTTTATTAACTCGTGCACAACTTTATTTTGAAACGTTGCAATTTGATGAGGCATTGAATGATGTCCAACAAGTATTAACTTCTACTGCAGATGACACTAGTGCACTCTATTTATTGGGTAATATTTACTTCTCCCAAGGTGAACGGGAAGAAGCTGTTGAGGCTTTTGAAAAAGTGATTTCATTGGATGCAAATTATCTAGATGCTTATATTCAATTGGGTTTTTTATATTATGATTCTCAAGAAGTTGATAAGTCGATTAATACTTTTAATCAATATATCGCCCTTGCTGAAGATGGAGAAGATAAGAACTATATTATTGATTTTGTTGATACATTAGAATCAATTCAATCAACTCAAGAAACACAGGATTCACAGGATAAAACTAATGAATAAAAAGAATTTTTCGCGCCGTGATTTTTTAAAGTTAAGTGCGATAACACCTTTAGCTTATCAAACAATGAAGTTCGATAAGTTTTCCATTTTTTCTCATCGATTTCTTACTTCATCCAAGTTAGGTAGGGCGATTGGGGGGTTGAATATTCGTAAAGAACCTCATTATCAAGCAGATTTAGTGAGTGATTATAATGAAGATGATGTGTTTGAATATTTTGAAGAAGTGATCGGTGAAGTTCCATATTGGACAAATCAGACTTGGTATCGAGTTGCTAATGGATATGTTTGGTCTGGCTTTGTACAATCTGTAAAAAATGAACCAGTATTAAATCCTTTATTGGATTTACCTGAAACAAATACAGAATATGGAAAAGGGTATTGGGCTGAAGTTTGTGTACCATATATTGATCTAGATCCGGGTTCGGGATCGGTGCGTTCTCCTTCATTTATTGAATCTGATAAATATCGTTTGTACTATGGACAGGTTGTTTGGGTGAAAGATGTGATGCAAACAAGTGATGGAAGAATTTTGCATAAAATCTCGGAATGGCATGGAACCTATGGTGACGAATTTTGGGTGGATGCTCAAGGTGTAAGACAAATTTTACCTGAAGAAATTTCAACTATTAATCCGGGTGTTGCGGATAAGCGTGTGGTTGTGGACCTTTCACAACAAACTTTATCATGCTTCGAAGGAAATAATGAAGTTTTTTATACAAGAATTGCTTCTGGTGTACCAACTGAATTTGATACTCCAGTTGGTTTATTTACTCCACATCGACGACTGATTTCTTTGCATATGTCGGGAAATATTACAGGGGATTATCCTGCGGTGGGGTGGACAACAATGTTCACTGGGAGTGGGGTGTCTATACATTCTGCACATTGGCATAATACATTTGGAAAACCAACTTCTCATGGATGTATAAATTGCAAACCTTCTGATGCGAAGTGGATTTTTCGGTGGGTGGAACCTGCTGTTCCTTATGTGCCAGGGGATATTTCGATGGATATGTCGAGTCCTTATACAAAAGTACAAGTGATTGAATAGTTTGAATCAAACAATATAGAAGGAATTTTTATGAATGACTTAACAATTGGGATCGCCTTTTTTGCTGGGATTGCTTCATTTTTCTCTCCATGTGTGTTTTCTTTAGTGCCGGCATATGTAAGCTATTTGAGTGGATCATCCGCTGCTCAGGCTAAGCTGAAACCTGGGCATTCTGTGATTCAAGGATTATTCTTTATTCTTGGCTTTACAGTAATTTTTGTTTTATTAGGATCTGTTTTTGCAGGTTTGGGTGCAATTAGTTATTCTTTGACTAATTGGTTGACGAGAATCGGTGGATTGGTGGTGATTTTATTTGGTTTGCATATGATACATGTAATCACTATTCCATTTTTAAACTATGACACAAGGCAACAAGGTGGCAAGAAGTATTCATCGGATGGTTTGACTTCATTTATGATGGGTATCTTTTTCTCAGCAGGTTGGTCTCCTTGTGTGGGACCGATTTTGGGATTGATTTTGACCTTTGCTCTGAATGGTGGAAATGTGTTATTGGGAGCAATGTATTTATTGGTATATTCATTGGGATTGGGAATCCCGTTTTTGATTGCCGCAACTCAAATTGATTGGGTGACGACAATTTTGAAACGTCATGGCAAGGTGATGAAAGCAATCGAAATTGTAATGGGCGTTGTGATGATCCTGTTAGGTGTTTTGCTTTTGATGGATAAGTTTGCAACTTTGTCTCAACTCAATTTCAATTTTCATATTGCTGATGAGGCAAATTTTGGCTTGAAAACCTTGTTAATCACAGGTGGATCATTTTTGTTTGGTGCTTTGGCTGGCGTTTTTGCGGTGTTTCAAAATAAATCATTTTTGAATATGTGGTTTTTGGTCGCTGGTATTTTGTTTGTGCTGAGCTTCACGGCAGTTTTTGTGGGGTGGATGCATTTCTTCGTGATTTTAGGAATTGTTTTGTTGATTGGTGGGGTAATATTTGTGGGAAATAAAGGAAAAGATACTTTATGATCCATGTTAGCTTATTTATAAATGATATTGATATTGAAGAGAATCAAAAAATCATTGAGATCTTAAAATCTTTACGAGAAGAGACACCTCACACTTTGGCAATTGTTGATGTTAAGGCTGATGAAGAGCTGGCAAAGGTTTATGGTGATGATGTGCCAATGTTGAAGGCTGGACCTTATACATTGAAAGCTCCTTTTGAAAAGAACAATATTGCGGTGATGATTAAATCTGCTGATGAACGTGTTAATGAATTACCTGATGATCATATTATCAAAAAACGCTCACAAATTGCAACAAGGCTCGAGACAAGTGACAAGATTAGTTATTGGTTTAGCAAATATTATATGTTGGTAATTTTGTTTGTGTTGTTTTTATATGTATCTTTACCTTTTGCAGCTCCTATTGCTATGAAGTATGACAAACCGGGGATTGCGAATCCGATATATTCCGCTTATCGGTTGGTGTGCCATGAGTTGGCATTTCGGTCTTGGTTCTTATTTGGTGATCAGCCTGCTTATCCAAGAGAAGCTGCAAATTTCAAAGAAGATGAATGGTTGACTTATGAAGAAGTGACTGGGTCAAGCTCTGCGAACAATGCAGGGGAGATTTGGGATGCAAGCCGATTCACAGGTGCTGAACTAAATGGTGAGATTGGATATAAAGTTGCTTTGTGTCAACGATGTTTGGCAATCTATGGGATGTTGTTCTTGTTTGGATTGTTGTTTGTTTTGACGGGACGCAAAATCCCACAATTACCATGGTATGTTTGGTTGTTGGTTGGTTTGGTACCGATTGGCTTGGATGGTTTTTCTCAATTGATTAGCCAGATGTTGAAATTACCTTGGTTTGACTATCGTGAATCGACTCCAGTTTTACGGACTTTGACGGGAAGTTTGTTTGGATTGACGACTGGTTGGTTTGGTTTTCCAGCAGTTCAAGAAACTGCTGATGAAGTGAAAGCAATGGTCAAAGCAAAGTTGGCGCGGATGAAGAATTACTATGAAGAGAATAAGGCATAGGCTGGATGAGCTTTCAAGAGAACAATGGTGTACGATATTTGACGTTTCCTTCTTTGACACAGTTTGATTTGCCTCATGCGGTGTTTACTCGGAATCATGGAGTGAGTAAGGGGCACTTGCGCTCTTTGAATTTGGGAGGGTCTGTTGGTGATGCGCCTGAAAATGTGCGAGCTAATCGGGAAGCATGTTTCAAAGCTGTGGGAAGAGAAATTGATTCTGTTTTTGACAGCTGGTTGGTGCATGGGACTGAGATTTTGGTGGCCGATCGTCCTAGACCAGATTTGTTATTGAATCCAGCTAAGGCTGATATTATTATGACAGATGTGCCAGAAGTGACATTGTTCATGCGGTTTGGCGATTGCACACCGATGTTGTTTTTTGATTCTGTGAAAAATGCGATTGCGATTGCGCACGGGGGTTGGCGAGGGACAATCGATGGGGTTGCACGAAAAACAGTGGAAGGTATGAACGAACATTTTGGGAGTGAGGCGAAAGACATTTTTGCTGTGATTGGACCGGCGATTTGCATGGAACATTATGAGGTGGGCAAGGATGTTTATCTGAAGGCAAAGGAAAAGCTGGTTCAGGAAAACGTTGATGTTTCGTTAATACTTCCTATTTATAATAATCGATATTATATTGATTTGAAATTGGCTAATGCGTTGATTCTCGAGAAGTTGGGGGTGCAGAATGTTGAAGTTTCTGAAGAATGTACAGCTTGTAATTTGCAGGATTGGTACTCTCATCGAGCTGAAAAAGGGAAGACAGGACGCTTTGGTGCATTGTTAGCATTGAAAGAAGGAAATTAGGAAATGTTGAGTTATCTGTTAGGCTTACTTATTCAAATATTATCATTTATAATTTTATTGTACGTTATTTTGTCGTTTTTTATGCGACCTGATCATGATGTGATGCGGTTTTTGAGCAAAATTGTGGACCCAATATTGAATCCGATTCGACGAGTGGTGCCACCTTTGATGGGGTTGGATTTTAGCCCGGTGATTTTGATGTTGATCGTGAGCGCTTTAGGAAATGCATTAATTCGTATTTTGTATCGACTTGGGCTATAATAGAAAAAGTTATAAATAATCGATCTAGGAGTTTGGAATGAATGGATTTAAGAAGTTCTCAGATGGCATCCATGGTGCTGCTTTGGCGATTCGCATCACCCCAAGAGCAAGCCAAAATGAAATTGTGAGTGTTTTGAATGATCGTACAATCAAAATTCGTTTGAAAACTTCTCCAAATGAAGATGATATGAACTCTTCGTTGATTAACTTTTTATCTTTTGTGATCGGTGTTCCTCCGGGAAATTTTAATATTGTGGCTGGTGAAAATGGCCGTGATAAGTTGGTGTCTATTGATCAAGTTGATATGGATTTTGTGCATCAGAAAATCTTAGAAAACTTGGCTTGAGACGGTGAAAAATAGTGAAAATTTGATCCTTTTTTAGACTAAATTTGAATTTTAGAAGCTTTGATTTGTTGATGAATCAAAGCTTTTTCTTTAAGTTGACATCCTTTTTGCTATATGTTAATATGTCGGAAACGGTTCCAATGGAGATGCAATTTTGGCAGTTACAATTCGCGATGTCGCAAAAAAAGCAAATGTTGGGGTAGGCACAGTATCAAGAGTCTTGAATAACAGCTCCGCGGTGAGACCGGAAACCAGAGCAAAAGTTTTGGAAGCAATTGAAGCTTTGAATTTTACGCCGAATGTGGCGGCACGACGATTATCTATGGGGGTGACAAAATCGATTGCAGTGGTTTTGCCTTCTTTGATTTATGAATCTACATTTGAACGTATTAAAGGTATCCAAATTGCTTCTGATCAGACGGACTATGATTTGGTGTTGTATACACCGAATACGGTTGAAAAACGTAAGAAGATTTTGGAGCAGATTGTGAGTGGGGGCCTCTCTGATGGAGTGATTTTGATGTCTTTTGTGCCGACGGAAGATGAAATGGTGTTGATTGATTCTTCTGATACACCGATCATTTTTGTAGAAGCGGCGATCCCTGATTTTTCATGTGTTCATATTGACAATGAAAAGGGTGGATATATGGCGGCACAACATTTGATTGAATTGGGGCATCAGAATATTGGGATTATGACTTATTTGTTGGGGGATGAGGATGGATTTTCTCCGATGCGGGCGCGGTATAATGGATTTCGTGCGGCGTTGAATGATGCTGGATTGGGATTTGATGATGCTAACCATCGTGTTTCACCGCATATGTTGCATGATGCAGAACGAGTTGCAAAAGAATGGATTTCTTCGCATAGCCGTCCATCTGCGATTTTCGCATCGAGCGATATTCAGGCTATTGGGGTGATTAAGGCTGCGAAGAATTTGGGGATGCGGGTGCCGGAAGACCTTTCTGTAATTGGGTTTGATGATATTGAATCGGCGCATTTGATGGACTTGACTACTATCAAACAACCTCTTTATGAATCAGGGGTGCAGGCGTTTGAGATGTTGATGCAGATGATTGATGACCCGAATGGCCCACCTGTTTTTTCTGAACTACCTTTGAGCTTATTCATTCGTAATACTACTAAACATATCTAGAGGATTTTTACTTTATGAACACTCCAAAATGGTATCAAGAAGCAATTTTTTATGAACTTTATGTGCGCGCTTTCCGAGACACTTCTGGAGATGGAAATGGTGATTTGCGGGGTGTGATTGAGAATTTGGATTATATTCAAAATCTTGGGATTGATTGCATTTGGTTGCTGCCGATTTATCCTTCGCCTTTGAAAGATGATGGATATGATATCTCGGACTTTTTTGGTATTCATGAAGATTTTGGCACTTTGGATGATTTGAAAGAATTGATTGAAAAAGTGCATGCGCGTGATATGCGGATTATTTTGGATTTGGTGGTGAATCATGTGTCGGATGAGCATATCTGGTTTCAAGAGGGGCGCAAAGATCCGAAAAATCCTTATCATGATTATTTTGTATGGTCTGATTCGAAAGAAAAGTACTCTGAAACAAGAGTCATTTTTTTGGATACGGAAGAATCGAATTGGACTTGGGATGAAGTTGCGCAGAAGTATTATTGGCATCGATTTTTCTCTCATCAACCTGACTTGAACTACGATAATCCGGCAGTGGAAGAAGAGCTGATGAAGGTGATGGATTATTGGCTAGGATTGGGCATTGATGGGTTTCGGGTGGATGCGGTGCCTTATTTGATTGAGCGTGAGGGGACAAACTGCGAGAATTTGCCGGAGACACATGCAATTTTGAAACGGATGCGACGTTTTACGGATGATAATTATCCTGATTGTATGATGATGTGTGAAGCGAATCAGTGGCCTGAGGATGTGCGAGAGTATTTTGGTGAGGGAGATGAATTTCATATGGGATTCAATTTTCCTTTGATGCCAAGAATCTATCAGGCAGTGGCGCAACATGATGCAACTCCGATTCGGAGGATTATGCAATCTTTGCCAGAGATTCCAGAGGATTGCCAGTGGACTAACTTTTTGCGTAATCATGATGAGTTGACATTGGAAATGGTGACAGAAGAAGTGCGTCAATTTATGTGGGAGTTTTATGCACCGGACCCACGAATGAAGTCTAATTTGGGGATTCGGAGACGAATGGCGACTTTGATGGACAATCGGGATGATAAGATTGCGTTGATTAATTCGATTATGTTCACGATGCCGGGGACGCCGATTGTGTATTATGGAGATGAAATTGGGATGGGCGATAATATTTGGTTGCCAGATCGGAATGGGGTGCGAACACCGATGCAATGGAATGCTAGGAAAAACGCCGGTTTCTCTGATGCAGAGAAGACCTATTCTCCGGTGATTGATGATGATGTTTATGGGTTTCAAAAGGTGAATGTGGAAGCTGTGAAGGCTGATCGTTTTTCGATTTATTATCAAATGCGAGACATGATTCTGATGCGTAAGTCCTCTAAAGTGTTGCAACATGGCGCTTTGGTGTGGATGGATTGCGAAGATGAGGCGCTGTTGTGCTATGAACGTGTGCTGGGCGATGAGAAGCTGACGATTGTGCATAATTTGAGTGATGAGCCTAAAGAGGTCTCTTTTGATGAGATGTTGATTGATCTTTATTCGGGGCAAGAATTTCAGAATGAATTGCAACCTTATCAATTTGTGTGGTTGAAGGAAACTATGAAATCTTGATTGATAGAAAAAGTGAATTTGCAAGCGGGTGTGGTGATTTTTTGAAACACTCGCTTTTTGTTTTAAGTACTCAAAAAAAATGACTGTAGGGGCGCTAAAAGGCTGAAAAAATGGCGTATGTGGGTGTGATGATGTTTTGAACCCCTGTGGAGAAGGTTTTTTGAGTGTTTTTGTATGCTGCCAGAACGTGCCAGAGAGCGGTTTTTTATGTGCAGAACCTGCCCTGAGGTGTGTTTTATGGTGTCAAAAGCTGCCAAAATTCAGAATTTTCTGTTTTTTGTAAGATGGATGAAGCGATAATAATATTAAAGGTTAATTTGCGCATAGCCATAAAATCATCATAATTATGATGATTTTGTTGTTTTCCTAGAAATTTAGAGAGTGAAAAAAATAAATAAATGAATAAAAAAAATAATAAAGGTCTCTAAATTACCTTATAGGTTTAATATATGTTTGGCGGATGAATACAATTCAAGTCGCTATAAAATTGGTAAGGTACACTATTCCTTGATAAATAAATAGAACAAAAGAGCTATTTATGAGCTAGTATACAATAATTTTGGAAATTTGTCAAAAAATTGAATTGATGATTAAGATTCGGGATGATTGAGCCATGCGGGAATGGGATGAGGTGTGGGTTTTCTTTGATAAAAAAAGTCATCCATCAAAAGCGCAAGACGACGAAAGAGTGCGGAGTGTTGGATGCCAAAACGAATGAGGTTGTGTGCGGGAGAATCGGGATGGGCGAAGGGGCAAACAGACATGCAGAGACCACAATCGGTGCCGACGGTATTCCAATAGTCAAAGCAGGAGATGGGATCAATTTTCCATTGAAGGGCGCCGTCAATGTAGGTGCGGTTTTGCAATGAAATTGAACGGCTGGGGCAATTGGTGGCACATTTTTTGCAATTTTGGCAGAAATCTAGAATGGCATGGTTGGGATGATAGGGATCGGTGGTGAGGGGTAGGTTTGTGGTGACGACGCCGAGGCGAACGCGGGGCCCTTTTTTGGGCGTGATGAGGAGGGAATTGCGTCCAATTTCTCCTAGACCGGCATCTCGAGCGACAAGGGGGGCGATGACTTGATAGTTGCAGTCGACATGAGCGCGGGCTTGATAGCCAAGGTTGCGAATGAAGGCAGCGAGTTGGGTGGCAATGCGACCGGCTTCGACATATTGATGAGCAGATTCCATAGCGCTGGGGGCTTGGGGGGCAGTTTTGACGAGGGCATGGTCCATTTCTACGGTGAAGGCGATGGCGAATTGATGTGTTTGGTGGGGATTGATGGGATCACCGTATTGACCGACTCCACGACCGATATGAGTGTAGCCATGTTCGGGTTTGAGCTCGGTGATGCCGACGGTTAAGGCACCATAGTGATGGGCGAAATTCTTAACGATTTTTGCAGCTTCTTGTGGGGAATAGTGCGCATGATGGTGGGTGTTGGTGCCTTGGGCGGAAAGACGAAGTTGCTCTGCAAGGAAATAGCTGGCCTCTGTGGCGGCAAATGAAAGTGGATGATTGAAAAGAGCTTGTGGAGAGGAAAGCCCGGGACGTGAGCGTGTGCGCTGGTCGATGGGTTCATTCTCTGGGTGCAGAGTGTAGTATTGTTGATATTCGGGGGTGCCGGGTTGGAGGCGAATGCGTGCAAAGGGAATGTCACGCTCATCTTTACGTTGATTGGGGGATTGGATGGTTTCTATGTTTTTGTTGAGGATGGGGAGAAAAGATATGGCTAGGATGAGATTGGTGAGGAGGATGAGGGAGAGGAGGAGCAGGATGAATGGTTCTGAAAATAGGAAGGTGGAAAGAGCGCCTACTAGAAGTGTGAGAAAAGTGAGAAGAGAGGCTTTTTTGGCTGCGTATACTTCTTTCTCTTTGATGGAAACGATGACAAAAATGAGGAATGAAAAAGTGAGAAAGAGAAAAAATGCGCTGTTGATGGCTCTTGGGAGTGAAAACATGGTGTTTTTCCAATTGTTTTAATGAAAAATCGTTTTTAACCTTGCATTCATAGTTTAACACAGTTATAATCTTTTTGGCATTTTATATGCCAAACCTTGATTAAATTTATAGAAAGGAACTTAGTGAATATGGACATAGCACGAATGATCGACCATACTTTGTTGAAGCCAACAGCGACAGAAGCGCAAATTCGAACGCTTTGTAGCGAAGCTATTGAACAAAATTTTGCGTCTGTGTGCATTAATCCTTCCTATGTTTCTTTGTGTGCTTCCTTGTTGAAAGACAAAACTCCAAAAGTTTGTACGGTGATTGGATTTCCTCTTGGGGCAACCTCTACACAATCTAAAGTGGAAGAGACCAAGATTGCGATTGCTGATGGCGCTGAAGAAGTTGATATGGTGATTCAAATTGGCGCGTTGATTGAAGGTCGATTGGATTATGTGTTGCAAGATATTCAAGCCGTGGTGGCTGCGGCACATGCCGAAGATGTGTTGGTGAAAGTTATTATCGAAACAGTTTTGTTGAATGAAGATCAAAAGATCGCTGTTTCTAAAATTGTGAAAGAATCTGGTGCTGATTATATTAAAACCTCTACTGGCTTTGCCGGTGGTGGAGCAACGGTTGCGGATGTGGCATTGCTGCGTCGATATGTAGGGCCTGAAATGGGCGTTAAGGCAGCCGGTGGCGTACGAAATTATGATGATGCAGTTGCGATGGTGAAAGCGGGCGCAACTCGCATAGGCACTAGCTCAGGTGTGCAGATACTGTCTGGACATACGAGCAAAACTGATTACTAAAACCCGCTTAGAGCGGGTTTTTTTTTACCTCTTATCAAAAAAGGATAAAGGAAAAAGGTTTTAAAAAATGGAAAAATCAAAGTACTATACAATCAACAAAGAAAAATTTGATGCAAAGAAATCTGATTTTTCAGGCCTGATGGGATTATTGGGCAAGAATAAGTGGATCTATTTGCTGGCGGTTGTGCTGTTTGCGATCGCAATGTTGCAAAGAACTCTGACCAGTTTATTGGTGGGGTACTTTGTGGATGATGTTTTGAAACGCGAAGATTTTGTGAGATGGCTGCCTTGGGTGGCTGGTGGATTTGTTTTGACTGCGATTATTCGTGGGATCACGAGTTTCTATGGAACGAGATTGTCTTCTCGTACGGCGGAGACGATTGCACAAAATTTACGTAACTATGCTTATGATCATATTCAGAAGTTGTCTTTGCAGACCCATTCTAAATGGCAAGTTGGGGAATTGATCCAACGAGTGACCTCTGATATTGATATGATTCGATTGTTTTTCTCAGATCGTGGAATGGAATTTGGACGAATTTTGTTTTTGTTCTTGTTCAACTTTATTGGAATCTTGATGATCAATGTGAAATTAGCGTTGATTTCGGTGATGATTTTGCCATTTACGGTGGGTTTATCCTTCTGGTTTGCGCGAAAGATTCGAGATTTGCGAGAAGAATATCAGGAATTGGATGCATTGGTAACGACTACTTTGCAAGAAAACCTTTCTGGGATGCGCGTGGTGAAGGCTTTTGCTCGACAAGATTTTGAAAAAATCAAGTTGAAAAAGGATAACTGGAGCAAGTTCTTGAAGGGAAAGCGGATGATGTTGGTCATTGCTTTCTACTGGCCATTCTCAGATATTTTCTGCTTCTTACAATTGTTTTTGTCTTATTATGTTGGGGCAAAGATGGCGATTGATGGTGTGATTACTTCGGGTGACTATTTGGCGTTTGTGGGCATGGTTGTGATGGCGATTTGGCCGATTCGTAACTTGGGACGCTTGGTGGTGGATTCTACGAAGGCATTGGTTTCTTTCCATCGTGTGCAAGAAGTGGTGTTGTTGGATCGTGAAGATCTGTATGATTCTGTTTTGGAAGAAGAAGTGATCGAAGGCAAGATTGTGTTTGATCAGGTTTGTTTTGATTATGAAACACAAGAGCATGCGTTGGAAGACATTTCTTTTGAAGTGAATCCGGGTGATACGATTGCTATTTTGGGCGGAACTGGCTCTGGCAAAACGACATTGGTGAATTTGCTGCCTCGTTTTTACGATGCTACGTCTGGGAAGATCACAATTGGTGGTAAGAATATTCAAGATTTTTCGAAGAATTTCTTGCGCCAGAATATTGGGATTGTGGAACAGGAACCGTTTTTGTTCTCCCGTTCGATTCGAGAAAATATTGAATATGGATTGGATCGAGAAGTGGACATTGAGGAAGTTTATGAAGCGGCGAAGATTGCAGCGGTACATGAAGTGATTGAAAGCTTCCCGGAAGGATATGATACGTTGGTGGGCGAGAAGGGTGTGACCCTTTCTGGTGGACAAAAACAACGTGTAGCAATTGCTCGGGCCGTGTTGAAGAATCCGAAGATTTTGATTTTGGATGATGCGACGAGCTCTGTGGACTTGGAAACGGAAGAAGCGATTAGCGATGCTTTGGATGGTGTGATGGAGAATCGAACTACTTTTATTGTGGCCCATCGCGTGCAAAGTGTGAAAAATGCTAATTTGATTTTGGTGATGGAAGAAGGAAAAATTGTTCAAAAGGGTACGCATGAGACTTTGGTGAACGAACCTGGACGTTATCAAAAGGTGAATATGATCCAGTCACAAATTGACAAGGCTTTGATCGATGAAATCAATCAAGCGGTAGTAATAGAGGACTAATATGATGGCTGAAATACGCTTTAAAGAAGAAGATTATAAGACTATCAAGACCGGGAATGTGTTGTTGCGGATTTTTAAGTTTGCAAAACCACATTGGTTTTTGATTGTGGGATTCATGGTTTCCATTACGGTGGTGGCCTTCATGGATTCTTATGGCACATTTTTGACAAAACGCATGATTGATGAAGCGATTGTGCCGAAAGATCTCTCAATGCTGAAGACGATCTTGGTGCGATATGCGATTGTGAGTTTGATTTCGAGTGTGTTTGTGTTTTTGTTCATTTATTTTGCTGGTTTTTTGGGTGAACGTTTGGCTTATGACTTTCGTCAGAAAACTTTCAATAATTTGCAACGTTTGTCGATCTCTTATTTCAATAAGACGCCAGTTGGGTGGATTATCTCTCGTTTGACTTCTGATGTGGAACGGGTGGCTGGATTGACCTCTTGGGGATTGTTGGATATGACGGCAGGGTTAGTGAATATTATCACTGGGATGACGTTTATGTTCATGATCAATTGGCGGTTGGCACTGATGGTGCTGGTGTTTTTGCCGGTGATTGTGGTGGTGGCTAGTGAGTTTAAGAAGCGGATTATTGTGGAATATCGCAAGGTGCGCAAGGTGAATTCTAAGATTACGGGCTCGTATAACGAAGGTATTACGGGTGTGGCTGTGACGAAGGCGATGAACCGTGAAGGTGCTAACTTGGGCGAGTTCAATGAGCTGACGACGGATATGTATAAGGCGAGCTTCCGGGCTTCTTGGATGAGTGGATTGTTTTTACCATTTGTGCAATTGTTTACCTCATTAATTGTGGGGGGAATTGTGTGGTATGGTGGGTTCCAAATTAATTTGGGCGGTTTGACAATCGGTGGGTTGCAGGCGTTTATCTCTTATGTGATGTTTATGATGTGGCCGATTCAAGATATGGCGAGAGTATATGCGGATATGCAGCAGGCAGTGGCATCGGCGGAGCGAATTTTCTCTATGATGGATGCTGTGCCGGAGATCAAGGATACGGAAAAGGCTTATGATCCGGGTTCGATTGCAGGTGATATTGAGTTTAAGCATGTGACGTTTAACTATGATGATGATCCGCCTGTGTTGAAGGATATTAATTTGAAGATCAAACAAGGTGAGAGCATTGCTTTGGTGGGCCCGACAGGGGGAGGGAAGACGACGATGGTGAATATTATGTGTCGTTTCTTTGAACCTGTGTTGGGTGAGATCTCGATTGGTGGCGTGAATTATAAAAATTATACGCTGCATGCGATTCAGAGCCGATTGGGGATTGTGTTGCAGACGCCGCATTTGTTCAGTGGGAATGTTTTGGAAAATATTCGCTATGGACGGTTGGATGCGACGGATGATGAGGTGATGGATGCGGCGAAGGTGGCTGGTGCGGATGACTTTATTTCTAAATTGCCGAAGGGCTATTTGGAAGAAGTGGGGGAAGGCGGGAATAACCTGTCTGTGGGTCAGAAGCAGTTGATTAGCTTGGCACGTGCTGTTTTGGCGGAACCTGAGATTTTCATTATGGATGAAGCGACCAGCTCGGTGGATACGATTACTGAGGCTATGATTCAGAGGGGGATGGAAAACATCATGAAGAAGTCTACTTCTGTGGTGATTGCTCACCGGCTTTCGACGATTCGCAATGCAGACCGGATTTTGGTGGTGCGTGAAGGTGGGATCGCTGAGATGGGCTCGCATGAAGAGTTGCTGCGAAAGAAGGGATTTTATTATAATTTGTATATCCAGCAGTTCCGCGCTGAAGAGGCAAAGAAATTAGACGCGTATGCGTAGATTTGAGAAAGAGCTTCATTAATTTGAAGCTCTTTTTTTGAGGATTATTATGACCATTGGGATAAAGAAATTTAAGGCTAAACATATTTATTATTTGTATAGCGCAGTTAATGGGTTGATGTTTACATTAGCTTTTACTTTGGGGATGGTTTATCAAGTGCGAACTGTGGGTTTGAATCCGTTTCAATTAGTGGTGGTGGGGACTACTTTGGAGTTTTCTGCTTTGATTTTTGAAATTCCAACTGGGATTGTGGCAGACTTGGTGAGCCGACGAGCAAGTGTGATTTTTGGTTCTTTTGTGACTGGCATGGCACGATTAATTGAGGGATTGGTGCCGACCTATGGGGGAATGTTGATGGCACAAGTGACTTGGGGTTTTGGCTATACTTTTATTAGCGGTGCTTTAACCGCGTGGATCACAGATGAAATGGGTGAAGACAAAGTGGAAGCAATTTTGTTGGAAGGAACGCAGATTAGTGCGATTGCTGAGGGGGTGGGGATTGTTTTGGCCGTTCTATTGAGTATGATTGCTTTGAAATGGCCAATTCTTTTGTCTGGAGTTTTGTTTATTCTTTTGGCTGGCTTGATGATTTTGTTTATGCCTGAAACGAATTTTGAAAAGTCAAGTGAAGGTCCGATTCGTCTTGGTTTAGGATTGGATACGTTTAAGCAGAGTTTTGGGTTGATTCGGGCAAGTCGATTTTTGTTGGTGTTTGCATTGGTGATCTTTTTGATTGGGTTATCGAGTGAAGGATTTGACCGACTTTATACTCCTTTGATGCTATCCCATTTGGACTTGAATGTTGTGGATGGCATGGGAGAGGAAATGTGGTTTGGCATCTTGCGAGGGGGCGTTTTGGTAATGTCTTTGGGGCTGACACAATTGGTGAAACATTGGCGTACTCTTGAAAATTCGCCCAAATTAGGGATGATCTTGGCAGGGATGATGATTGTGCAAATCATTGGAGTGCTTGTGGTGGCGAATACACATGTTTTGTGGGTGTTCTTCCTTGCGTTTTGGTTGGTGAATGGGTTGAGGCAAACCACTTATCCGTTGCAGACTGCTTGGGTGATTCAATTTATTCCAGCAAAGATGCGGGCGACAGTGCTCTCTATGACAGAACAAATGGATCAATTTGGACAAACGATTGGCGGAATGCCGATTGGGTATATTGGACAACGTTTTACCATTGGTCTTGCGATTTCTGTGACGACGGTTTTCTTGGTGCCAGTGGTGGGATTATATGCTTGGTTGACGGGGATGGCTTCTGAGAAGAAGTAAATGAAACACAATTCTTAATGTATTGTGAAAAGTTTCACGAGCAAAAGCCACTTGTTTGTGGTATATTAATTTATGTATTATTCTATAAAACAATATTTAATTTATTCATCACAAATATAGGAGTATAAATGAATGAAAAAGAAAGGTTTTTATCAAAAATAGAAAACAATATTTTCATAAATAATTCATCAAATTTTTTTTTGATACAAAAAAAAGATAAGGATAAAAATATTTTTGTAAAATTATTAAAATTTTTAAAAGAATTTTTATAAATGTTCAATTGAATTAGAATAATACAAAAATCCCATGTTTACAGGACATGGGATTTTCTTTATATAATAATATTCAATTTATTCATCACAAAATAAAGAATATATATGAAAATAATATCATATATTTATTAATATATCACATAATTATTTGAATTTTAATATTTACATTAAAAGCAAGATATTTTCAAAGCTCTAAAAATAAGATAGATGATATTGTATTCTGCTATTGGATAGATGAATATGAGGATTATCCGAGGTTGATAGTCAATATAGAAATCTTTGAATATTAGTGCTCAGAGGTGTTTGATGAGAACCTAACCAAAAGATAGAGAGAAGAATACTCTTCTCTCTATCTTTTATAATTAATTAGTTTAGGGATTCTTGGATGGTGTAGAGTTTGTGATAGGTGCCTTTTTGTTGAATGAGTTGATCGTGGTTACCAAGTTCGACGATGCCGGTGCCTTCAAGGACGGCGATGGTGTCTGCTTTGCGGACGGTGGAGAGGCGATGGGCGATGATGATGGTGGTTTTGCCTTGCATGAGCTTTTCGAGGGCTTGTTGGATGAGTTGTTCGGTCTCGGTGTCGACTGCGCTGGTAGCTTCGTCTAGGATGAGGATGGGGGCATCTTTGAGGATGGCACGGGCGATGGAGATGCGTTGCTTTTGACCGCCGGATAGTTTGACCCCGCGTTCGCCGATGAGGGTGTCGAATCCGTTGGGTAGATCTTGGATGAATTCGTAGGCATAGGCAGCACGGGCGGCTTGGATGAGTTCTTCTTCTGTGGCGTTGGGTTTGCCGAAGAGGAGATTGTCGCGGACGGTGCCATGAAATAGAACGGTATCTTGCAATACGAGGCTGATTTGGCGACGGAGCGCTTCTAGCTCGATGTGGCGGATATCTGTATCGTCAAGGGTGATGCTGCCTGAAGAAACGTCGTAGAAACGTGGAATGAGGCTGGCGAGGGTGGATTTTCCGACACCGGTGGGGCCGACGAGGGCGAGAACTGAATGTGCGGGGATGTCTAGGTTGATGTTTTCTAAAACGGGAATCCCGTCGATATAGGCAAAATTGATATTGTTGAGGTGAAGATGTCCTTTGGCTCTTTGGGGAAGAAGGAGGGGATTGGGAATGTTCTTGATCTCAGAGGTTTCTTTGAAGAGGGATTCTACACGATCGGCACTAGCTAGGCTCTCTTGGAGCTGCTCCCAAGATTGGCTGAGGATGCGAACGGGTTGATAGAGCATATCGAGATAGAGGAAATAGGCAACAAGATCGGCTACGGGGAGGGTTTGATGGAAGACGAGGAGACCACCAAAGTAGATAACGATGAGTGTGCCGATGGAGGAGACCAGCTCTACAGAGGGATGAAAGATGGCCATGTATTTGAGGGCGTAGAGAAGGGAGCTTTTGTAGTTGAGGACACCACGAGCGACACGGTCGTCTTCGATTGATTCTCGGGTGAAGGCTTTGATTTCACGAATGCCGGAGAGGTTGTCGTTGAGGATGGCATTGACTTCTCCGAGGACTTCTTGACGTCTGCGAAAGGCAGGACGGACATATTTGGAGTAAAGACCCATGAAGATAAAAATGATGGGAACGGGGATGAGACTTAATAGGGCTAGTTTGACGTTCATGAGCATGAGGACTGTGGTGACGGCGGCGAGGGTGAGAAGGTTGACAATCACATCTGGGACGGCATGGGCGATGAGGGCTTCAAATTTTTCGGTGTCGTTGACGATGCGGGACATGAGTTGGCCGGTTTGTTTGTCTTCGTAGAATCGGAGGGAGAGACGTTGGGCGTGTTGATAGAGAGTGATGCGCGTGTCGGCGACTACACCCCAGCCAGCGAGATGCGCCATGTAGCTACGGAGAAATGAAAGAATCGCGCGCGCGAGATAGATGCCCAGGGCGAAAAGGGTTAGTTTGGTGATGTTTTGAACGATGTCGTCGGGGAAGGGGGTGGTGGTGACAAGGCTGACGAGGGTTCGAATGATATAGGGGCCGAGGAGACGGACACCGACGAGTAAGATCATGCTGATGACGGTTGCTGCAAGCTCTTTGGTATATTTTTTTGCAAAATGAAATAAATGTTGAAAAGTTCTCATAAATAATAATTCCGCTTTCTGTTGTTTGATGATAGCGCTTTGTAAGCATTTCATCTATTGTAATGCAAAAAAAAGAGGTGAAAAGGGAAGGAAATATTAGGAGATGATGTCAGCGATTTGGGCTTGGATGAGTTGGATGAGATCAGCGGGGGCGAGTTTGACTTGAAGACCACGTTCACCGGCAGAGAGATAGATTTGGTCGAATACTTGGCAGGTTTCGTCGATGGCAAATTCAAACCCTTTGTTGAGGAGAGCTAGGGGGGAGATGCCACCGGTTTGGAGGCCGGTGAGATGTTCCGCTTCATCATGAGTGGCAGGTTTGAGTTTTTTTTCGTTGAAGAGCTTGGCAAGTTTTTTGAGATCTACGGTGAAATTGCCGGGTACGATGGCGAGGATGGCTTTGCCTTTTTCTAAGCGAGTGCAGACGATGGATTTGAAAACTTGTTCGGGTTCTACGTTGAGGAGGTTGGCAACTTCGATGGCGGAAAGCTTTTCGTGTTGAAATTCATGTGTTTCAAAGGGAATGTTTTTGGCGGAAAGGAAGCGAGTGACATTGTTGGTTTTTTCTGACAGGGACATGCTATTTGGTGATGTCCTTTCCGGTGATGGTTTTGAGGGTTTCCCAAGGGTTGAGATTTTGTAATTCGGCTAGATTTTTGCGTATTTCATAGATTTCGTCCCGAATGGCAGCGGCTTTTTCGAATTCGAGGTTGTCCGCGGCATCTTGCATGTTGGCTTCGAGATTTTTAATGATGATTTCAAGTTCGTTTTTATCAAGTGCTTTGGCGTTGTAATCTGGTTTGGGTTCTTTGATGGCGTAGTCGACGCCGGAACCAAATTGATCGGTCATATCGCGGATGGCTTTGATGATGCCGACGGGTTGGATGCCGTGAGATTTGTTGTATTCGTCTTGTTTTTTACGGCGACGATTGGTTTCGCTAATTGCGTTGTGCATGGCATCTGTAATTTTGTCGGCATACATGATGACTTTGCCGTCAACATTTCGAGCGGCACGTCCGATGGTTTGCACGAGGGCGGTCTCTGAACGGAGGAAGCCTTGTTTGTCTGCGTCTAGGATGGCGACGAGAGAGACTTCGGGGAGGTCGAGCCCTTCACGGAGGAGGTTGATGCCGACGATGACATCGAAAACGCCTTTGCGGAGATCGCGAAGGATGCCGATGCGTTCGAGAGTGTCGACTTCGGAATGGAGATAGTGCACTTTGACGCCGAGTTCGAGGAGATAGTTGGCGAGATCTTCTGACATCTTTTTGGTGAGGGTGGTGACTAGGACACGTTCGTTGCGTTGAGCACGAATATTGATTTCTTTATAAAGGTCGTCGACTTGCCCTTCGATGGGGCGCACTTCGACCTCTGGATCGAGGAGGCCAGTGGGACGAATGACTTGTTCAATGGGTTTGGGGCTATGTTCAAGCTCGTAGGGGCCGGGAGTGGCGGAGGTATAGATGGTATAGCCTTTGAGCTTTTCGAACTCATCAAATTTGAGAGGACGATTGTCGAGGGCGGAAGGGAGACGGAAGCCGTATTCTACGAGGGTGGTTTTGCGGGCTCGGTCGCCGTTATACATACCGCGGACTTGGGGGATGGTCATGTGGGATTCATCAACAAAGAGGAGATAGTCGTCGGGAAGATAATCAATGAGGGTCCAGGGAGGAGTGCCTTCTTCACGGAGGTCGATGTGGCGGGAATAGTTTTCTACTCCGGAACAGAAGCCTGTTTCTCTGAGCATTTCAAGATCGTAGCGAGTGCGTTGTTCAATGCGTTGGGCTTCGAGAAACATTTCGTTACGTTTGAAATAGGCTAGACGATGTTCGAGTTCTTCTTCAATACGAGAAATGGTTTCTTTTAATTTATCTTCTTCGGTGACGTAGTGTTTGGCGGGATAGATGGAGATGGAGTTTAGGTTGCGAATGACTTCCCCTGTGATTAGGTGGATTTCGGTGATTTTTTCAATTTCATCTCCGAAGAAGGAGATGCGATAGGCGGTTTTGGATTGATAGGCGGGGATGATGTCGAGGGTGTCGCCGTGAACTTTGAAGATGCCGGGTTTGGTTTCGATGTCGTTGCGTTGATAATGGCTTTCGACGAGTTGGCGAAGCAAGGTGTTACGACGGATGGTGTCGCCTGCGTTCATGTTGACTACGAAGCGACCGTAGGCATTGGGGTCTCCGAGCCCATAGATACAGGACACAGAAGCGACGATGATGACATCTTTACGGGACATGAGTGAAGTGGTGGCGGCAAGACGGAGACGTTCGATTTCTTCGTTGATGTCGGTTTCTTTTTCGATGTAAAGATCTCTACGTGGTACGTAGGCTTCTGGTTGATAGTAATCATAGTAAGAGGTGAAATATTCAACTGCATTGTCAGGGAAGAATTCCATGAACTCTGAATAGAGTTGGGCAACGAGGGTTTTGTTGTGGGCGATGATGAGGGTTGGTTTTTGAACTTGTTGAATGATGTTGGCCATGGTGAAAGTTTTGCCTGTGCCGGTGGCACCTAACAAAACTTGATCCCGATTTCCATTTTTGATGCCTTTGACAAGATCGCGAATTGCGTCGGGTTGGTCTCCCGTTGGTTTAAAGGGTGCTTTTAAATTGAACATAGAGGAATTATAGAACAAATGTATTTAAATGAAAAGAGTTAAGATGTTGACAAAATTGGTTTTCGTCTTATACTATGGTGGTAGTGAGAACAACTACTAAGAGGTGTGTATGATAGAAAAAATTATGAAAATGGGTTTTACTTCCTATGAAGCGAGGATTTATGTGGCTTTGTTGGAGAATGGTGAATTGAATGGATATGAATTGTCAAAGATTACTTCCATACCAAAAGCGAATGTTTATTCAAGTTTGCAAAGTATGTTAAGAAAGGGATATTTATTCCAAGTCTCTGAGAATAATGGTAAATATGTTGCGAAAGGATTTGATGAAATTTCGAATTCATATCTTGAAGAAATTAATTCATCCATCTCTTTTTTAAAAGATAATTTACCTACACATCCCATCAATCTTGAAAAATTTTTTTCAATTACTGGAAGTGAGAATATTTTAAATAAGATACTTCATACTATTGATGAATGTGAACAACAATTAATTATCGATTTCTATGCGATTGATTTTGAATTGATTGAGGATGGTTTGAGAAAGGCAATCAAAAGAGGGGTGGATGTCTATATGATCGTGATGGGAGAGATTGAAGTTGAGAATGAAATGAATGCTAAGATGTTAATCCAATCTTCGACAAAAGAAACTCCAGCGATTCGAGACATTAATTTGGTTTGTGACGGAGAGATTGCCATTGCTGCATCTGTGGGAAATGAATATTGTGAAGCGATATTTTCAAAGAATATTAATTTTGTAAATGTTGTGAAAGAAGCATTAACTCACGATATTATTTTGGATGAAGCTTTGAAAGGGTGCGATGATATGCATCGAAATAAAATTAAAAAGCTTGTTGCACTTTTTTATTAGGAGTTGTTATGTGTGAAAAAAATCTAGCAAATTATATTGAAAATTTATATTCTGATGTGAATATGGTTAATAAGCATAAGTTTATTGATGATACGAAGCTTCTTGATTTTGTTCCTGTTGTTGATCAAGATGTTTCACGATTTTTGGGTATTTTATTAAAAATAAGTGGTGCAAAAAATATTTTGGAAATTGGTACAAGCATTGGCTATTCGACAATTTCTATGGCAAATGTGATTAAGAATACTAATGGAATGATTAAGACGATTGAATTTGATGAAATTGTGGCGAAACAAGCAAAAGAAAATTTTGAACGTTTTGGTGTTTCTGATTTTATTGAAGTTGTGATTGGCGATGCAAAAAAAGTTTTACCAAGCTTAGATGAACAATTTGATTTAATTTTCTTAGATGTTGATAAACGATTGTATGAACCTCTTTTGAGCGATTGTGTGCGATTATTATCTAAAAATGGTGTTTTAGTTGCTGAAGATACTTTGTTCCCGGTTCTTGATCTTGATGAAAAATGGCATTATTTGATTAATCCAATTGAAAAATTTAATAAAGCTGTGATTGATCATGAAAATTTGGAGAGCACGATTTTGCCTATTGGGGATGGTGTGACAATTGCAGTGAAGAAAAATTAGTATACGGGGAGATCCAACGTATTTTGTAAAAGAAATAAGGCATATAAGAGGAGGACCGAGATGGAGTTGTTGACGATGTGCAAACCGATGGAGAACCAGAGTGATTTTGATTTTTCATAGGCAATGGCAAGGATGAGTCCAATAACGAATGAGGAAGCGATAACACCGATGGAGTCATAGTGGCCAAGGCTGAAAATGAAGGCGCTGATGACGACCCGCCATCCGAATGAAAAATGATCGGTGAGATTGGTGTGGACAAAGCCACGGAAGAACATTTCTTCTCCGATGGGAGCGAGGATGCCAATTCCTAAGAATGCAAGCAAGAAGCTCAAGACGGTGATGTTTTCGGGCATGAGCATGGCAGAGCGCATTTCTAAGCCAGAAAAGTCCCCATGGATGGCTAATTCAATTATGATGGCGACAATGGAGCGGAGGGGCATGAGGGCGATGACGATGGCGGGGATGAGGAAGAGCCACGCCCAATTGGGTTTGAAATTGATGAGGCCTACGGATTTGAGAGACATTTTCTTGGGTAGGAAACTGAACAGAAAAAAGATGCCGGTGAAAACGATGAAGTTGGCGGAGGTGGAGATGAAAATGAGGGCTTCATAAGGCATGTTATCAAGGTCAAAAATTAGATCGAGTAAATATCCGACAGAAAAATAGCTGGCAAAGCCTAGCATGATGAAGAGGATGAGCCAAATGAGTTTGGTCTTTTTGAGTGTGTGGGGGACGGATGGAATTTGTGGTTGAGGTTGGGGGGCTATCTTTTGAATTTGATCGGTCATTTTGTATAATTCTTTGATTTATTTCTAAAAATATTTTGATAGGAAATACATAGAAAGTATACCAGCAAGAACAGTCCAATGTAGTTTTTTGGTGAGCAAAGCGACAATGGTGGTGAGGATGCCAGCGATAAGCGTGAGATTTTGAAAAGAGATGAGCACTTGATCGCCTTGGATGAGCAAGGTGGGAAAGAGCAAAGCACCAAGAATGGCAACGGGTAAATATTCGAGGCATTCTAAGACAAATGGAGGAAGTTGATGGCGGGAAAGAATGGTGACGGGCAAGAGACGGGGTAAGTAGGTGACGACCATCATGCCAAGGAAGAGCAGGATCATTTGCGTGTTATTTATGGACATATTTTATTCCTACAATGGCGATACAGGCAATGAGAGAAGCTACGATGACGTTCCAATTGGAGAGACCCAGTTGGAGAAGAATGACAGAAAGGGTGCCGGCGACGAAACAGATAAGCAGGCCGGTATTGTTTTTTATTAGGAGGGCGATGAGACCAATGAACATGGCGGGCAAGGCAAAATTGAGACCAAATTTTTCATAGTTGGGGACGAAATCACCAATAAGAACGCCGAGCATGGTGGAAAGAATCCAAGTGAGTTGGGATGTGGTATGCAAGCCGATCATATACCAACGGTTGAACTTTTCAGGAGTGTTTTGGGCGGTGTTCATGCCAATGGAAAAGGATTCGTCGGTGATGCCAAAGGAGAGAATGGCGAGGAAAGGCAGTTGTTCTTCTCTAAAATGAGGAGAATAGGCACTGCTCATGAGAAAATGGCGAAAGTTGACAAAAAAGGTGGTGACGATGATGGCGGCCATGCTCATTTGATTATTGATCATATCGATGGCGATAAATTGAGAAGAACCAGCGTATACGATGGTGGACATGAGCCCCATGAGCCAGGTGGTGAACCCGATATTTTTTGCCATGATGCCTAAGGTGAGGCCTATGGGAATATACCCAAGGACGATGGGAAGACTATCTTTGGCTCCGTTTAGTAACGAATTGAATTTTGATGATGACGTTTGCATTGGAGTATTTTACATTAAGGAAGATAAGAGGGCAATGGAATCCTCATTTGATTTGAAGATTGATATAAAAATGCGCATAGCCATAATATTAAAATAAATGATTTTTAAAATTATTTCTAAAATAAATAAAAGAAGGATGAGGGATAAATTTTGAATAAATAGTAGTATGGTAAAGTTGATAAATATGAGAGAAACGTGTATAATCGTTTTGTTTAAACATTTAAAGGAGTGAATTAATAAATGGAAAAATTTCTTGATATTGCATTAATCATTGTTTCAGTCTCCTTGATCGCAAGCGTTGTCCTTCAAAGCAAGGGTGCAGGCCTCGGTGGTTTGACAGGTGCTGACACTGGTGGTGTCTACTCTGCTCGCCGTGGTGTTGAAAAAACACTCTTCAGAATTACTTTAGGACTGAGCTTTGCTTTCTTTGTTTTGATTCTTGCAATTTTGCTTATTTAGTAAGTAAAATTTGTATTTTCAAAAGAGATGACGTAAAAGGGTGTTTGAGTGGTTTTACTCAGGCAGCCTTTTTTGTCTATTAATTGAAAAGGTTAAAAATATATGAAAAAATTTCGAATTCCCATCATCATTTCAGTGGTTGCAATCGTGGCAATTGGTGTTTTGTTGTTCTTACAACGAAATAATCAGGCTAATTCAAACGAAGGGGAGATCACAGTTGATGAAAGTGGTGTTTATATTGAAGGTTTGATCGGCAATGTGGAACGATTGAATCCGGTGCTTTCTTATTATAACGAGGTGGATTCAGCAATTAATAAGCTGGTTTATAGCTCGTTGTTCAAACAATCTTCTGAGGGATATCCTGTAGGCGATCTAGTGGAAAGCTGGGGCGTTTCTGTGGATGGTTTGGAATATAACTTCAAATTACGTGACGGCGTGCAGTGGCATGATGGACAGCCTTTGACGACTAACGATGTAATTTTTACTATCCAAACAATGATGGGAGCGGATTCTTTTGCTCCTCAGGATATTAAAGATTTATGGAATGCAGTGGAGATTAAACAATTTGATGAGCAATCTTTTAAATTGAAATTAAGCTCTCCTTATGCGCCATTTGTTGATTTTTTGAATTTTGGGATTCTTCCTTACCATATTTATGGGGCGATGAGCTATGCAGAGATGTTGACGCAAGAAACAAACTTTGTGCCTGTGGGGAGTGGTCCTTATAAGGTGGAACAATTGTCTTTGGAAAATGGCGTGATTAAGGGCGTTGAATTGGTGGCGAATGAAAATTATTATTTGGGAGAAGCTCATATAAAGAATTTTAATTTCCGTTTGTTTGATGATGAAGTTCAATTGTTGGATGCTTATAAAAATAATTTGATTAACGGCTTTTTGGCTAGTAACCCTGATATTTTTGATGCGGCTAAAGATGATATTAATATGCAGATGTATACTGAGATTTTGCCTGTTTTGAATTTGGCTGTTTTCAATTTGGATAATAGCGATGTGTTGTTCTTCCAAGATTCTGAGATTCGGGAAGCGCTTTTGATGGCAGTGAACCGAGAATGGATTGTGAATCAAATTTTGGGGAATCGCGCGATTGTGGCAGATAGTCCAATTTTCCCGGATGTGTGGGCTTATGTTTCTGATATGCTCGATCATGAATATGATCCAGAAGGCGCAGTGAAGATGCTACAAGAAAAAGAATATACGTTTGCGGATACGAATGCAACCGTTCGTTCTAAGGATGGCATTTCGATGGCGTTTACGTTGATTTATCCAGATGATATGCCTGTTTATGCAGAGATTGCGACTTATTTGCAAGAATGCTGGGCAGGGATTGGTGTTTCGGTGACATTGGAAGCAATGGATTTCAATGATATGGTGAATACGAAGCTTTTGACAAGAGATTTTGAAGCGGCTTTGTTGGCCTATGACATGCGAAAGTATCCAGACCCGGATCCTTATATGTTTTGGAATCAGACTCAGGCAAAGACTGGACAGAATTATTCGGTATGGAATAATCGTTTGGCAAGTGAATATTTGGAGCAGGCACGCGTGACAACAGATACGGACACACGCCGAGATCTTTATGAACGTTTCCAAACTCATTTCTCTCATGAGGTACCGGCGATGTTGTTATATTATCCGACGGTTTCTTATAATGTGAGTGTGAATATTAAAGGTGTGCAGATTGGGTCTTTGTATGACCTGACGAACCGCTTTAATTATGTGAATGAGTGGTATTTTGAGGATACCGAAGTTTTGGCTCCTTAGAAATTGAAATTTTATCTAAAAATAAAAGCGAGTGACTGTCACTCGCTTTTTTGTTTAATTCGATAGTTTATTTGACTTCGTAGAGAGTTTTGTAAATTTCATAGTGGGTGAAGATGGAACGGACATAGTCGTGCGTTTCGGGGATTCCAATGACTTCGACGTAAACATCCATGTCATTTGGACCAACAGCGTTCAACCAATATTCTGCAGAATTAGGGCCAGAATTGTAGGCGGCAAGCATGACGATTGGTTGTGGGGAAAGATTTTGGCGGAGGGAGGAGAAGTATTGTGCGCCAAAAAAGATATTGATATTGGGACGTTGTAGGTCTTTTGTTTGGAAATTAGGGAGGTAATCACCTAGGTTTTCATTGATTTCTGCACCTGTATCAGGCATGATTTGCATTAGACCTTGGGCACCAGCGGTGGAACCTGCTGAACGCTCGAAAAGGCTCTCTTGCCATACGGTGGAGAGCATGAAGAAGGGATCTAAGACATAATTGTTCGCTGCGGGATAGATGATATCCCAATAATAGAGTCCATATTGGAGATAATTAAAATACATGGGAGTGATGGCAAAATCTGTGGCGTTGGCTAATGAGAGTAGATTTTCGATGCTTTCGATGGCATTTTTATAATAGCCTTTGTCAATCATATCCAATGAAAATATATAGAGGTATTGAGGAGAATTGCTAATCTTGGATTGGAGAGAATTGAATTCTAGTTTTGCATCTTTATAGTTTTCTAAGCGATCGAGTTGGATACCTCTTTGATATTCGGGGAATACGGTTAGTTGAGAAAGATCGTTTAGATTTAGGGATTGAGGAAGATTAAAAGATTTAATCATCCAATTTTCTGCTTCTGCTTTGTATTGGGTGAGGTTGGGATCTAGGTCGTACATGCCGATGGAGAAAGGCTCATAACCTTCTAAGATTTGTTCGGAACGAAGTCCGTAATAAGAATAGTAGTCAATATTTTTTGATTGAGCGTAATAGCTGACGGCTTGGGAAGTGTTGCCCAGGGCTTGCTGGGTTTTGCCTTTCCAGAAAAAGGCACGCGCATGATCTTCGGGGGAGCTGGCATAGGATGAGGCAGTTTCAAAGACATTAAATGCGGTTAGGTATTCTTGTTGACGATAGTAAGAAATGCCAGAGAAAATGATGGAATCGAAGGCGTTAGGACTGTTTTGGAATCTTTGGGCTACGCTGAGATAGTATTCACCTGCTTTGCTGAGATTGCCATTAATTTCGTATTGTTCAGCGGCTTCATATACAAAGGTGGGGGCAAAATCGTCGTTGGGGTAGCGAGAGGCAAATTCAAGGTAGAGATCAATGGCGGTTTGATAATCACTAAGGTTACTTTTGTATATGAGAGCGAGTTGTTGATAGGCAAGGCCGTAGAAATAATAATTATCTGTTGTGAGGGTGTTATAGTCAAAAGTTTGAATGATTTCTTGAAAAAATGCCATGGAGGTTTCGATATCTTCTAATTCGTAATGACTCATTCCAAGATAGTAGAGGATGTCTATGCGGCGATCACCGGTTTCATTGATGTAGTTGCCATAGGCATTGATGGAGAGACTATATTGTTCAGCGAGATAGTCGATATAACCGCGAATATCATTATCTACGGGTTGTTCAAGTTCAATGAGTTTGGCTAAGGCTTGATAGGCAAAGGAGGAGTTGATATAGGTGGTGATGACGGTTTTATAATAGCCAATTGCCATGGGGAGATCACCTTGTTTTTGATAAGCTTCCCCTATATAGAAATTCATTTGTGCGACTACGTCGATATTGTAAGTGGTGTCGCGGACGAGTTCGTAATATTCAATGGCTTTGGCGTAGTTGCCAAGGTTTTCATATTGCTGACCGATGCGGATTTGAAAAACGAAAGGTTCTTTGTTGTATGCATTGATGGTGGATTGATAATATTGGATGGCTGAGGTTGGGTCACCAAGGGCTCGATATGCATTGCCGATTTTTTCATAGAGTATGTCATCGAGAGTGCCATCAGAAATTTCCATATATTTTTGATAGTAGGTGATGGATTGAGCGTAGTTGCCGATTTGGAAGAGTGATTCTCCCAGAAAATAGTAGATTTGATCCATGTGATCGGAAAGGATGATGTTGTTGCTGATGAGGGGGAGAAGAAATTGGACAACTGCGGAATAATCTTGTTTGACGAAATATATTTTTCCAAGTCCGAAGCTGGCGAGATGGATATCTTGTGCGGTGGCATTGACGTTGCTAATGATTTGAGAGCAATAGCTGGAGGCTTCTTCATATTGTCCGTAGTCAATATAGCTATCTAGGATGTCTTCTGAAAAGAGGGTGCTTTCTTGGGAGAGTGGGGCGGCTGAGACGATTAGTACGGAGGAAAAAGAAGTGGTTAGGATGGCGATTATGAGGAGGATTTGGAAGATATTTTTCATGGTTAAGACTATAAACTATGGTGATGAGGTTGTCAAACTTTAATAAATTAGATTAAACTAAGGAAATGAACAAGAGTTGGGTTGATTGGTTTGAGAATGCTCTTGTGATGAAAAATTGGTTGTTGTATAGTTAGAGAGGGAGAGACTGTTATGCAAAACCTTGAAAAAGAATCCTATCGAATTAAGGAATTGGCGAGTGATGACCGACCGCGAGAACGGTTGGAAAAATTTGGTGCTGAAGTTTTGACCAATGCAGAATTGATGGCGATTTTGATTCGTGTGGGGGTGAAAGGTGAAAATGCGATTGAAGTTTCTGACCGGATTTTGCGCCAATTTGGTGGCTTGAAAGGGATTCAGCAGGCGAGTTTTGAGGAAGTGAAGGAACAGCATGGATTGGGGTTTGCGAAGGCAACAACGATTAAGGCAGCGATTGAATTGGGACGGCGTTTGGTGATGTATTCTCCTGAAGAAGCACCTGCAATCCGATCCCCTAGGGATGTGGCGGATTTGGTGATGTATGAAATGAGTGCGTTGCAAAGAGAGTCTTTGCGGGTGATTTTGTTGGATACGAAAAATCGAGTGAAGAAGGTTGTGAATTTATATCAGGGGACTTTGGATTCTTCAACTGTGCGAGTTTCTGAGGTGTTTCGGGATGCGATTGTGGGCAATGCTTCAGCGATTATTTTGGTGCATAACCACCCCAGTGGAGACCCGACACCCAGTGTGGAAGATGTGACTTTGACCAAGGCAGTGATTGAAGCTGGAAAATTACTTAATTTAGAAGTGCATGACCATATTATAATTGGGATGAACCGATTTTTTTCAATGAAACAGAAGGATTTAGCTTTTTAGAGAGGTTGATATGATTCGACTGGTAACTCCGACAATCTATCAGGAAGTTGTGCAAAAATTTGCTGTGAACGGGGATATTTATTGGCAGGTGGGTTTGCCGGGACATGATGGGTTAGATTTTAAGGCACCTTATCATGCGAAGGTGTTTGCTGCTGCTGATGGGGTGGTGAAAAAGGTTAATTTTGATTTGAATGAGCGATTTGGTTTATCTGTTCTTTTGGCGCATGCGGATGGATATGAAACGTTATATGGCTATTTGGGGAAAGTGGAAGTGGCTGAAGGGGATTCAGTTAAACAAAATCAAGTGATCGCATTGTCTGGTGATTCAGATAATCGGGGCTATATTCATTTTGGGTTGTATAACAAAGGATTGGCTCGATTGAAAGATTCTAATTTTCCGAATGGAGAATTGGATCCGACTCCGTTTTTGGCCTATGATAAGGAACAGATGGTGGCAAAGAATATGATCAAAACAAAAAGATCGGAGTTGATCGGTGAGGCATATTTGTTGCAATCTTTGAATCAGTTGCGAAACAAGGCGATTGATGAAAGTTCGAAAGCAAAAGGATTGGTGAGGGGACATGTGGTGTTGCCACATGTGACGGATGTGCGAATGACGAAACAACTTTTGCAGGGGCAATTTGTGGTGATGGTGGTGGATGTGGCATTGGCTGATGGAAGAATGAAAGCAAATGATTTTTTGAAGAAGATCCGAGTGGATTTGGAGAGAGCGTATCAGGCAGGTGTGCGATACTTCCAGATTGGTAAGGCGCCTAATTTGTTTGCTAATGGAATGGGAAGTGCTTGGCGATCTGCGGGTGAATTTGCGGGATGGTGGATTGATGTTTGTGCTCCCTTGAAAGAGCGGTTTGCGGAAATTCGATTGGGGTATCCTGCTTTGAAACAAGGTGAAGCGATTGCTGGGATTAAGTTTGATTCTCGCCAATTTTTGTTGGAGAGCGGAGATGCATTGGCTTTTGCTGATTGGGTGGGATTTGAGTATATTTGGAATGGTCGGCAGGAATTGAATGCTTTGATGAAACGAAATGAATTGAAATTGGTGGAGAAAATTGCACCGAGTAAACCACGAATGGTGACAGGGTATGCTGAAGTAGATTATTTGTTGAGCCAAGATGTGGAAAAACAAAATTATTCTGAATTTGAGTGTTGGGTAAAAGAAAACGATCTTGCTGATTATTTGTTCAAGATCGTTGTTTAGTTTTTTAAAATTTCACTTTGAAATTGGCGAAGTTGGGATCAGGTGGTTTGGGAATGATTTCAACTTCTTTGACAAGGGCACTCGGTGGCCCTTTTTTTATGTGTTTGATAAATTCGTTGACGATGGTTTGTTTGCCTTGGACGAAAATTTTTACATTGCCTGTGGGGGTGTTGCGTACCCAACCTGAGACTGCGAGTTTCTCTGCTATGCTACGCGTGAAGAAACGAAACCCCACTCCTTGCACTCTGCCACGAACGGTGAGTTGATAAGCATTATATGGATCTGGGGAGGTGTTGGTCATTTTGATTCGATTTCTTCTATTTCATCTTCATCATCTATGTCGAGTTCATCGAGATTGTCTAGTTGGACTGGACTTTCTTTGATTTCGAGGAAGTTAAAGGACATAATCTCTGAACTGATCATATGATTGTCGATAGCGTCTTCAATGAGGGCCTCTTCTTCCTCGTCTTCCGCGTTTTCTAACATTTCGTTGAGGGTGGATTGGATGTTTTTGTCTGAGAAATTGGAGAGGGACCATGCAGCTGCCATGCGGATCTCTTTGATCCCTTCTTTTGTGGCTGCGTATAACTCAGAAAGGGCATCTTGAAGCTCTAGTTCACCTGCTGTGCGAATGGCTTCGATGCGAATGTCTTCAATGGGGGAATCGAGATTGTCAAAGACATAGTCATTCCATTGCGTTTTGCCTGATTTTCCGATGGCGATGAGGGCGGAATGCACCCAATCATCATTGTAATCATGGATGGCTTTGTCGATGGCTTCGTTTAAATCTAGCTCAAGTTCAGTTGCAGGGGCAAGGACTTCTAGCGCACGTTGGCGCAAGGCTTCGTTGGGGCTGTTTTGATAGATGGTGATGAGCACTTTTTTGATTTGATCTGCCAAAGGTTGGGAAATTTTTTCATATTCTGCCAAAAGGATAAATTCGCCAAGAAGTGACAAGAGGGAGAGGGCTACATGAAGAGATGGCTCTGGTTTGCTTTGAAGAATTTCAAGCGCTTTGTTCGCGATAGACGGTTTTTCTTCATCCCATAACCCACGGATGGAGATGATGATGACTTGATCTTGTTTGGCATCTAAACCAAGCATAAATATATCTGAAAAATCAACACCAGGATAATCCTCGGTGAGGAGTTCCATATCTTCTAGGACGCCGATGATGCGTTGAGGGTGGAAGCTGGCCCAGTTTTCACGCATTAATTGCAATTCTTGCGGGTAGAGACCTGAGAGACGCATTATTTGTTTGCTGGTGAGGGTGAGCGCTTCGTTTTTTAAATTTTCAATAATCTCTTCTATGGAAAGTTCAGGTGATAAATCCATATGAGCGTCGTTTTTTTCTGTCATTTTTTATATCCTCTGATGGATGTTTTAGAAATTAACTGGATTGACAAAATCTTGAATGTTGACAATGAACATTAATGCAATGAGGAGGAAGAAAAAGATGGCATTGAGTGCATTTTGGACATTGAGAGGAATTTTCTTTTTGAATAGCATTTCTGGAATGGTGAAGAGGATGCGACCACCGTCTAGGGCGGGGATGGGAAGAAGATTCATGATGCCGAGAGAAACGGAGATGAAAGCGATGAAAGCGAGGGTGTTGGCACGACCGTATTCGGGCATGCTAGCATCCATTTCACGATTTAGATTGTACATGTCGTACATACCTTTATAGCCAACAATGCGAGCTTCATCAGGCATGGTGCGAGTGAAGATCATTTTGACCATATTGTACATATCTTTGATTCTTTCTCCAGTGGCGATAAACCCACTTTTGATGGCTTGCCCAAGGGGAATGTCTGCTCCGATGGGATTGACCATGCCGATGCCCATGGCACCTTCTCCTTCGGGAGGATTGCTGCGAGGGGTGACTTGGATATCGATTTTTTGACCGTCACGAAGGACGACTAATTGCATCGGTGTATCTAAAGAGGCTTGGGTGAGCTCTTGAATGGTTTCATAGCTCTTGATCTCTACTCCATTGACTGATTCGATGATATCTCCGATTTGGAGGCCGACTTGTGCGGCTGGGGAATTTGCGGCGATGTCTCCAATTTGGACAGAGTTGAGGTCTAAGCCAATGTTGGCATAGATGAAGGTGAAAAGGATGACGGCGGTGAGGAGGTTGAAGAGGGGACCGAAGAATAGAAAAATGAGACGCTTGAATGGAGTGGCATTGAAATAGTCTTCGCCACCTGCGTCGGTGAGACCTTCTTCTCCTTTGGCACGAACGAAGCCACCAAGTGGAATCCAGTTGAGAGTGAACTCTGTGCCTTGGAAAGTGAATAATTTTGTGATCTTGGGAGGGAAGCCGATGCCAAATTCTTCAATTTGGATGCCGGCGATTTTTGCACCGATATAATGTCCTAATTCATGAATAAAAATTAAAGCGGCTATTGAAATAATAAATTGTAAAACCGTTGTCATACTCGATCCTTTATATTAATTTTTTACCTTTTAGGTGATTATATCGTGCAAGTGTTGGAGAAGTATAAATATTGCTTAAATATTATCTATTAAACGTGCTGGCCCACCTGTTTTGGAGCTTCTTATCTCATATTGAGGGTATTTTTCTTGAATTGCTGCAATGGTTGCTGATTGAGAGGTGGCCGTTGTGATGACATGGACGTTTGCGCCGGCGTCGATGGTGTAGAAGGCGTTGATGTTGTTGGCACGCAGTTCTCTGACAAAGCTGATGAGTGAGAGTGTTTCGGGGGCAAGATAGAAGAGGGCGGGATTGGAAGACATCATGACTGTGTGCATGAGAAGTGTATCTGCTTCGGAGATGTTGGCTAGGGCGGTGAAATCTTTGTCTAGAATGGCTTGTTTGCAGATATTGACACGCTCTTGAATCGTGTTGGTGCGCATGAGTTGGAGAGGACTGGTTTTGGCGATTTGATGACCTTGTTTGGAGGTGGTTTTTTTATGTTGGCTATCAATGAGAACAAGATTGTCAATTAGATCCCAATGGTCTTGCGGGGCAATGGAGATGCTATATGAGGAGTCATGGGATGTGCCTTGAAGCCATTCTGTATACCCTGTGGGAATGGAACGAGAGGCAGACCCTGACCCGAGGCGAGCGAGGGCGCTGGTGTCCCTTTGTGTATAAGGGAGCCCAGATGCGGCGTAAGAGGCGAGGGTGAGCGCAGCAAAGCCAGAAGCGGAGGAGGCGATGCCTGCTCCGGTGGGGAAGTTGTTTTCAGAAGTGATGTGGGCTTTGAGGGGAAAATCGGTGAGTTGACGGAAGCGATCCATAAATTTTTGTATGCGAGTGAGGGCGTCTGCTTGGGCGGGTTGGCCATTGAGATTTAGTTGGTCGGATGCTAACGTGCTATCAAATTCAACGGTGGTGATGGTGGTGAATGCATCGAGGTTCATGGAGATGGAATTTCCGAAAGGCAGGTTCCATTCGCTACCTTGATTGCCCCAGTATTTTATGAAAGCGATGTTGGGATGAGCTAAGGCGGTGGCTTTATGCTTGGTCATTGTTCTGCCTGTGTTCGATATTGTTTTCATCCCATGCGATGATGAGATCAGCGGCGAGATCGACAAAGAGACCATGCTCAATGATACCTGCTTGGGCTTTGAGCGTGTTTGCTAGTGTTTCTACATCTTGGATGGGACCGAAGTTGGTATCGAGAATGTAGTTGCCTTGATCTGTGGTGAAAGGAATGGGATTGCCTTGGTCATCTTTTTTCATGCGAAGGACAGGATCACCTTCAAGGGATGTTGAGGAAATCCGCGATTAATTGCCAACAATATGGAAGGACTTCGATGGGGAGTGCCCATTTGGTGCCGAGTTTGGGGGAATGTTTGCTGCCATCGGCGATGATGATTTCACGTAGGGTGGATTGAGCGACAATTTTTTCTCTGAGGAGAGCGCCACCCCCACCTTTGATGACATGGAACGAATCGTCAATTTCGTCTGCACCATCTATGGTGAGATGGATGACATGGTTATCGTTGATGTCTCCGAGGGGAATGCCGAGTTCGCGGGCATCTTTTTCTACCATGAGAGAACAAGGGATGCCGATGATGTCGGTAAGTTCTCCAGTTTTGAGCATTTCTGCAATTTTTCTGAGAGCGAAGATGGTGGTGGACCCGTGACCGAGCCCGACTACCATGCCTGATTTTACAAATTCAACTGCTTTTTCTGCTGCTAACTTTTTTAAATTTTCTTGCGCCATTTTTCCTCTTGTTTTAGTCGATTATTGTTGCTATTTTGTTCGCGTCGTCTTCGGTGACTAGGAAGGTGATCATTTTGCGGTGATTTTGTTTGAGGGCTTGACCATCTCCTAACGCTTGAGCGGTTTTGAGGACACCAAATGGCATTTGGGAGTCATCTGAGCCGGCTTGATCTGGAATGGGAAGATCTTTTTCATTTTTGGTGACAAATTGAATGAATATTCCATTGCCAGCATCCCCTTTGTGAAGTTGCCCAGTGGAGTGGAGGAAACGAGGTCCGAAGCCAAATGTGGTGGAATTCTTTGTTTTGTCACGCAAGGCGGTTTGAAGGGTTTTGAAGGCTTTGGTGAAGGTGGGATTGGGATTGACGTAGCCATGTATGGAGATATAAGAATTTTCTTTGAGATCTGCAAGGAAATTTTCAAGGGTTTGTTTGGAAAATTCGGCTGTATCCAAAGGAGGAAGTTTGCCTGTATCCTTATAAATATCAATCATTTTGCGAGCGGAAACTTTGGCAGATTCTACATTGGGTTGGTTGAAGGGTTGAATGCCCATGACAGCGCCTGCTACGGCGGTGGCAAATTCCCAGAAAGCAAAGTGAACACCCAATTGGGTGAAATCTGCAAGGTCGATGGTGACAACAGGATAGCCAGCTTCTATGAGTGCTTGAACTTGTGCTGTATAAGGTGTTTCGCCAGCAAAGGTGTAGTTGATGAAAATGCGGTCTGTACCGTAGTTTTCGGGGGAGGTGGGTTGCTCACCGATGACAGGCAGGATGCCTTTATCATTTTTGCCAGTGCTTTCGGCGATGAGTTGCTCGATCCATTCGGCTACGATGAGGATGTTTTCAGGAATGATGAAGGTGAGCTTGTCTTTGTTTTCTAAAGAGAGGGCTCCCATGAGGACACCGAGTTTGAGAGTTGCTTGAGTGAGCGGTGCCTTTTCGTCTTTGAGAATGTCAAAGGCTTGATTGCTGGCGGCTAACATGGCTTTGTAGTCTGCACCTGCGATGGCAGCGGGAACCATGCCAAAGAATGAAAGTGCTGAATAGCGACCACCGATGTTGGGATTGTTGGCGAAAATTTGACGGAATTTGAGGTCCGTGGCTAATTTCTCTAATTTGCTACCGGGATCTGTGATGGCGATGAAAGCATTCCCGGGAGTGGATGAAATTTTACTGATTTTTTGGTAGAAGTATTTGAAAAGAGATAGGGTTTCTGCGGTGCCGCCTGATTTGGTGGCTACGATATAGACTGTTTTTTCAAGAGGCATTTCTTTTTCAAGATCTGCGATGCGACTGGGATCTGTGGTGTCTATGATGGCGACTTTGAACTGAGAGGTGAAGAGTTTGCTAAAGATGTCTGGGGCTAAGCTAGAGCCTCCCATGCCAAGGACGTATGCGTTGGTGATGCCATCTTTGGCTAAACCTGCGAGGAGGTCGTCTATTTGAGCGGATTGGTCGAGAATCTCTTGCCCAACAGTGAGCCAATCGAGGCGATTTGTGATTTCTTCTGGTGAATCTGACCATAAAGTGTGATCTTTTTGCCAGATCCTTTCAACAAATTTTTGTTGCGAAAGGTTTTTTAGGTTGATTTCAATTGTTTTGTTGATCGATTCGGGGATTGAAAATTTGATCAGGTCTTGATTCATGTTTTACTCCTTCAGATTAATAAACTATCAAACAAATTAAACCCTTCTTTGAGAAAAAAGTAAAGCTCTTCCTTCTTTTCCGATTACTTGGATGAGGTCGGCTGCTCTGAGGGTGTAGGTGAATTTTTGGACGATGCGGCGATCTATCTTGAGGGATTGGGCGAGTTGTTTGTTGGTGAAAACTTGGTCTTGAGGGAAGGGGAGGAGGGAGAGATAGTCTGTGGCGGTGTTGAAGGTGTTGGATTGTGCAAAGGAGGTGATGTGTTTGTTTTGGATGCTAAAATGTTTGCGGCGCCAACTTCCTTGTCCGTCATCTACCCATGTTTCGGTGAGGTCAACGAATTGGGTGATTATCTCAAGAGAAGGATGGAGAAGAAGGTGGGGAATGTAAACAGCTTGTTTAAAGAGGTCGTAGATGGTGCCGTGTCGGGGAGATTTCCTTTTGGAGAGAAGTTCGCCTTGGGGGGTGATTTTGCGGATGGTTTTGTTTTGGATGATGGGATGAATGAGGTTGACTTGATGGGTTGTGATGAGAGCGGTGAGTTTTTTTTTGATGGCTGAAAAATTTGTGGTTTGGATTTCATAGAGTTGGTTGTTTTGATAGAGGTCGATGACGTATCCATCGATGGTATGTTCAAAAAGAGCACCATCAGTGGCAAAATGTTGCTTTAACTGATGGTGCAGATCAGATTCGTTATAAATGGAGAATTGAAATTCTTCAGTGGACATACGCGCTTTCGTTTATAGATTTTGGATGCCAGGATCAAAATGATGAACATCGAGTTTGTCCACATCACAGTAGATGATGGCGCGATTGATAATACTTTGTAATTCGCGTACATTGCCGGGAAAGTTAAATTTCATTAATTGGGCAAGAGCAGGATCTGTGATACCTTCGATAACTTTTGTTCCTTTTTCATTGTTCTTTTTAATAAAATGACCGACAAGTTCTGGAACATCTTCAATATGCTCTCGGAGAGGTGGCACAATAATGGGGAAAGTTGAAATACGGAAAAGAAAATCTTCTGCCATTTTGCCTTCTTTCACCCTTTGACTTAGGTCTTGGTTGGTTGCGAATATCATTTGTACATCTACGGGAATTTCTTCATGCCCATTCATGCGAGTGATGATTTTGTTATCTAATGTGCGAAGAAGCTGCGCTTGGACTTCCATATTCATTTGGCTAATCTCATCAAGGAAGATGATGCCACCATTGGCATGTTCAAAGACTCCGATATGTCTTTTGTCGGCTGAGGTGAAGGCCCCAGGTTCATGCCCAAAAAGTTGGGACGACATCAGATCTTTGTTGAGACCAGCACTATTAATGGGTACGTATTTTTTGCCTTTACGGGGACTGTTGTTGTAGATATGACGCGCGACAATCTCTTTCCCTGTGCCTGTTTCTCCAAAAATGAGTGTGGTGACGTTGTTTTTGGCTGCGCGTGTGGCGGCTTCAAAAACGCGTTTCATTTTGGGATGGGAGCTGATGACATAGTCTATGCCTTGGGTTTCGAAGGTTTGATTGTAATAGGTGACTTCACGTTCGATGCGAATTTGATCTTCCGCTTTTTTGATTGAGTCGAGAAGATAGTCAAAGTTGACGGGTTTTTCTATAAAATCATGAGCGCCGTTTCGCATGGCTTGGACAGCCATTTTGATGTTACCTTCACCTGTGGTGACGATGACACGGGGTTTGTAAAAATCTTCGATGGGCTCTTGGAGCAAATCGAGACCTTTGCCGTCGGGAAGGCCGTGATCTAGGATGACGATGTCGATGATGTTCTTCTGATAAATTTCTTTTGCTTTGGTTAGGGTGCCGGCTTCAAGAACGAGATATCCTTTTTTTGTAAGAATGCGGCTAATTGAGCCGCGAGCGTCGTCTTGATCTTCGACAATCAATATTGTAAAACTCATTGATCCTCTCCTTATTATGGTTTTTTATGCTTTGAGTTTGGTTAGTATTTTGGTAATTCTATATGAAAATTTGTTGCTCCTGGGATGCTGGTGAAGGTGATTTTCCCTTGATGGTCGTTGATGATTTTGGCTGAATGAGTGAGCCCGATGCCATTGCCATGATCTTTGGTGGTGAAACTTTGTTTGAGGATTTTTTCTTGGTCATTTTTAGGGATGCCGGTGCCTGTATCGGCAATGTCAATCAAGATCATATTTGTTTCGGGGTTGAGCTTGACAGAGACGGTCAATTGGCGAGTTCGGATGTTGGGTTGTGACATGGCATCGATGGCATTGAGAATGAGATTGCTGAAGACTTCATGAATGGCTGTTTCATCTGCATAGGCGGGTTGCAAGTCAGTTGCATAATTCTCAATAACTTTGATGTTGTTGATATTTAGCTTTTCTGATTTTTCTTTGATTTCATTCTTTAATAGTGTGTCTATTTCTACTGATCTTTTGTCGTAATTGGTGCTTTTGGCTTGCTCTAAAAATCTTTCTACATAAATTGAATAGTTGTTGATATTTTTTCTTATTTTTTCAAAGTGAGGGTAGAACTCTTTTAATTCATCGTAATAAAATAATTCGTTGGTTAACATGGAAAGATTATTGATTGAGTTTTTTACCTCATGGGAAAATGTTTGGATCTTTTTGCCTATTGCTGCGACTTGTGCCATTTCTTGGGCTTCTTTTTGGAGCGTTTCTATGTCTGAGAGATCATAGATCAGAATGATGTAATTCGAAAAACGATTAAATTGGTTGTAATGAGGGATGAGAGTGAGCTCGATGGGCAGAATTTCACCATTTCGGAGGGTGATGCGGACATTGGTGAGATGTTTTTTGCTTTCTCCGTTTTTGACTAGATAGAAATATTCTTCCATGGAGGCGATGTTGGTGATGAAGAAATCTGAGAATTTCTTTTCGAAGAGATCTTGTTTGGATGAATATTTGAGGAAATTAAGGGCAGATTGATTGATATCGACGAGACGTTTTTGTTCATCAAGGATGATGTAGCTATTTTTACTATTTTGGACAATTTTCTTTTCAATGGTTGGGTAATTTTGATCTGCGTTGGGTTGCTTTTGGGCAAGTTGAAGGAGATTGAGGATGAAGTTCATTTTTTCTTCCGCATTAATAATAGCAATGTTTTCGTATAGTACAAAAAAACAGCCAATATTTTCTATGTAGAAATTGAATATTTGTGCATATGAATCGCTGAGGGTGTCATAGAAATTGGTTTGAATGTTGGCAAAGTTGATTCGATTTTTTTTCCACTGCATGGGGGTTTTGAAATAGATGCTCTCTTCTTTTGAGATGGTGAGGGGAGGGTTAAAGGAGATGGCGGAGGCAGTGTTGTGAAATTTGAGAGAATGATCGGGTTCTTCTATATAAATGAGAATGCTGTGGGCTTGTAAGAAATTTCTGGCAGTGCGCCAAAAATCGGGATTGTTAAAAAGATCTGTGGTTTGATTGGATAGTTGGAAGAGGGTATTGATATCGTCCCAGAAAAAGGTTTCCTCTTTTTTCGGTTTTAATTCGGATTCTTCGATGAGATTGATAAAGAAATAGGAATCCATGAAGGAGCGGATATCTAGAAAGAAGAAGGTTAGAGATTCTTTGGTGTGAGCACTAATTTTTGAATTTTCAGTGATTTGATAGTTGATCTCTGGGAAGATGTCGATTAGTTTTTGTTTTTGATCAGGTTTGATGGTGATTTTTTCTTGAGCTGCGGGGTTTGCGGCAATTATGGTTTGATCGAGTTTCGTACATACGATGACCGGTTGGTCTAAGACATATGTGATGGAGCGAATTAAGATGACCTCGTCTTGAAAGTTGGTGTCAAAAGGATTATAGGGTCTCATTTTCTTTTCTTCCTTCCGGATGCGTTGAGATGACCTTCTATATTGCGATATTTGGCGACTGTTCGACGGGCAATTTTGATTCCTTCGGATTGGAGGATGTCGCAAATTTTTTGATCACTGAGTGGTTTCGATTTATCTTCATTTTCAATGAGCTCGTTAATCATTACGCGGATAGGTAAGTTCTTTTCAAAGAATAAGGTACAGGGAATAATTTTTTTGGAGGGAAGTTGAACTGTTTTGCCTTTGACCGCGCGTGAGATGGTGGATTCTTCCACGTCTAGTTTTTCTGCGACCTCTTTTTGGGTGAGGGGAAATAAATATTTGTCACCATAGAGGATGAAATCATGTTGGACTTTGACGACCCAATGGATGAAACGGACAAGAGTGTTGTTGCGTTGCTCGATGGTGCTGAGGAGAGATTTGGCTTGGTTGATTTCTTCTTTTAGTTTGTCTTTGGTTTCTTGTGATTCTTCTTCTTTGATGGCGTTTTGATAAATTGAGTTGATGTTGAGGGAGCCATATATGGGGTAGAGGACTTCTACGATTAGCTTGGGAGGTGAAGATTGATTGTCTTGATGAATGATGAAGTCTGGTTGGTAATAGGCATGGTATTTGGATTCAACAACGGTGCGCTCGTCCCCCCAATGGGCGTGCGCGGGGAAGGGATTGAGATTGTTGACGATGAAGTCTACGATGGATTCTGCATGGGTCTTTGAGATATCGAGTGATTTGGCGAGCGATGCAAAATCTTTGGCAGCCATGAGTTTGGCATGATCGTTGATGGTGGAGATGATAAGGTCTTCATCAGCGGGATTGGGGAGTAGGTTTTTTTCTGAGAGATGTTTGACTTGCGCAATCATGGCGTCTAGGGCGGAAAAGGAACCCACACCGATGGGTTCTGCTGAGTTGATGAGATCGATGACGGATTGGATATGGGCTTTGGTTACTTTTTGATTGATGATGGCATCTTCAAGTTTGATGGTGAGAAGACCGGTGTCATCAAGATTTGAGAGGAGATATGCGACTAGTTTTCGGTCGGTTGGTTTGACATCATTGGCAATTTGTTTGAATACGTATTCTTCTAAGGATTCCGTTTGGGCAACAAATTCTTCGGGAGAGTAGTCTTGAGAGACATTTGATTGGCGAAAAGGCATTTGTGGGGGTGAAACAAAGACGATGGGATCATTGGGATCTTCTGTCTTTACATAAGAACATTTTGGACAGAGCGTTTTGGGAGGGAGCTTGGTGTGACATTTTGGACAAAAACGGCCTTCGGTAAATTCTATGACAGGATTGGTGTCTATTTCTTTAATGAGCTTTTCACTATATTCTAAAACGTTGGCATCAAGCGCGTTCATGAGCTTAATGAGGTTGAATAACCTCATTGAATTGATTGGCTTTTGGCTAGGTTTTTGATTTAGGTTCGTGTTAAAAGAAGGCATTTTATTCTTTCTTCTATAATAATCCAAGATTACATCGGCTATAATAGAGGTTCAGCTTCTATTATTTTGATTAATTTACTCTAGTGATAATTATAGAGAAAGTATAAAGCTGCGCAACAAATATTCTGTAATACTTGAAGGAATTTACAAATGAAATCATTTGATGAGGTAATTGTGATTGGTGGCGGTTTGGCAGGCTCTGAAGCTGCATGGCAAATTGCAAACCATGGGATTAAAGTGAAACTTTTTGAAATGCGTCCGGAAGTGGGGACGGGGGCACATAAGACGGATCAATTGGCGGAGTTGGTTTGCTCCAATTCTTTGGGGTCGAAAATGCCAGATCGAGCCACAGGTGTTTTGATGCGTGAGATGGAAGCATTGGGCTCTTTGTTGGTGAAGGTGGCTCAGGAAAATGCTGTGCCGGCAGGTGGGGCTTTGGCTGTTTCACGGGAAGATTTTTCAGAGAAAGTGACAGCGACTTTGTTGGCGCATCCGAATGTGGAATTGGTGCGTGAAGAAATGTGCGAAATTCCCGAATGTCCGGTGGTGATTGCGACGGGTCCATTGACTTCTGATTGTTTCTCTGAAGCGATTGAGAAATTTTTGGGAGAGGAGCGGTTGTTCTTTTTTGATGCTTTGGCTCCGATTGTGGATGCGGATTCAATTAATATGGAAATTGCATATCGCGCATCCCGTTATGATAAGGGTGAAACTGAAGAAGGGGACTATATCAATTGTCCACTCAATAAGGAAGAGTATGAAGCTTTTGTGCAAGAACTTTTGAATGCAGAACGGATCCCTTTGAAAAGTTTTGAAGAAGCAATTGAAAATGGGGTAAATGCTGGGGCGCATACTTTTTTTGAAGGGTGTTTGCCAATTGAGATTATTGCTTCGCGTGGAGAAAAATCTTTGGCGTTTGGGCCAATGCGACCCGTGGGATTGGATGACCCGAGAACAGGACGTTGGCCGCATGCAGTATTGCAGCTGCGCCAAGATAATATTGATGGCAGTGCGTATAATATGGTTGGATTCCAAACTAATTTGAAATTTGCGGAACAAAAAAGAATTTTTCAGATGATTCCGGGATTGGAAAATGTGGAATTTGTGCGTCATGGCCAAATGCATCGGAATACTTTTATCTCAGCACCCTTGGCCTTGCATTCTACTTTGGAAGCGAAAAAACGTGAGATGGTCTTTTTTGCGGGACAACTTTCAGGGGTAGAGGGATATATGGGGAATATTGCGACGGGGTGGTTGGCAGGGACAAATTTGGCACGTGCTTTAAAGGGACAAACCCCATTGATCTTCCCTAGAGAAACGATGTTGGGCGCGATTATTTATTATTTGACGCATGCTGATTTGAAAGATTTTCAACCGGTTAAGGCGAATTTTGGGATTTTACCGAAATTTGAAGATGGAAAAAAGCGTAATAAAAAAGATCGAATTACCGCTTATTCGATGCGGGCAAAAGATGTTTTGAATCAATTTGTGAAGGAGCAAGAAATTGAAATTTTCTAAATGGATCGGAATGTTGATTACGGTGGTATTTTTATTCATTATTGGGTTTGTGTTGATGAATCGAAGCCCGATGGTTGAAAATGCTTATCAAGATGAGTGGTTGTTGCAGCATATGAACCGACAATTGGAAAATGGACCGAGAGTGGTGGGATCAAAATCGCATGATTTGACACAAGATTATATTGTTGAGATGTTAACAACTTTTGAATGGGATGTTATCGAACAGACTTGGCAATTTGAACAAGATACTTATACGAATATAATTGGCTATGATGCAGCGTGTGCTGGTGACCTTCAAACTGTGATTGGCGCTCATTATGATAGCCGGATTTATGCGGACCATGACCTTGATGAAAGCTTGCATGAAGAAGCTGTGATGGGTGCGAATGATGGGGCTTCTGGGGTGGCAGTGTTGTTGGATTTGGCACGAGTGCTTTCTGAGGATGCAAAATGCGGCACCGTTTTGGTGTTTTTTGATGCTGAGGATAATGGGGGGATTGGGGAGTATGATTGGATTATGGGATCACGGTATTTTGTGGCGCAATTAGAAGAAATGCCTTTTGGAGTGGAGCGAGCGGTGATTTTGGATATGATTGGCGATGCAGAGCTAAACATTTATTATGAACGAAATTCTGACGAGGAAATGCGGACAGAAATCTGGAAAGAAGCAGAAAAATTAGGTTATAATACAACATTTATTCAAGAAGAAAAATATGCAATGTTGGATGATCATACCCCATTTCTTGAAGCTGGGATTCCTGCGGTTGATGTGATTGATTTTGATTATGAATACTGGCATACAACCCATGATACGCTTGATAAAGTTTCCATAGAAAGCTTGAAAATACTCGTTGATGTTATGAGTTCTTGGATAGAAGGACAATAAATCTTTATTTTTATTTAACTGGATTCATTTTTTATATAGGAGAAAATCATGATCAGTGAAAGAGTTTTGAAACTGGCACCATCGGCTACATTGAAGATCAATGAGATGGCAAAAAAGTTGAAAAAAGAAGGAAAACAGGTGTGTAATTTGGTTGTGGGCGAACCGCAGAATCGTTTGTCTTTGACCAAATACTCAACTATCACTGATTTCATTGATGATGGTTATTTTAAGTATGGTGTGACTCGAGGAGAGTTGGACCTGCGACAAGCTGTGGCTGATGCGGCGAATTCACGCTATGGACAAAGAATACTAGCAAATCAGGTGGTGATCTCGAATGGAGCTAAACATAGTTTGACGAATGTGTTGCTGACACTCTTAAATGATGGTGATGAAGTCATTTTGCTAAAGCCGTATTGGGTGAGTTACCCGGAAATGGTGAAGTTGGCAGGTGGAGTGCCGGTGATGGTGGAGATGAAAGATGATTTGACACCTGATTTGGAGGTAATTGAGGCGGCTGTTTCTGATAAGACGAAAGCGATTATTGTGAATAATCCTAACAATCCATCTGGCGCTGTTTATCCAAAAGCTGCAATGGAAGCATTGATGAAATTGGCGATTGATCGTGATTTTTATGTGATTAGCGATGAAATTTATAATGAATTGGTGTTTGAAGGTGAATTGGGAATGTCTTTGTTGGAAAGTTTTTCACTTGCAGACACTCCAAATTTGATTGTGGTGAATGGGATCTCAAAGTCTTATGGTTTGACGGGGATGCGGATTGGTTGGGTGATTGCTGGCGATGAAGTTGCAAATGGTATGACTAAGATTCAAGGACAAACTGCTTCTTGTGCATCTGTACTTTCTCAGAAGGTGGCGTTGGCTGTGATGGCTGATAAGGAGACCATTGCTGAGGATTTGCGTAAAGAGATGGATGAAAATCGAAAGTTTTTGCTTGATTATTTTAAAGGAAAAGACAAAATTCGTTTGGCAGCCCCAAAGGGTGCTTTTTATGCGTTCCCAGATATTAGCGCTTTGACAGAAGATGATGAGATGTTTGCAGAACGTTTGTTGAATGAGAAATATGTGGCGACTGTGCCTGGTTCTGCTTTTGGGATGAAGGGTTATATCCGGATGTCTTATTCTTGTACAAAAGATGAATTGGTGGAAGCACTGAAGCGCTTTGACGATTTTATTGCAACGTTTTAATTTGGAATCATTACGGAGAAGAAAATGAACATATATACACTTGAAGAACAAGGTTTTTTGAATACAGGGAAACAATATTGGAATTTAGGAGTGGAAGCTCTTTATGAACATGTGATTCGCCGAGGAGAAGGTAAGGTCTTGAAGGGGGGCGGATTGGTGGTGCGCTCTGGTGAGCATACTGCTCGTTCTGCAAAGGACAAATATGTTGTGGAAGAAGATACCACTAAGGATGATATCTGGTGGGGCAGTGTGAATGTGCCTTATTCTGAAGAAAAATATTTTGCTTTGAAGCGTCGTTTGATTGATTATTTTCAAAATAAGGATGTGTATGTGCAAGATCTTTATGCCGGCGCAGACGAACGACATGAATTACCTGTGCGAATTATCACAGAAAAGGCATGGCATAGCATTTTTGCGAAGAATATGTTGATTGGTAAGGACAGTGGTGCACATGCTGTGGAACCTGAATTCACACTTATTGATGCGATGGATTTTTATGCGATTCCTGAATTGGATGAAACACGTTCGAAAACCTTTATTATTGTGAATTTTAAAGATAAAACAGCGATTATTGGTGGCTCTGGTTATGCGGGAGAAATTAAGAAAACGATTTTTTCTGTGATGAACTATTTGTTGCCGAAAAATGGTGTGTTGCCGATGCATTGCTCTGCAAATATGAAGGGTGATAATGTAGCTTTGTTCTTTGGCCTTTCTGGGACAGGGAAAACCACATTGTCTGCTGATGTTTCTCGAAATTTGATTGGTGATGATGAACATGGCTGGAGCAAAGAAGGTGTGTTCAATTTTGAGAATGGTTGCTATGCTAAGGTGATTCGTTTGTCTGCAGAAGCTGAACCTCAAATCTATTCCGCAATTCATCGATATGGTGCGGTGCTTGAGAATGTGATTTATGATGAGGAAACACGAGAGATGCTTTTGGATGAAAAAGACATTACCGAGAATACGCGTGGCTCTTATCCATTAGAGTATATTGAAAATGCTCATTTGGAGAAGAAAGCCGGTAATCCTCAAAATGTGATTCTTTTGACCTGTGATGCAAATGGTGTGATGCCTCCTGTGGCGAAGTTGAGCACAGAACAAGCTTTGTTCCATTTTATCACTGGGTATACGTCAAAAATTGGTGGAACAGAAGTTGGCTTAGGTAATGAACCTGTGGCAACTTTTAGCGCTTGTTTTGGAGCGCCTTTTATGACCCATCACCCCACAAAATATGCTTCATTGCTTCGTGAACGAATCAATGAAAATGATTCTAACTGTTGGTTGATCAACACTGGTTGGATTGGTGGTGGTTTTGGTGTGGGCGATCGGATTAGCATTCAACACACGCGAACGATTTTATCTGCTATATTGGATGGTAGCTTGAATGATGCTGAATTTAAGGAAGACAAAATATTCAAATTTTATGTTCCGACAGCCATTGATGGTGTGCCTACTGAAATTCTTTCTCCGGAGAATAATTGGTCTGATGAGGAAGAATACTGGAAAAAATACAAGAAACTTGGACAACAATTCATTGAGACCTTTGATAAATTCAAAGAAAAGAGTGATATTCGTATAGACGAGGTGCTGCCCAATGTCGATTAGGAAAAAATGAGTAAATTACACGAAAATACTAGAGTTAAAGAGAAGGCAGTGTTGGTGGGCGTAGATATTTTAGGAAGCCCTCGGATTTTGCCTTTGGAAGAATCATTAATTGAATTAGAAATGCTTGCTGACACAGCAGGTATTTCTGTTGAAGCTATTTCTACACAGAATTTGCAAAAACCAAACCCAAAAACGTTTGTGGGATCGGGAAAAGTGAATGAGATCAAAGGTTTGCTGAACGAAAGCAAGGCAGATGTGGTGATCTTTGATAGTGAATTGAACCCGCGCCATCAACGGGAATTGGAGAAAATTTTAGGCGATGATGTTCGTGTTTTAGATCGGACGGCATTGATCTTGGATATTTTTGCTTTGCATGCGAGTACTCATGAAGGTGCTTTGCAAGTTGAATTGGCACAATTGGAATATCGTTTGCCACGGCTTACAAGAGCATGGACTCACTTGGCTCGTCAGGCTGGTGGGGGAGGTGGACGCTCTGGTGTGGGGGTTGGTTTGCGTGGACCGGGTGAAAAGCAATTGGAAATGGACCGTCGAGAAATCAATCGACGAATTGCCTATTTGAAAGAACAATTGGAAAAAGTGCGGGCGCATCGAACCCGACATCGCAATCGTCGGAAAAAATCAAATATTCCGGTGGTGGCATTGGTGGGATATACAAATGCGGGGAAGTCCACATTGTTGAATCAACTTTCGGATGCAGGTGTCTATGCAGCGGATAAGTTGTTTGCGACTTTGGACCCGACAACTCGAAAGATCTATTTGCCTGCTGGGAAAGAATGTTTGTTGACTGATACGGTGGGATTTATTCAAAACCTTCCCACTACTTTGGTGGCGGCATTTCGAGCTACGTTGGAAGAGATCAATGAAGCTGATTTGTTGTTGCACGTGGTGGATGCGGCACATTCTAATTCAGATGAGCATATTGAATCTGTGAATCAAACTTTGGCATCCATTGATGCGGAACATATCCCGACTTTGATGGTGTATAACAAAATTGATCAGTTTTCTACGGATGAATTTGATGAATTTAAGGAAACCTATGCGGATGATGATGTGGTGTTTGTTTCTGCTAGAGATGGTTTGTTTGTCAAAGAATTGTTGGGAAAACTTGAGAATAAGTTATATGAACAATATATTGCGATACATGCCAAAATCCCTTATGATAAGGGTAATCTGCTCTCACAGATCTATAGCATTGGGAAAGCGGATATGGTTGACCATATGCGAGATGGCGTGGAAGTGGAAGCACGAATTCCTACTCGGATTGTTGCCCAATATAATGATTATTTGATAAAGGAAGAAGAAGAAAACAATGAAGAAATGGTTATCTGATTTCTTAGATGTTATTTCAAATTATTTTGCTACTCGTAAGGGTGCTTTGGTGATTTTGGGGATTTTATTGATTGCATTAAATTTAATCCTGGTTGTTTTTATCCCAGCAAGTTTTGTGGCAAGAATTGATTTGTTCTTGCATCTTGGTTTGGTATCAGCATTTGTAGGTGTTTTGCTGAAGTGGATCTTGTAGGATCTTTATGGCGGCTTATTCTAGCGAAAAAAAAGAAATTCCGTTATCTGAAATAAAGCATAAATTTACACATGAGATTTTTCCGCCTCAAGAAGGGGAGGCGGGGCGGAAAAGTCGTGATAATACTTATTTGAAGTATGTGCGTGTGTTAGATATCTTTTTGTCGATTTCTGAACAAAAAGGGATGAATTTGGATGAAGTTTCTACGTTGGATTTGCCACCGACGATTTACAATGAGTTTGGGGGATGGTTAAGAAACTCTTTTTATGAGGCAGATGGTACTCATAAGGACGCATGGCCTGTTTATATTGAAGAGAATATGGAACTTGCAAATGAACCGACTAAGTTCAGTGAAGCAACTGTGCAACATTATTTGACTTGTTTCCGAGCGATTTTGGTGAAATTTATGGGGTTTCGTTATCTTGAATTTTCTAAGGCTGAGATGGATGAAGCAATTAAAATGGTGAGCAGACGTCGGAAAAATACGGCGTATTCGCATACTCAACAAATCTTGGATATTCCGGGGGATTATGCTAAGCGGATGATTCAGGCCGCATTTCAAACTCCATTACCAGTGTGGAAAAAAGAAGGGGAGGCGGAATCGTCTTCTTTTCGGGTGGCGAAATTAAATTTGCTAAGACAACGGGCGTTGGTGTTGACATTGTCTTCTACTGCTTTGCGAGCAGGTGATATTACTAAATTAGATCGAAATCATTTATTAGAAGCTACAGATAGTAATTCTGGTAGCTTTTCGTTTGTGATGCAGAAAACGGGAAAGATGGCATATGCATGTTTTACGAATGATGTGCAGAAGGCAATTTTTGATTATTTGGAGTATCGCAAAGATAATAGCCCGTACTTGTTCATACAACACGGGGGATATGGACGCGGGAATGAAGATAAGACCCCAGAGTGGTTTCGGGAACCGAGCACCAATCGTGGGTATGGGTTGAAGCTATCTGCTAATTCTATATGGCGAATTGTTCAAGGTGTGATTGAATTGACTACTTTTTCTGATGATGAAAAGAAAAAGTTTGGACATCCGCATGTGTTTCGGCATTGGCATGCGCGACAATTGATTCAACAAGGCTTGGACTTGGGGGAGGTTCAAAGTGTGCTAGGGCATGCAACTCCTACAACGACAAAAAATATTTATGCGCCGACACCGAATGTGAAGAATATTCGTAGCGCACAGAATGCTATTTTAGATAATTTAGTAAGTAAGAATCAAGACGAATAGCCTTTTATAGGGATAGGGGGATGCGTTTGTTAGTTTTCTTACATATATATAATATAATTATTCTTATAATGTATATAGGGTATAATATAGGGGTGGGTAGACCTAATCATCGCAAATTCTTTTTATGTTGATGGTTAGTGTGCTTCCTTCTAAGGTTACTTTTGATTCATCGATCATTGCACCGACTAATTGAAGTTCGTTTGAAGAATCATCTTGTCCTACTAATTGCCAGTAATAGCCTTCGACTTCATTTTGTCTTTGATTTTTAAGATCATTGCGTAGGGTTTCTACAAATTCAATATCAAAGTTATAGTCATTTTGAATAAAAATGAGATCGATTTGATTGTTCTCTTTATTTATCTGAATGCTAATGTCTTTTGCGCCGTGATAAAGTAGTAATGTCAGAATTTCATTTACTATCAAGGAAATTTTTTTAAGTTCTTTTTTCATTTCTTCAGTCCTTTTTAAACGCTTCAATTATCGGCACTAAAATGCCTGCTACTAAACCGCCTGAAAATCCATTGTGATAAAGATTTATGCCCCCATGAATCACACCAACATTTGCAACTAGAATCATGTGGATGATCCCTGCTATTATTCCAATTATTGGCCCGAAAGTGCCTGCAATTGGTGCTAATGTGGTTGAAAACATAACGGCTAAAATGATGCTTGTTGAAGATAATTCATAGCCGAAAAATAATGCTGTAAGAATTACTCCTATAACAATGGGAATACAATTCTTAAAATGCTTTCCAAATGCTCCAAATCCTACCAAGGTCATTATGCCGGCTATAGATGGGCCATTAATTACACCCCCTATGATGAGGATATATGCCAAGACTGCGAAACCTAGCAAAGCCATGTTGACAAAGGTTATTCCGTAGCCCACCAAACTAGTAAAATCGGTGACTAATGTTCCTTTGAATTGAAATATGTATTTATATTGCTTTAGACTATTTTTGTTAATAAAAAGACCGATGATTAATAATGATGAAAAAATTATTATGAATAAGGCGATTACAATAAATTGATTTTCTTCAGAAACGATATTTACAGGTTCTACTTCAAGCCCAAAACTTCTTAGTAAGCTGGTTAAGAAAGTTCCGATTATGCCGGCTGTAAAACCGATATTGTATATATTGTACCCTTTGTGAAATCTTAACATATGCGAAGAAAGCGGCGCAATGACAAATCCGATAAAGATGCCAAATAACATTGCGATTGTTATTCCGATATATTGAGGAAATATGCCTAGAAAACTGACTTCACTGATGAATGGCGCTAATGCTGTGCCAAACATGACCACTGCGATCACTTCTTTGAATGAAATTTTTTGATATTTGGTGTATAAAAATCCACCTAGATATATTGGCAAAATATTGAATATATTTTTCCCGAAAAAGGAAAATCCTACGACTGTGAAAAAAGCAGCGATTAATACGCCATTTACTTTGAGTTTGTATTTGTAAATCAGATAAATATTGACAAATCCTACTAATGCGGCGTTGATTAGTGTGGCCCCTATTCCTCCTAATTTTACAAAGTCTGTAATTAATATTGTTGGTGACAATATGATTTGTTTAAATCCAAAGAAAATATCGAGCCAACCGCTACCAAATATGCCATACCCTACCCCAAATATCAAGAAAAGTACGGGGATGCTCATTAGTATTAGGAGCTTGTTAATTCGACCGATATCTTTTTCTTCGTTTTGAATAGTATCTATTTTATACGTTTTTGTTTTCAAAATAATATCCCTACTCGTTATTCTTTATGTAAGCTAGCTTTGATTGGATTCTTTTATGGATTATAAAAATGATTGGTGCTTTTATCAAGCTTACATTATTATTGTATATGATAACTGAGTTTTTATTTATATATGGAGTTTTAAAGATGATTACAAGTGAATTTATTTTATCATCCTTGATTATTATATTGATTCCCGGGACTGGTGCGATTTTCACAATTACTACCGGAATTTCAAATTCTACTAAAGCGAGTGTTTATGCTGCAATTGGCTGTACATTGGGGATTTTGCCCCATTTGACTGCAAGCATTTTAGGTTTGTCTGCAATCATGAATATGAGTGCACATATTTTTTCAATTATTCGTTATATCGGCGTAGCATATTTGCTCTATTTGGCGTGGTCTATGTGGAAAGAATCTGGAACTGTCGATTTTGGAAATTCTGAGACTAAGAGTAATCAGACTATGCTTCAGATAATTGTAAAAGCTATTACGATTAATTTATTGAATCCGAAATTGACAATTTTCTTTTTTTCTTTTTTACCCTTATTTTTGACTGATAATACTATTTTTCCTAGAAAAGAAATGACGTTATTGAGTTTGATTTTTATGGGATTAACTTTAATTGTATTTATTCTTTATGGGTTGTTGGCAAGTAGTTTAAGAGAATTTTTGATCAAATCAAAAACTGCAATGAAGCGAGTGCAACAAAGTTTTGCTTTGATTTTGGCTGGGTTTGCAGTTAAATTGGCAATTAGTAATGAGTAGTAGCTACTCTACGGGATACCCTCTGACTCGTTCTCGTGGCTTTTCCATTAGATTTTCTACTTCTTTTTTCCATTTGAGCGCATGAGGATAGGTGCGATGGGCTTGAAATGCTGCTTTTGATTGAAATGATTCATATACTATGAATTTGTTTTGATCTTCTTCATCTACGTACATCTTAAAGTCGATATTTCCAGGTTCATTTCTGCATTCTTGCCCATAAGGGATGGTTAACTCAAGAAATTGTTCTCTTTTTTCTGGTTTAACTTGGATAGTGACGAATAGTGTATAATTTTCTGACATTTCATCTCTCTCTTTTTGGATTATGCATCTTTTCTGTTAAATCTTCGTAAATAGTATTGTATATCATAACTTCTTTTGAGTCTTTGTTTTAATATATATAGAAAAAGAAATTCGTATTAGAATACAATGAAATTAATATCTTTTTTTTAGGAGATGACTATGGCAAATTTAATTACAATTGCGCGATTGCCTTTATTATATTTATACATTTATTTTTTATATTCTGAAAATCCGAAATTATTACTCTTCAATATCCCCTTTATTATTTTTATTATTGCTATGGATAGCTTAGATGGCTATGTTGCTCGAAAATACAATGAGACAAGCCTTTTGGGGAGTGTTTTGGACATTGCGATTGACCGAGTTGTGGAAATTATTTTGTGGATTGTTTTTGCTCACTTAGGATTGATTTCTATTGTGGTCCCGATTATTGTTGTGAATCGTGGTGTGGTGGTTGATGCTTTGCGTGGGATTGGAATGAAAGATGGAATTGCTCCATTTGATCAGATTAAGAATCCAATTAATCAGTTCTTAGTAAAATCAAGATTTATGCGGGCACTTTATGGAATTTTTAAGACGATTTCTTTTGTGATTTTAAGTGTGGCACAATATTTGATTGTGTCAGGTCATGGTTCTGCAGATGTTGTATTGAGTGTTTCACAATATATCGTGTATTTCACAATTTTCTTGACTATTTTACGCGGATTGCCTGTGATTATAGAAAGTATTCAGTATAAAAATGAGTAAGCTAAATAATTTTTTCAATAGCCCTAAACTTTTTAAGTTTGTGATTATCTTGGCTCGTGTTCTACCAAGACCTGTTATTTTGTTTTTGGCACGTATTTTTATCAATATTATGATGTTGACCTCTTATTCTGCTTTGGATGCTATTAAGGCTAATTTGAAAGTCATTCTCGGTGATGACTATGATGAAAAGAATGAAAACAAGATGGTGAGAACTGTTTTTATTAATCAATCTCGCTATCTTTATGATGTTTTTCATTCTTATAGCCATCCTGATAGAGTTTTGAAAAAGGTTTTTATCTCTGAGAAAGATAAAGAGCAAGCAAAAGCTTTTCAGGATAAAAATCAAGGCGCAATCATTATTGGTCCGCATTATGGCAATTTCGATATTTGTTTGATTGCGATTGGTCTTTTAGGTATCAAGGCTCAAGTGCTTTCGATTGCTAATCCAAACGCTGACTATCAGATTCAGAATGATATTCGACAAGTGAATAATTTGGATGTTACACCAATTTCTATTAAATCTTTGATTAGTGCTAGCCGACGATTAAAAAATGGTGGTGTGGTGGTGACTGCGGTTGATCGCCCCCTACCCGATGGTGAGGAATATTATCAATTTTTTGGAAAGCCGGCACGATTGCCTGATGGACATGTGCGTTTGGCATTGAAACATGATGTGCCGATCTTTATTCTTTATTCAAAATTCTTGGGGAAAGATTATCAATTGATGGTTTCTGAACCTATTTTTATGGAAGAATTGGAAAGTAAAGAAGATACTATCCGTTTGAATACTGAAAAAATATTAAGTTTATTGGAAGAAATCATTAAACAGGATCCTTTAAATTGGATGATGTTCTTCTCTGTGTGGGAATAGCAATTATCTATTATAATTTCCTCTGGATTTATACCTTATATTATTTATTTTTTATAGGAGCTTATTAGATGGAATCATCGTTCTCATCCCTTTTAATTGTCATTGCTTTAGCTTTTATAGCCCCTTTGTTTTTTGCTCGATCAAAATATATCCCTGTTGTGGTTGGTGAGATTTTGGCAGGGTTAATTTTAGGCCGATCTGGATTTAATATTATTCATCCGAATGTTGAATTAAATTTCATGGCTGAGGTTGGATTTGCATTTTTGATGTTTTTGTCCGGTTTAGAGATAGATTTCTCAATCCTTAGTTCAAAGGAAGAAAAAAAATCAAAAGAGGCAAGCTCAAAAAAACTCTCTCCAGTGATGTTAGGTGTGATCTCCTTTTTGGTGACGATTGTTTTTGCTTTTTTGCTTGGGCTGTTATTCACAAAGATGTCCTTAATTTCTGATCCTTGGATTATGTCTTTGATCCTTTCTACAACTTCTTTGGGAATTGTTGTGCCTGTTTTGAAGGAAAAAAGAATTATTTCACATCAATATGGTCAGTCTATTTTGATTTCTTCTTTGTTGGCAGATTTTGTCACTATGATTTTGATTACCATTTATGCAAGTATTTGTGGGAGAGGTAGTCTTTCCTATGAAATTTTGCTGATTTTTATTTTGTTTTTGGCATTTGCTGTTTTTGTTCGAATTGGATTAAAACAAGCACAAAACGAAAAAATCCAAAGAAAGATGGCTGAACTTGAAGAAAATTCCCCTCAAATTTGGGTACGTGGTGCTTTGGCACTGATGCTTGGGTTTGTTGTGTTGGCTGAATTTTTGGGTGCGGAATTGATTTTAGGTGCATTTTTGGCGGGTGCAATTATCGCTATTTTGTTGCCTCACCATGAAGAAGGTATGCTTGTGGAGAAGTTGGAAGCAATTGGGTATGGGATTTTTATTCCAATTTTCTTTATCATGGTTGGGGTGCGATTCAACTTACCGATGTTGTTACACAATCAAAAGGCACTTTTGTTGACCCCTATTTTGTTGTTTGCAGCATTTTTGGTTAAGATTGTGGGTACACTCGTATTTAAAAATGGGTTTAGCTGGAAAGAAACAATTGCAAGTGGCTTTTTGCTTTCATCACGTCTGTCTTTGATTATTGCGGCTTCTGCAATTGGATTGAGTTTGGGTGTGATTACTGAAGAGACGAATGCAGCAATCATTTTGGTGGCAACTTTGACTTCGATTATGTCGCCGATGATTTTTTCTAAGATGATTGATGATTACGATACTAGTTCAGTAAAGTCATTTATGATTCATGGGGTGACCCAATTTGGACAACAAGTGGCGCAGGAGTTGAAATCACATGGAGAATTGGTGAGTTTTATTGAGGCTGATGCTAGCCATGCGATGAAACTTGACCCAACTTTTCCTGTTTTTGAAAACTGTGAAGTTGAAAGTTTGGCTTTTGAAGAGAAGAAAAAGACTGAAGCTATTTTGTTTTTATATGATGAAGATGAGTTGAATTATAATTTGGCAATTCGAGCGAAGAAGAATGGTTTTGATCGGGTGTTGGCTATTGTGAATAAGCCTGCAAATAAAAAGCGATTTGAGGAACATGAGATTACCCCGATTATTTTTAGTGCAATTCAGCCCTCTTTTGTTACTTTGTTGGCAAGGAACCCTTCTACACTTAATTTGTTGATTAATTCTGAAGATCATCGAGATGTGGTTGAAGTTAATTTGCTAAATCAGATGCTTATTGGAAAACGAGTTAGTGATATTTTCTTGCCAGATGATGTTTTGTTGTTATCTATACGAAGAAGCCAAGAAATTATTGTGCCGCATGGGACTACTATTCTGAAAAAGAATGATCGGATTACTTTAATTGGTGATACTGAAGTTTTGCAAGACTATAAAAAAATATTTATAACACACTAGAAAGGTTTTATTTTGGATTGGTTCTTTTATATTGTAATTTTTATAACGGGGATCGTGACGGGATTTATTAATATATTGGCAGGAAGTGGATCTTTTATTACTTTATCAATTTTGATCTATTTTTTCAATTTACATGGTATTGCTGAACCGACTAAGTTGGCGAATGGCACAAAACGGATTGCAATTTTGCTTCAAAATATGACTGCAACTTTATCTTTTAATAAAGAAAAATTAGTCGATTGGAAAGGTGTGCTCTATTTGGCACCCCCTACTGTGATTGGTTCCATTTTAGGATCTTATATTGCAGTCAATATGAATGAAGAATTGATGAATAAAATAATTGCTGTGATTATGGTGATTATGATCTTTTTTATTTTAAAAAATCCTAAAAAGTGGTTAGAGGGTAAAGTGGAGAAATTGACACAAAGACCTAAGTTGTTAGTATTTGTGTTTTTCTTTTTTATTGGGGTTTATGGTGGCTTTATTCAAGCCGGTGTAGGGATCTTCTTCTTGGTGGCAATGGTGATGACGATTGGTTATAATGTTGTGCGTGCGAATGCAATGAAGGTGGCTGTGAATTTTATTATGACTGCTTTTGCGATTATTATGTTTGCCTTAAATGGTTCTGTTGATTGGCAAACAGGCATTGTGCTTTCTATAGGTTCAATTATCGGTGCTAAGTTTGGCACTTCTTATACTATCAAACACGGATCTGACAGAGTGCAACTGATTTTGATTGTTGTGATGGCATTTTCTGCTGTCTATTTGTTTGCATTTGCTTAGATAAATTCTCTTATTTTCGTTCGAGTAAATGGATGGGATGAATGGCTGTTTTATTGGTGCCATCTTTTATATGACCACGACATGAAACACCAGGAGCAACAATTATGTTTTGGGTGCTTCTGACAGCTGGAAATAAGATGCCCTCCCCTACTTGCATAGATAAATCATAATTTTTGGATTCATAACCAAAAGAACCGGCCATTCCACAACAACCTGATGGGATTTCTGTTACATTATAGCCTAATTGTTCTAATAGATTGCAGGTGGCTTTTACACCAACTGGATATTTGTCTTTGAGACGTTGGGCTGATTTTTGATAACAATGTCCATGAACTGATACGGATTCAGTGTGATCTTTTTTGAATTCGCTTATCTCTTCGTTTCGAAGGAGATATTCATCAAACATGAAGGATCTGGAGAATAAATTCTTTACATATGGGTCTTCTGGGAAGAAATCTTGATATTCATCTCTAAATGTGATGATTTCGGATGGTTCAATTCCGATGATTGGGTATTTTCCATGAGGATCGGCTGTTTTTAAGTAGTCGATGACTTTTTTTGCATGTTCTTTGGCTTGTTTGAGAAATCCTTTTGAGATAAATGTGCGACCGGAATGATTAAATGGAATTATTTCAATTGAATAATCTAAAGACTGGAATAACTGAATAAATTTCTCTATATTTTCTGGCTCGAAAGTGAGATTAAAACTATCAGCTATGATAAATATCTTTTTCGATGAATTTTGAATTGATTGGTCGGCTTCAAAACTAATCTTTTTTGAGACGATGGGAGGAAAATAGGCATGAGAAAGGCCAAAAAACTTTTCTGCTAAATTTCTTAGGAATGAAACGTCTTTGAGTGGATTGATGATAAATGAAAAGGTTTTTAGGATGGGTGAGAGTGTGTTGAAATAGCCAAAAATATAATCTGTAAGCTTTCTACGATGGGTTTTGTAGTATTGGTTTAGAAATTCATATTTGAGACGACTGATGTCGACTGTTGAAGGACATTCTGATTTACACCCTTTGCACTCGAAACAATGATCGATTGAGGAGAGAATGGCTTGTTCTAATTGGTTTTTCTCTTGTTGTGTTGTTGCAGAGAGATATTCTCTGAAGAGATTCGCTCTTCCCCGAGGAGAAAAAAGCTCTTCTTTGAGAACTTTATAGGAGGGACACATGACATTGGATTGGGTTTGGAGGCAAACTCCGGCTCCATTGCACATTTCTATGCTTTGAATGATATTGAGATGATCTTTGAATGAAAATGTTGGCGTGGAAAAAAATGGGTCTGATTCATTTTCTGTTGAAAGATCTCGAATAGGATATGATAATGGCGGTGAGGTAAAAATCTTTTTATTGGGGTTAAAGATATTTTTTTCGTCAGCTGTTTTTTTGATTTTTTCAAATAATTGATTGATTTCAGGGTGAAATATTTGTTCAGATAAGGGACCTCGAATGAGTCCATCACCATGTTCGCCACTGATTACTCCATTATATTTGATGCAGAGCTTTGCAACTTGATCGAGAATTGATTGAAGGATGATTTGATCATTTTCTGTTTTGATGCTCATAATAGGACGTATGTGAAGGCAACCAGCGGAAGCGTGAGCGTAGAATTCTGCTTGGAGGTTGTTTTGATCAAAGATGGCTTGAATATCTGCGACATATTGCGCTAGGTGAGGAATTGGTACGCTGACATCTTCGATGAGTGGTTGTGGTTTTTCTTCTCCGGGGATGGCGTTGATGATTCCTAAGCCGGCTTTGCGAGCTTCCCATACTTTTGCTTGTTGTTTTAGATCTGAAACGATGATTGCTTTAGCGTGAATTTCGGTAAGTTTTGCATGAATATCCTTTATAGAATCCATAAATTCAACGACTAAGAGTGCTTGCGGTAGTTTAGGCAACATACTCAGGTTGCCTGCATAGGCAGGGATTGAGGCTGAGATTGCCATGATATTGTGTGAGAGAAGCTCAACAGCTGTTGGTCGAAATGTGAGCAGACGCTCTACATCCTGGCATGCTTCTAAGGTGCTTTGATAAGGAATGAGAACGAGATTTTTTTGTTTGGGTTTGTCTACCAGTCTTAATTTTGCTTTGGTGATAATGCCGAGAGTACCTTCTGCTCCAATAAACAAAGGAATTAGGTTATTGGGTTGATCTTTGGTGGGAGGGTAATCCATTTGCATGGTGGATTGCCATGCAGATGGTTCAGTTTTGCTCCAGCCAATTAGTTTATCTAGGTTGTACCCAGAGGATTTGCGCCATACGTGTGGGAATGTTTGTTGAATGAGTGCTGATTTTTCTGTTTGTATTTTTTTGATTAGTTGTGCGATTTGATCTGCTTTTGTTGAGGTGCCTTGCAGGACTTGATAACCAGTTTCTGTATATTCTACGAGGCTTCCGTCTGAAAGAATGACTTCTAGACCGATGACTTGATCTGAGGTCATGCCATACATAATGGAGTGGGAACCTGTGGCATTGGTGCCAAGCATGCCCCCGATGGAGGCGCGATTGCCTGAAGCTGGGTCTGGCCCAAAGATGAGTTCGTATGGGGAAACTGCTTGATTTAATTGTTCATACACAACGCCAGGTTGTACTAAGGCGAATTTGTTTTGGGGATCAATTTCCAAGATTTTATCGAATTTATGATAGAGGTTGATAATCACCCCTTCTCCTAAAGCGCTACCTGTGGTGTTTGTACCAGCTCCTCGAGCTGTTAGAGGAATGTTGTATGTTTTTGCTAGCTTGACGATGGTTTGGATTTGTGAGGTGTTCTCGGGAAAAATGACTCCATTTGGTTTGATTTGGTATATAGATGCGTCTTTGCTGTATAGCGTATTTGTGATTGGATCTGTTTTGTGAGGAATATTTTGTTTTTCTAGTTCTTTGAAAAAATGAAACCATTTTGATTTATTTTGATCTATCATCTCTGCAAACTCACTTTGGGGTACAATATTGTTTAGAAATTATACCTTATAAGGAATTGATATGAATTTTTCTTCAGGAAAATTGCCAGCTGATTTTTTTGAAAGTCTGCTTTTAGGTGATCAAAAATTTGATAAAAGTGTAGTTTTAGGCCCTGGTACTGGGATTGACTGTGCTGTTTTGGATGTTGGGGAGAATTATTTGGTCGTGAAATCGGATCCGATTACTTTTGCGACAGATCAAATTGGTTGGTATGCGGTGAATGTGAATGCGAATGATATTGTTACGACTGGGGCGACTCCTAAATGGTTTATGGCGACGATCCTGTTTCCTGAAAATGAGACAGATGATGTTTTGGTGAAAGAAATCTTTGCTCAGATTCAAGATGCTTGTGAGAAAATCAATGTGGATTTGGTGGGGGGGCATACAGAGGTTACTTTGGGGATTGATCGCCCTATTATTTCGGGAACAATGTTGGGGATTGTTGCAAAAGATAAATTGATTCGCCAAGATGAAATTGTGGATGGAGATGTGGTTTTGATGACGAAAGGCGCACCAATTGAGGGGATATCAATTTTGACGCACGAGTTTGAAAATGAATTAAGAGAAATGTTTTCTGACGAAGAATTAAAAATTGGAAAAAACTATTTGCATTCTCCAGGGATTAGTGTCTATGCAGATGCAATGGCGATTCGAGATGTAAATGGAGTCCATGCGATGCATGACCCAACTGAAGGTGGGATGATGACTGCTATTTGGGAGATAGCACAGGCTTCTGGTAAACGAATTGAAATCAATTCTGAATCCGTTTTTATCCCCGAAATTGGGTTGAAATTGTGTGAACATTTTGAAATTGATCCGTATCGGACGATTGCATCCGGATCTTTGTTGATTTTTTGTACAAAAGATGCAGTAGAAGAGATTAGGAAGAATTTAAATAGGATTGAGATTGATTGTTTTGAAATTGGTGTTGTGAAAAATGGTGATGCAGAGCTGATTGTTGATGGGGAACGATATTTAAAAGAATTTCGAGATGAAATTAATAAAGTGTTTTAATGATTAGGCAATATAATCTTTTTTCCATTTGATTCAATCATTTGGACTTGCGTTTCATATATATAAGATAAATTTTCTTGCGTGAGACATTGTTGTGGTGTGCCATGAGCGAAAATTGTTTTGTTTTTTAGCAAAAGGATTTGATCTGTATAGAGACTGGCTAAATTTAGATCGTGCATAGCGATGATGATGAGCTTTTTTGTGGTTTGTTTAATTTTTTCAAGCCATTGAAAAAGCTCTTTTTGATATTTTAGATCAAGGTGGTTGGTGGGTTCGTCTAAGAGAAGAATGGGGGTTTCTTGCGCCATTGCTCTGGCAAGGAGGACGCGTTGTTGCTCCCCTCCTGATAGATAGGAGATAGGTGTGTTTGCAAATTCTGATAATTCAAGAATTTTCATTACGTTTTGAATACTTTTTTGGTCTGTTGATAATATTTTGCCAGTAAAAGAGATGTGAGGTGTGCGACCGAGCGAGATGACATCTTCTACGGTGAGTGCTCCACCAAGATATGAACTTTGGGGGACAACTGCGATGAGTTTGGCGCGTTGCTTAGGTGAAAGCATTTTTATGGAAACGAAAGATTTATCCTCATTTTCTTCAGAAATATATTGAATATCTCCATTTTCACTTTCTTTAACCCCACTAATTGCTTTGATGAGCGTGCTTTTGCCTGATCCGTTTGGACCTAAGATGGCATAAATTTGCCCTTGAGTAAATGTATGACTGATGTTTTGAAGCACTTGTTTTTTTTGATAGGATAAGGATAAGTTGTTGAGGACTAATTTCATTTTGAATTACCAGATGACTTTCTTTTTGGCTGAGAGAAGGATGAAGATGAAGAAAGGTGCCCCTAGGATGGATGTTATGATTCCGGTGGGGATAATTTGTGGAGATAGGAGTGTTCTGGAAAGCAGATCGGCGATTAATAGAACAATGCCTCCATTGAGAATCGAATATTTGATGATGATTTTATAGTTTGAGGAAAAAATGATGCGGATTATGTGGGGAACGATGAGGCCAACAAATCCAACGATGCCATAAAACGCTACTGCAGCGGCTGAAGCGATGGATGTGGTGATGAGGATGAGTCTTTTGACTAACTCAACATTGATACCCATTTGTTTAGCTTGTTCTTCACCAAATTGAAGCACATTCAATGCATGTCCTAAAAAACTGAAGATAATGATACTGATTAGAAAATATGGCAAGGTGATGAGCAGTGTTTGCCAAGTGGCATTGTGAGTGCCACCAAACAAAAATGTAACGGCTGGTTTGAGGTCAGAATCTAGGAAGAGTAAGATGAATGATGTGATGGAAGATGTGAGGGTGCTGACGGCTATGCCGGCTAGAATTAGTGGAGTTAGTGGAACGTAGTTATTGATTTTCGCGAGATTATATACTAGCAAAATGCTGCCAAGGCCGCCGATGAAGGCAAAGATTGGAAAAATATATTCGCCTAGATTGTAGTAATTTGTGAGGAGAATGGCGAGGACTGTGCCGAGGCCGGCTCCAGATGAGACTCCAAGTAAATAGGAATCGGCTAGAGGATTGCGGAAAAGACCTTGATATAAGGTACCACTCCCGGCAAGCGCTGAGCCGACAAGCATGGTCATGAGAATGTGGGGTAAGCGAAGTTTGAATATGATGGTTGCGTGGGCATTGGTCCATGTTTGGGGAATACTTATGATTGGAAGTTTGTTGAGCAACAATTTGACTACTGAAGGAATGGGTACTTTGACTGTGCCGACAGAAAGAGTTAAGAAAAGAACGAAGATAAGAACGATCAGATTGATGAAGAATATCCAACGATCATATTTTTTGATTGTATTTTGAAACATATTCTTCGTCCTTTTCTTGTTTTATAAGGCTATTTTATTGTAGACGAATCAAAATTTCTAGAGTCGTCTTGTTTTTATTCAAACAATTCTGGATGAATTGCTTCTGCCATATGTTCGAGACCATCAACCATACGAGGACCAGGAACGCTGGTTTCATAAGAATAGATAGGATAGATGGCATTGTTTTGAACAGCAGTGATATCACTATAACCTTCACGTGCAGCGACGCTTTCAAGGGTGATGCCCCATTCATAATCTGCTAAGAGAATGATTTCGGGATCTTTGTCGACAAGGTATTCCGTATCGATTTGCGGCCATGGGTTGTCTATATCGCTAGCGATGTTTTGTCCACCACTTAATGTGACCATAAGATCGATGAAGGAACCACCTGCAACTGTATAGGGCTTGGTTGGGTCGGTGGCATCTAATTCAACAAATACTGTGGGGGTTGTTTCTGCTTGAGAAACAGTTTCAAGAACCTCTTCATAGCGAGATTCAAGGGTGCCAATTTTTTCTTCATATGTATCATTGGTACCAGTGATGAGAGCAACTTGATGGAAGTCTTCAAACAGGGCTTCATAAGAATCAGGGTTTTTCATGTAGAAAACATTGAGGCCAAGATCACGCATGGCATTTACTTCTTCTATGGAGATGATTTCTGAAGCAATGACGAGGTCGACTTCTTTGTCTAATAATAATTCATAGGGAATGCCACCCCAAATGGCACCGATGCTATCGATGTCAAGTGCAGCTTCGGGATAGTTTGAATTATCTTCACGAATGATTAGATCTTCTTCAGCGCCAAGCCAGAAGATTGTTTCAGTTGTGGCAGGCGATAATGAAGCTATTTTAGTGAAGGTTTCTTCGGGGGTGAATTCTAAAAATACGCCAGAATCATCTTCTATACTGATTTTTTCTGGGGATTGTGTTTGTTGATCGGCTTGTGCGGAACAACCAACTAATAAGCTAATGATTATGATGAACAGGGTCATCAGAAATATTCTTTTTTTCATAGGTACTCCAAATTAACTTGATTAAAATAAAAAATCCTTGCACTAGGCAAGGAAGTTTGGGACAAATAAGGGGGTATATCTTATTTGAACACCTCCTTCCTCGAGTTGGTGATTGATTTGCTAAACTATAAAATTCGACCTGACTCATCTTGCTATTTGCAAGAATTACAGTTGCGGGACAGCGTTGGACTTTCACCAATCTTCGATTTTATAATTTGTTTGTTTTAAGGTTCGAATTTTTCTCTTGGGTTGATTATAGTTTGGAGAATTTGTGCTGTCAATTGACTGAAAGTTCAATTGAAGGTGATATTAACTGACTTATTCAATGGTTATATTTTCTTGTTCCCATTGGTTGACGAGAGATGGATATTCTCTTTCGAAGAAGTTATAGATGCTCTCCAATTTTTTCATTCTTTCTGGTTCAATGTCTGATTTGGAGGAAACGATATCTAATCCTTCTTGGGCAAGATTTTTGAGGAGGGTGATTTCATGCATGTGGATACGAATTAGTTCTGAATAGGCATTTTCTGTAACTTGAAAATAAGTGATGCGTTCAGCAGGAAATGTTTTTTTTTCGATTAAACGATATTGGAGGAGAAGACGAGTGTTTGTGCTAATGGACCCTTTGCTAGCAGAAAGGGCTTCTCCGATTTGCTGAGTGGATTGATGATTGGGATTTGAGATCATAAGATAACCAAGGATACGACCTGCCATGCGTGGGAGACCGATGAGCTCAAAGGTTATGCCTGAATCTTCTACAAATTGACTTATATTCTCTTGCACGGGATACTCCTGTTTTGCTTTATTGTACTCTTGATTGAATGTTTAATAAATATTAAACGAAATGAATCTTATTTTAGTTGACAAGGATGGCGATGCGCACTATAAAGGATGGTATGAAAACTCAAATTTTTATGGCAAATTCATCTCAATCTGTGAGCTTGATAAAAGAAGATATACGAGAGAAATTACTCCTGCAAAAAGGTATCTATGATGTAGTGCGGTTTGTGCGGAAAGATGCGGCATTATATTTGACTGCTCATTTGGAACGATTTGTTAATTCTGCAAAGTTGGAAGAAATTGCATTACCATTTTCAATGATGGATGTGAAGCGATTATTAATTCAAAGCTTGAATAAAGTTGATTTTGATGAATTTCGAGTAAAGATCTTTTTTGTTTGCGGAAATGAGGAACTAACAAGAGGTTTGTATTTTGTTTTTGAAGATTTAACTGAAACAATGAAGAAAATCAATGCTCAGAGGGAAAACGGAGTCGCATTGGGAAGTTATCGGTTGGAACGGTTGATTCCAGAAAGCAAGTCTATTGAATGGTTGAGGCTAAGGGTTGAAATCAAAGATGAGTTTTTGAATGATTTTGATGAAGGCTTGTTGGTGAATGAGGATGACGAAATTTTGGAAGGTTTGAGCTCAAATTTCTTCTTTATCCAAGATGGAAAAGTTTTTACGGCTGATAAGGATGTTTTGAATGGGGTGACACGACAGATTATCTTGGAGAAGATGGATGTGAGTGCAGGGTTTTTGAAGATTGATGCGATTAGTACCATTAATGAAGCTTTTATAACGAGTACGAGCCGAGGCGTATTGCCTGTGCGTAGCATTGATGGAATTGAGATTGGAAATGGAACACATCAAGAAGCCATGTTAATTGCAAAGCAGTATGAACGGTGGTTGGAAGACTATTTGGAAATTATTGATAATTGATACTAATAAAAGAGATGGGTCACAAAAACTCATCTCTTTTTATTTTAATTACTCTTCAGTTTGCCATATTTGGAGGATTTCTCCATAGTAGACACGATGATAGTCTTTTTGGGGATAGCGATCAAAAATGGTTTTGTCGATAAATTTTTGCGGGTCAAAGTCATTGTAGTAGATCTTTTTACATTCGATAGAGAGATCGGCTTCGGCAAAGGAAGGTGCAGCAATGGCATGACTTGAGATGGGTGTGAGACCTGCTTCTGCGATTTTATCTCCGTCTCGACCTGATTTTGCTCCTAAAATTGCGAGTGCTTTTTTGTGTTGTGAAGGAAAATGTGTGACGGTGAAGGTGTCGTATTTTTCCATAAATTGATAGGTATAGCGAGTTGGACGAACTACTACGGATACATATGGTTTTTTCCACATATAGCCAAAGCTGCCCCAACCGATGGTCATGGTGTTGAATTTGCCTGTGGCGAAGTCCCCTGCTGTGAGGAGAAACCAATCTTCATCCCAAATATTGATGGAATCAAGGGGCAAGGAGAGTGGTTTTACTTGTTTCATTATTACCTCTTTTGATTTGTTGTATTTAATCTATTCTTTATTTTATCATTGTTATGAAAGAGATAATCATTTGACTATGTAGACTTGTTATGAGATAATTCGGATGTTAAAAGATACATGCTAAGACGGAAACGAGTAGGATGATGTGGTTTTGTCAGCGAATTTGGGACAGTGAGAGCCAAAGCAAGACAGTCATTTGAAAATCCTTCCCGAGCAGCTTGCTGAAAATCTGTTTGGATGATTAAGTGGAGACGGAAACCTTGGCCGTTATGACAAGGAGAACATAATTGTGTTCAACGGAGTGCTTGTTTGCTGGGATTTTGGCAGACAGGAAGCTAGGTGGTACCGCGGGTGAAACTCGTCCTTGCAATTGATTGCAGGGATTTTTTGTTTAAAGTGCTATTTTATACAGTTTTTACTGGAGGATTTATGTCATTCAAAGAAGTTTCAAATAAAGTTGATTTTGTAAAACAGGAACATGAAATTTTGGATTTTTGGAAGGAAAATGATTCTTTCAAAAAGAGCCGAGAATTGCGCAAGGGAAAGCCAAAATGGTCTTTTTTGGATGGTCCAATTACTGCTAATAACCCAATGGGTGTGCATCATGGTTGGGGGCGAACTTATAAGGATACAATGTTGCGCTTCCAAACGATGAAGGGACAAGAGTTGCGCTATCAAAATGGGTTTGATTGCCAAGGATTGTGGGTGGAAGTTGAAGTTGAAAAACAATTGGGCTTCAAGTCTAAAAAAGATATTGAAGATTATGGTTTGGATAAGTTTGTTTTGAAGTGTAAAGAACGAGTTTTGAAATTCTCTGCAGTGCAAACTGGACAATCTCAACGTTTGGGCTATTGGATGGAATGGAATGATCCGGATGACCTGCGCTGGTTGGCAGAACAATTGGAAAAGAATCCTTTAGCTGAGATTACTTATGAAGGCCCTGCTGGGAATTATACGGGCACTGTGGAACAAGTTGTGGGTCATTTAGGTTTGAAAGACTTGGGTGGCTCCTACTATACGTTCTCAAACGAAAATAACTATATGATCTGGACATTTTTGAAAAAATGTTGGGAAAAAGGTTGGCTTTATCGTGGGGTGGATGTGATGCCTTGGTGTCCTCGTTGTGCAACTGGGATTAGCCAGCACGAAATTGTGACAGATGGTTATGCTGATTTGACTCATACCTCTGTTACGGTGAAATTCAAACTGCGTGGGCGAGAAAATGAAGCTTTGTTGGTTTGGACAACGACTCCGTGGACCTTGACTAGTAATGTTGCGGCTGCTGTGGGCCCGGAATTGACTTATATGAAGGTGAAACAGGGTGATATGTTCTATTATCTTTCAAAAGGCACTCCTCAAATGCTTAAGGGTGACTATGAGGTGGTGGAAGAATTGAAGGGTAAGGACATGGTTGGATGGACCTATGATGGACCATTTGATGAATTGCCTGCACAGAATATGAAGGGTGGTTTGACCCATTTGAGCAAAGTGATTGCTGATATTGAGCAAACTGCAAAAGAAGCTCATCAAGTGATTGCCTGGGAAGATGTTGGTGAAGAAGAAGGTACAGGGATTGTGCATATTGCGCCAGGTTGTGGTGCGGAAGACCATGGCTTAGGTGTGGAATTGAACTTGCCGATTATTGCTCCATTAAATGACGAAGGTTATTATGTGGATGGTTTTGGTTGGCTGTCTGGTCAATATGTGGGAGATGTGGCAAAGCCTATTTTTGAAGACCTTGAGAAGAAAGATGTGCTTTATCGCTTGAAGGATTATACGCATCGTTATCCGACTTGTTGGCGCTGTAAGGAAGAATTAGTTTTCCGTTTGGTGGATGAATGGTTCATCAGCATGGGCAAGTCATTTGATAAACCCCGTGAAGAAGTGACCGCTGACGAAAAAGAAGAAAACTTACGCTATCAAATTATGGATGTGGTTGATCAGATTCGATGGATTCCTGAATTTGGATATTCTAGAGAGATGGACTGGTTACGCAATATGCATGATTGGATGATCTCAAAGAAACGCTATTGGGGTTTGGCACTGCCGATTTGGGTATGTGATGAATGTGAACACTTTGAAGTGATTCAAGATGATGAAGAATTGAAAGAACGTGCTGTGGAAGGCTGGGATGAATTTGAAGGCCATACTCCACACCGTCCTTATATTGATAAGATAAAAATTGAATGTCCACATTGTGGCGCTAAGATGAATCGTACTCCTGATGTGGGAAACCCATGGTTGGATGCAGGGATTACCTCTTTTAGTACGATGCAATATCGTGAAGATCCTGAATTTTGGAAAGAATGGTTCCCAGCAAATTGGATTTCTGAATCTTTCCCGGGACAATTCCGAAATTGGTTCTATAGTTTATTGGCGATGGGCACTGTTGTGGCTGGACAACCACCTTTCTTGCAAAATTTTGGGTATGCCAGTTTGCATGCAGAAGATGGACGCGAAATGCATAAGAGTTGGGGGAATGCAATTGAGTTCAATGAAGCTGCTGACAAGATGGGTGTGGATGTGATGCGCTGGATGTATTGCGCACATAAGCCTGAGAATAACCTTTTGTTTGGGTATGACCGTGCAGAACAAGTACGACGTCGCTTCTTGATTCCTTTGTGGAATGTATATAGCTTCTTTGTAACTTATGCAAAATTGGATGATTGGGAACCTTGTGCAGTGAACTTTGAACCGGCATTCCCAGAAGGTGAAAGCCCGAAAAGTGAAAATCCATTGGATTTGTGGATTGTGGCACGTTTGAACCAAGTGGTGAAGAAAGTCTATGAAGGTTTGGATAATTCCGACTTTTATGCTGCTACGATGGCTGTGGAAGCTTTTGTGGATGATTTGACCAACTGGTATGTGCGCCGATCACGCCGACGCTTCTGGAAAGGTGACCAAGATAGCGATAAGAATTTTGCTTATGACACGCTTTATCATGTCTTGGTGAAGTTGGCGAAGACGGTTGCACCGATTGTGCCGTTTGTGAGTGAAGTGATGTATCAAAATTTGGTACGGGGTGCTTATGACGAGGCTTATGAAAGTGTGCATCATACGGACTTCCCGAACTATGATGTTGCAGCGGTGGATGAACAATTGATTCAAGATATGGCCTTGGCACGCCAAATTGCGAGCTTGGGCTTAGCTGCTCGTTCAAATGATAATTTGAAGGTACGTCAACCTTTGGCGAAAGTAATTGCTTATACAGGTCAGAAATCTGCAACATTACCTGATTCTATGGTGGAAATTGTGGCGGATGAATTGAATGTGAAGGAATTGGAATTTGTTGATCAAGTAGATGATTTGGTAACTTATTCTGTTTTGCCGAATAGCCGTGTACTTGGTCCTAAATTTGGGAAAGAATTTGGGAAATTGCGGGGTGTGTTGAATGCTATGGATGCAGCAGAGATTGCTAGTAAGGTGAACTCTGGTGAGGATGTGGAAGTAGTTGTGGGGGATACAACCCATACTTTGGCTCCCGATGACCTTTTGATTCGTACAGAACCAGCAGAAGGCTTTGCGGTGGTGGCTGATAAGCTGTTGACCGTGGCTTTGGATACTGTGATGACTGATGAGTTATTAGCTGAAGGTTTGGTGAGAGAAGTGACTCGCCGAATTCAATCCATGCGTAAGAATGCTGATTTCAATATTGAAGATCGCATTGAAACTACACTTGAAACCAATGAAGCTTTGAGCAAAACTTTGTTGGAGTGGTCTGACTATATTCAAAATGAAACTTTGAGTGTTAAAGTTAGCACTGGAACAATGTCAGATGGTTATACGGAAGAACATACGGTGGATGATGCTAAGTTGACAATTTCAATCAAGGTTGTGAAGTAGACCCTCTCTAAAAAGAATTGATGAAGAAAGCCATCGTAGAAATACGATGGCTTTTTGTTTTAGCGATATACTAGTAGGAAATATTTTTCTAGGCGCTTTTTGGACAGATTTTATTGATTATTGAGGTACTAATTATGATTCAAATTCGAAACTTAATCGCTGAAGATGCTACTAATTTTTGGAAACTACGACTTGCATCACTTCAAAATAATCCGGTGGCATTTTTAGCTACATACGAAGATTTTGCTTCTCTTGCTGAGGATGAGCTAAATACTATTTATATCGAACGCTATTTGACCCCTATAGATACAAAACGAATTGTTGGCGCTTTTGATGGTGATGATTTGATTGGGATGATGTGTTTGTCACGGGAGAATTCGGTCAAAACTATGCATAAGGCTGAATTATGGGGTGTGTATGTGAAGGAAGCTTATCGCGGACAAGGAGTGGCACAGCAATTAATGAAGTCAGTTTTAGATGAAGCAGAATCGATGGATGGCTTATTACAAATTCAATTAAGTGTCGCACAAGTGAATCAAAAAGCGATTCGTTTTTATCAATCATTTGGATTTAAAAGCTTTGCTGTGATCCCGAGAGTAGTTTTTTGGAATGGTGTGTTTTATGATGATGAAGAAATGATTAAGTATTTAGATAATTGAAATGAGGAAGATGGATGAATATACGACAATTATCCCAAAAAGATTGGAAAGAGTATTGGCGATTGCGTTTGATTGCGCTGAAAAACCATCCAGAAGCATTTGGCGCATCTTATGAAGAGTATACAAATCAAACAGATGAATATCTATATAATCGGTTTGCGAATTCGTATTTATCCCCTGCTGAAGAGAGCGTGATCTTTGGGGCGTTTGATGATGCACGATTAGTGGGTGTGATGGGAATTGCCAGAGAAAAGAACCGTAAACAGCGACACAAGGCGACTGTTTGGGGCGTTTATGTGGAGGATTCTTATCGTGGACAAGGAGTCGCGCAGAAATTAATGTCTGAAGTTATCCATGTGGGAGAAAAATGGGACGGTGTATTGCAATTGATGTTGAGTGTAGAGAAGAATAATTTGTCTGCGGTTAAACTTTACACATCTTTTGGATTCGAGGAATATGGCGTAGAACCGAGATTTTCTTTGATTGATGGTGTTTTTTATGATGAAGTGTATATGATTAAGTATTTGGATGAGAAATTGGAAAATTTTGATTGAATTTTTTGTTTAAGTTTTAATTTTTATAGATGGATTTTGTTTTATATGGCTATGCGCAATAACTCTTTATTTTGCATTTTTACTTTGGTGCATATCAGATATGATTTAATTTATTAGCTCTTATGTTCTAGTTATGAATATTATATATCATTTAATTATATTAAGCAAATTGAAAATCTTTTAAATATGATATGTTACAATTTCGAATATGAATGAAAATAAAAACAATTTACTATTAAGTGTATTAATCCCTGTCTACAATGTGGAAAGTTTTTTGCCTGATTGTATAGATTCTATCTTAATGCAAGATTTTAATAATTATGAAGTGATATTGATTGATGATGGTTCAACTGATTCTAGTGGGGATATTTGTGATAAATATGCAGAAAATCATGCTCAAATTAGTGTATATCATCAAGCGAATAAGGGATTAATTTTGACACGAAAAGAATTGGTGGAGAAGTCAAAAGGAAACTATTGTTTATTCATTGATTCAGATGACTTCATTAAGCCTGCTTACTTTTCAACTGTTGCAACTATAATTCAAAAAAATTCCCCTGATGTGGTTATGATTTGGTATGAGAAATATTTAGGTGATGTTATTAAATCTGAAAAAGAAATTAAATTCTTTGTGGAAAATGCATTAATCGAAATAAAAGATAAGAAAAAGATTTTTAAAGAATTGTTGGGATATAAATATAATCAAATATGGACAAAAGTTTTTCGTAAAGAATTATATGATCTGAGTATGGGAAATCGAGGAGAACTTCTCCCAACTATGGGGGAAGATTTATATCAATTGATACCAATATTCTATAATGCAAAAACTTTTTATTACCTTAATCAACCTTTTTATTGTTATCGAGTAAATGAAAACAGTATTACTTCAAATTTTAAATTTAGTTATGTTACTGACCAGATTATTGTTTTAGAAAGATTATTTAATTATTTTCAATTATTAAAAATGAGCTCTGATTCTCTATCACAAAAAATATTCTTGCTTTTTATTCAAAGAATTTTATTAAGGTTTATCTATAATACAAGTTATTCTAAATTAGAATTTAAAGAAAAAATAAGCCGCATAAAGCGGCTTAAAACGTTAGATTTTTATAAATTAGCAAAAACTAATTTTGATTTTTCAAATTTAACTTTTTTTGAAAAAATTTTTTATATTCTTTTTCAATTAAATTTATATACAATTTTAGTATTTCTCTCCAAGACAGTTTATTCAGTAAAAAATTTCAATTTATTTAAGTAATAATTCGATTGCTTTTTCTAATTGAGCATCAAAACTATTAGCTATATCGTCCTCAGTGAGCTCGATATTGTAATCTGGATCGATGCCTATGCCTTGAATTAAGCTGCCAAAGGGAGTATACCAATGAGCGGTGGTGACTTTGATTACACCACGTCCGTCTTTGAGGGTGTATGGGGTTTGTACAAGACCTTTACCGAAGGTGGTGGTGCCGACGATAGGTGCCCGTTGATAGTCTTTGATGGCACCAGTGAAAATCTCTGAAGCGGATGCGCTGGATTCATTTACGAGAATTACCAAGGGAATGTCATGCGCGATTCCTTCTCCGGTGTTATAGGAGATGGATTTATGATCAGTACTATCGATTTGATAAAAAATTTCATCTTCAGAGAGAAATTCTGACGCAATGGCTACGGCTGTATGAACATATCCTCCTCCATTGTAGCGGAGATCTACGATAATGCCGTCCATATTTTGAGCGATTACATCTTCTAATTCTAAACGAAGTAGATCATGAGTGTCTTCTCCAAAAGAAGAAATTTGAATGTGTGAGATTGTGAGACCTTCTCTTTCGATAATTTCGCTATAGACACTTGGGGATTTGATGGCTCCACGAGTAAGTGTGACATCAAAGAGCTCTTGACTTGCTCTTTTGATGGTGAGAGTTAGCTGTGACCCTGCGGGACCAAGTACTTTTTGACGTGCTGCTTCGGGATCTATTCCAGTCATATCTTCACCGTTAATTGCGATGATGAGATCCATGGCTTTAAGCCCGGCTTTTTCTGCGGGTGAATTGCGCATTGGGGATTGAATCATAAGATATTCGCCAGATGTGTCTACCCATGCGCCAATACCTTCATAGTTTTCACCGTTCATTTGGTTGAAAAGCGCCTGGTATTGCTCTTCAGTCATAAATTCAGTGTATCGATCTTCCAATGAGGCTACAGCACTGGTAAGTGCGTATTCCATTAGGTCATTGTATGAGTATGTTTCGACAATGCCTGTGTTGATGATTTGTTGCCATGTTTGCCAAAATTCAGTGAAATTCGATTGTAGGTCTTTGGGTGTGCGCGCTATTTTAGCGATAGATTCTGCTTCTGTAAGTTGTTCAGTTGTGAGATCTGGTAATTTTTGATTATTGTCAATTGCTAATAATGTGAGTGAGTCTGTGGCAGCATCTGCCATTTTTTGGATATCGACTGGTTGATCTACAAATTCATCTTGGATAAGCTCAATGGATTGCCAAAACGGCTCAAAGAGATAACCATAATCAACAGATTCAATTTCTGTGATGGGTTTCTCTTGAATGGCAACTGCGGTCGTTTCTGTAATAGGATTTGAGGCGTTGTATACAAATTGTTTAATATTATTGAAATTGAAAATGATTACAGTAAATAGGGTGATTAAACAACAAATAAAAAGAAGAGCGATTGAACTGAGGATAATTGCTAGTTTTTTATTTTTATTTTCCATATTTTAACTCCATGGATGACAAATTAATCTCTTTTTAGTATAAAGATAAATTGTCGAGATAGATTGATATTTAATAGGTTAATTTAGTAGTGATGTGATGTGAGTGACTGCTTGGTTGATGGAGTTAAAACAGGCATCTGCTGTGCAGTCATGGTGTTCTTCGGTGACTAAATGAATGGTATAGAGCCCCATTTGTTTGGCTGGGGCAAGATTTCTGATTTGATCTTCTAAAAATATTGTCTTTTTAGGGTCGTTATTTATTACTTTAAAAGCTGCTTGATAGGCTTCTGGTTCTGGTTTTGCGAAAAAATGTAAAGATCTGACATCTACAATGCCAGTAAATTGATCTTGAATGCCGAGATGTTGCGTGACTCTTTTGGCATGCTCTCGATCGGCATTGGTGAATATCCACTTTTCCATCGGAAGTTGTTCAAGTTGAGACCTGAGGATAGGATTTGGTTCAATATACTTTTGAATATTAACGTTGTGGATGAAGTTTAGATATTCCTCTGTGTCTAAATGGGGGAAATCATGTTGGAGCCCACGAAGTGTTGTTCCGTAGGTGGTGAAATAATAATCTCTGATTTGTGGGATTTCGTCCAGTTGCATGTCAAGTTTTTCATGCATATAGGTGTAAATCTTCTCTGCAATTTCGTTCCACAAACCAATTCGGTTGGGGTACAATGTACCATCTAAATCAAATAATACTTTTTCATAATCCATTCGATAAGTATACATCAAGAAAGAAGGAACTGGAACAATTCTATGTTAAATCAAAATGAACTTTTCAAACAAAACGGAATCTCACCTAAACAAGTTGATGAAACAATAAAATTGCTGGAATCCGACCATACGGTCCCGTTCATCGCTCGCTATCGAAAAGAAGCTACGGGAGGATTGGATGAAGTGCAAATTCGCTTGATTCAGGAAGTGGTGGAAAAAGAAAATGCGTTGAATGCGCGTAAAAAGACTGTTTTGGTGGCGATTGAAGAACAAGGAAAGCTGACAGATGCTTTAAAACAAAAAATCGAAGCAGCGACTAGCTTAGCTGAGGTGAATGATTTGTATTTGCCTTATAAACAAAAACGAAAAACGCGTGCAATGGTGGCAAAAGCGAAAGGATTGGAAAAATTAGCGAATTATATTTTGGTCCAAGATCGTTCAAATGATGATATAGACGCTTATGTGACACCATTTTTGAATGAAGAAGTGCCAACTATTGAGGAAGCGTTGCAAGGTGCGATGGATATTGTGGCGGAAACGATTAATGAGACCATCGAAATCCGAAAACAAGTGCGCGAAAAAGCGATTCAATTTGCTACACTGGATGTGAGTAAAAAAAATGGGGCTGATGACCCAAAAGCGGTCTTTGAAACATATTACGATTTTAGTAAAAAGGTGCGTTATATTCAACCTTATCAAGCTTTGGCGATTAACCGTGGTGAAAAAGAAAAAATCTTGTCTGTTTCGATGAGTTTGGAAGAACGTGATTATATGGGTGTGATCGATTATTATTTTCGCCCCCATCCTCGCTCTGTGTTTGCAAAGGCGATGCGAGAGGCAATTGATGATTGTGTGAACCGATTGCTTTTGCCGGCGATCGAACGGGATGTGCGACGACATTTGACAGAACTTTCAGAAGAACATGCGATAGATGTGTTTGCTGATAATTTGGAAAGCTTGCTGCTTCAACCTCCGATTAGCAATTTATCTATTTTGGGAATTGATCCGGCGTACCGTACTGGATGTAAAACTGTGGTGGTGGATCCTTCTGGGAAGTTGCTGGAATATACGGCGATTTATCCGCATCAGCCGCAGAAAAAGTGGGATGAAGCAAAAGCAACTTTACATGATTTGATTGAAAAATATGGTTGTGAATTAATTGTGATTGGGAATGGGACAGCCTCGCGTGAGACTGAACAATTAGCGATTGAAGTGATTCAGGAAGCTAGTACTAAAGATAAGCCGATTTATTATTTGATTACAAATGAAGCTGGGGCGTCTGTTTATTCTGCTTCGGATTTAGCTCGAGAAGAATTCCCTGATTTAGATGTGAGCATTCGAGGAGCCATTTCAATTGCACGACGCGTGCAAGACCCGTTGGCAGAATTAGTGAAGATTGACCCGAAAGCAATTGGAGTGGGGATGTATCAGCATGATGTGGATCAGAAAATGCTTTCAAATCAGTTGGATCAGGTGATTGAATCTGTGGTGAACCGTGTGGGTGTGGAATTAAACACCGCCTCCCCTACTTTGCTCAAGTATATTTCTGGAATTAGCAATGCTTTAGCAAAACGTATTGTAGCGTTTCGAGAAAAAAATGGGGTATTCCATAGCCGTGAAGAATTGACTGAAGTGAGCGGTTTGGGTGCAAAAGCATTTGAACAAGCCGCGGGCTTTTTGCGAATTCGTGACTCTGTGAATCCATTGGATAATACGGGGATCCATCCGGAAAGTTATGATGCTACTTTGAAAGTGATGAATATGGCTGGGATAAAATCTGATGACAGCTTAAATGATGTGAAAGAGAAAATTAAAGCTTTGTTGAAGAATATGAAGAAGCCAGAATTGGCGAGTGAGCTGGGATTGGTGAGTATACGTTGAATGATATTTTGGCGAACTTACGGAATCCGGGACGTGATCCGCGTGAGGAAATTGACAAACCTATTTTGCGACAAGATGTGTTGAAAATGGAAGATTTGAAAGAAGGAATGATTCTTTCAGGGACTGTGCGAAATGTGGTGGACTTTGGTTCATTTGTTGACATCGGGGTGAAACAAGATGGTCTTTTACATAAGTCGGAATATGCTAAGGATGATAAGTTCCGAGTGGGTGATGTGATTAAGGTGAAAATCAAAATGATCGATATTAATCGTGGGCGAATTGGTTTAGGTAAATAGCTCTTTTTAATCTAACAGATTATCAAATGACCCAATCCTGCATTCTAAACGATTGGGTCATTTTGTTTAATGTTTTTATTTAGAAATTGCTATACAATTAAGATAGAAGTGTTTTTTGAGAAAGGTTATGAAGAGATGAAAAAAATAGAATTCAAGAAAGTGATCCGATGGGTTGCTCGGTTGATGGGAATTGGGATCGTTGCTTTGTTAGCTTTCTTTTTAATTGCTGAGAGTATTACGGATATTATTGATGGAAGTTTTGGAGAGATTAAATTACCAATGCGAGATGTTATCGCTTTGATTTGTATACCAGGGGTTTTGTTCGCGGGGATTTTGATATCATGGAAAAAAGAAATCATTGGGGGCTTGATTATTTTGGGAAGTTTTGTGTTCTTTAATGTAAACTCTTTGATCTTTGAAAGCTTGCGATCTTTCAACTTTGATTTTTGGTTTGTGTTTCTTTTAGGCATATTGACGATTGTGAGTGGTATTTTACATCGTCCTAAATCTTCCAAAGACTAAATTTTAATACAATCTACCCAAAAATTCCTGTCTGTTTGCAGGAGTTTTTTATTTATTGGTAATTTTTCGAACAATAAATTCAATTTTAACGAAAAAAATTTGGATAAACTATTAATATCCTATATTTTTATAGATATTTTTTTATAGAAATACTTATAATAATTTTTTTTAGTGTAATTTTTGTTTGACGGATTTTTTTGTCAATGCTACAATAACTTTGACCGATTGTGAAGTTTTTCACAGCATTTTTATGAATAGGAGTGTACGCAATTTATGATGTCTAAAGATGTAGTTCAACACATCGACCCTGTTGACGACCCCGTTCTGTGTGCAAAGATTGATGAAATTATTGCTAAACATAAAGAAATCAAAGGTGCACCGATGGTGGTTCTCAATGAATTGCAAAATGAGATAGGGTACATCACCGAAAACATGCAGGAATATGTCGCTGAAAAATTGGAAGTTCCTGTTAGTTTGATTCATGGTGTTGTTACGTTCTATAGCTTTTTTGCAACACGTCCCCGCGGGAAGTATACGATCAAATTCTGTCTGGGCACAGCTTGCTACGTGCGAGGTGTGGACCAATTGATCGATAAGGCCCGGCAAATTTGGGAATTGACCTTGGCGAGACTACCGATGACGGTATGATCACTTTGGAAACCTGCCGTTGCGTGGGCGCATGCTCACAAGCACCAGTGATTATGGTTGAAGAAGATGTTTATGGCCAAGTGCAAGCCAAAAAGTTAGAAAAAATCATTAAACAATATCAAAACACATAAGAGAAGTAGAGAAAAAGGAGTTGTTTTCATGCAAGCTATCTGTTCTGTAAATGAACTAAAAAGTATGCAAGAGGCTGCCATTCGCAACTTTGAGATTAAACATTTGGATACAAGTGATAAATCTTATGTGTTTGTGGCAATGGCACCTGAATGCGTCGCTATCGGCGCTGAAAAGGTTTATGCAGCGTTTGAAAAAGAGATTAAAGCACAAGGTTTGACTGATAAGGTGGAACTTGTGGAAACTATGTTTGTGCAGGATCCGGCGAAATTTGGGGTGAATGCGATTGTTTTATCCTAGCCAAACATTTTATTCTCATTTAGATGAGAATATGATTGCTGACTTGGTGAAAGCTCAATTCATTGAAAGTGGAATCTATGAAGCAGCTCATGAAGAGTTGAAGGTTGTGGAAGACACTGAATTGAAAGCCCCGAAGGAAAAAGAAATTCGTGTGGTGTTGGGCAAATCTGGGTTGATCGATCCAAACAATATTGAAGATTATTTTAAATTTGATGGATATAACGCTTTGAGCAAAGTTTTGTTTGAAATGAGCGAAGAAGACGTTATTGAGGAAGTTTTGGCATCTGGCTTGAAAGGCCGTGGTGGTGCTGGATTCCCAACTGGTTTGAAATGGCGCTTTGCACGTGGCTCAAAAAGCGATGAGAAGTATGTGATTTGTAATGCGGATGAAGGGGATCCGGGGGCATTCATGAACCGCCGTGTGTTGGAAAGTGATCCGCATGCTGTTTTGGAAGGTATGATGATCGCTGCTTATGCAATTGGCTCTAAGCAAGGGTATGTGTATTGCCGCGCTGAATATCCAATTGCAGTGAAGCGTTTTGAAACTGCGATTTGCCAAGCTCGTGCTTTGGGCTTGTTGGGCAAGAATATTTTAGGGACAGATTTTGAATTTGACCTTGAAGTTCGAATGGGTGCTGGGGCATTTGTGTGTGGTGAAGAAACCGCATTGATGGCCTCAATTGAAGGAAAACGTGGGGAACCACGTCCGAGACCACCCTTCCCTGCTCAAAAAGGTTTGTGGCAACAACCTTCTAATATTAACAATGTTGAAACCTATGCGAATGTTCCGCAAATTATCAATAAGGGTGCGGAATGGTATTCTAGCATGGGGAATGAAAACGCAGCTGGAACAAAAACATTTGCTTTGGCCGGTGACTTGGTAAACACTGGTTTGATTGAAGTTCCGTTTGGGATTACTTTGCGCGAGATCATTTATGATATTGGGCAAGGGATTAAAGATGGAAATGAGTTCAAAGCTGTGCAAACAGGTGGCCCAATGGGTGGTTGTTTGGTGGAAGAACATTTAGATCTTCCAATGGATTACAAGAACTTAGCAGAAGCTGGCTCTATTATGGGCTCTGGTGGGTTGGTTGTGATGGACAACAAGACCTGTATGGTGGACATGGCTCGTTTCTTCATGGAATTTACGCAAGAAGAAAGTTGTGGTAAATGTGTGCCTTGTCGCGTTGGTACACGCCGCATTTTGGAAATTCATGAACGCATTTGCGAAGGCAAAGGCACAATGGAAGACTTGGACACTTTGAATTATTGTGTGAACAAGTGAAACAAGACAGCTTGTGTGGTTTGGGACAAGGTGCTCCAAACCCAGTGGTGAGTATGTTGGCACACTTCCGAGATGAATATGAAGCTCATATTTTGGAAAAGAAATGCCCTGCAAAGGTTTGCCGCTCGTTGATCTCTTTCCGCATTGATGAAGACAATTGTACGGGGTGTACGTTGTGTGCACGAAACTGCCCAACGGGTGCGATTTCTGGTGAACGCCGAGAATTGCATGTGATTGATCCGGATATTTGTATTAAGTGCGGAATCTGTGAACAAGTTTGTAATTTCGATGCAGTGATCGTTAGTTAGGATGGTGCATGATGATCAATTTAACAATTAACGGAAAACAAGTCCAAGCAGAAGATGGTATGACCATTATGAAAGCTGCAGAAGCGAACGGATTCGAAATCCCCGAAGCTTTGTGCATTTGAACATTTGGAACCTTATGGTGGTTGCCGATTATGTTTGGTGGATGTGGAAGGTGCACGAAATTTATTACCCAGCTGTACCTCCCCTGCTACAGAAGGTATGGTGATTCAGACCCATACGGATCAGATTGAAAAGGCACGTAAGTTTGTGTTGGATCTGATTTTTAGCGAACGAAATCACTTTTGTATGTTTTGTCAGAAAACAGATGGTGATTGCGATTTGCAGAATAGTGCCTATGATTTGGATATGACTCATTGGGAAATCCAACCAAAATGGGATAACTATGAAGTGGATGCCTCCAATAAGTGGATGGTGTTCGATAATAACCGATGTATTTTGTGTCGACGCTGTGTGCGTGCTTGTGATGAGCTGATTGGGAATAAAACTTTAGGCTCTGAAGAACGTGGTTATGAAACACGAATTGTGTTCGATTGGGGTGTGCCATGGGGTGAAAGCACTTGTATCAATTGTCGGTACATGTTTGCAAGTGTGCCCAACTGGGGCTATCATGGATCGACATAGTGCCTACTTGGGCAAAGAAGTGCAATGCGAAACGATTAAGACAACTTGTGTGCAATGTGGCGTGGGTTGTGGAATCGAAGTGTTGGTGAAAGATAACCAAGTGGTGAAGGTCAAAGGTGATTGGGATGCTGACAATCATGGGATTTTGTGTGAAAAAGGCCGCTTTGAAGCTTTGCAATTGGATCGCAAGCGCGTAATCAACCCAATGATCCGCAAAGGTGGTGAATTGGTTCCTGCTAGCTGGGAAGAAGCTTTGAGTGTGGTGGCTGAAAAATTGCAAGGTGCAAAGGGTGATTTGAACGCTGTGTCTTCTAATAAACTTTCTGCAGAAGCATTATATGCTTTCAAGAGTGTTTTTGAAGGTTTGGATGCAAAGTCTATCACTTCTAAGGATCATGATTATGCAATCTTTGATGAAGCTTTCAAAGATTATTTAGGGAGCTATCCGAAGCCATTGACTGATAAGGCTGAAAATATGGGTAGTGGGAACACATTTGTAGCTGAAAAACTCGGGATTGGGACCTGCTCTGACCGAGAAGATGGCAAGGTTGCTTATTTGGCATTGGGCGATGAAACTATTTGTAGTGAATTGGCGAAAAAATATGCTGAGTTGGATTTTGTGGTCGTGCAAGCTGCATTTGAGAGCGCTGCGACTGAATGTGCCGATGTGGTGCTGCCAGTGGCTACTTGGATGGAAGAAGCCGGTAGTTATGTTTCTTTGACTGGCAAGAAGAGCGAAACGAAAAAATGCGTGGATGCTCCGGCTAATATTTATTCAAATTATGATGTTTTGACAAAGCTGGCTACGGCGGTGAAGGTTGAATTGACCGCTGATTGGCAAGCCGCTTTGAACTAGCAGGCAAGGAGAAAGAAATGACTGATCAAAAACCAAAAGTTTGTTCTGATTGGCTTGCCGCTTGTGCAGGTTGTCATATGTCTTTGTTGGATATCGACGAACGCATTATTCCATTGACCCAATTAGTGGAATTGCGCTCGACACCGATCACTGACTTGAAAGTGCCGGATGTGGAAGGCGTGACTGTGGGGATTCTCTCTGGTGCGATCAATTTGGATCATCATGAACATGTGGCGGAAACTATGCGCGAACGCTGTGATATTTTGGTTGCTTTGGGCGACTGTGCGGTGTTTGGCGGTGTGGTAGCACAACGCAATATGTGTGGTGTGAAAGCTGCTTTGGAACGCGCTTATGTGGAAGCAGAGAGTGTTGACGATAGTGGACAGATTCCTTCTCACGAAGATATTGCTACGCCGACAGATGTGCGCGCTGTGCATGAAGTGGTGAAGGTTGATTTGCATGTTCCCGGTTGTCCACCAGAAGCTGATGTGATTTTTCATGCTTTGAGTGAATTGGCCCAAGGGCGAATTCCTGAAATCAAAGATGAAAATCTACATTGGCACTAAGGCGAGGTGTTGAAATGAGAAAAATTACTGTTGAACCCGTAACCCGTATTGAAGGTCATGCCAAGATTACAATTAACTTGGATGACAATGGCAATGTGGAACATGCTTATATGCATGTGAATGAGTTCCGTGGATTCGAAAAGTTTTGTGAAGGCCGGATGTATTTTGAAATGCCGCAAATCACACCTCGAATTTGTGGGATTTGCCCTGTGAGCCACCATTTGGCATCTGCTAAGGCTAATGATGCTTTGGTGGGCGCGGCACCCCCACGACCAGCTGTTTTGTTGCGTGAATTGATGCATATGGGGCAAATTATCCAAAGCCATGGGATGCACTTTTTTGAGTTGGCAGGCCCTGACCTTTTGTTGGGCTTTGATTCTGACCCGGCCACTCGTAACGTGGTAGGGTTGATTCAAGCGAACCCTGAATTGGCAACGAAGGCCGTTATGTTGCGCAAATTTGGTCAAGAGATTATCCGTATGGTGGGTGGACGTAAGCTACACCCGAACTTTTGTGTGCCCGGTGGAGTGAACAAAGCTTTGACTATGGCTGAAAAAGACGCAATTCTTGCTACTTATGATGATAACTTGGCTACAATTTTTGTTGGTTTGGATATTATCAAAGAATGGGCTGAAAAGAACCAAGATGTGATTGACGAATTTGCTGTTTTCAAGACTGGCTATGGTGGTTTGGTGACCGAAAAAGGCAGTTTGGAAATGTATGATGGTGAGATGCGCATCACAAATCCAGATGGTGATTTGTGGACTCAATTTGATCCGGCAAATTATTTAGATCATATTGCAGAACATGTGGAACCATGGACTTATTTGAAATTCCCGTATTATATTCCTGAAGGATATCCGGGTGGTTCTTACCGTGTGGGACCGTTGGGTCGTTTGAATATGGTTGATCAAATTGACACACCTTTGGCACAAGAAGAATTTTTGGCTTATCGTGCGATGAATGATGGAAAGCCAATTGAAAATACTTTGCATTATCACTATGCACGCTTGATTGAAACCTTGTTCTGTATGGAAAAGGTGCGCGAGTTATGTGAAGATGAAGATATAACTTCTACTGAATTGGTTAATAATAATCATGATTATCAAGGTGAAGGCGTAGGTGTGATTGAAGCTCCCCGTGGTACTTTAATTCATCACTATAAAGCTGATGAAAATGGGAAATTGGACAAGGTGAATTTGATCGTTTCTACGGGTCATAATAACTTTGCGATGACTAACGCTGTTGATTCTGTGGCAAAAACTTATATCAAGAATGGCGACGTACGTGAGGGTTTGTTGAACCGCGTTGAAGCCGCGATCCGAGCGCACGACCCATGCTTATCATGCTCTACACATGCTGTGGGACAAATGCCAATGGATGTGGAAATCAATGATGCAGATGGTCAATTAATCCAGAATTTACGTAGGGATTCTTAAACTTTTTTGAGGATTGATCGCGTTTTTTCGTGAATATTTTGTTACAATAAAAGGACAGGTTGACCTGTCCTTTTATTAAATCTATGGAGTGACAATTGAGATGACAAAAAAGATTGTGATTGGGATTGGAAACCCGTTGCGAGGGGACGATGCATTGGGTTATGTAGTTGTGAATGCTTTTAATGAAAAATATGGGGAAGGTGAATTGGCTGATGTGGATTGTTTCCATATGCAACAATTAGGTTTGGAACTATTGCCCTATTTTGAGGATTGTGAAGTGTTGATTTTTGTGGATGCTAGCGTTAAAGTGGACGTAGGTGTCTTACAAATGGAGTTGATTGAACCAGGTTCAATGGTGGATAACCCTGTATCACATTTTTTTGATCCGGAAACTTTGCTTTCTTCAACTTATGCTCTTTATCAGGCGCATCCAAAGACTTATTTGCTTTCAGTGGGAGCAAGTGATTTTGAAATTCGAGAAGGTTTGAGTGAAAATATTGAGGCAAGTGTGCCAAAGGTATTAGAAAAAATCGAGTCGATTTTATTTGAATGATTATTTTATTCCATGTTGTTTTCAGCATGGAATTTTGTTTTAGGAGAGAAGATGAGTGAAGAATTGACCTTAAATGACTATGCGGAATTGGCGCAACGGACTTCTGGTACGAAGGAAAAAGCGTTTGAAGATAGGATAGTTACGGTGGCGCTGGGATTGACGGGTGAAGCAGGCGAAGTGGCTGATTTGGTGAAGAAAATGACTGCGCATGGACATGAGTGGGATAAGGATAAGCTGGCGGATGAATTAGGAGATGTGTTGTGGTATTTGGCTGAGGCGGCAAGCGCTTTGGAGATGAGCTTGAATGAGATTGCTCGTTTGAATGTGGAGAAATTGTTTAAACGTTATCCGGATGGTTTTTCTGCGGATGCAAGTATACATCGTAAAATCTAGTGTTATTTTTTTATTTCTAAAAGGAGAAATTTGATGCAAAGACAAAATGAATTGACCGCTCAGAGTGCGCTTTTGAATGAAAAAGGGCGTTTGAACCAAGTGGGTTGGTCACGTAAACAAATATTAGACTGTAATTTGGAAAATGTGAATATTTTTGCAATAAAAGCCCTGCAAAAATATCGCATTAAAGTTTGGGATTATTATGCAGTGTTCACACCAAATGGGTTTTTGGGATTAACTTTGTCTAATTTGGGATATGCAGGGATGATGCAAGTTTATACAGTTGATTTTGAAACCAATGAATATTATGAGATGAGTGAAATTGTTCCTTTTGGGAAAAATGCAATTTTGGCACGCAATAGCACGGATGGGGTTAGTTCTTTTTGTAATGATAAACTTTCTATGAAATTTGAGAAGGTGGATGGGGCAAGAATGTTAGATGTGCATTGGAACGAGTTCAAGGATGGAAAAGATTTGGATGTGCATTTGGAGTTGACTGAAGAAGATTATGAGTCTATGGTGATTACGATTCCGATTGGAGAAAAGCGATTTTATTACAACACGAAAACCAATTGTATGCCTACCAAAGGAACAATTCAACTTGGTGACGCGATAGAAACAGTTAAGGCTGAAGAAAGTATGGCACAGTTGGATTGGGGACGTGGAATTTGGGTCTATTCTAGTTTTTGGAATTGGGCGAGTACTTCTCAATATTTGCCAGATGGACGCCAGTTTGGGTTAAACTTGGGTGAAGGATTTGGGAACACGGAAGCGGCTACGGAAGATTGTGTGATTCTTGATAATAAAGTTCATAAGTTAGGTAAGGTGCATTGGGAGTATGATTCTAGTGATTATATGAAACCGTGGCGATTCTATGACGATGAAGGTCGCCTTGACATTACTTTAACCCCTTTCAAAGAACGACATGCGGCGAGCCATTTGGTGGTGATTGATAGCGTGGTGCATCAGATGTTTGGTTATTATTCTGGCAAAGTTATTTTGGATGATGGTGAAGTGTTAGAGATTCGTGATGTGTTGGGGTTTGCAGAAGAACATTCGGCGAGATGGTAAGTAAAAATTTATTTTTTCTTAGATAATTTTACTCCGTAAAATTGCAGACTTTAGAGTAATAGTAGTAAGTTTTTCCCGAGAGTCTCATTTTTTGAGGCTCTTTTTTTTGGCGATTTCTCTAAAAAGTATATTTTGGTGGTTTAAATACGTCCTTATTTTGTGAATAAACATATATGCTTATCGATTTGATAAGTTTATCGAATAATAAAAGGAGAAATTATGAATCAAGAACAATTAAAACGTATGGTATCTGGAAAAGGATTTATTGCGGCTTTGGACCAGAGCGGTGGGAGCACGCCTAAGGCTTTACGTCAGTATGGGATAGCTGAAGATCGTTATTCTAGTGATGATGAGATGTTTGCGTTGGTGCATGAAATGCGCACAAGAATTATTACTAGCCCTTCTTTTACTTCCACGTATATTTTGGGCGCGATTTTGTTCAAGAACACAATGAATCGAAAAATTGATGGTAAATATACTGCTGATTTTTTGTGGGAAGATAAGGAAATTGTGCCAATTTTGAAGGTGGATGAAGGCTTGGCCGAAATTGAAGATGGGGTGCAATTGATGAAACCTTTCACTGATTTGAAGGGTTTGATGGCTGAAGCTGGAAAAAAGAATATTTTTGGTACAAAGATGCGTTCTGTGATTAAAGAAGCAAATGCTAAGGGAATTCAAAAAATCGTGGCGCAACAATTTGAAATTGGTCAACAAATCGTAGATCTTGGATTTGTGCCGATTTTGGAACCGGAAGTTGATATTTTTAGTGTTGATAAGGCTGAATCTGAACAAATTTTGAAGACTGAGATTTTATCTCACTTGGCTGGTTTGGATGATGATACAAAGCTGATGTTTAAATTGAGTATTCCAACTGTGGATAATTTTTATAGCGAATTGATGGATGATAAGCATGTGGTGAGAGTGGTGGCATTGTCCGGTGGTTATTCTCAAAGTGAAGCCAATGAGCGTTTGGCTCGAAATCAGGGATTGATTGCGAGTTTCTCTCGCGCCTTGTCCCAAGGATTGCATGCGAATCAATCTGAGGCAGAGTTTGATGCAATGTTGAAAGATTCGATTAAAAGCATTTATGATGCTTCTATTGCATAATTCTTATTGATATGTTTAATGAAAAACGGCTGGGATTCAGCCGTTTTTTTATTCCCAGTTCGGGTCTAGAAATTGTTGGATTTCTATTTTATAACCATTGGGATCTTTTAAGAAACAATGGTAGATGTTGTATTCTGGGTTGTGTGTGGGTGGTTTGAGGACTTGCACTCCTTTTTGTTTGAGAATTTCAAATTCTTGATCGACTTGTTGGGTAACGAGTGTAAGAATGCATGCGTCTGGAGATGGAATAAGGTTGCTTTTTTCACAAAAACCAATGAAGGCATGGGGATTAATTTGATATATTTGGCAAGTTCCTTGATCTAAGGCCAGCTTTAGCCCGAGGATGTTTTGATAGAAGTCAGCTGTTTGGGTGAGATTAGCTGTGTAGTAAAAGGCGACGAATTGATCAAATTGTTTAGGTGTGCTGCTAGATGGCATATTTTTTTCTCTGTGGATAGGTCATGAATGCGGTTTTGATGGCATTTTCTTGGGCTTGGTGAATTTCTCTTTGGGTGAGCTCTGCTGCGCGAGCTGCAATTGATAATTCGTAAGGTAAGTCTATGTGGCTGATGCCGGGATCATCGGTGTTGATTGAGGCAAGCAGCCCTGCACTGAGCATTTTTTTGAGGGGATGAGTTGCATAGTCTGAGGCTACTTTGGTTTGTATATTGCTGGTGAGGTTGACTTCGATGCCGACTTTATTTTTGAGCATGTACTCAACTAATTTTGGATCTTCAAAGACATGGGTAGCGTGACCAATGCGTTCTGCTCCTAAATCGTTGATGGCCGACCAAATTGATTCGGGGCCACGGACTTCGCCTGCATGGGCAGTGACACGTAGACCAGCGTCTCGTGCTTTCTGAAAATGTTCTTTGAACAGTTCCGCTGGGTAATTATATTCATCTCCAGCAAGGTCTACTCCAGCGATATTGCCTCTTTGGGAGAGGATGGATTGCATCTCTTGCATGGCCTGCTCAGGACCAAATGTACGGCTGATGATACCTATGAGATTGACATCTATGGGAAAATCGTTTTGTGCTCGCTTAGCGCCAGCGACAACCGCTTCTGAGACCATTTGGGGGTCTAGATTATGTTTTTGAGCCATAAATAAGGGGCTGAAACGAAGCTCGAGATATTGTATATCTTCAAAATGTGCATCTTCGATGGTTTCATGGGTGATCCGTTCAATCATTTCAAAGGAGTCCATAGGAAGAGTTTGCCATTCGAATCTTTTAAAGAATTCTAAGATATTCTCGACGGGTTCCGTAACATAGACATATTGAGAGAATTCTTGTTTGGTTTCTACGGGTAATTTGTTATGCTTTTGGGCATATTCAAAGATAGTTTCAAATCGAACTGAACCATCTAAATGGCGGTGAAGATCTATGAGGGGAAGTTCTTTTTTCTTCTTTTTTCTTTTCATATGGGTGTTCACTCCTCTTTTATGTTTTTTATTAAGTATAGCATTTTCTGTTTGAGAATTGTTTGAAGGATAAAAAAAAGCCATCCTAAGATGGCTTTTGAGCGGTCTCGACGGGATTTGAACCCGCGCTCTCCGCCTTGACAGGGCGGCATGTTCAACCAAGCTACACCACGAGACCTCAACGAGCCATAGTTTATCATGGGGGGTAAACTTCGTCAATAGGATTAATCTTTTTAAATCGATTCAATTTTAAAATAATTTTTTAGCTTTTTTTGATATTCTTCGGGGATGTTGATGAAAGAATTTTGGGGGACATCCCATAGTTTATATTTTACTTTTGCAATGGTAATAGGTTTGTTGGCGTTTGGTTTTTCTATTTGGAAATTCCAAAAAACTTCTTGATGATTTATTTTTTCGATTTGTGCAAGAACTTTGATGTGCTCCCCTATCTTGGCTTGAAGGTTATATTGAATTTCGTATTCTATCGGTTTCCAATTGAGACCTTGGGCTAGATATTGATTGAGATTAATTCCTAAGGTTTGATGGGCTAAGGAGAAACTGTTTAGAAAAAAATCGATATAAACAGTGTTGTTGACATGATGATTAATATCAATATGTCGAAGAGTGATCGGTTGGGTATTTTCTATGGCAGGTTTTTGAGAATCTAGTGATTTAAGTTTTATGCGTTTGAGTTGGTGTTTGGGCGGTTGATCTTCGAAGAGTAAATGGTCGATGATGGAGTCTACGGAAACGGGACGAAGATTTTTGCGATCAAAATAAATCCAATCGGTGAAGGCTGTGGCGATTTCTTCTTGGGTGTTTTTATCTGTCAGTAAATAAATACGACGAGCAAATGATTTTTTATAGTCTTCTAACCATGTAGTGATATTAATCTGTCTGTTATAGGTGACGAGATTGTTCATTTTTACATTTGAATAATAAATGAGCCATTGACGGTCATCATTGCGATCAATTTTCTGCAATTCTGGAATATCTTGATTGTAATTTGTGGCAGCAGATTGCATATAGCGAAAAACAGTTGCCATGGTGATTTTACCGAATGCATCGGTTTGATCAGGATTGAGTAAGTGTGTTTCAGTGTATTTTTTTGGCATGATAGATCCTTTTTGCTTGTTCATTTATATAACCCATTTTTTCAGACAGGGTTCGCATGGTGATATAATGCCTTATTATAATTCTTTTTGAAATCTATTAAAAACATCGAGGATGAATTATGTTTTATAAAATTCTTTTTGTTGGGTTGGGGGGATTTATTGGTGCAATTTTTCGTTATGTATTTAGTACCTTTTTTCAGACTACGTCCAGATCGGTTGGCTTCCCAATTGGTACTTTGATTGTCAACTTGATTGGTTGTTTTGGATTGAGTTTTTTTGTATATTATTTAAGAGATAAGGGATGGGTGACGGATCATCACACTGCATTTTTGTTGACTGGTTTTTTTGGTGCTTTCACTACCTTTTCAACATTTGAATTGGAAGTTTTTAGTACTTTTTCTAAGAATGGGGTCTTTCAAGCACTGTTATATTTAAGTATGTCGATTTTGGGTGGATTTGGCTTGATTTTGGCAGGAAAATCTTTGGCAGATTTTTTTGTAAAATGATGGTACACTTTAGCCCTAATTTTTTATTACAAAGGATATCCTATGTGTGACACTATCATAGCAACGAACTCTGCAACTGCAAATGGCATCACTTTATTTGGTAAAAATTCTGATCGAGAGCCTAATGAGGCTCAATATATGGTGAGTGTGCCAGCAACTGATCATAAAACGCCATCAAGCTTGACTTGCACCTATATTGATATTCCACAAGTAGCACATACCTATGCAATTTTGATTTCTAAACCGTTTTGGATGTGGGGTGCTGAAATGGGATCAAATGAGCATGGCGTGACGATTGGGAATGAAGCGGTTTTCACGAAGGTTCGACAAAGAATGGAACCGAGTTTGACTGGGATGGATTTGCTACGATTGGGGTTGGAACGTGGTGCTAGTGCTCGAGAAGCTTTGGATTTGATTACTGAATTGTTGGCGGAATTTGGACAAGGTGGAAATTGTGGGTTGACGCATGATTTTCGGTATCATAATAGTTTTTTGATTGCTGACCCAAAAGAAGCTTGGGTTTTGGAGACTGCCGGGCAAGAATGGGCAGCAAAGCAGGTGCATGGAATCTATGCGATTAGCAATGGTTTGACGATTGGAAAAGATTTTGATCTTTGTTCAGAGAATTTGATCGAATATGCTATCGAGAAAAAATGGTGTAAAGATGCTGATGACTTTGATTTTGCAAATTGTTATGCCGATCCAATATATTCTCACTTGAGTGATTGTAAGGGGAGAAGTTCGCGAGCAGTTTCTTTTTTGAAAAAGGTAGAAGGCAAGTTGACAGTGTTTGACATGATGAGCGTTTTACGTGATCATGGCGAAGATCAGGCATGTGAGTATCCGAAAGGATTGGGTAAACAAACGTTGTGTATGCATGCAGGGTTTGGTCCGGTGCGGAATAGCCAAACAGTGGGGTCTTTGGTTTCGTATTTGGATGAAAGACAAGCTGTTCATTTCTTTACGGGAACTGCAGCACCATGTACGAGCATTTTTAAGCCGATGTGGATAGACACTATGTTGCCAGACATGGGAGATACACCAAATGATAAGGTAGATGATAACTCTTTGTTTTGGAAACACGAATATATTCATCGAACTCTGATTCATTCGATGAAAGATCAATTAAAATTATTGCGGGATGACCGTAATCAATTGGAAGAGAAATTTGTGAATAAAAGCTTGCAAGCAGTTGGACAACAAGCTGATGTGCGCAATGCGATTGTGATGAATTCATATATGCAAGCAATGGATGTTGAAAATCTGTGGGTGGAAAAAGTGAAACAATTGACTCCTACACGAAGCAAATTGCCATTGTTGGCACAAAAAGCTTGGAAAAAATTTAATTTTGAAGCTAAGATTAATCTAAACGTATAGTGAATGTCAGATTATTTTGATTTGCTATTAATGTTTATCACTTATAATATTATTGAGTTGAAATTATTTTATTAGGAGAAAAATATGATTAAAAACAAAACTTTGATCCTCTTGGTTCTTGTGATGGTCTTTACAACCGTTTTCTCTACTACTGCTTTTGCAGCTGGTGGCGATTTGGTGAAATTTAATATGATCAATGAAAGCAACCAACCTGTTTATTTGTACATGAATGGTGATGATGGTCAATTCTATTATTTCTTTGCTTTAGCCGGTGAAACCAAGGCTTATACCCCCGAACGCGGTGAATATTCTTATACAATGACTACTTGTGGAACTACTACTTCTGGGACAATTGATGTTACCAAGTATAAAACTGATTTTGTTGTACCAAAATGTGGTGATAAGAATTCCAAAAATGGTAATGGGAATTATACATTCAACACAGCCGAAGAAGTAAAATTGGTATCAGCTACTTTATCCAATGATAGCAAAGATGATTTTATTACAATTATGACTGGCCCTTCTAACTATGTATTTTCACTTGATCCTGGTAAGACTAAAGATATCACAATTCCTCGTGGTATGTATGCTTATACACTTTATATTTGTGGTGGTGCAAAACGCGGCAATGTATATGTAGATTGGGATTATGATCTTTCTTTCACCTGTGATGGGATCAATAAGTAATCTTTGAAAAATTAAAAAGACTCTCAAGAAATTGAGAGTCTTTTTTTATTAAGATTTTTATAAGGTTTCCGTAGGGTAATCATCAAGTTAGAGCTCCCCTTTTTCTCTATACTATTAATAAGTGTATTCTTGAAAAAAATAAAACTCTTCTCCTCCTAAGCGAAAGCCGAGATAACGTACTCGGCTTTCTATTCATTAAGACTTAATTTCCATAAATTCAATTGGTTTTGTTGATTTAACAATATTTTTAGTTGCGTTTTGAGTTGTTTAATATCTTGCCAATAATCTGGGAATTGAGAATGGTATTGTGTAATGGCTTTGATCCATTTTTGTTGGTTTTGGGGTGAGATTTTGATTTGTATTTTTTTGGTGTTTGACGGTGCATAGGATTCACCATTATCGTCAACTCGAATTGTATAAGGAAAGTCTGCGAAATAATGTAGTTGAATGTGGGGAAGTTGAGTGATAATTGAATCAATTGCTATGCGCAAGACTTTATGATCTGGATGATTCCCCATCGCTAAGGGTAGATATAAAGATGCGTTTTGAGATTTAGCTAATTTGGGTTTAAGAAATGAGCTCAATTCTGCGATGATATTTTGGGATTGATTTGGGCTGAATGATTTAATAAAATCGGGTTCTCCATTGACAATGTTTTCTCCCAAATCATTTTTACGATAGATTGCATCTAAAAAATCAAAATAATATTGTTTTTTGTTCTTGAGGACTGAAAGTGCATTTTGATCTTCTGCAATTCTCCTATTTGTGGTTTGTTCACCATATCCCCAACGATCGATAATTTCATTTGCTATGGGGGTGCGTTTTGAACGAGGCGGATTTTGACCCGCAAAGATGGTCCAAACTTCAGTTTGTTGCGATTGCTGATTCAATTGATACAAATAGCCCCCGACTGAAAATACAACATCATCTAAATGGGGGGAGAGAAAAATATGTTTCATAGTAGGATTTTATCAAAGTATAGAGCAGAAGCAATGTTCTGAGGGTTTTGCTTTGCAGTTTTTTGAGACTATTGTAAAATTCATTTATGATTCCCAAAAAATATGTTTTGATTAATAAAATTAAACGCGAAAAAAGAAGTGAATTTTTTCGGCAATTAAAAATGCAAGTATTTGTGATTGTGGGGGTATTGTTTTCTCTCGGATTTGGGGCATTGATCTTTTTCTTTGCGACTGATTATCAGAAAATGAGCGAGACTTTGCCGGCTGTTGATAGGCTTGAGATTTTGTTGGATGGTGAAAATGCAATTTTAAAACGACCCAGTGAGATTTTGGATAAAAATCAACGGTTGATCTTGCGTTTTGAGAACCCAGTCGGGGGGAATGAATATGCGAGTTTGGATGAAATTCCGCAAAATGTTAAAGATATTTTTGCAGTTGTTGAAAAAGGATTCTTTTTCCCACAATTCTCTGGTATTTCAGAAGAGTATTTGTTTGCAGCTTATTTGTGTGATGCATTTTTGATGGATGAATCTGATTTGATTAATCAGGATCAATTACGTTTGTTGTCGCGACAAGTGCAAGAAAAATATTCGGATGAAAAAGTGTTTGAATGGTATTTGAATTATGCTGATTTTGGCAATCATGCCTATGGAATCGATTCTGCAGCCAAATTTTATTTTAATAAGAATTTGAATGAATTGAGCACCGCTGAAATTGCTTTGTTAGCAGGAATTTCCTCTACCCCCGATCATAACCCAGTTGCCTCCCCTATTTTAGCAGGTGAACGAGAACAATCTGTGTTGGGGTATATGATATTAGCTGGCTTAATCAATAAAAGAGATATACCTGCGATTAATCAGACGCCCATTGAAATCTCGGCAAGTGCTTATACTCCTGAAAAAGAACTGGATGCATTTTTACGTTTAGTTATGAACCAGTTAGATGATGTGATAGATCTTAATCGTTTTATGCGGGGTGGCTATCAAGTGGTTACAACTTTGGATTTGGGGTTGCAAAACCAAGTTATGTGTAGCACTGAGACACATTTTTTAAATTTGAGCCAAACGGAGAGAGTTTCAGTGAAAGGATGCGATGGGGCTCGCTATATTCCTTCATTGCGAGATTCTGAAAAGATGATTGGGGCAAGTTTTGAAGCAAAGGTGCTAGTTTTGGACACTGAAACTGGAAATGTTTTGGCTTATTTGGATCAGGCTCCAATGGAAGATGCAAAAAGCGGTACGATTTTGGATCCGTTTGTGTATTTGACTGGATTTAGTCGTGGGTATACCCCATCTTCAATGTTGCTGGATGTACCTACATCTTTTCGTACTTTGAATCTTGGCTCTTCTTTATCTACAATTAATTTGGCTGATGATGTGATTGCAGGAAATTTTTTCTTTACTGAATATGATTATCATGGTGTGGTGAATGCTAGAGAAAGCTTGCGGAATGGGTATTCTGCTGCGCGAAATGATTTGATTGAAAAAATCGGGGTTGAGAATTTGTTGGTGAATTTGAAATTATTAGGGATTTTGGAAAGCTCTTTTGTCGATGAAGTCCCAATTCTGGAAAATCAATTTTCTCTCAATTTTATAGACACTTCATTTGCTTATTCTCTATTTTCAAATAAAGGCTCATTGATTGGTTATGAAGGTGTGGGGAATGATGAAACAAATGATATTCCACAAATACAAGCAAATGCAATATTACTGTTAAAAGATTATGCAGAAAATGTGCTGTTTGAATATGTGCCACAGCGATTGGCAATCAGTGGTGTTGAGAATGTTTTTTTGGTGAACGATGTTTTGACACATTTTCAATTTGACGAAGAACAAACAATCAATTCACGTGCATTTGAAATTGTGTTGCCGGTGGGTGTGCAAGTGAGTGAAGATGTGTTGAAAAGCGAGCAATGGGCTGTGGGATATTCTCCTAAGCGATTAACAGCAGTTTGGACAAAAGCTGATTATGAAGGCGAACAATTACAAGAAAATGGTGGGAAAATTTCTCCTGAGGCTTCTAGTTACTTATTGAACGGAATTGTGAAATATGTGCACGAAAAGTTAAATTTGACGGATTGGGGAACACCTTTGCGGATTGTTCATCAAAATGTTTGTTATCCATCTGGTAATTTGCCCACAAGTGATTGTTTGGATGTGCGAGATGAAGTTTTTATTCAAGGAGATACTCCACAACAATATGATGAACTTTATCAAAAAATCTCGATAAACGAACAGACTGGTAAGTTAGCAACAATTTTTACACCACAAGACTATATTGAAGAAAAGGTATTTTTGGTTTTACCAGAAGATGCAAAGCAATGGGGATATGAGAATGAGGTGGTGCAACCGCCTTCTGAATATGACTTTTTATTTGATATTGTTTCTTCAAAAACAGCTCCATTTATTGAGATACCTGAGAATTTTAGTTATGTGAATGATAAGTTTGAGGTATGGGGGAATGTTAATATTGATGGGTTCGTTTCGTATCGAGTTTCGATTGGTCAAGGTCTCTTCCCTACTGAATGGGAATTGATATCAGAAAGTGATTCTATTCCTAAAGATGAAATGGCTTTGGCTTCTTATGATGCATCGGGCTTGAATGGGTTGTATATTTTGCGGTTGCAAGTAATTGATGAAGAAAATATTCTCTCGACTGCTTATGCTCAGGTAACTATTGATACAATTAAGCCTGTGGTGAATCTAATTACTCCTAGTGCTAAAACTTTAACAGAAGCACAATTGAATATTCAAGCTATTGTTGATGATGAAATTGGTATTGGCAGTGTTAAATTCTATTTGGATGATGAAATCTTGGCGGAATTCTCTTCTGCACCTTTTGCATTAATCTCGGAAATGACACAAGGAGATCATATCCTTAAGATTATTGCCACGGATTTGGCGGGGAATGAAGTAGTGGCAACCTATCCTGTTGAATTGCAATAGAGGGTTAGTATTTCAGTCTTTGACTTATTCGCCAAAACACATATGCAATAATTAAGAGCGATGCTGCCAAGATTGCCGTTTGATGGGTTTGATAAAAGCTGAATAAATCAAACCATTTTTCAGGCTCTGGTTGAATTAATTCTTGATCTTGGATATATGAATCTGGTTGTTTGGCTTGAATTTGATTTGAATCATCTTGATTGGTGATTTGCGTACCAGCGTTTTCAGCGTCATTCGATGGCAATTCTGTTGTACCAGTTCCAAATAAATTTGGAGAGTTTTCTTCAGAAGATGAAATTGTAGGATCGTTTTTCTGTTGTGGAACTATTTGTTCTGTTTGATCTATATCTTCCGCGATCATGCTTTCTTCTTGGATGCCTTCCTTTGTTCGAGCTATTGGACCAAGTGAATCAAGTGAGTTTGAGACGGGGGAATTAAATATAAAGACACCTACAAGAAGAACCATTGCTACGTATGAAATGGCTTTGGATAAACGTGCAAAGAAAAATATCTTGAATGGATTTAGCTCGATGGCTTGTTGGTGGGTGATGGTGAAGTTTCTCGGTGCTTTAGCTTGGGTGGTGTGACGCAGGATCTTTTTTGTTAAAACCCATTTGTTATATTCATGTTTAAATTCAGAATCAGTTTTTAGACGCTCTTTAAAGATGTTCTTTTGTTTTGGTGTTAGTTGTGTGTCAATAGCTGCTTGAATCAATTTTATATCTTTGTTTCGCATCACTCTGTCCTTTCATTAATTAAACGAAATGAATCAGGTAAAAGTTCCCCTAATGCGAGCAAACAATCTTGAATTTTTTTTCTTGCACGGAGCAAACGGCTCTTGATGGTACCTAATGGAATTTGAAGAGTCTTTGAGGCTTCTTTGTATCCCATTGTTTGAACATCTATAAGTATGAGGACGGCACGGAATTCTGGTGGAAGTGCATTGATGCAATTTTGGATGGATTGATTGAGAAGAGTTTGAATGGAACTTTCTTCTGGTGAGAGACTTTCATCTGCAAGCCATTCAACGCTCTCTATAAGCTCTTCTTGATCATCTTGAGGATATAAAGCTATCTCTTGATTCCTTTTGGCCTTTCGTATGTAATCAATGGAGGTGTTAGTGACAATGCGCATGAGCCAAGATTTGATGGAATTTCCTTTGAAAAGTTTTATTTTTTGATAGGCTTTGATAAATGCGTCTTGACAGACATCTTCTGCGGTGGATGCATCGTTGAGCATGCGATAGGCGACTGTAAAGGCTAGATTTTGATATTCAATTACTAGTTGATTGAAGGCATCCAGATCCCCATTTTTTGCCATGCTAATTAGTGCTTTTTCGTCCATATCCTAGAGTATATCATTTTCTATAAATGATGGTACTATTTATAATAATCAATCAACGAGGTGAATTAATGAATTTAGATTTAACAAGAGTGCGCGCAATTTGTTTTGATGTGGATGGTACATTGCGCGATACGGATGATAGTTATGTGTTGAAATTTCAACGATATTTGAATCCCTTTCGATTTCTTTTTCCAAAACAAGATACAGGAAAATTTGCTAGATGGTTGGTGATGGCTATGGAATCTCCAGGAAATTTCTTTTTTGAGATTCCTGACAATTTGGATTTGGATGATGAAATAGCACGTTTTCAAGCTTTTATGCGGTCAAAACGGAAGAAAACAGTTATACATGAGACTAGGATTATCGCTGGTGTGAAAGAGACTTTGGAGAAATTACAGGGGCATTTTCCGATGTGTGTGGTTAGTGCACGCCCCGCTTTTGGCACTTATCAATTTTTGACACAACATTCATTACATAATTTTTTTGTAGAAGTAGCGCATGGACAGACTACACGTTATACAAAACCACATGCGGACCCTATTTTATGGTGCGCTGAAAAAATGGGGTGTGCACCTGATGAAATTTTGATGGTGGGAGATACGAGACCTGACATATTGGCAGCTAAGAAAGCTGGTGCACAAGTGATTGGTGTACTTTCTGGTTTTGGCACAGAGAAAGAACTGATTCGACTGGGTGCAGATTCTATTTTAGCTGATGTTACTGGTTTGTTGGATTTATTTGCTGATAAATTGAATTGAATAAAAATGTATTCTCACTATAATAAGGTTATGAAGTTTTTTAGAAAAATTCTCTCTTTTATCTTTTTATTTATTTTTTTATGTTCTCCCAAACTGATGTTTGCACAGGATGATGGTCCAGTACGATTTTTCTCTTCTACGGGACATACCTTGCAGGGCGATTTTTTGGCTTTTTACGAATCTATTGAAAACGCTGAGTTTTTGTTTGGTGCGCCAATCACAGAATCATTTTATTATGCAACTATTGAGCGCGAGGTGCAATTTTTCGAAAATGTACGGTTAGAAAAAAACGATAAACTTAATATTGTGGAAATATCTTCAATTGGTTCACATTTTTTTGAAAAAGACTTGAATAATGTTTCAAAAATTCCATTTAATTTATTTGGATGTAGCCGATATTCTGATGAGGATGGATTTGATTTTAGGGTTTGTTTTGAATTCCGTTCCTTCTATGAAAAATATGGAGCTGAGTACTTTTTTGGCTATCCTATTTCAGAGATGTTTGAAGAAAATGGGATGACTAAACAATATTTTGAAAATGTTGTCATGGAATGGCATCCTGAAAACGAAGAAAGCAGTGTGGTTCTGGGAAATTTGGGAAGACAATATTTGTCGATTTTAAATATCGATGTTAATGATTTTGCATTATCTGATCAGATTTTAGAATTAGAAAAAATGGATGAAAATTTAATCGGGTATGTTAGTTTTGACAAAGAAGCAATTGAACCTGGGATGTCACAAAAATTATTTGTTTATGTGACGAACAAATTTGACTTTCCTCAAAAGAATGTGACTGTTGACGCTGTTTTTACTTATCCAAATGGTAAAGTTTATGAAGAGACATTAGCATTAACAAATGACATTGGTTTAACCACTTTTGAATTTTCTGTACCTGAAAACAGTCAGTTGGGGGAAGGGCGTGTTTTTGTTGAAGTACATATGATGAATGAGGCGCATGAGTTTGTTGTTTTTTCTTCATTTTTATTAAAATAAAAGACTAGCAGAGCTAATCTTTTATGATGTTTTATTTTTTTGCCTTAGATCTCGAGCATTTTTTGACGATACTCTTCTATATTTTCTGGTTCTAAGGAAATTATCATTTGATAGTAACTACGAGCTTCAGCTTTGTTGTTTAATTCTTTTGAAACTTCTGCAGCTGTTTTCCATTGTTCAATAGCTTTTTTGTTTAATCCAGCTTGTGCATAAATCTCACCAAGGCGTTGGTTGATAAAAATAAATTCCGGATGAATTTTGGAATAGTTTTCTAAAAAGGCCATGGCACGATTTCCATTTTTTAATTTAAATTGTTGATTGATATAGTCATTCATCACAGAAATGGCGGCGTCTGTATTCGAGATTCCGCAATTTAATTCGATTAGTTGTGAGGTGGCATTTTCGTTGCCGGGTTGCATGATATAGATCATTTCATAAATCTTGATAGCATTGGGCCAGTCAAGACGTTGGAGGTCTAGATCTGCGGTTTTGGTAAGAATTTTGATAATCCAATCATCTTCTACTCCTGATTGACGCGCTAAGTGATATGCTTTTTCGCAAATCAATCTTGCGTCGTTCAGCTGTGCAAGACGATAGTATATATCTGAAATGCGCATGTATTCGGCTAAGGCATCACGATATTCACCCGAACTTTCTAGCAAGGAGACTAATTTTAAGCGAGAGTCAATGTTCATGGGGGAAAGACCAATTACTTTTTCGAACATTATTCTGGCACGTCGAGATTCCCCTCTTGCTAAATAGGTGCGCGCAATAATTTCGTATTTCTCAGCCGATTCAGACTGTTGTCCTAATTGAACAAGAATATCAGCTATAAGCGTATGAAGTGGTAGGTATGATGAGGATTTGGAAAGTGCCAGATAGACATCTTCTAGCGCAGAATTATAGAAACCTACATTGATTAATTCATTGATTTTAGCAATAACTTCGATGAGTTCTGAATTCGTTTCTTCTGTTAGAAATTTTGCGATTGGAATAATTTCTTCTTGGTAATCCCCAATAAATTGCCCTCGAAGGTCTTTTATGCCTTTACGATAGTCTTGAGAATTGAGCAATTGGAATATGTTTTGAGAGAGCGTTTTTTGCTCTTGGGGATTTCTCGATTTTTTCATCGATTCAATCAATGGATCATATTGTTGATATAGTTCGTTTGATGATTCTCGATCAACTGTTTCACTATCTACTTTGCGTAATGCTAAAAGATATTCTTCGACTGCTCTTTTGTATTTTTCTTCTTTGAATGCATTGTTTGCAATAATTAATCGAGATGCAAGTTCGTATTTTCCATCTTTTACAGCTTTACGAAGATTTGTTTCAGCTTGGGCGTTGTTCCCTCTTTGATTGTAATAATAACCAATGATAAAGGAAGCTGCGGGTGATGAGAGACCTAGACGTTCTGCTTCTTCTAATTGTTCTAATACTTCTGTGGTGACATCGTTGGTCATAGCGTTGACTGCTTGTGAGAGATGGAAGATGACTTTTTCACGATCTAACCCTGGTGAAATGAGGATGGCTGTGTAGAGATCTTTCTCTTCACGTTCTGTTTGGATTTCTTCAGGATCGCAGAGTTCAAATAATACAACCGCAAGTTCTTCTGCTGCATTTAGCTTGGCTTCTTCGATGGGAGTTGTGGTGACAATTTTAATGTTGGTGGACTGATCTAGAACTTGAGTATCAATGCGTTCAGGATAACTGACTGACTCAGGAAGTGGTAATAGCTGGTTGTTTTCAATAGATTTTTTAACTTCAAGGTAATCTGGATCATTGGGGTTGATCATGGCAGCATTTTTAAGGAAGGCATTGGCTTGTTCTAAATTGCCTTCATGTTGATAAATGGCAACCAAATGAAGATATTCATTTAGTGCATTTTTCATATTGTTCATTTTTTGATAGACAACTGCTAGCCTTTTGTGTGCATTGATGTGTTGTGTGTTGAGACGAACAACATTTTTCCAATGTTCTATAGCTTTTTTAAGATCTTTTTGTTTTAGGAATATCTCGGCAGTCATCATGTATTGATTTGCCGCCAAATCTGGTTTGTCTAGATGTTCAAAAATTTTAGCTGATTTTTGATAGGGCGCCGGAGATTCATCGTGTAATTTAATGGATTCAAGGTAATATTTTAATGATTCTTCATATTTTTCTTGGTTAAATAAAGCAAGGGCAACATTGTTTATGATGCTGGAATCTTCTGGAGATATTTGATAGGCTTGTTTATAGTATTCCTCAGCTTTTTTCCATTCCAAATCCCACGCTGCTGCGTGACCTTGATTTAAAGCATTTTGTAATTCGATATCTTTATTCAACATGAGTGGTCATTACCCTTTTTATGATTTATTCTATTAAACCATTAATCCCCAGTTTTGTCCTGATTTTGCATCTGTAATTAATGGTACAGAAATTTGGTAGGCATTTTCCATTTCAGTTTGGATAATATTCTGTACCTTTTTTAAATCTGATTGTTTTACTTCTATGACTAACTCATCATGTACTTGGAGAAGGATTTTTGCCTCAAATCCTGATTTTTTGAGCGCTTGATCTGCCTTAATCATGGCAATTTTCATGATGTCTGCTGCTGCGCCTTGGATGGGAGCATTGATGGCTTCTCTTTCTATTCTTGCTATCATGGCACGATTCTTTTGATTTTTGATAGCTGGGAAATATATCTTTCTACCTGTTATTAGTTCTACATAGCCTTTTTCTTTCACAAATTCTTTTGTTTGTTCGATATATTTTTTGATTCCAGGGAACTCTGTAAAATATTTGTTGATGAATTCTTGAGCTTGGGCTCTTGTGAAATCAGTGGTTTGGGTGAGCCCAAAAGCTCCCATGCCATAGATGATGCCAAAGTTGATAGCTTTAGCTTGCCGTCTTTCATTGTAGGAGACTTGATCCAATGGTTTGTTAAAAACTCTAGCAGCTGTTGTGGCATGGATATCCTGTTGGTTTTTGAAGGCTTCAATCATGGTTTTATCTTGGGCTACGTGAGCAACTATGCGGAGTTCTATCTGAGAATAGTCAATGGCTAGGAGTTTGTTGCCTTCTTGTGCGTAAAAAGCATTGCGTACTTTTCGACCTTGTTCGGTACGAATAGGTATGTTTTGCAAATTTGGATTGAGAGAGGCAAGACGCCCAGTGGTTGAGCCTACTTGGTTATACGAAGTATGAATTCTTTTTGTAATAGGATTAACTTGTTCTGGCAACGCATCAACATAGGTGGATTTCAATTTGGTTAATTCACGATATTCTAAAAGCCAAGCAATTACTTTATGTTGGTTTTTTATCTCTTCTAGGACGCCTGCTGCTGTGGAGTATTTGCCACTTGACGTTTTTTTTGCGTTGGGGGGTGGAATAATTTGTAAATCTTCAAAAAGTACTGTTGATAATTGCTGAGTCGAATTTAGATTAAATTCACCAGTGACGGCATAAATATTTTGTTTTAGGGTTGATATCTGTTGGGCAAGTTCTTGAGACATATTCTCTAGAAATTTTAAGTCTAGCAAGATGCCATGCATTTCCATATCAATTAATACCTTAATTAAGGGTAGTTCAATTTGATAAAAATTGTGGGAAAAGCCCTGTTGTTCTAACTCCGGAGCAGTTTTTTTGTAGAGACGGTAGGTAATATCCGCATCAGCAGCGGCATATGGTGCAGCTTTGGCTATAGAAACTTGAGCCATTGTAATCTGATTTTTGCCTCTACCAATCAATTCTGTGATTTCAGTCATTTCAACGCCGAATTGGGACATAGCCAATTTTTTTAATGATAAGCTACGCCCACCTGGATCTAGAAACCAACTTGCAATCATTGTGTCGTAGATATTATCAGAAATATTAATATTATTTCTTTTGAGGATTACTTGATCAAATTTAAGGTTGTGTCCAATAATCATTTTTTCAGGATTACTGAGCAGTTTGGTTATGGCAGCTGAGATTTGATCGATTGATAGTTGTGGTTGAGGATCTTGATGACCAACGGGAATATAAAACCCTTCTCCTTCTACGCTAGATAATGAAATTCCGACTAGATCAGCTTGCATTTTATCAGTGCTAGTGGTTTCTGTATCGATAGCAATGTGTTTGGCAGGTGCTAATTGCTTGAGCATCTCTTCAAATTCTTGTTTATTTGTGATGATGGTAGTTTTTGTATATGAAGGAGAATCTAAATCAGGTTGTATATCGTTGAGCGTGAGGGTATCGAATAATTGAAGTTGTTCGGTTGGGCCTGATTTTTCAGGTTGAAATTCTATATTTTTTGTTGATTGTTTGGGAGTTGATGGTTGCTTTATTTCATGACCATATTTAATTGCTAATTCTTTGATTCGTTTGATTAGGCTATTAAATTCAAGTTCTTTGAACAGAGCATATATCTCATCATATTCAAAGATGCTGGGTTTTGCTTGTTCAAGGTCCATGGTGATATCTAAATCAGTAATAATTGTTGCCAATTTTTGACTCATATAGGCATTTTCTTTATCTTTCACTAATTTATTTTTTAAAGCACCTTTTTGATCTTCGATATGAGCGTATACGTTGTCTAAGGTTTCATAAGTTTGAAGAAGTTTTGAGGCTGTTTTGATACCAACCCCTTTAACACCTGGAATGTTATCAGAGCTGTCGCCCATTAGAGCTTTGAGATCAATCACTTGATCTGGGCGAACACCCCAATAGTCGATAACGTCTTGGATATGATAATCTTTTGCATCAGAGATTCTTTTTCCGGGAAGGTTGACATAGATGCGATCATTGACCAATTGAAGAAGGTCTCGATCGCCTGTGAGGATTTTGACGCCCAAACCTTTGGTGACTGCCCAGTTTGCTACACTACCAAGAACGTCATCCGCTTCGTATCCTTTTCGCTCTAGACGGGGGATATTGAGTGTATCTACAATTTGTTTTATTCGTTCAATTTGATCACGAAGATCATCAGGCATTTTTTCCCGAGTACCTTTATAATCTTTATAAATTTCATCTCGGAATGTTTTTCCTACATCAAATGCAACTGCAATATAATCTGGATTTTCTTTCTCTAAGAAACGTAAGAGAATGCTTGTAAAGCCATAAACGGCCGCTGTGGGTTCTCCTGTTGAGGTTGACCATTGAGTTGTATTTGTTCCACCGCTGGTGAATGCAAAATAGGTACGATACGCTAAAGCGTGTCCGTCAATTAAATATAAAATTGGTGGCATGTTTTCCTTCTTTGTGTCGATAAATTATAAGCCTTGGCGATTACGAACAAGGTCTATAAATTCTTTGATTAGGTTTTCTGTGAAAATGTCTGATTGGTTCTCTAGTAGATAGTCTTCTGCCCAAAAACTCTTTGAAAGATATTTTTTTCTAAGATTATTTGAGTTTTCAAATATATGCATAGAGGTATATTTTGAGATTGTAGAAATAAATTGTTTTGGAGAGGTTTGTGGCTCTACATCTGCTACGATTGAATAGGCTTGATGATAGTTTTTGATTTGTTTGATGCGCCAATTGTAGGCTAAGGCAATGTAGCGGATAGCTTCTTTAATTAGCTGATCCAAGACAGAAGTAATTGGCTCCTGAGGATAGCGAGTGACCAAGAGAATGCTATATTGAAGATTGATTTTTGAACCAGATTCATTGCGATAATCTTGAATCTCAATATTTAGAGGGTTTCTTTTTACATTTGGTCTAGAAAGTTTGATTTCTTTTGGACTTGGCTTTTCATCATTAAGTAAATCTGAAATAAACGCATTTCTTGACAACATAGATTCTTTTTCAGGAAGCCAATCTTTGGGAATGTTGTTTGTTTTGGAAAGTTTCTCAGATATTTTCTCAATTCTTTCATCATTTTGTTTATTAGGAATGAGAATGGCAGAGTCAAATTCTGGATTTCCTGCAGGAACATCTTCAAATAAGGGTTCAGATGTATCTATACCTTCAACTTTTCCGGTTTCCCAGATGATTGGATCAATTTCATCTTCCCAATTGAGCACTGCGTTTGAATTGACTTCAATCGGTTGATCGAGATCCGGTAGGTCTCCTGTTTTTTCTTGCTTGGGTAAATCGTTTTGAATACGCTTTTTATTAAAGCTGTAATTATTGATCGAGACGTTATTTTGGTCTTCAAGGTTTGAGATGGTGTGTGAGATGTTTTTCGGTTGATGAATTTTCGTGTGAATTTTTGAACTTAGGTTTTCTGAAAGCTCTATTTCAATTTCATTTTGATTGTCAATTGAGTCGTGATCTGTTTGAACCACGGTGTTAGTAGAAAAATCCGATTTTTTATGAGGAATAGTCGTGTCTAGATTGAGTTTTTTTTCTGTTCCTTGTTCAATTTCATGATCTTGGATAGGAATAGGTTTATCAATTTCCGACTGATCTTGTGTTTCTTTTTCTTTTATTGCAGCGATTAAATCTGATTCGAGATCTAGATCAATCTCTTCAGTAAAAGTCTGATTTGCTTCTTCTGTTTGAGATGCTTCTTGTTTTTTAATAAGTTCTTTTGTTGATTCTCTATAAATTGCTTCTGAAATCTCTTTAAGATAGGATATAAATTTATAGACCTTTTGACGAGCTTGAATGTAGGAAATATGTGATTCAAGAAATAGGACTAAGAAATTTTGATCGTCTTTATATAGAACATATAAAAGATAACCTTGGTCTTTAGTTTTCCAGAAATAGCGAACAATTTCAATTTGGTTTTGGTTTCTATCATTTTTTATCTCATCAATTAAATCATTAATTTCTTGATCAGATAAAAAATAAAGAGAATGTTGAATTAATTCATTTTGAAAAGTGAGAATCCCTTCAATATCCAACTCATCTGATAAACGAGAATAGATGGCGGATTTGATGGATTGGATTCTTTTGTCTGATATGATATCAAACCAATCAATTCCGTTATTCATCATTGGATCTGATTGTGATTTTGAATTGTTCATCAAATTCTCTCCATAAATTAAGCTACTCTTCTTTTACGTTTTTAATCAATTCAACTACTTCATCCCATTCTTCTTGGAAAAAATGCAAGGTTACATTGTTTAATTCAAGATGATAAATTTTTTCACCATCTGGTTCGCTTGATACCCAAGCAATATAATTTTGTGTTTCAGAAACGTTTTTGGTTGTAATTTCATCCATCTTCGTTTTTCCTTTTCAGTTTTATTTTTATTTTTTCTATCATTTTCAGGATGAAACTTTTAAAATTCAAATAAGTTTCTTTTCCTGCTTTTATTATATCATTGGCAATATTATTTAGTGAAACAGGCTTGCGAGGCTTGAGATCATTTTCAACCCATGGGTCAAGATTTAATAATTTTCTGGCGATATACCGTCCAAATACTAAAATTGACGCTAATATCGGTGCTGCGAGTAATAATCCAAGGAATCCTATTAATTGTAGCAGAACAATAGAGGCAAGTAAAACTGATGCAGGATGCACACCAAGTGAGTTGCCGAGCAATTTGGGAGTGACGACATTATCAAAAACAGTGTCTAATAGGATGGAAAATCCAAGAACAATGATGGCATAAACAAATGAGTTCATTTCAAAATATGGATTTCCTTGGATGAGAGCTACTACTCCAACTGTGGTACCTGAAATGAATGCCCCAACATAAGGCACAAACCTCGCTGCACCCGCTAAAATGGCGATGCCTAACGCTCCATTTATGCCTAAGGTTGACATCAAAATAAAGTTAAAAAACATGACTAAGACAACTATGACAATTTGGCCTCTGATGTAGGTATCCCAGACAATATTTAATTTATCTAAAAGTTTCATTAGGTCATTATATAAATCTTCGCGATCCTTAATGCCCGAAAAGAATTCTGGAGTGGGTCCAAGACTGGATAGGATGAAGAATGATGTCATGAAGATAAAAAATAACCAAACAAAGAAATTGGCTGCCTGCCCTGCTATTGAACCCACTAGAGAACCTGCTTGACCTAATAAAGGTTGAATAAATCCTAGAATTTGTTCGGTGATGCCAAATGGATCAATATTCAGGTTACCGAGAGTTTCAGATATATTTAATTCCCAGTAAAAACGATTAAATATGTTGATTTCAATAACTTGGTTGATGGTTTCATCAAAAAACTCAGGAAAGTCTGCGATAAATGTGGAGACAATATCAATAATATTTTGGATTTGGGTGATGATGGTTACACCAAAAATGGTGATGACGCCAAGAGATATGATGACAATTATGAAAAAAACTAGATTGACTGATCCTGTCCATTTGAGCTTTGTTTTATCGGTTACTTTGCGAGCAAGTGGATGAAGAATGTAGACCAAAACAGCAGTGATCATAAGTGGAGAGATAAAGTTTACAAATCTGAAGAATAAGAATGAAAATAGAATTAATACTGCGAATCCTACGATGATCTTTGTTGAATCAGACCAAATATGAATTTTATCGTTTGAATTATTTTCCATCTCTTTTATCCCTTTTCATATTAATAATAACAGTAAATTCATATTATGGTTATCTTATTTGGTTATTTTTTGTAAAATTCTTATGAATAAAACTGCTCCTAGAAAAGTGAAATAAATTATGGAGTAGAACATGACTGTGCTCATTTTTGAGTTTAGATTCATGGATAAGTCATTGATGATGAGAGGATGAATGGTGCGGAATAATTTTATGGAGAAGAATGTAAGCGGGACAGTGAGAGATGCAATGATTAAATAGATCGAGAGAATCTCATCTTTTTTGTTTTTTATCCCTTGAGTTGAGTTTAATAAAAGATATCCTAAAAACATTAACATCATGATGGTTACTGTTACTAAACGAGGATCCCATGTCCACCAGGTATTCCAAACTACTTTGGCCCAGATTGAGCCTGATATGATATTCGCTAATGTAAAAATAAATCCTAAAAGGACTGCGACAGACGCCATTTTAGGGTAAATTAATTTTGATTTTAGAAGATATAAGATCGAAAGAATTGCAGAAAAAAGGAAAAAGGCCATTCCTAACCAGCCCACGGAGACATGAAAATAGAATATTTTTTGGATGGGGCCCATAATTTTTTCAACAGGTGCAAAGAAAATGACTAAATAGATTTGTAGTAATAAACCGAATACTAAAATTATTGAAGTAAAGATGTTTATTGTTTTTTTATTCATGATTGCCTTTCAATAAAACTCCCGAAAAAATAATTCCTATAAAAAAATAGAAAAGTGCAATTCCGAAAGAAATTAAATCTAAAAAATAATCTTTTGAAGTGGAGATTGAGAGTTGGATGCCAATTAATATTAACGGAGTGTTTAATATAACGAATAAAATATAAAGAATTATTTGGTTTGTATTTTGTATGCTGATCATGATTGATACCAATGATGAAATAGAAGCAATTGCTATAATTATGAGGAAAAGGGAAAAATTAAGTGTATTTAGAAGCACGTTTGAGTAGAAAAAACTTGTTAATATAAAAATTAGTATTGATGATATTGTGAGTGTAAGGCTAATAAGAACAACTCTTTCTAAATATATTTGAGTAGCAGTGAGTGAGGATATTTGAATTCCTTGAAAATTTTCATTTTTCTGATCAATTTCAATAATCGCGCTTAGAAGTAATAGAAGTGAAAAAATGAATAAAAGCCAAAATAGCCCCCAAATCAATTCTTGCGTAATGATTGTTTGAGACAGCATGGCATAATTGAATAGGATAATGGCAAAAAGAATAAAAATAAAACTTATTATTAGTCTTGATGGTTCTCGAAATAATAAGGTCATGTCTTTGGAAAGCAGGATTTTGATTTTTTTCATGCGTCTTTTTGAATTTCTATTTTTTGATTTTCTATTTTATAGTGCTTATTGTTAATGATAGAGACTTTATTTTGGTCGTGTGTGGCAATGAGAATGATTTTGTGGGGTATGATATTTTTTATAATTTTATTTAATTTGGATACGTTTTTTTCATCTAGAAAAGTATAAGGCTCATCTAGTAATACTATGGAAGCTTTGTTTTGAAGGGTGCGAATTAGTGCTACTTTTTTCCTCATTCCTTGAGAGATGTTGACAATCTTTTTATGTTTTTGATTTGATAATGAAAAATCTTTTAACAATTGTGTGTTTAGTTGGGAGTTATTTATGGTAGCCCAAAATTCTAAGTTCTCTTGGATGGTTAGTTGAGGATAGAGCCAATCATTTTCTGATAAGAATGTGATTGTTTGGTTGTTCAATGAAATGGTACCAGTTTGGATTGGTTCTACTCCGGCAATACATTTGAGAAGTGTCGACTTGCCTACTCCATTTTCGCCTGATATCCAACAACAATCCCCTTTTTCAAATCGAAGTGAAGCATTTTGGAATAAGAATTGATCACCAAATGATTTGGCAAGATTGGATATATTTAGGGTTTGATCCATGATTTGGTTTACTTTAGCTGCCATAGCTCTGCTTGAATCAAAAATTGATCTCCTAATTTGCCTGAATAACTTATTTTTCCCCAATTGTTTTCAGCTGTGATAATACAGAAATATGTTTTTGAAAGGTCTGATTGCCATTTAGGGTGGACATTAATTTCAGTCATTGAGATTGAAGTGGCGATGTTTGTGCTTTGACAATCTTGGTAGGTTGGATTTGTTTCTCCCCAATAGACAATTTTTGCTCCTGAAACAGGATATAAAACAATCTCGTTTTGAGCATTTTTACGAATGCCAAAATCTTGCGTGCCAACTGCACCTAATTGTTCAATATCTACTGGTATTTGACTAATATAATGATTAAAGTAAGCGTAAATTTGCGGATTCAAGATGTTTTTGTTTGTTTCTTGATCAAAAAGAAGATATTGGAAGCTTAATGAAGCGACTTCAGGATGATTAGGTTGGGTGGTGATTGATTCGATTTCGATGAAACCGTTTTGTCCAAGATCTGTTTTAAAACAGACAATATCATTTGGATTTAGAGATTCTAATACTATGGGTATATTTGAATATTGTGCTTGTTGGCATTTATTGATGGGATCTTTTATTTTTCCTATATTGGCGAAAGCTACCTGAGTTGATTGTGTATTTGGCATTAAATATAACGTGTTATCGATATCTTGATATAAACGAAATTCCATTTGGGATGATGGGGAGATAAAGGAACCTTTATCAAGATCAAATGCATCTCCATAAGTGAGATAGACTTGATTTATAGATGTGGTGTTTTGTAAGATTGAATCTACTCCCCATGTTTCAAAATTGACTTTAAATTGACGTTGAGAAAGCGGTTGTGCTTGATCTATGGTTTGACCTGTAAACATGATGCGTCCAATTTTTCCTTGTGAAGTTTTATAACAAGCAAAAAGGAGGGTGTTTTCTTCAATGGGATAGGCAATTTTATCCGATGAGTAGGAAGAGGATTGGCAAAGTGCGTATGTGGGGATTTTATCTCCTCGCCATCTACTTAACATTGTATTATTGATTGGTTGTATGCTTAACTCAATATCAGATGTTTTTATCTCAATATCTGGTATACGGACGGTATCATTACGGTCTAATTCGAGATAAAGAGGTGTTTGTTCGAGGTGATCTTCAAGGTTTATGGAAATTTGATTGGGGTAGTTTTTGCCATCTTCATTCCATAGTTTATATGTGAATCCGATTTGATATAGGGATGAAGGATCTTGTGATTTGATTTTTGTGATGGAAATTATTTGAAAAGAGGCAATATTTTCCGAAGAAGTTTTGATACAAAAAGTAGGGATTAATTCTGTTAATGCATACGTAAACCCACCATATTGCTTGGGGGCATAAAGGCAATTTTCGTACGAATTTTCTTGATCTGTTTGGAGTGTACCAATTAGATTATTGTTCCATGGATCTATAAAAATCGAAGTTTCTCCATCATTATCAACTATGAGAAATTGGATATCCATTGTGCCATTTGCAAGATTCCAAGTTGACATATCTATTTCACGTTCTTCTCCAATCCAATCAAAGTATTCATTTGGAATTGCAAAAGAGGTGAATTGATCAAAGTCTATATATACACCTTCTTTAACACGAAGATAATTCTCTTCAAAGATAAAAGGTTGTGAAGGAATATCTAGATCAAAAGTTGAAAGCTTTCCATGTCTAGTTGATATTGCCGACTGGGTATGAGTTGGAAGCACGAAAGGGGTCGCAATTTGATATTGCTCTGGCTCTGATTGTGATTGATTTGATTGCAAGGTTGATGTTGAGAGAACAGTTTGCTCTGTTTGCGTAGATTTTGAATTACAAGATATCAAAACAAAAGAAACAAGCAATATCCAGAGGAGGCTTTTATTTTTCACGTGTATTTTTTCCCTTCCCCTTCATTTTACCAAAACCAAGAAGAAGTCCGCCAGCAGTTAAGCAGATGGCTGCTCCCCAAAGCAAATTTGAAAAACGATGATATTGAATTAGCAACAATAATGCTTGTTGTTCTTGATCGTAGCCAGCGATTGAGATTGATAAGGTATCTAAGAAGAAGTGTTTTTGAGCAGGAAGATTAATGGATTGAAGAGTGTTCTCATCGAATGTTTGAGCTGGGGTTAGGATTGCAATTTGATTTTGATCTGTGTTTGTTAATTCAAGGGTGGCTGAAGTAAGCGTTATCTGCTCTTGATCTTGTGTTGTTTGAGATACATTTTTAATCTGAATTTGGTATTTTTGATCAACTATGGTTGCTTGTGAGCTGATTGGAATAATTTGATCAGTGCTTAAATACTCCATTCCAATAATTCCAATTGAGATAAATAAAATTGAAAGATGAATGGTTAAAATTGCGATTTTTTTAATTGATATTTTTTTATAATCGAAAAAGTATAGAATCCAGAGATATATATTGATAAATACTAAGAATAGAATACAACTTGGTATCCATTGATTTGATATAAGAATTACAGGTAAGACAAGGATGCCGAAAAGCCATTTTATTTTATTTTTTATGCTAGATAACAAATAGGCGGTTAAGATGAGTAATAAAAAAATCCAGAGAATTGTTGTGCCTATTTGATAATATTTTTGATCAACAACTACTTCAATTTTATTAATCGCTTGTTGAATGAGTGGATAAATAAGACCAAGTAATAGATAGAATGCATAAATCAATAGACTACTATTTATGAGGGAAAATAATCTATATTTTATTGACTTGCTAAGATTATTTTCTAAGGTTATTAAGAATTTTATCGATTGAACTAGAGAAACACCAAATATTATCGTATTTAGTAAAAGGAGAATAAGAAAAAAATCAGAACGTTCTGAATTGGCAAATGCATGCACTGAATTGATAATGCCTGAGCGTGTGATGAATATCTCAAATGTTATAAAGAAGTTAGTTAGGAAGATTAATGTTTGGGTTTTTGTGTGATTATTATGATTTCCATTTTGTTTGAATATGTGATGTAGTAAAACAGTTTGGCTTATCCAAGGCAAGAGAGAAGCAGTTTCGACTGCATCCCACGACCAGTACCCTCCCCAACTTAAGAGATCAAATGCCCAACGACTACCTAATGCTATACCCACAGTAAGTAAGCACCATGAAATAATGGCCCATTTTTTAATTATTTTAGAGTACTCTTTTGCTTGTTTATGATAGATATTTGTAAAAGCAAGAATTGTAGGAATCCACATGGTACTGAAACCTAGATATAAAATCGGTGGGTGGATAATCATGGCATAATGATGAAGGAGTGGATTCAATCCTGCTCCATTTGCAGGTATGTAGGGGGGCCAATTGTTTAAATTAAATATGCTCAGCCAAATTTCTTGATCTTGATCCATCCAATATAAATAAAATGGATTCTCTCCAATAATGAGATATAACAAAAATAGAGCTATGGGTAGATTTTGAAAAATAAAGGTGATTGATTGTGTTTTGGTCGATAGTTTTGTTAGATATGGTTGAATTATATAATTTGAAATTGAGATAAGCCAGATCCAAAATAAGATTGATCCCTCTTGGGCTGCCCAAAGTGCGGCTATACGCAACAATATTGGAGTTTGGTCTTGTGTGGTTTTTGATACATACACAAATTGAAAATTTTGTAATAACAATTGGACAAGAATGACAATGATTGTTGTTGAAAGCAAAATTAAGATTAATTGATTAATCTTCTTTGTCCATGCAGATGATTTTTGGTTTGAACGGATGGTTTCATATATAGAAAGAATTGAACCAAAACATATCAACAAGAATGTAGCGATGAGTGAGAAATATCCAATTATTGCAGTTATCAAAATATCCTCACTTATTTTCTATTTTTTCTTCATATTTTGATGGGCATTTTAAGAGCAATTCATCAGCGATAAAGATATTGTTTTGATTTAATGTACCAGAAGCTATGACTTGTGCTTCATTTACAAGTAACTCTGGACGAACGCCTTGATAGATGATTTGGATGTTGGGTAAAGACTCATCTAAGGTTGCATTATGTAAAACAAGTTCTAAACCGCCATTTTGTTCAATCTGGTCTTGATCTACAGGGATATGGACTGCTAAGAAGCTAATTTCTCCGGTAGAAAAATCTGTTGTAATGGTGTCCCCAATGACTGCGCCTGATATTTTGACTCTCTGGTTTTGAAGAGATGGGTCATTTTTGAGTTCTTGAATTGAATAATAATAAGTAATATTTGCATTTAAAAATGCAAAAACAATTATTGAGATTCCTATCAATATTCCGATGATTGAAATTATTGTGACTGGTTTTGATAATGAAGAGTTGGTTTGCACTGCACTATATCCTTTCAAGTTGATATTATACCTTGAATAATTCATGAATCAGTTGGTGCAATTTTATTTTAATTATTGGATTGTGAATCTTCTTTTTTGCTATTTTTTAAGTTGCGATGGATATTTATATTCTCACTATTTTCTACACGAAGCAAATATATGATTAAGGTTATTATTATTAGGGTGAGAATGGCGATAACGATATAAACAATAAAATTTGATTCAGTGTTATTGGGTTGATTTGGCAAGACTGGTTTTACATAATTGAAGGTCAGATCGTCATTATCTTTAAAATAATTTATTTGAATGGAAAAAACATTTTCTGGTTCAATATTTTCAAAATTTACAACATGATAATTCAAATTATACATGCCTATAAATTGTTCTTGGGGAGTGGGTTTAATTTGAATATCTTGTGCACTTTGTGGTTGCTGGAAAATTATATTTAAATCATAGATAAAATATTCGAAAACAAGATCATTGTTATAATATCGACTTTCTGCAATCTTTGAGAAATTTTCATCATGATAAGTCAATTCAAATTGTAAAGTGTCAATGGTAAATTCTACTACTTGATTTAAGCCTTCTTGATATACCTCATAGGGTAAATATATTTTTTGACCCGATAAATTTTCAACGGTGACATAATTCATTAATGTTGAATTGTATGGAAGTTTAAAACGCAATTTGACAGGGAGCTCGGTATTTGGATCCAAAATACCTTTGTAGCGTACGAGCATGTTTTGACCATCGTATTCTGGCCAAAAATTGATATCGAGAGAATAAAATTCTATATTTTGTTGGGCATCAATAGATTTTACATGGATAATAGCAAGAATAAAAATTAACGCTATCATTACAAAACCATTAAAAAGAATAATACGGTTTTTTAAAACTTTTTTAATCATTTTTAATGATAATGCTTTCAAGATTTCTCCAAGATAATGCTTTTTATTCAATTGACCGATAGATATTTTTTACATATTCCCCAAACTCTTTTGTATAGCGAATGTCTGATGTGCGTGGACGAGGAAATTCAATTTTTATATCCAATATTATTTTAGCAGGTATATTGGATAAAACAATAATTCTGTCTGAAAGAAAAACTGCTTCTTGAATTGAATGTGTAATCATTAGGATGGTTTGTTTTTGTTTTTGCCAAATTCTTAGCAATTCTTCTCCCATTCGTTCTCTTGTAATTGCATCTAATGCACCAAAAGGCTCATCAAGTAGTAATATATCTGGATTTTGGATGAGCGCTCTTGCTAAGGAAACTCTTTGTGCCATACCACCGGATAAATTTGCAGGATATGCTTCTTCGAATCCATTTAGTCCAACTAATTCAATGCTATGTTGCACTTTCTTTTGAATTTCATTTTTATCAGTTACACCACATATTTCTAAGGGAAGCGTGATGTTTTGATGGACTGTTCTCCATGGCATTAAGTTTGCATCTTGAAAGACTACCGCCATTTCGTCTGGTGGATCAATTATTTTTTGGTTCTTAAAAAATAAATTTCCTTGACTTGGGGTAATTAATCCTCCAATTAGTCTAAGCAAAGTTGATTTTCCACTACCTGAAGGGCCTAAGATGCTTACGAATTCTTTTTCATTAACATTTAGTGAAATATCTCGAAGGACTTTCAGCTCTTGGTTTTTGCCAAAATTTTTGTATACATTTTGAAGATTTAAAATATTTTGTTCCATTTTATTTTATAAATTGTGTTGTATATGCATCTGATACATCAGTTTCGTTGACCAGTAAATTCATGTTTTGTAAGGTATCTGCCATGTTTTGCCATGAAGTTGGGTCGATCTGACCAATTTTATCAGTCCGCCAGAGATCGATGGAAGCAGATAAGACTTCTTTTTGTATAATTTCTTGTTGTGAATCCAACGATTGCAAAGTTTGAACATATTCTTGGCTAATTGAATATGCTTGTTCAGGGTCTGAGATGGTTTGTTCGATGCCTGTGGTCAATGCAGAGACCATTGCAAACACTGCTTGTGGATTTTCATCAATCATTTTTTGACTGGTGATAAGCCCATTAGATGCCAAGTTAATGTAATCAGATATTGGAAACTCTTTGATTTGATATCCTTCAGAGGCTAATTGAACTGGTGTGTTGTTTCTATATACAGATGCAGCATCTACGGTGTGGGTGACTAGCGCTTCTGCTTGGTTATAACCAATTGATTCAAGAATTATGTCTGTTTCTGATATATTTTGTTGATCTAAAAAAGCTTTTAGGGCGATATAATTTGCTCCATATGCACCCGGGATGCCGACACTTTTTCCAATTAGGTCTTGTGGTGTATTGATGTTTGAATCTGATAAGGCAATTATGGAAACTGGGTATTGTTGATACCAAGTCATGACATAGACTACATCAAGCCCCTGCTCCCTTGCTAAAAGCACCTGTTCACCTGAACCAAATGCAAATGGAACTTCTCCAGCAGCCACTAGCGCCATTCCATCAGTCTCAAAACTATAATCAAAAGAGAAATCATATCCGGTATTTTCAAAAAGTCCTAAATGATCTGCGACATATACTGGTGCTTGCTGAATATCTGGGATATAGCCCATAGGTAATTTTGTTTGAATTAATTCAGAGGTGACAGGTGAGGTGTTTTTTTTGCATGAACGAACCAAAACAATGATTAATATAATTATAATAACAACTGGCCAATTTTTTTTATTCATTTTTCTTTCCTTTTTTATTGTGCATTTTTCCATTGAAGAAGTGTTTTTTCTATCAGGGTGACAATTCCGTACAATGACAGTGCCATGGCTATTAGAAGAAATACTGCTACGAATACCATTGAAGTATCAAAGGATCCTTTGCCGACATTAACTAGGAATCCTAGTCCTTTGTTTGCACCGACGAATTCACCGACTACAGCACCGATAACTGAGAAAGTTGCCCCTACTTTGACACCACCAAGATAGATTGGTAGTGCTCCGGGGAACTCTAATAATTTAAATTTTTGCCAGGCGTTTGCTTTGAGAGATTCCATTAAATCAAATAAATCTGATGGAACTGACCGAATCCCCACAATTGTATTTGTGAGGATAGGAAAAAAGACAATGAGTGCACAGATTATGATTTTTGATATCAAGCCTGATCCGAACCAGATGATGAGCAATGGGGCTATGGCGACAGTTGGAATTGCTTGGGAGATAACGATAAGTGGGGATAGGAATGATTCTAAAGATGGATTTTTTGCTATTAAATAGCCTAATATGGTTGCAGCAAACATACCAATCAATAAACCTAGTAAAACTTCTGATAATGTCGCCCAGATATGGGTTAAGATAGTGCCATTTTTAGCTAAGATTATAAATTTTTGCCACACATCTTGGGGGGTAGGAAAAATAAAAGAAGGAATTTGTCCATCATTCGTGAATATTGTCCAGAGAGCTAAGAGGAGAATAAAGGAAACGCTAATTGATGTGATTTGAATCCAATTTTTTAGTTGTTTGATTTGCATATAAAAAGATCCCAAAGTTTCTTCGGGATCTTTATTTTGAATAGCAACATACGATATCGTATGAACTCTTACCTTCTTTCATCCGGACTCTACCGTCGGCATTGGAATTACACCAATTCAGTACTTTCGTAGTCGTGGGCTTTCACCACCGATTGGGAATTGTGTTTGAAACACTCACCCTACCCCGAAGGATTTCTATTTAGTTTTCTTGATTATTTATAAGACAGAAGCAAATAATCGTCAAGACTTTTGTGAAATATTACACAATTATACTTGTGGTGCAGCTTCTGGCGGTAACATTGCAATTATTTGTTCGGCAAGCAAAATATTGTCGCCTGCTTTTTTGATGATACCTGCGATGGTTGACATCTTGGAGATTTCTTCAAGTTGTTCTGTTACGAACCAATCTAAAAATCTTTGGCTAATATAATCACCATCTTTTTTGGCAATATCTACCAAGTTATAGATTTGTTTGGTAACTTCATTTTCCCAAGCTAAGGAGAGTTCAGCTGCTTCAAGTGCTGATGAAAAATCTGCTTTTGGTTTTTCAACCGCTGGAATTTCAACTTTTACGCCAGCATCCAATAAGAAATTATACATTTTCATAGCATGCATATGTTCTTCCATTGCTTGTTCGTAAAATAAAGTTTTTAATGTATTTAGGTCTTCGTTTTCAAAGTAAGCAGTTATTTGGAGGTATTGATTGCTTGCTCCAAGCTCATTTGAAATTTGTTGATTAATTGCACTAGTTAATTCTTTACTTAACATTTTTATTGTCCTTTTTTATATTATATTTTTTCTTTCTGTTATATAGACGTATTATGCAATTAATTATTACTGGATTGTTGATAATTATGTTCTAGAAATTTATTCAAATATTAGATTATCGTGACCTTTTAATTTTTGATTTATTTTTTCAATAATAATATCCAAATTTTTAGGTTCTTGAACAAAATCAAGTTTATCTGATTGAATTGTGAGAACTGGACAATAATCAAAATCTAGCAGCCATTCATTATAAAGTTGGTCTAGAAGTTTTAGATAGTTGGGATCGATTGATGATTCCATATCACGCCCACGCATTTTAATTCTTTCGATTAAGACGTTAACAGGTGCTTTGAGGTAGACCAATAAATCTGGTTTGGGTAATGATTTTACAACAACGTTGTAGATGGTTTGATAGGTTAGGTAGTCTGTTTCGGAGAAATTGTTCATTCTACGAAGTGCTTGAGTGAAGATATAGTAGTCTTCATAAATTGACCGATCCAAGATAGCACTACCTGATTTTTCAACTATCTCTTGGTATTGTTGAGCGCGGGTACCTAAGAAATAGACTTGGAGGTGAAACCCCCATTTTTTCATATCTTGATAGTAATTAGATAGATATGGATTAGTGGAAACTACTTCATAGCTGGTGTTCCAACCAAATTTTTGGCCTATTCTTTCTGTGATTGATGTTTTTCCTACGCCAATATTGCCGGCTACTACGACTAATTTATCTGCCATTTTTTATCCAATCTTGTTTTAAATTAACATTCACTATGTCCGCATGAATAACATTTCGCACAACCTTCTTCGTTAATCACTGATGCTTGTCCACATTCAGGGCATAGATCTCCACGAAGTTGATTCGCAACCGGTGCATATTCTGGCATTTCTCTTTTTTGATTTGATGTTTGTGCGACACTTGATGTCTCATCTAAATATTGTTCAAGGATTTTAGCTACACCATCCGGTAATGAGCGTACACGGTATTGTCCGAAGCCCATTGAACGACCGCCACCAATGCCTGATAGTTGGTTTTTGATGGTTTCTAAGCGTTCGCGGGGTTCTACGGGAGATGCGATACGCAGATTGAGGGATATGAGACGACCAATGGCTTCTGAAACTGCGGCTGTCTCTGAACCTGCTTTGGCAGTATTTAGAAATACTTCGAATGGCTGCCCGCCTCCGTTGTAGTTTATGGTTACGAATGCTTTTCCTACTGGAGTGTCAATTTCAAAGGTATCTCCTTTGAGGTGTTTTGGCCTTGGCTTGCGAGAATCATTCCAAATAAATATTTTTTCATTTTCTGATGGTTCAAGTTTCTTATTGGCAGTGTCTGCAGTTTCTAGGACTACGCTCTCTCTTGAACCAGTTACATATACAGTGATACCTTTACAATTTAATTCCCATGCTAACATGTAAGCTTCAGCTACTTCTTCTTCAAATGTGCCTTGTGGGAAATTGATGGTTTTTGAAATCGAGTTATCAATAAATGCTTGCATAGCAGCTTGCATTTCAATGTGTTCTTGTGCTGAGATATCAGAAGAAACAACAAAAACTCTACTAATTTCATCCGAAAGACCTTCTATATCTTGACAATTGCCTTTTTGGGCTACTTTTCTGATAATTTGATCGCGCAGTTCTTGATCTTCAATTTCTGATTCTAATTTTTTCAAGAATAATGGACTGGTGTAAGTTAATTCAACATCTTTTCCGTTATCATTAAAATGTCGGATATATGCCAATGCGAAAACTGGTTCACAACCATATCCTTCCACACCAGATACTGTACCGATTGTACCTGTGGGTGCAATAGTAGTTTGGGCTGCATTTCGAATACCATTTTCTATAATCTGATTTTTCAATTCAGTCCAATTTAATTCTGGGCGATTAAAATCATGTTTGTATGCAAATAATGGTTTGGGGGGGTGCCACTCCATTTTCTTTTGGCTATCAAAGATACTTCCTACGATTGCTGGAAATGTTCCACGAGATTTGGCGAGTTCCACACTTTTTTTCATGGCGTGATAACGAACAAATTCTGTTATTTGAGCAGCTAACTCTTGTCCTTCTTTTGAACCATAACGTACGCCTACTTGGTAAAGAAGGTCTGCTAGCCCCATGAAGCCGAGACCAATTCGACGTGCATTTAGCGCTGCTTCCCGTAGCCTAGGTACTGCCGGTACATAGCCATTAATATCAACTACATTGTCCAAGAAATTAACTGAAAGTGCGATGCTTTTTTCTAATTTTTCCCAATCTACTTGACCGTTTTCTTTGATATGTTGTGCGAGATTGATAGATCCTAAACAGCAATTTTCGTAGGGCCCAAGCCATTGTTCACCACATGGGTTGGTTGCTTCAAGTGAATATAGATGTTTTAGCGGATTGGTTGCATTGGCTTTGTCTAAAAACAATAAACCGGGCTCACCATTATGATGGGCTTGTTTGACAATTTTTTCAAATAATTTTCTCGCTTTAACAGTTTTATATATTCTTATCGGTAAGCCTTGCGCTTGTGCTTCATCTATCGTTCCCAAAAATCCTTTAGTTTTTTCATTAGCAACATCAATAAATTTCAATTCCCAATCTGCATCTTCTTTAACCGCTTGCATAAAGGCATCTGTGATGCCGACTGAGATATTAAAATTTGTAATAGCATTTTCACTTGTTTTACAACTAATAAATTCTTCTATATCAGGATGGTCTACACGAAGAACAGCCATATTTGCCCCACGGCGTGTGCCACCTTGGGCAATTTCGTCAAATGCTTTATCGTAGACACTTAAAAAACCAATCGGTCCACTTGCGTTACCTTTGGACGATTTTACGACTGTATTTTTTGGTCTTAGACGTGAAAAAGAGAAACCATTTCCTCCACCAGTTTGCTGGATGAGTGCAGCATCTCGTAGAGATTGGAAAATCCCTGATGGATCCCCTCCCATATCATCTGTGATTGGTAAAACAAAACATGCGGCAAGCTGTCCAATGGGTGTACCTGCGCCTGTGAAAGTGGGTGAATTTGGAAAAAAGTTCCTAGATGCTAATAATTCATAAAATTCTTTTGCTTTTTGCTCAACATTGCCTTGATACGATTCTTCGACTGTGGCTATATAATGCGCGACTCTCCAAAAAGTTTGCTCTTTTGTTTCGGTAATATTTCCTTGGGTGTCTTTTCTTTGGTATCGTTTTTTAAATACGTTCAGCGCATTTTCAGAAAGCTCAACTTCTCCTAAATTCTTTGGCATAGGGGGCGTTTTATAATTCGTCATAGTAATTACTCCGATCTGATTTCCTTCTTCCTTCTGAGGGATAAGTAAAAATATAAATTATTGGATTTCAATGAGACGGTCAATTTCTGATCTGATTGATTGAATATCATCTAGACCAAGATATACCAATGCAAAACGGATATAGGCAATTTGATCTAATTCTTTAAGCCCTTCTATGATTAAATCCCCCACAATTTTTGATTCAACTTCAACTTTTCCTAAAAGAGCTAGGTTGTTTTCTATTTCACCGGTGAGACGTTCCATATCTGCTTGAGAGACTGGTCTTTTGACACATGCAAGCTGAATACCCTTGAGTACCTTTTCACTGTTGAAATTTTCTTTGGAACCATCGTGTTTAATGATCATAGGAGGTGTCAACATTGGACGTTCGTAAGTGGTGAATCGTTCGCCACAATTTTTGCATTCTCTTCTTCTCCGAATGCCACCTTTCTTATCATGTGATGTGTCGGTTACTTTTGTGCCAGTATCTGAGTTATTTTGACAATATGGACATATCATTTTTCTTCCTCCAGTTAATTTAAGACGCACAAAATAAAACCTTCTTAAAGGATTTATTGGCATCTGTGGTGTTTTCTTTGTTCAATGACCCTGTATATGGTACCCCTATGCAGGTCTTAGTATAGCATAAAGAAGACTATCTACGTTAGTTATAAAGTTAAAATTTTCTCAGGAAGCATGAAACTTTAAGGTTTCCATGCCGGTTGACATTCTAAATAATTTGTTGATTTGATTTGTTGGATTCCTGACCCATTTGAATTCATTATATAGATATCAAAATTCCCTGCTTGCCAAGTTGTAAATAATATCCAGTTTCCATCTGAGGAAATAGATGGTTGTGTTTGAGGAATTAGCATAGAGCTCAAATAAGTGCCATTCTCTTGATATTTTTCTTCTGAAAGATCTATATATTTTAAACGTGGATAGGATTCTGAGGGTTTGCTGGTAAATATCAAACGAGTTTCATTTGCTGTTATTAGAGGGTAATTATGTTCAGAACCAATTTCTTTTGAGATTTCTTGACTAGTGGAATTTAAGATTGCTTCTTTTTCCATAATCCGATAGGCATCAATTTGATTTGATACAAATAATATTTTTTCTTGATTTGGATACCAGCTAGGATTTAAATTTTGATGCTGATTCTCTACAAGTTTTGTAAGCATACCTGAATTGAGATTGATTTTATAAATATCAATTATATATTCATTTACTAATTTGGTAAAAAGTATTTCTTGCCCATCTGGCGACCATTTTGGAGAAAAAACATCTGAGTCTGAGAGTAGTGTTCTGAAATCTCCCGTTGTTAAATCTAGAAGAAAGATTTGGGTGTCGTGAAAAAAGACGTTGTTTGGTTTTTTACAAGGGGAAATAAAAGCAATTTTATTCCCATCTGGTGACCATGTTGGTTGACATGCCCCGCCAGCTATATCCGTAATCTGCTGTTCTTTGATATTATGATTAATTGAATCTAACCAGATTTGATTCTCACCTGATTGATCTGAAACATATAAAAATTGATCTGTGCCGGCAAATTGAGTTGGTGTAATTGTGGGTGTGGATGTTGCTGTATTCTTTACTGTTGATGTAGGATTCTCTGTTGGTGTAGATGTTGAAGTAAATGTCGCTATTGGGGTTTTAGTTGAGGTTGGTAAGATAACGGGTATTTTCGTGGGGGCTAGAGTTGAAGAAGGTTGCACTGTTTGAGTGGGTATTGATGTTGATGTTTTTTGAGGTGTGGGAGATGCTATATATGCACTCAAATTGTACTGGAATAATTTTGAAGCATTTTTTAGTGACCAGTCTTTAGTTACACCAGCATAGGCTACGTAGATTATCAAAAGAACAGTCAGCAATAAGACTATCAATTGTTGATTCTTTTTTCTTCTTTTTTGTTTTGCTATTTTTTTTCTTCTTGCTAAAGAAGCACTATTTGGATCAATGTTTGGACTTAAGATTGTAGAGTGTTTAGTTGGATCAGTAGAATATGGAATTCGATTAGTGCTATTTTGCTCATCAAATATATCTAGGATGATTGGTTTTGAATCTTGAGGTGGATCTACAATATATTCAGAATTATTACGCAATCTCCTAGTATTTTTACTTGCTTTCAAAAGAGACTCACGTAATTCTTCTATTGTTTGGAACCGGTCTTCCGGATGGATTTCCAGACATTTCTCCACAATTTTTGCTAATGATACAGATACTTTTAAATTTCTTGCACGGATAGGTGTTAAATCTGTTTGCTCCATTGCTATGGCAAGACTATCTTCTGGCAAAGTACTCGTTAAAACTGCATATAATGTGGCTCCAAGAGAATAGATATCTGAACGCTCATCAGTTCTTGCTGTTCCATATTGTTCTGGGGGAGAATAACCGGGAGTCATGGCTCGAGCACCCGTAGCAGTTAGTTGTGATTCGTAAAAGATCTTTGCAAGGCCAAAATCAACTAAATAGACACTCCCTTTTTCATCCACTTTGATGTTGCCGGGTTTGATATCTCTGTGAATGATAGGAGGATTAAGCTTGTGAAGATATTCTAAAGCATCACATATGGCTAATGCAATCATAATTGCATCTTCGTTATCAAGCGTATTTTTTCGCTCAAGTCTTTGTCTAAGATCCTCCCCCTCTATATAGTCCATTACCATATATTGACCTTGGTTTGGAATCTCAAAATAATCATAGACTTTTGGTAAGTTTTTATGGCTGATATTAGCCATAATTTGAGCTTCAATCTTAAATTGGCGGTTGTATTCGGGTGTAGAATAGAGATTTTCTTTAACCGCTACTTTTTTGTTTAAGGTTTGATCAATGGCAAGATAAACAGCTCCCATGCCACCTTTACCTAACACGGCTCGAATTAAGTATCTATTTTGTAAAAAAGACTCTAATTGGAGCATTTTGTTTTCCTTTTCCTGAATTGAGCTTTATTATATCAAATGCTTATATGATTGTGACGTAATTGGGTGAAAATTCAAATTGACTAGGTTTGCATGCTTTGGTACTATCGATTTATGAAAATAATCCAAGTTTTTCTTCAAGCAATAAAAAATAAATTCACAATACTTCTTAAAATTTTTCGTCAACTCCCTATATCTCATTTAATCTCTATATTATTTTATAAATTTATAAAGAGCTTTGGAATTGTACGTTTAACAGAGTTCTATAAAAAAGAAGAAAGTCCGTTAAATTTACTAACTTTTGATTTTGATTTTGATTTTGATTTAACACAATTCTCCGCAGACAATAAAAAGCAAATACTCAAAGATGCTGATGAGATTTTATCTGGTTGTATTATGCTTTTTGGAATGGTGAAGCAAGAATTGGCGTTCACCAATCAAATAAATGCAAAACATTGGTCTCTTTTACACGGTGACCAGTTTGATGGAATAGATATTAAGTATGTATGGGAGCCTGCTAGGTTCTCATGGGGGATAAGGCTTGTACAAGCGTACGTGCTTTCAGGTGATGAAAAATATGCAGAGTTTTTGTGGCAAAAGATAGAAGAGTTTATTTTATTAAATCCAGCATTTAAAGGTGTTCAATATTTATCCGCACAAGAAGTTGCTATTCGGATGATTACATTGATCTATTGTGTGTCTGTTTTGCAAAATTCAAGTACAAGTACAAAAGAAAGAATGAAATTATTTGGTTCTATGATTGAAGACCATGCAATACGGATTCCTAGTACTTTGAGTTATGCTAAAGCACAAAATAATAACCATTTGATTAGTGAAGCAGTTGGATTATATACGGCAGGAACAGTTTTGAAAAATCATTCAAAAGCAAAAAAATGGAGAAGGATTGGATGCAAAACATTTGAATATGGTATTCAACATCAAATCTATTCTGATGGAAGTTATTCTCAACATAGCGTGCGGTATCAACGTTTGATGTTGGAATTGTCAAATTGGATGAAAGTGGTAAGTGTTATAAATGGAGATACAATTTCTAATTTAAGTTCTCATCTGATTGCAAAGAGTATTGATTGGCTTTCATTTTTATGTAATCCTGAAACTGGGAAATGTCCAAATTTAGGTCCTAATGATGGAGTTTATTTGTTACCATTTTCTTTAGATGGTGGTGATGATTATCGACCTGTGTTGCAATTGAGTGGGGCTTTATTTAAAGAAATATTTTTATACAGAGATGATACTTTATTTGCTAATTTTGATTGGCTTTCAATTGAGAAAAAAGATTATCCATTCACAAACGCTTTTTATTCTAGCAATAATCATTTGATGCTCCAAAGCAAAGAAAGCTATGGATATTTTCGTACTGAAAAATTTTTTGGACGACCTGGGCACGCAGATCAATTTCATTTTGATTTGTGGTATCGAAATGAAAATGTACTTTTAGATGCTGGTACATTTTCATATAATGCTTCCTCTCCATGGAATAATCCACTGAGCGAGACTTTTTATCATAATGTACTAAATATAAATCATCAAAATCAGATGTCTCGTGGTGGAAAATTTTTATGGCTAGATTGGGCTAGTGCGAAAAAAATCGAGAAATATGAAGATAAAGAAGGAAAAATTCGGAGTATTAGTGCTGAAAATCACGGTTATGCGAAAGATAACGTTATTCATCAACGAATTGTGGATGTTAAAACAGATGAATGGTTAATAAAGGATACTTTGTTTAAGAAAAGTGAAAAAAAGGAAGATCAGGCAACTGTGGGGTATCATTTACTAATAAAAAATCCACTATCTTTTGAAGTTATCGACAGCCGAATTATTTTTGTTTATAAAAATTTCCAAATGGTCCTCAATATTATTGGTTTATCTAGTGAAAATATTATTTTAGTTAGAGGTGGGGAACAAATTTTTGGTGAAACAATTGAGAAAGAGTTCGAATGTTATGGTTGGTTCTCCCCTTCTTATGTTGTAAAGGAAGAGGCTATTAGTCTTTTAATTGAAGATTCACTTCGGATTCCCACGGAAATTTTGACTAAAATTCGATTTGAATAAATTTTGACATTTAGCTTATTCCAACCATAAAATTATTGCTTCATGTTATAATAGCTCATTAGTTCAAATATTAATTTTTGGAGGCTTCGGTGACAGATAAAAAGAATAATTCAGCTAACTATCAGGCATCAGATATTCAAGTTCTTGAAGGTCTTGAAGCAGTACGACGACGCCCTGGTATGTATGTTGGTGGGACGGATATAAAAGCACTCCATCACCTTGTTTATGAAGTTGTTGATAACTCAATTGACGAAGCTTTAGCAGGTGTTTGCGACACTATTAAGGTGACTATTCATCAAGATAGTAGTATCACTGTTGAAGATAACGGGCGTGGTATTCCTGTGGATATGCATCCGCAATTAGGAATTTCTGCTTTGCAAGTTGTGCTTACTACATTGCATGCTGGTGGCAAGTTTGATAATGCAGCTTACAAAGTTTCTGGTGGGTTGCATGGTGTTGGTTTATCAGCAGTAAATGCTTTGTCGGAATGGATGGAAGTTGAAGTTCGCCGAAATGGTGAAGTTCATATGATTCGATGCGAACGGGGGAAAGCTGTTGGCCCTGTAAAGGTAATTCGTAAAATGGAAAAAGGCGAAGTTACTGGCACAAAACAAACCTTTAAATTTGATGATACTATTTTTGTTGGAGAAATGGATTTTAATTTTAATACTTTAAAAACCAGATTCCGCGAAATGGCATTTGTTACAAGAGGAATTACTTTATCCTTAAACGATGAGCGTGATAATCAAGAAATGACCTTCCATTTCGAAGGTGGAATCACTTCTTTTGTTCGTTATTTGAATCGAAACAAAAAAGTTGTACACCCTGTTGTGCATGCTGAAAACGAAATTGATAATATTACAATAGATGCAGCAATCCAGTATACGGATGCTTATGCTGAATCTTTATATGCTTTCGCAAACACAATCAATACAACCGATGGTGGTTCTCATTTGACTGGTTTGCGTATGGCGATTACAAAAACAATCAATACTTATGCAAGAAAAGCTGGTCTGCTAAAAGATAACGATTCAAACTTCTCTGGTGATGATACGCGAGAAGGTTTGACTGCGATTGTTTCAATTAAACATCCAGATCCCCAGTTTGAATCTCAGACTAAAGTTAAGTTGATGAACCCTGAAGTGCAAACTTTGGCCCAACAAGTTGTGACAGAAGCATTTTCCTCTTTCTTGGAAGAAAATCCTTCGGCAGGAAAAGCTATTGTTTCTAAATGTTTAACTTCTGCACGGGCAAGAGATGCTGCACGTAAAGCTAGAGATCTTGTAATCCGAAAATCTGCTTTAGAAAGCTTAACTTTACCGGGTAAATTAGCAGATTGCTCTAGCAAAGATGCTTCAACCTCTGAACTATATATCGTGGAGGGTAATTCTGCTGGTGGTTCTGCAAAACAAGGTCGTGATCGACACTTCCAAGCGATTCTTCCGCTTCGTGGGAAAATCTTGAACACAGAACGCGCTCGACTTGATAAGGTTCTTGGTAATAATGAAGTGAAAGCAATGATTTCAGCTTTGGGGACTGGGATTGGTGAGAATTTTGATATTGATAATCTACGTTATCACCGAATTATTATCATGTGCGATGCTGATGTTGATGGTTCTCATATTCGCACATTGTTGTTAACCTTCTTATTCCGCTATATGCCTGATTTGATTAATTCGGGATTTGTCTATATTGCTCAGCCTCCTCTTTACAGTATTGCTCAAGGTAAAAAACAAGTTTATGCCTATACTGAAAATGAGAAAGAAGAGATGTTGAAAGATTTAGGTGAGAAGGCCGAAAAAGCCCATGTTCAACGATATAAAGGTCTTGGTGAAATGAATCCTGAACAATTATGGACAACCACAATGGACCCTGAAAACCGAATTTTGTTGCAAGTTCAGATCGATGATGCAAAGGAAGCTGATCGTACTTTTGATATGTTAATGGGGTCAGCTGTGCCACCTCGCAAACGTTTTATTACGACACATGCAAGTGAAGTTCGCAATTTGGACGTTTAGACACTTAAAAAATGATTTATAAAAAGAACAGGAATCCCCTGTTCTTTTTTTCTAATCTATATACAATAAGACTATGTTTTCAAATAATACTGAACAAAGCAAAAAATATCGTGCAATATTGTATATTGTCATATTAATCACTATCCCCTTTTATTTAATTGGTATTGGGGTAGCATCCTATAAAATATCTGAAAACAATCGGAATCAACATACTCAAACTGATAGTCCACAAGTAATTGTAACAATCAATGGGACATTTTTTGTTGGTTCAGGTACTGACTTACTTACTTTGGTACCCTTTCAACCATCAGAAACACCTACTCAAACAATGACATCTACATTTTCTAATCAGCCTACAAAAACGTTATTTGTACCCCCAACTTATACTCCTACAACAACTTCGACAGCGACTTTAATCCCTACTTGGACTTTTATACCTTTACCAACTTTAACAAATACTGCAACTGCAACTTTTACACTCACTCCTACTTTATTGCCAACATCCACTTCAATCCCGACCAAAAGTGAAACACCTATTTTTACTAAAACATTTACTCCAGTTCCACCTACCAATACAGCCACACCTGTAGTCGCTACAACTGTTATTTCGACTAGTGTATCAACTGATATTCCTACCTCTACTCCTTCTGAAACAGCTACCTCTGTTGTGGTAAATACTGATACACCTGTTCCTGAAAGCTCGATACCAGTTCAAACCGAAACAACGACAAGTTCTCCGTAATTTCACTTTTTTCTTTATAATTCTATTAGTTTCATATTTTGCAATTATTTAGATTATTTCTCAGATTTGCTTGCACTATCCTAAATTATCAGGCATACTATTTTAGTAAGGAGAAGTCATATGGGAAAAATTTCGCTTCGTCATTATAATGAAGAAATAGATGTTTTAATCGATGAAGGTAACTATAAAACCGCAATCGAATATTCAAAACATATTTTAACAATTTATCCAAAACATGCTGATACCTATCGTTTACTAGGAAAAGCATTTCTAGAATCTGAGCGGTTTACAGATGCTATTGATATATTCCAACGATTGTTATCTTGTATCCCCAATGATTATATTGCTCATATTGGCATGAGCGTTATCCGCGAAGACGAAGCCAATTTAGATGCTGCTATTTTCCATATGGAACGAGCTTATGAGGTGCAACCCACTAATCAAACCTTATTAAAAGAATTGAAGCGTTTATATGGGTTGAGAGATGGTGTTGAACCCAGTAAATTACGTTTGACTACTGGTGCTTTGGCAAAAATGTATGCTCATGGCGACCTCTATTCTCAAGCTATCGCTGAATTACTTTCTGCATTGGTTGAAGATGAAAAACGCCCTGATTTAATGATTTTGCTTGCTGAAATGTACTATAAATCAAATCAGATTGCTGAAACTGTGGAAGTTTGCACTTCAATTTTGGAAAATCTACCTTATTGTTTCGTTGCGAATGATCTTTTGGCTCGGATTATGATTCAAGATAATCGAGATACAGAATCATTGGAATATTTGAATCGTCTGTATGAAATTGATCCTTATATCAAATATTCCGACTTTCCAAACGAGAACCCTAATGATGTGCTTGCAGAAAAAGTAGAAATTGAATCATATGAATTCCATTTTTCCGATTCTGAAGATAATGAAGAATACCAACCAGTTGAACTTCATAACACTGAGGAATTACTACTCAATGATTGGCAAAATTCTTTTGCTGAACAATTGAATGAACAGGAAATTGAATCACAAGAACATTTAAATGACAGTGATATGGGAGAAGATATTCCAGATTGGCTCCGTTCAGATGCTACGTTTAAAACTCAATTAAATCCAAAAGATTTGGATGATATAGAAAATAATGATAAGAATTTTGATTTATCAGAAACAAATAATGAAACCTCTACTACATTTGATCTTTTTAGTAGTTTAGCGTCTTCTGATGGTAATGAAGATACGAAAAATGATATTGAACTTGATAATTGGATGAATGAATTGAAAGAACCAACTTCAGCCACAAATTCAGATAACATATCTGATGGTAATAGTGATTGGTTGAAACAACTTGGTGCTATTGGTGAATATTCTGAAGATGAAAACGAAGCTGATAATGATGAAAATGATTCTGATTTTAACCTCGATACATTTTTTAATGATGTCAGGGGTGAAGAAATAACTCCCAATGAAAATGCAGAAATGGATGAGATTGAATCTGTTGAAACTCCTCAGGATGATGGAAAAGATGATTCAGATTGGCTTAACAATATTATGGATTTATCATCTGAAGGTCAAGATAGTGATATTAAAAGTGGCGATACAGATGTCTCAGGACTTAATGAAGAACTCAAAGGAATTGTTGATGAAGGGAATGAAGCTGAAGATTGGCTAAATTCAATGGCATCTTTATCTGATGAACAATTCAATGAAGAAATTGAAGAACCAATTGATAGCGCTTTGTTCGCAGATAAATCACCTGCTCTAGCTAAATCCGCTAACTTGGACTGGTTAGATGAAATGAAAAAAGAAGCTATCGCATCTTCCTCACAAGAAAGTTCAGAAGATGCACTAAACCTCTTAGGGGATTTAGGGATATTAGACAGTTTCGATATCGAAACTGAATCTGAAATGGTAGAAGGAAGCAAAATATCCCCAGAAGAGTCAAATAATATTGAAAACGAAACCCTATCTTGGCTCGATGATTTGAAAAACAAGAACGAGTTTAACGAAAGTTTTGATGATAATTCTTTAGAAGAAAATATTGATGACAAAGCAGCTGTTGACAAAGATACTTCTGCTATGCTTGATGGAATTCTTGAAGAAAATTCAGATAATAAAGAAAAGGTTACTGAAGAAAGCAATCTATCTGAAGGTTTAGCTTGGTTGGATAGTCTAGCTGAGGGTAGTGAGATTGATGATAATGCTTTGATGTTGGATAATGAAGATAAAGATAAAGTATCTGTAAACAATGATCCTTCAACTATGCTTGATGGAATTCTTGAAGAAAATTCAGATGATAAAGAAGCCGTAACTGAAAAAAATAATCTTTCTGAAGGTTTGTCTTGGCTAGATAGTCTAGCTAATAGTGGTGAGATTGATGATAATGCATTGATGTTGGACGATGATGAAGATAAAGTATCTGTAAACAATGATACTTCAACTATGCTCGATGGAATTCTTGAAGAAAATTCAGATGATAAAGAAGTATTAGCTGAAGAAAATAATCTTTCTGAAAGCTTATCTTGGTTGGATAGTCTAGCTGAGAGTGGTGAGATTGATGATGATGCTTTGATGTTGGACGATGATGAAGATATATCAGAATTAAACATCTCATCTGAAAATAATGAAAAATCAGTTGAAGAATCTTTTGTGAAAGAAGAAATTGTAAATAATCTTGAAGAAGGCTTGTCTTGGTTAGATGAATTGGCATCTGGAGGAGATATCTCTGATAAAGATCTCGAATCTGATTTAGATATGGAAAATGAAAACTATAATTCAAACAACTTCAACAAGGAACCAATAGAAACAGTAGAAGACGATCTGTCTTGGTTAAGTGAATTGGAACAAAAAAGCATGTCTGATGAAGACAATGTTGAGATTGAAGATTTCAGTTTTAAGAAAGATGACTCATTATCCCCATCTACTATTATTGAAGAAGATGAAGAACAGATCTATGGAAATTCAAATTCTAAAAATTCAGGCCTAGAAGAGGGTTTATCGTGGTTGGATTCTTTAGATTCTAACGATTTATCCGATGAGCAGCTATTGTCTGCTAAAAAAGATGCTGAAAAAATTCCAGCAACTATTATTGAAGAGAATATTGATAAAGAAGCTGAAGGTAATGATGATTTCTCTTCTAATTTAGATAAGGAAGAAAATCTATCTTGGCTGGAAAGCCTTGAAGATCAAGAAGATGATTCAGAACCTATTGCTTCAGTTATTGAAGACAACACAACGGAAGACCCTATTATCAAAGATGAAGATTTAGAAAAATTACAAGATACAGCATCTTGGAAAAATTCTTTGACTACAGATGAAGAATATTCTGATGATGAGATGAATGAGATTGATGAAGATGACGAAAAGTATCAAACTTATATTGAAGAATCACCAGATGTTGAGGAAATTGTAAAAAAGCCTGCAAATTCTTCCTGGTTGGAAGAACTTGAAAAACAATCTGCTTTATCAACTTCGCTTGATGAATCTGCTGAAGCTGATACGGATTGGCTTGCTCAATTGGAAAATGAAGAAGAAATTGATGCAAACGATGATCAATATTCATTGCAAAAAAGCATAAATGAAGGAATTAATTGGGTTGAAGATATTGACCTTGAGAACTCACAAACTGATTCTAACAATTTATCTGAAGAAATTCCAGAGTGGCTTTCTGCTTTGAGTGTTGCAGAGAAAAATTGGGATGAAAATTCTTCTGAGGAACTTAGCCGACTTGCTGAAAACACTTCTGCAGCTTGGGCACCTGAATTTGGTTCAAAAGAAGATGAGGACGAAGATTTAGAAATTGACGAATTATTAGATGATAAAGCTACCCTTAACTCAATAAAAGCTGCAATTAATAACAAAGAGTTTAATGATGCATTGGAAATGATTTTCAATTTAATCCACAAAAATGAATCCGTTGAAGAATTAGTTGAAATAATGGAGGATATGTTACTCCACGAACCAATGAATATCAAATTACTGCAAACTATGGGAGATGCTGAATTAAAGCGCAATCGCTTGGATAAGGCTATGGAATACTTTACAAAAGCAGAAAAATTAATTCGATAATAATTTAATATTCGATAGTATAATTAAGATGATGTGATTTTTTCATGTCATCTTTTTATATTCTAAAATCAAGGAGCCCTACTTATGCTGAAATTTGAATATTTTTTGAATGAAATTTTTTCAAAAACTAAGAGCGGAGTAAAGATTCTAGAAGCCCCTCAATTTACATCTGAATATGAAAACGAACTTTTATTCTTTTTTAAGCCAGATTGTTTTTTAAATAAAAATAAAGATGATTTTTTGACAATTTCTTCAATGGTAAATTCCAAATTTTCTGAATTTGATGTTCATCCTAGTGGTGCAATTCTTTATTCTGGTGAGTCTTTAGAAAAATATAAAATCATTAATCGTCATTATGGATATATTAATAAGCTTTCTTTAAATGCTTCTAAAATTATTACAGCTGAAGAAAAAGAAATCATGCTTAAGACCTTAGGTATCTCTGAAAATGAAGTATGTTTCCTAGGTGGACATGAATTTTTGAAGAAATTCAATCAATTTGATGATTTTTCTATCAAACCATTTTGGTTGGCAAAAGATTCTTATAAGTTGAGAAGTGGTTTTTATTATCAATTATATGATGTGAATGATGAAAAAGTAGTTTTAATTAATGGTTTTCATCCTCCACAATTAAAACACTATACGGCTTCTGATCGTCAAATTCTTTTGTTAATTCTGCATACCAATACGGATTGGAAAAAAGTTAAAAATGAGATGACAGGTGATACTTTCCCTGAGAAATCAGCACCTGATTCTATTAGGGGACAACTATATTTTAACCCTGATATTTATAAAACCCATACAATGAATGTTTCAAACAATTATGTTCATATGTCTGCAGGACCGTTTGAAGCATTTTATGAGATGAATAATTTTTTTAGTCCTCTAGATAACTTTAGTTTTTCAAAAGAAAATACAAATGTTGGTTTAAAACTAAATCAGAATAGTGATCTCTTAGATAAAATTTTAGAAAATCCGATTCTTGATTTGCCTGACCCTGAAGATCTATATTCTATAACTGAGAATTTAAATACAACAAATGCACTTAAATATTTAAGTGAACTATAAAAAAATAGCCAAGAATATCTTGGCTATTTTTTTATTGAATGGTTAGGATTATTTTTGCACTTCGCCAAAGCTCTTCAAGCTCGTAATGATCCCTTTGATCAGGTGAAAAAATATGTAAAATTACATCCCCATAATCCCCTAAAATCCAACCTTCAGTGGGTGTGCCTTCTGCTTTTATAAAGATTCCTGTTTCTTTTTTAACTTGATCCTTGATCTCTTTCATCAAAGCATCTAACATACGAGAACTTGTCCCTGTACATATTACAAAATAATCTGCAGATTCATTGATACCTTGCATATCCATCACAATGATATCTTCTGCTTTTTTTTCTTCTAAAGCGCCTGCAATAAAATGCGCTAATTCTAATGATTTCAGAATAATACCTCTCTTTACTTTTTTTCTATTATACTGGATTTTTACTCATTTATGAATTTAATTTATATCTGGCTAATTCGGTGTAAACAGGTCCACTTGGCTTTAAATTGCTTTTATAAAGAACAATATCTCTTACCTTCTGTGTTGGGATGTTGAAATTATTTATTTTTAAGAAATCCTTTTTTAGCAGATTGATTTGTGACGGATTAAGTTTTTGTTTTACGCGGCCTAAGGTTAGATGAGGAATAAATTTTTTATTCTCTTTATGGCCTATTAGTTTTGCAAAGTTAAGATTTAATTGATCTGCTAAATTAACTAAGTAATTATTTTTCATAATTCCAACCCATAAAACTTTAGGTGAATTACTCGAGGGAAAAACTCCTGTTTGTGTAAATTTCAATTCAAATTTATTGTTTTTTTCTGCGGTGATGCTCACAATTTTATCTATTTCTTCTATTTTATCTAAAGGTGTCTCACCAAGAAATTTTAAAGTTAAGTGTAAATTTTCTGTTTTTGACCATTTAATCGGTAATTTATAGTAATCTCTTTGATAATTTTCTATCAATGATGCTATGTCTTGTTTGATAATTTGATTAAATTCAATTGCTAAAAATAATCTAATGGTTTGCATTATTTATATTTGTTCAATTCTTCAATATCAGATTCATAATCTATATCAAGAAAGATGGAATTATCATTTGATTCTACATAGTCTTGGGATAAGTTATTAATTATTTGACGGAAACCTTGGTCACCTTTTAATTGGTCAATTGAATCAAAAATTGTTGATTTTATAAGAATTGGGTTTCCTTTTTTTCCATCTTTTATTGGGATTATTACATCTGCATCTGATTCAAGGGATTTATTAATTAATGATTTAATTGTTTCTAATTTGACTTGAGGTTGATCTGCTAGAAATATAATTACACTTTTTACATTTTCAGGTAAATTCTTAATTGCCTCTTTTACAGATGTTGATAAGCCATTTTGCCAATTATGATTAACTATAATTTTATTCTGCGGATTTTGTATTATAGAATTTTCAATAGTTGTTCTATGCGCACCAAGCACAATAATAGTAGGTGAGAGATTCGCCTGATGTGTTTTTTCAATTACATGATTAAGTAATGTTTTTCCATGCCATTTAATTAGCTGTTTTGGATGCCCCATTCTGATTGAACCACCAGCTGCTAAAATTATGGCTGAGGTTTGGGATCTTTTCATATCAATTGTTTTATATTCTCTTCTTTGTCTTGATGATAGGATATATTCCCTTGAATAAAATTTGTAATTCTTGTGTTTTCTTGGAGAAATTCTTTAGTTCTTTTCGCTTGAATTTCTTTTTCTACTGAATCTACTCCATTTATGAATAAAGTTATTTTTGCATTTTGTGGAATATTTTTCATACCACCTGATGGATGAGAAATCAAGTCTGCAACTTTTTTTTCATCCACTATGGTGGAAGAAGGTTTATTTAATAATAATGAAACTATTTCAGAACGATGAACATTTCCATCATTAAGTTGATGTCCAAAAATATTGCTATTGACACAAACTATGACATGATCTGAGAATTCAGGAATAGGAGGTTCATAATATGCAGGTGCCTTAAGCCAAAGATCTTTTGCACCATCTGCCTCAATAATAATCGGATAGTTATGGATGGTTGCTAACTTTTCCAAATTCAGTAAATCTTGGTCTGATAAGCCTTTAACTTGATGAGCTTTGATTTGGCTTGAAAAAAAAGTTAAATTATTTGTTAAGCCTCCTGCTACTTTCAGAAAGTCTACAGGTTTTGATATATTTATATGTTCATCCGCTATACTAGCTTCTTCAAGAGATACTCGTGTTGATGTTGTTAGAATAATGGGTTGTTGATATGCTTTTGCGAGTGCGTATAAAACAGATGTTTTTGCTCCCGCACCCACTATCGAAATTCTTGAGGTATTTTGAATGGGAATAAGATCAATTAGTTTCATATTATTCTCTTTTAAATTTCTTCAGCAATATACATCTCTTCACGCTGAATAATTCTTTGTAAAATCGCAACTGCACATGCATATGTTGAATCCATTCCGTAATAAGACATGTTTGCAGTCCCTAGATTTTGTCCTTCTTCCAAGGGTTTATCAGAGGCATAGTGCAAAATACCAAGTTCCGTATCGAATTTATAAAGATTAACGATTTCATCAATAGGATGTCGAACTGCACGCATCATTTCATACATTGCTGAAAGATAGGGGCCGGCTTCCATTTCGATACATGTGTACCCATCACGATAAAAATTATCCATGTAGTGTTGATTTTGAAGGAACGTACCTCTTACTGTTACTGATTTTTGATTATCCAATACATTCCCATAATGAAGGAATTTGGAAACATGATGTGCTTCAAAATAATTGTTGTATAAATAGGTGTTTCTGGATTGTGAGTCATACACTACGCTATGAATCATCACATCCCCTACTGTCGCATTTAGTGTTGCTGCTTTTCCCATGATATAAATACCACGGAGCTTACCAGCATGATCTGAAACCTTTCTAAGCACATCATAAGCGGCCATGCCTAATGGATAGTCTATATTCAAAATTAATGCGTTAGATTCTTGGAAAGATTTAAGTTTAGTTTTAATTCTTGGATCTAACAATTCCAGATCGATATTTTTTAAATCGATAATTTGAGCTTCCAAATCAAAACTAGTATTTGTGAGAATTCTTTTTATATCAAGTTTTTTCTCAACTTCTTTTAGTCTTTTATTAAATTCAAGACCATATGGTGAACTTAAATATTTTTTTTGTACGTAATATAAAAAATTTTCTACAGATGTCTCGTTGTTTAGTTCTTTAATTTGTTCCCACTCTTCTTGTAAAAATTTATCATTACTTCGAGGAATAAATGCTTCTAATTCCTTCCTGTTTTTTAATGCAAATCCAGTAATCAAATTGATAAATGAGTGGGAATTGGATGAAATGAAATAAATTGGGCGTTTTTTTATCTCTGGAACACTATCTTCAATTCGTTCCCACCATTCATGAATCGCGCGTCTGTAATCACTGAGAGAACTACTAAGTAATTGAATACTTATATCTTGTTTTTTGCTTGCAATTAATTTTAAAGTTTCTCCAAATTGACCTCCCCAAATTTGGGCTAATGTTTTTAAATCTTCATAATTTATTTGTAAAACATTTAATAGGGTGTATATATCATTTGATTCTAAAAGATTATTGTCAATTTGAATTTCTTTAGGAAATTGCTTCATGAGTAGATGAATTTTGTTCCATTCGATTTGATATGCAACTAATATGGGAACTACATCATCTATGTCTGTTCTACTCGCTAAAAGACATGCTAAAGTCTCTTTATTATCATAAAAACATCTTCTTCGGCGTGCAATAGCACTAACTTGCTCCCATTCACCTACATTTCCGATACTCATATCAATAAATGTTTCAACTCTCTGTCCTAAGATTACAGTAGATACATTTTTGACACATTCTGGAATTCTCAACCATGAATAGATCAATGCTGGTATATCAATTTCAAAATTTGATGCACCTTGGTGCATTAAAGAATTTGTTCTTGTATGAACCTCTTCAAGAGAACGAATGCGAACTTTTTCAGTTGTTCTTAGTAGTGAATAATATGTTCTTAAATATAAATCAATTTCTTCTGAAACCACTACGGGGACTGTTCTTTCCATTTTGTTTCCTATCTTGCGCTATGTTTATTTTTTTGAATGTCGTTTTTCTTTTTTCAATTGCTTTTCTAGGGCAATATCGATTGGAGATTTTTTATAGATACTATTTTTTTTCTGAGTAAAAGAATAAGTAATTGATATAATCGAAAAAATTACAAAACTAAAGCCAAAAGCAAATAATAAGGATCCCCAAAAAAAAGGAACTTGTTGGATGTATAAACTTGTTCTTAGATTTGAAAAAAATTGTTCTGCATTGGGTATATAATAAATTACAATTCTATCCCAATCTAGTATTGAAACAGGTTTACTGAAGAAATAGTTTGTAATTAATATTTTTTGTATATATTCAAATCGGTTAATAAGATATCTCGATAAAATTAAACTAAATATTGGCACTAAAACAATTAGTGTGCAACCTACCCCATTCCACACAGGATGATATTTATTATCTTTTCCTGATAATTCTTTCTTTTTCTCATAAGAATTTATATAATCATTCGACATTGTTCCTCCTTCAAATAATTCAAATCAAATTATTTTTTTGAATTATTTGCCCCATTACACTTATAGCAATTTCTTTTGGCGTTTGTGCGTTAATCGATAAGCCAATTGGAGAATGTATTTGTTCTAAAAATTGAGTTGGTATGTTTTTTTCTTGCAAAATACTTTTTGTATGATTCCATCTTTTTTTGGAACCAAGTATTCCTATATATTTTATCTCTTCTTTTGAAAGTTGTTCAAGGATTTCGATATCAATATCTGTTGTTCTTGTAGCTAATATTAATGATTTATTATTACAAGATTTAATTTTCTTTATAAAGTCATTTGGTGGGCAAAAGTGTGCAGTAATTACGTTTTCTTTATTTAGACTATCGATTATATTTTCGCGATCATCTCCGAGAAATATATCAAAATCTAGCCAATGAGCTGATTGCGCAATTGCAACCCCGACATGTCCTGCTCCATAAATATAAATTTTTGTTTTTGTTTGTAATTTTTCTAAAAAAACTTCAATTTTTTTTTGTACTTTGCAATTCTCATCAAATTCTTCAAAAAAGATGTATTTATTTTTTTCATTTGATAAGAAAAAAGTAGTTGCTTGATCTTTTATCTTTTTTTCAAATTCACCACCGCCGATTGAACCATCACAATCGCCGTCTTGCCAAAAAATCATTTTGCTGCCTGGTTTTCTGGATACAGTGCCTTCTACTTTGATGATGGTGGCAATCACCCCATTTTGTTCTTTTCTTTGAATCAATTTTGATATTTCAGTATAATCCATGTTTCATATCCCTTTGTTTAATAGATATTATATCATTTTGGTATTTTCAAAGAAATAGATAAGTAAAAAGGTTTGTTGACATGTTTATTTTGAACCATTATAATTCGATGTGAATTAAATATTGGCTTTGAGAAGAGTAGGAACATTTTCACTCAATAGAGAAAGATAGTCTAAGGCTGAAAACTGTCTGAGAAAGATGCGTTCTGAATGTCACTCAAATCGAAAGTTGAAGAAAACCTTTAGGTAAGTAGAACAACACGGTGTGCTCGTTATCGCATGTTGAGTGCCAAAACTTATTAATCAGTTTTGGAATTGAGGTGGTACCACGGAATCTTTCGTCCTCTGGATGGAAGATTTTTTTATTTTAATAATCAATTATTACTTGGGAGTATATTACTGATGACTAACACTTTGCCTAAAGCATATGATTTTCAAAATACTGAAAAAAGAATCTATGAGATGTGGGAAAAAAGTGGGTTCTTTAAACCTAGCAATGATCCCCAAAAGCCTGGATTTGATCCAACAGTGAAACCATATGTGATTACAATTCCCCCTCCTAATGTAACTGGTATTTTACATTTAGGCCATGCTATGTTTGTTAGCATGGAAGATCTGATGATTCGCTATCACCGAATGAAAGGCATTCCTACTCTTTGGGTCCCGGGTACTGATCATGCGGGAATCGCAACACAATTAAAGGTTGAGAATAAGTTAAGAGAACAAGGCACTTCAAGAGAAGAGATTGGACGAGAAAAATTTCTTGAAGAGGCGTGGTCGTGGAAAAACCATCACCATGGGGTAATCACTAGTCAAATTCGACGTTTAGGTGCTTCTTGTGATTGGGATCGGGAACGCTTCACTTTGGACGAAGGTCTTTCTGACGCTGTGGCTGAAGCATTTGTGCGATTATATGATAAGGGTTTAATCTATCGTGGACCTTATTTGGTAAATTGGTCTCCCGGTTTGATGACGGCTGTTTCTGATATTGAAGTTGAGCACTCACAAGAACCCGGTAAACTTTATTTCTTTAAATATCCAATTAAAGATAGTGATGAATATTTGCCTGTCGCAACAACTCGCCCAGAAACAATTTTAGGTGATACGGCTGTGTGTGTGCACCCTGCAGATGAACGATATCAACATTTGGTTGGTAAGACAGCTTTGGTGCCTATGTTAAATCGTGAAATTCCAATCATTGCAGATGAATATGTTGATCGTGAATTTGGTACTGGAGCATTAAAGATTACACCAGGACATGATATTAATGACTATGAAATTGGTTTACGCCATAATTTACCGATTATTTCAATCATGGATAAAAAAGCTGCTATCAATGAAGAAGGTGGAGATTATCAAGGTTTGGATCGGTTCGATTGTCGGAAGAAATTATGGGCTGATATGGAAGCGGCTGGCTTGGTTTTGAAAGAAGAACCTTATACTTTGAATGTTCCTCGATCACAACGAGGCGGAGAAATTGTTGAACCTATGATCTCTACTCAATGGTTTATTAAAACTAAACCTTTGGCTGAAAAAGCTTTGGATGCAGTGAAAAGCGGAAAAATTAAAATTGTTCCTGAATTTTTTGAAAAAGTTTACTTCAATTGGATGGAAAATATTCAAGACTGGTGTATTAGCCGGCAATTATGGTGGGGACATAGAATTCCCGTATGGTATGGTCCGGATGGCACTCCTTTTGCTGCACATAATGCTGACGAAGCACTTGAAAAAGCAAAAGCTCACTACGGAAAAACTGTTGATATCAATCAAGAAGAAGATGTTTTGGATACTTGGTTTAGTTCAGGTTTATGGCCATTCTCAACTTTAGGTTGGCCAGAAAAAACACCTGATCTTAATTATTTCTACCCAACTGTGATGATGGAAACTGGTTATGATATTTTGTTTTTCTGGGTTTCTAAAATGATTATGTTAGGGATCGAATTTATGGGAGAAATTCCGTTTAGTGAGATTTATTTGCATGGTTTGATTCGTGATGAAAAAGGCCGAAAAATGTCTAAGTCTTTAGGAAATGTTATCGATCCTCTGATCGTGATGGATGATTTAGGAACAGATGCATTACGATTTACATTGCTGGTTGGTTCTTCTCCTGGGAATGATATGAATTTAAGCATTGATAAGGTCACTGCAAATCGTAATTTTGCAAATAAAATCTGGAATGCTACTCGTTTGGTTTTGAGTTTGATTGATCGAGCCCCTGAAAGTGCAAGTGCAAAACCCGATTGGACTCGTGCTGACAGCTGGATTTGGGCTAGAAGTGAACAACTTCGACGGGATGTTGAGAGATTATTCACTACACATCAATATGGAGAAGCTGGAAGACAAATCTATGATTTCTTCTGGAGTGAGTTTGCCGATTGGTATTTGGAAATTGCAAAACTTCAAATTGCTGAAGGTGGAGATCGAGCTTTTTATACGATGCAAAATACTGTTCATATTTTGGACATTTGTTTACGTATGCTACATCCTTTCACACCTTTTGTGACTGAAGAACTTTGGGGATTTTTGAAGAATTCTTCAATTGAAAAAAACCCTGAACTAGTTTTAAACGGAGAATGGGAAGAGATGTTGATGGTTGCTCAATTCCCAGAACCCACTCCTGAAGCTGCATGGGAAAAAGAAGCAATTTCTGATTTTAATTTGGTCATGGAAATAGTACGTTCTATTCGAAATATGCGTGCTGAAATGAAAGTAAAACCGAGTTTAAAAATTCCAGCAACATTTGTGTGTGGAAATCAAAAAGAATTAATTCAAAATCAACTTAATTCGATATCAGCATTATCTAATTTGGAAAATGATCAAATTAACATTGTTGATTCAATTCTAGAGAAACCTGAAGGTAGCGTTGCTTTAGTGGTCAATAGTATTGAAATTTACTTACCATTAGCTAAATTAGTTGATGCTAAAGAAGAAAAAGCACGATTGGAAAAAGAACTTAAAGAGACAAAGAGTCATATTATACGACTTGAAAAACTTCTGAATAGCCCATTTGCTGAAAAGGCACCTGCAAATGTTGTTGATGCAGAAAAAAGCAAGATGGAGAATTTCAAAATAACAGCAGAGAAAATAAAATCTCAGATTGAAAGTTTATAAGAAAAAAAAGAGCTCTTAATCTTCAGAGCTCTTTTTATATTTTTTCGATATAATAAAATAAAAACTTTTGGAGAAATTCATGGATAAAGATGAAAAAGATATCAAGAATGAAAATGAAAACAAGAAAGATAAACATAAAACAGTAACTACACCTGCTTACTCTACTCCTAAAAAAAGTAAAAGCACTGAAGTTAAAAAAGAAACCGATAAAAAAGTATATAGCGATAGTGCAGATGCTTTGGAAGCTTTATTAGATGGCGAATATGTGAAAACTGTTCCTTTTGAAGAAAAAAATCTGAGAAAGTATCTACACTAACTGAGAAAACCAAAACTTCTGAAAATGATGCTATTTTAAAAAAGACTAATACTACTAAAAAAACAACTCCTGTTGTTGATTCTGTAGCAAAAAGCACTTCTGCAAATGATAAGAAAAAATGGTGGATTATTGGTGGAATTTCTTTTGCTGGGTTAATTCTTCTTTGCTGTTGTATTGGTTATCTTGCCATTTCTTTTTTATCTTATACAGAAAATTGATTTTTATCATTATCAAAGTGAATTATTAAGCATAATTTCCATAAATTCGATATAATTGGCTTAAATATTATTATTAATTAGAATGGAGAGAGATATGAGTCCAGATTCAAAACATGCAGGAAAAGCAGGGAAAGCTTCTACCTCAAGTCATACTGACAAGACTTCTGCAAAAAAAGCCGCTACCCCTAAAAAACCAACGACTAAAACTGCTGCAAAAAAAGCTGCTACGAAAGCGACTAAACCTAAAGCAACCACTTCAAAAACAAGTATGAAATCTTCTTCAGGACGTGAAGCTGGTGGGAAGGCCAAACAAATCAAGAAACAAGAAGTCTCTTATCAGAGCACTAAAAGCAAATCAAGCTCAAGAGCTGGTAAAGCCGCAGGCAAAGCTTTGGATGCTGATCGAAACCGTGACACTGGGTCTAAGATTAAAGATAAGAGAAAAGCAAATCGAAAGAATAATAAACTTGGTTGCTTCCAAATTTTATTGATTTTACTTGTAATCGCAGCGATTGTTTATTTGATATTTAAATTCGTATTGTAAATAATTTATCAAAAACTCCTCAAAACCGAGGAGTTTTTTTATTTTTTATTTTATATTGACATGATGATATTTCTCTTCTATACTCAGCTTATTATTTAATTTTGGACGAATTCACTCTAGAATGGAATTTAATTATGACAGTTTATGATCAAAAACCTTGGGTAAATAGTTATGATAAGGGTGTTCCTAGTCATATTGATTATCCAAATATTACGATCAATCAAATGTTTGAAGAGACTGTTCGTAAATATCCGAACAGAATATTTACTGAATTTAAGGGAACTGAGCATTCATATTCAGATTTAAAAAACGAAGTTGATTGTTTTTCATCTGGTTTATATTCAATTGGTATTCGTAAGGGAGATCGTGTTGGTGTTTTAATGTTAAATACACCTCAATTTGTTATCACAATGTTGGCTTTGATGAAAATTGGGGCAATTGTTGTGGCAACTAATCCTTTATATACCGTCCGAGAAATTATTCATCAAGCAAATAACTCTGAAATGACTTATATGATTGCAATGACTAATTTTTATGAGAAAGTCAAAGAAGCTCAACCTCACACTTCCATAAAACAAGTGATTGTTTCAAATCTAAAAGAAGCGTTACCTCCTCTTTCAAGAATTGCTTTTAGTTTATTTTTAGAAAGAAAAAATGGTTTTTATCTATCTGGTTTAGAAGATAATGATATTTGGTTCCAAACTTTGTTAAAAAATAGTAAATCTGAGGATTTGCCTGAAATAAATATAGGGCCAGATGATATTGCTTTACTTCAATACACTGGCGGGACAACTGGTGTGTCCAAAGGTGCAATTGCTACTCATCGAGTTTTAGTATCTAATGTTTATCAAATCAATGCTTGGATGACAAACCTGGAAGACGGGAAAGAAGTGATCTTAGGGGCAGTACCTTTTTATCATTCTTATGGTATGGTGGTGGGAATTGCTTATTCATTGATGAAAGGCGCAACTTTACCTATGGTGCCTGATCCACGCAATATTGATGATGTTTTAGCTGCTATTGAAAGAAATAAGGTTACCGTTTTTCCTTCAGTTCCAGCTATGTTTAATGCAATTAATAAACACCCGAATGTGACTTCGCATAAGACTGATATTACTACTATTAAAGCTTGCATTTCAGGATCTGCACCACTCCCCAAAGAAACTAAAGAAACTTGGGAACATTACACAAAAGGTTCTTTGACAGAAGGTTATGGGTTGTCTGAGACTCCGGTCGTGACACACTGTAATCCTCAAAAAGGGATCAATAAAACTGGCTCTATTGGTTTGCCTTTCCCAGATGTAGAGTGCAAAATTGTGGATGTCAACGATGCTAATAAGATTATGCCAATTGGAAAAGAAGGTGAACTTTTAATTAAAGGTCCCCAAATGATGATGGGATATTATAATAATCAAAAAGAAACGGATACTGCTATTTGTGATGGATGGTTATATACTGGGGATGTGGTTTATATGGATGAAGATGGTTATTTCTTCATAGTTGGACGGAAAAAAGATTCTATTAAGCCAGGGGGATTCCAAGTGTGGCCAGATGAAATTGAAAATGTTTTATTGATGCATAAATCGATCAAAGAAGCAGGTGTTGCTGGCATTTTGGATGAAAATAATAATGAAGCTGTAAAAGCTTGGTTAGTGATTGAAGAAGATGGTGCAGTTACTCCTGAAGAAATTCAAGAATTTTGCAAAGAATTTTTAACTGGCTATAAAATTCCCCGTTATATTGAATTTCTTGATCAATTACCAAGGACACATGTTGGTAAGCTATTGCGCAGAGAGTTGATTCGAATTCATAACGAAAAAACTCAATTTGACAAATGATTTAAAAGTTCACCTACAAGAGGTGAACTTTTTATTTAGTTACTCATCAATGATCTTTTTCTATGTTAAAATATGGAATTGGCACTATTATGAAAAATAAGAATACACTATTTCTAAGCTTAATATTATTTTTTTTGGCAGTAAAAATAACTTCAACTGTATACTCTCAAATTGGAATTTCTATTCTTAATCTTTCTGACGATGAAATTTTACAAGGAATTCAAGTTATTCACGGGAATACTGCAGTTGAAGGTTTTTCCTCTTTTTTGGTTCAATTTTCAACCATAAGTCATCCAGATGACTGGTTCAATATTATTGAATCTACCTCTTCGGTACAAAATGATATTTTAGCTGAATGGGACACTACAATTATCTCAGATGGTAATTATAATTTACGCTTAGTTGTTTTGTTTGAGAATGGTGATTTATTACTTAAGCAAGTAAACAATCTAAGAGTGAGAAACTATACAGCCACCGAAACACCTATTCCTACTATTGAAAGTTCTTCAATTAATACGATTATACCAACCTCTACTTTAATGCCCACTGTTATTTATCCTACCGCAACAGAACTTCCAGAGAATCCTGCTATTTTAACTAAATCAAACTTGAATCGTTCCACTTTATTCGGAATGATTGGAGCAATTGTTCTTATTTTGCCAATTTCAATATTTCAATATATTAAACAAAAACGAAAGTATTAAATTTTATGGGTCTATTGAATAAAAATAACGATAATAATGAAATGTATTTGATTGTTGGGCTAGGTAATCCTGGACCAAAATATGAATTAACTCGACATAATATTGGGTTTCAAGTAGTTGATTCTATCGCTAAAAAAATCGGTGAAAAATTTAAAAGAGTTCAATTTAATGCTTTAATAGCAAAAGGAACTTTTAAAGGCAAGAAGGTAATTTTAGCAAAACCTCAAACTTATATGAATAATTCAGGTCAAGCAGTTGGCTCTTTAGCTCGTTATTATAAAATTGATATTAAGAATGTAATTGTGATTTTTGATGATGTTGATTTACCTTATGAAACTATTCGTGTAAGAAGCGAAGGAGGTTCAGGCGGGCATAAAGGTATGAAGTCTATCATCCAACATTTTAGTAATTCTCAAGAATTTCCTCGGATTCGATTTGGGGTAGGAAGACCTCCAGGAAGAATGGATACAGCTGATTATGTTTTACAAAGATTTAGTAAAGAGGAAGAAAAACATCTTGAGCTTTATATTCAAAAAGCAAGCGATGCAATTTTTGATGTAATTGAAAATGATATCGTTCACGCTATGAATCATTTCAATGGTAGTTAGGTGGAAATCTTTTGAATTCTATAATAACAGCACTTCAAAAAACAAAAAGCTTTGAAAGTTTTAATCAAACTTCTGATATCTTATTAGGTTTACCTAAAAATGCTCGTATTCCATTCTTAGCTGCAAATTATTTACAAGAACCTAAGGTGACGTTGTTACTGACCAATCGTGGGAATGACGCTTTAAGCGTAATTTCTGAGTTAAGAATTTGGTTGCCAACAGCTCCAATTTTCTACTTTCCAGAACCAACTGCATCCTTTTATGAAAATCTTGAATGGGGAGAGAATACTAGAATTGAACGTTTGATGGTTTTATCAATCTTAAGTTCTTATCTTATTCCCAGCATAGAAAAACCAGAAAAACCTCCAATTATCGTTGCTCCAGCACGCGCATACATGGCTTATACAATTCCAAGACGCCATTTTATGAAAGCTACTACTGTTTTGAAAATTGGTTCGAGATTAGATCCTATTGGATTATCTAGCCAATGGGTAGATTCAGGTTATGAATCTGTTTCAACAGTGGTCGCACCAGGACAATTTTGTCGTCGAGGTGGAATTTTGGACATTTGGACACCTGCTCATGCTAAACCTGTACGGATTGATTTTTTTGGTGATGAGATTGATTCAATGAAGAATTTTGATCCTGCTACACAAAGGACTCAGGAAAAGATTAATCGCATTTTTGTTACACCAGCCAAAGAGTATTTATTAAAAGATATCGAAAAACTTGAGTTAGACGAAAATATTACTCCAAGCGAATTTCACATCCCATTATGCTATCCAAATGCAGGCTCATTGAGTGATTATCTTCCTAAAAATAATGTTTGTTATCTGAATCATCGAGAATTATTCCTTGATCTTGTTGATGAAATAGAAGTTCAAGCTGTATCCTTATTTGAATCTGGAGTTAAAGAAGGTGCTATTACTAAAGATTTTCCAAGGCCCTATATGGCAATGAATGAGGTTTTGGATTCATTCGAAAAAAACTCTATTATTGATATGGATGAAGCTGAAAATCCAGCTAGTTTATTTTTTAATCAATTCAAACAATTGCGACGTTTTGCTGGACAGATTCGACCTTTTATCGATGAAGTACGTTCTCTTTTACAAAACAACGATGAGATTATTATAGTCTCTAGGCAATCTGAAAGGATAACAGAGATTTGGTCAGAAGATGTTTTTTATTTTGAGGAATTGGCAACTGCACCGATTAAATTCATCCAAGGAAGTTTAGCTGAAGGGTTTTCTTTTCAGGTTGGTCAAAAACGGTTTTATCTTTTTACTGATGCTGAAATATTTGGATGGAATCGTCCACAAGCAAGTCACCGACCGAGAGTTCGATCTGAGGCTCCAGAGTCTGATTATATACCTTTTGAAGAAAATGAATATGTGGTTCATATAGATCATGGGATTGGCAAATATATTGGGTTGGTAAAACGGCAATTAAATGATTCAATAAATGAATACTTATGTGTTGAATATGCAAATAATGATCAATTATTCATTCCTGTATATCAAGCTGATCGGTTAACTCGTTATGTGGGTTCTAATGATGGTTCTCCTAAAATGACTCGTTTGGGGGGAACAGATTGGAATCAAGTTAAATCACGAGTTCAAAAAGCGGTTGAAGACATTGCTGAAGATCTTTTGGAGTTATTTGCAAAAAGAAATGTTATTGAAGCAGAAGCTTATGGCGCCGATACTCAATGGCAGAAAGAAATGGAAGCTAGTTTTCCATTTATTGAAACTGAAGATCAACTTCGAGTGATCAAGGAAGTTAAAAAGGATTTGGAAAGTCCTAAACCAATGGATCGATTAGTTTGTGGAGATGTTGGTTATGGGAAAACAGAAGTTGCTTTGCGAGCTGCTTTCAAAACTGTGATGGAAGGAAAACAAGTTGCATTCTTGGTTCCAACCACTATTTTGGCACAGCAACATTTCAAAACATTTTCACAAAGATCAGCAGGCTTTCCCGTCAATGTTGAGATGTTATCTCGGTTCAGAACTGAGCGAGAACAACGAAGTGTTTTACATGCTATGGCTGAAGGTACGGTTGATATTGTTATTGGAACTCATCGTTTGGTTCAAAATGATATAAATTTTAAAGATCTTGGATTATTAATCATTGATGAAGAGCAAAGATTTGGGGTGTCGCATAAAGAACATTTAAAGAAAATGCGAACTGAAGTGAATGTTTTAACTATGACTGCTACCCCTATTCCACGAACTTTATATTTAACTTTAACTGGAATACGTGATATTTCGACAATTCAAACTGCACCAGAAGAAAGGCTTCCAATATTCACACATGTAGGAGCCTATTCTGCGAAACTTGTTCGACAAGCTGTTTTGAGAGAATTGGAGCGCGGAGGACAAGTCTTTTTTGTCCATAATCGAGTTCAGACTATTCGAAGTATGGAAATGCAATTACATAACTTAATTCCAGAGGCAAAAATTGCAGTGGTCCATGGACAAATGAACGAAAAAGATTTGTCTAAAAATATGCGTATGTTTGCTGACAATGAAGTGGACATTTTATTAGCAACTTCGATTATTGAATCTGGATTGGATATTCCAAATGCTAATACACTAATTGTCGACCGAGCTGATACATTTGGTTTGGCTCAACTTTATCAAATCAAGGGACGTGTTGGGCGTGGTGCTCAACGAGCTTATGCTTATTTCTTTAGACATCCTAGCAAGTCCCCTACTGATGAAGGAAGGCAACGACTAGAAACACTTGCTGAAAATACTCAATTGGGAGCTGGTTATTCTATTTCTATGCGCGATTTAGAAATACGTGGTGCCGGCGATATTATAGGTACGAGACAACATGGCCATATTTCAGCAGTTGGATTCCATTTATACACAAGACTGCTATCACAGGCAATTAAGAATTTAAAAATTCAAGGGAATTATCTTGATGCAGAAATTGAAGAAGTATTTTCACCTCTTGTTAATGTTGATCTTCCGATTTTAGTAAATATTCCTGAGACTTATGTATCTGATGAGTATATGCGACTTCGACTCTATCGAAGAATTGCCGATATGCGAAAAATTGATGAAGTTAATGCTTTGCATGATGAATTTGAGGATCGATTTGGGAATTTACCAAGTGAAACTAAGAATCTCCTATATCAATTAAAGATTAAAATTTTAGCGGGTTTAACTGAAGTTGAATCTATAACGGCTGAGAATGGAATGATCGTTTTACGTTTTGTTGCATTAGATGAGTCAATAAAGCAGCGTCCCTTCCCGATTCTACCGATAAATGTTCGTGTGAATCGAAATTCTTTACGGTTACCTTATTCAGAAAATCCCAAATGGCAAAACGATCTTTTAAATATCTTAACTCAACAGATATCATTTATGAAAAAATAGGATATAAAATATGAAAAAATTAATTTCATTGGAAAATGTTTCCTATACTTATTTAGGTCAATCTAAACCAGCAATTAGAAATATCAGTTTTTCGATTAAAAGAGGTGAGCATGTTGCGATTGTTGGAGGAAATGGCTCTGGAAAATCTACTTTAGCTAGACATTTAAATGCATTGTTGCTTCCTAGTGAAGGAATTGTTCGCATTGATGGAAAAAAAACAGATGAAAAACTGCATTTAAAAGAAATTCGACGAAAAATCGGAATGGTATTTCAGCACCCTGAAGATCAAATTATTGGTGCAACCGTAGAAGAGGATATCGCATTTGGATTAGAAAATATCGCTACACCTACAATCGATATTATTAAGAAAATAGAAAATATCCTTCATGTTGTTGGCTTAGAGAATTACAGACGGCAACCTTCTCATATGCTCTCAGGTGGACAAATCCAAAAATTATGTTTGGCTAGTGTTTTGGTGATGAACCCAGCGTGTGTCATTTTTGACGAAGCGACAGCTATGCTTGATCCCCAATCGAGAAATCGAATCTATGATGCGATAAACAAAATGCATGATGAGGGAATCACTGTGATCACTATTACACACGATATGGAAGAAGCTGCAATGGCAGACCGTTTACTTGTGATGCATGATGGACATCTTGTAGATGATGTGGTTCCAAGAGAATTTTTCACTAATGAAGATATGGTCAAAAAATATTTATTGTCATTGCCTCCAATTACTGAAATTGCAAATATGATACAGATGAAAAATAGTTTTAATCATAAAACAATTTTGACAATGAATGAATTTGAAGAATTACTTGAAAAATACAAATCATTTAGATATATTGGATCATTTTCTCAACAAGATAATCTTAAAAAGAATTCTATCGTTTCTGTTGATAATGTTAGTTATTCATATTTTCCGAATTCTGCATTAGAAAGAAAAATATTGGATGATGTTTCTTTCTCTATAAAAGAAAATTCTATTCACGGCTTACTAGGTGCTACAGGTACGGGTAAAACCACATTAATGCAACATCTCAATGGTTTGATCTTACCTCAAGCGGGTACTGTTGAAGTTCTTGGAAAGAAGACTTCTGAAGAAAATTTTGATTTTAAAGAACTTCGAAAACAAGTGGGATTTGTATTTCAATATACCTCCCATCAGTTATTTGAAAATTATGTTGGAGATGAAATTGCTTTTGGTTTGAGAGCTTTTGATGATACTGAAAACATACGAGAGAAAGTTAAAAATGCTATGAATCTAGTTGGATTAGATTTTGAAACTTTTGTGAACCGACAGACTTTTTCTTTAAGCGGTGGTGAAAGAAAAAAAGTTGCATTGGCTTCTATTTTGGTTTCAAATCCAAATATATTGTTATTTGATGAACCTACTGTAGGATTAGATCCGGCATCTCAAAAATTATTAATGAAAATGTTGGTTGATTATCGCAATCAACACAATAAAACGATCTTGATTTCATCACATAATACAAATTTAATCGCAGAATATACAGATGAAGCAACAGTTATTGGAAAAAGTAAATCGGTTTTTTCTTCTACTATTGATTCTTTCTTTAAATCGACAGAAAAAATCAAAAATTATGGACTTAATATACCTACAAGTATTCAAGCAAAAGATCATCTTATTTCAGTAGGTTGGAATATCCCAACAAAGATTACAAAGAAAAAGGATCTAATTTACGCAATAAAGGAGGCTCATTGATGAGTAATTATAGTTATTTACCTTCTATCAGTTTTGGGCAATATATTCCAAAAGAAACTTTACTGCATCATTTAGATCCTCGAATTAAAGTCTTTTTAAGCCTCGTTGTAATTCTTTCGGCAAGTTTGACTTTGAGCTTTATTACTCTTTCTATTGTGTTTGGGTTTATTTTGATTGGTGCATTTGTCAGCAAAATGACATGGAGACAGATTTTTAAAGCAATTTTTAAAGTTTTGCCTTATTTATTTATCATATCGATATTACAGTTTTTATTTGCCTTTACTGAAGATGTGCGAATTTTATTTGTTCTATTTGATCGAATTGTAATTTCTGTAGAAGATTTACTCCATTTAGGTATTTTATTATATCGTTTTTTGGTACTTTTAATCGGGATTCAGTTTATTACAAGTTTTACTTCAATCTCTCAATTCACAAATGGCTTAGAACATTTATTTCGTCCTTTGACGTATATAAAAATTCCAGTTTCTGATATGGTGATGGTTGTGCAAATTGCATTGCGATTTACTCCATCAATATTTACAACCATGAATTCAATCACTCGAGCTCAAGCTTCCCGAGGAGCAAACATTCAACCAATGGGTCAAGGAAACTTGATACAAAGGGTCCGACAATTGATTCCTCTTTTAGTGCCAATGTTTGTTTCTAGCTTAAAGCAATCAGAAAGAATTGCTTTGGCAATGGATGCTCGTGCATATGGAATTGAAATTCGGAGAACTTCATTACATCCAATGAAATTTCAAATAGCAGATTGGATTGTGCTTGGGATTTCTTTATTTATTATGATTGTGCCACTTCTTTTTAATTTTTAATATCTATTTTTCAAAAAAACAAAATTGTCTATAAACTTTCTTGCTTTTTTTTCGTATATAATAGTAGTGTTAATATTGTCAAAATTGAGATTCTTACAATAGGAGAGAGTTCATGAAAGCAGGAAAAACAATTGCTTATATTATTTCGGTACTAGCATTCATTTTGGCAGGGTTTGCTTTGGTGTTTGGAGCATTTGCAGTTTTAGGTTCAAACGCTGCTAATTCTGGTCAGAATTGGATGAGTATTGGAATTGTATTGATGGTATTTGGATTTATTATTGGTGTTGCTGGTGCAAGTCTATTGATATTTACAATTAAGAAATCAAAAGAGGCTCCTCCTGAACAAAAAGTTACTTTGGATATTGATCTGTCTGGTGATATCCAATTAGAGAAACTAATGTGTGAACAATGTGGTGGTGCTTTAAGTTCAAAGAACGTAGCCATGGTTGCTGGTGCTCCAACTGTTGAATGCCCTTATTGCGGTGCATCCTATCAATTGGTAGAAGAACCTAAATGGTAAGGAAAAAATAAATGAAAAAAAAGTATATATTATTTATAGTGCTACTAATGCTAGTGATGATGCTTTCAACAAGCACAATATTTGCTCAAACTTATTATTTTCAAGTTTTATCAGAAACTGTGCATGTTTATTGGGAGAACGATGGTACTTTATCTCTCAAATATGAATATATTTTCAAGAATGATGGTGCAGCCTCACCAATTGATTTTGTAGATATTGGATTCCCTAATGGAAATTACAGTTTATCAAATGTAACTGCAACAGTTGATGGGAACATAATTAGCGATATATCACGTTCTCCGTATGTAACTTATGGTGTTGCTTTAGGATTGGGAAATAATTCTATTGGTGCAGGGCAAATGGGAACAGTTGAAATGACAGTTACTGGTATTGATGATGTTCTTTATGAAGATAATCATGATAATGCTTATGCATCTGCAGTTTTTGCACCAAATTACTTTAGTAAAGAATATGTTTACGGTACTACTGATATTACTGTTTATTATCATTTCCCAACTGGTCTAAGTTCAGAAGAACCTCGTTTTCACGCCTCACCTAGTGGATTTAATGAACCACCTGATGCTATGTTTGATTCCGATGGAAGAATTGTCTATACATGGCGAAATCAAAATGGAAACGCATATTCCTATTATTTATTTGGTTCTTCTTTTCCAAAATCCTTTGTTCCCGATTCTACAATTATTACTCCTACCATTTGGCAAAGATTAGGAATTGATCCTGAAACAATTATCTCATTCGGAGTTTGTGGGGTTTTTGCAATTTTCTTTATTGGAATTCCTATCTTATCAATAAAACAAGCTAAAAAAAGAAAACTAAAATATTTTCCACCAAAAGCTGTTTTGTCAGGACATGGAATCAAACGTGGTTTGACTGCAGTGGAAGCAGCTATTTTGATGCAAGAGCCACTAGACAAAGTTATGACTATGATTTTGTTTAGCACCGTTAAAAAAGGTGCTGTGATGGTGATGAGTCAAGATCCACTAAAAATAGAAGCAACTACTCCATTACCCGATGGATTAAGAGAATATGAAAAAGAGTTTATTGAAGCATTTGATGGAACTACTGATAGTCAACGAAAAACAAAATTGCAAAGTATGTCAACCTCATTGATTAAGAGCGTGACAAAAAAGATGAAAGGCTTTAGTTATCAAGAGACAAAAGATTATTACAAAGCTTTAGTTGAAAAAGCGTGGAATAAGGTGGAAAGTGCTAATTCTCCAGAAGTTAAAATTGATATCTATGATAAGGCTTTAGAATGGACGATGTTAGATAAAGATTACCAAGACAGAACTACTCGAACATTTTCAAGCGGTCCTGTTATTCAACCTATTTGGTGGGGACGATATTCTCCTATCCATCGTTCTACTTTATCAAATGTTGGTTCAGGAGGATCTAAGTCTATTAGTACTCCATCAGCGCCAAAAATGTCATCTACTTCAAGTGCTGGTAATGTTTTACCAGGTGCAACTTTTGCTGCCACAATGACGAACTCTGTACAAACATTTTCTCAAAAAGCAATTGGCAATATCTCTAGTTTTACAAGTGGAGTGACTAATAAAACTAATCCTGTACCAAAATCTAGCTCATCTGGAGGCGGTTACCGAGGTGGTGGAAGTGGTGGATCATCATGTGCTTGTGCCTGTGCGTGCGCTGGTTGTGCATGTGCATGTGCCGGAGGAGGACGATAATGGCTAAACAGAATTCTATTTTTTCAAAAATTTTTAAGGAACATCAATTGATTGAAGCTGGGAATTATCAAACAACAAAATCAACTTTTGATGATTTAAACTATCGTTTGCATTTGCGAATTGAAAAAGACGGTACTGGTATATTAATTGTAAATGCTTCAACCGTATTACATTTGAACGAAACTGCGACTGAATATGCTTTTTATATGGTAAAGAATATGAAAGAAGATGAAATCGCAACTAAAATCTCTAAACGCTATCGGGGTATCAATAAAACTGCTGCATTAGATGATTACATCACGTTTAAATCAAATATTGAGAATTTATTATTTGAAGAAGATCTTGATCCTGTACAATTCATGGGAATAGAAGAAGAAAAAAATGGAAAAGATCTTGCAGCACCTTTTCGATTGGATTGCGCGGTTACCTATGCAACTTCAAAATCAGTTGATGATCCACGAATACCACATAATCGAGTTAGTCAGTATTTAACAACTTCTGAATGGAAAAAGATTTTTTCAAAAGCTGCTGAAAATGGTATCCCTCATATATTATTTACTGGTGGTGAGCCAACTCAAAGAGAAGATTTAATTGAGTTATTGCAATATTGTGAGGATCTTGGTTTGGTAACTGGTTTGCTAACTGATGGGAAACAATTATCTGATTCTGAATATCTTCAAAAAGTTTTAATTGCTGGTTTGGATCATACATTGATTATTTTACAACCAGAAGACGAGGAATCTTGGGAATCACTTTCTTCATTTGCGTATTGGAAAGAAGCATTAGATGAAGATATTTATATTGCAGTTCATCTAACAATCACACAAGAAAACCAATCTTCTATAGATAAATTAATCAATAAAATAGCAAAATCTGGCGTTCATTCAATTTCATTAAGCACAAATGATATAACTTTAGAAAAAGCATTAAAGGAAGCAGAAGATCTTGTCTTCTATCTTGGAATTGAATTAACTACTGATATGCCAGTTCCTTTCAGTGAATTAAATCCTATTTCTTTGTCTTCAACTGAAGATTTTAGTACGGTTGAACAAGAATTTGGAAAAAAGATTGTGAAAAATGAAAAGGCTTCTTTGTTGGCACTTTATATTGAACCAGATGGTGATGTTACGAAAAGCCAAATTGATGAAGAGGTTTTTGGAAATTTCTTAACAGATGAATTTAAGACAATTTGGAAAAGTGTCAATTCGTGATTTTTATTATGCTAAAAAAGTCAGCAAATTATGCTGGCTTTTTTAGTTATTTGCTAGGATCTCTGGATTTTTTGGCAACATGACAATAAAACGACTTCCCCTACCAAGTACGCTTTGAACGCTTATTTGACCATGGTGCATTTCAACAATTGTTTTACATATTGATAAACCAAGCCCCATACCACCAATATTTCTTGTAAGATGTGAGCTCACTTGATAGAATCTATCAAATATTTTATCTAAATCATCTTCAGGAATTCCAATACCATTATCTAAAATCGAAACGGTGAAAAAGTTGTGATCCTCTTCTAAAATAACTTTGACCATGCCATTTTGTTTATTAAAAAGGAGAGCATTTCTAATTAGATGATCCATCGCTGTGGTAAATTTTTCTTTATCCACATGTGCTTTAACATCATTTGGTGGAAATTTTGTCGAAATTTTTATATTTTCATTGAAAGCTAGAAATGAGTTTGCTTTGATAACGTCTTCAAGAAGATGATTGATTTTTGAATTTTTGAGATGGATTGTTGCCTGTTCATTTTGGAAATTCTTCAGTGTACGAGTATCTTCAATAATTTCTTTGAGTCTTACAGCACTGTTTAATATTGCATCTACAAATTCTTTGTTTTCAGGAGTAACAAGGTTTTGTAAATAAGTTGCATAGCCAATAATAACGCCTAATGGTGTTCTTAATTCATGCGAAGTGATGGCGATAAAGGCTGTTTTCATCTGTTCAAAATTTGCAATATTATCTAAAGTTTGTTCCATATCTTGATACATTTTTGCTTTTGAGATTATTAAAGCTGCTTGTTCAGATATGATTTTTAACAATTTTGTCAACTCTTGGTCATTAGGATCAATTTCATAATCAAACGTAGCTGCAACTACACCAAGTTTCTTTTGTTTCGGTGAAAGCATTTGGGTAGCGATAATTGATTTTATACCATCTGTTAAAACCAATTTTGCATCAATTTTTTGATTAAATTTTTCGTCATTTTGAATATCAATTATTGATGTAATTTCAGAGTTAAAATATGCATTTCCAAAAAAAGATTCGTCAATTTCTATCATTTTTTCTTGAAAAGATTCAGATTGGCAGGATGAATCTGTAAGAATTCTCAATCCATTAATTACATAATCATAAAGAACAATTACAACTTGCGAAGCATTTAGAATTTGCAAAGAATTTTTTACTAGATGATTAAGTATTTGATCCGTTTCTTGCTCTGAGTTTATATTTTTTAAACTTGATAAAAAGAATTGAAGTTTTTCTAAATGATTTTGCATTAATTACGCTCTCTTTTAATCTTCTGTTTGAAAGTAGTACCAATATATCTTAATCTTTTAAAGTTTTCAATCAATTGAACAGCTTTTATTAAAAAACAACCTTGACATTGCGCATATTAGAACATATAATTCTTGTTTGGTCGTAAAGATTTAAGGAGTAATAAAATATGACACCACTTCCAAAAAGAAAAATTTCAAAAGGTCGACGAGACCGACGACGCGCACACGATTTTTTGACTGCAAGCACACTTGTACAATGTACAAATTGCGGCGAAATGCGTAAGCCACATCACGCATGCCCAAGTTGCGGACATTATAAAGGTCGTGAAGTGATCGAAGTAAAAGATAACTAGCAAAGAAATGGGCTGATCACAGCCCTTTTTCTTTCTCTATCTATATCGCAACTTTGATATTTCATTTGTGTTTTAATTATGAAATAAAAGTGTAAATACTACTATGCTATAATAATGAAATATAATTGGAGGAAACAATGAGCGAACAACTCAATTCTGATGGTATGACCACAATGGCCCCAGACGTTTTAATGACTATTGCTCAATTAACTACATTAAAAATTGATGGTGTAAATTCTTTAACTAATGCTCCTGTGACATGGACAAGGCTTTTACAACCTACTCACTATAAAGATGGTGTAATGATTATGATAGACGAAGATACAATTATTTTGGATCTTTTCTTGAATTTAAATGCTGGTGTTGATATTAAGAAGACTTCACTTGATATTCAAAAGAAAGTGTCTCGTGAAATTCATGAGATTACTGGTATTTATGTAAAAGAAGTGAATATTCATGTCGAAGATGTCATTTATCCTACTCTCGAAATAACAAAAGAAACTGCGTAATTAATGAAACCAAGAACTAAAGCTCGGGCAGTTGCTCTACAAGCCCTCTATGAACTTGATTTAACCGATCACCCAATGGGAGAAGTTATTACTATATGTCTTCGCGCTGGTAAATTGGATGATGAAAAATTAGACAATTTTAGTCGAGAGATTGTTGTGGGTGTGCAACCAATTAAAACTCAATTAGATAATTTAATTGCCAAACATGCTCCTGATTGGCCAATTGATCAGATTTCTGTCATTGATCGAAATATTATACGAATCGCTATGTGGGAATTTTCAGTTTCTAAGGAAACTCCCGTAAAAGTTGCGATTAATGAAGCGGTAGAATTAGCAAAGAAATTTGGTTCTGACAGTTCCCCAAGATTCATCAATGGTGTATTAGGAAGCATTGTTGAAAGCAATAGTGAAATAATACTATAACCAAAAAAAACTAATAAAAAAAGAGTGAATATCACTCTTTTTTTATTAGTTAGTAAAGAATCGAACAATATATAACATAAATATGATTGAAAGAATTATATAGGGCCCATATGCAATAGCTGTCATGGTTGACCTTTTTCTATTAAGTGCATTTACGATAATTATTATTACGCTTACTAAACCTCCTAATAATATCGTTATGATGAATCCAGCAAAGAATGATGGAAACCCAAGAGAGAGACCCAGTAAGGTGGCCAAATAGACATCTCCAAGACCTAAGGCGACAACATCGTTCTCTTCAGGAATTTTATTGTTTTTGACCATAATCTTGACCATTAATTTCCCTAGATAATAAAGTACCAACATAATGGCTGTGGAGAGAAAACCTCCCATCAAAGCAGATTTCCATCCCCAAATAATTGTTCCAACAGTTCCAAATATTAGAATTCCTGTGATGGTTATGGCAACTTCTTTTGTTTCAAAATCCATAATGAGAGCAAATGCTGCATACATCCAGAATAACAAGGAGATAATAAATGGAACTGAAGATATTTTATTGTTCCATAGGAAAACTGCAATTATTATAAATGCTATTTCTGTAATAATAGTTCGAATACGACGAGATCTACCACAATTTTTACACTTACGGGGTGCAATGAAGTAATTGATAAGTGGTTGTGTTTGCTTACAGTTCCAACAATAAGGTTTACTTATTTTTTTATTTTCAGCAAAATTATCTATCATATAATTTACTGTCATACCAGCTAACAATCCAAGCAATGTGATTCCAATATTAATGATACTATCCATTTTCCCATGTCTCCATAATTTCATTTATAATATTACCGGTATTATAACAGTTTCTCATACTACAAACTATTTCAAGGAGTTGTCGCTTTATGAGTGAATTTGTGATTAATGGTCAGGTTCCTTTACATGGTGAAATTTCACCATCTGGAAATAAAAATGCTGTGTTGCCCATGATGGCTGCATGTTTATTAACAGATGAACCTATGATCTTACGAAATGTACCTGATATTCGTGATGTTCAGAACATGAAATCTTTACTTGAAAGTTTAGGAGTGAAATTTGAAAAGCTTGATGATGGGATTTGGAAAATTCAAGCTGATGCTGTTCATCCTAGAGAATTAGATCCAGATATTTGTCGGAAAATCCGTACTTCAATTTTAATTGCAGGACCAATCACTTCTCGATTTGGAAAACTGATCTTACCACCTCCAGGTGGTGATGTAATTGGTCGCAGACGAGTTGATACTCATATTTTTGCTTTAAAAGCGTTAGGCGCTGAAGCAGCATATGTAGCAGATGATAAGGTTTTTAAATTCAAAAGCAAAGGACGTTTAAAAGGAGCTATTATTCTTTTAGATGAAGCTAGTGTGACTGGGACAGAAAATGCTGTGATGGCTGCAGTTTTAGCTGAAGGTGAGACTGTTATCCGCAATGCAGCTTCTGAGCCCCATGTTCAAGAACTTTGTCGAATGCTCAATGCAATGGGTGCAAAAATTCGCCATATTGGTTCTAATATTCTAAAAATCGAAGGTGTCGAAAGATTGCATGGTACTGAATTTACTGTTGGCCCTGATTATTTAGAGGTAATTAGCTATGTTGGGGCAGCTGTGGTGACAAATGGTTCGATTCGAATTAAAAATGCTGGTATTGCCTATTATGATATGATTCGTTTGGGATTCAATCGAATTGGGATTGATTGGTATTATGAAAATGACGATTTAATCGTACCTGAAAAACAAAAGATGAAAATTGTGCCCGATCTGGGAGATGCAATCCCTAAAATTGGAGTGATGCCTTGGCCAGCCTTCCCTACTGATCTTATGTCAATTGCAATCGTGGTAGCAACACAATCAATTGGAAGTATTTTATTTCATGATTGGATGTATCCAGGACGTATGTATTTTACTGATAAATTGACAGGAATGGGTGCTCAGATTGTTTTATGCGATCCTCATCGGGTTATTGTTCAAGGACCTAGTAAACTTTATGGTGAAAAACTTGATAGCCCTGATATTCGTGCTGGGATGGCATTGGTTTTAGCCGCTTTGGCTGCAAAGGGTGAATCTGTGATCCGAAATATCAATCAAATTGAACGTGGGTATTCTGCAATTGAACAGAAACTCAAGGCATTAGGAGCTGATATCACAAGAATCAATTAGACTTTAGTCATAACCCGCTAATAAAAATTAGCGGGTTATTTTTTTATTATTTGATGATTATGATGCATAAACAGGAATATATGGCATTTGGTGAGTTAGAATAACCACTTGGGATACACTATCTTCAAGAATATTTTTTGCTATGACGGATATGGGAGCATAGTTTTCTGGCTCTAAAACAGCAAGAATATCTTGTGCAAAATCTTTACACCAACTTGCTTCTGCATTTATAAGCAATTGGTTCATCCAATAGTTATTAGGAAGGTGTTTGCGATCTTCCCAGTTTTTAATGCTTTGATGAGATATGTTGCCACCAATAGGATTTAAGATATTATTAAGGGCATCAGCAAGCTTTCTAAGAGAAATAGGATGGTTTTTCTCTCCAAGGATTAGTCTATATTGATAGACAATGTTAGATACTGCGTATTTCTCTGGCAAGGTTGTTTTAATGATTTCTTTTTTGATAAAATTATTTGTATTCATTCATTTTACTCCTTCAAGAAAAGAACATTTGTTCTATTATAGAGTAATTGTGATTGAAAATCAAGTAGTTTACAAATTTTTTAAGACTAATAATTATGAATAAAAATAAGTTTTTTCTATTTGGATTGATTATTCTATGTTTAATATTTATAAGTGTTCTCTATATTGCGTATAAGGGATCTTTTGTGAATAATAATGGAGATATTCAAAAAAGTAATATAAACGCTTCTGAAGGTTTGTTACGCGCCTCAAAAAGTGATGGAGTTTACTTGGTGGGATTTGATATTGATTGGGGAAAATGGATTTCTGAAAAAGGTTATGGAGATGCTTGTTATTGGGTAAGACGGAAATATGATGCTATTGTTCGGGGTGAGTATTATGGTGATTCTGGTGGTGTGATGGAGATAGTTGATGGAGATTATGAAGTAGAGATGCGGGGATGTGGAGTATGGACATATATCGGAGAATAGAATCGTTTGATGTCTAGAATTTATTTTTCAAATTAGGCATAGAAATTGCATTATAGTTATTGAAGAATAAATTTGGTTCAAGGAGTGATAAGAATGACAGATCGCGTTTTGGGTATTCGAGTTTCAGAAATTAATAAGACAATCAATTGGAAACAAATTGGAAATAATGTGATTCAATTTGGATTTGCTCATGCTACAAAGGGTGTTAGTAAATTTGATAAAAAATTTGATGCCAATTGGCTTGGATTACGAAACAGAGGAATGATTCGCGGTGCTATACATTTGTTTGACCCAAAAGAATCTGCAATGAAACAAGCTGATTTCTTCTTGAATCATGTGAGTGATATTCTCCATAAAAGCGACCTTCCTCCTGTCTTATATATTGATGTAAATCAAAGAGATCTTTATCAAAACTATTATTCTGTCAATACTAAATCTAGGATTGAAGGTATTCAAAGCTGGCTGTTGCAAATTGAAAATGTTGTTGGCGAAAAACCTATTATTTTAACTAATCGAAATACATGGCAATATACTTTAGGTAATCCCACATCTTTTAGTGAATATCCATTGTGGATTCAAGATGTGAATCAAGGCAAACCAACCGTTTTTTGTGATGATTGGCAAGGAAATTCTTGGTGTTTTTGGGAATTCAATCATCAGGCAAGTGTTAATGGTGTGAATAATGGTCAGGCAAGAGTGGCAATGAGTTTGTTCAATGGCAAAATGATTGATTTAAAAGAAATGGCTGGGTTTGAAAAGGCACGTCCTATTTTGGATGAAATGAGTATTGGTCAATTTTCAAGTGCATTGTTTGCTACTGCCGATGATTTGCGTGTATCTCCACTTAACTTTTTGGATCAATGCGAAAGTCGTTATTTGATTCAATCTTACGAATTCCGAAATCGAATCTATAATGGTTTGGATATTTCTGAAATGAATTTGACTAGCGAAGAGGCAAATACATTTAGAAATCAAATAGTACAGGTATTGAGCCATTCACAATTTTATCTCGAAGATATGACTAATCAAGATATGATCAATGCTATTTATGGAGCAGCAATGATTATGAATTTGAATGGTTGGACATTGTTGGAGAAAGCTGGTTTAACTGCCCTTTTGAAAAATCCAACTGCAAGTTATGAAGGACCAACTATTGAAGATTTGCCTTTAACTGCTGAAGAACAAGTATATGTTTTTGAAGTATTGGGAGTGAAAACTAAAGATGAACTTATTCGATCTGATGTGATTCCTACTTATGAAGCAAGTGTGACAAATCAAGACATCTTGAATTGTATCTATCAAGCAGCTATTATTTTGAATATGCAAGGTTGGCAATTGCTGAAAAAAACAGGTCTAAGTTCAATTATTTTTAATCGAGTGAAAGTTTATACAGGACCTAAAGTTGAAGCAATGAAAGACTTGGATACAAATGAGAAATCTGTTTTACAAGAAGAAATTGCTCAATTAATCGCTTTTGGTGAAAAAGAGACCTATGAAGGATTGATCAATCAAGATATGGTTAATATTTTTTATGCAGCAGCAACAAATTTGAACACTAGTGGGTGGAGTTTGCTGAAAAAAGCCAAAATTGAATCAATTGCAAATGATAAAACTATTCGCTATGAAGGATATTGTGGGCCTAAAATTGAAAAACTTGAATCCCTCACAAATGAAGAAATTCAAGTTTTGATAGAAGCTAAGAAAAAATACCTGCTTGTTTAACTATTTAGCAGTAAAAACCACCACATTTTGAGTATAGGTAATAAATCATTAATCCCATGAATAAAAAGCCTAGGGTTGCGCCACCGATGGTTTGAAGCAAAGTGTGACGTTTGATACGAATGCGCGCCCAAGCTACCAATGGAACTGTTAGGAAGATATACCAAGTAGATGCACCAAGCATCCAGACAATGACCATGGAGATACTGGCGACTGTGGCACTGTGCCCGCTTATTTTCCATTTTATAGTAATCATAGCCATAAATACAACTAGTAAGATGCTAAAAATGCTCATTGCTGTCAAGATATACGGCGCATTAGAGAGAATTAGAAATAATGTACCGATGATGGCACATGAAATCATTACTATATATGGTTTGAAACGTTCTTTTCTTACACGAAGATGGAAGTCTGTTACTTGATCTGATGCTACAAGATAAAAAATATACGTAACAGGAAATACTAATACGATAAGAAAGTAAGTTGATACCAATTTAAACTCGATGTTTAGCAATAAAGATATAAAAGCGATGCCGAAGGCAGACAAAATGGGAGGACTGAGAATATCTGATATCCACTTGGCAAGCTTTGAATCCCATGTGTTGGGGATAAAATTCATTTCGTGAATGGCAATTTCTTTTGTTTTGTTTTCTAGCATTGTTATTTCCTACTTAATGAAAACGTTAGTTTTGATTCATTATTCTAAAGTATCTTATTTTACTCTATATTTATTATAGTACATAATAAATTTATAATTAATAATGGGATGTAAACACTCATTTAATCTTCTTTAAACGCTTCCATGCTATAATTCGGGCATGATTTTGGTGACTGGTGGTACGGGATTTGTGGGTAAAGCTGTAATTCGTCAGCTTATTGAAGAAGGATATGACGTACGAATGTTGGTGCGCCCTTCTAAAGAAACCACTCGATTACAAGGAACTGCTCCAATTGAAATTGCACTAAGCAATATTCATGATGAAGTCAATTTACGTGCCGCAATGATTGACGTTGAAATTATCATTCACTTGGTGGGGGGAGAATGGCAAGATCCGAGTATCGATCTTTCTTATTTAGAAATTGAAGGCACTAGAAATTTAATTCGCTGTGCAAAAGATGCTGGAGTGAAACGCATTATTTATTTGAGCCATTTGGGGGCAAATCGACAAGCAGGTTTTCCTGTTTTGCGAGTGAAGGGTGAAACTGAATCTTTGATTATGAATTCTGGGATTGATTATACGATTATTCGCTCTGGGCTTGTTTTTGGAAATGGAGATCATTTCACAACTGCGATTGCTAAAGTGATACGGGGATTACCTTTGTTTTTCTTTGTGCCAGGAGATGGGAATATGTTGCTGCAACCGATTTGGGTGGAAGATTTGGCAACCGCTTTAGTTTGGTCTATCGAGAAGGAAACTGCAATCAATCGTGTTTCTGAAGTGGGTGGACCTGAGTTGTTTACTTTTGTTGATGTTGTGCATATGATTATGGAAAGATTGCATACCCCTCGTTTCTTGATTCATATTCGCGCCGCATATATGATGTATATCGCTGTGATCTTTGAATATTTTTTCCCTGCAATCCCGATTAATCAATATTGGATTGATTATTTGGCGACAAATCGAACTGCCGATTTAGATGCTATCACAAAAGAATTCGGTATTTTACCTGCTCGTTTGAAAAACCATTTAGTGCATTTGGATGGCGTGGAGTGGGGCAAAATTTTCCGATCTGAAAATAAGAAGAAAAGACAAAATAGACAATCTTAATATCTTAAAAGGGACTTTTACAAATATTAAATGAAAAAACTGTCTTTGGGACAGTTTTTTTTGGGGTGGGAGATGGGATTTGAACCCACAACATCTGCATCCACAGTGCAGCGCTCTGCCTATTGAGCTACACCCACCTCGAACGAGCAGAATTTTATCACAGGCGGATAAAGAATACAAGGAAATTTTAATAATTTGATAACTAAATTTTTTCCTTTAAATATGTGATGATTTTATCTTGCAAAACGAGCGTTTGTTCCCCTTTGGCTAGATCTTTGACTGTGATTTGATTGTTTTGGGCTTCTTCTTCCCCGATGATGAGGACAAATTCAGCACCTTTTTTATCTGCATATTTGAATTGTTTGCCAAGTTTAGTATATCCAGGATAGGTTTGAACATCGATGCCTGCATTTCTGAGCTTGGATGCAAGTGAAAGCGAGTTGGTTTGAAGTTCTTCGCTGAATGTGGTGATGAAAACTTTAGCGGGGCTACCTGAAAATTCTGGCATGAGACCCAATTCTTGCAAAAGGATGCTGATGACAACATCACCTGCGGCAAATCCAACAGCTGAAACAGGAGCTCCACCTACATCACTGACTAGATTGTCATATCGTCCGCCACCAAACAAAGCACGAAGATCTCCAGCAGTGTCATAGGCTTCAAAGACTGTACCGGTGTAATAGTCTAAACCACGGATGACGCGAGGTGTATATTGAATGTATTCTGAGAGACCATAGGCTTCTAAATAGGCAAAGGTTTGAGTGAGCTCTTCTGAATTTTTCCATAGGTCTTGGTTGTCTAGCATTTGTTTGATTTGTTCAAGTTGATCCGCAGAAAGACCAATTTCGAAAGCGTATTCTTGCCATTTTTCTGGAGACATCTTTTCAATTCGATCAATAAGCTGGAAGACTGGACGACGCATTTCAGCGGTGATGCCGATTTTAAGGGTTTCTTCTTCCATAAGTGTGCGATTGTTGACCATGATTTTGGCTTGATCACTGGTGAGACCCACTTGCTTGAGGAATGTTGCAGCAATGGCAATCATTTCTGCGTCACCTTGCGGGGTGCGATCCCCTATCATATCAATGTTCCATTGGAAGAATTCACGAGTGCGGCCTTTTTGAGGGCGTTCATAGCGCCAGAAAGGACCGTAGGACCACCAACGCAGCGGATAGGTGAGTTGATTCTGCTTGGTCGCTACCATGCGTGCGAGAGACGGTGTGAGCTCTGGACGCAGGGTGATGCGTTGACCAGAGCGGTCGTTGAAGACATAGGATTGCTTTTCTACTAGCTCTTCCCCGGATTTTGCAGCGTAAAGATCTAATGTTTCGAGAATTGGTGCTTCGTACTCTTGATAACCGAAAGATTCAGAAACTTTTTTCATCTGAGTATAAAGCCATGTTCGAATTGCCATATCTTCAGGGTAAAAATCACGGGTACCTTTGACAGATTTTATCGTATTTTTCATAGTTACCTTTATATATTTTTTTGATTGATTGAGCAATTTTAACATATTTTTGGTATGATTAAGAAACAAAGAAGTAAAAACTTCGTATTTACTATAGGAAGAGGAAATTATGCAAATTACTACATGGAATGTGAACGGCTTGCGAGCTGTGTTGCGCAAAGATGCAATGGATTGGGTGTTTGAAACTGGAATGGATGTGATTGGCTTGCAAGAGATTAAGTCTCGAGAAGATCAATTGACCAAGGCTCAACACGAATTGTTTGCAGATCAACATGCTTTTTGGAACCCTGCTGAACGTGCTGGTTATAGTGGGACGCTGACATTGAGCAAGGTTGCTCCGAGTGAAAGTATTCGGGGATTTGGGATCGAAAAATTTGATGCTGAAGGCCGTGTGGTGCAAAGCGTGTTTGATGATTTCCGATTGTTTAATATTTACTTCCCTAATGGGCAACGAGATCAGGGACGACTTGATTTTAAGCTTGAGTTTTATGCAGAGTTGTTGAATTATGTGGATGAGTTGCATAAAAAAGGCGAACATGTGGTGATTATGGGTGACTATAACACTGCTCACAATGAAATTGACATTGCCCGACCTAAGCAAAATGAAAACACTTCTGGGTTTATGCGAATTGAACGTGATTGGGTCGACAAGTATGAAGAACATGGACTTGTGGATGCTTATCGTGCGCTTTATCCTGAAAAAGTGGAATATACGTGGTGGACATATCGGGCACAAGCTCGAGAACGCAATGTGGGGTGGCGTTTGGATTACTTCATGGTGAGTGAAGGTTTGATGCCTCGTGTGAAAGATGTGGTTGTTCATGGAGATGTGATGGGTTCAGATCATTGCCCTGTGTCTCTATTTTTAGATTAGTTTTTTTTCTCAAGAAGAAGGAAGGATCAAAATGCAAGTTGAAATTAAATATTCCCCCTCTTATTCCTTGGCTATCTGCATATTGGAAGATAAGGATAAGATTGTGACAGAAGCTGGTGCAATGGTGAGCATGTCTAAGGGCATGCAAATGGAAACCAAGGCACGTGGCGGGATGTTGAAATCTTTGGGGCGCTCTGTGTTGACGGGTGAAAGCTTTTTCCAAAATACGTATGTTTCTCCTCCAGGTGGTGGCGAAATTACGTTGGCTCCTGACCTGCCAGGCGATATTGTGTTCTTGGAATTGGATAATGACAAATTCTATATCCAATCTGGATCGTTTTTGGCATGTGACGATGAAATCACTTTGAACTCAAAGTTCTCTGGCAAGAGCTTGTTTGCTGGAGAAGGTTTGACCGTGATTGAAGCTATTGGCTCTGGGAAACTCTTGTTATCCTCCTTTGGGGCGATTTTCAAGAAAGAATTGGCCGCCGGTGAAAAGTATATTGTGGATACACAACATATTGTGGCATGGTCTGACGGGATGGGTTTTGAAACCAAAGCTGTGGGTGGCGTGAAGTCTACCCTATTCAGCAAAGAAGGCTTTGTGGTGGAATTGACCGGCCCCGGTGTGGTGTTTGGCCAGACTCGTAGCCCTCGTGCTTTCATCCAATGGGTGGGATCAAAAATGACCACTAGCAGCGGAAACGGTTCTAATAACGCTGGGATCAAGCTGAATTTCTAAATTGATCGTTGAAAAGAACCGGTTTCGATCGGTTCTTTTTTTTTATAGTTGTAAAGGTAGGTCTTATGAAGATACATTTTTTGAAATCATTGAAACCCGATGAGATTGACTTTTTTGAACGTTCTTTTGAAGAGAACGTGGTGTTTAGCTTTGGCAAAGAGGCTGAAGCAAGTGATGAGACTACACTGTTGATTGGTGGATCTCCGAGACAAGAAGACTTGGACAAGTTCCCGAATGCGAAGACGGTGTTTGTGCCATGGGCGGGTGTGCCAGTGGAGTTGCGCGAGATTTTGGCAGATCGAGATGGCTATCAGGTGTATAACTTGCACCACAATGCACGCAACACGGCTGAATTTGGGGTGACGATGATGGTGAGCGTGATGAAGCAGGTGATCCCTTATCATTTGGCATTGCAGAAGAACGATTGGGAACCGCGCTATAACACGTGTGGGACTCAGGTTTTGGCAGGCAAAGAAGTGTTGATGTTGGGTTGGGGGCATATTGCGAAACATGCAGCTCGGATGTGTGAGGGCTTGGGGATGCATGTGACGGCTTTGAACCGAAGCAGCAAGGGACTTTGGATGGATGAGTCTGTGAAAGTGGATTCGATTGCTTGCTTGGATGCTTATTTGCCTATGGCGGATGTGGTGTTTTTGGCTTTGCCTTTGACAAGTGAAACGGAAGGTTTGATTGATGCACGTCGCTTGGGGTTGATGAAAAAGACGGCTTATTTGGTGACGGTGGCACGAGGACCTGTGGTGGTGGAGAAAGATTTCTATGAAGCACTGCGTGATGGCGTGATTGCTGGAGCGGGGATTGATGTTTGGTATCAGTATCCGAAGGGCAAGGATAGCGCGCATAAGACTGCCCCATCGGCGTATCCGTTTGGGGAATTGCAGAATGTGGTGTTGAGCCCGCACCGCGGTGGGATGGCTGAAGATTATGATGGGTTCACCAATGATGAGACGGTGCGTTTTGTGCACAAGTTTGCTGCAGGGCAATTGGATGAAGATGCGGTGGATTTGAGCCTCGGTTATTGATTGCTTTTTTCTTCTCTTGATTTTATAAAACACTCCATGACAATATGGGGTGTTTTTTGTGTATTGATTGCGTATATTGTTGATAGAGTATATTATGGCTATGCGCAATATATTTAGAAAGTGTGAAATTTGAGTTTATTTCCAAAACAGTATGTTTGAATTCTTTAACTTAATGAAAAGAGGAATTTTGTGAACCCCCGCAGATGCTGCCAGAATGTGCTTTTTGTTTGTGCAGATTGTGCCCTGAGGAAGGAAATTAGGTGCAGATGCTGCCAAGATTTTTGCTTTTTGTGATTGATTTTTGCCAGATGGTGTCAAAAGGTGCCCTACCCTGTTTTTTTGTGCCAAATCGTGCCCAGTGAGCAAGGGCGTGTTAAAATATTTTTCACAAGTTACATTTATCCTATAAAAAAACGACTTTCGCAAATTTTTTTCCCCAAAGCACCCCGTTCAATTTTTTTAAGATTGATTCAACTGTTAATGTACGCCTAGAATATTTGTTCTATCATCAAGAGGTATTATACAATAAAATCAACAATTCGTCAAAATTTGAAGATCCGAAAGAATTGACTTTTTAGCGTAGGTATTCTAGTCTTTGAGTAAGTAGATTTGATTGATGAATGGGTGAATTGATGCCCTATTCTTTACGATGAGGATTTTGGGCTGTTTTGATAGATTAGACAAAGGAGTTGGAAAATGCGATTTGTTGCATTGGAACGTGAAGTTGAAGGTGTGAATTGGGAAGGAAAAGATGGGCTGTTGCGGGAAGAAGCGGCGCATGTGTTGGCGATGAAAGAAGCTGGGGTGGTGGAAGAAATCTACTTTACGGAAGCGCACACGGCGATTTTATTTTTACAGGGGGAGGATTTGGATTCTATCAAAAATTTGCTGGCGGATTTTCCGCTGGTGGTGGTTGGGATGATTCGTTTTGAGACACATGCGTTGATGCGCTATGATGGGTTTGATCGCTTGGCGAATTTGGAATAGGCTGCTTAAATACAAAGACCTAGGCGAGGGGGGCGCCCAGATCTTTGTACATAGATATTACCACGTATTTAACTAATTTTTGCACAAAGTTAAATTTTGAGATAAATTGATAGGTTTTTCTTATATTTATAGTAAAAAAGGTGCTGAGCAGCACCTTTTTTTGAATAAGATTGTTTATTTGATGGGAATTTGGATCTCTGTGCGATATTCACTTGGATCTTTTGCGTTCCATGGGCCAATGACGGGGATTTGGCGAGGCTGACCGTTGATTTCCAGATTGTTTTCTTCTAACCAAGCACCGAGGAAGGTGAATGCGGGAGAGATGTTGGTGTAGTCCCCTTTGACCATGATGGAGGCTGCTTTGGCGAGCGGTTCGGTTTTGCGATATTGATAGGGTTTTTCTGCTTGACCTAGGGTGGAGACTTCTTGCAGTACTTCTACATCAACCCCGTTTTCTAATTTGCTCTCGTCGTAGTAAACGGCAAAGCAGATGCCATTTTCTTTCACCGTGGCTTGGGTTTGTTTGGCATATGTGCCAAGTTTCATCCAGAGGTCGCCTTCTTGTTCGTAGGCCGGGATGACTTCTCGGAGGGTGAGCATTTGATAGGATGGGACTGTTTTAATTTCTACTTCGTAATTCGTCATTTCATTTTCCTTATTTAGATTTTGAATGGCAAATTTGATCTTGTGCAATTTGGATTGTTCTTGATTGATGTTTTGTTCAATTTCATTCAGTTTGGCTTGCAATAGGTCTGCCTTGGCAGAGGTTTCTGTTTTTTCGAGATAGGTTTGAATTTCTGAGACGTTGAAGCCTAGATCGCGCAGTTGGATTATTTTGTTGATGATGGGGAGTTGGCTGGCGGTATAGTAGCGAAATCCGGTGAAATCATCTACTTGGGCGGGTTTGAAAATGCCTACTTCATCGTAGTAACGTAGCATGCGGATGGATACGAATGAGAGCTTTGAAAAATCACCTATTCTGAACATGTTTGCTCCTTGATCAATTTTGCTTTGATAAAAATGTAATTCGAATTACTTGTATATTGTACTGTCTACCATGGTGTTAGACGCAAGGGGCAATTTTCAATTCCTTGTTACTTAAGGTGATTTTGTACACAAAATTATGCAAACAAAACCTCACGATGCTTGGATAAGATGTGGTCGTTTGCGTGTTTATATTGATATTTTTATAGGTCAAGTGGAGATTGGGGTTGTGGGATTAGGATTTTAATTTAAATATATTTTCTTCTTGTTTTATGTATTCAAGAAAATATTCTACAATTTCTGGGTCAAATAATATCCCTGAATTGTCTCGAATATATCCAAGCACTACGTCATCAGCGCATGCTTTTCGATATGGGCGGTCCGAAGATAATGCATCAAAGACATCTACAATGGCAAATATTCTTGCTGATAATGGAATTTGTTTTTCTTTTAGTCCTTCCGGATAGCCGGTTCCATTCCATCTTTCATGGTGATAATAAGGAATATCTGTTGCGGAATGTAAGAATGGGATTGAGTCTATAATTTCTTTGGCTAAAACGGGATGATTTTTGATAGTCTCAAATTCTTCTTCTGTTAATTTGCCTGGTTTTAAGAGGATATTATCTGGAATGCCGATTTTGCCGATATCGTGTAATAATGCTCCCCGCCAAATATTAATAAGTTCGTCTTCTGAAAAATCAAATTTTTCTGCGATATTTCTGGTTAAATTTGCCACTCTGATGGAATGATCTTTTGTTTCATGATCTCTATATTCTAAAATTCTTGCCCAACTTTCAAGTGTTTGATCATACGTGATTTTGTTATTCTCGAGACTTATTTCCCAACTTTGGGTGATATAAAATAAAAGAAATCCCACTATGAGAAGTATGACGATATTAATCATTAGCTGGCTTTCTAAAGGCGCTTTTACCCCAATTATTTTATTATTTTTTTGAAGAATATAAATCAATACGATTCCAAGGGAACAACCAATAGCACTTATGATGGTCGCTTTATGATTAATTAGAAACGATGAAAATATAATTACAATAACGTAAAAAATTAAAGATGGATCATATACGCCAACTCCATCATAAATTGAAAAGGTTACCATTAGGAAAAATACTATTGAGAGAATGATTGCAACAATCTTATTATGCCCTTTTTTGTTGATGGGGATTAGGATTAACATCAACAAAAAATTGATAAATAATACTTCATCAACAAATGTGTCTAATTTGGCATTGATTAACCCTAATAATAAGGAAAGTACGGTAGAAAGAATCAGAATTTTGTGAATAAATTGAAGTTTTTTTGTCTTTTCAAAGTTATTATGGGTGGGAATTGAAAAATAATTTTTTATTTTTTCAAAGACTTTGATGTTCACTAGGCTTCCTTCCTTAAAGTTCAATCAAATAAAAATATTTTTTCAAACTTTTTGCAAATAAACTTTTGAAATAGATTATTTGCATCGAATAGGAGGCACTTATGCTTGGATTCATTTTCTTGACGCCAAGTATTTGTTCTATTGTTCGATCAACAGTTCCCTCCATAAAAATATTAATAACTCTATCTAGATATTAACATTTTTGTTCTTTAAAATCTAGATAAAGGGGGTATTCTTAATCATATTTGAAACTTATTTCTCAATATGAGGGAAAGAAATTTGATGATATAATCTGGTGTCGCTGGTAGCAGTCCCCCAGCGTGGTGCATTTTTTGAAATGCCCTTAATCAAAACTGTGGCGGTATTAGCTCCCGCCTCAAAAAAACTAAGGAGTTTTTTTCATGTCTAGTAGTAAAAACAAAGGGGTGGCATTAACAACGGTTTCCATGTTGTTGATTGCGACGTACGTGGCAGCACAGATTCTCTCTGATATTGGCAGTTTGAAGATTGGTGTTGTGGCGGGGTTGGCAGTTGATATGGGAACCTTTATTTATCCAATCACATTTACATTACGAGATTCTGTTCACAAGGCTATTGGGAAAAAGCTGACGCGTCAGTTGGTGATTGCTTCTGGAGTGATCAATTTGCTGATGACGTTGTTCTTTTTGTTTGCGGCAAAGGTGCCGGGCGACCCAAGCTGGGGGTTGCAGGAAGGAATTTTCTGCGATTTTTGCCCCCATCTGGCGAATTGTGTTCGCTTCGATTGTTGCTGAGGTGATCAGTGAGTTGGTGGATACGGAAGTGTATCAGTGGTTTGTGGATAAGGTGACGACTAAGTATCAATGGGCGCGGGTGTTGGTGAGTAACTCGGTGAGTGTGCCGATTGATAACTTTTTGTTCGCTTTCATTGCATTTGCGGGTACGATGCCGATGAATGTGGTGTGGCAGATTTTCTTTTTCAATTTGATTGTGAAGTTTGCAGTGACTGTACTGAGTATTCCGTTGATTTATATTACTCCGGATACGCATGCTGAGGTGATTGAAGAAGAAACTACTAACGAAGTAGAATAATCAGACTATTTGTATTGAGTAAGAAAAAGCCTGTCGATGACAGGCTTTTTTATTTTGTGCGTAATTTATCTAGGAAAATTTGGGCGAGTTGATGTGTATTGCTACGGGTTACTTTGGGATTGCCGTTTAAAAAACAAATTTTCATGCGGACCTTTTTCTATTTTTAAAGTAAAAACCCCACATTGCCGTGTGTGACTGGTTTTTGAACCAAAAACCAAAGACGGGATGCTCGTCCATAAACGCAGCCTTGACCGAAGTCTATCGCTTTGTTTTTTAGAATTCGAGCCCCCATAAATAAAAAGTTGGGCTCAAAACGACTTGTGTCACATCACCTGCATAGTAGGGTACTATCTTTATACCACAAATTTTGGGGGTGAGAAGAACGGAAATCTTAAAAAAAATTTAACTTAAGTTTGCTCTCATTTTTACAAAAACAGGCTATTTTGAATAGCCTGTTTTGATTTTGTGTGATTTTATGTTATTTTTCATCCTCTTCGGGGATGTCTACTTCGATGTGGAGCTCGTCTAGTTGCTCTTGTTCGACGTAGGTGGGAGCATCTGCCATGACATCGCGGGCGGCTTGGTTTTTGGGGAAGGCGATGACTTCGCGGATGGTGTCTTCGCTGGCCATGAGCATGACGAGACGGTCGATGCCGGGAGCGATGCCACCGTGCGGGGGTACGCCGTATTCGAAGGCTTCTAGGATGTGACCGAAGCGGTCGAGGGCGACTTCTTCTGATAGACCGATGAGTTTGAAGATTTTCATTTGTAATTCGGGATCATGGATTCGGATGGAACCGCCAGCTACTTCGTAGTTGTTGAGAACGAGGTCGTATTGGGCACCACGCATCTTGCCGGGGTCGGTGTCGATGAGGTGGAGATCTTCTGGCATGGGGGTGGTGAAAAGGTGATGGGCAGGATCCCAGCGCTTGCGTTCTTCGTCCCAGAAGGCGTAGGGAAAGTCGATGACCCAGACGAAACCGAGGACGTTGGGGTCTCGGAGGCCGAGACGGTCGCCGAGCTCTACGCGGAGACGGCCGAGGGTTTCACAGACGATTTCGGGGGTGTCGGCGACGAAGAGGAGAAGATCGCCATCCTTGACTTCGAAACGTTCTTTGATGGCGGCGAGGGCTTCTTCTGTGAGGAATTTGGCAAAGGAGGAGCGCATCTCCCCTTCGGAAGTGAAGGCGATATAGGCGAGGCCTTTGGCGCCATGTTGTTTGACGTATTCGGTGAGGGCGTCGATTTGTTTGCGGCTGTAGTCACCTAAGCCGGAGGCGTTGATGCCACGGACGAGGCCACCTTTTGCGGCGGTATCTGCGAAGACTTTGAAGCCGGATTCGGGGGAGATGTCGGTGATGTCGACGAGTTCCATGCCGAAGCGGATGTCGGGGTTGTCTTTGCCGAAGCGGCGCATGGCTTCATCGTAGGAGATGCGGGGCCATGGTTTTTGGTAGATGGTTTTTTCGGTGACGACGGTTTCGACCATTTTGGTGAACATGTCTTCGACGAGGTTCATGACGTCGTCGCGTTCTACGAAGGACATTTCCATGTCGAGTTGGGTGAATTCGGGTTGGCGATCGCCGCGGGAGTCTTCATCACGGAAGCAGCGGGCGATTTGGAAATAGCGTTCTACGCCGCCGACCATGAGCATTTGTTTGAGTTGTTGGGGGGATTGGGGCAAGGCATAGAACATGCCGGGATGGACGCGGGAGGGGACGAGATAGTCGCGAGCGCCTTCGGGGGTGGTTTTGAAGAGGATGGGGGTTTCTACTTCGAGGAAGCCGCTTTGGTCGAGATAGTCACGGATGAATTTGATCATGCGGTGACGGAGAGTGATGTTTTTGCGCATGCGTTCACGACGGAGGTCGAGGTAGCGATATTTGAGGCGGACGTTTTCGTCTACTTCTTCATCTTTGTTGATGGAAAACGGAGGAGTTTTCGCTTTGTTAAGCACGTTTACTTTTTTGACTTCGATTTCGATGTCACCGGTGGGCATGTCGGGGTTCTTCATGCCGTCTGGGCGAGCGTGGACGAGGCCTTCGATTTGGACGACCCATTCGTTGCGCACTTGTTGAATGGCTTCGTGTGCTTCGGGGGCTGTTTCGGGGTCGGCTACGATTTGGACCATGCCAAAGCGGTCTCTGAGATCGATGAAGGTGACACCTCCGTGATCGCGACGGCGGTTGACCCAGCCAGCGAGGGTGACGGTTTGCCCTTCATGGGATAAACGTAATTCTCCACAAGTATGTGTCTTAAACATAAAAAATCCTCCAATAAATAACAAAATAAAAGCCCGTGCTTGCGCCGCGGGCATTTGGGATTGACTCTATTTGTGACTAAACAAAAAGGCAACGAAACACAGCCCGCATCAGAGATGTGGTGTTGGGATTAGTATCGTTATTATCGTTTAATCTTAAATTTAACATGTAGGTATTATACTCTATTCCTTTTTTTCGACAAGTTGGAATTTTGATAATTAAATTAATCAATATTTGGGTTCTACGTAAGGATAATCAATTCCCGCAAAAGATTGCATTATCGCTTTTACAATAATTTTGGCTCCATCGGGAGGGACTGCCATACCAATTTGTCTACGAACACTTTCTTTCCCACCAATAAATTTAAATTCATCAGGAAAAGTTTGTATTCTAGCTCTTTCTCTATTAGTTAATGCTCTAGGTTCACTCCAGTGATAAACATGTGTCCCTCCGCCCCCGCTACCTGTTATTGTATAAGAAGGTTCATTAGGAGATAATCTTTTATATATTTGTGAAAGTTTAGCGCCTTTCACTTTAAGTCGTAAATGTTCAGGTAAGCCTTCCCACCAAACATTTTCTCCGGGAGGTATTGCTTTCAACCTTTCAATTACTAATTTTGGATGTTTAGTTAATTCATTATTATAAGAATTTGGAGCAATAGGATTATCTAATAATACATTTTTTACAGTTTTTTGTTGATGAGGTTCAGGTGTTGTTGGTTTTGGCACTCTATACTCTACATCTATATCTTTTCTAATTCCAACAATTATTATTCTATGTCTTTTTTGAGGAACACCATATTCTTCAAATTTATACTTATTTATAACAAGTTTATAGCCATATTTTCCTGAATTTTCTAAATCATTAATTATTTTTTTAAAAGCAAGCCCTTGATTAGCATTAGTAATTCCACCAACATTTTCAGCTATAAACCAAAGCGGGTTATGAAAATTTAATACTTTAACCCCATAATAATATAATGGGCCATACTCTCCTTCAAAACCTTTTTGTTCTCCAACAATACTAAAATCATTACAAGGAAAACCATATGCAAATGCGTCAATAGATTCCAAATTCTCAATATCAAGTTTTTTTACATCTAAACAAATTACTTTATTTTTTTCTAAAGGCATTAAATTTTCTGCATATGTATCACAAGTATCTTTATGATTGTCATTTGCCCATACATGATCTATATAATATTTTTCATTTTTATATATAAAAGATGCTTCTTTAGCACCCCACGCTAAACCTCCAGGACCTGAAAATAATTCACCAAATCTAAATTTCATTTTTAACCTCTAGAATAATTGTTCTGTTATTATTTTACCAGCTTGTTAGTATAATTCTAGTATAGAATAAAATATAGTGAGGATACATATGAAAAATTATTGGGTTTTATCTAGACCAAAAAGAAAATTAATTCTCGTGCCTGATCTTTTAGCTATTTTTTCATCCATAGTTGAAGGTGAAAAATGGAAAGGCAATCGAGAAATTCAGCTTGAATTTGAAAAAGCTTTGACCGATGCCCAATGGAAGGCTAATAATATTAGTAAAGATGGGAGTGGTGGAAGAACATATGCTGTACTTTTATTCATGTTAGGTTTATGGTATGAAGACCCTAAAGATGGGGTAAGAATAACAATTGCTGGCCAAGAAATTTTGGATGGAATTTCTTCAGTTGAAATATTAACAAAGCAATTACTAAATTATCAATATCCTTCAGCTTATTCTATAAAAGGTAGTGTTAATGTTTCAAAAGATTATAAAATTTGGCCATTTAGGTTTTTAATAAACATCTTACTTGATGGACAACTATCTGAAATCACTCAAGAAGAGATCGCTTTTTGTATAATTCCATATGCAAAAAAAATGAATGATATCCAATTTTGTATTAATAAAATTCAAAATTTTCGAAGTAACCCTGATAAGATTATTTTAGAAGCTTTAAAGATAACAGAAACATCTGAGGATAATCTTAAAAACATTTCAAATACTGCCATTAACCAAATAGAGTACACTGGTTTTTTTGTAGAAGATTACAAACGTCGCTCTTTAAAACTAAATCCGAGTAATTTATATGAAATCAGAAAAAAAATAAATGATTTACGTACATCATTTATTCAAAATGCAGAAGATGAAGTGCTCTATCAAACAAGATATGGTTCAGGTATTAAAAAGACAAAAGATTATTCAAAGTCAACTCGAAGTTCTATGAATTTCAATCCTAATGAAAGAAAAATAATTACAGAGCTATCAATTATTTCTGTTTCTAGACCGATATATAGTTTTTCAGATGATTTAATTGATGAAATCTCTAAACGAATTGGGGCATCTAAGAAATTAGTAAAATCTACATTATTAAAATATCCAATTAAAAACAATACAAACCAATTCTATAATTCATTTATTCAAATATCAAAAGGAGGGAATGAAGTTGCAAAAGATTTTGAAATTAGAACATTAAATATTTATAACAGAGGGTTTGGCTTTGATTCAGAATGGGTTGGTAGTAAAAGTAGACATCCAGATATTATTATTTATCTAGATAAAAAAAATTATAGACATGGAATTATAGATACAAAAGCCTATAAAGAATATAATCTCCCTTTAGACCATAAAAATAAAATGGCTTATACATATATCCCAAATTTTGAAACTATTGAATATAGAGGAGAAATTTATAACTTAGCTTTTTATGGATATGTTGCCGGTGGTTTTTCTTCAACAATTCAAAAATCGTTTTCGGAATTAGTAAATATGACAAATATTCCAGGGCATTATATTACAGCTGAGAATCTCTTATATTTATTAGAGAAAATGATTGAAAATAAGATAAATAAAAATGAAATTTTTAACTATTTTTGCCTAAATCAAGAAATTACACCAAAATCAATTAATATTCAATAAATTCTTATAATTAACAAAAAATACACTTTTTAAATCGAGTGTATTTTTTTATTCCCATTTGACGGATTTTTCGGCTGAGAGAAGAAGGCCGTTGAAGATGAGGGCAAGAAGGGCGACGGTGAGGGCGCCAGCGAGAATTTTGTCGTAGCGGTTTTGGGCGATGCCATCGAAAAGGAGACGACCGAGGCCTCCGGCGCCAAATTTGGCTCCGATGGTGGCGATGGAGATGGAGACGATGGCAGCGATGCGAATGCCGGCAATGATGACGGGCATGGCGAGGGGGATTTGGACTTTGCGCCAGCGTTGCCAGTTTGACATGCCGATGCCGGTGGCGGCTTCGATGGTGATGGCGGGGACACCTTTGAGACCGGCGAGGATGTTGCGGACGAGGATGATTTCAGTATAGATGATGAGGGCGACGATGACGGAGGTTTGGTTGAGACCAAAAACGGGGAGAAGGAGGATGAGGAGGACGATGCTGGGAACGGTATAGAGCACGCCAAGGATGCCGAGAATGGCATTGGCGAGGCGTTCGCTACGGAGGAGGAGCAGGCTGAGAGGGATGGCGATGAGGGTGGCGATGAAAAGGGCGCTCAAGACCATGGTGAGATGTTGACCGGTGAGTTTGAGGATGTAGTCTAGGTTGTGGAGAAGATAGTTCATGGGGCTACCCTTCTGCAGCGACAGCTTGGATGCTTTGGAGGGTGAGCGTGCCGACAGGGAGTGCGCTTTGATCGACTACGGTGAGAGAAGCGGCGTGCGTGTTGAGGAGGAGGGAGAGCGCTTGGCGGAGATTTGCGTTGGCTTCGATTTGCGGGAATTGACCGTTGGTGGACGTTTTGGTTTTGTCCATGACGGATTCTACGCGGATGAGGCTGAGCTGACGGACGATGTCATCGGCACCGACGAGGTCGTGGACAAATTGGTTGGCGGGATGACTGAGAATTTTAAAGGGGGTGTCGTATTGGACGATTTGACCGTCCCGCATGATGACGATTTTGTCTGCTAGACGGAGGGCTTCTTCTACGTCATGAGTGACGAAGATGATAGTTTTTTTGAGCTGTTTTTGGAGTTTGATCATCTCATTTTGGAGACCGTTGCGGGTGATGGCATCGATTGCACCGAATGGTTCATCCATCAAGATGACTTCGGGGTCTCCGGCTAAGGCACGGGCGACGCCGACACGCTGTTGTTCGCCTCCGGACATTTGGGAGGGGTAGCGGTCACGATATTCTTGGGGAGGGAGATCGACGAGGGTGAGAAGCTCATCTACACGAGATGCAATCAATTCGGGATCCCATTTGAGCAAGTTGGGCACTACGGCGATGTTGTCTGCAACAGTCATGTGTGGGAAAAGACCAATCTGTTGAATGACATAGCCAATTTTTCTTCTTAGGAGAGTGGGATCTTGGGAGAGGATGTTTTGATCGTTGAGATAGATCGCGCCTGAAGTGGGCTCGATGAGCCGATTGACCATTTTCAGAAGGGTGGTCTTGCCACAGCCGGAAGGTCCGAGCAGGACGATGAAACTGCCCTGCTCTACTTCAAAACTCACTTGCTTGACTGCCGTTTGCTCGGCGTTGTCAAATTGTTTGGTGATCGATTCGAATTTGATTGCACTCATGTTTTTGTTTTCTTTTTTTATTGATAAAACTTATTCAGATAAGAAGCCTTGTTCGGTGAGGAATTGACGGGCGACATCTGCTGGTTCTTGGCCATTGCCACTGACTTCGTAGTTGAGGGCTTGCATGGTCTCATTAGTGAGGAGGGGGGCGAGTTGGTTGAGAAGGTCTGCAATCTCAGGATTTTCGTCTAGGACGGATTGGCGAACGACGGGGGCGACTTGATAGGGGGGATAGAGACCTTTGTCATCATTGAGGACGAGCAGGTCATAGGCAGCGAGTTCACCATCGGTACCGTAGGCAACGACGATATCTGCTTCACCATTGAGAATGGCTTGGTAACGAAGACCTGCGTCTACGGTGAGGAAATCTTTGAAGTCAAAATCGCCATAGACTCGTTTGAGCCCGGGGATGCCATCTTCACGTTCGGCAAATTCGGGGGAGCCAATGAGGACGAGTTGATCTGCTTGGGCAACCATTTCGCTAAAGTTGGTGATTCCCATCTCTTCGGCTTTGGTGCGGAGCATGGCGAGGGCTTGGGTGTTGTTCATGGGGGCAGGATTGAGCCAGACAAAGTTAAATTGTTCGGCATATTGTTGTTTGACGAGATCGTATACCGCTTGGGGATCACTCATCATGCCTTCTTTGAGGACGGTGAGGAGACCGGTGCCCGTATATTCGGGATAGATGTCTATTTGACCGTCTAACATGGCTTGGTGGGCTACGGGAGTGCCACCGAGGTTGAGTTTGCGTTCGACCTTGTAGCCAGCGTTCTCGAGAACTTGGGCGTACATTTCACCGAGAATAAATTGTTCGGTGAAGGTTTTTGAGGCGATGGTGATGGTTTGTGAATTGCCACCACAACTTGCTAAAAGCGTTAGCAAGAGGATTGAGAGGACTAGGGTCCAGGTGTATTTCTTTAAATTCTTCATTTTTAACTCCTTTTGAGTCTATTTGGGCGGTTGCAAACGCTGTTGCACTTTGCCCATGATCAAATCTGTTAAGAGAGCCAAGACCGCGATGGGGATGGCCCCTACTAGTAATATCGAATTATCGTATAGCGCAAATCCACGGACGACATAGAGGCCGAGCCCACCGATGCCGATGAAGGCTGCTAAGGTGGCGCTGGCGATGACTTCGATGGCGGCGGTGCGGATGCCGGCAAGGATGACGGGGATTGCTAAGGGGGTTTCTACTTTCCAGAGGGTTTGTTGGGAGGTCATGCCCATGGCTTTGGCGGAATCTTTGATGGCGGGGTCGATAGTGCGATAGGCAGCGTCGGTGTTGATGAGGATGGGAGGCAAGGCGAGGATGGTGAGGGCGATGGAGGCGGAGGTGAAGGAAAGACCAAAGAATGGGATGGAGAGGAAAAGAACGGCGATGCTGGGGACTACGCGAAGACCATTGATGAAATTGATGATGGTGAGAGAGGCAATGCGGGAACGCGAGGTCCATATGCCGAGGGGGATGCTGAAAAGCAGGCTGATGCCAAGAGCGACACCGACAAGCTGGAGATGCTCTTGAAATGCTTGAAGAAGTTCGGCTGAATGTGTGCTGGCATAGGTGAAGGCATTTTTTAGGAGCTCTAGCATTGGAATCCTTTCATTTTTTTGATGTTTGTTTGATTGATTTTCCGCTCTGAGAAAATAGATACATGGTTAAGGAGTACCTTAGGGTGGATTATATTACGAGGATTTTTATTTGATTTGGAGGGAGAGATTTTGTAAAGGAGTTGATTAATAAAAAAAAGAGAGTGAAATTCACTCTCTATTCTGCGGTCTCGACGGGATTTGAACCCGCGCTCTCCGCCTTGACAGGGCGGCATGTTCAACCAAGCTACACCACGAGACCTCAACGAGCCATAGTTTATCATGGGGTTAACCTTTCGTCAAGAAGATTAAAATGAAATAAAATAAGTAATTTTTAGATTAATATTCGATTAGGGAAAACCTTGCAAAATTGATTTTTTGCTTTTGGTAAAATGACTTGCTGTTGAGGAAGTCGCTGATTATACTATACATAAGAAAGGGCGCTTATGAATTTTGAGACATTGCTGAAAAACTTACCTGAAAAATATACGAATGCGGATATTGATCTGGTTAAGAAAGCCTATGCTTTTGCAGAAGAGGCACACCGTGGGATTACGCGTGCATCGGGTGAACCGTATATTACGCATTGCGTGGCTGTGGCTGGTATTTTGGCTGAGATGCAAATGTCTTCTGAAGTTTTGGCGGCTGGACTGTTGCATGACACTGTGGAAGATACTTCTGTTTCGGTGGAGACGCTGGAAATCGAATTTGGAGAGACGATTGCTAAGTTGGTGAATGCGGTGACAAAATTGGACCATTTGCCACGGGTCTCTCGGATTGATTCTGAAAATTCGATGCGGGAAGAAGTTGAGGATGACGATGAAGTGAAAACTTTGCATCCTTTGCGCAACCGTAGAGAAGAATTGGCAAAAGAGACTTTGCGTAAGACTTTTTTGGCGATGAGTGAAGATGTGCGAGTGGTGATTATTAAACTTGCAGATCGATTGCATAATATGCGTACGCTTGGGTATGTTCCGGAAGAAAAACGCAAGCGAATTGCTACACAAACGCTCGAGATCTTCGCCCCGTTGGCTAGCCGTTTAGGGATTTGGCAGGTGAAATGGGAATTGGAAGATCTCGCTTTTCGTTATAGCGAACCGAAAGAATATAAGAAGATTGCTGCTTATTTAGATGAGAGACGATCTGAACGAGAAGCGGAGTTGACGCGAATTATTAATGATTTGGAAACGATGCTAAAAACGCAGCATATTGAAGGAAAGGTGACTGGGCGACCGAAACATTTGTATTCGATTTTTATGAAGATGCAGCGCAAAGAACTGCCCTTTGAGATGATTCGTGATATTCGGGCGGTGCGGATCATTGTGGATGATATTCCTTCTTGTTATACCATTTTGGGATTGATCCACACCAAATGGCGCCCGATTCCGGGGGAATTTGACGATTATATTGCTGCTCCAAAAGACAATTTTTATCAATCTTTACATACTGCTGTGATTTATTCCGATGGGAAGACTTTGGAAGTGCAGATTCGGACGAATGAAATGCACCAAAAGGCTGAATATGGGATTGCGGCACATTGGCGTTATAAAGAAGGTTCGCAACGCGATATTGATTATGAACGTCGGGTGGTGTGGCTGCGGCAGATGATGGAATGGATGCAGGATGTGGAAGATGCATCTGAATTTGTTGACTCGATGAAATCGGATGTGTTCAGTGACCGCGTGTATGTGTTCACTCCCCAAGGGGATGTGATTGATATGCCGGCGGGCTCTACTCCGATTGATTTTGCGTATCATGTGCATACTTCGATTGGGGATCGGTGCCGTGGGGCGAAGATCAATGGGAAATTGGTGCCGTTGAGCTATCAATTGAAGACAGGTGACCAGATTGAAATTTTGACTGCCAAGCGTGGTGGACCTAGCCGAGATTGGTTGAACCCGAACTTGGGCTTGTTGAATTCTCAACGAGCACGTGCGAAGGTGCGGCGTTATTTTAAAAAGCAAGACTTGGTGCAGAATATTGCGCATGGACGAGCTTTGTTGGAAAAAGAATTGAAGCGTTTGGGATTGGCTGAGACCAATCTGGAAATTTTGGCGCGAGAACTTGATTTTAAGACCACGGACAATTTTTTTGCAGCGATTGGTTTTGGGGAAATTCCGATTAGCAAGATTATTAATCATTTGAATCTTGACCAAGAGACGGTGAGTGAAGATCAGGAAATTTTGGATGCATATGCTGAAAAGGTTATTCCAGATGATTCACCAAAAGATAGTAATATCTCAATTTTGGGCTTGAAAGGTTTGATGAGCTCCATGGCGAAATGTTGCAACCCTGCCCCGGGTGACCCGATTGTGGGCTATATTACCAGAGGACGTGGAGCGACGATCCATCGGAGTGATTGCCCGAATGTGTTGCGGATTCGGGATCGGGAGCGCTTGGTGAGCGTTTCTTGGGGGACGGCGGAGACGACATATCCGGTGAATATTGAGATTAAGGCGTATGATCGAGATGGGTTAGTGAAGGATATTACTACGGTGATTGCCGAAGAAGGGATCAGTTTATCCACTATTAATTTGGATATTGCACGAAATCAAGTATTATTTAAGATGACTATCAAAGTGAAGAATATCTCAGAATTGAGTAAGTTATTAAATCGTATTGAAAATTTGCCGAATGTGATGGATGCAATACGGGTGAAACCCGGATGATGTTAGGAGCAAAATATGCCGAAAATTCAATGTTTTTACGATGACTGTCGATTTTTGAGAGATGGCGTGTGCCATGCAGATGTGGTGGAAATTACCCCGGAAGACGGCTGTTTGACCTTTGTGATTCGCGTGGAGCCCCCCAAAGTGGCTCGTTGGACAGATGATGATGAGCTTGATGTGGATGACGAATGGGAAGACTTCGACTATGATGAAGACGATGAGGATGGAGAATACGAAGATTCTGATTATTGGGATGATGAGTATTGAGTTAAATTGATGTTTTTTTGAATTAATGACAAAATCCCCTCCTAAGAGAGGGGATTTTGCTTTAAAAAGATAGATGAAAAAATTATATCTTCCAAACTCTGGCTTTTTGTTGTTCTTCCCAAAAATATTGATACATCCCTTTCTGATCGATGAGTTGTTGATGTTGACCTTGTTGGATGATTTTGCCTTTATCTAGAACGATGATGTTGTCGGCAGCTTGGATGGTGTTGAGTTTGTGGGCAATGATGATGACGGTTTTTTGACCGACTAGTGCGTTGAAGGCTTTTTGGAGAAGACGTTCGTTTTCTGGATCTATTGAAGAAGTGGCTTCATCTAAGAGAATGATGGGGGCATCTTTGAGGATGGCACGGGCGATGGAAATGCGTTGTTTTTGTCCTCCTGAGAGGGTTGAACCACCTTCACCAACAATTGTTTGATAGGCTTGTGGGAATTCTTCGATAAAATGATGCGCTTGAGCAAGACGTGCTGCTTCTTTGACTTGTTCTTCCGTTGCAGCAGGATTTGCAAATTTGATGTTGTTATAGATGGTGTCGTTGAAGAGATAGACATCTTGGAAGACCATGGTGATTTTTGAAAGTAGGGCGTCTGTGGTCATGTCTTTTACGTTGATGCCACCAACTTCGATTTGACCTTGATCTGCATCCCAAAAACGAGCGATGAGATTGGTGATGGTGGTTTTGCCTGAGCCAGAGGGACCGACTAAGGCTAACATGGTGTTTTCAGGGACTTCAAAGCTGACATTATCGAGCACTTTTTCATTTTCATAGCTAAAATCAACATTTTTGAAGGAAATATGGTGTCCTTGGGGAAGTTGAGGATGTGCACTTTCTGGAAGGATGGGGGTTTTGATGAATTCATTGATGTTATCGACTCCGTTGGCAGTGATGCGTTGGATTCCAATCATATCGGCCATGCCCATAATGGGAGCGTAGAAAGAGGTGCCAAGCAAGAGGAAGATTAGATAGCGATCGAACGGCAATGAACCGTTGAGACTTAGCCAGACACCAACGGCGAGGACAATGACAAAGCCAAATTCTAGAATGGTTGAGAAGCCAAGGGTGGCGGGGGTGAGTTTGGTGGTGGTGTGTTTGCTTGCTTTGCGATATTCATCCATGGCGACATCAAAATTTTTGAAACGTTTGCCCGAAAGATTGAATGCACGAATGACGCTGATCCCTTGGATATATTCAACCATGCGCGCGTTGGCAGTTTTGAGGGCTTCTCTTTGAGCACGCCAGACCTTGGTGAAAATTTCAAAAGATTTGTTAAGCAGGATGCCGGCGATGGGGACTGAGATGATCATGGCGAGTGCCATGCGCCAATCAATGAAGAGGGTGAAAATGAAGATTAGGGCGGGAGTGATGATGGCTTGAATGAAAAGAACAATTGAGAAGCGAGTTTCGATAAAATCAATTGTGCTGGTGAATAGGGCGTCGATATATCCGACATCTCGTTTGGAGAAAAATCCTAAGGGAAGACGTCTGAGGTAATCACTGAGATATAGACGAAGGTTCTTTTGGATGTTGGTGTCAAGGCGCATAAAGGCCATATAGGATGTGCGATTTAGGATGGCTTGGACTATATAGACAATGAAAAGAGACGCGGTGAGAATGATGACATTTTTGGTTGAGAGAGTTTGGTTAAAAATCGAAAGGATGGCGATATAAAGAATTAAAACTGGTTGCCCCACAAAGAGACCTTCAAAGAAGCTGGCAATGATGCCTTTTTTGAGATGGTGTTTTTCACCTGAGATGAGGGCTTTGATTCTTTGCCAATGTGATTTGGCTGTTTTGAGATTCTCATAATCGCTTGGGAGAGGTTGATAAGGTTCATCGTAAGTGGTGTTGCGATTAATGGCTATTTTTTTGGTGACGTTTTTGTTATCAAATTGCCAATCTTGCGCATTGGTATGGGCATCCCAGAGAGATTTATAGAGCGGACTGTTGGCGAGAAGGTTTTGATGGGTGCCTTGGGCTTGAATTTTCCCTTGATTGATGAGGTAGATTTGGTCTACTTCGGTGATGGTGGAGAGACGATGGGCGACAACGATGAGTGTTTTGGGGGTGGATTGATCGGATTTGATTAGTGCGGCAAGGGCTTCTTGAATGAGGCCTTCGTTTTCAGGATCGATGAAAGCAGTGGCTTCATCGAGAACGATGATAGGGGCATTTTTGAGAATGGCACGAGCGATGGAAATGCGTTGACGCTGCCCACCACTGAGACGTGACCCATTTTCACCGACAATGTAGTCATATCCGCCTAGTTCTTGCGCAAATTGATCACATCTTGCTCTTTGCGCGGCTTGCATAACTTCTTGATGGGTGGCGTTTGGGTTGCCGATTTTAATATTTTCATAGATGGAATCATTGAAGAGGAAGACATCTTGAAAGACAAATGAAATTTTGTTCATAAGCTCTTTGAAGGAATAGTCTTTGACATCAATCCCACCAATGGTGATACTACCGCTGGTGACATCCCAAAATCGAGGAATGAGGCGTGCGATGGTGGTTTTGCCAGCTCCGGATGGGCCTACTAGGGCAACAATTTTGCCTTCGGGAATAGTGAGATTGAGGTTTTCGAGAATGAGTTTTTGATTGGTGGCCGCTTGTTCTTTGGAGAAAGAAGAGGCATAGGTAAATGAGACGTCGTTGAAAGCGATGTCGTATTGATCGGTGTTTTTCGGGTTTTGTGGCTCTTCTAAGGAAGGCTCTTGGAAAAGAGTGTCTATGCGCTTCATGGACATGATAATTTCATAGAACGCCATGGACCCACGCATGAGGAAGTTATAGATGGGACGAGCAAAGCTGAGGCTCATGAGCAAAAAGAGGATGAATTTGGGGAGGGTGATGAGTTCTTGTTGATAAAAAATGAGCCCAATGGGAAGGATGAACAAGGGAGCGGAGCGAAATGCTACGTTCATACCTGCAAAGACCGTTTGTGCTTTTTCTCCCATAAAAATAAAATAGTCTGCCATTTCATCGACTACATCTTTTAGATCTTTGAAAGATGATTTTGCTTGGGTGAACGCCTTGATGATTTTCATTCCATTGATGTATTGAATTATCATACTGTTCATTTTATCGACGAGTTCATAATATTTTTTAAGTATTTCGACGTTCATATATTGCATGATTAAGAAAAATATGAGGCCAATGGCAGGTGCAACGAGTAGGATGAGAGCCATGCGCCAATCGATAAATAAGAGGACTGCAATGGACATGAGTGGAATTGAGATGGCAGAAGCAAGCTCTGGAATGGCATGTGCAAGAGCTGATTCCATTTTTTCTACATTTTCATGAATGATTCGTTTGATGGCACCGGTGTTGCGATTGTCGAACCAGCCAAGTGATAGGGTGCTGAGTTTTTTCGCCAACTCAATGCGAATCTCATAGAGGATGTCATAGGCTGCGATGTGAGAGGTGTGAAGAGAGAAAGCCATGGCCGCAGATTTGATGCCAACCGAAATAAGGGTAAAGAGAATAATTTTGATAATGTAGCTTATGTTTGCATCTGCGATGGAATAAATAAAAAAGTGCTGAGTGATTAAATAGACAGCGATTGATGGCACCAAGCCAAAGGCGTTGGCGATGATTGAAAGGATTGCTGAAAGGACGACTTGCCCTGCTTTCCTTTTTGAAATAGATTGAACAGAATTTTCAGGTTGAAATTCTGCTGTTTTTTGTTTGGACATTTTTACTCCTTATAAAAATTATAAAAACACCGTGTTATTATATGCTAATCTATACTATTTGCATATGCTTTTATTATTTACAGGCAGTAAAAAAATAACCACATTCACAATCATGAATGTGGTTTCGTAATTTTTTGAATTTTCGTGGTTATTGGGGATGAATTTTGCCAGCGCCAATGATGGTGTTGGCGGGGATGGAGGATTTGATGACGGCACTGTTGCCGACTTTGCAGTTTTCTCCGATGGTGACGCCAAGATTGATGGTGACACCCATGCCGATGAGGGTGTTTTGACCGATGGAGACATTGCCAGCGAGGATGGCGCCGGGGGAGAGATTTGCCATTTCAGCTATTTGACAATCATGTGAGATGATGACGCCCGTGTTGATGAGAGCGTTTTGTTTTATATGGGCATCGCTACCTACGTAGGCGTGGGCGAAAACTTGGATGCCTTGGGCTAGCAAGGCGGATGATTCAACATACGCAGTGGGATGAATGACGGTGGGAATGGTGAGGCCGGCTGCTTTGATTTTTTGATCAATTTTGATGCGTACTTGGATGTTGGCGATGCCACCGATGGCATTGATGGCCATGGTGAGCCCTTTTTGAGCCAAATCAGGGAGAGAGTTTGAGGTGCCGATGATGGGGATGTCTAGGACTTGGGTGAGGCTGGGATCATCATCTACGACGCCGATAATGTGATATTTGCCTTCGGCACGAATGAGATCGATGAGGGCTTTGCAATGACCGCCCCCACCAACAATGACGAGCGAGTTGGGTTGGATTTGATCGGCAGTGATGTTGGCTACTTGATTTGGTAGCAAGGATTGCAAGGTGGCGATGGTGATGAATTGGTTGGGATCGAGCTGAGAAAGATCGATATTGTTTTGTTGGGCAAATTCTAGGGCTGGTTTGGATATTTTGAGATGTGAGGGAGGGGTGGGAGTATTTTGTGCTTTTGAAGCAGGTTGATAGTCGGAATCATATGTGGGAGTGATGAGGATGAGTGGTGCGCCGACGTTGGCGTATTCGCCAGTTTGAAGATAGATATGTTGAATATAGCCGGCTGATTCTGCTTCGAGGTCTTCTGAGGATTTGGTGGATTCTAAGGATGCGAGCAGATCCCCGGGATTGACATGAGCGCCAAGGCTGACATGCAACTCTGTGAGAAGAACTTCTGATTCATTTGCGTTGAGCAAAGGCATTTTTATAAGGGTTTCGTTTGACATACTCTATCCGAATTCGTTTATTTGGTAATTTCTAGTATTTTATCTTTAATTTTGGTTTTGTTGAGAAGCATGGCTTGCTCTTGGGTGAGTGAGGCGGGAATGATGGTGCCAGTGGAGGTCTGAATGTGGGCTTGGATGGATGGGAAAGCTTGGGTGAGTTGAAGGTGCATTTGGGAGGACCATGTGTTGGGGCCTAGTGATTCTTCAAAGAGGAGTGCTTTGGGGGCGATGGGCAGGTTGCTTAGTTGAGCGGGCGTGGGATAGGGGGTGAGTTGGGTAAAGATGAAGAGGTTGGTGAATATTTCATATTCGTAGGCAAGTTCTTTGACAAGTTCGCTGGCGATGTCGGCATGGTAGCCATAGCTGATGAGGGTGAGTTGAGGCGCAGGGGCACCGGCGAGTTTGAGCTGGATGATGGGGGCAAAGGATTGATTGTGAGAATGTTGGATTAGGGTGTACTCTTCTTGCTCTTCTTGATTGGGAAGACGGAGGAGGTATTGCAGTTTGTGTTCGACCAAGAAGGCGGGGGTGGATTCTTCGATTATGAGGGAGGTGATGAAAGCTGTTGGATCGAGGAATTTGGTGGGAGCGTAGGTGTGAATGCCTTCGATGGCGGTGATAAATTTTTCTAGGGATTGGCTGTGGGTAGGTCCGTAGCCACGACCAGCGCCCATGGGAGTACGGATGAGGATGGGAAGCGGTTTTTGTTGGGCGTACATGTGGGTGAGCTTGGGAAGGGTGTTGATGAGAGGGTCCATGATGAGAGAGACAAAATCACCAAACATGATCTCAACAATCGGTTTTTTACCTTGGAGGGCCATACCGACGGCAAAGTTGGTGATGGCGTGCTCTGAAATGGGCGTGGTGAGGACGCGATCGGGATAGGTGGAGGAAAGACCTTTGGAGACTTTGAAAGCCCCACCATAGGGATCGAGAAGATCTTCTCCGATGAGATAGACATCTTGATCTGATTCAAATGCGTTGTGGAGGCCTTGGTTTAGGGCTGAGAGTACGGTTTTCATTCGTTCTCCTTTGTGATTGATTGGGGGGCTTCAAGGGCGTTTTGATAGGCTTGGTTGATAGTGGCTTGCATTGCTTGTTGGGCTTGAGGATAGTCTAAGAGATCTGGATGGGTTTGTTGGAAAAGTTTGAGTGGATCTCTTGTGTTTTTGAGGGTTTGAATTTCGCTTTCAGTACGGGTGTCATCTCTTTTGGAGTGTGGGGCAAGACGAGCGGTGTTGAGGATGAGGGCTTGCGGGGTTTGAGTTTGACGAATTTGAGCGAGGAGGGGTTGGACGGTGTGTTGGATGAGAGTGACATCTGAAGTGTCTAGGTCGGTGGTGGGAATGCCAAAGGCTTGGAAGCGCTGAGCGATGCTGCCCGCGAGGACTTTTTGGGTGGGAGTGGTTTGGGCGATGTGATTGTTCTCTACGATAAAGAGCACTGGAGAGGGAAAGACTTGCGAAAGATTGAGGCTTTCGTAGACAACACCTTCACCGAGAGTGCCATCTCCGATGTAAATGACTGAAATGCTGTTTTGATGGGAGAGTTTGTTGGCATAGGCCATGCCGACTCCGACGGGCACTAAACTGCCTTGGATGCCGGAGGAATAGAAATTTTTCCAATGAAGGTGTTGGGAACCGCCTTTGCCAACGCAGACACCGGATGGTTTGCCCATCATTTCTGCGTAGAGGGCTTGCGGGGAACCGCCGTAGGCAAGGAAATGACCATGACAACGATGATTGCTGAAGATGACATCTTGGGGTTCTAAGAAGGGAATGATGCCGACTGCGTTGGCTTCTTGCCCGATATAGGTGTGAGTGGTGCCTCCGAAGGCTCCGGTGGCGAATTTTTCTAAGAGTGTCTCTTCAAAAAGACGAATCTCTAGCATTTTGGAATACCTTTTTTTCAAATCTTGCATAGCTTGATTATAATCTACGTTATAATTTAACGAAACAATAGAATGCGTTGGAACGTGTTCATTCATATGGAGGTATTCGATGAAAATTGGTATCTTGTCTGATATTCATGATAATGTGAAGAATCTTGAACTTGCATTGGCCGTTTTTGAAAAAGAAGGGGTGAGTCGCTTGTTGTGTTGTGGCGATTTTATCTCTGGGATTCCGATGCGGAAGTTGGGCAGTTTTGCGGGGCATGTGGATTGTGTTTTTGGGAATAATGATGGGGATAAACTGTTGTTGCAAAATGTGGTCAAAGAAAATCAATTGGATGTGACCTTGCATGGGGAATATGCTGCGTTTGAAATTGAGGATATTCGCGTGGGGATGACGCATTATCCTTTCTATGGCAAAGCGATGGCAAAGTCTGGTGATTATGATTTGGTGGCGTGTGGACACACGCATGTGGCGAATTTGTGGGAATTTGACGGGTGCTTGCTGGTGAATCCGGGACCTGTGCTGGGATTTTTGCATGCACCTTCTGTGGCTGTTTTTGACACGGAAAAGAAAAAAATTGAGTTTATTGAATTGAAATAAGGCAGTATGAAAAAGATTGAAGTGCTGACACCTACTCGGATTTGTGATCTGGGTGGCTGGACGGATACGTGGTTTGCAAAACAGGGGGCTGTGCTGAATATCGGGGTGTTCCCGGGGGTGCAGATTTGTGTGTGTGAAGAAGCACGATTGGCACGGGGGGAGATTGAAATTCGATTAAATAATTTTGATGAAGTGTATTTGTATGATGAAGCGACCATTCGACATCCTTTAATTGATTCGGTGGTGGGATATTTGCGACCGTATGCATGGGATGCTTTTTCGATTGAAATCGAAAGTGAGGTTCCTCCGGGGGCTTCGATGGGAACGTCTGCTTCTGTGATGGTGGGATTGATTAAAGCGTTACGGAAAATCAGTTTGAAAGAAGTGGAAATGTCTGATGCGGTTTTGGCTCATTGGATTGAAGCAGAGTTGTTGGAGCAACAGACGGGTGTGCAAGATCAGGTGGTGGCCGATGTGGGCGGGATTCAATTTATTCGAATTGATGAATATCCGATAGCGAAGAGCGAGAATGTGAAGGTCTCCCCTGCTGTTTTGGAGGCTCTTGAGGCACAATTACGGACGATATATTTGGGGATGCCACATCATTCGTCTGTGATTCATGAGATGGTGATTGACAAGATGGAGACGGATGCGCAATTTAATGAGCGTTTTTTGGAAGCGTTGCGACGATGTGCTTTTGAAGGAAAAGAAGCCTTGGAGATGGGAGATTTGGCACGGTTTGGGAAGGTTATGCGGGAGAATACGGCGATTCAAGAAAAGATGCATGGAGAGTTGGTGAGTGAGGACGCGAAGGTGTTGATTGCTGAGTTTGATGCGTTGTGTTGGGGATGGAAGGTGAATGGCGCTGGGGGCGATGGGGGTTCGGTGAGCTTTTTGGTGAAGGCGGAGAAAGTGGAGGACTTTGAGATTAGATTTGCAGAATTTGTGAGAGAAAAGAAACTTTTACGCTTGTTTAAGCATACCATTTCGGACTGATATTGATGGGTGAAATAGTAGCTATGCGAAATGATGGATTTTGTTAAAATAATTGCAAGGTTTTCTTAGGCTGATGATACTTCAGTTTTATTAAACTTATGATATAGTTAATTTATGAGAAAAAAGAGTAAAAAACAATCTTTGGGCCAAGCAACGGTCGAATTTGCATTGATCTTGCCGATCCTTCTTGTGGTGATTTTTGGGATTTTCGAAGTGAGCCGCGCGATTTTCTCTTATTCGATGATTTATGCCGGTGCACGAGAAGGTGTGCGTTTTGGCGCATCTGTGGGAGATTCTGATGCCGATGGCTTGTTGAACTTCCAAGATTATGATGCGATTAAAGCTGAAGTGATGCGATTTGCACGTTTTGCTGGAGTGGAACCGGGACAAGTGTGTGTCTATTTTGCGACAGCGGGTGTTTATGCCCCGCCTGCTACGACGGTTTGCACTGGTTCTGAATTTACTTATCCTACTAAAGAAGATGTGGATACATCCTTTGGGGATTATCGAGTGGTGGTCTATGTGGAGCAGTTTTTTGATACAGTTGCTCCTGTTCCGCTGCCTCAAATTCGTTTGTTTGCGTTCAATGCACGTACAATTGGGTCTAATATCCCTGTTACTCCGCAGTAAGGTAAGTTGACCGATGATTAAAAATTCAAGAAAAAAAATCAATTTAAAAAAAGGTCAGGCATTAGTGGAATTTGCATTGATTATTAGCTTGTTGGTGCTGATTTTGGCGGGTGCTACGGACCTTGGACGGGCTGCATTTTTACGAATCACGCTCTATGATGCTGCTGAAGAAGCCGCTCTTTATGGCTCTGTGTTTCCGGGTGTAGTTTCTTCTACATGTGCGGATGCGACAACAGATGGGATTGCCTATCGGGCTTGCTCTGCTTCTGGGACGATTGCGGGACGCGCTGATGTTCAGATTACTTCTGTGATTAATTCTCAAGCTTGTTTTGGAAATATGATTGATGTGACTGTGGCGGCGAATATGGATTTGATTTTCCCCTTTGCTGGGATTTTTAAGAAATCAGATGGAACTTCTTTGCAGACGATTACTATCCGTGGGACGGCGGAAAACACTATCCTCTCCCCTGCTTGTCCATAAGATTGATTTGAGTTAATGATACAAGACCTTTTTGAAAGGTCTTTTTTTTATTTTGGATGATTTTGGCGAATAATTATCGTTGAATTTTCTTTTCGGGATTATTTTATGCTTGATTCTTAAACAAAAAAGCTACTCTTTATTGAGTAGCTTTTTCTTATTAGTAGCGGGGAGTGGATTCGAACCACTGACCTACGGGTTATGAGCCCGTCGAGCTGCCACTGCTCCACCCCGCATCGACAAGATAAGATTATAGCACAAGAGTTTCTTTTGTCAAGAAAATGATTTAAATTGATTTATAAGGGAAATCTTCTGCCAAATTGTCTTTCGAGGGAGTCGATGGATAAATGAATCATGGTGGGACGACCGTGGGGGCATGTGCGTGGGTTTTGACAATTTTCGAGATCTTCTACAAGTCGCTCTTGGAGCTCCCGGGGAAGGGTTTGCCCAGCTTTGACGGCAATGCGTTTGCAAATGCGCGTGATGAGCAATTCTTCGAGGACATCTTCAAAAATCGATTCATCTTCATCTTCTAATTTTTCAAAAGCTCTTCCGAAGGCATCTTGGGTGTTGGTGTTTTTTAGGATGGCGGGGATGCTGCGGATGATGATTTCTGAAAATCCGAAGGGTTCAATTTCGAACCCGATTTGGTTGAAGATGGGAAGACGCTGTTGGACGATCTCGGCCATGTCACGGGGGACAGTGATGATCTCAGGAGTGAGGAGGGCTTGAGACGGAATTTCTCCATCATTGAGGTTCTTCATGTATTTTTCATATAGAATGCGCTCATGTGCGGCATGTTGGTCTATAAGGTATAAACCATCGGGTGCTTCGGCAACGATATAGGTTTGGGCGATTTGGCCGACGAGCCTGAGCAGCGGGGTTTTGATGAGATGCGGGGATTCTTCCGCTTTATTATCTACCCATTGTTTGAGCTGATTGGGGGTTCGGGGACCGATGATTTCGGCTTTTTCAAGATCTGTGAGGGTGTCTGAACGCAGAAGTTCTTCTCTGAGGTTTTTTTCAAAGGCAGAGGGTTGATTCTTGGGAAAAATGTCGCCAAAATTTGGTTGGCTGGAATAGAGCGGGGTTTTGTTTTGATAGGCTTCGGGAGTGTTGGAATGATAGGGTTTTGGCATGGGGCTATAGGCCATGAGGGCTCGCCGAACGGTGGATTGGATGGTGGTGAAGAGCTTTTGGCTATCTTTGAAGCGCACTTCTGCTTTGGTGGGATGGACGTTGACATCTACTTCATTGGGATCGATTTTGATAAAGAGAACGGCAATGGGATAGCGATTGACCATGAGCATGGAGTGATAGGCATTGGTGACGGCAGTGGCAAGGGCGCTATTGTGTACGTTGCGACCGTTAATGAAAAAGATGATGTCTTTGCGCGAACTGCGGGTGATATCTAGGGGGCTGATGAAGCCATAGATTTCGATGTCGTTGACGCTGGTATCGACTAAGAGCATCTCTTTTGCGATGTGTAAATCGTAGATGATGGCAAGGATTTCTCGGCGATCATTGTTGCCGGTGGTTTTGAATTTGTTTTTGCCGTCAAAGTTGAGTTCAAATTTGATGGCGGGATAGGCTAAGGCGATTTTGAGAAGTAGGCTGGTGATATGCCTTTTTTCTGTGATGTCTGATTTGAGGAATTTTAACCGCGCTGGCACGGAAAAGAAGAGGCTTTCTACGCGAATGTCGGTGCCGGTGGGAGTGGCGCAGATGTCTTTGTTTTTGATGGCACCATTTTCTACAAGGATTTGCGTACCTGCTTCTGAATTGGCTACTTTTGAGCGGATGGTCATTCGAGAGACGGACCCAATGGATGCAAGCGCTTCGCCACGGAAACCAAGGGTGTGGATATTGAAGAGATCTTCTGCGGTATCTATTTTGCTGGTGGCATGACGCTGCACGGCAATCTCAAGCTCGTCGGCAGGGATGCCTTGTCCATTGTCTTGGACTTGGATGAGCTCTTTGCCAGCTTGGTTGACGTTGACTACAATTTCTGTGGCGTAGGCGTCGATGGCGTTTTCTACGAGCTCTTTGACCACCGAGGCGGGGCGTTCGACCACTTCGCCAGCGGCAATCTTGGAGGCTAATTCATCTGAGAGTAATTTGATTGGTTTCATAGGTCTATTATATCAAAGGGTGTTTTATTTGTGTTTTTAGGGTAAATAAAAAGCAATTCTAAAAAGAATTGCTTTGATGTGTTTGTTGGAAGATTTCTAGAGTGGGTTTTTGTCGATGAGGATGACGCATTCTTTATCCCCTTTGCCGATGCATTCTACTTCTTTGATTTGGAAGGATTCTCCACCGGTGGCCCAATCTGAAGCGGCTTTGAGCACCCCAATGGCGAGGTGACAGCAAGGTTCTTCTGTGTGGCGACCGTAGCATACGGGGCATACTTCGATGATCCATTTCCAATATTGTTCATCTTCTTCTATGCGGACCACTTGGTCGCTGACGGTGTTGAAGAATTTGGCAAAGAAAAGCAAACCGGCTTTCATGCGTGCTTGGGTGGACCCGACTGACATGGCGAGTTGCGCTGCTTTTTGGACTTTGTCGAATTTGTCTAGGCTGTGATTAAATGTGGAGACACCACCTTTGGTGGCGAATACGCGTGCGCCTTTGGCACCGTACATTTCCCATAACCCTTGTTGGATTTTGGAGACGTGTTCAAAAGGAAATTCTTTTTTGATGTTGTCTGGGGGATAATTACCGATATATTGTTGAAGGCCAATTAGATTGAGAAGTGCGTTTACGCCTCTTTCTCCTAGGATTTCTTCAGCTGATGTTAAGATGCTTCTTCCCCAAATATTGGGATAATTCAAATTATCACTCATAGTTTTTCCTATTTTAATTTATTGTGATTTTTATTATACCCGTTTTTTTTTATGTTTCAAAGTTTTGCGAAAATTTAGTGAATGATTTTTTAAGGGGCATTGTGATTTGATAAAAAAAATGATGGCTTATCACCATCATTTTTTATTCTACAAAATTCAAATCGTTTTATTTGAAGAATTTTGCATTGACGTCTGCTGAAGCAGCATATTCTTCAGGAAGTTCGTCATCTGCAAAGATTGCGCTCACGGGGCATTCTGCTGCACAAGCGCCACAGTCGATACATGTGTCGGGATCGATGTAGTATTGTGGATCGGTGTCTGCACCTGCTGAAATTGCATCAACTGGGCAAACTTCCATACAACTGCCATCACGTTCGCATAAGGTTGTAATAATATGGGCCATTTTTATCTCCTACTAGAAAAAAATTTTGCTTTGCACTATGGCAAAGATTTGATCATTCTTGATCCAACCAAAAGACCTGCTATCTGTACTGGCACGTGGGTTCGCCCCTAGTAAGAAGACTCGTCCGTTTTGGTCGATATCATCTATATATTTTACAACCTTTTTGCCGGTTATGAAAGGATGATTTGCTATGCAAATCATCCCTTTTTTGATTTCACTTGCTTGAAAACGGGTTTTGATGATGATCCAATCACCATTTTCAAGGATTGGTTGCATCGATTCTCCGTTGACTGAAAAGATTTTCAGCTTTCCGATGAGGACTTGGAGAATTTCTGCCAATGTTACTTTTCTTAGCTGGCTGTGAACCATGTGACGTCACGATTTTTGGTGTCCCAGAAAATCTTGTGGATTTCTTTGACAGCGTCCATTAATTCATTGGCGTGTTCTAAGCTGACTTCGACCTTTGTGGAGGAACAAAGCTTGGTAGCCTTCCAAACGATGTCGTGAAGGTTGGGGTATTTTTCAAGATGAACAGGCTTGAAGTAGTCTGTCCAGAGGACCAAAATTTCGGTCTTGGCGATATGTGCTTGTTCTTCTTTGATGGCTGCGTAGCGGGACATGCTGTTGAGGTATGCTGCCCAGGCGACTGCATCTTTTGAATCGGGGGGGGTGAGCGCCAACATCTTCTTGGTCATTGAAAGAACGGCTTCTGCTGCAATTCGGGCGGATGAGGGGTCGTAGACACCACAAGGGCCATCACAATGTGCATCAGCGGATTCGATTTTCAGTATTTTGTTTAGCATTTCTTTTGAATTCATTTATTTCTCCTGTCTATGAATTATTTATTAATTCAATTTTATCTCAAAATTTGAATTATTTGCTTATTTTTTGAGGGGCAGTTTCAAAAAAGCCCTCATTATTTAGAGGACTTTTTGATTCGATTTCTTTCAAAATTGATGCTTATGCTAGGATGATTGCTTCGACGGGGCACCCTGCAGCACATTGGGGTTCGTCGTAGTAGCCATCACATTCGACACAAAGGTTGGCATCGATGACAAAAATGCCATCTCCTTCTGCGATTGCTTCGACTGGACATTCACCTTCACATGCACCACAGGCGATACATTCTTCTGTAATTTTCATTGCCATGATTATTTCCTCTTTGATATTTTGATCTAGCTTTTTGAGCCGTTTGGATTTTATCAAAGGATGAGGATGTGTAAAGTGAATGGTGGTTGGTTTGAATTTTTTATAAGGGTTAAACTAAAAAATTCCTTTAGGGGATAAAGGAATTTTTGTTTTTGTTTTTATTCTCGCCAACGATTGTTGATTTTGTTTTGGGCTTTCATGTATTTGAGCAGTTCGGGGGTGAGCTGATCTTCGGTGAAGCGCCATTCCCAGTTTCCACCGAGTGTGGAAGGGAAGTTCATACGGGCTTGCGAGCCGAGTTGCAAGAAATCTTGCAGGGGAGCGAGGACCATGTTGGCGCGCGATGACCAGAGCAATTCGATCATGTCGTGAGCGATGTTTTCGCCACTGACGCCCATATAGATGCGGGCTTTGTGTTGGGCGATTTCACTTGCATCGTTTTCATACCAGCCTTTGACAGTGTTGTTGTCATGGGTGCCGGTATAGGCGACGCAATTGAGAGGATAATGATGAGGCAGGAAGCTATTGTAGTCGTCACTATCGAAGCCGAATTGAAGAATTTTCATGCCGGGGAGACCGAGGGCGTCGCGAAGTTCGAATACATCGGGGGTGATTTCTCCTAAATCTTCTGCGATGAGGGGGAGATCACCAAATTCTTCTTTGAGGGCGTCGAAGAGGTCTCTGCCGGGACCAGGGACCCAACGACCATTAATGGCTGTTTCTGCATCAGCGGGGACTTCCCAATAGCCTACGAGCCCGCGGAAATGATCAAGACGGATGATGTCTACGATTTCGAGGGTAGCTGCTAAGCGTGCGATCCACCATTTGTAGCCATTTTTCTTGTGGGTTTCCCAACGATAGATGGGGTTGCCCCAGAGCTGCCCTGTTTTGGAGAAATAGTCGGGGGGAACGCCGGCGACGACGGTGGTGTTGGATTCTTCATCCATGTAGTAGAGCTCGGGATGGGTCCAGACGTCGGAACTGTCTTCTGCTACGTAAAGGGGGATGTCGCCGATGATTTGGATGCCTTTGTTTTCGACATAGGTTTTGAGGGCTTGCCAATGTTTGAAGAAGTAGTATTGACGGAAAATGTGAGCACCGATTTGATCTTGAAGTTCTTCTGTGGCGGCTTGGAGAGCTTGTTCTTCTCGTAGTTTGAGAGGAAGCTCCCATTTTACCCATGACTGGCCATTGAATTTATCTTTGAGCGCCATAAAAAGACCGAAGTCTTCCAACCAAGCTGATTTTTGTTTTCTAAATTCTTCAAATTCTGGTTGGTATTCGGTTATGTTTTTGAATCTTTGATAGGCTAGATCTAATTTGGCTAATTTCCATTCGTAAAGTGCGCCATAATCCACACGATGAGGATCAAAGTTAGGCATATCTTGAAGATCTGCTTTGGTGAGCAATTGATCTTCAATAAGGAAATCAAAGCTGATTAGATAGGGGTTGCCGGCAAATGCAGAAAAGCATTGATAGGGTGAGTCACCATAGCTGGTGGGGCCAAGTGGCAAGATTTGCCAAAGGGCGAACCCTGCTTCGGCGATAAAGTCGATGGTTTTATATGCTTGGGGACCTAAGTCACCTATGCCATATTCACCGGGAAAACTCGTCGGGTGTAGTAACAACCCAGATGAGCGTTTATATTTCATAAGGTAGCCTCGTATTTAAAATTTCTTGCCCTGTTTGGACTTCTTTGCTGGGGAAATCTTGAGGAGTGACATCCACATTGATTTTTGCTCCCGGATGGAGAAGTGCGTTATCGGGTAAGGTACTGTTTTTGCCTATGGCTGTGATGATCTCTTGATTAAGCTTTCCTATTATACTATTTTTTCCTGTTTTCACACGTTTGTCTAAAATGGCTTTTTCTACAACCGTGCCAGCTTGGATGACGCAATCGGTGAGGATGATGGATTGGCGGATGGTGGCACCTTCTTCTACGATGACGCCGGGTGAGAGGATGCTTTGTTCGATGGTGGCGTTTTCACCGATGACACATCCATCGGTGATCATGCTTTTGTAGATGTTGGAGTTTTTGCCAAATTTGACGGGTGGCTGCTCTTCTGTGCGGGTGTGAATGATCCATGAGCGATCGTTGAGGTCGATGGGGGGATTTTCGCTGACGAGATCCATGTGGGCTTGCCAATAGGAATTGATGGTACCGACATCAATCCAATAGCCACTGAAGGGATAGGAAAAGACACGCGCGCCATCGGCGACTAGCTTGGGGAGGACGTTTTTGCCAAAATCTCGTTTTGAATCGGGATCTTGGGAATCTTCCCAAAGGGATTTGCTGAGGACATCGTAATTGAAGAGATAGACCCCCATGTTGACAAGATTGGAGGGAGGATTTTCTGGTTTTTCGATGAATGAAGTGACGCGGTAGTTTTCGTCTGTGGCGACGATGCCGAAACGGGAGGCTTCTTCTATGGGGACACGGAAGGTGGCGAGGGTGACATCTGCTTTTTGATCGAGATGGAATTGAATCATGGCATCGTAGTTCATTTCGTAGATGTGATCTCCGGAAAGAATGAGGATGAGATCTGGGTTGGTGCTCTTGACGAAGGTCATGTTTTGTTGGACGGCGTCGGCTGTGCCAAGGAACCAGTTGGTGTTTTCTCGAGTGACATAGGGAGTATAGAGACGGACGCCGGCATCGAGCTCACGGTTCATATCCCATGGGCCACCAGAACCGATGTGTTCGATAAGGGAATGTGGGCGATATTGGGCAATGATCATGACGTCAAAAATGTTTGAGTTGGTGCAGTTGGAAAGTGGGAAGTCTATGATGCGGTATTTTCCGCCAAATGGGACGGCAGGTTTGGTTCGTTTTGTAGTCAAGACGCTGAGGCGAGACCCTTCTCCACCTGCTAAGATCACTGCTCTAGTTTTCATATGCTCACTCCTTTAATAGTAATGTTTGATAATATTCTTGATATTTTTGGGCTGCATTGAGCCAAGAAAAATCTGCACTCATTCCATTCCTTTGGATGCGGAGCCATTCGGATTTGTTGTGATAGGTTTGGATGGCTTTTTGGATGACTGCTTTGAACTCTTGTGGATTGTTGCGCTGGGCTAAGAAGCCAGTGCCTTTGTGATGCAGATAAGGGATGACGGTATCCCCTAGCCCACCGGTTTGGGAAACGATGGGGACGGCGCCATAGCGCATGGCGATCATTTGGGTGATGCCGCAGGGTTCGTAGAGGGAGGGCATGAGAACAAAGTCGGCGGCGGCATAGAGCTGACGGGCGAGTTTGCCATCATATTTGATGAGGGCGCGTGCTTTCTCGTAGTTTTGATTTTGATAGTCGGTCATGAGGGCTTCGATTTGGTGGTTGCCTGTGCCGAGACCGATGAAATAAAAGTCTTGATCGAGCTCACGCAGGGCGTGGATGGCTTGATCGATGCCTTTTTGATATTCTAGGCGACTGATGATGGCTAATAAGGGGGTGTTGGGGCTATATTTGAGGCCAAGTTCGGCTAGAAGAAATTTTTTGTTATCTTCTTTTTGTTCTGTGGTGAAGCGATCAAATTTTTGTGAAATTTCTGTATCTGTGCGGGGGTTCCAAAGTTTCATGTCGATGCCGTTGATTATGCCAGTGAGATCGGTTGCTCTGCTTTGGAGAACTTGTTCTAGGCCGCACCCAAATTCTGGGGTGAGCATTTCTTTGGCGTAGGTTTTGGAGACGGTGTTGAGCTTGTCGGCAGCGGCGATGGCCATGGGCAAGGGCACGCCTTTGGCCCAGTCTGGCAAGGATGTTTTGGAGGGGACGTCTTCTCCGATGCCGAAGGCGATCATGGAAGGTTGGGCACCTTGCCCCATATAGGGCAAGTTGTGAATTGTGAGGAGGGCTTTGGTGTTTTCGAAAAATGAATTGGGAAAACGTTCTTTGACGAGATAGGAAATGGACATGGAGGCATGCCAATCATTGGCATGGATGATGTCTGGGTTCCAACGAAGAATCTCTACGAGGCGAAGCGCTGCGAGGGAGAAAAGGGTGTATTTGTAGCCATCGAAGCCGGGGTCTTCTGAATAGACGGTGGGGGCTTTGGTGATGGGTTCGGCACTGATGAAATAGATGGTGAGGTCGTTTTGAATGAGGCGATAGACTTGGACGGGAATGACACCGTCACGATGAGCAATAGTATAGGCTGCGATGGGCTCTAGGGGGAGGTTTTGCTGTTTGATGACTTGATGATAAGGCAAAGCAAGGCGTACTTCTGTTTGAGGGTCTATTTCTTGCAGGGCGTTAGGCAAGGCACCAGCAACGTCTGCAAGGCCACCAATTTTCACAAATGGTTCAGCTTCGGCTGAGAGGAAGAGGATTTTCATGGTTATGCTTTATGCTCCAAGATCTGATTGAGTTTTGCGATTTGATAGCCTGCTTTTTCAAAATTCGATTTGAGCTGTTTGGCGAAATCGATTTTGTCGTTTAATGATTTGATGGTGATGGGTCTGGTTGACTCTGAACTGCTGAGGTTGATGAGGAGACAGAGATCGACCAGTTTTTCGGCCTGTTCTTTGTTGAAATATTCAATACCTTTGTGGGTGTTTACGTTGAGCAATTTGCGCATGGCGACATCTCCGAAAAATAGTTGAGAGATGTTTTGCTCGCTATATGAATCTTCAATGGCGGGCACGATGAGCATGTCTTTGAGAAGGTCTGCGTGATATTTGGCATGCCCTTTGGTTTTGTTTTGTGCGGTATAGACATCTTGAATGATGGTTTCCCAATTCAGTTCTTCGATCCAAGCTCGGGTGATGAGGGCATGATTCTCTTGATTGATGATTTTGCCAAGATTTTTAAGAAGGAGCCATTGGAAGAAAAGGGTTTCTGTGCTGTCTTGGGCAAGGATATTTTGCAGATATTGCAAGTTTTGTTTTGATTTCTTTTGGGTTGAAGATGCTAGTTTTTTGAGCGCATCGGCGAAGGTTTTGATTTGATGAATAACTTCTTTGGCTTCAAATTGATGGGCTTGTTCAATTTCTAGAAATTCTATGACGGCATTGAGCAAAGGCTGTGTTTTTTGATCGTATTGGGTGAGTAACTCTTGCCAATCTGGCTCTTGGGAGATGGTGTGTGTTTTGACAAAGTCGATGAAGCCATGATTGATGAGCTCTTTGAATGGAATTTGAACATCTTTGAAGACCATTTGAATGATGGCATAGTCGATATCGGGGACACCGGCGCCATTGAGTGAGGCTTCGAGATCACGATAGTGGTGTTGGGGATCATCTTTGACGATGTTGAAGTCGATAAAGACGTGGGTTTGATAGGCATTGAGGGTGAAGGTGAGACCTTGATCGCGCAGTTTTTGAAGAGAGAAGATGTGGGTGAGGCTGGTGGCGACGTCTTTGACGATGAGATAGTAGTCATTGGGTTGGTCGAGGTGAGGCAAGTTAAGGGCATGGGCAAGCTCTTGTTGGATGAGTTGACTATTGTCGGCATGTTTTTCTAAGAAGGCAGCGGAAAGCTTGATGGTGCCATGGGTGGTGGCGTAGCGGTTGTGATAGACCATGAGGGCTTTTTGACCTTCGTAGGTGTTGGAAATGGCGAAGACGTTTTCGTCTACGTTGCCATGGGGAGTGAAGAAGTCATAGAGACAGAAATTGGTTACGTCTGCGAAAAGATATCGTCTGTGGAGGATGGGAGAGATTTGTTGTTTGTGACGATCGATGAGCCATTGATCTTCTTGTTCTTCCCATTTGGCTGATTTGTATTCCATGCCATATTTTTCTGAAAAACCTTCGAATTGGCCGTGACCAATCATGGGGAGACCGGGCAAGGTGGCCATGAAGGTGCAAACTCCGAAGTATTTATCGTCTTTGCCAAATTGTTCAATGGCAGTTTCTTCATCGGGATTGTTCATGAAGTTGACATAGCGTTTGAGGATTTGGGGATCGTATTCGAGGGTTTCTTTGATGAGTTGACGATATTTGGCGTTATCTTCGTCGCGGAGCATGTGCATGAAGGCGCTGTTATAGACGCGGTGCATGCCGAGATTGCGTACGAAAAAGCCTTCCATCATCCAGAATGCTTCGGCGAGGAGAAGGGTGTCGGGTGCTTCTTGGGCAACGCGCGCGACGACTTCCCGCCAAAATTCTTCGGGCATGAGTTTGTTGAATTCTTGCATGGACATGCCAAATTCTGTACGGGAGGGAATGGCGCCTTCTGCTCCGGGTTGGGGGAACCAGAGGCGTTGGATATGCTTTTTGGCGAGGGTCATGGCGGCATCGAAACGGATGATGGGGAATTGTTTAGCGATGTTGATGATGGTTTGGATGACGGCTTCTTTGGCATGCGCATTGAGGAAGTTAAGTTGGGCAGTGTCGTTCCAAGGCATGCTGGTGCCGTCATTGCCATGATAGATATATTTGGTGTCGCCGTTGTAGTGATCTACACGTTTGAAGACGACGGCGGCATCGGATTTGGAATAGTAATGATCTTCGAGATAGACACCGATGGCAGGATTGTCACAGAGGTCTTGTCCGTTGAAGGAATAAGTGGGGTATGGGGGATAGTCTAGACTGAGGAACCAATCAGGATGCGCTTGAACCCAGACGGAATCAATGCCCATATGATTGGGGACCATGTCTGAGGCGAGGCGAATGCCCTGCTGGGCGGCACGTTGTTTGAGATTCTCTAAGGCGGTTTGACCGCCAAGTTCTTGAGCGATGGTGTAGTTGCTGAGGGAATAGGCAGAGGCGACGGCGTCGTGATTGCCCATGGTTTGTTTGATGGTGCGGGAGGCTTTGGAACGCTCCCAGAGGCCGATGAGCCAGAGGCCATTGATGCCGAAAGATTTGAGACGAGCGAGCTCTTGATCTGGAATTTGATCGAGAGTGGTGATGGGACGTTGATATTTTTTGGAGAGTTGGTCGAGCCAGACATAGCTGTTTTTGGCAATGAGGACTAGACGGGGCATCCAGTTGGCATCTTGACTATACATTTCAATATCATCATCGAAAAGTGAGTAGTTGATGACTTCGGCTGGGCCGGGGCCACCAAAACCACGGGGGAAATTTTCTTCTTTGAGGATGCCGAGGGCGACGTTGAGACGATTGGTGAAGAGTGCGTCGAGCCCAAAATATTCACTCCAATTTTCGATAATCCACTCTAATTGGGCTTGAATGGAATCCGGATTTGCTTTGGCAGGGAGTTGTAATAGTTCAAAGAGAGTGAGGTTTTGAGGTCCGTAGGTGGGTTGATCTTTGAAAAATTCTTGGCTATGTTGAATCAATTCTTTATAAATTGAAGTTTTGGCAAGTTCTTGATCTTCAAATAAGAATGCGAAGGGTGCGAAGGCTGGGTTTTGATTGTTGAGCCAGAGCATGAGCAGTTCTTCGGCGAGGATGTGGGTGTTGAGGGTGTCTTTGGTGGCGCCTTTTAGATAGTCTAAGGCGGTGGTTGTTTTGCGATAGACCTCGAGAGGTGGAAATTGCTTGATGAAGGTTTGCATGGTTTGATCGATGCTGGTGGGGTTGAAATAGGATGCGTTGAAGGCCTGCAAATCTGCAAAAGTTTGAGGATTGATTTCTTGTTTATATTTGGCGACCACTACATGGAGAATCTCACTTATGAGCCCTAGCGCAAAGAGGTTGCCAGCGGTTACTTTTTCTTCGTCATAGAAGACGATGTGTTTTTTGTCGTGGAGTTGTTTGAGAAATATGCGCGCTTGGAAAAGGTTGGTGAGGATGAGATTGCCTTCAAGTTTGAAAAGGTAATCTTCTATTTCGTATAATTCACGTGCCCATTTTGCAACATGAAAGTGATAAGTGCCATAGTCTGCTTTAGATGAAAGGGGAAATGCTATTTCTCTCATAATCTCTCTCCATTGGGGTTTGTTTTCTATTATAATTATAATGGAGTTTGGATCATTTTTTTAATCCAATTTTAAGGAGAGACAATGATGAAAGACACTTTTGTGCAGAAAAAAATTGCTTTGGTTGCACATGATGGAATGAAAGATGAACTTCTTAAGTGGGTGAAAGCAAATAAAGAGACTTTATCAAAACATATTTTATGTGGCACGGGGACAACGGGGAAAATTTTGCAAGAGAAGACTGGCTTGCAGGTGGAGCGCTTTTTGAGCGGGCCGATTGGGGGGGATCAGCAAATTGGTGCAAAGATTGCGGAAGGCCAAATTCATATTTTGATCTTCTTTTGGGATCCTTTGGAACCACAACCGCATGACCCTGACGTGAAAGCCTTGTTACGTTTGGCTGTTTTGCATAATATTCCAACTGCTTCTAATTTGGCTACGGCTGATTTTTTGATTCATTCTGACTATTTTGAGAATGGGTATCAAACGATTAAACCTGATTATCAGACGATCTTGAAAGAGATTCATTCTGAAGGACTGTATCATGACTAAAATTAGCGATATTAAAGAAATTAAGATTGGGCATGCTCAAGATTTTGAGGCTGTGACTGGTTGTACGGTGATTTTGTGTGAAAAAGGGGCAGTGGCCGGAGTGGCACAAAGCGGGGGTGGCCCAGGGACAAGAGAAACGGATGCGATTCGCCCGGGACATTTTGTGGAAAATGCACATGCGATTTTGCTGGCGGGAGGCTCTGCTTTTGGTTTGGCTGCTGCTGATGGGGTGATGCGCTATTTGGAAGAGAAAAAAATCGGGGTGAACGTGGGAGTGACCCATGTGCCGATTGTGCCGAGCGCGATTTTGTTTGATTTGGCGATTGGCGATGGAATGGTGCGCCCGGATGCTGCGATGGGATATGAGGCTTGTGTGAATGCGAACAGTGACGATTTTGTGGCTGGAAGCGTGGGCGCAGGGACTGGTTGCTCTGTGGGGAAACCTTTGGGGATGGGACAGGCGGTTAAGACTGGGATTGGAAGTGCGTGCATTGAGATTGGTAAGGGTGTGTTTGTGGGGGCGGTGATGGCAGTGAATGCTTTTGGGGATGTGATTGACCCGAATAATGGTGAAATTTTGGCTGGGACACGTAGTTTGAATGCAGGCCCGGTGAAGATTGGCGAGGGGTTATTTGCGGATACACGCACGGTGATGAAATCTCTGTTGGGAAAGACTGCGGTTGGATTTGCTTCGCGTCAGAATACGGTGATTGGATGTGTGATTACGAATGCGGCTTTTGGTTCTGATGAAATGGATCGTTTGGCGCATATGGGACATAATGGATTGGTGCGCAGTGTGCGCCCAGCAAACACGATGTTTGATGGGGACACTTTGTTTGCGTTGTCAGTGGGGAATAAGAAAGCGAATTTGAATATTGTGGGGACATTTGCTGAGCAAGTGGTGCAAGAGGCTATCTTGGATGCTGTGCGAAGCGCTACTTCTTTGGGTGGGATGCCTGCAATTGGTGACCTGAATTAATTGGATGGAGATTTTCGATGATGGAATGGTTGGAGACAAATCTTTCAGAAATCATTAGTTTTTTTTCAGGGGTGATTGTGACTGTTTTTGCTTATGTGGTGGGACCTAGTGTTTTGGAGAAGGTGCAATCACGAAGTGAAAAAGCAGAAATGAGCGAGAAAGATGTGATTTCGACCGAGGATAGTTATCGGCATGGATTGGTGGAGGCGTTGCAGAAGGAACATTTGAGCGGACGCTTTTTTGCTTTGGATGAGGTGGCTTTGGCCCCTAAATTTATTTTGCCCGATAGTAAGTTGTTGCCCTCTTTAAAAGAAGATTTGAATGAACAAACCGTGGCAAGACGATGGGTACCATTTATTCCGACAGCGATCAATGGGATTTCGATGATTTCAGATCAGTTGATTGGCTTTGAGGGGATTTTGAGAGAAAAACAACGTTTGTTGGTGCATGGAGAAGTTGGAGTGGGCAAAAGTTTTGCTTTGGCTTGGCTGGCTTTGGAGTTGGCAAGGGAAAGCAATGCTTTTGGAGGATTGACTGGCAAGGTGCCTTTCTTCTTCCAAGCGGGAGCGTTGATTGACTATTTGGAGGGATTGAATGATGAAGAGAATGATAAGGTTCCTCCTTTCTATTTGAATGCAGAATCAACTGCAAATCGACGATTTTTCAGACAATGTGTGGACACGAACCGCGCAATATTCTTTGTGGATAGTTTGGATGAATTGAGCTATGCAGACCAGAAACGTGTGTTTGCTTGGTTGGAGAGTAATGAGTTTGTGGGAAAACATGCGCCCCTGATTTTGAGCACAGGAAATGATCGATTGCCAGATGTGGAAAAACTGGGTGTGTTTCCGGTGACATTGGCAAAATTTGATGAGGAACGGGCACGTGAATTTTTGATGCAATGGAGCAATTTGTGGCAAACGTTTGTGTCTGATGATTCGTTTGATTCTGCAATGTTGGATTTGGTGCAAAATGAGTGGTTGGTGGATGGGTTGAATGTGATCAAACCGATGGATTTGACCTTGCGCACTTTGGCGCTTTATTTGAATGATGTGGTGAGCGGGTATACGAAGGATGTTTTGAAAGCGTTTGTGTATCGGGAATTTGAGGGGAACCCAATGGCGTTGCGAATTTTGCGAGCATTAGCGGTGCGGTTGCATGCGAAACATGCGTTGTGGTTCACGCAAAGTGAATTTGAAGAAGTTTATCAGGGGTTTGTGAAGAATTCTGATGCGGAAAATGCAGGATTATCTGTGCCGAGAGTGCGGATATTTTTGGAAAGCGGCTTGTTTGTGAGTGCTAAGAATGCACGCTCTGAAATTTTCCGCTTTGTGCATGCTTCCTTTTTGGCATTTTTGATCTCAGAAAGTGATGAGATTGGGGATGTGATGGCTGGGTTGCCAGCAGACTGGACGCAATGGAGTGTTCCGTTGGAAATTTTGCGGATGGCTGTGCAACGTGATGAAGCAAAGAATGTGATCTCCAAAATTTTGTCTTCGAGTGAGTCGTATTCTCAGAAAGAGTTGTTGGATATTTTCAGTTTGCTGCCGGCGATGAAACCTTCTTCTATGCTGTTTGGGGCTTTGCTGAAGAATATTCAGAATTCGCTGCGAAGTTTGAGTTTGTCGAAGATTCATAAGTACAAGTTATTAGATGCATTGGTGCCAGTGGGACGTAAATATACGAAGAATGTGTTTTATCCGATGATGAAATCGGCAGATGCGTTCCAACAACGTTTGGCTATTTTGGGATGTGGGTTTAATAAGGATAAGAAAGCGGCGAAAGCGATTCATAGCGTGGGAATGCAACATCATGGGGCGAACTATGATGCGGCCAGTTTGGCATTGAGCTTGATTAGCTCGGTTGAGTCGATTGATCTTTTGGCGAAATATTTGTTGACCGAAGATTTCCGTCTACAGAAAACGGCTGCCGAGGCTTTGGGATTGAATGCTTCTCAGGGGCATGCGATGTTGAAGGAAGGGTTGGCACTGGAAACAAGCTCTGTGCGACGCGCCTGCTGTTATGGGTTGGCACATATCAATGAGGAATGGAGCACCGAGATTTTGAAAAATCTGGAGATCAATGATATGGAATGGATTGTCCAGTCGGCGGCTTCTTCTACGTTGGAATTTTTGGAAAAACCAAAGTTTGTGTTTGATTCTTTCCAAATGATGCACAATATTCCTTGGTTGATTGAATTTGCGAGCCAATATGATGTGGGGGTTTCAGCTGGTGAGTCTTCTAATAAGATGATGTTTGATGCAGTGGTAAAAGGTAAGGAGAATTTTGCGAAGGCCGCTTTGCAATATTATTTCTATCATCCGAGCGATTTCAAACCTTATAAGGATAAGTTGACCACTTTGATCGAAAAAAGCAATCAAGATGAATTTTTGCAAGCAAAGTTTTATGCTTTGTTGTGGCAAAACGAAACAGTTCTTTGAGACTGCTGAAGTTTTGATATAACCATGTTACAATTTGGGTTGGTTTTTTAGATCTAATTTTTTGAGGTTTTGAGATGTTCAAGAATATTATTTTTGATATGGATGGTGTTTTGTGGCGAGGATTGGAAGAGATTGGGGACCTTTCAGAATCATTCAAAATTATTGAAGCCAATCAGGTCAATTTTGCTTTAGCTACAAATAATTCGACAAAACGTCGGATTCGATATGTTGAAAAGTTGGCCGGATTTGATGTGCATGTGAAGGAAGAGCAAATCTTCACTTCTGGGACTGTTTCGGCTGATTATTTGAAATCGATTTATCCTAAGGGAACCAAGGCGTACGTGATTGGTGAAGCTGGGTTGAAGTCTTTTATGACTGATGCTGGGTTTGAGCTGGTGGACGAAGATGCTGAGTTGGTTTTGGTGGGATTGGACCGTGAGATTAGTTATGATAAGTTGGCAAAAGCGGGCCAGTTGATTTTATATAATCAAGCAAAGTTCTATGGAACCAATGCTGACCCCTCTTTCCCGGGTAATAATGGATTGTTGCCGGGTGCTGGAGCGATGTTGAGCCCGATTGTGACGACGACTGGGATTGAACCAGTGTGTTTTGGGAAGCCAAGTCCGATGATGTATCAACAAGCGTTGGACTATTTGGGGGCGTTGGCCGAAGAGACTTTGATGATTGGTGACCGTGTGGACACGGACGCAACTGGAGCTCAGGCATTGGGCATTAAAACAGCGGTGTTGCTCTCAGGTGTGGCCTCTCAAGAAGATGTGGATGCTCATACACCTAAGGTGGATTTTGTGGCGAAAGATTTGGATGATCTTTTGAAACAACTTTATTAATTTTTGAAAAAGAAAGTTTGCAATGACAACTAGTGTTTTAGATTTGAATTTTGAGGGTTTGCAAAAGTGGGTTGCGGAGATGAAACAGCCTTCTTTTCGTGCTGCTCAGATTTGGCAAGGATTTTATAAGAATTTTTATCAATCCCCTGCTGAATTCAGCACACTACCCAAAAAATTGATTGAGGCGATTGAAGTGAGCATGCCTCAGTATCCGGTTCAATTGGCGACAATGATTTCTTCAAAAGATGGATATACGAAAAAAGCACTTTTTGAATTGAAAGACGGGAAAAAGATTGAAACTGTGTTGATGCAGTATGATGAACGAAATACGATTTGTGTGTCTACACAGGTGGGATGCGCTTTGGGATGCAGTTTTTGTGCAACTGGGGCGATGGGATTTTCTCGTAATTTGAGTGTGGGTGAGATTGTGAGCCAAGTGCTTTATTTTGCGCATGAATTGGCGAAGGATGACCTGCATGTGACTAATTTGGTTTTTATGGGAATGGGTGAACCATTCTTGAATTATGAAACGACTATGGACGCGATCCGAATTTTGAATGATGAAAAAGGGTTTGGCTTGGGGGCACGCCGGATGACGGTTTCTACGGCTGGTGTGGTGCCGGGGATTGATCGGTTCGCTGATGAAAATTTGCAAGTTAATTTGGCGATTTCTTTGCATAGTGTGGATGACGCACAACGCTCGGAAATGATGCCTATTAATAAAAAATATTCGATTGCAGAAGTGATTGTTGCTGTGAAAGAGTATATTGAAAAAACAAATCGACGCGTTACATTTGAATGGGCGTTGATCGATGGTGTTAATGACACGGAACAAGTGGCTGAAGAATTAGCTGATCTGTTGAAAGGTATGCTTTGTCATGTGAATTTGATTCGCTTGAACGATACTCCTGGCTATGCTGGGAAAGGTTCTGACAATGCAATGGCTTTTAAACAAACTTTGACAGATCGTCATATCCCTTGTTCTGTGCGATTACGGCGTGGAATCGACATTGCTGCTGGCTGTGGCCAGTTGGCTTCAAGGAATTAAAAACCCTATAAGAAACGCGATATTAAATAAACTATTGTTAAGTTAGAATAGAGTGGCGTTTCCACTCTATTTTTTTCTTTCCCGGAGGAACCCATGATTAAAAGAGAACAATTTTGGGAAATTACTGCTGAAAAAATCCAAGCTGCATTTGAATATGAAAAGTATTCGGAAGCACTTGATCTGTTTAAATCCCTGCGAGCGGGTGAACGTGTGGTTGTGTTCCAACTTTTGAATGATGAGGAACAGGAACTTGTGGTTCGTCATTTTGACATTGAGACGGTGGCTGATTTGTTTGACCGTTTGGAAGACAGTGAGACATTGGAAGCGGCAGAGGGGCTTTCGATTGAGCGGTTGGCGGACATTTTGGATGAGATGGAGCCTGATGAAGCAGCCGACTTATTGGGGGATATGCATCCATTCCAAGCGCATTTAGCGTTAGATGAAATGGAAGAATCTGAAGATATTTTGCCTCTGTTGATTTACGATGACCAGACAGCTGGTGGTCGTATGACGACCAATTTCTTTTCTGTTTATGAGACGCATACAGCAGAGGAAGTGATTAATGAACTACGGGCGAAGGGACCTGACCTTTCGTTTACGTATTATGTGTTTGTGAAGGATATTGTGGATCATTTGATTGGGGTGATTGGTTTGCGCCAACTTTTGGTGGCACAACCTGAAAAGAAGATTCATGACATTATGGATTCGGATGTGGTGTTTGTGCAGGCTGATACGGACCAGGAAGTGGTGGCACAGGTGATGATTCGCCATGAACTTTCGGCGTTGCCAGTGGTGGATTATGATAAGACGTTGCTGGGGATGATTACCTATGATGATATTTTGGATGTTATTCAAGAAGAAGCTACGGAAGATATCTATCGTTTGGCGTCGGTTTCTGACAGTGAATTGAACCCAGAGAGCAAGGTGAAGGAGCACTTGAAAGGGCGCTTGCCTTGGTTGTTTGTGAATTCGGGGACGGCTCTTTTAGCTTCTTGGGTGGTGAGCAATTTTGAAGCAGTGATTGCCCAGGTGGCGGTTTTGGCCGCGTTGCAGTCTATTGTGGCTGGGTTAGGCGGGAATGCCTCGAGCCAATCGATTGCGTTGATTGTGCGCTCTTTGGCTTTGGGCAAGGTGAATTTGAAAGATTCATTGCCGATCATTTTGAAAGAAGTGTTGATTGGAGTGATCCAAGGGTTGGTGATTGGGATGATTGCCGGGCTAGGGATTTATCTGTGGCGAGGAAATTTCTATTTGGGGATGGTGTTGGGATTGGCGATTGTGGGGAATTTGATTGTGGCGGCTTTTGTGGGAACGTTGATTCCTTTGTTTTTGAAGGCGGTTAAGATGGACCCGGCATTGGCCTCCCCTGTTTTGGTGACTGCGGTGACTGATAGCGTTGGGTTTTTAATCTTTTTGAGCTTGGCTTCAGTGTTTATAACCCAATTGAAGTGAAGAAAGTCTGTTTGAAATTGTTTTTTTTAGATAAAATGAGGTATTAGATTAAAAGGAGATTCATGGAAGTTCAGATTGGTGTGGCGAAAATCAATAAATATGCTGTTTCGGAAAGCGGAGACACTTTGGAAGTGGTGGAACGCCCGAATGGTGGATTGTCGGTAGTGTTGGCAGATGGACAGCGGTCTGGGAAAAGCGCAAAACGAATCTCTACGATGGTGGTGCGGAAAGTGATCTCTCTGTTGGCAGAGGGTGTGCGGGATGGGGCTGCGGCACGAGCTGCTTCGGATTATTTGTTTGCGGCACGAGATGGGAAGGTGCTATCGACTTTGAATATTTTGTCGATTGATATGATCTCGCGTAGTTTGGTAATATCCCGAAATAACGAAGCACCTATTTATTTATACGATAATAATGAATTGCAGTTGATGGATGAGGAATCTGAATCAATTGGGGCGAAACGAAATGTTCGCCCGATTATCCATGAAGTGCCGTTGGAGAAAGATCTGACTGTGGTGGTGTTTTCGGATGGGTTGAACCATGCGGGGACGTATTATGATCAGAAAATGAATGTGTTTGAAGAAGTGAGTGAAGCGATCCAGAAAAATATGTTAGCACAGGATATGGCGAATTGTTTGATGGAGCGAGCTTTGTTTTTTGAACATGATAAGCCAAGAGATGATATAAGCATTGTGGTTCTGAGAGTGATTCAAGACGGACCGATTAGCGGTGTGCGCAGAATGAGTGTATATTTGCCAATGCTTTGAAAGAGAGGGACTCATTAGTATCACAATTGCAATTGTGGGCCCGTGCAAATCGGGAAAGACTAGTCAGAGCAAAGCTTTGCAAGCGCTGGGTTATGCGGCACGGAATGTGGCGCAGGAACATTCTTTTGTGCCTACTTTGTGGCAACGAAAAGGGATGCCAGACTTGTTAGTTTTTTTAGATGTGAGTTATGAAAATACGTTAAAAAGAAGTACATTGCGATGGATTGAGAGTGACTATGAACGGCAGTTGGTGCGGTTGAAGAATGCACGAGAGCATGCCGACTTGTTGATTGATACGAATGTTTTATCACAAGATGAAGTTTTACATGTGATTTTAGACGCAATAAAAAAGCTTGAAGAAGCTTAAGAAGGAAAAGGAAAGAGGAACTTATGAAAAAATCATTCTTTATATACTTACTTTTGTTTGCTTTTTTGGTGTCTGGATGTGGGGGAGGAAGCCCAAAAGCAACTCCGACAGCTGAAGGAACTCCGAAGAAGAATATGTCCACGATTATGGCAGAGGAGATGAATGCGGCTTTGACCGCGGTGCCAGTTGAGGTGGATGTGACTGACCCAGGTCGCCCTTATATTAGCGGGGATGTGTTTGATTATGAAACGGACCATTTTATGTTCCATTATGCTGTGAATACTTTGCATGCTGTGCCAATGGAAGATGAAAATGAAAATGGTGTGCCGGACTTTGTGGAAGCCGCTGGTGATATTTATGAACATATGTATGCAACTGTGCATGAAGAATATGGCTTCCCAGTGCCCCCCCCTGATGGTGATGCGGGTGGGAACGGTAAGATGGATGTTTATTTCCGCCATTTGTTGAACGCTGGGGTGTTGGGAATGAAGGTTTCTTCTACTGTTGTGTTTGATAATCCTAACAGTGAACAAGAAGAATTCTATGCTTCCTCTTCTTATATGGAAGTTGAAAATGACCTCGATGGTGACTATGTGACTGAAGCAGGGATGATTCATTTGGCGACGATTATATATCATGAATATATGCATGCGATCCAAGCAGGGATGACGACGATGGCACCGAGCTGGTTGTTGGAATCGAATGCGACTTGGTTTGAATATATTACGCATGAAAAATATTACAACCGCGAATTGTTCCGTCGTTCTCCATTTGCTGCACCAGATGCCTGTTTTGTGGAAGAAGGCGATGATTATGGGGAACCTTCTTATGCTAATCAATATGGACAATTTTTGTTCTTCTTGGCACAAACGCAGAAATATGGGAATGAGTTTATGTCTGATTTGTGGAAGAATATGGTGACGGTGAATGATTCACAAAAAGCTTTTGAAGCGATTGATATGACTTTGGAACAATATGGGAATACTAGTTTTGCGGATGCGTTTGATTTGTTTTATATCCAAAAATTGATTCGCGATTTCCATTATGGGGATGAATTTAGCACAGTTTATATTGAAGGTGTGATTGATGGCGCAGGGACTTATGCGGCGGTTGATGGCGTGAGCAACGGTGGGGCTGATTATTTGGCTGTGACTGCGACTGAAACTTTGGATGTGACGTTGAACTCTGACCTTTTGGAAGCTACGTTTGTGGGAATCAAGAATGATAAGACCTATGAAGCGTTTGACTTGGTGGACGGGAAGGGTTTGATTAACCCCGGCGATTATGATTATGCTTATTTGATAATCAAGAACACTGATTTTGTGAATGCTGAAGGTCTGTGTAAGATAGCAGATTATAGCATTGATGTGACGAGTGCGAGTGGTGATGTGCAAGGCGCAGATTGGTCTGGCACGGCTGAGAATTTTGCACCACCTGCCTACTAATCCACTACGGTTTGATGAATAAAAAAAGAAGGTCTTGAATTAAGACCTTCTTTTTATTTAAGTATTATTTTGATCGTTTTACCAAGCTGTCCAGCCACCATCGATGATGAGATTGGTGCCGGTGACGTATTTGGAGGCGTCAGAGGCGAGATAAAGAAGACCGGCGTTCATTTCGTCTTTATCAGCCATGCGACCGAGGACCGCGCGTTGGCCGTATTTGGAAGAGAATTCCTCATCGTGCCCGTTATAGACTCCCCCAGGGGTGAGAGTGTTGACACGAATGTTGGTGCCAGCGAAATAGGTGGCGAGGTATTTGGTGAGGCCGACGATGCCGGCTTTGGTGACGGAATAGAACACGGGTTTGAAGGAAGGCGGTTGCCCTTCTTTTTCATAGAGACGTTGATCGGGACCGGTGAGACCGTAGATGGAGCAGATGTTGATGATGACGCCTGCGTTTTGTTTGCGCATTTGGATTGCAGCGGCTTGGGACATGAGGAAAGGTCCGGTGAGATTGACGTTGAGAGCGGCATCCCACATGTCGAGGGGGTAGTTTTCAAAGGCGTTGTTGGCTTGTTCGCCTTGCTTTTCGGGATCAAATTTGGGATCTAGGGCGGCGCTGTTGACGAGGATGTCTACGGAACCATAGAGATCAAGGGTGTTTTGAATAAGTTGGGTAACGGAGTTTTTGTCGGTGACGTTGACTCCAAGACCATGTGCTTGATAGCCTTTTTGTTGTAATTCTTGGGCGTAGGCTTGGGCGGCGGTTTGGTTGAGGTCGGCGATGATGACGGATGCACCTGCTTCGGCGAGGGTGCGAACAAAGCCTTTGCCAAGAAGGCCAATGCCTCCGGTGACGATGGCGGTTTTTCCGGATAGTTTGAATTGATCCAATACGGTTTGGTTGCTCATGACAACTCCTGTTGGGGTAAATTTGCATTTATTATAAATCAAAGGTCAGGGAGTATCAATTCGGGTTTGGAGTGGGTAAACGGGTTTTGGGGATATTTTCTATAGACTGCCCTATTTGGTTTGAAGGTGTCCCAAAAAACTTGCTATTTTTGGACAGGTGTCAAGAGAAAATTAGACAGTTTTTTGACAGTTTTTTGACAGTTTTGGATACTCTATTGATAGGTGTCTAATTTTTATCTATGCGAATGTTGGTTTTTATGGTGGTTTAACTATTTAAGTTCCCCTGTATATGGTTTTTTTATACTACTGAATAATTTTTGGACAGTTTTTCAATTATTTTTAGTGATTTGGTTTACATAACAGTTCTTATGTTCTTTATTGTGCCCTATTTTGATCGGTAAAAGAAAAGAGCTATTCAAATGAATAGCTCTTTTTGTGTTTTTAATTAGTCCATTAAAAGAACTTCTTCGATGATGGCTAAGGCCCAGTCGATGGTGGCTTTGTCGATGACCAAAGGTGGGGCAAAGCGGATGACTGTGGTGTGAGTTTCTTTGGCGAGAATGCCTTTTTGTTGCAAGGCTTCGCAGAAACGACGGGCACCGCCGGCTTGGTCATTGAGTTCTACGCCGACAAAAAGACCTTTGCCGCGAATTTCTTTGACGTGTTTGCTAGGGATGGCTTGCAGTTTTTCTTTGAAATAAGCACCGAGTTCGGCTGAATTTTCGATAAGTTTTTCTTCTACTAAGACGTTGAGGGCTTCGCGAGCGATGGCGGCACCGAGGGGGTTGCCCCCAAATGTGGAGCCGTGTTCGCCGGGTTCAAAAAGACCCATGATGGGTGTGTCGGCTAAGACAGCGGAGACGGGATAGAAACCACCAGAAAGGGCTTTGCCGATGATCATCATATCAGGACGAACGTCTTCGTGGTCGGATGCAAAGAGCTTGCCTGTGCGCCCGAGACCGGATTGAATTTCGTCACAAATCATAAGGATGCCGTAGGTTTCGGTGAGTTTGCGAACTTCTTTGAGATAGCCTTCAGGAGGAATGATGACTCCACCTTCCCCTTGGATGGGTTCGATCATGACTGCGACAGTGTTGTCGGTGATGGCTAATTCGATGGCACGTGCGTCACCGTATTTTACGCTGACAAATCCGGGAGTAAAGGGTCCGAAGGCGTCTTTATAAAGCGGTTCGGAAGAGAAGGTGACGATGGAGATGGTGCGTCCGTGGAAATTGCCGTCACAGACGATAATTTCTGCTTTGTGTTTGGGAACGTCTTTGACTACATAGCCCCATTTGCGGGCGAGCTTGAGCGCTGTTTCAACTGCTTCGGCACCACTGTTCATGGGAATGGACATTTCGTAGCCGGTGAGGTCGGAGAGTTCTTTGTAGAAATATGGTAATTGACTATTGCGGAATGCGCGGGATGTGAGAGTGATTTTTTGGGCTTGATCGGTCATGGCTTTGAGGATGCGTGGGTGTACGTGGCCTTGGTTGACCGCTGAGTAGGCGCTGAGGCAATCTAAATATTTGTTCCCTTCAACGTCCCAAACCCATACGCCTTCCCCTTTTTCAAGGACTACGTCCAAAGGATGATAATTGTGGGCCCCGTATTCTTCTTCTAGTCTAATTAGGTCTTTTGTGTTCATTCAATCGATCTCCTATTTTTCCTGGTAAGTGTTTAGCTAAGCATTTTGACGAGGACGGCTTTTTGGGCGTGCATGCGGTTGTGTGCCTCGGGGAAAAGACGACTTTGAGGGCCATCTGCAACTGCGTCTGTGATTTCATCATTGCGATGCGCGGGCAGACAGTGCATGACGATGGCTGATTTTTTGGCGTGTGAAAGTAAATCTGAATTGATTTGATATGGGGGGAAGATTTGCATTCGCTTGGCAGTTTCTTCTTCTTGGCCCATGCTGGTCCACACGTCGGTATAGAGGACGTCGGCATTGGTGGCGGCTTCGATGGGATCGTTGATGAAGGTTAAGTTACTGCCACTGGTTTGGGCGTATTGTTTGGCTGCGTCAATGGATTCTATCGTCATATCGTAGCCGACGGGATTGGCGATGGTGAAGTTGGCGCCGAGTTTGGCGCAGATGTGCATGAGGGAAACTGCGACATTGTTGCCGTCTCCAACATAGGTGACGTTGATGTCTTTGAGGGTGCCAAATTCTTCTTGAATGGTGAGCGCATCTCCCATGGCTTGACAAGGATGATTGTAATCACTGAGGCCATTGACTACGGGTATGCTGGCCCATTTGGCAAGTTCAACTACGTGATTGTGATCGAATACGCGAGCCATGATGCCATCTACAAAGCCGGAAAGGACACGGGCGATGTCGGCGATGGATTCGCGTTTGCCAAGACCAATTTCTGCGGGAGAAAGATAGATGGCATCTCCACCCAAATGGCGCATGGCCATATCAAATGAGACACGGGTACGAAGACTTGGTTTTTGGAATATCATGGCGAGCATTTTGTTTTTGAGAATGGGTTGGTTGGCCCCTTCTTCTTGACGTTCTTTTTTAAGCTCTACAGCCAAATCTAACATGCTTTGTAATTCTTGAGGTGAAAATTCTCCTATGGTGAGGAAGTTCTTTTTCATCTTTTTCTCCTTGATCTGTGAAAACAATTTTCTAAAGATTTAAGCCTCTACAGCTTTGATGGCTGCGAGACATGCTTGGTGAAGATGTGTGTTTGTGGCGAGAACGCCTCTATTGTTGGTGAGGAATTTGCCGGTGCTGAAATCCAATGGTTTGCCATTTAGATCTGTGACGGTGCCACCTGCTTCGACTGCAACGAGATAGCCTGCTGCTTGATCCCAAATTTTTTCGACATAGTCGGGCATTTTGGGACTAATGAGGCGGAAGATGCAATCGCCAGCGCCGGCAGCGAGGATGGAATATTTGGCTTGGCTGTCTAGGCGGACAGGTTCGGCAGAGACACCCATTTCTTGGGCGATGTAATCTAGTTGAGAGACATTGGTGTGACCCGCTTCAAAAGAACGCAAGAAGCGTGCGTCGGCAGGATTTGCAAAGTCTGAGACTTTGATTTGCTTGAAGGGTTGGGTGGGATCCGTGAGGGAGGTGGTCCAGGTACCTTGACCTTTGACGGCAACAACCAAGGAGCCTTCTCCGCCGATATCTTGTATGTAACCATTTTTGAGGTTGGGGCAACCGAGGACGCCAATTTTGACTTCTGCATCTTCGACGAGAGCGAAGGCAACGGCGTATTGCTGCCCACGGAGGAAGCCTTTGGTGCCATCAATGGGATCGAGGGTCCAGAATTTTTTGGCGTTAGTGGTGCTACCAAAATCTATCCAATCACAAACTTGTTCTTGGGAAGAGTTGGGAATGATGGTGTTGACAAAGTTGGTGATGTCTTGAAGGGTTTGTTTGTTTTCTTCTGTTTTTAAGCTGGCGGAAGATTCTTCCCCTACCATGGGGACACCGGGAAATGTATCTATTAGTTGTTTTGCTACATAGGCTTGGGATGCAAAATCTGCGACCGTTACGGGAGATTTGTCACCTTTGGTGAGGGCATCTGAAACCATTTGGGATTGGACTGTTTTGACCAATAAAGCGGCTTGTCTTACTACATTAACTGCAAAGTTTACTTCGGGATCTTTATAATCGAACATATTTACCTTTTCTAGATTAAGAATACATAGATTATACCTTTTGTTGAATGTAAAGAGAAGTGAAGGAATTTGATGAGAAATAGGAGATTTTGGCTTGGCTAGACTGTTTGAATTTGCGGGGGTGTGTGATTATTCCCAGATGCGGTCTAGGTCTTGGGCGTATTGTTGAATGGCGCGAGTATATTTTTCAGTTTCGGTATCTGTGGTGGTATCGGCGATAATTTGAAGAAGAGAGGTTGTTGCTGCGTGATGTTCTGAAAGATTGTATAAGGTCATGGCGAGGAATACTTTGATTTCGGTTGCCTCTGGGAATTTGTCTAGGGCTTCTAAGAAAGTTTGTTTGGATTGTTGATACATGCCAAGGGTGCGATAGGTGCTGCCGAGACCGAGATAGGCGCTTCTCAAATCGTTTCCGGATAATCCATTTTCGATAGCGGCTAGGTAAAATGGGATGGCGTTGCGTTCTTCTCCTAAATAGTCATGGACGCTGGCGGTTTCATATAAGATGGTGGGGTCAGATGGGTTTTGCGCGACGAGCTGGAGAAGGTGTTGTTTGGCTTGATGGTGTTGTCCGGCTGCACGTAATTCGAGAATTGATTTGAGGGTAAGTGACATTTTTGCTCCTTGGGGATTGAGAGATGATTATACCTAGACTTGGCTGTTTGGAAAAGTGGGCATAGAGGAGATGATATCCGTAATTCTTTTCTATATAAGGCAGTAAATTCTTCCCTTTTTAGATATTTATTTGATACTTTCTTTTTAAATGATTAAGATGTGTGGATAGTTGTGGGATATTTTGCCATGATTGCCATAGTTGTGGATAGGTGATTGAGATAAATTTTACTTTTGAATTTTGCACTTTCTTGGCGAATGCATCAATTTGCTGTGAATGCGTTTGAAAGATTGGGAATAAATCCGCATTTTGTGGTTGCCAATAGAGATAGAGTAAGGTGATTTTTTTATGAGGATAGGTGTTGGTGAGCCCAAGGTAGTGTTTGATCATCTGGGCAATATCGAAATAATATTTTTGATTTTCCACTTGTTCTATTATAGAAAGCCATACCTGTTCAGCATATGGGAATGGATGGGTTTTATATTTTTCAGAAAATTTTGCTGTTTTGGGAGTCAGGTATTCTGTCATTTTTGATTCGATGGCAAGGACTGTGTTTTGATTGTCAAACAAAACGTCTAAATTTGGAGGTGTGCCTGTGAGCCCTGTGGGACATTTCGCTTCAAATTGGGGAGTTTGGTAAATCTGTTCTTGGAATTGAAAATGATATTGTGCTTTTTTGAAAATGCCAAAGGTGTTGGCGGCTAGCATAGAAGAAGAGTGACAAGCTCTCATTTTATGGTGCAATTCGTTTCCAGACCCTTGAGCAAAGTCTTGCTCAAAATCTTGCAGATTCACTGTATGAACGAGGTTATCTTGAAGGTTTTCAAAATAATTGGGTTTTTCAAAACTTGCGTTTGAATAAATTTTCGCATTCTTGAAGAGTGCTTGGATTGCTTTATCTTTGATCGTCATTTAATTTAGGATTTTCGGTCGATATTGCAGGGCTTCGGCGATGTGTTGGGTTTGGATGTGAGGGACATGCTCAAGATCGGCAATGGTGCGGGAGAGTTTGAGGATGCGATGGTAGGCACGGGCGGAGAGATTGAGCTGTTGCATGGCGTTGCGGATGAGCTGGGTGCTGGTGGTATCCAGCTTGCAATAATGTTTAATTTCAGAGACACCCATATCGGCATTGCAGACGATGTGGGGGATGGCTTGGAAACGCTGTTTTTGGATGTTGCGTGCGGCGGTGACACGTTGTTGAATGAGCGCAGAAGGTTCGCCTGAACGATCCGCACTGAGTTTATCAAAGTCTACTTTAGGGACTTCGATATGAATGTCGATGCGGTCTAGCAAGGGTCCGGAGAGGCGTTTTTGGTAGCGGGTGATCATTTGCAGGGAACAGGTGCAGGGATGAGATTCATCCCCATAATAGCCACAGGGACATGGGTTCATGGCACCGATGAGCTGGAAGTTGGCGGGGAAAGACAACGAACCTTGGGCACGGGAGATGGTGACTTTTTTATCTTCGAGGGGTTGACGCATGACTTCAAGAACACGAGTGCCAAATTCGGGCATTTCATCTAAGAAAAGTACACCTCGATGGGCAAGAGAAATCTCGCCAGGTTGAGGCCAATTGCCTCCTCCAACGAGGCCAGCATGGGAGATGGTGTGATGCGGAGAACGGAACGGGCGTTTGCGAATGATGGGTTGATCGGGCTCGAGTTTGTCTGCGATGGAATAGATGCGGGTGACATCGAGGGATTCTGCGATGGTCATGGGTGGGAGGATATCTGCCATGGCTTTGGCCATGAGGGTTTTGCCACTGCCGGGTGGGCCGATCATAAGGAGATTGTGCCCTCCTGCAGCGGTGATCTCTAGGGCACGCTTGACATGCTCTTGGCCTTTGATGTCGGCAAAGTCTGTGATGGGAGCGAGTGTATGTTGCTCAGAAAAATCAGGTTTTTGGGGAGCGATGAGATTGAGACCACGAAAATGATCGACTATGGCGTTGAGATTTTCTACGGGAATGACATGGATGCCTTCAATCATGGAAGCTTCGGGAGCATCAACAGCAGGTACGAATATTTCGGTGAAGCCCTTTTCTTTAGCGAGGGCGGTCATGGGGAGGACACCGCTGATGTGGCGAACACGACCATCTAGAGAGAGTTCGCCAACGAGCAAGGCATTTTCTATCTTTTGGAGGGGGATTTGATTGGAGGCGGCTAAGGTGGCGATGGCAATGGGAAGATCATAGACGGGGCCAACCTTGCGGACGGAGGCAGGAGCGAGATTGATGGTGATTTTGTGGTTGGGGAACTTAAGGCCAGCATTTTTGATGGCGGTTTGAACACGTTCTTTACTTTCGTTGACGGCAGCATCTGGAAGACCGACGAGGACAATGCGAGGCATTCCGAAATCTTGATCGACTTCTACTTCTACAATTACCCCATCTAGGCCAATCATTGCGCACGATTTTACGTTTGCAAGCATAGGTTAAGTGTAGATGGAGTTGGGAAATCTGTCAACTTATGAGGGAGATGCGCATGATGTGTTGGGGGCCAGCTTTGCCACCGTGATAGAGCGTTTGGGTGTCGGTGAAACCACCTTTGCGGTAGCAATGATAGGCGGCTTTGTTTTTACAATTAACGGTGAGAGCTACGGAGGGATGTTGAGGGAAGTCTTGTTGGAGGAAGGGTTTGAGAAGCTGGATGGATTGGGTGCAGTAGCTTTGCCCTTGATGAGCAAAGTCAATAAAGAAGGCACGGAAACCGAGCTCGTTGGGTAGTGTGAAATTATATTGATTGGAATAGTTGGTGTCGATGTTGAAAAAACCAACAATTTGTTTTTCGACCTCAATCACGTTGAAATTCCAGTAAGGTGTTTTGAGATCAAAAAGCTCGTCAATAGTGCCGACAAATTTTTCTTGATCTGGGTGGACTTTTAACTGCATGACTTGTGGATAATCTGAGGAGGTATATTTTCTTAAGATCATGTTGTCTTCCTTACCATAATTGAAGATGTTTTATTATATTTCTAATTATTGTTCTTGGTAAGATTAATGCTGGATTTAAGCCTATAGGTTTGACAAGATGTTGAATCCGTTTAGAATTAGGATATGTTGATGAAAAAACGCAGAAAACAATTAATTTTTTCAAGCTTGATGGCGATGGTTTTGTTGCTGAATGGCTTGTTTTGGGTGAGCGCAGAGGATGGGGAGAGTGGTGAATGGAAAAGTGCGCCGATTATTCCAGATCATGTTAGCCAAGCGACAATTGAAATCTTCTTAAAAGGGCAGGCATTGGGTAATTATGCAAATCGGTATTCCAAAGCAGCGGATTGCAATGGTTCGCCGAGTTTGTTCTTGGGACATTTTGGGTATCCGGAAGATGTGTGGTCTTTGGGAGAGTATGAATATTTGCGTCCGGTGATTGTGGAATATCATGATTCGTTGCAACATACGAGTGAGGCGAGCATGAAGGGATTCAATGCGGCGTCATTGTTGACTCCATTTTTGGCGAACCCTGAAGTGTGTGAAAGCGGTGACTCTCCGTTGGTGTGTGAGATTAAGACCTATCAACCGAGTGTGATGTTCATTTTTATGGGGACGAATGATGCTTACCGACAAGAGACGTTTGAAGAGAATATGCGTACGGTGATTGAAACGATGATTGAGTATGGGGTGATTCCGATTGTGGCGAGCAAACCCGATGACCTTTTGGGGACTAATGATGCGTTCAATACGATTTTGTTTAATTTGGCGAATGAGTATGACGTGCCGTTTTGGAATTTTTGGGCGGCTGTGCAGGATTTACCAAACCAGGGGATGGATACGGAAGAACCGGGGCATATTACATTTGCACCCCCCAATTTTGATGATGAATGGAATATGACGGCGGCGTGGCCATATCGGAACTTGGGGGCGTTGGAGATTTTGGCGTTACTTCAAAGTGAATTGCCAATAGCAGAATAGAAAAAAGAGAAAAGAGCTGATGTTTCAGCTCTTTTTTATGATTAGTGAGGAATTTTTAGGGTACGGAGAATTTTTCGATAGGCTTTGCCAAAAACTGATCTTTTGACCGATTTTTTGAATTCACCAATCTTCTTTTGGAAGGGTGTGGGGAAGGGAATGAGAAGCGTTTCGGGCCACATGTTTTGCATGAGTTTTTTGAAGAATTTGAATTGAGGGCCGGCACGATATTCAATGGGGACACCTAACATGGAATCTAAGAGGATGCGACAGCTATATGGAGTGAACTCTTCATGGGCAAGATCAAATTCTAATTGGCTGCCAGCTTGCCAATAGCCACAGCGATGCTCCCAATAGTAGATATCGAGAATGTCGATGTGTTTGTCAGCAACTAGCTGTTTGGTTTCAGTGAACCATTGTTCGAGTTTTTCCATCATAAAGGGACTGTCTTCAAAGGTTGAGATGCTGCCAATCCATTCGGGATCAACTTTCTTGGGGTAGCCCCCTTTATAGAAAGCACAACGGGCAATCTCCGCACAAGCTGATTTGATGAGAATGCGATCTTGAGGGAATTTGTGATAGAGATTTTCGACGATGCCACCCCACGCTCTATGAGGCATGTTAGTGTTATGCATAAAAATCTGCTCAAACTCGGGGGTCATCTGCCCTTCACAATTGATGATTTGATGCTCTACCCCAAGTTGAGGAAGTAATTTGGCTGGAAGAACCAAATCTGAATGAGAGTCTTTCATACCGTAGTATCGACCTGTGTAATATTCGAGATCGTCTTTGAGATCTTTGGCGGCAGCAAGGACGATGCGACTGTCATAGCCAGAGGTGATGGCGAGAGTGAGTTTTCCGCGAAGGTTGATGCCTTTTAGGAGATTTTTTAGGTAAAGTTCTGTTTTTTGCAACCCTTCTTGTTCAGTGATGACTGGGATCGGTTTTAAGGGATAGTATCTGTGTTGAGTGTGTTGTTCAAAATCGAGATAATGATTAGGGGTGAGATGCTCGACTTCGTTGTATTGGGTATAGGGAGAAAGATGCCAAAATTCGATATATTTTTCGGTAGCTCCTGAATTGAGGTAGCCTTGTTGATAGGCTTGGTCAATGGTGAGGTTGCAATAATCCTCAATGAGGAGAGGTTGAGAGGCGCATAGGATGGGAAGGGCGTTGTCTTTGACAAAGAATAGGGTTCGTAGGCCAATTGGATCGGCAACGGCTTTGAACTCATTGGTATTTTTGTTAGCAGCAAAGACGATATATCGCCCACCGACAGGATAAACAGCTTCAATGACATCTTCCCAGGTTTGGTAATTTTCTAGAATATTTTTGGCGATATCGAGATTGGTATGTTCTGGATGCGTGGCGTCGACGGCTATACCGAGCAAGGTGATTTGTTTGCCTTTTGATTCTATTTGATTGACCTCAAGATCGGGATGGGCATAGAGAAAATATTTGTCGGCAAGGGAATATTTTTGCCAAGTGGAAAGCTCTGAGAGTTCTTTTTTGGAGACTACAAATTGTCGACGATATTTTAGATCTTGCATAGGGCACCCGATTCGTTGTTGATAATTTTTTGTGATTATATCATATCCATTTTCATTTAAAAACTAATTAAATAAAAAAAGCACTGAACTGAGCAGTGCTTTTGGAATGATTCTTTTTTTAGTTGCGACGACGGCCACCTCCAAAGATCATGGTGGCGTAGTAGAGGACTTGCATGACGGCTTGGACGAGGGCGGCGACATAGGTGAGAGCGGCAGCATTGAGGACACTGTTGACGCCGGCGACTTCTTGACGAGTGCTGACAATGCCTGTTTCTTGCAAGATTTGTTTGGCTCTGGCAGAGGCATTAAATTCAACGGGCAAGGTGGCGAGGGAGAACAGCGCACCCGCAGAGAAAAAGATGAGCCCTACGATGGCTAAATCGGTGAAAGAAAGCAAGAGACCCGCAAAAATGAAGACCCAGCCTAGAGTTGAGCCAATGCGTACCATGGGTACGAGGGCAGAACGAAACCGAAGTGGCATATAATCTTGATCGTCTTGGATGGCGTGGCCGATTTCATGGGCGGCGATGGCAACTGAGGCGATGGATGCGCGTTGAGCGGTGCCTTGCGAGAGATTGAGGGTGTTGGAACGAGGATCGTAGAAATCTGTCATGTCTCCGCGAATGACATTAATTTTGAGGTGATCTAGGCCGACATGTTGCAAAATAATGCGGGCGGCGTCTAGGCCGGTGAGGTTGGATTGGATGCGAATTTGAGACCATTTTCGATACGCATTTTTGACTCCCATTTGCACTGCAAGCATGAGTACAAAGGCGGGAATCATAAAAATGAGATAGTTGATATTATAGTAAAACACGTTTGCCTCCAAAGAATAAGGTTCTTATTATTGATTTTATATTATCAAAAACGAGGTAGGATGGGTAGATTGGATTGAAGGTTATAACGGATTTCTTATACTCCATTGCGAGAATAAAAAAAATCGCTATAATAGGCGAATCATGAAAGAACACACTAAAAAACGAGTATTTTCTGATTTTCTATTGATCTTTATGGCGATGATATGGGGGACGGCTTTTGTTTTTCAACGCGAAGGAACTGATTTTATCAATCCTTTTTTGTTCAATGGTTATCGCTATTTTTTGGGCGCAATTGTGTTGGCACCATTGTTGTTGCTGCGCAAGACAAAACTGAGAAAAGATGGTTTGTTGACGGGGGCTACTTTGGGTGTGATCTTGTTCTTTGGCAGTGGATTGCAACAAGCGGGGTTGGCGTATACCAGTGCAAGCAAAGGCGGGTTTATTACGAGTTTGTATGTGATTTTTGTGCCGATTTTAGGCTTGTTGATTTATAGAGAAAAGCCAACTATATTTACGTGGATTATTTCTGGAATCTCTGTGACAGGGCTATATTTGGTGAGCATTTCGGGAGCAATCACGATCAATTTTGGGGATGTGTTGATCTTTTTATGTTCGATTTTTTGGGGCGGACATGTGTTGTTTGTGGATAAGAAATGCGGTAAGTTTGATAGCATTTTGATTGCTTTTGCACAATTTGCGACAGCAAGTGTGCTGAGCTTTTTGACAACGGTGATTTTTTATCAAGAAATCTCAATTCCTATGACTTGGAATGTACTTGAACCTCTTTTATATACGGGGGTTTTATCTACGGCGGTGGCATTCTCGATTCAGATTATTGCGCAGAAGAACGCCCCTTCGACAGATGCGGCTGTGATTATGAGCTCTGAAGCATTGTTTGCTGCGATTGCTGGCTTTTTGCTTTTGGGTGAAATTTTGACGACACCGCAATATATTGGTTGTGGATTGATTTTTTTGTCGATTATTTTGGTGCAGATTCCCCTCCCAAGGAAGATGCGAAAAAGAAAAGCTATTCCGGTTGAATCAGAATTGCTCTAACGGGAGCACCATCTGCGCCTTCTATCTTGATGGGGAGACAATATAATTGATAGAGGCCTTCTTTAACGTCTTCTAATTCGACACCTTCTAGAATGACAACTTCTTCAGCAAGCAAGATTTTGTGAGGCTCAACGAGATCGTCATAGATAGAGATGGAATGATAGTCAATGCCAACAAAATGAATGCCTTTGGTTAACAATGCTTGCGCGCCAGACGTGTCTAAGGCGGTGTAGGATTTGTCGAAGGTGTGTTTGGGGAATTCTGGAGCTGAGTTTTTGGTTTTGAAAATGACTTTTTGAATGCCATTTAGAAATGGTTTTTGAGACCAAAGTTGTTGAATGAGCTCAGCGTTGATGATGTTGATGGTTGGATCCAGAGCGATGACGGCGACTTGACCAATCATTTTGTTGAGATCCAATTGTTCGATGGTTTTGCCTTGATCTAGAAAATGTTTGGGGGCGTCTATGTGAGTGGCGATGTGGGCGGAGATGGAGAGCTCGGTGAGATTATAGAGATCGCCATTTTTGATTTGAAATGGTTTGAGGAGTTGCGGTGCAGGGTCGCCTTCCCATGGTATGGTGTTGTTTGATATTGGTTTTGTGATATCAATAATTTTCATTTTCTGACCTTTTTATGATAAGATAATGGCATTGTAACATAATCTTTTTCAGGAGTACTCATGACATTTTCTATTCTTGTTGGTGACATTGGCGGAACCAAAACCACCCTATCCTTATATAATGAAGCGCAAGACTATCATCATCCCCTTGTTGAAAAAAGTTATCCGAGTAATGGATTTTCCTCTTTAGAAGAAATCATTTCAATTTTTATTAAAGAAGAAAAGCCAGAAAATCTCAATTATGCTTCTTTTGGTGTGGCGGGACCGGTGATTGACCAAACGGCAAAGATTACCAATTTGACTTGGAAAATTGATGCAGAGAATATTCGCGAGACATTTGGTTTGAAGAATGTTTGGCTTTTGAATGATTTGGAATCAATTGCTTATGGTACGTTTTTGTTACGTGAAGAAGATGTGTTTGTGCTTTCTGACAAGCCCGAGAATTTGACTGGTTCGATTGCGGTGATTGCCCCCGGAACTGGCTTGGGTGAGGCTTTCATTGCACGGAATGAAGATGGGTTTATTGTGAATCCTTCTGAAGGTGGGCACTCAGATTTTGCTCCTTTACATCAGTTGCAGGCGGAATTGTTGTTTTATTTGTTGCAACAAGATGACCATGTGAGCTTTGAGAATGTTTGCTCTGGAATTGCGTTCCGAAATTTGTATAATTTTTTGAAGGATGAAGGCAAGGCGGAGGAACCGGATTGGTTGCGAGAAGAAATTGAGGCTTTAGGTGATGTGGGACCGATTGCTTCAAAATATGCATTGGCTCCGGTGGAAGGTGCTGAAATTTGTGAGATGACCTTGCAGTTGTTTGTGGAAATTTTGGCAGCGGAATGTTCTAATATGGCATTAAAGATGCTGACATCTGGTGGTGTTTATATTGGTGGTGGGATTCCACCAAAGATTTTGCCACTGTTTGAAAAATATAATTTCCTTGATGTATATGCGCAAAAAGGGAGATTTTCTGACCTTGTGCGATCTTTCCCGATTAAGGTCATTTTGAACTCTAGAACTCCCCTGTTGGGTGCTGGTTATTTTGTTTCTTTACACCTGTAAATCAAAAAGACTGCGTAAAGCAGTCTTTTTTTTATTTTATAAGACTGAGGGAAGTTTACACTCGCATTCATTGAAGTGAATGGTGATGGCGAGAGTTTTGATGGCGATGGAGATGATTTTTTGTTTTTGTGCTTCGTCATCTGAAAGTTCTATTTGTGCTTCGATGCCCGCGGCCCAATTGACCGAATAGGCAATGGAAGCGTAATGAATTTGAGCTTCTCTAGCAAGGGCGACCTCTGGGAAGCCTGTCATGCCAACTAGATCGGCGCCAATGTTGCGATAGAAATTGATCTCGGCGGGAGTTTCTAGTTGAGGACCATTGGTACAAATATAGTTGCCAGTGGGATTAAGGTTAATATGGCTGTTTTCACCATATTCAATCAGTTTTTTACGTAAGGTGTCACAATATGGTCGGTTCATCTGCATGTGTTTGACTTGCGATGATTTTTCTTCTTGATAGAAAGTGGAATCTTGGCGATGACTCATGTCGATATATTGATCGGGAATGGTGAAGGAATTGACTTGGTAGGCTGGATTGATGGAGCCGACGGTGAAGATGGCAATCGCTTTTTCGACGCCAATTTGTTTCAACGCAGCGATATTGGCTCGGTAGTTAATCAGATGGGGTGGCAGATGATGGGTGATGCCATGCCTAGGGAGAAACCAAAAGTTGATCTCCTCTAGTTGGGCTTGATATAGGTGAGCGACTCCAAAATCTGTGTTGACTGTTTTGGGATGTGTGTTTTTTTGAAAATATTTTTCGAAACCAGTACCTGCGATTAGGGCGATATTCATTGTGAAACCTTTCAATTTTGTGATTAATTTAAGGTTGTTTTTAATTATTATAAAAGATAAAGGAGATTGAATTCATGCTATAATTTAATCACCAACTCAAATTATAGAAGAATCAATGTTTTAGGTCAAATATATGCAAAGGATAATGATTGTAGATGATCATGAGATCGTTCGAATTGGATTGCGCGCTTTAATTGGTAGACGTGATGATTTCTCTGTGGTTGCAGAAGCTGGTTCGGCAGAAGATGCGATTCGAATTGCGAAAAAAATTCATCCAGATATCGTCTTGATGGATATTCGGTTGCCTGCAAGAAATGGAATTTATGCGACAAAAGCGATCTTAAAAGAGAATCCGGATACTAAGGTGATTATTATTACGGCCTATGCAAGTGATGAGATTGTTTTTGAGGCACTGCGGGCTGGTTCTAGTGGGTTTTTGCTAAAACAAATTGAGGCAGATGAGATTTTGAAAGCGTTGGATATGGTGAGCCAAGGTGATTCGATGTTGGACCCGGCGATTTCAAATTTGATTATGAATCGATTGCGGGAAACCTCTAAGCGACAAATTGCGCAGGCTTTTGATACGGTTTCACATCAGGAATTAAAAATATTAAATTTGATTTCCCGAGGAAAGACGAATAAAGAAATTGCGCGAGAAATTCATTTGAGTGAAAAGACTGTGCGTAATTATGTGAGTTCGTTGTTGAATAAGTTAAATTTACATACACGAGCGGAAGCCGCGGCTTATGCGGTGAAGAATAGTATTGATACGATGATTATTGAGGATGATTTTAATATTTAGGAAATTAAATTGAGGGTATCTTCGATTATTTTGAGAAGATATTGTTGAGATTGAGCAGGCAAAGGAAGAATTTCTTCTTTTGCTTTTTTTATTCTAGTAGCGATTTGTTGTTTGGTTTCTTCAATGGCGGAAGAATTCAATACTTGGGTTTGGATGGTTTGATAGTGTTTTTGTTGGAGCTGGGTTTGAAATTCTTGTTGTTGGGTGGGAGTGAGAGCATTGAAATAGAAGATATATGGTAAGGTGATGGTTTGGTTGGCGAGATCTTTTGAGCCAGTTTTTTGGGTGGTTTGTGAGGAGACTCCGATATCGACAAGATCATCGATGAGTTGATAGGCGATGCCAAATTCTTTGCCAAATATGGTTGCTTTTGCGATGATGTTCTGGTCTTGGGTGTTATAAAGCGCGATTTTGGCGGCAAGTTCAAAAAGGATGCCGGTTTTTGTATAGGCAAGTTGAATGGCTTGGGTTTGATCAAAGGCCTTGGTTTTGGACAAGGAATTGAGCAACTCTGCACGAGCGATGGTTTCGACTGCGTGGGCAAAGGCATTGGACATTTGAGTGTTGTTGGTGCTGGCGACATATTGGGCGGCGATGCCAAAAAGGACATCTCCAAAGAGAATGGTGGATTTGGGACCAATGCGTTTGTGGATGGGAATGACCCCACGGCGAAGATCTGCTTGATCGATGAGATCGTCGTGAATGAGAGTGGCGAGGTGCAGAATTTCTAGACCTGCGGAAAGAGAAATGGCCGTTGAGGATGGGATTTGATAGGCATGTGAAAATGCTAGACAGATTTTTGAGCGCAGATGTTTGCCACTTGATTGCACAATCTCATTGATGAATTTTGCGATGATAGGTGGATAGGATTGGGCGGTGTCGAGAATTTTTTGATCGACTTGTGCCAATTGAGTGTTTATTTTTTGCTCTATTTGATTTATTTCAAATTCCGAAGAGTTGTTTTGCATTGTTTGTGGTTTTTTCTTGCACTGTGATGGGTGCGACACCGAAGACTTCAGCAAGTTTTTCGGCAACATACATCACATAGGCAGGCTCATTGCGCTTGCCACGATATGGATGGGGCGTGAGGAAGGGTGCGTCGGTCTCGATGAGGATATGGTCTAGGGAGAGGCGACTGACGGTGGCTCTGAGCTCTTGGGCATTTTTGAATGTGATTGGTCCGGTGATGCCGAGCTTGAACCCGAGCTCGATGGCGCGCATGGCTTGATAATAGTCCCCTGAGAAGGAATGCAAGACGCCAGTTTTTTTGCTTTTTTTGTTGGAAACCCATTTTTCAAGGATGTTGAGTGTGTCGTTGATGGAATCTCGCGTGTGGATGATGACAGGTTTGTCGACTAGGTTTGCGATTTCAAGCTGTTGGAGAAAGACTTCTTTTTGGACGTCGTGCGGGGCACGATCGCGGTAGTAATCTAGACCAATCTCCCCTACTGCAACTGCACGTGGGTGTTTGGCTAGTTCAAGAAAGCGATCAATATCACCTGTGCGCCATTGTGTGCTGCTGTTGGGATGAAGTCCGACAGCGGCATAGATTTGGGGGTATTTGGTGGCTAGTTTGAGGGCATTCTGACTTGAGGGATAATCGATACCCGGGTCAATTATAAAATTGACCCGGTTTTTTTTTGCTTTTTCTAAGACTTGGGAAAAGTCTTTTCCGAAATCATCAAAATCAAGATGACAATGTGTGTCTATGAGCATAGATTTCTTTTTAATCAATTCCTGCAATTTTGAGACCATCTTGAAGGATGGCTTGGACTTTGTCACCGTGCATGGTTTCACAGTAGACACGTAATTTCGGCTCGGTTCCGGAGAAACGAATGAGGAGCCAGCCACCATCTTCTAAGTTGAATTTGAAGCCGTCTGTGGTGTCTTTGCTGGTGACTTTGAGCCCACCGAATGATTCGGGGGTTGCTTCGTCGATCATACGCTTTTTATCTTCGCGATCGCCTTTGAAAAGGGTGTCGATGCGGTCATAATAATGCGGGCCGCCGACTTTTTCGAAGAGAATGTCGAGCAATTCGGTTGGCTTTTTGTTGAGGGTTACCATCATATCAAGAAGGAAAAGGCCACCAAGAATGCCATCACGATCCGGTACGTTGCCTTTGAAGGCGTAGCCACCTGATTCTTCGCCACCAATCATGGCATCTACTTCTGTCATTTTGGGCGCAACATATTTGAAGCCAACACCGGTGCTATAGACGGGAACGTCATAGAGCTTGCCGAGTTTGTCTAACATAGTGGTGGTGGAAAGGGTTTTGACGATGGGGCCACGTTGTTTTTTGATTTCAAGGAAATAATAGGCTAAGAGGCCGTATACGCGAAGTTGATTGACAAATTCACCATTTTCGTCGCCCATGCCACAGCGATCGGCATCGCCATCCATGATGATCATGACATCGGCGTTGTTATCTTTGGTAGCTTGAAGGCCGGCATCTGTGTTGGGTGGAATGGGTTCGGGGCGATTCATCTCTGGGAAGATTGGGTTGCGATGATTGTGAACTTCGATGATTTTGATGTTGCCACCGCCAAGAAGACGAGTGAACCAGTTGGAGCCGTTGCCCCACATGGAATCTACGACGACAGTGAGATTTGAATTTTTGATTTTATCGATATCAACTAATTTGTGAAGATTTTCGATATATTTTTCTGATGCGTCAAAATAGACTACTTTGCCTTCTTTGACTGCTGTTTCTAAATCGATTCGTTTGACGTCTGACATGTTATCGGGAATGTTTGCTTCAATTTCTGCAAGACCTTCGGGGGGAATTGCCCCACCGCTGCCATCACGCACTTTGAAACCATTGTCTGTGGGAGGATTGTGAGAAGCGGTGATGTTGACGGCTGCTTCTGCTTTCATTGCGAGAACTGCGTATGAAATTACGGGGGTTGGAGTGGCACCTTGGGTGAGATATACGTTGATGCCATTGCCTGCAAGCACTTCTGCGACGGCTGCGGCAAAGTTTTCTGAATGGAATCGCATGTCATAGCCTACGACGACCCATTTGCCGGTGTAGCCTTGGTCTTTACAATAGTCTGCGAAGCCTTGTGCACAGCGACGAACATTGTCGAATGTATATTCTTCCGCTATTCTTCCCCGCCATCCATCTGTGCCAAATTTTATTTTGAAAACCATAGAAACTCCTATTTATTTTTAAAAATATATTCATCAAGATTATATCGCAAATTGGATAAACTAGGGTAAACTTATCTCATGCAAAAAATTGAAAGTTTTATTAACGAATATTCGTTTTTGAAGGGGAAAACCGTGGGCGTGGCCGTTTCTGGTGGCGTGGATAGCTCTGTGACGGCATTGCTTTTGAAAAAAGCTGGGGCTGATGTTTTCGGGATTCATATGAATATTGATGCTTATAATTCTGATTTTGTTGAAAATCGAGCACGCCTTTCTGCAGAAGCTATGGAAATTCCATTCCATAGTGTGGATGTTGGTGATGATTTTGAATTGATTGTGATACAACAATTTTTAGATACGTATGAAAAAGGAAATACTCCCAATCCGTGCTTGATTTGTGATCGCAATATTAAATGGAAACGATTGCAGACCTTTGCTTTGGAGAATGGTGCTGATTATTTTGCGACGGGGCATTATGCGACGATTGTGCATGAAGAAGGCAAACCTAGTCGGTTGTTTATGGCTGAGAATGTGAAGAAAGACCAATCTTATGTGTTGAGTGTTTTGCCACAAGAACGCTTGGCGAAGACTATTTTTCCGCTGAGTAAGTTTTCTAAGGATGAGATTCGAGAGATTGCTGAATTTTTGAAGATTCCCTCTGCACAAACGAAGGATAGCCAAGATTTGTGTTTTTTGAAGAATGGGATGTTGCCCTCTTTTTTGGATGAGCGGATTCCTTCCTCAGGTGTGCATGGTGAGATTCGTATGTTGGATGGTGAGGTTGTGGGCGAACATATTGGTTTGCATAATTATACTATCGGGCAACGTAAGGGTTTGGGAATTGCTTATCGCGAGCCACTTTATGTGTTAAAGAAGGATGTGGAGAATAATGTTCTTTATGTTTGTGTAAAAGCTGATTTAAAATTTGACCGATTAAGTGCTAAAGAAGTGAATTGGGTCTCTGGAATGGCACGCAGTGAGCCGTTTGAGGGCCAGGTGAAAATCCGTTATGGAGCGAAACCTGTGCCGGCAAAAATCCAACCGATTGGTGAAGATGAGATGTATGTTGAGTTTGAGAGTCATTTGATCGATGTGACCCCAGGTCAGGGTGCTGTTGTTTATGATGGTACTGAGGTGATTTGTAGCGGTTTCATTGATAATAATTTTGTATAATAAGGCGTCTTAATAGTATGAATGAAGCGATATTTTTCTTAGGTACTTTGATTGGTTTGTTGTTTGGGGCTGTTGCTCACTTAATCTTTAATGGTAGTATACGCACTTTGGCTGCATATTTGACCTTGGGGGTGGTTGGATTTTGGGGTGGGCATTTTGTGGGTGTGTTGTGGGGGATGTTTTCTGTTGGAAAAATTGGAAAACTTTATTTGCTGAATGGCATTCTGATGAGTGTTTTATTTTTACTGTTGGGCTATGTCGCTAAAAAAAATATCAATATGATCGAGGAATAATTTAGTCAATGAATACAATTAATCAAACTGGTGTCGATAAGAGTGTTATCCAAGAAGGAGATTTGATCCAATTAGTGGGGCCACGGGAGAAGTCTTTTATCTTAACTATGGTGGCTGGTGGCGAATTCCATACGCATAAGGGAATTATTCGACACGATGATGTGATCGGGAAACAATGGGGCTCTTTGGTGACAAGCCATAATGGGACCAATTTTTTGATGCTCCAACCTGCATTAGATGATATTACTCGCACGGTGAAGCGCACTACACAGATAATGTATCCGAAGGATATTGGGTATATTTTGGTTTCGATGGGGATTAGCCCAGGGAACCATGTGGTGGAAGCGGGAACTGGCTCTGGGGCATTTACGATTGCTTTGGCGAATGCGGTGGGACCAAGTGGACATGTGACCACTTATGAGCAGCGCCATGATACACAAAATTTGGCGATGAAGAATATTGCTAAGGTTGGTTTTTCTGACCGTGTGACTTTTTTGCTACGTGATATTTCAGAAGGATTTACGGTGACAAATGCGGATGCTTTGTTCTTGGATGTGCCAAATCCTGAAGATTATATGCAGTTTGTGCGAGAAGCTTTGAAACCGGGTGGGTTCTTTGGTTGTATTTTGCCTACGGCTAATCAGGTGATTCGTTTGCTTTCTGCTTTGAAACAAGAGAATTTTGCATTTGTTGAAGTGTCTGATATTGCTCGACGTTCTTATAAAACGAATCCCTCACGCTTCCGTCCAGAAGATCGAATGAATGCCCATACGGGATTTTTGATTTTTGCGCGTCCGATGACGATTGATGTGGTGTCTTCTAAAATTGTGACACCTGAGAAATATGAAGCTAGGATGGCACAAAAAGCCAAAGAAGAAGCTTATGAGGCTGCAAAAGCTGAAATTGACAAACCAATTGAAGAATAGACCGATAGAAAAATAGAAATGACTATGAATCAACTTTCGAAAGAATATTTAAAACAAAGAATTATTACTGAAAGCAATTTGACTCCTGCAATGGATTTTGCAAAAACGGTTGGTAAGGCTGCTGTGCTGGTTCCTTTTTTTATTCAAGATGGAGAATGGCATGTGTTGTTTATCCGTCGAACGGAAAAAGAAAATGATCCGCATAGTGGACAGGTGGCTTTTCCGGGCGGCCATGTGGAGGCATTTGATGCTTCTTATGCAGAGACTGCTTTGCGTGAGTTTGAAGAAGAGACAGGGATTCCGCGATATAAGATTGATTTGATTGGACAGATGCCCTCTTCGATTTCGGTGACTAATTTGGAAATTATTCCTTATGTGGGAATTTTGGAGACCCCTTTTGAAATTGACCCACAGTTGGATGAAGTGGCGCGCGTTTTTTCTATGCCGTTTGATTTTTTGAAAGATGAGAAATCACTTTATGAAAAAGATTTTGTTTTGCCAACGGGTGAACCTAGAAAGGCTTTGTTCTACCGAAAATTTGATGATGAGATTCTGTGGGGATTATCAGCTAGGATTATGAATAATTTGACAACTTTGTTGCAATAAGTGAATTAAATAAAAAAAACTGCTTGAAAACAAGCAGTTTTTTCTTTTTTAGATTTTGAAGATTATTCTTCGATTTCTTCTGATTCTTCAGCTTCTTCCAAGCCTTCTTCATCAATTTCGACATCTTCAGTTTCTTCTTCAGCTGCGGCCATTGACATACCGGTCAAAACTGCAATCATATCGTCTTCATTGGTGTAGACCACGACATCGTCGTCAATGTCTAAGTCTGCCACTGTGACTGCATCACCAATTTCTTCTAGTTTGGTAATATCGACTTCAAATGATTCTGGCATGTTTGCTGCGGAAACTTCAATGTCCAAGTTTTCAACACCGGTGGTGAGAATTGCTCGGAAACCAGCGACTGCGGGTGATTCACCCACCAAAACGATGGGAACATTCACGCGGAGTCTTGCATCCATGGATACTGCTTGAAAGTCTACGTGCATGACGATGTCTCTCAATGGATGGGTTTGTTTGCCACGAAGAATGGACGGGTATTTTTTGCCATCCAAAAGGATGTCAACGATGGTGGAGGAGGAAACTGAACGAAGTTGTTTGGTAACTTCTTTAAGATCCATGACGATATTCATGGGTTCAATTTTCTTTCCGTAGATGATCCCGGGCATTTTGCCCTCGTTGCGAAGTTGCTTGACCTTCTTGCCGGTCAAATCGCGAAGTTCTGCTTTAATTTGAATATTGTTACTCATATAAATTTAGCCTTCCCTTAGCATGCCTCTCACCAAGATTTCCTTGATTACCCTCACGCCAACATTATTATATTTTTGGACAAAAAAATATCTTCCCTCTTAGGAAGATCCGCCCATAGGTTTGTATTTTATCACCTTCCTACGCGAAGTCAATGGTAGGAAGGTGATTGTTGTTTTCGATAAAGTGTTATTCGATATAGATTTTTTCTACAAATTTGTTGAATTGATTGGCGATGAGACTGTCTCTTTGAATGGCTACCATGGGTTGATGCATGGTGGCTGCTTGATAGGCTAGCTCAGGTGCAGGTGAGAAATAGGCATCGATGGGCGCTTCAAGCTGATCGGCGATTTGTGTGGCAGGGACAGTGATCTCTAGGCGTACTTTGTTATAGACAACGACTTTGACTTGCTCAGGGTTGATGGATTGTTTGATGATCCATTCATATAGGGCTTTAGAGCGAATGATGGAGTGTTTGTTTGGCTCGATGAGCAGGACGATGGTGTTGCAAAGTTTGAGAACTTCTTTTGATTTTGTGCTGAATTCTGCACCCAAATCGAGGACGACATAGTCATTGAGTTTTGAGAGTGCGTTGGTGATGTGAATGTAGTCATCGGGATTGGATTTAAGGGATTGATCTTCTGGGGTGTAGGATGAAAGTAACAAGCCATAGTCATTGGTGAATGGGACGAGCTCGGACTCTACATCATTGACGTTGATGATGCCTGAGCTGTTTTGAAGGATGTTTGTGAGCCCTTTGGATTCGTCAAACCCTAAATAGCTGCCGACATCTCCACTACCGATGCGGTATTCTGCTAAACAGATTTGTGAACTGCGGGGCATTTTTGATTTGAGCATGAAGCCAAGGTTGATGGCAAATGTGGAGACGCCATAGCCGCCTTTGGCTGCAAGAACGCCAACTACTTTACCCTTTTGTTGTTCTACTAGGTTGTCATCTGGATCACCTAAGGCACCAGTACGTGGTTTTTCTAGGATTTTGTTGATGCGGAGGATGAGCTCTGTGGGGTGAATTGGTTTGGTGAGATAATCATCTCCACCGGCTTCAAACCCTTCAATCTTATCATCTACTTGTGATTTTGCAGTAAAGAAGATGATGGGAATGAATTGCGTTTTTTCAGTTGAACGGAGTCTTCTGGCAACTTCAAAGCCGTCGATTCCGGGCATCATTACATCTAATAAAATTACATCAGGGTTTTTGTTAATTGCCAATTCAATGCCTTTGGTTCCGTTGTTCGCAGCAGCGATTTTGAAACCCTTTCTTTCTAGCATTGTACCGACTAACTGTAAGGTATCGACATCATCATCAACAATTAGTACAAGCTTTCCCATTATCTTCCTCCAAACGCTCAAACTCTTTGACTTTTTTGTTATTATCAATTATATACGATATATGAATAATTTTAATACAGATATCTTACAAAAAGCTAGTGATTCGCGATATGTTCTTGGTTTGTCTGGAGGAGTGGATAGCATGGCTTTGCTGCACCTTCTTTTGGAGATAGATATTGCGTTTAAAGCGGTTTATGTGCATCATGGTTTGCGAGATGAAGCGGATGAGGAAGCTGAATTTTTGGCTGATTATTGTGCAAATGTGGGTGTTGATTTTGAAGCTTTGCAGATCGATATTCAGGAATATTTGAAGAAAAACAAGGAGAGTGTGGAAGAAGCGGCTCGTAATTTACGCTATGCTGCACTTTTTGGATTGGCTGAAAAAGAAGGTTTTGACGGGGTGGTTGTTGCACATCATTTTGACGATCAGGCGGAAAGCATTTTGATGCATGTGTTGCGCGGAAGTGGATTGGATGGTTTGAGTGGGATGGCGGCTTGGTTATGCCCTTCCCCTTTTCATGATCGTATCCCACTTTTGAGACCTTTGTTGGATGTGCCAAAAAAAGATCTGATTGCGTTTTGTGCTGAACGTGAGATTCCGGTGCATGAAGATGAGACCAATCAAGACAACAATTTTCGTAGGAATTTAATTCGCAATGAGATTTTGCCTGTGATGGAAGAATTTAATCCGCAGGTGAAATCTAAGCTGGTGCAATTGGGGAAGATTGCAAAAGATGAAGCAGATTTTATGGAAGAACAGGTTGACTTGGTGTGGAAGTCGGTGTGCGATTTTTATGATTATGAAAAGCGATTTGTTGAGATTAAACGTGCACATTTTGCGACACTTGCGCCAGCTATGCAAAAAAGAGTGTTGCGCAAGGCAGTGAAATTGATTCGACCTGAGAACAAGAATGTGGGATATGTGACAATCAGTGCGATGATGGCTGAGTTGAAGAAGGATTATCAAACGAATATTTTATATTTTGAAGATCATCTTTTGCTGGTGTTTATGTATGATGTGTGTTTTTTGTGTGACGTGGCAGATGCTTTGGCACAGAAATATTTCCCGCAAGTGGATGAGGAGATGACTGTTGTTTTGGAAAGTGGCGAAGTTTGGGTATCTCCCTATGATAAATTGCTGGTGGATGTGGTTGATTATGATGCGTTTTTGAATCGCGATGTGAATGATTTGATGTGTGCATATTTTGATGGGGATGTTTTGAAAGAAATTGAGATTACCCATAAAAAAAGCGGTGACCGGATGCAGATGTTGGGATTTGGCGGGCAATCCAAGAAAATTGCAACTGTTTTGATTGATATTAAGGTGCATCGAGAGGCTCGTGCAAACTATCCGATTTTCAGAGATAGCGAGGGAAAGGTGCTGTGGGTGCCCGGGTATAAGATTTCGATTGATCATCCCGTCCAAAAAACTAGTAAAAAGGTAATCAAATTGAAATTATGTAAACAATAGATTAACAAAATATTGTATAATGTAACACACTATTTTGTGAGATGGAGGCATGGCATGGGGTTGTTTCGTAAGAAAAAGAAATCTAATCGATTTTTGGAATTGTTAGAAAGGCAAGCGGATCATGCAGTTGATTGTTTGGAATTGTTAAGATTCTATGTAAAAGATCCTGATGAAGAACTTGCAAAGAAAATTACTACTATTGAAAAAGACGCGGATGAAGTGCGTCGCATTTTGATTGATGAGTTGAATAATACATTTATCACACCTTTTGATCGGGAAGATATTTTTTCGCTTTCAATGACAATTGATGATGTGACTGATTATGCAAAGACGACTGTGGATGAATTGGTTTTATTCAAAATTGAACCGAATAAGTATATTCAACGAATGGTTGCACTTTTGGCAGATGCGACGATTGAGTTGCAACGATCTACACACCGCTTGGAAGACCACCCGAATGTGGCAAATGAACATGCAGTGCGGGCGAAGGCGCTTGAGAATCGTGTAGAAAAGGTTTATCGACAAGCATTGGCTGATTTGTTCCAAGAACCTGAGGATTTGAAACAGGTGGCGGAAATTTTGAAATATCGTGAGATTTATCGACATTTGTCGAATGCGGCTGACCGGGGGGATGAGGCAGCGAATGTGATTGGGGATATTATTGTGAAGTGGTTATAAAAAAAGAGGCTTTCGCCTCTTTTTTTTTAGTCATTTTGTTTTGAGAGTTTGGTGAGCTTCATTTTAAGTTCTCTGAACTGAATTTTTGAAACACCCATTTTTATGCGTAGTTCTTCTAAATCAGTGCCTTTTCTAAAATCATTTAGTGCACTTGTCCAACGGCACATCATGAATGAAAGATGTTTTTTGATGCCGGCTTTTTCTCCGATATCTTCAAGAACATATTCAAGCAATCTTTGAGACCATGGGAAGAGCTGATCGGTGATTTTGTATTGAGCTTCGTATTTTTTGTAGGCTGCGACCCAATCAGCGCTTAATGTTAGGTTGCGCTCACGATAGCGATATTGGGGCGTGGCATAGCGGATAAAAATCTCGGCTTCACCATTTTTGATTTCAAGATGGTTGGTGGTGAGATTGAGACATTCTGCTTTTTTGATACCTGTTTCGAGCAAGAGTTTGAGGAGGACATATTGGCGTGCATCGCCATCAGGCGCTTGGAGGTTGTCGTAGGCAGCTTCTAGGACTGCGTCTTGTTCAATGTCAAGCAGAACCTCTGGTAAGGGGCTGATGACAGATTTTTGAATGACTTTGTCGGATGGGTTGACCATGATGGCACCACTTTGTTGGAGCCATTTGAAAAATGATTTGATGGATGTGATTCGACGGGACAATGTTTTGGGGCTACATGGAACTCCGCGTTCGTTTTGCATCCAATCTAAAAATTTGTTGATGTCATCTGTGCCTACTTCTGAGACGGTTTTATCTACACTAAAATAATTTGCAAATAATTTCAAGTCTGAAGAAAATGCATTTATGGTATGGGGAGACCTACCCTGATCTTCAAGGTACATGGTCCATAAGTCGATGCCATCTTGGATGGTTGATGTTTGACTTAAGAATAATAATTGATCTGAAGAAGTCATATTCACCTCTCTCTTCGCATAGTATGTATGATAGATAGTTTATAGAAGATTATGCGAATTGGCAAATCAAAAAAGAGACGAGTTTAATTATTTTGAATGGATTTGATTAGATTTTTAATGCCGTTTAGATCTGGCCATAAAACCATGCGACCATCGTATGTGGTGAAGTCGGACAAGTAGGTGTAGTCAATGGAGTAGCGATCTACGTTTTCCGTGAGATAGATAGTGTAGGCAAAGGGTAAGAGCGGTGCGATGTCTGAGAATTTCATGTTGGTTTGGAGTGATTTGATAAAGATGTCATAGACTTCTTTGGCTTGATTGAGAGCATCTACACTGACTAAGGTTTGGAAGAAGCCGGTGATGACTTCTGTTTGACGACGACCACGGTCTATATCACTGGTGGAGTAACGAGAACGGACATACCAAAGCGCCATTTCACCATCCATATGGACTATCCCAGGGCTTACTTTGAAATACCCATACCCATCACGTTGGTCTCTGAGTTGTTTTTCTACTTTGACATCGATGCCTTGAATGGTGTCGATAATATCGACAAATCCACTAAAGTCGATCATTGCATAATATTCTGGACGGACACCAAAGTTATATTCAAAGGTAGCGGCCAATAGATCCCATCCACCGAGGTAGAATGCGCTGTTAAGACGATTGGCACCATAATTGGGGAGCGTGACCCACATATCTCTGGGGAAGGACGTGACGGACACAGTCTCTGTGACGGTGTTGATGGTGATTAGTAACATGACATCGGTGCGGAAGGTAGAGTCCCGTTCTGGACGCACATCTGACCCGAGGAGGAGAATGTTTGTGAGATTGGGAGGAGCGGGATATTCTTGAAGCTCTTGAGGAAGTGAGGCGGTGGCGGTCATATACGGCCGATTTGGATCGAGGGTGGGAGTGGGCGGTGTGGTTGGATTGGGAGTTGGTGTGGCGGTTGGTATGGGTGTGGCGGTGGGCGCCATGGGCATGAAGGGGGTGGCGGTGGCTTGAAGATATTGAATGTTTTCTACACTCCCCTGTTGATCTGCAAAAGCCAACTCTTCATTTTGAGCATAGTCCACTTGAACTGCAACGCCACATGCAGATAGCAAGAGACTCAAAATGATTATGATAAAAAATAGTTTTGTTGGTTTTTGCATCATGTAATATTTAATGCAAACTTTGTGCCAACTGGTGTTTTTTATAGAACCATTTGCATACGAATCATATTTTCTTGTTCGAGTGTATATTCATTTTGGATGTTGAGTTCGTCAAACCTCTGCCCTGCGATGAAGAGTTGTTCATCTAACTCTTGGATTTTTTCTGGAGATGCAATGATATCTATTTGAAGAATATTTAGCTCTGAGATGTTACCTAAGGCGATGTTGACTTGATAATCTTTATCGCAGATTATTTCTAAGAAACTGAAAAATGATTGGAAGGCCGCTTTGAATTCAGCTTGATCGTGTGCTACTTGGAAATTGAGACCTTGATAGAATGCTTCGATCTCAACGTTTTTGGTTCGGAATTCTTCTGATTTTTCATCGATAAATTCATCTAAAAAATCAACAATGGCAAATGTATCTGCTTTTTGGTTGGGCACAGTTTGATCAGAGGAAATTTGATCGGGTGTTGCGTTTGAAGGTTGAGTTTGCGCCATTGTCCTTTGATTGATGATGCTATCTTCTTTGATTTGAATGCCTGCATCATAAACACGATTCTTTTTTTCGATATCCGCTTGTTCTTTATTTTGCTTGCTGATCCATGCTAGTTGGGCAAATGGATAAGAAATAAGCAAAGGATAGGCGAAGAGCATTGCTATGCGCAAAAACGGAGAGTAGTTGGTTTGGGCGATCCAATTATTTAGGGCGAGATGAAGAATGAGTCCCCCTCCTAGGAAACTTGAGTAGAGCATGAGGTAGATGGGCATGTCTTTTTTGAATGATGAAAAGGCAGTGATGAGCAAAACAAAGCCGAGAATCAATGCCCAAAGTTGGGGAACGTGCCAAAATGAATAGCTTTTGATGTCGGAGAAATATGGTAAATTGGAATTCTTCCAGAAGAATATGGATAAGACTCCCAAGACAAGGAGCAAGAGAATAATGAATGTGAGGGAAAAAACATTCTTTTTATCTTTTAAATAAGTTTTCCATGCAAGGATAAAGAGCAAACTATCCACGGAGATGAGGGCGTATTCAAATGGGGGAAATTTTGTGGATGGATAGTCTACAAAGACCAAGGCAATCAGAAAAGCGATGTGTATGATTGCCATGAGACCAAATGGAAATGTGGTAATGTTTTCTTTTTGCTTTGCGAAACGAGCTGTGAATAATGTCAGAAAAAAGGCTGAGATTATCCAAAATAAGAGAATACAATGGAAGATAAAAGACCCCGACCCTGAAACCATTGAGTTTAAAAATGTTTGCATAAAAAATTTTGCCTTTCCCGTTAATTATCCATTTCATTATACACTTTTGTACTAAAAAAAACGAGATTTGTTTTTGCGGTGGGAATTGTTGACATGCTTTTGAAAAGCGGTACAATATTCTTCTAGCCGAAGTGGCGGAATCGGCAGACGCGCTACGTTCAGGGCGTAGTGGGCATTATGCCCGTGTGGGTTCAACTCCCACCTTCGGCACAAAAAAGCTCCTTTTGGGAGCTTTTTTTATTTTGCATGCTTGTGTTTATTTACTTTTATTCTCAAATAAATCTGCTATGAGCCACACAAATGGTACGAAGAGAAAAACAATCCATCCGGGGTGCCATAGATGAAAGAAAAAGCCCAAGATGAGGAAGATGATGGTGGCTAAGATGCTGGCGGCACCTGTGATGTTATCCGCTAGTTTTTGCTTTTTGTCCTGTTCGTATAATTGTGTATATTTGTTTTGAAGATTTGCATAGATAAGGATGAAAATGGTGGCAATGAGGATGATGCCAGCAAATATCCATGAAATCTTTTTATAATTGAGGTCCAAAAGAAATGTGAGTGGGCTGACGATGTATAAGGCTATTGAGACTATCAGCAAGATGTTAACCTGCTTTTTGAGTTTGAGCGCTTGTTTGCTGTTTTGAGGGTCGTTTGTGGATGAGGAGAGATCAAAAGTTTGTTGATCGAGGATGTTTTGACCTGAGATGAGCTCATCGACTGAGATGCCAAATTTTTCTGATAATAATACGAGGGTATCGATATCAGGTGTGGCTTCTGCTCGCTCCCATTTGGAGATGGCTTGGCGAGATACATAGAGATCTTCTGCTAGTTGCTCTTGGGAGAGTCCGTTTCTTTTTCTTAGGGTTTTAATTGTTTCAGCTATATTATTCATTTTTTACTCCTTTTTGTTTGAACTAGTAGAAGTATATCTATTTTAGGCAGACAATCTATACAAATTTTGTTGAATTTTTGCAACCTAAGGTTGCAAAAGCGATATAATTTCGAAATTTTATTGTCTTTCAATAAAAAAAGCTCCAAATTGGAGCTAATTTTTTTTATTTGTCTGTTCTCTCAAAGGCAACAACTATTGTTCTTATCAGTGGCGGGAAAAGAAATACGATCCATCCGGGATGCCATAAGCCATAGAAAAAGCCGAGGAAGAGGAAGATGATGGTGGCTAGCATACTGGCGATGCCGCTGATTTTGTTTGCTAAAGAGCTTGAATATTTAATATTTTCTTCTGTTTCTTGATTTGTTGCTCCGACTAAGTCTTTATATTGAGAACGGACGCTGCCTGAATAAATGATGAGGCCTGTTGCAACTGCTACAGTTAAGCCAAATCCTAAGATTACATTATCCGTATCAGGAAAAATGTTAAATAAGAAAGGTGAAATGATATACATCATAATGGCTATAATCATCATGACGTCTGCCTTGGTGCGAATGTGTTGATATTTTATTTTTCGGCGTTGAATTGATTCACTTTCACTATAATCATATTTTGATGTGCTAGAAAGACCATCGAGAATGTTGTTGCCTGTGATGAGATCATCTACGGTGACACCAAATAGTTGAGAGAGTGAGGCTAGATTTTCGATATCTGGCATGGCTTCTCCGCGCTCCCATTTGGAGATGGCTTGGCGAGAAACAAATAGACTTTCTGCTAATTGTTCTTGTGACATGTCGTTTTTACGACGTAGTGCTTTGATTGTTTCTGAAATATTATTCATTAGATTACTCCTTTGTTGTAATTCGTTGGCTGAAGTATACTTTTTTTGACGGGGCAATCTATACATCTTAGGTTGAAACGACGCAACTAGTGGTTGCAAGAGGCTTTTTCTTTTATTTTTTGGGTTATTTTTGGACATTTTTGAGTCTCTTTCACTATATTTTTATTATACACGAAAGGTTTTTTCTTTTTTAGGGTGTTTTTTTGATTAATTCTTTTTTTTACTTGTCAATGAGAGAATCGTCTTGTATTATTTTAGCTATGAAATTGAAATTCAATGATCAGACGAAACAGAGGACTATTTTTATACTTGCTTTGCTTTTGACAGTTGTGCTGATGTTTCGGCTTTATTCTCGAATCTCTCGAATGAATGCTTTTCAGAATGAGGCAATGGAATCGACTAAGATCTTGGCTTATTATGAAGAAACAAAGAGTGTTTTAGAAACTGAGATTGGGGTGATTGAGTCTAATCAGGTGGTGGATGAATGGGCACGTGTTGAGGGAAGATATGTTCAATATGGGGATATTCCGATTGTGATTTTGACACCTGAGTCTGCTGCATTGAAAGCTACCCCTACCCCACAAATGAATGAACAGACCTATTCAAACCCTGAAGCTTGGCGGATTTGGTTGTTTGGGTTTAAGTGATTTTCTATTAATTTTCTAGTTTTACACGAATTTTCCTATTTTTAGTTATTTGGCATATATATTGCATTACATTGAGTACCAGTTTATTTATTTTTGGAGGTACAAAATGTTACAGTCAATTTATGTTATTCAACCAGAAGATATTGTGTTGGTGATCTCAGGGATTTGCTTCTTGTTTGGTTTGCTTACGTTCATTATTGGTTTATCCATTTTGATTCGCGTGGCAAATTCAAAGGAATTGGATACTATCGCTAAGAACACTCAATTCATTGCTAAAAAAGGCATGGAAAAAGATGTTTCTGGTGTAGTAAACAGTTTATCTGTTTTTATTGGAGAAGCTTCCCAAATTATCAAAACCAAGAATGGGATTGGCACATTGTTGTTGATTGTTGGTTTGGCAATGGTGGGTGGCGCTTTCTGGGCGATTCTAAATTTATTCGGTATGTAAATCTGGATCAAGGTTGTAGATACTCTCTGATCTAATGATGTTCTTTTGAGGTAAGACTATGTTGAATTCAACTGCATTGGAAATTCTTTACGCTACTTTGCCTGAATCGGCGATGCCGTGGGTGACCCGGTCTCTATCGCTAAATGAGGCAGTGTGTGATGCTTTAAAAAATGAAGAATTTGCACAAAAAGTGGCCGATGAATTCAAAAATAATCCTCTCTTATGGACGCCGGGTAACTTGGCGCTTTTCTCTTTGAATTCGATGGTGCAAGCACAAGATTTGCAAGCAGTGGAAGCCCCTATTTTGCCAAAAGGGTTGAAATCAAAAGCAGCGATTGTTTTTGAACAATTACGTAATCAAGATTTGTCCTTTTTCAATGAATATTCTTTGTTAGAAATTGGTGGTTTGATTGCTCTGCATATGCTCAACTCTTCTCAGGTCTATCATACCTGGGATGTTTTGGTGGAAACTTTGCAGGATGTGAAACAACAACCATTTTTGCAAAAGGCAATTCTTAGCAGTTTGTTTTCTTATCTCCATTCACAAAAAGATTTTGTGAAGGATATTTTGGCTGCTGAAGTTGGCAACGGATTCTACGATGAGTTGATGGCGTTGGTGGTATATGCGGCTTTTACAAATAGTCTTCCTGATACAAGTTTGATATCTATGTTTGGGTATGGGCTGGATGGACTTGCTTTGGAGAAGAAAATTGCTTTGATTGACGAAATTAAGAAGTTTTCTCAAGAAGTCTCGGTGACTTTGGCTAACCAGTCAATTTTAAAAAACAAATCCCTTTCCAATAATAAGGAAGAGAAAACATCACTATTGTATCAATTAGCAAATCAAAAAGAACAATCTGCTATGCAAATGATCGAAACATATCGCTCTGTGCAAAATGATGCGATGGCGAAATTGATCGAAATTGGTCTTTCTGCAAGTTCTGAAGAAAAAGACCTTCAAAGAAATATTTTGGTTGAATTGGAAAATGCTTCTAATTTGTCTGATAAAAATAGAGCTGGGAAAAATCTGTTGACTCTTTTGGTGAATGGATTTGATGCGATTGACCTTGATTTGGTATCAAATTCCTTTAAGAAGGATATGCATAGTTTCCCAGAGTGTTCTTTCTATCGTGGTTTGATTTTTATTAAAAAAGGCGAAAAAGAAAACGGTTTGCAATATGTGCTTCAAGCGATCCGAGAACTAAAGTCTAAGGGATTGGGGATTGAACCTTTCTTCACGACAGTGAATTTGGTGAAAAAAGTTTTGAGTGATGCTGGTTTGGTGAATACGTTGAATGAAACTTTATATGAAGCATATCCCGAACATGACCAAATCAAACGTGAAGTTTTGAAGACTTATGTTCAAAAAGGAATGCACGAAAAGGCTATTCCGGTGAACTTGTCTTTGTTGTCCTCCTCCCCTGCTAACACAGAAACTCTTTTGCAATTAGCTGATAATTATGCTGAAACGGCACAATGGGATAAGTCTTATCAAACCTATGAAAAGGTGATGAAGAAAGAAGCCAATTTGCCGGCGGAAACAAAATATAATTTTGCAAAAGTTTGTTTGAACAATCAATATTTTGAAAAAGCGGCTGATATTTGTGATGATCTTTTGGCAGAAGATTTTGATCAAGCACACCGTATTTTGGCGACAATCTCTAAAGAAACAAAGAACTATGCAAAGATGGATTTGCATTTGCGAAAATCAATTGAGGCTGATCCTGACTCTTTGGTGAGTTGGCATGAGCTGAGTGAACATTTGATGGCAACAGAAGATTTTGAAGCTGCTGCTCCGATCTTGGTTGATGGTTTGAATCTCTTCCCGGATGATAGTGTTTTGCAATATTTCAAGGGCGTGTTGGATTTTGTATTGCAAAATTATGATGAAGCAATTGAGCATTTCAATGTTGCATTGGCTCATTTTGATGGGCAATCTTTGGTGAAACTCTCTAAAGAAGATATTTTGAAGAAGTTGGTGAAAGCATATTATAAGACTGCGAAATATTCTGCTTTAGTGGATTGCACAAGTCTTTATCTGCAAACTTATCCTGATGCAATTTATCTCCAAAAATATTATGCATTGGGGTTGTTGCAGACCGGCAATCGAGAAGAGGGTGGGGGGCTTTTGGCTCAATTGATTCGCATTGGAGAAGATTCTGGCTTGGTTTTGGAAAGTTATATTCAATTTGCGGAAACAATCGAGATGGATTTGCATCCACAATTGGTGGATCATTTGAAAAAGATCAATGTGTTTGATTTGCAAATGCATTATGCAGAAATTTTGATTGAAAATGGGCGTTTTGGGGGAGCATTGGATGTTTTGCAATTGGAGAAGAAACATTTGCAAACCGTTCAAGTGATTAAGAATATTCTCTTATGTGCTTTCAAATTAGATCGACAAGACTTGATTGATGCTTATATTGATGCGAAGGTCGATTTTGAGGCGTTACGCTTCAGTGAAATTCAAGATTTTGTGAACCTCTATGCGCAAGCTGGCAAACACCACCGTGTATTGGATTTACTATTGATGGCTGAAGAACGTGAAGAAAAGACACTTGGATTTGCTTTATGGTATGCAAAGTCTTTGCGATTGATTGGACGAAGCCAAAATGGTGTGGATGCTTTGCAAGAATTGCTGAACACTGGTGTTCGATCTGCTGCACTTTATGTTTTATTAGGAAAGCTCTATTTTGATTTGAATGATAAGTTGAATGGCTTGGTGGCATTTGATGATGCAATTGAATGCGATGATGTGCAAGCTGTACAAATGAAGGAAGTGGCTGATTTCTTTGCTAATGTGGAAGATCAGTTAAATCAAATCCGATTCTTGAAAGAAGCATTGCGATTGAATGCAAGCGCTGCGCTTTATTATGAATTGGCTTGTGTTTATCAAGCATTGCAAAATCCTTATGAAGCTTTGAATTCCTTGCAATTAGGTTTGGGAATCCAGGCTGGACATTTGGATAGTTTGGTTTTGCAAACTGCTCTGTTGAAAGAATTGGGACGATTAAATGCCGCGTTGGCTTCTATTGAAAAAGCAATTCAAGTGGCACCTCAAAAGGCTGATTTATATGCGGATTTGGCAGAAATAAATTTACTTTTAGGCAATTTTGATGAAGCGTATGTGCATATTCCTATTTTGGAAAAAATAAATTCTGTTGAAAGCGAAATGTTGATTGGTCAGTTGAACTTCTTCTCTTTGCATTTTGAGAAGGTTTTGGGACAAAAGTTTGAGACTGGATATGCTCCACAATATGAAGCAATGCAAATTTTCAGCGCTTTGTTACTGAACCGAGAAGATGAGATCATGATTCTTTTGAATCAACATTTGAGCAATATGAATACTGGGTTTGATTTCTACGCCTTACAATCAATTTATTTGGCGAAAAAAGGTGATCTGGTGGCTGCACAACAAAGTTTTGTGCAAGGATTTGAGAGATATGAAAGTGAAGTTGATGCGCAAAATTCGATTTTATCTCGCTATTTGAGCTGCGTTTATTTTGCTTTAGCGGCTGCTTGGTTGCAAGATTGGAAATTGGCAAGCAAATTATTTGCGAAGGCAAATGAGACTTATGCTGCTGTTATGGTGCAAAATTATTTGACGATTCTGGTGAAGATGATGGCTCGATTTGTGGCTCCTATTTATGAAGCGTTGGATGTGAAGAGCCACACAAAAGCAAGCCTGCCCTATTTGAAACACTATGACCTTGAGATCCACCGTTTGCAAAGCATTCAATTGAAATGCATTGATACGCAACAAGTGAACGTTTTGTTTGTGTTGAATGGATTGATGAGCGGACAAGAGAAGCCGATTGAATCGCTACAAACTGAATTTGAAGTGTGTGCTTTCTTATTGGGAAATCCGAAAGCTGACTCTGTGATTCGATTGTTTGAAATGAAATCGTTTGGGATTCTATCTAAATTGATGGCTGGTGCGCTTTTTGAAGAAAAAGAAGCTGCATTTGCAGATGCATTGATTGATTCTTTGACTGGTATGCGAGAAAAGAATGCATTGGTGAACGCTATGGTGGCAAAGAATTTGGAAAAGAATGGTGCTTTGCTGGACGCTTTGAAGGTTTGGGAAGGTGCTACTAAGATTTGGGATCAAGAACCTAAATGGTTGGGACGATATGCAAAGCTGTTGGTGAAAGTTGGGATGCTGGACAAAGCAAGCAATGCTTTTGAAAAAGGCTTGGCGATTGATGCTTCTAGCGTTGAGATGACTTTGGCTTTGGGTGACTTGCATGCGATGCAAAATTCACATGGAGATGCAAGCGAGCACTTTGCAAATGCTGTGCAAAAAGGAATGAGCGATGAACGTGTGTTTGCGGCTTATTCAAAGAGCTTGCAAAAAATCGACAAACCTGTGTTGGCAGAAAAAATGGCTGTCCGTGCAATTGAAGCAGATCCGAATAGTGTGAAATCTGTATTGAATTATGCTGAAATTTTGGCCGCAAACGAAGATTATCGACGTGCTACGGTGGCTTTGAATAAGGCTAAGAGCATGGCTGGGAATGACCTTGCTGTGATTGGCTTTGAAGTGAAACTTTTGGCAAAACAAGAGAAATTTGCAGATGCGATTGAGATTTTGAATTCACTACAAGGTGAACAAAAACTTTCTAAAGAAATGAAAATCCAACATGCAAGTCTTTATGCTAAAAATGGGAATGTTGGCAATTCAATCGCAATTTTGGAATCTATGATGCAAGAGAATGCAAATGATACTGATGTGGCGATGGCTTTGTTCAAACAATATTTGACACAAGAAAACAATGATAAAGCATTGCAATATGGACAAGTGGCTTTACAAAATGTGAATCAAAGCTTGCGTGCGAGTGATGTTGTTCTACTCGACGAAGAATTGGCAAAGATATTGCATAGTAAAGGACAGTTGGATCAAGCTGTACATTATTTGGACGAAGCAATCTCGATTGCACCGAATAAAGCTTCTCTCTATTTGGAAATTGCGGAAGTTTTTGTCCAATCAAGACAATATGAAAGAGCGATAAATTATTTGCAGCAAAGTGCCCGATTGGGTATTCACACCGTTGAAATCTGCATTTTGGCAGCTGATCTATATGAAAAAAGCATGGATTTTCTCCACGCTGAAGAAATGTTGAAGAAAGCTAGTGAATTGGACCCGAAAAACGTGGAAATTAAAAGAAAACTAAAGAACGTGATTGTTCGAAAAATCGTCGGCCAAAGAGGAGAATAAGTTATGAGTTCCTATTCAAATGTTGCAGTTGCATCTGGCAAAGAATTGCCGCGAAATACAATCTTTAAAATCATCAATATTGCATTCCAAAAGAATGAGACTAAGTTTGCCCGCCATTTGGCTTATTATTGGTTGGATTTTTATCCGGGTGATCTGGATATGCAATATGTGGTGGCAAAATCATTCTTGTTGGAAAACAATCATAAAAAAGCACATCCGTTATTGAGCCAGATTTTATATAAGGATCCGACTCATTTGGATGCAATTAATGAAGCAATTGCTGTTTGTAAACAATATGATTATCCGAATGGGATGATCTATGAAGGGTTAAAGTATATTGTTTCAGAATCTGCCAATGGATCTGTGGATGCATGGGCTGAGACTTCTAAGAAGGCATATGAATTTTTCAAGAATAACGATAAGGCTACGGCAATTGCGTTGATTCAATCTGTTTTGAATGAATCAATCGCTACTCCCCTTCCTGCTATCTTCCATTTGATGTTTGCTGAAAATGAGCTTTCTGATTTGGCTTATTTTAATTTATTGACCTTATATTCCAAACGATGGAGTGATGCCGTTGCAATTCAATATTTGGATGCAAATTATAAGTTGAATCATGGGCAGGAAAGCCAAGGTGTGGCTTTGTTGCATCAATGTGTTCAAGATGATATCTCTGGGAAAATCGCTTCATTTGTGTGGGGGAAGGATCATCCGTTTGCTTCTTTGTGGGATGAGACCCCTAGCGTGGCTCTTAACATGCAATTGCCAGCTTCTGTGGCAGCTGCATTGGGTTGGAATCAATTGGCAGCAGGAGCATATGATGAGATTAATGATGTTTCTGACAGCGAAGCACAAGAGATTGCATTGGAAGTGGAAGAGAAACCACAGACAGTGAAGGCAGAACCTGCTCAGGCTAAGAGTGATGGCCCGACGATTATTGCAAGAGATGCGACGACATTCAAACGACTTGATAATAAAGAAGTAAAAAATGAAGTTGAACAAGTCACGGAAGCAATCAATAAACCTGGTTTGAGCGATGACAGCTTCCGCAATCCAATCTATTTGATTTTGAGCTCTAAAAAAGCTTTAGTGAAAAAATATGGTGAAATGAACTTCGAAAAGATTCGCAGTGAATTAGAGAATTTGGCAATCTTGACGGGGAAGTACCATAATTGGAAGGCAAAGATTGTTTTTGTGGATGATATGGTTTCTGTGAATCAATTTGGCTTGGAAGCTGTGGATGCGAGCGATGCTTGGGCAATCAAAACTTTGATTGCTGATATTGATAATCGTTTGGCAGAGAGCAACTTTGTGGTGAGTGCTTTATTGATTGTGGGTGGGCATGATGTGATCCCCTTCCACTTTTTACCGAATCCTGTGCCGGATAGTGACACTGATGTGTATACAGATGCTCCTTATGCAACATTGGATGAGAATTATTTCATTCCGACGATTTCTGCAGGACGAATGCCAGGAGATGACAGTAATGACCCGAGTTTGTTGCTGACAATGATTCGCAATGCGCAATTGCACCGACAAAACCAAATTCAAACAAAGGGTAAACTTGAACAATTATTCAGTAAGTTTATGAATTTGTTTGGGGTGAAGAAACCTACTGATGTGACATTTGGTGCTACAACTGAGATTTGGAAAAAAGCATCTCAGGCTGTATATAAGACTTTTAGCAAGACTAGCTCAATGGTCTCGACTCCTCCGACAAATTTGGATGATTTTCCAATGGATCATTTGAATGCGGCTAGATTTGCACATTTCAATATCCATGGAGCAAAAAGCAATGCGATTTGGTATGGTGAGAAGGACCCGAGTGCTAAGTTTGGAGATCAATATGTGGCATTCTTTGGCCCGCATAAGGTGCCAGATAATGTGCCCGCAATCGTATTTAGTGAGGCGTGTTATGGGGCAAACTTGATTTCTCATAATGCTGAAACTTCGATGGCATTGAAATTCTTATCAAAGGGTACGAATGCATTTATTGGCTCTACTTGTATTTCATATGGCGGATTCAGCACTCCTTTGACGGGCGCCGATCTTTTGGCACAAGTCTATTGGAAGATGATGTTGAACGGTTATTCTGCGGGAGATGCTTTGCGACGAGCAAAGATCACCATGGTGCGAGAAGCTCACCGTGATATGGGACATATGGATAATGAAGATCAAAAGACGATTATTTCATTCAACTTGTTTGGCGATCCCCTCACCTCTTATAATGCAGCTGGCTCCTCTAGTAAGTATATTGTGCGAGAGACGGTGGCAAAAGATGTGATGTGCACCGCTTCAAATGATCTGGTGGAAAAAACGATGCCGAATCAGAATGAGATTCCTGATGAAGTATTGAATAATGTGAAGAAAGCTGTAAAAGCCTACTTGCCAGGATTCAAAGGTGCACGTGTGGAATATAACCCGATTATGATTCAAAAGAATGCTTATGTGACAAAGATTAAGTGTGAAGGTGATCAATGTGAATTATATTTATCTGATTACAACACGATTAGTCTTTCTCGAGAAGTCGTTGATAATGCGGTGGTGCATAAGAATTTTGCCCATTTGACATTGGATAAGAATAATAAAGTAGTAAAAATCATTACTTCAAAATGATGATTTGATTTTCTGAGTTTTGTGTTTTGAAAATCACGGAGTTAAACTCCGTGATTTTTATTTTTTTCTGATATAAAGTGCCTTTGCTGTGGTTGGCAAGTGTGTTAAAATTTGGAGACTATGACAGAAAATACTATTAAAGCAACGAACCGAAAAGCTTTTCATGATTATTATATTGACAATACCTATGAAGCTGGGATTAGCTTAAAAGGAAGTGAAATTAAGTCTATTCGTTCGGGACAGATATCAATTAAAGAAGCTTATGTGAAAATTGATGGACAGAATGCATGGTTGGTGAATGCCCATATCTCTCCTTATGATCCCGCTTCACGTGAGAATCATGATCCGAAACGAAATCGTCGATTGCTTTTGCATAAAAAAGAAATCAAGCGTTTGTATGGACGGATTCAACAAAAAGGTGAAACTGTGATTCCTTTGAAAGTTTATTTGTCCAATGGACGAGCGAAGGTTGAGATTGCGGTGGCAAAGGGGAAGAAGAATTATGATAAACGCCAGACGATTGCCAAGAAAGATGCTAATCGTGACATTGAACGGGCAATGAAAAATCGATAGAAATTCAGAAGTGTTTTTTCAGAGATAAAGAAAAAAGGAACCGATGGGTTCCTTTTATTTTTAATTTCTATATTGACTAGCGACGAATGGCCAAAACAAGTGCGCCAAGAATGCCGACAAACCCGGTGAGAATGATGACAATGCCTGCGGGGAAGGTTGTTGCATCTGCGATGGATGCATTGTTTTCGTAGGTGACGATGGCCAATGGTGCAGGAGCGGTGAAAGTGGGTTGACGGGTGGTGAGATCTTCGATGAGAAATTGAGCTGCAAAAGTGGGATTGATGGTGGGGGTTACCAAAGGAGTGGATGTTGCAGGCGGTTCGATGATGGGGAGTTCGTCGGAACTTTCATAGTAAATCGTGACAATTTTAGCGTAGACCCACCCTGTGCCATCTGGACTGCCTGAATAGAGAATCTTGACCCAGTTGCCGCCAGCAGAACGACCAATGGCTTTGGCTTCTTCTCTGGGCATTAGGATGCCGATGTCATCATAGTCTACACTCGGACCACGACGTACGGTGGCATATTCTTGATCGATGTTGACTTTGATATAGGTGCCGACCGGTGTGCCAGTGACGGTGGGAATGGAGACGGTGGGTTGTTGATAGGATTGATCTGCTGAGACTGAAAAATTGCTAATGCCTGTGCCAATCAAAACTAGGAAGGCTCCGACTAGAAATAAAGTGATCTTTATGGTTTTATTTTGCATGATTCCTCTGCGTGTATTATACTTTATTTGCTCAAGGATAACGAAGAAAGGCCCTTTTAAAATTAACAGATGATTACAAAAACATATTATGGCAAATTTAAGATTGATCACTTTTTGAATTTTCTGGCTGCGGCTTTTCGCGACCAAAACTTGGAAGTGCATGTTTCAAAACACGCTGAACGGAATGTGGTGCGTTTTGTGAGCGCTCGAACTGCGCGATCGGGGGGACAATTTGCGCTAAATTTGATTTTGACGGAATTTAATGGAGGGGTGCGGATTGATATTGGGAACCCAGAAGCTTTGGGAGTGGCAGCTAGCCTAGGGAAGACTGCGATTGCTACTTTGATTAATCCTTATAATTTGTTGGTGCGCTTGGATGATGTGGCGCAAGATATTGAGAATATTACTTTGGATCAATCACTTTTGAAAGAAATTGAGCAATATATGAAGGTGAATCATTTGACCTTAAAGTTGAGCTCTTCTTTGTCAAAAACGGTTTGTTGCTATTGCCATTCAATCAATGAGTATGGAAATAGTAATTGTGTTTCTTGTGGTGCACCGATGGGTGATACTTTGTTGAAAACATGCCCACGATGTGGATATGCTATGAGCGATAAAATTATGCGCTGTCCTCAATGCAAGGCAAGAACTTAGTTTTCTGTTTCGAGTAAGTTTTTTTTTGCAATAATAAATCTTTGAATTGCTGTGATAAAACTGAGAAATGCAATGACGATGACACCGATGAGTGGCAGTTTGATGAGCAGGAAAAAGATTATTAAGATGTAACGTTCCATACGTGTGATGAACCCAGCAGCACTTTTTGATCCTAGATCACTTGCGCGTGCTCTTGTATAGGAAACAATGAGCGCCATTGTGATGGATAAGTAGGAAAAAATGATACCAAGTTGGTTTTGGATATTGGTGAAATAGAGCAAGAACCCAATAAAGAGCACGGTCTCTGCGTAACGGTCTAGGGTGGAATCTAAGAAGGCCCCATATTTTGAATTTTTATTTTGATAGCGAGCTAAGGAACCATCGATGGCATCCATACTGGCGAATATGATGAGGATAAGTGCGGCGAGTTGGAACTTTTGGATGAGTATACAATATGCAGCGATGAATGAGCCAGCAAAACCTACCCAAGTGATGAGATTGGGGGTGACTCCAATGCGATCAAGAAACTTGACGATGGGAAGTACGATGCCTTGAGAAGCGCGTTTTACTTTTGTGGTGAGTGTTTCTGAAGATCTTTGCATATTATTCTTCTTCTTGTTGATAATCTTCTAAAGTGATTAAAATTTCTCTTTCTCGCCCTCCCCCTGTAGAAGGTCCGATTATGCCTAAATCTTCTAGTTGATCAATTAAACTGCCTGCTTTAGGATAGCCGACGTTGAGCACGCGTTGGAGATAAGATGCGGTTGCTTTGCGAGATTTGAGAACTTCGATGATGGCTCGTTCAAGTAATTCATCTGTGCTTTTGGTTTCGTTGAAGGCAAAATCTTCTTCCATTTCAATCCAAGGAATGGTTTCGTTCATGGGTCCCCATGATTCTGCCCAATAGTTGACAACATTGGATATTTCTTTGGTAGATACAAAAACACCTTGGGCGCGGACCCCATGCATAGCGTCTTGCGCACGATATAAGAGGTCACCATTGCCAAGAAGGGATTCTGCACCCATTTCATCGAGGATGACGCGAGAATCCATGCCGGAAGTGACTTGATAAGATAAGCGTGCAGGAAGGTTGCCTTTGATGACCCCAGTGATGACATCTGTGACCGGTTTTTGAGTGGCAAAGATCAAATGAATGCCCACAGCGCGCGCTTTTGAGGCTAGACGAGCAATGAGATCTTCTGTTTGACTAGCGACTAAGGTCATGACTTCTTCTAATTCGTCGATAATCATGACGATAAATGGCATTTTTTCTTTATCATCGCGATCACCAAAGCGGGTATGATAATCAGAGATTTTTCTGACGCGATTGTTTTTGAGAATTTCATATCGGTGTTCCATTTCAATCACAAGCCAGTTGAGTGCTTTGGGAACATCGTAGACATCTGTGACAACTTTGCCCATGACATGGGGAAGATTATCAAAGAGGACTAGATCGACCTGCTTGGGATCTACTACGATAAAACGAAGATCATCTGGGGTGTTATTCATAATTAAGGAAAGCATCATGGCGGTGAGGCCTACGGATTTGCCTGAACCTGTGGCACCTGCAACAAGCAAATGTGGCATGGCAGCAAGGTTATCGATGAGCGGGGCTCCAGAGAAATCTCGGCCGAGAGAAAGCATTAAGGGAGTATGTTGATAATCATACATTTTTTCTTGAAGGAGGCCTTTGAGACGGACATAGTAGGACGAGAAATTAGGAATTTCAATGCCGATATAGGATTTTCCGGGGACGGGGGCTTGGATGCGGATGCTTTCGACCTCTAAAGCCATGGTGAGATCTTTTTTAAGTTCTTTGATCTTTTTGACAGCAACGAGGAATTTTTTTGCGTCTTCTTGAGACGATTTTGTGTAATAACCCGGGCGAACATGATAGATGATGACGCGAGGGCCTTCTTCGTGGTCGATGACTTCGGCAGGAATGCCAAATTCTGCGAGTGATTGTTCTAAAAGACCGGCCATATCGTTGATGAGTCGAGAGTTGTTCTTTTTGATGTTTTCCTCTTCTAGTAATTCTAAGGGAGGCAAGGTTGAGTTTTTACGTGTGGAACTCATTTGGACTTCTGCAGTTTTTTCTTGTCGGGCTTTGCGGACAAGATCTTTTTTATATTGTGGGGATAGTTTACGATCTGTTTTATCTAAGATGATGACTTGATCTTCTTCTTCGTCTTGTGGGAGTTCGTGTTTATATTCTGGGATGGTGAAAGTTCTTTTTTTCTTGGGTGCAAAAAGTGATTTGTAATCAAATTTAATTAAGTTGTAGGCGGCGATGCTCATGGCAAAGCCGAAAACGAGCTTGGGGACTAAGAATTTTGCCCAAGCCATGGGAACAATCATATTGAGAAGCATGGCGATGCCAAACCCAATTTGCCCTCCGTATTTGCCTTCAAATGCAAGAACAGGATCGAGTTCGCTGAGAAAGGCGAGGAAGATCATCCAAAAAAAGATAAAAAGCTCTAGGTTGACAAGTTTTTTCCAATATTGATCCCAAATTTCGGCGCGATTGTCTTTGATCATGATATAGGAGACAATCATTAATGAGAATACAAAAAAGATGGCTCCGATGTTGCCAAAACTTTTGACGAGCCAAGTGTTCCAATTTGAGATCCAGACTCCACTCTTGAGCCCAATGATGGCCAAGAAGATGAGGAGTGCAAAAATAAATGTCATGACACCTGCGGTGTCCCAAATGGATTCACGGTAACGATAGAGAAAGTCTTTGAGCTTTTCTTGGTATTTTTTGAACATGGTAATAGTGTAGCGTCAAAAACGCATTCTTGCAATTCAATTTTTAGGGAAATAGGCGGGGTTATTCTTGGGTTGATTTTTCCATCTCTAGGAGCACATTGGAGATCTCGTTGATGGCTACTTTTTGTTTGCGATAGAAATCTGCTTCGGACATGGCGAGGCGACGGGTGATGTCGCGACCTTTCATGCCTTGAAGATATTTGAAATCAAGGATGTTATAGAGCAACCATTCGCCGGTATATTTTCTTTCACCTGAGGGGCGAAGTTTTTCTATGGCGGTGTTGATGATGTTGCGAAGTGCAGTGGTTTCGTTTTGATCGGTGTTTTCAATCTCTTCTTGGACAATATTTAAATTGAGCAAGGGGCTCTCGGAAAGGTTTGGACCTCCCCAATAATGTTTGAGAGCATCTTTGAGATATTTGTTGATAGTTTTGACGTTTAATTGGCTGTCATTTACTTCTATATTGAGAATATCTTTGGTGTCATAACGAGCGGCAGCTTGCAACCTTTGAATATAGTTGATGTTAGGAGAGATTTCTGCTACTTCAGCAAGGAGCTCTTGTTGGTTGATGCGGTTTTCGAGGAGCAAAGCAGCACGTTCTTGGAATCTTTCGATGAGTTCATAGTCTTCTTGGTCTAAGTTTTCAATGTCAAAATCATTGGGTTGGTGAAATCCCATCAAACCAATCTTATTTCCATTTTTATTTTGTAAGAATGAAAAACAATAGTGATTAAAGAGATGAAAACCTTCTGTATCTGAATTAATCTCAATTGATTGGACTTTGGCGCTTAATTGATCTAGGTTTGAGATGGAGTCCCCTATTGAGATATAGGATTCGATTTGATTTTGATTGAGAATGGCGATGAACGCTGTTTCAGTTTCTAAACGGTTGCAAAGTGCTGAAAGAATGGATTCGGCAAATTGAAGAAAATCTTCATGAGTGACAAGACGTTCTTCTAATGATTTGAGGGCGATATAGGAATTTTCATCGGCTTGAGAAAAAAATCTTTTTTCAAGTTTAGGGGCGAAGAATGTTATGCCATGTTGAATGATGACGACACTTAGAACAATCATGGCCATCAGGGTGAAATCGCTATAGGGAATGATGTCCTTGAGGGTGGAGTTATAAATGGCAAGCAAGGTGAGGATGATGATGGCGGAGACGGGACCGCGAAGAAGCCATTTGATGAGGCGTTGTTTTACGATTCGGTCAGGCCAGTCTACCCCAAAGAATGTGATGGCGTAGCCAAGGAGGACTAAGGCCATGAGAATGAGGATGTTGCCGAGCATAGCGATGCTGACAAACCAGACGGGGTGAGTGCCGGCAATCTCTCCGGTGAAAGAGATATAGGGAAATGAACCGATTGCAATAATCATGGCACCAGTGATGAGATATCGGAGACGACGTTTGCTGGATTTGATCCTGGTTTGATTGATGGCACGAATCATGACAGTGAAGGCTAAGCTGACAATGATGAAATAGTAGATGGAAAAGAGGAAATTGGAAAAAGCTTGATTGAATTCATCAATTTGGGAGGAAAAGGCAATCCATTTTGAGAGGAATGTATTGAGGGGGATAAAGATGAAGAATATGATGGAGGTGAAGGTTGAAATTTGGATTAAGAATGTGCGCTTGCCTTTGGAAGGCAGACCAGTGGTGGCTAGAATGGCATCGGCAAAATTGATGAAGGCGGCTGGAAAAAAGATGACCCCTGTCCACTGAATGGCTTGCCAGAATGAATCCATGGTTTGGCTAACATTCAATAGGATGAGAATCTCTCCTGAATACATGATGAATAATGTTATGAGTAGATAAAGATAAGAACGAATGATGCGTTCTTTGATGTTGAATGAAAGTGCACGAATAGAATAGGAGAGAACCATGACCACAAGCGATGCGACCAATATCTGATTGATTGATTCGGTTAATTCAAAGATCGAGTTCTCAAACATATGCTAGTTATCCAATTGATTGCTTATGGCAACTGGGATGCGACAAGGAGCTAATTCTTCTCCTTTATTATCTGAAACAACAAGTTGAAGGATATAGTTGCCATTGGGCACGCGGGTTGTATCCCATGCTTCGACCAAGACTCCATCTGTGATCTGGTTTCTGCCCGCTTGAATGGTTAGCCAGAGGCCATTGCTTTGCAATACTTCAAATTTATAGAACCCAAAATTCTCCACTTTGACTGTACCTTCGATATTTACTGTGCCAGAGATGGACTCGTTGAAGGTGGGACTGGTGATGTTGAGTTGTTCGGGGATGCAGGCTGCTTGATCAATCTCTACTGTTGGGATGGTTTCAGGATCAAATGCGAGAGTGGCTTGGGCATTTTGTGCTTGGTCATTCTCTGCTAAAACATCTACGGTGACAGTGGGAACGATATATTCAACTGGTGCGAGAGGTTCTACGAAAGTGACCAAGAAGAAGATGGTGATGAAGCTAAGAATGATAAGAAAAAGAAAAATCGTAAGACGATTTATCTTTCTCTTATACACGTTTTTTTCTAATTCGTATCTTGACCAACGGATTTTTTGCCAAGTTTGCAAAAACTGAATTACGTAGATTACACCCCAAACAGATAGGACGAAGTAAAGAATTAGCTCAAATTGTTTTAAAAAGTGTAATATTTCGTAAATCATGATGGTTAGATTCTTTGCAAGACGCCTTTTACGATGGTTTTAAGTTTCGGGACTAGGATTTTGCCGGCTTCTAAGACCTCTGCATGTGTGGTCTCTGTGGAGCCATCAAGATTGGCTTTGTTGCTGATGCCAGAAATGCCGAGTACCTTAAGACCGCCGTGAGCAGCTACGGTTGCTTCGGGGACTGTGGACATACCGACTGCATCCACACCGATGGCATGCAAGAAGCGTAAATCTGCGGGTGTTTCATATGATGGGCCAGAAAGACAGATATAGACCCCTTCTTGAATCTTAAGGTCGTTGTCTTTGGCTACTTGACGAGCAAGATCGAGCAATCCACGGTCGTAGACTTTGCTCATATCTGGGAAGCGAGCACCAAATTCGTCTAAATTGGGGCCACGCAATGGATTTTGACCTGCCATTAAGAGCATGGCGTTGTGATCGGTGAGTAACATGAGATCACCGGGGGCAAATGCGGGGTTGACTGCACCGGCGGCGTTGGTGATGATGATGTTTTCGACACCGAGTTTTTGCATCACACGCACGGGGAGACCAATATAAGACATTGAATAGCCTTCATAAAAATGGGTACGGCCTTGCATGACTACTACTATTTTGCCTTCGTATTCTCCGATGACCAATTGACCTACGTGGCCTTCAATCGTTGAAATGGGCCAGCCGGGCAATTCACTATAGGGGATTATATCGGGGTCTTTTACTTCATTTGCGAGACTGCCAAGACCAGAACCAAGAATCATTCCGACAGTGGGTTTCTTTTTTGTTTTGGTTTGAATGATCGAAACAATTTTGTTGATCATTTCCATAGTCACAAATTCACTCATTAATTTCAGCTCCTTATTTATACTTTCACAAATTATAACATGTGAAGCTTAAAGAATAATGATTGTACCTTAGGCAAGGATTTCTTTGAAGGTTTGGATGGTGGTGTCAATATCTGATTCTGAGACATTGAGATTGGCAACCATACGAATGCGATTGGGAGCGAGATCCATGATGAGGATGCCTTTTTCTGCCATGGTTTTGACCAATTCAAGGGGATTGTCTTGTTTGGGGTCTGCTAAGGAAAAATATAGAATGTTGGTGGGATGGTCTGAAGGTTGTTCGACGTTGAGTTTGGGATGAGCTTTCATGAAGTCAATTAATTTTTGGATGTTTTGATGATCGATGGCAAGACGATCGATATGATGATCGAGTGCGTAGATGCCGGCAGCGGCGAGGAACCCCGCTTGACGCATGCCCCCGCCTACCATTTTGCGATTTTTACGGGCGCTTTCGATGAAGTCTTTATCACCTACGATGACAGAGCCTACGGGGGCTCCGAGCCCTTTGGAAAGGCAGAAGGTGAGAGAATCTGTATATTTGGCAAAGTCTTTGACTTCTACCCCAAGGCGAACAGCTGCATTAAATATTCGAGCACCATCTGTGTGGACTTTGACGTGATGTTTTTGGGCAAGTTGATAGACGGATTTTGTATATTCGACTGTGAGTGGGGTACCGTTGCATCTATTGTGTGTGTTTTCAATGCAGATGAGTTTTGTTTCGGGAAAGTGTATGTTTTCTCCGCGAATGGAACTTTCGATGGTTTCAAGATCAAGGGTGCCATCGGGTTGGTTGGGAATGATGCGGGGCATAACACCACCAAGTGCGGACATGCCAGCTACTTCATAGTGAATGATGTGTGATTGATCTCCTGCGATGAGCTCTGCACCACGACCACAATGGGTGAGAATGCTGACGAGGTTGCCTTGCGTGCCTGAAGACACAAAAAGAGCAGCTTCTTTGCCAAATAAATCAGCACTTTTTTGCTCTAGTTGGTTGATGGCGGGGTCTTCACCATAAACATCATCTCCTACGGAAGCGGCTGCTATGGCTGCACGCATTTCTTCAGTGGGAAGGGTGATCGTATCTGATCGGAAATCAATCTTCTTCATTTTTAGTGTGCTCCTATTTCTTGTATACAATTTTCCAATTCTTCAGGTAAGGGGGCTTTGAATTCTTGAGGCTCATATTGACCGGGAAGAATTATGGAAAGACGACTTGCGTGAAGAAAATGTCTTTTTAATTTTACGCTTGATTTTGTGTGACCGTAGATGGTGTCTCCCGCAATGGGACAACCTAAGAAAGCCATATGAACACGAATTTGATGGGTGCGACCGGTATAGATGCGGACATCGAGGAGGGTGTGATTTTCAAATTCTTGCAAGGTGGCATATTCTGTAACGGCAAGTTTACCCTTTTTCTCAGGGACGACTGCCATTTTTTTACGTTGTTTGATGTCGCGCCCGATAAAGGTTTCGATGCGACCTTGGGGTGTTTTGGGGCGACCATCTACTAGGGCGATATAGTGTTTTTCTACCATACGTTCAGCAAATTGGGCTTGGAGATGGTGAAGAGCTTTTTCTTTTTTGGCGAATATGATGATGCCTGAAGTATCTTTGTCGAGACGATGAACTACGCCGGGACGTTCTGTGTCGTTAATGCGAGCTAAACGAGGGAGATAGCCAACGATGGCATGAACGAGTGTGCCAGCATCATGCCCAGCAGATGGATGCACGACCATGCCAGCGGGTTTGTTGATGATGAGGACGTTACGATCTTCGTAGATTATGTCTAATTTTATTTTTTCTGGGATAATTTTTGTAGGCTTGGCAGGGGGGATGATGAGAGTGATGTGATCGCCAGCTTTGAGGGTTACACCTGCTTTTTTGACAGGTTCGTGATTGACCAAAACCTTTTCTTCTTGAATCAATTTTTTGATATATGATCTGGAAATATCAGGGTTTTCTTCTGATAAAAAGCTATCCAAGCGGGTTTGTTCTGCGTTGAAGGTGAATTCTTTTTGGGTTGACTCTTTCATTCTGTTTCCTTTGCTTCTGGTTCGTTTTCTGAGGTTGTTTGAGAGGGCAAAGTTTTCTTTTGTTTTCGCTCTTGGGCTTCCATATAGATGAATCCGAGAGCTAAGACGATGACACCCGCAACAATGCTGGAATCTGCGATATTGAATACGGCGAAATTGCCGACGGAGATGAAATCTGTGACGTGTCCGATGGTGAAACGATCAATCAAATTCCCTAAAGCACCGCTGAGTTGCAGAGCTAAAGCTGCTTTGAGCGGCCATTCATGATTGGGAACAAATCCATAATATACGATAATGAGGAGTGAGACAATGATGGCAAGAATTTTGAAGAATTGATCGCCATCTTGGAACATGCCAAATGCGGCTCCGGTGTTGGTCCAATGGACAACACGGGCGTAGGGTGCCAACCATGCCCAAGGCATCCAAGTTTCTCCCATTTTGAGATTGTCTTCAACAAGACCTTTGGTCCATTGATCTAGGAAAAGGATGATGGCAACGATGATGATAAGGATGGCATATTGTTTGAATAGATTTTTCCATTTGATGTTTTTGTTCATTGGGATTGTTCCTTTGTGTGTTTTTTGAGGTTGTTTAGCAATACACACGAGGGACACGTGTGTTAATGTTGGTTAGAATTTCATAGGGGATTGTATTGGCCCATTGGGCAAGGTCTTCACAGGTTATTTTTTGGGAAGCACTTTCCCCAATGAGGATGACGCGATCACCGTTATAGGCGGAATCTTGTTCGATATTGACCATGGTTTGATCCATACAAATGCGACCGACAGTGTTGTATTTTTTGTCGTGAATGATGACTTGAGATTGATTTGACATGGTGCGGAAATAGCCATCTCCATACCCTACTGGCAGGGTGACGATGCGCGTGTTGTGATCGGTTTGCCAGGAAGAGCCATAGCTGATGGGATGATCTGGTTTGGTTACTTTAAAGTACACAACGCTAGAGACCCAACTGAGGGTGGGTTCTAGATCGATGGTACGTTTTGTTTCTTGTGATGGGTAGACGCCGAATAAAATGATGCCAGGACGAACGATGTCTAGGGAGGTGTGGGGCATTTGGAGGATAGCTGCTGAGTTGGCGATGTGTAATTTGGGGGTTGGAAGACTGTTTTTCTCGTAGAAAGAAGTGGCTTCCATAAAACGTTCGAATTGAAGATTTGCGTGGGTGAGATCTGCTGCGTCTGAATTGGCGAAATGCGAAAAAACACCTTCGACAATGACATTTTTATATTTTAATGATTCTTCAAAGAAGGATGGGGCGTTGTAATAATGAACTCCGATGCGTTCCATACCAGTATCGATTTTAAGATGGATTTTCGCGATCTTTTGCATTTTAGTAGCAACTTGATCTATTTGACTCAACTTTTCAATGGAAGAAGCTGTGATGGTGATGTCATTTTCGATATATTCTGGGATTTGACCATGCAGAATGCCACCGAGTACCAAAATGGGGATGGTGATGCCATTTTTTCGAAGGAGCAAAGCTTCTTCAAGATAAGCAACGGCAAGTCGGGTGGCACCGATATCTTGATAGAATTTGCCAATCGTAATAAGACCATGTCCGTAGGCGTTGGCTTTAATGACTGGCATAACCTCTGAGTTCCCCACTTTAGCTTGAATTTTTTGGTAGTTGGATTGGACACGGGCAAGATTGACTTCGATATGGGTAGGCCGAATGGTATCGCTTAATGCGATGGTTGGTTCATTTTTGCTAATCATAGTGCTTATTTTACCTCAAAGAAAGGAGGTGTTGAGGAATCTATTTTCCTTCTAATACTTCTAATTCAGCCTCTTCTAGCTTTTGCTCGGTCCTTTTAAATTGAGGATAGAGCTGTACAATGGCAATGCCGACGAGAACCACGATAATGCTGACGATTTGTTTGATAGTGAGAGTGGTATCGAGAAATAGCCAAGAAAGAATGGCGATCTCCACGAGCATGAGATTGTTGATCATGGTGATTTCTGTGGCAGTGAGTGTGCGTTGACTGAAATTCCACATATTGAATGCTAAGGCGGTGTTGACGAGAGCGAGCAAAGCGATGAGACCCCATGCCCAAAGTGGCAATTGAGGGAATCCTTCGACAATTAAGGCGATAATGAACATTAGGATGGACCCAATGCCCATGCTGATGAAGGTGACAATAAAAGGGCTAAATTTGCCTTGGCGGTTGACTGCCCTCCCCATGATGGTGGCGACTGCATTGGACATCACGCCGATAAAGGCAATCCCTACTCCAATCCAATTTAGTTCGACTTGACCGAGGGGGAAGAAATAGAAAAAGACGCCTGCAATGAAGACAATAATGCCAATAATTTGCATCCAAGCGAGTTTCTCTTTTAAAAATAGTACGCCTAAGAGCGCAACGGCAAGGACAGTGAAGTTCATCACCATACTAAAAATAATGGGGCTGATATAGGTGAGCGCAATGAAAGGAACAATTTGATTGATAGTGTAGAAAATTATTCCGTAGAGGATGAAAGTGCGCCAATCTGCTTTGGTGAGGGTTTTGAGGGAGATGCGATTTTTGGTGAAGAGAAAAATGGGAACTTGGAAAAGGAATGCGAGCAGGTATCTGAGAGCGGCAAAAGTGACGGGTGGAATTTCTTCTAGACCGACTGAAATGATAATAAATGAAAATGACCAAAGGATGGTGACGATAATTGCTAAGGTAAAGGCGATGATTCGTTTTTTATTCATTCGAAAATTATACCCTTTTCTATGGAAAAGCCCACGATTTTGTGAAAGATAAGCGCTAGAACGCTGAATATTTGATTGTTTTCATTTGGAATTGGCACTTTTCTTGCATTATATAAGTCGAAACTAATTTGATTTGCTAATTTGGTGTGAATCCGCTATATTTCACTTAGCACTACTTTGTTGGTAGGCTGATGATGGTGTTATTTGCATCATGTTTTGATAAGGAGATGCTAAATCATGAAAAAAACTATTTATATTTTGATTGTTTTAATGATGCTAGCTATGCCATTGGCGGTTTCTGCAAGCCCCAATGAAAGTGGTGGGACATCTGTGGAAGTGCCAAATGGGCCAACCTTCTGGGTTGACAAGGTTGTTTCTCAAACTTCTGTGAGAATTGGTATTAAGAATCATCCAAAAAATGAGGTTTATTATGTCTATATGAAGAGTAATAATAATCCAAACACTGGATGGAAAAATTTAGGCGTGCTGAGTAATCAAGATGGTTCTCATTTACAAACCTTTACGATTCCTTCAATTCTTTCTACTGAATCTCAACTTTCAATCATGGTGTTGAATAATGCAACTGGTGAAAATGCAACTACGACCTTCACCCATACCTCAGCGTTTAAGAGCTTAGGAACCACTTATTCTTATCAAGCACCTAATTTGAATGCTTATGGCGGACATTCTTCAGCAGTGCATGCTGATGGATTGACAGTGTGGATTCATGAAATCAATCACCCCTATACCATCACATTAGCTTATTCCGGCTATATGCAAAAAGAAAGATATCAAATTTGGATTACAGATCCAAATAATGCAGGTGCTGAATGGAAGGATGTTGGTAATATTCGTCCTGAGAACTTGCAAAGTGGCAAAATCACTTTTACGATACCTAGTGTTTACCGACAATCAAAAGAACTTACTGTAAAAGTAGTGAACTTCATTTCTCAAGAATATGTGTGGATTAAGTTCCAAAATCGTACGAATTGGAATGCAATTGGGGTGTATAACTCGGCTACAGATACTTATTCTGCTTCGAATGCAACTGCTTATAGCTCTTACAGTTCTGGAGCAGCCTCTGGCCCCACTCCTTTCACCGTGATTACAAGTGTGGTTGAGAATGAAAGCGTGACTTTGAATGCTTATAACTTCAAAGCCAATGATGAATTGTTGGTGACGATGGGGTTATCTGGGACTTATGGGATTGGCGGAATTAGTGTGGCGGTGCAAAACACTGGCGAAAGCGGTAATTTCACAGCAACCTACCCCATTCCGGATGAGTTGAAAGGTCAATATACTCTTTCTATTCGATTGGAAAGCTACAATACAAAACATTATGCATTTGACTGGTTCAATAATGATAGCGGTTTTGGGATTCCAGACACAACTGGTACGACAACTGTTATTCCGACAACGGTCAGTGGAACTGCAATACCCACTGTGGTAGCTACTCCAATTCCAAGCAGTAATGTGATTATCCGCCCAGGAATTTATCCTAGTTTTGCGATTGGCTCGATTACACCAAACACTGAAATTGAGATTATTCCTGCGAATTTCACTGGGAATGATACCTATGTTGTCACAATGGGCCCCTTTGGTTCCTATGGCAAGAATGGGTATGTATCGACTACTTTGACAACGGATGCCAATGGGACTTTATCTTCTACCACTTTACCAATTCCTGCAGGTGTGCAAGGGTATAGTACGATTCATGTTCGTTTGGAAAGTCCTTTGAGCGGCTTTTATGCTTACAATTATTTCAACCAATAAATTTGGTTTTTGAATTTGACTTGAAGGATGCTGTTTTGACAGCATCCTTTTTTGTTAAACTTAATTTGGCTGAGAAAAAGCGCAGTATAATCAGGGGAAACTTAAGAAAACGAAAAATTTGAAATAAGGAAAGATTATGAACTCTTCTGAAAAAAGATTGGCTGAGGGGATCCTTTTCACTGATCATTATCAATTAACGATGGCGCAAGTGTATTTCAAGATGGGGCTGCATGAAACCCCTGCACTTTTTGAACATTTTTTCCGAGATTATCCTGATTACGGAATTCATCAGGCTGGCTATTGTGTGAATGCTGGCTTGGAATGGCTGTTGGATTGGATGGAAAATGCAAAATTTGGTGATGAAGAATTGAGTTATTTGCGTGCGCTTAAGAATGGCAACGGAAAAGCTGTTTTTGCGGATGATTTTTTGAGTTGGTTGGAACATAATGGCAATTTCTCAAAGATTAAATTACGCTCGATTGCTGAAGGGCGCGTGGTGCATCCTTATGCTCCGATTAATATTGTGGAAGGCCCATTGGCGATGGCACAAATCTTGGAAACTGCTTTGCTGAACCATGTGAATTTTCAGACATTGATTGCTACGAAGGCTTCTCGTATTCGAGAGACATGCCAAGGTCAATTGGTGTTGGAATTTGGAGCTCGGCGAGCACAGCATTTTGCTGCAAATGCCGGTGCGCGTGCGGCATTAATTGGGGGAGCTGATTTTACATCCAATTGTGGGATTAGTTATGTGTTGGGAATGCCTCCGAAAGGTACTCATGCACATTCTTTGGTGCAATTGTATATTGCGATGGGAAAAGGTGAATTGGATGCGTTTAGAGCATATGCTGAGGTTTATCCGAGTGAATGTTTGCTGTTAGTGGATACGATTGATACGATTGAAAGCGGGATCCCGAATGCAATCACCGTGTTTGATGAACTGCGAGCGAAAGGATTTGAACCGATAGGAATTCGATTGGATTCTGGGGATTTAGCCTATTTGAGTATTAAAGCGGCAATGATGTTGGATGAGGCGGGGTATCCGAATTCAAGTATTACTTTGTCGAATAATTTGGATGAATTGACGATTTGGCAAATTATCAGCCAAATTCAATTGGAAGCACCTCGATATGGGATGGATGCGGTGTCAATTTTGAAACGATTGGCCTTTGGAGTGGGGACGAAGATGATTACCTCAGGAAATGCATCAGCATTGAATGGAGTATATAAGTTGGTGGGTATTCAATGTGATGGTGAATGGAAACCGGCAATTAAGATCTCTGAAAGCGCAGAGAAAACCTTAATCCCGGGACGCAAATTGGTTTGGCGAATCTATGATCAACGAGGTAAGGCTACGGCTGATTTGATGACTTTGGATGATGAAGACCCAAGAACAATGGGCGATTTAGAACTCTATCACCCTACTAGTTTTGGTAAAAAACGGAAAATCCGTGCTGAAGAAATCTCAAAGATTGAATTATTGCATGAAGAAGTGCTGCGAGGAGATGGTAATTGGGATGTGAATCATCCTACGATGGAAGAGATGCGTGGGAAACGAAGTGAAGATGTGGGCTTTTTGCATTTGGGGGTGAAACGATTGATGCATCCACATATTTACCATGTATCCCTATCTGAAAAATTAATGAGGTTAAAGCTGGAATTAATTGAAAATGCACAATAAAGTTAAATTTTACAAGGTGGAATTGATGTCGTTGACACATAAATTCTTTTTAGTATAATTAGTAGGCTTCACTAATGGGGATTCGTCTAGTGGTAGGACAGCGGTCTCTGGAACCGTAAGCCGTGGTTCGAATCCACGATCCCCAGCTAAAAACAGTTACTATTTTGTAGCTGTTTTTTTATTTTATCTGATTCAAGATGATTAACGCTTGTTTCCCCAAATCGGATTTTGGGATGTTATAATTTTGATGAAACCATCGAGGTGCTCTAATGACAAGATACTATTATAAAAATTTATTTCACTTAATAGGGCTTTCATTATTCAAAAATAATGTCCCGGGAACAAAATTGACTACAAAACGAGTAATCTTTTTGTTTCTTTTCGTGGTGGTTTGGGTACCTTTTGCGCTGGTGCATCAGGCAGTGTTCTATTTGGATCGATTGTTATTTCCTAAGTTGAAAAAACAGAAAATTGAGAAACCTTTTTTTATTGTGGGGAATTTTCGGAATGGGACCACGATGGTGCAGCGATTGTTGGCGAAGGATACGCGTAATTTTGCTTGCATGAAAACATGGGAGCTTTATGTGGCACCGATGTTGACTGAGAACCGTATTTGGCATTGGTTGAGCAAGTTGGACCTTTTTTTTGGTGGATTGATGCACCGGATTTTGCATGCTTTGGATGACCGAACGACAGGGAAAGTGCAAATCCATCGGGTGAGCATGTTTGAACCTGAAGAGGATGAGACGATTTTTTTACATCTGTGGCGATCTACTTTTATACAATTTATGTTTCCCTTCCATGATGCTCTGCCAGATTACATGCATTTTGATCAATCTTTTTCTGATGATGAGAAAGAGATGATGATGAAATATTATCAGGCAATGATGCGGCGCTATCTTTATGCAAATCCAAAGAGCAAATATTATTTGTCTAAGAATCCGGCGATGACGGCACGGATGGAAAGCTTGCAAAAGACTTTTCCGGATGGTCGTTTTTTATATTTGATGCGTGATCCTTTGGAGACAGTGCCTTCGACGATTAGTTGGTTTAGTTATACCTATAAGGCATTTGGGGATTATGAAGAAGAGTATCCATATCTCAAAAAGACTATCGACACTAGCGATCATTTGATTCATTATGGTTTAGAAAAAATCAAAGATATGCCAGAAGAACAACGGTTGGTGGTGGAGTATAAGGATTTGTTGAATGACTTAGAGGGTACGATCCAAAAGATTTATACACACTTTGGATTGACCATGGATGAAGAATTTACAGAGATTGTGCATCGGGTGAGTGAAACGAATAAGAATTATAAGAGCAGTCATGAATATGATTTGGAGAGTATGGGAACGAATGAAGAGGAGATTCGCAAGATCTTTGAGAAAATCTATGAAGAGTTTGAGTTTTGAGATTTGTTATTGAAAAGAATTCAGGAAGCCTGAGGATAAACCTCAGGCTTTTTTCTTTTGCGTTTGAAGAAGTGTGCGCTTGGCGACTTTGTATTTATTTTCCCATTTTCTGAAGAAATTCCAGTTGAGAACACCATAACGACCAAGGAGCATGAAGATGCCGATGAGCGCCATGAGAGAGGCAACTGCTGTGGTGATGGAGATGGGGAGATTGCCTAGGCGGGGTTGATCTGGGCGCCAAAATTCGATGATGACACGCCCTACTCCTTCAAGAAGGAACCAAAGGGCAATGCCTGTGCCGGGTTTGTATTTTTCGGCTAGTTTTTTGGTGAGCCAGAGAATGAAGAGTGCGGCTAGAATGTTCCAAATCATTTCATAGGCAAAGGTGGGATGGAATTTGGTTTCGGCGGGAAATTTGGTGAAGTCGGCGTAGGCAGAGAGACGATGGACTCGATCAATGTGAATGCCCCAAGGTAATGTCGTGGGTGGACCGTAGAGCTCTTGATTGATGAAATTGGCGGGACGAGCAAATGCTTGCCCAAGCAATAAGCCGGGGGCAACTGCATCTAGGAAAATCCACATGTCCAGACGATAGTGACGGGCATAGAGGAAGAATGCTAGGAAGCCAAACAAAATGCCACCATAAATATGAAGCCCTCCGGCGGGGGTATTGAGGATTTGGAGAGGGTTGTCTATGTAATATGTGCTTCCGCCAAGGGTGGCATTGGCAACGTACCAAAGCCGAGCGCCCACGATGGCACCAATGACGATATAAATAAGGGCGTCCCAGAGATATTCTGGATCTTCTTTGCGAGATTTGATTCCACGGCTGGTGATCCATGCGCCAAAGAGAATGCCGCTCATGACGAGGACACCGTACCAACGCAAGGTGATGGGAATTGAACCAATGTTGAAACTAAAGATAATAGGATCCATGTTTCCTCCTTCTGTGTTTTTATTTGTTTTTTGGATTATAACACCAAGTGTTGTGTGATTTTGTTGGAGAAGTGTTGGAATCAAAATGTCCAAAAAAAATGGACAGGTGTAAAGGTAAAATTAGACAGGTGTAAAGGATTAATTGGACACTTTTGGACAGGTGTCAAATTTTTGATTGAGGACGGAACTGCCCTTTTTGTGTCATAGGCAGGGTTTAGTTGAATGAATGATAGTGTATGCAGGGGGTGATATGGGTATGGTGCTCATTTTTTGGACAGTTTTTTGTTTTGTGTCTATTTTTTTGATGAGATTGGTTTTTGTTATTATGACTATGCGCAATACACTTAGCACTTAATCGTTTCAATATTATAGCACATTTTTTCTATTCTATTCCGTAGATTTTTTGCGGTAAAAGCCTACCCTTCGGCGTTATTCTAGTGTATAATGCAATTCGCTTTGGGCGGGTAGCTCAGTTGGTTAGAGCACTTCGTTTACACCGAAGGGGTCGGGGGTTCGAGTCCCTCTTCGCCCACTAGTAGAAAACCACCGTACGGTGGTTTTTTGTTTTAACTACCCAGAACACAAGAATATGCTTTTATTTCGCTTGACGAAAAATAAAACTGAATTATAATAATCACTAATGACTATTCCAACTATGACTATTATAATTAAGGAGTCCATATGGAAAAGAAACTTCTTATTCTCGGTTTACTACTAAGCCATGATATGCATGGATATCAATTAAATGAAGTCCTTGAGAAAAACCCTGGAACCCCGATTTCTCTTAAAAAATCCAATGCGTATAAGATCTTAAGCGACATGGAAAAAGATGGGTGGATAAACCATTCCCAAGAACAAGAAGGAAATCGACCTCGGCGGCGAGTATACTCTGTAACTAAAAAAGGCGAGGCAGAGTTTTACCGTTTACTTCGGGAAAATCTTTCGTCACATTCTTCACCCGAATTCCCTAGCATTGTAGGACTTGATTTTCTCCACTTGCTTCCGACAAAAGAAGCTATTGCCCTTCTAGAAATTCGCTTGAACCTCATAAAAGAGAAATTCCAACAATTCGATAATCTTTCTTCAGAAATTAAGCAAAATCATTTAACAACAGAATACCTCCATCAATTTTATGAAAAACAAATTGAGTGGTTATCTGCTCTTATAGCACGTCTACAATCGAATTAATCATTACTTCTGAGAAATATTTGCCTATCAAAAACATAAAATTTACTAACAGTACGAAAGGAAATCACTGTGAATAAACAATTTTTCAAAAAAGCAGGGAAAATTTTAGGGGTTTTATTAATTTTAGTCATTCTAATTTTGTCAATTGTCCCATTCTTAATCCCTGTAAAACCGCTCGAGGATTTATCTTCCAATCAACAAGTTGCGTTAAATGAGAGCAATTTTATAACGGTTCCATTTGAGGGAACAGATGGGATTGATATCCATTACCTTGAAGATGGTACTACCTCAGAAGAGCAACCGTATACATTTGTCTTGCTCCATGGTTCAAATTTCAATTCCTTCACTTGGAACGAAGTCATTGACATTTTTGGTAATTATGGCCGTGTCATCGCTTATGATCAGATTCCTTATGGTCTAAGTGAGAAATTGGTAGAGGGAGATTGGACAGGGCAAAATCCCTATACGTCGGCCGCTGCTGTAAATCAACTATTTTCTTTCCTTGATGCTCTTGAAATTGACAATGTGATATTAGTTGGCAACTCATATGGCGGTACTTTAGCAGTTCAGGCTACTCAAGCAAACTCAGACCGCGTTGATGGTTTGATTCTGGTTGATGCTGCGGTTTATGTACAAGAAGAAATGCCTGCGTGGGTAATAAACCTGCCACAAATGAAACATATTGGACCGTTGTTTGCGCGTAAATTAGGGCAAAGCAAAGCTTTCTTTAACATGACCTATTTCGACCCAGAACAAATCAGTGAAGACCGGATGAGTCTAACCACTATTCAAACTCAAGTAACAAATTGGGATTACGCTTACTGGGAATATTTGAGAGCTTGGGGAACAGAGACTCCTGATATCATTTCAATGATATCTACCCTTAAGCAGCCCGTTTTGGTCATATCAGGTGAATTTGATAATGTTGTACCTCTAAGTGACAGTGAGAAACTAAATTCAGAATTACCTAATTCCGAGATTGTTATATTATCTGATTGTGGGCACGTTCCGCAAGAAGAATGCCCGTTAGCGTTTGGAAATACTATTAGCACATGGCTCTCTCAAATGACTGGAGCGGATAAACCATGAATGATAAAGCTATATCAACCAAAAATTTAACAAAGCAATACAATGACGATGTGCTGGCAGTTGATTGTGTTAATCTCTCAATCTCAAAAAACGAAATTTATGCTTTGCTTGGCCCTAATGGTGCCGGTAAAACAACCACAATCTCCATGCTAACTACATTATTAGCACCGTCATCAGGACACGCTCAGGTCTCAGGTTTAGACACTATCCAACAGGCCAAGCTGGTTCGCCAGCAAATTGGGGTTACATTTCAAGAAATCGTTTTAGACCCTGACCTGACTGGTCGTGAGACGCTAGATTTCCATGCTAAATTATATGGGATTAGCAAATCTGAACGGGTAGAAAAAATCACTGAATTACTCAAACTAGTAGAATTAGAAGAGGCTGCTGATCGTCGAACCAAAACCTATTCAGGCGGTATGAAACGACGATTAGAATTAGCCAGGGGTTTAATTACTAATCCTAAAGTTCTTTTTCTTGATGAACCAACACAAGGGTTAGACCCACAAAATCGTACGAATATATGGGATTACATTCGTGTACTTAGAAGAGATTCTGATATGACCCTACTGTTAACAACCCACTACATGGATGAAGCTGAAGCTTTGGCTGACAGGGTTGGGATTATGGATCATGGAAAAATTATCATCGAGGGTTCACCTCGTGAATTGATTGATCAGATGGGAGCAGACAGCGTGAGACTTTCAGGGGAAGGTAACCATGATGCTTTTTGTAAGAATACGAAAGAACTTTCATTTGTAAAAAGTTTTACTCAAGCAAATGGGATTATCCATGTAGGTGTTGATTCTGGAAACCGTCGCCTCGTTGAAATTATCGAAATTGCCAATAAATCCGACTTTGCAATTGAAGATATTTCTATATCTAAGCCCAGTTTAGGAGATGTTTTTCTAAAATATACAGGTCGCCAATTACGAGATAAATAAGGAAATTGAAATGAATGCAAGTATCTTATTGTGGAAAAAACATATGAAAAAAGCAGTGATACATCCTGAAGAAATCGTAGGGATGTTGATTCAACCAGTATTGTGGGTCATCTTATTCGGTGTTGGAATGAGAAGTCTAATGGGGACTACATCACCTGCTAGTGAAAATGATTATATGACTTTCATCATCCCCGGGATTGTAGCCATGACGGCTGTTAGTGTTGCAATTGCAGGTGGATCAACCTGGCTAAATGAGCGACTAATTGGAATCATCAAAGAATATCTAGTCGCACCTATTCCAAGGTTAAGTATATTGATGGGCAATGCAACTAGCGTTATCACAAAAGTACTTATTCAATCTTTTATCATAGGTATTGTCGGGGTGATTATGGGTGCAAGATTAAGTAACAACCCGTTAGGTTGGATAGGTGGTTTGCTTTTGATTACTAATTATGGTATTGGCTTTTCAGGATTTGCGCTTGCAGTTGCTTCATCTACTGAAAGCTCTGAAGGTTACCATATGATGATCTTTTTGCTTCAACTACCTTTGCTTTTCTTGAGTAATTCTCTTTATCCTCTGACAACCATGCCAACTTGGATGAGAATTGGTGCATATTTAAATCCAACCACCTATATCGTCTCTGGTCTACGCCAAATAACATTGGGACCAGTTTCTACAATAAACTTAGTAAATATACCAATATGGTTATGTTTTACAGTATCTGGTATTTTTGCGATATATGGAATGAACATAGCTTTGAAAGCATTTAAAAAAGCGATACAATAATAAGTATAAAAAAAAGCGGTTCGGAACATATCTCCTTCCCCCACAACTCAAACCGCTTAACGATTGTTTAGCGGTTTTTTCTTTTATACTACAGCTTGCACAATAAAAATAAAAAAACAATTTTTAAATAGGAGAATGACGATGGCACAAAATGTCGAAGAGAATAAGAAGAATGCAATTGATTTCTATCGAATGGCCTACGAAGGTTCGCCAAGAAAAGCTGTTGAAAAATATGTTGGCGATGACTATATACAACACAATCCTCTGGTTGGTAATGGAAAAGAACCATTTATCGAATACTTTGAAAGAATGGCAGCAGAATATCCAGAAAAATCGATTCGATTTGTTCGCTCTATAGGTGAAGGTGATTTGGTGGCACTTCATACTCATCAAGTTTGGCCAGATGGTGACGAATATGTAACTATGGATATTTTTCGATTTGATGAAAATGGTAAGATTGTTGAGCACTGGGATGCGATGCAAGAAATTCCCGAAACAAGTGCAAATGCTAATACCATGTATTGATTTAGATTAAATTACAAAAAAACAAATAACTCTATCTTTATATGAAAATTTTTGTGAGATGGAAAGCGGTTTGGGTTTTATCCCCTTCCCCGCTAGACTATATAAAATCGTCTTTGGGCGATTTTATTGCATTAATCTTATTTTAATCGATTAATAATGCTAGAATTTGACTATGTATTTATTTTTTTAGATTATTTCTTGGAGGAAATTTTTATGGAAAAAACTATTATTTTATCTGATGGACGAAAAATGAGCTTATCTGCCTATGGTGATGAAAAAGGAAAAGCTGTTTTCTTTTTTCACGGTTGGCCAGGTTCTCGCTTGGCGATGAGACACTTTGACAAAATCTTTGCTGATAAGGGACTATGGATGATTACTTGTGAGCGCCCAGGAATTGGCAAGTCTGATTTTCAGGAAAATCGCAGCATTTTGGATATTGCTAAGGATATTGAAGAAGTTGCTGATTCATTAAATCTTGAAAAGTTTTCCGTGATCGGACATTCTGGTGGTGGTCCTTATGCGATGGCTTGTGCATTTCAACTATCTGACAAAATTGAAAAGGTGATGTTATTGGCTGCTACATCTCCGGTAAATCGTAAGAATGCAACAAAAAATATGATGTTTGCTAACAAGCTATTATTTTTTATTGCTAAAAAATCTGAAGGCATTTTTTCTAAAATTGTAAAATCTGTTATTGCCAATGGTGAAGAAAAATTTTTGGCACAGATGGAAAGTGCTCTGCCAAGTTCTGATAAAGATGTAATCAATGATATGCGTGATGTTGTTCTGGAAGATATCCGTGAAGGAATTTGCCAACCGGATGGGTTTGTTCATGATTTTTATATTCTTGCACATAAATGGGGATTTGATTTAAGTAAAATCAATAAAAAGATTGAAATTTGGCATGGTACAGAAGATGTAAATGTTCCAATGCAAATGAGTGAATATTATAGTGAAGTTTTGCCAAATGCAAGTTTAACGAAGCTTGAAGCGCAAGGGCATTTTTTGCTTTATTCAAATATGGATAAAATTGCTGAGTTTATTACGGAATAGAAAAATATTGTGTTTAGGAATTTTGAAAATGCCTTTGATTTGTCTGTTAGTAAAAAACCACCATAGGGTGGTTTTTTATTTACTTCTATTATTTAATTCATTTTTATTATATTGATTTATAACTAGATTTTTAATCTCTTCTGCAAGATTTTGAGCTTCATTCATAGTAGCCTGAACAAGATCCAAATTATTCCAATGCTGATTCCATAATTCTTGTCCTATTAAGGTTTGGAAATCAATTTTAGTTGGTATCTCCCAATTCTGATAAGCTTCTAACCTAGCAATTCTTTGTTCAAGATCTTGGATGCCTTTTGTTTTAGGGGATAGTTTTGCGTTACTATTTATCCAAATTTTCCAATCTTTATTTCCTTTTGATTGATTACATTTACCGCATGCAGGTACTAAATTGTAAATTTCTGAGATATAACCTGTTGGTCTTTTATCTTTAACCAGAGGACGAAGATGGTCCCATTCTGTAACTTCCCCGCCACAATAAGCACATTGAAAAGTCTCAGGTGTCATACCTAATATTTTTAATGCTTCTTGAATTTTCTCCTCAGATGGTTGGATTACAGGGATAATTGAATTTATAAATGAGTTTGTTATTGTTGAAGACCTGCCTGTTATTTTCATTGGTTTTGGCATTTGAAAGAGTTTGTTATATCGTTTATCCAATTCTATTTTCCTTTATTTCTTATATAAGTTTGAGTGCTATAATTATACAAAAAATGTAGAATGAAATGATTTATTATGAAAAATAAAATTGAAACAACAATTATTGCTTTTTTAGGGATTGGCACTTTAGGTTTAATCTTGAATGAGTTTGTGCTTTCATGGGGCAGATATGGCACTTTGGCTTTTGCTTCATTCAATTTCATTGGACTCGTTTTATTTTTCGTAAATAAGGATAAATAGATAATATGATTCAAGAACATCCAAATGATCCATTACATGGAATTACACTTAAAACTATTCTGACTGAGTTAGTTGATTTTTATGGCTGGGAAGAATTAGCAAAACGAATTAAAATCCGATGTTTTATGTTTGATCCAACGATTAATTCAAGTTTAAAATTTCTACGAAAAACTCCTTGGGCTAGAAAAAGCGTTGAGGAACTTTATCTCGAGATGATCCAAAAATAATTTTGTCTCCTTTGTGTTGATGTAAGAAAATTCACCTAATTAAGTCTAATTATCATAAATTTAGATTTACTTTTGTTATTTCTTATTCCCCTAGCGAAGGATTGTGTATGAGCAAGGAAAACCCAAAAATCGAAGCTTTTTTTGATGAAGATGCAATTTGGCATGATGAATTTTTGATTTTGAGGGATTTTTTGCGAGAAACTGAATTGACGGAAGAATTCAAGTGGCGTTCACCTTGTTATACGTTTGATGGAAAGAATGTGGCAATTTTGGGACGTTTTAAGGCGGGAGCTGCGTTGAGCTTTTTCAAAGGAGTGTTGTTGAAGGATGAAGCAAAGGTTTTGATTAGCCCAGGTGAAAATTCCAATGAAGGACGGTTGTTGCGGTTTAATTCTTTGGATGAGGTTTTGGAAGCGAAAGATTTGATCTTGAAGTATGTGGAAGAAGCAATTGAATTGGAAAAGGCAGGGGTAAAATTGCCTGAAAAAGAAGAATATGAAGCAATCTATCCTGAAGAGATGTTGGCAAAGTTTGATGAAGTGGATGGTTTGCAAGATTCATTTGAAAAACTGACACCAGGGCGACAAAAAGGATATATTCTTTATTTTAATGGCACAAAAAATTCCAAAACTAAAACCGCTCGGATTGAACGTTATACTCCCCGAATTTTGAATGGCAAAGGTATGCGTGATTGTGTTTGTGGACATTCTGGAAAATACCCAGTTTGCGACGGAACACATAAGGATTATCCGGAAGACTATTATTAGATATTTAGAAACTTTATTTTAATTTTCCAAAATCAATTAAAGACTTTTTAATTGATTTTGTTTTTTAAGAAAGCTTTTGTGCTTATAATGAATCTAGATAGTAAAAAAAGAGGTGGATTATGGAAACAAAAATTTTTAATTCTAAGTTTGAACGTTTGAGAAACCCAGAAAGATTAGCAAAGATGGAAGTGCCACGGGTGGTTGAATTGAGTTTGGCAGGCTTGAACGATGTGAAGCGTGTGTTGGATGTGGGCACGGGAAGCGCCGTTTTTGCGGAAGAGTTTTTGAAGTTTGTGCCTGAAGTGAGTGGCGTGGATTTGAACCCAGAAGCTTTGAAATTGGCTAGAAAATTAGTGCCGCAAGCAAGCTATGAGCTGGGAAAAATGGAGCATTTGCCATTTGCAGATGATGATTTTGATGTGGTCTTCATGGGATTGGTGTTGCATGAGACCCCCGAACGTGAGCAGGCGCTGGTTGAGGCTATGCGTTGTGCAAGGAAACGAGTGGTGGTTTTTGAGTGGCCAAGTTTTAAAAAAGACGATAGTGTAGATACAGGGAAGCGTGTGGCAGTTGAGGAGATTCAAAAATATGCTGATGAACTTGGATTTGCTAATTTTCAGCAAATTGAATTGACACATATGATGTTATATATTTTAGATATTTAGATGAATTTTGAAGAATTGTAAATTAATATAGGTTTGCTTCTTCTCAAAGTGAGAGTTATTTCATATAATGAAGTCATCTATTAATATTATTTTATTTTGTTTATCATGGAGGAAAAATGTCAAATTGGATGTTTCTTGTATTAGGTATTTTAATTGGTTGGTTGATTGAATGGATTATTGATTGGATCTACTGGCGCAAAAAAGGTGGAAAAGATGGCGGCAAAGCTATGAAAGACGTTTTGCAAGCTGTGGATGGTATCGGTCCGGTGATTTCTCAAAAACTTTATGATGCAGGTATCAATACTTTTGAGGATTTGGGTGCTTTGAAATCAGACGATCTGGAAGGTATTGTGGGAGAATCAATCAAAAATTTGGCAGATGAAGCTGAATTGATTGCTGAAGCAAAGAAATTTGCGAAAATTAAAAAAGAAGTGAATAAGTAGTAAGTAGCTGCATATGAAGAAAAAATTTATTGGATATGACATTTTTAAATTAATCGTAGCAATACTGCTTGTTTTGTTATTGCTATTTGTTTTTAGAAGTTGCTCCGTTGTGACCCCAACCATTTCTACGAGTGGAGATGGCTTGGTGGAAGGTGTGACTGCTATTGAAGGCACTGGATCAAAAAACGCCACTATGGGACTTTTCGTTAATGAAAGTAAGTCGAATAGCTTTGACAGTGATAAAGAAGGTTTTTGGATGACCGAAGCTGAATTGATGGCTGGCGATAATGCTTTGCAAGCTGTTCAATTCAACAAAAAAGGTGAAGTGATTGCTGAATCTGAAGTGATTACTTTACATGCAGATTATGCTACGGTGACACCGAGCTTTGCTGATTTTCCTGAAGGCGACGTTGTTGAAGGTGTAAAAACCTTGAGCGGTGTTGGCACTCCTATGGCTGCGATGGGTTTGTTGATGGATGGTGCGATGGACTCTGTGGTGAATGCAGATGTTGATGGCAAATGGAACACTGATGTGGATTTGAGCGTTGGTGAACATACTTTGCAAATGGTTGAGTTAGATGACAATGGCGATATTGTGGTTGCATCTGATGAAAAGAATGTGAATGTGATTTTTGCACCTGTGGAACCAAGCATTAACTTATCTGAAGGTGACTTGAATGCGGGCATGAATACGTTTGCCGGCTTGGGCACTCCCCTTTCCGCAATGGGATTGATGGTGAATGGCGAATTGGTTTCAGAATTTGAAGCTGATGAAAATGGTAATTGGACGACTGATATTGAGCTTGGTGTTGGTACAAATGATATTCAAGTGGTTGAATTGGATGCTGATGGAAATGTGATCGGCGAATCTGAAGTTTTCAGCAAGAATACCGTTTATGCAACAGTGACCCCGAGCTTGAGCATGCCAGAAAACGGCTTTGTGGAAGGTGTGAACACTTTGAGCGGCATGGGAACCCCAATGGCTGCGATGGGTGTGCTTTTGAATGGCGAATTGATCTCCGAATTTACCACTGACGAAAACGGTATGTGGTCTACGGATGTGACTTTGCCAGCAGGTGAAGGCGAATTGCAAATTGTGGAATTTGACGCAGACGGAAATATTGTGGCAGAATCCGATGTTTATGCTTTGGCTGCAGATTATGCAACTGTGACTCCTACGATTAGTTTGCCGAGTGGACAACTTTCTGAAGGCAAAAATAGCTTCTCTGGTACGGGTACCCCGAACTCTACGATGGGCTTGATGTTGAATGGTGTTTTGGTGGCTGAATTCACTACTGATGAAAATGGTAATTGGAGCACGGATGTGGACCTTTCAGAAGGTGATGCTGATGTGCAAGTGGTTCAATATGATGCTGACGGTAATGTGATTGCTGAATCTGAAACTGCTAGCATGAATGTTGGTAAAGCACCAGTGATTGATTCTGCACCTGATACTAAGAATTGTGGGATCGGTAAGGTTAATAATGGGCTTTATGTGGTGAACTATTGTCAGAACTTGACACGTATTGCGGAAGCTTTGAATGTCGATTTAGATGCTTTGTTGGAAGCTAATCCTGAAATTAAAGATCCTAACTTGATCTTCCCCGGTCAACGATTGGTGATTCCGGAAAACGAATAATTTTCTTTACTATCAGAAAAGGTCAACCACTATGGTTGACCTTTTTGTTTTTTTAATCCGACTTGGATATAATATGCTCAATATGTGTTTTTTATTTCTCTAATTTTATTTATTTTAATTCTACATGGAGGGAAAAGTGAAAAAAAAGTTACTTTTTTTAAGCTTAGTATGCATGAGCTTGTTTTGGTTGGGTAGTGAAGTTTTTGGAGGTGATGATTTGATCTTGGAAAAAATGAGATTTGGTCGCGAGAAACGAAGTTATTGGGTGTATTTGCCTGAGGGGTATGATGGTGAAGAAGCTTTACCGATGGTGTTTGCTTTTCATGGTTATACTGCTTATGCCGAGGGTATGGTGGATTATGTTGATTTCCGAAGAGCGGCAGATGCGCATGGTGTGATTATGGTTTTTCCGCAAGGATCTTTGTTGGATAATTTGACGCATTGGAATGTGGGTGGATGGACGAATCATAGCAAAAAAGATGATGTGGGATTTGTGAATGCGATTATTGATGCGATGGAAAAGAAATATTCAATTGATCCAAATAGAGTGTATGCGACAGGACATTCTAATGGTGGGTATATGAGCATCAAATTGGCGTGTGAGTTGGGTGATCGAATTGCGGCGGTGGCATCTGTTTCGGGATCGATGACTCCGGAAATGTTTGCGGATTGTGCACCAAGCAGACCAATGCCAATTATGGAAATTCATAGTTATAATGATCCGGTTGTGCTTTATGATGGGACTGAATGGAGCCTACCTGTGGAAGAGATGATTGATTTTTGGCGTGAAGCAGATGGTTGTGTCGGGAAGGGTACGATGGAAGTGCTACCGAAGAGTGAGAAGACCACCTATGAATCAAGTGTGGAGCATTATAGTTATGCAACTGATGATGGTGTTGTGATGGTGGAGCTTTATAAGGTGAATGGTGGGGGCCATGAATGGTTGAATGCGATGAATGACGATGGGAAGATGAATTGGGACATCGATTCCGTTGAGACAATCTTTGCATTTTTTGACCGATTTGATTTGAATGGAGTGAGAGAATAAAGCAGATTTTTAAAAAGCACAAGAAATTGTGCTTTTTTATGAATTAACGACGATGCCTTTGATGAGCTGTTTAAGTTGAGTGGAGGGAAATTGGGGAGAGAGTTGGAGGAAGTGAGTTTCATGAGCAGTGTCTGAAGCCCCAAGACCGGGGATGGGTGTGAGGATGTGTGGGTGAGCAGCAAGTTGCGTGGCAAGAATAGATTCATAGGTAATGGTATGCGGTATGAGGAAGATGTCTGTGAGATCTGTTTGTGGACATTCAAGGAAGTGATCTATGTGCCAGTGTAATTTTTTATTTTGTTTGAGAAGAATCTTTTGAGGTGGTATGGCGAGGGTTTGGGCATATGCGAGCAGGTGTGCTTGAGCGGAATGAGGTTGATGAGGATTTGTGCGAGATGCATGACGTGCTGTGCGCTGCAACAAGGCAGGACGATTGGCTTGGGTGAGGGCAGAACCGATATAGAGATATTGTGCTGGTTCAAGGGAATACTGTTTTGCTTTCTGAAATCTTCCAAAAGAAAGGGAGATGGGCTGGTTGAGGATAATTTGAAGAACATAGGTCCCCCCATTTTGATAGGTTGTGATGGGGTGAATGTGTGCAAACGAGTTTTTTGAAATCATGGCATAATTATACTCGTACTTCATTACTCTTTTGTGAAATTAATATTTTTGTTGGATAAGTAAAAAGATGATTAAAAGTAAGATTAATATAAGACTACTCAGCTTAATCTAAGTAAAATAGGGTTTGAGGAAAATCTATGAAAAAAAATCTTGAAGAAACCCAAGTGAATCGCAGGAAAATGAGTTTGGATGACACACAACCTTCTGTGCGAGTGAAAGCTGAATTTGAGGAAGAGAATGGCTCGGCAAAGAGACGAATTAAGCATCCTATCTTAATGTTGTTGGGTATCTCTTTGGTGGCAATGATGGGGGTGTTTTTTTTGAGCGCTGCTTTGGGAAAATATCAAGGTAAGCAAACTTATGCCTTCCAAGCAACAAGTACAAGTTATGCTTATATGGAGAAACAATTGAGTTTGGCGTTGAATGATATTGAAAATGAAGATTATTCAATTGCTTTACAACGGCTGAATTATATTTTTGAGAATGATCCTGTGCAATTTTCTGCAGCGGGAGATTTGATTAATCAGGTGAATTTGATTTTAAATTTGGGGAAAACCCCTCTGCCAGCTACTTCGACAGCTACACAAACTGTGACGCCCACCTTGGACTTGCGCCCTGCTGAGGACCAGTTTAAAAATGCTCAACAGGCATTAAAAGCACAAAATTGGGAACAGGTATTGGAAATTTGTTTAAACTTGCGGAAAAGCAATCCTTCTTATCGAGTGACGGAAGTAGACCAGATGGTGTATGTGGCTTTGCGCTTTTTGGGAATCCAAAAAATTGTGAGCGAGGGAAAATTTGAGAGCGGAATTTATGATTTTGCATTAGCGGAACAATATGGGGTGTTAGATTTTTATTCTGTAAATATGCGTACGTGGGCAAATTATTATTTGATGGGCAATAGTTTTTGGCTGGCTTATCCTGAAATAGCAGCGGGGTATTATGGACAGGTTTCAGCTGCTATGCCACATTTGACAGATGAAACAGGTTATACCGCTTTTTATCGTTATTGGATGTCTTTGATTCATATTGCAGAACAATATGTGGATGATAGAGAGTGGTGTGAAGGGGCTTCTGCCTATCAAACCGCTTTGAACGCTGCGGGAAGTGCAGAATTTGCACCAACTGCGACCTATGTTTGGGATGAATGTGTGGCTTTGACGCCTACGGTGACTCCGACACCCACGATGACAATGACTTGGACAGCAACAATTGACTTGACGAGCATTGTGACCCCTTCTTTGACGCCGACATTTACTGCTACGATTGGTGTTCCAAGTGAAACTCCGACGGTGAGTGGTGGTGCTTCTTCTACACCTGTATCTACCGCTACTTTTACGACTGTTCCCATAAATACGGATACCCCTGTGCCAGTTCCAACAAATACTCCAGTACCAGTTCCGACAAATACTCCGGTGCCTGTGAATACCGATACACCGGTACCCTCTGACACCCCCGTGCCAAGCGTGGTGCCCCCCTCTGAAACACCGACTGATATTACTGTGGTTGAGGTGGATGAGATGGAGTTTGCTTTGATTGACGAGTTTGCTTTTGAAGGAGGTATCTGATGAAATCTGTTGAGAGAAAGCCTTCAGACGCTTTGAATTCTAAAACGAGTACTGAAACTGTTGCAAAAAAGGAACAAAAGATGAAGGGGTTGTTTTTGACAATTTTGGTTTTGTTCTTTGTTTTGAGCTTGTTTGGTGCTTATTATTCTTATACATTTTTTTATAAGATGGAGTCGAATCATATTCCAATGTTGGAAGCTTTGACAGTGCGGCAGAGAGCGACCTCAACCCCGGGTGGGGATGAGGAAGAAGCCCCTGATACGCAGATCTTTAACGAGGTGTTAGACGGTGCGGTGGCTCCTGCTACGTGGAATGGTAGTGATCGAGTGACGATGTTGATTATGGGGCTGGATTTGCGAGATATTCAGGCAGGTGTGGATTATGGCCGTACGGATACGATGATTGTGATGTCTTTGGATCCGGTGAATAAGACTGCTGGGATTATTTCTGTACCGAGAGACCTGTGGGTAATCATCCCAGGTTTTACGGCAAATAAAATCAATTCTGCCTATACGTATGGTGAGGGATATAATTTGCCGGGTGGTGGCGCTGAATTGGCGATGCGAACTGTGGAGAAAGTAATCGGTGTGCCGATTGATTATTATGCGATTGTGGATTTTGATGCATTCATTCGTTTTATTGATCTTATTGGCGGTGTGAAGATTGATATTAAAGAACCGATTAAGGTGGACCCACTTGGCCCGAAAGACCCGAGAACTTTGCAACCGGGAGTGCAAACTTTGCCGGGTGATATTGCGTTAGCTTATGCACGCGATCGTTATTCTGGTGGAGGAGATTTCGCCCGTTCTGAACGCCAACAACAGGTGATTATGGGAATTTTTGAACGGATTGTGAGCTTTGAGTTATTGCCGGTTTTAATCAGTAATGCGAATTCGATCTATGGCACTTTGGCAGATGGAATTGACACAAATTTACCCTTGGAAGATGCAATCAAGTTGGCTCGTTCTGCGATTACGGTGGACTCTGAAAATATACGAATGGGTGTGATTGGCGAATCTCAGATTACTTATGGTAATTCTCCAGATAATTTGTCTATTTTGATTCCACAACCGGACAAAATTCGGACTTTGCGCGATGAGATTTTTGCAATTGAAAGCCCATATAAACCAATGACCGAAGGTGGGATTGATGAAAAGATGGTGGCAGAACAGGCTTCTGTGCACTTGGTGGATGCGACTGCTAACCCTGATGGATTTGCGCGAACCGTGGAGAATTTGAAATCCTTAGGTATGAATGTGACGGCTACTTCGTCTAATGACTATGCATTGAATAATTCTTCGATCACAGATTTTTCGGGCAATCCTTATACGAGCACTTATTTGGTGAATCTGTTTGGGGTGAATGCACAGCGGATCTATTTTGATTATCAGCCTGATAATGGAATTGATGTGCAACTGGTGATTGGGATGGATTGGAATTCAATCAATCCGTTTCAGTGATGAATTAAATTAATTTTTGAATAATTGTGATTATAAAAACAATCAAAAGAACATTAAGGAAAATGATGAATAAAAAAATATTTTTAACAAATGACGATGGAATTGAATCCCCTGCTTTGTGGGAAACCGCACGAGCTTTGCAATCTTTGGGTGATGTGACGATTGTGGCACCTAAGGTGCAACAATCAGGAACTGGACGTTCAATGCCAAAAACATCTCCGGCTACGATCTTCAAAGTTCCAAATTGGGCGGGGTTTGAAGGACAGGCTTATTCAATCGATGCCTCCCCTGCGCAAGCTGTGCAATATGGGGTGTTGGAAATTATGGGTGAAAACCCCGATTTGTTGGTGTCTGGTGTGAATTATGGAAATAATTTTTCCTATAGTGTGACAGCATCTGGCACTTTGGGGGCTACTTTGGAAGCGGCTGCAATTGGAATCCCTTCGATTGCGCTTTCAATGGAAACTGCTTTTCATGAGTTCTATACAAATTCTGATCTGATTGATTTTTCTAAGGCTGCTGTGGTGACACGACGAATTGCTGAATATTTCTTTGCAAATGGGATGCCTGCACAGACTGATATTTTGAAGGTGGAAATGGCAAGCGATGTGGAGGAAAATACTCCTTTTAAATTTGTGCCCTTGAGCCCTGAACGATTCTATGAGGTGGGGCGACCTGACCGCACCCCAGCGCAATGGGAAGAACCTTTTCATGCGATGAAATTTGGGTTGGCAATGCCTCCTGAAAAACACCCTGAAAATACGGATGTGTATACCACTTTGGTGGAACGCCTTGTGGCTGTGACACCTTTGCGATTTGATATGAGCGCGCCGGTTGACTATGGGTTGTTAAACCAAAATCAGGTATAATTTAGGGTATTGATTTTTTACGAAAGAAATTATATTTTATGAAAACACAACGCGTTATTATTGCTTCCTTGGTAGCAGGGTTTTTGACTGCAATTTTATCCAATATTCCTTACTTGAATTTTTTGAACCTGATTTGCTGTGGATTGGTTTGGTTGGGCGCAGGATTTGCTGTTCTTTACCTAAACTATTTGAAGGGTGATGATCGAGATACGCAAGTGAATATTGAAGAAATTGAAGAAGAAATTGAAAAATTGAAAGATGCTGACCCTGATTTGGCACCCCAAATTCAATCTTCTGTTTTGCAAAAAATGTTCCAATTCAATGTCTCTCGGCAAGAAGGTATGTTTGTAGGGGCTTTAACTGGGGTATGGTCCGCTTTAATTTCTGGTATTTTTTATTATATTCAAATAAAAAATATGGGCCTTTCTGGTATTGATAATTTGATGGGACAAATCAATATTCCGGGATATGATCCATTGGCAATCCAACAGGTTGTGGACATGTTTGGTTCTGAAGCGAGAACAATGGTATTTTTTGCGCTGTTTTATACGGTTTTTATGTTGATTAGTTATGCTTTGATTGGAATGTTATCCGGGTTTTTGAGTGCTGAATTCTTTTCTCGTTTGAAGATCTTCCGAGCTCAATCTTAAGAGTTTGAGCTTTCTGATTAAATAACAATAAAATGCCCTATGGCATTTTATAATTTTAAGGTGAATATAAAAAATGAATAAATTTAAGGCTACTTATGCTGAGTATCCGCCATTGTTTTGGCGTGTGTTGGGGTTGTCTTTCATAGATCAATTGGGATGGGCGATTATTTTTCCATTCTTTTCCCTTTTTATTACTGAGCGTTTCAATGTGGGGATGACCGAAGTTGGAACGATTTTTTTAATTTATTCCGTAACTGGGATTATCGGCAATATGATTGGCGGGGCTTTGACAGACCGTTTCGGTCGTAAGGTGATGATTATTGTGGGGTTGTTTTTCTCTGCAATGACCAATTTAGGGATTGGTTTAATCACTGATTTTGATTTGTTTTTGATTGTGGCAGTTTTGGCTGGGTTCTTCTCGATGATTGGGCAACCTGCTCATCAAGCTTTATTGACCGATATTTTGGGCGAGGAAAAACGAACTGAAGGATTTGGGATGTTCCGAATTGTTGCAAATCTTACGGTTGTGATTGGACCTGCACTGGGTACAATGCTTTATCCGAAGTATTTTATCTATTTGTTTATTGGAGATGCGATTATATCTACGTTATCTGCGTTTTTTGTGATGTTCTTCATTCCTGAAACAAAACCTGAAAACACTGAAGAAGGACATGAACATGCTAGCTTAGGGAAAACATTTGCTGATTATCGTGTTGTTTTTAAGGATGCGAAGTATATGCTGTTTTTGTTGTTTGGGATTTTGGTGACGTTTGGATATCAAAACTCAACAACAGTGTTGCCAGTATTTATGCGGGACGATCATGGTTTTGATCCTACATATTTTGGCTATATGATGAGCATGAATGCTTTGATGGTGGTTGTGTTACAGATGTTTATCTCTCGAAAAGTGAAAAAATTCTCTCCTAATTTGATGATGGCAGTGGGTAGTTTTCTCTATGCTTTATCATTTTTGGCATTTGGAATTGCAAAATCAATCCCCGTATTTTTTATGGTGATGGTAGTGATGACCCTTGGAGAGATGATATTGAGTCCTACACAACAAAAGGCGATTGCTGATTTTGCCCCTGAGAGTATGCGGGGACGGTATATGGCGATCTCAACTTTTATTTGGGTGATTCCCTCTTCTGTGAGCACTTTGATCGCTGGATTCATTATGGATAATTGGAATAGTAATCTTGTTTGGTATTTGAGCTTTGCTTTGGGCTTGATTGCAATGTTTGGGTATTTTGGGATTCATCGCAAAGATTTGAAAGAAACAGAATTCGCTTTAAAAGAAAGTGTTTTGGAAAGTGCTGAGTAAAAAAACTTCTTTATCATTTTGGGTGCGAATCTTACCCGCTGTGCTGGTTTCTCTGCTGATTTTTAGCTTTTCTAGTATTCCGGGGAGTGAAGCAAAGGCTGTTGCTACGGTTACTATTCCGCATATTGAAGTTCCGTTGTTGAATCTGCTTGTTAAAAAAGGTGCTCATTTTTTGGTTTATTTTGCTTTGGGACAAAGCTATTGGTTTGCTTTCAAAGAAAGATCTTATCGAAATCGCCTCCTAGCCGTATTGTTTGCAGTGCTGTTTTCAATCAGTGATGAGATTCACCAAAGTTGGACTATGGCTCGTTCACCTTCGGTGGTTGATTTGCTAATAGACGGGTTTGGTATTTGGTTTGGTTTATTCCCCTTCCAGACTTTATTAAAATTGAAAAAGTAAAAATTAGTTTATTAGTCAAAAAGGAGCTCTAATCGAGCTCCTTTTTTTATTTTCAAGAATTTTTGGTTCTTTATTTGATTTATTCTTTTTCGTATGGAGTACCTTCTGCTGCAGGTGGACGACTTGAGCCAACGATACCACCCAAGACAATCATGGTAGCTACATAGGGTGCCATGAGGAGAAATTCTGATGGAATCGGAATGCCTAGAATGGCAATTTTTGCAGCGAGGGAATCGGCAAAGCCAAAGAGCAGCCCCGCACCAAATGCACCGACGGGATGCCAGTTACCAAAGATCATGGCTGCCATAGCAATAAACCCACGACCTGCGGTCATATTTTCGTCAAAGCGCCCAACAGAACCTAAGACGAAGAAGGCACCTGCGATCCCTGCTACCATACCACCGATGACGGTCCAGATATAGCGAAGTTTGTTGACGTTGATGCCTAGGGTATCGGCTGCTTTGGGATGTTCACCACAAGCACGCATACGGAGACCACTCTTGGTATAGAAGAGGACGTAAGTGACGACGACAATCAAGATGAACATGATGTAGACAAATAGGTTGTGTTCAAAAAGAATGGGTCCAATGAATGGAATCTTGGAAAGCAATGGTATTTTGATAGTGGGGAAAAGGCCCGCATTGTTCAAACTTTGATATTTTTGAAGGAATTTTGCAGAGAAGAATGAAGTGATCCCCAATGAGAAGATGTTAATGACTGTACCCGAAATGATTTGGTCAATTTTATATTTGATGGAAAGCCATGCATGAACAAGGGAAAGCAATGCGCCAGTGATGATGGCTGCAAAAAGACCTACCCATACGTTGGTAATTGAGCTGACAAAGGTTGCTGAGAATGCAGCTCCGAGCATGATACCTTCAATGGCGATGTTGACGATGCCAACACGTTCACAGAGGATGCCTGCGATAGCACCAAGTGTGAGGGGGACAGATTTTAGCAAGGATACTTTGATGAGTCCTGCTAGGTTCATGGATTGCCCTGCGGCAGCCCAACTGAGGAAGGCAAAGATAAACATGCCTGCAACAAGTCCGATGACCATATTAGTTTTGCCACCAAAACCGCGTATGAGTTGATAGGCTCCTACGAGTGCGGCAAGACCCGCAAAGATGTTGAGCATGGGCAATGTGCGAAAGATCCAGTCGTTGACTACGACTTCTGAACCACCGGGGGCCATATTGAATGTAGTTAGAATTTGACTATCTAGCCCATTCGCAAAGATTAGCCAAATCATTGCCGCCAAAGCTAAAAGTATGATGCCGGTTGTGATGCGACGTTGGGGAGAAATGATATTTGCTACGTTGAGGGTTTCTTTCTTTTGACTCATTTTTCACCTCCATTAGCTTCTGTTTCAACAGGAATGAGGACGGATTTCTTTTCTTTTAGACGGTAGATGGAACGGATGATCTCGGGAGCAGCAATGAACATGAGAATGAGAGATTGAATGACAGTGATTATATCAATAGGGATGCCCGCTGTGATTTGCATTTGAATGGCACCGTTACGAAGGAAACCAAAGAGGAGTGAGGCGAGAACAACCCCTAGAGGATGGCTTTTCCCTAAGAGGGCCAAGGCGATGGAATCAAAGCCAAGACCGCTGGAGAAACCCGCTGAGAGGAAATGATTGACCCCAAGGATCTCATTGGCACCAGCCAAACCTGCCAAAGCACCGGAAAGTGACATGGCAATGATGGTGGAGGCAACAATGTTCATACCTGCATATTTTGCAGCACGAGGATTTTCACCAACTGTGCGGAGATCAAAGCCCCATTTTGTTTTGAAGAGTAACCAATAAACTAAGAAGGCCATGGCTAAAGCAAAGAAGAAGCCTGCGTGGAACCGTATGGGTGTTTCAAAGAATTTAAATAGCTGGGCTGATTCTTGAATCTTTGGTGACACTGGATAGGATGTGTTTGGATCTTGCAATACGGTTGAGAGAAGATAGTCACTCAAGCGGAAAGCGATATAGTTCATCATGATGGTGTTGATAACTTCATGACCACCGGTCTTGGCTTTGAGCCAACCGGGTATGAAGCCCCATGCGGCGCCTCCTAAAGCACCTGCTAGCAACGCAATGGATACATGGAGGATGGGAGGTAGACCTTTGATGAAAATGCCTGCTGCAACTGCGGCAGCGGCTCCCATGAAGACCTGCCCTTCGGCACCAATGTTGAAAAGACCTGTACGGAAACCAAGTGCTACCCCAAGCCCTACAAGGATATAAGGAGTGGAGACTACGAGGCTTTCAAAGAATGGGTTGAAGGCCCAACGAAGATCTTCTTTTTCACCCGTGGCAAAGTAGTGTTTGACTGCTTCTACCATTTTTGTGGGATTACCTATGGAACTAGTGAAAAGTGCTTTATAAGCGTTCCACATGGTGGAGAAGAAGGAGCGAATACGATCAGAGAATTTAATATTTTGTTCAGTGTCTGGAGTGACGATGAAGCTGTTTTTGCCAACACGCCATTTGTAATAAGTGACAAATTCATCACCTTCTTTGATTTTGATTTCTTCTGTTCTTTTAAATTCACCTGTGAAGGTGGTATCTGTATTTTTGATTTGAGTCTCAGGACTGATGCGAGTGACAGTAGTTGCGATGGGATAGTCCCCTGTGGGTGCGTCTACGGGGGCTGGTTGGACTTCTGCATAGACATAGTCGGTGGGACTGATCATGTATACGCTTTCTGAAGTGAGGCCCGCTAAAATGCCGCCCGCAAGAAGGCCTGTGAAAATTGCTAATGCAATTAATAAAGATGAGCTTTCGCGCATTTTATCAATGAAGTTTAGAAATTTGCTTTGATCTTGAGTGGATGTATTATTTTTTTGTTTTTTAGACATATGTTCACCAGCCTCAATTAGGCTTTTTCTCCTTCACTTTTGACGCCTGCCATTAAGAGCCCAACTTGGTTCTTGGTGACTTTGTTGGCGTCGAGAATGTCAATGATTTCGCCACGATACATCACTGCGATGCGATCTGAAAGTTCAAGGACCTCATCGAGTTCTGTTGAGACTAGGAGCACTGCTACACCATTATCACGTTTTTTGATAATCTGATTATGAATATATTCGATTGAACCAACATCAAGACCACGTGTTGGTTGAGATGCAATGAGCATGTTGAGTGCGCGAGAGAATTCTCTGGCTACGATAACTTTTTGCTGATTGCCACCTGAAAGTGCACCTGCTGAGGTGTATGCGCTGGGAGTGCGGACATCATAGTCTTTAATGAGCTTGTCTGCATTTTCCATAATCTTTTCTTCTTGAAGGTTGAGACCTTTTGAGAAAGGAGGTTTGTAATAGGTGTTGAGAACCATGTTATCTTTGATTGGGAAGTCGAGAACAAGACCATCTGCTTGACGATCTTCGGGGATGTGGCCTGTGCCAAATTCTGTGATCTGACGGGGAGTAGCTTTGGAGATATCATTACCCAAAAGGGTGATCTTTCCATTGAGACTGGGACGAAGACCTGTGAGTGCTTCGACCAATTCAGTTTGTCCATTGCCTTGCACACCTGCGACACCAAGAACTTCACCAGCTTTAACTTCAAAGGAAATGTTATTGACGGCTATTTGTTTGCGGTCATCTATGACGGTGAGGTTTTCCACTGAGAGGACAGCTTCTTTCGGTTTGGCAGGTTTTTTATCAATATTAAGTGAGACTTCACGACCGACCATCATGGCAGCTAAGCTGTTTTCATCTGCTTCTGCGGGAATGGTGGTGCCGACGACTTTTCCTCTACGAATGACAGTGACGCGGTCAGCAAATTCTAAAATCTCGCGGAGTTTGTGGGTGATGAAGATGATCGATTTTCCATTATCAATGAGACTACGCATGATGTTGAATAGGTCATCTACTTCTTGAGGAGTAAGCACTGCGGTGGGTTCATCGAGGATGAGAATGTCGGCTTCACGATAGAGCAATTTGATGATTTCAACACGTTGTTGGACGCCGACTGGGAGATCTTCTATCATTGCGTAGGGGTCTACATCGAGACTATATTCTTCAGATATTTCTCGGATGCGTTGGGCAACTTTGTTACGATCTAGTTTTTTGGTGATGCCGTAGTTGATCTCTTCTTCATCTCCTAACATGACGTTGTCTATGACAGAGAATACTGGGACCAACATAAAATGTTGGTGAACCATGCCGATGCCTGCTTGGATGGCTTCACGGGAAGAGTTGATCTCGATTTTTTTGCCATTGATGAAAAATTCTCCTTCATCTTGGGAATAGAGCCCATAGAGGATGTTCATCAGTGTAGATTTGCCTGCACCGTTTTCTCCTAAAAGGGCATGAATTTCACCTTTTTGAAGGGTTAGGTCAATATGATCATTTGCTAAGACACCGGGGAAACGTTTGGTAATTCCTTTTAGCTCAAGAACTGGTTCCATTGCTACCTCACATAAAAAATTTTTAATTCAATTTAATTATTTTATCATTTCTTTTTAAGTATTTCAATTTTTTGGGGTAATGTTTACATTTGATAAAGAATTGAACTATTAAAAAAAAGGAGGAATCATCCGATTCCTCCTTAATATGTATCTTAAAGCTTATTTCATGAATTCTTCTGCAGAAACGCCTGCTGCGTCCAAAACTTGGCGGAATGGATCGTAGAAGGTGTCATCTTTTTCGATGAGTTCGTTCCAGGAGTAAGCTGTGCTCAATGCTTCTTTCCCTGCATCTGTTGAAGAGATTTCAAGCAATGCGGCGACAATTTGTGATTTCAAATCATCTGACATTGCGGAAGAGAATTGCACACCGTCATTGGGGATGTCTGCGGAAACAGAAATCACAACAACTTTGTCCATCACATCGGGATAGTCTTCTTCAAGATTGGTGCGTGCATCCACGTAGGATGTACCTGCGTCACAGTTGCCTTCGTAAACTTGGGCGACTGATGCATCGTGGGAACCTGCGTCCACAACTTCAGCCAAATCTGTTTCAGGATCAATGCCAGCAGCTTTCAATTCAATGCTGGGGATAATCCAACCAGAGGTTGAGAGTGGGTCAGGGCGGCACATGGTTTTGCCAGTTAAGTCAGCGAGTGTTTCAATGCCAGAGTCGGCTTGAACAAACACTTGACCATTATAGACTGCGGAACCGTAACGAACGGAAACGAGGGCTGCATCTGTACAACCACGTTCAGCTGCCAAAATATAGGCAAAGGTTGCCAAGGATGACATTTGTGCTGAGGGGGGTTCTGCACACATGGCTTCAATCACGCCTGCGTATTCTGTTGCAATGAGGGGTTCAACATAGAGACCGGTGATGTCAAAAATCATAGCAGCAACTTCTTCGAAGCCTGCAACGACGCGGTCTGTTTCACCAGAGGGAACAACTGCCCAAACGATGGGGTTTGCTTCTGTACCGAGGTCAGAGGTTGTTTCTTCTGCTGCAGGAGCTTCCATTGCGGGAACGGTGACGATTTCGCCAGCGATGATGCCAGCTTGAAGTGCATCAAGTTCTGCAACGAGTGCTTCGTCCAACTTGCCATCAAAGGCTGAGCCAACTGTGAGACCAACACCACCATTTTCGAGTGTTCCAGTCCAGTTGCCAGCTTCGAAGTTACCATTTGAGGTTGCTTCGATTGCGTTTGTCACGAATGTGTCAACGCCTTTGGTTGCGGAAGCCAAAATGTAATCTGCATCTTCTGGGTATGCCAAGGACATATCAGAGTCAACGCCGATGATAAGGCCAGTTTCGCGAGCTTTCATGGCTGCCAATGTACCAGCGCCAACTGGGCCAGCAACGGGCATGATTACGTCTGCGCCTTCGTCCATCAAGGTTTCACCCATGGTCTTGCCGTCGTCTGTGCTATCGAAGTTACCAACGAAGAGACCTTCTTGTGTTGCAGGATCCCAACCCAAGACTTTGACGTCTGTGCCGTGAGCTTCGTTATAAGCTTGAACGCCGTAGTAGAAGCCGTCCATGAAGATGGTGACTGATGCGAATTGAATACCACCGTAGGTTGCAACAACGCCGGTTTCAGAATATGCAGCAGCGAGGTAGCCAGCCAAGAAGGTGGCTTGATCGGTTGCATATGCGGAGCCCATGATGTTTGGTGCATCCAAATAGTCCACGTCGATAATTGCGAAGAGGCTATCGGGATATGATTCAGCAGCAGCTGCTGTGGCATCTGCCAACAAGAAACCAACAGGAATGATCAAGTCACAGCCTGCTTCAACGAAGCTGCTGATGTTGACTTCATAATCTGTTTGTTGTTTGGATTCGAGGTATTGAACGTCCACACCGAACAATTCTTCAGCGTCGGTCATACCCTTCCAAGCTGTTGCATTGAAGCTTTTATCATCAATACCGCCGGTGTCAGTGACTTGGCAAGCTTTGAAAACTGGAGCTTCTTCTTGTGTAGTTTCTTCAACTACGGTTTCTTCGGTAGTGTCTTCAGTTGTTGCGGCATCTTGCTGACAAGCAGTGAATGCCAATGCGAGAATCAATAGGATTGTCGCAAAGAACAAAATTTTTTTCTTAGACATTAGCCTTATCCTCCAAAGATAATTTTTATTTTGGGCACACGTCAAAAGACCTATACCCACTTAATAGAATACCCAATTAGTTTAGCATTAATCAAAGACGCTTACAAGGTTTCTTAATTCTCGGTGAGTTAAAGAATCGTTTATTTTCAAATATTTTAAGATAGCTCAGAGTTTTTTAATCAATGTTGAAAAAACCAGATTTTAGATCTTCAAGTAGTTCTTCCATCTTATTGATTTTTCCAGTGGAGACTGCTTGTGAATCGATGACGGTTATGGAGAGATAGTTGTGATGATCTGTGGGGCTGCCGAGCATGATTTGGGTGAAGATGTTTTCAAGAATCTCGGGCGTGATGGTAGTTTCAAAGGTGAAGATCCAGTTTTGGAGATTGACACTTTTGTTACTTTCGCCGGCAATTCGAAACCCATTTTGCAGTAATTCATTTTCTATGTCTGGTGAAATGACATTGTTGGTGAGATAGACCACATCTATATAATGAAGTCTTAGTTGGTAGATGATTTCTTGAAGGTCTGTGGAGGTGGTGGCGCTTGTGAGCGTGTAGTAGAGGGGATATTGAAGACTTTCATTTTCAGGAGGTGAACAGACACCACAAAATGCTTTGGCTCCTTTAATGAAGGCATTGGCTTTGGCGGTTTCATTCTCAAGAGTGATGATTGCTGTGCGCCAATTTTCTGCAGCCATAGCACTGAGGAGACCAGCTGCAAAGTTGGTTTCGATGGCTGAATTTTGCGCTGATATTTCGATTATATTCGCTTTGGGGGTTATGTTTTGATAACCTATAGCGACAATTTGTGTGCTAGGATGAGTTTCGGAAAACATGTTGAGATTTTCGGCAGGAAAAAGGAAAACTGCCATTTTTATGGTTTGATTTGTGTTGGGAATGGTTTGAAGTGCTTGTGATTCTGCATTTACTTGGGTGGCAAGTTGTTCGATTTTTGTGACAAGATAATTGGCTAAGGTCGGATCACTTTGAGAATGGGTGACAAGGACGAAGAGATCTTTTTCAACTTCTACGGTGGGAGTGGGATTTGTTGGTTGGGTTGGATTGGTTAGTTGTGGATCCGCTATGGGTTGATCTGCTTGCGCTGTGGAAGCAATTTGTGTGAGTGCCATTGATTGGACAGTGGCTTGCATTTGTTCTGGGGTGAGGGTGGAGATATTATTTTTGCAAGCGGCAGTTGTGATTACGATGAAAAGTGCGATGTAGGTAATGTATAGCGATTTTCTGAAATTGGTTTTATTTTCCATATGCGATTATTTTACTATAAACTAAAATAATGCTTAAGCATCCTACGTTATAATTCAATTAAAGTTAGTAAACTATAATTTTATGAATGGAAAGTGATTATGAAAAGCTCTTCACCTAAATCTGCAAAAGAACGACAATATTTACGCAAAGTGTTTCCTTCATTAAAAGAGACTGAACGAACACAGTTTTTGAATGATTTGATCAAAGACGCCTCCCCTTCTATAGATTTTTATTTATCTGGATTGGTGAGTGCGTTACTTTTAGCGATGGGTTATTTTTTGGATGCACCTTATGTTTTGCTTTTTGCGGTGATTTTTGTGCCGCAGGTTTCGCCTTGGATTGGAATTTCTTTGGGGACTGTTTTGGGAACAAAACGTGTGTTCTTTAACAATTTGGCAAGCTCTTTGATTGTGGGATGTTTGATTTTTGTGGTGAATGCAGTTAGTGGGCTTTTGGCAAAGGTGCTTGGATTTGGAGATGCCCGAATGGCACATTTGTTTAGCCAATTCTCGATTCCTGCTTTTTTGGTGATGGCAATCTGTGCGATTTGGTTTACGCGAGGTTTTGTTACGAAAAGGTTGCAAAGTGTGCCGGCGATTGGGATTGGAATGGTGTTGTTTTTGCCATTGTCTGGTGCTGGCTTCGGTTTTGGTGTGGGGGATTTCACTTTGTTGATGAACGGATTGACCTTATTTGGATTGTTACTCTCAATTTTGTTGATCTTTGCCAGTGTTACATTATTTTTATTAGGGTTCCGCCCTGAATCCATGTTTGGCTATTCGATTTGGGGAACGATTGGTTTGTTTTTGGTGATTATGGTGATTTTGATGGCAAGTTCAGGAGCCGTTGTTGTGGGACATGCAACTTTACCTACCTTCACACCTGCACCAACCTTAACCGCTACTCCTTTGCCTACGCGAACTCCCACCCCTATTCCTCCAACAGCTACGCCTACTTTGACACCAACTGCTACAAAAGCACCGCCAACGAGCACACCAACAGTGACACCCACCGCGACAAATGTGCCGATTTTGGCAGTGATTGAAGCAGGGGAAAATGGAATCTTTTTACGAAATACTCCAGGAGGAACAGTGATTGCGTATCTCTATGATGGGGATGAAGTTGTGATTTTGCCAGATGCTCCGATGGAGACAGATGGTTTTGAATGGGTAAAAGTTAAAGCCAGTGCACTTGGCGTGACCGGCTGGGTGGTACGAGATTTTGTTTATGCACCGTAATTTTGTGTCATTTTGATGAAGATAGCCTTATTTTACCCACAGAATTTGTTGTTTACCTTGACATGTGTTTTGGGTTTTGTATAATTCGTGATGAAAGTAGTACATAGAGACAAAGTTCTGAAGTTTGTTTCAGAGAGCTGATGGGATGTGAAAACATCATGGTGTGAATCAGTCAGATTTTAGGATTTTTCCACTCTATTGAGGCGAAAGCCTCCTATGCTTCTGGAGGGTGACAAAAAAACTTTGTTACGTAAGGAAGTCGGTTGAGCCCGTTAGCGCAAATTAAAGGCTTTGGTCCAATACGCCAAAGTAAAAGCAGGTGGCACCACGAGCGCCCCACTCGTCCTGCTGACGAGTGGGGCGTATATGTTAATTTTACGGAGGTGCAGTAGATGATTAGTATTGAATTGATTCGAGAGAATCCAGACGTGGTGCGAAATGGGATGAAAAAGCGGGGACAAGACCCTGCTCCTGTTGACGCAGTTTTTGAGTTGGACGTCAGAAGACGAGAACTCATTCAAGAAGTGGAAACATTAAAAGCGAAGCGCAATGTGGCATCTAAGGAAATTGGACAAACCAAGGACAAAGATGAACGACAAGCAAAAATTGAAGCGATGCGCGAAGTGGGGGATCAAATTAAGTCTCTTGAAGATGAATTGAGCAAAGTTGACGCTGAATATTTGGCAAATATTTCAATTATTCCAAATGTTCCGATGGATGTGGTGCCGGAAGGGTTCTCTGATGATGATAATATCGTGGAACGTGAAGAAGGCCCTGTTCCTCAATTTGATTTTGAACCAAAACCTCACTGGGATTTGGGTCCTGAATTGGGAATCATAGATTTTGAACGTGGTGTGAAACTTTCAGGAACTCGCTTTTATGTGTTGAGTGGGGCTGCTGCTCGTTTGCAACGTGCTTTGATTGCTTTATTTTTAGATATTCATACCACCCAACAAGGTTATACTGAAAAATATATGCCATTCATGGTAAAAGAAGAGATTTTATATGGTGCTGGGCAATTACCTAAGTTCCGCAATAATCTTTATAAAGATCATGAAGAAGATTTTTATTTAGTACCCACGTCCGAAGTACCTTTGACTGGTCTGCATATGGGTGAGATTATTGAAGAAAAAGATCTTCCTTTGAAATATACTGCATATTCACCTTGTTTTCGACGGGAAAAAATGAGCGCTGGACGTGATGTGCGTGGGATTAAACGCGGACATCAATTTGACAAAGTCGAAATGTATAAGTATTGTTTGCCTGAAAATTCAATGGACGAGTTCTATAAGATGTTGTCCGATGCTGAAGATGTGTGTAAGGCTTTGGGATTGCGCTATCGCGTGATTTTGAAATGTGCTGGAGACACGAGCGAATCGGCGATGATTAGCTATGACTTGGATGTTTGGGCTGCGGGTTGCAATGAATGGTTGGAAATTAGCTCAATTTCAAATGTAGGTGACTTCCAAGCTCGCCGTGGACAAATTCGCTATCGCCCTGAAGGTGGTGGAAAACCTGAATACGTACATACGTTGAATGGATCAGGTTTGGCATTGCCAAGAGTGATGATTGCGGTGTTAGAAAATAACCAGCAAGAAGATGGCTCAATTGTGGTGCCGGAAGTTTTGCGTCCTTTCATGGGCGGTATTGAGGTAATCAAGTAACTTTTGTTTCAAATTTGCGTAATTAGTAAAGGGAGCATGAAGTTTGATGCTCCCTTTTTAGAAAATTTTTAATAAAGGTAAAAAGGTAAAAGAAAAAATGGATGCTTTTTTGGCAGGTTTGATGAGCTTTTTGAATGCATTTGGCATTGTGAGCTTGGTGTTGATCATGGTGGTCAGCTGGTTAGGTTTGGTTATACCTGTGTTTCCAGGTACGGTGGTGATGTGGATTGCAATGGGTGTTTATGGCTTGGTCTATGGCTTCACAAAAACAGGCTTTATTCTATTTGTAATTATTACTGTGTTGATGATCTTGAGCACATTTTTGGATAATTTTTTCATGGGTGCCAAAGCATTGGAAAAAGGTGCTTCGAAATGGGGAATTGCTACCTCCATTTTGGGCGGGATTATATTTTCATTTTTGTTTCCACCTTTTGGTGGTATCGTTGCTGCACCAATATTGTTGTTCTTGTATGAATTTTGGCAGTCTAAAGATCAAAAAGAAGCTTGGACAATCACAAAGGGGATGCTAGCCGGTTGGGGATGGTCTTTTGTGACCCGATTCGGTGTTGGCTTTGTGATGCTGGCACTTTGGGTGGTTTGGTTTTTGACCAACCGAGGATGACTTAGAAACTTTTTTGAAAGCTGTCGTGTTTAAGGATATGACAGCTTTTTTATTGTTTGTTTGAAAAGAAACCATGGAGGACTTATGAAACGCAGCTTAAAATGGTATGACTATCTCACTTTTAATATCAATTGGTTTTCTTTGACCACTCGCGGGCAGGTGCTGGGGTTGTTGGTGCCTTTGATTGTTTTGCAATTTGTGGGAGAAGCACAAAAAGGTGCTTATTATGGAAAGATGCGTTTGTGGGGATTGATGGTGGCGTTGTTGGCACAGGCTTTGTTTGGAATGCTATCGGATCGGAATACGAGCCGATTTGGACGTAGACGGCCATTCATTGTGGCAGGAACTATGTTGGAAATTTTGGTTTTCTTTTTGATTGGTTTGACCCTAAATTTGAGCGGGATGACGGGGTATGTGGTGTTGTTTGCGCTTTATTTGTTATCGATGTTCGTAAATAATATGTCTCACGCAGCTACACAAGGGATTATCCCTGATTTGGTGCCAGAAGAGAAACGCGGACTTTTTTCAGGCTTTAAGGCAATATTAGAATTACCGATTCCAATCATTTTTGTATCTTTGGTGATTGGCGCTTTTGTGAGCAAGGGGCATTATATTGAAGGTTTGATCGCTCTTTCTGTGATTATGGTGGTATGTGCAAGCATTGCGATGTTGATTCCAGAAGAAAAGATTGAAAAGAATGATCTACCTACTTTGGATTGGCAACCTTTTTTGCGATTGCTGTTGATGACAGCAGTGTTCACTGGGTTGACCTTGGGGATTGGTCATTTGATCCAATGGGCTGTGCCCCATTTTGAAATCCAGAGTCAAGTTATGATTGGCTTTTTTGGTGTGTTAGGAATGGTGACTGCATCTGTTTTGGGAGTAATCTTATCTACGAGGATTAGTTTTGGAAACGACAAACATGTACATACTTCTTTGGTAGCATGGATTATTAACCGATTATTATTCCTTATCTCGGCAAATAATATGACTTCTTTTATGACTTATTATTTTATGGAAAAGTTCCCTGATTTGAGTTCAAATGAAGCAGCGGGCTTGACTGCGAAGATCCTGCCCTTTGTGGCAATTGGGATGGTGTTGGCGGCGATTCCAAGTGGATATTTGGCTGATCATATTGGGAAAAAGTGGTTGTTGTTTGTGACGTCTTTGATTGGGGTTTTGGGCACTGTGATCTTGTTGAAAACAAGCTCTATATCTATACTCTATGTGGCAGGTGCGTTGATTGGGGTGGCAGCGAGCTTCTTCTTTAGTGTAAATTGGGCTTTGGGGACAACTTTGATCCCTGAAGGACAAGCTGGAACTTATTTGGGAATCTCCAATTTGGCTGGGGCTGGCGCAGGAATGATTGGTGGTTATTTAGGTGGGCCGATTGGTGATCTTCCGCAAGCGGGATTTACTTTGTTGATGATTATTTTTGGGAGCATGTTCTTTGTGGCGATGATTCCATTGTTGTTTATTCGAGAAAATCATCAAAGTATTTAGTTTTTCCATAAGAAAGAATTGATTTTTCATGTACAATAATAGGGCATTATTACTGATGCTCTATTATTTTGAATTTCTGAAAGGGATGTTTTATGACCAATTTTTATGACAGTCCTCATCAACGATATAACGCCTTGACAGGAGAGTGGGTGCTGGTTTCCCCTCATCGTACAAAACGCCCATGGCAAGGTCAACAAGAAAAGAAAAATCTAGAAACACGCCCTAATTATGATCCGACTTGTTATCTGTGCCCAGGCAATTCACGTGTCGGTGGGACGGTGCAAAACCCCGACTATGAAGATACTTTTGTGTTCAGGAATGATTTTTCCGCTTTGTTGCCAGAGGTGGCAGAAGAGGAAGTGCATCCAAGAAATTTTATCCATGGTAAGACTGTGGCAGGAGAATGCCGAGTGATTTGTTTTTCACCACGGCATGATTTGACCTTGGCTGAAATGAGCTTATCAGAAATCGATACGGTGGTGGATTTGTGGGTAAATCAGGAAGCTGAATTGGCACCTCACTATCAGTGGGTGCAGATTTTTGAGAACCGTGGGGCTGTGATGGGAAGCTCTAATCCACACCCGCATGGGCAGATTTGGGCAAGTAATTTTTTGCCAAATGAAGCAACCAAAGAAGTGAGGACACAAGCGGAATATTTTGCAAAACATCAAACTCCCCTTTTGTTAGATGTGATGCAGTTTGAAAGTGAAGCAAAAGAACGTGTGGTAGCTGAAAATGAGGAATGGTTAGCAATAGTGCCTTATTGGGCTGTGTGGCCATTTGAGTTGTTGGTGTTGCCGAAAACCCATGTTACCCATTTATTTGAGCTTGATACGACTATGCGCAAGAGTTTATCAGTATTAATGAAAGACTATTTAGTACGTTATGATAATTTATTTGAAACAAGCTTTCCCTATTCTATGGGATGGCACCCTGCCCCAAACGATGGAGAGGCACACCCTGAGTGGCTTTTGCATGCACATTATTACCCACCCTTATTACGCTCTGCAAGTGTGAAGAAGTTTATGGTGGGTTACGAGATGCTTGCACAGGCACAACGAGACATCACAGCTGAACAGGCAGCTGCTCGTTTGCGAGAACTAAGTACTATACATTATCGTGATACGATTGATTAAAAATCTATTGATATAAAATAAAAAAACGGGCTTTGAAAGCCCGTTTTTTGTTTTATTTGGAAATATCTTCGACAGGGAAATTGTAGAAATTGTAGACCGCGGCGGAGAGCTGGCGGAAAATGAGTGAAACTGAGTCAAAGACAGCCTGAACAGGATGATAGAAATTAATGGAGATAGCATAGTCGCCGGCAGGAGTATAGATAATGCCGGCATCTGAGATGGTGCGGATGGCACCGCTGTTATCGGTGATCCAACCATGTTTGTGTGCAATCGGTGTACCATCAGGAATGCCACCTTCTAAGAGGTTAGGTAATTTATTACCTTTTAAGAGATTAATCATCTGTTGGCATTCGTTTTGAGAAATCTGATTGGGGAAGGCTGCTAGGAGCGCACCCCCATTATTTTCTGCACATTCGTAGAGGTCTGAGACTAACATGCCAATCTCGGAGACGGTGGTTTGATTGTAGAGATCGGGATTGAGATTAATATCTGTGCGAGAGTTCCCGGGAGTTTCATAACGATAAATCAAAGGTGCACCGTTATAAAAGAAACCTGCTAAAAAGGTGCTATTGAGTCCAATTTCTTGCATATCTTCCGTAACCATCATGGGACCAATGTCGGGATCCATGAGTGTTTGAATGAGCCAATCAGCGGGATCATTGCCAGATTGTTCAATCATACCAACGAGCCAATTTTCAATCAATTCTGTCGGTTGTTCATCAATACGTAAATAGGAAGATATCATAATCGGGATTTTAATCGTACTTGCAGCGGTTACAGCAATATCGGGTTCTGGATTTATATTTTCACCATTGTCGACGATGAAATGTAATTCTTCACCTGTTTTAAGATCTTGAATATAGATGCCGGCTACTCCGTCAAAGCCAGAGACATCAATGATTTGCCTAAGTTGAGTCTCTAGGTTGGAGAAGGCTTGTCTTTCAGGGACGGTGGCATTGATGGGCAAAGTGACATATCGTTGAGTGGGAGAAAAGAGTGCTTTTTCTATGCGAGAGACCGCCGTGTCAATATCTAGTTTTGAGCCAGTAGTGGCAGGAAGATATTCTGCGGTGCCAGGGACAGGACGGGCCACTTGCGCTGGTTGATCATAACGAGTGGCAATCTCAAAATTGAGATAATTTTCAAGGAGCGGTTCCGAATAGGTGGCGATGATGGGTACCGGGGTTACAGATTGTGAACGCCCCCATAGATAATCCCAGAAGTTGCCCCAGAATTGAGACCCACGTGGTTTTTGTAAATCTGCAGCGGCCAACATACTTTGTAGATCTAATTCAAATTGAATGAGACCGGGATTGAGATGAATGATTTGATCGTCATAATAAAGTTCAACGGATTGAGAATATACAAAGCGAAGACGATCAATGGTTTGTTCTCGGCTAAGGTCACCCACGGGAACTTCGGCAATAGTCATGCCGGCGGGATAGTTGGCTTGTTTACGGCTAAAAAGAATGAGCTCAAACGCTAAGAGGCCTACCGAAATGACGATGAGACCTAAAAATATCCAACGAAAAAATGAATAAGATTGACGAATTTTCAATATAAATCTCCTATTATTTTTCCTATTGTAACATCATCAAAGTTAGAAGTGAGTGCTTTAATCAAAAATTTATTTTTTTTATTAGGATTGACGAATTCTAAAGGATGCGATAATATATGAGCGTATGTTCATATATTCATGTAAAAAGGATGTAGTATGGCTCCATTAAGTGAACTCTCTAGTATTCAATTGGCTGATTTTTTTTCAGCATTTAGCGACTCTAGCCGATTGCGAATCATTGAATGTTTGATGAAAAATGAAGAACTCTCCGTGGGTGAGATCGCCACACGTGTGGAACTTTCAGAATCAGCAACGTCTCATCAATTGCGGACCTTGCGACAAATGCGCGCTGTGAAACCGAAAAAAATTGGACGATCTGTATTTTATACATTGGACGATGAACATGTCGAAGAAATTATGGAAATTGGCATCCGCCATATCTTACACAACACTAAAAAGGATTAGACATAATGGCATCATTGATTACAAAGAACTATGATTTGAAAAATTTGGACTGTGCGAGTTGTGCAGCAAAAATTGAAAAAAGTTTAAAAGAACAAGAAGGTGTTTTTGATGCTTCAGTGAGCTTTGCAACTTCTTCTTTGTTTATCACTTGTGACCCTTCTTTTGATGTACATCCAGCTGTGCAAGCGGTTGAACCTGATGTAGAAGTGCTTTCTCGCGTAAAAGAAATCAATGCTGATGAAAAAGAAAATTTTAAGATTAACAAACGCTTGTTGCAAATTTTGCTTAGTTTTAGTCTTTGGCTGGTAGGTTTAATCTATCATGACCAAATCCATGCCATGCCTAACCGAATTTGGATTGAATTAGGTTTATATGGAACAACTTATTTGCTTGTGGGATGGAAAGTTTTATCTACTGGAGTAAAAAAAATCCTACGAAAACAATATATGGATGAAGAAATCCTGATGAGCATTGCTACAATAGGTGCTATTGCAATCCATGAGTTGCCAGAAGCTATTGGGGTGATGTTGTTTTATGCTTTGGGGGAATATTTTCAAGATATGGCAGTGGATTCCTCTCGAAATTCAATTCAATCTCTTTTGGCGCTTTCTTCAGCTAAGGCGCATGTAGTACGAAATAATGCAACTGTGGATGTGGACCCTGAAGAAGTTTGCGTTGGTGATGAAATTTTGGTGATGGTGGGAGAACAAATTCCATTAGATGGTGTGATCCAATCTGGGTTCTCAAGTTTGGACACTTCTGCTTTGACAGGTGAATCAATACCTCGTGAAGCTACTGTGGATGATGTTGTTTTGGCGGGCATGATCAATTTACAAGAAACTTTACGGATTGAAGTCCGGTCTACTTTTGAAAATTCTTCAATGGCAAAAATGATCGAAATTGTGCAAGATGCGACTAATCGAAAAGCTAAAGCAGAAAAATTCATCACAAAATTCTCTCAATTTTATACTCCTACAGTGGTATTACTTTCTGCAATGGTCGCTTTACTTCCCCCTCTTTTGATGCCAAATGCAACCTTTGAAGAATGGATCTATCGTGGTTTGAGTTTGCTGGTGATCTCTTGCCCATGTGCTTTGGTTATCTCAATTCCATTAGGTTATTTTGGTGGGTTGGGCGCAATGTCTAAGCGAGGGATTTTGGTGAAAGGTGCGGAAAATATTGATATTTTGGCTAAAATCGAGACTGTGGTTTTTGATAAGACAGGCACTTTGACCAAGGGTGAATTCCAGATTGCAAATATTGTGGCGATGAATGGGTTTGACAGCACAACTGTTTTGGAGAAAGCTGTGATTGCAGAAAATCATTCTACTCATCCAATCGCACAAGCGATCCAAAAAGCAAATATTTCTTTGACAATTGAAATGGATGAATATGCGTTTGTGAAGGAACTCTCTGGGCAAGGGATGCAAGTTGGGTATGGAGATGATGAGATTTTGGCTGGAAATATGCGGTTGATGAAAAGCCAAGGGATTGAATTACACGATGATGGACTGAAAAGCAAAGAGAACTTGCTTTTTGTGGCAGTGAATGGTGTGTTTGCTGGGACGATTGAGATTGAAGATGAGATCAAACCAGAAGCAAAAGATGCGATGGCGGAATTGCGAAAAACTGGTGTGAAAGATTTGCGTATGTTGAGTGGGGATCGCATTTCCGTTGCTGAGAAAATCGCTGCTTATTTGGGATTAAATGGCTTTGATGCAGAATTATTACCCGAAGACAAGTTGCATCTTTTAGAAGATATCTTGACGAATACGGATGCTCCTGTGGCTTATTTGGGAGATGGAATTAATGACGCACCCGCTTTGGCTCGCGCAGATGTGGGAATTTCGATGGGAAAAGCAGGCTCCGACATTGCAATTGAATCGGCAGATGTGGTGTTGTTGACGGATAATCTAGAACGATTACCAGAAGCAATCCATTTGGCACGGTTTACAAAAAAAGTGGTGATTGAAAATATTGTGTTTGCTTTAGCAGCAAAACTGATTTTCATACTCCTGGGCGTGTTAGGAATCACTGGTTTGTGGTGGGCAGTGATTGCTGATGTGGGGGTGGCATTGATTGCTATTATGAACGCTTCGAGAATTATTCGTAAAAAAAGTGTATAATTTTTAGCATGAAGATGCTAAAAAAACTTATACAAATTAGTCATATTCAATTATTAGGGCTGTTTTTACTACATTTTTGTTTGGGATGCTTGCTGGCAATGCAAACAGGTGGTGTAGTGGAAACAGCTTTTTTTTGGATCCAATTGGAATGGATGGCAGCTTTTTATTTGGGGTTAGCTTTCTTAAATGAGTATGTTTTATGGCTACGAGAGAAGAGCGAAGTGTGTGGAGAAAGAAAAAATGATATCCCACCAATGGTAGTCTTGGGTATCGCATTTTTATTGCTACTTTTTTCATTAGTCTTGCTTTATTATCGATTGCAATTAGGTAAGATGGATATAGATTATGTGTTGCAATTGAGCTTATTGCTCGTTGGGCTTTTGACTGTACTTCCACCGATACGTTTTTTGGATTATCCATTAAATGAAGTGATGATTGGAATCTGGCTGTCTGGTTTGAGTGTGCTATTTGGATATTTTTGTAGTGATGCAGTCTTTTCTGCAAAAGCTGTGGTGGTGAGTTTTGGCCTGCTATTCCAGTTTTTGGGATTTGTGTTGATGAAAGATCTGCGTGATTATACGGATATTCTGAAATTTGAACAAAATAGACTTTTGAGATTATTTGGGTGGCAGGATGGGATGTTTTTTTATGGGTCTTTTTTATTACTCAGCTATTTCATTTTTGGATTGGCAATTGGTTTGGGTTTATTTACTACTCTTTATTTAACATTAATGATCGGAGTAGGGTTTGGTTTGGTGCAAGTGTGGAATTTACGTAAGATTGCGGCAGGTGGCGCTGTTAATTGGCGATTTACATCTATGATGACCTACCTTAATTATTTTTACCCACTCTATAGTTTGTTTGTTTTATTATTACTTGATTGAGGTATGGTATGCCTGATTTTCTAAAATTAACTGCTCCTGAAGAAGCGTTGACTTTGTTTTTACCACTGGTGAAAGCAATTGAACGCATTGAAAAAGTCTCTGTTTTTGATGCTTATGGACGGGTAAATGCGAAAAATATTGTTTCGGAAGTGGCTCTGCCTAATTTTCGAAAAAGCACTGTGGATGGCTATGCTGTGCATGCCAAAGATGTGGCAGGTGCGAGCGCAAGTTTGCCAACTTATTTGAAATGCGTTGGTGAGATTTTGATGGGGGAAGAGGCCAAGATCGAATTGGGGCCGGAAGAATGCGTAATTATTCATACGGGAGGAATGATACCTAATTCTGCAGATGCAGTGATTATGGTGGAATATAGTGCCCAGATGGATGAAGATTTAGTGGAGTTTCAGCGAAGTGTTGCCGTTGGAGAGAATGTGATCGAGGTGGGGGAAGATATTAAGGCAGGTGAGGTGATTCTGCCGGTAAATAAACAAATTGAGTCCGTTGATATGGGGGCGTTGTTGGCAATGGGAGTGACTGAGATTGAGGTTTTTGAAAAGCCGAGTGTGGCAATTTTGACATCAGGAGATGAGGTGATGCCTCCTGAGACAAAAACACTTCAACTAGGGCAAGTAAGAAATATCAATTCAATTATGATTGCAAAGGTGGCAGAAGATTTTGGGATGAAAACAAAGATCTACCCTATTTTGCCCGATGATGATGCTATTTTTGAGGAAGCAGTAGAAGATGCACTTGTTAGTTGTGATATTGTTTTGATTAGTGCTGGGTCTTCTGCTTCGGAACGAGACATGACAGCTCGAGTGATTAATCGTTTGGGAGAGCCAGGGGTGGTGTTGCATGGGTTAAATATTCGTCCAGGCAAACCAACTATTTTTGCAATGGTGAATGGAAGTCCTGTGATCGGACTGCCGGGAAATCCGGTGAGTGCATGGGTGATCCATCGTGTGATGATTGTGCCAATCTTAGAGAAATTGAGTGGGCGAAATAAAAGACGTCTGTGGGGTCAGGTGGATGCTGAATTAGAAATCAATATTGCTTCTATTTCGGGGCGACAGGATTGGGTGCCGGCAAAATTGATAATGCAAAAGAATGGGGATTATATAGCTCGCCCAATTTTTGGAAAAAGTAATTTGATCTTCACCTTAAGCCGTGCAGATGGATTGATTTGTGTGCCTGCGACTGCGACTGGGCTTGCGGCTGGAGAAGCGGTGAAAGTTTATTTGATTCGATAATAGTAGAGGGGATAAAAGTAATGAGCGTGTATATTCATGATCTCCCTTTTGATAAAAGCAAAGAGATCTTTCAATCTATTGTGAAGAAATCCATACCTTCTCTTTTGAATAGAATAGAAAAAATTTCAATAGATGAATTTGCAAATGGGCGAGTTTTGGCAGCTCCTGTTTGGGCAAAGATCTCTTCTCCACATTATCATGCGTCTGCAATGGATGGATTTGCAATTCATGCTGAAGATAGCAAAACTGCAAGATTGACATCCCCTGTTGTGTTAAAAATGAAAGAACAAGCAATTTATGTGGATACAGGGGATGCAATGCCAAAGGGATTTGATGCAGTGATCCCAATTGAATTCACTGAAGCGATTGATAAAAATGGAATGATCTGTAAGAATAAGCGAGCGCCTTATGCAATTCGAATTCGCGAGAGTGTGCGCGGTTGGCAACATGTGCGTGTCGTGGGTGAAGATATGGTGGCTACGCAATTGGTACTACCTGAATTTCATCGACTTCAAGCACATGATTTGGGCGCTTTGGTTGCCAGTGGAAATGAGCATGTGACAGTTTTCAGACGCCCGGTGGTGAGTGTTATCCCCACCGGAGATGAATTGGTGACCATTGGGACTGATTTACAAGATGGAGATCTTCTAGAGTTTAATTCTATTGTTTTGGCTGCAAAAACAAATTCATTAGGGGGAGTGGGAAAACGAGAAGAAATTGTGAAGGATGATTTTAATTTAATCAAAGAAAAGGTGGGAGAAGTTGCAGAACGCTCAGATTTAATCTTATTAAATGCAGGGAGCTCAGCTGGTGCTGAAGATTATTCCGCGGATGTAATTAATACTTTGGGTGAAGTAAACGTGCATGGGATTGCTGTACGGCCAGGGCATCCGGTGATCTTAGGGAGTGTTTGCAGAAAGAATGGAGATACTGTGCCAATCATTGGCGTACCGGGATATCCGGTTTCTAGTGCTTTAACTGCGGATACTTTTCTACCAATCTTTATGGATATATGGTTTGGACAAACACCTCATATGCTTAATTTTGTGGATGCTAGACTAATTCGGAATGTGGTTTCACCAGCGGGGGATGATGATTTTGTAAGGGTGGTATTGGGTAATATACGAAGTGAAACGATTACACTTCCACTCTCAAGAGGTGCTGGGGTGATCTCCTCTTTGGTGAAGGCAGATGGGTTACTTAAGATTGAAGCAGGGTCTCAGGGAGTGCGTGCAGGAGAGAAGGTTCGTGTGCAATTGCTACGAAGTCGAGAAGAGATTGAGCGGACAATTTTGTCAGTCGGCTCGCATGATATTACTTTGGATGTGCTGGCACAATTTTTGGCAAAACGAAAACGACGGTTGTCTGCAGCACATGTGGGCAGTATGGCAGGGTTGGTGGCATTGAGTCGGGGAGAGACCCATATTAGCCAATCTCATTTATATGATACGGAAAGTGGATTGTATAATGTGCCTTTTGTGGAGAAATTTATAAAAAATGAGAAAGTGAAATTGATTGAATTTGTCTCCCGAGAGCAAGGATTTTTAGTGCCAAAAGGCAACCCTAAAAGGATTATTGGCTTTGAGAGTTTGCAAGATGAGGGGTTACGTTTTGTCAATCGGCAGCGAGGCGCTGGTACACGCGTTTTGTTTGATACCTATTTGGCACGATATGGAATCGATGCTGAGCGTATTTTAGGATATGAAGATGAAGAATTTTCTCATCTGTCTGTTGCTGTGGCAATAAAGTCTGGACGAGTGGATTTTGGAATGGGGATTGCAGCAGCGGCTTATGCGATGGACTTGGATTTTGTTCCGATTTGCGAAGAAAACTATCAATTGGTGATTCCAACAGATCTCTATGAAAGCGCTTTGCTAGCTCCCTTGTTGGAGATTTTAGCTGATAAAGAATTTTATAAAGTTTTAAGCCAAATGAGCGGATATCGTGTGGGAAATATTGGACAAATTGTCTATGAAACATAAAACAATACTGTATCTATGCGAAAAACATAATTCTTAACAAGAGATTCAAAATTTGCTACAATGAACTATCAAATCATTCAAGGAGCTTTTCATGAAAAAGTATATTGCAGCTATTGACCAAGGAACCACTTCCACACGCTTTATTTTGTTCGATAAAAAAGGACAAATTTGTGCTGTTGCACAAAAAGAACATACGCAGTTTTATCCTAAGGCAGGCTGGGTGGAACATGACCCGAAAGAAATTTGGAGTAAAACAAAAGATGTTATTAGGGAGGGAATGCAATCTTCTGGTATTACTTCCGAAGAAATTGCTGCAATAGGAATCACAAATCAACGAGAAACTACGATTGTTTGGAATAAATTTACGGGGGAACCGTATCATAACGCTGTGGTATGGCAAGATACTCGTACAGATGATATTTGTACAATTTTGGCACAAAATGGTGGACAAGATCGCTTCAGAGAAAAAGTTGGGCTGCCACTTTCTATTTATTTTTCAGGACCAAAAATCAAATGGTTGTTGGAAAATGTGCCGGGATTGAGAGAAGAAGCTGGAAAAGGTAACGCTATTTTTGGAACTGTGGATTCATGGTTGATCTGGAATTTGACAGGCGGGATTGACGGCGGGGTCCATGTGACTGATGTGACTAATGCAGGACGTACAATGTTGATGAACCTGCGTACTTTGGATTGGGATGATGAGATTTTGGGTATCATGGATATTCCAAAACAAATGTTGCCAGAAATTCGCCCATCGAGTGATTCAAAATTCTATGGAATGACCTCTGCTAAATGTGTATTTGAGATTGAGATCCCTGTTTCTGGTGACTTGGGTGACCAACATGCGGCTTTGGTGGGACAAACTTGTTTTTCCCCGGGAGAAGCAAAAAACACATATGGCACAGGTTGTTTTATGCTGATGAATACGGGAGAGAAACCTGTACCTTCTACACGGGGGATGTTGACCACGATGGCGTATAAGTTTGATGACCAACCGGCGGTTTACGCCTTGGAAGGATCGATTGCAATTGCGGGGGCTTTGGTGCAATGGTTACGTGATAATTTGGGAATCATTGAAAAAAGTGAAGATATTGAGCCATTGGCTAAAAGTGTGCAAGATAGTGGCGGCATCTACTTTGTGCCGGCATTCTCTGGCTTGTTTGCCCCCTATTGGCGTGCAGATGCTCGTGGAGTGATTGTGGGGATGACGCGTTATATCAACAAAGGACATATTGCGCGTGCGGCTTTGGATGCGACTGCATATCAAACGCGAGAAGTGATTGAAGCAATGAAAAAGGATTCTGGCGTAAATTTAAGTACATTGAAGGTGGATGGTGGGATGGTTCGCAATGATTTGTTAATGCAATTCCAATCTGATATTTTGGGAACGGCTGTGGTGCGTCCTAAAATCTCTGAAACGACAGCATTAGGCGCAGCCTATGCAGCTGGTTTGGCAGTTGGTTTTTGGTCTGGATTGGAAGAACTTCGAGAAAATTGGGGTGTGGAGAAGGATTGGGTACCGACGATGGATAATGATGAGCGAGATCGTCTTTATCAAGGTTGGTTGAAAGCTGTAACCCGAACTTTTGATTGGGAAGAATGATATTTAGCATATGCTAATTCTATAATTTAGCTATTGATTTTTTTAATCATTAGCGTTATAATTCTGGCATTAATTTGAAAACAAAGGTTGTATTTAATTAATAAATTATTACTTAGTAATTATAATGATAAAATGATTTTGAAAGGAATAAAATTATGGAATGGTTAAGCTCTTTAAACCCGGTTGTTCAAGCCTTGGTTGCCACCTTATTTACTTGGGGGGTAACGGCTCTTGGTGCAGCTGGTGTATTTCTCACTAAGAATATTAGTAAAAAAGTTTTGGATGGTATGTTGGGGTTCGCGGCTGGGGTGATGATTGCAGCAAGTTATTGGTCTCTTTTGGCACCCGCTATTGATCTTTCACAAGGACTAAAGGTACCTGAATGGTTCCCTGCTGTTTCTGGCTTTCTCTTAGGTGGTGCATTTTTGTTAATTGTTGATAAAGTTCTCCCCCATTTGCATCCGGGAGATCCTACAGCAGAACCTGAAGGAATTAAGACTACATGGCAACGCTCTGTGCTATTGGTGACAGCAATTACTTTGCATAATATACCCGAAGGTTTGGCCGTGGGTGTCGCCTTTGGTGCAGCAGCTGTTGGTTTGGAAAATGCTACTTTAGCTTCAGCGATTGCCTTGGCGTTAGGGATTGGGATTCAAAACTTCCCTGAAGGATTAGCTGTGGCTGCTCCTTTACGTAGGGAAAATATTAGTCGTGGGAAAGCATTTTTCTGGGGACAACTTTCAGGAATTGTTGAACCGATTGCTGGGGTTTTGGGTGCTTTGGCTGTAATCTTGATGCGTCCAATCCTTCCTTATGCTTTGGCGTTTGCAGCTGGGGCGATGATTTTTGTGGTAGCAGAAGAATTGATTCCTGAAGCAAATAATAATGACCATCATACGAATATCCCTACAATCGGGGTAATGATCGGATTTGCAGTGATGATGCTGTTGGATGTAGCCTTAGGATAGAAAAAAATGTGAACAAAAAAAGCTCTCAATTGAGAGCTTTTTATTTTATTTTTCTTTTGTTCCAGTTTCACGTAAGTGGGGAAAGAGGAGCACTTCACGAATGGTGGGTTGATCTGTGAGAAGCATTACGAGTCTATCCACGCCCATTCCAAAGCCACCACAAGGCGGCATACCGTAGCGCATGGCACGTAAATAGTCTTCGTCCATGGGATGATTTTCATCATCTTCGGCATTATAAGCACGTCCCATTTCAAGGAAGCGTTTTTCTTGTTCTTGAGGATCATTGAGTTCAGTGAAGGCGTTACATAACTCAAACCCAGCGACAAACCCTTCAAATCGTTCTACTGTGAGGGGATCCCCTTCTACGTTCTTGGCTAATGGTGATATATCACGGGGGTAGTTGTATAAGAATGTGGGTTGAATTAATTTGGGTTCAAGATATTCACCCATCATAAAGTCAATCAATTTGCCACGTGTGAGCTTTGGATCAAATTTCATGCCTTTTTCTTTCATGGCAGCGCTGAGACTTTCTGCATCTTTGTAATCAGCGATATCAATTCCTGTTTCTTCTAGAATCCCTTGGCGAATCTCAAGACGTTTCCATGGTTTGCCAAAGTCAATCTGATGACCTTGATAAGTAACTTTCGTTGTACCAAGTACTTTTTCTGCAACAAATGCTACCATTTGTTCAGTGGTTTCCATCACTTTGAAATAATCAGAATAAGCTTCATAGAATTCAATTTGGGTGAATTCGGGATTATGGGTGCGATCAACCCCTTCGTTACGGAAATCACGTCCAATTTCGTAGACACGTTCTATGCCACCGACAAGGAGACGTTTTAGATAAAGCTCAAAGGAGATGCGCAAAAACAATTCTTGTTTTAGTTGATTATGATAGGTTGTGAAGGGACGAGCAGCTGCACCACCATAAATAGGTTGTAGAATAGGGGTTTCTACTTCAATGAATCCCTGATTGTCAAAAAATTCTCTAAGGAAACGAGTGACACCGGCACGAACTTTGAAAATCTCACGGACGTTGGCATTGACTGCGAGATCGGCATATCGTTGACGATAGCGTGTTTCGGGATCAGTGAGGCCGGCATGGCTGACGATCTCTCCATCGACTTCTTCTTCTTTTGCAGCAGGTAATGGGGTGATGGCTTTGGCAAGCATCTTAAAATCTGTGACACGAAGTGTGATCTCTTGCGTGCGGGTGCGGAAAATCTCACCAGTTGCTTGAATGAAGTCACCGAGGTCAAAACTGGATTTAAGCAGATCTAAACCTTCTTTGCCTACATCATTGAGACGGAAGAACAATTGGATTCTGCCATCGTTATCTTCTATATGTGCGAAAACAATTTTTCCCATATGACGAATGGCACGAATGCGCCCAACCAAGGTTTCGACCATTGGCTCGGCACCCTCTTGAGTGAGTTTTTCTTCATTCGCTTGATAAGCTGCAATCGCTTTTGCACTGGTTGTGGTGCGATCAGAACGGGTTGGATAAGGTTCGATGCCTTGTTCCCGGAGTTGATTCATTTTCTCTAAACGGTTTAACTCTAGATTGTTTAGTTGTACTTCTGAGGTCATAGTACTTCCTTATAATAAAAAAATTAATAAACTGTCGGTTTGGATTAAAACATAAAAAGAAGATTTTTGATAGGGTGTGTGTTTAAAAGCAAAAAATCTGCCAAATGGCAGATTTTTTTGATTTCATATGATATTAGGGAATATCCATTGTAGTGATTAAACGCATTGTGTAGCCGGTTGGGTCTGTTTCTGTAGGATATTTAAAGGATTCCTTGAGAACATCGCCAAGTGTAATTTCGATGCTATCACGGTGATCGATGATGAAAGATTGTTCAAAGGGAACTGGGGCACCATTAACGAAGACACCAGAGGTGTGGAAGACGATGTCTTGCCCTGAATCATTTACTACTTCGATCTTGATGGATGATTGGGTGAGATCTAAATTTTGATATTGCGTTTCGTATACTTCTGCATCTAGGGCATCATATTTTGCTTGATTGATTACAAAATAGATGAGGGCTTGTCCATCTTTATGTTTTACATAGATGGAGAATACATCTTGACTTCCAGTAAAGGTGTCTCCTCCTATTATAGGGATGGAAAATTCAGCAACACCGGATGTTGTGTAGTCGATTTCTTCTATGCGGACATTTTCAACATTTGTTAGGTGATGGTTGAGCAGAGTCTCAAAACTTTGAATACTTTCCTCATCAATTAACGAATTAATTATGGTTGCGTTTGCTAGCATGGGGGCTGAGGTATCGTTGATATTTATAATGTCTACGACATATGCGGTTGAATCAAGATCAAAACCACAGGCTGTTAAGATTAGTGCAAGTGAGATGATTAGGATTGTCCATTTTATTTTTTTCATTTCATCCTCCTTAATTGGATCAATATAGTTTCAGTATATATGAATTTCGGTTTATTATGTTAATTAATTGTTATTTTTGGTTTTATTGACTGGGGTTGGAGTACATGATAAAATCGGCTCACTGTTAAGCCCTCATCGTCTAGCGGCCTAGGACGCAGCCCTCTCACGGCTGAAACCGGGGTTCGATTCCCCGTGGGGGTACACTCAGATTAGCACTCAATTGAGTGCTTTTTTGTTATCATTTTTTTGCGTCCTCGGACGCAGCCTTCTTCTACTTAGCGACTGAAACCGGGGTTCGATTCCCCGTGGGGGTACACTCAGATTAGCACTCAATTGAGTGCTTTTTTGTTATCATTTTATTGCGTCCTTGAACAAAGCCTTCTTATACTTAGTGCTGAAATCTAGGTTCGATTCCCCGTGGGGATACACTCAGATTAGCACTCACCTGAGTATTTTTTATTATCATATTATTATGGTCTAAGATGGAGCCTTCCGCTATTTAGCTTCTAATATTACTGTTCGATTCCGTTAAATATTTATCTTAAGTTAAAAGGTAGTAACAAGTTTATATTTTTTATATAATAAGAAAATGATTAAACCAAATCCTGAAATAGCAAAAGACGTCTTTGAAAAAACGATGAAATTAAATGTTTCATCCTGTAAACAATTCCAAACTGGAATTGCAAATTATGTTTTTGATGTGACAACTATTGATAATCAAAAATTTGTTGTACGTATGAATGCAGATTGCCAAAAGAATTTGTTTGGTACAAAATATTGGGGGAGTCTATTAAGCCAATATGATATCAGAATTCCAAAAATCTTATATGAAGATCTTGAGGGTAAGTTAGTTGGTATCCCATTTTTGATTATGGATTATATTCCTGGAACTGATCTTGGATATGTTTATAAATCTTTGACAGCTCCTCAGAAAAAGAAAATTGCTTTTTCTCTAGCAAATCTACAAAAACAAGTGGGATTATTGCCATTAGGAAAAGGATTTGGGTATGTTAAATGTTATGGTGATGATTTTAAAGCTAGGAACATGCGTGAAGTAATCGAAGGATCATTAAATTTGTGTATAGAGATCGTTAAGAAAAATGGTTATTTTGACACTGGTTTCTATGAGATTTTGAAAAGCTTTATCAATGCGAAAACAGATTATTTAGACAATATACAACCTACCCCATTCTTAGATGATATTACTACAAAAAATGTATTAATTAAAGATGGGGAATTACAAGGTATTGTTGATTTGGATAATCTCTGTTTTGGAGATCCTATGTGGCATATTAGTCTAATTAAAATGGCTTTATTATCCGATCAAGGAGATTTAGATTATGTTGGTTATTGGTTGGACGCAATGGATGCTTCTCAAGATGAACGGATTATGGTTGATATTTATACAGCAATCCATTGTGTATGTTTTATGCGAGAAATGGGTGAAAAATTTAATAAGGATATACCTGAGCCGATTAATCCTGAAAGAATTAAACTTTTAAACCAAATTTTAAGTGATCAAATTCAAATCATTGAAAAGGCTCTTGATTGATTTTATATATCAATACAATATAAAAGAAACTCTAGTTGAAATGAGTACTAGAATCTTTAGTTCTTTGATTATTGAAATAAGATTTATATTTATTACAATTTTTTTAAATTCTATATAATGGTGTGAAACTATGAAAAGTTATATCGTTGATGCTTTTACTGATACTTTATTCAAAGGTAATCCAGCGGCTGTGTGTGTTTTAGATGAATGGTTATCTGATTCATTGATGCAAAATATTGCTAAAGAAAATAATTTATCTGAAACTGCGTTCGTGGTGCCAAATGGTAATCACTATAAACTTAGATGGTTTACACCAGATGGAGAAATTGATTTATGTGGACATGCTACTTTAGCAACTGCTTTTGTAATCACTCGATTCGTCGACACTACTCTACTAAAGGTGATTTTTGAGACAAAAAGCGGGATTTTGACAGTTGATAAAACAGATAATCTGTTTGAGATGGATTTGCCTTCTTACAAAATGCAATCTGTTAAAGTGACCGATGAAATGGAAGATGCAATTGGCTATCGCCCGAAAGAAGCTTGGATTGGAAGAGATCTTGTTTGTGTTTTAGAGAGTGAAGAAGAAGTTTTTAATGCAAAACCTAATCTAGAAAAGGTAAAAAAGCTTGATGGACTAACATTAAATATAACGGCCAAAGGAAGTGATTATGACTGTGTTACCCGTAGCTTTGCTCCTAAATTGAATGTTTCAGAAGATCCAGTTTGTGGTTCATGCCATTGTCATGTAATCCCAATATGGTCAAAAGCTACGGGTAAAAAGTCTTTTGTTGCATTTCAAGCTTCAGAAAGAACTGGAGTTTTATATTGCGAAATGGATGGAAATCGTGTAAAAATTTCTGGAGAAGCAATTCTATATTCAATCTCTGAAATTCTTTTATTCGAATCTATGTAATATTTTATTAATTATCTATATTTTTTATTCATCCCACCCGGGAGAATTACAGGTTTCAACATCTCCAGATGTCATGCCATCCATAAGGGCATTGAATCGTTGCTGGGATGAGCCATGTGTCCATGCGTCTGGGACTATGTATCCTTGGGTTTGTTTTTGAATCATATCATCTCCAATAGCCATGGCAGCGTTTAAGGCTTGAGTAAGTTCTTCTTCAGTAAAATAAGAAATATACCCTGTTTCGGTGGCATGATTAAACCATATGCCTGCTAGACAATCAGCTTGGAGCTCTGTAAAAACAATTTGACTATCGGGACCCGTGTCTTGAATTCTACCGGAAGTGTTGAGAATGCCGAATAAATTTTGAACATGATGTCCATATTCATGTGCAATAACATATGCTTCTTCTAAAGGACCACCCTCTGTACCAAAATTTTGTTGCATGAAGTCAAAAAAGGATAGATCAAGATATACCATCTGATCAGCTGGGCAGTAGAATGGACCTGATGCACTTGATGCAAATCCACAAGCGCCTTGAGTTGAGTCAGAAAACAAAACCGTTTGCGTAGAGTCATAAACTCTACCTAATTTGGGGAATTCTGAAGACCAAAATGCTTGGATGCTATTTACATATCCCACAATTCTACAATCTTGTTTTTCATTTGCATCTGCTCCGTTAAGACATTCTGATTCAATGGTGGTTGTATTGTCGTAATTTCCAGATGAGGATTGTTGATTGGTCAAGCCAACATCAGCTAAATCCGACGGATTCCCACCAAGGAGCATATAAACTAGTAATAAAAGCACGCCTAAACCACCCCCACCCACTGCTACTGAGCGAGATGTGCTACGTCTACGACGATCTTGTACCTGTGATGTATCTAATTGTTTTCTTTCATTGAATGGCATAAATTCCTCCACCTAGTTTGTCTTTTTATGATTTTATTCTTTTAACAATGAATTATTCGTTTTTTTATCTTAATTATTATAAACTATTTAAAACAAAAATAAAGAGAAAATTCTTATATATAATTCTATAGATTAGAATAGTGATTCATATAATCTATGCGAAATATACGAAAATATTTTTATCTTGACATGTGATAATTTTGTTTAAAGCCTAAAAATTTGCGTTTTCAGATCATACCAATTAATTCTGATAAATCTTCTGCAACAAAATCTGGTTTGAAATCACTTATTTCAAGATCTTGTGGAGTAGCAACACCTGTATACACGAGTGCGGTTTTGCATCCTACATGAATCCCACCTTTTACATCCGTATCAAGACGATCTCCAACTACCAAGGTTTCTTCAGGAAGCGTACCTAGACGATTAAGGGCTTGAAGATAGATCTCTTTTTCTGGTTTGCCCATTATGATTGGTTTTTGATGGCATGCAGTTTCAATGGCAGCTAACATTACCCCTGCAGCGGGAGCAAGACCATTTGGTGTGAGATAGGTTTGATCAGGATTTGTACCAATAAATACAGCACCATTTCTGATAAAAGATGCAGCCTTATTGATTTTTTGATAATTGAGTTCCCTATCTAAGCTACCAATGACTGCAATAATATTTTCTTCGGATTCTATAAATCCTTGCTCATTCATATAGTGCTTGATACCTTTTTCTCCAACAATATAGACTGAGCCCCCTTGTGGGAACCTATTTTTAAGATAAATTGAAGTAGCGATGGCTGAATTGATGATTTGATTGGGCTCTAATACTAGACCAAATTCTTTGAATTCGTCTAAATATTGATCAATTGTTCGAGTTGCATTATTTGTTACAACAATTGCTTTTAATCCAAGTTGGTTGATTCTGGAAAATATTTTTACAATATCTCCTACCGGGCGTGTGTCGTGCCACAATACCCCATCAAAATCTAATATTAATGCTTTTATCGTCATTGTATTTCCTTATCTTCAATTTGTAAGAACAACATTATACACGACAAACTTTTGCACATATGTGATTCTTTTGGGAATAGTTGCAGGTTTTTGCTATACTGTTATCAAATTACAGAAAAAAAGAGACAAATGATTGATTTTTATTTTTTTTGAAAGAGGAATCAGTGGAATCAGAAGAAAGAATTGATTTATTAGCAGAAGTTGCTGATATGTACTATATCCAAGACTTGACTCAGCTTATGATTGCCAAGAAAACTGGGTTCTCAAGATCTGCAATATCTAGGATTCTTGCTGAAGCAAAAGAAAAGGGGATTGTTGAGTTTTGCATTAATTACCCTATTCGACGTAATAATGCTTTGGAAGAGGACTTTAAGAAAATATTTGGAATTGAGACTGTTTTTATTATTCGAAATGATGGCTCAAGTTATATGCAGACGTTGAGAAAAATTGGCAAAGCTGCTGCAATGTACATAGATAAACAATTACCAGATATTAAACGATTTGGTGTTTCTTGGGGAACTGCGACTTATGAGTCTGTAAATAATCTTTCTATTCAACATTTGCCAAATCTGGAAGTAATTCAAATGCTTGGAGCCGTTGGCGAAGGAAACCCCAAGATTAATGGGGCTGAAATTGTGCATTTGGTGGCTGAAAAGCTTGGTGCAATCCCACGAGTTCTGCATGCACCATTGATTTCAGATAGTATTGCGACTGCTCAAATCTTCAAGAATGAAAGCCAAATTCGAGAAATTATATCTCTTTCAGACGATATGGAAGTTGCTGTGGTGGGGGTTGGCACCTTGGATCTTGAATATTCAAGTTTGAAGAGAGCTGGTTATTTGTCTGACGAATTCATCCAAAAAATCATTGCTGATGGAGCTGTGGGTGATGTTTGTGCGAATCATTACGATGAAAACGGGAATATTTTGGACATCGAGATTAATAATCGAATCGTGGGAATGGATATGAAGCTAGTGAGAAATTCTAATTGCAAGATTGTTGGTGTAGCTGCTGGAAAACATAAGGCTTTGCCGATTTTGGGTGCTTTGAGAGGAAAACTAGTGAATGTGTTGGTGATTGACGACGAAGCGGCAAACACTGTAATTCGATTAAATTCAGAAAGTTGATAAAAATATGGGAATGTTAAATGGTTATGGCTCTTATATCATTATTGGTTTGGTAGTCGCTTGGATTGCCCAATTAGGACTGTCTTTATGGCAAATGCGACGTTTTTATAAACGAAGAGGTGAACTTAGAAAAGTCGGCCGAGTTTCTGTAGGCTTAGCAGGGAGTACTTATAAGGGAAAGATCTATACGATTATTTCTGTTGATGAAAACGATCGAGTTGTTGTGGCTGAGGAATTATCTGGCATTACTGTTTTTGCAAACTTGAAGCCAGTGGACCAAGTTGTGGGGATGAGCCTACAAGATTTGTTAGAAGAAGAACCTTCAATCAATATCAAAAAGAAAACTTGGGCGTCTTTTATGAATGCTGCACAACAGTTTTTCCCTGTTGTTGAAGAAGCAAAAACACTTGAAGAAGATAAATCAATAGAAAGTAAGGCACAAATTACTTGATATTTTGATTTGTTGTTATTTGTTGAAATACGAAAAAAATTTATTTTTGGAGGTGCTTTATAGAATATTTTTATTAAATGACCAAAGGGATTTTGATTGTATTGACTTGTAAATGAAATATGGAGGATTATATTATGGAGTTTTTTGCACAAGCTGCTGAGTGGTTCATCGGTCTTTTCAAAGCCGGTGGCGAGACTTTTGTCGGTTTAGTTGGAGGAATTGTTCCCCTCTTGATCGTTCTTATGACTGGTGTCAACGCTTTAATCGCGATGATTGGCCCTGAAAAGATCGAAAAAGTTGGTGAAGCTGCTGGACGTAAAGGATTGATTTGGTATCCAGTCCGCTACATTGTTCTTCCTTTCTTGTCCGTCTTTTTCCTTACTAACCCCATGGCTTATACAATGGGACGCTTCCTACCTGAAAAATTGAAACCTGCTTTCTATGATTCTGCAGTGTCTTATGTACACCCCCCCTTGGGATTGTTCCCCCACATTAACCCCGGTGAAATTTTTGTCTGGGCCGGTATTGCTGTTGGGATCGAACAATTAGGCTTAGGCCTTGGTGATTTGGCAATTCGTTATGCTTTGGTTGGTTTAGTTGTGATTTTCATTCGCGGCATTTTGACCGAATGGATTACTGCTGTAATGTGGCCAAAGAATGCTGAAGCATAAAGGAGAATGAAAAATGAAAGCTATTAGTAAATTTCTTGAAAAAATCGGACGAAGTGTTGGTAAGGTAGTTGGTTTTCTTTATCAAGCAGGTCGTGAATCCGTTGAACAAGTGATGGTTAATGTCATTCCTTTTATGGCATTCATTTCATTGGTGATTGGTATTATTGTGGCCACTGGCATTGGAGATTTGATTGCTAAATGGTTATCTCCTTTGGCTTCAAACCCAGTTGGTTTGGTAATCCTTTCTTTGATCGTTGGGTTCCCCGTTCTCTCACCGTTGCTCGGACCAGGCGCAGTGATTGCACAAATTATTGGAACACTCTTGGGTGTTGAAATTGGTAAGGGAAATATTCCCCCCCAATATGCATTGCCCGCACTTTTCGCGATCAACCCACAAGTTGGTTGTGATTTCATCCCCGTCGGCTTGGCTTTAGGTGAAGCCGAACCTGAGACAGTCGAAGTAGGTGTGCCTGCTGTATTGTTCTCACGATTCATAACAGGACCCATCTCTGTTATTATCGCATGGCTTGCAAGCGCAGGTTTGTACAGCTAATAAACATAAAGTTTTTTTGGAGAGGATGCTTTTAGTCCTCTCCAACGCAATCATTTATTTATTATATAAGTTTTGACCAAGCTTAAAAATTGTGAAAATGGAGTTAAGGATGACTGAAAAAAAATATAAAAAAGTACGTATTAATGCTGGACCAAAGGGTTGGGGTGGCCCTCTGGAAATTGAACCTACAGAAGGCAGAAACTTGATTTATTCAGTGACCGGTGGTGGGATTCACCCATTGGCCCAAAAAATCGCTGATTTAACAGGTGGCGTGGCTTTTGACGGTTTCAAATCTAAAGCAGGGTTTGATGAAATTGCAGTTGCAGTAATCGATTGTGGTGGCACCGCTCGCGTTGGTGTGTATCCAATGAAAAAAGTGCCAACTGTGGATATCTATCCTACAAGCCCTTCTGGACCTCTCTTCAAATTCATTACAAAAGAATTATTTGTCTCTGGTACTCGATTGGAAGATGTTGAAGTAATTGACTAAGGTTTGTATTAGTTAAACTACTTTCATTTAATTGAATCCGATTTTTAAAGTTCATTTTAATGCAACTTTTATTAAATGCGTCAATTTTTTAAAAAAGGAGATCGAAAATGATCAAATATGAATGCAAAATAACTAACATCGGTCCTTATGTATCAGAATTTATTGATGCAGGAATAATTGTTTTGTTTGGTGCGGATGCGCCAGAAGAGTTAATTGAGTTTTCAATTATCCATGATGGAAAAGAATTAAAAGAAGATCTTAAACCTGGTGATAAGGTTTGGATTGATCAAAATAGTTATGATATTTTGGCGATTGGTGAAATTGCGAACAAGAATTTCTCAAATTTAGGACATTTGATTCTTAAATTCAACGGAGAAAAAGAACCTGAAATGCCCGGGGATGTTTGTTTGAATCAAGTTGCACTTCCTGAAATTAATGTTGGTAGTGTGATAAAAATCGAAGGTTAATCCTTCTTTGAAAGGAAAGTAATATGGCTTCTTTACGTGAACAATTAATTGCATATGAAAAAGAAAATGGTTTAATCAAGGTTGGTCTTGTTGGTGCAGGACAAATGGGTACAGGTTTGATGAGCCAAATTGAAAAGATGGACGGACTGGCAGTGGTTGCTGTTGCCGATGTTCTCCCTCACCGTTCAAAAGCCGCTTTTGTTGAAGCAAGTGTTTCAGCAGACGACGTTGTGGAAACTGAAGATGTGGAAAAAGCTAAAGAAGTGATTGCTAATGGGAAACGAGTTGCTTTGACTTCCAGCGATGTGCTCACAAAAATTAGCAATTTAGATGTGATTGTGGAAGCAACAGGTGTGCCAGAGATTGGTGCTCGCGTTTGCAATGCAGCAATTGAAAATGGCATCAATATTGTGAATATGAATGTTGAAACTGATGCAACAATTGGTTATTTGTTGGGTCAAAAAGCGAAAAAAGCTGGTGTTGTTTATTCTTTGGTTGCTGGTGACGAGCCGGGTTCTATCAAAGAAATCTATGACTTTGCAGATGCTTTGGGTTTTGAAATTGTGACAATTGGTAAAGGTAAGAACAATTACTTAGATCGAAGTGCGAACCCTGACAATGTACTAGAAGATGCTAAGAAATCCAATATGAGCCCCAAAATGTTGGCTTCTTTCCGCGATGGAACCAAGACTATGGTGGAAATGACTTCGATTGGGAATGCTACTGGGTTCACTCCTGAAAAGCGAGGTGCCTATGGTCCTAATGCAGATGTGAAAGATCTTCCTAATCTTTTTATTCCAAAAGCTGATGGTGGAATTTTTGAAAGCAAGGGACATGTGGATTATGCAGTGGGTGATGTTGCACCAGGCGTTTTTGTGATTATCACAACCGATCAACCGAAAATCATTGCTGATCTTAATTATATTAAATTGAATGGAAATGGTAAATATTGGGCACTCTACCGCCCCTACCATTTAGCGAACTTGGAAACTCCTATCACGGTTGCAAATGTTGCATTGCATGGTCAGGAGACATTAGTTACTTTGCGCAAACCCGTTGCTGAAACTGTTGCTGTGGCAAAAGTTGATTTGAAACCTGGTGATAAGATTGATAGTTTGGGTGGTTTCTCTATGTACGGAATCATTGAAAAAGCTAGTGTGGCAAAAGAAGAAAATTTGGTACCTATTGGTGTTGCAGTCGGTGCTATTGTTAAGAAACCAATTGCGATGGGGCAAGCAATCAGTTATGATGATGTTGAGATCGATGAAAAACAATTGATCTATCAACTTCGTAAAGAACAAGATGCGATGATATAGTTTTTTGAACAAATGCTGGAGCAATGATGTTTGACCGATATAAAAAAATCACAAATGATATGGTGAATTTGGTTTCTGGCGTTTCAAAAGAAAGTCAAAAAACATTAAACGTTTTGGCGCCTTTGAAACTTCGTGAGAACCTCGTTGCTCTTGCTGATTATTGTTCATCAAAAGATCTGGTAATTGGATGTTTAGGCCAAATCTGCGTACGCCTTCCTTCGAAAAAATGCTTAATGGTGAAGGAGAATGCTGCTTTTTCAAGACTATCTATTTCTGATTTTAGGATTTGTTCGACCGAAAGTAGGATGTCTTTGTCTGAAGATATTCTGCTTAAGGTGATGCAATTTAATGAAATCGATGCTGTATTATTTTGCCAACCAACTGCTTGTTTATCTATCGCTGTTGATGGTGATGGATTTAAAAAACAATCAATGCTTTTTGAGTTTTCTCATAGAATACTTTTTTTTGAAAACCGGAATGAATTTTTAAATTCAGAATTAGATTTTGCAGATATAAATGAAGCTGTTGTGATGATCAGAGGAGTTGGTTTACTTTCTTATGCCACTTCTATTGAGGAAGCAATTGACTTGGCTGAGTATACTGAAAGATTTTGCCAGATCATGTTGAATGTATCGAAAAAATAAAAGGGATATATTATGCAAGAGATAAGATTAGTTGTGAACCATGAGGCTGGTTTGCATGCAAGACCTTTGGCTTTGTTTGTGAGAAAAGCCAACGAATTTGAGAGTGAAATTTTAGTCTCAAATTTGACTAAAGAATCTCACCCTGCAAATGGAAAAAGCTTATTAAAACTTTTGATGTTAGGGGTTGTTTGTGGGAACGAAATTTTAATTCAAGCAGATGGTGTTGATGCCGATGAAGCTCTATCCGCTTTGAAACAACTCATAGAAAGCAATTTTGAATAACAGAGTGCTTTTTATTGGGCTAGGAAAATCTCCTTTAAGTTCCGAAACAAAAATCCGCAAATATGCGGATTTTTGTTTGATTGAACTTGAAAAATGATTAAGACGAATTTATTGACAGATATTTCTTATTCAATTAAACTAAGACAAATTAAAAGGAAATGAACCAATTATATGATTAATAGCTTATTCCGTCGTCCAGAAAGCCGTCCAGCAAACCTGACTTTAGGTAAGAAGTCCGGTTATTTGACGTTTGGATAAAGTTATTTTATGTAAACCCAAAAGCCTCCGGATTTCCGGAGGCTTTTTTTATTTAGGAGACATTTATGAAAACTGTGAAAGTTGGCATTTATGGTGGTACTGGCTATACGGGATGGGCTTTGATTCAATTGTTAATTGCACACCCAAAGGTTTCGATAGAATTCATTACTTCTGAACGTTTGGCTGGTGAAAGCCTACGAAAAAGTTGGCCTTTGGCACCTGATATGACATTGGTCTCATCGACTAATGCGAATATTGATGATGTTGATTGTGTTTTATTATGTTTACCACATACACGTTCTGCAGAAATTGCTTATCTGGCAAAAAAGGCTGGAAAGAAAGTGATCGACCTTTCTGCAGATTTGCGTTTGAAAGAGGCGACTGTTTATGAAAAATGGTATAAGGTGAAACATGCAGCTCCAGAACTTTTACCAGTTATCTATGGACTTCCAGAACATTATCGAGATGAGATCAAAAATGCTGACTTGGTGGCGAACCCAGGTTGTTATGCGACATCTATATTGTTAGGATTGTATCCTTTGGCAAAAAATACGGTCTTATTAAATGAAACTACAATCATTGTGGATGCTAAATCTGGTACAACAGGCGCAGGGAGAAACCCCAAACAACATATTCTTTTCAGTGAAGTGCATGGGAATTTTTCTGCTTATAGCATTGGACGAAGTCATCGACATTTGAGTGAAGTAGAACAACAACTTGCGGAAGTAGGTCTTGAGACAGGAAAGTTGATCTTCTCCCCTCACCTCTTGCCGACAGATCGAGGAATTCTGAGTTCTATTTATGTGCAAGTTAAGAATGCAGACAAAGCAATCCAAATCCTTAAAGATAGTTATGCTGACGAACCACTCATCAAACTTTTGCCAGATGGCGAGTTGGCAAGCTTAGCACACGTAGTGCGAACTCCGTTTGCTGCATTGTCTTTTACCAAAGTAAATGAAAAACAATTGATCATTTTAGTTGCGATTGATAATTTGCTAAAAGGAGCTGCGTCTCAGGCAGTCCAAAATTTCAATCTAATTCATGGTTTTGAAGAAACTATGGGATTGATCTAAAGGTAGTAATTATGGTGAATAAACCTATTCAAGTTATCAAAGTGGGGGGAAATGAATTGACCGATGTTAATTTCATGAACAACTTGGTGATGACAATCCAAGAACAAAAAAAAGAGTATGCTTGTGTTTTGGTTCATGGTGGTGGCGTGGCAATTAGTAATCTGATGAATAAAACAGGAATCGTTCCCCAATATAAAGATGGTCAACGAATCACTGATGAAGCAACACTTGAGATTGCTGAAATGGTTCTTTCGGGAAAAATCAACAAACAATTGGTTTTATCTTTGAATCGGGTGGGGATAGATGCTATTGGATTGAGTGGTGTGGATCGAAGTTTGTTGCAGGTTGAACCATGGGGTGATGCAATGGACCTTGTGGGTAGAATCGTGAAAGTTCGTAAGAAAATTTTGGAAGATTATTTTATCGAAGATGTTATAACAGTAATTTCTCCGATCTCTATTGGTGAGAAAGGTCGCTACAATGTGAATGCTGACCATGCAGCAGGGATGATTGCTGGAGCATTATGTGCTGATGAAATTGTTTTCATCACCAACGTACCGGGGGTGTTGGTGGATGGACAGATTGCAGAAACTCTGACCGATAAGCAAGTTTTTGAATTGATTGAAAGAGAAATCATAAGCGGGGGTATGATTCCTAAAGTGAATGCAGCATTGGATGCTTTATGCTATGGAGCAAAACAAGCAAGAATTACAAATATTAATGGTTTTGAAAAGAAACTTGGCACTTCTATTATTTCTAAAAAGGACTCCTAATGACTAAAAAAATAAATACTCAAGAAATTATTCAAAAAGAAAAAGACTTTGTATTGGCAACATATCCTCGCTTGCCATTTGTCCTAAGCCATGGGAAAGGTTCTTATTTATATGATACAGAAGGAAATCGTTACCTCGATTTTGGTTCTGGAATTGCTGTGAGTGCGTTTGGTCATTGTGATGAAGAGATTGTGCATAATGTGCAAGAACAAGTGGCAATATTGGGCCATGTGAGCAACCTTTACCATAGCGCACCTCAAGCAGAATTAGCAGAGAAATTATGTGAGAATAGTTTTGCAGATAAAGTATTCTTTTGTAATTCTGGAGCTGAGGCTGTGGAAGCCAGCTTGAAATTTGCAAGAAAATATGCTTTGACAAATTTTGGCTCTGAGAAAAATGAAATGGTGGCATTCACAAATGGATTTCACGGGAGAACTTTTGGTGCTTTATCTGTGACGGCACGAGAGAAATATCAAGCCCCTTTCAGACCATTACTTTCTCATATTAAAGTGGCAGAATTTAACAATATTGCATCCACACAGGCTGTGATTAATCAAAATACTTGCGCTGTGATTGTGGAAGTTGTACAAGGTGAAGGAGGAGTAAACTCGGCTGCCAAAGAATTCTTAATGGCTGTACGTGAACTTTGTACACAATATAATGCTTTGATGATAATAGATGAGATTCAAACTGGGCTTGGAAGAACAGGTACTTTGTGGGCATATGAGCAATTAGGAATTACACCTGATTTAATGACACTTGCCAAAGCTTTGGGAGGAGGATTGCCAATTGGTGCCACTTTGATGTCGGATGAAGTAGCAAGTTGCATCACAGCTGGAGATCATGGAAGCACTTTTGGTGGAGGTCCGGTAGTGGCTAGAGCGGCTTTATCAGTAATGGACCATTTTGACCATAATGATATTTTGAAACACGTTAATGAAATAAGTGATTATTTGATTTCATCAATTGAAAATTTGAAACTTCCTCAAATCGCTGAGATTCGAGGGTTGGGTTTGATGATTGGAATTGAATTGAATGTGGATGCAAGCTCTTTCTATAAAAAAGCACATGAATATGGTATTTTTCTTTTAACCGCTGGCCCAAATGTAATTCGATTACTCCCCCCACTCAATATTTCCAAGATTGAGGTGGATGAATTTATTAATGCTTTCAAAAAGATGATCGTGGACATTTTAAAATGAGCATTACCATGCAAAAAATTGATTTTCGAATACGAAACACACTTGAAGAAGATATTCCAGATATCTTAGCGCTTTTTAATGCTGAAGTTGCTGCAGGGCGGATGCTGCCGAGGAGTAAAGAAAATTTAGCTTTGACGCTTCCTTTGTGGCGAGTAGCAACGATTGATGAGGAGATTATCGGATGCGTGTCATTGGTGTTTTTTAATTCATCACTATGCGAAATTCGTTCTTTAGCCGTCGCTGAAGGATATCGAATGATTGGGTTAGGAAAAAAATTAATTGAGTCAGCAATGGAATTAGCCGAAGGATATGATGCAACTACAATTTTTGCATTAACCCGTGCTCCTTGGGTGTTTGAACGCTTGGGTTTCAAAAGAACTTTGATTAAAAAGTTCCCAGAAAAAGTTTGGCAAGATTGTAAACCCTGCCCTTTTATTAACAAGTGCGATGAGATTGCTGTTTATTTCAATTTAAAAGAAAGTGAAATTCTGTATGAATAAAAAAATCTATTCTCCAAAAGGGTTCCAAATTTCAGCACTCCATTGTGGATTAAAAGCTGATAATAAAAAAGACCTCGCTGTGTTCTTGAGCGATCTGCCTTGCCAAGTTGCTGCTGGGTTTACCACAAATAAAGTAAAAGCAGCCCCCGTACTTTATGATCAGAAGATTGTACAATCTGGACAAAAAGTGCGAGCAGTGACGGTGAATGCAGGAAACGCAAATGCTTGTACCGGTGAAATAGGTATGATGCATACCCAACAAGTTGCTCAAAAAACAAGTAAGCTTTTTAATGGGAAAGCGGATGAAGTTTTAGTATTATCTACGGGGGTAATAGGAGTACCTTTACCAGTAGAAAAAATTTTTTTAGGTTTGGAGAAAATTGAATTTTCAAATTCAGATGATAGCTGGCATACTGCGGCTGAAGCTATTATGACCACTGATACACGCTCAAAGATTATGAGTGTACAAAGTAAATTGGGTTATACAATTACCGGTATTGCAAAAGGTGCTGGGATGATTTGCCCCAATATGGCTACAATGCTCTCAGTAATCTGTACAGATGCTGTTTTGACTAAAGAAATGCTTACAAAAGTTTCCGAGGTTTGGGGAGAGAGTTTTAATCGAATTGTTGTTGATGGTGATATGAGCACTAACGATACGGTACTTTTGTTGGCGAATGGTGCCACCGGCATTGAAGTTGATATCGATAGTGATTTTTATTTACTTTTTAGTGAAGTTTGCGTGGGATTAGCAAAGAAAATTGTAGGGGATGGTGAAGGTGCAACAAAATTAGTAAAAATTAGTATTGAAGGAGCAAAGAGTCAAAAAGATGCTGAAGAGATAGCTCGGTCGATTGCAACCTCTCCGCTCTGTAAAACTGCTTTCTATGGTGCTGATCCAAATTGGGGTCGAATCATTTGTGCAGCAGGATATGCAAATGCGGAATTTATTCCAGAAAGTGCCAGTTTGTTTTTAGTCCATGGTGACCAGAAGATTCAACTATTTAATAATGGAAAAAGCGCTATTTATATCGAAGAAGAAGCAATCACTTTAATGGAGAATGATGAATGGGAGATTGTATTGGATTTAAATTTAGGTACAAAAAGTTATTGGTTGTGGACCTGTGATCTGAGCCATGAATATGTGACGATTAACGGACATTATCGAACATAAATATACTGCCTTGTTCTATTAACTTATCATAATTATCCCAATAATGCTATAATTTATTTTTTACGAAAGGATAATATGAACGAGGAAATAGATTTTTTAAAGGCGATTGAAGATCGAAAAAGTATTCGAAATTATCTACCCGATAAGATTGTTGGTGAAGATATAGATCTAATTCAAGCATATCTAGATGATGAAAAGAATCTTATTGCTCCATTTGGTTCAAATATTCATTTAAAAATAATCCCCAATAATATTTCATCTGAATCTGAGAAAATCGGAACATATGGGATGGTGAAAAATACACAAAATTTTTTGGTAGGGACTTGTGAAAACAATCTTAAAAATTTGTTCGATTTTGGTTATGTGATGGAGAAATTGGTTCTCTATTTAGTGTCTCTTGGAATTGGAAGTTGTTGGTTAGGGGGTACTTTTGAACGAAAGAAAATTCAGAAATCAATACTACTTAAACATAATGGATTTATCCCCGCAATTCTTTCACTAGGGTATCCTGCTGAAAAACTTCATTTAAAAGAAAAAATTGTGCGAAATGTAATTCGTGCAAACAAACGGAAATCAAAGGATGAATTATTCTTTCTAAATTATTTTGAAAATAAGAATCATCATTTTAATAATGAAATTGAAAAAGCACTTGATTATGTACAATTAGCCCCTTCTGCAAAAAATGCCCAACCTTGGCGTTTAATCGTTGAAGATGATTTTTCAAAAGTGCATTTTTATATTTCAAATTCTATTGGTGAAACAAAGGATTTTCCATATGATCCAGCATTGATTGATATTGGAATTGCATATTCCCATTTTGATTGTGTAATGCAGTCACTTGGTATCTCAGGGAAATTGTTACAAAACGATCCGTTGCTTAAAATAAATGCTGAAACGAATTATATCGCCACATGGATCAAAGAATAAAGTTCTAATAAGATTGATATAAAATCATCTATGCTTTTGCATGGATGATTTTAATTAAACCATCATTATATGATTTCATTTCTAGTATTTCTAATCCAACATGCTCTACATATTGATCTACTTGTCGATTGATATTCTCACCTGAAAAAAAAGCAATAATAGGATTAATAATATCCATTATTTTTCCAATCACTGGGCGGTTAATGCGACCATGTTCTAGGAGAAAAATATCTCCGCTAGGTTTTACAACACGTTTAAGTTCTTTTAACCCTGCAATTGGATTGGGAACTGAACAAAATACATAGGTGACTACTGCTTGATCAAAAATATTATCTTCAAAATCAAGAGATTGAACATCCATAAAATGAAAATCTAGTTCGCGATTTTGTGCTTGTGCTTGTTTCTTTGCGTAGGCCATCATATTTTCACTATAATCAATGGCAGTAATTTTTGCATTAGGAGGATAATAACGAATATTATTACCTGTTCCAACACCTACTTCAAGGACATTTCCATCACCAACTTTTGACCAGATATATTGCCGATGAGGATTTTTTTCATCATGTATATCTTCTGACCCAACTTTATAGTAGATGGTTGCAATACGGTCAAAGAGTTTCTGAGATTTATCCTTTTGAATTACTTTTTTTGATTTCATCATTGATCACCTCTACTATTATAGATGCTTTTCAAATGATGTACTTACAAAAATCGAATTTGGGATAGGAGTCAATTTGTTTTTCGCATTTTTGGAACAAAAATAAAAATAACTATACTAAAAATCAACAATAGCCCACTAGCTATCTGCATAGAAAAAGGTGTATTGTATCGATCTGCAAGATTTGAGATTATTAAACCACCCACTGAAAAAGCTCCCATAAGGCTTAAACTGTAAACACTCATCACACGACCACGTAAGTTGTCAGCTACACGTTCTTGTACCATAGAATTACAGGTGTTGATAAACAACATAAACACAAGCCCTGTGAAAAATAGAAAAGCTAATGATGAGATTAATGTACGGGTGAATGTAAAGCCAATCATTAATATCGGGGTAAGGAAACTACCAATAGTAAATAGTCTCCCTTTAACTGGTAATTTGCTGAAACTTGCGACAATCAAAGCTCCGAGAACAGACCCCATACCACGGAAAGACAATAAATAACCATTATATTTCACGCCCCCATGCAAAATATCTGTAGCCCATACTGGGAAGAGCGTCACAAACCCTCCCATTGAAAATCCAATCATAAATACAGATACAATAAGCCATAATGTAATTTTATCTGACCATATATATTTAAAAGAATTTCCAAGCGCAATAACCAATTTTTCTTGCGAATCAGTTTTATTTAGATTTGTTGGTTCAATTTTAGGAGACTCTTCTTCAAGATTTGATACATTTTCTGCTTTATTAAATTTCATTAGTAATAGCGCTGCAATAATAAAGAGGAATGTGAGACCGTTGATCAGGAAACACCATGCTGGTCCAAATAAGGCGTAGGCAATGCCTGCAGCTGTTGGCCCAACAACTCTTGCCAAGTTAAACATCATGGAATTAAGAGCAATCGCATTGGAGAGTTCATTTTTCGGTACCAGATCTGCAACAAAAGCCTGACGAGCAGGTGTGTTGAAGGCGTTAGCAACCCCAAGAATCAGTGCTAAAACAAGAATATGCCATGGGAGGACGATGTCTGTAAATACTAATAATGAGAGTATAAATGCCAATAACATCATTGTAGAGATAGTGACTAGCATTAATCGCCTTTTGGAAAAAATGCGATCGACAATTACCCCTGCAAAAAGCATCAATAGCCATGAAGGAAGTCCATTCGCAAAAGTAACATACCCCAAAAAACTTGGTGAGCTTGTAATTTCATAGATTAAGTACCCTTGTGCGGTACTTTGCATCATGTCCCCAAATAATGAAAATAGATTTCCGGAAAAATAAAGACGATAATTTCTGATTCTTAAAGAAGAAAAGGACTCTTTTAGAACGTTGCGTTTTTGTTTTGTGAGTGCCATTGTAAGAGTATAACATTAAAACAAAAAGGGTTGCTTTGTTAACAACCCTTTAATCAACTCTTTATTCTTCCCACATTCCTATACCATGTGTTCTAGGATATTCTTCCTGTTTGGCTAGAAAAGCGTCACATGAATTATCGGGATCATATTCCCTAGCATCCGCATAACCTTTTGCAACTAGTTCTGCATTAACAAAAATGTCATCTAACATGATATAGCGCAATAAACGTCCATATTGATCTGTATCGGTGACATCTCTATAAAGCATAATTTCTTCCCCTTCCAATAAATTTTTATTGTAAGCAGTTGCTTCAGAACCGTATAATTGATCATATTCGGGAGTGTTAATTCCTACATAGCGAACTCGATACGTTTCTCCATTGATTAACACTTCAGCTGTATCGCCGTCTATTGCCCTAGTTACATATGCTTTAACTCCTTGTTGAGAAGGAATGCAATCTGGTAGAGATACAATCGATTCTACTCGAGCAGAGTTTTGCTTTTTGAGATCTGCTTTGTTGGTTGTATCTGAATAGATTTCTGGTGCTTTTGTGGCGACGATGGATGTCGCGAGAGGAGTTTTGGTAGACTCTTCACCTGTGATCAAATCAACTACATTTTGATTAAAGGTGTCACCAGAGAAAAAAAGATATACTATATAACCAACAATCAATAAAAATCCTAAAAGTGCTTTTTTATTTTTAATTTCCAATTTCATTATCGTACATATCTCCAAACTGTATCTAAGATTTGTAAGCCACTATATCTTTGAATCTGTTTGCCTGCTTCTGAAAGATGCATATAACCACCAACACTTTCAACGTCCAAACCATGGTCAGGAAGTCCTTGCATAGCAGCCCACATATTCCATAAAGGAATATCAAATTCTTGTGCAATCAATGCGATCTCTTGATTGATGCTATTATCCTCTTCGTGATTATCAGCTTTTGTTGCAATAATCGGTAAAACATTTGCATCTAATAATGTTTGGACTATCTGACGTAAATAAATTGGATCACGTTCTGTCCAATGTGTTCCTAGTCGAATAAACACAATACTTGGTTTATAAGCTCTCAATTCACATTGCAAAGAGCTTTCATTCTCAAAACAAACGCCTGCTTCAATATAGTCTACTGGCCTACCTGGTAATAGATGTGCGGCTGGATTTGCACCATCCATATTTCCGGGAGTATTATATTTGATTGATTTTTCTCGGAAAAAAGCAATTGTTTCAAGATAATTTTCGGTGTTTTCAGTAAAAAGATTAGAATCCAAGTTGTAATACAAACCAAGAAACTGCCCTGTCATTGTTTGGCAATCTCCAATCACGGCAAAATAAGTGGGATCGTTGCCAGCTCTGATGCCATTTTGATAGATTTCTCGATGCCTTTCCGAAAGAATGGGATAAATAGGCAATGATTGCCAATCCTCTTCTTGATAAGCAGAAACACTAACTGGTAAAAGGAGTGTGTTTGTATAAATCACAAGACATATAATCGCACTGAATAAGATATTTATTTTTTTCATAATCTAATAGGATTTTTGTAATCTTTCAGCAGCTTCTTCCGTTACTGGAACAAAAACTTCAACAGTTGTACCGACATTGACCTGAGATTTAATCTGGAAAATTCCATTTAGAATTTCAGTCCTTTCCCGTAAGTTGACCATTCCTAAGCTACTGCTTTCTCGATCTTCATATTTACTTTGCATCTCTTCTACATCAAAACCTATTCCATCATCTTCGATTTGCACTTTGATTACGTCTGTACCTTGTTTGGCAAATGAAACATTGATATTTTCAGCTTGTGCATGTTTTCTGGCATTGTTGATTGCTTCATCTATAATGTAGAAAAGAACATTTTGTTTGCCAACTTCAAGATCATTAAGAATTCCTTCTTCAACCATAATATTCACTTTTTGGCTGTACATTTCTTCAGTTTTTTCAGCCAAAGCCACTAATGCGGCTTCTAGCCCTTTGGATTCTAAGACCAATGGACGAAGTGTGAATAACATATGGCGCATCTCTTTTGTAGTGCGGCGAGCGAGGTTTTCAGTTTTGAATAATTCTTCAGCAGCAGCATTGACATCTCGTTCTAACAAACGCCGGGAAAGATTGACGCGCATAGAAATCGCAGCAAGGCTTTGCGTTGGACCGTCGTGAAGATCACGTGCAAGTTTCTTTTGTGCTTCGTTGTGAACATCCCGCAATCTATTCTTTTCAATCTGAATTTGTTCATAAAGCATCGCATTTTGCAGTGACGAAACGGCTTGTCGAAGGATGATGTTTAGCACAGCTAAACGGTCATTATTGAAAAAGTCGTCATTTGGATGAGCGAAAATCAAAAAGCCTAAAAAACGCCGCCGATATCTTAATGGGAAAATTACAGCAGATGCCATGTTTTGGACAGCTAGGAGCTTTTTAAGCTCTGGATCATTTTGAGGATTTTTAACAACAATGAGGTCATTATTATCACGAAGTTTTTGAAGCGCACCTTGGATACAGTTGAATTTCACACGGTAATCTGCGGTCATTAAGCCTTGTGCCATTTTAGGTACATATTTGCCCGGTTCAATTTCATCTTCTAAATAAAATGCGTTGAGAATACGGCTTCTTTCTTTTTCATCATCTGTCATCGCTTTCAAGCTTAACATCAATGCCGATTCAAGAACATATTCGTAATTTAGACTTGAGTTCAATTCAAAGACCATGTCATAGAGCATGGATAGTGATAGTAATTTATTCTCTTCTTTAGCTTTCTCAACGATTGTTTTTTGATGAATATAGATTTCTCCAAACACAACAGATATGATTGGAATCAAAATCAATATTGCTTGATAGGCTTTGAATTCATAACTAAGGTTATTAATATAATAACTCAAGAAATATAATACAACGGATATAAAAGCAGAAATAGATCCAACCCAGATACCATATGTAATGGTTGCATTGAGTACTAAATTTAAGATAGCGACCAACATAATCACATAAGATGGAACAATAAACAATGCGTAAATCACAAAAAATATATCTACGAAAAAACCAATAAATCCTAGGATATCTACACTCTTTTGATGAGATTGAAAAATAGTTGCAAAAATCAACCATAGAATCAAAACACCAATCGAGATGAATGTGATTTTTAAGGTATGTTTTTCATAAAAAATAAAAAAACCAACAGAAATAAGAAATAACGATCGCAATAATCTTATTGTTGAGAAATGAAATTCAGTTAATTTCTTATTAATCATGATGTAATAATATCATATGCAAAGCAATCTCAAAAGTATATAATAGCTAAAAAAATATATAGGAATAAAATATGACCAATGAGAAAAAATCACATCTTTATACAAAAAAAGGAGACTCAGGAAAAACCCATTTAGCATCGATGAAACGAGTTTCGAAAGCAGAATTGAGATTAGAAACATATGGCACTGTGGATGAGCTCAATGCTCATTTGGGTGTTGTTCGGACATTAAATTGTGATCCCAAAACAAATGAAATATTGATCTCCATTCAAAACTCTCTTTTTATTGTTGGTTCGGATCTTGCCTTTGAAGAAGGCACACATCCTGATGATTTTCAACATGTTAATCAAGAAAGCATTGCTCAACTTGAAAAATGGATTGATGAATTAGATGCAAATGTACCTGCTTTACGTCAATTTATTTTGCCAGGAGGTAGTTTAACTGCAGCTCATTTGCACGTAGCGAGAACTATTTGCCGGCGTGCTGAAAGATTGTTAGTTCGGTTTTTGGAAAATGACATATGTAATCCTATGATTCTTCCCTTTATAAATCGTTTATCTGATCTTCTATTTATTTTAGCTCGCTATGAAAATGCTCAAGATGGAATTGAGGATATTCCTTGGAGAAAATAAAAAAAAGAAGCTGTTGAATAAAACAGCTTCTTTACATTCAAATTAAGTTAATTATTTGACTACTTCAAAGGTAAGTTCAAATTCTACTGTCGGTCTAAGTGTGTTTATCACTGAGCAATAGGTGGTGTCTGAAAGTTCAATTGCTTTCGCAACTTTTTTTTCTGAGACATCTCCTTTAACTTTGTAGTGAATATGCATTTTAGTGAATTTTTGAGGATATTCATCTTGTTTGTTACCATTCACGGTGACTTCAATACCCTCCAGAGGTTCTTTTTGTTTCGTTAATATTGTGGCTAAATCGTAAGTTGAACAGCCAGCAGCCGATAACATTAACAAGTCAGATGCACTTAACCCTTTCCAATCAGAAGGTTGTTTACCTTCCCACCCCCCCATAACTAGTGTGCTACCTTTAGTATCAGCACCTACCATCAATGTTGAATTTACCCAATTAATACTCACTTGTTTTTCCATTTGCAACCTCCATGATTATTCTTTAAATCCTATACCATAAAAAGTAGACACATTATAGTGTTCATTTTTTACATAAGCTTTTTGGTATTGTTGTTGATATTTTCGTGTTTCGTTTGAATTTATTAGAAAATTTAGATCATAAGCTAGCATCTCTATTTCTGTTGAATTAATTTTACTTGATTGTTTTTGAACTTTAATCTGATCTACAAAAATATTCTTAAGTCCTGTGTTCTTCATCAATGTTTTTATTTTTCGACCAATTTGCGGATCTGCATCTTGATAGGTCAGACTTTTCGCTTGAAGATGTTGAAGATTTTTCATATCAGTAGAGAGTTTTTGAGGAGATAGATAATCTGGTTCAGCGAAAACCATTAGTTTTCCACCTCTTCGAAGTAAAGTTGTCATTTGATTCAGAACGCGTTGCGGATCTTTGACCCAAAGCAATAGATAATGACAATAGACTACATCAAACGTTGTTGGATTAAATGGCATTTGGTTTGCATCTGCATGGATTAATGAAAGAGTTGGAAGATTCTGTCTTGCTTTTTTCAAACTTTTTCGATCAATATCTACTCCAAATAGATTTATAAACCCTTTTGTAAATAAGCTTTTCAAAATCACACCAGTTCCACAACCAACATCAAGAATACGATGATGCTTAGCAACTTGCCCTGCCTGAAAAAGCGATTGACGTACTTCATTTGTCCAAATCGCTTGCTCAAGATATCTTTGATGCCAATTATCTATATTCATAAATTGATTATACATGATTCTTTTTCTAATCTGATTGGATACAACCAAAACTTCTCGAAATCGTAAATTATGATAGGATATTAAATATGACAATTAAACAAGGTTTATACACTTATCCCCTTTCTTATAACCAATATCAATCACGGGTCCATCTACGTGTGCATAATGATGGTACGGGGATTCTATTTGTTGATGTGACAGATGCAATCCATTTAAATGAAATAGCTACTTTTTTATGTAAGAAACTTCTGGATGGTGTCTCCTCAGATGATCTATACAACTCCTTAAAAAAGCCATTCCAACCAAAAAACAATCAAAGATTAAAAACAATACTCACTATGATATCAAAGATGATTCAATCAATCTTTTCAAGCGGTCATTTTTGTTTGGATGAACTTTCAGAAGAGGATTTAGCATTAATCCAATTTTTGCCATTATTCAGTACGACTCCAAAAGCACCTTACAAAGTTGACCTCGCTCTCACATATGGATGCAATGATCAATGTCCGCATTGTTATAACGAACCTAGCCGATTTGCTATGCCATCCATGAAGTTAGATGAATGGATGCGCGTCTTAGATAAGTTGGCAGAACAGGGAGTGCCTCATTTAATCTTGACTGGTGGAGAACCTACTTTACACCCTGATGTATTAGAAATCATACGCTATGCAAATGAAAAAGGGTTTATTGTGGGAATGAACAGTAATGGGCGGCGTTTGGTTCATGCTCCATTTGCAATTGCTTTAAAAGACGCAGGATTAAATCACATTCAAATCACAGTTGGTTCTTTTGATCATCTTATACATAATGCTATGATGGGAGTAGAATCTCACCATCAAACCATCCAAGGTCTTGAAAATGCAGTGAATGCTGGTTTACATACGATCACCAATACAACTTTGATGGAAGGTACAATGCCAGATATAGAAAAATTTGTAAATTTCTTATATGATCGAGGCATTCGTACTTTTGCAATGAATTCGATGATTTCTGCCGGTGGTGGTGTGGAAAATCAAAATACTTTAGCATTAGAAAAACTCACCACTACATTAATCCAAGTACGAGAATTTGCAAAATTAAAGAATATGAAATTCATGTGGTATACGGTCAGTAAACATTGTGAATTCTCCCCTATCCAATTTGATTTAGGAATGAAACGATGTAATGCTGCAGAATATTCTGTGTGTGTGGAACCAAATGGCAATGTATTGCCATGCCAATCTTTTTATGTCCCCGGAGGAAATCTATTATTTGATGATTGGAACACAATTTGGCAAAGTGATTTGTTTCGTCAGATTAGAGAACGTGAAAAAATAGAATCAGGATTACTTTCCGAAACTTGTTTAACATGTGGTGCTTTAGGAAATTGTGGTGGAGGTTGTATGATTGAGCATTATGCCGAAATACATCAATTAGGAGAACTACGTCAGGCAGGTTGCTTTGGTTGTGCTGGAAGTGCTACACTAGTAAATGAAGATTATGGATATGTCCCAAGTGGATTTGTGCCAACATCTTCTTTGTGTTCCACAGCAAAAAGAGCAAGTAGTGATATGAATTTACCATCGAAATCGGACTGACTATGAATAAAAAACCTATTCAATTAGAAAGTTATTATCAACATACAGGATTGACTGAAGCAGAAGCCACCTTGCTGATTGATGATGATATCTCAGAATTTGTACTTTCATGTATTCGACAATTAGTCTCAAAAGGAATTGTTGAAAAAAAAGCTGAAACTTTAACAATTCTTGAACCTTTTTCTACAATTTTGAAAAACGAAAATAATGAAAGCGTTTTATTAATTCATTTTGCAAAACAAGAAGTTGTGCTTTTTGCCTATGAAATCCCTTTACTTAAATTGATGTTGACCCCTATCCAGTTCAAATTACTGGTTAAAAAAGTAGAGATTATTCAAAAAGTTTTTTATGATTGGTTAGAATATCGACTAATTGGGTTTGATGCAATTGCAACCAAAGAATATTATCAAAATTTATTAGGTAATCAGTAATAAGATTTTATTTTTTGAATTTATTAAGAGTATAAAGAAAAAGGTTCCTGACGGAACCTTTTTTCTATTTTTGTCGAGATCTGCGACGCATAAGATCAATTTGATTTTTTCTAATCACTTTTTTCTTTGCAAGTCTTCTTTCTTCAGTTCTTGAAACAAAATATTTTCTCTTTTTAACTTCTCTAAGAATTCCAGCTCGGTTTACAGATCGTTTAAAACGAGAATAGAGCTTTTGTTGTGTTTCATTGGGTTTTAATTCAACTTTTACCAAAAATAGTACCTCCGATTTTAATCAATATTAATTCACCAAAATGATGTTTTTCATTTCGAAATTCATTCGCAACTCAATTAAATTAAAAGATTTGGTAATGCCAAATCTGTAAGAAATGATCAATGATAATAATTGATCGAATACCTAAATAATCAACCCCCAATTCAAACAACTTGATTATCTCCTTACAATAAACGAATGAACTAAAATTTCATCCCCTATCGTAACATAGGTATGGGAAGCTGTCAAAAAAATTTTCAAGTTTGATAGACTTATTAAATTTATTCTTAAGAATTCATCAAATTAAAGAAAAAAAGACATACAAACCAAGTACGTCTTTAGATCGTTTTCTGTCGGGGCGAGAGGATTTGAACCTCCGACCTCGCCGACCCGAACGGCGCGCGCTTCCGGTCTGCGCCACGCCCCGATAGCGGTTTATTAACCGACAGGGGGTTTTTCCTGCGTTCGTGATTATAGCCTAGAAAATGTTGTTTTGCAAGTGATGAGCTATGTTGTGATTTTCAACTTCTTTATAGCTTCTTCTCACGAAACTATTTCCTTTTTAATAAGTTCTCACTATTAAAATCAGCGATTTTATTTTCTAGTAGGAATATTAAATCTATCTAAAATTCGTCAATTTTTACTGAAAACAAATCGCATATAATTGGTATTAATAGTATAATTTAGCAGACTTTGGGAATTTTTTCACAATAACTTAAAAATATTTTCACAGAAACCTTCCCATTATCGACAAAGCATATGCTATGGAGTACACTTCGATTAGTAGATTATATATATTAATCTAAAAAATTTTGTTTAAACCAAGCTTTGATAAGCTGTTTGAAGAATTTTTAAAAAATATTTTTTTTGGAGGAAAGCATGCAAAAAGCGATTTTTATTTTTATCATCGCTGAAGCAATAGCAGGGGCATTTCTTGCGATTCGTGCAAAGAAATTGCTCATTTCGGCATTATGGTTGGCATCGGTTAGCTCAATGCTTGCAATCATTTTTTACCTTTTGGGCGCACAACTTGTGGCAGTACTCGAACTTAGCGTAGGAGCTGGGTTGGTGACTGTTCTTTTTGTGTTCGCAATTAGTATCTCCGGTGATGAAGCTTCATCTGGGAAACCTTTTGTACCTTCCCCACTTGCAATTGGTTTAGTAATAGTTTCTTATATTATCATTGCAGTAGTTTTGTTCAATCAAAATTTGAATATCATTCCTCAAGTCTCCGGCAATGTTTCAAACGTGATCTGGAAAGATCGAAGTTTGGATATTTTTGCTCAAATCGTTTTAATCTTTGCAGGCACTTTGGGGCTTTTAGGTCTTTTGGCTGAAGATAAAGCTCCCCTTTCTGCTTCTGAAGCAAATATTATGATTTCTCGTCGTGAAGAAGACTTGGATGAAATGCGACCTGATTATGAGATTGAGGAGGAAAACTAATGTTCACACTTACGAATATATTAGTAGTTGGCATTTTAGCAATTTTTATGGTCGGTTTCTATGCCTTGCTCACCACTCGTAACATGATAAAGATTATTGTTGCATTACAAATTTTGGTGAAAGCAGCCATGTTAGCATTGATCACAGCAGGGTACATCAATGGCAATGTAGATGTAGTTGAAAGTATGTGCATTACTGTGATTGTGGCTGACACAGTTGTGGCTGTTTTGGGAATGGCTTTGGCAATTTTAATGAAACGAAATGTTGGTACATTAGACATTCGTGAAATTTCCAACTTAAAAGGATAATTTATGACTAGTGCATCCATTCTTGTTTGTTTAGTAATTTTCTTGCCATGGATTGGCGCTATTACTGTGTGGTCAATCGGTGATAAGAATCCGAAGGTGCAACACAGCAGTGCTGTGAGCTTTGCGATAGTAAATGCGGTTTTATCTATCATCTTATTATTCTTCTCCTCTGAAGAAGCAGTAATCTCCATTAATACAGGTGGTGTGTTTGGCTATTTGACCTTTGTGCCAGATGGCTTAGCTACCTTTTTGACTGCAATTGCTGCTGTGATTGGTTCCTTAGCTGTTTTGTTCTCCGTTGGTTATATGAAAGGTGAGAAACAACTTGGACGTTACTACTTCTTTGTGTTGTTTTTCATTGGCACCATGGCGGGATTGTTCTTGTCTGGCAGCATTTTCTATATGTTCATTTTCTGGGAAATCACAGCAATTTGTTCTTACGCATTGATTTCCTTTTATAACGATGATCCTAATGCAGTTCGAGGTGGAATCAAAGCTTTGATTATCACTCAAATTGGTGGTGTGGGCTTGTTGATTGGTGCTCTGTATACATATGAAATGACTGGTACATATCAATTGAGTGTTTTGTTGGAACAAGCTGCTATGTTGAACCCTGGTATTATGGCTTTTGTGGGATATGGTTTTATAGTGGCAGCCGCAGCAAAATCTGCACAAGTACCGTTCCAAACATGGCTACCGGATGCAATGGAAGCACCAACCCCAATTTCTGCTTTGATTCATGCAGCTACGATGGTGAACGCAGGTGTGTATTTGTTAGCTCGATTTTATCCGGCATTTGAAAATGTACCTGGTTGGACCATGACCGTGATGATCATGGGGGCACTCTCTGCTCTGTTTGCTGCTTTGATGGCTTTGGTTGCTACCGATTTGAAACGAACATTGGCTTATTCAACAGTAAGTCAGTTAGGATATATGGTCTATGCAATTGGGACTGGTGCTGTTTTTGCAGGCACATTCCACTTATTAAGCCATGCAGTGTTCAAAGCTTTGCTATTTTTGAGCGCTGGGGTAGTGATTCATGCAGTGGGTACCCGAAATATGCATGAAATGGGTGGTTTACGCAAGAAAATGCCTTTCACATTTGCGATGTTCATTATCGGTGGATTCGCATTAGCTGGTTTACCAATTGCCAATGGATTCTTTTCCAAAGAATTGATATTAGAAGAAGGTTTGGCAAATGGTCCAATGTGGATATATGTAATTATGTTAATCGGGGCAGCTATCACAGCCTTATATACAATCCGCATGATTGCTTTGGTGTTCTATGGTGAAGCTAAAGAAGAGCGACACTTGCACTTGCCAAGTATTAGCATGAAAATTCCACTTGGTGTTTTAGGATTTGGATCTTTTACCACTTGGTTGTTGATGGAAAAACTAAATGGAGTTTTAATTGAAACATTGCCTTTCCATCATTTTGAAGAAACTCCCATTTGGGAAACTATTTTGCATATTTTAAAAGCTCCCGCTACTTGGATTGCAATGACTGTAATCGCAGTGGGGATACTAGTATGGGTATTGCGAGATGCTTTGCAAGGTTTAGTGAAAGCTTTAAATCCTTTGGTGAAATTCTTGGATGCTGGAATGGGGTTTGAACACCTTAATCGTGGTGTGAGCTATTTGACCAAGGCGAGTGGTGATGTTTTGAGAAAAACACAAACAGGAAATCTGAGTTGGAATCTCGCTGGTGTGATGGGCGGGTTGTTACTGCTCTTATTAGTTGTGTTTGTGATAGGAGCTTAGTTATGCAAATTTTTAGTACTATTCCTACTTTTGTGTGGTTGGTGATTATTCCATTGGTCGCCTCTCCATTAACCTATTTTGGCGGTCGTTGGGATAAAGAGAATCAACAAAAAGACAATTTTCCATTAGCTCAGTTGATCACGATGATCTTTTTAGTCGGATCTCTGGTGATTTATGTGCAAACATTACGCTATTATTTGGCTGGACAACCGATGACTTATTATGTTGGTCAGCTTTATTTGCGTGTGGATGGGATTGGTTTGCTTTTGGCAGGCTTAGTGATCTTGATGGGATTGGTGATTATATTCTTCTCATCTGCGGCTATGTCAAGTAATTTAGGACAAGAAAAGTTTTATGCTTCGATTAGTTTAATGGTCGGTGTGATGACCGCGCTTGGGTTTGCATCAGATTTGTTCAACCTTTGGGTGTGGTTTGAGAGCATGGTGATTTCCTCAATCTTGCTAGTATCTTTTTATCACGATCAACCAAATTCTATTGAAGCGGGGATCAAATATTTGGTGCAAAGTGCAGCTGGTTCCGTGTTAATTTTGCTCGGTATTGCAATTGTATATGCCACTATGGGCACTTTAGATTTGGCTGAATTGAAGTATTTGAACACTTATACCGCTCCGATGATTTCTGCTGGGATTTTGTTCTTGATTGGTTTTGGTATCAAAGCTGCTTTTGTACCGCTGCATGCTTGGTTGCCTGATGTCTATTCAAAATCTCCAAGTGTGGTTTCTGCTTTGATGTCAACAGTGGTGACTGAAGCTGGTTTGATTGCATTGTTGCGTGTTTTGGGTGCGATGAACAACTCGGGTGTTGCTCCATGGGGTGTTTTATTCTTGATTATCGGGTGTGTGAACATCTTGTTTGGAAACTTGATGGCTTTGCGTCAGACAGAATTGAAACGTATGTTGGCCTACTCAAGCTTAACTCATATTGGATATATGGCAGTTGGTTTTGGTGTGACTTTGATGACATCGGATATTTTGGGTGCAAGCGGGAGCTTTTTACACATTGTGACACATGGTTTGATGAAAGGTTTGGGCTTTTTGGCAATTGGGGCAATTATTTATGCTTTACATTTGAACCTAAAAGGTGAAAAAGCATTGATGGTGGAAGACCTGAACGGACTTTCTAGTAAATATCCATGGGTGACTTTATTCCTTTCATTAGCTTTGCTTTCTCTGGGTGGGATTCCCCCTTTGGCAGGGTTTATGTCTAAATGGCAGATTTTTGCTGGCGGAATGGGTGCTCACATGGTAATCACAGATGTAGTGATTTTGTTTGCAGGGTTGAACAGTGTGTTGTCATTAGCTTATTATGCACCAATCATCAATCGTATGTATCGTAATGAAGCAAGTGAATTAGTGAAACAAGGTGGCAAAGTGCCTTTCCGCATGATGATGCCTTTGATTGTGTTGGCGGTTGGGTTACTCGTGTTGGGCTTCGCTCCCAGTTTGATTTCATCATTGACCAATGCTGCCGGCGCTGCTTTAGTGCTGGGTATCTAAGAGTAGGAGAAAGTTATGTATACATTCAAACAATTATTACTTAGTCCTCCTGTGGCATTTGTAATTTATATTGGAATTGCTGGTTTGGTTATTTGGTTTGGCAAGAAACTGGCCGGACCTGCCAACCGAACAGAAGCAAAACTAAATACTTATTCCAGTGGTGAAGCCCCTCCAACCGATGCGGCTGCACCAGGGTATAAGCCTTTTTTCTTCGTTGCATTGTTCTTTGCCATTTTGCATTTAGGCATTTTGGTTTTGGGCACTAGTCAATATTCTAATGCAACGTTGATTTATCTTATTGGTTTGATCATTGCTTTAGCAGCGATGATCTTAGGGTAGATAGGAACGAATTATGGCAAAAACATCTAATTTGGCTCAACAAATCATGGATGGGTTGGCAAAATGGTCACGCGTGAAAAGCCCTTGGGTGATTCACTTCAACAGTGGCTCTTGCAATGGATGTGATATTGAATTTTTGTCCACATTGACACCTCGCTATGATATTGAACGATTAGGGATTCAAATCAAGGGGTCACCTCGCCACGCTGACGTTTTGGTGGTGACGGGACCTGTATCTCGACAATCTCATGAACGCTTATTGCGCACTTATGAACAAATGCATGAACCCAAATTTGTGGTGGCCGCAGGGGTGTGTGCAGCGACAGGTGGTGTGTTCCGTGATAGCTATGCAGTGTTGAATGGAATCGATAAGGTGATTCCGGTGGATGCATATATCCCGGGGTGCCCTCCCCGCCCTGAAGCGATTATTGATGGTGTGATCAAGTTGTTGGAAAGCATTGATCATCCCACTCAAAAGAAGGAAGAACCGAACACAGTTGAAACTGTGATAACAGAAAGCGAAGGAGCAGAATAATGGAATATACAGAACTCTATCCTGCACTGATTAACGCTTTGCAACCGTATGTGGATGAAGTGGTGATGGATGAAACCAAACCTATGGCCAATACGAATGTGAAGAATTTTGAAGAGATTCCTGCTGTGGCTAAAGCATTTTTGCAACACGGTTGGCGATTGGCCTCGATCACTGGTTTGGACATGGGGTTGGAAGAACCCAATATTGAGATCCTTTATCACTTTGTGACCAAGGAGAAGTTGTTCAATGCTCGTGTGCAAATCTCTAAGGTGGATTCATGGGTGCCCTCTTTGGACAAAGTGGTGCCTTATGCTGAACCATTTGAACGAGAACTGAGTGAAATGTTCCGCATTGAAGTGCGCGGAATCAACAACCCTGATCTTTTATATTTACCTGACTCTTGGGACCGGAACCTTGCCCCTTTGCGCAAAGACTTTGACCCCAATGATATTCAAGAAGTGAAATTGAGGAGCTAATCATGGCGAAAAGTACAAAATTCACTGTCCCGATTGGACCACAACACCCTGCTTTGAAAGAACCTGGACATTTTGAATTCACCGTTGATGGTGAGATTATTACGGATGCTTCTGTGCGCTTGGGGTATGCCCATCGTGGAATCGAAAAAAGTGTTGAAAACCGCAGTTGGATCCAAAACATCTATTTGATTGAACGCATTTGCGGGATTTGCTCGCATACGCATGCTACCGCTTATGTGCAAGCGGTGGAAGAATTGGCTGGGATTGAAGCACCCATGCGTGCACAGGCAATCCGATCTATTATTGCTGAATTGGAACGCGTGCACAGCCATTTGTTGTGGTTGGGTGTTTCTGCTCATGAAGCCGGGTTTGATTCTTTGTTTATGTTTAGCTGGAAAGACCGTGAAGTGATCATGGATCTTTTGGAACATATCACTGGCAACCGCGTGAATTATTCTGCAAATTTGCTAGGTGGGGTGAAATGTGATATTACACCTGATAAAGTGCAAGCGATTCATGAAGGGCTTGATTATTTGGATAAACGTATGGATCATTACTTCAATGTGGTGACCAAGGATGCGTTGTTCTTGCGCCGTACGAAAGACATTAGCAAGATGACCAAAGAACAAGCGATCAATTTGGGTGCAATGGGCCCTGTGGCTCGTGCAGCTGGTGTGGATCAAGATTTGCGGATTGATGCACCTTATAATGGCTATAAGCTGGTGGAAGTGAACCGAATTGTGGAAACTGATGGGGACCTTGAAGCTCGTTTCTCTGTACGTATGAATGATATCAAAGAAGCATTCCGCATTATCCGTGAATTGCTCAAAGTGATGCCGGAAGGTGAATTGGCTGTGCGCTTCCCGCGCAAGATCCCTGAAGGTGAAGCTTTGATTCGTCGAGAAGCCCCACGTGGCGAAGTGGTATATTACGTAAAATCTACGGGTGGGACAACTCCCGACCGCGTGAAAGTGCGCACCCCAACGATTTGTAACATGACTTCGGTGGGAAAATTGGCAATTGGACATCGCTTGGCTGACGCCCCGATGATTATTATGGGAATTGACCCTTGTTTCTCTTGTAATGACCGCTTGGTGCGCGTGAATCAGGACAATACTTCGAAGATCTGGAGTTGGAAAGATCTGAAAGATTATCGAAAGGGACAATATGGATATTAAGACTATTGCTGGCATTTTACTATTCCCTAGTGGTTTGAGTTTGATGATCTTGGGGCTTTATTACGCTTGGATTGATCGAAAGATTTTGGCACATTTGCAAAGACGTTTGGGCCCTCGATGGTATCAACCGATTGCGGATATCTTCAAGCTTTTGGCAAAGGAAGAGATTGTTCCACGAGATGCAAACCCAATCATCTACCAAGCATTACCGATTGTTGGTTTTGCGGGGACACTGACCGCAGCGCTTTACGTGCCGGTGTTTGGGTTGAAGCCCTTGGCTGGATTTGAAGGTGACTTGGTTGTAGTGCTCTATTTGCTGAGTATGCTGACGATGGCAATGGGCTTGGCTGGGGCTAACACGAATGACCGATTCTCTCGTTTGGGCTCTACCCGTGCGTTGACCCAAGTGTTTGCTTATGAAGCTCCTTTTATGCTCTCTTTGCTGGGACCTGCATTTTTGGCGGGCAGTTGGAACATTCAAACGATTTTGGAATATACGAATTCACATCCATGGATGATTTTGACCCAAATCTTGGGCTTCATTGTGGCGGTGATTGGTTTGATGGGCAAGTTAGAATTGCCTCCGTTTGATGCCCCTGAAGCTGAGACCGAAATTGTGGCAGGTGCTTTGACTGAATATTCTGGGCGTGCTAAAGCTTTGTTCAACCTTGGTAAAGGGATTGAACTGGTGGTGGGCGTGACCTTGGTGGCTGCCTTTTATCTGGGGGGAATCCATAACCCCATTGATTTCTTTTGGAAAACGTTGTTGATTATTTTGGTGATTGCAATCTTCCAAGGGATCATGACCCGATTGCGCATTGACCAGACCGTTGGAGTTTGGTGGCGCTGGGGGATCATGCTGGTGTTGGTGCAATGGATGGTTTTGTTAGTGTTCCAACACTTACTTTAGGCAGAAAGGAATTTTGACAATGAAAATTAGATTTGGGACGATGTTCCTGGATGTGTTCAAGGCTTTGTTTTCTAAGCCAGCTACAATTCCCTATCCTTTCACGCGTAAACCCGCCCCTTCTGAATTCCGCGGGATTGTGGAATGGAATGAAGAGCTTTGTATTGGTTGTATGATGTGTGACAAAGATTGTCCTTCGAATGCAATTGACTTCATTGTGTTGGACCGCAAGGAAAAACGCTTTGTGATGAATTATCGCTATGATATTTGCACTTATTGTGCACAATGTGTGGCAAGTTGCCGTCCGAAAGCTGTGTCTTTGAATGACGAGGCTTGGGAAAACGCATCTTTGGATAAGAGCGTGTTCAACCTCTGGTATGGATCTCCTGAAAATGTGGCGGAAGCAAAGGCTTTGCGCGCAAAAGAGAAGGAAGAAGCAGAGGCCGCGAAGAAGGCTGAATCTGAGGCGGTGAATGCTTAGTACACAGAAACAGAAAAAGGTCGCGTTTGTGGGCATTGGCAACGAATTCCGTGGTGATGATGCGGTGGGTGTCTATGTGGTGCAGAACCTGAAGCCATTGGCTGAGGGACGCGAAGACGTGTTTGTGTTTGAGAGTGCTTCGATTCCGGAGAGTTGCACGGGGCCAATCAAACGTTTCGATCCTGATTTGGTGATTATGATCGATGCGGCTTTGATGGAAACGGACCCGGGAACGATTCAATGGATTGATCCGTTGGAAATTGAAGGGTTGGCTTTTTCCACTCATTCTTTCCCATTACGGATGTTGGCTGAGTACTTGATTCATGAAACGGGTTGTGAGATTCGCTTCATTGGTGTGGAGCCAGATGAACTGGACTTCGACACACCGATGACACCCCCGGTACAAGCTGCTGCCGACCAATTGGTGGCAGATTTATCAAGAGCTTATTTTTGATTCATTTCAAGATGATGATTTTCAAAAACTCTCAGGAAATTTCCTGAGAGTTTTTTTATGCAAAATGAGAATTCTGCGGAACAACCATTTGAATTATTTTTGAGCAAGCTTCTCGTTTTTGAGGCCTGCGAGGTCATAGGGCATGGCGGATTGGATGTGGACGGGGATGATGCTGCCGATTTCGTGCTGGCCATCCACGAAGACCATACCATCGATTTCGGGAGCGTCGCGATAGGAGCGACCAACGGAGATGATTTCGTCAGAGTCTTCGACTTCACCATGGGCTTCGATGAGGACATCGAGGTCTTTGCCGATGAAACTGTTGTTGATTTCGAGAGAGATGCGTTGTTGGTTTTTCATGAGGCCTTGTTGACGCATGAGTTTGAGATCTTCGGGGACTTGGTTATTGAGAGTGGCGCTATAGGTGTTGGGTTCGTAGGAATAGGTGAAGGCGCCAACGCGATCAAAACGAATGTCTTCGATGAAGTTCATGAGCATGGCAAAATCTTTGTCGGTTTCGCCGGGATAGCCAACGACAAAGGTGGTGCGGAGGGCGATGTTGGGCATTTTGCTGCGAAGCTTTTCGACCATACGATAGACGGGGTCCATGTCTACGGGACGACGCATGAGCTTGAGGATTTTGGGGGAGGCATGTTGGAGGGGGATGTCGATATAGGGCACGATTTGCGGATTGGATGCCATGACGTCGATGAGACGGTCGGAGACGTAGCCGGGGTAGGCATACATGATGCGGAACCAGTCTATGTCTGGGGTCTCTTTGACGAGATTTTCTAAGAGAATGGCGAGGCCATCTTGGAGGCCCATGTCGTTGCCGTAGTCGGTGGTGTCTTGGGCGATGAGGATGAGCTCGCGGATGTCGTTGGCTTGGAGGATGCGGGCTTCGTTGAGGATGTTCTCCATGGAGCGACTGACGAGGGTGCCTTTGATGAGGGGAATGGAGCAGAAGCCACATTGGCGGCGACAGCCATCGGCGATTTTGAGATAGGCACTGGGACCTTGGAGGGCAGCGCGGACGATGCCGTCTTCTTCCATGACGGAAGTGGGGGCATCTGTGACGAGATCGACGAATTGAGGATCTGTGCGTTTGTCTTCTAATTTGTGAATGAGTTCCATGATATCGACCCAGTTGCGGGTGCCGATGATGCCATCGAGCCCTTTTACTTTTTGGGCGACTTCTTTGCGATAGAGCTGAGTGAGACAACCGGCGGCGATAAGCTTTTGGCCGGGGAGTTTGTCTTGGGCGAGTTCTTGGAGAACGTCGTAGGATTCGTTGCGGGCATCTTCGATGAAGCCACAGGTGTTGACGATGATATATTCGGCATCGTCGACGTATTCGGCAAATTCATAGCCTTCGATGTTGAGTACTTGGGCAATGGATTCGGCGTCTACGGAGTTTTTGGCGCACCCGAGGGTGACGATATAAAATGATTTTTCTTGCATTTGCGTACCTCGGGGGTAAGTTTATCATACTCTGGCTAAATTGGGATTAAGATGTTGGGTGATGCGGATTGTGATGGGGGAATTCTGAAACGGGATTTGGTGTGACGAGAGGTTGGATGTGCCGTGGATCAATGGGATTTTGGATGATGAAAGGGCGAGATTGCTCGAAAAAAAAGTGTTTTGTTTCTTGATTTTGGTTTTTTCTGGCGATTAGAGGGGGTGTGTAGGATAGAAACCCCTGGATATAGGTTTTTTTGATGAAAAAGTGCTGTGCCAAAACGTGCCAAAAGGCGAATTTGTGGGTGCAGGTGTTGCCAGAGGGTAGTTTTTGCAGTGCCAGATTGTGTCAGAAAAGAAGATAGCCTCCCCTGTCTGGAAAAGTTGGACTATGGTGATTGTGGAGGAAAGGAAGGGATGGAGAGGTAATTGGGGCGAGGGATTGGGGATATGGTGTGAGGGATGTGAGGATTAATTATTTTGGCTATGCGCAATCACTATGCGGGTATGGATAAAGCGTTTTCGGTTGGTAAGGTGCAAAAAACACAGAACACATGTTCTGTGTTTTGGAGTTGTAGTATACAAGAGTTTGGCGGATTTGTCAAATTTTGCTATTTATCTTATTGAATAGTTCATACTTTGTTATAATTTATTAAATTGTTATTTGAGGGATTTATTATGAATGTACTTTCGCCACTCTATCTGTTTGTTTTTATTCCTTTTTGTGTTCTTCTTTTTATTTTTTTACGCGAAGGGAAAGTACAAAAATTATTCCTTTTATTTATTAGTATATTTTTTGTATTTCTATTTGGGAAAAAACAATTTTATTTAATCTTTTTGATTTCATTATTAAATTATTTTGGTGTTCTTGGACTAGAATACCTAATCAAAAAGCTAACAAGAAATTCAACTCTTACAAAGTCTCTTTTTATTCTACTTATTTTAGTAAATAGCTCAATTTTATTATTCTTTAAATATATTCCAGGATTTTTTGAAAACAACTCCCCTATACTCATCTCATTCTTTAAAATCAACTCTCCTTCATTTATTCAATTAATCAATAGAATACAAAATTTTTCTGTTCCAATCGGATTAAGTTTTCTCACTTTTTCTATGTTAAGTTATATTTTTGACATATTTTCATCTAAAATTCCCGCTGAAAAAAATCCAATTAATTTTGCTATGTTTGTCTTTTTCTTCCCCAAATTTATTGCAGGCCCCATTGAACGTTACAACTCTTTTTCTAAAGAAATAAAAAATATACATACTTCTTATGAGAATATTTATAAAGGTTTATTTCGTTTTGCTACAGGCTTAAGTAAAAAAGTTTTAATTGTGGGATCATTATCTAAAATCACTATGCCTATTTTTGCTCTCGCGCCAAGTGAGTGGAACTTTCAAATTTCTTGGATTAATTTATTTCTTTACACATTAGAAATTTATTTAGATTTTGATGCTTATTCTGATATGGCAATTGGATTATCACAAACTTTTGGAATAAAATTAATGGAGAATTTTAATTTCCCATATTTAGCTATCTCTATTCAAGATTTTTGGCAACGATGGCATATTTCTTTAAGTACTTGGTTAAGAGATTATATTCTAATGCCATTAAATTTCCATTTTCGCAAAAAAAATCCTATTATCTTTTTCTCCTCTTTGGCTATTTTGGTCACATTTTTTATTAGTGGGATTTGGCATGGAAACACAATCAATTTTATTTTATGGGGAATTTATTACGGAGTTTTACTTGTAAGTGAAACTATTGTTTTTAGAAAACAATTATCGAAATTACCGATTTGGTTTAAGAGAATTTATACTTTTATTTTTGTTATGATTGGTTGGATTTTCTTCAAAGTAGATTCTTTCCATGAATTCTTGATGTATCTGTATGCGATGTTGATTCCACAAAAATATAATGGAGAGTTTTACCGATCCTTTTTTGAGTTTTTGAAACCTGAAATTTTAATTGCAACATTATTTGCTGTTATGATTAGTTTTAGTCTATTTAAAAATATAAAAGAAAAATACTTACAAAATAAAGTTTGGGGTGAAATTGTTGTTTCTACATTTGTTCTCTTATTTTTTATTTTTAGTATCATGCGAATTTATTCAGGATTTGAACAAACATTTTTATATGCAAATTTTTAGAGGTTTTTATGAGCTGGTATAAAAAAGGTGTTATTGTTATTATTTTAGTAATTATGCTATTTCCCTCTTTTGAGTTTTTGAAGGATAATGTCAATTACGGTATTTTGAACATGAAAAATATTCGCGATTTTGAAAACAATCTATCAACTTCTCTTTTTCAAAAAGACAAAATAATTACCAAATGGGCTGAAATAAATAAATTTTTTAAGATTTCAATTTATCCAAACAAAGCATTTTATGGAAAAAATAATTTTATTTTTCTTGGAAATTCTTATGCAGATAAAATTGATGTTTATCGTGGAATTAAAACATACCCTGAGAATGATTTCGATATTATCGTCCAAAATCTAGATTTATATACTTCATTCTTTGAATCTCAAGGAATTGATTTCTTATTCACAATTAGCCCTAATAAAACTACAATTTATCCAGAATATTTACCTATTTGGGTAACAAAAAATGAAGAAATTTTAACTCCTAGAGAAATCTTATCCAATAAAATCAATGATAATGAACTAAGTAAATTCTATTTGGATGTTACTCCTTTTTTGACTAATGCTAAAAGTGAATATAGTTTAGATAATCAAGATATCTTATACTACAAGAGCGATTCTCATTGGTCATCTGTAGGTAGCAATATTGCATTTAAAGCTATGCTAAATAAATTAAATTATGTAAATAAATTTGAAACAACGACTTCTGAATTTGACTTCTCAATAGAAAATAAGAAAATTTTAAGAGATTTATCAAAATTAATTTCAATAAAAAGTTACAAAGATTTAGTTATAACTTTTAATGAAAAACCAGTTACTATAAAAAAAGAATTGTTACTAAAAAACAAAGATATATTATGGCATTCCCTTTATTACAAACATAATCCAAATGCAAAATATAATAAAGTAGTATTTTTAATCAGAGATTCTTTTTCAGATCCACAACTTGATTATTATTCCTCATATTTTTCTGATATTTATTATATACATTATTGGAATTTACTAAATACTGAATCAGTAATTTCAAAATTTACACCTATATTTTTTTCTATTCAACCAGATATTGTTATTTTACAAATGGTTGAAAGAGATTTAATGCAATTTATAAATTTTAAAGACCTTGTTAATTACAAATCCATTTTTAATTCTCAAGAAGAAATCGTAGATTTGAATAAAAATTATATAATTTCTAATTTTTCATACAATTCCATTAATTTAGGTTTAGAATTAGAACAAACAAATACTAATGGTAGTATAAGTTATGGATTTAATGAAAGTGAAAAAATCTTTAATTTAAGCTTTAAATTACAAATGAATGTAAAAAATAATCCTGAAATTCTTTTACAAGCAGAAAGCCTTACTAGTACAATGTCACAGAATTTTTATTTGATGACTGGAGATAATACAATTTATTACCAATTTGAATCTGATGAACCTATAACAAGAATAAGTTTGATAATTCCAGAATTTATAGACGATCCAATTATTCTGAAAGAATTTGAAATTCGAAAATAATCTAATAATTTTTCATATCTCAGTAAATTTTATGTAGCTCTATTTTTAATCAGATGATTAATTTGGTGATATGATGCAGGTGCTGATGGAGCGGGGTAAGTTAGGAATAGTCCAAAGCACAGAATGAGTGTTATGTGCTTTGGAGTTGGAATATCTAATACATAGGTTGATTTGTCAAATTTTGCTATTTGTTCTCTTTAATCGTACCTATTATTTTTGCTCTTTTTATAGCAAATAATGATATAAAATACCATCCTAAGCCAAGAAAACAAATCAAACTAGAATTAATCATGGTGGTCTTTAGTAAATAGTCTGAACGTGCGCCAAAGAGACCAGATTCTGCAAAGAGACGGATTGAAATCATAAATGTAATACTAAATAAACCTAAAAGAATCCAAGGGAAATTTTTGGAAATTTTTGAGGATTGAAACCATTTTGAAAGACATGATAACTGCTCTTCTGAAAGATAAAAAGGATATAGCGTTAGGAATGTTGTTATTATTAGGATGATGATTGTTGTCAAATTGGATGTGTATAGAATTGCTAGATATATGCCTAGGATGACTAAAGATTTAGAAAGAGGATCGATGAAAAATGCGATTGGAATAAGCCATTGGCGTTTTAGATGCTGATTAAGATACATGAGAAATGGGGTGACTAAAAAAATACTAGAAACCAAAAGAAATGGTAAATCTTGGGTGAAAACTTCAAAAATAGCGATTATGAGCGTATTGATCCCTAAAGCAAGGAGATAGATGAAAAACCATAGGACCCACTGTTTTTTTGATTTAGGATAAGTGAAATCTGCAAGATTTTGCAAAGAAGGGAGGGTGAATTTTTTCTTATATTTATATGGTGTTGATGCTTTTGGACCGTTGATGGATTGCTCTTCTTCAGATGTGAATAAAGGTTCCATCGGATCATACTTTAATTTCTTTAACTTAGCTAAATACAAAAAATCCAAAGAGATAAAAATAATCCAGATTATTAGATATATCGCTAGAATGATGGAAGATGGATTGATTAATTCTTCGTCTAATTCAAAGATAGCGCCAAAAACCATCGCGAGCATTATTATTGAAAATTCAGGAAGAAAAACAATTTTCTTTTTTCGATAAATCTTAATCACTTGATCTATGGGGATATGTGAAAATTTATTATCTATTTTTGTTCTTGTTTTGGTTAGGGCAACAATAAAAAAAATTATTGGAGGAAGTACTAAAATGCTAATCAGCAAATAGGCTGAAAATTTTAATAAATCTAAATTTGGAACAACCATTCTCCATAGCGAAATTGATAATAATAAAAACGAGAGCGCAACACCAACGTGATATTGTCGGATTGATCTAAATATATATTTTTTAAATTTTGCTTGCATCTTAATTCCTCCTCAAAAGTTTGTTTATGCAATTTTTGATTTCTTATTATAGTATTTTTACCTGATTAAAATCTAGGTTTTTTTCTTTCATAAACAACAGCAAACGATTCTGAAATCGTTTGCTGTTTCTAAATTCTATTATTGTCGAACTTTTATTTCTTTATTTTTGAGAATCAAAAAGGCACAAATCAGACCTGCAATCAGATTTACCCCTGCATAGACCCAGTAGGCAGTTTCGGGTTTGCCCTCTTGCATATGAAGGAATGGGATTAAGGGTGCAGCGGTGTTACTCATGGCATGTAAGAATAAGGCGACAATCATTTTTTTTCCGCTGGCATTATAGAGCCAACTATAGACAAGGGAGATGCTGGTGGTCATTATAACAAATGCAATATAGGGATAGGTGGAATGACCATCTCCAGGCATGACCCAGAGGGGTAAGTGCCAAAGTCCCCAGATGAGGCCAATGAGGAGACTGGCGGGAATGGTGCCGAACTTTTTTTGCAAAGGATCCAGTGCGTAGCCACGCCAGCCGAATTCTTCTTGCCCCCCGCCGATTATGAGCATGAGGAAAAAATATGGGATGGCGAGGACGATGGGAGGAACGGGAAGGTTATCGGGCAAGAGTGTTTGGGCAACTTCGAAACCGATAAGCGGGGAAAGATAATGGGCGATGGTGTGAATGACTAGTGGGATAAGGATGGCGAGGACGAAATAGACGGGTTTGACTTTGAAATTGAAGCCTTGTTTTAGGAATATCCATGCTTCTTTCCAACCATGACGTTTTATGATGAGGGTTAAGGCAGCTAAGAGAGGTGCAAAAGCGCCGATGGGGATAGTGATGGCGGTGTATGTGACGGCATCGATGTTTAGATTCACTCCTAAGCCGACTAAGATAGAGGGTAGCCAAATTCCCCAAGAATATAGAAAGGTAAGGATAAAAAAGTATATTGGAGTTCTATTTTGCTGGTGCATAGTATGGTTTTTTCTCCCATTTGGGTTATGAAACTTTGAACAAAATTATTCGATTCTCTCACTATACTGCTTAATTTTTATTATACACAATTCATATGAAATACTGAAATCTAGTTTTTTTTCTTCCTTTTCTCATGGTGTTTAATTGACAGTTTGTGTCAATTTTGGTAGACTTGTTGAGCTGGACGGGTCCGATACGGCGAAGACTTGTGAACCGTGTCAGGTCCGAGAGGAAGCAGCACTAAGCGATGTCCTTTGGGTGTTATCGGGGTGCCTGTCCGGCATTTTTCTTTGAAAAGAAAAATGCTTGGAGATTTTTGTTACACAAAAACTCCACGCCGAAGAGTAATTTTCCTAATTATTTCAAATTATTATAAGAGAAGAGTGCTAGGAGTTTTACAAGTAAAACTCCACGCCGAAATGTTACTGTCAATAATTAAAATTCTTTATTTAAAACTAATGCATGGGGATTTTTATTTTAGAAAAACTCAACAGATTTTTAATTGTTGAAAATAGTGATAAATGTTAAAAGCCGTTTGGCCTTTTTTTTATTTAAGTAAAATCAATCTTTTGGGGAATTTTTCAAGTATACTAGTTTTATGAATCGAACAAAATGGATGATTGTGATTGGGGTACCACTAATTTTGGCGGTGGTGTTTGGTGTGATCTTGCTGACTTCTTATAAGGAAGTGACGGTGGTGAAGGCTGGGCATGAAGTGACGGTGAGCGGCATTTTTTGGCGTGCGGAGGGGGCGGTGCGACGGTCAGGATTTTCTTATGGGACAGGAGATGGATTCACTCCTGCGTTGAATGCAAGGGTGCATTCGGGGGATGTGGTGACAATTGAAGCGGGGATTTCATATGAGATTCTTTTTGATCGGGCAACTTATGCTACGAAGACTACGCTGACGAATTTGATGGCGGTGTTATTGACTGCGGGTGTAACCCCTACTCCGGGACTAAGTTATTATGTGGATGGCGAACGAGTGGTGATGGAAGCCGAAGTTGAAGCTGGGGATCATCATTTTATCGAAGTCTATTCTCCGCGAAGTGTGAGCGTGACGGACAATGGTGTGGTGCAAGAGGTGCTGAGTGGGGGGCAACGAGTGATAGATGTGCTGGATGATGCGGGAATTGTGTTGTTGAATGGCGATGCGGTGACCCCCAATTTGATGGACGATATTGAGACGGGTGTGCCGATTTTGATTGAACGAGCCAAAACGGTGCGAATTGAAGTGGATGGGATAATAGTGGAAAGCCGAGTGGTGGCAGAGACTGTGGGGGAAGCATTGGTGAGCGCGGGCGTGGCATTGCAGGGATTAGATTATTCGATTCCTGATGCAAGCAATGGTTTGAATCCGAGTGAAACGATTCGAGTGGTGCGAGTGACTGAGGATGTGATTATCGAACAGTCAATCATTCCTTATTCTTCTGAAGAGCAATTGTTGTATGACCAACCTTTGGATACCTATCAGGTGGTGCAGGCAGGACAGCCAGGGATTGAGGCAAATCGGGTGCGGATTCGTTATGAAAATGGGGAAGAAGTGGCGCGCACGGAAGAAGATACGTGGGTGGCGCAAGAACCTGTAAATCAAATTAGTGGGTATGGGTATCAGCCTACTGTAAGGACGATGAATACGCCGCATGGCACGATTGAATATTATCGTTCGATGGAATTTTATATCACTGCTTATAATGTAGATAAGACTTCTGTGGGGATGCCCTGGCATGGGTATGTATATTGTGATAATCAGAAGTTCCAACCGGGATTTGTGGGTGCGGATTTGGACTTTTTGCCATGTGGGACACAATTGTATATCGAAGGATTTGGATTTGCTACGGTGATGGATACGGACAATGGGGCGGTGAACGGGGCATGGATTGATATTGGGTATTTTGATGAGGATTTTACGGCCTGGCATCAGAATGGGATGGTCTATTTTTTGACGCCGATTCCCTCTTCTTATCCACCTTTTATTCCTGAGGGAAGTTATAATCCGTAGTATTTTCTATACTAAATCAACGTTGTTTGACAGATTAATATTGTTTTCCTTTTTCAAAATCGCTATAATGTAAGTGAGTGGGTGAATTATTTCACATTTCATTTATTATTGTTTATCATTTTGTAAAGGAGAAAAAATGAAATCCAAATGGAAGATCCTAATCGCCATTGTTTTGGTTTTGGCTATTGGGGGGACTTTTGCGTTTGTTTTTATCAATAAAAATAATCAATACGCAGCAGCTGAAGAAGCTTTTTCAAATAAAAATTATGGTGAAGCTAAAGAAATTTTCACCGAGCTAGGATCTTTTAAAGATGCTGAAGAAAAAGCTAAGGAATCTGGACTTTACGAACGCTATGAGGAAGGATTAGATTTGCTTTATAATGAAAAATATGAGGAAGCAATAACCATTTTTGAAGATTTGGGCGATTTTTTGAATAGTTCAGAAAAAGTGAGTTATGCAGAACAAGGCATTGTTTATCAAAAAGGGATGGCTGCTTTTGAAGAAGAAAATTATGAAGAGGCGTTGAGTTTTTTCAAAGAGGTGGAAGGTTTTGAGGATGCTGATAAACAAGCTGCTTTATGTGAGGATTATCTTGTTTATAACTTAGCAAATGACTATCTTGCCTCTGGAAAATATCTTCAAGCAAAAGTTAAATTCTCTCAAATCAGAAGTTTTTTGGATGCTGAAGAACTTTATGAATTGGCGAAACAATATGTGGATTATGAGAAGGCGGTTGAAGATTTTGAGAATGGTGATTTTGCAGCGGCGTTTGCTGTGTTTGCTTCACTAGGAGACTTTGAGGACGCTAAAAACTGGAAAGCAAAAAGTGGCGAACCAATTTATGCTGAGGCTGTGGCGTTGATGGACAGTGGGGAGTATGTGGCCGCAAAAGAACAATTTTTGAAATTGGCAGACTATGAAGATGCCAAAGAAATGGCGACTAAGAGCCAGAATTATCTGGATTATGCAGATGCTATGGCTTTATATGAAGCGGGAGATCGATATGAAGCTTATCAAGCGTTTTTGCGTTTGGGAGATTTTGAAGATGCTGAAGCTATGGCTGAACAGTGCAGTGCGTTCCCTACAACTTATGCGGAGAAACAAATTTATACAAATCCAAAGTTTGCTTATAATGAAGTGACAGTTCGGATTTATACAAATCTGAAAGTGGATGAAGCTGCTTATATCAAAATTTATAGCCAAAATACTTTGGTGAAGGCTGCTTTTTTTGCACCGGGTGACAATTATTCAATTGGGTTACCGGCAGGAAGATATACGTTTAAGATTGGCTATGGCAATCAGTGGTTTGGCGAAGAAGATATGTTTGGCCCCAAAGGATCTTATTCTGTGATGAGATTTGAAGATGGCACTTCCACTTATCTGAGCTACTTTTATGACTATACAATCCATCTTGCTGTGGATGAAGGCGGCAATGTGAGCAATCAATCTGTGAGCGCTGACGATTTTTAATTCACTTTCTTTAGTAAAAGAGCTACTTGATTAAGTAGCTCTTTTTTTTATAAAAATTGTTCGAGGAATGGGATGCTGAAGATGCCTGCTCCCATCATGGCCATGAGGATCATTTTGATGGTGATGCCGATGCCTGCAAAAATGAGGAATTTCCAGACCTTCATTTTGAGTGCACCTGCTGTGACACCTGCGACGTCGAAAACAGGATTGGGGATGATACCCATAAAGAGAATCGTCCATGCTCCATATTTTTTCATCCAAGTGACCATTCGATCATAGATTTTGGTGTTTTCGATAACTGCTTGACCACTAAAACCCGCTAGGTAGCCAGAAAGCTCACCGAGTGTGCCTCCGAGGCCAGCAGCAAGACCTACCAAGAGTGGATTGAACTTGGCCCCCATGAGAAAAACAACCGCCAGACCCGGCGCTGGAATGAGCACGGTGGCGTTGGAAAGAAAGGTGAGAATACCGATTCCGAGGAATCCCCAGCTTTCGATCTGGGCGATTTGCTTTTCTGAGAGGGTGAAAATGAACCAGGTTATGGCAACGACTGCGATGAGGGCAAGGAGGCGCGCAAAATTGAGGCGATGTTTTTGCCATGTTGATTGCAATGCCATACTGGTCCTTTCTGTTCTTGGTTTCCTTTTGAAATACTTCTATATTCTTTTCGATCCTTATTCTGTGACGATGGTGACCTTTTGGATTGTGACTGCGGGTGCACCGACACGCATGGGGTCACGGGCGGGGATTTGAGAGAAGATGGCGTCACCTTCGATCAATTGACCAAAGACTGCGTGTTTGCCGTCTAACCATGGGGTGGCGGTGTGGGTGATGAAGAATTGGGAGCCATTGGTGCCGGGGCCTGCGTTGGCCATGGAGAGGACACCACGTTTGTCATGTTTGAGTGCAGGGTGGAATTCGTCACCGAAGCGATAGCCGGGGCCACCACGACCTGTGCCTGTGGGATCGCCACCTTGGACCATGAAATCATCAATCACACGGTGGAAGATGGTGCCATCGTAGAAGCCTTCTTCTGCTAAGAAGACAAAGTTGTTGACTGTGACGGGGGCTTTGTCGGCGAAGAGTTCGAGTTTAAATTCACCGAGATCGGTGGTGAAAACTGCGTAATATTTTTTTGAAGAATCAATCTTCATTTCGGGGGGAGTTTTCCATTCTTTTGGCATAGTTTACTATCCTTTCAAGATAAATAATATTAATTTATTGTTGCTTTATTTGACTAACATAGATTCGATACGCGAAGAGACCATATCCAAGGCGACGGTGTTGAAACCACCTTCGGGGATGATGATGTCGGCATAGCGCTTTGAGGGTTCTACAAATTCAAGATGCATGGGACGAACGGTGCTGAGATATTGGCGAATGACCGAATCTGCGGTGCGACCACGTTCGTTGATGTCGCGCTCTAGGCGGCGAATGAATCGAATATCTGCATCGGTGTCGACAAAGAGGCGGATGTCGAAAAGTGAGCGGAGCAGAGGCTCACTAAAAAGTAAAATCCCTTCTACGATGATGACTTGATGTGGTTCGGTGGTGTGGGTTTCTTTGATGCGGGTGTGGGTTTTGAAATCGTAGATCGGGACTTCGACGGTGTTCCATCTTTTGAGTTCTCGAAGGTGTTTGACCATGAGCTCTGTTTCGAGAGAGCTGGGATGATCAAAGTTGATGGACGCTCGTTGGAGGGGCGGGAGATCGCTGAGGTCTTTGTAGTAAGAATCGTGTTGGAGATAGGTGACTCGCTCGATGCCGACTCTTTCTAAGACCTTTTTGGAGACAGTGGTCTTGCCAGAGCCAGTGCCGCCTGCGATCGCAATTACAAGAGGGGTTCTTTTCTTATCCATAGGTTAATTATACTGGAGGAGAGGAGCATTTGAAAGTGATTAAGTTAGTCCCGATGGGGATATTCTTCGGCTTGGTAGCGAGTGACCCATTGGTCGGTTTGAGTTTGGGTCATCCTTTTGTTGGTGATGATGTTGGGTTGCCACGTGGATGGTAAGGAAAGGCCTAGGTGGGAGAGGATGGTTTGGGTGGTTTGCACGGGGGTTTGGATGAAGGTTTCGTAGGTGAGGGTGAGGGGGGTGAGCTGGTTTTGGCGGAAGAAGACATCCCATGCGGCTTCAATGGTGTTGATGCGGTCTAAACGGGTGCGAATGGCACGGTAGTCATAGGGAATTTCGGGCTGGGTGGCTTGTTTGCCGGTGTTATGCCAGATGCCAGTGGCTTCAGCGCGGTAGAGGGAGATGGCTTGACGGATGCGATCTTGACGAATGAGGCGGATGAAGGTGAGGTTGGGAAAGAAATGATGGAGAAGTTGATGGGCAGTCATTTGGGCGCTGTGGGGCGTATTTTGACGCAGTACTTCTAAAAATTCGTTGAGGATTTCCCCAGCGATGAGTTTGGTGCCGAAGACGCGATTGGGGGTGGTGCGTTCTTGACGAATGATGGTTGCATATTCTGGAAATGTGTGAATGTGATAGTGCTGATAGAAATGGGGAAAGCGCTTGGGGAAAAAGTGTTCCCCGGGTTTGCCGGCAAGCTCGGTGCGGGAGAGATATTCACAGAGGAGTTCACTACCGGTGCGGGGACTGGTGGCGATGATGTAGTTTTGGGAAGATACTGAGGGAGCGGATGGGGAAAGGATCATTTTTTCTTTTTCTTTGATTAAAAATGGTCGTATTGACGGGTGTAGAAAGGATCTTCTGGCAGGGAGTTGCGCAGGAGTGGTTCTAGGGCGCTATATCGCTTGGAGACGGAGTTGTTGGAGACGGCGATTTTGAGGGCTTGTTTGTTGGTGACGAGGACACACAGGCTTCTGGCGCGGGTGACGGCGGTATAGAGCAGGTTGCGTTGGAGCATCATATAGTGTTGGGTGAGGATGGGGATGACCACTGCGGGGAATTCTGAGCCTTGGGATTTGTGGATGGAGATGGCATAGGCAAGATTGAATTGATCTCCTTCTGTCCAGCTATAGGTGACACGGTTGCCTTCATAGTTGATGAGGAAGGTTTGTTCTTTTTTGGAAATTTCTTCGATGCGGCCGATGTCGCCATTGAAGACCTTTTTTTCATAGTCATTGCGCACTTGCATGACTTTGTCCCCTTCTCTGAAGATGGTGGTATAGATCTTTTTTTCTTTTTTGTTGCGAGCGGGGGGATTGAGGGCGGCTTGGAGGCGGGTGTTCAAATTATCGACCCCGGCGGGTCCGCGATACATGGGGACGAGGACTTGAATTTCTTCATGAGGGTCAAACCCGAATTTGTTGGGGATGCGATTGATGACGAGATCTTCGACCCAATCTGCGGCTTGCTCTGGGGTTTGGGCAGGGAAGCGGAAAAAGTCTTCACTTTCTTTTTCGATTTTGGGGATGCCACCATGGTTGATCTTGTGTGCATTGGTGACGATGTGTGAGTTTTTGGATTGACGATAGATTTTTTTGAGTTGGATGACGAGGAAACGTTTGGAATCAATGAGGTTGCGAAGCACATCCCCTGCTCCAACGGAGGGAAGTTGATTGATGTCGCCAACCAGCATGAGGTGGGTGGGAGATTTGATGGCTTTGAGAAAGTGGTAGAAGAGCAAGGTGTCGATCATGGAAGCTTCGTCGATGATGACCATATCCACTTCTAAGGGGTTGGTATCGTCATAGGTGAAGCCTTGGTTGGGGTTATAGCCGAGGAGGCGGTGAATGGTCATGGCTTTGCGGCCGGTGGCTTCAGAGAGGCGTTTGGCAGCTCGACCGGTGGGTGAGGCAAGGGCGTAGGTATAGTCGTTGGATTCGAGCATATCGATGATGGTTTTGAGTGTGGTGGTTTTGCCGGTGCCGGGGCCTCCGGTGAGGATGGAGATGGGGCGTTTGATGGCAAAGCCGACCCCTTTGAATTGAAGATTGTCTAACCCATCAAAGCGTTCGGCAGCCATGGCGCTAAACATGATGGCGTCAAAATTCTCTTGGAAGGGGGTGGGGTCTTCATTTTGGAGCAATTCTGTGAGCATTTCTGCGGTGCGCGTTTCGGCAAAGTGATAACTGGCGAGATAGACTTGCGGTTCGGGTGGTTCTGGGGAGGGGTTTATTTGCTTTTGGGCAAATTGGTCTATGATGGTTTCGATGACGATGTGTTTTTGTTCGGCAAGTTGTTGGAGACCCTCTTGGGCAATGGTGGGGTCGATTTGGATCAATTTGCTTGCTTTTTCGATGAGTTCGTTTTGAGGAAGATAGACATGCCCGGCTTGGAGGGCTTTTTCAAGGGTATAGAGCAAACCGGCTTTGACACGGACGGGACTGTTGGTTTCTAGCCCCATGGATTTGGCGATTTGATCGGCTTTGATGAAGCCGACGCCGTGAATGTCTAGGGCCATTTGATAGGGATCGTTCTGCAGGACGTTGATGGATTCTTGTCCGTATTGGTGGAAAATCTTCATGGCAAGGTTGGTGGTGATGCCATATTGATAGAGGAACATCATGATATCACGCACTTGCATGTGCTCTTGCCAAGCTTCGGCCATGGCTTGGGCACGCTTTTTGCCGATGTCGGCGACTTCGGTGAGGCGCTCAGGTTCTTCGTCTAGGACATGCAGAGTTTCGGCACCGAACTTTTCGATGATGTTGTGGGCGATGGTGGGGCCAATGCCTTTGATGATGCCTGAGGCGAGAAAACGTTCCACCCCATCGATGGTATCTGGGAGGACACGCTCTAGATGGGTAACAGCAAATTGTTCGCCATGTTTGGCATGCGTGGCCCAGGTGCCTTGGATGCGGATATATTCGTCTTCGACCAGTTCGGGAAAATTGCCCGTGATGGTGATTAATCCGCGATCTTCTTCGGCACCGTAGGGCTCGAATTGGATGACGCTGTATCCATTTTCATCGTTATAGTAGGTGATGATGGCAACAATTCCTTCAAGGGCGACTAACTCTGCATTTGGATTGGGGGTGGAATTGTTTTCAAACATCTGGTTTCTTTCTCTATCTATACGAAATTAATTTATTTTTGTTTGGAAAAATCGTAGCGACAAATGGCGCCTTCTGGTTCGTGGAAGCCATAACAACGGTTGCAATTGACACAACGGGCTTTTTTGACGCCTTGTTCAGCATCTTCCATGTTAAGTTTGAATTTGTTGGGCAAATCTGGCTCGGTGATGAGGGGGCGTGAAAGGGAGACAAAATCCGTGGTGCCAGCAAGCAAGGTGGCTTCCATGACCTTCCAAGAGCGGAACCCGCCGACCAAGATGACTTTTAGGTTGGAGAATGTGCGCACTTTGCGGGCTAAGGGACGGAAATAGGCTTCGTCTTTGAGAGTTTCGATTTTGCGAGAGATGGGCGCGGCTTTGGACCCGCGCATGCCATGGCTGATTTCGATGGCATCTATGCCCCATTCTTCTAGCCAGCGCACTACTTCGAGACCTTCTTCTAAGGTGAGACCTGGTTCGACTTTATCATCAATGCCGAGTTTGACCAAAACTGGATAGCTCTCCCCTACTTCTTCTTTGATGGCGTGGATGATTTCTTTGAGGATGAGGGCGCGGTTTTCTATGGAACCACCGAAGAGGTCGGTGCGGTGATTGGTGTAAGGTGAAAGGAATTGGCTGATGAGATAGCCATGGGCGGCATGAATTTGGACACCGTCATAGCCAGCGGCTTGTGCTCGGCGCGCGGCATGCGCGAAGGCTTCGATGATGTGATAGATTTCGCCTTTGTCCATGGCGCGGGATTCAACACCAGGCCAAAATTTGGATTGCATGGCAGAGGGAGCGAGGGGGGATGTGGTAACTTGAGCATCCACTTGGATGCCAGCGTAGTTGAGCTCGGCGATGATTTTGACATCGTTTTGATGCGCAATTTCAACAAGTGGTTTGTGGGCTTCGATCTTGCCCTCTTCATCCATCCCGATCATTCGGGAATAGGCTTTGCCTTCGGGTAAGACATACATATGCCCAGAGATGAGCATGCCAATGCCTCCCTGTGCAAGCGCTTGATAGTCTTGCGCCATGGTGGGGAGTGGATAGCCGTTTTCGTCTGCTTTGAGCAATTGCGTTGCAGAACGGACGATGCGATTTTTTACGATTAGATTGCCAATTTGTCCAGCGGTAAATAACATAGGGAACTCCATGTAAGAATTTTAGATAGATAAATTATACCATTGGGGAGCTGGAGGATTGCAAAAACCTATTTTACTTGTCAAGTAATCAGTGATTGGGATGGAGATACAAAAAAAGAGCTACCTTACGATAGCTCTTTGATGTAAACAATTTCAAGCCATTTAATCTTTATGATAATCTGAGATGAAATGTTACAACAGTTAGGTGATTTCTTACTTAGCTAAGACGTTGACTGCCTTTTCGCCTTTGTCACCTTGTTCGACGGAGAAAGTTACTGCTTGACCTTCGGCCAAATCGCGATAACCATCGCCTGAGATACCAGAAAAATGGACAAAATAATCTTGACCGTTTTCGCCAAGAATAAAGCCAAAACCTTTTTGGCTATTGAACCACTTCACGGTTCCTTGTAATGTTTCACTCATATTATTAAAACTCCTTAAAAACTGCCTTTCGGCGTTGAAAACAATCTGGTCATAAACGACCATCTCGTATTATATCAGTGTGATGCCTGAATGTCAAAGCCAATTTTAAAATTGGTCAAGAGGTCTCATCATTCATTAATATTTATTATTTTAAATTCACTGCAATCTCAGCTGCCACACGGGCGTTGTTGAGCAAGAGTGCGAGGTTGGTATCCATCGAGCGACCATGGGTGACTTGGGCTACTTTTTCTAACAAGAAGGGGGTGACAGCTTGGCCACGAATGCCTTTGGCTTCTGCTTCGGCAAGGGCTTGCTCGATTTGGCTGTCGATTTCTGCATTGGGGATTGCTTTTTCGGCCGGAGGAGGAGCGGTGACGAGGAAGGCGGAAGATTGCCCGATGTCTCGATAGGCTTTTTCCATGGCAGCAATCTCTCGTCCGTGATCGGCACGGACCGTGACTTTGTAACCACTGGAGGTGGAATAGAAGGCGGGGAAGTGATCGGTTTTGTAGCCGATGACGGGGACGGTCATGGTTTCAAGATATTCTAGGGTGGCGGGGATATCGAGGATGGCTTTGGCACCCGCACAGACGACGATGACAGGACTGCGGGAAAGTTGGATGAGATCGGCGGAGATATCCATTTTGCCACCACGATGCACACCGCCTATGCCCCCCGTGGCAAAGACACGCACACCCGCCAGTTGGGCTGCGACGAGAGTGCCGGCTACGGTGGTGCCACCACATTCTTTGTTGGCGAGGGCAACGGGATAATCCCGCGTGGAGATTTTGCGGACATCGCCTGTTTTGGCGCGCTCTGCAAGGCGGGCTACTTCTTCGGGAGAACAACCGACAACAATTTGCCCATCAAGAATGCCGACTGTGGCGGGGACTGCCCCATTGGCACGCACGGTGGCTTCCATATTTTGCGCGAGTTCGACATTGGTGGGGAATGGGAGGCCGTGGGTGATGACAGTAGTTTCGAGGGCAACGACGTTTTGCTTTTCAGCGAGGGCGGTTTGGACTTCTTCACTGATGCGGAGATACTTATTCAAAGACATGTTAACTTCCTTTGGGGTTTTATATTTTTTATTAAAACGTTTTAATCGTCGAGATTACAAAGGGTTTGCAGGGGGAGTGGGTTGAGGATGCCATAGTAATTTTCATCAAAAAGATCTTGAAAATCGGTGTAGAAAAAGCTGATATAGTCTTTCATGGCTTGGTAAGTGGCTTCGAGCCCGTTTTCTTCATATTCAAAGGTCCAAGCACGGGCGAGACCACGAATGCGATAGGCGGGTGTGCCGTAGGCATAGTGCTGATCCATCCATTGATAGAGATCGTAGGCTTCGGCGTATTCGCCATTGCGGAAGTGCAGTTCTACGAGACGCATTTGGGCAACTGCGGTGATGTTTTCGACTTGCTGGGGAAACTCCTCCGCGCGATAGTCGAGCAAGTTTTGATCATAGATCACGGAGAGGTAGAATGCTTTGGCGAGTTCATAGTCGCCTGCGGCGTAGGCATTTTCACCGTCGATGAGATAGTGAAGGCGATAGGGACTGAGAGCGTAGGTTTGGCTGACCTGTTGCCAATGTCCGGTGGAGGGATGTGGGCTGAAACGAAGCTCTTCAGCGCGGACAAGACCGGATTTGGTGGTGGGAATTGGATTGGAGCGAACAATGAGTTGATAGGTGCCCTCCACTTTTTCGAGATCGGCTTGGGGGTATCGGAGGTGGTCGATGGGGGTTTCAAGGATATTGGCAAATTCTTTGCCGTCCCATTCGAGGATTTCGAGGTGTGTGTAACAAAAGTCTAGGTCACAGAAAGGGGCTTGCAGAAAGAATTCTGGTTTTTGATTTTGGTTGTAATCTCCATAGGTGAGGAGTTGCTTTTGGACGGTTTGATGATTGGGGGTGATGAGTTCTTGGGAGAGCTCTAGGGCGCGGTAGCCATCTTGAGTGCAATAGAGAAGGTGGAGATCGTTTTGATTTTCGAGCAAGAAATCTTGATTTTGGTCGTTGTCGAGGTCTAGGGGGATGATGCGATGGGCTGAGAAGACTAGCAATTTTTGCCAATCCCCTCCTTGGTTAAGGTAGGTGAGATAGGATGTGAGGAGATCATTGTCTATCAGGGTAAATTCTAGCTGGAGATCTTGGGGGATGTTGCAGAGGGTGATTGCGTCTGGGGTGGGTGTGGGGGCGAGGGTGGCAGTGGCAGGTGGTTGGGTGGGTGTGGGCGTGGGAGGCAAGACTGCGACTGCGGCATTGCAACTGATAAGGGCATAGGAGATGACGAGGAGCGAAAGACCAAGAATTATTATTGTTTTTGCTTGCATATGGGTATTATACGAGAGGTTGATGATTTCCGAAATAAAAAGTGCTTGCGATTGCAAGCACTTTTGGATTGTGAATTAGATTTTGATGAGGTCGTATTCTAAGGAACCGACGCCAATCTCTTGGGCATAAGTTAAACCCGCTTCGTAGTCTACGTTGCCATGTACACAGCGGAATTTGTCTTCGCCGGCTTTCCATTCTTTTTCTTCGAGAACGTTGCCTTTGAGGGGATCTGCGGCTTTTACAAGATCGACACAGGCTTGATCGAGTGCGAGGGGGTCAAATGAAGCGAGGATGCCGATGTCGGCAATGAGGGGCATGTCGTTGTGGCCCCAGCAGTCACAGTCGGGGGAGACGTTCATGACGAAATTGATGTGGAAATTGGGTTTGTCTTTGATGACAGCGTGGGTATATTCGGCGATTTTTTCAGCGGTCGTTATGCCGGCTTCGTTCCAATCGACTTGGGCGGCGCCATATTGACAAACGGCGACACATTGCCCGCAACCGACACAATAGTCATAGTTGATGACAGCTTTTTTGTCTTGCATGGTGATGGCACCATGGGCGCAGGCTTCGAAACATTTGCGACAACCCACACATTCTTCTTCAACAATATGGGGACTAGAGGCGGAGTGCATTTCCATTTTGCCCCCGCGTGAGCCACAGCCCATGCCGATGTTCTTGAGCGCACCACCGAAACCAGTCATTTCATGACCTTTGAAGTGGTTCATGGAAATAAAGATGTCGGCATCCATAAAGGCGGTGCCGATTTTGGCGGTTTTGCAATTCTTTTGATTGATTTCGACTTCGGTGAAATCTGTGCCTTTGAGTCCGTCGGCGATGATGACATCACAACCGAGGCTGAGGCGATTGAAGCCATTTTTGGCAGCGGTTTCGAGATGATCGACTGCATTGGCACGTGTGCCGGTATAGAGGGTGTTGCTGTCTGAAATGAAGACTTTGCCCCCTTGCTCTTTGATGATCTCCACCATGCGGGCGGCGTAGTTGGGGCGGATATAGGCTAAGTTGCCTGTTTCCCCAAAATGAATTTTGATGACTGCGAATTTCTTTTCAAAATCAATGTCGCGAATGCCAGCGCGTTTGACTAATTTTTCTAGTTTGTCGAGCAAGTTTGTGCCGGGTTTGGCACGCAAGTCCATCATATATACTTTCGATTTTTCAGCCATTTTTTCTCCTAAAAATTCTTTTGATTGCAATTAGAAATTTTGAAATCACAGCTGATCGATCGTTTTTTGTAGTTTTTATTCCTCTATCACCCCTGTGGCCTGACAAACCTCGACCAAATCGCCGTGATAGTCAATTATAACCTTAAAGCCCATCATCCCCATATAGCTTTTTTGCTCTTGGGGGAAGCCAGCTTGCATCATTTTGTCGATTTGATGATCGATGTTCTTGAGTTCGTTGATCATTTGCGCGGTGGTGAAGAGGTCGTCTTGCCCCATCATTTTTGCGGCTTCTTTGCCGATTACATCTTCATGGCCTTTGACCCAACTGGTCATTTCTTTAAAAATTGAACGATCGATTTTTTCTGCATCCACATGGCGCAAAAAACCATCGTCATTAATTACGTAATATTCTTCGTCCCCTACCTTTTTATATTCCACGAGTTGATCTTGTTCGTCAAAGATCAAACCTGAAAAAATACCTGCCATTGTGCGTACCTTCTTTTCCTTAGTTATCTCTTTTCCTATATATAGTGGCTAAAATGTTCTGTGAAATGTTTTCTTTATTTTATCAAAATACAGTATAATAAGGCTGGTTTCGTAACTAAATAAAGAACGTATTAACGGAATTCTTATAGAATCCGTTTCTAGAAAGCATTATGAAATTAATCATTTGCATCCTTCAAAATAGCGACAAAGAGAAAGTTGTAAAAGCCTTAAACGGGAATAGTTTTCGGGTGACCGTGTTGGCGTCTACAGGTGGTTATTTCCGGAGTGGGAACACTACGTTGATGATTGGCGTGGAGAAGGAACGTTTGGATGATGCAATTGAATTGATTCGGGAACATTGTGCTCCACCACGCTCAGAAGGTATGCGACGTGCTACTTTGTTTGTGTTGAATGTGGACCAATTTGAAAAACTTTGATTGTTATGCTTTAAACACACTCTTTTGGGTGCGTTCCTCATTTTGATAAGCCTTTAAAAATTGTTATAATCATATAAACACTTTTTAATCTATAAATCAGGAGAATTGTCATGTCAGGACATAGTAAATGGTCTACCATTAAACGTAAAAAAGGTGCCAATGATGCAAAACGTGGTGCTATTTTTACAAGACTCGCAAAAGAAATTACCATCGCTGCAAGAGAAGGCGGCGGCGACCCGGATACTAACTTCTCATTAAGACTTAAGATCGATAAGGCACGTGCTGAAAACATGCCGAAAGATAATATTGAACGCGCGATCAAGCGCGGCACTGGCGAATTGAAAGACGGTGCTGAACTTGAACAAATCCTTTATGAAGGCTATGCAGGCAATGGGATTGCTTTGATGATTGAATGTATTACTGATAATCGAAATCGCACAGTGGCTGAATTACGCCATTCTTTGAAGATGGCTGGCGGTAGCTTGGGTGAAAATGGTTCTGTGGCTTGGCAATTCTCTCGGATTGCTTATTTCTCCTTCCCTTCTGAAGGGCATGATATGGATGAAATTTTTGAATTGGCCGTGGAAGCTGGCGCGGATGATGTGAACTTTGAAGATGATGTGATTGAAATCACTGGCCCGATGGAAAACTTTAAGTCGATCAATGATGCTTTGGAAGCAAAAGGCATCAAATGTGATGAAGCTGAAATTCAATATCAACCCAACCAAGAAACTGAATTGGACCCAGAAAAGACCGTGAGTGTGTTGGAATCTTTGGAACGCGTGGAAGAATTGGATGATGTTCAAAATGTGGTTTCTAACTTGAAGATTACAGACGAAGCCATGGCTATGATGTCTGGCGACTAGTTCGGATGACCATTGCGCTTGGGATTGACCCTGGAATCGGTTTGACTGGTTATGGGGTGGTGAAGTTGGAATCGGATGGCAATTTAACCCTGATTGATTATGGTGCCATTGACACTCCTCCGAAAAAGCCGATGTCTGAGCGCTTGATGTTGCTTTATCAAGAATTACAACGATTAATCCTTCTCCACAAGCCTGAGATTGCGGCTGTGGAGAAGTTGTTTTTTGCAAGAAATGTGACCACTGCGATCTCTGTGGGGCAAGCTCGTGGGGTGGCGATGTTGAGCTTGGCACAAGCCGGCATTCCAATCGGTGAATATACTCCCAATGAAATTAAACAATCCGTGACTGGCTATGGTGGGGCTGATAAGCGCCAAGTGCAGATAATGGTACAGATGATTTTGAATATGGATGAATTGCCCAAGCCTGATGATGCCGCGGATGGCTTGGCGGTGGCGATTTGCCATTTGCATCAATATAAGATTAGCTCTTTATATGATAATTAAGGTTTTTGTGGAAGGTGAGAGACGATGATTGCGAGTGTTCATGGAAAAGTGATCGATAAGGATGAAAATTCAGTCGTGATTGCTTTGAATGGATTAGGTGTGCAGGTGTTTGCGCCAAAAAATTTAGTTGCAAAATTAAAGTTGCAAGAAGAAGTGTTCTTTTATACTTATTTGGCTGTGCGCGAAGATTCTTTGACTTTGTTTGGTTTTGAGAACAAGGAACAATTGAACTTCTTCAATCTTTTGATCTCTGTGAATGGTGTGGGCCCGAAGTTGGGACAAACGATTTTGAGCCATGTGGATACGCAGACGATTCGCCGCGCTGTGGCTGCGGATGAACCGGAATTGTTGAACCGTGTGCCGGGGGTGGGGAAGAAGACGGCGCAAAAGATTTTGTTGCATTTGGAAGGCAAAATTGAAGGGGCGGAAGACCTCTCCCCAATTGCGAGTTTCTCTGATACGGATACTTCTATTTTGGAAGCTTTGACTGCTTTGGGATATTCTGTGGTGGAAGCACAAGCGGCGTTGCAGTCGATCCCTGGGGATGCTTCAGAAGATGAGGAAGAGCGTTTGCGTTTGGCGTTGCAATATTTCAATTTTTGATGATGTTTGGTTGAGGGGGATGATGTCGAAAATTTAGAGGGAAAATGAAAAAGAAACTCAATACAATTTTACTTATTATTGTCTTCATACTTTTTATTTTTATTGCTTATATAAAATTTGACTATGGCGCAAGTATGGAGGTGCTGAAAGAAAATGAATATTTGATTTATGAAACAGGAATAATAAGATTAAATAATTTTGAACTAGGAATATCAGGAATTAATTTAGAATTTCCATTTACTACTACTTGTTTATTATATCCATATATATATACAGAAGATGGGAAATTAGCGGAAAGGTTTCAAACTGAGAAAGTTAAGAAAGGAGAACTTGTGAATTTTGATAATTTTCAAGTTGAAGTAGTTAAAATTAATATTTTCCGAAATTATGTAATAGTTAAAATTATAGAAAATTAGTTGAGGTAAAAGCGATTTTCTGTTGGGGAAATCTAAATAAGGATTTTTTTATGACGATAAACTATGGTAACACACCCAATTTTTTAAATAATCATTTCGATTATACAAAAGCAAGTTTTCAACAGTATCTCAATCTAGTTATTAAATCTGCTTTTATCACTATTTTATTAAATGGATTGATGTTAATCTTGCTGGAGAATTGGAAAAAGAATTTTATCTTATTAGTGTCTTTGACAATCATTTCTTCGCTTGTCACAATATTAATAGCATATTTAAATAAACGATTATTTCGAAATATTTTCTTGGTAAATCTCACGTATTTCTTCATCCCCATTATGTGGATATTCTTTTATGCAGGGAGTATTCTTATCACCAAAGGGGTAGGATTTTCATGGAGATGGTTATCAATTGTTATTGGAATTTATATCCTTTTATGGTCTTTCTGTTTGTTGCCAAAAAATATCCGAAGAAAAATTAATCAACTATCAAAAAACAAAACTTTTATTTTACTCATGACATTAATATTTGGCGTATTTGCGATATTTGGAAATTCTCATTATTTGGTGAGATTAAAAGGGATTGATAATCCTGAAATATTATTTGGTTTAGTTCGGTTAGGGATTGGGCTTCTATGGGTAGGATCTATGTTTTTATTAAATGGCTCTACAAATGAGAAAGATGTGATTAATTATCAAGATAGTGAAGTTGCTCATGATGTTCAATTAAATTATATGAAAGCAAAACTTATTTTTGATAATGGAAATTATTTTAATAAAAAGAAAAAATATGAAAAAGCTATAAAAGAATATGAGAAAGCTTTTTCAATGGAAAAATTAATGTATATGGGGTATATAAACGTTGCAAGAATTTTTATGAAAAAAAATGAGAGTGAGCGAGGAATTTCATATTTAAAAGAAGCATTGCAAGTAGATCCTAATAATGCTAAATGTTACTCTCTTTTGTCTCTTATTTATAATAATTTGAAAGAATATGGTGTATCGATAGAATATTTGAAAAAAGCAATCAGTTTATGTGATGATGAAAAAGAAATAAAACAAAAACAAGAATTGTTGCAGTTAATGATAAAACAAAAGGAAATTAGAGAAAATGAATAGGCAACAAAGTAGATTTCAAGAATCGCTAGATTGAAAAAATTTATATTTACAGTTAAAAATAAATGTTTAAAAAAAAAGAAGCTCAATGAGCTTCTTTTTTGTTCTCCACCTTCGAGCGTTCACTCGGAAGTTTTCCTATAAGTTGTTGATTTGAAGTACTTTTGAGCCAGTGGCGTTGGAAAGCACTTCACAAGCGACTTTGTTGCCTTCTTTGATGTTTGCTTGATGGTCTGCTTTGAAAACAAGATCGTCTATTCGATTTTCGAGTGAAACAATTCCGTACCCTTTGGTGGGGTTATACCATTTGACTACCCCTGTGATTTTTTCAGTTGTATTGTTCATAAAGTCTCCTTGGAACCGATTCCAGCAGGCTACAATCATTTTATCCGGAATTAATATTCTGTCAATATAGATTATTAAGTTGTTAACATATTGCTAAGGATACCCTTCTGAGGAAATCATGGGTAAAATGAAGATACTATGCTGAGATATGAGCGAATACATAAATCGATCTGGCTGCTTTTGAGCAGTATTTTGCTGGTGGAAATGTTGAGGTGTGGGTTAAGCTATCGCGCTTATTTTGAGGGAAAAGCGGATATTGAGATGGGATTGGTGGATGCTGAAAGTTTGATTCAGCGCACCATACCAAAAGTGGAGACGGCTTTGCTGGCAAATGACCTCGCTGGGGCACTAGCTGTGTTGGATGAGTTGGAAACGATGGTGCTTGATGAGAATGCGATATTGGCCTATGAATTAGGAATTGCGAAATCATATGAACAAATTGATTTAGGTCTACCCTATTTAAAAGAAGCGCAACGATTATCTCCTGAAAATAAAGCGCTTGAGCAATTGATTGAAAAATTTACGTTGATTGAGATGGAAGAGGATGAAAGTTATCAGGCCATTTTGCTGGGGCAGGCGTTGGGGGCGATGAACGAATGGGCTTGGGCAAGAATTGCTTTTGAAAAAGCCGTGACCGAAACCCCTGATTATGCGGAGGGGTGGGCGTTTTTGGGCAAAGCGCAAGAAATGATTGGCATGGATGGCAAAGAGGCTTTGCTGAAGGGCTATCATTTGGATTCGCAGTCGGTGAGTGCATTAGTGTTTTTGGGGGATTATTATGTGACTCATGAAGAGCCGATACAGGGGACCTCGCTCTATCGCAAGGCAATTGAGCTGGATGCAACCAATGATGTGCTTTATGCAAGCTTGGCGTATGGCTATGTGCGGGCGGGAGACTTGCAGAGCGCGATTGAAGCATTTGAAGAGGGATTGGTTGCAGTGCCCTATTCGACGGATATTCGGCATGCGTATCTGGATTTTTTGCTATTTTATGAAGTGTATTTGGAAGAAAAAGCATTGCCTGTGGTGGAGGAATTAGGCGCGCTTTCGGATTATGGGATGACGATTAATTTATATACGGGACGAATTGATTTGGCATTGGGAAATTTTGAGAATGCGAAGGTCTATTTGGAGAGTGTGGTGAATTATGAACCAGATAATTTGAAAGCACAGTTTTATTTGGGGGTGTGTTTGATGCAACTCTCTGACCGTGAGGGTGCTATTCGTTCGTTTGAAAATGCATTAGAATTAGACAAAGATTTGATTTATACTGATCAAATTAATTCAATCATGGATACGATAAAATGAAACCAAAAGCTATGTTTTTGATCTCTTTTCTATTACTTGGGGTGTTGTTGGCGAGTTGTGCCGACCTTGAATGGATGGCAAACGAAGTGAAAGATTTTGTGCTGCCAACAGAAATTCCACATAGTGAAGAAGAGATTCCATTTTTGCATGAAACTTTTCGGCAATGGGAGAGCGGTTGGGACCGCTTTGAGAATGAAATTGGCTATGCTGACTATGGGGCTGGTTTCTATGCGATTCAAGTGAATCAGCCGACTCAATTTTTGTGGTCTAATGCAGGGATTAGCAGCCCGCAAAATGTGCGCATCAAAGTGATGGCTGAGAAGGTTGCAGGGGAAAATGACGATTTATATGGCGTGATCTGTCGCTATCAAAATGAAGATAATTTTTATGCATTTTTAATCAGTAGTGACGGATATGCAGGGATTTTTAAGCGGGTGAATGGCAGTGAATTGCAAACCTTGACGGGAGATGCGATGTTACCAAGCGATGCGGTGACGAAGGGACAAGCAGTGAACTATTTGGAAGTAGACTGCGTGGGGTCTCATTTGGCGCTGTGGGTGAACGGGTTTGAGGTGCAAGTGGTGAAGGATGAGACTTTTTCTCCTGAAAATGCACACGCGGGTGATATAGGTTTGATTGCCGGCACTTTTGACGCTGCTTCGAGCACTATTCATTTTAAAGAGCTTGAAGTGTTTGAATTGAAATAAAAAATTTTATAAAACTTTTCCAAGGAAACTCTTGATGATTCGACATATTTATTTAGATACGATTGGTTGCCGATTGAACCAAAGTGAATTAGAAAGCTATGCGCAGCAGTTCCGTGCGGAGGGCCATATTATTGTGGGCACGCCGAGTGAAGCCGATTTGATGGTGTTGAACTCTTGCGCAGTGACGGCGAAGGCTTCGGCTGATTCTCGCCAGAAGATTCGCCAAGCGGTGCGCGCAGGGGTGAATGAGATTGTGGTGACAGGGTGCTGGTCTTCGATTGAAGACGAGGAAGTGAATCAATTCCCTGAAATCGTGATGAACATCCCTAATGAAGATAAGGACGCTTTGGTGGCGACTGTTTTGGGGCTGGCCCCCGATGAAGTGCAAAAAATGAAACGAAAACCAATTCCGGGAAGCCGAAAACGGACACGGGCATTCATCAAAGCACAAGATGGGTGTGATATGCATTGTACATATTGCATTACGCGTGTGGCGAGAGGCAAAAGCCGCACAACGGAGATCGATACGATTTTGGAAGACGTGCAATTGGCGTTGGAAGGTGGCGTGAAAGAAATTGTGATTTCTGGTGTGCAGTTGGGGTCTTGGGGCAAGGACCTGCGCCCACAACAAGATTTGAGTGACTTGGTGAAGCTGTTGCTCTCTAATTCTGCCCTGCCTCGCTTGCGATTATCCTCGATTGAACCATGGGATTTGACTCCCGAATTTTTTGATCTGTGGCAGGATGAACGATTGTGCCGACAGATTCATTTGCCTTTGCAATCTGGCTGTGATGCGACCTTGAAACGAATGGGACGCCCGATTAGCAGTGCCCAATTCCGCAGGTTGGTGGAAGGCGCTGTGGCTAGAGTGCCTGAAATGGCGATTACTACTGATCTTATTGTGGGATTCCCCGGTGAAACGGAAGAGGAATTTGCGGAGTCTTTGGCGTATGTGGATTCACTCCCCTTTGCGGATGGACATGTGTTTACCTATTCTGAACGAGAAGGCACCCCAGCAGTGAAATTGCCCAATCAAGTGCATAATTACACGCGAAAAGAACGTAATTTGGCGATGCGGGAGGTGTTTTCTGCGAAAAAACAAGCCTATAAAGATGCTACATTGGGCAAAAATTACCAAGTTTTGTGGGAACAAAGCGAATTTATCGAGCGAAAAGGCTATCATTTGAAGGGCTTAACCGATACTTATTTGCAAGTGGAAGGCTTTTCTGAGAAAGATTTACGGAATGAAATCCAAAAAGTGACCATCGGGGAGACAAAAGGGAGAGCTTTGCAGGCAAAAATCTAAGAAATATATCGAAACCCTTTGTAAAAAAGGGTTTCTTCTTGACGCACGAAAGAAAAAACATGATACTTAACTCAATATATATGAAAAACTAAAGGATTTATTCATGGAAGATACAAATTGTTTGTTTTGTAAGATCATCGCTGGGGAAATTCCGAGCTCGATGGTCTATGAAGATGAGCTGTTGGTGGCCTTCAAAGACATCAACCCAAAGGCAAATGTGCATATTTTGATCGTTCCGCGGAAACATATTGCAGATAATAACGCTTATTCGGCAAGTGAAGACGCTGAAATTGCTGCCCGATTGTTTGAAGTGGCACCGAAGATTGCAAAAGAACAAGGCATTTTTGAGAGTGGGTATCGTTTGGTGATGAACACCGGTAAAGATGGCCGACAAGAGATTCAACATTTGCATATGCATTTGTTGGGTGGCAATTTGTTATCTGTCTAAATCTATTTTTCAAAAGCCATAACTTAAGGAGAAACTTATGACATTAAAAAGTGAACTGAACAATGCTTATAAAGAAGCAATGCGTAATAAAGATATCGAAGTGAAAAACACTTTGCGCTTGGTGATGGCTGCCATCAAACAAGTGGAAGTGGATGAACGACGAGAATTGGATGACGCTGATACCTTGCGTGTGGTGCAAAAAGAAGTGAAATCGATGAAAGAAACGATTGCAGACGCCGAAAAAGTAAATAATCAAGGCTTGATTGACGAAGCCAACACGCGAATTTCTATTTTGGAAAAATATCTCCCGAAAGCACTCAGCGAAGCGGAAGTGAACGCGATTGTGAAAGAAGTGATCGCTGAAACTGGTGCTTCTTCTATGGCAGACATGGGCAACGTGATGAAAGCAGTGATGGCTCGTGTGGCTGGACAAGCGGACGGCAAAACTGTGAGCAGCCTCGTTCGCTCCAACTTGGGCTAAGGGACTCAAAGACCCCATTTCTATGTTTGATAAATTTGTGACGAGCCTTTCGAATCGCAGACACGTAACCTACGGTGTTTTGACATTGCTGTTTGTGTTGGTTGTGGTTCTTGTGTTGTTATTCCCTGCTGGGTTAGGCGGGAATCGGGTGGCACTGCGCCCAGGCGATGTGGCAACAACCGATATGGTAGCCGATAATGCGGTGACCTATGAATCTTATTATTTAACCAAAGCGGCTCAGGACATTGCAGTTTCGAATGTGGAGCCGATTTATATTGCGCCAGACACACAAGTTGCTCGACAACAAGTGGAAAAATTGCATGTGGCGTTAGATTTTATTAATTTGATCCGTACCGATTCACTTTCTACTCGCACACAAAAGATCAACGACCTAATGGATATGAAATATTTGAATTTGACGGATGAAAAAGCAAGCGCAATCTTGAGCTTGCAAGACTCCTCATGGGAAATGGTGCAAAAAGAGACAATTAGTGATTTGGAGCAAGTGATGCGCTCCACAATTCGCGAAGATCGCCTTGATGATTTCCGACGTAGTGTGCCCTCTTATGTGAGCCTCTCCTTGCCAAGCTATCAAGCTGAGATTGTGGTGAATTTGGTGAGCTCTTTCATCACCCCGAATAGCTTTTATAGTGAAGAATTGACTACGCAAGCACGCGAAACTGCTAAAAATAATGTGGCTCCCGTGATGGTGACCTATTTGAACAATCAAACGATTGTGCAACGTGGACAAATTGTGACTGAGAGTGATATTGAAGCGTTGGAAATGTTGGGGTTGTTGAACCCGACTTTCAGTGAACGCAAGGCTGTTTCAGTGCTTTCAATCACTGGGCTTTCGATTGCCTATATCTTCTTATTCTTAATGCAAAGCACAAAGAATCGAGAACATTTGGATCATTTGATTGTGATCACTTTGTTGTTCTTGTTGTTCTTCTATCTGGGACGAGTGCTGATTGATTCTTCGATTCACTTACAATATCTCTTGCCTGTGGCAGGATTTGGGATGACTTTGGCGGTTTTGTTCTCTCCAAAAGCTGGAATCTGGTTATCTGTGCCGTTGGCAATATTAATCGGGTTTGGCGAACCGAATGGCTTTGAATTGACCGTTTATTATCTGGTGAGCAGCATCTTTGGGGCAATGACCTTGACCCGCAATTTGCGATTGCGCAATTTCTTCCTTTCTGGAATGATTGCAGGTGCGGCGGCTATTTTTATTTCGGTATCTTTTAATATCACAGATCCACATGAGACATTGCTGGGTTTGACTAATTTGGTGGCCTATGGCTTTTTATATGGCGTATTCTCCACCGCAATCACGTTCATTTTGCAATATGCGATTGCTTTGGTGCTGCAAATTGTGACCCCGATGCAATTGTTGGAATTGGCACGCCCTGACCAACGCTTGTTGCAAATCATTTTGCGCAATGCTCCGGGCACTTATCAACACAGCTTGCAAGTGGCTAATTTGGCGGAAGTGGCCGCAGAACGCATTGGGGCAGACCCATTGCTCACGCGGGTGGGTGCACTCTATCACGATGTGGGAAAGAGCAAATATCCACTTTATTTCATTGAAAATCAACAACCGAACACAACGAACCCGCATAATAATTTGACACCGATCGAAAGTGCTAAGATTATTATTCGGCACGTGACGGATGGTGTGGAATTAGCGAAAAAACATCGGATTCCCCCACAGATTATCAATTTCATCACCGAACATCATGGCACTTCGATGACGCGTTATCAATATAGCAAAGCATTGGAAGAAGTCGATAATGATACTACGTTGGTGAACAAGAAAGATTTTACTTATCCGGGGCCCAAACCACAATCACGAGAGACAACTTTGGTGATGTTGGCAGATGCCATTGAAGCGCGTACACGTGCGACAAAACCAAGCTCAGAATCTGAGATTGAAGCATTGGTGAAAGACGAAGTGATGAAACGCATCAATGGGGGGCAATTGGATGACTCCCCTTTGAGCATGCGAGATATTCAGGTGACGATTGATTCTTATGTTCAAATTTTAATCGGCATTTATCACCCACGGATTCAATATCCGAAAGATATGCGCGTAGAAACGGCCTCTGAAAATGCGTTACCTGCTACTTCAGAAGATGAACAAGAACCTGCGCCTAAAAAACAAGTGGAGCAATTGCCATGATCGATGTGGTGATCGAAGAACCGTTTGAACAAGGTTTGACAAAGATCATTCATCAGGCGATTGATACTGCAATCGGAACAGCGGGTGCAGACCGAGCATGGCGCGATCATTGGGATTGTTCTGTGTTGGTGACCGATGATGAGACGATCCAAGGCTATAATAATGCTTACCGAGGGATTGATAAATCTACGGATGTGCTTTCATTTGAATCGCATGAAATTAACCCTGAAACCAATCAATTGATTTTGGGTGATATTTTGATCTCTTATCCGACGATTGCGAAACAAGCCGAAAAAGGTGGACACGCAGTGGAGAAGGAACTTGAATTGATGTGTGTGCATGGGGCTTTGCATTTGATGGGCTATGACCATTTGGAAGAAGAAGAAAAAGCTGAGATGTGGGCCATGCAAACTGAAATTTTGACACTTTTGCAAAATGATTTAAGACCTGACTAAATTCTATGGAAAAACAAGATAAATTTGACCATTTTTTTAAAACGAGACTGCTTTCTTTTCGTTATGCATTTCAAGGGATTCGCTATTTGATTCAAACCCAACGGAATGCTTGGATTCATACACTTGCAACTGTGTGTGCAATCAGCTTAGGGATTTTTTTACCTTTGAGCAGAACGGATTGGGGCTTGATGGTTGTGGCGATTGCGTTGGTGTGGATGGCCGAAGCGTTTAACACTGCGATTGAAGCCGTGGTAGATTTGGTGACTCCTGACTATAAAAAATTGGCCAAAGTGGGCAAAGATTGTGGTGCAGCAGCAGTGTTGATTGCTGCAATCGGGTCGGCTGTGATTGGCTTTTTGATTTTCCTCCCCTATTTGATTGAACTATTTTGATGAAGTGATGAACGATGACGAATAATCGCGTAAAACTTTTTGCCACCCTCCAAACAGAGATGAGAGCCTGCCGCTTGTGTATGGAAGCGGGTTATGAAGCGTATCCGGATGCTGTGACACAAGGAAAGGCTGATGCAAAGATTATGACGGTGGGACAAGCACCGGGTGTGACTGAGATTGATGCCAAGCGACCCTTTAATGCTGGGTCTGGAAAACGATTGTTTGAATGGTTGGGGGCTGCGGGGATTGAGGAAGATTGGTTCCGTAGTACGCAATATATGACTTCGGTGACAAAATGCTTCCCGGGCAAAGCAAAAAATGGCGGGGGCGACCGAGTGCCGAGCAAAGTCGAGCAAGAGTTTTGTCGTCCTTTTTTCGAACGTGAATTGGCAATTATAAAACCTAGCTTAATTATTCCGATTGGTAAATTGGCGATTAGTCAATTCTTCCCTAAAAAACTAAAATTAACTGAAGTGATTGGTACCGAAGCAAGATTTGACAATGCATGGGTGGTGCCTTTGCCCCATTCTTCTGGAGCGAGCCGTTGGCATCAGATTGAGAGCAATCGAATTCTGATTGAAAAGGCAATTGGATTGATTCGCGCACATTATCAAAGCTTGTTTGTTAAAGATTTCTAATTATTTAAGTGTTCAAAAACCCCTAATGTTAAAGAATTTAATTCTTTAACATTCCGTAAATCATCGTTTCTTAACGTAACGCAGTTTGTTTTTTCGTGTTTTCATATTATAATGATTAAGCATTTTAATATTAAATTCATAATACACTTGAGGTAATAATATGTCCGAATTAGTTCACAAAGTCTCTCGTCGAGAGCGATGGGCGTGGTATTTCTATGATTTTGGAAACTCCGCTTATGCTGCTGTCGTTTTGCTAGCTGTCTATGCTGCATATTTTAAAGGTACCGTGGTGGGTGGCGCAGAAGGTTCTCGATTATGGGGCTATTCTTTAACAATTGCAATGCTGGTTGTGGCTGTGGCTGCACCCATTTTGGGCACTATTGCAGATTTCTCTGGACGTAAAAAAGGATTTTTATTGTTCTTCACCCTTCTTTCCGCATTCTTTTGTGGTTTATTGTTTTTTGTTGAAGAAGGTGACATCTTCCAAGGGATGTTGTTTTTCATTTTAGCCGAAATTGGCTATCGTGGCGCCCAAGTATTTTATAACTCTTTGTTGCCTGATGTGGCAAACCCAGAAGAAACAGGTCATGTTTCTGGCACTGGCTGGGCAATTGGCTCTTTGGGTGGCGTTTTGTGTTTGTTCATTGTGTTGGCCTTGATTATGTTTGTGGGTGGTGCCTTTGTGGTGCGCATTTCCTTTGTGATCACAGCTGTTTACTTCTTGCTTTCTTCCATTCCGTTGTTCATGTGGTTGAAAGAAAAAGAAGGTGCCAAAAAAATGCCCGAAGGCAAAAACTATTTTACTTTGGCATTGAGCCGTTTGAAAAGCACATTTTCCTCTATCCGTGACTATAAAACTTTCTTGCGCTTTATCATTTCCTTCTTCCTTTATAACGAAGGAGTGATGATGGCGTTGAACTTTGCCGCCATCTTTGGGGCAGTGATGTATGGGATGGACGAGCAAGGTTTGATCATTTTGATGATTATTTTGCAATTCACTAGCGCTGCTGGGGCATGGTTCTTTGGGAAAATGGCCACTGGCCGTGGTACCAAGATTGCTTTGATTGCTTCTTTGATTGTTTTTATCATCGACGTTTTTGCAATTGCCTTCAATCCTAGCTATATTTTGTTCTATGTGTTGGGTGGGGTGGCAGGCTTCGCTCTGACAGGTGTGCAAGCGTTGAGCCGCACGATGGTGAGCTTATTAGCTCCTCATGGCCGCAGTGCAGAATTCTACGGCTTTTTTGCAATCGCAGGGCGCTCTAGCTCCGTGGTTGGGCCAGCAGTGATGGGCATCATCGCCGCTGAAGGTGCAAAATTCTTTGAAAGACAAGGCCAAACTGCTTTGGGTGCAGAACGAATTGGGATGCAATTGGCAATTTTGAGCATCAATATCTTTTTGATCGCTGGTACGATTGCTTTTGCATTGCTCAAAAATTCTGATATCCTTGCTACCATGGCTGGTAAAAATAACGAATAATCTACCTCGAGAAAGGATTGCTTGATGAGCAAAGAAACTGAGATTTTAATTCCTCGAAAAAGATTTATCCGTTGGTTTGGCCATTGGTTTCTGAGAGCAATCATATGGATTGTTGCGGATGTGGAGGTCTATGGCAAGGAAAATATGCCAGATAAGGGACCATTTATTTTAGTAGGAAATCATTTCAGCTTTTTGGACCCAGCAATTTTTGTGGCGTTGTTCAAACGATATGATATGGAATTTATTGGTGGATTTGCGATGCCGGGTGCTCCGGCAACCTTCTTCACCAAATTGCCAAGCGTGTATGGTTATTTGCCAGTGCATCGTGGCACAGGTTCGACCAAAGCGCTGAAAATGGCGTTGAATGTGTTGAATCAAGAGGGTGTGTTGATGATTTTCCCCGAAGGAGGCTCTTGGGCACAATGCTTGCGCCCTGCCCGTCCTGGGGCTGCATTTTTGGCTGCGATGACCGGTGCACCGATTGTGCCAGTGGGATTGACTGATATGTATAAGATTTTTCCACTGCGATTCGGCAAGCGCCAAAAAGTGCGCGTGAATATTGGCAAACCGTTTGGTCCGTTTGAAACCACTGGGCGTGGCAAAGAACGCCGCCGTCAATTGGATGAGATTGGTGAAATCACGATGAAGAAGATTGCTGAACTTTTGCCAGACCGAGAACGCGGACTCTATGCGGATGATCCTGCGATTCGTGAAGCCGCCAAAGGCACAGAGATTTATCCTTATTTGGATAAGGTCGAAGGCGAAGTGGTGGCAGAAACCAAACTATAACGACTAAATTTTAGGAAATAAAAAAAGCTGTTCATTCTCTGAACAGCTTTTTTGTTTAATTAATCTACGAGTTTTTTAGGCTGTGACTCGGTTTTTCAGCTTTGGCATGGCGATGATGGCCGGAATTGCCAATAATGAGATGGCTATTGCGATGTAATAGGTTGTGTGTAAGCCGAACCGGTCTCCAAGAGCCCCCACTCCAAGGTTTTGAATGGGCGCAATGGCAAAGTTGATTGCCATATAGATGCCATTGGCTAGGGCGCGGTTGTTGGGGAAGTGGCTTTGCACCATGGCCATCAAAATTGGTGTTTTTGAAATACCAAAGAACCCCAAAAGAATCAACAAAACTATGCGGATGGCAGGATTGGTGTTGAGCAGGAAGCCCACCATTACGATGAAGGTGAGCACGACTAGGATGATTAATAATTTTTGATGATCGAGTCGATCACTAATTGATCCAAAATATAAGGCACCCACCACGCCAGCTGCTTGTAACACTGCATAAAGAACACCGGCTTTGGTGAGAGATAGGCCAGTGGTGGTGAGATAGGTGGGCATGAAGGTGGAGATGCAGACGTTGGCAAATTTAACGAAGAGGAAATAGATTGCGATGGGGATGAAAAAACGAATTAATTGATTTTTGGCAGAACTGAAAGACTTGCGTTTTTCATGCACAAAATCAATATCACGCAAACGCAAAGCGAGCAAAATGCTAGCAGCCCATCCAAAGAACATCATGCGCCAAATGCCTTGCAAGGTGAATTGAGAAACTGCCCAAACAGCAATGATGGGCCCTAACATACGCCCCATTTCACCAGCAGCCATTTGGAAGCTCATGCCACGGCCAACACGATTGCCAGACGCACGTGCGACCATAGGCGGTGCTACGGCGTGGTAGGTGGCGGTGGCCAGCCCACCGATTACGGCTAAGAGACAGAGAAAAATGAATTGTTGCGGAATGCCAATCAGGGACATGCTGGTGGCAACCATCGCTGGTGCAAAGGCAAGCAGATATTTGTTGCGTTTGTTGCGATCTGCGAAGTCGCCAATCAATGGATTGAGAATGCTGGGAAGGGCGTAGATGGAGGTGAGCAACCCTGCTTGGGTGAGAGAAAGTGAAAGATTTTCAATGATTCGGGGAAGCAAGGGGGAAAGAAATGCACCGAATGAATCGTTGATAAAATGGGAGACATTGACGGTCAATACTTTCCCGGTTTGGAATTGTGTTTCTTCAGAAGTTGGATCTGGGATTGGATTTTGTGTGGTTTTGTTTTCTGTCATGGGAACCTTCTATGCACTACTGATTAATAAATAATTTCTGTTAATAAAAAAAGAGAGCATGTTAACATGCTCTCTCTATTAAACCCGCTTCTGATTATTTTGAATAGGTTTTAATAAATTCTTCTGTTTTATTGCGGCACACGTCATCCGTAAATTGCACAGGGGGTGTTTTCATAAAATAGGATGAGGGTTCAATCAACTCCCCTGCCAAGCCATGATCTAGGGCTAGTTTGGCACAACGCACTGCGTCAATGACCACTCCAGCCGAATTGGGAGAATCCCACACTTCGAGTTTCAATTCTAAATTCAAGGGACTGTCACCAAAAGCACGCCCTTCCATGCGGATGTGACACCATTTGCGATCTGTGAGCCAAGGTACGTGATCTGAAGGACCTACGTGTACGTTGTTGGCACCAATATCATAAGGAAGTTGGCTGGTGACGGCACCGGTTTTGGAAATTTTCTTAGATTCCAAGCGGTCGCGCTCTAACATATTATAGAAATCCATGTTGCCGCCAAAGTTCAATTGATAGGTGTGATCCAAGTGAATGCCGCGATCTACGAACAAATTGGTGAGCACTCTATGGGTGATGGTGGCGCCGAGTTGGCTTTTGATATCATCCCCAATGATAGGGAGCCCTTTTTCCTTAAACTTGCCTGCCCAATTGGGATCACTGGCGATAAAGACGGGCACACAATTGACAAACCCACAGCCGGCTTCGAGGATTTGTTCCACATACCATTTGGTGGCAAGTTCAGACCCCACGGGGAGGAAGCTCACGACGACATCGGTTTGCGTATCCTTGAGGATCTGGGCGACATCTGCCACAGGGGCATCTGATTCTTCACAAACCATTTTATAATATTTGCCCATGCCATCATAAGTACCGCCACGATATACGGGGATATTTTTATGAGGTACATCGGCAAATTTGCGAGTGTTGTTGGGCTCTGCCCAAATGGCTTCGCTGAGGTCTTTGCCCACTTTGGTGTCTACGACTTCAAATGCGGCCGTAAATTCGATGTCACTGACATGATAGCCACCGATGGTGGCATGCATTAAACCTGGAATCTCTGCATCTTCTGCAGCATCTTTATAATATTCTACCCCTTGAACAAGTGCGGAAGCACAATTTCCGACACCAATTATCGCGACTTTTACTTTATTTTTTGACATATATGAACACTCCTATGTTCTATTTCTGAGACCAAGGCTTCATGGTTTTTATTTTTTGAATTACTTCTCCGGGGTTATCCGCCAAAACGCAATCTGCTTTCATTAAGCGATAATACCAAAGGCGTTTGATCGGGTCGGGGTCTAGGGGACAGAAAAATGGGACAATCTTTTTGGCACGGTAGATATACCATGGTTTCATAAATAAAACAGGATAGGCGGCTCCCATAAAATCTGCTTTGGTTTGGGGTTCTGCTTTGGACATGGTGATGAATCCGGTGAGGATGCGCGGCTCTAAGGCTTTGACGGCCAACAAGCGTGGCTCTGAAAAGCCAATCACCATGGTGCGCTCGACAATTTGGAATTTCTCGAGAATGGAAATCAATTGACGATTGACTGCTTCTTCTAGGAAGCGATCGGTTTTTAATTCTAATGCGATCAATGTGTCTTGAGGGATGATTGTTAAGAATTCTTCTAGTGTGGGGACGGTTTGCTCAAGATGTTCAGGGCGGTCATAACTGGCGGAGAGAGATTTAATCTCTGCCAAGGTCAATTCGGCCACTGCTCCTGTGCCGTTTGTGGTGCGATCGACGGTGGCATCATGGATGCAGACGATGACATTGTCTTTGGTGAGATGCAGGTCGGTTTCGATGATATCAGCGCCTTCGTCGATTGCTTGTTGAAAAGCGAGGAGGGTGTTTTCTGGAAAGAGTACGTTATTGCCACGATGTGCCATTACGTAGGGCTTGGGCTTGTGGAGAATGTTGAATTCACGTTCTTTCTTTTTCATTGTTATGCTTCCTTTATTAACTTGGTGAAAACAAGTTCAATTTGCTCAATGGGTAAATCCCACATTTTTCCGGGAATCTCTAAAGCGAGCGAAAAGCCATGCTTTTGATAAAAAGGAACTGCTTTCAGATTTTGATTTGTGGTGCCAAGGTGCACACCGGTGACATGATTTTTTCTGAGGTGATCGAGAAAATGGATCATCAGCATCGAGCCTCCCCCTTTGCTTTGCATATGGGGAGAAAGATTGATGTGCAAATGGGCGGGATATTGTTGTTTAATCTGGTCCATTTGCGCTTGGTGGCCATGTTCGCCATCTCGAATCATTTGTACTATCTGTTTGAAAGACTCTGGGTGGCGCCACCAACTTACCAAAAACATCCTTAGAAAAATGCGCCAGCCCATTTTGCGAGTGAAGGCTTTTTCTTGGACAATGGAATCTAAGGTACCAATGATATAGCCGAGTGCTTCATCTGTTGCGCTGTTGACCAAAACAAAACAATGCTCTGGTTCATATTTGACATAATAGTCAAAAAAGAGCATGTTGAACAATTTTCGATCATTAAATTTTTGGGTTCCAACTAGGCTTTCCCCCATTAATCCGGTTTGGTAATAGATTTCATGTAAGGCCGGTAGGTCTTTGGGTTGATAGCCACGGATTGCTAATTGGGGGATGGATGGTGATGTTGAACTAGAAATGGTGTTCAAAAATTCACACTTACCCTTTCATAGTTAAAATTTTCTCAATTGTAATAACCTATATTATATCAAAAAATGATACAAAAAAAGCCTGTTCCAAATGGAGCAGGCCTTTTTGTTTTTTTCAAGAATCTTTATTCTACTGTCACACTTTTGGCAAGGTTACGTGGTTGGTCTACGTCCAAACCGCGTAAAGCAGCGATGTGATAGGAATAGATTTGCAAAGGAATAACTGCTAAGACAGGGCTAAGTTCCATGATTACTTCAGGCACCCAAAGCACATAGTCTGCTTTGGACTTGATTAATTCGTCTCCGACTGTGGCGACGGCGATTACCTGACCATCACGGGCTTTGACCTGTTCAATCTGGCTAATCATTTTTTCATATAGCGCGTCTTTGAGGGCGATTGCAATCACGGGCATTTCTTCATCTACCAAGGCGATGGGACCATGCTTCATTTCGCCAGCGGGATAGCCTTCTGCATGAATATAGGAAATTTCTTTCAATTTAAGCGCACCTTCATAGGCGGTGGCCATGTTAATCCCTCGTCCGAGATATAAACAATGGGTCATATCTTTGGTGGCACGGGCAATTTCTTCAATTTCATCTTCATAGGCAATCGTTTGATCGACTAAATCTGGCAAGGAGCGCAATGTTTGAATATAGCCAATCTTTTTTACCGGATCCAAGGTGCCGCGCATATCCGCTAAGAAAATTGCCATCATATAAAAATCAACCAAGGGAGCGGTATAGGCTTTGGTGGAGGCGACGCCAATCTCTGGGCCAGTCTGCATCGAGATATAGCCATCGGCTACGCGCATACATTGTGAGCCAATCACATTCACTACCGACCATAAGGTGGCACCTTTTTGTTTGGCTTCGGACATGGCTGCCAAGGTATCTGCTGTTTCACCTGATTGACTGACGGAAATTACGACTGTGTTTTCATCAACGATGGGGTCTCGATAGCGAAATTCGGATGCAACGGAGACTTCCACAGGGATGCGTGCAATGGATTCGATGAGATATTTGCCTACTTCACCAGCATGCATGGCAGTGCCACAGGCAATGATGACAATGCGTTTGATCTTTTTGGCAAGTTCTGGGGTGAGGTTGAGTTGGTCTAAATGGATGTTGTTCTGTTCAAAGTCCACTCGACCTGAGATGGTATCCGTGATGGAGCGTACTTGCTCGTGGATTTCTTTTTGCATGAAGTGGCGGAATTCGCCCTTTTCTGCAGCGACCGGATCCCAAGGGATATTGTGCATTTCAATTTCTATGGGGTCCCCTTCGACATTATAGATCTCAAAGGTATCTTGTTTGACGACGGCCATCTGCTGGGTTTCTAAGAAACAAATGTCGCGTGTGTGGCTGAGAATGGCGGGCATGTCGGATGCGATGAAGTTTTCATTTTCACCTTTGCCAATCACCACGCCACCTGCGTTGCCCAAACGTGCCGCAATAATCTTATCTGGTTCATCTTTAGAAAAGAGCACCATGCCTTGATGCCCATTGAGCATGGACAATGCTTTTTGTGCTGCAGCGACGATGTCGTTTGATTGGGTATAGAATTTTTCAACTAATTGAACAATCACTTCTGTGTCTGTTTCAGATTTAAATTCCACCCCTTCTGCCAAGAGTTCATCTCGCAATTCCACAAAATTCTCCACGATGCCATTGTGCACCACCACCACTTTGCCTGCTTGGCCAATGTGAGGGTGAGAATTTGTGCGATTTGGCACGCCGTGGGTGGCCCAACGAGTGTGCCCAATGCCTAAAACGCCAGAGACTGGCTCTTGTTCAACTAAGGTAAGCAATGAGGCAAGTTTGCCTGCATCTCGACGAATTTCAATTTTGCCATCCTGCAAAACTGCTAAACCTGCAGAATCATAGCCTCGATATTCAAGGCGCTGTAAACCATTTAGAATAATAGGTGTCGCGTCACGATACCCAATATATCCAACAATACCACACATAGGGGGTCCTCCAATAATTTTTGTTTTGTCGTTGGCCTCGTTTTTTGTTTTGTGTGATTCTTACGAATCGTTTTGTCAAAAAACTTTGATTTGGAGGGAAAAGAATGGAGAAGGCTCTCTCCAGTGGGCTTCCGCTGATCTCTCGATTTTCAGTGCAATTTTGCACCTTATTCTTCATGTCGAATGAAGAACCCACATCCTCGTCATTCTATTTTCATAGAACCATGCGCTGCAATTCCCATTGTATTCTTATTTTTCGATAAGCAACTCCTTTTTTAATTTTAAAGATTGTTTGGATTATAATTTGAAATAATTTGTTGTCAAGGAACCAAAAAATTGTTAAAGTTAAGCTCATTTATCAAACACACACTACTTTAGTGTTTGTGAAATTTTAGACAAATGTAAAAAAATTCTAATTTATTAAGTTTTCTTAAATTAACCTTACAAAATGAGATTTCTACATTAATTTAACGTGATTTCATTTGACAAAAGTCGCACTACAACGATATAGTATATACTGTTTAGGTTATAGTGATTATCACAATACAAAACAGTTTCACCAATTAGCTCTAACCAGCTTTTCTAAGGATTTTTATAATGACAACAACAAACGAAAACTCTCCACTGCTCAATGAATTTGTGAATATTTTTGTCCAATATCAAACGGTTCATTTTCTTAAATTTTTATATGATATCGAACTTTCTAGTGCCCAAATCAATATCTTGATTATTTTAAATTTATATCAAGAAATGAGCATTAAGGAATTAAGTGAGTTCACAAAAACATCTCTCCCGGCGGCAAGCCAAATGATCAGTCGCATGGAGAAAGACGGTTATGTAATCAAAGAAGCCGTAAAAGACCCAAGTTTGCATCAAAATAAAAAGAAAATATTACGTCTCTCTGAAAAAGGATTGGATGTAATTAAGAAATCAACCGAAGGCAGACAATTGTTCTTTGATAATATGAAAAGTATCTATTCTCAAGAAGAATATGAAGTGACTGAAAAAGCAATTCGAATCTTTTTGGAAAAAATGAAAAACCATACAAAAGGATTAGATTTTAATCTAAACAAATAGCTCCAATCAAACGCAAAAGAGAGTTCATCTGAACTCTCTTTTTTTTTACTCTTTTTTATTTTATTCTATTCGTTGTCTTGCAGCTCAGCGGCACGAACGGTGTTGCGAAGCAACATGGCAATTGTCATTGGCCCCACCCCACCGGGAACGGGTGTGATGGCAGAGGCAACTTGCGCAACCTCATCATAAGCAACATCGCCGACTAAATGATATCCTTTTTCAGAATCATCTTCGACTCGGTTGACACCGACGTCAATCACCACTGCACCGGGTTTGACCCAATCTTTCTTGACCAATTCAGGCACTCCCGTGGCAGCCATCACGATATCTGCATTTCGACAAACTTCTTCAATATTTTTGGTGCGAGAATGACATAAGGTGACTGTGGCATTCTTTTTGATTAATAACAACGCTAACGGCAGACCTACGATATTGGAGCGACCAATCACGGCCACATCTGCTCCTTCAAGCTCGACTTCTGACTTCTCCAAGAGATAGAGACAGCCATCTGGTGTGCAGGGTACAAATAAGGGGTCGCGTCCACGTTGTGCCAAACGTCCGGTGTTGAGCGGGTGAAAGCCATCCACGTCTTTTTCGATGCGAATCGTATCTAAGATCTTTTCTTCATTTAAATGGCTGGGCAAAGGTAATTGCACCAAAATGCCGTTGACCTCAGGATTTTCATTCAATTCGCGCACCGCTTGCTCTGCTTCGGCTTGGCTGATATCTCCGGGTAATTCAATGCTAAAAGATCGAATGCCAATCTTTTCACAATTACGCTTTTTCATGCGCACATAGACTTCTGAAGCTGGATTTTCACCAATCAGTACGGTGGCTAAACCGGGCACAGATTTGCCCTCGGCCACCCGTTGGGCCACCTTTTCTTTTAATTCTTCTTTGAGTGCGGCGGCAATTGCTTTTCCGTCAATTATCTTTGCTGTCATTCTATCGTTACACCCTTTCTTTGAATTTTTTAAGATTCGTTAATACTTTAATAGCCTAGCATAAAAAGATTTTTATTTCAATAATGTCTATTTTTTTGTTTGCGATTTAGTCTATTTTCATCTATACTACGATTATGACGAAAACAATTTTGATTGGAAATCAAAAAGGCGGCGTGGGCAAAACCACCACAACCATCAACCTGAGCGCTGAATTAGCAAACTTAGGCAAACGAGTGTTGTTGGTGGATCTCGATTCGCAGGCAGCCCTCACAGCTTCGTTTGGCATCGATATTTATAAAGTCGAGAATTCAATCACTACGGTGTTGTTTGATGAAACTTTCAATATTGAAGAAGCCATTCAACCTGTGCGAAAAAACCTGTTTTTGATCTCCGCTGATGATGAATTGCTTTCCAAAGAATATCTTTTGCTTTCTGAATTAAATCGCACCAAGCGTCTAAAGAATGCGTTGGATAAAATTGCCAATCAATTTGATATTATTATGATTGACACCCCGCCTAACCTTGGTTTATTGACTTTGAATGGGTTGGTGTCTGCTGATTTTCTCTTGATTCCTGTACAAACTGACTATTTGGCATTGCGCGGGTTGCGACCTTTGCTTGAAACAGTGTGGACCATTCGTGAGTCGAAGAACCCTGATTTGAAATTATTGGGAATTGTGCCTACGATGACCCACCCAGACAGCAATCACTCGCAAACAATTATGCAAGAGCTGACCAAAGTGTTCAAAAAGAAGGTCTTTACGAATGCGATTCCTTATGACCCTTCGATTGCGGTTGCTCCTTCTCGCCGAAAGACCATCCGAGAGTTGAACCCCAACAGTGATGCGTGTTTGGCATATCAAGCATTGGCGCTTGAAGTGTTGATTCGGCTCACTTGAGAGACGCATAAGATTTACTGAGACTGTTTTTCTTCGCACTCCTCTACTTTATCTTTATTCCCCAAGCCTTATAAAAAATTAATAATTGGATTTGATAGAATTTGTTGCATCTGGTATAATCCTATATTGATGACTCGACCAGTCAAGCGGCTGTTGCTGCTGCTGGCTTGGAGACCTGCACAGGTAAAATAATGATTTTTTACCGAGTCTAAATGAAAGGAGCAGATGTCATGCCATTAAATAAAGAAGTTAAAAGCGAAGCAATCAAAAAATACGAACGACACGAAGGTGACACTGGTTCACCAGAAGTCCAAGTTGCAATTTTGACCGTTCGCATTACCCAACTCACTGATCATCTTCGTGAGCACAAACATGATGAAAGCACTCGCCGAGGCCTTTTGAAGCTCGTCGGGCGTCGCCGTCGTTTGTTGGCATATCTTCGCAAACATGATTATCAGAAATATATTTCTATTACTGATGAATTGAAGATTCGCCGAAAATAAGCAACACCACAGAGTAGATGATTAATCGGTAATCATCTACTCTTTTTTTGAATCCTGCTAATTGGGGCATTGGAAGGTGTGAAAAAGCAGAAATTTTTCCCAGTTTCCAGTTCCTGAGTTAGTAGGTGGGTGAAATACTTAAGGAGTAATTACATAATGAAACCCGAATTAAAAAAATATACCGCCGAGGTAGGCGGTAAGTCTATTGTCTTTAGCACTGGCCGTTTGGCAGGGCAAGCAGGTGGCGCAGTCACTTTGCAAATTGACGATATGATGTTGTTCTGTGCTGCCACAATGGCAAGCAAACCCCGCGAAGGGATTGACTTTTTCCCTTTGAGCGTAGACTTTGAAGAAAAAATGTATGCTGGTGGGAAAATTCCAGGGTCATTCTTCCGACGTGAAGGCCGCCCCTCCACCCATGCCATTTTGAACGCTCGCTTGGTCGATCGACCTTTGCGCCCGCTCTTCCCGAATGACATGCGCAATGACGTGCAAGTGTTGATTTACACCTATTCTTATGATGGAATCAACCCGATGGACGTGCAAGCAATCAACGTGGCTAGCGCCGCTGTTTCAATCTCCAACACCCCATGGGATGGCCCTGTGGGCGCCGTTCGCATTGGTTATGTGAATGATAAGTTGGTGGTCAACCCCACCTTCCAAGAAATGGAAGTTTCTAAATTAGATCTTCGCGTGGCTGGCACCAAAGAAGCATTGTTGATGGTGGAAGCTGGTGCTGAAGAAGTTTCAGAAGAATTGATGACTGAAGCCCTCGAATTGGCTTATGAATCCATTCAACCCATCGTGGCAACCATTTCTCAAATGCAAGCAGAAGTTGGCAAAGAAAAGAGTTCTTATCCTTCCTTCGCAGCAGATGAAAGCTATGTTGAAATCGTGAAAGGTAAAGTGACTGACAAGCTAAACGCATTGTTGGATCAAGACCTTGGCAAACACGATCTTTATGACGGCGTGGATGCAATTCGCGACGAAATGATCGCCGAACTCGGTGAAGATGTTGAAGCAGACGTTGCCAAAGAATATGCTTCTGCATTTGAAAAAGTTTATAAACATGTGGTGCGTGAACGCATTTTGGATAAAGGACATCGTCCTGATGGCCGTAAGCCAAATGAAATTCGCCCCATTTGGTGTGACACCGGTGTGAGCCCCTTGGCGCATGGTTGCGGGTTGTTTACTCGTGGCGAAACCCAAGTGATGAGCATGCTCACCTTAGGCACTCCCCGTGATGCCCAAGAGTTGGATAATTTGGATCCGGAAAGCAAAAAACGCTATATCCACCATTACAACTTCCCCCCCTTCTCTGTGGGTGAGGTCCGTGGTTTACGTGGTACTTCTCGCCGTGAAATTGGCCATGGTGCCTTGGCAGAACGTGCTTTGATTCCTGTGATTCCTACCGAAGAAGAATTCCCCTACACCGTTCGTGTGGTCTCCGAATGTCTTTCTTCCAACGGTTCCACTTCAATGGGTTCCGTGTGTGGTTCCACCTTGGCATTGATGGATGCCGGTGTGCCGATCAAAAAACCAGTCTCCGGAATTGCAATGGGGATGGTCTCTGATGGTGACCGCTATCAAATTTTGAGTGACATCCAAGGCTTAGAAGATCACCTCGGTGATATGGACTTCAAAGTCACTGGTACTGAAGATGGCATCACTGCTTTGCAAATGGATATCAAGATTGATGGCTTGACCACAAAAATGATGTCTGAAGCATTGCAACAAGCCAAAGAAGGCCGCGCTCACATTTTGGCAGAAATGTTGAAAGAATTACCTTCTCCTCGCGCAGAGTTGAAGAACCATGTCCCGCGCATCTCCACCGTGACAATCCCCGTCGCCAAAATTGGCGCCGTGATTGGACCAGGTGGCAAGATGATTCGCCAAATCCAAGAAGAAACCAATTCAGTGATCGAGATCAGTGAAGAAGGCGTGGTGTTCATTGCCACATCCGATGGTGAAGGTGAACAAAAAGCACGTGATATGATCAAAGCTCTCACAGAAACTGCAGAAATTGGCCGCATTTATACCGGTAAGGTTGTGCGCATTGCTGATTTTGGTGCCTTTGTGGAAGTGTTGCCCGGTCAAGATGGCATGGTGCACATTTCTCAATTGGATACCAGCCGCGTGGAAAAAGTGACTGATATTTGCCGCATGGGTGATGAAATCACTGTGATGGTGACCAATATCGATAATAATGGCAAGATTCGCCTCTCCCGCCGTGCAGTGTTGGAAGGTTGGACCGCAGAAGAAGCCATGGCAAACGATAATGCCAATAAGAAACGATCTAGCGGTGGCAATCGCAATTCCCGTGGTGGAGATCGCCGTGGTGGCAACAATCGTAGCAGCAATAACCGTGGTGGTGGTGGTGGTAATAACCGCAACAACAATCACCGCAGCTAAGAATCAAACTTTTCAAACTAAAAACACCTCTTCACGAGGTGTTTTTTTATTCATCATTTTCTAAATTGCGCGGATTTATGCGTAGATTTTAGCGAATTTCAAATTGATAGAATCCTTGAGGCGCTGTTCTGGGCATGGTTTCTGTTTTGCCCAATTTGCTTTGGGCAACTACATAATAGTCAATCTGTTTTACACCTGCAGGGGCTTCGATAGTGCCTTGATAGGTATCAGTGCCTTCTTGAAGCTGCATAGGCGTTGATTGCCATGCTGAAGTGTTATCTGCGCGCCAAAAGAGCTTCACACTCTTGGACATAATCCCTTGCTTGCTATAATCAACTACTAAGGCGTCTACCGGATATTGTTTTTGGACAGGCATTTGTGGGTCCAAACGATGCACTGAAATATACAACATTGAAGGATCCCAAACACCTCTGGTGCGGCAATGGAGTGCATCACCATCTCGCCAACCGATATCTTTATATTTTGTGATATAAGCGGTCTCTTTTGCAAGGTCATATTCAAATCCTTGAACAGTGTAGCCGGGCATTGCTGCTTGCCATTGCTGTAAGGCAATCTCATCTTGGGCTATGCCATACAAGGGCACATAAATATGTTTGTTGAGAATCAAAGAATTGACGTAAGCGGCCAATTCTTCTCCGCGGAACCGGTCAGTATCCATGCGTAAAATCTGGAATGGACGTCCATAAGCTGTGCGCAAGCTTTTGATTTCTGTTTCGATGATTTCATTATATCGATGGTAATATTTGTGATCTTGCGGTGGTCTTTGAATTAAAAGGCGTTCTTCATCTAACATTTTTAGAAAACAGTCAATATGCTGAATGCCGTGATCTTCGAAATTTGGAAAAATTGCATATTTATTTATTCCCAAATTTTCTTCACAATAGGAAAAGAAATCTTCTTCATCCACATTGTTTAAGCGATCGTTTTCATTCAGCAAGACTTCCATCGACATCGCCAAGCCATGCCCATCTGTGTAAAAATTGCCACCGGTGAGCGCAAACGGCAAGCGGATGATTTTTTGTCCAAAGAATTGGGCAAAACGAACCGGCATTTCATTATCCGGATTGGTCTGCTTGCCCAAGATTTTTAATTTCAATTTACGAAATCTGCATTTCCACAATGGGTCATTGCCTTTGACGGACGAATAGGGTGTGCGATGCAGATAGAGCGGATCTACCAAGTTCATTTGTTTGTTTTCATCAAACAAAGCGTGGGGACCCCAGTCACGTGGCCAAGACATGTCTGTGCCATGTGGTCCAATAATAAAGGAAACATGGGCAAGGTCTACTTGCCAAGTGGTTAAGTCTTCAATTGCATTCTGTTTTGATTCTTCCGAATCAGCGGTGATATAGAGATGATGATCTTTTGCTAAAGCAACTACTAATGTGTGGGGAACATTTAGCGGGTATGAAATAATCACGCCTAAGGTGGGTTCCCATTCTGCGATGAATCGAGGATGTTGCACGGTACGCCTAGGTGTTTCAGAATTTAGCATATGTTTTACACTCATTGTTTTGACCTAATCAATCTAGATCAATGGATTTTTTCTCTGGTAAAGCCAATCCATTATATAACATGTTTTCTCGATTGACAAATTTTAGAAAAAGATTAATTAGGGATTAAGGTATAATGTTTTTTAGTGGAGGAATATAAAGATGATAAGAATTCCAAACCAAAATGACCTCGTTTTAGTTGCATTGTTGCCCAAACCACAAGATCTTGAAATTGCACGCGTCTTAGGCTGGTATAGAATTCCGCTCTATGCTGCACCCCGGATCTTTATTCTTGATTATTTAGCTTTTTATCAGCCTGCCTCTTTCGGAGATCATAAATGGCAGATTGAGCATTATGCTGAATATGTTGGGCATGAACTTGTGATGCGCTCAGAACTCTTTCAAATGGAGCCAAAACATCCGCGAGCAAATCTTGAATATTTCAAGATGCAATTAGGCCCCTTGCAGACCCTGCCGACGCCGATTCGTGCAGAAAATTGGAAGCGGGTGACCTTCATTTTCACAAATGGAGATCGTCTGATGAACGCGCAAACATTATCAGATTTACGGGTTGTTGACCCTGAAGAAAAAAAAGGGTTTTCTCATCTGTTAAAAGAACGAGCAATCGAATCTGATCAATATTATTCTGTGGATCCGGAAGATGAGGAAAGAAAAAAGAAAAATTTTTTAAAGTATTTGGCACTCTTTGGATATAAGTTCGATATAGGAGATGAAGAATGAAGTGGCATAAAACCAAAATCAATATTTTCACTGAAGGAAAAGGACTCTATTCCTTCGAGCGTGAATTAAATCAATTTATCAAACAAACCCAAATGGAAGAGGGAATGTGTTATCTGTATATCCAACATACCAGTGCGTCTTTGATTATTAGTGAAAATTTTGATCCTACTGCGAAGTCAGACATCGAATCATTTATGGAATTGCAAATCCCCGAAAATCAACATTGGATGCGCCACACATTGGAAGGCGCAGATGATTCATCCTCGCATATCCGCTCGATATTGACTCAACCTTGTTTGACGATTCCGATTGAAAAACAAAACTTATGCTTAGGTACCTGGCAAGGAATCTTTTTGTTTGAACATCGAGCCTCTCCACATCAACGATCTATTTTGATTCGATGTCTTGAGATCTAGTCATTTTAAAAAGGTTTTAACACAAAACAATTATCGAAAAAGAAGAATTTCTGCTATGATTAATCTATGACACAACAAGAATTCTTTTACTATGTAAAGCACTTACAACTCCCAAAAGTGTATTATTACGAATCCATTGATTCGACAAATACTTTTGCGATGAACTTACTCCAACATATGTCTCTCCATGACTGGACTTTGTTTTATGCTGAAGAGCAAACCGCTGGGAAAGGACGTTATGATCGGAAATGGGTTACTACTCCCTCCAGTGCATTAGCGTTTAGTTTAGTATTTCAACCTACCCCCGAAGAGATCGAAAAATTAGCATTTTTCTCTGCCTTGGGCGGGATTGCGCTTTGCAAAGTATTAGCCCACCAATTTTCAATTGAGGCACAACTCAAGTATCCAAACGATGTGTTGATCGATGGAATGAAAACATCGGGAATTTTGGCAGAGGCAGATTGGGTCAACGGAGCCCCCAAAGCAGTGGTAATGGGGATTGGTGTCAATGTCTTTCCGGAAGCAGTGCCCGAAGAGGATCACCTCACTTTCCCCGCCACGTATATCGCCAATCACACAATCGCCGATATCCAACGCTATCAATTATTAGCTCAGATTATTGATGAAATTCAAAATTTGCGTCCCATCCTCACTACTCCCGCTTTTATTGAAAAGTGGAACCACTATTTAGCCTATCAAGAAGAACCGATTGAAATCACCACCAGAAATGAGACGCATCAAGGCATTTGTAAAAAAGTTGATGAAAATGGTGATCTTGTGATTGAAAAAGAAGATGGATCCATCAAAACTTTTCGCGTGGGAGATGTACATCTCCGCCCGCGCTCTCCCCTCTCAGAATCTTAAGGAGCCCTCATGAGTGAAAAACCAGTCCGAAAAGAAGTCTATTTGAATTTTGATGATGAAGTGGAAATTGAACCTACTCCGACTCCCATTGCTCCCCCTAAGAACGTGGCAAAATCTATGCCCGATTTGCAAGCACTCAAGACCCCTGCTCCGCTCAAAGAGAAGGTGAGCAAGCGTAGCAAACCGAAACAGGAAAAAAAGAAAACGGTCAAACCACCAAAAGCAGAAAAAGAAAAGAGTGTGGTCTCCAAGAATGTAGCATTTGAGCCTACCAAAAAGACAGTCGAACTTCCCTATGCTCAAAAAGAGCCTATTGGCAAAGGTAGCATGACTGCATTTGAACGCTTTATTTATAGTATTATGATTTTGATGTTGGTGGCTGGGGGCGGATTTTTGATCTTAGTACTGACTGGACGATTCAACCTCCCCTTCTAAGCACAGAATATGACTCCTTCTTAGTCTTCTATCCCCATAAATTCTTTTGCAGTGGCATTGCCTTCTGAGGTGATGCCTTCTCTTTTAAATACCTTCAAAGGTGTCAGCAAAATGATTTTGAGATCAAGCCAAAAGCTCCAATGATCGACATACCACACATCAAGGTCAAACTTATCTTCCCATGAGAGATTGTTACGTCCATTGATCTGTGCCCAACCGGTGATGCCGGGGAGCACGTCATGGCGGCGCGCTTGATGTGGGGTGTAGCGTTCGAGGTATTGCACTAATAACGGACGCGGACCAACCAAGCTCATCTGACCAAAGAGCACATTTAATAGCTCTGGCAATTCGTCTAGACTGGTGGAACGCAAAAATTTTCCAAAACTGGTCAGGCGTTTTTCATCTGAACAAAGCTCTCCATTGGCTTCTTTTTCATTGGTCATGGTTCGAAATTTATAGAGCTTGAAGATTTCACCACGCAAGCCGGGGCGATTTTGAGTGAAGATGACCGGATGCCCATGAAAAATTAGCACGAAGATCGACAATACGAGATAAAGGGGGGATAGCAAGATTAGCAAAATGAGTGCAATCAAACGATCAAAAATGCGTTTGGAGAGTGGGGGTTGCCATGTGGTAGGGGGCTTGTTCATGCGTTCATTTTACCAAAAAATCAGAGTGATTGGTCAAAATAAGAAAAAAAGAGACTCCATCAAAGAGCCTCTTTTATATTTTTATATCAAATGGAAGAACGCGATTAGTGTTTTGTTTTATTAGGTTGGCGAATGATTAGCACCACTTCACCTTGTACTTCAACAGTGCTAGTATCATCAACGTAAATGGGGTCCATCGTGGGGTTTGCGGGTTGCAAACGGATTCGAGAACCTTCATTGAAGTAGTATTTCAATGTGGTTTCGTCTTTGTCGGTCAACCATACTGCGACCATATCACCATTGGAGGCAGTGCCTTTTTTGCGCAACACGACCAAGTCGCCATCGGCAACCATTGCGTCGATCATTGAATCACCATCCACTTCCAAGGCAAACAATTCTTCTCTCGGAATCGAGGAGGGAATTCGTTCGCTGGATATTTCGATTGCAGATTCTGCATCAAAATATTCAAAGTCTGTGGTGGGCATCGGCACGGGGATGCTTGCCCCAATTCGACCTGCCAAAGGCAATCGTAAAAAGTCACCGGTTGCATTGCTGACATCATCAATCAGATTACCGGCTGCATTTTTGATGATCTGTAACCCTCGTGAGATCTTGCCTTTCCGTTCGATATAGCCATCATCTTCTAGTTGTTTGAGATAATAGTTCACCACTGAGGTCGAAGAAATATCTGCTTCTTCTCCAATTTCACGGATAGTGGGAGGGTAGCCTTTATTGACTTGGTAATCTTCCATAATTTCCAAAATCTTAATATGGCGTTCTCCTAAACCTTCACGTTTTCTAGCCATCATCATACAATACTCGCTTTCTCTATTCTATATACCATTTGTTCTAATACATAATAACATGAACAATTGTTCTGTGTCAATAGTGAAAAAATTTTAAGATTAAAAAAAGCCTGTGCTCTTGACAGGCTTTTGCTTTTATTTTTCTGTGTGATATTTTTCAAAATCTTCAGGAGTTTCTCGCGTGATATACAGCGGTCGGTTGCGCCCCTCATCATAGAGCCGTCCGATATATTCTCCGAGGATGCCCAAGGCCATCAGTTGTGCCCCACCTAGGAAGAGCACAGCAATCAAGGTGGTCGCTTGCCCGAAAAAGGCTTGGTTGCCCAACATACGCATGATAATCACGATGGGGATAAAGATAATGCTAATGCCGGCCGAGATAAAGCCGGTGTAGGATGCCAAGCGCAAGGGCACGTTGGAAAAACCTGTGATGGCGGTCATCGCCAAATTGAGCATTTTTTTCAGCGGATATTTGGTCTCACCAGCAAAGCGTTCTTTCCGATCATATTCGATTCCAATTTGTTTATAGCCTACCCAAGAAACCATCCCGCGAATAAAGCGGTGATGTTCTTCCATACGGTTCATCACGTCTACCACCGCACGGTCCATCAAACGGAAGTCACCCGTATCCAGAGGAATTTCGGTGTCAGTGAGGGCGTTTATCAAACGATAGAACATCTTCGCTGTCCACAATTTGAACTTGCTCTCCCCTTCACGGGTAGCGCGCACGGCATAGACCACTTCATAGCCTTCGCGCCATTTGGCTAGCATATCTATAATCAATTCAGGGGGGTCTTGCAAGTCGGCGTCAATCAACACCACGGCATCACCACGGCTATGCGCCATCCCAGCAGTGACGGCAATCTGGTGCCCGAAGTTACGTGCAAAAATCACCGGACGAATATGGGCATCTTGTTTGGCGAGCTCACGGATCATCTCGGTCGAGCGATCTGTGGAGCCATCAGAGACCATTACTAGTTCCCATGTGACACCTGTTTTGGCCATCACTTCTTGCATACGACGATAGAGTTCTGGAATGGTTTCTTCTTCGTTCCAGATTGGTACAACAACAGATAAAATTGGATTGCTCATGTACTTTCTCCCATTTAATTTCTGTTGTAATTATACATGGTTTGAGAACATTCGCGATTTGAATTTTAATATTTAATTGAAAATTTATTTATTGTTATAATAAAATCCATAACTTAATTAAGTTTGAAATCGGCTATAAAAAAAATAAAACTCAAGGATCTAGCATGATAAACCAAAGTATTTTTCAAGAGATAATCGAGAATTTTGAAACCCTAAAAGATCAAAATGGAAATCATTTAAATATGGACGGCGTCATCATGAGCCAAGGTGATTTGACTTTTGAAAAAACATTCTCAGATCCATTTCCTCAAAACAATGTTCGATCGATTGGGAAAGCGGTGATAAGTTTATGTATCGGGATAGCGATTGATGCAGGACTTGAAATTCGAGGAGAAAAATTATCACTGGATACTCTGATTTGGCCTTATTTCCAAGATAAAATCAATTTAACCAATCAAAATAATATTGAAAAATTAGGAAAAATTACATTAAAGCATTTAATGACCCACACCATGGGATATGACCGTGGTTTGTTGTTTAGCAGAGAAATTCCAGTGGTTGGTGAATATAATTTATTAGACTATGTTTTTAATTTTGACCTTGTTCATGAACCGGGTGAGCATTTTGTTTATTCAAATGTTGGTCCCTATATTATTTCAGCTTTGATTCAAAACGAGCTCAAAATAAATTTAATGGATTGGGCAGACGAATTATTATTCAACCCCTTGGGGATAAAATCGTTTGAATGGATAAAATATGGGGATTATGTTGCCGGTTGTACTGGCTTGACCATTGGGCTTCAAGATTTGCATAAAATTGCAACTTTGCTGGTTAATGACGGTGTTTACAAAGGGAATCAAATTGTCTCAAAAAATTGGATCAACCAATTAAAATCTGTGCATGTGTATACCCCCTCAGCCTATGATGAAAATAGTGCCTTACCGAGATATGCCTATGGGTTATTCTTTAGGTTATGCAAAGAAAATTATTATTTTTGTGGAGGGGCAGATGGACAATATATTATTATGTTCCCAGAGCAAAAGATTGCCATCACAACTATGGGGCATCAAAGGGATATGGACCCAATTGGTGAATGTTTCAGACCTTTACTAGAAAGCATATTCAATTAAAAAAATAAGAGGCTAGTCTTTTGAGTAGCCTCTTTTCAATTCAAAACTTATGCTTCATCCGGTACAATCCACGTACCCGTTTCGCCTTTCAACGCTTGGGGCAAATGGTCGGGGTCTGTCACCAACGCCTTATTGCCAGTCGTCTCCACATAGTCCAGCATAGCTTCCACCTTGGGCAACATTGAACCTGGCTTGAAATGCCCTTCTGCCATATAGCGCTTGGCTTCGGAAACAGTCATTTGGTCTAACCATTTCTCATCTGGCGTATTAAAATTAATTGCAATCTTTTCCACAGCGGTAGTAATCACAAAAATATCGGCATTCAACTCCATTGCCAACAACGCAGTGCCGCGATCTTTGTCAATCACCGCCGGCGGGGCAGCGCTCAGATCACCGTTCGCATCCTTAATCACTGGGATGCCTCCTCCACCAACAGCAATCACCACCACACCTTCGTCCACCAAACGTTTAATCACCTTTGTTTCCACAATCTCCAAAGGTTTTGGAGACGCGATCTTGCGGCGAAAACCACGCCCAGCGTCATCTTCCACAGTCCAACCTTGGCTGCGATATTCTTCGATCAATTCCTCATCGTCGATATAGCCCCCAATCCCTTTGGTTGGGTTTTGGAAAGCAGGATCATTCTTATCGACCAAGCTTTGGGTCACCACTGCGCAAGTCTGTTTGTCAATGCCCAAACGATGGAACTCATTGCCCAGAGATTGCTGCAGCATATAGCCGATTGAGCCTTGCGTGTGTGCGCCAATAATATCCAAGGGCAAAGGATGCACCTCTTTTAAAGATAGCTCAGCACGTCGCAAAATAAATCCAACTTGTGGACCGTTTCCATGGGTCACCACCACATCCCAGCCATCTGCAACCATTTTGGCAAAATGTTTTGCAGTCTCCCGAACTGCGTTGAACTGGTGTTCAATGTGATGTTTGCCTTTCTCACGAATGAGCGCATTGCCTCCCACAGCAACTACGGCAACTTTCTTCATGTTATCTCCTTTTAATTTTGTTGTACAACCACAACTTTGATATAAAAAATAAAAGCAGTCTCCCATGCCTACCGGTCAGACTGCTCAAATTTCAACCTAGATTTGATTCATACGACGATTCACAAAAAATTTAAAATAACCCGGCAAAAAATAGCTATAAGATATATTCACAATCGAGCCTTTAATCGTATACAAATACGCCGTGAAGGCCAACACCCCCACCTTACGTTGTACCCCGAGTGCTCGGGCAATCTCCGTGTTTGCAGATGCCACCGTAATCTCCGTGCGCGCATTTGCTAGCAAAGGAGAACCTCGTTTTTGGAGCAATTCCAACACCGTTCCTTTAAAATCCTGATTTAATTCTTTCTGGCTGATCAACCCATCTGGCACAATATCAATCAAAAACGCCACAGGTCGATTTTCTGATTCAATCACTCGCGAAATCCTGCGTACAAATACCCCTTGCTTCAGCCCCAAGATTCGCTTCTCTTCCTCTGTTGGCAAACGCACATCGACCGAAAAATCACCCATCGTCACCGACAAGTCAGTGCGCTCCGCCATCACCTCAATGCTCTCCAAAGATTCCAACCCACTTGCAATCACATGTGTGGGGTGTACCACAAAAGTCCCCACTCCTTGCCGGCGGTGAACTACACCCTGCGTCTCAAAAATGCGCATTGCTTCCCGCAATGTCGCCCGAGAAACACCCATTTCTTTTGCCAAGGCGGGTTCGGAGGGCAAACGGTTACCCGGTTCTGTGTTGGCAATCAATTCTGCCAAAGCTTCATGTAATTGGTGTGAGATAGATGAGTTAGAAGAGAAAGTAGGTATCGTCATGAATGTCCTTATCAAAAAGCTTTAATTAAAAAACCACCACACGTGATTCACGTTGGTGGTCATCTTTCATCGTCAAAATATGAGGTAGATGTCCAAGTGTAATCATACCTTCGGAGATGTCTAACAAAAAAAATTGTAGCAGACTTTGAAACCAAAGTCAAATTTAGTAGCTTAAGAAAAAAACCTATATTTTTATTAATTTTAAGCAATCACTTTACAAAAGTCCAATTTTGTAGATAATATATAGAGCAGTTGGGAACGTAGCTCAGTTGGTTAGAGCGCACGGTTCACATCCGTGAGGTCGTGAGTTCGAGTCTCTCCGTTCCCACTCAAAACCGCCGAAATGGCGGTTTTTTTTATATTGTATTGAATTCTTATTTAGAATTTATTACAATAGAGAAAAATCATCAAAGGAATGGGATTATAGTGGGAAAAAGAACACTAAAAGTTATCATATTTGTAATAGTAGTCATTTTTTTCTATACAATGGTGAATAAGTTTTTTATGCCAAAAGATTCTTATCATGATAAATGGGATTTTTTCTACGAGTTAAACCCAAATACGATTGATATTGTTTTTTTAGGATCCTCTCATAGTTATCGCACATTTAATCCAATAATCATCAATCATGAGCTAGAAATAGATTCATATTCCATGGGGATGAATGACACAAAAGTTGAATATCTTTATTATCAATTAAAAGAAATCACAAAAACACAATCTCCAAAAGTAATCACAATTGAGGTTTTCTCATTCATCGATCTTGATAAACATCATGGCATTTCAAGTATGGCTCATAACGCTGTAGATACAATGAAATTGTCTTTCAACAAACATTTGCTAATTCAAAATCTCATCCCAAAAGAAGAGAAAACAGAATATTATTTTCCTATTTTTAATTATCACAACAGATGGAAAGATACTGATTTTCTATCAAATACTTCTGATTTCTACCTAAACAATAAAACACTTACAGAATATTACGGATATACACCTTATGAAGAGGTTAAGTATGATTCATCTTCACTATTAAACAAAGATGTAATCTATGATTTTGAAATAAAACATAAAATTAAAAATGAAAGATTGTTTTATTTTCAAAAGATTATAGACTTATGTGAACAAAACCAAATAAAATTAATATTACTCGTTGCTCCCTACGAAACTCAATACGAGATATCTGCTAAAGATTTAAGAGCATATACAAATTCTATTGAACAATATTTGAAAGACAAAAGAATTAATAATGTAGAAATTGTCGATTTTAATCTACTATCAAAAGAACTACGATTTCAATTAAACGATCTAAGTGATGTCGGCCATGTGAATATTTCAGGGGCTTATAAAGTTAGTAAATATTTAGCAGAATATTTACAACAAAATAATATTGAATTATTCGAAAATTCAAAATATGATTACAAATATGATTCTGAGAAAAAATATGAACAATTTATGCTAAATCTAGCTAATTTTCTAAAATAAAAAAAATCTAATCCTGATACCACTCTCGCGCACGTTCAATCAACGCATATACCTCTTGCGGGGAATGGCATTGATCCATCTCTCTACGCAAAATGCGAGCATCAGAAAAATTATTCAAATATACTCTGAAATATTTATGCTGGCTGTGGAAAGGTCGTTCGTCACCATAATGCTTCTCATAGAGCTGAATATGCAGTTCTAAGGCATCCAAACGCTCTTTGCGGGTGATCTCTTTCTTCGTTCGCCCGGTGAACACCCACGGGTGTATCATCGCTTCGCGTCCAATCATATATCCATCTGTGCCGGCCGCTTGTGCTTTCGCCTGCCCTTCCTGCACCGAATGAATATCTCCATTCCCAATCACTTTTGTCTCCGGGGCAAGCGTATCTCGCAATGCCACCACCTTACGAATTTCTTCCCAATTGGCTGGTTCGCCATATTTTTTACGTCCAATCCTCCCGTGCATAGTCAGCATCGAAAGCCCCTGAGAGAGCAGCATCGTCGACCATTTCTCGGTTTGGATTTTCTCAAACCCTAAGCGTGTCTTAACACTCACTGGCACATTTTGCGCGGCATCTTGCACCGCATGGATGATCCCTTCCGCACGTTTGGGAGTGGTGATTAGCTTCGAACCAGCTCCATCTTTGATTAATTTTTTAATCGAGCAGCCCATATTGATATCAAACCCATCTGGGCGAATGCCTTCTTTTAAAAGGTAGGAAATCGTTTCTGCATAGTTTTTTGCTTCCACACCCCATAATTGGATGATGAGTGGACGTTCTAGCTCTTCATAGAGCACCCGTCGGCGAATCGCGTCGCGTCCTAGCGTGCAAAACACATCCACATTCATAAATTCTGTGAACATCAAATCAGGCTTGCCAATTTGGCACAGCACTTGGCGATAGACAATATCAGTGAAATTTTCAAGCGGTGCGAGGCATCGAATCATAAGCTTGCCTAGCACATACCCACGTATTTATAGATTTTTTGAGTTGCTTTCGAGCGATTCAGCGTATAGAAATGCACCCCTGCCACACCATTATTGATTAAATCCAGTGCTTGGGAAGTTGCCCAATGGATGCCCACATTGCTGACTTGTTCGTCAGTGTCTGCGCGTTGAATTGCTTTTAGCAATTTGGCCGGATAGCGTGCCCCTAACGCCAAAGAAGGAATGCGATTGAAGTTTGCCAGAGAAGTGATTGGCATAATCCCTGCCACGATTGGCACGTCGATTCCCGCAATCTCACATCGTTCCGCAAAATCATAGAAATCACGATTATCAAAAAACAATTGCGTACAGATATAATCTGCTCCCGCATCCACCTTCGCCTTCAAATACGTCATTTCATCTTGACGATTCGGTGTGCCAAAATGCCCTTCGGGAAACCCCGCCACACCCACGCTCATGTTTGGAAAATGCTTTTTGGTGAAAGCCACCAGCTCTGCTGCATATTCAAAGCCGTTCACATCCGCAGTGAAGCGTTCTTGTCCTTTAGGAGGATCCCCTCTTAAGGCAAGGATATTTTCGATATTATTTTCGTTATAAAAATCCAACACTTCTTTGGTTTCATCTTTGCTGGCATTCACACAGGTCAAATGGGCCACAGTGTTGATCTGCATTTCATTTTGAATGTTCACCACCAAATTCTTGGTCAAATCACGTGATCCGCCCCCCGCGCCATAGGTCACAGAGACATAAGAAGGATTCAAAGGAGCCAACTCTTTGATCGTCTTTTCTAAGGATTTAAATCCTTTTTCGGTCTTCGCTGGGAAAAATTCAAAACTAAAAGTGGGTTGTTTGTCATTAAATAAATCGGAAATTTTCATCGGACTTACCATTCTTTCATTCTATGTTGAGATAAAGGTATTATACCGTACCTATGCTCAATCATCATACCGCCAGTTTTTGGCACGGTCAGCTTTGCGTTTTGCTTGCGCTCGTTTTTGTTGCAAACGGCGCTCTTTTGCGGCACGTGAAGGTCTGCTAGGGGTTCGTTTTTTCGGCAGCACACTCGCCTCCAAAATCAAATCTCGCAAACGCAACAAAGCAATATCACGATTTTTGATTTGGGAACGTGTTTCCACAACTTTAATCACTAACACCCCTTCTTTGGTGATTCGATTTTTCGCAATCTGCAACAAACGCTCGCGCACCGGTTCTGGCAATGCTTCAGAAGTCTGCACATTAAAGCGCAATTGCACCGCCGTAGAAACCTTGTTCACATTCTGCCCACCGGGACCACCTGAACGCATGGTTTCAAATTCAATTTCATTTTCTGGGATAAAAATCTGCTCATTTACTTTCATAGTTCTATTATACTGCGCTTTCTTCAAATTAAAAACCTATGCGCATGTATGACTATTTTTCTCACAATTTTCTTCCTCAGTCCCGTACCCGCGTCTAGGGTTATCCAGTATAATTGTATCTATGGCAAAAAAGAAAAGCGATCTCAGCCCTATCCGGCATCAATATCTTTCCATTAAAAAGAATCACCGCGATCAAATTTTATTTTTCCGCTTAGGGGATTTTTACGAAGCCTTTGATGAGGATGCCAAAATCATCTCAGATGTGCTCGATATCGTGCTCACCTCGCGGAATGTGGGTGGTGGCAATCGAGTGCCAATGGCTGGCATTCCCCATCATGCGATGGAAAATTATCTTTCTCGATTGATTAGTCGAGGATATCACGTTGCCATCTGTGAGCAAGTCGGCACCGAACCAATCAACGGGCTCATGCCTCGCGAAGTAGTACGCGTCGTGACCCCTGGTACGGTGATTGAAGAAGGGTTGCTCAGTGCTGCCCAAAATAACTATCTCGCCAGCATTTGGATTGAGAATCATTATTCTGCGATTGCCTACACCGACATCACCACGGGCGAATTTGCGGTGACCACTTTGCCCGAAAATGGCGGGCTCAACATGCTGCGCGCCGAGCTCACCCGCTTAGCCCCCGCAGAAGTGATTCACCCTGAGAAAAACGCCGGCATTTTTGACGGCTATCCTGGTTTTTATACCCCCCGTCCCGATTGGCAATTTGAATTATTTCGTTGTGAAGATACCTTACATGAGCATTTCAAAGTCAGCACGCTAGATGGATTTGGCCTCAAAGGGCAAGAAAATGCCATCAAAGCGGCCGGTGCGCTGGTGCAATATGTGCAAGAGACCCAACCTGCTGCCTTAAAAATGCTCTCTAGCCTCAGCACCTTTAGCATCCATGAGTTTATGACCCTCGATGCTTCCACACGGCGCAATTTGGAGCTTACCGAAACAATTCGCAATTCAGGCCCCGAAGGCACTCTGCTTGGCGTGCTCGACAAAACCATCACTCCCATGGGGAAACGAATGTTGCGTCAATGGGTGGGCAAACCCCTCTTAAATGTCCAACAAATTAATCAACGCTTGGATCTGGTCAAATATTTTTTCAGTGATGGGCTCCTGCGTGCCGAGATTCGCCAATCGCTCAAACCGCTTTCCGATCTCGAACGCCTCACCAATCGCATCTTAGGTGGCAGTGCCCAACCGCGCGATTTGGTTTCCCTCCGCACCACCCTTCACCAATTGCCCGTTATTCTAGGGCTGCTCCCACTTGAAAATGAAATCTTCACAACAATTTTGAGTCGCTATGACCTCTGTGAACAACCATTAGCATTGATTGAGCAAGCACTCACCGAAGATCCTCCCGCTACTCTGCAAAACACCGGCATCATTCGCTCTGGCTATTCTACTGAATTGGATGAGGTGATGGATTCTTCTCATCATGCCCGTCAATGGATTGCCAACCTAGAAGCTACCGAACGCGAGCGTACCCAAATCAAGAATCTCAAAGTGGGCTATAACAAAGTCTTTGGTTACTATATTGAAATTTCACGCTCTCATACTGAAGAAGTGCCTGAGCATTATATTCGTAAACAAACATTGGTGAATGCAGAGCGCTTCATCACCCCTGAAATGAAAGAATATGAATCGCAAGTGCTCAACGCTGAAGAAGCGATTCACAAAATTGAACTACAACTCTTCCAAGAGATTTGTGCTTGGCTCTCTGGCGCCGCCCAGCTTTTGCTCAACACCGCGAATGCACTCGCCATGCTCGATGTGACCCTCTCTTTGGCAGAGGTCGCCGCATTAAAAGGCTATGTGCGCCCTAATGTGGTCGAACAAGATGTTTTAGAAATCTATGGGGGACGTCATCCTGTGGTGGAAGACACCTTAGAGAACACCCAACAATTTATCCCGAATGACACCATTTTTGAAGAAAATGAACGTATTCGCCTAATCACTGGCCCCAATATGAGTGGGAAATCCACCTATCTCCGCCAAGTGGCCGTGATCGCCTTGATGGCGCAAATGGGCAGTTTTGTGCCTGCAGATGCCGCCACCATTGGAATTATTGATCGGATTTTTACGCGCATTGGTGCCCAAGATGAAATCCATGCCGGCCAATCTACCTTTATGGTGGAAATGGTCGAAACAGCCAACATCCTTCACCATGCCACCCCTCGCAGCTTGCTTGTCTTAGATGAAATTGGACGCGGCACCAGCACCTATGATGGGGTGTCGATTGCTTGGGCAGTGGTGGAATATATTCATAATGAACCCAAACTACGTGCCAAAACTCTCTTCGCCACTCATTATCACGAACTCACTCAAATGGAAGAGATCCTACCCGGAATTAAAAATTATAATGTGGCCGTCAATGAAAGCCATGGCAAGATTGTTTTTATGCACAAAATCATCAAAGGGCATGCCGATCAATCTTATGGCATTCATGTTGGTCAACTTGCTGGGCTCCCCAAACCAGTCATTTCCCGCGCTAATGAGATTTTGCGCCAATTAGAAGCCAGCTCTGGCAACACGGTCAAAATTGACCCGATGGCACCCCAACAAATGGCATTCTTCCCTGAAACCAATCCCTTGGTGGAAGAACTCGCTGAGATGGATGTGAATGCACTCAGCCCCATCGAAGCCCTTACCAAACTATTTGAATGGCAGAAAAAATATCTAAAACAAGACGAATCATAAGGAAAACAAATGCAAGCATACGGTGACAGTTTTGCCCATCTTTATAACCTCAATTGGGGATTCTTTGCAGAAAGATTGCCCCCAAATTAATCGATTTTTATACATCCAAATTCAATGTATCCAAAGACGAACCGATTTTGGATATTTGTTGTGGCAACGGTCATCTCACTCAACTATTTAACCGAGAAGGCATCCCCGTGGTGGGCTTAGACCTCTCTGAACCGATGCTTGTTCTTGCAGAAGAACGTAACCAAGCCGCAGTTGAAGCTGGCATGGCAGAATTTGTGCAAGGAGATGCCGCCGATTTCACTTTCGACCGCACATTCAACTATGTGGTCTCCACTTTCGACGCGCTCAATCATCTTGAGAGTTTTGACGCCCTTGCCGGCTGTTTTGAGAGTGTGTTTGACGTACTCAACAAAGAAGGTTGGTTCGTGTTCGACCTCAACACCCGTATCGGGTTACGTCGCTGGTCTGGCATTCATGTGGACAATGCCAATGATGAAACTTTTATCGTCACACGTGGCATCATCGACGAATATAATGATGTTGCCTATACCCAAATCACTGCCTTTATGCAGCAAGACGATGGGCGCTATACCCGCAATGAAGAAACGGTTTATAACACCATTTTTCAACTAAAAGATGTCAAAGACGAATTAGAAGAAATTGGCTTCCGAGAAGTACATTTCTCCACCCTCGATACCTTCCCCACTCCTGAACAGGAACCGGAAAGCTTTGGCAAGATCATTGTTTTCGCAAAAAAATAGAGATTGTTTATGAATGAGAATCTGACAGATACACAACCAATCGCAAAACGAAAAAAACAAGCACCTCACCCCAAAACAAAAAAAACTGCCCCATCCCCCACGCCAAAAGCAACCAAAAAAGTGCAGCTCTCTCCGCTTGTATTTGTCTTGATTTTAATCTTACTAACCCTGCTCGCAATTCTCGCCTTTATTCCTCATGACACCATCCGCAGCATCGTCATCGGTAGCCCCACACCCTCCCCCACCTCGCCCGCAGTCACTCCCACTGCCAACACACAAGCCCCTACGCCAGATGAAAACAATATCATCGTCGTCACGGCCACCGCTGCCCCACAAGATGGAGATACCATCCAAGGTCTTTTCATTTATACCAAAGAAGAACAAGCCAATATTCATTTATTTGCTTTCCAACCCGAAACCCTCACCGAGACCAAGATCACGAATGGCAATTGGGAAGATATTCACCCCGCCCTCAGTCCTGATGGACAAAAAGTGGCTTTTGCCTCTAACCGCAGTGGCTTTTGGGATATCTACGTTTTGGATTTGCTTCGCAATCGCACCATTCAACTCACCCAAGACAATTTCTACGATGGTGCGCCGAGTTGGTCTCCTGATGGTCAGTGGATTGTCTATGAACATGCCATGGATAATGGCACCATCGAGCTTTTTCTCAAACCGATTGATCTTTCCATCAACCCCATTCAACTCACTGTCAATGATGGCTTAGATGTCAACCCCACTTGGCATCCAGATGCGGATAAACGCCAAATCGCTTTTATCTCCAATCAGGATGGCAAACAAGATGTATGGGTGCTGGATATCAACCTCTCAGGGGATGACCGCTTCCAAAACCTCACTTCCCAACGTGAAGGGTCCTTTGATTACGTTCAATGGTCCCCTAATGGCGCTCAGCTCAGTTGGTGCCGAGAGAATTTTGGACAAAACGTAGAAGTGCTGGACCTCACCACCAATCTCATCACCTCCATTGGCACCGGATGTGAACATCATTGGAACCAAGATGGCACTCAAATCGCACGCATCAGCAATGATGGCAATCAATATCGCCTCCATATCGACCAACTTGAGGGCACCGCAACCCCAATTTTCAGCGCCATGCTCGGCAAAACCTTCTCAGGTTTCACTTGGGGTCAAAATCGCTATTCCCCCAGCGTAGTCAGCTATCCCGAAGCACAAAAAGCGAGTTGGGAACTCTCGATGCTGCAAGATCAATTTGAACATGAAAAATCACATGAACTCGTCACACTCAGTGATCTGCAAGCACCGAATAATGAATTTTCCGAAGTCATCATCCCTTCTTTCAACGCTCTACGTGCTGAAGTGATTAAACGCACCGGTTGGGATGCTCTCTCTATGCTTGGGCAAGATTTTATCTTCCTCAACGTCCCTTATGACCGTAACGAACAAACTTCTTGGTATTACACCGGTCGTGCCTTTGGTCTCGACCAAGCCTATTATGATTCTAATTATGTTGTCATCGCCAAAGAAGAGCTCCATGGAGAAGTCTATTGGCGAGTGTTCCTCAAAGTCGTCGATGAAAATGGCTCGCTGGGCATGCCTCTGCGCACCAACACCTTTGATGTTCTCGCACGTTACGAAGGGAACCCCCGCACTTACGAAGCAGGCGGCAGCAATCCTCTGCCCGGCATCCCCGGTTATTGGATTGACCTGACTAGCCTCGCGGCTCGCTTTGGCTTTGAACGCGTCCCCGCTGGCGCAGAATGGCAGCAATATTTCCCTGCTCTCAATTATGAAGAATTTGTCTACGTCAATGGCTATTCATGGTTAGAAGCAATTATGCAGCTCTATTCTCCAGAGATCATGAACTTGATCCAAGAATAGAAGGGAACCAAAAGATGGGTATAAAAAATAACAGCTCAAACCTCTCCAAGCATTTACTACTCCTTGGTATGGGGCTGCTCTGTGTTTTAATCTTGATCTTCTCTCAACATCTCCCCACCACTTTTGCGCAAGATGCATCCACACCCACCAATCGATCAACTTCCCCCACCTTATCCTCCACAAAAACACCCACTCAAACTGCCACTCCCACCCCTTCGCCCACCGCCACCCAATTTGTCCTCCCCACTCCCATCAATCAAAGCATGTTAGCTAATCTCACTCCCACTCTGCAAATCCCCATCTCTGCTTGGCGTGCCCCGCTCTATCCTGTGCCCTGGGGTGTCAATCCTCATGATCATTTTTTGTTCCAACGTCCAATCAGTGTCGAATATGTCAATTGGAGCAGTGACTATACCTATGGCGTAAAATTACAAGAATTCACCCTTGCCCACACGGGCATTGATATTCGCGCCCAAGAAAATGCCCCCGTGTTGGCCGTTGCTGATGGTGTTGTGCAATGGAGCGGTTTTGGCTTGAATGTGTTTGGCCATGCCGATGATCCCTATGGATTTTCTGTTGTCATTCGCCACAATTTTGGCTATCAAGGACAACCGCTCTATACTGTCTATTCTCACCTATCAGAAGTTGATGTGGTTTCTGGTCAAAAGGTCAAAGTGGGAGAGTTAATTGGCAAAGTCGGAGAAACAGGCAATGCCACCGGACCTCATCTTCATTTTGAAGTGCGTTTGGGCGAAAATCAGCTCTATTCCATCCAAAACCCATTGCTCTGGATTGCTCCTCCGATTGGCACTGGTATTTTAGTGGGTGACATTCGCACCACCTATAATATCCACATCCCCTATCCCAGCACAAATGAAATCTATTCCCAAGGAAATCGCATCAAATTAATCAATCTAGATACCAAAGAAGAATTTACCTATAGCACATATGGCTCCACCACCGAGATTAAATCAGATCCTTACTATCAAGAGAACCTAGTAGTACCTGACCTACCCGAAGGTCATTATGAAATTCAGATCAAACATTATGGGGAAAAATTCACTCAAGAAGTTGAGATCAAATCTGGCGAAATCACCTATTTCAAATATATCCTCGCTCGTGGATTTATTATGCACATGCCTGCATTACCCGAAACCACGCAGATCCCATTCCCCACAGCCACGCCCACAATGACCCCCACCATTACCCCAACACCAACCATCACGCAATAAGGCTAGACTTTTGTAAGGTTATTGTAAGTTCATATTGCCATGCACAGGAATATACGATAAAATTAGGCATTGAATTATTAAAAGAAATTTAGAAGGTAGGCATTATGTTATTTACAACAAAGGGTCAAGGATTAGTTGAATACGCTTTAATACTCGTATTAATTGCAGTCGTTTCAATTATCATATTGCAATTTATGGGTGATACAGTTTTCAACCTATTCAGCACTGGCTTATATAACCAACTTAATAACGTTCAATAATTATTATCTAGGATTGAACAAAACGCCAAACACCAACACCCATTGTTAGAAAACCTATTATTTGAACTTGACGAATACCTGCAAAGAGGATGGTTCCATCTGCTTGAAAACCAAAAGCAAATGTGAGTGAAACTCCAAGCGCAAACAAACTTAAACCAATTAGCTGTTGATTGCCAACAGCTTTTTTCTTTAAGGAATCATAGCCCCAAAATGTCAACGCCATCAATCCTACAAAATAAAGCTGATACGGATGACGCATTGCCCCCGCTTGGTTCACCGCCCATGGCATTGTGGTCTGCGTACCATATCCCTCTAATCCCGCAAAACTCATCAAAGAAAATGTAATCGCCATCGTGAACACAAATGGCAAAATCGCTTCAACAAATCTCCAAAAAGAGATTTTTTCTCGTTGCACAAAGCGAATCACCATCACAATTGCCACCACCAACGCTCCCATCAGGTCTAATAATTCCGTAGATATTGAAAAAATCCCCGCAGGTGCTGCCAAAAAAATCTCTGGATACCGAATCAAATAAGCTACGCGAGCTCCAATCACCATCCCAATCAAGATTGTAATCAAACCATCGATCAACTTATCAGGAGCCACGCCTTCTGTATGATAGCGTTTTTCCACCATACGAAAGCCAAACCAAAGCCCTCCCAACAAAATCACAATCGGAAAATTGATTGCCAAAGGTCCAATTTGCAAAACGGGCATCATGGTTGGCTCTCCAATCCACATTCTTCCACAGCCACACGCAACATCGCTTCATTCATAATCCCAACAGAACGCTTGCAGATTTTGCCATTTCCATCAATCACATAAGTCATCGGATAAGAATTCACTTGATAGGCCATACTCGCAGAATTATCTAAATCAAACGCAACAGGAAAGGAAAAATCTTTCGCATTCAAAAAACGTTGTGCTTTTTCTTTTGTTTCGGTCGCCGTCACATTCATCATCAAAAAATCAACCTGCTCTTGGTCCATTTCCTTATAGATTTCGTCAAAGGTTGGCATCTCTTGTTGGCAAGGCACACACCAACTTGCCCAAAAGTTCAACACCAGTGTTTTTCCCGCATAGTCGCTCAATTGCACCACATCACCATCTTCATTGGTAGCAGTAAAATCAGGGGCTTGGGCCCCTTTCACCACACTGCTCACCGAACCAACTTCAATCGACATTCGTCCTAACCAAATCCAACCCAAAGATAAAACCATCAAACCTACCATGCCGATCAAGACCATATTTCTATTTTTATGATTCATGTTCCCTCAATTGAAATAAAAAAATATTCTAATATTTTATATAAACTTAATCTGAATAATTTGGATAAACTAGGGTATAATACTAATAATTAAGCTATTTATATAAAATATTAGTTAAGGAGTGCTCTTATGGAAACTATAACACTATCTATCCCTTCTATCAATTGTTCTCATTGTGTTCATACCATCAATATGGAATTGAGCGAATTAGACGGCGTCAGCCAAGTGGAAAGTTCAGTAGAAAACAAAACGACAACCATCAGCTTTGATGCCCCTGCAAATGAAGCAAGCATTCGAAAACTTTTGAAAGAGATTAACTACCCAGCAAAAATATAACAAAGGAAATCAAATGAGCAAACAGATCATCGTACCTATTACTGGCATGACCTGTGCAAATTGTTCAGCATCTGTAGAGAGAAATCTCAAAAAAATGGAAGGCATTGCAGAAGTGGCAGTTAATCTTGCTACAGAGCGTGCCTCTATTTCTTTTGACGACAATACTCTCTCATCTGTCTCTTTGCATGATATTCAAAATAAAGTCGAACGGATTGGCTATGGCATCAACACCCTCACCCTCTCCTATTACCTCCCTGATTTGCAAGATCTTTCTCAATCCAACAACATCGAAACAAAAATCAAAAATCGAGAAGGCGTTTTGGAGACAAAACTTAACTTTGCCACGCAACAAATTAGTCTAACCTATATTCCTACGATAATCGGAAAAAAAGAAATTGAAGACATGCTTTCCTCCTTAGCAGGCTCGTTTGAAAATCTGAGCGACTATGAAGAAAGCTCATTAGAAGCAAAACAAGCCCGTCAACTCACCAAGCAACGTAATATGTTAATTACTGGGCTAGTTTTCACCATTCCGCTCTTCCTGATCTCTATGGGGCGAGATATGGGATTGCTATCAGAAAATTTTGCCTCCCAACCTTGGTTAGACTGGTATTTCTTCTTTTTGGCCACCCCCGTTCAATTCTATGTTGGGATGAATTTCTATCGCGGCGCCTATCATGCACTTCGTTCTGGCTCTGCCAATATGGATGTGCTTGTCGCCTTAGGGTCGACCATTGCCTATATATATTCCTTTTTCGTTTTGATTGGCCTCATTCAAGGTCACACTTATCTAGAAACCAGCGCAATGATTATCACTTTGGTCCATCTCGGCAAATATCTTGAAGTGCGCGCCAAACATCGCACCAATGATGCTGTCAAACAATTGCTTGATCTTCAGGCAAAAACAGCTTTGGTCAAAAAAGATACTCAAATCATTGAAGTCGATGTGGATGACATCATCGTTGGGGATATTATCGTGGTCAAACCCGGAGAAAGTTTCCCCGTAGATGGGGTTATCCTCAGTGGGGAAACCAGTGTAGATGAATCAATGCTCACTGGAGAAGCACTCCCTATCGATAAAAAACCTGGCGACAAAGTCACCGGAGCCACCCTCAATCAAACGGGATTAATCAACTTCCAAGCCACTCATGTTGGCAAAGAGACCGCACTTGCGCAAATCATCAAAATGGTCGAAGATGCACAAGCGTCTCGCGCCCCCATCCAAGCCTTAGCAGATAAAGTTGCCGCCTATTTTGTCCCAGCAGTGATTTTGATTGCGATTGCAACCTTCTTGATTTGGTTTTTCCTCCCCTCAGACCTCTCCCAAACTGATCATTTTGCCCGTGCCATGATAAACGCTATCGCAGTACTCGTCATCGCCTGTCCATGTGCCATGGGGCTTGCCACCCCCACAGCAATTGTGGTGGGGTCTGGAAACGCCGCCAAACACGGCATCCTCTTCAAAGATTCTGAAGCGCTCCAAAAAACAGCTGCGATCAACACCATCGTCTTCGACAAAACTGGCACACTCACCTATGGTGTCCCTAAAGTGACTGCATTTGAACCTCTTGCAGACCTTTCCGCAGAACAAGCGCTTTTCTACGCTGCCAGTGCTGAACAAGGCAGTTCTCATCCCTTGGCACACGCTGTGGTTGAATACGCAAAAGAGAAAAATATCTCCCTCGTGCAACCGGAGAACTTCCTCGATCAAAGTGGGGCGGGCATTCAAGTCACTGTGGACAATCACACTGTCTACGTGGGCAAAATCACCCAAATCAATAACCATTGGCCTCAAAAAGTATCTGCCTTGCGAGAAGCTGGCAACACCGTCATGCTCCTCGAAGTGGACCAAACCCCGCAAGCGCTCATCGCCACAGCAGACCAGCCTCGCAGTGAAGCAACTCAAGTGCTGCAAGAGCTCGCCCAAAAAGGGATTCACACCCACATGCTCAGTGGCGATCATCAAGCCACCGCAGAAGCGATTGCAAAACAAATTGGCATAGAAAAAGTCAAAGCAGAAGTAATGCCAGAAGATAAAAATCTCTACATTCAAAATTTGCAAACCGATGGTAGCAGCATCGCCATGGTAGGAGATGGCATCAACGACGCACCTTCCCTTGCCACCGCAGATGTCGGCATCGCCATGGGCACCGGCACAGACGCCGCCATTGCTTCAGCACCCGTCGTGCTGATGAATGCCAATCTCGAATCTATCCCTCACATGCTCAGCATCGCCAAAGAGACCATCAAAACCATCAAACAAAACCTCTTCTGGGCATTCATTTATAACATCATCCTCATCCCAGTTGCCATGCTCGGCAAACTTAACCCGATGTTCGCCTCCATGGCCATGGCCTTCAGCAGCGTCTTTGTTGTCACCAACAGTCTCAGGCTACGTTATAAAATCAAACGCCTGATTGAATAATCCAATAATTAAACAAAAAAAGCGGGTGCAATTGCACCCGCTTTTTATATATTAAAACAATTAAATCAAACGTCAGTTTCAATCAAACCAAGCGTACCATCTCGGCGTGAATATAAAACATTGACGGAATTTGTATCTGCATTAAAGAAAACGAAAAAATCATTGTGTTCCAACAATTCCATTTGAAGCACAGCTTCTTGTTCAGTCATCGGGCGAAGGGCAAATTTTTTGCGGCGTACAATGCCATGGGGTTCTTCCTCCCCAGCCAAAAAATCTTCTTCTTTGAACATCATTTCCATCAAGCCATCATTCACAGTTTGGCTGTCCCCACGTCCACGATATTTCTTGCCTTTATATTTTTTAATTCTTCTATGAAGGTTATAAAGCGCGGCGTCAAAAGCTGCGGTAATGTCTTCCCCTCGTTCTTCAGTACGAAGGATAAATTTCTTTCCTCGCATGGTAATTTGGGCAACATATCGATCATCTGCACTGCGTACACTTTCGTTATATTCAAGATCAACCTTGACTTCAACGATTCCCTCGATATATTTTTCTAACTTTTGAACCCGACTTTCGACATATTCTGACAATCTATCCCCCACACTAATGTTTTTGGTTTGGATATTGATTTGAAATGCCATTATGAGCCTCCTTATTTAGAATGTATATTAATACTATAGCAGAAATAATCTTTCAATTCTATCTATGATCAAGTACTTTAATGGAGCTGTAACAAAAATCACGAACTAACGATCGTTGCGCTTGTGATCGTCAAAGCGCTCACCTGTGTTGCCCCTCCTTCCAACAAAGCAACGGCACAAGATCGAAGGGTTGCCCCTGTCGTAAGTACATCATCAATCAATAAAATCTTTTTACCATCTATTAAAGATCCTTCTGCCACAAATGCCTCTAGCATATTCGCTTCTCTTTGATTAATATCAAGACCAACTTGAGATCTCGTTTCTTTCTTTCTCAGCAAACTTTTTTTGTCCAAAAGAAGTCCCGTTTTCTCACAAAAACCATCCGCAATCAAACTTGCTTGGTTATACCCTCGCTCTTGCAAACGGAGTGTTCCCAACGGTACTGGCATCACCACATCCACCTTCCAATCATTTGAGCAAAAAGCTTCTCCCAAAAGAGTGCCCAATAACACTCCCATTTCCTGATTGGTATTATATTTCACCGCTCGCACCAAATTCGCCGCCACGCCCTGATGCAAATTCAAAAAATCCAGCTCTGTCAGCAAACGCTGTCCCTCTTCTACCTTCAATCCTGCATAAAAACGTCTTTCATTTTTTTTCGCACGGTTCGCCACCAATTTCCCCTCTTCAAAAGCCTGTAAACAATCTTCACATAACAAAAAACTGATTCTGCCGCAACCCGCACAAACAGGTGGATAGAACCAGTCTAAAATCGAATTCCAAATTGAATGAGACTTTTGTTTATCAGAAATATTTTCTGTTGTCATTGTCCAAGTGCTGACATAGCGCCACTTGCCATAATCATCAAGATCGCTGGTGCCAGCAAAATCACCAAAATGGTAGGGAAGATCAAGAACACCAATGGCAAAAGCATCTTTACAGGTGCCTTCTGCGCTTGTTCTTGTGCACGTTGGCGACGTTTCACCCGCATATCATCTGATTGAATGCGCAACACCTTCGCCATACTAACACCCAATTGTTCACTTTGGATCACAGTACCGACAAAACTATCGAGATCTGAAACTTGCAATCGATCCGACATATCGCGTAACGCGACTCTTCGAATTTTCCCAAGTTGCATTTCTCTCAATGCACGTTGAAACGCACGCGCCAATTCATTATCCCATTTTTCTGCCACTTTTTTCATCGCAGCATCAAAGCCCAGCCCTGCTTCCACACAAATTGTCAAAAGGTCAAGGGCATCTGGCAAAGATTTCACCACATCTTCTTGTCGTTTTGTAATTTTGGTCGAAAGCATAAAATCTGGCAATTGATAGCCTAAAAAGAAAACTGCAAATGGAACAATAAACTTCATTAAAAATGAATTTGTGGCAGCATTGGGTCCAAAATTTTGAAAAGCAAAAAGCCCGCCCCCAATTGCAAAACTTGCCACCAACTTAATTGCCAAAAACACAGTCGGATCTGTTTCAGATCCCGCCATGTTCAATTTTTTATTAATATCATTCAATGCGTTTTCAGGAGTAAAACGTAATGCAATCCCACCTAATTTAATTGCCATTGGCAACACCACACGCTCCATAAAAGGTTGCGAGAGCTCAATATCTCCTAAAGACGTCACCTCACCGCTACTTGCATATTCTGCCAAGCGTTCTTCAAGTGGATCATATGAATTTTGTTGCCGAATCCCAATCACCACCAAAATAGCAGCAACTGCGATCAAAATAATTGCAAGAAATATACCTATAAATGCGCCCATAGTACTACCTACACCTCAATATCAGCCACTTTTTGCATCGCGAAATACCCAATAATAATCATAATCGCGCTACATACCAACAAAGGGATCCCGATATTTCTTGTTTCTGGATTAAAAAAGTTCATCACATATTCACGATTAAGCATAAAAAGACCAATCGTCAAGAAAACTGGCAACAAAGAAATCAAAGTGCCTGAATAGCGCACCTGCCCAGTAATTGCCCGCACTTCCCCTTTAATTCGGATACGTTCACGGATCGTATGGGAGATAGTTTCCAAAATCTCTGCCAAGTTACCACCCACTTCTCGTTGCACATTAATGGCTGTCACCACCAAGTCCAAGTCTTCACTAGGGATACGTTGCATCAAATTGTCCAATGCACGTTCCATCGGAATACCCAATTGCATCTCTTGTACCACTCGACGGAACTCATCTTTAATTGGCGAAGGCATTTCTCGGCTAATTGCCTCCATCGCCTGCATTGTAGAAAAACCTGCTCGCAACCCATTCACCATCAAATTCAACATATCCGGCAATTGATCACTAAATTTTCGCAGACGCCCCGATTGAGCTCTTTTCAACACAATCCGCGGGATAAATGGTCCCACAATCAATCCTAAAAAGAAAAAAGCCATAGGGATAATCACATCAATCAAAGCTTCTGGTCGCAAACCACCCGATAAAATAAACGCAATAAACCCCGTACCAAATGCAGAGCCCACTTGAATCGCAATAAATTCGCCTGCGCGAAATTTCATATCTGCTTTTGCTAATTCTTTTTGGAGCTTATCACCATAAGAAGAACGTTCCACACGTTCATTCATCCACTCACGCACTTGTTGCACTTGTTCTTGCTCGGCAGACTGCTCTTCAAAATCAGCTTGCCCATCCAAATAAGAATCTAAGCGCTCATCGACCACATCTTCTTCAGAATTTCGAGAAACAATCACGCCGATTGCCAACACCGCTACAATCAAAACTCCTAAGAGAATCAAAATTATATCCATCTATCTCTCCTAGTAATTACGTGAGCGTCCCACACCAAAAATATTGGGGGGCATATGAATGCCAACAGCTTCAAATTTATGCATAAATTTTGGACGTAACCCTGTCGGGCGGAAAACACCCCTCACCACTCCATTTTCGATTCCAGTTTGTTCGTAGATGAAAACGTCGGTCAATGTAATCACGTCCCCTTCCATCCCAGCAACTTCTGAAATATATTCCACTTTACGAGAGCCATCATTAAATCGACCCACATGGACAATCAAATCCACTGCTGAAGCAATTTGTTCACGGATTGCTCGCACAGGCAATTCAAACCCAGCCATCAAAGACATTGTTTCCAAACGTGCAATCGTATCTCTTGGAGAGTTGGAGTGTGCTGTGGTCAAAGAACCATCATGACCCGTATTCATTGCTTGGAGCATGTCCAATGCAGCGCCATCACGAATTTCCCCCACCACAATCCGGTCGGGTCTCATACGCAAGGAGTTCACCACCAAGTCTCGAATCGAAACTTCACCCTTCCCCTCAATATTGGGAGGACGAGATTCCAACGTCACCACATGATCCTGACGCAACTGGAGTTCTGCCGCGTTTTCAATTGTCACAATACGTTCGTCATCTGGAATAAAACCAGACAAAATATTCAAAAGAGTCGTCTTACCAGACCCAGTACCACCTGACACAATAATATTCAAACGTGCTTCCACACAAGCCTTCAAAAAAGCCATCGCTTCAGGCGTCACCGTACCAAACCCAATCAATTGTTCCACCGTAATCGGATCTTTAGAGAACACACGAATCGTCAAAGAAGGTCCCACCAAAGAAATCGGAGGAATCACCGCATTCACACGAGAGCCATCTGGCAAACGTGCATCCACATAAGGGCTAGATTCGTCAATACGACGTCCCAAAGGTGCCACAATTCGGTCAATAATTCGCATGACATGCTCATTATTTTCAAAGGTCACTGGCACTCGAATCAACTTCCCCTTACGTTCCACATAAATACTTTTCGGTCCATTGACCATAACTTCTGTCACAGTTGGGTCTTCCAACAAAGGTTGCAAAGGGCCAAACCCAAGAATTTCAGCAGAGATTTGTTCAAACAAGCGTTGTTTCTCTGAGCGAGATAATGGTATATTCTCTTCTGATAAAATTTGCTCAAACAATTGCAAAATTGTCTTACGCACTTCCGCAGTTTGCGAAATATCCATTCCCGGATCTAATTCTGACAACAATCGACTTTGAACTCGATTCTTCAAATTCAAAATATTATCTCGTTGTGATGAGCCTTTCGACAGGTTGCTGTTTGCAGTTTGAATTGAAGAAAGACGTGAAGATCCACCAGACCCAATTGGAGTCGTTGGTGATGGTAAAGAACCATTATTATTTTTTGCTGCGGTTTGTCCGTCTTCCAAACGTTTTAAAATTGACATCCTGAACTAAGCCTCCCGCTTAATTTTCTTCAATAGCCTTCAAAGCCTCTAGTTTTTTATTAATTTCATTGACAAGTCCAGTGATTGCATATCCGATTAGTGAATCGCTTGAAGTACTCATATAGGGTTCGCCGCGATCAATCGAAGGGAGCACAGTCTTTTCATCCATCGGCAAAACTGCCACCATATCCATCTTAAAGTTTGCTGCCACACGATCGGGCGAAATATTTCTGCGTTTATCATAGCGATTCATCACCAAAGAGAACAAATTTCGACTGATTCCCAAAGCAGTTGCCAGATCCAAAAACAATCTTGTGTTTTTGATGCATGGAATATCTTGGGTGGTCAACAAAACCACCACATCACTCATGTCAAAAACAGTTAAAACATAATCTGTAATCACAGTTTCAGTATCAATCACAATCGTCTTATAGCGATAGGACAGAAATTGAATAATCTCCGCCAATTGTTGCGGGCTCATCTCTTCTGCCATTTCTTGTCGAACAGGGGCAGCCAAAATGTCCACACCTGTCTTCGCATTTTCAATAATCACCCCTTCAACCACATCTTCATCTAAATTTGCAGATTGATCTGCCAAGTTGGTAATATTATTCTTTCCCTGTTCTTTGAACAAAAATGGAATATCACCATAAATCATATTCAAATCAATTAGCAAAACATCATGTGGTTCCTGATTCATTCCAATTGCAAGGTTTGCTGCCACAGAGCTACGTCCCACCCCTCCCTTGGCACCATAAACCGTAACTACATTTGCCTTTTCACCCAAAGAGAGTTTGCCCGTCAGTCCGATTTTGTTCAACACATCGCTCTGAACTTCCTCTTTATGGCGTTCTTCGATTGAAATTTCACCGGCTTTATGAATCACATTGGTCAGTTCATCAATATTCGGTGGTTTCGGTAAAAAGCCTCTCACACCAGCAAACATCGCTCGGCGCATATAATCGGCTTCATTTTGAACAGATAAAATGATTACTTGAATGGTGGCATCCTTCTCACGGATCTGTTCCGTAGCACGGATTCCATCGATATCAGGCATGTTAATATCCATTAAAACCACATGTGGTTTTAATGAAAGCGCCTTTTCAATCCCCTCTTTCCCAGAGCTAGCAAATCCAATCACATCAATAGATACATCAAATTGCAATAGCTTTCGAATATTCTCTCTGGTTTCTGGAATGTCGTCTACGATGAGTACTTTGATTTTATCAGCCATTCAAACAATCCCCTAAATTCTATTGTAAAATCACTACGTTTTGATCATTATCCAAAACAGGTTCTGCTAATTCATCCACACGAGTTTCAAGACCATAGTCCAGTTTGTTTGGCACAGGAATATTATAAATATTCATCAAATAATCCAAAGTCACTGCATCCGTATAAACAGGTGCGGCTTCGTTGTCATAAGGAGAACGCAAAGCCAACATAATATTTGCTTCTGCATAAACAAGATAATTCAAAACAATTGCTTCTTGAGGAGAAACCACCAATGTCACCACATCTGGCACATTCACCAATTTGGCTGGTTGAGGTTCTTGACCTTCCTCTGCACTTGTAGGAAGTTTCGGATCCACATAGACTGCGTTATCCTGATTGGGGTCAGAATTCCCCACATGTAAGACCATTGCATTTTGCACGGTCATTTGACTCAACAAACGTGGCCGTGGAGAAGGCTCTCCTGGCAACACATACATGGGTTGTTGCAAAGCAGCGTCATATTCCGCACGACCTATCATTGAGCCACCACCCAAAGAAACAATCTGTGCCACCAAGTTTTCCATCGGATTTTGTGTCACATCCGCTGTGGAACCTGCAACAGCATAACTAGTAGATTGACCGTATTGATCAGTAACGCCACTTGGTAATATAAAATTCGGTGAAGGTGACAAAACTACACCACCTTGATTAGGTAACGCGGTTTGGAAGGAGGGATCCAAATCAACAAACAACATAGAAGCAATCACATCCACATGATCACCTGGTTCCAAAGCATAACCAAGGCTGGTGAATCGTGTAATCGGAATCGGGACAGCCACTTTGCCTGCGCCAATTTCCAAAGACTTCTCAGAGCCCATCAATTCATCAGAGATCATTCGATTGGTCAAATACATCCCTTGTTCCAAGCCATATTTAGCCTTCATCCCAATCACATCTTCTTCTTGATCAGCTGTATACACACCAATATAGATAAGATCTGCTGGATAAGGAATTGTGCCCAATGCATCAGCGGTCACCACATCCCCACGTGAAAGTGGACGGGTCAAAAACAAAACGTCAACTGTGTTCACTTGAGGTTGTTGAGCAACACCTTCAACTGTTGCTTGAGCAGCGGCATCGTTATTTCTGCTCCCCATGTTCATGTATGCCAATACCCCTAATAAGGCTAATAATAAAACAACCAAAATAATGATGAAAGTTCTTCCTAATCGCATCTCTACCTCCATTAAAGTCAACTTCTTTTTCAAATTATACCATTGGTTATTGTTGAAAGAAAACCTGAAAAGCTTACAGTTTCATTATTTGTGAAAAAAAAGAGTGCCTTAAAGGCACTCTTGAAAGGTCGAAAATTCTTTTTGACCTTAATAATTCTTTAGGATTAAAGAATTATTGAACGTTGTTGATTTCGTTACCGATTTGTCCGAAGATATTGCTAATCACCGGTCCAAGGAATTGCAATGCAACGATCACAACCACTGCGATCAAAACAAGAATCAAAGCGTATTCAACCAAACCTTGACCTTTTTCTTTAGGTGCAAATAACATAATAAGTAGCTCCTTTCCTAAATTCTTGAAAAAAATATAATCCAACTGGATTTATCGATATTATAAGGCAAAAAACATTAAAAATCAATTTTCTTGACCTTATAAAAACCTATCAATATATTAATTTTTCGTAAGGTTTTCTAATAATTAGAGTGAATCAGTGGGTAAAAAGAACGTGATAGACGTTCCATTCCCAATATTGCTATTAATTTCAATCTCGCCATTCAACAAACGAATCCGATCCTGCAACACGGCTAACCCCACCCCCTTGGTCTCTTGAGACACAGAAGTGTAATCAAATCCATTGCCATCATCTTCCACTTGAACCTTGATTCGCATTTCACTCAAGTCCAAATTTACCTTAATCTCAGAAGCACCACTATGCGCCAATGCATTATCCAAAAGCTCTTGCACACTGCGGAACACCAAAATTTCTAAATAGGATTTGAATCGTCGATCAGAACCTGTGAAGTTGAGGCTAATCGTTTCATCATATTTATCATTTAATATCCCCACAAAACGTTTCAAAGTAGGCAACAAGCCTAAATCGTCCAACATCATCGGACGAAGTTTAAAAATAAAATTGCGCACATCTTCAAAGGTTTTTGTTGCAGAATTCTTCAAACTTTGCAATTCACCTTCAGCTTGCTTGGGATCAATCGATAAAAACCGGTTAGCAATCTCTGTTTGTAAAATAAAATTCGAAAGTTGTTGGGCAGGGCCATCATGCATCTGTTTGGCTAGATTTAACCGTTCAGATTCCTGAGATTGAATGATTGTTTCCAAAGTCGAAGAGCTATTTGCCGAAACGGATTCAAGGTCAAGCAACAGATTATCAAATGCGCTGCGCAACTTCTCCAACAACACCACTTCGCTTTCCAAAACAACTTTTTCATGTGCCAACTTATCCACTTGAGAGCGCATGGTCAAAAATCGTTGGTTCACATCCAAAGCATTTTGATACACTTGAACGATCTGATCCTTGGAGGCACGGTCAATAATCGTTTGAATTTTTTCCAAATTAGAGTTTGCCAATGTATTTTTCTTTGAAAGTTTATCAACTTCCATCTGACTGCGTAAGATCTTTGCGTCAACAGCATTAATCCTCTGCATCAAACCTTCGATTTCGTTTGCAAAAAGCGCGCGAAAATCCACTTTCTTTTGATTCTTGTCATTGGCTGGGCTCATGAATTATTTCCTCCAAACAAAAATTAACGTAAATTCCCTTCATAACTGAGTATAGCATAAACTTAATTTCTTTGAAATGATATCTCTCACACAATTAAAATCTTTCCATTCTCTTTCATGATAAGATTATCACAGAAAAAAAACATAAAAAATAATTACAAATTATTCAAGGAGAATTCTATGAAAGCTCTTTTTATTGGTGGTAGCGGGGTAATCAGCTCCGCCTGTTCTTGGGAAGCCGTTGCACAAGGCATCGACCTCACTCTCCTCAATCGTGGCAAATCCACCCAACGTCCCACCCCTCCCCAAGCACACACCCTCATCGCAGATGCGCGCGACCGTACATCTCTTGAAAATGCAATCGCAGGGCAAACTTTTGACATCGTTGTTGATTTTATCGCCTACACGCCAGAACAAATTGACCTCGACATCGAAGTTTTTTCTGGCAAAACCAAACAATTCATCTTCATCAGCTCTGCTTCTGCCTATCACAAACCCGTCAATCATCTCCCCATCACCGAAAGCACCCCCCTCTACAATCCCGAATGGGACTATTCTCGCAACAAAATCGCCTGTGAAGAACGTCTCCTCCAAGCCTATCGAGAACAAACCTTCCCCATCACCATCGTCCGTCCTTCCCACACCTATGACAAAACAAAACTTCCCATCTTCGGCAACATCACCACCTTCAGCCGCATGCTCGCGGGCAAACCTATCCTCGTCATCGGAGACGGTACCTCCCTCTGGACCCTCACTCATCACAAAGATTTTGCGAAGGGCTTTGTTGGCCTAATGGGCAATCCCAAAGCTATCGGCGAAGCCATCCATATCACTTCAGACGAAGCCATGCCTTGGAATTATATTTATCAAACCATCGCCGATGCCACCCAAGTTGAGCTGCATCCCGTCCACGCCCCTTCTGAGCTAATTGCTCGTTTCAGTACTGACTACGGGCCCGGCTTGCTCGGTGACAAAATGCATTCCGTCATCTTCGACAACACCAAGCTCAAACGCCTTGTTCCCACTTATCAAGCCACCATCCCCTTCCATCAAGGCGCCCAAGAATTAGTAGACTATTACCTCTCTCATCCTGAATTGCTCACCATCGACCCCGTTCTCGATCAACTACATCAAGATGTCATCGCATACTTAACAAAATAATCCTCACCAAGGAGCACCCTATGCAACCGAACCTCAATGACTATACGCACATTATCTGGGATTGGAATGGCACTTTATTGAACGATGCCACCATCTGTGTTGGCATCATGAACCAAATCTTAAGTGCACACCAGCTTCCCTCTCTCTCCCAAGAGAAATACGAGCAAGAATTTACATTCCCAGTCAAAAACTACTATCAAGCCATCGGGTTTGATTTCACCCGCACACCCTTCGAAGAAGTTAGCGATCAATTTATTACAGCCTATGAAAAATTAAAATATGATGCACCATTGCAAGTCGGCGCCAAACAAGTCTTGCAAACCATGCAAGCCAAAGGCATTCAACAATCCATCATCTCCGCCAGTCAACAAGACTCACTCACCCAAATGATCGAAAATCACAATCTCACCGATTTCTTCATCACATGGCGTGGCCTAGACAATCACCATGCTGCCAGCAAAATCGACATCGGCAAACAATGGATGCAAGAATATGCCACCAACGATCAAAAAATCATCATGATTGGGGACACCACTCACGACCTCGAACTCGCGCAAGCCCTTGGTATAGACGCCATTTTGCTCTATTCTCACCATCAAAGCTTAGACAGACTTAAAAAAGCACACCCATTTGTCATAAATAATCTCCAAGCATTAATCTAATTCACACACTTTTTGTTATAATTCAGCCATGAAAAAAATATTCTTTTCCCTCATGGCTGTTTTAATTTTACTAAGCGCGTTTTCAATTGCCTCTGCGCAAGAAAATGATCCGCAATCCCCCACCATCGTTTGTCTCCCCGGCACCACCAACAACAGCGATTGTGACAACATCGGGCCCAACCAAGCCATTCAAGAAAGCCTCTCCAAAAACATGGCTTTGCCCACCACCCCCTTCTACTACGACACCCCCGATGCTTCGCTCAAAGACCTCCCTTTCATGTACGCCAAAGTCACCGCCGAGAGTGCACCCATCTTTGAAACCATGGAAGCCGCCATTGAAGGAGAACCTGTCAAACGTTATCTCACCACAGGCTTAGATTATGTTTCCTACTTAGGGATTTATTACGACGAAAATAATAACAAATACTATCAGATTGAAGTCAACGAATGGATGCGTGCCTCAGAGCTTTCCGGTGGCGCAGTCTATTCTCCTTTCCAAGGGCTCACTTTCACAGAAACTCCCACCCAAAATTTTGGTTGGGTGCTTCATGCCATTCACCCCAAAACTTCCCCCAGCGTGCTAGCAGAAGATGCTCCCCAAGCCTACACCCGTTGGGATGTGGTTCCTTTCTATGACGTGGTCGAAAATGAAGGTCTCGTTTGGTATCAAATTGGCTTAGGAGAATGGGTCAATCTCAAAGATTTCTCCGCTCTTTATATCAACACCAACAGACCCGAAGGGGTACCACAAGAAGTAAACCAATGGATTGAAATTGATTTGCATTCACAAACCATCGCCGCCTATCAAGAAAACCAGCTCATCTTTGCTTCCATCATCTCTTCCGGTGTGGATGGCTTCTGGACTCGCCCCGGCGTATTCCAGATTTATAAAGCCATTGATGCAGAATTAATGACCGGCGCCTTCCTTGCCAACAAAGCCGATTACTATTATCTTGAAGATGTACCTTGGGTATTATATTTCGACGAAGCGCGTGCCATTCATGGCGCCTACTGGCACTTCAACCTTGGTCTTGCCCAATCCCATGGTTGTGTCAACCTTGCCCCCGGTGATGCCAAATTCATCTATGATTGGGCAGACATCGGCACCTACGTCTTTGTCCATGATCCATCCGGCAAAACACCCACAGATCCGTCGCTCTATGGCGAAGGTGGTGCATAACTAACAAACCGCTCCTTTGGGGGCAGAAACAAACAGAATAAAGAGGAAAAACCATATGCAAAAGAAAACTTGGCTTCTATATTTGATTTTAACCATCATTCTCATTCCCATGCTTGCCTGCCAACTTGTCGATGATCTTCTCACCTTCTCCCCCGAAGCCTCGTCCGTTCCCCTCCTCACTCAATATGCCATCACACCCACTCCTCAAACACGTGAACACAGTCAAAACAACCCCGCCAACACACCCGTTGCATCCGAAGCACTTAGCACCGTCGCCCCCACCCCCACCTATGTTCCCCAAAACAAACAAGATCAAGCGGAGATCTTCAATGATATCTGGAGCACGGTCAATCAAGAATACTTATATGAAGATTTTAATGGCATAGACTGGGATCAAGTCAAAGAAACCTATCTCCAAAAAATTCAAGAAGGTCTCACTACTGATGAATTCTATTACGCCATGGCAGAAATGATCTATGAATTGGGCGACCAACATTCCTATTTTATGGATCCCCAAGTTGTCTACGAAGACAATCTCGAATATGCCGGTGAAAATGATTACGTCGGTATCGGCGTGTGGCATCGCATCGTTGCCGAAGAAGGCTACACCACCATCTTAGTCACCTTCCCCGATTCTCCTGCAGAAAAAGCAGGTCTCAAACCACACGACAACATCCTTTCCATTGACGGACAAGCCATCGTAGATGATGATGGTCGCTTCAGAGAAGAAATCATCTTGGGGGAACCCGGTTCTACTTTGCAAATTGTAGTCCAAACTCCCGGAGATGCGCCTCGCGAACTCACCATCGAACGCCAACGCGTCAATTCCTCCATGCCTGTTCCTGCAGCTTCATTCACCTCCCCTAAAGGACAAAATATCGGCTATCTCATTCTCCCCTCTGTCTATGACCTCACCATCCCCGAATCCTTCCTCAACGCCTATCAAAGCCTTGCCCAAGACGGCAACCTGGATGGTCTCATTATCGACAATCGTGTCAACGGAGGTGGCTCAGACTATATCGCCAAACAAGTCATGCGCCTATTCACCGATGGACTACTTGGCTATTACGTCAACCGAGATGATAAAGAAGCCTTCACCGTACGTGGCAAAGATGTGGATGGCTCTCAAACCATTCCCCTCGTCGTCCTAGTCGGAGAAAACTCTGTTAGCTTTGGTGAAATTATGCCTGCCATCCTTCAAGACCTCGGACGTGCCACCATCATTGGCGAAACCACCCTTGGCAATGTTGAAGTCCTCTATGGCTATGATTTTCAAGATGGATCGCAGCTTTGGCTCGCCCACGACACCTTCCAAACCGCAGTCAACTTCGACCGCAATTGGGAAGATACCGGCGTCATCCCCGATATTGAAGCGCCCGCCGACTGGGACAAAATCAGTCTCTTCACCGACCCCGCCATTCTCGCTGCCTTAGACTATTTTGACTGCGCCCAAACCAGCACAGCCGCTTGTTATTAGAAATCTTCGAAAAAAACTAAACAATATACGATTCCACCAATTGCACGGATTGTTGTTTGCGGAAGCTGAGATCTTCTGAGTTATGTTCCACCTCGATTTCCCACAACGCATCCGAGCATTGGTGTTTCACCTTCATCACCAAAACCAAGCGCCCTCGTCGGTTCTCCAACCGCACCCCCTTGCTAATATCCGGATAATCCCGCACCACATCCCCCACTGAATATTTGCTCAAACACATGCAACTTGTGCAATAGACGCGATGTTTTTCTTGAAGTTGTGTCAAAGTGAACGGTTCCTCTGGATGAATATAAGAATTTAAGATTTTCAAAGCATCCACATCCGACAAATTCATTGATTGCACATCCAAAGTCAATTGCAAATTATGCACCTTAGCTAAAATTGCATTTTGTGCCATAAAAACAGTAAGGGGTGCAATCACCCCAAAATTCTTCTCTTCTCTCTCCACAATAATCGGTTCAAACACCTCCGCCTCTTTCCGATTCAGAATCAGCGTCGCCGCATGAGAAATCTTTGTCCGACTCGGAATCAACAAAGTCTGAGAATCCTTATAACTCAAGAGGTCCCGCACCGGTCTATTCATAAAAATCTCCGTTCCATAGAGCTTCCCCAATCGCTCAAAGAAAAAACGTCGAGAAATCAGCCGCACCTTTCCATCGTCTCCATCCACCAAAATACCGGGTAAATCCTTTTTTTGATTAAAAATAGTGATTAATTTATCACCACGTTCCTCAGCCAAAATTGAATCTTGAAAAATTGGCAGTTCCAACAAAGTAGAACTTAAATGTAATTGTTTGAATTGATAATTTGCCATGTCTCAATTGTAATTTCTCCCCTCTTTTTCTTCGCTAACATATTGTAAACCCAATGTTTAAAGCTGAATAAAAAAACTACACCTCCAAAAGAAGGTGTAGTTTCCTTTTAAAACTTATTCTTGCTTAGAATCGGCGCAAATTATTCTGCGAATTCAGCAACAAGATCGTTACAAGTTGTGGTGAGTTTGTCCAAAATTGCCACTACTTCATCACTTGATTCAGCTGCATAAAGTTCAGCGGCTGCGTTATCCAATTCACCACGTACTGCAGAGTATGCAGGAGCGGTTTGTGGGTGTGCCACACCGAGGGGGATCAATTCCAAAGCGGCTGCGTAGTTTGCATCATTTGCAGCGTAGTCAGCGATCAATGCTTCAGTAGAAACACGGGTGGGGAAGTAGCCAGAAACTTCAATCCAAGAAGCTTGGTTCTCGGGGCTGGTCAAGTAGTTCAAGAAGATCCATGCTGCCAAGTTGGCTTCAGGGCTCACGTTGACCATACCAATCATTTGTTGGTAAGAAGTCACAACTTGTTCGCCATTAGGACCAACGACAGGGATGGGACCCCAAACGTCGTCATTTGCTTCGTCAGCAAATGCATAACCGTAGTACTTGATCCCTGCGGAAGAGCTTTGGGTAATCAAGGTCTTGCGTTGTGCTTGTTCAGGATTCGGGTAGGATTCTGTTTGCATTGTACAGCCAGAATCGCGCAAGTCATTGATATATTCAGCGGCTGCCACGGCTGCGTCAGAGCTGAAGTCGTAGGTCACGCCATCATCAAGCACGGATTGTCCACCGAAAGCGTTGAAGAAGGTCATGTAGTCTTCCAAGCTGGGGTAATAAACCAACCCACCGGTACCAGCATAGTCGCCACCAATTTCGTCATTTGCGGCGGCTGCTGCACAAAGTTGTTCCTTCAATTCTGCGGTGTTTGCAGGTGCGGAATCAAAACCAAGTTCTTGTGCCCAGGTATAGTTGTAAATCAAAACGCGTTCAGATTGGCTCAAAGGATAAGCAATCAATTGCCCATCAGCGTCCTTACCAGCGTCCAAAACGCCAGGGTAGAAATCTGCCAAAGCATCTTTGTCCAAACCATAGTCTGCATCATTCACGAATTGGTTCATATCAGCCATCACGCCAACAGAAGACCATTCTGCGATATTGTTTGTGTAGCCCATGGCAAGGTTAGGAAGGTCACCAGATTGAATCCCAGCGGTCATTTTGCTGGCGATATCATTGTAGGAACCTTGGTCATAACCTTCAACGGTAATCCCATATTCATTTGATTGATTGAATTCATCAATCAAAGTATTGATCCATTCACCTTGAGGATCATCAGCGGGGAAAACGTGCCAATAAGTCACTGTTGTGCCGGAAACATCGACTGGTGCAACTTCTTCTTTTTCTTTACAAGAAGTAACAACCAAAGTCATTACGAGCAAAAGTGCTAGTAATAATAAAACTTTCTTTTTCATCTATCTCTCCTATATAAGATTATATGAATTAATAAACGCCTTTGAAAAAGACGTCTACTCTAACAACATATTTAATTACCCCTTCAACCCAGAGCGAGCGATGCTCTCTGTGAATTGCTTCTGAGTGAAGAAATATAAAACCAAAATCGGGATGATGGTGATGAAGGCCCCAGCCATAGTCAAATTAATCTCCTGACCAGCCTCATCCACAAAGTTCATCAACCCAACAGAAATAGGGCGCCAATCGGGGGTGTTTGTCACCAACATCGGCCAAGCAAGGGAGTTCCATGAGCCAATGAAACCCAACACTGTAATCACCATGATGGGTCCCACAGTGAGAGGAATTCCCACTCGTAACAAGAACAAAAAATGCCCTGCCCCATCAATTTGTGCTGCGTCATAAAGCTCATCAGGAATCTGAGCAAAAAATTGGCGCAACATAAAAATCGCAAATACAGAGCCCATAAATGGCACAGTCAAAGCAGGCCAGTTATTAATCCATGGAATTGCGCTCAAACGGCCCAACCATGTCACTGTCAAAAAGTTAGGAATCGTGTTCACCATTCCAGGAATCATCATCGTAGAAAGTAAAATCCCAAAAATCACATCGCGACCCGGAAATTTAATCCGTGCAAAGGAATACGCAGCCAAAATACTAAAGCTCAATTGCCCCGCCAATGTAATCACTGTGATTTGTACAGTATTGATAAAATATTCAGAAAAATTTGCTTTCTGCCATGCGTCAATATAATTTTCCAAATGAATCTCAGACGGGAAGAAAGCTGTCCCCAATGCTTCCCCCAAAGTCATCACAGAAGTGTTAATCATCCACACAAATGGAATTAAAGAGATCACCGCTCCCGACAATAAAACCACATAGATCAACGCGCGTTGCCAGAACTTATAGCTAATCGTCATGGATTTATGTTTAACAGTTCGTTGAGATTTATCTTTAGCCATAGAACACTCGCTTTCCTTGTGTACGATTATTGATATACGTCAAGCTCAAAATAATCGCAAACAAAATAAATGCCAACGCTGTTGAATATCCGTAGCGCAATTTTTCATAGAATTCCAAGAACACCGTCACACTAAACGTATCCACAGTGCCCAAAGACAAACTCTCTCGGAACATCCAAATCGTATTGAACGCTTTGAAAGTCCCCATAATCGACATCAAAGACAAGAAGTAAGTTGTCGGAGACAACAACGGGAAAATAATATGCTTGAATAATTCCCACTTACTTGCCCCATCCACTTCGCCAGCATCCAAAAGATCATTTGGAATATTGCTCAACCCAGCCATATAAATCACTGTATTGTACCCTACATACGTCCAAATGCTATGAATAATAATCACCACCAAAGCCAAGGAAGGGCCTGCTAACCAATTCGGGAAGTCCACCGCGCCAAAACTCTCCGCAATAATCTCAATCACACCATGAGATTCATGCAGCCAAGCTTGCGGTTGCATCCCCAACCCCTTCAAAAACATATTCACCGGAGAAGATTCTCGGTTCGAGAATAATTGTTTAAAAACTGTTGCACTTGCAATCGCGGGGGTCACATAGGGCAAAAAGTAGACAATTCGTAAAATATTGGAACCTTTAAGTTTTTGGAATAATAAAATTGAGAGGAACAAAGAGATGACCAATTGGAATGGAACCGTGAACATGGAGAAGAACACCGTCACCTTTAATCCTTTCCAAACATCTTCACTGCCCGAAGCAATCAATTGAGGAATCTCTCCCACCAAAAGCCAACCAGCCACCATCAAAATGAATGCAGCCATCAACTTCCACCAGAAACTCTTCTTCTCAGGCTTTTTCGAAGCGCTTTGCCATGCTTTGAAAGCAAGAAAGAGCAAAATCAACCCAGATGCAATTGTAATTAAACTCGGAACTAGCGTGATAGGAGTATTAGTTTCTAAAGCTTTTTGATAGGCTTTTTCAATCTCTCCAAATGTGAACCAAAAAATGACCACGCCTGCCACCAAAGCAGTGAACGCACTCACAAATTTGATAATATAAATATTCTCACCTTTGGCATCCACAATCACACGTGTAACCACAAATGAGATGATAGATATCAATAACAAACCCAAAAACAACCACATCGCAGACCAAACAACATCCACGCGGAAAGCATCTCTCAAAAATCCAACCACAAGGTCTCTTGTTCGCGTTTGGCCAATCAATCGGTCTGCAATCCCCAAGAAGTTCGGGAGCAAAAAAACCACCCAACGCACCATAGCGGCAATCGTTGCAGTAAACAACACCCCGGGGATAATAAACAACCAAGGTTTTTCGTTTCTTAATTTTGCTTCTGCAAGAATTTGTTTGATAAAAATGAACACCCCAACAAATGCCACCAAACCCACAGCAAAGAATAACAAATAAGCTATATCACCAATCGCTTTAACATAATTGTTAATCCCAATAAACGCACCTTGTTTGATGCGCCATTTGTGTAAACTCATATATAAAGCAAAGAATACGGGGAAGATGCCAAATACCAGCACTAATAGAGTTGCTGGTGCGATAAAAAGATAGCCTGTGAGATTTTCCTTGATTGTGCGTTTGTTGACTGAAGCATAACGTTTCTTGAATCCCTCAACTAAGTTCATAAATATACATACCTTCTAAACTGTTGTTATTTTTGGACAATCTCTATAAAAATATTATAATAAAGAATGACTTACGTTGCAAAGAGAAAAACCACTTTCCAACATTAAATATTATAACAAAACCTGCAAGGTATCAAATTAATAACTAAAAGGAAATATTATGTTAAACAAACTCCAGCTTCCTCAAGTTTTTACCCAACCCGATTATCAAGGTGGTTCCATTGCCAATATCCCCAGCACCATTTGCCAGTGGCTTGGCGCACCTCCCATTCGAAACACCCCCTTACGTGATGAGATCATCACCACCCATCAAAAACAATATGATCGTGTGGTGATGTTTTTAATTGACGCCCTTGCCTATCAACGCCTCATTGATTGGACCGCCCAAGGCAAATTACCCTATTGGGAAAAAATCCTCTCTCGTGGAGTAGTCAAACCCATCACCTCCATCTCCCCCTCCACCACCGCCGCCGCCCTCACCACCTATTGGACGGGTGCCACCGTTTCCGAACATGGCGTTGTCGCCTATGAAGCCTGGCTCAAAGAATATGGTGTGGTGGCCAATATGATTATGCATCAACCCATCACCATGCACGGTCTCTCCGGCAGCCTGCAAAACGCCGGCTACGATCCTGCTACCGCCATTCCTGTCAAAAAAATGGGCGAACATCTCAAACAACACGGCATCGAAACCCATGCCATCCAACATGGTTCCATCATTCGCTCTGGTCTTTCCGAAACCTTCATGCAAGAGGCACACCGTCATCCCATCAAATCCACCTCCGACATGTTTTACACCTTAAAAGAAATCCTAGATGCCCCCCTCGAGAAAAAACAATATATCTGGTGTTATCATAGCATCGTCGATTCTCTCGGACATATGTTCGGCCCCGATGAAAAACGATCCGTGGCAGAAATGGAATCCATCGGTCACGACCTTTGGGAGATTCTCCTCAAAGAAAATCAAAAAGATCACAACACGCTCTTCCTTGTCAGCGCCGATCACGGGCAAATCACCACCCCCAAAGATGATTTCTATGATATTAACTATCATCCTGACTTACTCAAACTCCTCCATATTCGCCCCACTGGCGAAGGTCGCTTTGTCTTTCTCTATCCCAAACCCGGCAAAGTCCAAGCAGTCTATGACTATTTCGAAAAAACTTGGGGAAACGAATTTGTGCTCTATCCCTCCGAAGACCTCTATCAAGCCGGCATCTTTGGAGACAGTAAAACCTACCCCGACTTTGAAGATCGTATCGGTGAAATCACAGCCCTCGCCACCACAGATAAGTACATCTGGCGGGGTCTTGGTGCCAATCCCCTCATCGGCAAACACGGCGGTCTCACTCACATAGAAATGATCGTTCCATTATTAATGATTGAATTATAAAAATTTTGAGTTGAAACAAAAAACATAGGAATATATATGAAAACTAAATCCAAAGCACTTCTGTTTACCTTTGCCCTCTTCCTCCTCCTTCTCTCTGCCTGTCAACCATCTCAATCAGGTGAAACAACCTCTTCCCTCACAACAGACGTCAATCAACCCGCCACCCTCCCCACCGACCATCTCGTCATCAGTGAAGTCATGATGGGTGCAACCGGCATGAACAATCACGATTTCATCGAACTCTATAACCCCACAGAAGAGATTCTTGATCTCAAAGGACTCAGTCTTTGGTATCAACTCAACCTAGACAAAGAACCTGAACTTGTCCTTCGCTGGAACCAATCCACTCTCGTCCCTCCCCACGGACACTATCTCATCGTCCGTGAAGGGGAAGACTTTGGTCTCGCCCCCGACGCCTGGATGACCACCGCCTTAGTCCAAGGAAAAGGCTCCCTCCTCCTCGCCCAAGGGCAAGAAACCATTGTCGACCAACTCGCTTGGGGCTCAGCTGAACAAATCCTCGCTGAAAACACCCCCGCCACCAGCCCCGAACAAGGGCAAAGCATTGAGCGCCTTCCTGCAGATGAAGGCGGCAACTATCTCGACACGCAAAATAATCATGCGGATTTTAATGTCCAAGCCAACCCCAATCCTCAAAATGTTGGCAGTTTGCCCATCCCCCTCACCAATCAACCCTTGCAAGTTATTGTTAGCGCCCCCACCTCAGTGCAACCCGGACAAAATTTTGATTATCAATTCACCTTCCTGAATCACAGCGAAGTGGAGATTAGTCCCGAAGATGTCACCTTACACATCACCCTCCCCGAACTTCTTCAAACGGAAGACACGCTCGGCACACAAACCTACGCCGCCCTCACCAGCCCTCTCTCCCCCGGCGAATCTCAAACCCTCATCATCCCCAACACCTCCCCCTGGACCTATGCCTCATTAGCACTTGAAAACACCTATGTTTCCATCACCGACAATCCCTATCCCATATTCACAGAGCGCATCGTCACCGAAATTAAAGGCGGCAAAGTACCCATCGGCACCGCTCGTGACCTCATCGGTTCCGAACTCACCGTAGAAGGCAAAGTCACCATGTATCCCGACGGTTTCTACGCTGGTTCCGGCGCCAAATTCTATATTGAAGATGAAACAGGTGGCATCCAAGTCTATCTCTCTGGCGCTGCAGACAGTCTCCCCCTCTCCATTGGTATGACCGTGCGCGTTCAAGGTGTTGTCACCGTTTATAATGAAGCACTCGAATTGGTTCCTGCCAATGAAGGCCAAATTGAAGTCATCGCTCCCGTAGACAAAGACAATCTCCCCCAACCCAAACAACTCGAAATCTTCGAAACCACCCAAAATCGCTCCAATTACCTCGGACAACTGATTCAAGTCCAAGGACGCATCGCTCGTGCCGAAGAATTCTCCTATTCTTACGAAATTGACATTCTTGATGAATTTGGCAACATCCTCACCGCCTATCTCGACAAAGAAACCGGTGTGAATATCGAATTCTTAGAATCTGGCAGCTACTACAAACTCACCGGCATCCTAGAAGTCAACAGTACCAACCTATATCTCTACCCCCGCCTATTTGCTGACTTTGAACAAATCTTCCCCGAAACCCTGCTCATCGAAGCCAATCCCCCCAAAATGCTTGATGCAGATGGCACAGCACAAATGAGCTTCACCATCTATAACCACACCCACGAAACGGTCAATGACATCACTGTCCGCCTCCCCATCAACCACACCTTCACAGTCGCAGATCCGCAACAAGCCCACATCAATGGCGACTACCTCGAATGGACCATCCCCAGCATGGAAGGCAATGGCACCTCCCTCACTCTCAGCTTCACCCTCGCCGGCACAGCAGAGGAAAACTTTGTCGATATCCGTGGCTATGAAGTCGAAGCCCCCGATCTGTTACGTGGCACCAATGTCCCTGTCTACATATTCAAACAAGCCGAAACCCCCATTTGGGCCATCCAAGGCGAAGACAATCGCTCTCCCTATACCACGCTCACCGTCACCACCTCCGGCATCGTCACCGGCGTCTTCCCAGACCTAGGTGGTTTCTATATTCAAAACCTCACTCCCGATCAAAACGATCTCACCTCCGAAGGGCTATTCATCGCCATGGTAGATGAACCCAACTTCATCGACCTCAACATTGGCGACATCGTCAGTGTCACCGGTACGGTCAGCGAAGGCTACCAAGAAACTAAAATAAAAATTGCAGATTTCTCCGCAGTCAACTTGCTCGACACAGATCAAGATCTGCCCCTGCCCGTTTCCCTAGATCCACCTCAAAACACCGAAGCCGCCCTCAACTATTACGAATCTCTCGAAGGCATGCTCGTCATGATCGATCAACCTGCCATCGCCGTCTCATCGGTCAACAAATATGGAGAAACTTTTGCCATCTTAGAAAAGAACAATGTCACCCGCATCATCCAAGGTGAACCTTCTGGTTATCTATTATGCATTGATGACGGGGTCAGCCTCACCTTCAACAGCCTAGATGAAATCGAATATCCCATCACCCAAGGATCTGTCATCAATCAAGTTATTGGCCCCTTGGCTTACGTTTATAACATCTTCATGATCGAACCCATTCTCCCCATGCAAATTGACTACGCCGATCTTCCGCTCCCCACCCTCACTCCCGCCACAGACGGTCAAATTCGCATCATGACTTGGAACGTCGAAAATCTCTTTGACTTCACCGAACCCACCGTCAGCAGTCCCCCCACCCCCTCCTTTGGCGAATATAAAACTTCCATACAAAAAGTCGCCAACACCATTCTCGCTGCTGGTCTGCCCGATATCATCGCTGTCCAAGAAGTCGAAAACATTGAAATCCTTGAAGATATCGCCGAAACTGACACCCTCTCCCCCTACAACTATCAACCGCTCTTGCTAGAAGGGTTTGACAGTCGTCTCATCGACGTCGGCTATCTCGTCCGCGAAGACAACCTCACCATCCTCAACCTTGCCCAACACACACCTCCGGATGGTCTCATGAGCCGTCCCACCCTTGCCCTCACCATTCAGCTCGCCGACGGACAAAAGATCACCTTACTCAACAATCACTTCCTCTCTATGAGTGGAGGCGAAGAAGCCACCGAACCTCGCCGAGATGCCCAAGCAGCTTGGAACGTCTCCGTCATCCAAGAATTCACCCAACTCGATCCCGAAATGCAATTTATCGTCATGGGCGACCTCAACTCCTACTATGATGCTGAACCCATCAACACCCTCCGCGAAGCAGGTCTCATCCACGTCCTCCAAGATCTTCCCCCGCAAGAACGCTACACCTACATCTATCTCGGACAATCCCAAGTGCTTGATCACATCCTCGTCAGTCCCTCCCTGTGGGACCAAGCCGTTTCGGTCGACATCCTCCACACCAATGCCGATTTTCCCCTCGCCCCCGAGGACGACACTTCTGCTCAACGCAAATCCGACCACGATCCCGTCACCGTCACCCTAGAATTGATAAAATAAACCCGACTACTTAATCTAAAGAAAAAAAATGGAGAAGCCCATGAACGAAATCAGAATCAACACTTGGAACGAATTACAAGAAGCCGTCTTTGCCGATTCCTATAACGAACGCATCGGACGCCATCGTTCCCAATTTGTCTTTCGTGGGCTATCCGACACAGACTACCATCTTCTCACCGCGCTCCAACGCCTAGGCGGAGACTACCCCGCCTTCGAACATCACCTTCTCCGCAATTTCAAAAAATACGCCCATCAAGGCATGGTTGAAGCAGACACCGACTGGCATTGGCTCTCCGTCGCCCAACATCATGGCCTCCCCACCCGCCTCCTAGACTGGACCTACTCTCCCCTCATCGCCATGCACTTTGCCACCGCCAATCTCGAACAATACGACAAAGACGGTGCCATCTGGTGCGTCCATTTTGGCAAAGTTCACCAACTTCTCCCAGATGAGCTACTTAATGCACTTAATGCCGAAGGAGCAGATATGTTCACCGTGGATATGATCGAAGACAAAATCCCCTCCATTCGCAAATTCAACACCATGCAATCCTTCCCCTTCTTCTTTGAACCCCCTTCCATGGACAAACGCATCATGAACCAATACGCCCTCTTCTCAATTAACTCCGATGTAAAAATGGAATTCAACGATTGGCTCACCGACCACCCCGACCTATGGAAGAAGATCATCATTCCCGCTAATCTCAAATGGGAAATCCGCGACAAGCTCGATCAAGCCAACGTCTCCGAACGCGTCCTTTTCCCCGGGCTAGAGGGCATCAGCCAATTCCTCAAGCGTCAATATACCCAAAAAGACGCCCTCCCCTTTAATCAAGAATAAAAAAAAGAGCCCGATTTCTCGGGCTCTTTTTTGAACGCCTAATAATTAACCGATTTAATCACTTCCCCCGTATCATTATCAAGAAAATGCAACACAAATCCGTTAGGGTCAAACTGACCGGTCAAAACCCAATACGTTCCAACAGTGCCACCAATTTGAGCAGTCACCAACTCTTCCGCACCCTCATCAAAAGTAGCGGCATCCACATACACATTGATTTCAGAAAAATCTTCATTCTCCTCAATCATCACAATAGACTCCAAACCATTCACAGCAGAATTTGAGGCAATTTGTGCCATCCTATCATGCACTTCCTCAATTTCTTGATCATAATATTCCTTTTCAACCACAGTAGTAATATCACCATCATTGTTCACGGTTACCGAAACATAGCCCTCTTTAAGCATCAAAGAAGACATATCCATTAATGTGTATCCTAAAGTCACCAAGATATCATTGGGCATAAAAATTTCCACAACTTCACCCACTTCAGCCATCTCATTTTGAGGCAGCAACATCCCCTTAATTAAATCACCACTCTCAGCATCAACCACATAAAGGGCAAAAACATGCTCCTCATAAGTTTCATTAAGATACATCCAACAATCTTCAGCAGTGTCAAGAAACATCTCAATGAAAATCTCTTCTTGTGCAGCATCAAACGCTACAGGATCAACAACAAGAAAATATTCATACAAATCATTACTCAAATTAAAATCAACAAAAGCACTTAATCGCTCATCCGATTCAAGTGAAGCTAGTAAATCTCTCAAAGTAGATGAAATCAATTCAGTTTGTGCATCCACCGAAACACGTTGCACCACATCCCCTTGCGCATTAATCTCATAAGAAAGATGCCCCTCCATAGAATCAAATTGCGCAATCAACGCCTCCTTGCTCAACCCCATTCTTTCCAAATCTTTCCCAGCATAAGTTATCTCAGCATATTCTTTGCTAGCAGAAGTATCCCCAATTTCATCATTTGGCAGTAAATCGCTCAATTGATACTCAAAACGATCTAATAATTCAGTCGTCTCACTATTCAAAAAATTGACCTGAAAACTCACATCTTCATTGCCAATCCCCTCATAGATCCATAAAGAATACCCATAACTCATAATAAAATAGAGCAGATCCTTAAACTCATTCTCATCAATCAAATTAATAGCTTCAATTTTCGGGTCGATATAAACATCGAAAACAGTATTCTCGCTCAACTCAACCGCAGAAAGCCAATCAAACTCAACCAATTCTGGAATACTTTCAATAACAGATGTCATTAACTCAACCAGGCCATCTTGAAGTTCCTTTGTGACCGTCCACACAACACTTCCGTCTTCCAGTTCCTCAATTGAAATATGCCCCTCTTCTTCCGAGAAAACAGAAGCCATTGCCTCAGAACTTACATTTAACAACAGAAAATAGGTTTTTGGAATCACAATCTCCACCACATCCTCTGCGGAGTCCTGTGCCATCACAGGCATTCCCCCAAACACACTCCCCATCAGCAAAGCAACCAACACTAAAATTAAAATCTTTTTCGACATTTTTCTCTCCTTCAGATATCACTCAAAAATCAAAGTTTCTTCAATCGTTTTCAAAACTTCATCAGAATTTGCATCCACAAACTCAATTGTAAAAGTATCTTTATCTGTGATAGAAACCATCGTATGGATCACATACACCACATTATTTATATTCTCTGTCAACATTGCTTCCATTTCGTCAGTCAACAAATCCGCTGGAATTGAAACGCGAAATTTAGTAAAATCTTCATTTTCAACAACCTTAACATTTTCATCTGTGAGTTTTAATAATTGATTCAGGTTTTTATGTAACTTTTCAACCAACTTATCAACCTTCTCTTGTGTCCCGACACCAATATACTCACCTGCTTCATTTATATACGCATAAATAAATCCATTTTCAATCGATTCTTTTGCAAATTCTTCAAAACTCTCAAAATTATCAGAAATCATTTTGATCTCAGCCAATTCACCCACATAGCCAAAAGCATCTTCAGGTATATAAAAAATCTTAAATGTTTCTTGTTTTTCAAAATCCGAAAAATAAATAGAAACATATCGTTCTTCTTTTGGCTGCTTTGCATATAACCAATAATCTGGCATGAGAGACTCAACAAATTTAATCATCGCTTGTTCTTCATCTGAATTAAATAACGCTTTATCCACATAAAAAACATAATCATACATTTTTTCATCAACATATCCAAACTCTAGCGAGTTCGGTTTCATCGGAATATCTTCATCCTCTATCGAAAAGAAATAACCAGACTCATCACTACCAAAAACGCCTAGAGTTTGATCTTCGGACTCTGTATGAAACACATAGGCAAAAAATAAAGTATTTGTTCGATACATCAATTTTTGCTGTAATTCATCAGTAATCACTATCTTCCAATTCCCTTGCGCATCATACTCACTTGAAAAGAAACCAGATTCCAGAGACAATTCTTCTTTTAAGTCTTCAGAGTTTTTCCCAATTCTTGCAAAATCTTCATCTGTGAACAAAATCTCTACGTAAACAATTTCTGGAATTATATCTTCTAAGGTAGCCGTATGAGCTATCAAATATTGCTGACTTTCCATATCATAAAGATTTATAGAGAATTCCACATTGTCATTTCCCAACCCTTGAAATACATTTAAATAATAAAAAGCCGAATTGAAATAACTATAAAATAAGTGATACTCTTCTTCAGTTAATTCATCCACATCAAAATATAAATTAAATCCAGTCAAATCATCATTAATCGTCAATTCTTCAAGCCAATCCAACTCCTCTTGAATCGCAAGAATATAATTCACACAGTCGTCAATTAATTGAGTTTGATATGCCTGAGTAAGAGTTAAAGAAACATCAAAATCTTCCATCTCTTCACAAGCCACAAAGCCATCCTCTTCCGTATAATTTGCGCAAAAAGAACTCGCTGTAAAATCATTTATCACTAAATATTTTTTGGGAATCACAATCTCCACCACATCCTCTGCGGATTCCTGTGCCATCACAGACATTCCCCCAAACACACTTCCCATCAGCAAAGCAACCACCACAAAAATTAAAATCTTCTTCGACATTTTTCTCTCCTTCAGATATCACTCAAAAATCAAAGTTTCTTCAATCGTTTTCAAAACTTCACCAGAATTTGGATCCACAAACTCAATGGAACCAATCAAAACTTTAGAATAGGAAAAATCATACCTTTCTTATTTTTTATTTATAACAACCGTTTTTTTTTCGAATCCATATAGATATAGAATAGTTTTCCCACATTGTAATCAAATTTATTTCCAAATTTCCCTAAACCAGAATATAAATTGGCTGGAAAGAATAGTGCAAATACATCATCATATCATTATATTCATTGAAAAATAAACAGCTTCTATTAAATTTTCTGTTTCTGATTCAAATTTATCTAAATCATTAAAAAGGAGAATCCCCTTAATTTCACAACAAACCATCAGACTTTCTCTCACCTTCTGAAATCGCGGAGGTTACACGCTCTCTCCTCTATCAAATCTTCTTAGACCTTACGGATTGCGGACACAGCGATGACTATGGCGAGGATTCCCACCTGCTTTATAAGCCGTATTCACCCAACCATTGTAAGATACAAAATAAGCTTCCTGCTGATTATATTCATTTGCCGTCCAATAATAAATTGGCTCCAAATCAGTCGCCCAAAGAGGCGTCTCCTTATCCGGCAAAATCTCACACGTCATCTTGTCATACCCTTCCCCCTGCCAAACACAACCCGCATTCTCCCCATGTCGAGCAAATGAACTAGCAAAGTCATCAATTGTTGGCATTCGCCAGATATTCTGGGGTTCAGTTTCCAAGGTCAAACCATCTTCACTGAGATAAAGGCAAAGATTATATTTCGCCATGTCCTCCGAAGAGGCAAACGCGTCCGATTCAGGTTCATATCCGGGTTTATCCCCCATTCCCACCGGCGCCAAACCATATAATGCAATCCTTTTCCATGATGGATAACCGCCAAAGTCCTGCCGCCAATTCCATCCTGGCCCTTCAGGTGCCCAAATCAGGGTGGTGCCATTACCTTCCACCAATCTAGCCCCCCGATCCCCATCATCCACGCGCGATAGAACAATCGGTAAAGAATAGATCGACCAACCAATCACAATTAAAAGCGGGGGAATCACCGCCATTAAAGTCCATAAATTACGCCGCCACCAATTTTGGTGTGGCGTCCATCCTTGAGCAATCCGCTTTTTTCGGCTACGGTCTTCGAACAACAGCAAGACCCCGAGGAACACCAATGGGGCGCTCACCATAAATCCGGATATATCACGTCCTACAATCAATTTACCATCTACAAAACTGATATCCAAGAACGAAATCGTAAACAGTCCACCGAAAACGATAATTAGCCAACCACCTACTCTCGGCCATTTTATGGCGAGAACTGTAACCAAAAGAAACGCTGCACCGGGGATTAAATAGATCAGTCGAATATAAAATGGCCCCCACCACCCCTCATGATACATTTCACCAATACTCCAGTAACACCAAAGTGAGGAAATAATAATTAGGATAGATTTCCCAATCCATCCGGGCGTACGGTCATTGAAAATCTTCTTGAAGATCATATTCCACCATCCATTTCCTCAATATATGCCTGAATATTGTCATTATTTATACCATAAGCATATAGTATCTTGTCTTTTTTTCATAATTTTCTCAATCTTTATAATCCCCAATTATTTTTCATTTTCATTAACTGGAATTCAGTCCATTAGGTATCATCGATAGGAAGCATAATGTCTCGTCAAGAATAAGAGCAAACGCCCGCTGATTCCAAAATTTTTCGGCCATTCCAAACAAGTCAAGCAATAGTATTTTCAAAAATACGCTTTCTTGGCATAATCATTGCATATTAACCAACAATGAAGAAAATACTCCTCCCCCTCCTATTCCTCCTCACCTTCAGCCTACTCCTTAGTAGCTGTGGTCCCAACCTGCCCATCGAAGCCGCTGCCCTCCCCACCGCCATCTCTCCTGAACAAGCCAGCATCTCCTTCCTCGTCACCCTCAACGAACCCATCCCAGAGGATCGCTATCTAGCCCTGCAAATCGCAGACACCCTCACCGGAGAATACACCTTCGATAATTCCGTCCTCCTTCAAAAAGCAGACGATCTTCATTACAATGTTGTCCTTCCTCTCACCACTCAATCCGTCATCCAATATCGCTACATCCTCCTCGACAACCGCAACAAAATCACCTACGAAACCGACATCAACGGCTTCGATATCAACAGCCGTTTCTATTTCCCCACCCAAGCCTCCATCATCAGCGATCGTGTCTATAACTGGACCCGCAAGCCTGTTGAGATTGCTGCGGGTCGCATCCAAGGCACCCTCACCGCCCAAGATAGCGTCACTCCCCTCGAAGGGGTCATTGTCTCCGCCGGCGGACAAAACACCATCACTTCAGCAGATGGCTCTTTCACCCTGCATGCCCTCCCCACCGGCAAACACACCATAACCGTCTTCCCCCCTGACTTTGCCTATCATCCCTACACCCAAGAAGCCATCATCGCCCAAGATATGGCCACTCCCGTCCAAATTAGCCTCAAAAAATCTCAAACCGTGCTGGTCAATTTCCACGTCACTCTCCCCAAAAACACCCTTCCCAACATCCCCATCTCCATTAGTGGCTCCATCCCCGCCTTAGGCAAAACCTACTGTTTCACAGATATCCCCTGTGCCAACCTCCCTGAAAACACCCCCGAACTCGTCGCCAACCCAGATAACACCTATTCCTTCAGTGTAGAGGTTCCCATGGGTTTCAACCTCATCTATCACTACACCACCGGCAACGAAACCTTCAACATCGAACACGACACCAAAGGCAATCCCGTCTATCGCAGTTTGCACGTCAATGACACGGGTGCATCTGTAGAAGCGGTCTACGATGACATCGCCGCTTGGACCAACAAACAATTTAAAGAAATCTGGTTCGACGTTCCCACTCCCTCCCACACTCCCACCAACGAAATCGTCTCCATTCAACTCCGTGAAAAAGGCGCCGACACATGGACAGCCGCCATACCCATTTGGAAAATCAATCCCAACCTCTGGGGCTACCGCATCTCCAGCGTAGCCGAGATTGAAGAAGTAGAATATCGCTTCTGTCGCAACAGCCTCTGTGGTGAATATTCCGGTCTTGCCACCGATATGGATTCTCCCCTCAAATCAATTGCTTTTGCCAAACGCAAAGACATCACCGTCAAAGACGAAATCGACTGGCTCTGGCTACAAACTGATTTTGAGATCGAATCCCCCATCGACCTCACCACCCTTGCCTACCAACCCAACCAATCCAACATTCTCAAAGGCATCGACATCAGCAACGCCTACACCCCTGCCCTCGATCAATATCTCATCTCCAATATCGGTGAAGTCTCCAAAATGAACGGCGATACCCTCGTCTTCAGTCCCACCTGGACCATCACTCACAACGATCCTCCCACCATCACCCCCATCGCCGGAGAAGATATGCCCACCGAGACCCTTGTCTCCCTCATAAAAATTGCCAAAAACGCAGGCTACACCGTCCTCCTTCATCCCCAACTGCGCTACGAAAAAGACTACGCCTATTGGTGGTTTGACGCCCCCATCGATGATGCCTGGTGGGTCGTCTGGTTTGAGCAATATCAACGCTTCAGCAATCATTTTGCCACTATTGCCCAACAAAATAATGTAGACATGCTCATTCTGGGAGAGGACAACCTCCTCCCTGCCACACCCAACCAACCCTATCCCAACGGAGCGGAAATCAACCACCCTGCAAACCTTATCCAATCTTGGGTCAAAGTCTTCAACCACACCCGCGTCAATTTTGATGGTCAACTCCTCTGGGCCACCAACCCCACCGCATTGGCCACCCTCCCCGGTGAAATCAAAAAGAACATCAACGGCATCTATCTCCTCTGGGCCCAAGCCACCTCCAAAACAGCAGATGTCGGCCTAGACATCTTCACCGAACACGCCATCTACGACCTCGGTCAAGCCATTGACCATGTCGATGACTACGAAAATCTCAAGCTCTATCTCGCCATCGGCTATCCTAGTGCCAACGGTGCCTGGAACGAATGTGTCCTTGCCGCAGATGACAGCTGTCTCGACGGCTTCCAAATCTCGCCCATCGAACCCTTCCTCATCTCCTCTGCCAGCAATTTTGAAGTCCAAAATCAGCTCTATGTCGCCATGCTCCAAGCCACCACGCAATATCCCCAAATAGACGGCATTTTCACCACCAACTTCTTCAACGCCGTCCGCATTCAAGCCAAATCAGCCTCCGTAAATGGCAAACCTGCCCAAGACACAGTCAGCTATTGGTTCGGTCTTATCAATCGTTAACCCAAAAAGCTTAAAATCTACTATAATTAGATTAATATGAGCGATAAAGAAAAACTTTTAACTGAATCAAAGCAAGGCGAAATTCCGGCACTTCCAGAACAAACATCCAACCCACAAAGTGCCCAAACGCCACCTGCTGCCCCCTCAAATCAAGAAAAAACTAGCTCCGCACCATTAATCATTGGCATCATCATCGGAGTCGTGCTCCTTGCAGCCATCATCGCAGGCGCCATCTTCTTAGTCAATCATGAAGAAACAGCATCCACCATCCGCGACATATTCATCATTCTTGTCGCCCTAGAATTTATGCTCATCGGTTGGGTGTTGGTCATTCTCATCATTCAATTAGCCAAGCTAGTCAATATGTTACAAAATGAAGTGCAGCCCATGATTGAGTCCACCAACGAAGCAGTCAACACCATCCGTGGCACCTCGATCTTCATTAGTGAGAACCTCACTGAACCGATCATCAAACTCAATTCATATGTAGCCGCACTTACTCAGATAACCAGTATTTTCAACAGAAAAGGGAAAAGAAAGGAATAACAATGTCAGATAATAACAATAATTTTAGTAGTTTTTTCAGTGGCCTCCTCTTTGGTGGCGCTGTTGGCGCAGCAATCGCATTGCTCTATGCACCACAATCCGGGGAAGAAACCCGTGAATTTATCAAAGAAAAAAGTGTAGAAATTAACGACACCATCAACACCACTCTCGAAGAAACCTACGCCCAAGCACAAGCCAAAGCAGAAGAATACAAAAAATTGGCCGACGAATATGCCAAACTCGCCAAAGAAAAAAGCGAAGAAATTGTTCAAAAAGGGCAAGTCGTCCTCAATGAACAAAAAGCGCGCTTCACAAAAGCCAGCAAACAAGTCGCCGAAGAGCTTCCTGAAATCGAACTCAAAGACGAAGAATAAGTTCAAAAATAAACAAACTAAAGAGTGGTGTCCAACATCACTCTTTTTTTTATCCCCCAAAGCCTCCCCCAACATTCCCAATCAAACATTTCCGACTATAATAAACGCACAATCTTCAAATGGAATCAAAAGGAAAAAATGAACGCAAAAATTGACTCTCTTCTCCAAACCAATCTTGAAACACAATCCCCCCGCCTAGACCTCAGCAATCAATCCCTCACAACCCTTCCCGAACAGCTCCAATCCTTCACGCACCTCACCCACCTAGACCTCTCGCACAACCAACTCACTACCTTGCCAGAATGGATCAATCAACTCACCGCCCTCACCCACCTCAACTGCGCGCATAATCAACTCACCACCCTGCCAGAAACCTTCTGCGAGCTTCCCCAACTTCACACCCTCGATCTCACCCAAAATCAGCTCACCGAGCTCCCCGAAGCCTTCGGTCAACTCACCACGCTCTATTCCCTAGAAATCTCTCAAAACCAACTCACCCAAATGCCCGAAAGTTTCTACAAGCTCAACAAAAAAATCTTCCATCGCAAACACATGAGCCTCACTTACAAAAACAACTTCACCATCACCGAAACGATTAAGCTCGTTTTTTACGGGTTTCTATAAGCTTAATTTCATCGGCAAAAACTGAATTCCATCCACTATCTGCATTGTATCAGTCGGCACAAACCCCAACCGCTCATATACCTCCACCGCAAACGGAGAAGAGTTCACCGTCATCTCTTTTGCCCCCTCCACCACCGCAGTCATCTTCGCCAAAGCAAACAACTGCTTGCCAATCCCCAACTGGTGAAATTCCTCTTTCACAAAAAACAACGTCACATGTTGAATATCTCGCAAGGCAATCATCCCCACCATCGCCTCCCCCGCGAAGCATCCCCACGCATAAAACCCTTCCGCCAAAAATTGTAGGCGGAATTCATCCACATCAATAAACTTCCGAAACGTTTCCACACCCTCAGCTGTATAATCCGGGGCTTCAAATTTCAAAAATGTTTCCCACACCAACGCCAACGCTTCTTTCAGTTCCGCTTCAACCAATTGTCGAAATTCATATTGTGCCATTTTCCTCACCTAATCTGCTAATTTTAGTACCATCGGATAAGATTGAATCCCATGTTCCTCATCCATCTCACCATTAGGTTCAAATCCCAATGCCTGATAAATCTTCTTCTCAAATGGAGACGATTTCACCTCGATTTCTTTCACCTCCGCCTGCTCAGCATCCTTTTTTGCCATGTCAAACAATCTACGGCCAATCCCTTGTCCATGATACGCCCCATCTACAAAAAACAGATCCACATTAGAAAGATTCCCCATCACAATCACCCCCACCAGCTTCTCCTCATCAAAACATCCCGTAAACACCATCTCCCCTTTATCAATCCTCTCTTGATGTTTTTCCAAAACAATTGCATCTTGAAAAAAATTCAATGCATCCTCAGTCATATCCGCCACCCGAAATGCTTTAAACGTCCTCCACACCAAATCAATTGCCTTTTGCAATTCATCCCTCTTTAATCGTCGAAAAACAAACCCAGCACTCATTTAGAATCTCCCTTTCTTGTTCGCCAAAATGGTAAAAAACTTTTATACCAAGCCACCGTTTCTGCCACTCCCTCTTTAACATCCTTCGGCACAAACCCCAGCTCTTTTCGAGCTTTTTCATTGCTTGCCTTCCAATTATAAAATAAATAATAGCGCAAGTTAAAGGAATAGAATGGCTCCTTCTTCGTAATCACCGCCACCCCTTCCATCAAAGTTGCCACAATCATATACAACCATCTCGGTGCATTTATCCGCCAAGCAGGGATCCCCGCCGCTTCGCTCACCAAACGATAAAATTCGTTATGTGGTATCGACGTATCACAAATATTATAAATCTCCCCAATTCGCCCTTTCTGCAAAGCCAACAAACACCCCTGTGCCACATCCGAGTGAAACACCTGTGCAAAAATAAAATTCTTCCCCCCATCAATCTTCACCAACCACCCCCGCAATCCTTCTTCAAAAATCAAACGGTTCAACCCATAGCGGCTCCCGGGGCCATAGAATCCACCCGGGCGAATCACCACTGCCGGCAATCCCTCTGCCACCATCGCCAACACGCTTTCTTCCCCCACCAATTTAGTCTCCTGATACGCCTCTCTCGGCGCTGGCATTGTCTCCTCTGTGATCACATCCACTTCCGGCGCCCCCATCACCGCCAACGTAGACACATGCACAAATTTTTTCACCCCAACTTGCAAAGCAGCCTCAGCCACATTTTGCGTACCAAAAACATTCACACGTTCAAAATCTTCCCGCTTCCCCCAAAACTTAAACAGCCCCGCCGCATGGATCACCGCATCACATCCCGTCATCCCCCGCACCAAAGAAGCCTTATCAGTCACATCTCCCACCACCAAGCGCACATCTGTCAATTCCTCGCACCAATCCGTCACACTCGTCTTCCGCACCAACATCCGCACCGCATACCCCGCTTCTAGCAACATCGGCACCAACGCCTTCCCCAAAAATCCCGTGCCTCCTGTCAAAAAAATTTCTTCCTTCATAATGTTCATCTCCATGCCATTCTCCACGCCTACAATCCTTTTATTTTTTCCTCAAAATCAAATAGAAAGAGTCCCCATCCTCAAACTCTGCATATCGTCCCATTTCCATCACATCAAATAAATCTTCCACCATCTTCTTCACAACCTCTTCCATATAATAATAGAACTTCACCCCGTCAAATTCTTCCACTTGGGTTCCTCGCCAAAAAGTATGAAGCGCCACACCCCCAGCATTCAACACCTCTGCCTGCCGAACAAAAGAGGCTTTCAAATCAACCTCATCAAAATATTGCAATACCTTATTCGAATAAATGCCATCAAACCGCTCATCCGTTTCAATTGTCACCGCATCCAACTGCATTAATCGTATTCCTTGCTCCGGATGTTTCTCAGTAAAAATATCCAAAAATGACTGGCTCGCATCAGATCCCACCACTTCAAAACGGGTCCCCAAGTCCAACAAATCTGTCCCCGGGCCCATCCCCAGCTCCAAAACCTTCACCCCTTTTGGCAAAAACTTTCGCAACTTCTCAATCATCTCTGCCCCATCATAGCCTTCCGCCATCCGAATATACTCTTCTGCCTTTTTTCGGGCTTCATAATGACTCATAAAAACTCCTTTAAATCCCAAATTCTTTTCGCAAAGCTGCCCAACGAGCGTCCTCTTTCGTCGCAATCGTATCTCCCAAATTACTCACCGTATGCTGCCACACATCCGCATCCTTCAACAATTCCGCAAATTCCCCATGCACCAATAACTTATCACTATGATGCGCAATCGCTTCACAGATCAAATCACTTTCTTCTTCATTCACAATCCCCAGTTCTACCAAGATTTCCCGTGCCAGCACCGCCCCATATTTCGCATGGTCCACATGATCTCCCGTCACATACGTATGCAAATCATGCAGCATCCCCGCCATTGCCGCCAACTCCACATCCAACCCTCGCTTCAACGCCAATACTACACACGCATCAGCCACCCCAAACAAATGTCCATACCCATACAAATAATAATCAGGATTGCATTTCTCATGCAACATCTCATCAACTTTAGCCCTCAATCGACTCACTCTGTCCATCCAACCTCCATTAAGTCTCTCATCATTTCACCTTAGTCAGCGTTTTCCCATAAGGACCAGCGTCATCCTGCACCCTCACCACTCGTAGCCAGCCTTCATCAATCATCTGCTCCAATCGCAACGCAATCCAACCATCACTAATTCCCAATTCATATTTCCCCAACACCGTCCCAATCAAACGTCCCATCAAAAATTCGCCCGCAGGCATCTCTCGCTCAATGAATTGATCATAAAAATCAGCCTCCACCGAAACCAATCTTCCATTCACCACCGCCCGCAACGCCGCATTCTCCGCTTGCAATTTTCTCCACAAATCACTTTCCGCAATTTTTTCCACCCCGCTCACTTTTTGCATCAAAGGCAAAAATCGATAAAACTGCCCTGGGCGCATTTCTCCCCAACCAGAAGTCCTTTCAATCTCGCCTTCATCGTTTTCCCAAACCGCTGGCATATCCACCACCCAAAGCTCACCCGCCACCTCTCGCAAAACATCACACACAAACGCAAATCCACAAGCAGCAAAAGCCGTCCTGCTCCGCCAAATGCGAATCCCTTCCCCCTGTTCCGCATATTCCACCAACCGGCGCACATCCTCTCCCTGCATCTCAAAAAATGAATCCACCTCATCTGCCTCAACTTCAACCCTCGCCAACAACCGCACAAATTCTGCCTTGCGCCCCTCACCATCCACCGCCCCCGCAATGTCTCCCACATCCAAATTAAACCCAATCTCCACCACCTCATCGGATCGTCCACCCACCGCTTTTCCAGCAAACATCTTCTCCAACATCTCCGCCGATGGCTTTTCACCAAAATAAGCCGTTGGTCCCGTTTTCATCTGCTCTGCATCATAGCGTTTTGCCATTCGCATTGATCCCTTGGCACTGTCACTAAACACCACTTCTAACATAGTTTCCTCATCTTCTTTTGAATTCCAGTTTCTTTCCCTTACCTTAATTTTACAAGACCCTCCTCCAAATCTCAATGACTTCCTCAACTTCCGACCATTCTGTTAAAAATGTAAATAGAGTATAAAACCTCTTCCCAAAAAAGAAAAAACTATGTCACTTAAATAAAAATTCAAACATTAACTGAAGTGCAACAGCAGTCTCAGAAACGCAAGAACATGAGCAACAGTTATAAAATATTACCAAAAGATAATTCATATTCAATGGATACGCCTTCGATCTCGTGATATCCTATGGGCAAGAAACGGAGGATTTTATCATGGAAATTGGCACAATCATTCGCAAAAATCGTTTGAAAAAGAACTTAACCCAAGAGGAAGTCGCAAACCGCTTAGGTGTCACCGCTCCCGCAGTAAACAAATGGGAAAAAGGAAACTCCATGCCAGATATCACATTGCTCTCCCCCATTGCCCGCCTCCTGGAGATCACACTCGAAACGCTCCTCTCACACACAGATTCACTCTCAGATGAAAAAGCAAATCGAATCATTCTCACCATGCATGAAAAACTGAAAACGGAACCGTTTGAAACAGTCTTCACATGGGCAAAAGACCAGCTTCAAACCTATCCCAACAGTGATTTTCTCATCCTAAACATCGCAAGTCTATTGCACAGCCACCTTCAAATGCAAGAAGAAGAAGAGAACGACTATACGACTTATTTTATCAACTGCTATCAACGTGTGCTAGAGAGTGAAAATCAAAGCCTCAAAACCGCTGCCGCAAATGCACTCTATAACCATTATATGAACTGCCAGCAATTTGACAAAGCAGAAGAATATCTCAACTACTTCTCCGCAGAAAATCCCGAGCGCAAACGAAAACAAGCCGCCATTTATCGTGAGACAGGTCGCAAAGAAGAAGCGTTAAGAATGTACCAAGAACTGCTCTATTCAGGTTACCAAAACATCCAATTAACCTTTCATGGCATTTATTCTTTAAGCATAAAAGAGCAAGAGTTGGACAAAGCGCATCAAATTGCAGAAAAACTAAGCCAATTAGCCCAATTTTTTGAGATGGGAACATACCACGAAGTCTCTCCCAAACTTGAATTGGCCATAGTAGAAAAAGATGCCGACAGCTTTTTTGAAATCATGCAACAATTACTTGGCAACATCGAGAGCATCTTCGCTTTCACCAACTCCCCGCTTTATTCACATATGGCCTTAAAACAGCCCAGTGCGGACTATATTGAAGAAATCCGTCAAACCTTGCTCGCAGGGTTAGAAAAAGAAGAATGTACCTTTGTGCACCAAGATCCCCGCTTAGACGTTTTGCTTAACAAATAGCAATCAAGAAGCGGCCGTGTCCCATAAGTACGATACAGCCGTTTTTTTATTTACGCAGTCTTTTTCTTTTATTGTGGGGGTCTTGATCTCGATTGAACCATCACCATCTGCGGTTAGACAAACCATCTACCATTAAATAAAAAAATCCGAATTTTGTTCGGATTTTCTCTAGGTGCGCTGGGCGGGAATCGAACCCGCACGCATTGCTGCACGTGGCCCTCAACCACGCCTGTCTACCAGTTCCAGCACCAGCGCATCTTTCAAACAAGTTTCCAGTTATAGTAAACGAACACGTTCATTTACGACTACTTAGACACTTATTTATTTGGTAAAATACATTTACCCGAGGGCAAAAAGTATTATAACGTAGCCCCTCAATCTGTCAAGAAATTGACCTAACAAATTACACCTTAGGAGATTATAACATGCGTATTGTTTTAGATGCCATGGGCAGTGACAACCATCCTCTTCCCGAAGTAGTAGCCGCAGTCAAAGCCGCACAAGACTTTAATATCGAAGTAATTCTTGTCGGAAACGAAGAGGTTGTCCAACCTCTCCTTCAAAAACACAATCCCAACCATGCCAACGTAACATTCGTCCATGCACCCGACACTTTCAAAATGACAGACAAAATCACCGCTGGCAAACTTCGTCGCTTGCAAACCTCCATGTCCGTCGGCATGACCCTCGTCAAAGAAGGCAAAGCAGATGCCTTCGTCAGCGCTGGGAACACCGGCGGGGTTATGGCCAATGCCCTCGCTCAATTCCGTCGCATCAAAGGTGTCAAACGTCCCGGCCTCAGTGCCATCGTTCCCACCAAAGACGGCACCGTCACCGTCATGGATATCGGCGCCAACACCGAAGTCACCCCCGTCATGCTCGCCCAATTTGCCATCATGGCTTCCCTTTATACAGAAAAAGCCCTTGGCAAATCCAACCCCAAAGTTGGCTTCCTCGCCAATGGAGAAGAAGATGTCAAAGGCAACGCCCTCATCAAAGAATCCTTCCCCCTCTTCAAACAAATCGGTCTCAATTTCATCGGCAATGCCGAACCCAAAGAAATCTATCTCAAAAACAAAGTTGATGTCGTCATCACCGATGGCTTCACCGGCAACATATTCATCAAAACCAGTGAAGCAATCGCCAAACTCCTCACTGGCATGATCAAAGATGGCGTCAAAAGCAATCCCATCTCCATCCTTGGCGGGCTCTTGCTCAAACCAGTCCTAGACAATCTCAAAAAGAAGCTCAACCCGGGTGAGATCGGCGCTGCCCCTCTCCTCGGTGTAGACGGACTCACCTTTGTTGCCCACGGCAGCTCAGATGACTACGCCCTCTACAATTCCATCCTCCGCGCCAAAGAAGCGGTCGATGCAGACCTGCTCAATGCCCTCCGTGAAAACATCACCCAACAACTCGAGGTCATCAAAGAAGTACTACAACAAGAAAAATCAGAAGGAGCCGCAGATGCGTAAAGTCACAGATTTTAAAACCATCAACAGAAAGTCCAAAATATCCACATGGTTCACCTTTGTCGGATTCATCCTCCTCATCGCCTCCCTTTTTATTGGCTATGGCGGCAAACGGATGTATCTCTCTCTCCTCACCACCATCGTCTCCTTTATCATTGTCCTCATCGGCACCAATCTCGCCAAAAAATTCACAGGCCGTCCTCGTCCTGATGAATTCATCAACAAAGCCCTCAAAGGAATCTCCAACGAATACACCCTCTATAACCACATCGCGCCCGTAGATCATCTTCTTGTAGGGCCCAAAGGTCTCTGGATTTTGAACGCCAAACGTTCTCGTGGCACCTTTTTCTACGACCAAAAACGCAAAACCTATAAACATGTCGGCGGTGGCATCTTAGTTCAATATCTCAAAATCTTCAATCTTGAAGGCATCGGCAATCCAATCAAAGATCATCAAAAACAAATCAAAAAAATGCAAAATTTCCTCGCACAAAACCTTGGCACTTCCTCAAACATTCCCATTCATCATGTCACCCTCGTCGTAGACGAACTCTCCACCGTAGAGTGTGACGATGCCCCCGTCCCCACCCTTCACGTCAAAGCCTTGCGAGACTATATGACCAACGATCTTCAAAAAGAAGAAATCACCCTCCCCGAAGAACAAGTCGAACAAGTCAAAGCGCTCTTTGCAGAAAAAGCAGAAAAAGCAAAAGAATACGCCAAAGAACACGAAGAAAAATAAAAAATTTACTCGCTTAAAATCAAACACCGCTTTTTAAGCGGTGTTTTTCTTTTTTCAAAAAGACTAAAAAATTATCCTAATTCTTCAACATAAGCAACCAAAGGAGCAATATACGCCGCATCAGAATGATCGAACGGATTTGTTTTCACATCCAAAATCGCACGATCTTCTTCATTCATTTCAGCCGAATCTTTCCTAAGAATCCAATTCACCATTATATTCATCATAAATCTATGCAATGGTTTCATATTCTCAAAATCCATCCCACTCTGTCCATAAAACATCGGCAAACCCGCCAATTCCCCTTTCAAATTTGTCGCCCGCACGCGTTCCTTCACCTCTTCATTCACAGGAGCAGAACCATTCGCCCACACCACAAATTTTTTCTCAGGCAACTTTTTCACCCATTTTTTCAAAGCCCCCAGCTTAGCCAAACGCCCTGCATAAATCCCAGCACCAAACACAATCACATCAAACTCTCGCAAATCTTTCAGCTTCACATCCTCAAACGCCTTCACCTCAGCCCCCACTGCGGGGCCAATCCATTCCGCATATTTCTTTGTATACCCAGAAGAGGATTGATAAACCATAATTTTTTTCATTTTTTTATCCCTTATATTTTATTTTTCACTTGTTAATCCATCATAATCATAAAAAATTATTTAATAAAAGTCAAAGAATTACGATAACTTCACCTCAAATCACAAAAAAAGGCAATCTTGAATAATTAATATTAATCTTTCCAACAAGTAAATCAAGTATAATTAGCTGGATATTAAGAAATTATTAATAAATAGGAAAATGTTGATGTCAAAGCGTGCAATAAACAAAATCTTTTCCATACTTCTTCTCGTTCTTCTCCTTCTCGCTTCCAAAGTCTTCGCAGAAGATTTTACGTTAAGCCAAATCACCACCAACTCCACCAACGATCAAATGCCCCTCATAGACGGCAACTACATCGTCTGGGAAGGCTCTGATGGCACCGATATGGAAATCTTTCTCTATCAAATCTCCACCGCCACCACCACCCAAATCACCCACAACACCGCCATCGACATTCACCCCGAAATCAACGGAGACTACATCGTCTGGGAAAGCTACGTAGATGGTGCAGGCTGGGAGCCCGACATCTTTCTCTATCAGATCAGCACCGCTATCACCACCCAAATCACCCATAACGATTTCGACGATTACGCCCCCAAAATTGATGGCGACTTTATCGTCTGGCACCAACAACCGAGCTTTTTCGAATCCAACGTATTCCTCTATCAAATCTCCACTGCCACCACCACCCAGATTTCCACCTCAGGCCTTTCTTTCTTGCCAGTCATCGATCAAAATCACATCGTCTGGGTAGATGGTTCCCCCTTTTTCTCAAGCGGACAAGACATCTATCTCTATGACATCTCCTCCGCCACCACCACTCAAATCACAAACGATTCCGTCAACAACCTAACCCCCGATATCAGCGGCGATCACATCATTTGGATCAAAGAAGATGGCAACAGTCAAATCTATCACTATCAAATCTCCACCGCCATCACCACCAATCTCACCCCCAACACAGCCGACAATCAAGCCCCCAGAATTGACGCCCATAACGTCGTCTGGATCAGCAACTTAGACGGTGACTACGACATCTACTATCACAGCCTCTCCAACGGGCTCACCCTCAACGTCTCCCACAACACAGCCCAAGCATCAAACCCTCGTATCAATGGCAATTCAATCGTTTGGGAAAGTGACCAAGACGGAGATTACGACATCTTCCATTATCAAATTTCCACTGCCACCCTCACCCAAATCTCAAATCTCGCCGGCATGGACCAATATCCCACTAGCGATGGCAACTACATCACCTGGTTCGGCGACACCGATGGCGACAACGAAATCTATCTTGCCACCATCACCCCCAGCAGCACTTCCTCAGGGTCACCCTCAGGGTCATCCTCAGCTTCCACAAAAACATCATCCCCCTTCGCTCTCCCCCACACCGGTGGCACCTTCAGACTCCCCAATTCAGGTTTCGCCCCCAATCAAATCACCCTTCTCCCCAACCAACCCGCCGAACTCACCTATTCCGCCTCAGACCTCACCCTTTCCATCCCCAAACTCAACTTCCTCAACCAACCCATCCTTGGCATCCCCCAAACCGAACTCAATCAGCAGCAAACCTGGGATGTCTCTTGGCTCGGCACAAACATCGGCTATCTCACTGGTTCCGCCTATCCCACCACCCCCGGCAACACCCTCCTCACCGCCCACGTCTGGGACGCCTCTAACCTACCCGGTCCCTTCGCCAATCTCAAAACCCTCGCCTATGGCGATCAAATCACCCTCCAAATCAATGGCCTCACCCACACCTACGCCGTTCGCGAAAACACCACTCTCCCTGCCTCAGCAGATATCTCCTCCCTCACCAAAACCGATGGCTACGACTGGCTCACCCTTCTCACATGTGAAAACTACGATCCCACCACCCATCAATATACCCAAAGACGTATTGTCCAATCCGTATTGATTAAGGTAAAATAACCATAACTTAAAAATAAGAGGGAAATTATGAATTTCTATCAAACAAAAATAAATCGCTGGATCATCCTCTTGCTTGCCATCATCTTCATCTCGATCCTCACCGCACATGTATTTGCCGCAGATTTCACCGCCACCCAAATCACATTCGACACCAACAACCACTACACCCCCAAGCCCAAAATCTCTGGCGACTATCTCGTATGGCAAGGCTATGACGGCGATCCCGAAATTTTCCTTTATCATTTCAACACCAAAACCATCACCCAAATCACCAACAACACCACCTCAGACCTCTCTCCCGAAATCTATGGGGACTATATCGTTTGGCAAACCAACGTAAGTGGCGATTCAGAAATCATGCTCTATCAAATCAGCACCGCCACCACCACCCGCATCACCAACCTCCGCCAAGCAGATGCCAACCCCACCATCTACGGCAACCACGTCGTCTGGTATCGCACCCCCTACGGCTCCAAAGAATCCCACATCATGGACTATCAAATCGACACCGGCATTACCACCCAAATCCCCGACAGCGCCTATGGAAGATACCCCAAAACCGACGGCAACTACATCACTTGGTACACCTCCGCTTCCACCAGCACCAGAGAAATTTACTATTATGATTTCAACACTCAAATCACCACCCAAATCACCAATAACACCACCAGCGACATTCAACCCCGCATCAGTGCTGGCAACATCACCTGGCAAGGCAATGATCGAGATGACGAAATTTTCCTCTACCAAATCAATTCAGGCACCCTAACCCAAATCACCAATAACACTAGAGCAGATCAATATCCAGAGATTTACGGCAACAATATGGTCTGGCGCAGCAACCTCACCCGCTACTACAACATCTATCTCTACAACATTGACACCGCCACTACCACCAATATCTCCCAAAACACCGCCTATAACGCCGTCCCCAACCTAGACGCCCACTCAGTCGTGTGGCAAAGCAACCAAAACGGCTCCAATGACATCTATCACTACGATCTCGACACCCAAGTCACCACCCAAATCACCACCCAACCCAATTCAGACGAATACGCCTTTGTCTCCGGCGACCACATCGCATGGTACGGCGTCATCAACAGCTCTCGTGAAATCTTTATCGGAGGATTCGCACCACCGCCCACCCCCACTCCGCTCCCCACCTTCACGCCCACCCCCACCCTCATTCCCACCGCCACGCCCATCCCCTCCTCCGCCAATGCAAGTGGAAGCACAACCAATTCCAATTTTTCCCTCCCCAAAACCGGTGGAGCTGCCAGTTCAAGTGAAGCGCTTCCTCAAACCAACAACACGTCAACTTCAGATTCAACTTCAAATTCAGAGTTTGCTCTCCCCCACACTGGTGGCGCTTTCAGCCTCCCCAATTCGGGTTTCGCCCCCCATCAAACCACCCTCCTCCCCGCACAACCCGCCGCCCTCACCTATTCCGCCTCCAATCTCACCCTTTCCATTCCCAAACTAACCCTCGTCGATCGTCCCATCCTCGGCATCCCCCAAACCGAACTCAATCAACAACAAACCTGGGATGTCTCTTGGCTCGGCACAAACATCGGCTACCTCGCTGGTTCCGCCTATCCCACCACCTCGGGCAACACCCTCCTCACCGCCCACGTCTGGGACGCGTCCAATCTCCCCGGACCCTTCGCCAACCTCAAAACCCTCGCCTACGGCGATCAAATCACCCTCCAAGTCAATTCCCTCACCTATACCTACCTCGTCCGAGAGAACACCACTCTGTCCCCCACAACCAACCTCTCCTCCCTCGCCAAAGCCGATGGCTACGATTGGCTCACCCTCCTCACTTGTGAGAATTACGATGCCGCCACTCAAACCTACACTGCTCGCCGAATCGTTCAAGCTATTCTCACCAATATCGAATAACAAAAAAGGATTGTCTTTTCCAAGACAATCCTTTTTTTCAACACCACCCCCCTATAACTTTTCTAAATAAGTTTTCTGTTGCATAAACGCAATCAATTCATCCAAAGGCAAAGGTTTAGAAAAATAAAAACCCTGTGCGCCCGCAACATTTAAATTCTTCAAATATAAATACTGCTCCCGCGTCTCCACCCCTTCCACAATTAACTTCAAGCCCTTATCCCCAAACATCTTCACAAAAGACTCAATAATCACCCGTTCTTCTTCATCTTCCAAATCTTTCGGCACAAACACCTTATCAATCTTCACCTTCAAATTCTCAAAATTCCGAATAAACGCCACATTTGAATTCCCCGTCCCAAAATCATCCACCGCAAACAAAACACTGTCATCATTCATCACATGAATCCGATCCGCCATCTCATCATGGATAATAATCTCTTCCAACAATTCTACCAAAAAATACTCTTTCTCTTTTTCAGAAAAATTAATAATCGTATCCGGATTATCTTTAATCATACATTCAAAAGTTTTATGGGTAATATTAATCGAAAAGAAGCTATACGCATTGATATTCAATTCTTCCAATCGTTTTCGGGCCATCTTAATATTCCGATACGTATTTTCATCCAAGTCCTTCTTCAGCTCATAATTATTAATCTCATCAAAAAACATATTCGGTTGCAACAACTGATCCCCCCGTTGCCAACGGGTCAAGGCCTCAAAACCCAAAATCGAACCGTCTTGAATATTGATAACCGGCTGATAAAAACAAATAAATTCATTATTTTGAATCGCTCTCTTCAGTTCATGTCTCTTATAGCGATTATCTGAATAAAAATTTGTAAAACGCACGCGATCATTCAAAAAAATCATCAAGATTAAAATCAGATAGAAAATCACCCCCACCACCAACATCGGCACCTGCAACTTCCAAGAATTCATCACACTCTTCAACAGATGATAGTCAATATAATCACCATACGCTGAATCTCTCCCAAAGCTCACCATAAAATAATAATGCTCAGGTGAAATTTCCGACAAAAAATAATCTTTACTTAAATTACTAATATTTTTATACGCCACATACGTATGAATTTCGTTATTTGAAATAAAAGAACCAGATTTTTGGGTCAAATCCACTTTCGGATAAATCGTCTCAACATTAATATCTCGTTTTTCATTCCCAGAGTCATAACACAACTTAAAATTATAATCATCGTTTGGATAATTAAGCATGCACCCATATTCATTAAACATCAGCACATTCCCCCCCTCACCTGCCAATGAATACCACATATCTGTCAAAAAATCTCGCATCAAAAAATTCACCACCAAATATCCCCGTCTTTGATCTTTAATCACAATCGGGGTGCTAATGCGGAAAGTAGGTTTTGTCAGTCCAGTTTCAGAGTCAATTTCAATCGCATTATTCTCGATATTCAAATCTATATTAGAAAATAAAAACTGATTTCGCCCCAAAAATTTTGTTTCCCGATAATAATAACGAGTAGATTTATCTTGCAAATCTTCTTCTGGCACCACATATGGCTTCACAAAACCCTTATTCACCCGATGCGTTTCCATTCCATCCAAATCCAAAATTCGCAATTGATCAATCGTCGGATTATCACTTATCACTTTCGTAAAAAGTTGGTCAATCTCATCGGGAGAAGCCTCATTTGAAGCAATCTCGTTGTACTCCAACTTAATCGAATACACAATTGAAGCCAAATTAGAAATAGCATGATTATAGTCCAATGCAGCATCAATCGTCAGTTTCTCTTCCAGATCAACCACTTCATTTTGCTTCATAGAAAAATGCCAATAACTCAATCCTACAGATAAAAGCACCAAAATCAACAAAAGCACAGGCAAAAAACCTCGAAATGCGTTTTTTAACGCCCTTTTTTCGCGCGGATCTAATTTAATCTTATTCATATAATTTCCCTGATAATAAAAAAATAATTGAAAAATTTCAAGAAGATCGATTCAAACGCTTTAATAGTACATTCTTTATCTATATAATACGAATAAGTACAAATTCCGACAATAGACATTTGTACTCATTTGTCTAATTTGACAAATTTCCCAACCACTTGTATAATCCCCCTGATATTATAGAACATATATTCTATTCTGTCAAGCACCTTAATAACTTCATATCGCGTCGCAAACAACAAGTCCCTCCACCTGGCCAAACCCCCAATTGCCAACACATTTATTATTATCCCTATTTATTCAAATTTATTCCATGGCAAAAATGCTCATCGCCTCAATCATTCTCCTTTGGCAAATCACCTCCTCAAAAAAGAGCCTCCAACCCTTTCTGGCGGCATTTGGCACCCTCAAAACCACCTCCTGGCAGGGTCTGGCAGCATCAAAACCCACTTCTGGCACCATCTGGCACACCACTTTATCCACCAAAACCACCATATACAGGGGAGCCCACCATCCAAACCCCTGCAATCACCAGAAAATCAACAAAAACAAAAAACCACCACTTTTTTTTCACAGCCTCCTCAACCAATCCATCCCCAAAAATCTCCCTTTCCCCATCAAACCACACCCCTTGCTTAAAACAGAAGATGAATGGCAACCCATTCATCTTCCAAAATTAAGCTATTTTTTCAAGAAAATAGTGCGAGTCTAAAACAAACCTATTCGTTCAAAAAATTCTCCAAAGAAGTCTTGCTAATTCGATAAGCGTTCCCCAACTTCTTCGCCTTCAAATCACCAGCTTCAATTGCAGCCATCACATCTTCTTCAGAAACCTTCAAAAAGCCTGCTGCCTCACCGGGGGTCATCACATCCGGCAATGCCCCTTCAGCAGCCGCAGGAGCGCTTGTTTGGCTTTGCATCGCCCCAGAGGTAGCATTTTGCATCAAATTGCCAATCCCCATCCCAGCGCCAATCCCAGCCGTCAAGCCAGCCCCGCCAGAAGGATTATTCGCCGCATCACGCATCGCATCTGCAGCTTGCAATTGAGTATAAGTCGCCATATCCAACAACCCCATATTGCGCAAATCTTCTGCAGAGGTCGTAGAAGGGGTCAAATTAGCCACCACAAACGATTTCAACACCAACCCACGCGCAGAGAAGTCATCCTTCACCTTCGCGCGCACACCAGCGCTAATCTCTTCTTGCAATCCCAACACATCTTGCACGTGTTTATACTTGCCTTGCAATTCGCCCAAAAGATCAGACAAAGAGCGCAACAAACGGGAGCGCAAATCATTCTCAATATCGCCGGTATAATAAGTACCTTGCTGGCCCACCACTTGGGTCACAAATTGTTGTGCATCTTCAATAGCATAAGTATAAGTCCCGAAGCCCTTCAACAACATCCAGCCCAAACCCACACCCGGGGTCTGCATCGGAATCGGTTGCGGGGTACCCCATCTGCGGTCCAAAAATTCACGTTTCGAAACAAAATAGACTTCAGCTGTGAAGGGAGTACGATTTCCAAAAGCCTTCCCCACAAAATCAATCAACAGCGGAATATTCGCCGTAGTAATCGTATGACGTCCAGCATCAAAAGTGTCCAATGCCTTCCCATCGCGGAAGAACACCGCCTCCTGAGATTCCCGAACAATCACCTGAGAACCAATGCGAAAGTCGCCAAACCCCTCTTCAGGGAAGCGATGCACCAATTCTTCTTTCATCTCATTCGGATATTCAACAACATCAAAAATTCTTGCCATTTTGTTTCTCCTTAAGTCCTTCTAAAAGCTTATTCGTTTAATTCAGCAGAGCTGTCGTCAGAAGCCTCAAAAGAAGCCTCATCCACCACACTCTCAGTGTTTTCAATCACATGTTCACGTGCCACCATAAGGTCAGTCAACTCACGAGCCAAGCTCACCAAATGGCGAATCGAAGCAGGTTGTCCATCCGTAGACATAGAAGTCTCCACATTGTCAACCGCGCGCCCCACCTCTTCCACTTTGTCCAACAACATCGCATCAAACTCATAGAGCGCCAGCACAGCATCTTCCTTCACCTTGATTGCATCAAAAATCCCTGCATAACCATAGGAGGCAAATTTAACCTTATCAATGAATGTCTGCAATTTGGTCACCGCTGTCTCAATTTCATCCAACACAGAAATTTCACCTATGCGCACAAACTCTTGTTGCAAATCACCAATCTTGCTCACATAGACAGCCAACTGATCCGCAATTTGCATTCGCAGCAACTTGTCAGAAGCCTTGCGATTCTTACGTTCAAAATAGCCATCAAATCCAGGCACAGCATTTGCGATCTTATTCAACAATTCTGTCGCTTTGTCCTGTGACCCACTGACCTTTTCAAATAAATCAGTCATTCATTTCTCCTTTTTCTGATTAGTAACAACTTACTCAAATAGTATACAATATTTCAATCAATTAATGGAATCCCAAAAACGATCTACTACATTAAATACGATTTATCCAGTCCAAATGTTGCAAAAAAAAAGATGTGCTCTCTCAAGCACATCTCAATTCATCATTCAACCACCGCTTCTTCTTTTGGCTTCAACCCAAACATCTCTTTCACATTTGCCTGCATTGGGTGCCCTTTCTCCAAAGAATTCAGCGAAACATTCCACAAAAACAACGGCAGCAATGCCAAGTAGACAATTCCGCCTAACAAAAACCAATTCTCAATCCCAAATCGGTCTGCAAACGGTCCCGCCAACATCAGTCCAATCGGCGTTCCCAAAGATCCCATGCTAGACGTAATCGCTGAAAGCCGACCTTGCATTTCCGGATGGACTATCTCTTTCATCAATCCATTCAAAGGAGCATCTGTGAAAACCAATGCCACGCCAATCACTCCCGCCGCCGCATATCCATACCAAATACCACCTTCAGGTGAAACACCAATCAACAACATCCCCACTGCCAGCAAAAACAACCCAAAAGAAGTCGATCGCATCTTCCTCGCAAATCCACCCCAAGCGCTCATCACCAAACCCATCACCAAGACCCCCACCCCAAAAATGCTTTCCATCACACCCAGCTCAATCGCTCCTCGCAAAAAGTGTTCAGTTGTCAACAAAGCCAACAAGGAAAACGCAGGTGTCAACAGCAAATTGATCGTCAAAGAGCCAATTTTCAACATGAACAAACCTTTCCAAGTGAACAAATAGCGAAACCCAATCTTCAAATCTTCGCGATACGCATCCATTGAAAATCCGCCTTCAACTTCTTCCACATCAGGGTTCGGAACATTCACAAACATCAAGATCATAATCGCCACCACAGCCGTTCCCACTTCAATCCACATCAACCCCTGCACAGCCACCAATCCCAGCAAAATCGCACCCAAAGGGCCACCCACAATCCCCATCCCTCCCGTGAAAGCCTGGTCCAGCCCACTCACATTCACCAGCTTTTCTCGTGGCACCATCAACGTAATCGAAGCACCCGAAGCAGCTCCATGGAATCCCTCAAAAATCGAACGAAACAGCAACACCAAATAGATTTGCCACAATGCCACATTATCAGTCACAAACAAAACAGAAAGCGCCAACGTCAATGCAGCAATCACCCCATCTGCAATCATCATGATCTTCTTCCGATCAAACCGATCCACCAAAGGCCCCAAGAAAGGAGTCAACAGCACCCGCGGCAACAACCCCGCCAGAGATGCCATCGAAAGTACCGTCGCAGATTGATAAGTCTCTGTCAAATACCAAATAAAACCAAACGAAACCAAATTAGATCCGAGCAAAGAGAGTTTTTGCCCAACCCACATTGAATAAAAACTCCCCTTCCAACGTCTTCCATCACGAACAGAAAATTGCGTAGCCATTTTTTACACCTTTAATAATCAAAACATATTAATTTTTACAATTTCACTTCAATTCACCCACAAGAAGCTAGGTTAATCTATTGTTGTCACATCATCTGCAACTGGCTCATTTTGCCCAATCCCAAATTCAGCCAACAAATCTGCATTCCTTGGGTGTCCCAAATGCAACGTATTCACATCCTTATTGAAAAAATACAAAGGAGACAATAACACAAAAATCACACCAGAGATCACAAACCAAGTAGTAATCCCAATCGCCTCAGAAACAGGCCCAGCAATCATCAACCCCACAGGCATCCCCATCGTTGCCAAACTAGAAACCAAGCTATTCACGCGCCCCTGCATTTCAGGGTGCACGTTTTCCTGCATCGAGCCGTTGATCGGAGCATTTGTCATCACCATCCCTAAGCCCATAATGGCCGCCGCAACATAAGAATAACCAATCATCCCTTCAGGAGAAACACCAATCATGATCAATCCCAATCCCATAGTAAAGATCCCCACAGTCACATTCAACATCTTCTTCTTGAAACCGCCCCATGCCCCCATTGCAATTCCCATCACCAAAACACCTGCACCAAACAAAGATTGTGACAATCCCAATTCAATAGCACCTTTGTGATAATGTTCGGTTGTCAAAAGAGGGAGCAAAGTGAAAGCAGGATTGATCAAAAAGTTCAAAACCAAAGCACCCATCATCAGCAACATCAAACCCTTCCATGACCATGTATAGCGCAATCCAATCTTCAAATCTTTCCAATACTCTTTCATCGGAGCTTGATCGGCTGCCAAAGCCTTGCGATCAGGATTTGGTACCTTAATTCCCGCCAAAATCCCAACAGCCACCAAAGCCGTACACACATCAATCCACAACAGCCCTTGCACATTAATCAAAGCCAAAAGCATAGCACCCAAAGGTCCACTCACCAAATTCATCGCACCTGAAAATGATTGATCCAACCCATTGATATTTGTCAATCTTTCCTTCGGCACCATCAGAGGGGTTGATGCACTTGAAGCTAAATAATGAATCCCACCAAAAGTAGAACGTAAGAACATTAACAAATAAATATGCCAAATTTGCACGATATCAAACATAAACATAAACGAAAGTACCAAAGTAAAAAATGCCACAGCCAAGTCTGCCATGATCATAGTTCGTTTTCGGTTCCATCGATCAATAAATGGCCCAATAAATGGGGCAAATAAAACCTGCGGCACCAACCCCGCCAAACTAGCCATAGACAAAACCACAGCAGATTGAAATTCCTCGGTCAGATACCATATCAAACCAAAAGACACTAATTGAGACCCCAATAAAGATAACTTTTGCCCAGCCCACATGGTATAAAACGGAGCTTTCCATTTACGTCCATCATTAATTGAAAATTGCGTTGCCATATACTTTTTTACACCTTTCTTCCATAAAAAATATTGAGAATTCATTCATTTACTGGCTTAGTGTACTCCGATTTTTAAATATAATCAAGTCTATTTTAAATTTTATTTAGTTATTATGTATATTTATTAAATTTTATAAATATAGAAAGTAATTTTATTAATATTAGATAGATAAAATTATAAAAAGGAACAATTTGCTCTGCCCCACAACAACAAATATCAAAATATACATCTTGAGTGAGCTAATCATAATTCCCTCCCTACAAACAGTAAGTTCGCAATAAAAAAAGAACATGGTAACCATGTTCTTTTTAATGCAAAATCGTAACAAAATTATATGTCTTTAATCACCAAAGATTTGAAATATTCTTTATTGGATTCAAGAATAGAATCTTGATTTCCTAAAACAACCATGACGCCATCTTCTTTTACCTTATCCAATATAGTGACTAAAGCTTTCATATCATCCAATGTAGTACTCAATATCTCATTTCTATTTGTTTGGCGATATTCATCAGTAATACCTTGTAAAATCCACTTCAAAGCCACATGCCCTTTCTGATCTGGCATCAGTGGAGCATCAACTGACGCAATCGTCGCTATAATAGCTTTTGTCACTTCAGAATCACTCAATTCCAAAGCTCGCATAAAATCACCTGTCCCATCATACGCTTTCAATGTTCTAAAGACATTTGGATCACGATAAGATTGATAAGAAAAAGTTTTAGAGGTTTGCCCCAAACCAGCTCCTCCACCATAAGCCCCCCCAATTACTCGAACCTGATCCCAAATATAAGAATTTGAAAGGTAACGAGCTGCAACCTGCAAACTCCCCTCTTTTTCAATCTCTGTATTCTTTATATTCAATCCCTTTCCAACATAGTTAACCTGTGCGGGAATTTTAAATGCTTCATTTTCAACGGTTAAGCCAATCTTCCATTGGGCTATTTCACTTTTTCTTTGAGGTGTTTTATCAATAAATGCCTTTACAAATGGCTTTACTTTATTCCAACCATCCGATCCCACTGTTAGATTTAAAATCATTCCATCACGAATTATCAAAGATTCCCATAATAATGCGATATCACTTTGTACATTTTCCCAATCATTTTCAACTCTCTTTTCCAAATCCTGCAGAAAACGCAAGTAGGAAATTCCTGAGGTAATTTCAGTAAGCCAACCACTCGGGGTCATCATCCCATTGATTCGTTTTTGGGCCATCACATGTCCATAAGGCACCATCATAGACTCCAAATTAACACGCATTTGCAAAACAACTTGAAAAAAACGTTCTCGAATGTCCAAGTTTGGATTCAATAACAATTCTTCCAACAAATCAAATAAAGATTTCGCTTGAGAAACCAAAGTTTTTCCTTGTACAAAATAATATGTAGTAAAATCATCTTCATCCATTTTCATTCCTGAAAAGAGAGAGCCATAAATACCACCCGTTTCTTGTCCAATTTTTTGGATCAATCGAACAAAATCTGTTTTTGAAGTACCCATTTGAGTTAATAATGCAGAAAAAATACCAAAATAAGGCAATAGCTTTTGCGATATCGTTCTCACATTGAACCCAATCGACATATACAAAACCCCATTTGTATCAAGATCATGCCAATAAACAGGGCATTCTAAATCTGAGATTTTTTGGGTAGGAATCTTGCGAATATCAGAACTTAAATCTTCCAATTTCAACACTGGCAAAGTTGCTAATGCTTCTTCTGAATTAGATAGTTCTTGAAATTTTAATAGATCTGAAGAATTCTTAATTATTTTTTCAATCTCTTGTTTGTTAAGATTCTTTTTAATCTCAGCAAATTTCTCTAATTCCGATCTATTTCGTTTTTCTTCAAAATCAACATCTGGATCAAGCTGAACAACCACATAATGTGAATTAGCTAAAATATCTTCTGCAATCAAATTTTCAAAGAATTGATCATCTTCAGCAATTGTTTTTTTCAATCGATTTAAAGGAGCTTCAAAAGCAATTGCTTCAATTGGATTTTTTTCATAATTCCAAAAAGCAAGTGCAGAGAGCATCAACATCAAACCACGGGGGTATGAACCAGAATTGTTTTCACGTAATGAAAATTCAATACTATTCATCGCTGCTTTTATCATTTCTGGATCAACACCATTTTTTACAATTTTCTTTAAAGATTCTTGAATGAATGGCACAACCTTTTCAGCGTTATTAGTAGAAACACCTTTCATTCCAAATGATAATGACCATTGACGCATTTCGCTTTCTAATCCATAACCAGCTAATCCATCACCCAATCCAGAATCAATCAAGTCTTTATGTAATTGAGAAGCTGCAGTTCCAAATAAAATATAATATAATACTGACCATTTCATTGCATCAAAGGATGTTTTAATTTCCGGTAAAAGATAATTAATTGTGACATAATGCCCATCATCTTCATTTGATGTTGCATAAAATTGTTTAACCATTTTTGGATTATTTCGTAATTTTTGAACAGGTATGGACGAATCCACATGTAAAGAATCATACCCCTCAAAATACTGATTCATTATCCTTAATCGTTCTTCAACAGGATCATTGCCATAAAAATAAACTAATGCATTTGAGGGATGATAATATGTTTGATGAAAATCAATGAACTCTTCATATGTTAATTCTGGAATTACTTCAGGGTTTCCTCCAGAATCTAAATGATAGGGATGTGATTCATCAAATAGATTTTGCAAAGCAATATCAGTCAGACGATCATCTGCATCTGAATAAGCACCTTTCATTTCATTGTAGACAACACCCTTTATATGCAAAGTGTCTTCAGTGTTTTGCATTTCATAGTGCCAACCCTCTTGATCTAAAACCTCACGCTTCAACAATGGATGCAAAACAGCATCCATATAAACATCTATTAAATTATAAAAATCCTTTAGGTTCTGACTCGCACAAGGATAACAAGTCTTATCTGGATATGTAAAAGCATTCACAAATGTTTGCAAAGATCCTTTAATAATCTCAATAAAAGGCTCTTTCACTGGATACTTCATCGAACCATTCAAAACACTATGCTCAAGAATATGTGCTACACCATTTGATGTTTTAGGAACTGTTTTAAAATTTATTGAAAAAACTTTGTGTTCATCATCATTTTCAATTGATAATAGCTGTGATCCAGTACGAATATGTCGAAACAATTTCGCAACCATTTGATACTCATCAATTAAAGATTCTTGAATTAATTCAAATCCATGCAAATTTAACATAAAAACCTCAATGTTTTCTTAAATTAAAAAAGATCTATCGTAAATAATCGTTGCCAATCACCTGATTCATCAGTATGTAGGCATATTGATTTAACTTCAATCTCACTCTCAAACTTTCTTTCTAATAAACAAGGCAGAAAATCGCCAATTTTTTTTGATTCGGTACCTGGTTCAACTAAAGTCAAATGGGGCATCCAATTATCTGGTAACCAATAATTTTCTAAATCAGTTACAAAAGGCTGACTTACTTCCGTGATTATCTCATGAATCTTACTCACCAATGGACTTTTTACCATATTCAAATAAAGAATAGGCTTTTTTCCGGTAAAAATACCTAATCCAGCTAACTTAATTTTGAAAGGTTTCTGTCCTAAAAACACATTTCGCAACATCATTTCAAAACCTTGTACTTTGTATTGTTGTGCACCTTGCCAAGTAAAATGAGGATATATAAAAGAGACTTTTGATTTTTCCCCGCAACTTATCTCGGCTTGTTTCCAAATCGAATGAATTAATTTATTTGATTCTTCACTAAATTCAGCAATCAATGCTTGCATAACTTACCTCAAGAATATTAATATCTTTTCATTATAACTGTAAAGTAGTAGATTGAAATCTTGAAATCTCTTTTTGATAAAGCCGAATCATTTTCTTTGCAATTGATGCCCAACCATATTGTTTTGCATATTCTGCCGCTTGAGCTCCAATCCTTTTTCTTAATTCAGGCTGATTCATTAAAAGAGCAATCTTTTCTGACAATGCAACTGGATCACTATCTGGAATAATAAAACCAGTTTTTTCATTTTTTACAAGACAAGATAGTCCACCAACATCTGAAGCAATCACTGGAGTTCCACAAGCCATTGCTTCCAAAGCTACAATTCCAAAAGATTCATATTTTGAAGGGACTACGACCATATTAGCAGCTGAATAATAATAAGGCAGTTCATCTTGACTTTTCTTACCAATAAAATTTACAAAACTTTCCACCCCTAATTCTTCTCGGATTTTATGTAAACGAACCATTTCTTCGCCCATAGTCTCTTCTGTAGCTGTTGCATCACCACCAATGATAGTTAAACAAATTTTACTTTCATCTACATCTTCTCGTTTCTTCAATTTCCCCAGAGCCCGCATTAAAGTTTCAATTCCCTTTAAAGGTTCAATTCGGCCAACAAAGAGGATCATACACTCTTTCTTTTGATGTATATATGCTCTGGCCTCTTCTTTATTAATCGGGTAAAAATGTCCAAGATTTACTCCTGGAGGAATAATTTTGGTTTTGTTTTTATCAACGTTATATAAATCAATCAATTCTTTTACTTCTGCTTCAGTGGAAACTACAATTCGATCCGTTTCATTCAAAACTTCTCTCTCCCCATTAATTCGGTAATCACCTTCAAATTCATTTGAAGAAGCAATTTTATTTTTCAATAGGGCTAATGTATGGAACATAGACAACATTGGTATTTGCCATTCTTGTTTTAATTGCTTTCCTGCAATACCAGACATCCAATAGTGAGCATGAATAATATCATATTGAATGTTCTTTTCATTTGAAAAAGATATTATCCTTTCAGTGAAACTCGAAATATATTGAACAAGTTTAGCTTTTGGGAGTGGTATTTCAGGACCAGACGGTATATGTACCACGCGATTTCCATACCCTAGATCATGAATAACATGAGGAACATGTTCGTCTTGAGATCTTGTAAAAACATCAACATGCACTCCAGCTCTTCCTAAATAACGAGTCAATTCTTTCACATAAACATTCATCCCCCCAGTATCTTTACCACCTAATGTAGCTAAAGGACAAGTGTGAAATGAAAGCATTGCAACATTTATTTTTTTTGATCTAAGAAATTTCATTGGAATTTTCTTCTTTATTTTTTCGTTTGAACTTATCTTTGAAAAATCTTTTCATTTTTTCTTTTCTAGTTTGTGGTATTTTTTCGAATTCAATGATCCACCATCTCACCCAATATAAGTTTCCTATTATGATGATCAATAATAGCAATTCCAACCATAAAACTTGCACATTCTGTAAAGTTATAATCCATAAAACCAAACTTACTACCGCACTAATTAAATATAAATTTGAAAAAAGCTTTTTTCCAAATTTTGCATACCAACCAATAATAATAATTGCTGTTGCAGGATACAAAATATAATAATCCGTAATCGAAAGAGGAAACCCCATTAATGGTAGCAATGAAAATTGTAGAACAATAAACCAAATATAACTTAACATTTTTCTTTGTCTGACCAAAATCAATTCAATTAAATAAATCCCGACTCCAACTGAAATCATAAAAAAAATCAATACTAAGGAATTTATACCCAAGAAAGAAGAAAGCTTTGAACCAATACCAAATCCAACAACATTGACTGCAATGGAAATCGTATAGAATAACTTAAATACCCATTTAGGATCAATAATAAAAGAAATAGCCAAGAATAGACTAATGGTTAGAAAAAATGATTTCAATATCTTAAATCTTCTTTGGGAAAACAAAAAAAGAAATATCGCAATAATATAGGGTAAAAATAATAACAACCGACCGAAGAGTAAGGCCAAAAAAATTCCTGCTATCTCATCTTTCTCATTGACAATAAAATAAATTGTCAACCAAGCAAAACACATTTCTAAAATGACTAAAGAACCATTTATCAAAGCTAAGAAAACAATAGGCAAAAAGAAACAAGAACTTAATAAAAAAACGAAAATCATTCTTCTATTTTTTTTTGGAATAAGCGCACTTATTGATATTATAGTGATAATTATTGCAATTTCGTTGATTACTAACCATAAAAGAAATGCCGTTTTCTCAAATGGAATTAAAATTGGGATAAACATTAAAACTAAAGCAGGTACTCCATATAAGAAATAAAACGACTGATCCTTTTGATAAGGTAATATTTCTGAAATCCATGAACTATTATCTTCATCTATTTGTTTGATGAAATATTCTTCAATTTCTATTTTAGTCTCACTTGAATAAGGAGAAAGCTTCTCTTCAAGCAATAATCGTCCCCTTAAGTACATAGGAGTAAAATCACTTGCAAAATAATTCTCATTTATCAATTGATTATTTATTCCAAATAATAATAAACCAATAAAAATTATTAGTAGAATTCTTGTTTGAGTTTTCTTTTCATTAATTTTTTTACTTAACATAAAACTTTCTTTCAAGTTTATTTCTTATAATAAATCACCGCTCTATCATCTTTAAAAACTAAATTCCAATCTTCATAGATTAATACTTTAGCCAAGGTAGAATCTGGGGCAATAAAAACCGTCTCAACGTTCCATTTTTCAAGAATCTCTTGCCATCCTTCTTCAGCATTATAGATTAAATCATATTCTCCTAAAAATTCATCGCGATAGAGATCAGCTCTTCCATCAATATAGACTTTTACATCAGGCATTTCCCAAATTATATAACCACCATCACCATATTTATTAAAAAGATTACCTTGAACTCCATTTTCTTTCAAAAAAGAAACACCATCGACTGGCAATCTATCTGCTAAATAGCTATCAACATCAAGATTGATGAAATATTTATCGAAAATAATTAAAGTAGAAATTATTATAACAACTGCCAGAATAGCAATATTAATACCATTCGAGAGTTTTTTAGGTAAAGATTTATTAATTTCACTTAAATCTTTTTTATTTAACAAAGTTTTAATGTCATTAATGAAATAATTCCCATACCTAGAAAATACAAGCATTGAAGCCAAAACAAAATAAGGCAAAAAACGAACATATATTAACATAGCTGTAAAGAAACCAGTAAAAAGTAATATATCAGTTATTATTACTTTTCGTTTACTATATACCATTGCAAATATCCCGAGTATAAAAATAATCAAATTGAATTTCATATACATCATATGAAAATTAGGTGATTGCCATTCATTGATTTTTTCAATTGCTAAATTTATATCCATTTGCTCAAAAGTATAAAGAATCATTCTTGGACCTTGCGGATTTATAGATAATCCAAGCAGCAATAAAACAAATATCAATAATAAATGTCCAATTGAGCCCTTAAGCATTTCTAAAAGATATTTTTTTCCTATATTTTGTTTTGTAACCCTTTGCTTCCAAAATATTAATATTTCATTCAAAAAATAAACACCCCAGATAAGAACCGCTAATAATATTCCACCATGAGCATTTGCCCAAATTATCATAAGAAATGGCAATATAAATAAAGATTTCTTTTTTCTCTTTCTAAATAATTCAAATTGCCAAATATAAATTGCTACCATGAGATTTGAGACTAATACAGGTCTAGGTAATCGGTATGCACTCATTACAATTACACCCAAAATAAGAACAAAACCATTCCAATATGAATTTCCTTCCATAGCTAAAAATATGAATAGAAAAGTAAATGTCATTAAAATTGCAACCCAAATCATTAACCCCTGAAATTCCAGCCAATTGAACATACCATATAAAGTTAAATCTGATAACCAGTTTGTTGCCGGGCCATACCAAGTTTCCCCAGCTCTTGTAAAAGAAAAAGGATCAGTGTTTATTATTGATTTTGACTCCCAAATAAGTTCTCCTGTTTTCATATGCCACCAAGTATCAAAGCCCATACTTAACCCAAGCATTAAAACAAATATCCCTATAAATACTAAAATTAAAAATAATTTTTTTGTTGACATGAAACCCTCATCTTCTTTTTGTCTATTTTACAATGATTTAGCAATAATTTGAACAATACTTAATCATCATATATTAATTCCATTGACATAAAAATAATTAATAGTAATATTTGGACGTCGTTCATTTTTATACTTCGTCCAGAAAAGGAGAAAAATGGAAAAATTAAATAAAAAACAAAGAACTAAAAATCAAATTTTATCTACAACAATCAAATTATTTGAAGAATATGGAATTGAAAATGTTACTATGGAGCAAATTTTTTCAACAGCGGGTATTGCAAAAGGTACTTTATATAATCATTTTTCAAGTAAAGAAGAAATAATCGCTTCTTACATTGAAAATACATTTGTTAACCAAGAGAAAATAAGACTATCAAATTTTCAAAATTATACAACGACTAGAGAAAAGCTAATATATATATTTACAGAATTAACAATTAGAGTTGAAAAAAATCAAGATTTATTTGAAAAATATACAATTTTTAGAATGCAAGAAATGGTTACATTTAATCAAGAAAAAAAATCTGGATTTTCAAAAATATCAAATTACCTTATAGATGAAGGAATAAATAACGGAGAAATTTCAAATACTATTCCTAAAAATTTTTTATTGGATTTTTTTGATTTTATATTTATTGAAATTATAAAACAAGTTAGTTTTGAAAAAGAGATTGATAAAAATAAACTTATTGAAAATTATGTAACAATATTTATTAAAGGAATTTCATAAGAGGATAAAAATGTAAAGTATAAAAAGCAAATTAATTTTATTTATTTTAAAAAATAGACATTTATTAAAAGGAGAATTTAAAAAACCAATAATTAATGAAAATTTTTCTGAAGAAAAATTTAGAGAAGAAATATCAAATAGTTCAAAAAAAATAAATAAATCGCTTCCCAATAATATTAAATTTGAAAAAATATTAATAAACAATATATATGCCGAATGGATTGTTCCAAAAAACGCTCCAACTGAAAAATTAATTATGTACATTCATTGAGGAGGATTTATTTCAGGCAATTGTGAATCTCATAGATTGCATGTGGCAAAATTTGCATTGGAATCGGGATATAAAGCTTTACTATTTAACTATAGGCTTGCGCCAGAAAATCCTTATCCTGCCGCATTAGAAGATTGTGTTGAGATTTATCAATGGCTTTTATCTCAAGGATATTTATCAAAAAATATTATTATTGGAGGAGAATCAGCAGGAGGAACATTATCATTAGCTAGTACTCTTTATTTAATAAATAATAATATTAATTTACCCTGTGCTGTATTTTCAATTTCTCCAAATGCAGATTTAAGATGTAATGCACAATCATTCAAGACTAATGCAAAAAAAGATATTGCTCCTTTAGGATCGTGGAATTTATGGACAAAAATGTATATAAATAATAATATTATTACAGATTCATACTTATCTCCACTATTTGGAACCTATAATGAATTTCCTCCCTTAATGATAACAATAGGAACTCATGAAATTCACTACGATGATGCAATTGAATTAGCACAAAAAGCTAAATCTGCCAATGTCGATGTAACTCTTGATGTTTGGAGAAATATGGTACATGCATTTGTAATTATGTCACCGCTTTTTCCTGAAGCAAAACAAGCAATGTCAAACATATGTGATTTTATAAAATAGCACCTCGAATGAGGTGCTTTTAGTAAACTTATTCTTCTCCTAAATATTCGCGAAGTTTCCTTCGAACTATTGGATGCCGTAATCTACTTAAAGCTTGTGCTTCAATTTGACGCACTCTTTCTCGTGTAACACCCATTTTTCGCCCAACCTCTTCAAGTGTATATGCTTGTCCATCTAGTAATCCATATCTTAATTGTAAAATGCGTACCTCTCTTGGAGGAAGTGTATCTAGGACTTCTTCTAAATGTTCTCTCAAAAGATTATATGTTGCAGACTCATCTGGTGCTGGTGCTTCACGATCTTGAATAAAATCTCCAAGCACTGAATCCTCTTCATCATCAGTAGGTGTTTCTAAAGAGAGGGGCCTTCTAGAAACTTGAATCATATTTTCAATTTTTTTGGTTGAGACATCTAGTTCCTTAGCTAATTCTTCAACTGATGGATCACGGCCCAATTTTTGTGTTAATTGATGTTGAATTCTTAGTAATTTATTGATTTGATCACCCATATGTACTGGAACACGAATAGTCCGTCCTTGATCTGCAATTGCTCTTGTCACAGCCTGACGAATCCACCATGTTGCATATGTTGAAAATTTATGACCTCGGCGATAATCAAATTTCTTAGCAGCACGAATGAGACCAATATTACCTTCCTGAATCAAATCTTGAAAAGGCACACCTCTTCCCATATATTTTTTTGCAACACTAATTACTAGTCTTGAGTTTGCAGTAATGAGATGCTCTCTCGCAGCCCAACCATCTTCAATTTTCCAACGCAATTCTTCACGTTTCTCCGTAGATATATTCATATCCGCTAAAAGTTCACGTGCTATCCTACCCTCTTCAATTCTTTTTGCTAAGTCTACTTCTTCCTGGGCAGTTAGCAATGGTACACGGCCAACTTCCTTAAGATAAAGACCTATCATGTCATCCGTATCGATGTTTGCTAAATAATTAGCTTCTGCTTCTCGCAAATCTTGCTCATCATCTTCATCATCTTCATCATCATCTTCAAAATCACTTAAATCATCATCAGAAGGTTGAACAAAGTTGTCATCATCAATATATTTAATATTTGCGTTCATGAGCTCTTGAAAGGCATTTTCAAGTTGATCAGCATCTTTTTCTGCGTTAGGAAAAAATTGTAAAATATCATCAATCGTGACATATCCTTTATTTTTTCCCAATTCAAGCAGTTTATCAATCGGTGTTCTATCAATCATACCAACACCACTTTCTAAATCCACACTATTTTTCATTAAAATCAAATAACTCCTAATAATTCCGAATGCTCTGCTTATACAAGCATACAAAATTTCAAATAAAAAAGCAACCTACGAATTGTTTACTTAAAATTATGCGAATAATAAAAATAATAATTGCATTTATATACAGTTTAATAGAAAAAGTCTATTTCTTTTTTTGCATATTTTAAGATAAAACACCAAAGATAAATTATACAAAAAAAGAGTCAATTTATCAATCCTATTGATTAATATTGATTATATAATACTGACAACTGAGGAGGTAAATCCATTACATTATTAAATTCTAAATATTCTCTGTTTTTCTTTTTTTGAAAAATACAATACTGTTTCTTCTTTATCTGGATTTTTTTCTTCTTGATAAATTTGGTACCCATAAGCAATACAATCTTCTTCTGATCGTAAATATCTTTGATTTGATCGATTTCTATACCAAAGAAGACCTAAAATAAAAAGAGTTACTGCACCCACACCCCAAAAGTTTTTATAGAAAATTAAGATTATTAAAGAGATAAATAAAATACCTATAGCAGATAATTGAATCTGATTCATAAATTTTTGTTTTTTTGCAAAGATTTCAAGACTGTTTTGGTGTTTTTTACATAAACCAATTTTTGATTCAAAAAAAACTGGTTTGTCATCATCATCCCATTCTAATTCATAAATTGTATGTTCTTTCACTATTTGGTTATTTTCAATCTCACAAAATGCACAATTCATATTTTATCCCTTATAATTTATATTTCATTTTTATTTTCTCTCACCTTGGATTATAATCAATTTAATATGAAAAATGAAACTAAAAAAATATTAATAACTTTTGCTGTTCTTTTTACAATTGTGTCATGTTTAAGCCTAGTTGAAACCTCCGAAGTTAATGCAACCAACTTTTTTAATGTTTTAGGAAATGCATTTCGTGGTGCTCAACTTTATGATAATTGGATGGCTGTTTTAGACATGAATGCTCCAGATGGAAATTCACCATTTTGGTATTTGCAAGATACAAACAAGCTTGAAGGTGAAGATACATGGAGATGTCAAGAATGTCATGGTTGGGATTATAAAGGAAGCGAAGGTGCATTCGCAAATGGAAACCATGTTACGGGATTTATTGGCATCCAAAATATGATTGGAAAATCAAATGAAGAAATTATTAATTATTTAAACGGTACCAATAATCTTGAACATGATTTTTCTGAATATTTATCTGAAAAGGATATGAATGACTTAGCTGCATTTATGCAAACTAAACAAGTTGATTTAAAATTATTGGTTGATTATGACACTAGGCAAATTATAGGACACAAAGAAAACGGAGCAGTATACTATCAGGAAACCTGTCAAGAGTGTCATGGAGAAAAGGGAAATAATATTATTGTTTCACATGATGGATTTATGATGTATATCTCTGATTTAGCCTATGTAGATCCATGGCAGGCAATCCACCATGCTAGATTTGGTAAACCAATGATGGAATTCAATCATGCTTTTGAAGAGTTTGGCCTATCTATATATAAGATTGCAGATATTTTTTCATATGTTCAAACATTACCAACTTATAATACAGAAGAACAACTCCAGAAATATAACCCTGTTCTTACCATAGATACGAGTAACCAAGGTGGAATTATTTCTATCTTGATTGGTGGAGGAATTTTATTATTTATAATCATTTTTAGTTGGGTAATTGTTTCTAAAGAATTAAAAAAACAAGAATTTAAAAATATCAAAAATCTAAATAAATAACCTTGCCAATCCTGTTTTTGGTCTGGTATAATGCTTTGCGCATTTAAGAACGCCATCGTAGCTCAGTCGGCAGAGCAATCGCTTCGTAAGCGATGGGTCGAGGGTTCAATTCCCTCCGATGGCTCAAAAAAAGAGCTACCAATATTGGTAGCTCTTTTTTTATTTCATTTCATTTTATTTTTCAGATGATAATAATTCTGCTTCAATCACACCAGCAAACAATTCATATGGTTGAGCTCCCATAACAGGTAATCCATTAATTAAGAATGTAGGTGTTGAGGCAACTCCAAGCTCCATAGCTCTTTGTATATTCTCTTCAATTAACTCACGATATGTTTCGTCATCAATGCAACCACTAAATTGATCTAAGTCTAATTTTAGTTGATCAGCATAGTTGAGAAATGCATCCTTTGAATAACCTTCTTCTGCATTGAATACCAAATCTCTATATTCCCAGAATGCACCCTGATCATCTGCACACATGGCTGCGAGTGATGCATTCATTGCATTTGGATGAATTGAATCTAATGGGAAGGGTATAAATACATATTTTAATTCTTTATCATAATTTTTTGTTAATAACGGATATACTTCTTGATTAAATTTTAAACAATATGGACATTCAAAATCTGTAAATTCAATCATTAAAATTGGAGCATCTTCGTCTCCTTTTATCGGTGTACCTTCCTTGTAACTAAATTCATATCTCTGAGCATCCTCAGGAATATCAAGTGGTGCAATTTCAATTGGAGGCTCATACCCCCAAATTAAGAACCCCACTCCAAGACCAATCCCTACACTAACTAGCATCATTAAAGAAAGAATCAATGGAAAGTTACGAGCTATTTGTTCTTTGGTATTTCTTTGATTTTCATTCATCTCGTTTAAATCTTGTGCTTTATTTTTTTCGTTTGTTTCAATATTTTCTTCCATTTTTATATCCTTCATATGATTATTATAATTAATTTTATTTTCCGAGTAACTGTGCAATGGTTGAATCCATATAATCATATGAAGCACCAATAAGCATTTGTCCATCAATCAAAAAGAATGGGGTTGAATAGACACCTAAATCACGCGCTACGGATTCGTTTTGATCCAAAAGATTACGAATTGTTGTGTCATTATAACAAGAGGTGAATTTTTCAATATCCAAATTTAACTGATCTGCTTGTTCAAAAAGATCATCTTCTGTATATTTATGTGATTTTAGACTAAAAGCATATTCAACATATTCATTGTTTCCTTGCAATGCAGAGCATGCTGTTGCTACTGTCAAATCCATATTATTATAAGCATCTGAAAAAACGAAAATCGATGCATAATAAATGCTATCTTGATACTTCTCTAATAATTTTGCAAAATCTTGTTTATGATACATTTCACAAAAAGCACAATAGAAATTTGTGAATTCAATGACTGTAATCGGCGCATTTGGATTTCCATAAGTTGGAACAACTTCTGGATAAAATCCATATTCATCTGTAATTCTAGTTGAAGTTTCATATGTAGCGTAATTTGAAGCAATTAGATTAATTTGATCTTGATTAATCTGTTTCTGTTCAATATCTGATGATTCATTTGATATTGCTTCCATTCTTTGATTAATTAAGTCAAACCCCCAAAAAGACATAAACAATATAAAAACCATAATTATTATTGCAACTATAATCCCTGTCTTTTTATTCTGATTTGCGTCCATATTTTAATCCTTAATTGTTATTTTTCAATCAAGATCGTCACTGGGCCATCATTATAAATGTCAACATGCATATGAGCACCAAAAACTCCTGCTTGTGTCTTGATTCCAGTTTCATTCAGCGCTTTTATAAATTCATCAACAATTGGTTTTGCTATATTTGAAGGCGCTGCCTTTGTAAAAGAAGGTCTTCTTCCTTTTTGGGTATCGGCGTATAAAGTAAATTGAGATACTACAATTGCTTCTCCTTTTATATCCAACAAAGAAGAATTCATTTTACCTTTCTCATCTTCGAATATTCGTAATTCAGAAATCTTACGAACAAGATACTTAATTTGTTCTGGTCCATCATCAGGCGAGACTCCAAGAAGAATAATTACTCCTCTTCCTATCTTTGCCACACATTTTTTCTCAACAGTTACCTGACCATGACTAACTCTTTGTATCACTGTTCTCATTCTAATTCCCTTAAATTATATAATATTTGTCATATTTCAAAATAACTATTACTTTATTCTAAGCTGTATTTAACTTATCGAGAGCAAAGTCTTTTATTAATTTTCAACGAAATAATCAAGTGGATTTACATGTCCATATTGAGAGATCAATTCAAAATGTAAGTGAGATCCTGAAGAATTGCCTGTGTTCCCCATCAAGGCAATTACATCTCCTCTTGTAACACTTTGACCGCACGACACATAATATGTATCTAAGTGTGCATATACAGATTGCCAACCACTACCATGATCAATGATTACGAGGTTTCCAAAGCCATAATCTGACCAACCAGCATATACTACAACACCATTATCGGTTGCATAGATATTATCACCAGTACTTCCTTCCAGATCAACACCTGGATGAATAGGGGGGTAATATTGATAACCCGTTACCAAATGAATGTCATTCGGCCATAGAAACGAACCCATCCCAACAGCCCCTTCGTAAATCTCACCACAGAAGCCAGCTCCATAATATTCTGCAATTGCAGGGTTATCTCTTTGGACAGCTGGGGGACCCCAATTTGCTAACTCACGTTCTCCACCAGGGATGATGAGCCATTGGCTTTCTTGCAATTGAGGATTGTTATAATCAAATGTGTAAGCATCAATATTGTTGCCTTCGAATTCAACGATTTGATTTGCATTTACTCCAAAGAACTCAGCTACTTTTTGTAAATCTTCACCTGCATTATAGTAGTAATAAACACCATCGACAGGTAATATGTTTAATTCTTGCCCAGCTTGAAGATATTGAGGATTATCATAGAGTGTTTCATAGTTACCCCAAAGAATTGTCTCTGGCTTTAATTCAAACTTATCAGCTAAATAGAAAAGGTTTTCACCCGTTTGCACTGTATATTTAAAAACGCCAAGACTTTCTCTTTCTGGTATTAAAGTGTTTGATTGAGAAATACGATAAACGCTTAACACATCTGGTTGTGTTTGTACGGGGGGGAGCGCTTTCATGCCAAGAGTATTATCCCATTCAATATTACTACCTGCTACTAGAGTTGGTTCGATAAATTGCTCTGCTTGTTTTTGAGCTTGAGTTTTTAATTCATCTTGTGCAACAATAATTAGATTCGCAGTAAAAATCCGAACTACAAAAATACTAACCAATATAAATCCGATAGTTAATAAATGTGCAAAGTATTTGCGAGCAAAGTTAATTAATTGCTCGGGCCATAATTGCATTCTATTAAATAAGGTGTTTTGTGATTTATTTGATAAATCCTCAAGAGCTTGTTCATTCTCTTGAGGATTTTTATTTTTATTTTCTTCCATGGTTAATTCGTTTTTTACGGTGATACATAATCTAATGGATTTACTTTTCCATACCCATTTATGTTAATTTCAAAGTGCAAGTGAGGTCCACTAGAATTACCTGTATTTCCAAGCATGCCAATTTGTGCACCACGATAGACCGATTGTCCACAGCTAACTGAATATGAAAACAAGTGAGCATAAACTGTTTGAGAATATCCATGGTCAATAACTACTAAGTTACCATAACCATATTCGCTCCAACCAGCATACACTACTACACCCGTGTCAGCTGCATAGACACCTGTAACGGCTTCTACACCACCAACATCAATTGCCGGGTGAATCGCGGCATTATATTCTTGCGTAATTTGTGTGGCACCGACAGGCCAATCAAAAACACCATCACCATAAACACATGAGGAAACCGCAGGGCAATACCCAGAGCCATAATAACTAGCAACAGCTGGATTTTCACATGAAATTTTTGGCGGACCAAAATCAACTGTCTCACCTGTTGCATTGGGGAGAACAAGATATTGTCCTACATCGATTAAGGGTTGATCAATATCCGTAAGATAAGGGTCAAGTCCATTTGGAGGGAAGTTTAAAATATCTTCTGGAGATGTATAATATTCTGAAGCAATTTCTCGAATGGATTTTCCTTCTTCATATTTATAATAAACACCATTTACAGGCAATATATTAAGTTTTTGACCAATGGAGATTGTTCTGGGATCCCCATCTAATGAATCTTCATTTCCCCAGAATACAGTTTCTGGAGTTATTCCATAAAAATCGGCGATTGAATAAATATTGTCACCTTGCTGAACTTCATATTGAATTACCTCCATTCGATTTCGATCTGGAATTTCAGTAAAAGGATCGATAGATCTTGTAATCCCAATCCCACCCGTGCCATATGTAGTGGGAGCACTAGTGGAGCTTGAAAGTTGATTGAAAGTTTGATTGCTTGTCGTCGATGCTGCTCCTAAAGTAGCTTGAGCAATAGCAGCGGCAGTTGATGATATTTCTTCTGAAGTTAAAACCGGTACTTTTGGGTTTCCAGTAATTAAAATTACAATTATTAAAATTGCAGTTATTAAGAGCAATGCAATCCCAATTATGATTAAATTTCTCTTTGAGAAGAATTGTTTTTGTTTGTTTTCAGTTACTGTCATAGCTTTCTTTCAATTCATCATTCAATATTAGTTGGCATAATAACATTGCCAAAATATGACGTCAAGCAATATTTTTAAATGCTCATTGATATTTAATACTGATTAAGGTCTAAGCTCTTCATCTATTAATGTTAACGCTTCTGGGATTTGAATCTCATTGTTAAGTATTTTTACTGTAACTCCCTTCAAAACTGGGCCGGCTTCGGTAAGGATACTTAGAGAAGGCTTAACTTTTGCATTTGGAGCTAAATAGCTTACAATGGCTGCATTTTTTGTATCACCCCAATAAGCGAGACTAGAAGAACTTACTGGAATTTTATTTAACGAAAGTGAGAAATTTGCAATAAAAATTGGATCTGTAAAACTATTGATTATTTCTAACTTCTCTGCATAGTTTTCTTCCCCTTTGTTTGGGATACAAATTACATAGCCATCTGCATAAGAGAGATTTGAACCAGACTCAGAAGGAATATATTCAGCTGAAAATTTATCTATATTGCCATTTGCTAAATATGAATACCAGGTGATGATATTATCATCACTTTCCAACGAATCTTTCCATAATGTTTCATAATTTTCAAAATCATTCAACCAAGTGGGAACAATCCCTTTTTGTTTTGCTTCGTAATAAAATCCTAAGACTTGTGAAAGTTTTGTGGAATCTAATTCGATATATCCTTGGGATGTTTTGATTTCACCTTCTAAAGATTCATAAAGCAAGAAAGTGAACAATGAATTTTCATCACCGAGTGGGAATCGAAGTACTTTGTTTGAGTATAAAATATCTACCCATGTATTGAGTTCTTGTTGATCATCACGAACAACCATGGTCATTAAATCAGCAATAACAGGCACTCCATAATATACACCATCAACTTGAGCCATTTGTTTTACAAATGGATATGCGTTTTCATCATCAAAGAGATTGATATTCTCTTGATTTATTGGCATGATATATCCATTTTGAGCTGCGATTTGCATCATATCACGCGGAAGAACAATGAGATCTGGCAATGCATCTGGTGCGGCTAAATATGCTTTTTCCAGAAAATCAAATATGCTCATTTCTTGGGAATTTTCTTTTACTCGAACTTCTAAGTCTATGGCAGAATTATTTTCCATAATGGAATTTGCTTGTGCATTAATAATGCCGCTTTCTGTTGTAGTGGAGAGCAACTCTTGTGGGAAGAAGATAGAATATTGTTCTGGTTGAATATAAACAATGGTTGGCTTCGGAGTTGGGGAGGGTTGAACTACTGCCACAGGAGATTCTGTCACTAGGCTTGCCTGAGCTGTTAACTCTTCTGAGGTAAGCTCACTGCTTGGTGTGCAAGCAGTGAGACTTAATCCAAATAGTACTAGAAATGACAAAATCAAAAATGATTGTCTTTTCATGATCTTTCCTTTAGAACTTCACCTCAGCGGAAACCATTGCTGCGAGAAGTTTTATACTTTCATTTACATCATCCATATCTACCATTTCGGAAGGTGAATGAGTGTAACGACTTGGGATTGATAAACAACCTGCCGGCATCCCTTCACGGCTAATCTGCATTGCACGAGCATCTGTGCCACCAAAGAGAAGAATTTCTCTCTGTGTTTTGATGTTTTCTTTTTCTGCAGTTTCTTCCATCCATGCGATTACATTGGGGTCTGCTAACATACCACCATCTTTAATCTTAATTGCTGGACCATCTCCAAGCTTCATGGACATCATTGTTTCTTTGGGAGTATCACCTGTGAGGGTGACATCTATTGCGATTCCTATATCAGGATTGACGCTATAAGCAGATGTTTGACCACCACGCGTGCCAATTTCTTCTTGTACGGTGAAGACACCTACTACTTCGTTTGGTGTGTTTTCAATTTTCTTAAGTGCTTCAATAAGAACGTAACATCCAATACGATCATCTAACGCTTTGGAGACAACACGTTTGCCAAGATCTTCAAATGTTCGTTCAAAACAAGCTACATCACCAATCTTAACCGGGCAATCTTCTTTTGAATCTACACCGAAGTCAATGAATTGTTGAGTTAGTGGTAATGTATCCATTTTAGTTTTAGTGGGTTCAGAACTAATCACACCTACTGTTCCATCTAAGAAACGAACGCGGGCTGCTGCTGTGTTGATGGGGAAAACACCGCCAACGTTGGTGAAACGAGCGAATCCATTTTCATCCACATGAGTGACAATAACGCCAATTTCATCCATATGAGCGGCTAACATAATTGTTTTGCCATTTTCTGATTTTTTCCCTTTTGTGACAATTAAGTTACCCATTGCATCCACACGAATGTTATCTACATAGGGTTTGACTTCTTCAAGAATTACATTGCGGATTTCAGTTTCATATCCAGAAGGTCCAGTAATACTTGTTAATTTTTTCAATAATTCTTTCATTTTATTTCCTTTCTCAAGGCTAGCGAGGTGTCGCTACTAATTGGTTATCAATGTGGGAAAGTGCAGTTAGAATCAATGCATAGTAATTTTCCCAATCCGCAATACGAATAATCGAAGCAGCTGTATGCATATAACGTCCGGGGACAGAGATGGACATTGCTGGAATGCCACCCGCTTGCATATGCATGGCGCCTGCATCTGTGCCACCACCACCGGGTTGGCGCATTTGATATTTGATACCATATGTATCCCCAGTTTGTTTGAATAAGTTGATCAAACGAGGATCACCATATGTTCGATTATCAGCTGTATATAATGCAGGTCCTTCGTCAAGTTTTGTATTGTATTGGGTATTTTCAGAATCATCCCAAACAGGCATATCATAAGCTGGTGTACAATCGATTGCTAATGCAAGATCAGGTTTGACCTTTTCTGCAACGACTCCAGCACCACGGAGACCTACTTCTTCTTGAACGGTGAATGCGGCAACTAAATTGATGTTGTCTGGGGCATTTTTGAGAATTTCGATTAAGGTTGTGACACCAACACGATTATCAAATGCTTTGCCCATCAAACTATCCCCAATTCTTTTGAATTTGGTTGCGAATGTGGCTGTATCCCCTATTTGAGGTTTCTTTGCGGCGGATGGACCAGTATCCATTTTCAATTGATCGTATGGAATGGCGTTCTTTCTTTCTGCTGCGGTGGTGAGGTGAATTGGTTTGGCACCAATCACGGCAAATATCTTATCTTTGCCTATTTGGACTGGCTTGCCTGCAAGATGCCGATCATCAATGCCACCAAGTTTTTCAAAACCATAGATGCCGTCTTTATCATCTGTGTAGATCATAAAGCCAACTTCATCCATGTGAGCAGCAATGAGAACTGTGGGGAGATCTTTGCCTTTTCCAGCTTTATAGGCAATAACAGATCCTAATACATCAATCTCATAACGATCTGCTGATTCTTTGATCTGTTCAATGACCATTTGACGAATTTCACCTTCGTCGCTGGAGACACCCATGGCATTGGAGAATTTTTCTAAAAGTTCTATTTGAGGAGCTTCAATGGTTGGTTTTTGCCATTTTTTATTTTTGTTCATCATTCTCCTCCTTTTCTTGATAGTCGAATGCTAGTTTTTCTACTGTTTTGTCATTCAAATCTGCTGTGAAGGCTGCCAATAGGCGTGCTGTTCGGAGCGTGTCTTTGACACATGTTACTTCAACAGCAGTGTGCATATAGCGCAATGGGAGACCCAGAACGAGTGTGGCAACCCCTTGGCCTGCAATTTGAAGCGCCATGGCGTCTGTTCCGGACATACCGGGTTGAATTTCTTTGAGATAAGGAATTTCAAGTTGATCTGCTTTTTCTTTGACAAGATTGTGAAGTTGAGGATTATTGTTGGGTCCCCAACCAATTCCAGGGCCTTTGTTCCATTCTAAGGTGTGTTGAGGAGGCTGACCGGGACCTTTGGCAAAGGAGACATCTACTACTATGCCAATGTCTGGTTGAATAGCGAAGCCTTGGGTGAAGGCACCTTTGACTCCGACTTCTTCTTGAGAAGTGGCAACTGCATAGACATCCCATTCATGCTCAACACCTTGGAGTTCCTTGAGTAATTCGGTAAGCATTGCAACGGAAAAACGATTATCTTGGGTGTGCCCTGCAATAAATCCGCCTCCAAGCTCAACAGGTTCTTGCGCAAATGACACGGGAGTGCCGATCTTAACTTTTTCAGCTACTTGATCTGCTTGCAGACCAAGATCGATCAACAATGAATGAAGTGGCACAGGTCCAGTGGTGCTTTCTTTGAGGGTGAAATTTGGTGGTTGAACGATGACACCATCAAGATCACCCTGTGTTGAATGGACTTTGACCAATGTGCCGGGAAGAATGCGAGGATCAATGCCACCCACTTGAGTGACTTGAAGAAATTGACCACGAACATGGGTGACGATGAGCCCAATGGCATCCATGTGTGTGGCAAACATTATTTTTTTGCGTGGTTCATTGCCTGTACCTTTTTTGATACCCACAAGGGAGCCGATCTTGCCTACCTGGAGTTCATCCACTAGCGGTTCCCATGCTTTTGCAACCACGTCACGAATTGGCGTCTCATAACCAGAAATACCTGGTTGGGAGATCAATTCTTTTAAGTGATTTAACGTATCTTGCATATAATTGCTCCATTTCTATCTCCCCTTTGGTGAGATAGTTCGTTTTTATGATGCCCTAATTATAGTCCATGGGGGATAGAAAAAATAGACGTTCGAGGGCTCTGGGCAGAGGTGCATTGAAAAATCCCCTTTTTCAACTATAATTAATGCGGAAATTATTGTTGAAAATTATAGCACAGCGTGTTGCTAGCAAAAAATTCTTTAAAAGGAAGTGAAAATGTATAAAATTGTATTGTTGCGCCATGGTCAAAGTGTTTGGAACTTGGAAAACCGCTTCACAGGTTGGACTGATGTTGACCTTTCTGAACAAGGCTATGCGGAAGCAAAAATGGCTGGTGAATTGCTTAAAGAAGATGGATTTAGTTTTGATGTTGCGTTTACCTCTCTGTTGAAACGAGCGATCCGCACTTTGTGGATCACTTTGGATGAATTGGATTTGATGTGGATTCCTGTGAATCGAAGCTGGCGCTTGAATGAACGTCACTACGGGGACTTGCAAGGCTTGAACAAAGCAGAGACCGCCAAGAAGGTGGGCGAAGAGCAAGTGTTGATTTGGCGTCGTAGTTATGATATTCCACCGAATGCTTTGGCATTGGATGATGAACGCTTCCCGGGGAATGACCCGAAATATGCTGCTTATGATGTGAAGATGATGCCTCAAACCGAATGTTTGAAGGACACTGTGGAACGTGTGTTGCCCTATTGGAATGATGAGATCGTGCCCCAAATCAAAGCTGGTAAGAAGGTTGTGATTGCTGCTCATGGGAACAGCTTGCGCGCTTTGGTGAAGTATTTGGATGATATGAGTGAAGAGGATATCTTGAAGCTCAATATTCCAACTGGTGTGCCGCTTGTTTATGAATTGGATGAAGACTTGCGCCCAATCAAACACTACTATTTGGGTGACCCTGAGAAGATCAAAGCTGCGATGGAAGCAGTGAAGAATCAAGGGAAAGCATAAGCAATACTTTAGAATTTGAAGGCTACTCATAAGAGTAGCCTTTTTTGTTGTTTTAGAAATAAAAGGCAAAATTGGTTGGTGGAATAGATAATTTTGGAAGTATTTAACTTGCACAGAAAATCTTAATCTCCTATACTTAGATTACTTCTGGAAAACGGACTATCCACCAAATAGGTACGTTTTTCCTGCTAACCACCAGTCGTCGCCTCCGATTGGTGGTTTATCTTTAAATGGAGAAGACGAGGGTTTATGAAGTTGTGAAGGTGCTTTTTTCTTGTTGTTTCTTATTTTGATTTGGGCTTGATGAACTGGGGGAGACGCCATGCGAGCAAGGCTCCAATGAGGATGAAGAGGGCACCGATGATGAAACCATCTCGCCAAAAACGCATGGGAAAAAGGCGAATGAGGGTGTCTGAGGTGTAGAAGAGCCAAGTGTCTCCTTCGAAAAAGAGATGATGAAATTCGGTGAAGAGGGATTCAAAGCCAAAGGCAATGCCCACTCCGAGGAAGAGCATGAGGAAGACGGTGATGATGCCGCCCCAACTGACCATTTGCGACCAGAGCGGGAGCCAATTGGCGCGCCAAGCCCAGAGCATGATGGCGATGAAAAGAATGAGGGCGATGTGCCAGAGGGTGAGCCCTCGGGTGATGAGCATTTTGACATCTTCCATATGGGAGAGTTCGCGGAAATTATAAAGGGGGGCTTCGTCTAGAAAGGCAAATTCATCGACGAGGTTGAGCCATTCAGGATCTTCTTGATTGAGAAGATAGTTGATTGCGGAAGTGGCAAGAATGAGGCGGTCGGATTGGGTGAAGCCATAGCGGTCCTCTGGAAAGCCGGGTAGACGATATTCGATTTGGGGAAAGACGGGGGTGATGAGCAAACGAACAGATGTGAGGACGACAACCAAGATGGTGAGGACGACGACGAGGGGAAAAATGGCTTTTTGCCATATGTTGAGTTTCATTTGCTAATTCTCCAATCCTGAAAAGACATAGCGAACCACCATGTCGTTGAGAAGCCATTCGACGGGGGCTCTCTCATCTGTATAGACCATGCCACCGGTGGGAGTGGGTGCGGCGTAGGTGAGGGTGTTGTAGATGGCGACGGTGAGCACGTTTTGGGGCTGTTCGGCGTTATAGATGTTGAGAAAGTTGGCTTCCAGATTGGCGAGGGTGGTGGGGGATTTGGTGGCAGCGATGATGGAGTTGTAGGTTTCGGGGACATCCATGACGTGAATGGATGGGAAGACAGACCCCATGGTGGCAGAGAGGACTTGGATGAGGCGACGGTCTGTTTCGGTGCGGCCGGCGTTGATGGCGACTACTCCGTTTTCGGTGAGGTGGTCATAGGCAATTTGGAAGAACTCTTGGGTGGTCATGTGCCAAGGAATATAGGGCGGACGATAGGCATCAATGACGATGAGATCGTATTTTTTATCGCTATGTTCAAGCGCCCAGCGACCATCTTGGGCAATGGCATTGAGGTTGGGCATAGTCATGCCGAAGTATTGTTCTCCGACGGCAATAATTTCGGGATCAATCTCGAAACCGTCAATTTGGACATCATCCCCGTAGATTTCGGTGATTTGACGAGCGACTGTGCCGGCTGCGAGACCGACAATGGCGACGTTTTTAAGATCGTCAGTTTTATAGTCTGCATTATAGAAGGGGGTGGCGAGGAAGTGCATCCAAGTGCCGTTATAGGCGATGATTTCGGGATGATAGATGGAGTGAACGCCCTGCCCTTCGTTGAGGCGGAGAAGGTGGAAACCGCTGGAATCTAGCACTTGGATATAGTTATAGGAAGATTCGGTTTCAAAGATTTGACCTTGTGTTTGTTTGATGGGGTTCTTGGCCCAGAAATAGGCTAGCAAGAGAATGAAGATGGGTGCCCAGATGAGTTGGAGGGCTCGTTTTTGATGACCGGTGATGAAAAGACCGACGAGGGCGACAACAGCAAGGAATACGCTGAAAATGACAAAGGTGCGGGTGGTGCCGACCCAAGGAATGAGAATGAGATCGGGCAGGAAGGTGCCGATGAAAGAGCCAAGAGTGGAGATGGCGTAGATGCGGCCAGAGACCTTGCCTGCGGAGGTGGGATCTGTGATGGCAAGACGAATGGCAAAGGGTGACATCATGCCAAAGAGGGTGATGGGGATGATGAAAAGGATGAGGACAGAGATAAAGGCTCCGGCGAGAAAGGCGACTTGAAGGGCATCGAAGGCGTTGGCGGCAAAACGCAAAACGGGGTTGGAGATGAAGGGGACGATGCCGGCGGACAACGCACCAAAGAGCATGAAGGTGAACATGGCTTTGGGAGTGGGGAAGCGATCGGCATATTTGCCACCGAGGAAATAGCCAAGGGTGAGATAGATCATGATGAGGCCGACGATGCTGGCCCAGACTAGATTTGAGGTGCCGAAGACATTGCCTAAGAGGCGGGAGGCACCAAATTCTATGCCCATGGTGACCATGCCAGAGGAGAACACCGCAAAGTATAAGTATTTGAGGTTGGTGGGAATTGGGTTATTTTTTTGTTTGGTCATATTCTCTCCTTCTGGTTTGCAATGATTGAAACTTGACATTGATTGATTCATTATATCAAGGCATGGCGGTTGGTGATACAATTTTTTTAAGTGTTAACTCCCTGATGCGTGTTGTATTTTTAAATCATGAAGGATTGCACGTTGACTGGTATTGTTATTCTATGAAAGAAAACTCACCTATGAAATGGATCTCCCGTTTGACAGATTGTGTGGACTATATTGATGCACATTTGACCGACGAAATTGATGTGGATGTGCTATGTGATATGGCTTGTTTATCTCGGATGTACTTCTTCCGAATGTTTGAAGCGGTGACGGGCACAGGTTATCGGGAATATGTGCGGAATCGGAAGATGACCTTGGCAGTGAAAGATTTGCAGGCAAGTGATGCGAAGGTGATTGATGTGGCGTTCAAATATGGATATTCCTCTTCAGAAGCATTCTCCCGAGCGTTCAAAAGCGTGCATGGGGTCTCCCCTTCTTTGGTGAAGGATGATGGGGTTCAACTTAAGTCTTATGGAAAGTTGACGTTCAATATTTCGATCAATGGAGATGAAGAAATCAACTATCGAATTGAGAAGAAAGATGCTTTTACTGTACTCGGTTTGGTGTGCCATACGAGTGAAGATGATGGCAGAAATTATGTTGATATCCCTGCATTTTGGACGGAAGTGTATGAGAATGGCGATTATCAGAAACTGTGTGAACTTGCTGGGTCACCTGATCATAGTTTTGGGATCTGCATGGATTATAAATTTAAGACGAATGAATTTGACTATTGGGTGGCTGTGGCTGATGAGCGGGATGATGATTTTGGCTATGCGAAGCGTATTGTGGAGGCGGCGACTTGGGCGGTGTTTGAGGTGGTGGGACCGATGCCGAACGCAATGCAGACAGTATGGAAAAAGATCTTCCGTGATTGGCTACCCGCTACAGGATATGAGATTGCTTACGGGCCACAAATTGAATATTATTCACATGGTGATTCTAGCAAAGCGGATTATTATTCTGAAATTTGGATTCCATTGGTGATGAACGAATCTTGAGGTTTTTGCTGAGTTGCGGGTTGTGGTGTTTATTGATTGCTGAAATAGTGTGAAAAAAAAGTAGCTCTTTTTCTATTTTGTTGGTTTTCTAGTATATGCAGGGGGTATATCGTTTATTTCCCCTGTATAGAGTATTTAATTAGCGTTTTGGGTTGTGCCAAAACGTGCCAAAGAGCGATTTTTATGCTGCCAGACCCTGCCAGAAGGTGGTTTTATTGGTGCCAAATGGTGCCAGAAATGCGGAATGTGGCATGCGGTTGTGAATGAGAGGGGATATTTAATAGAAAAACTATGGAATTAAAACAGTTTTAATGAGATGAAAAAGACATTTATGCGCAAAATAAATACAATCATCTTTTTATTCATCCTCCATTTATGTAATAAATTTCTATAACAAAAAAATAACATTTCATTTTCATCAAGCAAAGAAAACATACAATAAGAATTAATTGTAAATATAATTTCCACAATAATCACATTGTTCAATTTCTCCAGCTTTAACCTTAATGGGAGCTCCACAACTTTCACATCTATAAATTTTTGGTGAATTTCTTATATTTGGAGACTCATTTGTTTTTATAATCTGAGTTATATATTGAATTTCCTTAGTTTTATTTTTTAAGTGTGGCTTTGATATTTCTTTTTTATATATTATTTTATTTGCTTCAATTTTCAATATTAATCTTGAATAAAAATTATTATTTATAATATAATCTATTGTTTCTCTTGTAAATTTAATATCTGTATTTGTTCTCTTAGCTATTTCGTTAATATCTTCAATTTTTTCTTCTTTTATTAATGAGAATATTTTTGTTTTATTTTTGAATTTACTTAAAAGATTTCTACCTATTATTATAAAAAAAATACCACTAATAAAAAAAACTATTCCGGTAATTAACATACCTTTGATATTTTCATGAATGCCCACGAATATATATAATAAGCCATCTATAAGCAAAATATAACCGAAAAACCATTCAACAATTTTTCCAGTAATTTTTATTCCATCAAAGTTTTGCCTGTTCTTATTTATAAATGAAGGAAGGAAAAATAATGAAAAAGGGAAAAAAACAATTATTAATAACCAAGAAAATAAATAAAATATACATCCTCGTGAAGAATGTTGATTGTTCATTCTGTAATTTCCTCCTCTTTTTAATACTTAATAAATTTATACCATATTTCTTTATTTTATTATAAAAACAATTACAATCTTGAGTAATCTCGATTTAAAACTTTATAAGTAGATTGAAATTGTAGAAAAATGAAGTAATTAAGAAGTTCGAAGGATATGAGAAGAGTTAATAGGATAGAGAGGATACTATAGAAAAGCGGGAAGAGATTTTTTGGCTATGCGAAACAGATAAGCGGAGAAATTTGGTCAAGATTTGCTCTTTTAGTATTTCGATTTTGTTTAACTTATGGTATTATTAATGTGCTTTATACAGAACATGCGTTCTGGTGGTGTAGTATACAATAGATCCTAATAATTGTCAAATTTGGGGTGTTTCCTTGTGTACTTGGTTTTTGGAGAAGGAATTTTTGATGAATATTGAATATGATTATTTTGTGGATGCAAAATTAGGAGAGTTCTATTTTGCATTATTAGATGATGTGGTGATTTGGGTGTTTTTTGGTCCCTCTTATACTGCTGCGGCTTTGGAGAAAGATTTAGTGGCTTATTTAAAGGAACCGATCACTTTGCAACATGTGGCTCATCCGGAAATTGTGAGCCAATTCAAGGCTTATTTGAAGGGGGAGGCAAAAGACTTTCCGATGGCGTTTAAAGTGGCCCATTCAACAGATTTCCAAAATGCGGTTTATGAAGCATGCGCAGCGGTGAGATATGGGGAGACAAAGACGTATGGCGAGTTGGCAAAGATTTTGGATAACCCAAAAGGCTCACGCGCCGTAGGACAAGCCTTGCGCCGAAACCCGATTCCACTTTTGATTCCTTGTCATCGGATTATTGGGTCTGACTTTTCAATGCGTGGTTATGGTGGCAAAGAAGGTGTGGGAACGAAGGCGTATTTGTTGGAATTGGAAGGCGCGTTGATGCCCCCTACCCCAAAACAACCTCCTCAAGAGAAATTATTTTAGTTTTCAAAATAAAAGCCCATCTTCGCGATGGGCTTTTTTGATTTAGTTGCGGTATTCAAGGAATGGGGTTTGCAGCATGTAGACTACGGATGCTGGCAATAATTCTTTGAATTCCTCTGTGGCATATTGCCGCTTCACTTTGCGGGCAATGATTTTTTCAGCTGTCTTGGGGGTGAGCCAAGAGAAGATCCAAGCGCTGATTAAACAAAAACCCCAGATGGTGGTTAAGCTTGCGCTTCCGATCTGGGGAAATACTATAGCTAGTGTGCTATAAACAATAAAGGTAAATGTCATAATCCAGCGCAACCAACGACTGCTCCACGCCAAACGTTTGGCATTTTGATAGGTGTTTTCTTCGACTTGAATTATGATCTCTTTCCCCATATGGTAAGCAGGGATGTTCCTTTTGAAGAGCACATTATTTTTGTTTATTTTTTGTGCTGGAAACATCACAATTTGTTTCATCGATCCCGCATTGTGTTCTTTGTGAACAAGGTTTTTCATACTGAATTTATCCTTTCAAATATTTGTATTACGAAATCAAATCTACTTTAATAATACAGTTAATTGTCTGACAATGTGTTAATCTGATATTAATATGAAATGAGGAGAGGTTCGGGAAGTTTTTCACTATCTTTCCGCAATTCGTGTATAATCTGAGTATCAATGAGATGAAATGGAGATTGTATGGCTTCTTCTGAAAAAATTCGTGTTTTAATTGCAAAACCCGGTTTGGACGGGCATGATCGCGGAGCTAAAGTTGTGGCAAATGCGTTGCGTGATGCAGGGATGGAAGTGATTTATACAGGTCTACGGCAAACGCCAGAGATGATTTGTGAGGCGGCCCTGCAAGAAGATGTGGATGCTGTGGGACTTTCGATTTTATCTGGGGCACATATGGCTTTGGTGCCACGTGTGATTGAGCTTTTGCGCGAAAACCAGCAAGATGATGTGATGGTGTTTGTGGGAGGAATTATTCCTGAACAAGATATTACTCCCTTAAAAGAGATGGGCGTTTATGCGGTTTATGGACCGGGGACGCCAACCTCCCTCACTGTTACAGAAATTCGAGAAGCTGTGAATAAGTTGTAATTTTTTTCTGGTGAGGATTGAGAGATGACCCGCAATTTGATTCCAACTCCAATCGATATTGAAGCGATCCGTCATGGCGACCGCTTAGGCCTCACCCGACTCTTAACTCAAGTTGAAAATGAATCTCCTCAGGGCAGACTGGCTCTTGAGGAGATTTTTCCTTATACGGGTACTGCTAAAATGATTGGGGTGACGGGGGCACCGGGGGCGGGGAAATCCTCTTTGGTGAACTGGTTGGTGTTAGCGTTACGGAAAAAATTCCCTTCAAAAAAAATCGCGGTCTTGGCAGTGGACCCGACCAGCCCTTTCAGTGGAGGGGCGGTGTTGGGGGACCGAGTGCGGATGCGCGCTTTGAGCGGGGACGCCAATGTTTTTATTCGTTCGATGGCATCACGGGGGGCTTTGGGGGGATTAGCATGGACGACCGAGCAAATGATGCAGGTGTTTGACGCAGCTGGTTTTGATTTGGTGATTGTGGAAACGGTGGGGGCTGGGCAATCTGAGGTGGATGTGTGCCGTGTGGCTGATGTGACTTTGGTGATTGAAGTGCCGGGGTTGGGAGATGATATTCAGGCGTTGAAGGCGGGGATTTTGGAGACGGCGGACATTTTGGTGGTGAATAAGGCGGATAAGGCGGGGGCAGAAGGAACCGCGAAGATTTTGGAGAACATGCTGCATATGTCGCCGGCGCGGATTGAAGGCTGGGAGATCCCTGTGTTGTTGACCAATTCTGTTTCTGGAGAAGGGGTGACCGAATTGATGGATGCGGTGATGGAGTTTTTGAAATTTGCCGAGGAAAGCGGTACGCGGGAAGAACGGAAGTTGGGGCGGATTCGACGACATTTTCGTCAGGCAGTGGCGCAAGGCTTTTTTGAGAAATGGGAAGAAAAAATTGGTGCGCGTGTGTTTGAGGAGATGGTGACAAATATCTATGAGAAAAAACAAAATCCTTATCCATTAGTGGAAGAAATTGTTTCCACCTTTGTTGAATGAACTTATTTGAATTTATATAAAGAGGAAGAAATATGTATTACGGAGATAGAATTCGATTTCGATTTGCAGAACATGATGATATTTATACGTTTGTGAACTGGTTCAATGATGCTGAATTTCGGGCTAATTTGCAATGGATTTTTCCGATGTCTGTGGCAGGTGAGGAAAAATGGTTTACAAGCATGATTGAGCGCCCGTTGCGAGAACAAAGCTTGTGCATTGAAACTCAGGTGGATGATGAATGGAAATTGATTGGGAATTGTAATTTCATGGCCTTTGATGATTTGGCACGTTCGGCCGAGATTGGGATTGCCATTGGTGAAAAAGATTTTTGGAATAAGGGCTATGGTACGGAAGCAGTAAAGCTTTTGATTTGGCATGGGTTTACGAATTTGAATTTGCATCGGATTATGCTGCGGGTGTATGAGACGAATCCGAGAGCGATTCGATGTTATGAAAAAGCTGGGATGAAACAGGACGGACGCTTGCGCGAGGCGCATTATCGTGCGGGTAAGTATATTGATGTGCTGCTCTATAGTATTTTGCGAGCTGAATGGGATGCTGAACAAGCAGAAAATTAAGATGACACCGGGTTGGAACCTTTTCGATGTACACTAGTGATAGAATCAGATTGAGATTTGTTGAACGAGATGACTTGGAAGCACTGCGAAGCTGGTATGATGATGCTGAGGTGCGCAGACATTTGCATCATGCGCTACCGATGTCGATGGCGATTGAGACACGTTGGTTTGAAGCGATGCTGCAAACCCCTTTGCGAGAAAATTCGTTTTTGATTGAAGCAAAGACTGAGGCTGGATGGCAAGCAATCGGGACGTGTATGTTGAAACAGTTTGATGATTTGGCAGGGTCGGCTGAGTTGGGCATTATGATCGGTGAGAAGGCGTTTTGGCGCCGTGGCTTGGGTACGGAGACTGTGCGACTGCTGTTGTGGCATGGATTTGAGAATTTGAATCTGCATCGGGTGTGGCTGAGCGTTTCGGCTAAGAATGAAGGGGCGATCCGATGTTATGAAAAAGCTGGGATGCAATTGGAAGCAAAATTGCGTGAAGCTGAGTATAAAAATGGCGCAATGATCGATACACTGCTGTATGGCATTTTGAAAAAAGAATGGATTATTAGAGAAAGAGAAGATAAAAATGGGAACTAATTCAACAAACACATATTGTGGCAACCATTTTGGTTATGGGGATATCAAACTTTATGCTGGCACGGCAAGCATGGACTTGGCGCATAAGGTGGCTGATTATATTTCTGCTCAATTAAAAGAACGAGATCCCAAAAGCAAAGGGGTGAAGTTGAGCGGGCGTGATGTGGATGTTTTTCCCAATGAAAATATTTTTGTGCGATTGCATAATAGCGTGCGAGGACAGGATGCATATGTGATTCAAACGACTAGCCGACCAGTGCATAATAATTTGATGGAGTTGCTGGTTATGCTGCAAACTTTGAAACTGGACTCTGCGGGGCGAATTACGGCAGTGGTGCCCTATTTGACTTATGCCCGTTCTGACAAGAAAGATCAACCACGTGTGCCGATCACTGCCCGATTGGTGACGGATATGATTGAAGTGGCGGGGGCGGACCGATATGTGACGTGTGATTTGCATGCGGGACAAATTCAAGGCTTTTTCTCGATTCCGGGAGATGTGTTGAGCGCTTTCCATTTGATTACTGAATATATTGAAACAAAGTTGCCGAGCATGGTGAACCCGGTGTTGGTGACGACTGACTTAGGGTTTGCTAAGACTGCACGAAATATTGCAACTGATTTGGATATTCCGATTGCTTTGATTGAAAAAAGACGCAACACCAAGACGGGAAAATCTGCGGCATTGAATATTGTGGGGAATGTGCGGGATTGCGATGTGATTTTGGTGGATGATGAAGTGGACACGGCTGGTTCGATGAGCCATGCGATTCAATTGGTGCAAAGTGAAGAATTTGGGGCACGCTCGGTTTCGATTGCTTGTGTGCATCCGGTGCTTTCGGAGCCAGCAATTGAACGACTTTCTTCTAGCAATTTTGTAGAGTTTATTACAACGGATACAATTCCGATTACAAAGAAGATGAAAGATTGTTTGGGCGAACGCTTGACGATTATTTCTGTGGCGCCTTTGTTGGGCGAAGTGATTTTGCGCGCACATGAGGGACGCAGTGTGGGCGAGATGTTTGACGAATAGAATTTTTGATTATGATAAAATGAGGTTGTTTTTTGACAACCTCATTTTTTATTTAAAGGATTGAAAATGCCTGAATTACCAGAAGTTCATACCGTGGCAATGGCTTTGCGCGATGGTGGGCGAGGAAACCCGCCGATTGTGGGGCATGTGATTGAAGATGTGGACGTGTTGTGGGAGAAGACGATTGCAAGCCCGAATGTGACCCTGTTCCGTGAGTTGGTGGCGGGGGCGCCGATTCGCGATGTGCGCAGACGAGGCAAGACAATTTTGATTGATTTGATCTCACATACGTTGTTGGTGCATTTGCGAATGAGTGGGGATTTGTTGGCGTTGCGAGATGAGGATGCGATGCCCTCTCATGCACGGGTGATTTTCACTTTAAGTGATGGGCTCCAATTGGTGTTTAATAATCCACGAAAGTTTGGACGAATGTGGCTGGTGGCGGATGAGAACGAAGTGGTGGGGGAATTGGGGATGGAACCATTGGGGGCAGAGTTCACGGGTGAGTGGTTATTTGCAGAGTTACAGAAGCGGAAACGTCAGATTAAACCTTTGTTGATGGATCAGCATTTTATTGCTGGGCTGGGGAATATTTATACGGATGAGTCTTTGTTTTTGGCGAAGTTGCATCCATTGACGATCTCGAATGAGATTGATGCTGAGCAGGCGAGCGGATTGCAGGCGGCGATTCAAAAAACGTTGCAGGATGCGATTCAACGCCAAGGGTCTTCGATTGATTGGATGTATCAGGGGGGTGATTTTCAGAATTATTTTAATGTGTATCAACAAACGGGGATGCCCTGCCCGGTGTGTGGGACGCCAATTGCACGGATGGTGGTGGGACAACGGGGGACACATTTTTGTCCGAGTTGTCAGAAACAATAAGTGATATTCTAAAAAAACTCCTCTTGCGAGGAGTTTTTATTTTATCTTGTTTTAGCTTGCATTTTTTGATTTTGAACACTTTGCTCTAGTTTGGAGCCAACGATGATGGAACTGGGCGCACGACTGGCGACCAAGAACATGTTGGAGACAATCGTTTTACGAATGTCTGTGAGCAGTTCAGAGAACATTTGGAATGCTTTGAGCTTGTATTGCACCAAGGGATCGCGTTGGGCATAGGCTTCGAGACCGACGGAGACACGGAGGCCTTCCATGGCGGTGAGGTAATCTACCCAGAGACGAGAGATGACTTGGAGGAGCAAGGTGCGGTAGACTTCGGTGACGGTTTGACGGCCGAGTTCGGTGATGACGGTGGGGATGTGCTCTTGGTCTAATTTGGCGAGCTTGTTCTCTCCGAGTTGTTCGAGGACGCTTGGTTCAAGGACGCTTGGTTCAAGGACGTTGGTGAGATTGTTGCGAGTGAGCTCGTTGAGTTCGGATATTTCAAGTTGTTGGGCAAGGTTCCATTCATTGAGACCAATGGCATGCGTGGTGGCAAGGCGAGCGCCTTCAAGATGTTTGGTAATTTTGTCGATGAGGTCTTGCTCTTCGAGGTCTTGGATAAATTGACCGGCGTAATAGGTATAGGCAAAGAGACGGGTTTGTTGTTTGACCTGGCGGTGGGTGGTTTTGTCAAATGAGGTAACCACTCCTTGAGGCATTTGAATGAAGAGGGTGACAAGATGGTTGGGTGTGATTTCACCTTTGATTTTGTTGAGTTCTTCATTTAATTTTTGGGCAACTAGGCCTGTGTTTTGTTCACCTGCTTTGCCGATGAGACGATCTAGTTTGACTTGATAGAGATTTGTTACGTTTTCAAGTAGGGTATTTTTGATCTCTTGCCAATCGTTGTTTTCAAAATCTGTTGCTTTGATGTCCAATGTTTCGCCTAAACGACGTTCGACAGCACCGATGATGCGGACGATGGTTTGTTTGACGAGCAAACTTTCGACTTGTTGCTCTAATTCTTGTCGTTCGTTTTCCGGGTCTTGAACTAATTGGCTTTGGCGAGAATTGGAGAGCTTGAGGGGTAGACCAACATCTGAAATGAGATTGCTGAAGAATTCTTTAGAATCTACGCGAGATTCTTCGTATTGCAAACCACTGAGATTGACGTCGAGTGCGTCTTGTTTTTCTTCAAGGCGTTGTTGATAATTTTCGATACTGATGTCGATAAATTCATCTGTGGAACGAATAAAATAGTCTCTTTCGGCAGCGATGGAATTTTTGACAATGTCGATTAAGGCGTCGTAGGCTGCGTCTTTGGTTTTGATATCTTTGGCGACAAGGTCATCCATGAGGACTTTAAGAGAGAAGGCGGGATAATAGGCATTGCCGACAATAAATGAAGATTGGATTTGATTGAGCCAAGAAATGAGCTTCCAACTGCCATCTTCATCTTCCATAGCATTGGGGACACGAATGGCAATTTCTTCAGCAAGCATTTCTTTGACATTTTCACTGAGATCTTGTTTTTCAAAAATGACATCCCGTTGATCGTAGATACGTTGGCGTTGATCGTTGAGCACATCGTCATATTCTAGGAGGTGTTTGCGGACATCAAAGTTGGAGCCTTCGACCCGAGATTGGGCTTGCTCAATCACACGACCGACTAGGCGCATTTCCAAAGGTAAGGCTTCGTCGATGCCCATACGTCCCATCAGGGTTTCTACTTGAGAACCACCAAAGATGCGCATGAGATCATCTTCCATTGAGAGGAAGAAACGGGAGGAACCGGGGTCCCCTTGACGGGCAGCACGACCTCGCAATTGGTTGTCGATGCGGCGTGCTTCGTGACGCTCGGAGCCGACGACGTGTAGGCCACCAGCAGCTTTGACACGATCCATATTCTCTAACCAAGTGAGAAATTCGTTTACGGCGGGAGCGTTGATGCCAAATTCTTCTTCTGAATGTTGGCGCAGGATGGTTGCAATTTCGTCATCGTTAAGCTCATAATAATCTACACCAAGACGGTTGAGAACGCGATTGACACGGGTGATGACTTCTTCGTCAATTTCGCCTCCCAATTTAATATCGACCCCACGACCGGCCATGTTGGTGGCGATGGTGATGGCGCCAGGCTTGCCGGCATGTGCGATGAGCTTGGATTCTTCTGTGTGTTTGCGCGCATTGAGGACTTGATGTTGGAGCCCTCCTTTGAGAATTTCTCTAAGAGGTTCTAGATTATCTGTGGGGAGATTGCATGCTCGCGCAAAACGAGCAAGATTTTCTTGATTTTCCATCGATACGGGAATTTCTAATTTTTGCAGCATTTGACGTACTTCGGTCATGTTGAGCTGCTCAAGGGAGACATTGAAGGGGTCTAATTCTGGAATGCGACGGCCTTCTACTGTGTTGAATTTTTCCATCCATGCTTCTCGGATGACAAGTACGTTGGCCAGTTTGCGCAAGGTGCCTGCTTTGAGGCGGTTGGAAAGCATGACTGAGTTTTCTACGCTGGTGGTGCCAACGAGGACGGGGCGTCCGATGACGTGGTTGTGAATGAGTTCGACCATGATGGCACGAATCTTGGCTTCTAGGGTTTGGAAAACGACATCCGGATAGTCTTTTCGCTTCCAGAAGACTGGTTCTTCTTTGGGATCGTCTTTGTCTGCGTAATATGTGAATTTGTAGTTATATTCATCTGTGGCTGTGCAGGTTTTGATTTCTGCATTTTCTCGACTGGCGAGATATTCAACACGTGAGGGAATGGCAAGAACTTCTAGTTCGTAGATTTCGCTGAATTCTTCTGCTTCAGTGAGGGCTGTACCGGTCATGCCGGCGAGCTTTTCGTACATGCGATAGTAATTTTGGATGGTGATGGTGGCGTAGGTGACGTTTTCGTTTTGGACGCGAACGTTTTCTTTGGCTTCCACTGCTTGGTGGAGCCCATCTGACCAACGACGACCGGGCATGAGACGACCGGTGCCTTCGTCGATGATGACGACTTTACCACTTTGCACTAAGTATTCTTTGTTCCTTTTAAATAGGAATTGGGCACGAAGGGCTTGTTCTAGGAAGCCCATGAGACGGGCTTGTTCGGGAGTGAGGTCTTCGGGGCGATTTGGATCTTTGAGGGGTTTGCCGATGAGATCTTCTACGTGGGATTCCCCTATTTCGGTGAGGACCACTTGTTTTGATTTTTCATCGATTTCGTAGTCTTCTACACGGAGACGTTTGACAACTTTGGCCATTTCTACGTAGGTTTCGGTGTCATCATGTGAGGGGCCCGAGATGATGAGGGGGGTGCGGGCTTCATCGATGAGGACGTTATCAACTTCGTCAATGATGGCATAGGCATGTCCACGTTGGACACGATCGTCTTTGGAATAGGTCATGTTGTCCCGAAGATAGTCGAAGCCAAATTCGTTGTTGGTTCCATAGGTGATATCTGCTAAATAGGCATCTTTGCGGGTGACCATTTGCAGTTGATCTTGATCTTCATGCGGACTTTCTTTGATGAGGTCGACGAGGTAGCCCACTTTGCTGCCTTCGGCACGGGAAGCCATTTGCAAAACGCCAACAGAAAGGCCGAGTTTGATAAAAATGGGAGCCATCCAACGGGCATCACGACGGGCAAGATAGTCGTTGACGGTGATGAGGTGAACGCCTTTGCCGGTGAGTGCGTTGAGATAGATGGGCAGGGTGGCCATGAGGGTTTTCCCTTCCCCTGTGAGCATCTCTGCTATGGTTTTTTTGTGGAGAACTATGCCACCGAGGAGTTGGACATCATAATGACGTTTGCCGAGCTCTCTTTTGGCGGCTTCGCGTACTGTGGCGAATGCTTCTACGAGGAGGTCGTCTAAGGTTTCTCCTTGAGATAAACGTGCTTTAAATTCATCCGTTTTGGCGGTGAGTTGTGCATCGGTTAATGCTTCGTATTCAGTTTCTAGGGCGTTGATCTCATCTACTATGTAGGAATATTGACCAATCTTTTTGTTATTGGGGTCTCCACCAAAAATTTTAACAATTCGATTAAGTACCATACTTTTTTCCCGTTCTTGTTGATTTAGATTTTGAGAATTATTATAGCATATTCAAGATTTGGAACTATAAGAGGAATGCAAGATTTTGAGAGGCTGTTGAATGGGGAAGTCTTGTAATAAATACTTGTTTATGCTACACTTGATTCTGGCATTTGTGATAAAACTTATAATGCTTTCCGCTCATTTTTTCGGAAATGGGCATATCCCAAGGAAAGGAGTAAATAGACCATGCGTAATTATGAAATTATCTACATCGTGCATCCAGATCTTGATGATGCCGCTTTCACAGAAGTGACTGAAAAAGTAAATAATTGGATTACAGAAGCAAAAGGTGAAGTTACCAAAGCTGATCATTGGGGCAAAAAACGACTTGCATACCCAATTAATAAGCAAACTGAAGGTAACTACATGTACTTGGAAACCACAATGGACACCGAAGTGTGCCCATTACTTGAAGGCAACTTTAAGATGTTGGAATCCGTTGTGCGCTTCATGATTGTTGTAAAAGAATAATCTAGTAGAACAGGTATAGGGAAAAGTCAATGAGTAGAGGTTTAAATAAAGTGATGATCATTGGTGATTTGGGCCGAGATCCGGAGATGAAATATACATCTTCAGGCAAGTCTATCACCACCTTCAGCGTCGCAACGAATCGTTCCTGGGTTACATCATCTGGTGACAGAAAAACAGAAACAGAGTGGTTCCGAGTGGTTGCTTGGGGAAGCCTCGCAGAAATTTGCTATAAACATCTTTCAAAAAGTCAAAAAGTGTATATTGAAGGTCGACTTCAAACACATACATGGGAAGACGAGAACAATAATAAACATAGCAATGTGGAAATTGTGGCAAAAGAGATGATCATTTTGAATCGAAAAAACCGAAGCTCAAATGAAGACAATTCCTATAACAACGATGATATAGAAGACATGGATTTCTTCGAGGAAGATGATTACGATTATTAAATCGATGATTTGACCGAAAAGAAATTCCTATAGGAGTAATATAAAATGGCAGAAGAAAGAAGACCACGTCGACGATCGAATAGAAATTACTATTCCCGTCCGAAGGTTTGTAAGTTTTGTGGTGACAAAAACTTGGTAATTGATTACAAGGATGTGTCCCTCCTCAAAGGTTATGTGACCGAAGATGGTAAGATCCGACCCCGACGCCAAACAGGTACATGTGCAAAACATCAACGTAAGGTTGCTGTTGCCGTGAAACGTGCACGCCATATCGCATTTTTGCCTTATACTGGCGATCAAATGAGATAACCCTTTTTGAGTTTTCAACACAGGGCATAGAGTACTATGCCCTGAATTTTTATCAGAAGGTATTTTAACAATGGCAAAAGAAAATAATACACATTTACACAATAAGAAACATATTGCCAAACGCAAACAAGAAGAAAAAACGATCAAGCTTATGCGTACGATCGGGATTGTTGTGGCAGCGATTGTGGTTGGCACAGTTTTGTTTGGTTTGATTTATAACTTTTTGGTGATTCCTCCCCAAGCTGTGGCTGTGGTGAATGGCGAAAAGATTACGACTGAGCAATTCCAAGCGAAGGCAAAATATGCTCGATTTAATATTGTGAGTCAATATGATCAGGCTTATCAAATGTATCAATTTATGAATCAATATGCGCCTGATTATTCACAACAATATCTTTATCAAATGTATCAACTTTATTATTCGATGCAAACGATTGGTACTTCTAGCTATCAAGCGATCATTGATGATGTGATGACCCGTCAAAAAGCAATTGAAATGGGCTTCACTGTGACTGATGAAGAAATTGATGCAAAAATTCAAGAACTTTTGGGTTACTACCCGGATGGTGCACCTGAGATTAGCGACGCTACTGTTGTTCCTACCTCTACTTACACCCCCTTGCAATTGACAATGGTAACCCCGATTCCTGATGTGGAAGTTGCTCCGACGGAAATGCCTGTTGAAGACACTACTACTGAAGAAGTGACCCCCACCGCTGTGCCCACTGAATATACAGAAGCACTTTATGAATCTAATTATAAAACGATGATGAGCAATGTGCGCACTCAAGCTGGCATTTCTGAAGAAATGTTCCGCTATTTGATTGAGCTTGATATTTATGTGGACAAGGTGAAAGAGACCTTCCGAGATGAAGTTGGCACCCCAACAGAAGAAGTTGTGTGGGCGAAACACATTTTGGTGGAAACTGAAGCGGAAGCTTTGGGTCTTTTGGACCAATTGAACGAAGGTGCGGCATGGGATGACTTGGCTGCTGAATATAGCTTGGATACTTCCAATAATACTACTGGTGGTGACTTGGGTTGGTTCACAAAAGACAGCATGGTGGCTGAATTCTCTGATGCAGCATTTGCAGGAGAAATTGGCGACATTGTTGGCCCCGTGGAAACTTCCTACGGTTTTCACTTGATTATGATTGTTGGCCATGAGGACCGCTTGATGAGTGCTGATGGGATTCAAAATCTGATCGATGAAAAGTATTATGCAACCGTGTCAGAATGGGAAAGTGGCGTTGAAATTGAGATGAAAGACAATTATGTCAATCGTACTCCAGACAGCCCGACAATTCCGGCAACAAAGTTGGCTCCCCTTTCAAATATTCTTGGCTAGTTGACGATTTCGACTTAAATTGAAAAGAGGTTAGTTTTTGAACTAACCTCTTTTTTGTTTGTTTTGATTTGTTTATTCTATTGAAGAATAGCGCTCGTCCACTTCTTCTAAACGTAGGCTGATGGACTTGGAGGTTGAATCACGGCCCATGGTGATGCCGTAGATGATTTCGGCGGCTTGCACGGTGTTTCGGTTGTGGGTGATGACGACAAATTGGGTGTCTTTGGCGAGCTCAAGGAGGGCATCGCGGAAACGACCGACATTGGCTTCATCGAGCATGGCGTCCACTTCGTCCATGACGCAGAAGGGAGTGGGAGATGCTTTGAGCAAGGAGAAGATGAGAGCGGCTGCGGTGAGACTGCGTTCACCCCCTGAGAGCAAGGCGAGGCCTTGTTTGCGCTTGCCGGGGAGACGGGTTTCGATGTCGATGCCGGCGTTGGAGACATCTTCTATGTTGGTGAGGATGAGATGCCCTGCCCCACCGCCAAATAGTTTGGTGAAAAATTCTTTAAAAAAGCCATTGACTCTCTCGAAGGTCTCGGTGAATTCTTTTTGCATGAGTTCGTCGAGTTCGGAGATGACTTCTCTGATATCGGTTTCGGCTTTATGAAGATCTTCTGATTGGGTGGTGAGGAATTCAAAACGATCGCGTACTTCGTCATATTCTTCTTGCGCTTCGGGATTGATGGAGCCCATGCGACGGAGTTGGGAGCGCAAATTTTTGAGCAGTTTTTCCATGTCGTCTGAAATTTCTTGGATGACAGGTAAGGTTTCAATCATACCGTCTAATGGAAGGGTGGTTTGCCCTTCGATGGACTCATCGTAGTCAAATGAGACAAGGCCAAAATCGTCTTCGATGCGTTCGCGAAGTAATTTGAGAGATTCTTGTTGGCGGGTGAATGCCATTTGAGCTTGATTGTAATGACGTTCGGCGATGTTCAATTTTGAACGCGCATTGGTTTCGTTTTCTTGAACGATTTCTAGTTCTTTTTCAAGTTCTTGTAAGCGAGTTTCGGCGGGAGTGATTTTGTCTCGCAGGCTTTGGATATGAGATTCGGTGTCGCCTTCTGAGGATTTGAGTGTGTTCATTTCGATGACAAGATTTTCGATGGTTTGTTTGGTCGCTTGGTTGCGTTGTTGATTTTCTTGAATCTGCATTTGAAGCTCTTGATGGGCTAGTTTGGCGTCATTGAGCTTGGATTCGGCGTTGCCGAGGGTTTCTTTGTTGACTGCGGAACGAGTTTCCCAATGGTTGAGCTCAGAGCGGATTTCGTTGATGGTGATGCCGGAGAGATCTTGCTTTTTGAGACGGATGACTTCTTGCTTGTCGGCAAGGAGTTGGTCAATTTCGATGAGGCGCTGTTGGCCTGATTTGACGGTGTCGACCGCTTTGAGGATCTCTTTTTCGACCTCGTCTAGGCGCTTGGTTTGCCATTTTTCTTGGCGTTGCAATTGCTCTTGATCGAGGATGATGCGACGTTCTTTGTTGCCCGCTTCGTCCATTTCATTTTTGAGGGATTTCGCAACATCTTCTAATTCTTCTTTTTGAAGATCTAATTCTTCAATTCGTTCTTGGAGAGAGTCAATTTGTTGATCGAGATCGGTGAAGTCTTTTTCGAGCTTGGTGAGGATGTCTTTGAGTTCACGTTTTTCTCGAACGCGTGAGATGGTGCCTTTGTTGGTGCTGGTGTTGACGGATATGATGCCATCTGCACGGAAGATTTCTCCATGGAGGGTGACGATGTCTAAATTGGCTTGATTGGCTTTGTTGCGCAATTGAAGCGCTGTTTTGCGATCTTCGACGATGAGGACACTGCCAAGGAGCAAGGTGATGACTGCGTCATATTCACTTGAAGTTTTGATGAGGTCATCTGCGTAGCCTTCAATGCCTTGACCGGTGAGAGATGACTCTTTCTTTTTGCGGGAATTGACATTGGTGGGCAATAATACCGCTTGGGTGGGTTTGTTCTCTAGGAGGCGGAGTGCATTTTCAATTTCTGAATCCCCTTCAATTAAGACGGCATCTACATATTGACCAAGAACGGCGGTGATGGCGGTTTCGTATTTGGAGGGAACATCTAAATGACTGCTGAGAGCGCCTTTGGTTTTGGTGAGTTGGTTTTTGCGGGCGGCATCGAGGAGCAGTTTGGCACCGGATGTGAACCCGGTGAGCGATTGGTCTGCTTGTTCGAGGACGTTTAGCTCGGCTTTTGTTTTGGCGATTTCTGTTTCGAGTTCTCGAGATTTTTTGCGAAGCCCTTTTTGCATTTGTTCTTCTTCTGCAAAGTCTTGATCGACTTGTTTGATTTGTGCTTTGTTAGCTTCGATCTTGCTGCGAGTGGCTTCTTTTTCTTCTTGGGCTTCCATGATGCGATCTTCGATCTCCATCATTTGTTCTGCTAAGTTGGCAATCTCTTTTTTGAGCTCAGATTGGGTTTGTTGATTGCGTTTGACCGCCCCTTCTAATTCTTCTTGACGGGTGCGGATTTCAATTTGTTCATTGGAAAGACGATCAATTTCTTTTTGAAGGGTTTCGATCTCTTTTTCTATGGTGCGGCGTTGTTCGAAACGTTGATCTAATTCTTTTTTCTTTTCAGAGACTACGTTGAGTGCTTCTTGATATTCTTGTTCGAGCTGTTCTTTGGCTGCGAGGGCAACTTTGACGCGATCTTCACGGAGGTTGCTTTCTTCGATGAATTTTTCTTTTTCGAGAATCAATTCGTCTAATCGTTCTTTAAGGGAACGTTCGCGCTCTAAAGAAACTGCAAGTTGTCGGTTGGTGGTTTCTCTTTCACTTTGGACGTTGGAGAGCTCGACACGATGTTGGTTGAGCAATGAACGCAAATTTTTGACTTCTTCACGGGTGAAGTTGAGACGGGTGACAAATTGCTCTTGTTCTTCTCGGACAAGTTTGAGATTTTGATCTTGCTTTTCAGCGACTGCACGCACTTCTTTGAGTTCTCTTTGCGCTTTGTGCCAATGGAAGCCGTACCATTCGCGCATGATCTCACGAAGGTCATTGCGAACAATGTAATATTGTTCGGCGCGTTTGGCTTGGCGTTGAAGACTGTTGAGGCGGGGCTTGAGCTCTGCGAGAATGTCTTCAACACGTTCGAGATTGCGCTTGGTGGTGTCTAGGCGGCGCAAGGATTGTGATTTGCGACTGCGATAGAGGCCAATGCCAGCGGCTTCTTCAAATAGCTTGCGGCGCTCATCTGCACGAAGAGAAAGGGCGGAGTCAATGAGACCTTGGCCGATGACGGTGTAGGTGCGCTCAGAAAGACCGGAACGACCTAATAATTCGTTGACATCTCGCAGGCGTACTTTTTGTTTGTTGATTAAATATTCGTTTTGGCCATCCCGCAAGGCGCGGCGAGTGATGGTGACTTCGGAGAAGTCAATTGGCAACCAGCCATCGGAATTGTCAAAGGTGATGGTGGCAGTGGCCATGCCTGAGGGAGGACGAATCTCTGACCCAGAAAAGATCATGTCATCTGTTTTTTTGGCACGGAGGAGGCTATAGGTTTGTTCACCTAACACCCAACGAATGGCATCGGCAACGTTCGACTTGCCAGAACCGTTTGGTCCGACGATGGCTGTGATGCGGTCTGAAAATTCGAATTTAGTGGGACTTGCAAATGTTTTAAATCCATTTAATTCGACTGAAATTAATCGTTGAATCATATAAATTTACTATTCTTTCTGTTAGTTAAAAATTTTTTCAAGGGCGTCACGGGCGGCATCTTTCCCCGCGTGTTGTTTGCTGCGACCAGTGCCAGTACCATATATGCGTTTGTTGATGATGACGTTGATGGTGAAAGTTTTTTGATGATCGGGACCGACTTCGTCTAAGATCTCATAGCGAGGGGTGCCAAGACCATTGCTTTGAGCCCATTCTTGCAAGAGACTTTTGGGGTCTTTGTCGAAATGTCCGGCGATGATTTTTTCTGCGGCGGGGGCGAGCATGGGATTGATGAAATCTTGCACAGCTTCAATGCCTGCGTCTAGAACTAAGGCGCCAACAATGGCTTCAAACCCAGCACAGAGCATGGCATCGCGATCTCTGCCACCATTTTCATCTTCACCGTGGCCCAATAAGAGGGCGGCACCGAGATCAATTTCTCGGGCAAATTCGGCGAGCATTTCTGTGCGGACAAGGGCTGCACGTAGGCGAGTGAGACCACCTTCATTAAAGTCTGGAAAATGGTTATATAACCAGCGTCCGACAATAAAATCTAAGACTGCATCTCCCAAGAATTCAAGACGTTCGTTATCTTCTAAAGCATCCGGATTCTCGTTCAGATAGGAACGGTGGGTGAGTGCTCTGCTGAGTAATGAATAGTCTGTGAAGGGTAGATTTAAACGTTTGGAAAATTCTCGAGGCGATTCCTCGGGAGTCAACACCTGATATTGGTTCATTCCGACCTCCGAGAACTCAGGGAACGCCAATCACCCATGTTCTCAGGCATTGAGTCATTTGCATTCCATCAGTTCTAAAAAATTTGTAAAGAGTTGTAGTGTAATTGTACCCTATTCTAAGATGAAAGGCAATTTTTCACGTTCCAAGATAAAAGATGATTGGGGGGTGAAAAATGGGGGTTTTCTCTCAATTTTCTATCCTATTTGGGGTGAAGAAGTTTCAAAAATTTGGCACAAAGCGCTTCTCTGGTATAATGTTTACTTGTGACTATGAAAGAAAATACGAAATATCAACAATGGAAAGAAGGGTTGAACAAGACCCGGAGCTCGACTTTTGGGAAGATTGCCAATTTGTTTGGTGCGTCTGAAATTAAGGCTGAACTTTGGGACGACTTGGAAGCAACCTTGATTATGGCTGACTTGGGGGTGGACACTGCATTGAATGTGGTGGAAAACCTACAGGCTTTTGTGAAGGATTCTGGGATTACGAAAGCGAGTGAGCTGAAAGATGCTTTGCGCGAAGAATTGCGCTCAAAATTGTTGCCGGTACCGGCGATTAATTTGCAAGAAACACCCCCTACTGTGATTCTTTTGGCGGGGGTGAATGGCTCGGGCAAGACCACTTGCACGGCGAAATTGGGTGCAAAATTCCAAGATGAAGGCAAAGATGTGGTGTTTGCGGCGGCGGATACCTTCCGTGCGGCAGCAATTGAACAATTGCAATCTTGGGGCGAGCGCTTGGATATTCGTGTGGTGGCAGGGCAACCGGAATCTGATCCGGGGGCAGTGGCCTATGATGCAGTGCAATCTGCGATTTCACGTCAGAATGATGTGGTGTTGATTGATACGGCGGGGCGTTTGCATACCCGCTATAACTTGATGGAAGAGTTGAAGAAGATTGAGCGTGTGGTGCGAAAATCATTGCCGAGTGCGCCACATGAAGTGTGGTTGGTACTGGATGCGACAACGGGCCAAAATGCAATCAAGCAGGCACAGGCATTTAGTGAAGCGATTTCGATCACGGGTGTGATTCTGACCAAACTTGACCTCTCTGCACGCGGTGGAATGGCATTTGCGATTGGTGATATTTTGAAATTACCTATCTTGTTTGCTGGACTGGGCGAAAAGGCAGAAGATATGATTCCATTTGACGCGGATGCTTTCATTGAAAGCATTTTGATAGATTTTAAGTAAAGAAAAATCATGCAAGAACTAATTAATAAACTTGAAGCTTTAAAAGCACAAATTGCGTCTTTGATTGAAGGGGTGAATTTGCCTCAGATGAAAGAAGATTTGGCGAAATTGCAAAAACAGGCGGAAGCGCCTGACTTGTGGGATGACCCACAAAGTGCGCAGAAATTGATGAAAAAGATCTCTGACTTGAGCAATGATGTGGAGTCTTGGGAGAAATTGACCAAGCAGATTGATGATACGCTGGAATTGGCACAGATGGGGGAAGCGGATTTCAAAGATGAAATTGAAGCTGACGTGGAAACTTTGAGCAAGGTGGTGCAGAAGAAAGAATTGGCGACGCTTTTGTCGGGTGAGTATGATAAGGGCGATGCGTTGCTTTCGATTAATGCGGGCGCAGGGGGCACGGACTCACAAGATTGGGCGTTTATGTTGCAGCGGATGTATTTGCGCTGGATTGAGAACCACGGCTTCAAAGGCGAAATTTTGGAAGTGACCCCCGGGGAAGAAGCTGGGATTAAGAGCTGTACGATTGCGGTGAATGGGCGCTATGCGTTTGGCTATTTGCGCGCAGAAAAAGGCGTGCATCGCTTGGTGCGTTTGTCTCCGTTTGATTCGCAAAACCGACGACATACATCTTTTGCGTTGATTGAAGTGCTGCCTCAGGTGGATGAAGATCATGATATTGAGATTAACCCCACTGAATTGAAGATTGAAACCTTCCGCGCTGGTGGCGCTGGGGGGCAAAATGTGCAAAAGAATGACACGGCGATTCGAATCACGCATATTCCGAGTGGGATTGTGGCCTCTTGCCAGAATGAACGTTCGCAGACGCAGAATAAAGATAATGCGATGAAGGTGTTGAAGGCACGTTTGTTGGAAATTAAGTTGCGAGAGCAAGAAAAAGCAATGAACTCTTTGCGAGGTGAATTCCAAAAGATTGAATGGGGCAGTCAGATCCGCTCTTATGTGCTCCATCCCTATCAGATGGTGAAAGATCACCGTACTAATTTTGAATCTGGGAATACCCAAGGGGTGTTGGATGGGGATTTGGACGGATTCATTGAGGCATATTTACGTTATAAAGTGGCCAACGACCTCTAAGGCGTTGGGTTGAACCTGAGTGCGGTCTGCAGAGATCGTGCTTTTTTCTATGAGGTTATCGATATGAAAATGGAAGCTTTTCAAGAACTTTATCCCTATGCGCAACATTGGTTGGACTTAGATGGGGTAAAAATGAATTATGTGGATGAAGGACCAAAGGATGCTCCTGTGTTGGTGATGAGCCATGGCAACCCGACTTGGTCTTTTTATTATCGAAATTTGATTGAGGCGTTTAAAGAAGAATATCGAGTGATTGTGCCCGACCATGTGGGGTGTGGATTTTCTGATAAACCACAGCAATATGCATATACATTGGAACAACATATTCAGAATTTTGAGAAGCTGATTGACAGTTTGGGACTGAAAGATGTGAATTTGATTATGCATGACTGGGGCGGTGGCATTGCTTCGGGATATGCAACGCGGCACCCAGAAAATGTGCGCAGCTTTGTGGCGTTTAATACGTCTGGGTTTAATGTGAAGGCATTGCCATTGAGCATAAAACTGTGCCGTGTGCCGATTTTGGGAGATGTGTTGTTGCGTGGGTTCAATGCCTTTGCATTAATTGCACTTTATGCTGGGGTGGAAAGACCCCTTCCGAAAGCAGTGAAAAAAGGGTTAATTGCACCTTATGGAAATTGGCATGATCGAATTGCGATTTTACGCTTTGTGCAGGATATTCCTTGGGAAAAGAACCACCCGACTTGTGAGACGATTGATGCGGTAGAAGCAAAGTTGCCTTTGTTGGCGGACAAACCGATGATGTTCTTATGGGGTGCGAAGGATTTTGTGTTCACTGTGGATGATTTTTTGAAACGCTGGTTGGAGAAGTTTCCACAAGCGAATGTGCATATTTATGAAGATGCGGGGCATTATGTGGTGGAAGATGCAATTGATGCGATTATTCCCGACCTGTATGCATTTTATAAAGAACAAGGGATTTGAGGATGATGGACTTTCGTGATTCAAAAAACGTGGGGGATGCGATTAAGGTGGCGGCAGAAGAACGCCCGTATCAGTTAGGCATTGTTTTCCCGGCAGGGAGAGATCGACAAGGGAATCCTTTTACCCGTCAGTTGAATTTTAAACAGTTGAATGAGATGACCAATCAATTTGCGCATGGATTACGTGACTATGGGATTGGGGCCAAACAACGCACGCTGGTGATGGTGCGTCCGAATATTGAGTTCATTGCGGCGATTTTTGCGTTGTTGCAAATTGGCGCTGTACCGGTGATTATTGACCCCGGGATGGACCGCAGGGCGTTTTTGCAATGTGTGAAAGAAACTGCCCCTGAGAATTTTATTGGTGTGTCGGAAAGCCATTTGCTCCGAATTCTTTATCCGAAGGCTTTTGAGAGCGTGAATTGTGTGATTACGACTGGGACTTGGAAGTTATGGTCGGGTGCTTATTTGCGTGATTTGCAAAGCGAGGATCGTAGTAATTTTGAGTCTTTCCAACCGCAAGATGAAGATGAAGGTTTGATTGCGTTTACTTCTGGTTCGACAGGCATTCCAAAAGGAGTGGTGTTCACGCATGGGGGCTTCCAAGCACAAGTGGCACATTTGAAAAATGATTTTGAAATTCAGGCAGGAGAAGTGGATTTGCCCGGGTTGTTCTCTTTGGCTTTATTCAACCCTGCATTAGGGATTACGACCGTGATTCCGGATATGGATATTACCGCACCAGCAAGCTTGAACCCCGCCTATTTGGTGGAAGCAATTCAAACTTATGGAGTGACTAATTCATTTGGATCGCCCATTATTTGGAAGTTGTTGGGGGCTTATTGCAAAGAAAATGGGATTACCCTGCCCTCTTATAAACGAATTATTATGGCGGGTGCGCCGGTGGAACCTTATGTGTTGGAGACGATGTATGCGGTGGCGCCGAATGCAACGATCACCACTCCTTTTGGGGCAACGGAAGCTTTACCGATTAGTATTATGGATGGAAAAGAAATTTTGTCCGAAACAGCGGCTTTGAGCAATCAGGGGTATGGCAATTGTGTGGGCTATACTTTGCAAAATGAAAATCTGAAGATTATTCAAGTGCGCGATGAAAAAATCGAAAACTGGGATGATGCTTTGGAAGTGCCTCAAGGCGTTTTGGGAGAGATTGTGGTGAAAGGTCCGGTGGTGTCTCCACGATATGTGGCGCGACCTGTGCAAACTGCGAAGGCAAAAATCTATGAAACGGATGGTAGTTTTTGGCACCGGATGGGCGACTTGGGCTTTTTTGATGAAAAAGGACGGGTGTGGTTCTGTGGGCGAAAAAGCCACCGTTTGGAAACAGAAGATGGGATTTTGTGCCCGATTCATGTGGAAGCATTGGCAAATCAATTGCCGCATGTGCGACGCAGCGCTGTGATTGGCGTGGGGGAAAAAGGGAATGAAAAACCGATTTTGTTGATAGAAGAAACTGCCGAGATTAAGAACTTAAGTGTGGCCGAGCGAGAAGCCTTGTTGGCAGCAGCAAAAAAATTACGCTCTCCTTATTTGCCAGAAGTTGAGATTCAAGCAGTTAAATTTATGGATGCGTTCCCTGTGGATGTGCGCCATAATGCAAAAATTAACCGAGAAGTGCTGCAAAAAGCATATCAATTGAAGAATTAATCAAATTTTGATCTATTTTTGACGTAAGTTTAGGCTCGCAAAGCGAGCCTATATTTTAAGTAAGATAGTGCACAATGGAAAGGCTTTGAAATAAGACATGCAAACTCAATTCAACCCTACTCAAAATTACACGATTATTATTTTTGGTGCAACGGGCGACCTGACAAAGCGAAAGTTGCTTCCTTCTTTCTATCATCAATTCCATGAAGGAAATATGCCAAAGAATTTTAAGATCATTGCGTTTGCACGCCGACCGTATAGCACAGATGATTATCTAGATTTTATCAATGATGTTTTTATGGAAAATTTAGAGCATCCGAGTGATCTTTTGGATGATTTCTTTTCACATGTGACCTACTTGCAAGGTGATGTGACCCAAAAAGAAGCGTATGACACGCTGAAAGCTCATTTGACAAAGGTCGAAGAAATTCCTTCTCATCGTTTGTATTATTTGGCAACAGCACCACAACTTTATGAACCCATCATTACACATTTGGGAGATTATTGTTTACATGTATCTGATGATTTGATGCGTAATATTGTGATTGAAAAGCCGTTTGGGCAAAATTTGGCTTCAGCAGAAAAATTGAATGCACTTTTGCACCAATATTTTAAAGAAGAACAAATCTTCCGTATTGATCATTATTTGGGCAAAGAAACAGCTCAGAATATTTTGTTTTTCCGTTTTGCCAATTCTATTTTTGAACCGTTATGGAATCGTCGTTATATTGATTCGGTGCATATTGATGTGGCTGAATCTGGGACGATTCATTATCGGGCGGGGTATTATGACAAAGCGGGAATCTTCCGAGATATGTTCCAAAACCATTTGTTGCAATTGTTGACTTTGATTGCAATGGAGCCCCCTGCAAATTTTGAGGCTAGCTCTTTGCAATATGAAAAGATGAAGGTGCTGCAATCCTTGCGCCCAGCTGACCCGGACTATATCACTTTTGGGCAGTATGAAGGCTATTTGGATGCACCCGGTGTGGCAGAAAATTCGCGCACACCGACCTATGCTTTGGTGCCGGCATATGTGGACAATTGGCGATGGCAAGGCGTGCCTTTCTTTTTGCGATCTGGGAAAGCTTTGAAAGAGAAGACTTCTCGAATTATGATCGAGTTCCGCTGTCCGCCCCATTTGTTGTTTGATAAGAACACTGGATTTGAGCCGAATAAGATTGTGATTCAAATTCAGCCAAATGAAGGAATTCAATTGCGATTTGAAACCAAAAAACCAAACAGTCCCCAACAAACGGTGACGACTTCGATGGATTTTAATTATCAGACTGGTTTAAAAGATATGCGTTTGCCAACTGCTTATGAGCGATTGTTGCTAGATGCTTTACTGGGTGATACTTCGTTATTTACCCATGCGAGAGAAATTGAATTGTCATGGAAATTTATTGACCCGATTAATGACTATTGGGAAAAAGAAACAGAACAAGAACCGATGCGCTATACTCCAGGAACGATGTGAATCAGTATATAACGAGTGAATAGTTTAGGAAAAGAGATGAATATGATGCAAAATAAAAAAAATACCTCTCCTTATGAAACAAGAGAAGCTTTTATTGAAGCGAGCATTAATTTGTTTCACGAATCTTACCAAGAAGCGATCCAGAAATATGGTTCGTTTGTGGTGGGAGTTTCGGGCGGGTCTACCCCTTTGCCTTTTTTTGAGACATTGGCCTTGCCAGTGAATGCAACCCGATTTGATTGGGAGAAAATCCACTTCTTTTGGGTGGATGAACGCATGGTGCCGAATCATAGCCCTGAGAATAATTTTAATAACGCCTATCATGCGTTTTTACGAAAAGTGGCTTTGCCTTACCCGAATAAACATCGGATTGCTACTTTTAAAGACCCTCATCAGATTGCACGTGAATATGAAAATGAGATTGTGAATTATTTCAAGCGAGAACGTGGTTTGGCTGAAGGTGAAATTCCAGCTTTTGATTTGATTTTGCTGGGGATGGGTGAGGATGGCCATACGGCATCATTGTTCCCCACTTCTGCAGATTTGAATGAAGAAAGTAAGCTGATGATGGCCACGGAAAAACCGGACAGTGGTCAAATGCGAATTACGATGACCTTCCCCCTTTTGGCGGCAGCACATACGCTGGCTGTTTTGGCGACGGGTGAGATAAAATTGGAGATTATCCAAAAGGTGCAGCAAAACGGGTTATTACATTTGCCGATTGCAAAGTTAAATAAAAGACACCCAAATATTATTTGGGTGACTCGAGAATAGCATGTCTTTTTGACATGCTTTTTTTATGAACCAATTAGAATTTCACAATAGTTGCCGGGGGTGGTGAGCACCATTTCGTTCCAACGAGCGTTTAAATCACTCAAGCTGGTGGTGGTGACGACATGTTTTTCAAACCCTTCGGTTTGGAAGAGGTTTTTGCCTTCAACTCCATAGTTTGTACCACAGATATTGAGCAAAACAGCGAGTTGATTGTCGAGTGACCGATTGGGGTCTTCCCATGCGGGGGCAATTTCCATAATCCCTGAAAAGGTTTGATAGGGCACTTCATTAATGACGATGTCTTCTCCCATGGCGATGAGTGCATCGGCAAAGGTTTCATCGACGATGAGAACGTGATCGATGGTGAGGCGATTGGAGGTGATGACCTCTAGGTTGATGGCTGATTTGACATCTTTGGCGTTAATCAGCATCGGTTGTGCCTCTGAAGTTGTTTCTTTTTGATCTGTTTTCTGGGGATAGAGAGAGATCATGGTGCGTTTGTTGATTTCTTTATCAATCATGAGATACCAAATGCTATCAACTTTGGCTTCATTGCTGATTTGGTCTACGATGACGACCACAAAATTCTCTTGCCAAGGCACAGAGGTGGGGGCTGAGCTGTTATAGGGTTGATTTGGACGCAAATTGCTGTGATTGAGATCGAGTGGAGACGTGCCGTCTCCTAGGTTCTTGCCCATGACAATCCCAAGTACTACAAATAGAATGAAGATGATTAATGTGAGTCTTTTTTTCATAACAATTTGTCCAATTAGATTCTTCGATTTTCTTTAACTCAATGGTATTAGGAAATGAAAATTGCGCCAATTAAAAAGCCAACCAACCAGCCGCTCAAGGCAACAATGAGCACTCTGAGGGCTAAGTGAAAGCTTTTATAGGTATTATTCCAGCGAAATCCTACCATGACGATGCGATGCACAAAGGAAGAACTGCTCATCAAGGGGATGACAATGTTCCAGAATTTATTTTCTATCCATAAGAAAAAGTTTTTGATGATCTTCATATAATCCTCCTAACGTGATGTGATCGTTTTCAAAATTCTCCCATTTTCGGAGGCAGTGACAACCAGTCTTTGTTCAATTTTTGTGCCATCAGGTGCTTTCCCTTGTGTTTTGAAGGTAAATTGATAGGCGGTTTGTTTGAAAAAGCCAAATCGAGTGATTTGTTTTTTTCGCACGGTGGGTTTGACTCCATTGAAATATGGATAGCTTTTGTAGATTGAATGGATGACCATTTCTTTTACTTCAGTTTCCATTTGATTTCCTTTGTTTAGATTCTACTTCTTTTGAAATTCTTCACCATCTAATTTGACGCGCAAGTAAGCAGGGCGGTCAAGATCAATTTGATGATAGATGGATTTTCTCTTGGACGATGCATTGCTGAGGGGTTGCCCAACGAGTTCTGGAAATTCTAGTTCAAAATCGGGAACTTCTTCCATTCGCTTTGCAACTTGGGTGACTTCATATTCCAAGGCTGAGTCTACATATGTGCCTGCGCGTTTGGATAAATATGGCGGCACCACTGTGTCGGCAATTTCGATTTCTTGTGGGCGCTCTTGTGGCACTTCTTCTTGCTTGGGTTTGGGTTGTTTGATTTGCATTTTGGCAATGATGTCTTGTTGTTTGGTGGCGCCAATGCCGGTCATAACCATGATGACTTGCACGGTGTCTATCAAATGTGGATCATTGGTGACGCCCCAAATCAATTCTACATCGGGGTGCATTTGCTGATTGAGCTCAGAAAGGGCTTCACTAACTTCATAGAGGGAGAAGTCGTCGCCACCTTTCATGCTGATGATTAGCCCAGATGCTTCAGAAAGGGCGATATTTTCTAATAAGGGATGGGTTGTGGCTTGTTGGATGGCTTTGAGGGTGCGATTTTCGCCAGACCCTTGCCCGATGGTCATAAATGCACCGCCTCCTTGATGGAGAAGGTGTTGGACATGGGCAAAATCTACGTTGATGATGCCGTCATCGGTGATGAGTTCGGAGAGACCTTGCACTGCTTGACGAAGGACGTCATCTGCCAATTGGAAAGCCATGTCGATGGGAAGATCTACGGGAGCCATGGTGAGAATGCGGTCGTTGGGGATGGTGATGAGGGTGTTGGCCACAGATTGGAGCTTTTCGATGCCCCATTTGGCATTGCGCTGACGCACACCTGCTTCAAATTTGAAGGGTGTGGTGACGATGGCGATGACTGTGGCACCAATGGATTTGGCGGCTTCGGCTGCGACGATGATGCTGCCTGTGCCTGTGCCCCCGCCCATGCCAGCAGTGAGGAAAACGACATCGGCCCCTGCTAAGGCGGCTTCGATTTCGGCTCTGCTTTCTAATGCGGCTTGATAGCCAATGCGGGGGTCGCCCCCTGCACCAAGCCCACGAGTGAGCTTGCCACCGATGAGGAGCTGTTTGTCGGCATTGGTTTTGAGCGCTTGCGCGTCTGTGTTGGCGGCGATATATTCGACACCTTGATAGCCAAATTCCATCATGCGATTGATGGCGTTGCAACCTGCCCCGCCGAGTCCGAGGACTTTGAGGGTGGGGATATAAATTTCATTTGTTTTGGTTTGTGTTTTGTTCATCACGCACTCCTTTGAATGGGGTACTCTTTAGGCTTTTGCTAATGCTTCGGCGATTTTTTCTGCATCACCACGCATTTGGGTGACTTTGCAACCCGCGGCATAAAGTTCTGATAAGTTTTGATTGGGAAAATCTGAAGCGACCCCAATCACGAGCACATTCTTGGCGGCTCGCGCTTCTTTGACGGAGAAGCCAATCGTGGGTTTATATTTTTTTACATAGGGTTTGATGACATCGAGATGCCAGTCGGAGACACCCCAATCATAAGCTGGCAGAAGGACATAGTTTTCCATAATGACAGGCTTGCCAACACCTGCTTCAACTTTGTTGTCTGCTTTGTCTTTTTGTCCTAGATTTGAACGATCTAGTTGAGGGGTATAGCCATGCATTCTTTTTTCTTCGGCAAGGTCAGCAGTTGTTGTAGACTGTGAATTCCTTGGTGTTGTTTCAATATGGAAGCCTTCATTTTCGTAGCCATCTTCCAAGACGTTGTTGTTGACCAAATCTTGTTCTTTTACGTAGATGGTTTGAAGGAGCTCTGGGCTGCGCAAGGGTTGGCCGGCGAGATTGAACCAAGCTTGGGAATAGTTTGGATCAGATTCAGTGGCTGACAAAAGCCAGAAGTTTACGCTGAGGACATTGTCTGGCATGCGGGTGATTATGTCCGTTTGGTCGATGGCTAAGGTTTCTAACACATCTGCGAGGGTTTGTTGATGACGTTCTGCAGAGATTAGACCGCTCTCGTCCCCTACTCCGAGCAAAAAGATGGGTAAGCCGGTTTCTACGTGTGATGTGAGAATGGTGTTATACCAATCATAGATATGGAACCCTTTATTATCTTGTGAGCCGGTGGGGGTGAAATAGGGTTTGGTTGCAGGGAAACTGCTTTGCCCGCCCGCACCCCAAGCGACGGGATGGTCGTTAAACCAAGCATAGGCACCGATGCCAATGCTTTGGAGCCATTGGGCACCGTGGTCATTTTTTAATTCGATTAAGACATTATCTAGGAAGGCTGTATCCCAAAAATCGCCACCGGGTTGCATGGGGGCTAAGATGGGAGTGATGCCAGCATCCATCGCGGGTTGGGCTAAGTTTGCAAAGATATCTGCAAAGCGCTGGGCAAGATTGGGTTGTTGCCATTCGATTTTGTCCCATTGGGAACGAAGATTGGGGCGATCAAACATGGCGACATAACGAATGCCCCATGTGGCGTAGTTTTTGATGATTGAACGGAAATCATCAATATTGGGGAGCTCTTTGAGGGAAAACTTAAAATGTAAGATCAATTCAATGCCAGCGTTGCGCATGGCTTTGATGAACGCATCGGAAATGGTGCGATCAGTGGGCACGTTGAGCACTAGCCAATTGGCGTTGAGGTCTTTTAGGATGGGAATCCATTGTTGTGCATCACTTTCTTGGTAGTGATCAAAATCTTGAAAATAATTGAAACCAATTTTTGTTTTGTTAATTCCGTTCATAAGTAACTCCTTCTCTGATTAATATGCAAGAGATGTGCCAAATCAATCTTTTTTCCAAATTATGTATAGTTTTGGATTGGATTGATGATCTCTAGTACATCTCCGGGTGAAAATGCGTTCACAGGAGGCAAATTGTTATAGTATTTGATGACTTCCCATTTGAGGGGATCGTCATAATATTTGAGGGCGATGAGACCAAGATCGTCGGTTTGACTGACAGTGTGATCGATGACGATGGTGCCCCACTCTCCCATGGCTTGGAGATAGGTTTGGGCAACTTGATTGTTGGGGACGGTGGGCTGGGCGATGCCGATATAGGCAGCCCATGCGGCGATCTTGCGCATGTCATTGGGATCCGCAGGAGTGAGATCCAGATAGGGAGAACTGCCACCAATGGGGCGTTCGTCTTCAGGAAGGAATTCGATGGGGATGCGGAGTGGCTCAGGAATGAGCAAGACTGTGCCATCTGAGACAACATCTGAGAGTGCAAGACCGTTATAGGCGCGAATTACATCCCATTTGAGCGGATCATCATAATAATAGAGCGCGATCATGCTCATTGTGTCACCAGCTTGAACAGTGTGTTCAACATAAACGTCTCCCCAGCCATCCATGGCTTCGAGATAGGAAGCGACGACAGTGGTTGAGGTGAGGTTGGGGACTTCTCGATTGTGATAGTGACACCATGCGGTGATTTTGCGTTTGTCAAGCGGGTTCATGGTGGGGACGTTGGTGGATTGCCAAATGCCATCGACTTTGATGGCATCAAATTTTTGATTGCAATAAATGCCTGAGGCGTTGCGATTGCCATCTTTTGAGTTTTGGTTCCACGCGGTGAAAAATTGATCGTGCGTCCAGCGTTTATATTTGCCTTCATCTCGGCGGCTGCCCCACCAGAGAGGATCATGAACGTAGACATATTTGTCATCATAGCCAGAGACGACCAAAAAATGTGGCCCAGTGAAGAATGATTGGGTGGATACGCCATAGTCTACGGAGACAAAGTATCCGTAGTGGATTAAGGCGATGATGGGTCGGCCTTGATCGAGCATATCAAAGAGATATTGACGGCCTGCGCCTGAGAAATAAGTGAAGGTAATGCCATAAGATTCGGATGCACGCATTAGTTGATAGATTGAGACGAATTCTGTGGTGTTTGCGCCCGTGCGGATGTGCACGGCGTTGGTGGTGACATTGACATCAAAGCCATTAAGAATCATGGCCAATGATGTGGGACCACAGTCGTTACGAGAACGATTGGCATCGCTATCTTCTTGTGATTTATATGGGATTGGTAGGATTACACCCATGATACACTCCATTGAAAAGGTTTTCTGTTAATAATGCAATTTTTATACCAATTGCGATTATTTCCTCTTTACAAGGAGTTTTTAAGAAAGTTTATTCGATTGGGGGTTGCCCTTCCACGGTGGGTTGGGGAGTGAAGGTGGGGATGGGGGTGGTTGTGATGGTGGGCTGTGGTGCAGGAGTTTCGATGCGATCGATGAAGAATGTGGCTTGATAGATTTCGCCAAAATCGCCTAGATCGTCATAGATTGTTCCATTATAGTCGATGGTGAGTGCTGCGGCGTTGCCAGACACAATTTCTACAGAGTTATCCGCAAAGAAATATAAATCTGTGTTGGGTTTGACGCGGCTTTTGAGTTCTTCTTCTCCATCTACAATGACTTTTAAGTACGTACGTTGGGAGGAAGTGATTTGAATGCGAATGGTGGTGCCAATTGGGGCTTGCGGGATGGGCGTGGCAGTGGCGAGTGTGTTAAGCCCTTCTCCATTGGTGTTCAATGGGTCGGTGGGAGTTTCGTTAGCATTCGGTGTGTTTTCTAGGGCTGGGGTGGCTGTGGACGTGATGACGGGAGTGGGGGTGGAATAGGTTTCGTTGCTGGCAAGCTCTTCTCGGGTGGTGACCACACGGCGAATGCCCCAAATGCCAAATCCTACGACGAGCAATATGCTGACGATGACGACAAACATGTCGATGGTGAAAACATCTTTGATCCAAATCCAAATGAGAGAATGTACTTTTTTAGCCTCGTTGCTTTGGTCATAGGGACCGGGAACTTCACGATTTTCGGTAAATGTGGCATGGAGACGGTCTCCAAATTTTTCTAAGACCCACTCTCTGTCTACACTGAGGAATTCTGCATAGGAAAGCATCATGCCGCGCGCTTGCACGGGAGAGGCAAAAAGATCAAATTCGTTTTTTTCAATCAAGCGAATATAGTGTGCGGGAATTTTGAGGTGTTTGGAGACTTCTTCTACGGAAGCGCCGAGGGTTTCTCTTCTTTCGCGCAGTCGCTCTCCAATGGAAATTTGGTTATTTTCTTTATATGCGGGATCAATTAAATCGGTATCTTGCTTAGCGGATGTTTCTGACGCAATCTCTGCCTCTGTTGAAAAGTCGGAGTTGGAGGAGGCGTGTGTTTCATCTTCACTGTTTTCTTCTGGAGTTGCTTGGTCAGTGTTTGGCATTGGTGCTGAATCTACAGGGGAAGAAATTGGTTCTTGCTCAAATTGAGTCAGATCCAATTCCAAAAAATCGGCATAGTTTTTGAGGAAGCCTAGCGCTTGGGGACGAGAAGGGAAACTATCTATGGAACCTTCTTCTAACATCTGGACATAGATAGGTTTCATGAAGAGTTGTTTAGATATGTCTTCTATTGTTAATTTTTTTTCTTTTCTTTTTTGCGCGAGGGCTTTGCCTATCTTTTTATACATAGGCGTATTATAAACGATTGGGAAGAAAACTTGGCGAATTTAATCTGTTTTTTATCACTTTGTTGCTTAAGGCAAAACCGCCCCTTGATAGGAGCGGTTGAAAAATTAAAAAACATTTTTCTACTTGCATATTCTATTAAGTTTAACCACCGAGATAGGCTTTTTGGACCATTTCGTTTTCGATTAATGTGTTTGCGTTATCTTCGAGGACTATCTCCCCTGTTTGCAAGACATAACCGCGATCTGCGATGGATAAGGCCATTTGAGCGTTTTGTTCAACTAATAAGATGGTGGTTCCTTTATCATTGATGTCACGAATGATATCAAAGATTTGTTCCACCAAAATTGGGGCTAATCCCATGGATGGTTCGTCCATTAACAACACTTCTGGACCTGCCATGAGGGCACGCGCCATCGCCAACATCTGTTGCTCACCACCAGAGAGAGTTCCACCTAATTGTTTTTGGCGTTCTTTGAGGCGAGGGAAGAGCGTGAAAGCTTCTTCTAAACGTTGTTCGATGAGGTCATGATCGTTGACTGTATAGGCACCCATTTCGAGGTTTTCTAAAACAGACATACGAGCGAAGATTTTGCGACCTTCGGGAACTTGAATGATGCCCATTTTTACTATTTTTTGAGCAGGTGTTTCGGTGATATCTTCTCCATTAAAATAGAGCTGCCCTTCTGTGGGTTGATAGATACCCGAAATTGTGTTCAGGGTGGTGCTTTTGCCAGCGCCATTGGAACCAATCAAGGCTACGATTTCGCCTTTGTTGAGGGTGAGACTGATGCCTTTCAACGCTTTGATCGCACCATAAGAAACGTGGATGTTTTCCACTTGGAGCATTACGTCTTTATTTGCCATTGCTCTTCTCCTTGCGTTCTTTTTGGAATTTTTCAGATAAAGCTGCTGCACCAGGGCCGAGATAGGCTTCAATCACACGTTTGTTGTTTTGAATTTCTTCGGGGACACCTTCTGCGATTTTTTGACCAAAGTCGATGACTGAGATTTGTTCAGAGATTTCCATGATGACTTTCATATCATGTTCAATCATCAAAACGGTGATGCCCAAATCGTCGCGAAGGCGACGAATGAGATCAATCATTTCGACCGTTTCTTGCGGGTTCATCCCTGCGGTGGGTTCATCTAAGAGGATCAATGTTGGATCACTTGCGATGGCTCGGGCAATTTCCAAACGGCGTTGGGCGCCATAGGGCATGCTGGTTGCCATCCAATCTCCCATGCCACTCAAGCCGACATAGTCAATCACTGCTAGCCCTTTTTCGATCGCTTTTTGTTCTTCACGATGATAACGAGGTGTATGGAAAACAGCGTCGATAAAATTAGTTTTGAGATTGACTGTTTGACCGACCATCACATTTTCTAAGGCTGTCATGGCAGAGAACAAACGAATGTTTTGATAGGTTCTGGCGATCCCTTTTTCTGCGATTTTGTTGGTGGGCAAGCCTTTGATGGATTCGCCCATGAACAAGACTTCTCCAATTTCAGGGGTATAGAACCCTGAAAGGCAGTTGAACAAGGTTGTTTTGCCAGCGCCATTGGGTCCAATGATGCTGGAGATGGTTTTTTCTGGAATGGTGATGTTGACATCGTCCACTGCCACCAAACCACCAAAAATTTTTGAGACATTGATTGTTTCGATCACGTTCATGATTTTGTCTCCTTTTTGTCTGGTTTGTTCTCTTCATATTCTTCTGCAAGTTTGGGGCGTTTCATGGGTAAGAGACCTTCTGGACGAGCAAGCATCATCAATACCAATAAGGCACCGAACACGAGCATTCGATAGCTGGAAAGGTCACGCAACAATTCGGGCAAGCCTTTGAGCACGAAGGAGCCAAGGATTACACCGGGGATGGAGCCCATGCCGCCGACGATGACGAGACACAGGACATTGATGGAGACCATCATGACATGGTCTTCTGGGCCGGTGAATTGGTTTCGAGAAGCAAACAAAGCACCTGCTAAGCCTGCAATGGCGGCGCCAATGGCGAGGGCGAGGAGTTTGTTTTTGAAGACGTCAATCCCGGTTGCTTTGGCGACGGTTTCATCTGCTTGAATCGCTTCAAATGTTCGCCCTGTGCGGGAATATTGAATGCGAGAGGCGATGAAAATGAGCACCAAAACAAAGAAGATAATCAGATGCATAAAATTGACATCTGTGGAAATCAATTTGCCAAAGAGGGTGGGCTGACCAATGGCACGCACACCACGAGGACCGTTGGCGATGTTTTCTAACAAGTCACTTTTAATGAGAATACGTGTCATTTCACCGAAAGCCAAGGTAACAATCGCGAGATAATCTCCACGAAGGTTCAAGATTGGCAAACCTAGCAAAATGCCTGTTAAGGTTGAAACAAGCACGGAAACCAAGAGGGCTAACCAGAAGTTCATTTCGATGCCATGAGGTTCTAAGGCGGTTAATAGACCAAAGGTATAGGCTCCGATGGCAAACCATGCCACATAGCCAAGCATCAATTGCCCAGAGAGACCTACGATGATGTTGAGGCCAAGACCGAGCAGGATATAAATTCCCACCGTTCCCATCACATAGTTCCAATAACCACCCCATTTTGTGGGCAGGAAATATAAAAGGAACAAGGCAATGGCAAAGAAGGCAATTTTTGTCCAACGATTTCCAAATACTTTTTCAACTTCTGGCTTTTCTAAGAACGCTTGGCGTTTAGCAGTTTGTTTGGCGATGAATGAGTGCCAGCCATCTGTTTTGAAAATTCCTTTTGCAACCACAGCACCCAAAGTTGCAGAGAGGATCATTGTGGCAGCATAACGCAAGACGACAGCAGCAACTGTGGTTTCATAGAGCATGAAGAAGTTGATGTTGTCTGGTGAAAATTGAGGGAGGTAATCCCGGAATTTTGCACCATTCAAGTGCATGGGATTGACGACTGCCAACATTGCGATGATTACAAGGCTGGAAAAAAGACCGATTAAGATGGACGATACGAATACTTCCGACCATTTACTTTCTTTACTAATGGATCTGAACCCTAGGAAGAATAAAATCAGGGCAAAAAGAAGCAAGAGATTAAAAACTGCGATTTGGCCAGATTCGGTTGTGTTTTTGAAGAGGTTGCTCAGCATGTTTGAAAGCACCACTGAGAAGCCGATCAAATCTAAGAAAATTAAGATTAAACCAGTGACTATACCGGTTTGAATTGAGTTTTTTATACATTTCTTCATTAGACTTTCTCCTCGGTTAATGCTTCACCCAACAAACCTGAGGGGCGGAAAATCAATACTAGGATGAGAATGGTGAATGCAATCACGTCTTTGAGTTGGAAGTCGATATTCAACAATGCAGGACCAACCGATTCGAGGATGCCTAGTAGCATGCCACCCATCATAGCGCCGGGGATGTTGCCAATGCCACCCATTACAGCAGCGGTGAAGGCTTTGATCCCAGGAATGAAGCCGACATAGTGGTTGATGAGGCCATTGTGAATGCCCCACATCACACCGGCGGAACCTGCCAGCACACCACTAATTATGAAGGTGCGGCTGATGACGCCGTCTACGTCAATGCCCATCAATGCGGCAGCTTGTTTGTTTTCAGCCACAGCACGCATGGATCGACCAAGTTTAGTTTTTTGAACGATGATATAGAGACCGATCATGAGAATCACTGACATGGCAAATGAAAAAACACCTGTGTAGGTTATCATCACATTTGAACCACCGATGGGAACCATCCATCCCTGCCCACGCCACAAGATATTGGGGTTGGTGTAGGAACGACGTTGGGGGCCAAAGAGTAATTGGGCTGCATTTTGCAAAAATGTGGATGCACCAATTGCACTAATTAATGGTACAAGACGAGGTGCCTTGCGCAGAGGTCGATATGCAATTTTTTCGAGAGCGTAGCCTAATAATGAAGATACAATAATACCTGTTAAGAATGCAAAAATAATAGATATAACCGGGTGTGCATTCAAAAATGTTAATTTGGGGCTTGCTTCTGTGGGGGCAGGAATTGCGCTGAGCAATTCAAACATAAAATAACCCCCAAATGCACCGAACATCATCACTTCTCCATGAGCGAAGTTGATCATAAAGAGAATTCCATAAACGAGTGTGTAGCCAATTGCAACTAGGGCATACATTCCACCGATAATCAAACCGGTGATTCCAAAACGGACCCAAGTGTCTGGTCCGTACGTTTTGTCTATCAACAAAACATTTGCCATTCGCCATAGAACATAACCGCCGATCAAAAGCCCTAAGAGAAGTCTTAGAAGGCCACCAGCGTTTATTCCTTTGGCATTTTTTAGTTTTTCCATTTTGTTCCTCATTTCCATCTATCTAAAGTAGGAAAGATTTTGATTTATAATTTCTAAAAAAACCATCCTGACCTATTGGTCATACTTAATAAATCTTTAAAATAATTCGAGAGAAAAATAACATAGAGTTAGGGAGATAAATCTCCCTAACTCATCGTAGACTTTTTCAAAGTTTCAAACGAAATTTGAAAATAATAATGTTCGTTCGAAGCTTATTCTGCGTCAGCAGTCCAGGGAATCCATTCGCCATCGGTAACAACGTAGAAGGTTGGGCCGGAGGCGTTACATTCGCCAGTGTCATCACATTCGATCAAACCAGTGAGACCTTCGTAGCTTGTTGCGCGCATTGCTTCTGTTACTGCGGTGCGAGGAACATAGAGGGTGTCGCCGTCAACCACTGCAACTTTTTCGATTGCAGCAATGATCACTGAACCAACATCATAGGAAGACCATGTGAAGGCTGAGAGTGAGCCAGAGGCCATGCCGTACATTTCTTCGTAGCCAGCATCGAAAGCTTCTTTTTCTGCTGTGGTGGGGGGCACGAGTGACACTGCGATTGCACCTTCACCATTGGGGCCTGTCTTTTCCAAGAATTCTGTACCGTACACGCCATCTGCGCCAAAGAAGATCACGCCAGAGAGACCGGCTTGAGCCCATTGGTTGGCCATCACGATACCTTCTGCGGAGTAGCCACCGAAGTATACTGCATCAGGACCAGCGGCTGCGACTGCGGCCAAAACTGCGGAGTAGTCTGATTCACCGGGGGTGACTGCTTCATAAGCAACTGCTTCCATACCGGTTTCAGCTTCAAATTGAGCCTTTACTTCATCTGCCAAGCCTTTCCCGTAGGAACCACCGTCGTGAATGACGGCCAATTTGGTGACGCCCAAGTCATTGGCGAGCATCATTGCAGCAAATTTTGCTTGAATTGCATCGGTGAAGCACAAGCGGTTGAAGACTGCAGAACCACTTTCAGTCAAGGTGGGCAATGTGGCAGAAGGAGACATCATGGGGTACATGGCCTCATCATAGATGGGCATGGCTGCTTCTGTTGAACCAGAGAAGATGTGACCAGCGATTGCAACCATATCAGTTTCGGTTACGAATTTGTTGGCAACTGCTGCACCAGCTTCAGGTGAGCCACCGGTGTCTTCTGCGACCAATTCATAGGACCAGCCTTCAAAGCCATCGTCCGTGACGAGTGCATATTCCACACCCTGGGAAATGTCGATCCCAAACATGGAATAGTCACCCAACATAGGAGCGCCCATCCCAACTTTGATGGTGTCACCAGCGGGGATGACTGCACAACCTGCGGGGTCTTCTGTACAAACAGCGGGACCGTCGCCTTCGGCAAAGACTGCCACTGCGCTGAAGGTCATAGCCATCATGGCCACAACGATCAATGTTACAAATAATGATTTCTTCATTTTATCCTCCAATAAAAAAATGATAAACAAAATAATAAATATAAAGATTTTCTCTTCCTTACAAAGTTTTTCTAGTCAAATAATGCACTTTTGTGATGATTCAATCTCCTTTCAAGATTTCAAAATCCAAATTATAAAATCAAGGTGATAAAAAAAAAGCTCCTCTTGGCGAAGAGCAGCTTTTGTCATTTTACTTGAAGTTATGCTACTACTTATGCGCCAATATTCCAGTGTTGTTCTGAAGGACAACAAGGATAAGGGAGAACATGATAATAATAATAAAATACCAAAAGTAAGTAGTCATAATGTTTAAGTTCCTCAATTTGCGCTATTATATAACGATTTGATGATTTGTCAACACTTTAAGCTATAATTAATCATATTATTGTACAAAGATATGATGATTAAACATTTTCTTAACTTTTTGGTTGATTCATGGCATTTAGTTTTATATTGATTAGTTTTTTTGAGGGGAATTTGGTTAATTTCTCTATTTAATGAATATTGAGTTTTGATATTCAGTATGGTATGATAAGGATTGGTTTTCAAGCGAAAACCAAATTGTTTTATTGTTAATTAGTAGTAATAGGAGAAGAACATTAGCACTTCAAATTATAGATTAAATGAAAGAATCAGAGCAGACAAAGTTCGTTTGATTGGTGCAGATGGTGAGAACGTTGGTGTTGTCACTTTGAAAGAAGCACTTCAAATGGCTTATGATGCTGATTTGGATTTGGTGGAAGTGGCTCCCGCAGCAAACCCACCCGTTTGCAAGATCATTGATTATGGCAAATTCTTGTACGAACGTACTAAGAAAGAAAAAGAAGCCAGAAAACAACAGAAACAAGTTGAAATCAAAGAGATCCAAATTCGTCCGAAGACCACAGACCATCACCGTGGTTTCAAAGTGCGTGATGCACGACGTTGGTTAGAAGAAGGCAAGAAAGTTAAAGTTCGAGTTCGCTTCCGCGGGCGTGAACGAGATTATCCTGAAATTGCAATGGAAGATCTTAACGAAATTGCCAAGGAACTCTCTGATGTTGGCGTGATCGAACAAAGACCACAGTTCGAAGGGCGCACAATGTTGATGGTTCTTGCACCTGAAAAACTTAAGAAGAAAAATTAGCAAATTGCAGTGAAAACTGCAAACTGCTTTTTTATATTGCTGAATTCTCGAACTATTTTTCCTCTGCAGGGGATCTCCCCTTTTGGAGAAAGCTTGCGGAATTATTAGCAAAAGGAAAATAAAATGGCTCGAAAGAAAAAACCTAATCATAAGTACAAACTTAAGACCCATAAAGGAACAGCGAAACGCTTCCGCATGACAGGAACAGGCAAAATCGTACGCACAAAAGGCGGCAAAGGACACTTCCGACGACGCACTTCAAAACGTACAAAAGCATTGTTTACCACAATGGTCCCTGTTCAAGGGAGTGGTTATCAAAAACGCATTAAGCGATTGGCACCTTATATGAAAAAATATAAGGCTAATCCTACTGCTCGCACTGCAAAATAAATTTTTTCAGGCAAGCAGACGTTTCTTTATCCAACAGAGAGCAGCCTAGCTCTCGCAATTTGCGGCTTTTGAGTGTGTGAAACGGATAAGTCCGACCTTATCGACGCTCAGGGGTACGCAGGAGGTAAAAAATGGCAAGAGTAAAAACTGGCTTTACCCGCCGACAAAGACATAAAAAAGTCTTAAAACTTACAAAGGGCCAATATGGCTCTAAGTCTAAATTATATCGTCGCGCAAATGAAGCGATGCTCAAAAGTCTTTGGTATTCCTACCGAGACCGACGAACTCGCCGTCGCGACTTGCGCCGCTTGTGGATTGCTCGTATCAACGCAGCAGCCCGCTTGAATGGCACAACCTACAGCCGCCTGATCCACGCTTTGAAGGTGACCGACATTAAGCTTAACCGCAAGATGCTCGCCGACATGGCAGTTCATGATCCCGAAGCCTTTGCTGCCGTAGTGCAGAAAGCTGGCGCTAAGTAAGCGCTGCTATCGGTTTGATTTTTCGAGAATTCAGTAAATAAAAGAAGCCCTTTTTGAGGGCTTCTTTCTTTTTAATTTGAATTTATGGCTTAGAGAACAAAGTGTTGGAGACCTAAAAAGATATTATAGGACCCCATGCCCAGCAAGAGAATTGATAGGGCGATGCCGAGCCCTTTTTGAAAATTGGGAGAGAGAAGTTTGCTTTTGGAGAAAAGATATATCATAAAAGCAAGCATGCTGATGAGAAAGATATAGAATGTGAGCACAAAGGCGAGCATATTCAATTTTGAGAGGGCAAGACCTTTCAGGGCAATTGGCGCCCCGATGGTGCCCCAAAAGATATAGACATTGGGATTGACCCAGTTGAGCATGACTGAGCTGAATAACATTTTTAATTTGGGTTCGTTTGCTAAGTGGCTATATTCATCTTCAACACCTTCAGGATGTGGGGATAATTCTTTTGAGAAGGATTTGTAAGTGTGATAGGCCAAATAGAGGATCACAACTCCTCCAATCAAATGGATAATGTGAAGTACATTCTCGGAAAACTTTGAAAAGAGGGTCATGAAGAGAATCAGAATCGGAAGATCTGAGAATAATGGTGTGAGGGCAAGATAGATTGTCTTGCGCCATCCGTTTTTGAGTGAGAGGCTGAATTGCAGGGTTTGTAATGGTCCGGGAGAAACCCCAGCATATAACCCTAATAATAGCCCTTGAAGTAAGTATTCTCCCATTAGTCTTGCGCACCTTCAGATTTCTTTAGGTTTTTCTGATATTTCTCCGCTTTACGACGAATTCGGCTGGCTACGTTGCTGAGCCCCATTGCTTTTTTCATCGCATAGAGGGTTTGTTGGACTTCTTTGCGAGTCTTGAGGGTGCCTTCGTAGATGATGTCTTCAACATAGCCGGATTTGTCATAGATTGCGCGGCGTTCTCGCATGGGCTCTAGGAAGTTGTTGATTGCGACGGTCAATTTGTCTTTGACTTCCACATCTCCCACTTTGCCTGCACGGTAGCGAGCTTTGAGATCATCTACTTCTGCTTTGTTGGGGTTGAAGGTGTCGTGATAGATGAATACGGGATTGCCTTCGACACGTCCAGGGACATCTGCACTGATGCGATTGGGATCAGTATACATGGAGCGGACTTTCTTTTCAACAGTTTTGGCATCATCACTGAGGAAGATGGCATTGTTGAGGCTTTTGCTCATTTTTGCTTGCCCATCGGTGCCAATCAATGTGGCGGCGTCGCCATCTTGCACCAAGGGTTCTGGCTCGGGGAAAGTTTCGCCATAATTGAAGTTGAAACGACGAGCGATCTCTCGGGTGACCTCAACATGAGCAAGGTTGTCTTTGCCTACGGGAACGAGGTTGCCCCGCACACAGAGGATGTCTGCGGCTTGGAGAACGGGATAGCCCAACAAGGCTAAGGGCATTTCAATATTAGCTGCTTTGGCCATATCTTTGAGGCTGGGCACACGCTCAAGACGTGAGACGGTGATAAGACTTTGGAAGAGGGTGTAGATTTCGTTGATTTCAGGAATGCCAGATTGAAGATAGAAGGTGGAGATTTCGGGGTCAATGCCCGCGGCGAGTTGGTCCAAGACCATCACACGTGCGTTTTTATCAATTTGCGCAATGTCTTCTACGCTGTTTTTGGTGGTGAGCATGTGCAAATCAGCGATGATGAAAAAACATTCGTATTCTTGCTGCAAGCGTACACGGTTTTGGATGGAGCCAACATAGTGACCAAGATGTAATTTGCCTGTGGGGCGATCACCGGTTAAGATTCTTTTTCTTTCTGTCATTTTTTTCTCCTAAAAAATAATTATTTCTACTTTAATTGATTAAACAAAAAATTCCCGTCGTGATGCGACGAGAACCAGCTCACGAAGGTGCAGCAGGTCTGAATGATTTCTGACTGCGATACCTTTGCCTGTGATAACGGAGGCGCTCCGTAATTTGATACTCTTAGCATATTGAGATGCTAGTTTCCCAAATTAAGCTCCATGATCCATTCACTTTTGGCACATCAACAAGTCTTTCACCGAACGCTTGCTCTCTGGGGAATGTAAAACAAAAGTTACTAGTTCATATCTTCGCTACTTGTATTTATCGGGAAATTATAACATGGTTTTAAGTAAAATCAGGTAAAATAAAAAGAGCGTACCTTACGCAAAAGAAAGAGGTTTTGAATGGCAAACAATCCCTATTTATCGATCATTGTTCCTGCATATAATGAAGAGAACCGACTCCCCTACGCAATGCGACATATTCAAGATTTTTTAGAGAATGAGGCTTATGACGCTGAATTGATTATCGTGGAGAATGGGTCGAGTGATAAAACCGCTACGATTGCCATGGAATTTGCTGAGACACATGCGAATGTGAAAGCAATCTCTTTGAATGAAGCCGGAAAAGGACGCGCGGTGAAGGCAGGGATGTTGATGGCTACGGGTGACTATCGTTTTTTCTGCGATTCAGACCTTTCGATGCCAATTACCGAGCTACCCCGTTTTTTGCCAAGCTCGGATGATGAGGATGTTGAAATTGTGATTGCTTCCCGAGAAATCGAAGGGGCAAAACGTTTTAATGAGCCAGATTATCGGCATATTGGGGGACGATTAGTGAACTTATTGATTCGCATGTTGGCAATTCCAAAAATTCAAGACACTCAATGCGGGTTCAAGCTCTTCCGGGCAGAGATTGCGGATGATATTTTTGCGAAACAAACCGTGATGGGTTTTGGGTTTGATATTGAACTTTTATTTATTGCGTTAAAACGTGGATATACGATTAAAGAATTAGGGATTCCTTGGTATTATCAAGACGAAAGCAAAGTGAGTCCTTTTAAAGACACGATTAAAATGTTTTTGGAAATTCTGCAAATCCGCTTTAATGATCTTAAAGGCGCATATGAGAAAGAAGTTTGATCGTTCTTTGTTGCCTGATTCTCCAAATTTTGAACATGAATTGCAATTGCAAGATAGTGGGCATCGCTGGATTGCTGGGATTGATGAAGCAGGACGCGGCCCTTGGGCGGGCCCGGTGACAGCGGGCGCGGTGATTTTGCCTTTGGATGAAAAATGTGTGCAAGCACTGGAGGGGGTGCGAGATTCAAAACAATTGAGTGCGAAAAAAAGAGAATATCTATACGAAGTGATTCAAGAAGTGGCGATTGCTTGGCAGGTGGCGCATGTGTTGCCAGCCGAAATTGATCAAATGGGGATTTTGCCCGCAACTCGCAGCGCGATGCGAACTGCTGTGGAACAACTCTCCCCTGCGGCAGATGCTTTGGTGATTGATGCGGTGAAATTCCCTGAATGGGAGATTGCTCAAGTGAGTTTGATTAAAGGTGATCAACGGTCATTGAGCATTGCCGCGGCTTCGATTCTCGCAAAAGTTTCGCGCGATCGTTTGATGCGAGAGATGGAATTATCGTATCCGGGATATGGATTTGGACAACATAAGGGATATGGCACAAAAAAGCACCGAGAGGCGCTCTCCGTGCTGGGGCCTTGCGAGATTCATCGCAAGAGTTATCGTCCGATTCGTATTTTGCTTAATCCAGATGAGGATAGACCAGATTCGAATTGAGATATTCATAGACCGCTTCGTCTAAGTAGTAACGATAGTGTCCACCGTTTTGAATGCGATCTCTGATTTCTGAGGAGGAGATTTCTAACAAAGGGGCATCAATCAAACGAATCTTTTGGGTGATGCCGGGATAGTGAGCTTCAAGCCCTTTTGTATTTAATTGGGTATCAGGACGCTTCATTACGCCAATCTGATCACATAAATCCACAAATTCATCTGCTTTATACCAAACTTTATAGAGACTTTGAAGCGAATCTGCTCCCATGAGATAGACCAAGGTGGCGTGCGGATGCGCATGATGCAACAAACGCATGGAATCCACTGTATAGTGTGGGCCGGGGCGATCGATATCTACGGTGGTGATAACTAAATTGGCGTCTTTGGCAATCATTTTTTGGAGCATTGTCAAACGATCTTGGATATCCGATTTTTCGAGATTTCTCTTGTGGGGAGGATCGGGGGAAAGCATAAAAAGCACCTTATCAAGATTTAACTGATAAAGTGCTTCACTGGCTAAAATCATGTGCCCTAGATGGGGAGGATCAAATGTGCCACCAAAAATGCCGATGCGATCTGCCAAAAGGTTGCTCCAATCTGCCTATTCTTCCCACTGCAGTTCAATTTCACCAATAAAAACGGTGTCACCGGGCATCACACCTTCTTTGCGAAGGGCTTCATCAATGCCGATGAATTCCATGATGCGTTGGAAGCGATGAATGGCTTGGTCGTGTTCCCAATAGGTCATGGCTGCTGCACGTTCAATGGCTTGCCCATGCACCACCCATCCTTCTTCTGTTTTTTCAATTTCGAAGTAATTGGGATCAGATTCCATGGTGTAGACTGGTAATTCTTCTTCAAATTCTACTTCTGGAAGAGATTGGATCAATTCATAGACTTTATATAATAAAGTGCGGACGTTTTGATTTGTGGCAGCGGAAATTTTGATTAGGTCCACCCCAAGTTTTTTGAACTCATCATCAAGCAAGGGGGCGATGTCTGCGACATCGGGAAGATCCATTTTATTGAGCACAACAATCTGCTGTTTGTCTCCGAGATCGGCATCAAACATAGAAAGCTCTGCATTGATTTGGATATAGTCTCCCACAGGGTCAACGCTACTTCCGTCAATCATATGCACCAATACACGGGTACGTTGCACATGACGCAAAAAATCATGACCGAGGCCGACGCCCATATGCGCACCTTCAATCAAGCCAGGGATATCTGCCATGACAAAAGTATCAAAATTGTCTAAGGCAACTACGCCCAAATTGGGTTCAAGGGTGGTAAATGCATAGGAAGCGATCTTGGGCTTGGCATTGGTGGCTACGGAAAGTAAGGTAGATTTACCCGCGTTGGGAACGCCTACAATGCCCACATCTGCAATCAATTTAAGCTCAAGACGCAATGTGAGTTCGGTGGCAGGCTCGCCTTTTTCTGCGATATGAGGCACTTTGTTTCTGGAGTTTTTGAAGTGTGTGTTACCACGACCACCCCGGCCACCCGCGCAAACAACCAAGGTTTGCCCTTCTTTGACCATATCTCCAATCAAATTGCCTGATTTCGAATCATACACCATTGTGCCAGCGGGCACTTTGATGATTAAATCTTCACCTGATTTTCCAAAGCGGTTGTTGGGGCCACCTTTGTCGCCGTCATCTGCCGCGTATAATCGATTATTTCGGAATTGGAACAAGGTGTTAACGTGTTTGGTGACTTCAAAAATGACATCGCCACCTTTGCCGCCATCGCCACCATCTGGGCCCCCACGTGGCACGTATTTTTCACGTCGAAAATGCACCATTCCATCACCGCCCTTTCCGGAGCGGACTCTAATTTCGGTCTGATCTATAAACATGCCCCTATTATACTTGATTCTGATTAAATCAATGGAGAGGATTTTCTTTTTGCTAGAGGCAACCAAAAGACCGCTCTTTCGAACGGCCTTTTTTTGGATTTTATAATCTTTGAGGTAGAGATTTTATCTTCTATTTTATTCTTCTTGCGTTTGACGATTACGCAGATAGGCTGGTAATTCAAGTTCAGGAGAATTTTTATCAATTGGTTTATAAGAAAGCAAGGTGTTGCTCTCCCGTGTTGTGGTGCGAGGAGGAGTGACAGGCTTGGTTTCTACAGTTTCCGTTTTTCTTGTCTGGGACAAGCGAGCGGGTGTGGAGACTGGCATGCGAGAACGTTTGGCAAAAGAAGCTTTTGTGCCAATTCCTTCAAACCCTGTTGCAATCATCGTGATGCGCACTTCATCATCCAAAGTGGGATCAATGGTTGCACCGAAGATGACGTTTACATTTTCTGATGCAGATTCTGTGATCACCGCTGCTGCTTGGTTCACTTCGAACAAGGTCATATCAGAAGGACCTGTGACATTGATCAAAACGCCCTTGGCGCCATCAATGCTGACATCCAACAATTTGGATTGAACAGATTCTTGCGCTGCCACCAATGCACGATCTTCGCCTTTGCCTCGGCCAACTGCTAATAAGGCCGCGCCGCCACCGGTCATGATGGTGCGAACATCTGCAAAGTCGAGGTTGATTAAGCCTGGAACTGTGATAATTTCGGAAATCCCTTGGATGCCTTGACGCAAAACTTCATCTGCAAGCATAAATGCATCTTTCACTACAGTACGCTTATCGATGATTTGCAACAAACGATCATTGGGAATTGCAATTAATGTGTCTACTTGGGCTTTGAGTTGTTCAATTCCCACTTCGGCAACTTTGCTGCGTTTGGGGCCTTCAAACGAAAATGGCATGGTGACCACACCAATTGTCAATGCCTTCACTTCGCGCGCGATTTGCGCCACGATGGGTGCAGCGCCTGTGCCTGTACCACCGCCCATACCGGCTGTGATAAAGACCATGTCTGCGCCTTGTAATAAGGCAAATAAGTCTTCTGCAGATTCTTCTGCAGATAAACGCCCTTGTTCTGGGTCACTACCTGCGCCCAGACCACGTGTTAGATTATTTCCGATGCGGACACGCTTTTTTGCCAATGATTCTGACAATGCTTGTGCATCTGTGTTGATTGCGACGAATTCGACGCCCTTAATACCACATTCGACCATTCGGTTTACCGCGTTGCAGCCACCACCGCCAACGCCAACCACCATGATTCTGGCAAAAGGCTCAACCTGAGTTCTTTCTGTCATATCTCACCTCCGATGTCTTCTATTTATAGCATAAAATATTCTATTACGCATCTGATTTAAGAAGGCATTTTTCGCATATTTATATTTGTTCTTTATTGTTCTTCGTTTTCTATAGGCAATAATCGCTTCAAAAAGATCAAAAGACGATCCATGAACGTTTTTTCTTCACCTTCTTCTTTGGGTGCACGTTCCACTTCGCGATACATTGCTTTTTTATATTTATTTGCATTCCAGCGAATCAACCCGGTTGCTGTTGAGAACTCTGGTTTTTCTAGCCCTTCGCTCATCCCTTCTAAGCGAGTGGGTTTTGCCAATCGAATTGGCATTTTGAAAATTTGATAGGCGACATCTTTGATGCCCATCAATGAAGCTGTTCCCCCGGTGAGTACCACTCCGGCGGGGAGCATATCTTCAAACCCTGCGTTTTTGATGAGATCATTGACGATGCCAAAGGTCTCCACCACGCGGGCTTCGATGATGTGTGCTAAGAGACGACGATTGACGTTCTTTTCCCCTTCTTCATGGATGGACTTGACGGGGAAGGTCTCTTCGTTGGAGATCAACGCGCGCATGGCACAGCCATGTCGGAGCTTGATCTCTTCTGCTTGGCTTGAGGAGACTTGTAAGCCATGTACGATGTCTGAGGTGATGTTTGCCCCGCCTACGGGAATTACATCGGCATACACCGGGAAGCCGTCTTTATAAATCGCAATTTCGGTGGTGCCATCGCCAAAATCAACCACGGCCACACCTTCTTTGCGCTCCACATCGGTGAGCACTTCCTCTGCGCTGGCGAAGGATGCCAAGACAAATTCTTGAGCACGAATGCCAGTGGATTCAATGCATTTTTCAAGATTCTTCAATGTGGTTTCATTGGCTGTGATGATGGAAGCATCCACTTCCAAACGATGGCCTCGGAAGTTCATGGGATGTTGAATCCCTTTTTGATGATCGATGGTATAGCCACGATTGAGGACATGAATCACTTTTTGATTACGATTGAGGGAAAATGCACGCGCATCATCCCAAGCACGGTCAATATCGGCTTGGTCCACGATTTGACGAGTGATGCCTGTGGAGCCGGGGTGATCGTGAAATTCTACGTTGTCACTGGAAAAGCTAACTGCTGCGGCATTGATCTCTAAAGAAGAGGTCTGTTCGGCTTTGTCTATCGAATTTGAAATCGCGCGAGTGGCTTCTTCCATATCCACCACACCACCTTTTTTGATGCCCAAGGAGGGTTCCACGCCAATGCCAATCACATTCATGACACCATCGTCTTTCACTTCAGCAACGATAGTGCAAATTTTTGATGTGCCTATGTCTAATCCTACATATATTTCACTCATATTACGGCTCCAGTCTATAATAAGGCGCTTCTAAGTGCTCCACACTGATCAGATAGGGATCAATGCTCAAGGATGCTAGCTCACTTACAATCGCATCATAAACTACTAATTTTTCATCTACACGATTCATTGAGAATCCAAAATAGACTAACCAGCCCTTTTGAGGATCTTTCCAGCCTAGGCCTCTCTCTGAATCAAATAATAATACTGTGTTTTCAGGCATGATTGCATCCATCATCAGAACGGCTTTGACCATCTCTTGGGTCATGAGATGATGTTCTTGTAGGTTTTTTGCAATCTTATATTCTTTGGTACCTGCTTCATATTCTAAATAATCTGACGACATCACTGCAGGGAGAAATTGCTCTGCGACAACTTCTACCACATCATAAACCGCACCTTCTCGAACGTCAAATGATATTCCATCTTGATCAATCCATACGTTGGCGTTGGCATCTTGCACAGTTAGATGGATGAGTGGTTTCCTTTCTTCAAGGTTGATGGTCACTTGTGCTGGATAATCTACTGCCACATTAATATCTATTAATTCATTATAGGCAAGGGCAAGATCTAGCGCAACTTGTTCTGGTTGGAAAGTGAAAATCGATGTGCCTGTCAAATCTAGCTTTTGCAAAACCTCTTCTTGCGGGATTCGGTCTAAGCCCTCTACGGAGATGGCTTGGATGCGGAATTTTTGTCCAAATATCAAAAAATAGAGCCCCACCAAACAAGATAGCGCAATTGCACCGGATAAGATGCGTAAGTCTATCTTTGGCAAAACAACGGCAGGCAACTTCAAGGTGACCCCATTGGGAAGCGGTATGCGGAATTGCTTTTTGGCATTCACATTCTTGGTTGGCTTCTTTGGTTTGGCGTTGAGCGGTTCTTCCACTCTGGGCTTGGCCATCGAAACTGGTTGGGGTTGAGTTCCCTGTTCTGATTTTTTCCCATTTTCTGGCACAACGCGAGAAGACTTCTTTTTTCGAGAATTCTTCAGGGGTTTGACCATGGGTTCAAAATCAAAATGATCGTTTGACACGCCTTATTCTCCTCTTTGGTAGGCTGTTTTGGTATTGTTGCGATCTTCTTTGCGAGAAAGTGCAAATTGGATCAATTTTTCAACCAATTCATCATTGGGCACCCCAGTGGCTTCCCAAAGCATCGGATACATGCTAATTTCGGTGAAACCTGGGATGGTGTTAAGTTCATTAATTGCAATTTCGCCCGTATCATTGTTGACAAAAAAGTCTACACGGGTGAGCCCAGCAGCGTCTATGGCTTGATAGGCTTTAACTGCTAAATTGCGGATTTTTTCCGAGAGTTGTTCTGGAATGTCTGCGGGTACGATGGTGTTGGATGTTTCGTCGTAATATTTTGCATCGTAAGAATAAAATTCTTCACCGGGCAACACTTCTCCACACACCGATGCGATTGGTTTGTCATTGCCCATCACGGCAACTTCAATCTCACGCACATTCCAACCCGCTTGGACGACCATGCGGCGGTCATATTGCGCAGCATCCATCAACCCTTCATACAGGTCTGAGCGACTGCGTACTTTGCTGATACCCACGGAAGATCCTAAATTGGCAGGTTTGATGAACATTGGATAAGAGGTGAAGGCTTCGCATTTGGCTAACATTTCCTCCGGATTTTCATTAAAGTCCGAACGTAACATTAACATTGTGGGGACGATGGGAATGTTGTTAGCACGCATCACATCGGCAAACAACGCTTTATCCATGCCAACCGCAGCCCCCAAAACACCGGGGCCGACAAAAGCAATGCCAGCCATTTCGAGCAAACCTTGCAAGGTGCCGTCTTCGCCAAAGGTGCCGTGTAAGGCAGGGAAGACTACGTCTATTTCAGATATAAATTGGATGCCATTATCGGCGAGAGCATATAAGCCAGGACGTTTTGGGTCTGGCAAGATTGTTACGGGGGTATAACCGCTTACGTCTCCGGCGATCAAAGCATTGAGAATCCCTTCCCCTGTGAACCACTCCCCTTCACGGGTGATGCCCACTTGAATGACATCATATTTTTGAGAGTCTATTTGGCTGATCACAAATTTTGCAGACATCAAAGACACGTCGTGTTCTCCAGAACGTCCGCCAAAGAGTACGATTATTTTAAGAGGTGTGTTGTTCGCCATAGAATCCAATCCTATCTTTCTTATGAAAAATCCCAGTCACCAATAAATTGAATTTCTGGGTGCAATTCAATATTATAATTCTCCAATATGGTTTTTTGCGCTAATTTGACCAATGCATAAAAATCATTCGCAGTGCCATTGTCTACATTGCAGAAAAAATTACCATGTAATTCGTTGATCTGCACACCTCCAATTTGAGTACCTTTGAGACCGCTCTCTTGGATCAGTTTTGCAGAGAAATTGCCCGGAGGGTTTTTGAATGTGGAACCCGTGCTGGGCAAGTTTGGCTGGGTGCTTTTTCTGCGGTCTAAAAAGGCTTGCACTTGTTTGTCAATTTCTGCTTGCACCCCTTTTTCGTATTTAAATGTGGCTGAAAGCACCAAAATTTGAGAGCCATCATGTTTAAGACGACTGCCACGATATTGATAATAAAAATCTTCTGCTTTCCAAGTTTGAACACCAAATTCAGGATGGAAAACTTCGGCGGAAATTAAAGAGCCGGCAGTATCTCCACCATGTGCGCCTGCATTACCCACCACTGCACCGCCGACGGTGCCGGGGATGCCGGTGGCCCATTCCATGCCAGTGTAGCCACGTTTGCTGACCTCTTTACCTACTTTGACCATTCGCGCACCGCTGCTGGCGGTGACTTGCATGTGTTTTTCATCAAAGAGGAGATCGCTCGCGCGGTTGATGATTACTAATTCACGAATCCCTTTATCACTGACTAAGATATTACATCCGCCGCCAAGTACAAAGAAGGGAATTTCTTCTTCAAATGCAAAGGCGACTGCTCGTTTTAACTCTTCTTGGGTTTCCACAATCACTGCAAAATCCGCAGGACCGCCAATTTTTACGCTGGTCACTTTTGACATTGGAAAATCTCTTTGGAGTTTTTCACCAAAGAATTTTTCAAGCTTTTCACCAGACAAACTTATCATAATTACCTCAATTCTTGGATCAATGTTTGATTGATCTGGGTGGCGTCACCTGCAGAGAAAACAATCACTACGTCATTGCTGCCAAGCTCTTGCAATAAAGTGCTTGCGACTTGATCCAATTCGCAAATCGCACGAGCATTTTGATGATGCAAATGATCGACGATTTGTTCTTTTACACTAAATTCTGGGCGCACTTGCTCTCTGGCGGCAAACACATTGGTGACGATTACCTGATCTGCATTGCCAAATGCTTCTTCAAAGCGGTGTAAGAGCTCTAATGTGCGCGAATACATATGCGGTTGCCAGACTGCCCAAATCTTTTTATTGGGATAACGATCTTTCGCGGCTGACAAAGTCACTGCTATCTCGGTGGGATGATGACCGTAGTCATCCACCAAGAGAATCCCCTCTTGATTGTATTTGATGTCAAAACGCCGACCTGCCCCTTTGAAGGTTTGCAAGGGGGCAATTGCCCCTTTCGGATCAATGCCCAAATAGTCTAAAGCAGCCAGCACAGCGAGGGCATTCAACACATTGTGTTTGCCCGGCACGCTGAGCGCAATGCGACCAATTAATTCATTTTCTAAATAAGCATCGAAGGCATAGCCTTGCTCTGCTTGAGAGGTTAAGTTGGTGGCATGGATGCACAGTTCCGGTTGCTGAATGCCAAATACCTTTGTGTTGAGGCCTATTTGTTTGGCATAGTCTAGCATGTCTTGACTGTTTTTATCCGTATTAGAAGCAATCAATATCCCATCTGATTGGATTTTGTCGATAAAGCCAAAAAAGGCTTGGCGATAGATTTCTTCAGTGGGGAAACAGTCGGGGTGATCGTGTTCTACATTGGTGATTACCGCCACTTTGGGATCCAAGCCGTGGAACATATTATCATATTCATCAGCTTCGATCACAAAGAGTGGTTTTTGTTGTTCTTTGAGCGCTTCTAACTTGCCTGCGCGTGCGTTGACACCTAAATTCTCCACAACACCTCCCACAATGAATCCGGGTGCATAGCCAAGTTGATCTAAGACCCACACCATCATCGAAGTGGTGGTGGTTTTGCCATGTGTGCCTGCCACACCAATCACATCAAACTCCTTGAGAATCTGACGCAAAAAATCAATTCGCTTCAAAACGGGCACTCCCGCTTCTTTGGCAGCAATCACTTCGACGTTGTGGTCCGGAATGGCTGAAGAACGCACGATCAAAGTGGCTTGGGCAATGTTTTCATCACAGTGACCAATCTCGATATGGGCGCCTTTGGCTTGCAAGGAGCGTATGCTGGCGGAATCTTTCATATCCGAGCCTGACACGGCAATGCCCATTTCTAAGAGAACCAGCGCAATTGCTGAAAGACCTGTGCCCCCGATGCCGATGAAGTGAATTTTTTCGTTTTTCACAAAATGCCTCTTTTATAAATAGACAACAATAATCAATAAAAATGCAATGGCAATCGCTGTGGTGATTACCGGCATACTCATCATATAGGAGGGTGGTAAAAATTTGATAATAGTGGCCACTTTTGCGGCTTCTGGCGCATCAATATATTTGACAAAATATTCTGCTTTATCCAGATAAAACCAGATTGAACCAAACAAAAAATAGCCATTGACGCCGCCAAACAACAAACCGAGCACAAAATCTTGCACACGTACACGAATGGAACGCTCTCCGATGAAACCGATTCTATGAGGAGTTTGATAGCCAAAAAAGGACATAGCTAAGATGATGCCTGCATTGACCCAAAATTCATTTGCTGGTTTTTCTGCCACAAAATCTCGGTAAAATTGAAAATTTTCATTCATCAAAAAGATGACAAATAATCCAAATACGATGCTAAACAAGACTAATAGTTCTTTTGCCCAACCTCGAAATGCACCGATGATGGCCATCAAAATGATGACACAGATGAACATAAATTGTAATGAGACCATTCTTTTCCTCCTCTCACCCCTTCAACAATGAGGTGATCACTTCTGCAATGTTTTCTGCAGCGGTAGGTTGTGCCAAGTTTTGCATTGCAACACTCATCTTTTGCAATGTTTCTTTTTCTGTAAAAATTGTTTGAATTTGTTCAAACAGTGTGTCTTGCAAAGTCCCATCTTCCAACACAATCGCGCCACCATGAGCGGCTAATGATTCGGCATTGGTCTTTTGATAACGCCATGCGTGCGGATAAGGAACGATGAGGGCGGGCAATCCCATAAAAGGATATTCGCCAAGAGTAGAAGCTCCACCACGAGAGATACATAAATCTGCAGCCGCCAAGGCATGCGCCATCTCTTCACTATGCAGATAGGGATAAGCGCGATAATTTTTTTGTTGCGCAGGTGTGAGCGCTGCTCTTGCTTCTGCAAATTCATCAAACGTGGTTCGCCCAAAGATATGAATCATTTGCACAAATTCTAATAACTGCGGCAAATGTTTTATGATGGCTTGGTTGATTGAGCGCGCACCTAAGGAGCCACCTGTGACCAAAAGCACTGGTTTGTCAGTGGATAGCTCAAACTGCGCTAGATTGGTTTGTTTGCCAGCTGCTTTGGCTTGCACCAATTCATTGCGCACTGGATAGCCGGTGACGATTCCGTCTTTTCCTTTACGCAAATGGGCTTTTGAATCTTCAATTGAAACTGCCACTTTGTCTGCATAGCGAATGGCTAATTGCAATGCCAAGGCTGGTTCCACATCCGGCACATATGCCACAATGGGGCTTTTGCGGCCCGCCAAGCCAATGGGTGCGGCCACATAGCCACCGGTGTAAAAAATTACATCGGGGTTAAATTCACGAATCAGTTTTCTGGCAGCAAAATATCCTTTGGTTAAACGCCAAAGATTGCTGGGCATTTTGAGCAAATGAACGCCATGCAATCCTGCTGCTGGAATGGTTTTGAAGGGCACGCCGACTTTATCCATCAGGTCTGCTTCCATAGCGCCTTCTGCCCCCACCCAAATCACTTCTAGCTGCTCTTGATATTTATTTTGCAGTGTTTGAAGAACGGCGAGCGCGGGATACACGCCGCCTCCTGTACCCGCCGCGCTGATTAATAGCTTCATTAAATATCCTTTCCATCGATGAGGGTTGCACCCCATGTGCTTGTCTTGATATATTCATCAAGATTCCCATCGCTGTTGTCATCACCAAAAGGTTGGTGCCACCGGCACTCATAAAAGGCAATGCGTTGCCTGCGAATGGCAAAATGTTCAATAACACTGCCATATTGATAAATACTTCGATTGCGAGCCAAGCGGAAATGCCGCCCGCTAATAAACGTCCAAAATTATCTGGCGCATTGAGTGCTGTTTTCAGACCACGCCAAATCAAAACACAATATAAAACAACCAAGAAGACAGCGCCCACAAAACCAAGCTCTTGGGCCACCACCGCAAAAATACTATCCGTTGGGGGAAGGGGCAAGCCAGTATATTTGGCATTGCCAACACCGAGCCCATTGCCAAACCAACCACCGGTCACAAATGCACCAATGGCACGTTTGATGTGTTCGTTGGCTTGCGTGGCATCAAAAATACTGCCAACATAGTCTTGCATTAATTGCATACGACGACTGCTCAGGGTGAGCAAGACCGCGCCACTTGCACCGAGACCGCCCAGCATCATCAAAACATGTTTGAGATTTGCTCCGGCTAAGAAAAACATCACTCCGCCCATCAAAACGATGGTCACAAAAGCGCTGAAGTCTGGTTGGAAATAGACCAAGCCACCAATAAAACCAACAATCATCAACACAATCAAGAGACCTTCATCCAAACGTTCTAAGACAAAGCGTTTGGCATTCAACCAAGCCGCGAGATAGATGATGACGATTAATTTTGCAAATTCACCGGGCATAATCGAGCCCCCGGCGGTAACGGTTCGGGCAGAACCGGTTTGGGTGCGATCCCCAAAGATAAGGACATAAATCAAGAATAAAGAAATGCCCATTACCATGGCCACTACCACTTTTTCTTGCTTAAAAATACGGTAGTCAAAAAAGGTGGCAATCAAGAATGCAGCGGCGGAGATGGCTGTGAACACTAATTGGCGATTGAACATATACAAAGGCGGTTGGTCTAAAACGGTGATACAAAAATCTGGGCTGGATGAATAGATCATCATCAAGCCAAAAACAATCAACGTAATTAAGGTGATCAAAAAGAGCACATCAAAATTAAAATTAACGCGCAAATTACGATGTTTTGCTTTTTTTGTAGGTTTTACCCCAATCGCATTTGTGTGATTCATAATGTCTCCACTAATTCTCGGAAGTGATCTCCTCGTGCTTCAAAATCTCGATAAGCATCATAACTGGTGCCACCGGGGGAGAGCAAGACCATATCTCCATCTTCCACTGTTTGAGCGGCACATGCGACCGCTGCTGGCAAATCTGATGCGAGATCAATCGAATAAGGACGTTGCCCTTCTTCAATTTCGCCTAAGGCTTCCTTTACCATTTCAGCCATTTCTCCAAAAAGGATCACATGATCCACTTTTTCTTTAATTATTTTTACAAGCGCATCCCAAGGTAGTTTTTTATCACGACCACCTAACAAGAGCACGATTGGTTCATCAAAGGAATTTAATGCGGCCATGGTGCGCTCAGGTGCGGTTGCAATTGAGTCATCATACCATTTTGCCCCACCCCATTCACGAATCAGTTCTTGACGATGTTGCACACCTTCGAATCCAATCACTCCTTGACGAATGGCTGCAACAGAAAACCCTGCCATAGTGGCAATCGTGACTGCTGCGAGGACGTTTCGCAAATTATGTTCTCCGCGCAAACCAATTTCATCTATGCGCATGACTTCTCGGGTACCTTCTTCATCACGAACAAAAATCTTATCCTCTTCAATCCATGATCCGAATGCATTTTCTGCTATGGGTGCTTTGCCAAAGCTGGCTAATGTACCTGCCACCGTGGCTGCTAGGTCCCACGCACCATCATCTTCACGTCCAAGAATGGCAATATCTTCTTCATTTTGATAATAAACAAGATTTCCTTTGGCCAAGGTATACGCACGCATGGTGCCATGGCGATCTAAATGATTGGGGGTGATATTGAGCACTGCGCCAATATGTGGCATTTTGGTCATCAGCTCCAGTTGGAAGCTAGAGAGCTCCATCACGACTATATCTTCTTCTTGCATTTGATCCACATCGCTAATCAAGGGATTGCCGATATTCCCTCCCACCCATACGTTGCGCGGGGCTTGCTCCCCATCTAACTCACAAGCTTTCTGCGCAATCCTGCCTACTAAAGTAGTGGTAGTGGTTTTGCCTGCAGACCCAGTGATACCAATCACGAGGCAGGGAACGACTTCCATAAATAATTGTGCATCGTTGACCAAACGTTTGCTAAAACCAACTGCTCGTTGTACAAAGGGAATCGTGAGGGGCACCCCACCAGACACGCAAACCATTGTTGCGTTGTCTAATAATTCATCTGGGTGGCCACCAAAGGCAAATTCAACCGCTGTGTCTTGCAAAGATTTGACTTCTTCTTGCAATTCTTCCAATGGGCGCATGTCGCTTAAGGTGACTTTTGCTCCCTTATTCGCCAAATAACGCGCAATCGCCAACCCTTGGCGAGCGGCTCCCAAAACAATCACATTTTGATTTTGCCAATTTTTATCCATCATATATTCGCCAATCCAATTCCGATCATTGCAAACAACAAACTCACCAACCAAAAACGTTGGACAATCTGAGTTTCACTCCAGCCTAATAATTCAAAGTGTAAGTGGATGGGGGCCATTTTGAAAATGCGTTGCCCACCCGTCAGTTTGAAATAGCCCACTTGGAGGATGACGCTGAGGGTTTCACTCACCGGAATCACTGCCACAATGGGTAATAAGATCCAATGGCCGGTCATCAGAGCAATCACCGCCAAGGTTGCGCCCAAAGCCAGCGAACCCGTGTCTCCCATAAATAATTTTGCGGGGTGTACATTGAACCATAAGAAGCCAAATACGGCTCCCACTAAGATAAAACAGAATTGGGCAATATAGAGCTGCCCTTGCCCCAAAGCAATTCCACCGAAAGTGGCAAAACAAGTGGCAGAAATCAAGCCTGCCAAGCCATCCATGCCATCAGTGAGGTTGACCGCATTGGCAAACCCAACAATCAAGAAGGAAGCAATCGGGATATAAAAGACACCTAATTGGATTTCGCGGAACACGCCGGGGAGATATAAATCAGGCACATCTAAGATAAATTTCAAAACATAGGCAATTGGAATCGAGAGCACAATTTGCAACAAAAATTTTGTGCGCGCACTGAGACCCAAGCCAACATCTTTTTTGCGTAATTTTTCCCAATCATCTAAGGTGCCTAAGCCACCATAGATTAATAAGGTGAGTGCGGGCAAAATGATTGATTTGCCAATCGGTTGCAGACCTAAAATCTCGACTGCATTCATCAGAATGGTCAAAAAGACGGCAGGGAAAATGAATAGGAGGCCTCCCAATGTGGGTGTGCCAACTTTTTCAATAAAACGATCCGGCATCTCTTCTCGAATGGAATCGCCCGCTTTAAACCACTTCAAAATCCGAATGAACGGAACTCCCCAAATTACTGTGATTAAAAAGCTTACGGCTGCTAATGCTAATACGCCGGCATTTGATGTCATAGTCCAACCTCACTTTTTTCAAGCGCTGGAATGATGGTCCACATTTTCATACCATATGACCCCTTGACCAAAACAACGTCTTGAGCTGTCAAATTTTTGCGCAAGAAAGCGGTTGCTTCCTCTGGAGTATCAAAACAATAAATTTTATCTTGCGAAAGCCCATTTTGTCCAGCAGCTTTTGCAATCCCTTTGGCACGTTGCCCTACGGTTAGCAAAGTGTTGGCAACCAAACCAGCTTTCATGCCGATTTTCCAATGGCTATCTTTTTCATAGATTCCCAATTCCAACATATCCCCTAAGACTGCAATTTTATGATTGCCAGTCACCTGCTCTAACAAGTTTAGTGCTGCCATAGTGGATTGTGGAGACGCGTTATAGCTATCATCAATCAATAAGGCACCTGTTTGAGAGCGAACAGCGATTAAGCGCAATTGGGTGTGCCCAAAGCTCAACCCTTTAATAATCTCTTGCCAAGTGAGCCCTAATGAAAAGCCAACGGCAGCGGCACTCAAAGCTGTTTGCACAGAATGACGTCCTAAAACGGGTAAATGAATGGTCATGCTCTCGTTTTGGTAGTGCATTACAAAACGCATCCCTTCCAACCCCAACCCTTCGATTTGATCCGCATAAATATCTGCTTTGGGAGAAAACCCATAATAAATTACCTTGGCTTGGGTTTCTTCTGCCATTGCACGCACCAACGGATCATCATAATTCAAAATCGCAACCCCATCTTTGGGTAAGTTGCGCACTAATTCGGATTTTCCTTTGGCAATCTCTGCCTGAGATCCAGCACGTTCTGCATGTACCATGCCGATATTGGTCACAATGCCAATTTTTGGGGGTGCGATCGAACATAAAAAGTCGATATCACCGGGCACATAAAAGCCCATTTCAAAAATAGCCACTTCATGCCCTTCTGCTAATTCTAAAGCAGTGAGCGGAAGCCCAATCTCACTATTATAGTTCCCCTTATTTTTATGGACATTGTACCGTTGGCGTAACACTTCGGCCAATAGTTCTTTGGTGGAAGATTTACCCACACTGCCGGTGATGCCAATGATGTGCAACGCTGGGAAGCTGGCAACGTGTGCTTTGGCAAAAGATTGCAAAGCTTCAATTGAATTCTCCACGCGAATCATAAAGGGGAATTCAATTTCACGAGTGACAACTTGAGCATCATATCCTTCTGGGCGTAAATCTAAGATTGGAAAGTCTGCCAATTCAGGATTATTGCTCACGTCTGCACAAATCAATGCCAAAGTGGCGCCATTTGCAAATGCTTTGGCAATATAATCATGTCCATCTGCCACTTCGCCTTTTGCCGCCACAAACATAGATCCATGAATTACTTTTCGTGAGTCCACTTCCACATGCGGAATCTTTCTTCCATCCGATATTTGAGTGTTGCCTGTCAAATGTCGTGCTAATTCACCAACTGAGAACATATTATCTCCCCTCAGATTTCATTGCCCAACGAATTTCATCCGGAGGTAAGTCTAACAACACAACCACTCTTTGGGCCACTTGATTGAACAAGGGAGCAGCTGTTTCGGAAGCCCAAGTGCTTGTTTTGGGCTTTTCTAACCAAATATAAATCAAAAATTGGGGGTCATCCACAGGTCCATAGCCAAAAAAGGAGGCATTGGTATATTGTGATTTTTGACCGTCTTCAAAGAGCTCTGCCGTGCCGGTCTTCCCTGCAATGCGATAGCCGGCAACCATGGCATCGGATGCTTCATCTTCCAAAGAAGCTGCCAAGACTTGGCTCATATAATCTGCGGTTTCTTCAGAGATGGGATTGCCTGCATAATGAATGGGCATATCATATTGTTGATGGTTATAGACCATTGACTTAACCACATGCGGGGTGACCATTTGCCCATCGTTTGCCAAGGCGGATAATGCGCGCATCATTTCCATGACTGTGGCGGAGATTCCTTGTCCGAAGGTATTGTAGTAAATTGTGGAAGCATGCCATTGGGAAGAACTAGGTGTATAAACATCTCCAGCAATCTCTCCCACCATGTCAATCCCAGTCAATTGTCCAAACCCAAATCGTTCTATATAGTCATAGAACACATCAGGACCCATTTGCTCTCCAATTTCAGACAAACACACATTGGAAGAATAGGACAAACATTCGGTCAAGGTGAGATTCCCATAGGGCACTGAATACCAATTGACGATATTCGCGCCGCCCATGGTTTTGTTGGTGTCATCAAAGGTGTCTGTTTTGCTCACTTTTTCTGAATCAACGCCAGCTGCAACCGTAAAAACCTTAAACACAGACCCGGGTTCGTAAGGACGGCCCACGGCTTGATAAGGGAAAATCCCTACAAATTCATCATAATGATTGGGATCGATCATTGGAGCGGCAGTTAATGCAAGAATTTCACCATTTTTTGGGTTCATCACCATGATTACGCCAGATTCTGCCTCATAAGTTTCGATACCTTCTTTTAATAATTCTTCCATGCTACTTTGCATTTCTCGATCAATGGTGAGAATTAAATCAGAGCCCGTGGGAGATTCATCCATTTGATCGACAAAGTTCGGGTTATAAGTTGAGCTAATAATGGTGGGCATGCCTTGCAGTGAATCTTGATAATAGCCTTCAATTCCAAAACGCCCATAATCCACTTCACGATAATAATACCCAAGCACGTTACCAGCCAATTCCCCTTCTGGATAGACACGTGCAGTTTGCGGTACAAATTCAATGCCTAATAAGCTGGAATTTTCTGGGTCTCGTTTGAATTGATAATCTTGAATATATTCTTTCATCAAATCCACAGTTGATTGAGTGACATAATCTTCTAAGACATAGAATTGCAGATCTGCCAATGGAATGGGAAGGGCGTCGATTTCTTCTTGCGGTAAATTTTTATAGGCAATTTTAAATACACGATCCATATCTGTGCCCAAGAAATGATTCATCACTTTGGCGAGGTCAACTGCGTCACGATCTGGGTTGATATAATTAAAATTCAATCCGACTTCATAGACAGTGTGATTACCTGCCAACAAAACCCCATTTCGATCGTAGATTAAGCCTCGTTCGGGATCGACTTCTTTTAAAACAATTTCTTGTTCATAGAATTCAGCAATTTCTAAGGCACTATCATCAAATTGATAATAGACCATTCGAAAAACGATGACCAAGGCTATTAAAGCAAAAACACCCCCCAAGGTGATATAGCGCCAATAAAATGGATTTTTGTTAGATTGCATCAATCACGATCCTCCATATGCCCATGAGCGCATTGTTTGCTCGATCCATTCGATCCACGAGATTGTGAAAGCACTCGGGAGCGTGGGCTCCTGCTCTGCCAGATCAAATGCCACTGAAAAATCTACCTTCTCTTTTCCTGCGTAACCATCTACCACAAGATATATGACCTCATAGGACAATACCTTATGATAACTTGCCTCCAAAGCGCGCTCCTTCAATGATTGGGACGTTGTTGCGGCCGCTTTTTTTGTTTCCAAATCACGAATATCCCCTTGGATTTTTTCAATCTCCACTTTCGCTTCTTGAGCATAGCGCCCATAGGTTGAGATTTGAGTCGTAATTGCCAAAGACGTGAACGACACACCTGCCACCACCACCAAGACGGCAAGATAGGTGCCCACGCGACGCAATTGCGTACGCCAAGGCTTTTCTTGATATGCGTGTTTTACATTCGTGTTATACATAGTTCACCGTATAGCATGCAAAAAGTATTCCGATTTTGATTAAAGCTGGATGAATGCTTAGAGTTTTTCTGCGATGCGCAATTTGGCGCTTCTTGAGCGGGCATTCAGCTCTGTTTCTTCTTCTGTTGGTGTGATTGGTTTCTTTGTGATGATCTTTAATTCCGCCCTATGGTCACATGTACACATGATCTGTTCGGGAGGACAAACACAATCTTTTGCTGCATTTTTAAAATAATGTTTCACAATGCGGTCTTCAAGAGAGTGAAAAGAGATCACTGCCAAGCGACCACCCGGTTTGAGCGCTTTGAGCGCCTCAGGCAAAACCTCGCGCACATTCATCAACTCTTCATTGACGGCAATACGCAATGCCTGAAAGGTTCTTGTTGCTGGATGAATTCTTTGGTATTTCCCTTTGGGGGTTCGAACGGCCTCTGAAACCACTTTTGCCAACTCTGTGGTGGTTTTGAATGGGCGATTTCGGACGATTGCCGCAGCAATCCTTCTCGATTGTTTTTCTTCGCCAAATTCAAAAATCACATCTGCCAGTTCACTTTCCTCAAATTCATTCACAATTTGTGCAGCCGACAATGTTTGCTCAGGATTGAAGCGCATATCAAGGTCTCCTTCATATAAAAAGGAAAAGCCACGATGTGCTTGATCAAATTGCATTGAAGACGCACCAAGATCCAAAATAATCCCATCCACATCATCCCAACCACACTCAACCATTGCTTGCCTGAGCGTGGTGTAAGATGCGTGCATTGATATAAACCGAGAGCCGAAAGACGAAAGTCTTTCTTGTGCAATTGCTAGCGCCTCCGGGTCGACATCTAACCCCAACACCAATCCACCTGGTGCTGAAGCTTCAAGCAACCCACTAGCATGCCCACCAGCTCCCAATGTACAATCGATATAACGGCCCCCTGATTTTGGATTTACAGCCTGTATGGTTTCATGATAAAGTACGGAATAATGTGGACTACTCACCTGCGGAGCCTTCTTCTGCTTCAAGGTCAAGTTCTTCGGGTGCTTCAGAAACTTTTAAGGTTTCTCCTGTGAGATTAAGCTCTTTCAAAAGATCGTCTCGACCTTCGAATTGATAGAGTTCCTCATTCATAGTTTCATCAAACACTTGCGAGTTCCAAACTTCGAAGCAGCCATAATCAGTACCAATGATTACTGCCACATCATCAATTTTTGCCCAATCCCGCATATATTTGGGGATTAGGATCCGATTTTGATTATCGATGGAAATCGGCTTGCTTTCTTTTGCAATGCGCTGAATCCAACTGATAAACTTCATATTTTTACCGCTCGCCTCAGCGGTAGAAATATCTTCAATCTTCTTTTTGAGCGCCAAACCTTGCTTTTTGGGATATACTTCTATTGCACGGTTGTTGCGAGAACGGATCACAAACCATTCACCATCAGGGATCACCTTCCGATATTGAATCGGAACAAGGAATCTTCCTTTATCATCTAAACTGTGGTCGAATCGTCCGTCGAACATTTGTTCTCTCGCTCTTATTAAAGACATCACGCTGAGGATCTCTCAGCGTTACAATTGAATACTTCTTTTCCTGCTAACCACCTAGTTACCACCAATTTACCACTAGGTTACTATGATTATACGGACTAAGTATATGAAAGTCAAGTTAAGGCAAGTCAAATTGGCAGGTATTCTTCTCTTTTTTAATCAAAAAGTATATTTTTTCCTTAAAATATTCGCTTTTTTACATTAATACCTATTGTAAGGATCAAAATTCATGTCGAACGACCTCGAAACTTATCTAAAATCTAAACTATCCCCCCGAATGTTCCAGAAAGAATTTATGCAACGTTGCAAATTGCATAAGTGCGAAGGAGCTTGCTGCCTGTTTGGCGCTTGGGTGGATGCACAACTCAAAGATGAGATTCTCCTCCACCAAGATACCATCCGTACCCACCTAGACCCCCAAAACCAAGACCCTGAATTTTGGTTTGATGAACGCCAAGAATTTGACCGCTTCACAATCAGTGGGGTGGTGCATCACACCGCCGTCTATCCCTCCCCCGCGCATTATGGACAAACCGTGTGTGCTTTTTTTCGTACATCTGACTTTAAATGTGGATTGCAGGTGGCAAGTGAGGCAATGGGCAAACACCCTTGGTCTTTGAAGCCATTTTATTGCATCTTGCATCCCCTAGACCTTGATGAAGAAGGACGCATCACTTTGGATCAATCGGAAATTTTGGTTCGGGAACAAGGCAGTTGTTTGCGCCCTGCGGCAGAGCCCATTTCATTGATTGAAACTTTTCAAGAAGAGCTGGAATATTTCTTACAGATTGATCTTTCAGACTATATCAAAAAGGATGACGAGTAGTCATCCTTTTTATTTGATATTGTTTTTTAGCCTTAAATTCGCACAATCTTGCCAATCAACGGCGTTTCCACAATAATCGCTTCATGCGGGCACATTTCTTGACAGCAATAACAACGAATACAATCACTATAGTGATAGGTCGGAATTTTTTTGCGGTCACCATCATGATAATTGACTGCTTTGGGCTCTGCAGGACAAATGCGCACACATTGTCCACAATTTACACATTTATCTGCCAGAATGACTGGCTTGGGGGTCACAAAATTGCGCATCAAGAATTGAACAGATTTACTACTTAAGCTAATCGCGGTAGAGACAGGACTTCGATTGACATCATAATCCGATTGAATGAAGGATTCCAATGGGTCACCTACAATTTCAATTTGGTCTTCGTCCACATTTCCAAATCCAAATTCTTTGGCATAGACCAAAGTTTCCACTAATTGAATATCCAAATTCATCATACGACACACAGTTGCATCCAAAGCGGCAGCATCGGTGGAAAATAATAAGACGTGCATTTCCTTCGCGGTGCCATTGGCAGGTCCATTGCCTTCCATCGCAATGACGCCATCCATGATAAATAAGCGTGGTTTGACCAATTGATTAAGATCAATCAACATTTTTGAGAAAGAACCAGCATCTGGCAAACGACCATGAAATTCCGCTTTGCGTGCACCGGGGATGACCCCGAATTGATTTTTGATTGCCCCCGTCATACGCGTCAGTGCATGGGATTTCATCTTTGATACAGAAACGACGCCATCCGCTGCCAAAATATCTTTTGAAATCTCAAATTTCTTCACCAAATTTCCTTCGGGGAAAGAGACTGTTTCAGCTTCTTCTAAATCAATTCCTACAATGGGCAAATCAGCCAGTGCGGTATCATAGCCCGCTTTCTTTGCCACAGCAGTTCCTTTGCCATGCCCGGGAGAATCACCATATGTAAATTCTGCATCCACTTGAGTAAAGGTTTGCACAACCGCACGCAACACTTCGGCATTGGGCACCACCAAAGATTGTTCATCTTTTGCAGTGAGCAAATTCGGCTTAAAAAAGATCTTCTCTCCTGCTTTTGCAAATTGTTCCACACCCCCCAACAATTCAATCCCTTGTTTTACAGCAGCTTCAACTTCATCTCGTTGATAGCTTTTACAATGAACTAAGGCGACTTTTGATTTCATTTCTTATCCTATCTAAAATTTTGATATCTCTATTATATCAATCTCTTATATTTCACAGTAATGTTAACAGCAAGTTATCAAGTTTTTTAATTTATGGTAGACTATGGCAACAAGGATAAAAAATGGATATCACACTCGTTATTTTGGTCACACTTGCATTTGGATTCAACTTTTTGAACGGTCTCAACGATAGTTCCAATATCGTTGCAACTGTAATCACCTCGCGCGCTATGCCTCCCAGAGCGGCTTTGATCTTAACTGCTTTTGGAGAATTTTTGGGGCCATTTGTGTTTGGGGTGGCGGTGGCCAACACGGTGGGGAAAGGGCTGCTTGACCCTTCAGCAACCACTCCACAAGTGATGATTGCGGCGTTGATTGGTGCCATCACTTGGAATATCACTGCTCAACTTTCGGGGATACCCTCTTCCTCCTCCCATGCTTTGATGGGTGGCTTGCTTGGGGCAGGAATCTATGCCAACGGGTTCAAAGTGGTGATTCTTTCCGGCTTATTCAAAATTCTAATCGCACTTTTTATCTCTCCCATTTTGGGGTTGTTTGCCGGATTTGTGGTCACCAAAATTTTGATGTTCTTCTTCAAAAACTTCTCCCCCAAAGTAAATAATTTTTTTCGTAACTTCCAAATTGTGACCTCTTTTGGTTTGGCAATGTCACATGGGGGGAATGATGCCCAGAAAATTATGGGGGTGATTACCCTCGGTTTATTATCCTCTGGGGCAATTGATTCGTTTGAGATTCCATTTTGGGTGATTTTTGGTGCTTCTGCCGCCATCGCAATTGGCACTTCTTTTGGTGGATGGCGTTTGATTCGCACTTTGGGTGGAAAGATTATGCGTATTCGCCCAATTCACGGGCTTGCATCGCAAATTGCGGGTGCATCGGTGATTCTCAGTGCGGCATTGCTGGGTGGGCCAGTGAGCACTACGCAAGTGATGAGCACCGCTATTATGGGCACCGGTGCTGCAGAACGGGTAAACAAGGTGCGCTGGAACGTGCTTAGCCAAATGTTAGTGGCTTGGCTGCTTACCATTCCTGTTTCTGCTTTGGTTGCCTCAATTTTCTATTTCTTGATTACAAAAATAGGATTATAAAAACGCTTTGGCGTATTCCAAAATCGCTTGCGCCACATTCGCATCTCCCATTTCAAACCAACGAATCGCAGGATCGTCTAATTTGAACCAATTAGATTGCCTTCTCACAAATTTTCGCGTATTTCTTTTAATTAACATCACGGCTTCTTCTTTGCTAATCTCCCCCCGTACATATTGGATCACTTCCCGATAGCCGATTGCCGAAAAAGCTGGCAGGTCATAGGCATAGCCTTTTCTGAGAAGGTCTCGCACTTCTTTGACCAAATCCATTTCCATCATCAATTCAATTCGTTGATCCACACGTTGATAAAGCTCTTCTCGCGGACGATTGAGCCCAATCCGGCAGATTTCGTAGCGTGGTTCTTTTTTCATACGTTGATCTGAGAATTTTTTTCCGGTCAAAAAAATCACTTCCAAAGCACGAATGGTGCGACGGACATTGCGATGATCGATGGTGCTTGCAGCTTCAGGGTCTAAAACAGCAAGGCGTTGATGCAGCCCTTCCGTACCCACTTCTTCTGCCCAGCGATTTAACTCTTCGCGCAACGCTTCATTCGCACGCTGTTTAGGAATCTGCCAACCATCTGTGATTGCTTCCACATATTGACCTGTGCCACCAACTAGAATAGGCACTTTGCCCTTTGCGAGAATTTCATCAATCGCTTGATACGCTTTGCGTTGGAAGAGTGCCAAGCTCCAATTTTCATCTGGGTCTGCCACATCAATCAAATGATGGGGCACCCCTTCCATTTCTTCGGCAAATGGCTTTGCGGTACCAATATTCATCCCACGATAAAAATAGCGAGAATCTGCCGAGACCACTTCACCGTTTAATTGTTGCGCCAAAAAGATCGATGTGGAAGTTTTGCCGACCGCTGTAGGGCCTATCAAGACAATTAATTTACCTTCAGTCATGAATTCGAATTCCTTTATAATGGGTGATCTCTGGGGATGCACTTGAAGTGAACAAAATTGCAACCACATCCACACGCCAAGCTTGTGCTTCGCTGTCAGTTTCACTCAAATAGTGAAAGCCTGTTTCGATAATCTTTTTTAATTTCGTTTGGTCCACTGCCAATTCTGGGGTGCCAAAGCGCAAATTGGTACGTGCTTTCACTTCCACAAACACAATCTCTTCACCGTCCAAACAAATCAGGTCAATTTCACCTGTGCTTTTCCGATAGTTTTGGGTCAAAACTTGATAGCCTTGCTGAGAGAGATAGTCCTTTGCCAAAAGCTCCCCTTCTTGCCCAATCATTTGTTTTTTATTTTTATTCTTATTTTGTGTATCTCTCATTTCTAGCTACTTTACCATAAAACCAATGCTTCTGCGACCCCCCCCTATTTGCCTAAGAATGCCATAAGAAGCACCCAGCCCCCTAGCTCAAAACCCCATTTCTCATTAAAATCAAGTCATGGAATCTGCTCCCCAATCACACCCCTCCCTATACGAACAACTAAATCGCATTATTGCCATTTTGTTGCTCACCTTCATCTTTGCACAGCTTTTCACATTACCCAGCCGTGCGATCTCTTTTGAATTTATCGGTGTTTATTTTTCTTTTGAGCTCAACTTGAAGGATATTTTCGCATTGCTCAACGTTGCCATCGTCATCACGGGTTCATTTACCATTTTCAATCAACGCGCAAAGCGCAAACGCATCTCATTGGTGCACGCCATTTTGCCCGCGCTAACCACATGGATGATTAGCATTCCATTGTTTGCCACCACCCTAAACCTCTTATGGTGGGTGGAGCTGATTTTGTTCGGGGCGTTGCTTTTTTTGATTATTTATGCCGAATATCTCGTTTCAGACGACAATGAAGAAGAACAATATGAACAATTGCTCTCACATTTGTTGGAAAGTGTGGCCTTTGCGATTTTCTTCATCATCAGCGCAATCTTATTTGCGATCAATATGCGCCTCACTTTTATGCTCCCCCCTTTGTTTTTATTGAGCTTTTTTATCTCTTTGCGCCTATTCGAACTACGCACACATCAATGGCTGATTATGGAAGCGCTCACTTTGGCGTTTATCGTGACACAATTTGCTGCTGTTTTTAATTACTTCCATTTTTCTGCAATCCCCTTAGGGATCATTCTCTTCGGTATTCTCTACTCCCTAAACAACTTTATCCTTAAGACATATCAAAAAAAGATCCACCCCAAAGTGATTATCGAGTCTGCGGTAATCTTTATGGGGATTCTATTATTAGGTATCTTCCTTCAAATCACCTAAAAAGCGAGTAACTTCTCCTGTTTTTATAAGTTAACACTTACGGAAACAAGAATCTTTGAGAAAGAGTATTATTTATGATGAAAATTATTATGCTTATCCTAGCCTATCTGATTGGAACTATTCCCTCCGGTTTTATTTACGTAAAATTAAAAACAGGGGAAGATGTGCGCACCATCCAAAGTGGACGCACAGGAGGCACCAACTCTATGCGTGCAGCTGGCGTATGGGTTGGGATTGCCACAATGGTGACCGATTTCTTAAAAGGTGGCGCTGCCGTTCTGTTAGCAAAAGCTCTCCTACCAGAAAACGCATGGATTCATGTCCTCTCCGGTCTGTTGGTCATCATCGGACATAATTACAATATTTTTATGTCTACAAAAGATGAAAATGGAAAATGGAAAATCGGTGGTGGTGCTGGTGGGTCCCCCGCATTGGGTGCCACAACTGCGCTTTGGCCTGCCTCATTCCTCATCGCATTCCCCTTATCCTTTATCGGGCTTTACTTTATTGGGTATGCTTCTGTGGCAACAATTATTTCCGGTTCTAGTGCGCTGATTATCTATATTGTCACTGGCATTTTGGGAATTACCCCGCTAGCTTATATTGCTTATGGCGCAGGTGCACTAACTTTGTTGCTCATCTCTTTAAAAGAGAATATCAAACGCCTGTTGAATGGCACAGAACGCTTGCATGGATATCGTGCTCGCAAGAAAAAACAAGCAGAAGAATCTTAAAACCATATCCATTTAAATGCAAAAAGAGAAAGGAATCCTTTCTCTTTTTTTAATTAAGCATATTTCCCAATTAAATTGAGTTTTCTTATAAAAAACAGTTCGTTTTTTATTTAAAAAAATGTATAATGTTCACATCAAATAAGGAGATAATAAAAACATGTCTGAAAATCCATTAAAAAATAAAAAAACCAGACGAACGCTCATTGGGCTTGCATTTGGTTACTTTGTTGATCAAGGGGAAGGAATGACCGTTTCTGCACTCTCCCCTGCTCTGAAAAATGCTTTTAGTCTCACCAACGCACAATTTGGTTGGATTTCATTTGTAAGAAATATGCTTCAATCTGTCAGCTCTCCATTTTGGGGGTTCATTGCTGACCGCTTTTCTCGTAAGAAAGTGATCTTCTTCGGCACCGGAATTTGGGGAATCTGGACAGCTGTATGTGGGCTCACGCAAACTTTTGGTCAGTTTATGACCGTACGGGTCATCTCTGGTTTGGGTTTGGGTTGTTTAATGCCCGCCACATTCTCATTGATTGCAGACAGCTTCCCTCCCCAAAAACGTGGACGTGCCTTAGGCATCCTCGAAGGTGTTGGGGTGGTGGGGATGATCGCCAGCATTCTCTCTTTAGGATTCCTTGCCAATGAAGAACTTTGGCGTTATGGGTTCTTTATCATGGGTGGCTTGAGTCTGCTCTCAGGGATTGCAATCTGGTTCCTCGTGGAAGAACCGATCCGAGGGGCTGCCGAACCAGAATTGGTGGGCAAGATCACCGAAGAAAATGAAACTCGCTATCGTGCAAAATTAGCATATGTGCCCCAAGTGTTGAAAGTGAAAACCATTTGGGTGGCAATTTTGCAAGGTCTCTCTGGGACAATGCCATGGATCGTGATGCAAACTTTCATCATCCTTTGGATGGAAAACGATCTCAATATTGAAGCTTCCAAAGCAACCGTGATTTTTGGGATGATTATGGTCGGCACTGTGATTTCCAATGTGATGGGTGGCTTCATCGGGGACTGGGCAGAATCAAAGAGTGCCAAATTTGGCCGTATTGCAATTGGGCAATTCTCTGTTTTTGTTGGCATTCCCCTCACCTATATTATGTTCACCCAAGCACACAATTGGCCCTTTTGGCAATTAGCTTTGTTTGGCTTTTTCACCGCATTGTGGATCTCTTGGCCGGGGAAAGGTGCCAAAGAACCGATTATGCAAAATGTGATTCAACCCGAACTTCGCTCAACTGCCTATGCAATGGTCACCTTCATTGAAAGCGGCTTTGCAGCCATTGCCGCGCTCATCACAGGGAACTTGGCAGACCAAGTTGATCTCACTCGTGCGCTCACCATTATGGTGCCAGGACCTTGGATTTTATGTGGAATCTTCTTCACACTCTTCTATTTCACCTACCCCAAAGACGCACTCCTGTTGCGTGATTCGATGGGTAAACGTGCAATCGAAATCACAAATTTCAATGAAGATAAAGAAAAATCTGAAGAATAATTAAAATAAAAGAAGTGGCAAAAATTTGCCACTTCTTTTTAATTTTATAAATATTATTTTCCTGGTTCAACAAAATATTCTACTGAACCGATAGGATCTTCTCCAAACATCGTCTTATATAAATAAATCATGTTTTGATCATGCAAGTTTTGGGCTGAACCGTTCAACAAAATGCGACTCTTCCCACAGGATTCCACATCCGCAGCTTCCAGCAAATCCAAAGGATATTCACTTTCATGGGCTTCCATCACAATTCGGCGCACACATTCCAAATATTCAATATGCTCTTCAATTATTGAGTCCACTTCCCCGCGCAAAATGATATCTCCATGACCTTGGACAATGTTTTCATAGCCTTCGCCTTGCAGAGAGCGCATCGAATTAATCATTTCATCGATATCACCATCAACAAAATAAGGCACTGCCATTAACAAGTCTCCGGCAAAAAGCACGCGATCTTCCACAATCAACACACCGACACCATCTTTTGAGTGTCCGGGCAAGGGGATGATGTTCAATGTTTTTCGTCCAATTTGCAATCCCAAATATCCTTCTTCAAAAGTAACTTCTGGGAAATGTAATTCGATATTTTCAAAAAACGGATTGCGTAATTTTGCTTCTTCCAAAGAAGGGGCACCTTTTTCTTTCATTAATTTCAAAGTGAGTTCCGATGAAAGAATCATTGCGTCTTTGAAGACCGAATTTCCCCAAGTGTGATCGGCATGATAATGCGTATTGATCACATAGCGAACCGGCACTTTCAATTGTTGTTCTATAAAATCTCGAATTTCAATAGTATCTTCCATATAAGGCAGGGTATCAATCACAACCGCCATATCTTGGCCAATAATCGCACCCGCAGTTACCTCTGCATAATCCATACTTTGAAACATATATACGTTTTCTGAAACTCGTTCGTGTTTTATCATAGGTCCTCACTAATAGAAAAAATCCGCTCACCAGAATATCATAGTCGGAGTGCATATGTCAAGTTTTGTTAACAATTCTCTGAATATCCATCATAGGAGTCGTAGTGTAGTTAAATCATATAGAAATTAAATAACAAAATCAATAAAGAATATCACCCATTTTTCGGGAAACAGCAATAATCGCTTCAAAAGAGTCTTTCTCCACTGTTTTGTTCCAACGTTCGTGCCCGCATTCCACACATTTTTGTAAAATGCGATATTTTCCATTCTTTAATTCCACAGAAATTGGCTCCATCAAGCCACCACATTCCGCTTCCCGGTCACCCGGGTTCACATCCACATGTTTGCTCCACAAACAAGCAGGACAATGATTGGTGAAACCATCCCCCACCACTTTTTCACCGCAGTTTTCACATACAAAATCTTCGATCTTGCGTTGAAATTTCCTACTCATCTGCTGCTCCGTTTTTAAACCCTTTTTTCATTAAATCGTCGGATATCATCCGATCAATCTTACCCATAGGATAGTTTTTGAGCGCATCAATCGACACCCATTGTGCTTCATCTGCATAAATCAGCTTCATTTCGCCGCCCAAGATCTCACAGAAAAAAGCATCCAATACAACTTTGAAATGAGTGTAGGTATGTCGATAGGTGCCCAGCTTTTCGGTAACCTGTACGTCTAATTGCATTTCTTCTTGCAATTCACGTGCCACAGTGGCATGCATATCTTCCCCTACTTCTTGTTTGCCTCCGGGGAATTCCCACATCCCTGCCAACATCGCATCTTGGGGACGCTTGGTAATCAACACTTGGCCCGCATCATCCAACATCACAGCCGCCCCCACCCGAACGGTTGGCACTTCTTTTTTGCTTTTCTTCACTGGGCGATCGGCCACCGTACCATTTTTTTGCGCTTCACAAAATATTCGCACAGGGCAAAGCAAACATTTTGGGTTGGTTGGCAAACAAATCGTCGCCCCCAATTCCATCATTGCTTGGTTATAGTCCCCCGTGCGGACATGGCTCACAATTTCGGTTGCCATTTGCCAGCAATATTTTTCACCTGCAGGTGTATTCACCTCAATCTCAAAATCAAACCAACGAGATAGCACACGTTTTACATTTCCATCCACCACAGGCACTGCTTCATTATAAGCAATTGAGGCAACTGCCGCAGCTGTGTAGCGCCCAATGCCGGGCAACTTTTCTAACTCTTGCGCTGTATGGGGCATCACTCCGCCCAACTCCTTCACCACCAATTGCGCAGCTTTGTGCAAATTTCGACCGCGAGAATAATAGCCTAAGCCTTCCCAAAGTTTGAGCACTTCTTCTTGCTCTGCCTGTGCCAAGGCCTGCACAGTGGGAAATCTTTCCATCCATCGTAAATAATAGGGAATCACCGTTTCCACCCGTGTTTGTTGCAACATCACTTCAGACACCCAGATTGCATACGGATCTTTCGTCTCGCGCCAAGGCATGCTACGTTGGTTTTTGTCAAACCATTCTAAAAGTTTTTGAATTCTAATTTGATTGAGTTTTTCAGTCATTTTCGATTATAAAAAGCACCTCATGGTGACCATCAGGTGCTTTTCGCATTTTTATAGTTGTACCAAATTCACAATTGAATCCCACGTTTGGCGTTCAACACCTTATATTCAAAGTTTTTAACCACTGAAGATAGTTGCTCCACCAATAGATGCCATTCTTCCGAATGCAAGATCTCTTTTGTGAGCTCAACACTAGGAATCATTGCTTCCACAGTCATCCTTGGGCGTGTGCCAAACACTGTTAACCATGCTTCATGCAAGGAGATGTTCATCCGATCCAAGGTAGGCACTAAGCGACGGACATGAAATTCAAAATATTCTTCTTCGTTTCCTTCATCAATATCCCAGATTAACAGTAACTTTACAGCATCCATCCGCTATCCTTCTATTTCAAAACAGGTTCTAAGATCACCACTTGGGTTTCTTCTGGAATCCCAGAAGTCTTGATCTTCAAGCTAGGTTCTGCTGTATAATCCTTGCTCATCCCCATCTCTTTTAAGAATTTTTCCAAAGGAGCAATATCCGTTTTGCTGACATCCAATTGATAATGCATCGGAATCACAATCCCGGGTTCAATCATGCTGATCGTTTCGGCTGCCTTGGCTGCGCTCAACCCTGAGCCGCCTCCCACAGGCACTAAAGCAACATCCACTGTGCCAAAGGCTTCAATTTCTGTTTTGGTGGGCACATCTTTGATGGCACCCAAATGAAGCACATTCACCCCATCATAATCAAACACAAAGGCAGAGTTTTTCTTTTCCACACCCAAGCCTTTTTTGCCACCAGTGAACAAACCGGTCAAAAACACACCGCCAATTTCATATTCACCAGGCCCTGTGATCTGCCAGGATGAACCTTTGACTGCTTTAATATAATTATGTCCCGGTTGATCGTGGCTAACCGTGACGATATCTGCTTTTAAATTCAATGGACTATACCCAACTGCTTCTACATCATAAGGATCGGTTACCACTGTAGCCATCCCGCGTTCCGTAATTCTAAAACATGAATGTCCATACCATGTAATTTCCATGCTGCCTCCAAAAAAATTGTTTTCTACATCAGAATTATAACATCCAAAACGCACTTTTTCATCCATATTTGCCCGAACGTAAAGGGATAAATCATTTCCCCATCCCTCTTCTTTTTAGGTACAATACCTATATGACAAAACACAAAATAACCATTTTCCCAAAAGTGCATGGTGTGGGGGGCATGGTGAGCTTCAGTCACAAATTCACTCAAGCGCTCTCCGAACGCAAAATTGCTCATTCCTTCACTTTGGATAAGGACACAGACGCAATTTTAGTCATCGGTGGCACCCGCAATTTGAGCGATCTTCAACGTGCCAAAAAGGCCGGCATCCCCATCATACAACGCTTAAATGGCATCAATTGGATTCACCGCAAAAAACACACGGGTCTCAAACATTATCTGCGTGCAGAATATGGAAATGTAATTTTAAAAACGATCCGCAATCATTACGCCACCCAGATTATTTACCAAAGTGACTTTGTGGTGAAATGGTGGGCGCAAAAATTTGGCATCACTCAAGTGCCCTATTCCGTGATACATAATGGTGTGGATCTCAAAACCTATGCACCTGACAACAATATTGCTCGACCTACAGATTTTTATCGCTTATTACTCGTCGAAGGCACCCTTGGCGGTGGCTACGAAACGGGTTTGGTCACAGCAATCAAAACATGTGAAGCCCTCGTGGAAAAACATAATCTCCCCACGCAGTTAACTGTGGTGGGGCAAGTGGTACCAGAATTTGCCCACAAATGGGAAAACTCTACATCCATTCCAATAGAATGGAAAGGTAAAGTCCCCAGAGAAGCAATCCCTGCCATTGATCAAAGTGCACACGCCCTCTTTTCTTCCGACCTAAATGCCGCCTGTCCAAACTCCGTAATCGAAGCCCTCGCTTGTGGTCTACCTGTGGTAGCCTATGACACAGGGGCATTACCAGAACTTGTCCATCAAAATGCAGGCTTCATCGCCCCCTATGGTGGCAACCCTTGGAACTTAGAAGATCCGGATATTGACGCTTTGGCAGCTGGCACAGCGCAAGTCTTCGAAAACAATTCCCCCTATCGTGCAAATGCCCGTGCACTTGCCGAAGAAAAATACAACCTTTCCTTGATGACCGACCGTTATCTGGAGGTGCTTTTAGGATGAAATCTATCCCCACCCCCCTTCCCGAACCCAAAATCTTCGCTGGCAAACTCGCCATTCAACAACGCGTGCTCCCTTCCTATCGAGTGCCATTCTTTGACATTCTCGCCCAGCAATGTGAGCAAGGTGCCACGCTTTATGCTGGCCAAGCTCGCAAAAGTGAAATGATCAAAGCAGCCCAAAAGACTGACGTGATTCAATGGCAGCGAGGCAAAAATCTACATTTTCTCAAAAGCCCTTTGTATTTGTGTTGGCAAAAAGGGAACCTCACTTGGTTAAAAGAAGAAAATCCCGATGTACTCATCACCGAAGCCAATCCGCGCTATCTCAGCACCGATCGTCTGATTCGCTGGATGCATGCTAAGCAGCGCCCTGTAATTGGTTGGGGGCTTGGTGCGCCACCCGTAAGTGGACCACTGGGCAAATTGCGCAGACAACGTCGCAAAAAATTTCTGCAAAAATTCGATGCCCTGCTTGCTTATAGCGAAAATGGTGCTCAAGAATATATCCAACTCGGTATCCCTGCCAATCGTGTTTTCACTGCCTATAATGCTGTGGCCCCCCGCCCATCCAAAACACCCCCCCGCAAAGCACCCACTTTCGCATCACAACCAATCGTGCTTTTTGTTGGCCGCTTGCAAGCGCGCAAACGTTTAGACTTGCTCATTCAGGCATGTGCCAACCTGCCAAAAGAACAACAACCGCAACTGTGGATTGTGGGAGACGGCCCCGCCCGTGCGGAAGCAGAAACGCTCTCGAACCAACACTATCCTCAAACAAAATTCTTTGGGGCAATCCACGGCACAGCACTTGCTGAGATCTTCAATCAAGCAGATTTATTTGTGCTCCCTGGCACTGGGGGCCTCGCCATTCAAGAAGCGATGGCACATGGCTTGCCCGTGATCGTGGCCGAAGGGGATGGCACACAAAAGGATCTTGTCCGCCCGCAAAATGGCTGGCTAATCACCCCCAATGATTTACTAGACCTCACACAAAAATTGTCACTTGCTCTTTCAGACGCACCCAAATTGCGCCAAATGGGGCAAGAAAGCTTCCGAATCGCCAACCATGAGATCAACATCAATGCCATGGCAGATCGCTTTATAGAAGCGATTCAAACCACAAACAACCGCATGAGCTCATCTTAAATTTAGAATAATTAATCATTATTCGGTATAATGTTAACGATTTGTAAATAACCATTAATCTATAAGAGGAATTCACATACTTTATGAAAATTTTGATCGTTGCCGATGGGCGTTCCCCCATTGCAATCAACTGGATGAAATACTTAATCAATCAAGGTGTTGAAGTTCATCTTGTGTCCACATTCCCATGCGAACGTACACTTGACTATGCTTCTCTCCATTTTATTGAAATTGCTTTTAGTAGCAAAACTGAGAACCGAAAATTAGAACCTGAGAATAATCTTTCTGCAAAATCATTTCAAGATATCGGCACCCCATTTTTGCGCAAGATTCTCACCCCCATGATGCGTACAAAAATCCGGCACATTTTTGGCCCCAAACACATTCCTGCCGCTGCCGCAGAATTACGTAGCATCATCAACGAAATCCAACCAGATCTCGTGCATGCCATGCGCATTCCTTTTGAAGGAATGATCGCTGCTGAAGCAGATCCTCCCATGCCATTGTTAGTCTCCGTCTGGGGCAATGACTTTACCTTACACTCAAAATCAACCAAAACAATGGCCAAATGGACTCGCAAAACCTTGCAAAGAACAGATGCTTTGCACACCGATTGTTATCGTGATATACGCATTGCCAAAAAATGGAAATTCAATGACAAAAAACTCAGCTTCGTGCTCCCCGGTGCCGGTGGCATTCAATTAGACAAATTCTACCCGCCAGAACAAGGGGATGTCTCGCAACGTCCCAAAATTGTCAATCCACGTGGCTATCGTGCTTATATTAAAAACAGCACCTTCTTCAAAGCCATCCCCCGCGTCTTACGCAGACATCGCGATGCTCTCTTCTTGTGCCCCAATATGGCAGATGAAGCAGATGCGCATAATTGGGTCGAAAAACTTGGCATTCAAGCCGCGGTGGAATTGCAACCTCGCCTCACTCGAGAAGAAATCGCCGAACAATATCGTGCCTCCCAAATTGTGCTCTCGATCAGCACCCATGATGGCACCCCCAATTCATTCTTAGAAGCCATCGCATGTGGTTGTTTCCCCATTGCGGGCGATATTGAATCCTTACGAGAATGGGTCACCGATGGAGAAAATGGCTTTTTAATCAACCCCAATGATTATAAAGCGCTCGCCAATGCGATATTGAAAGCACTCAAAGATGATGAACTTCGTTATAAAGCGAGGAAATTGAATCGAGAAATGATTGAAACCAGAGCCAATCACGATGTAGTCATGCAAGAAGCGCTCGGTTATTATCAAAAGATGATTCAAAACACAAAAAGCTAAATCAAAAAGGGTATCGATGGATACCCTTTTTCTTTCCCTTGAAAACTATTCTTCTTCTCCAAATAAGCGCAACCACTCAGCCACTTCAGATTCCCCCAAAACCTTATCTTGCCGGTTCAGCTCTTCGGCCGCCTCCAGCACTTCACGCAATTGCACAGCAAATTCTTGTGAAGAAAGCAACTTCGCATGCACACTTTTCACCACAGCTGCAATCTGCCGATCCGAGGTAACCACTGTCCAATTCTTGGCACGTTTCTGCATTGCATATAATCGTTTGATGATGGCTTCATCCGCAGTGATTGATTTTCGCACAAAATGAACCCGCACCGTGCCAAAATTCTGCACTCTAGCTTCTCGCTCGGGTGCCTTATCAAAAAACACTTCCACTTTTTTACGAGATTTACGCGAAAAATTTTGCAACACTTCAATCAGGGCAATCTCATCATCCAAATCGCGCAAAGACATGCCGCGTATATTCGGAATTAGATTGTGTCCGTCGATTAAATATGACATGAGTACCTCATTTACAAAATTAATAGTTGTATTATAGGTCGAAAAAAAATAAATAGGTATAATTTAAATATGAAAAACAAAGGAAAAATTGTGCTCTACATTCTCTTAAACATCGCCATCACTCTTTTTGTGTTTTTTATTGCTTATAAATGGGTAGAGAATAAATACCTCACCGATTTTATTCCCACAGCCATTCCCAACCTCGCTGCCACCGCAGAGCCAACTCCCACCCGCCTGCCTATCGAAATTGACCTTCCTTCAGGAGATGAAGTCTCCGATTTACTTGATATTGTTATGGTGGTTGGTGCAGGTGACCCCAGCACAGAGCATATACAAATTAAAAATACAGGGGATAAAAGCATTTCTCTCTTAGGTTGGTCATTGTTGCAAGGCAAACAACTCATCTATCAATTCCCCGCCATTCATTTATATCCCAATTCGATTATTCGCGTGTTCACCAAACAGGGCATCAACACTGCCGATCAGCTATATATCGGCAATCTTGAAACCATCTGGCTATCTGGTGACAAAATAACCTTAGCCGACCCTGCTGACAATGCTCAATCCACTTATCTAATTCCTTAGAATAGCCTGATTGTTTTAAATCTTTTCAGTCTCTTAAACTTTCCATGAATCCTTTAATGTTATACTTGAAGAAATTCAAAAAATTTTATTTGGAGAACAAATGAATTACAAAAAATCGCTTAGATTTCCATTTCTAGGTGAAGGGTGGTTTATGAATTTTTTCATCAGCTTCTGTTTCACCATGACCTATTTTTCTGTTGCCGTATTCCCCGGATATAGTATTCAGATTATCAAAGATTTTCTGGCTGCAGACGGCAGGGAAATCACAATGCCAAATTGGAACAATTTAGGGCGTTATTTAAAAGATTCCATCTACCTATTTGTAATCCAAATTGTCTATCGATTGCCCATTTCTATTTTATATGGATGTTTTATCACTTACTATATGTTCTATCTCTACCCAATTTATCATCTGGAAGGATTGTTATACAACAAATTCCTCTATGTTCTCGTAATTAGTAGTGTCCTATATAGTATTTTTTTGGCTGGATTTATTCCAACAATTTATGGACGATATGCGCAGACAGGTCAATTGATGGAAGCGCTCAACATCAAAACCATATTTTTCTTAACAAAAAAACATTTCTGGAAAAATATTTATGCTATGATTGTGTTGAGCCTGATGACACTTTTTGCACTCCCTTTTGCTCTCTTCATCGGATTGCTTACCTTTGGGATTGGGATAAATGTTTTTATCACCTATATCACTATGGTGTCATATCATATCATCGCTCAACTTTATCAATCTACGCTCATCGCTAGTAAAAAAACTAATGTTGATAACTAAAAAATTTTTATTCTATGGAGGAAAATATGAATTTATAAAGTTTCTAACTTTCCACTTACGTGAAATAACTAGGGCAAAACTTACTCATCGTAGCTGGTTTACTACTTACTGGAATCGGCGGAATTGTAATGGCTGGTCATACTCTTGAGGTAGCATCATCGTTAACATTGTTTCAGAAGTTGGTGTACTCGCATGTGTGAGTGGCATATTTATCACATACGTATATTCACTTGCTTATCTGTATAATCCTTTGGAACAACAATATCTCAAGGCCAATTACGCCCTCAATTTTACATTTCAACGTATTAATCAACCGTTTTATAAGAATTAAAAAGAAAGAGTAAAAAAATGTTTACAAGTAAAAAAATTGGGAAATCTTTTCAATATGCTTTTGAAGGAGATGATTGGTTCTCGAAAATGATTATCTCTGGCCTCCTGTTCCTCTCTGGAATCGGAATCTTCGCCATTAATGGCAATGGTATGCAATTAATGCGCACTATGGTCAAAGAAGATAGTGCCGATCAAAAACCAATGGACTGGAATAATCTTGGCGAAAACTTCCTAGACGGAATCAAAATTTGGATCGTCAACCTCATTTGGAAGCTCCCCCTGATTGCAGTTCGCACCTTCATTTTGATTATCAATATTGTGATTTTTATCGCATCGGTTGAAAATGATTCCGGTGCTGGCATGGCCATATTTTTCCTATTATGGTTCATTAGTTGCAGCCTAGCATTGATTTACAAACTCGTGCTGAGTGGATACAAACCAATCATTATCGGTGAAGTTGCCACCTATCAAACTATTCAAAGTGGTCTCAATCTCAAAAAGATCTTCCGCCTCGGAAAAACCGCCTTTTGGCGCAACCTTGGCATCACCCTTTTGAGCTGGCTGGTTTTCTTCCTTTCATTCATGGCTGGGTCTCAATTGTTCAATGTGGGCACCATTCTCACCATGCCCTATGCCTATGACTTAAAATATCATCTTTATGGGCAATCCTATCTCGCTACTTATCAAGAAGCACTTGCGGAAGAAAAACCAGAAAAAAAAGAAACAACCGCTAAAAAGAAAACAAGCACTAAAAAAGCTTCAGCAAAATAGACTCTTCAAGAGGTATCGAATCCGATACCTCTTTTTAGTTAAACACCCCCCTCCTCAATTCAAAAATCTAGGTATAATTAGACCACTTTTTGGAGGTTCAATGATCTCAAAACACAAATTTTCTCCCCTGACAGAATGGGACCAAACTAAGTTTGCCATTCAAACATTTGCTTTGGAATTGCTCCACATCCAACAAGCGCTCTATCCTCCCCAAAAAGATCATTCCCACCTCGCCTTAGATCTTCACCCAGATGGGATCCGCACAAAATTACTCCCCTATCCCCATAAGAAATTAGAGTCTATCCAAATTGACCTCAATTTTTCAACCCACAAAATCGTCATAAGCAATTCAATTGGCAACCGTCAGGAATTTTACCTAACCAACCTCAACTCCTCACACCATCTCAATCAAATCATCCGAAATTCCGCCCAAAGTTTCAACTTACCAATCACTTTGCCGCAGCCCTCCACCTCCCAAGCCAAACGCACTGCCTATTTAGCTCAGCAAGCAGAGCCGTTTTTTGGCAATCTCTCTGCCCTGCGCCGTTTTTTTCAAACATGGAAAAACTCCCAACCCTATCCGTTCAGTAATTTTCAATTTTGGCCCATGCGCATGCAATCTTCCATAGAAGCATATGGTACGCGCATTGTCTATTTCAAAAATGAGGAAGCTACCATCGAATCACCGGCACAAGTCAGCTTCGGATTTTCCGCTGCCAACAACACCAACCCCGAACCATATATTTTTGCCAACCCGTGGCCCTTTAAAAACGAATTCACCCATCGCCCCCTCCCTGCCTATGCCCGTTGGTATACAGAATCATGGGAAGGTGCACTCGTGCCCATCACAGCCTTATATGACACAAAAATTGTCTACGACACTTTATCCAATTTTTTTAGTGCTGTCATCCAAGCATCTGCTAGCACATTATCCGAATAAAAAAAGCGTATGGCGAAACCATACGCTTTTTCTTTTATTATGTTTATGGGAGGTATTGAATCTCCAGCCGCACATCCCCCGGAGAAGTCCGCACCAAATCTGCCACACCATCGCCATTTGTTTGCTTTTCATTGAACAATAATTTCACATCAATCGCCGTTGCACCATTGTTAAAATAGGTCTGCAAAAGCTCGGGGTTCAAGGCAATACCTGTCAATTCTCCAGCACCACATGCGCGCCCTGTTGCGCCCGAAGTGGCATAAGAATAATCATCTGAATTCAAAGGATAATAATATCCCATATAGACGCGCATACATCCTAAAACACCAAATGGATTTCCAGAAATTGTATAACTTGGAATGCGTAAAGTCACGCTTTGAATCTCAGCACCACTCGGCAAAGCAGAGAAATTAAATTGTGCAAAACCAATCGCACCTTCATCCGAAGAAAGATCACCAAAGTTGAATGAATTATTGAAATAATCATTATTCATCGTATTGGCCAAGGTTGGGCCCACGGAAATTGTCTTCAATGTGTTCACACTTGTCGATTGCGGCTCAGAAGTGGCAGTCGCCACGCTCGTCGCACTTGTGGCGGTGGGGGTTGTTTCGGGTGTGGCTGTCACACTGCCATCCAACACCACAGGCACCGAAATTTTTGCATAAAATGCAGATTTGTTCTCAAAAGAGAATAATTTACCATTTTCATCTGCCAACATAAAATTCGCTTGATAATGTCCACTGACAGAAGGTGCAGTTAATTGAATTGAAACATCAATCATTTCACCGGGCTCCACCACAATTGAAGTGAAAGATGTTTGCGGAGTTGCATTCATCTGATCCCCAGACATAAACACCAATTGATAAGCTGGCGTCCAAGCACATGTACCAATATTTTGCAACCGCCATGTCTTGGTGAAGATCTGCCCTTTGCCAATCAATGCATCATCCGGCACCGTCACATCCATCACAAACCCTGCCAAGTTGCATGGCACTGGTTCTGTTGCGGTGGGTGCAAAAGTTGCCGTATAGTTAGGAGTGGGATAAAGCACAGTCGGGGTTGCAGTGCTATCTTCATATGCTTGCCGTTCTGCATCCAATGTGCTTTGCACCACAATCGTTTCTGCCACAGAGGTTTGGATTACGTGCAAACCATCTTCTTGATTGGGCAACGTGCAAGCCCCCATCACAAAAATCAAAACGAGTAAAATTGCAAATTCTATTCTTTTCTTCTGCATAGCAACCTCTTTATCTCTCTGCCGTTCATTATAAAAGATTCCCCCCAACCCCACAACCAAAAGGTTTAACGCCTTCTCTATTTTCTAATTTTCGAATTAAGCCAATCCCCTACTTCAAAATCATTTCAAAAACGTTATAATAAATAAATACATCATCACACAAGGAGAATAAAATGGCGGTTCAAAAACTTTGGTGGAAACATGGCGTCGTTTATCAAATCTATCCTCGTTCTTTTAAGGATAGCAATGCAGATGGCATTGGTGATTTAGAAGGAATCATCTCAAAATTAGACTATCTTCAAGAACTCGGCATAGACGCCATTTGGCTCTCTCCGATCTATCCCAGCCCTGATGCCGATTTCGGCTACGATGTCGCCGACTACCGAGATATTGACCCCAAATATGGTGACTTAGAAAGTTTCCAACGCTTTCAATCCGAAGCCCACAAACGCAACATCAAAGTAATCATGGACCTTGTGCTCAATCACTCTTCCGATCAACACAAATGGTTTGTTGAAGCACGTCAAAGCAAAGACAATCCTTATCGTGATTATTATATCTGGGCTGATGGCAAAAACGGCAAAGCACCCAACAATTGGGGCGCCATCTTCGGCGGCAGCGCTTGGAATTGGGACGAACAAGCCCAGCAATATTACTTACACCTTTTCTACGAAGGACAACCCGACCTTAATTGGCGCAACCCCAAACTCTATCAAGAAATGATGGATATCTTCCGATTTTGGTGTGATCGCGGTGTAGACGGATTTCGTTTAGACGTTTTCAATCTTTATTACAAAGATAAAGACCTGCGCGATAATCCCCGTCGCTTCCCCCCCACACCCCCCTTTGGCCGCATCTATGATTGGCAAGATCATCTCTATGACTTTGACCAACCCGAAATGCTACCCGCCTTGGAAGATATACGAAAAATATTAGACTCCTACCCCGAAAGATATGCAGTTGGCGAAACCTACCCAGAAGTCGCCGACACCGTCACCAGCTATGCTGCTCCCGGCCGGTTGCATGCTGCGTTCAATTTTGCCTTCCTTCATAACGATTGGAAAGCCAAACAATTTCTAAAAACTATCCAATTTTGGGAAGCACCTGAAAATGCTGAAATCCAACCTACCTATGTGCTTGGCAATCATGATGTACCTCGTCCTGCCACTCGCTATGCAAAAGGCAAGGAAGATGCCCGTATGAAAGTGGCAGCTGTCATGCTCCTCACCCTGCGAGGCACTCCTTATATTTACTATGGGGATGAAATTGGTCAAAGAGATATTCCCGTCCGCCGTCGCAAAGACATTCAAGACCCAATCGGCAAACGCTACTTCCCCTTGATGAAGGGACGAGATGGCTGCCGAGCGCCGATGCAATGGGATGCCTCCGACAATGCCGGTTTCACTTCCGCTGAAGTCAAACCGTGGTTACCTGTGCACAAAGATCACACCCATCGCAACGTGGTTGCTCAAACCAACGACCCCGATTCTTTGCTCAATCAATATAAAACCCTCATCAAGCTCCGCAAAGAAAATTCAGCGCTTTATGCAGGAGATCTGACCCTGATAGATCTTAACTCATCTGATATACTAGCCTATACACGAAGTTCAGCCGAACAAACCGTATTCATTTGCCTCAACTTTTCGAATAAAACACAAATGATCCATTTGCCAAAAGAGTTCACCCAAGCCACTTTGCTCTATTCCACTCATAAAAAAGCACTCACCGATCCGTTGGAAAACACCTATTCACTCCAAGCAAATGAAGCGATCATCCTCCAACAATAAAATTCTATTCTAAAGGAATGCAATTATGACTAAAAAACACATCTTCTACATCTCCATCCTCATCCTACTCGTTGCCCTTGCGCTAAGCGCTTGTAGTAAAGACACGCCAGACGTCCCTTCAACCTCAACATCTACGGATGAAACTTCTCCCCTCACTGTTTTCACATACGAAGAAGAAGAACTCCGAGAAGGATTTGAACTCGGAGAGCCCGATCAATCCTTTCTCACCGGTGAGCCTTGTGACGCTCCTTGCTATCACAATATCGAATTACTCACCACCTCTGGTGCCGAAGCCAAAGATATCTTAAAAGAATTGACATTCATCAACCCCGCTTCAATCATCGAAGAAGAAAATGTCTATGAAGAAGATTCTTATTATCTCAAATATTCTTGTAGTGAAGACCTCACCGAACTATGTGGCTATGTAGGAATTTCTCCCTATGATTTAGTCACTGGCATGGGGCACAAAGTCTTCTATCGCCTTCCTTTGGCAAATGTCATCGAAAAATATGGCACACCCAATTTTAGCTATAAAAATGCCGCTTACGGTGGCACCGATCAATGCGAAATCGTAGTTTACTTCGTAGACCAAAACTTCGCTGTTGAGATCATTGAAAATGCCGAAACAGGTCTCTGCCAAGATTTTCGCAATACCGAAACATTAAGTGGTGATTTGCAAGTCGATTGGGTATATTACAACTTCATTGATACAGAAATTGCTGCCAATATGATCCAATGGCAAGGTCTTAAATAAACTTATTTATTAGAAAACAGGAATCTATTCAAGATTCCTGTTTCTTTTTGCACATTTTGGGGTTTAACAATTAACAATCATTTTGTCAAATCAGTGTTAACAGCCAGAAATAAACTTTTCGAATGTTACAATATAACCAATATCCCCCAACATTCAAAATCAATTAAGGAGAAAATTTAAATGTCATTTTTATCCCCTGACGCATTAAAAGCCCAAAATCCAACCGAATATAAAAAACGAGTCAAAGCATGGACCATGTATGACTGGGCAAACTCAGCCTTTGCGACCACCATCATGGCAGCTGTGCTCCCCGCCTATTACAGCTCTGTAGCAGGCGCCAATCTCGCCAGTGAATCCATCGCCACAGCCTACTGGAGCCTTGGCCTCAGCCTCTCCCTTTTCATAGTGGCCATCATCTCCCCCATCCTCGGTACTATTTCAGACGTGATGCGCGGCAAAAAGAAATTCTTATCCATTTTTGTCGGCCTCGGCATCATCGGCACCGGCTTGCTCGTCCTCGTAAACACAGGCGATTTTGTGCTTGCATCTGTCTTGTTCATCATCGGGCGCATCGGTTTTGCTGGTGCCAACGTTTTCTACGACTCTTTGCTCCCTCATGTAGCAACCGTAGACGATCAAGATGAAATTTCCACACGTGGCTATGCCATGGGCTACCTTGGAGGTGGGTTGCTCCTCGCAGTCAACGTTGCCATGATTATGCTCATGCCCGGCACATGGGGAGCCCGTCTTTCTTTCCTCTCTGTTGCCATTTGGTGGGGCGTTTTCTCCATCCCCATTTTCCGCCGCGTACCTGAACCCAAATCCTCTCTGGGGTCCGGAAAAGCATCCTCCGCAATCTTCAAAAACAGCTTCAAACAAATCAAAGAAACTTTTGGCGATATCAAAAAATATAAAGAACTCTTCAAGTTCCTGATCGCCTTCCTTATTTATAACGACGGAATTGGCACCATCATTGGCGTCGCCGTGATCTACGGTGCAGAGCTTGGTTTCGGCACCATCGAACTCACCCTCGCCCTCTTGCTCGTCCAATTTGTGGGTATCCCTTATAGCCTAATCTTCGGCAAACTCCCCAGCAAAAACGTCAAACACAAAACCTTCTTCCTTGCATTTATCATCCTTAACTTGGTCTTCCTCCCCACCGCTGGCATCTTAGGTGCACGATTATTGCCCCAAGATATCTCCGGTGCCCCCCTTCCCGTCTATGAAACTTCCGCTGACTATTTCGGCGAAGGTACCACCAGTGTCGTTTCTGAGTATGTCCTCTATGACAATACTTGGGAAACCGTCATCGTCCCCGCAGAAGAAATGGAAGTCGGTGGGTTAGCGGGCTTCATCAACGATCCCTTCAACAAAGGTGAAGACGCCACATACCTCAAAGCAACCGATCAATCTCCCTTGGTTTTCTCTTTCAACGGACAAGAAGTGCGTGTCACCTATATGACCAGCCCCGAACAAGGCAACATGGTCTATATTTTGGATGGTGAGGCCACACAAGTGACCGACACTAACTCTGCCAACAATCGCTACAACGTCTATGAAACCATCTACTTTGAAGAAGCTGGCCAACACACGCTCGCCATCACCAGTGAAGATGGCACCCCTGTGGCAGTCTCTGCATTTGAAGTCTTGCCCGCCATCCGCCAAAACAGCCTCGGCATCATCATCGGCTACTTGCTCGGGATGAACATTCTCTTAATCGGGATCGCATGGTTGATTAAACCCGTCTTCAATGGGCTCGCAAACAAAATGACCACCAAAAACAGCATATACCTCGCCTTAGGAATCTACATTGTGGTCGCATTCTGGGGCTATTTCCTCAACTCCACCGTCGAGTTCTGGTTCCTCGCCTGGATGGTCGCCGTAGTCCAAGGTGGCAGCCAAGCCCTTTCCCGCTCTATGTATGCCTCGATGACTCCCGCTTCAAAGAGTGGTGAATTCTTCGGCTTCTTTGGTGTGATGGAAAAATTTGCCTCCCTAATCGGACCATTGCTTTTCGCCGCCGCCGGCATCCTCTTTGGCAGCAGCCGTCCCGCCGTGGCCAGCTTGAGCGTGCTCTTTGTGATTGGTCTCATTCTCCTCAGCCGCGTAGACGAAGTCAGCGGTCGTAAAATTGCTAATGAAGAGAATAAAAAGACTATGGTAACGGAATAAGAATTAAAAATTCAATAAAATAAAACAGACTCTATATGGAGTCTGTTTTTTATATCTATCAATCTTATCTATTAGTAAAAAAAATCATTAATTTTTGAAATTCAACACCAAATTTTCATCGTCTTCGCCTATGCCTATCAAGATGTAAATGGAGATTGGCTGCTCTTCGAAGCAGATCAAAACAATTTAATTGACCTAACGAATCAAGTCAATTGGATTTTATATTAAGGTCAAAGTCAGCGATCGTAAGATAACTAATGAAGAGAATAAAAAGACTATGGTAACGGAATAAGAATTAAAAAAATAATAGATTTTAATAAAAAAAACAGACTCCACATGGAGTCTGTTTTTTATTTCTATCAATCTTATCTATCTAAAATAAATCATAAATTCTTGAAAATCAATACCCCATCTTCGTTACCCTCGCCTATGCCTATCAAGATGTAAATGGAGATTGGTTGCTCTTCGAAGCCAATCAAAACAATTTAATTGACCTCAATCATTAAGTCAATTGGAATTTATATGAGCATCAAAATCATTCATTGTAAGAGAGTTGTAAAAATCTTTAGCAATGGAATAAAAAAATTTTAATATAAATATAATAAACACCAATAGGTCATTTTTTTAATAATAAATTATTTTATCTACTATAGAAATCATTCTTGGTATATTATATATTCTGAGTTGTTCGTTACTACGTAGTGCTTTATCTAACTTTAATATGTGTAATAATTCGTTCATTTGATTGGAATTTATATATTTATTGATTGATTTTGGTATATTGTTTGAGTTTTCACAATATTCTCTAATTTTCTCAATATCAAAATCAACTTTCTTTACAAAATTTTTATAAATCCCTTTAACTAAAATATTTAATATTGCAAAATTTACAAAAAGATAAGCTCCTTTTTGTGTTTCAAAAAAATAATCACTTCTTTCATAAAGTGAATCAAATAAATTAAACCATTCTATTAACTTATTACAATCTCTTAATGTAAATGTATAATTTTCAGAAACATCAAATAAAATTCTTTTAAACTTTCCTCTAGAATAGATTAATTCAATATATTCTATAACTTCTATTTCTGGAATTTTAAATTCAATATCGATAAACCTCCTAAGATATCCACTTGAATCACAATCACTCCCATATAATACCTTAACAGAATGACTTAATTGCTCACTATCTTGCATTAAAATAAAATGTACATTCTCAATTCCAAAATAATGTTTAATCCGTTCAAGGGTTTCAATTGCAAAGGTTGGTCGACACCGATCTAATTCATCAATAAATATAAATATTTTTTTTATTTTTTCTTCTTTAGTTTCTTGTTCTTCTTTATCAACCAAAGTGAATTCTTTCAAAGCATTTGAAAAATTTTCCTTTAATTCCTTTTGTTTTTGAAAATCAGAGATTGCTAACTCAAAATCTGAACCCAAGCTTTCTTTATATTTATCATAAATTTCTTTGATTTCCTTCCCATCGACCATATCAAAAGTCATTTTTTTCAAGGGGCCAGATATCATAGAAACAAATAGTTCTTTTGCTACATCCAAATAAGTTTCTTTTTTATTTCCCTCATCAGGTAAATATTCATTGATTGCTGCTAATAATGGAATAAAGGCATCGCCATAATCATCGTTTTCCCAAGCATTATAATAAATAGGAATCACTTTTTCATGATATTCAGGGTTTTTTCTTAGTTCATTCTTCCACATATGCACAAACCAAGTTTTCCCTGTCCCCCAAGCAGAATTAATTGCAATCACCTTTGAGTCAGTTTGTGATAATAGATAATCAGTAATAAGAATTGCACTTTCTTTTCGATTTAACTTATCATCCTTATCCCCAAAACGAATTAAATCATAATCAACTTTCGGCATCTCTTGCCTCCCTTCTTCTTACCATCATACAAAACTCACAAACAAAAAGCAAGCCTCTCGGCTTGCCTTCATTCTCAATGCACATGCTCATGTCCGTGCCCCTCATGAATATTCACCAGCGGACCAAACCAACGCACCAACTTACTCAGTCGCACCTCATCGTCCACTGCCCAACACGCAATCACCGTCGTAATTGGCACCGCCAAAAACAACCCACTCGTCCCCACCAAACTGCGCACAATCTCCTCTGCCACATACGACAAATTCATAATCTGTAAAAAATTACCCCCATTCACTTCCACCAACAAAATCATACTCAAAAACGTACCCAAATACGCTAGCACCAACGTGTTCACCGTCGCCCCCACATGGTCTCGTCCAACTTCCATCGCGCTCTCAAAACGTTCTTTGAAAGTCATTGCCGAATTTGCCCGATAAATCTGAATCACTGCCGAGGCCTGCCCAATCACCAAGTCATCCAACACCCCCAACGTACCAATCAGCATCCCCGCAATCAGCAAATTCCGCATACTCAAAGAGCCCACTTGTTGCGCCAAAAACATCGCATTTTCATCCCCAAAGCCACTCAAATGGTTCACATTCACAAAAAACACAATCATCAATCCCGTCAACACAATGCTCACAAACATCCCCGCCAAAGCCACGTGTGTTTTTAACGTCCAACCATATACCAAATACTGCGTCACCCCCAAAAACAAAATCGACCCAATCAAGCTCACCCACACCGGATTTTTCCCCGCCAAAATTTGCGGCACAATATAATACACAATAATCAGTAAGCTCAGCAGCACGCTCAACAAACTGCGCACTCCCTTCCAGCCGCTCACTGCCACTGTCAACACCATAAAAAACACCGCCAAGCCCACCAAGCCCCATGTGCGGTCATAATCAATAAAAGTGAGCTTAATCCCCACATTCGGCACGTTCGCCACCGCCACATAGATCTTATCCCCCACCTTAAACAAATACGATTCTGGGATCACTTGATTCTTGCCATAAATCAATTCAAAGCTTTGCCCCGCATAAAGCCCTTCCAAAACTTCCACCTGCACCACTTGATAGCCTTGCGTTAATGCACCAAAAGTCACTTCACCTTCTTCTAAAATCGCTGTCACTCTTGCTTTTTCTGTTTCAGAAGAATAGCCCATCAACAAAGAAGGGTCTTCTGGCTTTTCAAAAAACAAAAACACAAAAACTCCCAACATCCCCAATGCCAAAATCACCGTAATCACTCGGCTATGCCGATTAAACCAATCCCAAACCATTCTCAATTCCTTTCAAAAAAGAGCCGAGCCCCCCTCGCCCAGCTCCAACTTTCTTAGCCAAATTTATACGCCACCCCAAAGCCACCGCGTGGCAACACCCAGCCGATATTGCCATAAGGGCACCCAATCCGGCAGCTCCCACATTCCACACAATTGTTATACGCCACCTGCACAATCCCCGCATCATCCAGCACATAAACATCCGCCGGACAAAACGTCAAGCAAGGTTTGTCTTGGCACTCTGCACACACGGCATGGTCTTCAATCGTCAAATGAGAGCCCCCCTCCTCATCCACAAAATATTTCAAGCTCATCAACCATTCATAGGTATTTGCTTGTGGTAATTCTTTTTTAAGTATTTTTTTCTTACTCATAATCCCAACACCGCCTTTGCAAAGCTCAAAATGTCTCCCACAGCCCCCAACAACGACCGTCGTCGGGTCAATGCCTTCAACATCTTTTGATATTCTTTGCTCTTTCGTTTGCCATGGGAGGTAAAGAACAAGTCCAACACTTCGTTCAAAAACGCCGGATACACGTTCATAAAGTGCGGATGTTTATCCAACCACTTAATAAAATTACGATATTGTTTCATGTCTTGATACACAAAACACTTCTTCAACTTCTTTTCATAATTCGCCAATTGTTTCTTCGAAAAATCGCCTGCTTGGTGCGCTGCAATAGCTGTTTCTGCTGCCAAACGTCCTGCCGTGGCCGCCATGTTTGTTCCTTCAAAATGCATCGCATTCACCATGCTAGCCGCATCACCAATCACCATCACCCCATCATCAAACAATTTCGGCATTCCCCGGAAACCGCCTTCAGGGATAATATGCGCCCCATATTCCAACAAGGTCCCCTTTTCCAACAAAGGAGCATACACCGAATGTGCCAAATGCGCTTTCAAAATGTCCTGCGGTCGCATTCCGCTCTCCACCAACGCATTCAACGTAATCCCTACCCCAATCGAAACATTCGAGCTACCCGTATAAATAAACCCAAGTCCTGGCAATCCCTGAGAAGAATCTCCCATCGTCATCACCGCCAAGCCATCATCCAAGCCGTGTAAGCCAAAAAAGGCTTCCAAATCGCTTCGATCCACTTGAATCAATTGTTTCACTGCCAATGCACATTGTTCCGTGCGAATATCCGCCTTCGCTAAGCCTGCCTTCTGCGTTAGTAAATTGTTCACCCCTTCTGCAATGATCGTCACCGGTGCATAGATTGCCCCTTCTTCACGGTCTGTTTGCACCCCCACAATCTTGCCCGCTTCATCGCGCACAAAATCCACCACCACCGTTTTGGGGATCATCATCACCCCTGCTTCCACAGCCTGTGCCGCCCACCACGCATCAAATTTAGAGCGTAGCACCACCCACTCTGCCGCAGGTGTTTCTTTCAGCGCACCGCCTTCTTTCATGATCTTAGTCACCCCATCCTCATCAAACATCCACATCCCAGCGCGTGTCACCGGTCGTTCCAACGGAGGTTTTCGATCATAAAAGTCTGGCAAAATATCCAAAAACGCATGGGGGTAGATTGCCCCACCAAAATAATTTTTCTCACCCGCCACACGGGCCCGTTCTACCATCGCCACCTTCAGCCCTTTTTGAGCTGCCACCATTGCCGCCGCACTGCCCCCAATCCCAGCGCCCACCACAATCACATCAAATTCAATTCGTCGCTCACTCATCATTCTGCTCCCATCCCTGTTTTCATCGCCTTCACTTGGGCAATCATCTCAGGCACAATTTCAAACAAATTTCCCACAATCCCCACATCCGCAATCGAAAAGATCGGGGCTTCAGCATCCTGATTCACCGCAATAATCTTCTGAGAATTTTGCATCCCCACGCGATGTTGCACCGCGCCAGAAATGCCACAAGCAATATACAACGCCGGGTTAACCGTCTTACCCGTCAATCCCACCTGAATCTCATGGCTAGCCCAGTTCGCATCCACACAGGCACGCGTCACCGCCAGCTTGCCTCCCAGCACCTCTGCCAGTTCCTGCAACAAAGCCAATCCTTCTTTGCCCCCAATCCCGCGTCCCCCGGCCACAATCACATCCGCAAATTCAATCCCACCTGCCGCCTGTGCCACAAATTCTTGTGCCAACACCTTCACGCGGTCATCCGTCAGCGGACGTTTCACATCAAAAGGCACAATTTCGCCTGTGCGCGTTTCATCTTTCACCAACGGCGCAAACACATGCGGGCGCACCGTCGCCATTTGTGGGCGGGCCGTTTCACACACAATCGTTGCCATCAAATTTCCACTAAAAGCCGGTCGGGTCGCCATCAACAAACAAGGCATCCCTTCTTTCGGCGGGTCAATCACCATCTGCGTACAATCTGCCGTCAGGCCACCCCCCAATTGAGCCGCCACGCCACTCGCCAAATCTCGCCCCTGCGTGGTTGCCCCAATCAAAAAGATATCAGGCTCTCCTGCCGCCAACATTTCATATAAAGCATGTTGATATACTTCATTAATATAAGTGCCACAGCGTTCATGATCCACCATCATCACTCGGTCCGCCCCATACGCAATTGCTTCCTGTGCAATCGCCTTCACCTTTTCGCCAATCACCACAGCTGTCACTTCATACTCAAAACCACAGCCGGCATTCTCTTGCCCCAAAGCCACCGCTTGGCGTGCTGCCCCAATCAATTCCCAGCTCACACTGTCTGCCACACCCTGATGAATCTCCACCATGGTCCAAATTTGCATCTTCTCATTCTTGCTCATGCCTTCACCCCCAGCACCTTTTTCAATGCCACTTTCTCAAAGGCCGTTTTCACCTTTGTCGACACATCCATCTCATCCGGCAACACGTCCCCCATTTGTTTAAATTCAGGCGTAAATGATCGGAACACCTTCGTCGGGGAGCCTTTCAACCCCACTTTTTCTCTCTCAAATTCCACCGGATCTCCAAACCCCCACACTTCAATCTCCCGTGTCATTGCATCCATCAAACTGGGCAAAGAAGCATACGGCACCGCTGCTACATCCTTTTGACAAGTCAACAACATCGGCATCTTCACTTCCACCGTCTCTCGATATTGCTCTGTCGTTCGCCGAATCACCGCCACACCTTCTGCCTCATCCATAGACACAATTTCATTCACAAAGGTCAATGTCGGCCACCCCAAACGCGCCCCCACTTGGGGCCCCACTTGCCCCGTATCTCCATCAATCGCCTGTTTCCCCATAAAAATCACATCAATCGGCATTTCTGCATGAATCTGTTTCAAAACTTCCCCCAAAACATAAGAAGTCGCCAGCGTATCCGCCCCCGCAAATTCACGCGCGGTGATCAAAATACCTCGGTCAGCCCCCATCTCAAAACATTCTCGAATACTCGCCTCATTGGCAGCTGGACCCATGGAAAGCACCGTAATCTTTGCATCCATTGCCTGCTTCCATGCCCCTGCCGCGGCCATCGCATGTGCATCATAAGGGTTCAAGATTGACGGCACCCCTTTACGAATTAAACTTCCCGTGTCCGGATCAATCCGAATATTGGTTGTATCAGGCACTTGTTTCACAGCCACCACAAAATGACGCATAGAATTTCCTTTCTTCTTGAAACAGCATTGCAAACTTATTGCTTCACACGTTCCATATCCACCTAAATTGTAATTTTAATCAGCTCCACTGAGCCATTTGCTTTAATTGTATAAGCACCCAAACTTGCCGGCAACAACACAAATTGAATCGCATTCATCGTCACCTCATTCACTTCACATGTCCCATCCATCAATCCCCAAATCTCAAATCTGGTGCCATCACATTTGCCTTGCACCACTTCTCCATCTGCCAAACGCACACGTTCAATCGTGAACGCCTTTGCTTCAAACACATTCTCCACTGCCTCAAAACGAGTCGGTGCCAAATTCACCGCTTCAAAATCAATCACATCCAAGGCTTTTTTCAAATGCAACGGACGACTCTTCCCATTCGCATCCACACGGTTCCAGTCAAACACCCGATAAGTAGAATTAGAATTTTGCTGCACTTCAGCAATCACCACACCATGCCCCAGCCCACAATGCACCACGCCCGAAGGAATATTAATAATATCGCCCACTTTCACAGGCACTTTATGTAACCATTTTTCAATCTCCCCCGCCTCAATCGCTGCTTGGAAGCTTTCTTTAGTCACACCCTCTTCCAATCCATAGACAATCTCTGCCCCTTCATCCGCCTGCAACACATACCACAACTCACTCTTCCCCAAATCATTCTCATGCGCCATGCCATAGGCATCATCCGGGTGCACCTGCACCGATAATGGTTTATTCACATCTAAAAGCTTAATCAACAACGGAAAACGATCTGCAAACGCACTCTCTCGAAAATTCTCCCCCACCAAATCAAACCCAAATCTAGCAAACAATTCAGCCAAGCCACTTCCGGCATAGCTGCCATTCGCCACTTTTGTTTCCCCATCCGGATGAGCAGACACTTCCCAGCTCTCCGCCACAATTCCTTCGGGCAAATCACGTCCCAAAAATTCCAAATGGCGTCCGCCCCACAAATAATCTTTGTAGACCGGCTCAAACAAGATCGGATAAGCGTTGAATTTTGTCGACATAGTTCTCCTTAGATTTTGCTCACTATTATCATACCTGATTTTATTGTGAAAAAAATTACAAATAAATGAAAATGCTTTTCAGTTGAAGCTCATCCAATATTGTATTCCCGATTCGCACACATATCAAGCGAACAAATTGTCAAAGATTAATAAAAAATTTAAAAATAAACGAGGGTATAATAAAATGGAAATGAACAAAATCTAGAATAAAAAAGGAACGAAAATGACTTACTCAAAAAACACAATCAAAGCAATGCTCAAGATCCAAACCGGAGAATTGTTCGGTTATAAAATCTATAACGCCCTTGCCGATCAAGTGCAAGATCAAGAAAATGCGGCTGTTTTGCGAAAAATCGCGAACGAAGAGCTAAAGCATTATCAAAAATTTAAATCCTACACTGGCAAAGATGTCAAAGTGAGCGATCGCAAAATTAAACTCTTCACCTTTCTCGCCAAAATCTTTGGCCTCGTATTCAGCCTACGCTGGATGGAATCTAAAGAAGCAGACCTAAGTGAATACGAAAGCATCGAAAAAGAAATCCCCGAGATTCGCGCCATCATCGAAGATGAAGAAGAGCACGAACAAGAGTTGATCGAAATGATCGACGAAGAACAACTCAACTATATGTCCTCCGTTGTGCTCGGCCTCAATGACGCTCTCGTAGAGCTCACCGGTGCCCTTGCAGGCTTCACCCTCTCCATTCAAAACTCAAAGACCATCGCCTTTCTCGGTCTCATCACCGGCATCTCCGCTTCATTCTCCATGGCTGCCAGTGAATATCTTTCCACCAAAGCCGAAGATGACGCCGAAGTCGACGCCAAAAAAGCATCTCTATACACAGGCATTGCCTATGTCCTCACTGTGATTGCCTTAGTGCTTCCATTCTTCTTCATCACCAACTACTTCGTCAGTCTCGCGGTCACCATCCTAATCGCCATCATCATCATCGCCATTTTCAACTACTATCTTTCCGTTGCAAAACGCGAAAACTTCAAAAAACGTTTCACCGAAATGGCGCTCATCAGTATCGGTGTCGCCGCCATTTCCTTCCTCATCGGCTTTGTGGTCAAGAAATTTTTTGGTCTAGAAATCTGAGTTAAAAACAATTCCAAGGAGTTCATCAGATGAAAAATCAAACCATCGCAAATGCCATGCAAATCAAACTCGATGCCACCCTTCCCCCAAAAAAGAATTTTCAGGAAGGCATTCGGCGCGCACCCAAGCGCGAGCTCACCCTCACGCCTCGTGAAGTCGAACTCGCCCTCAAAAATGCCTTGCGTTACATCCCAGCTGAAATGCATGCCACCCTAGCCCCAGAATTCCTAGAAGAATTACAAACCACCGGGCGCATCTATGGCTATCGCTATCGCCCCGAAGGTCGCATCTATGGCAAACCGATTGATCAATACCAAAGCAAATGTATCGAAGGCAAAGCCTTCCAAGTCATGATCGACAACAATCTCGATTTTGAAATCGCCCTCTATCCCTACGAACTAGTCACCTACGGCGAAACAGGCCAAGTCTGCCAAAATTGGATGCAATATCAGCTTATCAAAAAATATCTCGAAAATCTCACCGATGAACTCACCCTCGTCGTCATGTCTGGTCATCCACTCGGATTATTTCGTTCTGCAAAAACATCCCCCCGCGTGGTTATCACCAACGCCCTTATGATTGGCGAATTTGACAATCAACTCGATTGGCAAAAAGCCATGGCGCTCGGTGTCGCCAACTACGGTCAAATGACCGCTGGCGGTTGGATGTATATCGGTCCCCAAGGCATTGTCCATGGCACCTATAACACTCTCATCAATGCCGGTCGGCTCTTCCTCGGCGTTCCGCAAGATGGCGACCTGCAAGGTAAGCTCTATGTCACCTCGGGTCTGGGCGGAATGAGTGGCGCACAAGCCAAAGCAGTCGAAATTGCCAATGGCGTCGGCATCTTTGCCGAAGTAGACGATTCCCGCATTGAAACCCGCCACAAACAAGGCTGGGTCTCAGAAATCACCGATAGCGCACAAAAAGCCTTTGCCCTTGCCAAACAACACAAAACGCAAGGCAAAACCGTTTCCATCGCCTATCACGGCAATATCGTTGATTTGCTCGCCTACGCCGTTGAAAACGATATCCACATCGACCTCCTCTCCGATCAAACCTCCTGTCATGCCGCCTATGATGGTGGCTACTGCCCTGCGGGGATCACTTTTGCCCAACGCACAGAAATGCTAAAATCCGACAAAGACACTTTCCGTACCTTAGTCGACGCATCCCTCCAAAAACACTTCTCCCTCATCAAAACCCTCGTAGACCGTGGCGTCTATTTCTTTGATTATGGCAACAGCTTTATGAAAGCCGTTTTTGATGCCGGGGTCACTCAAATCGCCAAAAATGGCCACGACACCTCCGAAGGCTTCATCTTCCCCTCCTATGTCGAAGATATCATGGGTCCCCTCCTCTTTGATTATGGCTATGGCCCCTTCCGCTGGGTCTGCCTTTCCGGCGACCCCGAAGACCTCGACAAAACCGATGCCGCCGCAATGAGTGTCATCGACCCCAACCGTCGTGGACAAGATCGTGATAACTATATCTGGATTCGCGATGCCAAAAAGAACAAACTCGTCGTCGGCACCCAAGCCCGCATTCTCTATCAAGATGCCCTCGGACGCCGCGATATCGCTCTCAAATTTAACCAAATGGTACGCGATGGCGAAGTCGGCCCCATCATGCTCGGTCGTGACCATCACGATACCGGTGGCACCGATTCCCCCTTCCGTGAAACCGCCAACATCAAAGATGGTTCCAACATCATGGCTGACATGGCCACCCAATGTTTTGTGGGCAATGCCGCCCGTGGCATGAGCCTCGTCGCCTTACACAACGGCGGTGGCGTGGGCATTGGCAAAGCCATCAATGGTGGCTTCGGCATGGTGCTCGATGGCTCTGAACGAGTCGATACCATCCTCAACCTCGCCATGCCTTGGGATGTCATGGTGGGTGTTGGTCGGCGTGCCTGGGCTCGCAATGACCATTCCATCGAAACCGTCATCGAACACAATCAAACCAACCCATGGCAAGAGCAAATCACCCTGCCTTTTTTGGTCGATCAAAACCTCTTAGACGATTTATTTAAATAAAAAATCTCACATAAATTAAAAAGGACTGCTAAGGCAGTCCTTTTTTCGATGGAGTGTTTCAACAAGCGCAATCTCACAAAACCTTTTCAGCTTTCTCAATCAATTTTGCGAGCTGAGCTTGACGCATTTTCAAATGTTCAACCCAATCTTTCAAGGCAGTGGTCCCACCTTCAGTAATCTCATACATCCGACGTGCTGGTCCCTTAGAATCTGCTTCATCCAAACTAGAAGAAACCAAACCCATCTCTTCCATACGGGTCAATTTTCGATATAAAATACTCGTGTTGAAAGGTTCAGCATAGAACTCTTTCAAAGATTCCATCAATTGATACCCATAAGAAGAATTCTCAGCTAACAACACCAACAAAGCAGCTTCCAATTGTTGATGATTGCGTCGTTGTCCTGGCCCTCTTCTTGGGCCACCATGCATCCGGCCACCTTTCATTGGTCCACCATGAGAATGCATTCCGCGTCCACGTCCTCGATGCCCAAAATCAGCATCTCGATAATCATTTTGATAATTTTTATTCATTTTTTACCTTTCTACCATCAAACTATGTGCTTGATGTAAATAGAGTATACACTATCTATATGCTTATGTCAACTAGTTAACCCAAAAAAGAGCCCCAATTCTAAGGAAATTGGGGCTTGAAAAAAGGAGATTGATTTGTATATCTATTTTTTAGGAGACGCTTGAATGAACAACAAACCCCAGGAGGAATGTCCTTCAGCTGCGATACAAGTTTGGAGAGTGAGCCAACCGTTTTTATAGGCTTGATTGAAAACTTGCATTGCAGACATTTGTGAACCACTGCCATTTTTGCTTAAGAAAGGCTTTGAAAAATTATCCGGATCAGTTGCTTTGTAGCGCAACACATTGCTAACCACAAACATTTGGCTGGTACCATCAGAATATTTCACTGTAATCTCTTGCCCAATATACATTGTTGGGAAGTACATGCCCATCAAATAATTATGTGCCAACATCCCAATTGCACCCTTATTGCTTGCAGTTGCATATTGACCCAAGCTCCAATCATTGGGAACGCCATCCCCATTTTGGGAAACGCTTGCTTGGAAAGAACCCGCCACACTCAATTGAGAAACTTGCTTCGTTTTCAAAAAAGCTTCGCTTGCTTCAGCATTCATTGGCAAAACCAATGTCAAAACAAAAACAACCAACAAAACTGCTAAAATTTTCTGATTTAATTTACGCATCATCTATCCCTTTCAAAAGAACATTTTCAAAATAGTCTTGTAAAAATATTCAATGAAAGTTTTTCCCCAAGTCCGATGCTTGCTATAAAAAAGAAAAACTACCCTTTGAAAGGTAGCTTTTGATTTTTAATCGCTATCCTTTCGGTAACTGGCTGTCATACACTTTCGTGGTTAGACCCTATAGCTTTGCGTCACAAGATTTCTCTTGTTTTGCCTTTTCGTATGATATTTTTACAAGCTCATTATAAAACAAAATTAACCAAAATCAAGCCGATTTTCGCCAAATAACAAAATTGCAAAGTGCATCAAAGATCAACAAAAATTCACATTTTTCGGCTCCATCTCTAAATTTAACTTCTTTTCCACCTTCCAATCGGCTATAATTAATCTAACAATTTGAAACAAAAATAATATGGCGCAGGGAGAACGAACCCATGACAAATACCTTCGAAAAACTCAAACAAAACACCCCCATTCTTTTAGATGGCGGCACCAACTCAAACCTCCGTCTTCGCAAAGTCTTAGACGGCAAACCTGCTGAACAAGTCCTCTTTGAAAATCCAGCACCCTTTGTCCAACTCCAAAAAGAGTTTATCGAAGCTGGCGCACAAATCATTCTCACCACCACCTTCAACGCCTCTCCCCTCCGCCTAGAACACACCAACCTGCGCTTCCTCCCTGAAGAAGTCAACCAACAAGCCGTCAAACTCGCCCAACAAGCCATTGCCGAATCCAACCATCCCGATGTGCTCATCGCAGGCACCATGGGCCCCTGCGGACAAATGCTCACCCCCGATGGCAACACCTCGCCCCAAGTTTGCCTTGCCTCCTATCGCGAGCAAGCCCAAACCTTAATTGAATCTGGTGTAGACCTGCTCATGCTCGAAAGCCAATTCGACCTCAAAGAAGCGCAAATTGCCGTGATGGCCATCCGCGAAATTGATTCCCATATCCCCCTAATTGTCTCCTTCAGCTACGACCTAGGCAATAAAACCATCCTAGGGCTCACTCCTCAAAAAATGGCACAAACCTTCAATCCCATGCCAATCGATATCCTCGGCATCAATTGTGGCAAATCCCTTGAAGAAAATTATCAAAACCTAGTCACCCTCCGTGAACAAACAGACAAATTGATTCTCTTCAAACCCAACGCTGGTCTACCTCAAACCACCCCACATTGGGAAACAGATTTTGAAACCTCCCCCCAAGAGTTCGCCGCCCAAGCTCCTCAATGGCTTGCCGCTGGCGCTGATCTCATCGGTGGATGTTGTGGCACCACTCCCGAACACATCCAAGCCATCGCAGCCCAAATAAAGAAATAAAAAAAGAGAGGAAATATCCTCTCTTTTTAATTTTTTCATCAATCACAAACTTAATCTAAGTTTGCACCTATTTTCATGCGCCACTCAATATTCTTATACGGGAGCACCACTGCCAACACAATAATCACACTACCAATCATCTCTGGCACGCCATTCCCCAAAATAATCGCCGGAATGGCCGCCCAAGGCACAGCCTGCAACACGCCCAACATTCCCAACACAAACACCGTATTGGTCAAACTGCCTAAACCACCCGCGGCAATCAAAGCAGCGATGTCCCATTTTTGGAACGCTTTATAAACGAAATAGGTCACCGGTCCAATCAGTAATCGTGGCAACACAGACACCATCGGATTGGTGAAAAACACATCAATCGGGCCCGTGGGTGCCATTGCTGCTTGCAACAAACTGAACACACCAAAGATCAACCCAATCGCCAAGCCCACAATCGGGCCTTCCAAGATTGCGCCAATGATCACTGGCACATGCATAATTGTGATCGAAACGCCCCCAAACCAAGGCACAAAGCCCCATCGAGTCACACCCAATAAAATAGAAATAGCGCTTAAAATTCCAGCAACTGCAATTTTTCTTGTACGATTTTGTGGCATAATCATCCTCCAAATTTACCCATTCATGATACCCATACTATATCAAAGATTCTCTCAAAACAATAGCTTAAAATAAAAAGTTGTCAATTCAAAAAACTGACAACTTTCTGATCAAACTTCTTTCACTGCTTACGCATACGCTTCCAAAGCAGGCGGAATCTGAACTAAAATCTCATCTCGCACTCGGCGGAACACCGCCAAGATATCTTCTTCATTTCCTTCAGCCTCAGCCGGGTCATCAAATCCCACATGGATCTTTTTCCCCTTCCCCAGCCAAACTGGGCAATTCTCTTTCGCACCCCCACAAACCGTCACCACCAAATCCAAATCAGCATCTCGAAAAGCATCCACACCTTTCGATTCGCCTTCATGTTCAATTCCTATTTCTGATAAAACCTGCAAAGCCTTTGGGTGCACATATCCCGCGGGTGTTGTCCCTGCGCTCACTGCCTCCCATTGATCTCCCAAACGGTCATTCACAATCGCCTCCGCCATATGAGAACGACAAGAATTTCCAGTACACAAGAATAAAACCTTTTTCTTCATTGCGATTCCAATCTTATCCAAATCGACCCGTAATATAATCTTCAGTGAGGGTTTCTTTCGGGTTCGTAAAGATCTCTTTCGTATCACCGCTCTCCACCAAATAGCCAGAGCGTTGTTCATTCATATTAAAGAACAAAGTGTAATCTGAAGCGCGTGCTGCTTGTTGCATATTATGCGTCACAATCACAATCGTATAATTTTCTTTCAATTCCTGCATCAGCTCTTCAATCCGTAAAGTCGCAATCGGGTCCAAAGCAGAAGCCGGTTCATCCATCAAAATCACTTCCGGTTCCACCGCCAAAGCACGCGCAATGCACAAACGTTGCTGTTGACCACCAGAGAGAGCCAAACCGCTCTTTTCCAACGTATCTTTCACTTCATTCCACAAAGCAGCTTGCTTCAAGCTTTTTTCCACAATTTCGCTCAACAATTGTTTATCACGCACACCATGCGCTCGCGGACCATAAGCTACATTATCAAAGATTGTCTTCGGGAAGGGATTTGGTCTTTGGAACACCATCCCCACGCGTTTGCGCAATTCCACCACATCAATCTCCAACAACTTATCTTCATCCAACATCACTTCCCCCTCCACATGCACATTCGGAATCAAATCATTCATCCGATTGAAAACACGCAAAAAAGTACTCTTACCACAACCAGAAGGCCCAATAATCGAAGTAATCTTTTTCTCAGGAATATCAATGCTCACATCTGTCAAAGCATGAAAAGAACCATAATAAAAATTTAAATTTCTTGCACTAATTTTAATTTCTTCATTCATCATCATTATCGTCTCCAAATTGATTGATTATTGCTTCTTCCCCACATTACGTGCAGTATAACGGGAAGTAATAAAGTTCACAGAAAGATTCAAGGCCAAAATTGTCAAAATCAAAATTGCCCCCGTACCCATCGCCTTGTCAAATGCGCGTGTTTCCGATGCCAAAAGGAACACATGCAAAGCCATCGTACGCCCTGAGCTCAAAATGCTAGTTGGCAAACGATAGGATCCCCCCAAAGTCACCCAAAAGATTGCCGTTTCAGCAATAATGCGCCCCATAGACAAAATCACCCCAGTCGTAATTCCCGGCATGGCCGCAGGCAACACCACTTGTGAAATGGATTGCCACTTCGTTGCCCCCAATCCCAAGCTTGCCTCTCGATAACTTCTCGGCACCGCCAACAACGCCTCTTCAGAAGCGCGAATAATCACCGGCAACACCATACAAGCACCACTCAAACCAGCCGAGAGTAAGGAAAAGCCAAACTCAAGCGTAGACACAAACAACGCAAACCCAAACAAACCAAAAATAATCGAAGGCACACCCGACAAAATTTCAATTGCCCCACGGGCCACAGAAATCAACCAAGCCACCAATTTGCTCTCTCGTTGTGCTTCCCCTGCATATTCCACCAAATAAATCGCTGCCCCAACCCCCAAAGGAGTCGCAATCGCCAAAGTCAACACCACCAAATAAAGTGTGGTCACAATCGTGGTAGACATCCCCCCGCCACCATCCAACCCACCTTCTGGACGAGTCGTCAAGAATTTCAAATCAATCGATCCTAAGCCATGAATCATCACATAACTAATAATCCATACCAAAGCGGCAATCGTCACCGCCCCTGTCAACCATAAAAATGCAAACGCAATTGATTGTGAAACATTTCGATATTTTAAATTTTGTTTATTTTTTTTCGCAGAAGGCATATAAGTCGTTGAATTATTCATTGTTTTTCTCCTTCATCAACAAACGTGCCACCGAGTTCACAATAATAATCATAATGAACAACAAAATCCCAGTGAAGAACAATGCACTTCGATGATCCCCCGCTGCATAGGTGATTTCCACCGCAATATTCCCCGTCAGCGTTCTCGCAGTATCCAAAAAGATGGTCAAAGGATTATCCGTCAAAGGAGCAGGCATCGAAACCGAATTCCCAATCACCATAATCAACGCCATCGTCTCCCCTAAGGCACGCCCAATCCCCAAAATCACCGCTGCCACAATCCCCGATCGTGCCGCTGGCAAAATCACGCGCCAAATCGTCTGCCAACGGGTTGCCCCCAGCCCCAAAGAACCCTGCTTATAGGATTCAGGCACAGCTCGAATTGCATCTTCCGTAATATTCGTAATCGTCGGAATAATCATAATCGCCAACACAATCGACGCATTCAACAACCCATATCCCGTATTACGTGGTACATCAATCAATCGGATGATCGGTGCCAACACCACCATCCCAAACAATCCATAAATCACCGAAGGGATTCCAGCCAAAAGCTCAATCGCTGGTCGAATAATCTTATGTACCCCTTCTGGTGCAATTTCAGCCAACAAAATCGCCGCACCAATCGAAAAAGGCACGCCAATCACCACCGAACCAATCGTCGCCAACACCGAGCCAGCAATCATCGGCACCAAACCATAAATCTCCTTATTCGGTCGCCAAATCAACTCGGTCAACATATGTTTAATCCCGATATGCTCAATCGCATCCCATGCGCGCATCAAAGTGAACAAAATGATTAAGAACACAATGAAAATTGAACTTAACGCAGTAAACAACAAGACCCATCGCACACCACGATCCGTCACATTCCGTTGTGAAGGTCCCAGCATAAATTCATCTCGTAAAATTCGCATCAAATATAAGCCGATTATCAAACCAATCGACTGCAACAAAAAATTCCAGAAAGTCAAAATAACCACGCGTAAGATCTGACTAAGGCTCAACACCTGCTTTCCCCCAAAGATCAATGCAAAAGCCCCAAAAATCCATTGGACAATTAAGAACACCAATCCAGCGATCAAAAGCGCACTTAGCAAACTGCGCGCCCAATCTTTAAAGCGCCAAAAACCTTCTGCAATCAAACCCAAAACTGCGCCCGAGAGCAGAAACCCTGCAACATATGGCATTCGACTAGCAGCAGCAAAAGCCTCTTCTGTTTGCTCAACACCTAAGAATTGTAAAATAAAAATGGGAGAATCAGAAAAAGCTTGATAAAAACCGAAAACAAGAAGTGCTAGCCCCACTAGTGCAAAAACAACTGCAAAAATCCGAATCACCACACGTTTTCTATTTTTATCATGCAAATTATTTGTATTGTTCATAAGATTGCACCTATTTAACTGTATTTGGGGTTGCCCTGAATTGCTAAGGCAACCCCACTCATCTTTGTCTAATTATAAACTATTTTGCAGGAATATATTCTTCTGCCACAACTGCTTGTCCATCAGCGCTCATCACATAGTCCAAGAATGCGGCTGCCAAACCTTCTGCTGCACCATTGGTAATCATGTTGAAGGGGCGATAGATTCCATAAGAACCGTTCAAAACGTTGTCAATGCTCGGCGCCACACCATTAATGCTTGCCGGTGCAGTGCTGTCATCCAAGAAACCGAAGGAGATATACCCAATTGAATTGGGAGTTTCAGCAACAAAAGTGCGCACATTCCCATTGGAAGCTTGTTCAATTGCATCCACAGTGAATTCTGCTTCTTGCTTTTCACCAGCGTCATCTTTATATTCCATCACCAATTCGGTGAAAGCGCCACGTGTGCCGGAGCCAGCTTCACGGTTGATTACGATAATTTCTGCATCGGGTCCACCCACTTCAGAGAAGTTTGTGATCTCACCAGAGAAAATTGCGCGTACTTGTTCAGGAGTCAAATCGAGTGTGCCAACGCCTGCGTTCGCCACAACTGCAATCCCGTCATAAGCGATTTCAACATTCACCAATTCAGGATGTTCTTCTTTTTCGCTATCTTTCAAATTTCGGCTTGCATTCCCAATGTTTGCTGTGCCTTCAACGGCTGCAGCCACACCAGCGCTTGAACCACCACCTTGCACTTCGACGATTACATCGGGGTACAAAGCCATGAATTCTTCTGCCAAAACTTCAGCAAGCGGTTGCACAGAGGTAGAACCAGCCAAAGTCAAGGTACCTTCAAGGGTTTCCATCGTTGCTTGTTCTTCCATTGCAGCTTCTTCAGTTGCCACGGGGATATAATCTTCAGCAACGATTGCTTGACCAGCTTCGCTCATCACGAATGCCAAGAAATCAGCAGCCAAACCTTCAGCAGCACCATTGGTAATCATATTGAAGGGGCGGAAGATTCCATAGGAACCGTTCAAAACGTTTGCAATGCTCGGTGCCACACCATCAATATTTGCGGGGGCTGTGGAGTCATCCAAGAAACCGAAGGAGATATAACCAATTGAATTCGGGGTTTCGGAAACGAAAGTGCGTACGTTGCCATTGGAAGCTTGTTCAATTGCGTCTACGGTGAATTCTGCTTCTTGCTTTTCGCCTGCATCATCTTTATATTCCATCACCAATTCGGTGAAGGCGCCACGTGTGCCAGAGCTGGCTTCACGGTTGATCACGATAATTTCCGCATCCGGTCCACCCACTTCAGAGAAGTTTGTCACTTCACCAGAGAAAATTGCGCGAACTTGTTCAGGAGTCAAATCGAGTGTGCCAACGCCTGGGTTTGCCACAACTGCGATCCCATCATAAGCGATTTCAACATTCACCAATTCAGGATGTTCTTCTTTTTCGCTATCTTTCAAGTTTCGGCTTGCGTTCCCAATATTGGCTGTGCCGTCAACGGCTGCAGCCACACCAGCGCTCGAGCCACCACCTTGCACTTCCACCACCACTGCGGGGTTCAAAGCCATATAAGCTTCTGCCAAAACTTCAGCAAGAGGTTGCACAGAGGTAGAACCAGCCAAGGTCAAAATACCTTCTTCGGTTGCAGCTTGTTCTTCCATTGCAGCTTCTTCAGTTGCCACGGGGATATATTCTTCAGCAACGATTGCTTGACCAGCTTCGCTCATCACAAAATCCAAGAATGCGGCTGCCAAACCTTCTGCTGCACCATTCGTAATCATATTGAAGGGGCGGAAGATCCCGTAGGAACCGTTCAAAACATTTGCAATGCTCGGTGCCACACCATCAATATTTGCGGGAGCAGTAGAATCATCCAAAAAACCGAAGGAAATATAACCAATTGAATTCGGGGTTTCGGATACGAAAGTACGAACATTCCCATTGGAAGCTTGTTCAATTGCATCCACAGTGAATTCTGCTTCTTGCTTTTCGCCTGCATCGTCTTTATATTCCATCACCAATTCAGTGAAAGCGCCACGTGTGCCAGAGCTAGCTTCACGGTTGATCACGATAATATCTTCATCAGGTCCACCCACTTCAGAGAAGTTTGTCACTTCACCAGAGAAAATTGCGCGAACTTGTTCAACACTCAAATCGAGTGTCCCAACGCTTGGGTTTGCCACAACTGCAATTCCATCATAAGCGATTTCAACATTCACCAATTCGGGATGTTCTTCTTTTTCGCTATCTTTCAAGTTTCGGCTTGCGTTCCCAATGTTTGCTGTGCCGTCAACGGCTGCAGCCACACCAGCGCTAGAGCCACCACCTTGCACTTCCACCACCACACCAGGGTGCAAATCCATATAAGCTTCTGCCAATTCTTCAGCAAGCGGTTGGACGGAAGTGGAACCAGCTAATGTTAACAAGCCACCCTCTTCTGTTGTAGCTTCTTCCACCACACCTTCAGTGGTTGTTTGTTCGGCTGTTGCGGTTGGTTCTTCAATCACTGCATTCACATCTGCACATGCACCGAAGACCATCGTAAGCATGATTGCAACAACGACCAACAAATAAAATTTGCGTTGCATTATTTTTACCTCCATAAAAATATAAATCCAAAATAAGTTGTCGGAGTGATTTCTAAACTCACTCACTCGTCAAGTGTATCAAAGCTAAATTAATGCCCCACCAACGTCATATAAACGTCCTGTCAATCAAAGATTAACAATCGTTAAAACTACGCCCGCGGAATGGTGAAATAAAAAGTACTTCCATATCCTTCTTGGCTTTCAGCCCAAATCTTGCCGCCATGCGCTTCCACCAAATGTTTCGCAATCGAAAGCCCCAACCCCGTGCCACCTTTTGAGCGGCTCTGATCCGTCTTAAAAAATCGTTCAAACACGCGTTCCAGCATCCCCGTGGGAATCCCCACGCCCGTATCAACCACATAAAAACAAACCATCTCAGCATCTTTCGGATAGATTTCAGCCCCCAAAGTCACCTTCCCCCCTTCCGGGGTAAACTTCAGCGCATTCGAAACCAAATTCGCCAACACCTGCCCCAAACGCACCGCATCTGCCAACACATCTGGTACATCTTCCGTCAAAATCATTTCCACGTCAACTTCGTTGCTCTTTGCCAACACCTTCATTCGTTGCATCGCATCATCCAACAACCCTGCCACCGCACAAGCCTGCAATTGCAAAGGTGTCTTCCCACTTTCAATGCGTGCCAACTCCAACAATTCCGAAACCATCTGCGTCAAAGAGTCCACTTCCACCTGCATCCGCTGCAAAAAATATTGCATCATTTCCGGGTCATCCATCGCCGAATCCGCCACCGTCTCTGCCAACAACTTCAACGCCGCCAAAGGAGTGCGCAATTCATGCGAAATATTACTAATAAAATCACGTCGCACCGTTTCCAATCGGCGCAACATCGTCAAATCACGAATCAAAAGCATCGAGCTACCTTCTAAGTCACCGCTCAAAGGCGTCGCAATGCATTGAATCATCTTTTCACTTTGCGGCAATTCCAAAAAAATGCTTTGTTCTTCCCTAGATTCCATACAGTCTTGCCACACATCCACATACTGATGATGGCGCGCCACTTGAATCAAAGGTTTTTGCAATCCCCCCGTCACCGAAGTCCCCAATATCGGACCACAAGCCTCATTAATCAACACCACCAACCCCTCATCATTCACAATCATCACCCCATCAGAAATCTGGCTCAAAATCGCCGCCAGCTTATTCTGCTCCGCTTGCATAGAACGAATCTGCGCAATCTGCGTCTCCGCCATCGTGTTCAATGCAATCGCCAGCTCATGCACCTCAGAACTATTCTGCTTTCCCGTCAAAAACTTCTGGCTCATATCCCCCTTCGCCAACAAATTTGCCTTGCTTGTCAAACTACTAATCGGCTCGGTAATAAAAGAAGAAACAAAATAAGACACCGCCAACACCATCAAAAATGCCAACAAAAATCCAAAAAAGATCGTGTTCTGCATCTTGGTCACGTTCTCATCAATCGCTTTCACAGAAATCGCCATCCGCACATACGCCACCGCATCCCCATCTGCATTTGCAGCCGGCGCACACACATACATCATCTCTCGTCCCAACGTATTCGAAAACCGCACGCTCGTTCCCAGCCCAAATCTCTGCGCATCCCTGAACTCAGGTCGGTCAGCATGGTTCTCCATCAACGCAAACGCCGCCTGAGAATCCCCCAACGGATTACCTTCTACGTCAAAAATACTTAATCGAACAGAATCAATATTTTGTCCATTTTCATTCCCCCACAAAACAGTCATATCAGCCGCAAAATCCGCCACATCCTCCGCTTTTTCCAAGAGACCTTTCACAAAAAAGAGGTCTGTTTTCAGCGCCTCTTCCTGCATCACCAAAAGATGGGTCTCAAAATTACGGCTGACAAAAATAAGAATGCCACCCAATACGATCAAAAACAAAACCACAAACGGTAAAGCAATACGAGACCGGATTTTTGCAGACTGCATACCTTATCCTTCGAAGCGATAGCCTGCCCCACGCACCGTCACAATTCGCACCGGGTCAGAAGCAACCGGCTCGATTTTAGAGCGCAACCAACGGATATGCACATCCACCGTTCGCGTACCGCCCACAAAGTCCCAGCCCCACACACGTTCCAAAATCAAAGAACGGGACAACACCTGTCCCTTATGCCGTGCAAAGAACAGCAACAACGCATATTCCTTCGGCTTCATATTCAAGATCTCTCCATTTAATAAAACCTCATGGCGAGTGGTATCAATTGTCAAATTTCCAAATTCCAACACTTCCTTCGGCAATTCTTCCGCAGTCCCCACTTCCTCACGGATCAATCGCACCCTGCGCAACATAGCTTTCACACGTGCCAAAAATTCACGCATAGAAAATGGCTTGGTCATATAATCATCCGCCCCAATTTCCAGCCCCAACACCCGATCAATTTCATCATCTCTCGCGGTCAACATCAAAATCGGAATCGAGCGTTCCTTACGCACCATGCGGGTAATTTCAAATCCATCCATCCCCGGCAACATAATATCCATCACAATCAAATCAGGGTCAAAATTCTCCACAGCGTCCAAAGCCAAACCGCCATCCCGCACAGCCTTCACTTCATAGCCTTGTTTTCGCAAGCTATAACTGATCGTCTCATTGAGTGTCCGGTCGTCTTCCACAACCAAAATTTTATATACCATGTTGAATCCTTTCAACCTGACTAGGTCGCAACTTTGTTAACATTTCAACGTTAACATTGTAGCGAATAACCAAACAAATATCCATGTTAAAATACGTTAATAGATTGTAAATGTTAACAAAACCTCAAAAAATTCAGGTTCTAAAATCAGAGAGGATAGAAAGCATATGCTCTACGTACCAAATAATTATTCGAATGACCCTCAAATGAATCTCGCCATCGAAGAATACCTTCTTCGTCGCGAAGACATCACCGATGACATTCTGCTTTTTTATATCAACAAGCCTTCCATCATTATCGGCCGCAACCAAAACACGACTGAAGAAATCAACACTTCCTACGTCGAAGAACATGACATTCAAGTGGTTCGCCGCCTATCCGGTGGAGGTGCCGTCTATCACGACTTGGGCAACCTCAACTTCTCCTTCATCACCAACAAATCCCAAGAGAACACCCAAAATTTCAAAAAATTCACCAAACCCGTCATCGAAGCTCTCGACCACCTTGGCGTCCAAGCCGAGCTCTCCGGTCGCAACGACATCCTCGTCAACGGCGCCAAAGTCTCTGGCAATGCCCAATTCAATGGCAGAACCCGCATGTTCTCTCATGGCACCCTGCTCTATAACGCCGATCTTTCCAATGTAGCCAAAGCACTCAACGTCAAACCTTCCAAAATCGAATCCAAAGGCGTCAAATCGGTCCGCTCTCGGGTCGCCAACATCTCCGAATTCCTCCCCGACCATCTCAAAAACTTACACACTGAAGAATTTCGAGATCGAATCCGCGACATCATCCTCCAAGCCTCCACCAACAACACCTACACCCTCACCGACCGAGATTGGGACGGCATCGAAGCATTAATGGAAGACCGCTACAACAATTGGGAATGGAACTACGGCAAATCGCCCAAATCCAATGTCACCAAAGAGCACCGCTTCCCCTTTGGCGAAATCGAAGCCAAAATGCAAATCGACAAAGGCATCATCCAATCCATCAAAATTTACGGCGATTTCCTTGGCAATGGCAACGTAGCTGATATCGAAACCCGCCTCACTCAACAACCCTACCAACCCCAAGCCATGCGCACCGCCCTCGCCGATCTCACCATCACCCCCTACTTTAACGGCCTCACCAACGACGAATTTGTCGACTTTCTATACTAATAAAAAAAGCTCCTCAATTTTTACGAGGAGCTTTTATTTTATTCTTCATTCACTTCACTTACTTCACCTAACCCAAGCAATTGTTGTTTTTTCTGCTCAAATTCCTCTGCAGAAATCAACCCCTCGTCCCGCAACTTCGCATATTCCCGAATTAACCCTGGCACACTATATTCGTCCACCTCTTCACTGTCAAATTCTTCCATCGAATACTTTTCATAAAACTCAATCTCTTTTTCTGGCAGCAATTGATTCAACACCTCTGCATCTTCACCATTAAAAATCAAGCGTTGTTTTCGATTATTTTTATCAATATAGAACAGAACACATTCTTTTGCATAATATTCAACCTTTTTATTATCTTGGTTAATCTGACTCCCCAAATATGCACCTAACCCACCAGCAATCATCCCTCCAATCACTGCACCTTCGAGAGAGTATTCTTGAGGGACTTGCCCATTTTTTCTGATATCTTTCGATTCAATCCGAAATGAAATAATCGAATTTACATCAATTTTATTCATTTCTAAATTCAAATTTGATAACGTGAAAAATTCATTATTCAAATAATCAGCTTTTCGAATCTTCAACGGATAAAAATAAAGCACATCATCTTCACGCCAAACTTTATAATCAAACAAATCGAACTTATTTATTTGATCTTCACTTTGCCCAATTATAGTCACATAATCATAATAATTTGGGACTTTATACCCTCTCAACCCAAATTCATAATCCTTCACATATTGACGATATTCACTTAAATAAGTTCTTTTCTCATTAAAAGAAATCGTAATCATAATCACAATCACGGCAATAAAAATAAAAGCCAATAAACTTAATGCAACCATGGTATCAGTAGACATTCCATTTCCTCCTACAACTTGGATACCCCCGATTATAGCCTTCAAATCCCCAAACTGTCAAAACCTTTCTTACTCAACTTAGAAAAAACTTTGCCATAGAGTAGAACAGAGTATTAAGAACAAAATGTTGAGTACAATAAAAAAACTCCCGTTTATGGGAGTTTTTTTAATAAATCTAAGAACCTAATTTTTCTATTTTAATTTCCAAATCTCATTATATGCAATTTTTGCTAAATACTTTCCTCTTGATTCAATTAAATCATTAGTCCATTCTTTTTTATTCTCATATCTTTCAATAAAATTATTAACCATTCTTAAATCTGATTTTTTATAAATTTCAATTTTTTGGGGCAAACTTAATATATTAGCTTGATTATTTATTTTTTCTTTCAATGGTAACAAATTACCAATTTTTGCACATATATCTTCTGAGACGCTATCTGGTTTAATGTGCTCAATAGAAAAATTGTTTACTCTTAATTCATCAGATTGTAAGTGATCTTCAATTTTTGTTAGAATATATCTTATTTCTCTCTTTTGATTATTTGAATAAAAATTTTTATTTTTCTTTGAATATCCAATATTAATAAAATAATTTTGAAATGTATCAAAATTAGGAAAAAGTTCAAGAAATTTATTTTTCATTTCTTGAATTAGGTCTTTTGAATATTCATTTTCAATTCTTTTAGAAAAATTATATACAATTTTTTCTGTTTTATTTGGTCTATTTTGACAAATAACTGTAAAAATAAAGAAAAAATTTTGAAGAAATTTTAAAGTATTAATTAACTCTCTTTTTGTTAAAACATTTTCTTTATGTTTTGAAAAAAGAGAAAGAAAAAGAGGTCTAAATTGTTGATGTCTTCTTGATATAAAAAATGAAAGAATTTCTTTTATTTCATCATCTTCATATTCATTTGGAATATTAATAAAACGATAATATTGTGCTTTCAAAAGCAAATCATCTACCAAGATTTTCACATTTTTTTTATCAGAATTTTCTTTAATTATTTGATATGTTGATAAGCCTTTTTTTGAAGGTTTAGTATATTTATGAGTAGAATATACTTCTAAAAATTTAACAATCTCTGAAGTTTGCTTAAATGTTAAAGTTTGCAATAAGTTATTCCAATCAGCTTTTGCTTTATCAACTTCTCTTTGAGGAATATAATATCTAAAAATATAATTTTTCAATAGCTCATGATCTTCTAAATCTATTCCTCTTGCATTTAATGATTCAAAAACGCTATATCCTTCTTCTTCATTGTTAACAATTATTTCAACAACATTTAAGCCTAAAATAATATCTCTTAATTTTTCTGCTTTTTGCAATGCGTTTTCTTTTTCATAGATAATGTTATCAAATTTAAAAAGGAAAAATTTTACACAATCTAAAATATTTTTTTCATTTTCATTATTAGGCTTAATTGAAGAAATTTTATTTTCTAATATTTCATCAGTATATTCAATAGAATTATTTAATATGTCACCAAGAATAATTTCATCACAATTTAATATTAAATATTCATTTCCATTATCATACCTACTAAATAGATATTGTTTTAAACCCTTATGATTCCCCTCATTTTCCATTTTTTTAAATACATTAGCTAAACAAGCTAACATAATAAAAATTGTAATTGTTCTCTGCTGTCCATCTATTATTTTTAATTTCTTATTATCTTCATCTTCTTGAAATACAAAACTTCCAAAAAAATGATTAATACTATCATTTTCATCAATAGCTAAATATATGAACATAATATCTTCATATAAATCTTTCCAATTTTTTTCAGTCCAAACATATTTTCTTTGGTATCTTGGTATTATGTATTGATAATCAGTTTTTAATATTTTTGAAATTTTTTTGTCTTGAGCATCAAAACCCATAAATTACTCCCTAATTTTCTTTTATTATATCCTGCTCTAGGCTATACTGTCAAAAAAGACACTCCCTATCTCTGTCCCCTGCCCCCCTTGCTAAAGGGGGGAGGAGCAAGGAACTTGCGGAGGGGGGATCAAAAAAAGCCCCTCAATCGAGGAGCTTTTTATATCACATTTCTACACTAGTATTTTGCGTAGCAAAATACCATGTTCAAAAGCCGATTAGGCTTTTGAAACTGGCGCTTTAAAATCATAAATCCCATCATACTTCGGCCAATCCAACCCGCAGCCCCCACACGCCACATAGTCTTCATGCTCCGTCAAATCCGTGCTCCGGCATTCAGGGCAACAGAACAACGCCCCTTCTTCCGCCACAGTCGTATCCCCCACCGCCACATTCTTCGTAAACACACTCGGGCTCACCTGCCACAACGCCCCCGTCCACTGCAACAAACCATCAATCCCTGCCAAAATCTTGGTCGGAATCATACGTTTCAAAAATCCCACGCGGAAGTGAGACACCGTCAGCACCTGTTGCATCGCAAAGCCCACCTCTTGCAACCAGCGCTTCACCGTTTTCGGATGAAAATCAAAATGCATCTCCGAAAATTCCACCGGTGCCTTATCAAAAGGAGACCAATCTTGCTTCTTCAACACCCAACGCAAAATCGCCTTCAAATTCTTCTTATTTGCATATTCCAAAATAAAAATCCCATTCGGGCGCATCACCTCGCGGATCTTCGCAAACGCCAATTTACCATCCACCATATGATGCAACACGCGGATCATCGACACCCCATCAAACACCCCATCCACAAACGGCATTTTATACACATCACACGCCACAAACACAAACTTCTCATCCTCCCCCAAAAAGTCCTTCGCCTGCATCACCTGTGTCCGAGAATAATCCGTCACCACAATCTTTTCATAATTCGCAAACCGTGGCGTATTCCGCCCCGCGCCTGCCCCCACTTCCAACATCAACTTCCCATGTTCAGGCACCATCCGGCGCAAAGCAATTTCTTCACAAGCATCTTCATAGGCACGCCCACCTTCCACCCAAAACACCTGCTGATAATCGCTCCCCTCATAATCACAACGTCGGGTCAAATCGTCTTCATTCACATAAGGATTCTGTTGTTCGCTCATTCGCTTCTCCCTTAAATCACCGGGTCATACCCGCGACCCACGCCAAAATAAACATATCCAGCATCGCGCATCATTTGCGGGTCAAACACATTGCGTCCATCAAACAACACCGCGCTCTTCATCAAATCACGCATCTTCGTCACGTCCAAATTGCGGAACTCATTCCATTCTGTGCACAAAACAACCGCATCACAATCAGTCGCCACTTCATAAGCACTATCCACCATTTTCACCATCGGCATCAACGGCGCTGCCACGTCCATCCCCACTGGGTCAAAGCCCTTCACCGTCGCCCCCAACTTATCCAATTCATGCGCAATCCCAATCGAAGGTGCATAACGCATATCATCCGTATTCGGCTTAAACGTCAACCCCAACAAACCAATCGTCTTGCCGCGCAATTCGTCCCCAAAATGTTCTTTCAAACGGTCCACCGCGCGGTCCATCCGTGAAGCATTCACATGCATCACCGCATCCAAAATTTTATGCGGTTGGTTCATCTCTTCCGCCATATACGCCAACGCTTCCACATCCTTCGGGAAGCACGAACCGCCATAGCCCAAACCAGCATACAAGAAATGATGGCCAATTCGCTCATCATAGCCCATCCCTGCCGCCACTTCGGTCACATCCGCACCCAAAGGTTCACAAATATTCGCAATTTCATTAATAAAGGAAATCTTCGTCGCCAAAAACGCATTCGAAGCATACTTAATCATTTCAGCAGTGCGGATGTCCGTAATCACAATCGGTGCGCGCAAGGGCAAATGTAATTGTGCCACCTTGTCCGCAGCATCTCGATTGGCAGACCCCAAAACAGTGCGGTGTGGGTGCATAAAATCCCCAATCGCAGATCCTTCTCGCAAAAATTCAGGGCAGCTCACCACTGCAAAATCCACATCTTCATCTTGTTCTTCATGAATCACAGCCGAAACATAATCCCCCGTCCCCACTGGCACCGTGCTCTTGTTAATCACAATTGTCGGCTCTTGCATCGCCTTCGCAATGCTCGTTGCCGCCGCATGCACATATTGCAAATCCGCTTTTCCATCCATCCCCATCGGGGTTCCCACACAAATGAACACAAAATCGCTGCCCGGCATTGCCTCTTCATAGGATGTCGTAAACTGTAAACGTCCCGCTTCCATGTTCCGTAACACCAATTCTTTCAAACCCGGTTCATAGATTGGCATTTTCCCTTGTTTCAACCCTGCCACACGTTCTTCATTCACATCCAACGCAATCACACGATTCCCCAAATCACTAAAACAAGCGGCTGTCACCAGCCCCACATAGCCAACCCCAATCACACAAATTTGTTTCATGGAAACCTCCATAGGATTTTAAATAGAATTCAGCCAAAGTGTACCATAAAAGCACTTATCCTAAAACCTACACTCCCCCTACAAATCTCTTCCTTTATATGTAATAATTCGCTCCATAAACCACTCAGAACAATGAAAAAACAAAAAATCACAGGAGATAAAAAAATGAATCCTAAAAAAAGAAATTTATTAATCGCTTTCGTCCTCTTCGACCTGCTCCTCGTCATCGGCGTACTCTGGTTTGTCAACTGGGGTCTCAACGCCTATGACCTCTCCCCCACCGTCGATCTCGCCTTGCAATCCTCTCCCCAAGTCAGCGTATCCGAGAACACAGACGAAAATTGGATCATCTTCACCCCCACTGAAGTCGAGCCTCAAACCCTCTTCATCTACTATCCCGGTGCCCGCGTCCCCACCGAAGCATACGCGCCCTTATTAAAGGAAATCGCCGCCCAAGGCATCCTCGTCGTCACCCCCCACATGCCTCTCAACTTTGCCTTCTTCGCTGCCAACGAAGCCGACGACATCCTCGCCGCCTACCCCGACTACGACCTTGATCTCATCGGAGGTCACTCCCTCGGCGGCGCCATGGCCCACATCTACACCTATAATCACCTCGATCAAATTGACGGCCTCATCCTCTTTGGCTCCTACGGCACCGAAAAAACCTCCCTCGCCAACACCACCCTCCCCGTCCTCTCCATCTACGGCTCTGAAGACATGGGCGCCGAAACCATCGCTGCCTCCACCAATCTCTACCCCGCCGACATCCGCTATGTGCGCATCGAAGGGGGCAACCATGCCCAATTTGGCGACTATGGCCTCCAAGCAGGCGACGGCACCGCCACCATCTCTCGTGACGAACAACAAACCCTCACCGTTCAAGCCGTCACAGAATTTGTAACCACACTCGAAAAATAAAAAAGAACCCCATCGGCTTTTGTGCTAAAATTCAAGCATGAAAACCGATAAACAACTACTTGAAATCGCCCAAACCACACTCCAAGCCGAAGCCTCGGCCATCCAGAGTGTGGTTTCGGAGTTAAACGACTCCTTCATCGAAGTCGTCCATCTCCTCCATCAATGCCAAGGGCACGTCCTCGTCACCGGAGCTGGCACTTCCCACACCATCGCCACCCGTTTTGCCCACCTCCTCGCCTGCATCGGTGTCCCCGCCTTCTTCGTCCATCCCGCCGATAGCCTCCACGGAGCCTCCGGTGCTATCCAACCCCACGACATCCTCTTCGCCCTCTCCAAAGGTGGTGAAACTGCCGAAGTCATCCAACTTGCTCAAATTGCCAAACGTCGTGGTGCCGCCATCATCGCCTTCACCGAAGCCCCCACCTCCACTCTCGCCCAGCAAAGCCAAGCCAGCCTCATTATCAAAGCCCCTCAAGCCATCGATCCCTTCAATGGACTCATGGCCGTAGGCAGTTCCCTGCTCAACGCCGCCGTCCTCGACGCCATCGTCACCACCCTCCTCGAGCTCAATCAATATGCCTTTGAAGACTTCGCCAACACCCATCCCGGTGGTGCCGTCGGAAAAAAGATCGAACAAAATCACAATTAATCAGATGATATTATCATTTGACTTGACACATCCGCATCCTGTGCTACAATCACTCCCATGAACAAACAAAACATAGTCAGCCGTCTCCGTCGTCGTACAAGAACTTCCCACTCATCTGAGAGGTAGGTTTTTTCTGCGTGCTGAAAATCCTTCGAATGTGAATCCAAACACTCCTCTCATGGAGTGTTTTTTTTATGCAAAAAATCAAAATTTATTTTTTATTTATTTAGGAGAAAAAATCAAAATGTCTAAAAAACAATATAACAAAATCGTCCTCGCCTATTCCGGCGGTCTCGACACCTCCATCATCGTCCCTTGGCTCAAAGAAAACTACGGTTGCGAAGTAGTATGTTACACCGCCGATGTCGGCCAAGGCAACCTTGAACTTGATGGTCTCAAAGAAAAAGCCATCGCCAGCGGTGCCCTTGATTGTGTCATCTACGACCTCAAAGAAGAACTAGCCAAAGACTTCATCTTCCCCATGGTGCGCTGTGGTGCCAAATACGAACACAAATACCTCCTCGGCACCTCCATCGCCCGCCCCATCACCTCCAAATATCAAATCAAAACCGCCCATGACTTCGGCGCCGAAGCCGTCGCCCATGGTGCCACCGGCAAAGGCAACGATCAAGTCCGTTTCGAGCTCACCTATATGGCCATCGATCCCCGCATCGAAGTCGTCGCCCCATGGCGCGAATGGGACATCCTCTCTCGTGAAGATGCCATCGACTACGCCGCCAAGCACAACATCCCCGTCCCCAACACCAAAAAATCCATTTACAGTCGTGACTCCAATCTCTGGCACATCTCCCACGAAGGTGGCATCTTAGAAGATCCTTGGAACGCCCCCGACGAGAGCATGTTCATGAAGTCCGTCTCCCCCATGGATGCCCCCGACGAACCCGAAACCATCGTCATCGAATTTGAACAAGGCAACGCCGTTGCTATCAATGATGTCAAATATTCTCCCGCCCAGCTCATCATCAAACTCAACGAACTCGGCGGCAAACATGGCATCGGCCGTGCCGATCTCGTCGAAAGTCGTCTCGTCGGCATGAAGTCTCACGGCGTCTACGAAACCCCCGGCGGCACCATTCTCATGAACGCCCACGAAGACCTCGAAAGCATCGTCCTCGACAAAGACACCATTCACTATAAAGAAATCGTCGCCCTCAAATATGCCGAAATCGTCTACAACGGCCTTTGGTACTCCCCCCTCCGCGAAGCCATCGACGCCTTCGTCAACGTCACCCAAAAACACGTCACCGGCAAAGTCGCCCTCACCCTCTACAAAGGCAACATCATCAACGTTGGTCGCCAAAGCCCCTATAGCCTCTATCGCGAAGACTTCGCCACCTTTGGGCAAGACGATGTCTACGAACAAATGGATGCCAAAGGGTTCATCAACCTCTTCGGCCTCCCCCTCAAAGTCCGCGCCCTCAACAACTTACCGCTTGACGGCCTCGACTTAGATCAACCAGACTATTCAATGTTCAAACGAGACTAGTCTCGTTCATAAATTTTTGTAAAAGAGATTGGAAAACGCATGAGTAACAAACTTTGGGGTGGCCGATTTGAAAAAGGCCCCGATCAACAAGCCTTTGATTTGAACGCCTCTATCAGCATAGATGCCCGCATGGCATTGCAAGATGTCAAAGGCAGCATTGCTTGGGCAAATGCCACCCATCAAGCAGGTTGGCTAGACGACAGCGCCCATCAAAATCTCATCCATGGGCTAGGTTTGATTCAAGCAGAAATCAGCAATCAATCCTTTCAATTCAAACCACAAGATGAAGATATTCATACCGCCGTCGAAAGAAGGCTCTATGAAACCATTGGCGCCGATGCCGGCAAACTCCACATCGGACGCAGCCGCAACGATCAAGTCGTCACCGATTTCAAACTCTGGCTCTTAGACAACATCCCATCGCTCATCGCGGCCATCCAATCCCTTCAAACCGCCTTTGTCCATCGAGGAGATAAAGACCTAGGCGTGATCATGCCCGGCTACACGCATCTACAACCTGCGCAGCCGATCTTGATCAGTCACTTTTGGCTCGCGCACTTTTGGGCATTGCAAAGAGATGTAGAAAAATTCCATTTCTACCACTCCCAACTCTCGCAATGTCCATTAGGCGCAGCCGCCCTTGCAGGCACCACCGTCCCCGTAGATCGTCACGCCATCGCCCAAGCCCTCGGCTTCCAAACCATCACCGCCAACTCACTCGACAGCGTCGCCAATCGCGACTATGCCGCCGACTTTCTCTACTACGCCAGCCTGCTCACCATTCATCTCAGCAAACTCGCCGAACAAATCATCCTCTTCTCCACCCACGAATTTGGCTTCCTCACCTTAGCAGATGAATTCACCACCGGCTCCAGCCTCATGCCTCAAAAGAAAAATCCAGACGTCTTCGAGCTCACCCGTGGCAAAACCGGTGAAACTATCGGTGCCCTCACCAACATCCTCATCACCCTTAAAGGCCTTCCCTCCACCTACGACAAAGACCTCCAAGGAGACAAACTCCCCGTCTTCACCACCTTCGACACCCTCCTTCTCACCCTCAACGTCGTCGCCAAAGCCATCACCACCCTCACCATCCATCCCAAAAAAATGCTCGCCAGCCTCTCGCCAGAAATGATGGCCACCGACCTCGCAGATTACCTCGTCCTCAAAGGCATTCCCTTCCGTGAAGCCCATGAACTAGTTGGAAAAGTCGTTCTGCAAGCCCAAACGCAACATTGCACCATCGCCGATCTCACCCTAGCCGACTATCAAGCCATCTCCCCTTCTTATCAAGAAGACCTTTTCGAATGGCTCTCTCCGCAAAAAAGTGTCGAACGTCGCACCGTCCCCGGTGGCACCGCCACCCAATCCGTCCAACAACAACTCACTCAAGCAAAACAACTACTAAATCATTCGGAGAAATAAAAAAACCTGATCTAAAAAATCAGATCAGGTTTTACAAACCTAAGAATTTAATCTATCAACTCAAAGTTACAAAAATTCTTGGGGCACAAGAAATTAATGTCTTCGATGATTTATGTTAAGGTACATGAACAGACGGTTTCCAATAATTATTATGTAGCGATGAAGAAGATTGAAACTTAATGTTTTAGTTTAAAAAGATAGCAATGAAAAATTTATTAAAATATCATCTTGGTAAAAAAAGCCTATTCCAAACCTATTACTAAAAGAATTGGAAAAAAAATGTATAAATTCACTACATTGATTATTTTCTAAATGATTATAACAAATAAATGAATCGTTTCCTAAATAACCGTTTTCACCAAGATGATTTTCTAATAATGGATCGAGTTTTATTATTTGTGTATAAACTTCATTTCTCGTCATACCAATCTCAAATCGTTTCATAAGGGCTTGGTGTATTGATGTCTTGTCTGGAGAACAATTTAATATTTCACTAATTCTTTTTACTTCTTGACCTCTGGATATTACATTAGTCAAAATCATTATTGATGCAACTAAACTAATTAAAAGTAAACTAAATAAAATATTTTTTTTCATCAATTATCTTCCTATATCATTTCTTATGGTCAGATAAATCATATAGACTCCATTCTCCTGTTTTCATGAGATATCCGGCAGTATAACCCCAAACACCTGCATTATAATCTGGTTTTGATCGTCCTCCTTGACCTGGACATGTTTCATGGAAAAAATTTGCTAAAGAGGCTATTTCCTCGCCCCATGTAATAGCTTAACTGAATATAAAACCAAATATGATGAACTTGGTTGTTAGCATCATAATCATATTTTGGATCTGCATATTTTTCATTCATACCCATTCTGGTTTCATCAATTGTTAAAACGCAAAATGTATTATATTAATCCATACCTGCAGTATGATGTAAAGTTGTAAAATTCTCTTTAAGATTTTCATTAAAATCCCACAACTCCCATCCCTCGCCAAGATGACCACTTAAGACTGCAATTAAGTCTTCAACATCCACCCCTATAAGTATCGCAAATTCTACCACCGATGTTTTTATTTCATTTAAAGATTTAGAGATTGGCTCCCAACTCCTGTTACAATTGTGTCTGTCCGAGCGAAATGGTTCTGATAAGGTCTATAGAACCTCGCATTATAATCCATCAGATCAATTCTGTTACTCCGTATACCCTAGATCCATCTTCATCAAAATCACATCTCTACGCAATTACTTTAGAAATTCTTAGAACACAAGAAATTAAAATCTACAATGATTTATGTTAAGGTGCATCAACAGACGGTTTCCAATGATTATTATGCTGCGTTGAAGAAGATTGAATAGTTAATATAATAATTTTAACCTGAGAGGTTCGTTTACTTATTTTTTTTATTTTAAATTTCAAATAAAGAAATTATTCCCTCATATTTAACTTTCCAAAGAAACCATCTTCAAATATCAAGCACATATCGTCATGATTATCTTTGATTGTTTGAACAAAACTGGAAATTGAGTATTCAGAAATTTCTTCTAAATTTGAATGCCAATCATAACTTGGAAAATAAAACGGATTAATATTTTCTGTTCGGTCATTTTTTGATAAAACAATCATAGGGTTTGAGAAAAAACATACTGTTTTATTCTCCTGGTTTAGATCAATTTCTTTTGTAAAAAAACTAAATGAATAATTTTTTTCTTCATAGATCAATGAAAAATATAGGTAAGTCGGTTCATTTGATAGAAACGTATTTTCAACCTTAATCAATGAAGGCTTCCCAAACTTCAATATCACGTTTTTGATGTTCAAAAATTCAGGCAAATTATCTGAAAATGGTAATCTTGAAAAATATAACGGTGGAATTCTTATTTCGTCAACAATACCATTTCTAACCAGAAAATCAATATTGAATTCTCTATTTTCAATTGGATCAAGAAATGTGTATATATAACTAGTAATACCTTCATAATCTCTTTTATATAAATTTTCATTAAAAAGATTCAAAAAAGATTGAGCATCCTCCCATAATGTAACACCAGGAGTAATTCCCCACCAGCAAGGAAATTCACAATTACCATTTGTTTCTAGTAAATCAGAGACATAATTATCCGTAATATTATCGATTGAGATGTTTTTAATATCTATAGGTTTCTTATGTTTACTAATTGATATTATAAGCACTATAAAAATAAGAATTAATATATATACATTTTTTTTCATTTTACCCTCTTAAAGGTGCTTTCGGGTATATTTTCATTTTCAAGCCAATATCCTTCCAATAATCCTGATTGTTCCCAATAACCCATGTAAATGTTAAGGGACTTCCCATCCCTTTTTTAAAGTCATTTTGATATCTTCTAAACATATCATCTATCATCTCAACAACTTTAGCAATTTCAATTTTATTATCTACAGACCAATCTCCTTTAAGCAAAACATCGTATACATCTTCAAGATATTGTTCATTTGAATGATAATTACTTTTTCCACCTTTACACCCAATACCGCCTTCACAAGGTATATGCCCTGAAGGATTATTGAAATTAATTGGATTACCAAAAGCATACATATAATGATTTAATGACATCGCTTCAAGACCTGGTACAATTGTATCTGGTTGTTGCATCTGGTACTGATAAGGTCTATAGAACCTTGCATTATAATCCATCAGCTTAATTCTGTTATCCCATATACCTTAGATCCATCTTCATCAAAATCACATCTCTACGCAATTACGTCAGAAATTCTTAGCACACAAGAAATTGAAGTCTACTATGATTTATATTAAAGTACATGAACAGACAGTTTTCAATGATTATTATGCTGCGATGAAGAAGATTGAGTGATGTTTTATACTTCTTTCCCATATGAACCAAAAGATTTATTTAGCCAATAAACTAAAACAATTAGATAGAAATTCTTGATAAGGCCCTATTTTTGAATCTGTTTCGTTTTTTATAGGTATTATATTCTCAGCTCTTTCAAAACAGGCGTCTATTTCTTGATATATTTTTTCACTAGAATTATCATCATGATAGTAAAGAATTTCCGTTAAATCATACCCAAGAAACACTTTGCATTCATGTTGAATATTTCTGTATTTATAATATTCAAATATATTTGGCTCTGCTATTTCTACATCTAATCCACAAAATGAATTTATATTATCTACAATATCAATACTTTTTATTTTCTCAATTAAAAAATTATCCAATTGTTGATCGTAAATTTTGAATGCTTGATTGTTTTCTATTGCCACCGTTATTATTAAAATAGATAAAAATAAAACTATTAAACTCAATATTCTTTTTACTGAAAGAGATTTTTTGCCCTGAATTAAATCAAGAATAACAAATTTCTGATTTCTGAACTGATAAATATAATCAAATAAAATAATGATAAAGATCGTAATAAGGACGGAAACTTTTTCAAATGAAAAGAATAATAAGAAAAAATTCAAAATAAGAAGTATTGCCGTTATTAAAACCACTCTCTTCTTTTTTAACTTAATTTTTGAAGCTAGAAAATTTGCTGAGAAAACAAAAAGATGAAATATTTTATAAAAGACAGTTTCTAAATTAATTTCTCTTCCAAACTCTAAATACATAAGAGATGAACCTATAGGAAAACTAATTTCAAAAAAAATCGGTATAAATGAGATCAGAAAATAAAACTTTTTCTCCTTCTCTTCTTCCAAAAAAATTAATTCACGTATTAAAAGAATAGGGACCAGTGTATAAATGATAATAAATGAATTAATTATCGTGTAATATGCAATTGTAGGAATCAATAATTGTAACAAACTTCTTATGGCGAAATTGGCTAATAGAGTGATAAAAAGTAAAATAAAATACCTATATCCACTTTTCTTTTTAATTTGCAATATAATCAGTAATGATAGAATTGTGACAAATAATATCAAAAGATATAGCGGATAAAATCCTCTATTCCAGCCCATTAATTGAGTAGAAATAATAAGTATCAAAAATATATATATGCTTAATTGATTATATTTTTTGCGATGATTGCATACTGTAAATAAAAAAAAAGTATAAAAAATTAAGAAGCCAATATTTATTAAAATATTAAACAAATTTCCTATCAATATATAGACTAATAAAACTAAATAGCAAATATCATATTTATTTAATTTGGTTTTCATCCATTGAAATCCTTTATTCATTCTTGAAAACAATCAAACACATAAGTAGCCATAAGATAAATATTTACTAAATCATAATCATCTAATTCTGTTATCCCGTATACCCTAGATCCATCTCCATCAAAATCACATCTCTACGCAATTACTTCAGAAATTCTTGGGACACAATAAATTAAAGTCTTCTATGATTTATGTCAAGGTGCGTCAACAGACGGTTTCCAACAATTATTATGCTGCGATGAAGAAGATTGAGTAAAATTGAATTTTTATTTTTAAGGATATTACTTGGATTCAAGTTTATAAATCATACCATCTGCAATTGTCCATAAACTATTCTCGCTATCTTCTCTTATATTCCCATAATATGAATATATTAGACAGCCCTCTCCTGTAACAGAATTGTACCAAGCAGTGCCAGAATACCCAGATTCTGTATTCCTCCTGTGCCAAGTAATCCCATCTGAACTTTGAAAAAACAATTCAGGAGAAGCCCATACTGTATTAATATTTAAATTTTCATAATTATAAGATTCCATATCATCAATTAAAGATATCCACTTGTTATTCGTATCTCGATAACCTATAGAACCAATCCATAAATCACCATTAGAAGAAATGTAGCTTTTATAATCTCTCCAACCTTCAGGTGGTTCAATATAATGAATACTTTTGTTTTCAATATTATATTCAATCAAATCATTTGGTTGTAAATAATAATCATAATGGGCTTTTTGAATCAATAAATTACCATTAGGTAAAATTCCTAAAGACTTAACCCTAAATTTTTCCTCAAACTCGAATTCTTTAATCAGCTTTTGATCTTGAACATTTAAGCTATATAAATCACCATTTTGGTGATAAATCCAAAAAACTCCTTCAGTATATAATATTTTATCTGGATCCAATGTGTCAATTTCATAGCCTGGGAACAATCTATCTTCATAGGGGAGTATTAAAGAATTGAGATCCAAGTAGAATTCTTTATTTTCATCATCATAAATAGTCAAAGATGGAATATTTTTTGATTGAGAGGTCCATTTAAATGGTAATCCGTAAATTTTCCCTTCATCTGTAAGAATTAAATTCTTAATTTGTATAGAGTCTTCTAAAATAGAATTTACATAGCGCCAAGAGTCATCTTCAATATTGTATATAAAAAATGTTCTGTTTTTATCGGTTGAATAAATCCAAATCTCTTTCATATGATTGGTTTCTGTTATTAATTGAAATTCATAAATAAGGTTATTGTTATAATTAGGAATTTCTGCGACTGGTTCCCAAGGGGAAGATGGTGATTTAAATTCAGGATAACCATCTTCTACTAATGGAACATTTAGTGCAAACTCATCAAATGATTGAATACAATCTCCAAAATCTTTTTCACTTGCTTCAATATCAATTAAGAATATAAAAATAGTAAAAAGAACCAACAAACTAATAAATATTTTATTTTTTTTCATTAATACCCTCCATTTTTAGAATATTCAACTAAAATACTATGCACAATTAATTGATTCTCAGATATCCCACAATAAATGATATACATTCGATTATTACCCATTTTAAATGATAAATACTCATTAGCATTGAAAATGGATCACATTCCAATACTTATCTATTTAAATGGTAAACGCCCTAGAGGGAGGAGAACCTCCAGGGCGTTTCCGGTAGGTAACTTCATTGTATTTTAAAACGGTCAGTTACGCAAGCTTACACTTGTAAAACTTACAATAATTTAATCACTTCATCCGTAGAAGAAACAGACAAAGCCTTATCCGCAATCGCCTTGCAATCATTCAAATCGCAACCACGAATCAATTCTTTAATTTGAGGTACAGAAATCGGTGCCATGCTGAACTCATCCAAACCCAATCCCAAAAGCAACTTGGTTGCCATAGGATCACCAGCCATCTCACCACACAAACCAACCCATTTACCCTTTTCATGGGCCTTAGAAATCGTCATCGCAATCAATTGCACCACAGCCGGGTGGAAATAACTCGCCAACTCGGCCACACGTTCATTTGTACGGTCCACAGCCAACGTATATTGGGTCAAATCGTTTGTCCCAATGCTAAAGAAATCCACTTCATCTGCATAAAAACCAGCCATCACAGCTGCTGAAGGCACTTCCACCATAATTCCAAATTGAACGTCTTCTGCAATTGCAGCACCTTCGGCCACCAAAGCAGCACGCACACTTGCATAAATTTCCTTTGCCTTTCGAATTTCATCCACAGAAGCCACCAAAGGCAACATAATTCGCAAATCAGCCCCTGCAAAGCCCAGCAACAAAGCGCGGAATTGAGTTTCCAAAACTTCAGGACGTTCACTCATCATCCGAATCGCGCGCCAGCCCAAGAAAGGATTCGGTTCATTCTTCAAACCCAAATAGCTCACTTCCTTATCACCGCCAATATCCAAAGTACGCACCACAATCGGGCGACCATCCATTTCCTTCGCAATCGCTTGATAAGCCTTCACTTGGTCTGCCTCATTCGGCATTGAAGAGCGCCCCAAATACAAAAATTCAGTTCTCAACAACCCCACACCTTCAGCGCCATATTCCACAGCTTGTTTTGCATCATCTGCAGAACCAATATTCGCCACAACTTCCACCTGATGGCCATCTTTGGTAACCGCAGGGTCATTCGCCTTCTTCAATTGGGTTGCCATCAACGCATCTTGCTTCTCTTTTGCAGCTTCTGCCGCTTTCAAATCTTCATCAGCAGGGTCCAACACCAACAAGCCCTTGGTACCATCCAAAATCACTTGTTGACCATCTTTAATATCATCTAAACAAAAATCAACATTCACACATGCAGGCACACCCAAACTACGTGCCAAAATCGCCGTATGTGAGGTTGGTCCACCCTTAATCGTACAAAAGCCTAAGATAGATTCCTTCTTAAATTGCATCGTGTCAGAAGGGGTCAAATCTTCAGCCAAAATCACCACGGGTTGGGTAGGAAATTCAAAAGAAGCCGGATCAATTCCCTTTAAAGCATAAAGAATCCGACGACCCACATCGCGCACATCTTGTGCTCGTGCCTTAAAATATTCATTATCCATGCCTTCCAACAAAGAAGCATACGTTTCAGTGCTAGTTTGCACACCAGATTCTGCATTGGTCTTATTGTCACAAATCTCAGAGTTCATCAAGCCCACATATTCAGGATCATCCAAAAACATTTGGTGTGCAGCAAAGATTTCAGCCTCTTCTGCGCCAACATCTCGCAAAGCTTTGGCATGCAAAGCTTTCAATTGCTCACGCGCAACTTCAATCGCATTGTGCAACCGCAATGTCTCTTCACCAGAGTCACAATTTAAAATTTGTTCAACAACAATCTTCACCGGACGATACGTCCAAGCAGGACCCACAACGGACCCTGAGGAGGCCGGAAGGCCTGAAATCTGTTTCATGTTTATTCTCCAAAGTTAGATTCGATTAAGTCTTTCAAAGAAGCAATCGCTTCGTCTGCCTGTTCTCCATTCGCTTCCACAAGAATTTCGTTTCCTTGGAACACACCCAAAGTCAAAACACTCAAAATACTCTTCGCGTTCACAAAATTCCCACCTTTAGTCACATTCTTCACCTGAATGTCACAAGGAAAAGAAACTGCCGTTTGCACAAACTTTGAGCCTGGTCTTGCATGCAACCCAGCTTCATGATTCACAACAATTGATAAACTAGCCATCTATAGTCTCCTTTTAACCATAAATCAAAAACTATGTAAGTCCAAAACCTACATAGAAATGTTCAAAATTTCCTTTGCCGTGTTCTCATCCGTCACCAAAGCATTAATATACTCACCACGGATCGCACCCAAAATTGCCTCCGCCTTCCCATCTCCACCAGAGATCGCAAAACGAAGCGGAATTTGCAACAAAGTTTCCTTAGAAAGCGTTGTCAAACGCATCTGAAAATCTAACCCTCGCGGGTTCCCATTCACATCAAAATGCAATCCACACACATCGCCCACGGCGCCATTCTTCCCCAACCACTCAAGATCTTCTTGATTCACATGCCCAGCATGATAAAAACTCGACACATCAAGGTTCACACTTCCCACTCCCACCAAAGCCACATCACAAGTCAATGCCAACTCCATCACATCCTGAATACTCGTATTCGTCATCAACTTAGACGTTGTCTCAGGGCTATCCAAAATAAAAGGAGCATTTAAATGATACGCCTTCGCTCCTAAAGCCTTTGCCAAATCCTGCACAATTGAGTGTCCATCATAATATTGATAATCAGCCCCCAAAGCGCCCACCAACTGCACCACATTCGAATCAGGAAACGTCTGGAAGAACTCCAACTGTTTCACCAAAGCAAAAACAGAAGTGCCCCAAGTGGTCCCAATCGTAAATTGCTCCATATTCTGCAAAATCTTATTTAAAAAATAAGCCCCGACATTACCCATACGATCCAGAGTAATCTCGTTTGAGCTATCAGGGGGACATGAAACCACATAAATTTCTTTTAAACCAAAACGTTTACGGATTTCTTCTTCATAAGTATAATTTCGAGCGATACTGCGATTGATTTGAATGCGAATAATCCCCTTCTTGCGCGCTTCTGTTAACATTCTAGAGATCATAGAACGGTCCACGCCAAACTCTTTTGCAATTTCAGTTTGAGTTTTCCCATCAATAAAATATTTTTCGGCAACATCAGCCAACAACATGGCTCTATCATTTGTCATTTTTCATCACCTTAGTGAATATCTGTACACACTTGTGAGTTTAGCATGCCAAAAGTGCATTGTCAAGAACCAAACATCAATATTAATAAAAAATCGTTAATATTCATATTTTCACACAAAATTGCAAAGAAAATCACACTTGCATCCCCAACCACCCTCAAACAAACGATTACATAAGCAAATTCTTACAAATTTCTCTAATCTTTAACCAAATCTTAATTCTTGACTTTGAGTTTACTTAATGCTACAGTATTAGCACATTTGTGAATAATCGAAGAAGATGTGAATAATGGTGAGTAAAAAATCAGTCACAAACAAAAGACTAGAGCTACTTGCAGATGTAGCAGAATCATACTACATCCAAGGTAAGACACAAGCCTCAATTTCCGATGAAGTCGGTGTAACTCGCTCCATGGTCTCTCGCCTTTTAACCGAAGCCCGCAACGAAGGGGTCGTCGAAATCTCCATTATTCGCCCCATCAACACAGATGAACAAATAGCAGATCAAATCATGCAGCGTTTCGGAATCAAGAACGCTGTTATTTTTGAAAACGGACCACAACACCAAGTTTCAAACAAAGCCCTCGGTCAAATCACTGCCACAACACTCAAAAAATACATCTCCCCCAACATGACCATCGGCATCATCTTTGGCAAAGCCGTAAGAGATACCATCCGCGCCTTTGAAAAAGAAAAACCACTCAACACCAATGTCCTCCAACTCTATGGCGCCGTAGACTCAACCAGCAGCTCCTATGATGTCAGAGAACTCGTCCGTGAACTTGCCAACAAAATGGGCGGCACCCCCTACTATATTAACGCCCCTTTTATAATGAAGAACCCTGAAACTGCGAGAGAATTGAGAGAAAACATCGTCAACCAAAACGTCTTCAAACTCATTCAAGACTGTCAATTCATCCTCGCCGGCATCGGCAGCATCCACAAACAACACTCCACCTTCTACCAAGCCGGCTTCCTCAACGAGCAAGACCTCAGAGCCCTTCAACAACAAAATGCAGTCGGTGGCATGGGTGGCTACCATTTTGACATAAACGGAAACATTGTCGGTCAAGAGATAGAAAATCGCATCGTCGGCATCACCAGAGACGCCATCCTCAAAAACAACATCGCCACCATCGTCACTGCCAAAGGCCAAAACAAAGTCGCCCCCATCTTAGGCGCTCTCAGAACCAACATGATCCACACCCTCATCACAGATCTAGAAACCGCAAAATCCGTCCTTTCTCTGGACGAAACTTTACAATAGGAAGATATCAAATGAGCAAACTAAACGAACTACTAGTAAAAGAAGCAATCATCTTAAATTTAGACGTAGACTCATCAAGCGAAGTGATTGAGATTCTCGGTAACCGACTCAAAGAAGCTGGCTACGTTCACAACACCTTCGTCCAAGGCGCACTTGATAGAGAAAGCAGACTCCCCACCGGGCTCCCTCTCGGCGGAAAATACAACGCAGCAATTCCTCACACAGAAACACAACATGTCATTAAAGCTGGGCTTGCACTTGCCACTCTCAAAAAAGAAGTCACCTTCAAAAACATGGTCAACCCAAGTGAAGAAGTCCCTGTGAAAATTGTCTTTGTGATGGCTCTCTCAGAGCCTCATCAACAAGTAACCATGCTTCAAGAAATTGCAGGCGTGCTCCAAAATGAAGCCACCCTAGACAAACTCATCACAGCAAAAACTTCAAATGAGATCATAAAAGCCTTACAATAAAACTATAAGGTTCAAAATTTGAAAGGAAAAGAAAATGGCACTATTCGGAAGAAAGAAAAAAGAAAAAGCAAAACCTGTTGAAAAAACAACAGAACAAGCCCAACCAAAACCAGAAGCAATGAAAGCTGCACCGGCAGGCAAGAAAAAAACTGTCATGTTTTGTTGTGGCACAGCAATCGCAACCAGCACAGTCGTCGCACTCACCGTGCAAGACATGCTCAAAGAACGCGGCATTGAAATCGAAACACGTCAATGCAAAGCAGCTGAAGTAGCCTATAAAATCAACGGCATCGACCTCGTCGTCTCCACCACCCCCATCTCTGCAGATATCGGAGAAATCCCCGTCGTCGTCACCATCTCATTCCTCACCGGCATTGGCAAAGACTCTGCCATTGAAGAGATCGCCGGATACCTCAAATAAAGCAAAAGGACAAAAAATGTCTAAGTTCAACAACGAACAACAACTTCGAGAAGACATCTACCAAATCGCACAACTCATGTACACCCGCGGACTCATCTGTGGCCCCTCAGGCAACATCTCAGCCCGCTTGGACGAAAACCACATCATCCTGTCTCCCGGTGGTCTCATCAAAATTCTCATGAAACCCGAAGACATGATCATCGTCAACATGGACGGAGAGCAAGTTTACAACACAAAAGACAATCAACACAGAAAACCATCATCCGAATTAGCCATGCACATGGAGATCTATAAAAACCGTCCAGATGTAAATGGAATCGTCCACCCACACCCCACCAACGCAGTTGTGCTCACCAACATGGGCATCGAACTAGATCCCAAACTCATGACCGAAGGCATGTTATTCCTCGGTGCAGTGCCCACAACCTATTACGGCACTCCCACCACAGATGAACTAGCAGACTCCATCAGCGAGCCCATCAAGACGCACGACATCGTTCTCCTCCCCATTCATGGGGCCATCATCGCCGGTCATGATGTCTGGCAAGCCTTCGCTCGTGCAGAAGTCCTCGAACAAGTGGCAGAAATTCAATATAAAACCCTCATGCTTCAACAAGCTGGCTACAAAAGAGTCAAACTCCCCACAGAAAAACTTGAAGCCATGGTCGAACTAAGAAAAAAATTCAAACATAATCTGCCCAGCGATCATAAATTGCTCAAATACGACTAATTTTATAGATCGCAAACATTAAAAAACTGAATAAACAGTAACTAGAAACAAAATAAGCGTGTTAACAAGAGTAGATAAGCAATTATCTGCCTTGAAAAATAAATGTTATATATTTTTATAAAGGAGAAAGATTCATGTTTCAAACAATCCTAGATGCATTGGTTGCCTTATTTGGCTACCTCCAAGGCCTCGGCGTATCTGTATTTATGCCATTGGTCATCCTTATTCTTGCCCTTATTTTTGGTGCAAAATTCGGTAAAGCATTCCGTGCTGCATTAACCATCGGCGTAGCCTTCATCGGCATCAACCTCGTCGTTGGCTTAATGGGCAACAACCTTGGCCCCGCAGCCCAAGCATTGGCAGTCCGCACTGGTGTTGAACTCAACATCGTAGACGTCGGTTGGCCTGCAGCAGCAGCAATCGCCTTTGGTGGCACAGTCGGAACCTATATCATTCCTCTCTGTGTTCTCGTCAACATCGTTTTGCTCGCAGTTCGTTTCACCAACACACTCGACATCGACATCTGGAACTTCTGGCACTTCGCATTCACCGGCTCCATGGTCTACGCTTTGAGCGGCAGCCTCAGCCTTGCACTTGCATTTGCAGTCCTCAACACAGCCATCGTTCTTTGGCTCGCAGACTGGACAGCTCCTGCAATCCAAGATGTCTACAAACTCCCCAACGTTTCCATTCCTCACGGATTCTCTGGTGCATATGTTCCGATCGCAATCCCGATCAACAAACTCATTGACCTTATCCCCGGCCTCAACAAAGTTGAAGCAAACTCCGAAACAATTCAAAAGAAATTCGGCGTTTGGGGCGAACCCATTGTTCAAGGTTTCGTGTTGGGCATCATCATCGGCGCAATCGCATGGTTGGGCAACCCAGCTTACGGCACCTTTGGTGTTCAAGTTCAAGGCATCCTCACCCTCGCAGTCGGCTTGGCCGCAGTAATGGTTCTCCTTCCCCGCATGGTATCCTTGCTCATGGAAGGCTTGATGCCAGTTTCTGAAGCAGCAGCAGATTTCATGAAGAAACGTTCCTCCAGCCGCCAAGATCTCTACATTGGTCTTGACTCAGCATTGCTCGTTGGCCACCCCTCAGCAATTTCCTCTGCTTTGATCATGGTTCCCGTAACCATCTTCTTGGCCATTGGTCTTTCCCTCTTGGGCGTCAACAAGGTTCTCCCCTTCGTAGATCTCACCGTGTTGCCCTTCATCGTTGCAATGATGAACCCCGTCACCCGCGGGAATGTTGTCCGCAACATCATCATCTCCACCATCGTAATCGGTGCTGGCTTGGTCATGGCCACCTCTTTGGCAGGCCTCCACACAGCCGCAGCAATCGATGCTGGTTTCGCAATGCCAGAAGGCGCCACCCAAATTTCCTCCATCTGTGACGGCACAAACCCACTTTCATGGGCCCTCGTCAATGCAGCAAAGATTGGTTGGATTGGTTTTGGTGTAGCAACAGTTGTTTTCGCAGTCATCTATTTCCTCTACAAAAAGAACGAAAAAGCATGGCAAATTGCAGCTGGTGCACCTGCAGACGCTGAATAAGCATCTCAATAGCAACAAAATTGGGGTTGTCCTCTCAAAAAAGGACAACCCTCTTTTTTTTACTTTGATATAATACCTTTACATAAAAACGGAGGAAAAAAATGAACGATTCATTTATCTTAACTTTTATGCGCTCCATGATGGGCGTTTTAACACCTGTTTGGGACTATGTTATGGCTCATTCAGAACAAGCCTTCTCACTCCTCGGCGTTTGGTTCGGCATCTATCTCATCGCTCGCTATCAAGTCAAACTCATCAAACAAAAAACAGCCGCACTCTGCGTAGAAGAAACAAAAAAGATCCTCAAAAAACGTCCCAATCTCACCTCAAAAGGTCTTTACAAAGAAATCTACCCCGTATGGGAAGAAAAAGTCTCCAAATTTGCCTATTTCATCCCCCACCGCCTAGACTTTTTCCCAGTACTCGTCACCCCAGCAAACGTCCTTCAAAAATTTGAATTCAATTCAGAATGGCTTGCCGAAGTGCTCAAACTCAACGGCGTCAAACTCTCAGAATTCACAAAAAAATAAAACAACAACCAAAGAAAAGAAGAAACAAAACTCTACATGTACGAAATACTACTAACCAATGACGACGGCATCAAATCTCAAGGCCTCCTCGCCCTAGCCGCCGCTCTCACAGAAGTCGCCAATATCACCATCATAGCCCCTCAAACCCAACAAACCAGCGCAGGGCGCAGCATCCAATATAAAACATCCACCGGCACCATCATCGAAGAAACCATCACCCTCAACAACAAACCCATCAAAACCTACGCCGTAGACGCCACTCCCGCCCAAGTTGTCATGCACGCCATCCTAGAAATCCTTCCCCAAAAACCAGATCTCGGCATCTCCGGCATCAACTTCGGAGAAAACTCCGGGTCCTGCATCATGACCTCCGGCACCATCGGTGCTGCAGTAGAAATGGCCAGCAGCTACGGCATCCCCGCCATCGCCTCCTCCCTCCAACTGCCCGCCCAATCTGCAGACTACTTCACTCACGATCCCGATATAGACTTCTCCACCGCAGCCCACTTCACCGCCATGCTAGCCAAACAAGTGCTCGGCAAACCCTTCCCCCACGACGTAGACATATTCAAAATCGAAATTCCCTTCCACGCCAACAAAACCACACCCTGGAAAACAACCACCCTCTCCCGCGTCAACAACTACGAATACGCAATCCAAAGAGAAGGCAACTGGTCCTCTCATGGGCTTGCCACAGGCAAACCCAAAGACTACTCCGTAGTCCCCGTCGAACCCAATTCAGACATCGACGTTCTCATGAACCAAGAAATGGTCGCCATCACCCCCCTTTCCATAGACAACACCTCCCGCACCCCCCTAGACCAAATCGACCAATTTCTTCGCACTGCCTAAAGCAAGCAACAACTCCCTAGAAAAATCAACCCCTCAAGAAGTTTCTCGAGGGGTTTTTTCTTGACAAAAGCACCCCCCAAGCCTATACTTATCTTATGTAAAGTAGCTATAATTATGTAAACATAAGAAAATAGAGGAACTTAAAATGCCACTTCATCCCGACGAAAGATACTATATCAAACTCAAAGCCGCCTATCTCTACTACAAAGAAGACCTCACCCAACAACAAATCGCCAACCAACTCCACGTCTCACGCCCCACTCTCAACAAGCTCCTCAAAGAAGCCCTTCAAGAAGGCATGGTCAAAATAGAAATCATCGACTACAAAAACATCTCCCAACTCATCGAACTCGAACAAAAACTCTGCAAAAAATTCAACCTCGTCGAAGCAAAAGTCACCCAAACCTTCTCACAAGAAGGCAAACATATCCGTGATTCCATCGCCCGCACCACCGCCTCCTATCTAGATCTCGCCCTACGTAGCAACATGCGTTTCGGCATTGGCTGGGGCAAAACCATCGAACAAACCATGAAATATATGCGCCCCTCCGCCAACATCCGCGACCTAGAAGTCATCACCCTTGTCGGCGGATTTGGTACCGCTCAATATAACCTCCACACCAACAGCCTCGCCCAATCACTCGCCCAGCAGTACACCAACTCCTCCATCAAATATATCAGTGCCCCCGCTTTTATCCAAGATGAAGAACTTCTCCAAGCCCTTCTCAAAGAAGAAAACATCAATTCCGTCATGGAAAGCATGCATCATATGGATATCGCCCTCATCGGCGTTGACGGCCCCCTAGACACCAACTCCACCACCTACCTCACCAAAAGCATTCCCCCAGAATGGATGGATAAACTCAAAGCCAAAAACGCAGTCGGCAACATCGTCTCCCGTTTCTTTGATGAAAATGGCGACATCTGCCTAGAAGATTACGAACGTCACGTCATCTCCATCGACCTCAACATTCTCAAAAAGACCCCCCTCGTAATCGCTGCCGCCGGTGGCCCCAACAAAGTCAAATCCCTCCAAGCCGCCGCAAAAAAGAAATACTACAACGTTCTCATCACTGACGAAACCACAGCTTTAGCAATGCTCAATAACTAAACAAAAAAAAGCCACTCAAATGAGTGGCTTTTTTATTCAAAACAATTTACCGCACTTCCACCAACACCGCGCGTACAATTCGGCGTGCTGCATAGGTCCCCAATCCTTCCTGATAATTCTCACACGTCAACAACGTCACCCAATCAAAGGTTTCTTCTTGGAACACCGCATCAAGATCATTCGGTGCAATCACCTGGCTCTCGCGCACTTCATAGACATATACCCCCCCAGCCGCGGTGATCAAAATCTCATCTCCATACGCCAAACGCTTCAAATCTGCAAACGGACCCGCATGGTTCAAATTATCCCACACATGCCCTGTCAACACCGTGTTTCCAGCCTGTGTTGGGTAAGCACTCTCTGCCAAATATCCTGCCTTCTCGCCTAACCAAGTCACATCCCAGCCTGTCATCGTCTTCGGCACGCCCACAATCGGCATCTTCACATCCAACTTCGGAATCGACAAAACATACTCCGTCTTTGCATAAACAGCTGTCTCCGGTTGTTTGGGGAGGGTCACAATCCCATCCACCATCGGGAACCCTGTTCCGGGCATCATTTCCTCATCACTATCCAATCCAGCCCCACCAGATGCACTTGCACCATTTCCTCTTCTCACCACATTAAAGTCCAACACCGCATCAGAACCATCACCCAACTCAATTCCTGCATTATTATGAATCGAAGTTGTCCCACACACCAACAACCGGTAGTCTCCACCGCTCAACGGCACATCATCATTGATCGTCAAAGTCACCACATAAGGGCCACTTTCATCATGGTCATCATAAGCTGCCGTATTAATTGGCACATTCACATCATCCGTCACCACACCCCCTGCGCAACTCACCGTGTCAAACACACCATTCGGACCACTCGCAAACAACAAATAATTATTTACATTATTCGCCGAATCCGCATCGCCCGATCCTTTCACATCCGAATCAAACTCCACTGCCAAATGGTTAATCCCATTCGCCAAAGTTGCATTCAAACTCGGATAGGTCATCGTCCCAAAGCTCACTTCGGGGGCTTCCGCACCAGTTCCTTGGATTGCGAAAGTATACGTTCCTTCATCCAAATCATCATTTGCCACGGTCACCAGAGCGGTTTTTACACCTGCACTAGTCGGTGCAAACTCAATCTCAAAAGTCGTAGAACTGTTTGCATTAATCACCGCCGCCGCATCCGTCGTCACAGAAAACGCGCTCGCATCCGCCCCACTAATCACTACTCGTGGATCCGTCGTCAAATTCAACGGTTTATCTCCGCTATTCTCAATCGTAAAAGTATTCTCTGCAGTCCCCCCACTGCTGCTCACATCTCCAAAATCGGTGCCATCCGAACTTGAAGCGCTAGTATCTCCATCCACAATCGCTGTTCCACTCCCCTTAATCGCGATCTCAGTCCCCTCATACACACTCACGCTGTCCGCACAAGTATTATTCGTCTCATCCGTTTCCAGCACCGCATCATCCCCATCCACCACACAACTGGCACTTGCCAATCCAGCCGTAGACTGAGGAATCACTTCCAACACCACCTCAAAACTGCCCAAATCTCCATCCGCAACCTTATACCCAATCCCCACAGTATCCTTTGCCGAACATTGCAATTGGGTCTCACTCAAATCCTTATGCACCACACAATAAATCTTATCCGAATTGGTAATATGATTAAAATTCGACACACTCTTCAAAGCATAAACCGCACCATTTGGCAAATTATCCGCAAAAATCACCTCGCCCGCCTCAAAAACAGCATCTTCATCGCCCACATTCTCCACTGCAAAAGTCCATTCAAATGCACTCTTCACAATCGCTTCCCCACTCACATCATTCGTCTTCTCCAACATCAAATCCGGCACCCCTGTTCGGTCTTCCAAAACCCCAATCTCACACAACCCTTTCGGACGCGCATTTCCATTATAGTCTGTCGTCACACTCGTCCCACAATTCACTTCCCCTGCTGGAATTTCATTTAAAGCAGGGCTTGCATCATTAAACAAATAATCAATATCATTTAACACTACAGATACTTGAACAGTATGAATTTCAGGATTAAGTGGACTCATCTCCGTACCAATTTGATCACTTGCAACCAAACCAGTGGTAATCTGATCTCCATTCCCAATCAAATTATAGCCACTTGTTCCAATCGTACCCACCACATCCCCCAAGGCATCATTATCTGCAATTATATTTGCCTGCAAAAGGCTCGCACCAGATTCAATATAAATTGCACCCTCTCCTCTTGGTCCATCGCTCCCATCCGGAATAACAGTCCCATTATAAATAGTTCCTCCCAAACCACCTGCACCACCAAGACCCGTTTCATTTTCCAAAAAAGTTGAATAAGAAATTGTCAAAGAACCATTTTTTTGATAGATACTAGACCCATTCCCACCAATTGCACCGTTAGAGGGCAGTTCATAGGTCTTATTGTTTTCTATAAGATTTCCACCTTTGCCCCCTTCACCAGTCATATTATCGAAAACAAAACTTGTCTCAACCACCAAAGAACCACCATTATTATAAATTACCCCCCCATTGCCCCCTCTCCCAGCTACGCCAAAATATCCAATGGTTGTATAACCATCTCCACCAGTCCCACCCATACCGCCATTACCTGTTTCGTTACTAATAAATAAAGTATTGGCAATTGATAAAGTATCCACATTATAGATTGCCCCTCCGTCACCGCCATTTCCCCCATCACCCCCATTACCTGTACTTCCAAAATCAACATTAGCCCCATTGCCCCCATTGCCCCCATTGCCTGTTGAATTGTAATTAAAAACGGAATCTCGAATCGTCATCTGACCGCTGTTATAAATTGCGCCACCATTACCAGCATCTTCGCCGTCACCACCTTGGACATCACTATCACTAGATCCAGTTGCATTTTGGCCGCTAATACCAGAATTACTTTGATTCCTCCTAAAATTTACCGATTCAATCGTTATCGTCCCCGCATTATAGAGTCCTCCCCCCGCACCGCTATCACTAATTGGAGTTCCATTTTCAATCGACAAATCCTGCAACGTAACAGTAGCCCCACTTTTCACATCCAAAACACGGTCAGCAAAAGTTCCATCTATGAAAGTTTTATCTCTTCCCATTCCTACAATCGTAATAGTACCGTAAATATCCAAATCTCCAGATTCATTTAAATCTTCATGTATACCTATTAGCCCAAAATAATATCGACCTGTCCCTAAATTAATCACATAAGAATTCCCCAAATCTGCATTTGCCCGAGAAATCGCTCCCCGCAAACTACAATCATTTGGCGCTGTCGTACACTGCTGATAAGCACTTTCATTACTATCTGTCGTTGTATCCACCATCAATGTCACATCCGCTGCCGCCACCGGCACCAATGAAACCAATGGTGAAAACGAAGCCAAAACCATTAAACCAAAAATGAAAATATCAAAGATCTGTTTCGATGTACGTTTTTTTGCCATGGAGTCCCTCTATTCTTTAATTACCTAAAAAAAAGCCATCGTAAAAAAACAGATGGCTAGCAAGAAAGGTTAAATATTTTTAATGTTATAAGTAGTATAAACTAGAACAACCCCAAACACAATTTATTTATCTTAAAAAATAGAAAAAAAAGACCTCCGCAGAGGTCTTTTTCTCAATCATTCAATTTACCGTACTTCCACCAACACTGCCCGCACAATCCGGCGTGCTGCATAGGTCCCCAATCCTTCCTGATAATTCTCACACGTCAGCAACGTCACCCAATCAAAGGTTTCTTCTCGGAACACTGCATCAAGATCATTCGGTGCAATCACCTGGCTCTCGCGCACTTCATAGACATATACCCCTCCAGCCGCTGTGATCAAAATCTCATCTCCATACGCCAAATTCTTCAAATCCGCAAACGGACCCGCATGGTTCAAATTATCCCACACATGCCCTGTCAACACCGTGTTTCCAGCCTGTGTTGGGTAAGCACTATCTGCCAAATATCCCGCCTTCTCACCTAACCAAGTCACATCCCAGCCTGTCATCGTCTTCGGCACGCCCACAATTGGCATCTTCACATCCAACTTCGGAATCGACAAAACATACTCCGTCTTTGCATAAACAGCTGTTTCCGGTTGTTTGGGAAGTGTCACAATCCCATCCACCATCGGCAACCCTGTCCCAGGCATCATTTCTCCATCACTATCCAATCCAGCCCCCCCAGATGTGCTTCCAGCATTTCCACTTCTCACCACATTGAAGTCCAACACCGCATCGGAGCCATTTCCCAATTCAATTCCTGCATTATTATGAATCGAAGTAGTCCCACACACCAACAATCGATAACTCCCCCCACTGAGTGGTACATCATTATTGATTGTCAAAGTCACCACATACGGACCATTTTCATCATGGTCATCATAGGAGGCATAATAAATCGGCACATTCACATCATCCGTCACCACGCCCCCGGCGCAACTCACCGTGTCAAACACGCCATTGTTTCCATTTTCAAACAACAAATAATTATTTACATTATTCGCTGAATCCGCATCACCCAGCCCCTTTACATCCGAATCAAATTCCACTGTCAAATGGGTAATCCCATTCGCCAAAGTTGCATCCAAACTCGGATACGTTTCCGTCCCAAAGCTCACTTCGGGGGCTTCCGCACCAGTCCCTTGGATGGCAAAAGTATACGTGCCTTCATCCAAATCATCATTTGCCACGGTCACCAGAGCGGTTTTTACACCTGCACTAGTCGGCGTGAATTCAATCTCAAAAGTCGTAGAACTATTCGCATTAATCACCGCGGCTGCATCCGTCGTCACTGCAAAATCACCCGCATCCGCCCCACTCAACACCACTCGCGGATCAGTTGTCAAATTCAACGGCTTATCCCCATTATTCTTAATCGTAAACGTTTGTTGCGCACTCCCCCCACTGCCACTCACATCTCCAAAATCCGTACCATCGGATGTCGCAGGGCTACTGTCCCCATCCACAATCGCTATTCCATTCCCCAAAACTGCAATCTCTGTCCCATCATAGACACTCACACTGTCCGTACATGTATTATTTGTCTCATCCATTTCCAGCACCACACCATTCCCATCCACCACACAACTAGCACTTGCCAATCCAGCCGTAGACTGAGGAATCACTTCCAACACCACCTCAAAACTGCCCAAATCACCTTCCGCAACCTTATACCCAATCCGAACCTCATCCAAAGCCGAACATTGCAATTGGGTCTCGCTCAAATCCTTATACACCATACAATAAATCTTATCCGAATTAGTAATATGATTAAAATTCGACACACTCTTCAAAGCATAAACCGCATCATTCGGCAAAACATCTTCAAAAATCATTTCTTCCGTCTCAAAAACAGCATCGTCCTCCCCCACATTCTCCACTGTATAAGTCCATTCAAATGCACTCTTCACAATCGCTTCCCCACTCAATTCATTCGTCTTCTTAATCGTCAAATCAGGCACCCCTATGCTGTCTTCTTCCACTACTCCAATTTCACACACCCCTTTTGGTCGTGCATTTCCGTTATAATCCATCGTCACACTCGTCCCACATCCCACTTCCCCTACTGGAACCCGGTTCAATGCCCGACTTGTCGAATCGAAAACAAAATCATGTTTGTTACCGATGATATCAAACGAATTAAAAGTAATCCCAGCAACAATCGGAGCCGCTTCCGTTCCCACTTGGTCACTCGCCACCAATCCGCCCGTAATTCGGTCACCATTCCCAATCAAATTATACCCACTCGTCGTAATATTCCCCACAACATCCCCATCCACATCATTATCTGAAAACACAGTCGCTTGCAAAGTCACCGTATCCACAAAAACCAGAACCGCTCCCCTTCCTTTCACCCCATCGCTTGCATCCCCAACAATATAAGTGCCACCTGGATCTGAATAAGTTCCCCCAGTGCCCCCAGCACCCCCAACACCAGTAAGATTATTTATAAAAGTAGAATAGGTCACCACCAAGCCACTTGTTTTCTGAAAAATCCCAGACCCAAATCCACCTCTTCCGCCAGCAGTAGGGGCTCGATAACCTAGAGAAGCTTCATTAAAATTATTTCCATCAGCACCATTCCCTGTTGTATTTTGAGAAAAATAACAAGTCTCAACCACCAAAGAACTCCCTGCATGATAAATCACCCCCCCATCCCCTCCATACCCTGGAGAACCTATATACCCAATTCCTCGTGCTATACCAGCCAAACCACCTTTTCCACCATCACCAGTCGAATTATTCACAAATGTAGAAGTTGAAATTGTTAGAGAACCAGCATTATAAATCGCCCCTCCTGAGCCCCCATTGCCACCACTGCCGCCATCTCCTGCAGACGCATTATAAAATGAACCATCCCCCCCCTTACCACCAGAACCAGTAGAATTTAATTGAAAATACGAATCTTGAATCGTCATCATATTTGCATTATAAATTGCACCGCCTGCTGCGCCACTCTCTCCATTTTCACCTTCTTTGGTCGAATAACTTTCATTAGTCCCATCTGCCCCATCTGCTCCATCATAGGTATGATTCAAACTAAACATCACAGAATCAATCGTAATCGTCCCCTCATTATACAATCCCCCACCGTTTTCATTCTCATTCGCCGTCAAACCATTCACAATCGCTAAATCCTCAAGCGTCACCACTGCTCCGCTCATCACATGCAAAACACGGTCAATAGAATTCCCAGAAATAATTGTCTGATCTTTTCCTTTTCCAACCAACGTGATATTTCCATAAAGGTCCAAATCCCCTTTCATAGTTGAATCTTCATCAACCCCAGCAAGTGTCAATGTATAGGTTTCATCTTGCAGTTCAATCACATATGAATTCCACAATTCCGTATTTGCCCGAAAAATTGCGCCTCGCAAACTGCAATCATTCGCTGCTGTCGTGCATTGCCGATAAATACTTGCAACACTATCTGTCGTTGTATCCACCACCAAAGTCACATCAGCTGCCGCTACCGGCGCCAATGAAACCAAAGGAGAAAACAAAGACAAAACCATTAACCCAAAAATGAAAATATCAAAGATCTGTTTCGATGTGCGTTTTTTTGCCATGGAGTCCCTCTATTCTTTAATTACCTAAAAAAAAGCCATCGTAAAAAATTAGATGGCTAGCAAGAAAGGTTAAATATTTTTAATGTTATCAGTAGTATAAACGAAAACAATTCCAAACTCAATTTATTAATCTTAAAAAATAGAAAAAAAAGACCTCTACGGAGGTCTTTTTCTCAATCATTCAATTTACCGCACTTCCACCAACACTGCGCGCACAATTCGGCGTGCAGCATAGGTCCCCAAACCTTCCTGATAATTCTCACACGTCAGCAACGTCACCCAATCAAAGGTTTCTTCTTGGAACACCGCATCAAGATCATTCGGTGCAATCAGTTGGCTCTCGCGCACTTCATAGACATACACGCCTCCAGCCGCTGTGATCAAAATTTCATCTCCATACGCCAAACGCTTCAAATCCGCAAACGGACCCGCATGGTTCAAATTATCCCACACATGCCCTGTCAACACCGTGTTACCAGCCTGTGTTGGGTAAGCACTCTCTGCCAAATATCCCGCCTTCTCACCTAACCAAGTCACATCCCAGCCCGTCATCGTCTTCGGCACGCCCACAATCGGCATCTTCACATCCAACTTCGGAATTGACAAAACATACTCCGTCTTTGCATAAACAGCTGTCTCCGGTTGTTTGGGAAGTGTCACAATCCCCTCCACCATCGGCAACCCTGTTCCGGGCATCATTTCCTCATCACTATCCAATCCAGCCCCCCCAGATGCACTTGCACCATTTCCTCTTCTCACCACATTAAAGTCCAACACCGCATCAGAACCATCCCCTAACTCAATTCCTGCATTATTATGAATCGAGGTAGTCCCACACACTAATAATCGATAGTCTCCACCGCTCAACGGCACATCATTATTCACCGTCAAAGACACCACATACGGACCATTCTCATCATGGTCATCATAAAAAGCAGAGAAAATAGGAATATTCACATCATCCGTCACCACACCCCCTGCGCAACTCACCGTGTCAAACACCCCATTCGGACCACTCGCAAACAACAAATAATTATTTACATTATTCGCTGAATCCGCATCGCCCAATCCTTTCACATCCGAATCAAACTCCACTGCCAAATGGGTAATCCCATTCGCCAAAGTCGCATTCAAACTTGGATAAGTTTCTGTGCCAAAGCTCACTTCGGGGGCTTCCGCACCAGTCCCTTGGATTGCAAAAGTATACGTTCCTTCATCCAAATCATCATTTGCCACCGTCACCAGAGCGTTTTTTACACCTGCACTAGTCGGCGCAAACTCAATCTCAAAAGTTGTAGAACTGTTTGCATTAATCACCGCCGCCGCATCCGTCGTCACAGAAAACGCGCTTGCATCTGCCCCACTAATCACCACTCGTGGATCTGTCGTCAAATTCAACGGTTTATCTCCGCTATTCTCAATCGTAAAAGTGCTCTCTGCAGTCCCCCCTCTGCTGCTCACATCTCCAAAATCGGTTCCATCCGAACTTGAAGCGCTCGTATCCCCATCCACAATCGCTGTTCCACTCCCCTTAATCGCGATTTCAGTTCCCTCAAACACACTCACACTGTCCGCACAAGTATTATTCGTCTCATCCATTTCCAGCACCGTATCATCCCCATCCACCACACAACTGGCACTTGCCAATCCAGCCGTAGACTGAGGAATCACTTCCAACACCACCTCAAAACTGCCCAAATCACCATCCGCAACCTTATACCCAATCCCCACAGTATCCTTTGCCAAACATTGCAATTGGGTCTCACTCAAATCCTTATGCATCACACAATAAATCTTATCCGAATTCGTAATATGATTAAAATTCGACACACTCTTCAACGTATAAACTGCACCAATTGGCAAATTATCCGCAAAAATCACCTCGCCCGTCTCAAAAATGGCATCTTCCTCGCCCACATTCTCCACTGCAAAAGTCCATTCAAATGCACTCTTCACAATCGCTTCCCCACTCACATCATTCGTCTTCTCCAACATCAAATCCGGCACCCCTGTTCGGTCTTCCAAAACCCCAATCTCACACAACCCTTTTGGTCGTGCATTTCCATTATAGTCTGTCGTCACACTCGTCCCACATCCCACTTCCCCTGCTGGAATCTGGTTCAATGCCCGACTTGTCGAATCGAAAACAAAATTTTGTTTGTTGCCGATGATATCAAACGAATTAAAAGTAATCCCAGCAACAATCGGAGCCGCTGCTGTTCCCACTTGGTCACTCGCCACCAATCCGCCCGTAATTCGGTCACCATTCCCAATCAAATTATACCCACTCGTCGTAATACTTCCCACAACATCCCCATCCACATCATTATCAGAAAATAGCGTTGCCTGCAACGTCACCGTATCCGCAGAAACCGTAACCGCTCCCCTTCCTTTCGCTCCATCGCTTGCATTCCCAACAGTAATAGTGCCACTGATATTTGTAAAATTCCCCCCAGAGCCCCCAACACCGCCAACCCCAGTTTGATTGTCATAAAAAGTAGAATACGTCACCACCAAGCCACTTGATTGCTGATAAATCCCAGACCCATTTCCACCTCTTCCTCCACCAGAAGGGGTTCGATAAGTTTGGCTAGATGTCATTAAATTATTCCCATCAGCACCAGTTCCCGTTTTATTTTGAGTGAAATAACAAGTCTCAACCACCAAAGAACTCCCTGCATCATAAATCGTCCCTCCATCCCCTCCATGACCCGAAGAACCAAAACTACCAAATCCTTGTGTTAAACCAGGCAAACCACCTTTTCCACCATCACCAGTCGAATTATTCACAAATGTAGAAGTTGAAATCGTTAAAGAACCACCATTATAAATTGCGCCCCCAGCACCCCCATTGCCGCCATTGCCACCATTTCCTGGAGCCGTTTCAAATTTTGAACCATTACCCCCCTTACCACCAGAACCAGTAGAATTTAATTGAAAATACGAATCCCGAATCGTCATCATATTTGCATTATAAATTGCACCGCCTGCTCCCCCACTCTCTCCATTTTTACCTTCTTTGGTCGAATAACTTGCACTAGTCCCATTTGCCCCATCTGCTCCATCATAGGTATGATTCAAACTAAACCCCACAGAATCAATCGTCATCGTCCCCTCATTATAAACGCCCCCACCATTTCTAGTCACATTCGCCGTCAAACCATGCTTAATCGCTAAATCCTCAAGCGTCACCACCGCCCCGCTTTTCACATCCAAAACACGGTCAATTGAATTCCCAGAAATAATTGTCTGATCTTTTCCTTGTCCAATCAACGTGATATTTCTATACAGGTCCAAATCCCCTGTTGCATTTGCATCTTCATCACCCCCAGCAATTGTCAATGTATAGATTTCATCTTGCAACTCAATCACATAAGCATTTCCCAAATCTGCATTTGCGAGAGAAATCGCCCCCCGCAAACTACAATCATTCGCTGTTGTCGTACATTTACGATAAGCACTTGCATTACTATCGATCGTTGTATCCACCACCAAAGTCACATCCGCTGCTGCCACCGGCACCAACGAAACCAAGGGGGAGAATAAAGACAAAACTATTAAACCAAAAATGAAAATATCAAAGATCTGTTTCAATGTGCGTTTTTTTGCCATGAAATTCCTCTATTCTTTAACCACCTAACAAAAAGCCATCGTAAAAAAATAGATGGCTAGCAAGAAAGGTTAAATATTTTTAATGTTATAAGTAGTATAAACTAGAACAACCCCAAACACAATTTATTTATCTTAAAAAATAAAAAAGACCTCCGTAGAGGTCTTTTTCTCAATCATTCAATTTACCGTACTTCCACCAACACTGCCCGCACAATTCGGCGTGCAGCATAGGTTCCCAAACCTTCCTGATAATTCTCACACGTCAGCAACGTCACCCAATCATTGGTTTCTTCTTGGAACACCGCATCGAGATCATTCGGTGCAATAACCTGGCTTTCGCGCACTTCATAGACATATACCCCTCCAGCCGCGGTGATCAAAATCTCATCTCCATACGCCAAACGCTTCAAATCTGCAAATGGACCCGCATGGTTCAAATTATCCCACACATGCCCTGTCAACACCGTGTTTCCAGCTTGTGTTGGGTAAGCACTATCTGCCAAATATCCCGCCTTCTCAGCTAACCAAGTCACATCCCAACCTGTCATCGTCTTCGGCACACCCACAATCGGCATCTTCACATCCAACTTCGGAATCGACAAAACATATTCCGTCTTTGCATAAACAGCCGTCTCCGGTTGTTTAGGGAGGGTCACAATCCCCTCCACCATCGGCAACCCTGTCCCCGGCATCATTTCCTCATCACTGTCCAATCCAGCCCCACCAGATGTGCTTCCAGCATTTCCACTTCTCACCACATTAAAGTCCAACACTGCATCGGAGCCATCTCCCAATTCAATTCCTAGATTATTATGAATCGAGGTAGTCCCACACACCAACAATCGATAACTTCCACTGCTCAACGGCACATCATTATTCACCGTCAAAGACACCACATACGGACCATTCTCATCATGGTCATCATAAAAAGCAGAGAAAATAGGAATATTCACATCATCCGTCACCACGCCCCCTGCGCAACTCACCGTGTCAAACACCCCATTCGGACCACTCGCAAACAACAAATAATTATTTACATTATTCGCTGAATCCGCATCGCCCAATCCCCTCACATCCGAGTCAAATTCCACCGTCAAATGGGTAATCTCATTCGCCAAAGTTGCATTCAAACTCGGATACGTTTCTGTGCCAAAGCTCACTTGAGGTGCATCAACGCTAGTTCCTTGGATGGCAAAAGTATACGTTCCTTCATCCAAATCATCATTTGCCACCGTCACCAGAGCGTTTTTTACACCTGCACTAGTCGGCGCAAACTCAATCTTAAAAGTCGTAGAACTGTTTGCATTAATCACCGCCGCCGCATCCGTCGTCACAGAAAACGCGCTCGCATCCGCCCCACTAATCACCACTCGTGGATCCGTCGTCAAATTCAACGGAGTATCTCCATCATTTTTAATCGTAAAAGTGTTCTCTGCAGTCCCACCACTGCTGCTCACCTCCCCAAAATCGGTGCCATCCAAAACAGAGGCGCTCGTATCCCCATCTACAATCTCTGTTCCATTCCCTTCAATCCCTATCTCAACTTTCTCAACTACATTAAAGTCCAACACCGCATCGGAGCCATCTCCCAATTTAATTCCTGCAGTACTATAAATCGAAGTAGTCCCACACACCAACAACCGATAGTCTCCACCGCTCAACGGCACATCATTATTCACCGTCAATGTGGCGACAAAAGGTCCACTTTCATCATGGTCATCATAGACCGCCGTATTAATTGGCACACTCACATCATCCGTCACCACACCCCCTGCACAACTCACCGTATCAAACACCCCATTCGGGCCACTCGCAAACAACAAATAGTTATTTACATTATTCGCCGATTCCGCATCGCCCGATGCCTTCACATCCGAATCAAACTCCACTGCCAAATGGGTAATCCCATTCGCCAAAGTTGCATTCAAACTCGGATAAGTTTCCGTCCCAAAGCTCACTTCGGGGGCATCCGCGCCAGTCCCTTGGATTGCAAAAGTATACGTCCCTTCATCCGAATCATCATTTGCCACCGTCACCAGAGCGGTTTTTACACCTGCACTATTCGGTTCGAACTTAATCTTAAAAGTCGTAGAACTGTTCACATTAATCACCGCGGCTGCATCCGTCGTCACAGAAAACGCGCTCGCATCCGCCCCGCTAATCACCACCCGTGGATCCGTCGTCAAATTCAACGGTTTATCTCCGCTATTCTCAATCGTAAAAGTGTTCTCTGCAGTCCCACCATTGCTGCTCACAATTCCAAAATCGGTACCATCAGAACTTGAAGCGCTCGTATCCCCATCCACAATCGCTGCTCCATTCCCCTTAATCTCAATTTCATTTCCATCAAACACACTCACACTGTCCGCACAAGTATTATTCGTCTCATCCGATTCCTGTTCCAGATTGTCCCAATCCACCTTACAACTAGAACTTGCCAATTCAGCCGTAGACTGAGGAACCACTCTCAACACCACTTCAAAGCTACCAAAATCACCTTGCCCATCATCAGGCCCAATCCCCACACTTTCGATTGCCGAACATTGCAATTCAGGCACACTCAAAGCATCATCCACCACACAATAAATCTTATCCGAATTCGTAATATGATTAAAATTCGACAAGCTCTTCAACGCATAATCCGCACTATTTGGTAATACATCTTTAAAAATCATCCCTCCTGTGTCAATATAACCAAACTCATTCCCTATATTTTTCACCACATAAGTCCACTCAAATTCTTCCCCAACAATCGCTTCCCCATTCACATCATTCGTCTTCTCAATCGTAAAATCAGGAACTCCCGTTCCAACCTCAAGCGCCCCAATCTCACAATATTCCTTTGGTCGTCCATTTCCGTTAATATCCGTTATCACACTCGTCCCACAGCCCACTTCCCCTGCTGGAATTTGATTCAAAGCAGGGCTATTCGTATAGAACGAATAGTCAATTGGAGTAGTAGTATCATTAACAACACCAAAACCATAAACCCTAGCATCCAATGGATTCCCAGCCGTGCCCACTTGGTCACTCGCCACCACTCCCGCATCAATCTCATCTCCATTTGCAATCAAGTTATACCCGCTCGTCGTAATACTGCCCACAACATCCCCATTCACATCATTGTCATAAAATAAAGATGCCTGCAACGTCTTCGTTCCCCCATAGAGACGAACCGCTCCCTTTCCTTTCAACCCATCATTTCCATCTGGGTAAGTAGTACTTGAATAGGTCCCTCCAGTCCCACCAACCCCTCCTGTCCCAGTCTCATTATCATAAAACGTGGAATAAATCACAGTCAGGTTGCTAGATTTCTGATAAATCGCTGCCCCATAGCCACCATTTCCACCATTGCTAGCTCTTGAGAAGCTTCCACCCCCTGCTATAAAATCTAGTCCATTTCCACCATTTCCAGTGGAATTTCCAGTAAAATAAGAAGTCTCAATCTCCAAAGAACCACTTGAATGATAAATCGCACCCCCTCTGCCTCCGTCTCCCGCTTCTCCTTTTGAAGAATAACCGGTTGTACGTGCAGGCATACCGCCCATATTACCATCACCTGTAGAATTATTAACAAATGAAGAGGTCAAAATCTTCAGAGAACCAGCATTATAAATTGCACCCCCAGCACCCCCATTTCCACCATTTCCACCAGCACCTGGAGCGTGACCAGAAGAAACACCATCGCCACCCTCTCCACCTTTGCCTGTCAAATTATATGAAAATACAGAATTTTGAATCGTCATCACATTGGTATTATAAATTGCTCCCCCTGCACCACCATTCTTGCCATCCTCACCCCGTATAGAAGTACTTGTAGAACCATTCGCGCCATCCGCTCCACTACTTGCATAATTAGTCAAAAAATTCACCGAATCAATCGTCACCGTCCCCGCATTCAACAACCCACCCCCATTGCCTCCATTCATTGCATAACCATGATACACAATCAAATTCCTAATCGTCACCACCGCTCCACTTTTCACATCCAAAACGCGGTCCGATGCATATCCATCAATCCGAGGTTGGTTTATATTTCCAATGAGTGTAATCCTTCCATAAAGATCCAAATCCCCCGTTGCATTATCATCTTCATCGGCACCAATCAGTGTCAAAAGATACGTTTCACTTTCTTCCAGCATAATCGTATAAGAATTGCTCAAATCAGCATTTGCCCGAGAAATCGCCCCCCGCAAACTGCAATCATTTGGCGCTGTCGTACACTGCTGATAAGCACTTTCATTACTATCTGTCGTTGTATCCACCATCAACGTCACATCCGCTGCCGCCACCGGCACTAATGAAACCAACGGAGAAAACAAAGCCAAAACCATTAAACCAAAAATAAAAATATCAAAGATCTGTTTCAATGTACGTTTTGTTGTCATAGTGTCCCTCTTTTTCTTATAATTTAAAAAAATAGCCATCTTAAAATGGGTAGATGGCAAGCAAAATAGATTAAATTTTCTTAATATTAAATATAGTATAAACGAAAAAGACCCCAAACTCAATTTATTAATCTTAAAGAATATAAAAAGACCTCCGCAGAGGTCTTTTTTTTAAGAATCAATAATCACATTACGAATGAATCGGCAACCCATGCACCCCATGTGCCGCTTCCATCACCACCTCGCTCAAAGTCGGGTGCGCGTGAATCGCATGTGCCACTTCTTCAGCGGTCAACTCTTCATTATGAGCCAACACCAATTCCGGAATCAATTCCGAAACATCCGGGCCCACCATGCTTGCGCCCAAAATCTCGCCCGTCTTCTCATCAGACAAAATCTTCACAAAACCTTCCCCTTCATCCAAGCCCAAAGCCTTCCCATTCACTTGGAAGTTAAAAGTACCCACTGCCAAATCAAATCCAGCGTCCTTCGCCTGCGCTTCCGTGTACCCAAAAGAAGCCACTTGCGGAGTCGAATACACCGCTCTCGGAATAAAACGATAATCAATCGGCTTTGCCTCTTTCCCAGCAATATTCTTAGCACAAGCCATCCCCATCGCAGAAGCCGCATGCGCCAACATCAACTTACCCGTCACATCCCCAATCGCCCACACACCGTCCACATTCGTCTTCATAGAATCATCAATCTCCACAAAGCCGCGGTCAGTCAACTTCACACCCACTGTTTCCAAACCCAAATTTTGCACATTCGGCTTGAACCCAATCGACACCAATGCTTGCTCAGCCACCAATTCTTGTGTACCATCTGCATTGCTCACAGTCACCTTCACACCGCTCTTCGTCGTTTCGATTTTTTCCACCTTCGTAGAAACCAACGCCTTCACCCCACGCTTCTTCAAAGCCTTCGCCAAAACCTTCACAGCATCTTCATCTTCAGAAGGCACCAAATGGTCTTGCATTTCCACAATCGTCACATCCACTCCATAGCCACTCCACACCGTGCTAAACTCCACCCCAATCGCGCCCCCACCAATCACCACCACGCTCTTCGGTGCAGTTTCCTGCAAAATCGCTTCCGTATAGCTCAACACCTTCTTCCCATCCACTTCCCAACCGGGAGGTGTGAAAGAATGTGCCCCCGTCGCCAAAACCACATTTTGGTAACCAATCTTCTCTTCCTTGCCATCCCCATCCGTCACAGCCACAACCTTGCCAGCTTCCAAAACAGCCGAGCCATTAAACACATCAATCTTATTCTTCTTCATCAAAAAGTCGACCCCAGCCGTCAAACGGCCAGAGACCTTACGACTGCGTTTCACTGCCGCACTATAATCCAACTCCAAATTATCAAACTTAAACCCAAAAGTCTTCGCTTCCTTGCGCAGCAAATGCGCCACAGAAGCATTCTTCAACAAAGCCTTAGAAGGAATACACCCCACATTCAAGCACACCCCACCCATATATTGTTTTTCAACAATCGCAGTTTTCAAGCCCAATTGAGAAGCTTGAATCGCACACACATACCCACCTGGGCCAGCACCGATCACCACAACATCATAATTATTCATTTAAGTCTCCTATAACAAGCAATACTAGCATTTCTTTCATTATATCAACAATCCTTATTCCAAGACCTCTCAGCCCAGAAATAAGGATTGCCTAAAAAGAGTTATCCAAAATCAGGAATCAAACTGACTTGAACTTATACCTTACCAGAACAACATTCCGGGTGTCTCAACGATCTCCTTAAGATCAGTCAAGAACTTCGCGCCCACTGCCCCATCCACCACACGGTGATCAATGGAAAGTGTCACGGTCAACACCGGCACATTATAAATCTCGTCCGTTTCTTCATCAAAACGAACTTCCTTCTCAGTTGCGCCCACTGCCAAAATAGCAGATTGACCCGGATTGATGATCGAAGTGAATTCAGCCACGCCAAAAGGTCCAAGGTTAGAAATAGTGAACGTACCGCCACCAATATCTTCCAAAGTAGCCTTGCCAGCTTTTGCACGGGTTGCCAATTCTCTAATCTCAGCAGAAATCGCAGTCACGCCCTTCAGATCCGCATTCTTCACCACAGGCACGATCAACCCATCATCCAAAGCCACAGCCACGCCAACATTCACGTTGTTCTTCAATTCAATTTCGCCCTTGTCTTCATGCAAAGTGCTGTTCAACATCGGGTTCAATTTCAAAGCAGCCGCCACCATCTTAGTCAACAATGCCGTTGCCGAAACCTTAGCACTTCCCATCTTCGCAGCCTTTTCATTCATCAAGCCACGCAAGTCATCAAAAGCGGTCATATCAAGCTTCATCTTCATGAACACATGTGGAGCCGATTGCCAAGAACTTTGCAAATTATCACCAATGCGCTTGCGCATCTTTGCATAAGGCATCGAACCAGAAGCCAAAACAGGCGCAGCCACACCAGCAGAGCTTGGGCTTGCCACCGTTGCTTCAGCAGCAACCTTGCCCGCTTCAATGAAGTCACGCACATCTTGTGCTTGAATGCGACCCTTCGGGCCAGTGCCAGTCACTTCCAACAAATTCACACTGTTTTCATTTGCAATTCGTTTTGCAGCCGGGGTAGAAGCTACCTTCCCATTAGAAGAAACCAAACCCGCAGCAGCATTCAACACATCTTGCTTCATGATCTTGCCATCACGGCCAGAGCCACTCACACCGGTCAAAGCCACATTCTCAACAGCTGCCACATTTCGAGCCACAGGGCTAGCTTTCACATCACCACTTGCAGCCACAGGAGCGCTCACATCACTTGTGCTTTCTTCCACAGCAACCACATCATCGCCATCTTCATCTGGCACAACTTCGCCTTCCTTCAAAACCCAACCGATCGTTTCCGTCACGGGGATCTTGTCACCGGGCTCGCCGCGCAATGCAGCCAATTTCCCTTTTGCAGGGCTTTCCACATCCATGGTCACCTTGTCCGTCTCAACGGTCAAAATCGGTTCTCCACGGGTCACGTCATCGCCTTCAGCCTTCAGCCATTCAACCACCACCCCAAATTCTTGAGACATCTCAAATTTTGGCATAATGATTTTTTTGCCGGGTTTGCTACCAGCGTTCTTAGATTTTTTAGGTGTCGGAGCAGAAGTTTTTGAGGCTGCTGCTGTTGAAGCAGTCGCTTTCGGGGCAGCAGCTGTTTGAGCAGCGCTTTCCGTCGGCAGGCTTTCACCTTCCTTCAAAACATACCCAATTGTCTCCGTCACAGGGATAGAATCGCCCGGTTCGCCACGCAAGCCTGCTAAAATTCCGCTGCCAGGGCTTTCAACATCCATCGTCACCTTGTCAGTTTCCACAGTCAAGATAGGCTCACCACGTTTGACGACATCACCATCAGATTTGAGCCATTCAACAATCACGCCCTTCTCTTGTGACATCTCAAACTTTGGCATAATAATCGTCTTAGCCATCTTAGTACAAACCTTTCACTATATTCCTTGCTTCTTCTACGATGTTTTCAGTTTGAGGCACAGTGTTATATTCCAATGTGCGGTTGTAAGGAATTGGCATTTCACGGCCACCCAAGCGGCGAATCGGAGCATCCAAATAACCAAATGCTTCAGAGCCAGCCACGGTAGCAGCGATTTCACCACCCAAACCATTAAAGGTCGGGCCTTCATGCACGATCAACAACTTACCAGTCTTAATCACAGACTTAATGATCGCGTCTTTGTCCAACGGACGTAAAGTACGGGGATCAATCACTTCGATATCCATACCTTCTTTTTCCAATTCTTCAGCAGCTTCCAAAGAACGTGGCACCATCTGACCGGTTGCAAAAATGGTCAATTCAGAGCCAACGCGCTTCACATCTGCCACACCCAACGGAACCGTATAAGATTCTTCCGGAACCGGACCAACTGCTTTCTTATAAAGCAACTTCGGTTCAAAGAAAATCACCGGGCTATTGTCACGAATAGAAGAAATAATCAAACCCTTCACATCATAAGGAGTGGTCGGTTCCACAACCTTCAACCCTGGCACATTCAAATACAAACTTTCCATGCTTTGGGAGTGTTGTTGTGCAGCACCCGTCCCAGAGCCGGTCGGAGCGCGCATCACCAATGGCATAATTGCTTCGCCATTGAACATATAAGGAATCTTTGCAGCTTGGTTAAACAATTGGTCAGTTGCCAAGGTCATGAAGTCACTAAACATCATTTCCCCAATCGGGCGCAAACCCGTCATCGCGGCGCCAACCAATGCCCCAGCAATTCCTTCTTCAGAAATTGGAGTGTCAATAATTCGTTCGGGACCAAATTCATCAAACATCCCTCTCGACATCCCAAAAGCACCACCATAAACGCCTATATCCTCACCGATCATAAAAACGCGTTCATCGGCGCGCATTTCTTGTGAGATTCCCTCACGAAGAGCTTCCATATAAGTTATTTCTCTAGCGCTCATGCTGAATACACTCCTTTTTCAATTGTAGCAAGATCAGGTTCGGGGCTATTATCTGCAAATTCCACAGCCTCATCCACCAATTCATAAATCTCTTCTTCCATTGCTTCAATTTCTTTTTTGGTCAAAACTTTTTCATCGACCAAAACTTTCTTCCAACGAGCAATCGGATCCTTATCAGGGGCCATCCAACTGTCGATTTCTTCTTTTGTACGATACAAGTTCGCATCACTCTTGGAGTGACCGCGATATCGATACGTAATATTTTCCAACAAATAAGGGCCCTTCCCAGAGCGTGCGTGATCCACAGCTTCCTTCGCTGCTTCATAAACGGCCAACACATCATTGCCGTCCACAGTCTTTCCCGGCATGCCATAAGCAGCAGCGCGGTCAGAAAGTTTGTCAATCTTCACAGCCTTATGAATGTCCATAGACATCCCATATCGGTTATTTTCAATCACAAAAACCACCGGCAAGTCCCAAATCGCAGCCATATTCAATGCTTCATGGAAGCCACCTTCATTCACAGTGCCATCACCCATGAAACAAACCACCACGCGGTCTTCTTTTTTATACTTAATCCCCAAACCAACACCTGTTGCAATCGGAGGATTTGCACCAATAATCCCTTGCGCACCCAAAAAGCCATTCTTCGGGTCAGCAATGTGCATAGAGCCACCACGACCGCCACAATAGCCAGTAGATTTCCCAAGAAATTCTGCCATCATTCGGTTCACATCAGCACCCCAAGCAATCATTTGAGAGTGCCCACGGTGTGTCCCCAACACATAATCTTGTTCTTCAATTGCGGCCAAAGTGCCCACAGGGGAGGCTTCTTCGCCCATCGAAAGGTGCATCGTACCATGGATCTTCCCCATGATATATTGTTGTTCTGCTGTTTCTTCAAAAGCACGAGCCAACATCATCCTTCGAAGCCATTCAATTTTTTGTTGTTTCGAAATTCCTTTACTCATGATTCATCCTTTTATGTTTACATTTGTAAATGTGATATTCATTTGTAACTTTCAACCTTATTGTAACAAATTCCCCCAACCATGTCAATTTATCATTTGATTAATATTCAATCAGAAAAAATATCCTTCACATTTTCCCATCCCAACCCCCAAATTTAAGAAATCCCAACTTATTTTTCGAACCCAAGAATTAAGCTACGCGCAAAACGGTACCCCAAAACAAAACAATCACATTAAATTAATTCACAAAACAGGCGCTTAAAAAGAAAAACCTACTTCTAAAAAAGCAGGTTTGTTGAAAAAAATTGTGGGCCCTGCTGGGCTCGAACCAGCGACCCGACGGTTATGAGCCGTCTGCTCTGACCAACTGAGCTAAGGGCCCGAGAGCGGGAGACGGGATTCGAACCCGCGAATGTCAGCTTGGAAGGCTGATGCCTTACCACTTGGCGACTCCCGCATTCAACGTGCAAAGAATTTTACCACACAGTCAAAATTTTTCCAAATATTCAACCCCAAATTATTCCGTAATTTCGGTAATTTTTTCTTCTACCAAATAAAGCTCTTCATCCACCAAAGCAATATAATGGAAAGCATCCACCGCAGAAAAATGCACCCCACCCCCATCGCGCATCACAATCGACTTATAGATCTCACCCGGTTCTTCATCAATCAAAACAGAGAGCTTCTTCACCACCGATGCCACCATCACACAATATCGATCCTCAGGAGAAAAGAACGGAGTATTCGCCCCAATCCCATCATAACGAATCGTCTCACGCCCATCAATCACCCCAAAAGAATGTTGCTCATTGATCGCGCTATACACAAATCGTTTCGAATCCGCACTAAAATTAAAGCCCGTTCGTCCAATCCCTTCATAAAAATCAGAACAAATCCCATCCAACATCACACAAGATTTAGGTACTTTTTTCAAAAAACCCTTCTCATAGCGCATCGCCTTATACGCCAAACGTTCTCCGTTTGGGCTAAACTTAACTTCACCAATCCCATCAAAACGCTCCTGCGCCTCTCCATCCATCACCACAAACCATTCCGCGCCCATCCGTGCCGCAAAAGCAACGTGCAAACCATCCTCGCTCATCGTCAAATGTTTAATCTCATCAAAATCTCCCCAACGATTCCCCTTAGAATCAATCACCACACACTTGAAGTTATCCTCCGCTGCGTAAACATATGCACCCCAATCACTTGCATGCGCAAATTCCGTAATCGCATCATGTCCTTCAGAAGCAACCCCATTCACCATCAAAAACTGGATTCCATTTTGGGTGTAAACATACTTCAACCCCTTCACACTATTCGTAAACGTCAAACCATCAATCGAATCATGGGTACACTGCACCTTCCCATTCAAAATCACCACTTGCTGGTTATTATCTTCAATCAAATAAGCATAATTCTTCTCAGCATCCAAAATCAAAGGAGTGCGCACCACATTTTCATAGCTCCCCTCTTCTTCCCCATTAATATAAAAACTGAATTTCTCATCACTCTTCTGCACAGCATAAGCCACCTCATCCGAGTCATTCAAAAACGCCAACGTATTTACATAGACATAAGGAAACGCATGTTGAGAATGTCCATTCACCACAATGAATTGTTTCTCTTTTTGGCTCGCTGCATAAATCGCATTTTGGCTATCAGGAGAAAAGAACACCGGTGTCACCTCATCATATTTCGGATGCGTAAACTCATTCACCCGAATTGCCTTCCCCAAAGTTTTCCGAATTTGATAAGAAACATTCTTCCCATCTGGGCTCACCCGCAAAGAAGACATAATCCATTCTTTAGGCAAAGTAGTCAAAAGTTTCTCAGTTGAAAAGCGTTCAATTTTCATTCAGTTTCTCCTCTGTTTTCTCTCATGCAAACTTATCAAACCAACACAATTAATACTACAGAATTTTCAACAAAAAGCCAAATCAAAAATCACTCATTCATCAGCCAAATCTTCCCAAAGCTCTTCAATCAACTCCATCCCCATCGGGTCCACTTCATAAATCATCGCCAAATAATAAGCAACATAATCACCCATCAACACCAAAGTCCACAGACGTTCCAAACGGTTCTTGCCAAAAGCATTCACAAAATCAACATTCACACCTTCAGTCAACATCCCCATCCGGTTCAGCTCTTCATGCACGCCGTTTCGGCTCTCCGTCTCAGGATCCCGCAAAAACAAACACATATTCATTGCAAACACCTTCTCAGTGTTAATCACCCCTTGATAAGTATTATAAGAACTATCTGGCAACACTTCCACGCTCGCTGGCGCCTTGGCAACCAAATTAATCGCATTCTTCCATCGCTTCGCCACCGGAGCCAAATAACCAACGCCAAACAAAACGGTCCAACGTTCCACCAATTGTCCCGCATAGCGCTTCGCCGGATTCTTCGCTGCCGGCACTTCTGGCAAATAGCGCGCTTGCACCTTCTTCATCTCGGCCACACTGCCCTGCACCAATGCTGATTGATCTGGCAACAAGCCCATTGCCACAAACACTTTCAACAAAATCCCAAACATCAATCCCAAAGCAGTTCGAGGAGGACCTTCATGGGCAAAACACACCCCGCTCATATCCTTCACTTCCTCACCGCACACCACCAACGTTGCGCAATCCCAATCCGCCAATTGCTTCATCCAAGCCTCACACACCTCATCCCAATCCCCTGCGCACACCACCACCAATGTCTCTGCCGAATCAACAAAAGCGGGCAATTCATAATCACTCACCACCATCACAGGCACCTTGCACTGGTTCGCAACATAAGCTTGCAACATCTCATTTACCACTTTCGCGGTTCCCATCCCAGCCAACACCACCTGTCGAATCTCGCCCTGCACCTTAACATTCCCCAATGCCATCGCATAACCCTTTGCCAAATCCTCTGGCAACTGTTCAATCAATCCTGCGTAATTTTGCACATCTACCTTTTTGAAATTTTCGAAATCATTCAACTTCATATTCATTCATCTGCCTTGTTTTTATGTTGTAAAAGTAATTGATAAACCGCTTTCTTCTTCCAATCAGAAACACCTGCCAAAGTAGCCGAAACCTCGCTCATGGTTTGATCTTGCGCAAACAATTCCTCCGCCATCGTCAAAATATCATCCTCAGTCCAAACTTCCTTCTTCACCTCAGCCCCTTCCACCACCAAAGTGAACTCACCTCGTGCTGGAGATTGCTCATAATAAGCAATCGCACTCTGCAAATCCCCGCGGAACACCTCTTCATACATCTTCGTCAATTCACTGGCCACTGCCACCCGTCGATTTCCCAACACCGTTTGCAAATCTTGCAACGCACGCAACAATCGGTGGGGTGTCTCAAAAAAGATCAGCGTATAAGGATGTGCCGCAACCTTCTTCAAAAAAGAAACCCGCGCACTTTCCTTGCGTGGCAAATACCCCAAATAGAGGAACGCTTCATTCGGCAAACCAGAAAGCACCAAAGCACTCACCGGCGCACTCGGCCCCGGCACCACAGTCACTTCATGCCCCGCAGCCAAAGCGGCTTGCACCAACAAAAATCCCGGGTCATTAATCCCCGGCATTCCCGCATCAGAAATCAACGCCACATCGCCTTCATTCAGCTTTTCAATCACATAGTCAGTCTTCGTATTTTTATTATGGTCGTAATAAGATGTAATCGGTGTGTGAATATCAAAATGCGAAAGCAACTTTCGCGAATGGCGAGTATCTTCCGCTGCAATCAATCCAACTTCATTTAATATGCGTACCCCTCGGAAACTCATATCCTCCAAATTACCAATCGGAGTTGCCACCAAATAAAGGGTTGTCATTTCTCTTCTCCCATTTCCCCGTCATTATTTATAGCAGACACAATCTTTTTCACAGATTTTGCCAGCTTTCGTCTTGTCAACAACACCTTATGATCACACCCAACACAGCGCAAACCAATGTCAGCGCCCAAGCGCACAATTCGCCACTCAAAAGAGCCACAAGGGTGCCCTTTTCGCAAGGTCACAATATCATTCAAATGTAATTCAGGTAGGTCAGCAGGAGATTTTATATCCATATTTTTTCTCATTTTTAGCAGATGCTCAAATTATACCCTAAACAAAACCAATATATTTGGGTTTTCTTCTTGAGTAGTGTATAATTTTTTTGAAATAATAAAATACGGAGTGTTAAATGTTTGATGAATTTGTGAAGAAAAAAATGTATAAGTATATGGTGGGAGATGAAAGTGTCCTCAACGACAGTGTAGCAATGCACAAAACACAAGTGGAAGACGCAGATTTTCAAGGATTAAACACCACTCTTCCCGCCGATCAGTGGGTTGAAGAAATTTTGTCAAAAATGACATTAGAAGAAAAAGTGAAATATGCCAGTGGCTATAAACAATTAGGCATTCATCCAATTCCAAGTGTAGGGCTTCCTTCCATTTGGTGCAGTGATGCCACCTCTGGTCTACGTTGCTATCCCGGTGGCACCTCATTTTTGGCCGGCGTTGCCATGGCTGCCACTTGGAATGAAGAACTCATCGAACAAGTCGCCCAAGCCATTGCAGAAGAATTTCGCTCCATCGGCATTTCCATCTTGCTTGGCCCCGGCGTCAACATCTACCGCGTCCCCACCTGTGGTCGCAACTTTGAATATATGGGCGAAGACCCCCTCTTAGCAGGCAAAATCGCTGCTGCCTATATCCGTGGCGCCCAAAGCAAAGGCGTCATCACCACCATCAAGCATTTCGTTGCCAATAACTCTGACTACGATCGTCACAAATGCAATTCCGAGGTGGATGAAAGAACCTTGCGAGAAATCTATCTCCCTGCATTCAAATTAGCAGTACAAGAAGGTGGCTCCCTAGGGCTCATGAACGCCTATAATCCCATCAATGGCACATATGCAAGCGAAAACAGAACACTCCTCACCGACATCCTTCGAGAAGAATGGGGTTTTGAAGGTTTCGTCATCAGTGATTGGAACAGCGTCTACAGCACTAATGAAGCAGTCAAAAATGGTCTCAACTTAGAAATGCCCAATGGAAAATGGGTCAACTTCAAAAAAGTTGATAAAGAAATGCAAAATGGCAATCTCACCGAGCAAGACATCGACAAGATGATCACCCCCCTCCTCACCACACTTTATAAAGCGGGTGCCTATACCCGTCCTCAAGTCGATAAAACAGCACGCCTCCATCCCCAAGAATTTATCGATCTCGCCCAAAAAGCAGCCGCAGAAGCCATCGTATTATTGAAAAATGAAAACAAACAACTTCCCATCAAACCCACACCCAATCAAAAAATAGTTGTCATGGGTCTCACCGTTGTAAAAACACCCACCGGGGGTGGTGGCTCTAGTTTTGTCCATCGTCCTAACGCAAAAGACATTCTCACCGCCCTGCAAGAGACATACGGTGCTGAGAACATTATTCACATTCCTTTTAATAAAGACACCCTCACCTCAGAGCAAACCGCTGCCATCCAAACCGCAGACAAAGTCATCCTTGGTGCTGGGTTCCTCACCTATGAAGAATCTGAATGTTTTGATCGCCCTTGGCAACTCCAACACAATCAAAGTCAACTCATTCAAAAAGTCAGTCACCTCAATCCAAATCTCACAGTCATTCTTTCCACAGGTGCAAGTGTAGAAACAGAAAGCTGGGTACATAATGTTCCCGCACTCATTCACGCCCTTTATCTGGGTGAAACTGGTGGAGAAGCCATCGCATCCGTCATAAGTGGAAAAACAAATCCAAGCGGCAAACTCCCCTTCACCATGGCCAAAAAATGGGAAGATTTTGCCTCCACAGCCAACTATCCCAAAGATTATTCCTCAGTGAGCATGAAACGCGTCTCCGGTGGGCAAGGCAATCCAAAGATTCGTAAAGTCTGGTCCATGGAATATAAAGAAGGTCTTAACATCGGCTATCGTCATTTCGACACCGCTGGCATTGACCCACAATTTGCATTTGGGCATGGTCTTTCCTATGCAGAATTTGAATATCCACAAGTATCCTTCGACGTAAAAATGAATGATGGCCTTCTTGAGCTCTCCTTCCGAGTGCGCAACATCAGCGAAGTTGATGGCGCCACCACGCTTCAAGTCTACGTTCGCGACCTCGAATCCACTGAACCTCGTCCAGAAAAAGAACTGAAAGCCTTCAAGAAAGTCTTCTTAGAAGCAGGTCGCTCCACCAAAATTGAATTCCAGCTTGATGAGACCGCCTTTCAATATTATGACGTCAATCAAAAAGAATGGATCGTCGAACCCGGCGATTTTGACATTCTAATTGGCACAAGCAGCGACAACATAGTTTTGGGTGAACGCATCACCATTGAATAATTGTCCAAAAAATTTACTTTTTAGCAAAAAAACCATAAACGGTGGGCGAAAACCCACCGTTTATTAATCCAAACTGAACATTCTTCTTGATAATAACCACATTAATTGACAAACCATAAACTTTAAGGATATAATCTGTTTGGCAGATTCACAACCACAACGTTTTATTTACCTCTATGAAAGGATGGATTTAAAAAATCATTTCTATCAGAATAAGGGAAACCTAGTGCGACGTGAGCCTGCTTACGCCGTTTTTTGTTTAAATAGAATCTAAGGAGCCGCCAATATATGGCAAAAGAAAATGATAAGATAAAAGTGGAAGGTACAGTAATTGAAGCTCTTCCCGGAACACAATTCCGTGTTCAATTAGACAATGGGCATGAAATCCTCGCCTATTTGTCTGGAAAGATGAGAAAATTCTACATTCGTATCTTGCTTGGTGATCGCGTCACCATCGAAATGTCCCCCTACGATTTAACTCGCGGACGCATTACTTATCGATATAGCAGCAACAAGCGCTAACAGTATAGCGCCCTTTGTAATTAAAAAATAATATACAAAAAGTGTATACATATTTGTATACACTTTTTTAATTACAATATAAAGTTAAGATAATCTCAGTTAGAACCAAAGCCCCCACTCATCTGCTGATCCTTCTTCCATATAATCTTTATCCCAAGCTTGAACACCCATTTCAATCGTCGTAGCATATCCAAGCACTGCTTCCAAAGCACTGCGTGTATCTTCCAACAATTTTGGTGCATAAGGACAAAATGGAGTCGTCATAATCATGTCAATATGAGCTTTCTTATTTTCATCATCAATTTTTACATCACGAATCAAACCTAGCTCAATCACACTCATCCCAAGTTCCGGATCCTTCACAAAATCAAAAGCAGCATCAATCTTAGGAACTAAATCAGAGTGTGTAGTTTCAATTTCCCAAACTGCTTGAAAATCAGGATTTTCTGCTTTTTTCGGACTCATGACTTCTTTTCCTTTTGATATTCATTAAATTTAACCATCGAAATTTCATACGTGCACAAATGATCTCCATCCAAAATACATGAAATCTTTTCCACAGGCATATTCAAGATATTCGAAATCAAAGTACGATCTAAAATACAAACTTCAGGATGATCTTGTCCTACCTGAAAATAAGGACAGCTTAATTCTTTAATTTCAATCATATCGTCGTGTTCGACAATTTCCACTGTGAAACCTTCTTGTTTCATCAATGTTTCCAACAATTTAATTCGATCCTTCATACTTAAATGCTCAATGTCAACATCTTCTTTCATAGCACTAGCCATATCAAGTGCAATCTGCTTCAGAAGATCATCTAATTTTTCTTTTGGAATACTCCCCTTTAATTGCTCCAGCAAACGAGAAGTTAAGGATAAATATCTTGATGGAAATTGTTCCCCACCCTTTTTTGTTAAATAATATAATCGGCGAGGACGCCCCACACCATGTTTCTCTTCTTTTGAATTCACCAATCCTTCAGCCTCAAGCTTCTGGATATGATGTCGAACAGAAATATGGCTAATTTGAGCTACCCCAACCAATTCGGTAATCGTACAATATCGATTTTTTGCCAATGTGCTAATAATTAAATCTCTTGTCTTACTCATCTCTCTCCACAAACTAAGCTAATATTAAAAAATTAGATAAGGTAGTATAACAAGGCGCTCACATATTGTCAATATTTTAGATATTTATATAAAATATTGACAAAGCCTCTTTTCCCCCCTATAATACGAAACTGATAGGCTAAATATAGTAAAGGAATTTAAATCAAAGGAATTTAATACAGATGAAAAATCTTGTTATCAAAAACTTACATGTTCAATTAGCAGAAGATCCCGAAGTTAAGATTCTTAAAGGTCTTGATCTAACCATCGAACAAGGCAAAGTACACGCCTTAATGGGACAAAATGGTAGTGGAAAATCCACACTCGCCAGCGTAATTATGGGACATCCAAATTACGAAGTCACAGAAGGTGAAATACTTTTTAATGATATCAACATTCTCGAGCTTGAAACAGATGAAAGAGCTCGCTTAGGTCTCTTCTTAGCATTTCAATACCCAATCGCCGTTCCCGGTGTCACTCTTGCAAACTTTTTAAGATTAGCAATCAATGCAAAACGAAAAGCCATTGATCCAGAAGACAAAGGCATGCCCATTCCTGAATTCAGAAAAATGCTCAAAGCAAAAATGACTGAATTAGGCATGAATCACGCATTTGCCGGTCGATATCTTAATGAAGGATTCTCTGGCGGTGAAAAGAAAAAAGCAGAAGTGCTTCAAATGGCAGTCCTCAATCCACAATTTGCCATCTTAGACGAAACTGACTCTGGCTTGGATATTGATGCATTACGCATCGTTGCAGATGGGGTCAACAATCTCCGCAGTGACGATCTTGGCATCCTCGTAATCACACACTACCAAAGAATGTTAGAGTATATCAAACCCGACAAAGTTCACGTTATCATTGATGGAAAAATTCGCGTTTCAGGTGGTTTTGAATTATCTGAAGAACTCGAAAAAATTGGATATGAAGGTTTTCGCAATAAATATATGAACTAGCCCCGAATGGAAGGTAAGATGAATAAGAAAACTGATGAACAACTGATCCAAGGTGTTGGCGAAAACAGATGGGATTTTCAAACCGATTCAATAAGTGTCTTCAAGACACGCAAAGGTTTAGACGAAGAAGTCATTCGCCAAATCTCAGCAAAAAAAGAAGAACCTGAATGGATGCTTGAATATCGCTTAAAAGCATATGAACATTTTAAAGAGCGCCCCATGCCCATGTGGGCAGCCGACCTCACCCAACTGGATCTCGATGAAATTTATTATTACAACAAACCTGTTGATCAAGAAAGTTTAACCTGGGATGATGTTCCCGAAAATATCAAAACAACTTTTGATCGTCTCGGCATTCCTGAGGCGGAACAAAAATTTTTAGCAGGTGTTGGTGCACAATATGAATCTGAAATGGTGTATCACTCCTTACAAAAACATCTTGAAGAACAAGGGATTATCTTTAAATCAATCGAACGTGGTTTAAAAGAGCACGAAGAACTATTTAAAGAATATTTTGGCACAATCATTCCCTACAGTGACAACAAATTTGCAGCATTGAATGGCGCAGTTTGGTCCGGTGGATCATTTGTTTATATTCCCCCCGGAGTCAAAGTAGAACTTCCTATGCAAGCCTATTTCCGCATGAACGAGGCCTCTGCAGGCCAATTTGAACGCACATTGATTATCGTAGGTGAAGGGGCTGAAGCACACTATGTAGAAGGCTGTACAGCGCCTCAATTCACAACAGATTCATTTCATAGTGGTGTAATCGAAATCGTGGTCGAAAAGAACGCTCGTTTCCGCTACACTACCATTCAAAACTGGTCCACGAATATGTATAACCTCGTTACTCAACGCGCTTATGTACATGAGAATGGCACGATGGAATGGGTAGATTCGAATATGGGTTCGAAAGTAACAATGAAATACCCCTCTTGCATTCTGGCTGGCAACGGTGCACACGGAGAGATCCTTTCCATGGCCTTTGCTGGAGACAATCAATATCAAGACGCTGGTGGCAAGATGTTCCACATCGCCCCTAACACAAGTAGCAAAATCACTTCTAAATCAATCAGTAAGGGCACAGGTCGTGCCGCTTATCGTGGTTTGGTTAAAATCAATAAAAAGGCCACAAACTCAAAATCAAATATCGTTTGTGATGCACTGCTCTTAGATGAAAATTCCCGTTCCGATACCTATCCCTATATGGAAGTGGACAACAAAAAGGTACATATTGGCCACGAAGCTTCTGTATCAAAGGTGAGCGACGAACAACTCTTTTATCTTAAAAGCAGAGGCCTTTCAGAAGATGAAGCAATCGGTATGATTGTGTCTGGTTTTATTGAACCTTTAGTCAAAGAGCTTCCAATGGAATACGCGATCGAAATGAATCGCCTCATTCAACTTCAAATGGAGGGCTCAGTCGGGTAACGCAACCTATGAATACAATTTTCAAAAATCATGCAATACAAAAAATAGAGTTGGAGTCATCATTAGCAGATTCCATCAATGAAATTAAACAAAAAGCAGCCGATAACACTTTACTAATTGGAAAGCCAAAACAAACAGATGAACCTTGGCGCAGAACAAACATCAAAAAATTCAATCTTGAAGATTTCACACCCAATCAAGAAGGGATTAGCTTTGAGTTGGATATGGATGAGGAAGCATTTAAGGTTTTACCAATCTCTGATGCAATGCAACAATATCCAGAACAAGTATCAAATATATTTGGAAAAATTGTTACTAAAGAAGATGGATTTTTTGGCGAATTTTCCTTAGCAACCACACAAAACACCCTCTTTGTTTATCTTCCAAAAAATAAAATTGCAAGCAGCACGCCTCACATCAAAATTGAATTAACGGAAGAAAACACTTTAGGATCAGCACATATATTGGTCTATGCAGATGACAATGCGACTGGCGAATTGTACATATCCTACACCTCATCTCAAAACAAAAATATTGCATATACAGGTGTCACAGAAGTTTTTCTTGGCAAAAACACAAACTTCACATTAATTGAAAAACAAGAATTTGGCAAACGCACCTGGAATATGATGACAGAAAAAGCGATTGTGAACCAAAACAGCAATCTAAAATGGATTCATGGTGGTTTCGGTTCCTTGCTCACCAAAAACTTTTCTACAGTTGAATTGCATGACAAAGGTGCAGAAGCAAGGCTTTATGGCGCAATATTTGTAGATCAAGATCAATTGCTAGACTACGATACCCAACAAAATCACCTTGCCCCACACACATTTAGTGATCTTGACTTCAAGATTGCTGCGAAAGATAATGGACGTTCTGTTTGGCAAGGCATGATTTATGTAGATCCAATTGCGCAACAAACAGATGCTTATCAAAACAATCAAAACCTAATTCTCAGCGAAAATGCACACATTGACGCCATTCCTGGGTTAGAAATTCAAGCCAATGATGTCTCTTGTTCACATGGTTCTTCCATGTTAAACCTCCTCGAAAGAGAAATCTTCTATTTGCTCTCAAGAGGGATTGATAAAGAAACTGCTGAAAAAACACTCATTGAAGGCTATTTTCATGTAGTAACAGATCATATTGACAACGAAGAAATCAGAGAAGAATTTGCATTGTGCATAGAAAACAAGTTACAATAGTATTTACTATTCTTGCATACTAAGGAGAACAAAAAGTTGTCAAACTTATATTTCAAAGATGATACATTCGCTGGTGAAGAATTGCGTGTTGGCGATTTGGTTGAGGTTTTTTGCGACCATGATAACACGAAAGGGGATCGTGTCCGTGATTGGCTTAGAGGTGTAGTTGTTCAGATTGATCCAAAGATCGTAGCTGTTCAATTTAATGAAAATGTATATTTAACCGATGGATGGATGGTGCCTGATCATGTATTATGGTGCCCCAAAAATTCATCAAATCTAAGAAAAGCTCGCGAGATTAGAAGAAAAAAACGAGAATAGTTCTTATAAAGATTTTTTTATGAATTCAGTATTCAATACAAAAAATATTCGTGCAGATTTTCCAATTCTTCAAAGAAGTGTCCATGCAGACACCCCTTTGATTTATTTAGATTCAGCTGCAACAAGTCAAAAACCACAAACAGTTATTGATTCAATCAGCAAGTATTATTCAACATATAATGCGAACATTCATCGTGGCATCCACAAACTTGCAGAAGAAGCCACATTTGAATATGAAAACGCACGAAAAAAAATTGCAGATTTTGTTGGAAATGTAAAAACGAGTGAAATTATCTTCACCCGTAATACAACTGAATCCATCAATTTGCTTGTATATTCTTGGGCACGACACAATTTACAAGATGGCGACCTAGTATTATTAACTGAAATGGAACACCATGCCAATATAGTACCTTGGCAAATTCTTGCATCTGAAAAAAACATCCAAATACGCTATATTCCTGTCAACGAAGAATATTTGCTGGATATGGAAGTCTATCGAGACTATTTAAAACTCAATCCAAAAATAGTGAGTTTTACGCATATGTCGAATGTGCTTGGCACCATCAATCCCGCAAAAGAAATCATTCAACTTGCCCACCAAGCCAATGCCATCACCATAGTCGATGGCGCACAATCCGCACCCCATTTTGCAATTAATCTAAAAGATCTTGATGCTGATTTCTATGCATTCTCAGGGCACAAAATGTTAGGCCCAACGGGCATAGGTGTTTTATACGGAAAAGAAAACTTACTTGAAAAAATGCCCCCCTTTTTAGGTGGCGGAGATATGATTAAAAGAGTTACCTTTGAGGGTTTTACTAGCAATTCATTGCCGCATAAATTTGAAGCAGGCACTCCCTCAATTGCAGAAGCGATTGGCTTCGGAATTGCAATTGACTATCTATCTGAACGATCTATGGATGCAGTTTTTGCACATGAAAAAGAACTCACTGAATATGGATACCAAACCCTATCACAAATCCCCGCGCTTTCTATATTCGGCCCCAAACCAGAAAACAAAGGCGGCGTCCTCTCATTTACCTTAGCCGATATTCATCCTCATGATATTGCTGAAACTTTAGATCAAATGGGCATTGCCGTTCGAGCAGGACATCATTGTGCAATGCCATTGCATTTAAAATATGATATTTCAGCCACAACTCGCGCAAGTTTTTACATCTATAACACCAAAGAAGAAATTGACCAACTTGCAATCGGCTTGGAAAAAGTATTAAGGATTTATGGATAAAAATATGGACAATCTATCAAGAGAAATTATTATTGATCGTTATAAAAACCCTCATTATCGAGGAGAAATTCATGACCATGACATCTCCTATGAAGATGACAATCCACTATGTGGAGATCATATTCAAGTTGATATCAAATTAGACGACAAAAACATTGTCTCTCAAGCTGTTTTTAGCGGAAGAGGCTGTTCAATCTCACAAGCATCGGCCGATCTTCTGATGGAAGATATTATTGGAAAATCGATAGAAGAAGTGAAAGCGATGACAAAAGACGATGTTTTAGATTTATTAGGAATTGAACTTGGCCCAGTACGTCTCAAATGTGCACTGCTTTCCTTAAAAGTTGTCAAAGCCGGAGCATATGGACTAAACCACGGTGAAGCAACGGATGATTTGATTGATTAATTAAATGATTGAGTAGAAAAAAAGGATGAGAGTTTCTCATCCTTTTTTATTTTTAAATCAATCGTATTTATGCCATTCTTCTTTTGGAATATTTATATAAACTTGTTCATATGTATAAAACCCTGCTTCAATTACAACTTGATTAATATTTTCTTTTGTAACAGAAATAGGTTCATATTTTATATAATTCACATTATAGGTACCATCAAAAATAGTTTCTTCCACGGGGATATCTTCTCCCATTGCCATTTTAACAGCCATCTCAGCAGCCCCTTCTGCAAGAGTTTGAATCGATTTATAAACAGTCATATACTGAGTGCCTTCAACAATCCGCTGACAACCAGCCAACTCTGCATCCTGACCAGTGACCACAATATCACCAGCCAAACGATTTTCACTTAAAGCATTCACCGCACCTTCAGCCACACGGTCATTGGCAGCGATAATACCATCAAATTCAAGCCCCTCAGACAGCATCCCACTTACAAAAGCATAAGAAATTTCATCTCTCCATGCGCTTATCCAAGTCTCCCCCACTACTTTAATATCACCGTTATCAATTTTAGGTTGCACAACACTCATATAACCATCTCTGAACATAAAGGCATTATTATCGGTCTGAGAACCATTTAAGATTAAATAATTTCCATAAGGAACTTGTTCCACAATAGCTTCTCCAATTAATTCCCCCACCCTAAAATTATCAAATGTAATATACAAATCTACGTTTGCATTTTTAATCAAACGATCATAGGCAATCACTTTCACATTTTTGCTATGCGCATATGCCACCAGATCACTCAAACTATTTTTATCATAAACAACAATCACCAAAACATCCACCCCCTGATCAATCATATCAATCCCTATTTGTTTCTGAATTTCACTGTCCTCATAAGCATTTTTTACAATAACCTCAGCACCCAGCTCTTTGACTTTTGCCACAAAAATATCTCGATCTCTTTGCCATCTTTCAACTGTCATAGTTTCAGGGATAAAGCCAATTTTTATCACATCATCGTCATTGATATAAGCATCGTTTGAATTGCATGAAATAAGCAATGCAACCAATAAAAATAGCAAAAGTAATGTAATTAATAGTTTCTTCATTACGCAATTCTCCTAAAAATCAACCCTTATTGAAATTGCTTGGCATATGCCGATGGTGTGGTTCCTTGATATTTCTTAAAAATTCGACTGAAATAATTTGGATCATTGTAACCAGACATATAACAGATATCTTTGATTGTATATTGTTGTCCTTTGATCAATTTCTTTGCATATTCTATTCTGATCTTTGTTAATTGTTCTTTGAAATTAAATCCCATTTCATCTTTATACAATTTACTAAAATATTGCGGACTGATCGACAACTCTTTTGAGATATCGTCCAATGTGAGATCTTCTGAAAATCTTTTTTCAATAATCTCATTAGCTTTTGAAACCAAGTTCGAAATTGATTTCTTTTGTGTTTCATTGATAAGCTTAGCAATAGAAGAAATTTTGTCAATATACATTCTTCTAAACTTCTCTTTTGAATCACAATTTAAAATATGATTTAAATAATCCCCATATTCAATATTTGTCTCTTCATGCTCAATAATATCGCTCACCAGCCGATGCGCCACAACCATGATTTCAATTAATTTATTCCGCAAACTATTCTTTTCAAAAAACTCAGGATTTCGATTAAAAATCTCTGAAAGAATATTTACACAAGCTTTCGTATCCCCTCGCTCGATAGCATTAATCAAATCTTGTTCAAGTGGCAAAATCACAAAAGCATTTTTATTGATATTAATTGCAATATCATCAATATGAACCACTTTTTCATTTTCAGAATAATTCAAAGCACGCAAAGCTTCTTGATATGATTGTAAAATTGTGTCATCTTTATGGGAGCTACCAATCCCAACCTGGCACTGAATTGCATATTTTTCGGACATTTCATCAATTAAACATTCTAATAAGGATATTTTTTCGACCCTTTGTTCATATATCCCTTGTGTATTTTCGGATATATAAACAACTAAGCGATCATACATCAACGGGCCAACAATGCTTTTCATTTTATATTTCAATCGATTTTTGAAATAATTGACCACATCTTTCAAAACAACATCGTCATTCAATTGAAATTTTGCCTTGGAGTTAAACTTCAAAATAAAAATAGAGCCTCGATCTGAATCAATATCAAAAAGGCTCTTATATTGGTCTAAATTTATCTTTTGCCCTTGAGAATATAAAATTGAATAAATAAAACTATGTTCAGCAACAGGCAAAATCTCTTCAAGCTTTTCTTTTGTAGCAAGATTTTCGTTATACACCTTCATTTCTTGCTCAATTTGAGTAATTATTTTTTCAAGTGTTTCAAAAAGTTTTGTTTTATTCACCGGCTTTGTGAGATAGTCTTCAACACCCAATTCCACGGCTTGTTTTGCAAATTCAAAGTATTCATACGCTGAAATAATAATAAATTTGACATTATTATGGATTTTTCGAATTTGCTGAATGGTTTCCAAACCATTAATCCCCGGCATACGAATATCCATCAGGATGATATCTGGACGTTCAACTCGTACTTTTTCAATTGCTTCTCTGCCTGATTTAGCAGTACTACATATTTTTATTTCAGAATATTCATTTTCAATCAAATATTCAATTGAATCAATTGCAATTTGTTCATCATCAACAACCATTAATTTATACATCATTTAATTCCTTGTTTAAGAATTGCACTTTGAAAATCTTCATCGTTTGGAATAATTAAAGTAAATTTCGCACCAACATTTTTCTTACTTTCAATTTCAATAATATCTTCCGTATCAAAAAACAATTTTAATCGTTGAATCACATTACTAATCCCAATCCCAGTAGTATGTCCTGTTTTATCAAAAAGCTTTTCTTCATTCGAAATTTTTCTGACTAAATGTTCATCTATGCCAACACCATCATCTTCAATAATGATATACACATTTTGAAAATCTCGATTGATGCTCAACGTAATAGTTCCACCCTGTTCCAAATTACCAACCCCATGAATCGTTGCATTTTCTATGAATGGTTGAATAATCAATGGCGGAACTGTAATATCCAATACAGACTCATCAATAGTATACAGAAATTGGATTCTTTCTCCAAAACGAACAGAAAACAAATGAGCATAGGCTTTAACCATCTCAACTTCATCTCTTAATTGCACAACTCGATTTAAATTATTGACATTGTAACGAAAAATCTTAGATAGATTTTCTAAGAATTCAGAAGTTTTTTCAGCGTCTTCCATCATAGAAAGCTGAACACCAGCATTCAAAGTGTTAAAGAGAAAATGAGGATTAATTTGTGCTTGAAGTGCCTTTAATTCTGCTTCATCCAAAAGTGACTGAATTTTGAGATTTTCAATTTGTTGCTCTAATAATTTTGATTCCGTATCCGCCTTATCATGAAGTTTATCAATATAGGCTTTGATACTATGTTTCATATCATTAAACGAGCTCGCTAATATCTTAATTTCATCTTCTGAGTCAACCAAAACATCTTCTGATTCAAAATTTCCTTTGGAAAGCTCTTTTGCAGAATTGGCTAATTTAATAATTGGTTTTGTCATATTATAGGTCATATAAAAAATCACCACGATATTCAAACAAATAACCGTTAAAATTAAGACCAGATTTGCCACCAGCAAATGTTCTAAGCCTTCAGACATCCCTAAATATTGACTAGTATTTGCGTTTAAAATACTTAAATTTAAGCGATCAACATAAGCGCGAATATAACTTGCAATCTTATCTGCTTCAGCATACCGCGCAATATATTCATCCGCATCATTTAATCTTCTCGCTTCAGCTGCTGTGTCTGTTTCATTCAAATAGGATTCAACCATAAAAAGGATATCTTTATAAATCAAATCATTTTCACTATAAATATCCTGTGCTTCTTCAAACATTTTTTCTGCTTGTTCACGAAACAAATCTTTTTGAATATGATAATTTAAAACACTATCAGAATCATCTGTCACCAAATAATTTGTTAAATAAACATCTAATAAATCCAAATTTTCTAAAAATCGATTCAGCTCAACATTTGCAGAAAACATTTCATCTGTTCTTTCAACCAACTCACTCAACGTTCCCAACACAAAAAGAGAAGTCAAACTCGTTAATAAAGCTGAAATTAAAAACAGAGCAATCATTTTTGTGCGAATGCTCGATATCATAAAATTTTGAATTAATTTAATCTTTTTAAATCTCATTTTTGTGTTTTTTCATAATTCATAATATTTACAGATGTATAAATATCAATATCCACATCAACATAGTTTTCTTGAAAAACATCATTTAAGCTATTTTTTAAAACAATCACACTTTCATATCCAGCAGCATACCCATTTCGATCTACAACGCCAAAAATCACACCTTTATTAATATAATTTACAATTTCATCGGTAATATCTGTCCCCACAATCAGAACATCACCAACCAAATTTCTCTCAACAATCACTCGTGCTGCTGCATTGGTATCTTTTGCATTTGTACAAAAAATCACGTCAATTTCATCGCCATACTCATTCAAAATCTCTCTCGTTAGGTCTTCTGCACCCAAAAGATCATTACTTCTTTCCAACACACCTAATAAATTAATCGGCACTTCTTGCTCGATATAACTTTGAATGCCACTTAGCATCATATCGCTTTGTTTTACAAAAGATGTATCGTTAAGGTCATCTTGTTCACTAGAAACAATCACCGCTAAATTAATTGGAGCCATATCTTCAGAAGTTTGCCGAATTAATTTGGCTGCTTGCACACCAAATTCATAGAAATTCGTCCCCACATAAATTAATGGTCCCCCCTTAAAAGTTTCTGTTCCCGTTAAAACAACCTGAATATCATTTTCAGTGATCTCTATTAGCGCTTGTTTATAAGCATCTTCTGTTTCTCCATTGACAATAATGCCATCAAGTTGAGAAATATTAGCGATATTGATAAACTCAACCATTATCCCCACGCTATCAAACCCTGATACTTTATTTAATTCAATCGCAATATTATTCAAACGCGCAGCTTCATAGGCACCTTCAATAAAGTTCTGCCAATAAATTTCATCTCCAATATTTAAAATCAG
>CAXXOS010000003.1:0-99970 GCA_963676155.2 Anaerolineales bacterium
TTTTTGGTTTTTTCTTATTCTTTTTTACGAGTGTTGATCTTGAATGGAAGATAGAGCGGACACACTGCGACAAGGCTTGTGAGGAAAAAGACGACAGCCAAAATTCCCAACACCACAGCAAGTGTGCCACTAATCACATTCGTGAAATAAAGCACTGCAATCACGAGCACTGCAATGAGGCGGAGAATTCGGTCTAAGGATCCCATATTTTGTTTAATTTTCATTTGATACCTCCAAATATATTTTTTTTCTTTCACCTTATAGACCCATCCTGTTGCTTGTTCTTACACGATTTATGAGAAGTCTTAAAATATTTCAATGTAAAGGGTTTGCGTCTTAAAAAAAGACGTAAAAAAATGAAAAAAAACTATAATAAACATGTCGCTTTTGCAGACAAACTCAGAAAGAAGGAAGACATGATGAACAATCCATTAATGCGAAAAATCAGCCATACAGAATACAAACCAACCGACACTTTTGAAGATCGCCGCAAAATGCATGATCAAATTGTGCAAGAACGCCAAGCCAAAAGCCAATTGATTGAGCTTCCTAAGCGAGATTTTAATAAATCATTGGCACAATAAGTCATTATTTTTATCATTTTACTCAAACAAGAAAAGCACTGCATTCAGTGCTTTTTTGATAAATTTCTGATATGTAAGAGATGTACATAAGGCATAGACTATTAATTGAGACAAAGATGAACAAAACAATTGTGGTGATGGGTGTTTCCGGCAGCGGAAAAACAAGTGTAGGGAGTGGGCTGGCTCTCCAGTTAGGATGGCAGTTTTTTGATGGAGATGATTTTCATCCACCACAAAATGTGCAGAAAATGGCACAAGGCACCCCCCTCACGGATACGGATCGCATTCCATGGTTGGAAGAATTGCAAAAATTGATTCACACTCAATTTAAGCAAGGCAATTCGATTGTGTTGGCTTGTTCTGCATTAAAAGCCTCTTATCGAGAGATTTTGTGCAAGAATAACCCTGATGTGATATTTGTTCATTTAGTAGGCGATTTTCAACTAATTGCAGATCGTATGCGCGAACGTAATGATCATTATATGAAAGCAAGCATGTTGGAAAGCCAGTTTGCCACCTTGGAGGTGCCCGCAGATGCCTTGTCGGTCTCGATTGACCAGCCTGTGGCAAGTATCATAGAAGAAATTATACAATCCTTGGATTGAGTTAAGGAGTTCGGATGACAAAGAAAGCAGATATTGGATTAATAGGACTAGCAGTGATGGGGCAAAACCTCGTTCTGAATATGAACGACAAAGGCTACACCGTGGCTGTGTTCAACCGTACGACTTCAAAGGTGGATCATTTTTTGGCCAATGAAGCCAAAGGGCGCGACATTTTGGGCGCGCATAGCATTGAAGAATTGGTGGGGTTGTTGGAAAAACCCCGCAAAGTGATGTTGATGGTCAAAGCCGGCGCGCCGGTGGATGCCACAATTGCCCAGTTGGTGCCTTATTTGGAAAAAGGCGACATCATCATTGATGGTGGCAATTCTCACTTTCCTGATTCCACCCGACGGATGAACGAATTAAAAGAAAAAGGGATTTTATTCGTTGGTGCAGGTGTCTCTGGTGGAGAAGAAGGCGCTCGATTTGGTCCTTCGATTATGCCTGGTGGGGCTGCTGAAGCATGGCCTCATATTAAAAATATTTTGCAAGACACTTCTGCCAAAGTAGCGGATGGAACGGCATGTTGTGCATGGCTGGGGCCAGAAGGTGCCGGACATTTTGTTAAAATGGTGCATAATGGCATTGAATATGGCGATATGCAATTAATCAACGAAGCCTACGATTTGATGAAACACGGTTTAGGGATGAGCAATCAGGAGATGAGTGCGACCTTTGCCGAATGGAATCAAGGGAAATTGGATTCTTATTTAATCGAGATTACTAGCGATATCTTGGCATATCAAGATGAATCGGGAGATTATGTGCTTGATAAGATCCTCGACACTGCTGGACAAAAAGGGACGGGCAAGTGGACGGCAACTGCCGCATTGGATGCAGGCTCTCCGTTGACATTGATTGGTGAAGCTGTGTTTGCACGTTTCCTCTCTGCGCTTAAAGAAGAACGCGTAGTGGCCGCTGGCATTTTAGGCAGTGAGATTGCGCCTTATGCGGGGGATAAACAAGAATTCTTGGACGCAATTCGGGAAGCACTTTACGCATCTAAGATTATTTCTTATACGCAAGGCTATATGCTGTTTAAATCAGCAGTGCAAGAATATGGCTGGCAGTTGGACTATGGCACGATTGCGATGTTATGGCGAGAAGGCTGTATTATTCGTGCGGCATTTTTGGATAAGATCAAAGAAGCCTATGACGCAGACCCGAACTTAGAGAATTTGCTCTTCGCTCCTTATTTCAAAGCCCAAGTTACCCAAGCTGAACAAGCCTGGCGCAAAGTGGTGGCTAAAGCAGTGGAATTAGGCATCCCTGTGCCGGCGATGTCGAGCGCTTTGGCCTTCTATGATGGCTATCGTCGTGAACGCTTGCCGGCGAATTTGCTCCAAGCACAACGCGACTATTTTGGAGCACACACCTACGAACGCACAGACCAACCGCGTGGACAATTTTTCCACACTGATTGGACAGGTGAAGGTGGCGATGTAACCTCTACCACTTACAATGCTTAAATTGAAACAGAATAAGTAAAAAGCTCACGAAAGTGAGCTTTTATTTTTATTAGTAAATAAATAAAATAAAAGAAACTTATTGAAATTAGAATTACTTCAATTTTAAATCCTCTGATGAATTCTTTTTCCAATTTATAAAGGTTTTCTCCATCAAGTAACCATATATTTCCTTCTTTGTCTTCAACCAAAGGTCCTGAAGATATTAAGGTTTGACAACCTTTATTTGTTTTTGGATTTTGCCAAGCAATTCCAGAAATTTCATGGTTAATATTGATTGCACGATGCCAAACGATTCCTGATGAATCTTCCAAAATTATATCGGTGTATGTTTGAGTTAATACAAATTGTTTTTCTTTGAAACGTTCTTCAATAATAAATGGGTATTCAAAATGCCAATTTTGATCTTTATCCAAATAACCAAGAGATCCAAACCAAAGATTTCCATTGTTTGAAATATAGATATCGTTTCTTGCTAGCTTTTCTTCAATTTCTATAGAAGATAAGAGTTGTGTTGTTGGATTAAATTTTATTAGTTGAGGATTGGCAAATGGATCTAAAAAGTATTTTTTCTGAAATAATAGAGTACCAGAGCTATCTATTATTAAATTTGCGACATTAAATTCTTCAGGAAATTGTTTTACAAAAACAATATTGTTATCTGATGGAGAAAATTTATACAATGAATGCTGATTTTGAACATAAATCCAGAAATATCCATTTTTATCATAAATTACTTTGTCACGATTAATTAAAATAGTATTTTTTTCACTTCCTCTTTCATTGATTGGTATGTTTAATATGTTTTCTAATGGTTCAAAACGATTAGTATTGGGATTATATTTACTAAAAGTGGGGTATGTTTTTATAACTTCCAGATCAAGGTTTTTAGAGAAATTTGGAGTAAAAGTATTAAGTCCATAAATGTCATTTTCATTTGTTTGGTAGATTTCAGATATCCATATGCCTGTATTTGAATCAAATGTATCAATTATTTTCCAGGTCGATTGGTCAAGGTTGTATACAATAATATTTGCTTTTTGAGACCATGAACTTGAAATAAGCCATAATTCAGATTCTTGTGCAGTGTTATTGAGTAGTTTAAAATTTGTAAAATTATCTTGAAATTCTTCAGGTATATTGATTTTTTTCCATGGTGATTCTGGTTTTATAGTTCTGTCTATACTATTTGGAAGAGTTAGAAAGTCTTCAAAATCAGTAATACATTTTCCCCGATTTATATTTCCTAGCGATGTTACTTTGAAATATATTGAGACAGCACATATTAGAATGATAATTAATATTGCTATAAATTTTTTTATCATAAGTTTATTTATTATAATTTTTCCACCAATGCCCTAGCAGTGGGTTCATCCACAATTAATTCTCGCATCAAATCACCTTGCAATGCCGCATATAAACCATCTACCTTTGCCAACCCGGACACGACACAGATGCCATGTTTTTGACGGAAAAATTCTAAATTAGGACCACTCGCGCGTTCATTAATCGGAATTCTGTCAAAGCTGCCATCTTTGCGGAAGAACACCGTGGCGATATCCCCTGCGATTTGATGTTGTTCCAGCTCTTGATAATCCGTTTGGCTCAAATAGCCCCCGCTATACACATGGCTGGGGATGCCGGCGTTGACCGTGCCGATGCTATAAAGTAAGTAATCTGCTTTGTGTTGCAAATCTAAAATTCGTTTTATGCTACCTTCTTTCCACATCGCTTGTTTGGTGGCGGGGTAGTCAAAAAACGTGGGTACGGGGAACAAATGCGCACGTGCCTGAAAATTGTGTGCAAAGCGGGTGATGATTTGGCTGGCATATTCGATCCCAGTGGAGAAGGTGTTCCCTGCTCCGTTCAATTGCACCACATGTGCGTTGAAGGTGTTTTTGCGGCGTAGTTGGTGAGTGATGGCGGAGAGGGTGGTGCCCCAAGCAATTCCGAGCACTTTGTTGGAATCAAACAATCGATTTAAGTAATTAGCCGCATAGCCTGCTACGCGTGCCAACCATTCACTTTCTCCTGCAATCTCAGAGGCAGGCACCACATGTACGGTTTGGATGTCAAAGTGATCGGTGATGGCATTGGCTAAGCGATTGGGTTCATCGGTGGGGTCCATAATGCGGATTTGCACCAAACCGCTTTCTCTGGCATAGCTGATTAGCCGAGAGACAGTTGAAGAGGATACGTTCAATTCTTTGGCAATCGCCGTGGTGGTCATGTTTTGATAATAATAGAGTCGCGCTGCTTTGAGCGCATCTTCAATTTTGCTGGGTCGAGACATTTGAGCTCCTATTCCGTAGCTACTTTATACCGTAGATATGCATAACTTTGCAAGTGCTTTGCAAAAAATTTCGACAGGAATTTAAATAAAAAAGCCTCCTCTTTTTACGGAGGAGGCGATGGAACTAGTTTTCCTTATTTGTCTTCCTTCTTATCATTGGCCATGGTGCCAAATTTTTCATGCATTTGGCTGCCAGCATCTTGCATCCATTCACCTAATTTGGCAAGATGTTGATAATATTGAACACGCAAAGGGGGCTTTTGTTCTTGCGCTGTGCGAGAATTTTTTACGGATTCTGCAATGCGTCTGCGCTGTTCGTCGCGAATTGCGATTTCATCGAACAAGAAATTATTCATTCATTTTTCCTTTCAAGATTTTTGCAACTATGTTTATTCAATCTTTCTTTGCTGTAATCAGGATAAGAAATATCCGTTTACAATCATATAGTATAAGGAGAGTGGGCCACTTGTCAATAGGCTAGGATAAGAATGTAATTAGAAGAATATAAGATAAAAATTAGCAAATAAACTTGTTGTTTTAAACAAAAAAGAGCTTGAAAAGCTCCTTTTTGTTGTCGAAGAAACAATAAAGAAAAGTATTTTTATTGCGATAATTTCAAAAAAGATTTCATCGTTTCCAATGTCTGCAAAATGCCAGTGTCTTGCAGAGAATAGTATTTGGCGCTGTTCACACGATGTGCTTCCAAAAATCCTGTTGCCGTCAATTGAGATAGGTGGCGCGATGCTGCCGACTGGCTCAGGTCTAAAGCATTGATGATATCCGTGGAGCTAACTTCTCCGTTTTCTACAATAAATTTCAAAATACGCAAACGGGTCTCGTCTGCCATGGCATTCAAACGAACATAAAGATCCATCTGACTTAATTCAGGGCTGTCGCTTACTACATTCTCCGGTGTGCGGGCGCCAAAAAAGATTCCCACTGTTTCACCTAGCATAAATTTGCCTAAATATGGACCGATGTGCAAAGAAGGTGAAAAAAGTAATTCTTTGGCATTTTTGATTCGCTCTTCAAAGTGGTCATTGAAGGCTTGCCGTCCAGTGATTAACTTCGCTGCTTCAATATTATCCATTTGGCTGAAGTCAATCTCTTGGAAAGAATCCACTGATTTTTGAAGTGTGGGGAGTCCTTTTTCCCAAGAGGGTTTGATGTACGTGTTCCACATATGGGTTAGATGATTAATGATTAAGGCTTTCATTGCAGGTGGATCGACTACATATTGGTAAGCCCAACGTTCTAAGCTCTCATTGACGATTGATTCATCAAATGCGGATTTAAGAAAGTGAAGATAGTGTTCTTCGCTTTCAATCACTTCTGAAATCGTTCTTTCTGTTTTGTCCCCCTTGCTTTTTGCATATTTAAAATAATAAAGAACCATTTTGTCTCGTAATGCAACGGGGGGCAATGCCTCTAAGTGAGCCAAATAGGCAGGGAAACTTTCCCAATTCTTATCCGGCACAATGGCATTATAGAACCCAAAAATGATCTTGTGATTCTTGCTTTTTTCTTGCTCACTCATTTTCTGGGTTGTTTCCATCACCCAAGTGCTCAGCCCAGAGGTGCTATCTGATTCGGCAAACAACAATAAGCAGTGAATTGCACTTTGAACAGGAGCGAGCCCCACACGGATATGTGAATTTGGCAGTGTATCAATAAAGTTCTCAATGGGGGGAGTCATATATCTCTCCTAGAAGGGGGCTATTTTGTGCTAGCGACGGCCTTGCTTTCTGCGCGTTGAAAATATTGTTGCATTTTTGCACCCATATTTTCCAATCTCATGCCTATTGTAGCCATTCTTCTGCAGAATTGTGTTTTGAAAGATTGGGTGATGGGGCGAATTTGCTTGCGATATTTTTCCGCTTCGGCCATGCGCTCTTGACGATATTCCCGAGCAACTAGTTCATCAAACGTAAGATTATTCATTTTTTACTACCTTTCTGCAACAAAACCCTTTTTAAGATTCATTCATTCTTTTTCTATATCCCGATTATGCAGAATATCGGGTAATATGCATATAATAGCATGTTTTCGAGCATATTGTCAATAAGTGAAGTTAAGAATAAAATTAATAGAAATTTAAAAAAAGCGCTCGATTGAGCACATTTTATTTGGTTTCTGTATTTTACAGAGTTGGTTGTACTTGATAGCATATCGTTGCTATCACTAGATTAATCTTTCTTTCGTAGCAATATCCTCTCAATTGCTTTTTGTTTTTGTTTGGCATGTGAGAGCCCTTGGGATGCAAGGCGGTTCAAGACCAATCCGATAATCAAACCCAACGCGCCAATCCAAATCTTGTCTTCTATGCGGAAAATCCACACCAAACCTAAGACTAAAAAGAAAAATGAAAAATAACGCAAAATTGAGTTTCTGCGATATTCTTCTTGGATCTGTTTCCGTTTGGCTTCCAATTCCAATTGATAGGCGTCTTCTATTACAAGAATGGTTTGCTCTTTGCCACATTCTGGGCAAATTGTCTTTTGAGCGGGGAGGGTTGCGTTGCAGAATTTGCATGTTGCCATGGATTTACCACCTCTTTTATCCGAATAAAACTAGTATAGCATAGCTTTTTGTTTTTTGGAAACCTCTTGACATGCGATATACCAATCGGTATACTAACCCCATGGATAATCGTTCAAAAGTGTTGAATTGTGCTGTGGCATTGTTTGCTCAAAAAGGTTTTGATGCAGTGGGCGTGCAAGAGCTAGTGGATTGCGCGACAATCACCAAGCCCACACTCTATCATTATTTTGGCAATAAACGTGGAGTGTTAGATGCAATCTTCTCAGAGCGCTTCCAACCTTATTTAATTTTGCTGGCCCAAGCTGCGGACTATCAACATGACTTACCGTATTCATTACAAAAGATCATGCGGGTGAGTTTTGATTTTGCCCAACGTAATCAAACTCTCTTCACCTTATTCCTCAGCATCACTCACGCTCCCCAACAAAGTGAATCCTATGCCGCTACCCAACCATATGCAGAACGTCAATTTGAGATTCTACAAGAGATGTTCCGCAAAGCTGCTCAAGACCATGGCAATATGACAGGGCGACAGAATGCCTATGCACTCACTTTTATTGGAATGCTCAATACCTATATTTATTTTAGTTTTCATCATCAAATTGAGCTCAATGAAGACCTGATTGCACGCTCCATTCAACAATTTCAATATGGTATTTATTCATAAACAAATTTTTTTACCCAATCATCTATACCAATCGGTATAGAAACGGGTTTTGCACAAAACGGAAAAGGAAATCAAATGAATCAAAAACAAATCTTAGAATCCGGCTTACTCTATCATATTTATCCTCTTGGCGCCTGTGGGGCACCGCTGGACCGCAATCAACAAGCCTATCCCGAAGAACGCTTATTGGTGCTTGACCACTATCTCGATCATCTTCAATCGCTTGGGGTTACCATGGTTTATTTGGGTCCAGTGTTTGAATCTGATAGCCATGGCTATGACACGCGCGATTATTATCAAGTGGATGCCCGCCTTGGCAGCAACGACACCCTCCAGCGTCTTTCACAACAATTGCATGCTCGGGGGATACGCCTGATTTTGGATGGTGTGTTCAACCATGTTGGGCGTGGCTTTTGGGCGTTTCAAGATCTCATCCAAAACGGAGCAAACTCTGCTTATCGAGATTGGTTTGACGGAATTGATTTTTCACAACGCAGTCTGCTTAACGATCCTTTTAACTATCAGCCATGGGAAGGGCACTATTCATTGGTCAAGCTCAACACATTTAACCCAGCGCTTCGTCAACACCTTGTAGATGCTGTTCATTTTTGGATCCAAGAATTTGGTATAGATGGCCTACGTTTGGATGCTGCCGACTGTGTGGAGAAAGATTTTTGGCGTTTTTTGCGAAGTGAGATTTTGCGCGATTATCCCGATTTTTTCTTTCTCGGAGAAATCATTCATGGAGACTATCGTAATTGGGCCAATGCCGAAATGTTTGACACCACCACCAACTATGTCGCTTATAAAGGGTTGTGGTCGAGCTTGAATGATCGCAATTATTTTGAAATTGACTATACCCTTGATCAGCAATTTGGAGAAGCAGGTGCCTATCAAAATCTCCCCATGTACAACTTCCTCGACAATCATGATGTGAACCGCGTTGCCAGCCAATTGCGCACGCCTGCTCATTTGCCACTAGCATACGCGATGCTCTTCACCATCCCTGGCTTCCCTTCCTTATATTATGGCAGTGAGATTGGCATGACCGGTGCACGTGATGATTTTTCGGATAAAGCTTTGCGACCTTTTTTTGACCCCAGCCAAGGCCAAGAGTTGTGGGATCACTCCTTGCTTGCCTTCATCCAACATCTCTCCCGAATTCGCAAAACAAATTCTGTATTGCAACAGGGGACGTATCAAAAAATCTTGGTTGCTGCAGAACAATTTGCTTATTTGCGGGAGAATGCCGAGCAACGCATTTTGGTGCTCTTCAATGCTAGTGACCAAGCCCACACTCTCACCCTACCAACGCTTCATTTTTCAGGCCAAGCAGTGGACCTTCTTGATTCCAGCTTCCACGCCTCCATCCATAGTCAAGCGCAAATCTGGCTACTTCAAAATTCAGTGAGAATCTTGCAATTACGAAACGATTAAGGGCTGAGTATGATAAAATAAGCGAAACAATAATGGAGATAACAAAAATGAAAAAACTCGCACTTGTTCTTTTTGTCTTAACTTTACTTCTGACAGCATGCAGCCAACAACCAGTGGTTACCATCGATATCCCGGCAGATTTAGAATATGACAAAACTGACTTAATTGAATCAATTGAAAAACATTCCAAAGCGCGTTATACCTTAATTGATAACGCAGATGGTTCTTTTTCTTTGCAAATGAAACAACGTCAATATGATAAGTTTATTAAGGATGTAGCCGAGGTCAATGTAAATTCTTTTGCAGAGATCGTAGAAAAATATGACTATATCAAAGACATTACCTATAATGATGATTTCACCGAAATCAAAATGGTTGTCGACCCTGTCAAATTCCTTGAAAACCAAACCAATCATGATTTGGCCCCTTTGATGATTTATATGTTCAATATCACTTACCAATTCTATTCAGGCACTCCTTACGATCAAATTGATTTTACGATTGATTTTATTAGTGCTGATACGGATGAGGTGCTTGAAACCTACGTATTTTCAGAAAATTTCTAAACAAATTGAGGAGCTTGGCAACAAGCTCCTTTTTTTATAAAAAAGTGTTGAATTTTCCGAAAAAAATAATTTCTAATAAAACGTTATTGAAAAAACAAGGCTTGGCATTTTTGTTCAAAATTGTTTTATTGTATAATTAAACTATGAACGAACTTTATCCACAGATTGAAAAATGGTTTGCAGAAGGCAAACAAGTTGCCCTTGCCACAGTTTTACGCACTTGGGGCTCGTCTCCTGTTGGGGTAGGCGGCAAAATGGCGATTAGTGACCAAGGAGAGATGATTGGCTCGGTCAGTGGTGGCTGTGTTGAGACTGCCGTGATCACAGAAAGTGAAGCGGTGCTTGCCACGAAAAAAGCAAAATTATTGCATTATGGCATTGCTGATGAAGTGGCCGGCGAAGTTGGCTTGGCTTGTGGTGGCAAAGTCGATATCCTCTTGCAACCTTTGAATGAAGCTTGGTTCCAAGCTTGGAAAGAAAGTTTCAAAGCCAAACGCCCTGTGCTCACTAGTATTTCCTTAGAACAAGCTAGCAAGAACTTTGGCAAAGTCCTCTTGGTGGATGTGGAAAGTAAGGAAGTGGTCTATCAATCCATTGTGGATGACAAACAAGCGTTTGCCTTTGGGCTGATTGGCAATTCTCCCCTTCAAATTGAAGTCTTCATTGATAATGATGAAATGCTCTATTATTTGGAACCAATGCACTTTGCCGATCGATTGTTGATTGTGGGGGGTGTGCATATTTCCCAAAGTTTGGTCAAATTTGCCCATCTGGTGGGTTTTGAAGCAATTGTGATTGACCCGCGCAAACAATTCTTAGAAGGTGATCGTTTTGCTGAAGCCGATCAAGTGTTGCAGCAATGGCCCGATGAAGCGTTTGCTGAGTTGGATATCGATTCTTCAACTGCGATTGTTTTCCTCACGCACGATCCCAAAATCGATGACCCTGGCATTGAAGTGGGGTTGCGTTCCCCTGCCTTTTATCTCGGTGCGCTTGGATCCAAGAAGACTCAAACCGCACGCCGAGAACGAATGTTGGAGCGAGGCATCACCGCGTTTGAATATGCGCGTTTGCATGGCCCCGTGGGGCTCGACCTTGGCAGCCAAACCCCTGAGCAGATTGCTCTTTCGATCATCAGTGAAATTATTAAAGTAAAGAACAATGTTTTGTAAAAAACTTGGAAGGTAAAAAAAATGAAAAATAAAGCATGGAAAACAGTTATCGCAGTCGTGGGTGCTTTGGTGGGGGCAGTGCTTGCGATTTTGATCTATCTGATCTCGACCCCGAGAAAAGAATTTGATGTCAAATTTGAGGAGCGTAGAAAAAATCCCTTTAAGTTGCACAAATTAGAGGAGATTCCTCTCCATAAAAAGCGCACTCCGGTTTATCCGATTGTGACACCTAACTCGGTTAAGATTCATCCTGTCAAAAAGAAGGATCCCATCACCCAAGCACCGGTGGAACCAAAAGAGAAATCCGCCACACCTACGGCGAAAGCAGATAAACCTGCCAGCGCCCCCAAGGTGCCTGCCGCCCTCACGAATCTCAACACAGCGGACAAACAAGCCCTTGTTGACTTGCCCTTGATTGGAGAGAGCAAAGCGGACGCAATTATCGCTTATCGTGAAGAACATGGTGACTTTGCAACCTTGGCAGATTTGGCCAATGTGGCTGGTGTGAGTGAGAAAATGATTGCGAAGCTGAGTGATCATCTCACTGTCTAAATTAATCTAATAAAAAGAAAAGAAGGTCCCGAATAGGAACCTTCTTTTTTGTTAATTCTTGGTTTGAGAGGAATTAATCTTTAAGATCTAAACGAGTTAAATTCAACACTTCCTCTAGCAAATTCTCGGTTGTGGCAATGGCTTCTTCCGCATAGATGGTGCGTTTGCCATACCAATCTCCAAAATAGCCACCTGCTTCGGATAAAATCACGGGCAAGGGGCCGCAATCCCAAATGCTCATGGCCGCATCCAACATCAGCTCCGCACGTCCGGTGGCCACTAGCAGATAGCCATAGGCATCGCCATACCCCAAGCAAGACTTGGCCGTCTCTTGGATGGCTTGCCAAGCTTTTGCTTTGCCATAGGGTGCCATTTTGGATACGTCGGTGGTCATCACCATCCCCGCATTTAACGAAGTAACCTTGGATACTTGTGCTTGTACGGGAGGCATGCCTTTTTCTTGCACCCACCAAGCCCCGCCACCTTTGATGGCATAGATTCGTTCACCTAAGGCTGGGAAGCTTGCCACACCCAGTTGCACTTCGCCGTCGATTTCCAATCCCAACAAGGTAGAAAAGGTTGGGATGGCGCGCATGAATGATTTGGTGCCATCGATTGGGTCAATAATCCAGCGATAATTGGAGCGTTGAGCGCTCTCACCAAATTCTTCGCCCACAATCTCATGGGTAGGGTAGCGTTTTTCGATCTCTTCGCGCAAAAAAGCTTCGATGGCACGGTCGGCTTGGGTCACCGGACTGCGATCGTTTTTGAATTGCACATCCAAATCGTGTTTATAGTATGAGAGCGCGATTGTATCGGTTTTGTCGATCCATTCCAACGCAGATTTGAGCAGGGTTTGTAGAGAGTTCACAGAAAATCCTTTAATTGGTGGTGGAGCTTAGAGTTTTGGCAAAACGATGGTTTGTTGATGCATATATTTACCTTTGCGATCGGCGTAGGAAACTTCGCATTCTTCATCGGATTCAAAGAAGAGTACTTGCGAGATGCCTTCATTCGCATAGATTTTCGCCGGTAATGGTGTGGTGTTGGAAATTTCCAAGGTCACATAGCCTTCCCATTCTGGTTCAAAGGGGGTTACGTTGATGATGATTCCACAACGGGCATAAGTGCTCTTGCCCAAACAGATGGTGAGCACATTGCGTGGAATACGGAAATATTCAATGGTACGGGCTAACGCAAACGAGTTGGGGGGAATGATGCACACATCCCCTTTGAAATCGACCATTGACTTCGGGTCAAACTTCTTCGGGTCTACGATGGCAGAATTGACGTTGGTGAAGATCTTAAATTCATCTGCTACGCGAATATCATATCCATAAGACGACACGCCATAAGAGATGACCCCTTGTTTCACTTGACCTTCCACAAAGGGTTCAATCATGCTGTGTTCTTGCGCCATTTTGCGAATCCATTTATCTGATTTAATTGCCATATTCTCTCTCCTTGAATGGGTGGGGGAGTGGGTTCCCCGCTTTTTTCAAAATACTCTTTGATTATACCTAATTTTGGAGCAGGCTTCAAAAAAGTAAAAATTAGAAAAACAGCGTATGAGAAAATCACACGCTGTTGATAGCTAAAGATTGATGAATGTCTTACTACATCGAAATTTGAGCACGTTCTTGTAACAGTTTTTCCATCTGCACTGCATATTCAGCCGCGGCTTTACGTAGCTTATCTTTTTCTTCTTTGGCCATGGCGATAAAGGCTTCATCTTTCAAACCGCTTAAATTGATTTCCACATTTAATAAAGCTGCCGTCATAGCCGCATTGGCAAAAGTCAGGGCTGAAGCGGCATCGGTGATGGCATTGGCATTGCCTTTTTCGGCCACTTCACAGGCCAAAGGTAGCAAGCTCGCACACGTCTGTGCCACTGAAAGGGGCACTTGTGCTGCCACCAAGGTCGCCGCTTGGACGGCTTCATTACGTGCAGTTTTCTCTGCATCACTTTCTTTTGGCAGTTTGTAGGCTTCCATCACTTTTTGATAGGCGGCCGCATCGGCTTCCACTGCTTGCATCATGCTCAAGCGAATCGTATCTGCTTGTTTCAACACTTCCACCATCTCGCTTTCCACTTCTGCATATTTCTTGCGTCCGATGGTCAGATTGGCCACCATCGCAACCAAAGCAGCTGCCATCGCGGCATTATAGGCTGCGGCAGAACCGCCACCTGGGGTAGGGGCGCTCGAAGCTAAGGCATCCAAAAAGCCACGGTCAACCAAAAGGTTCTTATCAGCGCTGCTTGCACTGGCTAATTTTTGTTCCAAAATTTGTTGTTCATCAAAATCATCTAATTGCAAATACCATACTGCGGCATCAACCATTGCTTTTTGCGGGATTAGCCCGATCAATTCACTCGATTGAATCTGCACCCCATACCGTTGTGCTTCTCGGCGAATCATTTCTACCACACGATAGACTGGGGTTTTGTTGAAATTGGTGATGTTCATTGACACTTGTGCTTTGCCATCCACCAAAATGCCCATCCCCTTCACAAACCGTAACCCACCAGAAGAATGGCGCACTGCTTTGCCGATTGATTTGGCAATTTCCACATCGTCCGTATTCAAATACACGTTATAAGCCACCAAAGCTTCCCGCGCACCAATCACCACTCCACCTGCTTTGCCCACTTTTGCGGGTCCATAATCCGGCGTCCATTTCGGGTCTTTGCCCATGTCTGCTTTCAAAGCTTCATATTGGCCTTTGCGCACCTTTGCTAAATTTTCTCGTTCGGGTGTTTTTGCGGCTTGTTCATAGAGATAGACTGGAATTTGCAATTCATTGCCCACACGTTCCCCCACACGATTGGCCATGGCGATGCAGTCTGCCATGCTCACACCTTGAATTGGGACAAACGGCACTACGTCAGTTGCGCCTAAGCGGGGGTGTTCGCCTGTGTGCACATCCATGTCGATTAAGTCGGCTGCTTTTTGAATGCCTAAAAAGGCTGCTTCCTCAATTTTTGCAGGCGCACCTGCAAAGCTAATCACGGTTCGGTTATGGTCTGCATCTGGTTTAATATCTAAAAGCATCACATCTGCGCTTTGAATCGCGCTAGCAATCGCTTGGATCTTCGTTTCATCTCTGCCTTCTGAAAAATTGGCAATACATTCTATAATTTGTTGGCTTGTCATGGGCAAATATCTCCTTTTTCTTTTAATTATAACAACTTCTCTCAAGCATCCCAAACGCTTCTCTCTTTTTTCCTTTTTTTACTTAAACAAAAAAGCTAGGGTATGGAACTACCCTAGCCTTGCATTTGTCTTTTTTGTGATTAGAAAACGCCTTGACCGCCCACTTCCGTATAATACGGATTGGTGCCGTCTGCGTGTTCGGTTACGTCTAACACTTCTTTGATTTCAGGCACTTCAGCAAAAATTGCTTTTTCAATCCCTTGTTTCAAAGTCATGAATGCTCCTGCACATCCTTTGCAACCACCGCCCATTTCAATATAGGCTTTTTCGCCGCGTACTTCTAACAATTCCACAAATCCATTGTGGCTCTTCAAACCGGGGTTTAAGCGGTTGTCGATTACTTTTTGTACTTGGGTAGAAAGTTCATCTCCCCACATTTTGGAGGGGGGCACTTCTACTAATTTATCGGGTGCATATTGAATGTGGAATCCACCTTGGAACTTGGTTTCATCAAAATCAATCACTGCGCCTTGCAATGCTTCGGCACTGGTCTTGTCCATAATGAACCAAATATCTTCTACATCTTGCACTACGTCATCTGCGCCGTGCATCGTACGTTGCATAAAGCCTAATTCTGTGCGATAGCCCATCGGGGTGGGGTCGCCGACCACAGCAATGCGAATGCCAAGCGTCACATCACCATGTTGCAATTCTCTGATCTGATTGATCGCACCTTCTGTGACAGTCAAAATAGTTGGGTTTGACATAGGTCTGCCTTTCTTATTGTTTTGGATTGGATGCAAACACACTAATTTGTCCGATTGCATCTATCTCATTATCACCAGTGAGAAATTCTGGCTGGATTTTTGATTTTATTTTTGCAAATGCCTCTGGCAAAAAATCGGTCACTTCCACCACCACATTTTCAAAATAACGCTCAAAAATTTGCGTATAGTCGTTGTAGCGGAAACGGTTATGATTGCTAGAGGGGTTCAACCAACGTCGCCAAGTGCTTTCGCTGAAGGTCAGCATTTCAAATGGATATTTGAAATAATGGTCGCGTAGGTCAATCTTATGAAAATGCGCACCACCCGGCAAAAGCATTTTTGCTAAAACGCGGGTGATATTGTCAACATTCACTAAATGTTCATAGACGGAATTGGTCAACACCAAATCTACCTTACCGATTGCTTCTTGGATTGCTTTTTCTTCGATATTGCCTTGCACCAACACCAATTGATCCCCTTTTGGCACGACAATTCCTTTTTTTTCGGTCAGCAAAATTGGGTAATGTTGTAGCAATGCACGGTTACGGTTTGGGTCGGGGGAAGTGAACAAATCGGATAACACCACTTGCGTGGCCCCTTTTTCTACCAATCCCAATCCCACGTCATAGCGTCCGCCATAACCAAAAATCAACACACGCTTTCCTTCGATCGAGAAGCCATTCTTTGTCAATGCATCCAAATAGCTTTGTACAGCAGCAGTTGGGTCTGAAGTTTCAATGCCCGGTTTAATGATTAGGCGTTGTTCTAATAATTTTTTTGCGATTTCATCTGGTAAGATATGCCGAATGAAGCGCGGAATCACATAGCGAATATTCATTTTCGTTGATCACTCTCTTCAAAATAATTTTTAACATTATACTATAAAAAATTATTTCATTTGATATCTATAATCTACCATTCAAGTGTAAGTTTTCTATTAATAAGGAAGGGAAAACAAGAGAACGTTTGACCAAAGCCCCTCCGCCATTTAAAATAGAAGCATGAAGCCAGTTTCCATAAAACAATTCCCTTATCTAAGGATTCCCCTTGCTGCTGACGCACGAACAATCAATGGCGTGCCCCATGACGATCAAGTTTGGCAACTCTCTTTTGGCAGTAGTGAAACTGGCACCTTAGAACTCAGCACCACCTTTGGGTTACGTGCCCGCTATATGCGTATTTTTCCCATTTTTAGCGAAGAAGGCACCACTATCGAACAGATGCGAGACTATCATTCATCTGTCCGCATTGAAAAAAACTATCCTAATTATCTGCAACTCAATGTCCAACCATTCGAAGGCATCGAAGCTGTGTTTGAATATTGGGTGCAAGATGTGGATCTGATTTCCTGCCGCATCACCCTCACCAACTCTATGCAAGAAGAACGTGCAATTGGCATGGATTGGGCCTGTGTGCTCGTGCCAGATGCTGGCACCCCGATGAAGCCCGAACGCAAGAATATTGTCAATGTCTTGCAAGGGACCACCAAAGGGTTGGTCCCGGTGATGTTTATCACTGGCGGTCCTGATTTCACTTCCACCCCCAAGCCCGCGTTCACTAGTGACATATTCTTAGCGCCCAAAGAGAGCAAAACCCGCACTTGGGCCATCGCTTCCAAAGAATCTGCAGAAGATTCATTTGAAACTGCTCGTCGGGCCGTTGCCAAAAATTGGGATGCCGAAATGGCGCTCTTAGATATGGTCAATTCAGATGTCTATCAGATTGAGTCTTTTCTTCCCGAATGGGACTTTGTGTTTAACCTCAGCCAACGGATGAGCATTTTTCTCGCTGGCTTTGATCAGCAAGAAGTGCGCTTCCAACGTACCATGGATCAAAATCCATATGATGACGCTCTCACCGAGAATCCCATCTTTCCATTGGTACTCTGGTATTGGCTTAAATGCGCACCTCCTGCCATGCTCCCCACCGCGAAGCAGATTTTGTTTAAGTGGTTTGAATCTGCCAATTTATCATCAGCCACCAAAGAGATCTTACCCTTCATTTGCACCCTTTCCTACGAAATCTATCAACGCGATGGCGACAAATCTTTCTTAGGTAAAATTTACCCCGCATTGCAACAGTACTATCAAACATGGATGACGAGTGATCAGATCGACTCTCCCACTTGGCGTTCCGTTCGCCAAACTGGCATTGAGCGTCATCCGCTTTTTTCCACCTTATTTTCTTGGAGCCAAGGGGTGGATGCGCACAAGGTCAATGCGCCTGATCTGACTGCTTTATTATTGATTGAAGCAGAAAGTATGGATCAATTGGCATTGATTATGGAAGATATAGAAATATCATCGGACGCCAAGAAAAAGGCCATGCAATTGAGAAATATTCTCGAAGATTTGTGGAATTCTCGTTCGGTGATTCATTTTTATTCTGATGCCGACACTCGATATTCTCAGAAAGTGGGGCTGGTCGCCCGTCTTTCAGGCAATGCCCAAAAATCAATTAATAAAAAATATGAAACCCCCATGCGTTTACTACTTCGTGTGGATGCGGAGGGATTGCTCCCACTTAAATTAAAAATAACAATTCAAGGGAAAGATGCCGATCAAAACGATCTAATCCTTCACCTATCCTATGCAAATTTCAGATGGTATCTTCGCCATGGCACCCTAACACTGGATGACTTACTCACTGAAGTCACAAAAATCCAAATTGAGGGGGCTGGCAAAAACGATCAAATCACACTTCAACATGTCTATCATCGTGTCCCCATGATTACTTCCTTGCTCCCCATCTGGGCCAATAGCATTTCTTTAAAAATGAAAAATCGCATTGTCAAACATAACTTTGCCAAAGCAAAACGATTTAATGAAAATTTTGGCATGCCCGAGTTCATCCCCACTCCTTCCCTGACCAATAAGATTGAGCACGTCTCTGTCTCTTTACCACATTCCGTTTTGGTCATCGAAGCCTTATTAAAAATGGGAGAGGTCAAATTAGCCGCAGAGCATCTCACCAAAATCGTGACTGCCCAAGGTTTGTGTTTGCGCAATCAAGGCGCCCTCTTTGAACGCTATGACGTCCACACTGCCCAAGGGTTTGACTCGCCTTATACGTGGAACAGTTTGTTCCCCATCGGTTTGTTCCTCAAAGTGGCTGGCATCGAAATTCTCTCTCCCACTAAGGTCAAACTTCACTATTGCAATCCTCTGCCAGCTAAATTCAAAGTTAGTTACCGTGGGCTAGAAATTATGCATGGGTTAAAAGAAACACAGATCACTTTCCCCAACGGCACGCAAGTAGAATATGATGGGGAAAGCACACAAATTTTTGAAATGAAATAGAAGGTAATAAAATGGGTATCCATGATGTTGAGATCATTCTGATCATCTTACTTTTTCTCGCTGCCTTAGTTGGCATCATCATTAAGCGGCTTCGCATGCCCTATACTGTGGGCTTGGTCATTGTGGGACTTGCTTTGGCATTTTTTGGACCTCTCGATGCCTTAGGCATTAGCGTTGAAGAATTACGTACCTACTTATCTGCCGAATTGATTCTGAGCATCTTTGTTCCACCCTTGGTCTTTGAAGCGGCATTTCATATCAACTTCAAAGAGCTCACCAAAAATCTCAAAATTATTTTAGTATTCGCCATCCCCGGTTTGATTCTCACCATGTTTTTGGTGGGTTGGATGGTCTCTCGCACGGTGGGGATTCCCCTCACAGATGCATTGCTATTTGGTGCTTTAATCGCTGCTACAGACCCTGTCGCCGTAGTGTCCTTGTTCCGTACTTTAGGGGTGCCCAAACGCCTTCAAATCCTTTTGGAAGGGGAGAGTTTGTTCAATGACGGCACCGCAATTGTGATGTATAACATTATGCTTAGCGTGATTGCCACCGGCACATTTAGTTTTTCTCAAAGCGTGGTTGATTTCCTGATGGTCGCGGGGGGAGGGGTGCTGGTTGGCATCATTGTCGGTTGGATCGCCACGCGCTTTATTGGCTTTGTCAACGACGCCATGTTAGAGATTACCATCACCTTGGTTGCCGTTTACGGTTCCTACCTCACCGCAGAGAATTTCCATTTTAGCGGCGTGCTCGCCGTGGTGGCTGCCGGCTTGGTGGCTGGCAATTTGTCCTCCACACGCATGTCTCCCACTAGCAAAATCACCTTGCTTAACTTCTGGGACTATCTCGCATTCATAGCCAACACGTTGGTCTTCCTTTTGATTGGATTGGAAATTGACTTAAATTTATTGGTCGAAAGTTGGCAAGCGATTTTCTTTGCAATTATCATTGTGCTTGCTGCTCGGGCAATTGTAATTTATGGATTTTCGCGGATGTTCAGCTCGCTTACGATGAAGATTCAACATGTGCTCTATTGGGGTGGTTTGCGTGGTGCGGTATCCTTGGCTTTGGTACTGAGTTTGCCTGCCACGATGGGTCCCGAACGAGACATTCTGCAGGCGATGACTTTTGGCGTGGTGCTTTTCACCATTCTCATTCAAGGGGTATCCATGGGACCTTTGGTCAAAAAATTGGGATTTGTCACCCGTTCGTCCAAAGCGATTATCTATGAGCTTAACAAAGCACGTTCAGTGGCAGCCGCAGAAGCCTATCAACATGTGGAGCAATTGGTGGACGAAGGCTTTGTCTCTGATGATGCTTGGCGAATTTTGGAACATCCCATGAAACAACAGCTCGAAAGCCGCAAAAAAGCCGTCAGCGCTATCGTGGCTCAAGAAAAAGAATTGCAAGTCACTGAAGTCAATTTTGCTTATCGGGAAAGTTTGCGCGTGCAACGAGCCACTTATTCAGAGCTCCTTTCAGAAGGAATCATTGGGGAGGACGTCTACACCACTTTGATTACAGAGATCGACAATGCACTCATCAATGAAGACATTAACTACGCTGATTTTTTGGTCAATCGCAATGGTGCCACTGAAAACATCAATCGCCTACTCATCACCACCATCTTAGAAAATGATCTCACAGATGTGGCTTCTTTGCTCAATATGATGGGGGTTTATATCACCACCTATGATCTTGAAAAACAATCTCATCATCCCAATATGATTAATATCATGATTGGCATGCAAGCTGGCCAAGAAGAGAATGTGATTCGTGCCATCAAAGCGGTCACCAAGCTCACCCCCCTTGCTCGCAATGAACTCATCCGACAAGGCATTCCCATGACCAATATCAAACAAATCTTGGTCAATGGTGCTACATTTTATGTCTTTGAAATCGAACGCTACGAAGTGATTTGAGTAGAAAAAACAACTAATAAAAAAGGCTCTTCTGAAAAGAGCCTTTTCTTTTTAATAAAATTTATGCCACCAATTCTTCCAAAATAGCAATTGCGGTTGCAACGCCATCTTCTCCGCGAATTTGCTCTCCTAGAAGTTTTGCATTTTTTTGGATTTGCTCATTTTGAGTCACTTCTTCAATCGCTGCTGCAAGTTTCTCCGCACTCAATTTTTTATAAGGCAAGGGAGCACTGCCCACACAAAGCTCAAACACTCGTTTGGCCCAAATAGGTTGGTCAATCATAAATGGACAAATCACACTCGGTTTGCCAGCGCGTAGTCCCGCACCCGTCGTGCCGGCACCGCCATGGTGCACCATCGCTGCCATGTGAGGGAACAACCAATCATGCGGTGCGCTTTTCAACACAAACACCGAATCTGGCACATCCATCGCATCCATGCCCCCCCATCCTGTGGCCAAGATGCCGCGTTTGTTCGCTTTTTGCAATGCTTCAATCACCATCTCTGCTATCTTTTGTGGGTTTCGTCCGGCCATGCTTCCAAACCCCACATAAACAGGGGCTTCTCCTGCTGCTAAAAATGCTTCCAATTCAGGGGAAGGGGACCAATCTGCTCCGGCGTCCAAAAACCAATAGCCGGTTACATGCGTAGTGCTTGCCCAATCTTTTGGTGCTGGCCACACATGCGTGCTATGAGCGTGCAAGATTGTGATTGCGCTTCCATCTGCCATTTCGATTGGCGATGCTTTTTTGGATAATTTCTCCAAACCCAACACATCCACGCGGAACTCATTCAGAATATCGTCATAACTGTGATAGCCTTTGTGTATCACCACATAGCTCATTTGATTATATTTCTTCCCCAAGCGCAAAAGAGGGACGCCCACTGCAGGAAATTCATCGGTGGGCACAATCACCGGCACAGGCAGCCCTAACACGGCTGGGATTTGCATTTTTTCTGCAATATGTGGTCCTGCCATGGCTTTGGGATGATAGACGATTAAATCTGGTTGAAAATCTTGGGCGGTTTGCCAAGCGTCGCGCATCATTTCTCTCAACAAGCGCTTTGCATCTTGCATCATCGTCGCCATAGACTTGAGCAAACCCAAAAATCCGCTCCCCTCCATTGCACTTTTTGCGGCTTCTGAATCAACAAATTTCATAAAATCATCATTCATGTACCCATATTGCAAACCATTTTCTTTGATAAATGGGGCAAAACTTTCGCAAGTGTTCACCATTGCCACATGCCCTTTGGCCTGCAATCCTTTGCCAAGCGCCACATAAGGTTGCACATCCCCGCGGGATCCCGCACAAATAATTAAAACCTTCATTCCAAAACTCCTTGTTGATGAATCAATCCCTGATTCTTATTTTTTCTGTTCATATTGGTCAAAATTGAGTTGTCCCGCTTCAGAGATTTGACGCAGTACTTCTTTTCCCACAGCAGGGTCATAACCCTCTTCAGGGGCTAAGCCACGTTCCATTAATGAAGCGATTCCTTCAATCAATTCATCCAATGCTGGCACTTGGTCTGCTTCACGAATATCTTCCATGCTCACCAAGGCAAATGCAAGCATATCCATCACATAGGCTACCACTTCCGCATGGATATCTTTTCGCATTGCGCCTGCGCTTTGCATCATCTTCACAAACAGACTACGTTCTGAGCCCGACCCACCTGCATTCATCCGCTTGAATAAATTAGTAGGCAATTTCAAATAGGTACCCAAGATGCGCGCGTCTTGCTTAAAGATGGCCGCCATAAAAGCGCTTTCTGTCAGGGCATACAAGCTATTCTTATACATGCTTGCCACGCTCCCCCCCTGTGGGTCCGCTTCCACCAGCGCCCACCAGCGTTTGGCATAGGCCTGAAATTCTTGCAGAATTAAATTTTCTAGCAGATCTTCTTTGCTTTGAAAATGCAAATAGATTGCGCCTTTGCTGATCCCGGCTTCTTTCGCAATTTCGCTCACGGTTGTTTTATCAAAGCCATATTGCACGAATAATTTGTTGGCTGCTTTCAAAATTCTATTTTCTCTTAACTGATTATTTTCTTTGTCTTGCATATTCTTCCAAACTATTTGACCAAAAATACGATATTGGTCAAATAGTATCACTCTGATTTCATTTGGTCAAGATAAAAAAAAGATACTCAAGCGAGTATCTTTTTTTAGGGTTCCAATTAGACTTCTTAATGAGGCAAAATCCAAGAAACTGCCACCACAATCCAAGTGATTAGTAACACTCCGGCTGCCTTGCGATAGCCAAATTTATAGATATTTTGCAGCATGAACAAACACAACAATCCCGGCCACGCCCAAGCGGTCCCCACCCAGCCGAGCACTCGTGGCACCATCTCTGCAAATGCTCCATACGGAATTAGATTCTGCCACACCAATAGGGAAAAGATTAGCTCAATCAAGGTCAATGGGATCATCGGAATCAGGCTATACGCCATGCTCCCCATCATGGTGAAGATATTTTCCCTCCCCCCAAAGATCAAGGAGATCACCTGCAAAACCAAGCTCAAGAACAACCAAATATAAAAAAAGGTGAACGTGGTTGAATAGAGCGTTTCTTTCCAACTTGCCTGCTCCATAAACATCCAGCTTTGCACTTGGTCATTGGCAATGGAGAGTACCAAAAAGCTCAACAAATAGACCCATGCTTCTTTCCATTGATAGAGGGTGTTTTCCATCGTTTTTTGAGGGTGCACCAACACCCCCACAAAGATCTGCCACACTCGTTTTGGCGTCGTATAACTTTTGAATTCCTGTGTTTTTTGTTTCATATTGGCCTAGTCCTCTCGCTCAAACAACACATCCCCAGTCAGCTCATCACGCATCACCAACATTGCTTCTTGTGCATCATACACGGCATCCAACACAAACGCTTTCTCAGCGCGCATCGCTTCATAGAAATAGAAGTCTGTCGGTGGAATCAAATCTTTTGCCACTGTCATCGGATCAACCCACTCTAGCACGCCTTCATTGCACGCCGGTGGATTCACCTTTTCAATATCGGCATAATACACATACAAAATCCAGTTATAGTCTGTTGGACTGCTCTCGGTCAGCATACCTGCAAATTTCAGCGCATCCGGTGCAATTTGGATGCCCGTCTCTTCATAGGTCTCCCGAATCGCACAAGCACGTGGGCTTTCATGCAGCTCCAACTTGCCACCCACCGGAGAATAGCGCCCGGCATGGGGCATCTTGCTCCGTTTCAACAGCAAAAACTCGTTTCCATGCCGCAGTGCACACACCACCGCAATTTTTTTCACAACCTTGAATTCACTCATTTGCCGCTCTATCTACCCAATCACGCCAAGCTCTTTGCCCACTTTTTCAAAGATAGACAACCCTTGTGATAAGTCATCTTTGCTGTGTGCGGCAGACAACATCACCCGAATGCGAGCCTTGCCCTTCGGCACAGTGGGGAAGCCAATCGCTGTCCCAAATACGCCTTCTTCATACAAGCGCTTGCTGAATTGTTGCGCCAAAGGTGCTTCGCCTAGCATCACAGGGGTGATCGGCGTTTCGCTCACGCCCGTATCAAACCCGAGCGCTTTCATTTCTGTTTTGAAGAATTTGGCATTCTCCCACAAACGATCGACTAATTCGGTCGATTCTTCCAAAATATCAATGGATGCCAAACAAGCGGCCACATCGGCGACGCTCATGGCAGAGGAGAACAAGAATGGACGACCGCGTTGTTTCAACCAATCGACAATTTCTTGCTTGCCAGCAACCACGCCACCCATCACGCCAAATGCCTTCGACATCGTACCGACTTCAATATCAAATTTGCCATGCAAGCCAAAATGATCCACAATTCCACGTCCCCCACGGCCAACCACTCCTTCGCCATGTGCATCGTCCACCATCGTAATCACGTCATAGCCTTGCACCGCTTCATATAATTCATCCAATGGCGCTAAATCGCCATCCATGCTAAACACCCCATCGGTGACCATCAAGGCCCGGCGATACTTTCCACGTTCTTCTTTTAATACCCGCTTCAAATCTTCGGCACTGTTATGTTCATAGGCAATAATCTTCGCCCCAGACAAACGGCACCCGTCAATAATGCTGGCATGGTTCAATCGATCGGAGAAGATCACATCTTCTTTGCCCACCAAAGCGGGGATGGTAGCGATATTGGCGCTGAATCCACTTTGCATCGTCACCGCTGCTTCCACACCCTTAAATCCCGCCATACGGGCATCCAATTGATTGTGCAATTCCATATTCCCTGCAATCGTCCGCACAGCCCCAGGGCCTACGCCGTAGCGCGCGACTGCCTCTTGCACGGCTTTCACCAAGCGGGGGTCATTGGCCAATCCCAAATAGTTATTTGAACAAAAATTGAGCACCTTTTTGCCATCCACCACCAACCAAGCCCCTTGGGGGGAAGACAACGTACGAATATTGGTAAAAAATCCGGTTTCTTTGAGCGTATTCAATTCTTCTGTGATCCAAGCAAGTGTCATTTGCATCTCCTATTAATCGTCATTTTTCTACATTGTACCTTAATTAAATCAACAAGTGAATTTGAGGTTTTTTGAAGAAAGAACTCTGCTTAAAACTCTCTAAATATTCAAAATCGGCTTGTCTAATTCTTAAGTGAGATTAACTTGACCGAGAAAGATAAAAAGATATAGTTCATCTAAATACTACTATTAAAAATCAATTGTATTGAATCCAAATTGTTTGGATAGGAAGAATGAGAGGAATCAAAGAATGAATAAAAAAGTAGTGCTAATTGCCTCACTTTTGTTGCTTGTTTTGCTTTTCACCGCCTGCAACACCGCTGAACCTGTTGAAACACAAACCCCATCTATGGAATCCGAATCAGAGTCTATGGAAGCAGAAACAGAATCAATGGAAACTGAGATGGACACAGAAATGGACGAAAGCATGGAAGCAGACATGGAAACCGATTCGATGATGGTCGGTGAAATGATGGACGGCTATTATGACGTCACTCCCGAACAAGCCAAACAATTAATCGACACCATGCCCGAATTAGTCATTATTGACGTCTCATCTGCATATGCTCAAGGGCACCTCCCCGGCGCAATCAATTATTACGTTGGTGACGGGTCACTCGATGAAGCCATTCCCACCTTAGACCCTGCCAAAACCTATCTTGTCTATTGCCATTCCGATAGCGCCTCGATTTCAGGGGCAACAAAACTAGTCAATGCTGGTTTTGAAAATGTCTATCGCCTGATCGGCAACTATGGTGCTTGGGTAGCCGCCGGCTACGAAGTGGAACAATAAGTTTAGTAGTAATTAAGTGTAAAAAGAACATCCTCTATTGAATAGGGGATGTTTTTAGTTAACAGAGAAAAAAATTATTGGGTGGATTCCAAATCTAATGAATATACAAGATTATCAACAATCACCCACAAAACATGATTTGAATCTTCAGTGATAATCGCGTGTTTATCCAATAATCGACATCCTTCATGTGAGATAGGATCAAACCAACCGAATCCATTTATGGCAACTCCTTCGGTATAACGCTTTAACCAAACAATTCCATTTGAAGAATGATATATTGGAGCTGCGCTAAATAATCGATAATTCATAATGTCATTTAAATAATCAGTTGGAGAAGTAAAAATTTGATGCCACTGAAAATTTTCATCAAAATAACCAAATGGAAAATTCCAGAGAGACTTTGATGAATTTTTATAAAAGAAATTGAATCCGTATACATTATTTGGGGAATCAAAAGAAAATACTTGTTTGTTTTTTCGATTTATTGCAATAATGTCAGATTCAGAATAAACATTTATGAATCGATTCATAATAAAAAAATAATCTTCACTTATTAATATTTGTGAATCATCAAAATTCTTTTGAATAAGATTAAGTTTTTTTTCTTTTATGGAATATTCATAGAATCCATTTTGAACATGAGAAAAGATAATTGTATCGTAGCTATTAAACTTAATTTTCAATTTAAAATCATTGGCTTTGTTTTGATTAAATACTTCAAATTTTTGAGTATCATAAAATTCAAAAGTGCCAGTGTCATTTGAAAATAGATAAAGAGACAGCAAGATTTTGGTTTCTAATTTTTCAAAATAAAAAAACCAAAGTTGATTGTTAGGGGAGGAAAGAATTCTACGATAGGAGAAATGTTCAATTTCTTTTGGAAGTTGAACTGGAAGAATTTTTTGAGTTTGAGGATAGAAAAAACAAATGCCATCACATGAATCACCGCCATAAAATAAAAATCTTACAGCCCCATTTGAATCTACATTTGTCACAATAGAATTGTAAATATTGATATCGTATTTATCTATATCGACTATAAATTTCCATGGAGATGATAATTCTAGAGTCGGTGTTTCCGGAGTAATAATTTCTTTATTAAACATAAAATCATCAAGCGATTCAATACAATCTCCAAATCGATCAGAATGAATATATTCAAAATCCCCACTTTCATCAATCAAAGAAATAGGCACGTCATAAGTAGGATATGCATTAATATTGGTTTCAAATGGAATTTGAGTAGCAGCGGTTGTTGCAAAATGGGCTTGGGTGAGTTGAGTGGTCGGATTGAAAACAAAAATAATAAGCAGTAGGAAAAGTATGAAAATAATTAAGATTTTTTTCTTCATAGACTAGAGCTCCCCAATAAGATTGGAACAAGAGTAGAAGTTTAAATTATAGGAGATAAAACTTTGGAAACAATGAGAAGAACCATAAAATTTTTTAAATAAGCATTCGCATAAATTGCCAAAACGGAGGTGCATCACACTAATACTCTCTTTGCTGTGTTTTGCAAGCTTTACTCGCATTAACGGGAGAAAGAGCATGAATAGCGAAGTAATCATACGAGAGGGTATTCCTCACTAGTCATTATTCTATAGAAGAAATTAATAGAAAAATTTAAAAGGTTCAAGAATAATTTAATTTAAATTTTTATTTCAAGATTTTAATTTTTGATTTAAATCATTTAAATTTTTTCTTGCATCAAGATATTTTTGCTCTTCTTCTTTTTCTGCTAGTTTTTTATCTAATATTATCTCGATAACATCTTTCATTATAGGGAAGTAATCAAGGCAAGTTTCTTCTGATAATTGATGAACTCCTAAACTTAAAATACTATATAGTGGCTGGAAAAGTTCAATAAGCTTTTTATCAAAATGGGATTCAAATAATTTGACTTTTTCGCCAAATCTTTTTTTTATATATTTTTCCTCATCCCATTCTTTATTATTGTTCTTTTCTAACTCATGAATCTCTTCTATTAAATTTTCTAAAATTCTTCTCAAGTAAACAAAAGAACCTATGCCAATTCCGTGTGAAAATAAACCTATTGCACGATTTAAGTCTTTATAATCGTTAATTAAAACTTTTTGATACTTTTTTATATTAGCTTGAGAAATTGTTGCTATAGATGGAAATTGCCCTATTTTTTCTAAAAGAACTACATTATCAATAACTTCAATAATAAAATAAAATATAAATTTTTTATTACACCTTTGACAGTAAGAATCAATTCTTTTTTCCGAATAGTTAATTTTATAGAAAATTAAATCAATAGATTGAATTGGAGTGACATTATCAATTTTTTCATCTGATAATTTATTATTATATACCGATAGTTTTGAATGAAAAATACTATTACTATTACATTTAGGATAGTGAGAGTCAAAGTAAAATTGTTGTCTTCCAATAATAATATTATTAATGCTTTTAATTTCATTAATTTGATTAATTTCTATTTGATTATATAGTCCAATATTAACTATTTTATTAATTAAGTTTTGATCGTAGTAAGTCATTACCCACTCCTTAAAAATATATTAAATATTATATACTAATTGTAAATTGAATCCAAATTTGACATTCACCCCAAACCCTGCTATAATACAGAACAAATATTCTAACGAATAAATTGGACACTCAAAAAACAAACTGTCCAAAAATATGTTCAACCCTCATATATGGCGCTAAACCTCACCTAAAACCCCTCGCACCCCCCATATACGCCATTTTGAAAATTGGACACCTGTCCAAAAAGTGTCCAAAAAGTGTCAAGCAAGTGTCCAAAAGTGTCCAAAAATAGGTTGACACTGTCAAAAAAGGTCCCCCACATTTGCAGGAGACCTCATTATCAATTCCAAAAAAATTATATTTCTGCGCGAATCTCCTTCACCGCAGCGACCATGTTTTGCAAAGCGGGACGAACTTCTTCCCATCGGCGGGTTTTCAACCCACAGTCAGGGTTCACCCACAATTGACTCACAGGGAGCACTTCCAATCGAGAGTTAATCTCTGCTTTTAGTTCAGCCATCGATGGCACTCTAGGAGAATGAATATCATAAACCCCCGGACCAATTTCATTCTGATAATTATGATCACGGAAAATCTTCAACAACTCATTCCCACTTCTCGCAGTTTCAATCGTAATCACATCCGCATCCAATTCTTCAATCACATCAATAATTTCATTAAACTCGCTATAACACATATGCGTATGGATTTGCGTCTCGGGGTTTGCTGTGCTCACGGCTCGCTTAAAATTCTTCACAGCCCAATCTTCATAGTCAACCACCTTTTCAGCGCGCAGCGGATAGCCTTCTTTAAAAGCAGCTTCATCCACTTGGATAATTTTAATCCCTGCTTTTTGCAAATCACTGACCTCATCTTTCAAAACCAATGCCAATTGCAAGGCAACCTCTGAGCGAGGCAGGTCTGTGCGCACAAAAGACCAATTCAAAATTGTGATCGGACCCGTCAACATCGCTTTCATCGGTTTGTCTGTTTTGCTTTGAGCATAGCGAATCCATTCCACCGTCATCGCTTCCGGATGGCTAATATCCCCAAAGATCACCGGCGGTTTCACACACCGGCTCCCATAACTCTGTACCCAGCCATTTTGAGTAAAATGAAACCCTTTCAGCAATTCCCCAAAATATTCAACCATATCATTCCGCTCTGGTTCACCATGCACAAAAACATCCAACCCTGCTTCTTCTTGAAATGCAACACATTCATCAATATAAGCTTTCATTTGGGCTTGATACTCAGCCTCTGAAATCTTATTCTGGCGATAAGAGCTTCTTGTTTTGCGTAATTCGACCGTTTGTGGAAAACTTCCAATCGTAGTAGTGGGTAAGATGGGCAAGTTTAATGCTTTCTTCTGAATCTGGATTCGATCTTCAAACTTTGCACTTCGCTCTGTTCCTAAATCAATTTTCATTCGGAAGCGGATCACAGAATTATGAATCATCTCATCCGATTTTTTCGCTGCCAGCACATTTCTTCGCTCAAGCAAGAGTGCTTCTTCATCTTCTGAGAGCTCTTTTTTGCCTGTAACATGGCTCAAAAATGTTAATTCTGCCAATTTTTCTTTCCCAAAAGCCAACCAATTTTTCACCATAGACTCGGGTTCATTCTCAATCGTATAAGGCACATGCAACAAAGAACAACTTGTGGAAAGATAGATTTGATCCGCAGGGATAGAGTTCGTTAATTGAGTCAACAAGCTCAACGACGCATCATACTCATTTAACCAAATATTTCGCCCGTCTATCACCCCAGCGATCAAAACCTTTTCATTAAAATCTTGCAACACATCTATATTTTCTTTGCCATACACAAAATCTAACCCAATCCCCCATACCGGTGTCTTAACTAAAACTCGAACCGCTTCACTAGCATGTTCAAAATAAGTCACCACTGCCACCCGCACATTTTCACTCACACTTGCCAAACGTTGGTAACTAGTGTTCAATCGTTCAGCCATAGCTGTGTCTACCCCCTTCACCAAAACAGGTTCATCAAATTGCACTGTCACACATTCGTCCCAGTTGGCGACTTCTTTCAGCAATTCGGTATAAACATCCAAAACAGCGGGTAAATAATCAAACACATCAGAATTATCCGTTGTTTTTGAAAGAGCCAAGAAGGTCAATGGACCGATCAAATTGATTTTCCCATTAATCCCCAAAGCCTTTGCTTCTTGAAACTCTTGCTTCACTTTTTTTGCATCCAGTATTAATTTTATTTCTCTATTCAACTCAGGCACCAAATAATGATAATTCGTATTGAACCATTTGGTCATTTCCATGGCAGGGACATCATCATTCCCCCGGGCCATTGCAAAATAGCGTGCCAGCTCATCATCAATTTGCTTAAACCGAGCAGGCACTGCATTTAACAACACAGCGGCATCCAACATAGTGTCATAATAGCTAAAATCGTTGATAGAGATTAAATCAATTCCGGCATTCTGTTGGGTTAGCCAATGTTTTTTGCGCAAGGTTTGCGCAGTTTCTTCTAGGGCATCTTGGCTTATTTTCCCCCGCCAAAAATTTTCCAAAGCTCTTTTGAGCTCGCGGTTTTCTCCAATCCGAGAAAAACCAGTTACATAAGTCTTAAATGTCATCATATACTCCTTTTGTTTACGCGACAAAACGAATTTTTAGCTTTTCTGAGTATCGGACTTAAGTTTTGAACTATATACCGTAGCGCGACTGTGCCTGATTCTCACAGGACTTCCTCATGATAAAAAGCTAACTCAATAGACAGTATTATAAATCAACAATATAAAAAAGAGCAGAGAGTCTTTAGATTGAATAATTTATATTTTTTAACCAAAATGTAACCTATTTGCTCCGAACTATGTTAAAATTATGAGCATGACAAAGAAATTAAGAATTATACCCATAGGTGGGTCTGGTGAAGTCGGCAAGAACAGTACCGTCGTAGAATACGATAATCAAATTCTCATCGTCGACTCCGGAATTATGTTCCCAGAAAACGACATGCTCGGGATTGACTATATTATTCCCGACTTTAACTATATTGTAGAAAATAAAGAAAAAGTAGTCGCAGTAGTAATCACACACGGTCATGAAGATCACACAGGCTCCATTCGCCATTTGATGGAAGTCGTAGATGCCCCCATTTACGGCACCCCTCTCACACTTGGTTTGTTAGAAGTTAAACTCGCGAAAGCAGACATGTTGGAACAAGTCCAACTCAATGTCGTCCATGCTGGCGATTCATTCACCGTCGGTGATTTCACCGTCGAACTGTGTCATGTCTGCCACTCCATCCCGGATGGCGTCGCACTAGGCATCACCACCCCCGCTGGGCTCATCGTCCACTCTGGGGACTATAAGTTCGACCATACCCCGGTAGACAATTGGCCCACAGACTATGCCAAACTCGCCGAATGGTCTAAGCGTGGTGTGCTTGCGCTCCTCGCAGATAGCACCAACGCCGAACGACCTGGCTGGACTCCGTCTGAAAAGGTCATCGATGGCGCCCTCGACACCGTTTTCAAAAACGCAAAAGGTCGCATCATCGTTGCCACCTTTGCCTCCCTCATCTCCCGTATGGAGCAAGTAGGCAAAGCAGCTCAGCGCTACGGGCGAAAAATGGCCTTCGCGGGCTATTCAATGAAAGAAAATTCCAAGATGGCCATGCAACTCGGCTATCTCAAAATTCCCAAGAAGACCATCGTCTCCTTAGAAAAAGCGCTCGAAATGCCGCCCTCCAAGGTCGTCATCATGGGCACTGGCTCTCAAGGCGAACCGTCTTCCATCATGGGCCGTTTGGCTAGCGGGCGCAACAATATGTTTGATGTTGTCCCTGGGGACACCATCGTGCTTTCTTCTCATCCCATCCCGGGTAATGAAGAAACCGTCTCCCGCACCATCAATCGCCTCATCCAAAAAGGTGCCAACATGATCTATGATCCCATCTTGCCCGTGCATGTCTCCGGACACGCCAGCCAAGAAGAGATCAAGTTCCTCATTCATTTGGTCAAACCCAAACACCTCATTCCCATCCATGGTGAAGCGCGCCAATTGCGCCAACACGCCAACATGGCCGCTGAGCTTGGCATCCCGCGCGATCATATCGGTGAGGTCGAAAACGGCACCATCATTGAGTTTGAGAATGGCAAAATGGAGATTAAAGAACGTCTCCCCGGTGGCTACATCTTCGTTGATGGCGCCAGCGTAGGCGAAACTGACTTCCGCATCATCCGCCAGAGAGAATCCCTCTCCCGCGCCGGTGTGGTCATCGTCAGTGCCTTAATCAACAAAGCCAGTGGGCGCACCATCCGCAAACCAGAGATCACCACGCACGGCTTTCAATATCAAGACGAAATGCAAGAACTGATGGAGAAGATCGTCAACGAAACCGAAGATATCCTTCGTATGAAACCTGATGATCCTGTCAAAACGGTTGAACGTGCAGTCAAAGGTCTCATCAGCAAAGAAATTCGTATCAAACCGATCGTCTTTGCCGTCATTCAAGAAATCTAGTCTGAAAGCAGAATAAGAAAGGTAAACAAAAAGCTCTTCGAAATGAAGAGCTTTTTTTATCAAATTTAGGAATCAGGTAGATCAAAAATCTATTTCATTTCTACCCTCATCAACACGTTCACAGATATCTCAATCTCACCGGAAGAAACTGGGGTTCCACCACCACCGCCCATGCCATAAGCGTTTTTCGCCATCACATCACCGGAGAGGGTATATCCACCACCATAAAGTGCGGTTGAAATGGAAAGTACTTCACCCAAGTCAGCATTCACAGTATTTGCCATCACTTCCGCGCGGCTCATCCCGTTTTTGATTGCTTGTTCCAATACATCCGCATAGACTTCTTCCTTGTTAGAAAGATCGTAGGTGATCCCTTGCACATCGTTTGCGCCATTTTCCAAAACAGTGCTAATCACATCGCCCAACTTATCCAAATCACGTACCACCACAGAAACGGTGTTGGTCACGTTGTAATAAATATTGGTACGATTACCATCATCATCAAAGTTATAGTTTTGATAAACAAAGAAGTTGGATGTTTGAATGTCAGATCGTTCAATGCCCAATTCTTCCAACTTACCAAAAATCACATTCATAATCGCTGAGTTTTCTGCTTCAGCATCTGCAGCAGTCTTGTCATTGGTTTGCACACCCAAAGTGATGGTTGCAATATCAGGTGCTTTATACTTAATCGCTTCACCATTCACTTCGATTGTTCGCACACCGTTGGTGTCGCCATCTTGTGCTTGCACAACTGTGTTCATGCCAAACGCACCCATAACAAGTGCAAAAAGTACTGCAATAATTAAAATATTTTTGTGTTTCATTTAAATCTCCTTTATGTAGGGTTAGTTATAGAACGATCAGATACCCCTAAAAGTTCCCAATTGGTTCATCATTAATTCTAATTTAAATTAATATTTTTTAAGATTAATACAGGTAGAGAAATGTTGCTTTTACTGAATAAATGTTCTATAATGTGGAAGATAAAACAAATGTTCAGTAAAAAGGAGCAAAAAAATGACCACCACCACCAAGTTTCAAACCAATTCTCAATCAATCAATGACAAAAGATCCCAAGCATTGGGGTTTTTGATCATCGGGGCGTTCATCGCTTTCGAAGTGTTCAACTTCAGCACCACAGATTTCGCCTTGCGCGACATCTTAGGGGAGCTGAAATTTTTAGGATTGCGCTGGTCCACCATGCTCGCACTTGCCTTCTGCGCAATTGATTTTGCTGGCTTGGCCAAACTCTTCACCCCAGAATCGAACAAAGGTATGGTCAAAGAAACTTGGTTCTTATTTGCAGCGTGGTTCTTGGCAGCAGTGATGAATGCAATCCTCACCTGGTGGGGAGTCTCCGTGGCATTTGTCAACAATCTCTCCTTGGGTGCCACCATCATTTCCTATCAAACCATGCTCCGTGTCATCCCTGTGTTTGTAGCCGTCATGGTTTGGCTCGTACGTGTTTTGGTCATCAGCTCTCTTTCTCTCTCCGCCAACGCGTTGCTCGGCACCAAATCTGAAAACAAGATTGTCTTCAAAAAAGCAGATAAAGCAGAAAAGAAACCTGCTCAAAACCAACGGGTCTATCGCAAACCAATGCCTCAAACACCCGCCAAGTCCTATCCCCGTACGAACTATCGTAAAAACAACGCTCCTGTGCATGCAAAATCTGACACGAAGAATCAACAAATTTATTTCTAACTAGAATTTGTTTCACCTCCAAGAGCTTTTATCCACCAATAAAAGCTCTTTTTATTTTTTTAGATCATGAAAATATTTTAAAGTGCAATTGCTTGAAGCCAATCAAACTTTTAGTTAAACTTAGAGAAACAAAACAAGAAGAGTGAAGAGGTAGTATGAAACATACAAAAGGCAGTATTGAAGTTATTTGTGGCCCCATGTATTGTGGGAAGACCGAAGAATTGATTCGCAGATTGTTCCGCGCGAAACTTGCCAAACAAAATGTGCAAGTCTTCAAACCCGTCATCGATGATCGTTATGGTGGCATCTTCAAGATTAGTTCACATTCTGGTTCAGAATTTGAAGCAATCCCCGTCAAAACATCTGATGAAATTAAAGCCAAGATTGAACCCAACACCACCGTTGTGGGGTTTGACGAAGTCCAATTTTTTGATGAAGGCATCCTCGATCTTGCCACCGAATTAGCCGATAGCGGTATTCGCGTTATAATCGCTGGGCTAGACCTCACCTTCACTGGCGAACCTTTTGGTGTCATGCCTCAATTAATGGCGGTTGCCGAAGAAGTCTCCAAGCTTTCTGCCATTTGCATGGTTTGTGGCGACCTTGCTTATCGTTCTCAACGCCTAGTCAACGGCAAGCCTGCGCATTATAATGACCCTATAATTATTGTTGGTGCAAGTGAGATGTATGAAGCGCGTTGTCGCAACCATCACATTGTGCCAAAAGACTAAATCATTGAGTATATTGAAGGACTAAAAAACATATGACAGATATCCCAGCATTAGACAAATTATTGAAATATAAACTAATAAATGAAGAAGATCTTCAAAAAAGAGTCAAAGAATTAGCAGCAGTTATCAATGAAGATTATGCCGGGGAAGAATTATTATTGATTTGCATTTTGCGCGGAGGAGTGATGTTTATGACTGACCTCATGCGTCATCTTACTGTGCCCAATGCAATTGACTTCATGTCTGTTTCCTCCTATGGGGTTGGTGCTCGCGAAAGCACTGGCACAGTACGAATCACTTTAGATCTTCGCACAGATATTAAAGATAAAAATGTCATTTTAGTCGAAGATATTGTCGATAGCGGGAACACAGTCAAATCAGTTGTCGATATGCTCGAAATGCGTGACCCAAAATCAGTCAAGATTTGTTCCTTATTAGATAAGATCGACCGCCGCACTGCAGATGTCAAGATCGACTATATAGGCTTCCAAATCCCTGATGAATTTGTTTTTGGCTATGGCCTTGATATAGATGAATACTATCGCAACCTACCCTATATCGGCGTTGCCAATCCTGATGTTTTTATCATGCCTGAATAAATGACCGAATGAATCAAAAAAATCCTCCCTTTGACCCATCAGACGAAAAGTTCAGTGCCTATCGTGGCATATGGGTTGCCCTAATCGGTGACAAAGTCGTGGGTCAAGGGGCTTCAGAAGCGGAAGCAAAGCGGTTTGCCGCTCTCAGCAGACGGAGAGAGAAACCTGTTTTGCAATTCATTCCACCGCTTCCCATCCTCAATCTTCCCGACTATTTTTTTAAGATCCAAGCATTAACCACCAATGACAGCAAAGCCTATCTTGTTGGCGGTGCTGTCCGGGATATGCTCAAAGGGGTGCCGATTCATGATCTGGATTTTGTCATCACCGGTAATGTACAATCCTTTGCACGAAAAATTGCTAATGCTCTTGAAGGGGCCTATTATTGCGTAAATAAAGAATTTGATGTCGCTCGCGTAATCTTTTATTGGGATGGAGTGAAACAAGTGGCTGATTTTGTTGCATTGCAAGGAGAAACAATTGAAGAAGATTTGCAACAAAGAGATTTCACAATCAATGCCATTGCGTTAGACCTCAAAGAACCAACTTATTTGATTGATCCCTTGCATGGTGCCACTCACTTATTTGCTAAACAACTTCATCTTTGTGCCCCTTTTGCCATTGCAAATGACCCAATCCGGATTTTACGCGCGATTCGTATTAGCCTAAAATATGAACTTCAATTAATGCCTCAAGTGATTTCTGAGATCCAGACTCACAAAGCCAATTTATCTACCGATCCATCCAAAGAGCGCATCCGAGATGAATTCTTCAAATTCTTCCAATTGCCAACCTTCAAACCAGCTTTTCTACTTTTGCATCATTTTGGGATTGATAAAATTCTGTTTCCGCATCATGATTTTGATCCACAAGCAAGCAAACAACTCACTCAACAATTTCATGCGCTCAATCAACTGCTTCATTTGTTCCAACCCACTGAAAATGAAGTTAATCGATTGCAAATTGGGATGATTTATACAATCTTAAAGCCCTATCTAGTCGAGATTCAAGAGGTTCTCCATGCACCTATCTCAGACGAACGTTGCATACAAGATCTCTTATATTTTGCTCACTTTACTAGTCTAGAAAATCTGAAAACAGATATCGAAACTTTTCGGCTTAGCAATGCGGAGCAATTGATTCTCAAAAAACTGTTGAGTAGTCTGCTTTTGGTTTCTCAGATTGATGTGGAAGAAAGCCCTCAGCAACATTTGCAAATCTATCGTTTTTATCAAAATACCCAACCTGCTGCATTTGGGGTTCTTTACCTTGCCATCACAAACATGCTTGCTCAGCAATCATATCAACCAAAGATTTCTGAGATCCAAAGTTTTCTCGAAAAATGCAGAGTCCTACTCGATGTTTGGGTCAACCATTATGATGAATGGATTGAACCACCGTTTTTGATCGATGGTCGTCTGTTAATGAGAAAAACCGGACTCAAGCCCGGTCCAAAAGTAGGGGAAATATTGGAAAGTATTCGTGAAGCGCAACTCTTAGGAAAAATTAACTCTGAAAAAGACGCCATCGACTATGCAATTTTGTTATTGAAATAAATGGTTTAGAGAACAGAGAGCGTCGTGGGGTTTACGATGATATGTTGATAAAGCACATTTAATCCAATTAAGATTAAGATTGTACCACCCACCAAAAGCATTTTATTCCCAAAGGTTTTGCCTAGTTTTTTCCCAAGCAACACTCCGATTAAAGCTACCAAAAATACCACTACGCCAATAATAATACTGGTTTGTAAGATGTTTACATTCACCAGTGCCAAACCAATGCCAATCGAAAGTCCATCAATGCTCGTGGCAAACGCAAGTGAGAATAATAATTTCCCTTTAGAAGGATCGTTATCAAAACATACATTATCATTCTTAACGCCATCCCGCAGCATACTGATACCCACTATCCCTAGCAGAATAAAAACCACCCAATGATCAAACCGTTCGATATAACTAGCAATCGAACCACCAATCGCCCATCCAATTAAAACAGACAATACATGAAAAACACCAAAAGTGCTACTCAGTCGCAATGAATAAAAAGTACTTTGCATGGGAGCCACCGCCCCAGCACAAAGAGACACAGAAAAACAATCCATTGCCAACCCAATGGCAAGGATCAAAATTTCGAATAATTGCATTTACTATCCCTTGAGAGTTTCTAATTTTAATTCTGCTTCTTCCAGAAGCTTTGTACAATGTGCAGTCAGTTTTTGGCCTTCTTCATAAAAAGCCAGTGCATCTGACAATGGCAAATTCTCTTCTTCCATTTGTTTCAAAATGGCCTGCAAGGCGCCGAAAGCTTCTTCAAATGAAAGTGTCGCGATTTCTTTGGTCGGCATAACTATTCCTTTTGCGGTTCAATAGTATTCAAAGTAGCGTTCAAATTTCCGTCAGAAAATTGAATCTGGATTTTATCATCAACAGTCACAGCATTCACACTACTGATGGGGGTTTCTTCTTTATAAACAATCGCATACCCTCGTTTGAGCACATTTTGTGGGGTAAGCAATTCCAAACTTTCTTTGGCGTGATTAAGTTGTTGTCTCACATGGCTCAATTTTTGTTGCATGATACGTGTTTGGGTTTCTGAAAGTGTTCGTAAGTTCTCACGATGGAGGGCTAATTGTTTTTCAGGAGAGAGTAAATTAAGCAAACGTTTTTCATCATCTAAGTTAGCATGCAACGTAGCCATTTTCTCAGTGATCATCGCTTCAAAATAGACACTCGCACTGTCTAATTGCAGTAAAAATTCTTTTTGATCTGGGGTTGCCAATTCAGCCGCCGCTGTCGGGGTAGGGGCGCGTAAATCTGCCACAAAATCTGCAATCGTAAAATCTGTTTCATGCCCCACACCTGAGATTACGGGTGCTTCTGAAGCATAGATTGCACGAGCCAGCGCTTCGTCATTGAAGCACCACAAATCTTCTAAAGAACCGCCCCCACGTCCGATTAAGATCACATCTGGGTGCACTTCGTTATTCAAACGTTGCAGCGCAGCAATCAATTCTTTTGCAGCTGCATCCCCTTGCACGGTCGCAGGGGCAAGCACCACTCTTGCCAATGGATATCGTCGCTCAATTGTGTGCAACATATCTCGTACGGCTGCCCCAGTCGCTGAGGTCACGATTCCGATTGTCTTAGGCAAATAGGGGATGGGGCGTTTATGGCTCGCATCAAACAAGCCTTCATTTTCCAATTTTTGTTTTGTTTCTAGAAAAGCTTGATAAAGTTTTCCTTCTCCAGCGGGGCGAATCAAATTCGTTACTAATTGATATTGTCCACTTTTTTCATATACAGTCACAGACCCTTTGACTTCCACCGCATCGCCTTCTTTTGGCATTTGGAGTAAGCGTGCCACTTGAGAGCGCCACATCACACATCGCAATGCTGCTTGACTATCTTTCAAGGTGAAATAAAGGTGTCCTGAAGCGGGTTTTGATAGATTTGAAATCTCACCCTTCACCCACACATTTTGAAAAAGCAGATTATTTTCCAACGCACTTTTAATTTGGTTTGTGAACTGTGCCACACTTAAGGCGTCTTGAGAAATTGAAAAAAGAGAAGTTTGTTCAAACATAACTCTTGAAACTATACCGTGATATTAGGTGACTGTCAAAGGTTAACAAATTAAAGTCAAGATATTTTCTTTGTGTGATAGAATTAGGTTTATTAGTTTTAAAGGAACCAGAATGAATTATATGTTTGCGTCCTGGCGCAGAAAATATATCACTGAAAAAAAGAATAATAAAAAATGTGTATTTTGTTCAGCTATTGAACAAAATGAAGACTCTGTTGAAAATCTCATCGTACATCGCGGCGAACATGCTTTTTTGATATTAAACCGTTATCCTTATACAAGTGGACATGTTATGGTACTTCCCTATAAACATGTTTTAGACTTAAATGATTTGGACAATGAAACGCGCACTGAAATGATGAATATGGTAGACCAAACCATCAAAGCGCTCAAAATAGCGTATGCTCCAGATGCTTTTAATATCGGCATTAATATGGGGGCGGCCGCAGGTGCTGGGATCGAAGCGCATATCCATATGCATGTCGTTCCTCGTTGGAATGGAGATGTTAATTTTATGACCTCAGTTGGTGACGTGCGCATCTTACCAGAGTCCTTAGAAGACTCCTTTCAAAAAATTAAAAACGCTTGGGATTCAATTCTTTAAGATTTGATTAAAAATCCTTAAGCAATTATAATTAGTTACCAAAACCGATTCAGAGAAGTCAAATTTATTAACATTTGGAGTTATTAACACGTGAGTGCAAAGTTATTATCCCCTGCAAAAATCTTATGGGTTAAAGGTCGCTGGACCAATCACGAAGATTTTGTGCAAGCTTTAGAAAAAAAAGGAATGGAAATAGATGTTGTTTCCAATGGAAAAAACGCTGTTGCACAAGTGGTAGAAAAAAAATACGATGTGATTATCGTAGATGCCGCTTCCATGCGCACAAATGGCAAAAGAATTTGTAAGTCTCTTCGAGAAACTGTTGATCTCCCCTTAATCCTCATTGTAGATGAAACCCCCAATAACGAACCGGATGCTTCCGTTGTTTTGGAACTTCCTTTCACATCCCGTAAATTAACCAATCGAATTTTGCCTTTTATCCCTGGCGAAGGGAAAAATACAATAAAAGTAGGTGAAATTATGTTGGATGTGGATCGCAAACAGATTGTCAAAAATGGCGAAAGAGAAGTGATTACCCCTCGCTTATGCCATCTCTTACGCATTCTGATGGAAAAACAAGGCATAGTGGTAGAACGAAATGAATTGTTCAAAAAAGTGTGGCACACAGATTATACGGGCGACACACGTACCTTAGACGTACATATCTCATGGTTGCGACAAATCATCGAGGATGATCCGCGCAAACCCAAACATTTGGTCACTATTCGTGGAGTGGGCTACCGATTTGATGAATAAAAAGTGACATAAATTTCTGAAGAACAATGAGAATGGTTGGAATTCCAACCTTTTTTATTTTAAATCCATTCTTGGTCTTCAACAGAAATGGCATGATTTGATTCTGTTTCACCCAAATGTTTTGTGCTGGCCGGTTCCATCATCATAAAGTGTGTGTTCGGTTTTGCTTTTGGGCAATGTTCCACCCCTTTGGGCACCACAAACATTTCCCCTGGAGAAAGCACAATATCGCGATTTCTCAATTGGATGGTCAGCTCTCCTTCAAAAACATAGAAAAGCTCATCTTCATTTTTGTGAAAATGCCATTCCAACTCTCCGCTCCCTTTTGCAATCTTGATTAATTGACCATTTGATTCCGCAACAATCTTTGGCGTCCAAATCGTGTCGAACTTCTTAAATTTATCTGAAAAATTAACTTTATCCATTGAGACCTCCCGAAAACAAATCCAACCAATATCTAGTATTGTATCAAGAATTTGAATTAAATAAATAGAGGCTGTGTAGAACAGCCTCTATTTTATTGGATAAGAAAGCGATAAACTACATTTTTAAAGGTGCTTCAATCGTCAAAATTCCTAAGGCGTTTGCAATCACTTGTCGAGTCGCATCCACTAAGCGCATTCGGAATTGAGCAACTTCCGGTTCTGCTTTCAAAACAGGGCATTGGCGATAGAAGGCATTGAATGCTTTGGCAACTTCATAGGCCAGATTCGTGATATGCAATGTTTTGTTCTCAGCAGAAGCCGCTTGCACTGCGGTTGGGAATCGGGAAATTAATTCAATCAATTCAATTTCGCTAGGTTCCAAAATATGGTTGATGGCGCCATCGCTAGCTTTTAATTCATCTGCGCGACGTAGCATGCTCATGCAGCGTACATGTGCATATTGAATATAAGGCGCTGCTTGACCATTAAAATCAAGCGCAGCTTCCCAATCAAAGGTGGCAATTTTTGCATTGTCGCGTGCCAACATTGGATATTTGATGGCAGCTAAGCCCACGGCTTTAGCGGCGGCATCTCGTTCATCTTCTGTCAGGTCGGGGTTGCGTTCGCTGCCAATTTCTTTGGCACGGTTGATTGCTTCTCGCATCAAATCTTCGAGCAACACCACAGTCCCTTCGCGAGATTTCATTGTCACGTTACCGGGCAAGTTCACAATTTCATAAGGAACGTGTTCACACACTTGTGCGGCATCATATCCGGCAATTTCTAGAATTTTAAATACTTGTTTGAAATGCATTGATTGGCGCACATCCACCACATAGAAAGAATGATTCAAATTAAATTCATCTTTTTTCTTTTGTGCCAAGGCCAAATCCCATGTGGCATAAAGCGCGGTACTATCCGAGCGCAACACTACTGCCACGCGATATTTTTCTTTTTCCAAACCAAGCTTTTCATCAATGCGTACAATCACAGGTCCTTCGGGGCGTTCATCTTCTGCAATCCCGCGTTCGATTAATGAATCTACTACAACTTTACCATCTGCATCTTGTCCACTTTGGAAGTAGACCTTATCAAAATGAATCCCCATTTCATCGTAAATGCGATTGAAACCGTCTAAAGACCATTGTTTGGTCACTTCCCACAATTGCATCAATGCGGGGTCTTTGGCGTCCCATCGAGCGAAAACAGCTTTAATCTCATCTTCAAATTCTGGGTTTTCTTCCAAACGAGTGTTTGCCTCAGCATAGAGGTCTCCAAGCCAGCGGATCACATCTGTTTCTGGCGGGGTTTCACCTTGATGATATTTTTCAAAGTTCCACAGCCATTTAATCACATGTAAACCTGTATCCCCTAAATAATTGGCACGTACAACATCGTAGCCCGCAAATTCATGAATATTTGAGAGAGCTGCTCCTAAGATCATGGAGCGCAAATGGCCAATATGAAATGCCTTATGGGTGTTGGGTTGAGAAAATTCGACCATGGTACGTTCATTTTTAGAAACGCCTTTACCATAATTTTCTTTTCGTTCGATCACTTCATCAATCACACGTTGGGCATAGGTGTTTGTGGTGAAATATAAATTCAAATATCCTCGCACTGCTTCCATGCGAGAGAAGTTTTCTTGTTCGCCCAATGCTTCGATAACGCCTTCGGCAATCTCTTGCGCACGTTTGGGGACGATTACTTTTTTACCTTGTTTGGCTTCGTTGGCAGCTGTTTGGAAGAAAGAAGTGGAAATGCCCCACTCACCAGAGAAGGGGATATTGGTCCATTTGATCTCATCCAAAGGAATTTCATTTTCTTCACAATAGTGAAGAATGATTTTAGTTACGTTGGCTTGTTCTTTTTCAAACATATACTTTTACTCTTTAGGTCCTTTTTTGAATAAAAAAAACGAGAAACAAAATTGCTCCCGTTTTTTAATGCCGATATTAATTTGATAATTGAACTATCAAATCAGGATTATTGAGCTTTTTCCAATTGATTGAGTTTGCTCATCACACTGCTTTTGCGGCGGGCAGCGTTATTTTTGTGGATCACACCTTTTTGAGCAGCTTTGTCAAGTGCTTTCACTGCGTTTGCAGCTTGGGTGCGAGCGGTTTCGAGGTCATTAGATTCGAAAGCAGCGTCGAATTTTTTGATGTAAGTACGTGCGCTTCCACGGAAAACTCGGTTGTGTTGTCGACGTTTTTCGTTTTGTCGATTACGTTTGATTTGTGATTTAATATTTGCCATTCTAACTCCAAGATAATTCAATTATTTAAGATCTGCGAACGCTAATTTTATATCGTAGCGTTATATTTGTCTAGTGATTAAATGCAAGCTTTTAACCTTACGGATTTTACCATAAAACAAGCCTTTCACAAAGACATTGCGGAAGTAGTATTGTAACACAAAATCAAACTCATTTTGAGAACTGCTCAAATGTTAAGGTCAAGAAATTCTTGCAACACTCTGGTATAGCGTGGGTGTCGCAAACGCTTCAGCGCTTGGGTCTCAATTTGGCGAATTCTTTCGCGAGTGAGGTCAAATTGCTGACCAATCTCTTCGAGAGTATATTCACGTCCATCTTTGATGCCATAGCGCATTTCAATGATCTCTTTTTCACGTGGCTCGAGAATATTCAGCACCTGATGCACTTTCATGCTCAATTGTGTTTCCTCAAGGTTTTGCACAGGGGAGGGCGTGGTTTCATCAGGGATGATCTCATCAAAGTTGCGACTTTCTTCATTTTGACTGATTGGTTGATCTAAAGAAATCGGTTGTTGACGATAATGCAACATTTGTTTGACTTTGCTTTCAGGCATTTCCATCTTTTCAGCAATTTCTTTTTCAGTTGGGTTTCGATTCAACTCTTGCTTCAAAGCCTCTTCAATCTTGTTCATTTTTTTAATTTGATCAGACATATGCACAGGAATGCGAATGGCACGTGCTTTTTCTGAGATTGAGCGGCTAATTGCCTGTCGGATCCACCAATGGGCATAAGTTGAGAATTTAAACCCAAGTGTATGATCAAATTTGTCCACTGCACGCATCAGACCACAATTGCCTTCTTGAATTAAATCAATGAATTCCAATCCGTCGTTGCCACGTTTGAGATATTTCTTAGCAATACTGACCACCAAACGAGTGTTGGCTTTGATGAGGTGTTTTCTTGCATCTTCCCCTTCAAATTCAAGCAATTTAAGTTCTTTAATTGCTCGCTCTGAGAGATGGCTGGGGTTCTTTAAAATTTCACGGGCTTTTTTCCCTTTTTGAATCTTTGTTGCCAGTTCGACTTCTTGTTCTTTTGTCAAAAGATCAATACAGGAGATGTTCTTTAAGTACAAACTGATCGCATCCACATCTTCTTTAGTATTAGAATATTTGGAAAAATCTTCTTGAGATTCTTCTATATCTTCTAAAGAGTCAATCTCTTCGATTTCTTCGATCTCTTCAATTTCATCAACAGTATCAAAGGAGTCAAAATCTGCCTCATTAAGCACGGAAGATTTTTTGGGTAAGTCTTGAATTTCAGTTTCCACCACTTTAAATTCAAGTTGTTTTGTTTTATTCCAAAAAGTAAGCGCGCCTGGAACAGGTACGTTTTCTTTAAAGGAATGATTTGATTCCTGTAAGTTGGATGCCATTGTTGCCTCCATTCTGCGGTCCACCATCCGCTCTATGGCATATATCAGGTATTCAGTTGTTGGTTTTATCCTTTTTAAGTGTTTGCTTTATTGTCTTCTTTATTTTTTAATAATTGTTCTAGGATTTGCATCTTCGGGTTAATTGGATTCTCCAAATTTGCCTCATAAGGAGTGGTCCGTTTTTCACCTGTTTCAAGATTTAATCCATAACAATCCTTCTTACAGATTGGATTAATCGCGACACCAAGCAAGATATAATCTCGGAATAAGGGTGCCAGATCAATCACGCCAGTCTCTGGAATTAAAAGTATTTCTTCCGTTGCAGATTTTTCATGAAATGCAAAAAGTTCAGTAAAATCTGTTTCAACTTGGTAATCAAATTCATCTAAGCAACGTACACAATCTGCTTTTGTGATGCACTTGATTGAAACTTCACAGAGAAGGCCTTGTTGTGTTTTTTGAAAGAGAATATTCGCCTTGAGATTTTTTACATCAAGATCTGGAGGGAAATGCATTTCCTCCAAAGCAATCTCATATTCTTTTTCATAGCCAACATTTTCATGGACAATAAAGCCCACGTTAATTTTAAATTGTTTTAAATTGTTTTCCATAAATGTTGCCTCTCGTTTTTATTTTTGCCTCTGAGAGACGATGACTGAGTTAGTAGTATAAATTATACACATTGTATCATAATTATCAAGAGATAAAATATTAGAAAATGCGTATAGCCTGCCTTTTTGACAACAAGAATCGTTTATAATCATTTGCATAAATAATGAGGTGCGCGACGAATGCAAAAAACAAAGATCCTTTTAGCAACCAATAATCAAGGGAAAATGCAGGAATTTAAAAAGATTTATGCAGATTTCCCCCAAATAGAGTTTTTAACCCCCAGTGAGATGGGGATTGAATTAGAGGTTGCTGAAACTGGCTCAACCTATGAAGAGAATGCCAAATTGAAAGCGCTTGCTTTTGCCAAGGCTTCAGGCATGCTCTGTATAGCTGATGATAGTGGACTTGAGGTGGATGCACTTGATGGCGCTCCTGGGGTTTTTTCTGCTCGATTTTCACCTTTACCAAACGCTACAGATGCTGATCGCAGAGAACATTTAATCGCAGCCATAGGGAGAACTCCTCAACCATGGACAGCACGCTTTCAATGTACGCTGGTGATTGCCAATCAGATAGGAATACTTGGGGTTTATCAAGGAACTTGTGAAGGGCAAATACTTGCTGAAGATAGGGGCGCACATGGATTTGGATATGATCCCTGTTTTATGGTTGATGGGTATGACAAAACCATGGCAGAGATTCCAAGCGAATTAAAAAATCAGATAAGCCATCGCGCACGAGCTGCGCAAAAAACATTTTCCTTTTTTGAGACTTTAATCTAGCGCATAAAAATTTTTATAAAGTGCAAGGTCATTGGAAGTTTCCAATACGGTTTTGATTCTTGATTGCGTGGGCAGATAATCCCTGCCACCATTGCCTGCCAACACAACATGAGCGGCAGCATTGCCAATTTTGGCGGCTTCGGTTAGGGAAAAACCTCGCAAATGAGCACATAAGAACCCAGCGCAAAACGCATCCCCAGCACCAACAGCATTTTTTATATGAGTTTGTGGATAGGCAGGAATAATTTTTATACCTTCTGCTTCATTTTGATCCGTAAAGCTACATCCATCCTCATCCAATTTTAAAATAGGATACACAATTTGTTTCTCTTTGAGTATATAAAGTTGCTCTGAGAGTTTTTGTGTTTGGGTGATTTGATACGCTTCACTTCGATTTGGAAAAAGATAAGTCAATTTTTTTAAAATACCAGAAAACGCGGTTGAATTCAGATGGCTACTTAAGTAGGAAGGGTCAATTGAAAGTGGAATTGATTGTTTATTCGCAGCGTCTATCAATTTTAAAGCAGTTTCTTTTGAGTGTTGATCTTGCAAACAATAGCCACTAATATGGATTGCATCAAACTCCTTCACAAGTGTTTGAAAATCTGCCTCATACCGATATTCAGCATTAACACCACGGTAGGAGAGCATGGTTCGTTCGCCCGATTTGTTAATCATTGCGAGGATCATTGAGCTTTTACCTAGTTTTTCTTGCACCAGATCAGTCCTCACATTATTTTTTTTAAGGTCTTGGATCAAAAGCTCACTATAAAGATCATTCCCAACAAATCCCATATAAAACGCTTCAGCACCGAGGCTAGCAGCGACAGATGCACTGTTTGCAGATGAGCCCCCAAATTGTAGATCAAGATCTTTAATACTCGCATCGTGCCCATCATCAGGCATTGCTTCCGTTTCGATCACCAGATCCATGGCGATATCCCCATAAAATAAAATTTTAACCGTCATTTTTGCTCCACTAGAATTGATATTTTAATGCGATAAATAAATTCTCTATCCAAAGCGGCCAAATGTCCGCTATAATGAATAAAAGTTACTCTTTGATTATACGGAAATTGTTTGGAGTGAATATGGGAAAAGTAACCCTAATTTCTGATTTTGTATATGGTTCAATTGAGATATCAGATTTTGAGAAATTCGTCCTTTCTACGCGTATCTTTAATCGCCTACATAACGTTTTGCAAACTTCCACCGCTTATCTCACCTTTCCTACCTTGCGTACCACTCGTTTTTCGCATTCAATCGGTGCAATGCATTTGGCAGGTAGCATTTTTGCAAATTCTTTTCAAAATGCAAATTTCCATGATAAAGAACAATTTTTGCTCAATATCAAAACAGAAGTGGATCTATTGCTTAGAGAAATTGGTGAAGATCCTACCCAAAACTTTAATTATCCTTGGCAAAAAATATCTTGTGAATTTTTACAGAACAACCTTCCAAACGGACCAATTTTTCAACAAAATAATGCTTTTCTCTACGCCTATATGGTAGCCTTTCAGGCAATTCGTATTAGTGCTTTGAATCATGACATTGGTCATCCACCTTTTTCGCATGTTGTAGAACGTTTTTATCAACAACTTCGAGAAGAGTATCAAGAAGAAACAATGTCAGGGAAGCAGATTCATCGGATTTTTAAAAAGTTTGATGATGAAAAACCACTCCATGAACAATTAGGTGAATTTTTGACAAGTGCAATGTTTGAGGAAATCTTTACAGAATATGCTTTGCATGCTCTCAAAAATGATGTTGTGTTTATCAAGGTGGTCTCTAAATTTGCCCAAAAGATCACTAACGCAGGTGCACAATCCAATCCCATATACCCAACCTTACACACCATCATCGCCAGTGATTTGGATGCTGACCGAATGGATTATGTTAGTCGAGATTATTTTATCAGTGGTTTGGTGGGGAGCCCTATTCGCTATGACCGTTTGATTTCATCGTATTCATTGAAGTGCAAAGAAGGATTTTCAGGTTTCTATCCATCTGTGCGCGCTTTGAACACACTCGAAAATTATTTTCAATCTCGTTTCAATTTATATAAACATGCACTTTATCATCATCGTGTGGCCAAAACAGATGCTTTGTTAGAATATTGCCTCACTGTGATTGTGAAAAGATGGGTTCAACTCCAAACTAGCCTTTCTCAAGATCCACAAGACCGATATCTTAAAGTGGATGTGGAAAATTTATGGAAAGTTTTGGCATATGATGAAACTGTGGATTCTTTGGATGTGTTTATTGATCGCTTATCTCAATGGGATGATGCATGGGTTCTTTCTCTTCTACGAAAAGAATATTTTGGATTAATTCAAAAACAACACCAAGATCAATTATCTTCAGATGAAAAAATTCTCGTCAAACGGCTAGCGGAATTATTATCAAATCACAAAAACTATTACTCATTATATAAACGGTTAGATTCGATGATGGATTTTGAAGAAGCTGTTTGCGAAACCTATCATTCAGAATGCTCTACGAAAGTGGATAAATTGGATGAACTACGGGAGCCTGAAATGGTTGAAAAAATCATCACACTGTTGAAATCTCCTCAAGTTCAGCAAGAAATCACGCAAAAAACTGATGTTCTTGATTGTATGATTGTTGAGAAAAAATTGAACGCTGGAATTTCAGGCGATAATCCGTTTTTGTTGGTAAAAGATGATAGTTTGGTGGCTTTAGATCGCATTTCATCCATTCGGAGTGAGTTAAACGAATCAATCAAATTAATGCCACAATATTATATATTTGTGCTTTTCAAACAAGGAGTACAGGCTCCAGAATCTATGAAAGAGTTGCGCACACAAATTGGGAATATCGTTGGAAAATACTTAAAATAAAAAAACTGGCATTTGCCAGTTTTTGTTTTAGCACCCTCGATGCGGGTCGAACGCATAACCTACGGCTTAGAAGGCCGGTGCTCTATCCATTGAGCTACGAGGGCGTTTTGCGTACGAGATTATATCATAAGATATTCGATTAATCTATTTTCAATTCAAAATAAAAAAATATTTATTCTAGCTTTTAATCACTTGATAAATCACCCAATCAACTAAGCGTTTAGGGATCAAATTCAAAAATAGCGGCATAATCTTTGCATCATATGTGGAGCGGTAGATTAACCGTGGAGAAGGGGAGGTGATTGCTTTGACCATTGCTCTGACAGTGCTTTTGGGAGAAGAGCTAAATTTCATAGCTTTATTCAAGAAATTGAATATTTTTTCTAATATGACACCATATGCATCGCTTGAGGAGATATGTCCATCATTCATTGCGACGGAATAGAAAGCTGTGTTTACAATCCCCGGCTCAATCATGGCAACTTGAATGCCATAAGGACGCACTTCTTGGCGCAAAGAGGTGCCTAATGCGTTTAAAGCATGTTTGGTGCTTGCATACCAGCCAATCCCAGCGGTTGAGAAATTACTCACCATAGAATTGGTCATCACAATTCTTCCAGATTGTTGATTACGCATATAAGGCAAAACAGCTTTGAACAAGCGGACCATTCCCAATACATTTACATCAAATTGATATTCCGCATCTTTTAGAGACACATCTTCTATGGAACCATATTGCCCAAAACCAGCATTAGAGAGCAAGGCATCGATTCTGCCTTCAGATGCGATGATTTCTGCCACACCTGCGTTGACTTCATCTGAATTTGTGACATCCATTCGAATTGCGCGAGCACCTAGCTTAACCAATGGCTCCATTTTTTCCACTCGTCTTGCTGCCACGTAGACAATATAGTCATCTCGTTTAAGCATTTCTTCTGCTACCCCATATCCAAAACCAGAACTAGCACCTGTAATTAATAAAACTTTTTGAGCCATATAAACCCTCCGCTTTTTGCAGATTCAAAATTGATAAAGATACACAAGCTCATTATAAGTAACAACATGTTACTAGTCAAGTAATGGAGAATATGATATTATCAGCGCATGAAACCAAAAGAAATGAATTTTCAAAGAGCAAGAAATTTTGAGCAAAAAGAGATCCGCATGCAACAAATCATGGATGCCACCCTTGAGCTTTATGAAAATCAACCTTATCAAAAGATTTCTCTTTCTACGATTGCAAAAAAATTAAATTTCACTAGAGCAAATCTTTATAAATATGTGCGTACAAAAGAAGAAATTTTTTTGTATATCCTGATTAAAGAAGCTGAAAAATTTATCATCGAGCTTAAAAAGAAGTTTGTTCGCAAAAAAGATTTGAGTGTTGAAGAGTTTGCAAATTTATGGGCAGAATCTTTTGATCAAAACCATCGATTTATTGAATTAATGTCGATTATGTATTCGATTATTCAGAAAAATGTTTCTTTGGAATATTTGATTGAGTTTAAAAAGAAATTTTCAATATTTTTAATTGAAGCAAATGAAATCATTCAAGTGGCCTTGCCAAACCTCTCCAAAGAAGTGATTCAACAATTTCTAACGATGCAAATTTTTTACGCGATGGGGTTGTATCCTGCTTCAAATGAGTCTAAAGTACAAAAAGAAGCAATTGAGAAATCTGGCATTCCCTATCAATCCCCTAATTTCAAACAAGAATTCTCAAAATTTATTATCTTAATTATAAAAGGACTGGCATAAGACAGTCCTTTATTTATTATTCAACTAAGGGGCGAATCCCGCGATAAACACGTGGGCCAGATAACATCCGTAAGATTTGGCGGGGATCCCTTCCTAAGCGTTCACCGATTTCTTCTGCTGTGAGTGGCTGATTTGCATTGATCAATAAGAGGCGGAAAATTGCTTCAGTAAGTGCGGTATTCTCTGAAAGAAACCCTTCTTGTTTGGCAGTTTTAGTCATCAACACATGCAACAATCCATCCACTTGAGCCACTTCGGCAGTTCGTGAGTCAACTACATCTATTTGAACATCTTCACCAATATTATCTAACGTTTGAATATCTTCTTCGCTTAATAAGCCGCGTAAGATTACTCTATATTCCCGATCATGATTGTTCCACCAATTAAAATCAATATGATAAGGGGTTTTTTTAGTTGGTTTTGCAATTGAAAAAGTCACTTTATCATTCATAAATACTCTCACCTCTCTTAAGTGTATTAATAGACTCCTTAAGTTAATAAGGCTTTTACTTCCATTCTAATTATATAGAAAAAGTTTTGATTAGGCGTCTAAATTTTCATATCGATAATGAAAATCGCCAACATGAACAAATCGTTTGTCAGTTGCCAAGATTTCCAAAATAGGAGCAGGTGGACAACGTCGAATTGCATTCACCGCAGAATAAATTTCTTCTACGTGCACGTGAAATTGTGGGTTCATACGAGCCAAGTCGTTAATAATTTCCGTGATTATATTGACAAGCGGTTTGCGGAGATTGGAACGATTCTTCCAAGATTCATCCAATGCAGAAACATCGCTAGGCATTGCGATATACATATGCGGGTCATATAAAGTTGAAATGGGTTGCTTCAGATTTGCATATACAATCCCACCATCGGTACCAATCATTGCTGTTCGCACCCAATCTTTGGAAGAGTGATGTGGTTCCACACCGACTACAACATCGCCTGGTCGGCTTCCTTTTTGCAAGTGAATTACACTCCCCGGCATGACATTATTGGTTTCATACCAATCAGAAAGTCCGGTGACATAACCTTGTGTACGAGCTACCCAGCCTTCAAATTCTTCTCTTGTTTGTTCATCAATAAAAGTGAAGCGCACTCGCTCAGATTCTAGAGCGGTGGGGAAGATGGTTTTTGTCTTGTTGGTAATTGGCAAAGTGCCACTGCGCCAATGCGGGAATAGCAATGATATGCTTAATTTTTTGAAGGTTTTATCGTTGAACACATTGGAAAGCTCATCATCAATCTCTGTTTCCAAAGCGACCATTTCTTCTGTCAAAAGGTCACGATTGACTTCAATTTCATCGTATTGCAAAAAAATGGGTTTGTTCAACACAACATCTGGTTCAAGTCTTTTCAAATACCAAGTCATTTCGCCAGAAGTGCCCACTTCATCAAAACGGGGGTCATCTTGCATGGCAAGGTCAAGGGAAAATTCTGCTAATTTTGGATTGTCTTCACTGGAGAATCCAATTTGTTCTAAAATATCTTTGGTGTACATCGGGCCGCCACCATTCATATCAAGAACGGCTTCTGCCAAATTGAGCAAACCAATATTGACATCAATTAACAAAGCGGAAGGGAACCATTTCCCACCGATATAGGTAAAATCATCATTTTCATTCAAAGAGTTGATCAAAATATTAATGCTATGTTGACCAAATTCGTTCAAAAGTTTTGAGAGCGCACTTGCGTCATCTTCCAAAGTAGCTTTGGATGCTTCATTGAGAATATGTTCTTCTAAACCAGCGGCGAATTCTTTTTCTTCACCATCCACAATCACAGTGATTACTTTAAATTCAAGATCAAAAGAATTTGCGTCGCGTACTTTTGTGACTGTACCAACATGGTTTTCTAATTGAGGGAAGATGATTGTGTCCCCAACCTTATATTCATTTTTCGGTAGATAAGGGGCGCCATGTTCTTCTTCTTGTTCTTTGGCATGAATTTTTTCTTTTTCAATTCTATCGGCCAAAATAATCCCCAACAATTCAGCTGGGGTTTGAGGTATTTCAACATTAAGTAAGTGGGAATAGATAATTTCAATATCTTCATTCGTAATTTGGAAGTTTTTCCAATAAGAGTCGTTCATCATTATCGATAGCATAGTATGTCCTTTTTGAGTGCACTAGAATTCTGCGGTTATGCACACACATCAAATCTATTATACCCTATATTTTTGAAAGGCTCTATTCTTGAATAAAATGAGCTAAAAATGGAATTTATTCTACGGGGGGACTGATTACCATAAACCAGTTATTGACTTCATCGGCAACTTTAAGAGGATAGCCGGTTCTTTTTTCTGGGTTTTTCCATGCATCTAAAAAGTTTTCTTTTAATACCCAATGATAGGTTGGATTATTATAGATGTTTGGATTTAAGATCTCGGCAACTGCCACTTTTCTATCATTTTTAAACCCAAGAACTCTGGTGAAATGTGCGATTGGCAAGTCAGGATATGCAGGTTGAGGAGATTCGTTTTGGAAATATGTGCCAGAAGTGGTTTTGTCGGTGAGAATCAAGACATCAACAATCACTTGCCAGTTCATCAATCGGAAATCGTTCATCATTTGCCATGCTTCTTCTTCATTCACAGGTTGATAACATTGCACCGCACCATCTGCGCCAAAAGCATTTCCATCCACTGCATCTCCCACTGCTTTGCATAAGTCGGTGGGTTGGATGCCAATCAAAGGATTATAGTTGTTACCTGTATAGGCTGTTAGTGCAGGAATGCAACTTGCAAAATCAGCATTGGGGTATCCAAGGTCTTGCAGTGCAGCACACACAGAGATTAAACCGCAAGCTTGAGTGCCCACGCCATAATTAAAAAAGCGGATATCAAATTGATTGGCAACAGTGAAATCTGAGGGTATTTTTGCCCAAGCAGGAGTGGGGGTGAATGTTTGCGTTGGGATTGGTGTTGCACTAGGCTGAGTTGTTTGGGTTAGTGTGGGAGTTAAGGTAGCGGTTTCAGTAGGAAGAGGAGTCGGAGTGATGGTCGCTGTTAAAGTTGGTGTAAGGCTAGCGGTAGCTGTGGGAATTTGTGTGGGTGTGGCTGATTTTGTAGGATAGGCAACCACAATTTTGAAAGATGAACATGAAGAAAAAATCAATCCTGAGATCAATATATTAAAAACGAAAAATAAAAGCAATAATATGGATTGTTTTTTCATTTATTTAAACTTTCTTCAAGTTGAGAATTTTTCCAGTGATAGATACAAAACCCGCGACGTGTGAAGCTTCGTCTTGTTTCCACTTCAAATCCCATTTTTTCAACCTCTTCTATGCAAGATGCATACCACTGTTGGAAGCCATGTTCTCGGATATGGATTGTTGATTGAGCTGCTTTGCTCCATGATTGGATGAACTCAAAAATTGGATGCCCAGATTGCATATGGTGAATCAAATTTTTGGGCAAGAAAGGTTGAAAATCTTGAGGATTAAACCCATCTCGAAAATTAGTGCTAAAAACTAAACCTTCATAGTGAAGAAAATCATTTTGTTTACGAATCAAATTTGCCACCCAAAAACGACCTGTTGGATTGGATGTTCCTTCAATTAACAATCCCCCATTGATCATTCCTTCTGTAAGTGTTTTGATATGTGTTTCAAATTCATCTTCCTCGTATTGTCTTAAGACATTGAAGGAACGAATGTAGCGTGCTTTCTCGTTTGAAAGATATGGGATATCAAATCCTCCTAAACGAAAATCAATTGTAGGAGAAAGAAAAGGAGTTCCTGTTTCCACACGTTCTGGGGAGATTTCGACCCCTACGATTTTGAGATTGGGATTAATCTGATGAAATTGTCTGGCGCTTTCCAATGTTGTCACCGGCGACCAACCATATCCATGGTCTACGTAGATTGATTTGATTGAACCGCTATCCTGACGTTGGATTAACATAGAATCATATTGCAATATAAATTGATCTACTCGACGGAGACGATTGTGGGCTGTTTTGCCACGGGTAATCTGCCCTTGATGTGTTTTTGAAGGAATAACATCTTTATTCATAAGTCTTATTGTACTAAAACACACTATGATGGGTAGTCAATTTAATCAAAAAAAGCTCATGTGAATTCATGAGCTTTTTTATAGTTATAGTAATATCAAGACATTATTCTATCTTGGCTTCACCTTTTTTGACACCTAACATAAATACGAATGCGAGTGCCATAAAGACTGGCCCAATCGCCATCATCAGACGATAGTTATTGCCTGCAAATTGAACTGTCCAACCAAAAATCAATGGACCAACTGTGGCAGCGACTTGAGAGAAGAAATAATATAAACCGGTGTATGTACCAATATGCTCATCATCTGTCATATCGACTACCATAGGTAAAGAGTTGATGTTAATCATAGCCCAACCGATACCTGCTAACATACCAAAGATTGAAACTAAATACAGACCATTCCCCATTAAGGATGCGTATTTGATTACTTGAGCATCAACTGGAATAAAGTACATGGAAACAATACAAAGGAAGAATAATACGATCCCACTCATAATGGCGCGTTTTCGGCCAATTGCCTTGGCAAGATAGCCGGCTGGAATGGCAGCAATCATAAAGACTAAACCAATATAGGTAAATTGGAATGCAGAATCAGCTGCATCTAAACCTAAGAATTTGTGGCAATAAAGTGTGAAGAAAGTCTCAATTGCGTTATAGGAGATAAACCATGCTAAGATCGCTAAAAAGATCCACATTGGGCTTTTATCAGGTTGTTGGAAAACTCTAACAATATCTCTGAAAATGTGGGCTTTTCCTTTATGATCTCCTTGATTTGCATGCGGGACTTCATCAACCATATGTGTTTTTTTACTAATAAATTCTTTTGGCTCTTTGATGAAAATGAAAACTAATACTGCGGCAACTACAACTAAAAGGGAACCAAGCCAAAAAGGATAGGCTGAGTTTTGACGATAGAGTGTGGCGCCAATCAATGTTGCCAAAACTGTACCAAGACCACCCATTAAGTTGATTACACCGTTTGCTTCAGATCGGTTTTTTGAGGGGGTAATATCGGGCATCAAGGCAACCACAGGTGTGCGCCAAATTGCCATGGCGAGCAACAAAGTGATACAGCTCACTATGAATAACACCAATGAATCGATCAATGGAATGAATCCAAATGCAAATGCGGCTAATGGTGCTCCAGCCATGATGAATGGCAAGCGACGACCAATGGGTGAGCGCAACCGATCTGACCAAACACCAAGTGGGGGTTGGATCATAATTGCAGCGATGTTATCTAACACCATCACCACTGCGATCCAGCCTGCTTCCAAGCCGAATTTTTCTGAAAGCATCAACGGTACAAAGGCATTATAGATTGACCAAATGACACTTACCCCAAAAAAACCAAATCCTAATAAAAAGGTTTTGGGGTAGCTAAACTTTTTTTCTTGCATGAATTTTCTCCTTAGTGATATAGATTATGGAATCAACTCTTCTGGATCAACAAACTCTTTTTGATAAAGCACTTCAAAATGAAATGCGTTTTTCACTGAACCTTCATTTGTCCCCGCAGTTCCGATGGGTGTTCGTTGCTGGACCACATCTCCACAGAATACAGAGGTGTCTTGCAAGTGGGCATAGATTGTTTGATAGCCATTGCCATGATCAATCATCACAGTATAGCCATATCCACCATTTGCCCAGCCGGCAAAAATCACAACGCCAGCATCAGCTGCGCGTACCATTTCATTTACTTCAGTATAAAAATCCACTCCAGGGTGGGCGTCGGAAAATGCATTTCCAACAATTTCATTGGAATAAACGGGTTGTGTAAAACTGCCTGAACCTTCAACAACTTCATAATTTCCTTCACAGGCACCGTATCCATGTGTAGGACGGAGATCTCCCATATAGGCTGTTGAGAGGTCTTTTAGGTCAAAACGGTTAAAATATTTTGAAGCATTGGGGAACATAACCCCTTGCCCACGTTGTGGCTCTCGATTTGTTTCACTTAGCCCATTGGGTGTCCATGCAATCACTTCTTCTGGGGTTGTCTGAAAAATTGAGGAAACTACATCTAAGGTATCTGCAGATTGCCAAATATAATAAATGCCATCCGTTGGAGGGATCATTAGATCCATATCAACCATTAAGTAATCAGCAACATCATCTAAGAGGTCTTCATTTGCCCATAAGATTGTTTCTGGTTCCAGACCGTAGTATCTTGCGATGCTATCAACAGATTCACCTTCTTCAACAATATGACGAATCGGTTCTTTTCTGTTTTGGGGTCCCATTGGAATTGGCGTAATACTGGGGGTATACGTTGCAGATGGTGTTGCCGTGTTTGGAATGGGGGTAGGGGTGAGCGTTTCTGCCAAGGTTGCTGTGGCAGGGATTTTTGTTGAGGTAGCAGTTGCTTTCGTTAGGTCGATTACAATCGGGGAACCTTTCCAACTGATTGCAATGCCAATGGCTGCCAAAACTAACATAATCGCAATTCCCCATACCAAAATTTGAATATATTTTTCTTTACTCATCACGGGAGATTTTTCATTTTCAGACATTAAATAGATTTTAAGAGAAGAACAGGTCTTTGTAAACCTGTTCTTCATTCTTTCTAACAAAATCATTACTTTTGAACATGAAATTAGTTTTTAGTTAAGGATTCTAAGAATTCCATGTTGTTTGTGGAGCGTTGGAAGCGTTGCAAAATTGCTTCTGTTGCTGCGGTATGCCCCATTCCAGCGCCTTGAGGAGGATCTGCAACCATTTGATTATACATTCTTCGTAATAACCAAACACGTTGTGTGATATCTGGACCTAAGAGCAATTCTTCTTTTCGTGTGGAAGATCGATCAATGTCAATTGCGGGGAAGATTCGACGTTCTTGCAATTTTCGCGAGAGATGCAATTCCATATTCCCAGTACCTTTGAATTCTTCATACACCACATCATCCATTCGGGAACCTGTGTCCACCAAACATGTTGCGATGATGGTTAAGGAACCACCGTTTTCAATATTTCGAGCTGCGCCAAAGAAACGTTTAGGCGGATAGAGTGCTGAAGGATCGATACCACCAGAGAGTGTTCTCCCAGAAGGGTTAACGACCAAGTTATATGCACGAGCTAAACGGGTGATTGAATCTAGCAAGATTACAACATCGCGGCCATTTTCAACCAAACGTTTTGAACGCTCTAACACCATTTCAGCAATGCGCACGTGAGAGGTAACAGGTTCATCAAATGTAGATGAAATTACTTCTGCGTCTACAGATCGATCCATATCGGTTACTTCTTCGGGACGTTCGCCAATTAGGGCGACGATTAAATGCACATCAGGATATTGAGAAATAATGGAGTTTGCAATTTGTTTTAGTATGGTGGTTTTCCCAGATTTGGGAGGTGAAACAATTAGACCTCTTTGCCCTCGTCCGATGGGCGCAATTAAGTTGATCAAACGTGGTGCTAAATCATTTTGACCAGTTGCTAAATTAAATCGTTCATCAGGGAAAATAGGGACAAGATTTTCGAATTTTGGTCTTCTTTTAGCGTCATTGGTGGACATCAAGTTGACACTTTCAACTTTTACCATTCCAAAATGTTTTTCCGATTCTCTTGGTGGACGAACATTTCCGATGACTAGATCACCATTACGCAATCCATATCTTCGAATTTGAGTTTGTGAGACATAGACATCGTTAGGACCACCTTTATAGTGGTTTGTCCTGAGGAAGCCGATTCCTTCGTTCATAATCTCGAGGATTCCCCCGTGAATTTCAATGTCTTCTTTGGCAGCTTCTGCTTGACGAATGTTAATAATTAATTCTTCTTTTTTCATCAAGCGAGTTTCTTCTATTCCAAGCTCTTTTGCCAAAGCGCGTAATTCGGGAATAGACTTCTTTTCTAGTTCTAATACATCCATGTACACTTCCTATTTAATATTGTTAAAATATGGGAATTTACCAAAACTGGCACCTTTATAAAATTTTTCATAAAAGTTCTTGGGAAAATAACGTCTTAATTATACTTAAAGGCAAAAAGTTTTGCAAGCCCATTTTCTTGACAGGAAAATATTTCTAATTAGTTAAATGTGTTTTAACAATATTAATTGAAATTGAAACCTATATATAAGAGTAGTAGAATGAGAGGGGATATTATTATATGGAGGTAAATATGTCACAACAACTAATGCAAACTGGCGAACCTTATTTTTATCTCGGAGATGAGATAGGCTGCTTACTGGTTCATGGTTTTACAGCGACACCGAAAGAAATGGCTTATTTAGTAAAATATTTAGCAAAACAAGGTCACACTGTTTTAGGCGTTCGTTTGGCTGGTCATTCAATGCAACCAAAACATATGGCGCGAAAAAAATATAATGATTGGTTGCTAAGTGTTGAAAATGGATATAAATTACTCAAACCTTTGTGCAAAAAGATTGTTGTGATTGGAATTTCTATGGGGGGAGCGTTGACCTTAACATTTTCTTCGTTTAATGATGTGGATGGTGTAATCTCAATGGATGCTCCTTACCGATTAAGTACATCACCGATATATGATAAATTTCGTTTGCCTTTTATTAAATTTTTATCTTTGTTTCATCCTTACTTAGAAAAAGGTCCTTCAAATTGGTATCATCCAGAAAGATTATCAGAGAGAATTTCCTATGATGTCAATCCGACGGCAAGCGCTGCTGAATTAATCAAACTTTTGCAAATTTTGAGAATCCAAATTCCAAAAATTCAAGCCCCGACATTAATCATTCATTCCATTGATGATGACTATGTTGTCCCAGAAAATGCGGAGTTGATCTTTAATGCATTAACAACAGAAGACAAAGAACTCTTTTATATAGAAGAGGCATCTCATGTAATCACAGAAGATAGTGATTTTGAGATCTTATTCCCAAAAATTGAAGAATTTATTGACAAAATAAGTGAGAAATAAAAATGAAAATAGAAAATCAAATTATGTTAGGTGCTGAACCAATTTATTTACCCGGAGATGAGATCGGAATAATTTTAATCCATGGGTTCACAGGTGCACCTTCAGAAATGAAATATTTAGCAAAGTATTTAAATGATTTAGGTCATACCGTTCTAGTCCCGCGTTTATTTGCGCATGGAACGAAAGTAGCTGATATGAATCGTGCCCATTGGGAAGATTGGGTGGCATCTGTTGAAGACAGCTATTACTTACTAAAAAACAACTGTAAAAAAATTGTGATAGCTGGACTCTCGATGGGAGGAGCTTTATCTTTATATGTTAGTACGTATTTAGATATCGATGCTCTGATTGCAATGGCAGCACCATATGAATCTATTCGCACATCTTCAAATCAATTTATTTTCCCTCTTTTAAAAGTAATCTCGATATTCAAGCCATATAATCGTTATGAACCTAACCCTGGTTCAGGTTGGTATACGCCAGAAAACGCAAAGGAAAATATTTCATATATTGGGTATACCCCGTTAGCTGCAGCCTATGAACTTGATCAATTATTACAAATTTCAAAAGATGAACTATCAAAGATTACAGCACCTACACAATTAATCTTTTCAAAGTCTGACCAAACAGTACCGATAAGTACAATTCAAAAAATTAAAAATACTGTTGGGGATGCAATAAAATCAGAGGTTGTTCTTGAGAAAAGTGGTCACGTTTTGCCGATGGATGGCGAAAAAGAAAAAGTCTTTGAATCAATAAGAAACTTTTTAGAAGAAGTCCTTTGAGAAAATGCAATCCCATCAGTTTGTTTCAATTGATGGGATTGTTTTTATTAATGTTCCTAGGGTGATCCAGAAAATTATCCCTGAGGGGGTATACATATATAAAATATCACTGATGAACATTGATGCACAACTTATTGAAACAATTATTGAAGTAAGAATTAAGATTATGAAATATTCTTCCCTAGGATTTTTTTGAATAATAATCTTCCAAATTCTTTTTATAATAAAAAATGTAAATAATATGAAAGGGATTAAGCCGATGATTCCTTGACTGATGGAAATATTCAAAATCACATTATGTAATTCATAGGCTTTATCGTGTTGGGCAATATAAGTATTGGGGTAGTTTTCTGTAAAATATGGTTTGATGTTTTTGAAACCAATTCCTAAGATTGGGTGATCGAAAAAAGCATTAATCCCAGATGACCAAATATCAAATCTATTGTTGCTGATGTCAACATTTTCAACATAACTATTTCTTTCAATTTTATGTGTATAAAGAGAATTGTAAGCGCTTCTTATTGGACTCGGCAAAATAAGGATAATTGAAACAATTGAAATAGAAACTAGTATTGAAGTAATAGTAGTTTTGTTTATTATTTTTTTGAAATATAAAAATGATAAAACACAAATAGTAACTACTAAGGAAATGAAACCAGTTCGGGAATAAGTGAAAATGATGAAAATATAAGAAATGGCTATTGAAATAGAAAGTAAAATCTTGAAGATTTTTTTATTCGATTTTATAAGAAAATAGATTGCAATTACAATAGAAAGCACGGCTAGAATGGAAGCATAATTTGGGTCTGCATAGACTCCGTATAATCTTGTTCCATTTATTCCAGTATAGTGACAATCATAACCAGTGCATGTGATTCCAGAATAATTTGCTAAAAGCATAAATTCACTAATCAAGATTATGCTGGTGTTCCAAATCAAAACAAGTTTTAAAAATAGCTCAAAATCTCGCAAATGTTCTTTTTCAAAAAGATTTACTTGTGTGGGGAACAAAAGAAGTAAAAGGACTATATGATTTAAGACATCACTATTTGAAAAAGTGACTTTTCCTTTTTCAAACAGAAAGAAAGAAAGAATATTTGAAACCAAAAACAAAGCTAGAAAAATTAAATAAGGTGTTTTGATATACTTTTTATGATTTGCTAGAATATTTACGAAGTAAAAGACAAAGGCAAAAACAAAAATTAGGGTGGCGTACTTTAAAATGGAAAAAGGTAAATAAGGAATCCTGAATAAGAAAGAATAAATGAAAAACAAGGAAAAATTAAAAATAGGCCTTATTCTAAGATTTAGAAATGTTTTATTGAAAAAATTTTGATTTATCATAGTCAAAAATTCCGTTTTTATAGTTATTTAGATAGTATACATGAAAAATAGTCAATTATTCCTATAACAAGGTTACTTTTGACACATATTCTTAATGTTTTTAGGATTTTATACTAATATAAAATCTTAGATTAAGGAAAAATAATATGAAAATTGTTGTCGATAGTGGAATGGATATGTCTAAAGATCTGATTCAGAAATATGATATCACTATGGTTCCGCTGACATTGATGCTTGAAGGAAAAACATATATTGGGGACAAAGACATTACTAATGAAGAGTTTTATGCGGCTTTGGAAAAGACAGATGCCTACCCAAGCACTGCTACACCTTCACCAGGACAATTTGCAGAAATCTATAGAAAAATTGCAAAAGAAGATCCAGACATTCTTTCTATGCATATATCATCAGGTTTGAGCAGCACAATCGAAGCAGCTAGATCTGGCGGAGAGATGGTGCCTGAAGCAAATATTACTTATATCGATACAAAAGGATTATCAATTTCATTTGGTTGGCAGGTTGAAATTGCAGCGAAAGCTATTGAAAAAGGATATTCATTTGATAAGATTAAAACTCTTATTCAAAAAGTGGCAGAAAATAGCAATGTAATGTTCACATTAAGTGACTTAAGATATTTGATTCATGGCGGAAGAATTAGCCATTTGAAAGGTCTTTTAGCATCCGTTCTTAAAATAAAACCCATCATCACAGTTACAAAAGATGACGGTGTCTATGAGACAGTCTCACAACAGAGGACAATGACAAAAGCTATGAGTTCAATGGTTGATAAATTAAAAGAAAAATTTGGCAATCAAAAACTTAGAATTCAACTTGTGCACACTGGCAATGAAGAAAACTTAGAATTTATTAGAAATTTGATTGAACAAAAACTGAATGCAGTTTTTTTGGAACCGCTTGCAGTGGCTACTGCGCTTGGGGCGCATACTGGACCGACACTAGTTGGAGTGGGGTTTGGACCGCAAAGTCTTTTTGAAGAAATTTAGATATATTCAAAAGAGCAAGAAAAGTTCTTGCTCTTTTTTTTATGATACTATTTCGTTATGAATATATCTTCAATTTCATATGAAATTCAGCAAACTGATATAAAAGATTTGCGCTCTTTGCTTGAATTGGAACATTTATGTTTTTCAAAAAGCGAGATGTGGACGATGTTAGATTATATCGGTCTTTTATCTTTGCCTGAAATTATTAAATTTAAAGCAGTGATAGATGATTTGATGATTGGATTCATTGCATTAGAGGATAAAAAAAGAAGTTCCATGGCACAAGTAATGACTTTGGCCGTACACCCAGAATATCGAAAACATGGAGTTGCATCACGCTTGCTTTCGGAAGCTGAATCAATGGTGCGATATGCTTCTTCAATTGAGCTTGTGGCGAGAGTGGATAATTTTTCTGCTATTGCTCTTTATAATAAATTTGGCTATCAAAATGACAATGTTCTATCTAATTATTATCGTGATGGTGTTGCTGGCCAAAGAATGGTTAAAAAATTAAAAAATAAATAATTGTATAGCGGGGGGATATGATAGATAAAAAAGACTTTTGCTTGACTTATTCTCTTGTATTTCATATACTCAATGAGAGAGTATATACTCACCGAGAGAGTATTCTAAAGGGTCAACCATGTCGAAATCTGATAATCAATTTTCACCTGTGTTCTTAATTTATGGATGTCTTGCAGAAGGTGCTGCTCATGGATATGAGATTCACCAACGCATTTCAACGGACCTTGGTTTTGTTTGGTCGATTCGTCAAAGTCAATTATATTCTTTATTAAAAAGACTTGAAAATCAGAAATTGATTATTGGGGAGTTGCAACCTCAAGAAGGAAGACCAGATCGAAAAAAATTTTATTTATCTGAGAAAGCAAAAATTACATACCAGAAATGGGTTAATTCTCCTGTATGGGTAAGTATGAGAGCATTACGGATGGAACTTTTGGCAAAAATCTATTTTCTTTCTTATCAAGACCCTGACAAAATTGAGGAGCTGATTGTTCAACAAATTGAGAAAATTGAATCTTCTCTTAAATCAATCGCAGCTGAAACAGAAAAAATCCCTCAAGAACAATCCATTAATAAAATTTCAATGCAAATCAAATATTCTCAAATTGAGATGATGTTTGATTATTTAAAACAATTTAATATCGATCAGATCAGGAGTTGATATGAAAAAAATTTTTGTGTTTTTGATTCTCATTCTAAGTTTGCTGACTGTGCAAGCTGTTTTTGCTCAAAATGGTGATACCAATCCAATAGTGATTATTGATGCACTGGGAAGAGAAGTGGTTTTGGAGAGTGTTCCTCAAAGAATTGTTCTTGTTGGGAATGGATTGCCTAGCATTGGCACAACCATATATGCTTTTCCAGAAGCTTCTGAAAGAATTGTGGGACAACCTCAAGTGGAACAAGGTGCAGGAGACTTAACTCCCTTAGTTAATACTAATTATGAGAACCTCACAATTTTTGAAGGGAAAGGGTCAACAGAAGAAGCATTAAAATTGAATCCAGATTTAGTGCTTATCAAATATTATATGCGTGAGAAATTTGGTGTTCCTTTTGAAGAGTTAGGGATTCCGGTTGTGTATTTGTCTTTTGAAGATGAAGCGACCTATATGCAAGATTTTGATACGCTTGGAAAAATCTTTGATAATCCAACTCGTGCTAATGAATTAAAAACATATTACAAGAATATTTTGTCTCAAATGGAAGAATTGACGAATCAAATTGCAAATGAAGAAAAGCCAACAATTGGGTTTGTATATTATTCCAGCAAAGATGGAGAAGTTGTTTTTAAAGTACCCCCTCAATCATGGATTCAAACTACATTGATTGAAAAAGCCGGCGGAAATCCTGTTTGGTTGGATAGTAATATGTCAGACTCGTGGGCTACTGTTAATTTAGAGCAATATTATGTTTGGCAACCTGATGTGATTTTTATGACTGCTTATTTTAATGATAGCAACGAAGTGATGCAGAGATTGCAAGATAGTCCTGATTGGCAAATTTTAGATGCTGTCAAAAATGATATGTTATATGCCTTTCCGATAGATTTTTATTATTGGGATCAATCCATCCCACAATGGGGAATCACAATGCAATGGATCTTTGACACTCTTTATCCTAATCAATCAGATTTTGACTTCGAAACAGCTACGTTAGACTTTTATCAATTTTTCTACAATATGGATAAAGATACATTCTATGCAGAAATTTACCCACTTTTAGTGGATTATATGAACTAATTGAATTGGATACATTTGCATGGCAGATCAAACAAAGAAAATAAATAAGCGATACTTAATCATACTTTTGATTTTGGTATTTCTTGTATTTATTCTTGGGGTGCTATTTGGACGATATCCTAAACTAGGCTTGATGTCGTTCAGAACAATTCTAGAGGACCCAATCGCACAATCACTAGTGCTCCGTTTGCGATTACCTAGAATGATTACTGCTTTATTAGTTGGTATGACTTTGGCAGGAGCAGGTCTTGCCATGCAGATGCTTTTTTCGAATCCTTTAGTGGAACCTGGATTCCTGGGTGTTTCTCAAGGAGCAGCTTTTGGCGCTGCTTTAGCAATTGTTTTTGTATCCAATATGGCTTGGGTAGTTCAAGGATTTTCAATGTTTTTTGCATTGGTAGGTATGTTTACTTCTTATCTTTTAGCAGAAAAATTTCGTCTAGGTAGTTGGGTGTTGAAATTAGTGATGGCGGGAATGATTATCTCTGCGTTTTTCTCCTCAGGTGTGGGGATAATGAAGTTCGTGGCTGATCCAACCAATCAATTACAGGAAATTACTTTTTGGTTATTAGGAAGCTTATCAAGTATTACTTGGGATCGATTATTAAGTATTATTGTTCCTGTTTTGTTAGGATTGATTGTGCTTTTTTTGTTGCGTTGGCGACTGAATGTACTTTCCTTGGAAGATCGCGTTGCTTTTTCATTAGGGGTTCATCCAACTGTGGAAAGAGTCATTCTCTTGGTGGCAGCCATCATCCCTGTTGCGGCCACGGTCTCGATAAGTGGGATTGTTGGTTGGGTAGGGCTTCTTATTCCTCATGTGACTCGTCAAATTTTTGGTGTTAATGCCCAATATTCATTGCCTGCCTCCATGTTATTAGGGGGTATTTTTGTGATGATTGCCGATACAATCTCTCGAGCGGCTTTTGCATCTGAAGTGCCATTAGGAATTTTGACTTCTCTATTTGGTGCTATGCTTTTTACTGTTGTTTTGATTCGTCGTAAAACTTCGATGGAGATTTCATAAATGTTTGAATCAAAGAAAAATTCACTCATTTCATTTCAAAAAGTCTTTTTTGGATATCCAAATTCAAATCAAGAAGTGATTCATGATTTTTCTTTTGAAATTCATAAAGGAGATGTCGTTGCAATCTTAGGCCCAAATGGCGCTGGGAAAACCACTTTATTAAATTTGACTTTAGGTTTATTAGTACCTAAAAATGGTGAGATTCAACTTTCTGGAGAATCCATTGCTGATATTCATAGAAGGAATGTGGGGAAAAAAATTGCGTTTGTTCCTCAAACAGAAATGGTGAATTTTGAGTTCACTGTTCGAGAATTTTTATTATTAGGTCGGACGCCATACTTAGGATTTCTGGCAACACCCACTAAACGAGATTTGTTTTATGTAGAAAACGCTTTAGAAAAAACAGGTATCAAGCATTTAGAAAATAAATATGTTACTACCCTCAGTGGAGGAGAATTTCAGCTCGTTTTAGTGGCACGAGCATTAACGCAAGACCCACAAATATTATTATTGGATGAACCGACTTCGCATTTAGATCTTGCGAATAAATCTCAATTGGTAAAGATAATTCGAGAATTGAAAAAAGATGGTATTACATCAATACTTACCACTCACGATCCGCAATTGGCACAACGTTTAGCAAGCAAAGTAATTTTAATGAAAAAAGGAAATATTTATAAGTTTGGTCTTCCAAAAGATGTTTTGACCACTAAAGATTTATCTTTTACTTATGATGTGCCTGTTGAAGTGAAACATGTGGAGGAACAATTACTTTTCCTTTGGTGATTTTTCTATTATTTCATTAAGGTTGATATAATTAGCTCAATCAAACTCGCAAGGTAGCCTTAATGAAAAACTCAATTTTCTCTAAAATTAAAAGCTTCATTCTCTCTATTAGTTTATATGTTTTATTAATTTTTGGAATAACTGCATTTCTATTACTATCTCAAAAAGCAATTTTATATAGTTTAAATAATCAAACTAATGCGCTTTTTTATCAAGGGATTTCTACCTTTTCCGGCAAGGGAAGTGACGGAGATACACTTGAAGAAATCACTAAAGAAAAATGGTGGCGTACTTTTTTTACATCTCCAAATGCAATTGTAATTGAAGATGAAAATGATGTTGCGCATGGGTTTATTGATCTTATCAACCATTCTCAAGAGACAATTTATATCGCAGGATTTGAAGCAGATTATTTACCTATTGCAACTGCTTTAGTAAATGCTTCACAAAGAGGTATAGAAGTGATCTGGATTACGGATGATGAGTATGGTATTGAAGCGGATTTGGTTGATGAAAATTATTTTTTTAAAATATTACAAGATGCAAATATAACAGTATTGGATGATCAACGTTCTGCATTAATGCACAATAAATTCGCAATTTTTGACCATTCAATAGTTTGGACAGGATCCACAAATTTTACATACAATGGATTTACGCGAAATAATAACAATGCGATTTGGATAAACGATAAGACAGTCGCGGAGATTTTTGAAAATGAATTCAATGAGATGTTAAGTGGAAATTTTGGACCTTCCTCTCCATCGTTCCAATATAAACAATTAACAAAAGTGGATAGCAGCAGAATTATTATCCTGTTCGGTTCAGAAGATAGCACAATCAATGAAATAAATTATTATTTGAATAATGCGAAACAAAATATTGTGATGATGACTTTTTCTTTTACACATGATGATATGGGAGACATGCTCATTGAAAAAATCAATCAAGGTGTTACGGTGGCGACTATATTTGAAAAAAGAGGAAGTATGACTGAATATAGTGAACTACCGCGACTTTATTGTGCAGGAGCCCATGTGCGTCAGGATGCAAATCCCGGTTCTATGCATCATAAGGTGATTATTATTGATGGGGAAATTGTAATCACGGGTTCTCTAAATTTTACACAAAATGCTACGAAGAAAAATGATGAGAATGTTGTTATTATCTATGATCCACAAATTGCAGAATCCTATATTCATGAATTTGAACGATTATGGTACGAGTCTGTTCTTCCACCAGTGATTGAATGCAATTCGAATTGAAGCTATAATAAAGCGTATGGATATAACAAGTCGATCAAACTCAAAAATTAAATTGGTTAGGTCTCTGCGCCAAAGAAAGTATCGCGAACAAGAACAAGCTTTTTTAGTTGAAGGGATTCGTCAAGTGGGGGAAGCCTATTCATCTGGTGCAAAAATCAAATTTGTTTTATATGATCCTGAAAATTTAAATTCAGATTATGAAAAAGAACTAATCCAAAATATCAAAACATCTGGTATACCAAATTTTTCCACTCTATCAGACATTATGTTGTCCATTGGTGAAAAAAAACATAGCAGCCGTATGATTGCAGTTGTAGAGAATAATATTCATACACTCAATGATTTTGAACCTGATCAATATAATTGGATTGTAGCCTTGGATGCTCCTCAAGATCCAGGAAATGTCGGAACAATTTTACGAACAATCGATGCGGTGGGTGCTGATGCATTGGTGTTATTAGGTAATCATGTAGACCCCACACATCCATCTGCAATTAGAGCTAGTATGGGAGTGGTGTTTCAAATTCCTGTTTTTTCAGGAGATTTTGATAATTTTGCAAAAAAAATCAAGCCTACTTTTTCAATAATTGGTACTTCAGCAAAAGCAAAAGAATTTGTAATCAATGCCAAATTTCCAGACAAAGTTGTTTTGTTGATGGGGAGTGAAAGAGAAGGGCTTACAATTACCCAAAAAGAAATTTGCGACCAATTCATTAAATTACCCATGGAAGGTACCGCATCTTCATTAAATTTAAGTGTTGCAACAGGTGTGATCTTATATCAGATGTATCATCAAAGGCATGGAAAATAGATGGTAAGAACAACAAATTATCGTGAAGCCTTTCGATATGCTCGGGCAACTTTACGTGAAAAATTAGATTCTCGTTTGGTATATCATAATGTCAATCATACTGAAAATGATGTTGTGTTTTCAGTAATGCGTATGTGTGAATTGATTGATCTTAGTACGGAAAAAAGGAAATTACTGATTACAGCGGCATGGTTTCATGATATAGGATATATTGAAAAGAGAGTTGGACACGAAAAAATTGGTGTTGATCTGGCTAAGAAAAAACTGCCTGATTTTGGATTTTCTGACAAACAAATTCAACAAATTGTTTCGATGATTAATGCGACAAAAATTCCTCAATCTCCTAAAAATCTAATGAGTAAAATTCTTGCAGATGCAGATTTAGATAATTTGGGCCGAAAAGATTTTTTTAAATTATCAAAAAGATTATTACAAGAATTGAATAACTTTGGAGAAAATTATTCAGAAGCGGAATGGTGGGAAAATCAATTAGAATTTTTAAAAAACCACACCTATTTTACAACAGAAGCAAAAATGATCCGTGAACAAAAACAAAAAGAGAATATTCTTTTATTGGAAAAGATGCTCGCAGAAAAAAACTACCAAATCACATAATAAAGATAAAATTAAAAGACTTATTTTTTAAGTAAAAACTTTTATAATAAGTCACGCATGGTATAATATCGTGTTTGAATTTATCGAATTTAGGAGAGCATTTTGGCTTTTAACCCCATTAACTGGTTCTTAGGGCTATTTTCATTAGACATAGGCATTGACCTTGGAACAGCTAACACACTCGTACATGTGCGCAATAAAGGGATTGTGATAAATGAGCCCTCTTTTGTTGTGATTGACAAAAGAACACATGCACCGTTCCGAGTGGGTGCTGAAGCAAAAGCAATGGTAGGACGTGTCCCCGGTAAATATATGACCGTACGTCCTCTTCAAGATGGTGTGATTTCAGAATTTGAAATTACTGCCGAAATGTTAGACCATTTTATCTCCCGTGCCCACCAGCAAAGTATGGTTCCATTACCTCGTCCTCGTGTAGTGATTGGGGTGCCTTCAGGTGTGACAGAAGTTGAAAAAAGAGCTGTTTATAATGCGGCTGTTTTGGCTGGTGCTAGAGAAGTGTATTTGATTCCCGAACCAACTGCATCTGCTATTGCTGTGGGATTGCCAGTTTTCGAAATTGGCGGTTCAATGATCGTCGATATCGGTGGTGGCACAACAGAAATAACAGTTTTCTCTGGTGGGGGAGTAGTGACAAGTCGTTCGTTACGTGTTGCTGGAGATGAATTAGACCAAGATATTTATCTCTATATGCGCGATAAATATAATCTCCATATTGGAGATCGTACTGCTGAACAAATTAAGATTACTTTAGGTTCAGCATTTCCTCTATCAGAAGAAAAAACTATGGATGTTAGAGGCAAGAATTTAATCACAGGTCTTCCAGAAACAATTGAAGTTTCTTCAATTGAAATCAGAGATGCAATTTCTGGTTCTGTGGATGTAATTTTACAAACAATCAAGGATGTTCTGGATGAAGTTCAACCTGAAATCATTTCAGACTTGATGGATATTGGCATTTGTTTAGCCGGTGGTGGCTCTCTTTTAGGTGGGCTTGCTGATCGTGTCGAACATGATGTGCGCATCAAAGCTTGGGTTGCCGAAGACCCGATGACATGTGTGGCACGTGGTGCTGGTAAGGCGCTCGAAAATCTCTCCAAATATGCCGGCTTGATGATGCCGTTGGAGAACTAAAAATTTGGATCTTTTTTCACTTAAAAATTGGCAAAAAATTGTAATTATTCTTTTATTGCTAGGTGTTTTGATGTTGGCTATTGGGGGTTATCTTCAACCTGTAATTAAAACTGCGCTAAATCCCGTCGTTAAAGTTCAAGAATGGTTTTATGATCGTTATCAAGGTATTCGAGTGATGTTGAATGCTTCTAGTGACTTGGTCATGTTGCAACAGCAGAATTCTGAATTGGAACAAGAGAATGCGACCTTAAGATCTCAAATAGTCGCCTATCAACAACAAGTGACAGAAGTTGAAATTCTCTCTGCTCTATTAGATTTTGCAAGAGCACAACCCCAAAATGAATATCAAGCAGCAGCTGTGATTGGACAAGACCCAAGTCCTTTTTTACAGTACGTGATTATAAATCGCGGTTCTGATGATGGATTGCGCCGTGGAATGCCTGTTGTTTCAAACAAAGGATTGGTTGGCAGAATTGATGCTGTGACGGCAAATGCAGCTCGTGTGCAATTAATCAATGATGCTGATTCTGCAATTAATGTAAATATTCAGCCTTCAGACGACACTGGAATTTTGGTTGGTGGATTAAATGGTGAAATCACAATTGAAAAGGTTCCCCAAAATGCTCAAATCAAACCAGGGGATACGGTTCTAACTTCCGGCATGGGAGGGGCTTACCCAGCGAATATTTTGATTGGAACAGTGTCCGGTGTGCAAGAGCAGCCATCAGATCTTTTTCAAACTGCCACTGTGCAACCATTTGTCGATTTTTCACAATTAGAAATTTTATTAGTGATTAAGAATTTTCAATCAATTGATGTAACCGATTTGATTCCAAATGAAACGGAGTGATCATGGCAATTTTGCTTGTTTCTATGATTTTCCTTTTTGCATTAATCTTGCAAGTTGGAATCATTTCAGATATTCATTTAATTCAAGGTACTGCTGATCTGGTCCTATTGATTTATATTGCTTGGTCAATCAATAAAAGAACAAAAAATAATTTGGAATTAGCATTAATTGCTGGTATGTTGATGAGTTTTGTGACAGCCATTCCATATTATATTGTGATTCCAGCCTACGTGGCAGTTTTTTTTCTAAATAGAGTTATTATCTTAAAATTTTTTGATATTTCCATCTTAAAGACTGCAATTTCTATTCTAATCTCAACCTTAGGTTATCTCGGGCTTTCTTATGTATATTTATGGATAATGAAAGGTACGACTATCTCAATTCAAGATGCATTTGGGATGGTGATTGTGCCTTCAATGCTATTGAATATAGCATTCTCATTACCTGTTTTTGCGGTTATGCGTGAAGTGATTGCAATTCTTTATCCAGAATATGAAGAGGCATAATAATGACAATTCAAGAAATCCATGAGAAAAAAGACACAATTCAAAATTGGCGAGTCAATTTCTTCTTGGGGATTATAGGTCTTGCATTTATAATTTTCATAGGGAAATTATTTTATATACAGATTTTAAATGGGGAAACTTACCAAGCACAAGCGGAAGAAAATCGGATTTCTGAAGTGAGTGTTGCTACCCAGCGTGGAGTGATATATGACAGAAATGGGATTGTCTTAGCGCAAAACACTGCTTCATATAATATCGCTGTCACCCCCGCAGGTTTACCAGAAGATGAAGCTGAAAAGCAAGCAATTTTTCGAGAGTTATCAGACCTAACTGGGTTACCTGTACATAAAGGAGATGTTGAAGTAGATCCTTTAATTAATTGTGGCACCAACTTAGGTATTTCTGAAATGATTGAGATTGGTCTCTCATTTCAACCTTACAGTGCAGTTTTAGTGCAATGTGGTGTGGATGTTGAATTGGCCTTGATTATTGAAGAACGTGCTATTGATATGCCCGGGGTTTCAATTGAAACAGAACCTATGCGGGAATATCCGATTGGTGAAAGTGTATCAAGTTTGATCGGTTTTTTGGGGCCAATCCCTGAAGCTCAGGAAGATTTATATGTAGATGAAGGGTTTGTTGCAAATCGTGACAAAGTTGGGTATGCAGGTTTAGAACTCTATTTTGATGAGGAATTAAGGGGAGTACCAGGGAAACGAGTGGTAGAAGTTGATGTCGGTGGTTTAGTTACCAGAGATATTGAAAAACAAGTGGTACCAAAACCCGGAGAAAATCTCGTACTCACAATAGATGTGCGTTTTCAAGAAGCAGTTTATGAAATTTTGAAGGACGAAATCAAACTCTGGAATGATTGGTTAGGTAAAAATGAATATACAAGTGGGGTGGTCGTTGCATTGAATCCAAAAACAGGTGAAGTTCTGGCGATGGTCAATTGGCCTACTTATGAAAATAATCGTATGGCAAGTTTTATACCTGCATATTATTATGAACAACTTTCGGTAGATTCCACAAAACCTTTGGTTAATCATGCTGTTGGTTCAGAAGTTCCAGCTGGTTCAGTTTTTAAATTGGTTACAGCTGTGGGTTCGCTTAATGAAGGTGTAATTACTCCAGAAACCATCGTTGAAACCCCTGGTACTTTGGTAGTGGAACAAAAATTTTATGAGGGAGAATCAAGCAATCTTACAATTGAGTACGTTGACTGGAATCGTGCAGGTTTTGGGTCATTAAATGTGGAAGGCGCAATTCAAAACTCAAGTAATGTATTTTTCTATAAAGTTGGGGGAGGCTTTGAAGACGAAATTCCAGAAGGTTTAGGAATATGTCGTTTAGGTGAATACGCCCGTGCATTAGGATATGGAGATTATACTGGTGTTGAGTTATTGGAAGACGGAGATGGTCTCATTCCGAATCCTACATGGAAACGTATCAACCAAGGAGAAAACTGGGCGACAGGTGACACATATCTTGCTTCCGTTGGACAAGGGTATATTATTGTAACCCCTTTGCAAGTTGTGATGTCTGCATCAACGATTGCAAATGATGGGAAATTAATGCAGCCCACATTGCTCTATCAAATACAAGATAGCGAAGGAAATGTAATTCAAGATTTTAGTTCTACAATGAAATGGGATATTACTGATCCTGAGACTCCAATGATTACCAAATTTGAAAATCCTTCAGGTATTGGTAGTTGTAAACCACTTGTAGATGAAGCTGGTAATGATGTTAAAGTGAGCGTTGATAGCAAATATATTGATGTGGTTCAACAGGGAATGCGAATGGCAGTTCTAGATGGTACATTAGCTGATATTTTTGAAAATTCAAATATTTCAGCAGCAGGCAAAACAGGAACCGCAGAATATTGTGATGATGTTGCAAGCGCTTTAGGGAAGTGTAATTATGGTGCTTGGCCCTCACATGCTTGGACTCTTGCTTATGCCCCATATGAAGATCCAGAAATTGCAGTGGTTGCTTTTGTCTATAATGGTACAGAAGGTTCCACTGTCGCTGGCCCTATTGTAGAAAAAGTGCTTCGAGCCTATTTTAATCTAAAAGAAGTCGATAGTAATATTGGTAATTAATCTTAAGTCAAAAATTACCTTCTTCATCCTTTTTGTGATGAATTGAACATGCTATAATACACATGGAATAAAAGCTATGGGAAATACTAATTTTGAAATCAAAGGCACTTCAGAAGGATTATTGATTACAATTAATGTATCTGATTGGAAGGATGGAAAAAATATCCTATTTTCAGAGATTGAAAATCAATCTGATTTTTTATCTGGTGCTGAGATATTCTTAGACGTAAAATCTCAAGTGATTAATGCACTTTCTATGGGCAAGCTTATTGAACAATTAGAAGATAAAGGGCTCAAACTTTTGGGTGTTCTTTCAGATTCATATAAAACTGAACGATCTGCTTTGTCATATGGGTTAAGAACAACGTTAGAAAAACGCAGATCCATTTCAAATTATCAGGCACTTGCGCAAACTCTCTCTACCGAGAAACAGAAGACTGTTTTTTTAAGGCAAACACTACGGTCGGGATCTATTGTTGAAGCAACAGGAGATGTTACTGTATTAGGCGACGTAAATCCGGGTGCAACGATAATCTCAGCAGGAAACATTGTGGTTTGGGGCAAACTTCGAGGAAATGTACATGCTGGATCTGAAGGTAATCAAGAAATGGTTATTTGTGCTTTAGAATTCAATACAGAGCAAGCGCGGATTGCAGGGAAGTTGATCGAACTTCCTAAAAAGAGAAAAAAATTACAACCGGAAATAGCAAGCATTGTCGATAATAATACAATTCTCCAAATTTGGAAATCAAAATAGACTTTAGAAGGATTAATTATGGTAGGAAAAGTAATCACCGTCACCTCAGGTAAAGGTGGTGTTGGGAAAACAACAACAACAGCTAATATTGGCGCTGCACTAGCATTACGTGGTAAACAAGTAGTGTGTTTAGACGCAGATATTGGTTTGCGCAATCTAGATGTGGTGATGGGCTTAGAAAACCGAATAGTCTATGACATTGTTGATATTGTTGAAGGTCGTTGTAAATTAAATCAAGCAATGATTAAAGATAAGAGAATTCCCGGACTGTTCTTAATTCCTGCAGCACAAACTCGTGATAAAAATGCTGTGTCACCTAATGATATGATTAAGATTTGTGCTGAATTAAGAGAAATCGTTGATTTTGTGATTATTGATTCCCCTGCTGGAATTGAAAGAGGATTTAGAAATTCTATTGCACCAGCAGATGAGATTTTGATTGTAACAAATCCGGAAGTTTCTGCTGTTCGCGATGCAGATCGAATCATTGGCATAATTGAAGCTGAAGAGAAAGGCCCTGCATTTTTAGTCATCAATCGTGTAAATATAAGGATGATTCGCCAAGGTGAAATGTTAGAATCAGAAGACATCTTAGACCTTTTAGGAATTAGCCTAATAGGAGTTGTTCCTGAAGATGAACAAGTAATTGTAAGCACAAATCGTGGCTTGCCAATAGCTACAGAAGATAAAAATATGGCAGGGAAAGCTTTTCGCAATATTGCGGGTCGTTTGGATGGAGAAGAAATTCCACTGATGGACTTAGGTTCTGAATCGAATATTTTTAAAAGACTTTTTGGAACATCAAATTAAGAGGTAAAAAAGATGCCCAGAAAAAAAAGAAGTGGAAAAGAAGCAGCCGAAAGACTTCAAGTCATTCTTTATCATGATCGCGCTAGGATATCCCCAGGAACAATGGAACAATTAAAAGAAGAATTAGTTCAAGTGATTGTGAAGCATATTGATGTGAACCCGGAGATGGTATCTATTGAATTATCTCAAAAGGGTAGAAGTCAAAGCTTAGTTGCAGATATTCCTCTAAATAATTAATTGATAAACTTTGACAAATATAAGGAGGCTTTATTGTGTCTCTTATTAAGTTATTTAAAAACTTTGATTTTATTTTAATTGGCGCTATTATTATTCTTTGTATATTTAGTATAGCAATGATTGATTCTACAATTGCAGGAAATTTTGATTTATTAGACCAAAATATTACACTAAAACAAATAATTTTCTTAATTATGAGTTTAGTGCTTGTAATTGGAGTTACGCTCTTAGACTATCATATGTGGGTTATGATTGCTCGATTGTTATATATCTTTTTGTTCTTTTTTTTGGGGTATGTTTTTATTGCAGGTGATTCAAGTTTTGGTTCTCAAAGATGGATTAATCTTGGATTTATCTCTATTCAGCCATCAGAATTAGCAAAAATCACAATTGTTGTCGTTTTAGCCGATTTTTTTTCTAGAACAAAAAACAAAGTGAATGATTTTCGCTATATGGCATTAAGTCTTGTGATTGTCGCTGGTTTAATGGGGTTTATATATCTTCAACCTGATCTCTCAACATCATTAGTATTACTTGTCATTTGGTTTGCCTTGTTATGGTCGACTGGACTGAGTTGGAAGAATCTCTCAATTTTGTTTATTTCGGGAATTGTATTAAGTGTAATTGCATTCCAATTTTTTCTGCAAGATTACCAAAAACAAAGAATATTTGACTTCTCAACACCTGACCCTGATGCAAGATATGGTGCGCAGTATAATATTGAACAAGCAATTATTACGTTAGGGAATGGCGGTTTATTAGGGAGGGGATATGGGCAAGGTTCGCAAATTCAATTACGATTTATGAAAGTTCGTCACACTGACTTTATATTTTCCGCCATCGGGGAAGAATTTGGCTTTATAGGAAATATTTTTGTAATTATTATGCTTGCTATTATCCTTTGGAGAATCCTTAGAACAGCTGCACGAGCACATGATACCTTTGGTGCATTAATCTGTGTGGGGGTTGCCTCTGTGATTTTCTTCCATACTTTAATTAACATAGGAATGAATTTACAATTAATGCCAGTAACTGGTTTACCATTGCCATTTGTTAGTTATGGAGGGAGTTCGTTGCTCTCAATGATGCTTGGAATTGGACTAGTTGAAAGTGTTGCTGTGAGAACAAACCCAATCGAATCTACATAAAATAGTTTATAATTCTCATACATTTAAGAATAGGGAGATATTACATGAAAAAAATATTCAAAAATTTTTCGTTATATCATTTTTTTATTATTGGTTTGATATTTTTCTCTTCAGTAGCTGCATATTATTTTCATATGTTAACTTATGTAAAATTACCTTCACTGGAAGGATTGAATAAACTCTTATCAATTAATCTACCTACTTATTCAACGGGATTAATTGATTATTTTATTTATACATTTTTAGCAGCAATAATTTATTGGATAATACCTAAGAAAATTCGTTGGATATGGTTAGTTTTTTATAGTAGTTTTATTATTTTAAGTTGGGATATATTTTATTTATTGTTGCTAATCGCATTAACATTATTTACTTTTTTTGTGGCAAAGAAAATATCGGAAACTACTCTTCCTAAGAAAAGAATGCTTTGGATGAGAATTGGTGTTATCACCAGTGTTTTGTTTTTATTAGGTTTTAAAACAATTAATGTATTTATTCAATACTTAAGTTTAAAGGTTGAATTTAATTTAATGACAATTTTGCTTCCAATAGGTATTTCTTTTTATACGTTTCAAGCAATAAGTTATTTAGTTGATATAAATTCTGGTAAATATCAAATTAATCAACACCTTGGGCACTATTATTTATATATGTCATTTTTCCCTCGGTTTGTTTCTGGGCCAATTGAAAGAGCTGATAAATTTATTAAACAAGTACAAGAATATAAATCATTTGATTATGAAGTGTTTGTAGATGGCCTTCGTCAAATATTATGGGGTTTGTTTGTTAAAACAGTAATATCAAATAGATTGTATACAATTTATAATTCACCTCTTAAAGTGATTGAATTAATCTCACCTTTAGAAGCTTGGGTTAGCGTTATTGCTTTTTCATTTTATATATATTTTGATTTTTATGCGTATACACAATTGGCATTGGGAACCGCAAAAATGTTTGGGATTTCTTTAACGAATAATTTTAATAAACCTTATTTTGCCGACTCAATTGTTGAATTTTGGAGAAGGTGGCACATATCATTTAGTTCTTGGTTAAGAGATTATGTTTTTATTCCATTGGAATTTTCGACTCGAAGAATAAAGGCGAGATGGGTTCATGATTTAAATATAATTTTAACATTTTTAATTAGTGGCCTTTGGCATGGTTCATCAATTAATTTTTTAATTTGGGGGGGATTGCATGGCTTATTTCAAGTTATTGAAGGGCGAGTAGCTGAAATTTGGATGAAAATAACAAAAAACAAGAATCCAGAACCTATCTTAGGTAAACCTGGAAGAATTCTTTTATCTTTTTCATTAGTAACTTTGTCATGGGTATTTTTTAATAATACTCTTGGTCGAAGTCGAATGATATTCAAATTATTATTAAGTGGTGAAAAATTCTTTCGATTTAAGATTGTAAACTTTGAAATATCTATAGAAGATTTCTGGCTTACAATTTTTATGATGTTAATTTTCTTATTGCTAAGTTTAATTGATATTAAACGTGATTTTTTAGAAATCCTAAAAGAACAACGCTTTTTATTTAGATTAGTTTTCTGTTTATTGTTAGCTGCAATCACATTAATTTTTTCTTACAGTGAATTTGCAAACATTGAAACTAATTTTATATATACGCAATTTTAATTTTACTATGAAAAAAATAAAATTCCTTTTGCAATTTACAATTGTTTGTTTTTCTTTTTGGATGCTTTATTTGCTACTTGGAAGGTATATAAATCCTAGAAATCAGTTGTCTCAATTGGAAGTTAAAAAATATCAATTATCACAAGAACAATATTCAGTATTTATTATGGGTAATTCACATGCATATCGTTCTATACAACCATTGGTTTTAGATGAATTATCAGAAAATAAATCTTTTCTAAATTTAACAACACCTGGAACATGGTTTTTTCCTTTATATGAATATTTAAAAATGGCAATAAATGAGGGTCAAAAACCTGAAATAGTTCTTGTAGAAGTGACCACATTGAGAATGAAAAACCAGGCTAATAATATTCTTGAAATAATGGATGAAAATTATTTAAGTAGAGTATTTGATATGATTCGATTAATACCTGAAAAAGATCACAAAATTGCTTTTTCATTTATACCTACAGGCTTTGATTGGATGAATTTGCTTAATTATATTCAAAGAAATATTGAGTATTATCAAAGTTTAGAAAATATTGATAACTTTACTTTTGTTAAATCAAAAGGATATTGGTATCAAGACCATGAACTAGATATAGAAATGTATCAGAAAATAGTATCAACTGGAGATTATCCAATAGATATAAATTATTTTAATAAACTTTTTCCAGCTTTTGTATCCTTATGCAAAGAAAATGATATTCAGCTTATTTTGTTTCATTCCCCAGCTGTTTATATTATAGGAAATGAAGATGCATATGCAGAAGAATTTGCTAAATATTATGGGATACCATATATTGATTTAAATAATAATATTGAAGCCGAAATAGAATTTCCTCACTTGCTTTTTGATGATGCTTTTTTGGGTATTAATGAACCGTCTAGTAGTCATACAAATGATACTGGCTCTCTTTACGCTTCACTTAAGCTTGCAAAAGAACTTGAAAAATCGGGATTAATTAAAATAAATCAAAATGCTTACGATTTATATTGGAATCAAATGATATACCGTTTACAAAATAGTAAAGAGGAGAAATAGCTTTGAAAAAAATTTTGAGTTTGTCACAAGCAATGATAATAATTGTGACCTTTTTTTTAGGCTTTATATGGCTTGATAGAATTTTATTTCCTTTATATTCCGAAATAGATATGGAAAGTAAAATTGAATTACTTGAAAAAGATAAATATTCAATTTTTATTATGGGTAATTCTCATTCGGTTAATTCTTATATTCCGAATCTTTTAAACCAAATAACTATAAATCAAAACTTTATTAATTATTCAACATCAGGTGTCGGTTTGAATTCGTTATATTTTTATTTAGAAAATGCTATTCAAAAAAATCAAAAACCGGATTTAATATTGTTAGAAACTTATTCTTTTTATTTTGATGAATATGATCAGAGTTTATTTTCATTAAAAGGAAATAATTATATTAAATCGTTTTATGATATTCAAAAATTTATACCTATTGATGAGCACTTAATATCATATTCTTCTTTATTTATGAACTATAATTATCGAGATGTGTTAAAAACAATTTCAAAGAATTTTAATTTTTTAGAAAATAGAAAAGAAAACAAAGATAACCCTTGGGTTTTGTCTAAAGGTTATCGTATTGATTATTTATATGACATTGTTCCAAAAGAAAATTATGAAGATTTATTAATGCTAGGCTCTACAAAATTAAAAATCAGTAAATATGAAAACATTTTTAAAAAATTTCTTTTATTATGTAGAAAAAATAATATAGAAGTAATTTTGATTAAGTCACCTAGTATAAATTTAATTAATAATAAAGATCAATATAGTGAAGAATTAGCTAAAGAATTTAATATTAAGTATATTGATTTAAATCAAACAATAATATTTTTTTTGATGGATTTATTTTAGGAGATGGTGTTGTTAATAGTCATACAAATCACTATGGCGCACAATACTCATCTTTAAAATTGGTTCAATATTTGAATCAAATGGGTTATCTTGAATTAGATGAAAATAAGTTTAACTATTATTGGGAGAAGTTTGAGGAAACTATGATTAGTATTGAAAAATAATCCTTCATATCATTATTAATATATTTATTTGAGGTTTAAATGTTTATAACAGACAAAAACAAATTTTTTTTTCAAGGATTAATTATCTTTATTATAGTCTTTTTTGGTTATCGAAATTTTGAAAAAATTGTTTATCTTCATTATCCTGGAAGATTGCTTGAATCAAAAGAATACTTATTAAAAAATGAAAAATATTCAATAATAATAATGGGGAATTCTCACACATCTTATTCAATCAATCCTGAAATTATTAATAATGTAATGAAAAATGGAAGTTCTTTAAATTTATCTTCAAATGGAGCAGGAATTCCAACAATATATTTCTATCTAAAAAAGGCAATAGATCTTGGACAAAAACCAGATATTTTACTAATTGAGGCTTATACATTTCGATATAATGATTTTGATGAAAGTTTACCGATGATAAATAATAAAATATATCAAAAGTCAATATTTGATATATTAACTTTAATCCCAATAAAAGATCACAATCGTTCTTTTTCTTTTTTTTCTGAAAATTATCGTTGGAAAAATCTATTTTCGACGATAGAAACAAATATTGAATATAGAAAAGAAATTAAAAATATTGAAGAATATGAAAAGAATGAATTTAAAGGATATATTCAAGTTGAAGAAATAGTCTCAAGAGAATCTTTTGATAATACTTATCAAAGAGATGCTTTTCCAATAGATTTTGAATATTATGAAAAATTGATTCTTGAGATAATGCATATATGTGAACAAAATGATATAGAATTGTTGTTTTTTAGAGCTCCTACTATCAATACATTAGGTATACACGATGAATATATGCAACACTTTGCACATACAAATGTGATAGAGTTTCTTGACTTAAACGATAATATATTGAATGAGATTGATAATCCAAGATTATTATTTTCTGATTCCTTTACAAATAATGCTGGAATGGTAAATTCTCATACAAATTATAATGGTGCAGTATACACTTCTTTAAAATTAGCTGAAGAACTTCAAGACCTAGGCTATCTTGAAATTGATCAAGAAATTTATGATCAGTATTGGAGCGAATTACAAGATGATTTAAATTCAATTGAAGTAAAATAAGCTTCAATTCAGAAATATTATTTTACTTCGTATAATTCGATTAACACTCCACCAGCATCTTTTGGATGGATAAAACACATTTGATTTCCACCAGCAGCAATTCGTGGCTCATCACTTAACAAACGCACCCCTTTTTCTTTAAGTTCACTCATCATCTCAATCAAATTATCAACCTCAAAACAAATATGATGAATTCCAGGACCTTTTTTATCTAAGTACTTTGCTAAACCAGTTGAATCATCTGTTGGGTGAATCAATTCAATTTCAGATTCTGAAACAGGTAAAAAAGCAACTTCTGTTTTTTCAGAAGGCACATTTTCAGTATGTTCTATAGATAAACCAAGTTTATCTTGCCAAAAAGAGAGTGGAGATTCCAAGTCGTTTACAGCAATTGCTATATGATTGATTTTTAAGATTTTTGCCATGATGATAAGCTCCTAATTCCAGGAAGGGGCATGGTATTCTCCCCATTCTTTTCTTAATAAATTACAAATTTCTCCAAGTGTGATTTTTGCTTCCACACATTCAATCAATACCGGCATTATTGTTGCAGATTCATCTTTAGCGACTCTTTCTAATTTTTTAAGTAATTGAGCCACTTTTTCTTGATCTCTATTTTCTCGAAGCTTTCCAAGTTTTTCTCTTTGATTTATCTCAATCTTTGGGTCAAATTTTAATTGATCAAGTGTCATTTTTTCTTCAACTTCATACGTGTTGACACCGATAACTTTGATTTTGTTTGCTTCGAGGTCTTTTTGATATTGATAGGATGTTTGCATAATTTGATTTTGGATATATCCATTTTCAATTCCTTGCAATGCTCCTCCCATAGAATCAATCTTTTCAATGTATTCAAATGCTCTTTGTTCAATTTCATCAGTCAAATGTTCAATCACATAAGAACCACCAAAAGGATCCACTGTATCAGCTATTCCAGATTCATGAGCAATGATTTGTTGAGTTCTTAAAGCAACGCGAACAGAGCTTTCAGTAGGCAACCACAGCGCTTCATCCATACTATTTGTATGTAGTGATTGGGTCCCACCCATAACTGCGGCTAAAGCTTGTAAGGTAACTCGTACAACATTGTTTTGGGGTTGTTGGGCAGTAAGTGTAGATCCTGCTGTTTGGGTATGAAAGCGAAGCATCCATGAACGTGGATTTTTTGCTTGATATCTTTCTTTCATAATTTTTGCCCACATTCGGCGAACAGCTCTAAACTTTGCAATTTCCTCTAGAAAATTATTATGTGCGTTAAAGAAGAATGAGAGTTGAGGTGCAAAATCATCCACATCCAACCCTTTTGCAATTGCTGCATCCACATAAGCAATCGCATTACATAACGTAAAAGCAATTTCTTGAACTGCATCAGAACCAGCTTCACGAATATGATAACCTGATATTGAGATCGTATTCCATTTTGGAATTTCTTTTTTGCAATAATCCATCAAATCAGTGATCAGGCGCATTGATTGTTTTGGTGGGAAAATATAAGTACCTCTAGCAATATATTCCTTTAAAATATCGTTTTGTACGGTTCCCCTTAATAATTTAGGTTCAACACCTTGTTTCTTGGCAACGGCAATATACATCGCAAGCAAAACAGTAGCAGGGGCATTGATTGTCATACTTGTTGAAACTTTATCTAACGGAATTTGATCAAATAAAGTTTCCATATCTTCAATAGATGAAATTGAAACACCAACCTTGCCAACTTCTCCCAATGCCATAGGATCATCAGCATCATATCCTATTTGAGTGGGAAGATCAAAAGCAACTGATAAACCAGATTGGCCTTGTTCTAGTAAATATCGATAACGTTTATTTGAATCTTCAGCAGTTGCATATCCTGCATATTGTCGCATGGTCCAAAATCGGCCACGGTACATCCCTGGATGGATTCCTCTGGTATATGGATATTCACCTGGGAAACCTATTTTTTCTCTAAATTGATTTTCTGTGGCAATCTCAGGGATATATACAGGTTCAACCTCAATGTTTGAGGAGGTTTGGAAATTTTCAATGCGTTCAGGCTTTTTTTCAACGAGTGGTGCATATTTTTCCTTTTCCCATCGTTGTTTATCATTTTTTAAGTTCATTTTTTTCTCTCCAAAACTCTAAATTTCTATTAGTAGTATAGCGTATTTGACGCAATAAAGAAATTAAATCAAATCATATGAGCAGATTCTGTTTGAAAAGCAGGAAATTTAAAGATTAATCTCCAATTTCCTTTTCTTAATCGACAAAATAATATAAAATTTGTAAGGATTGAATATAAATTAAGGAAATTACTATGCAAATTACAAAACAGGCAGACTATGCAGTCAGAGCAGTTCAATATTTATCAGAACTAGATGAGGGTGTTTTAGCTTCGACCAGTAGAATTGCGTCAGATAGGAAAATTCCCAGCTCATTTTTAGCAAAAATTATTGCACAATTATCCGTTGCTGGTATTTTACAAACTTCTCGTGGTGCAAAAGGTGGGGTGCGATTAGCAAAAAAGCCAAGTGAAATTAGTTTATTGGATGTAATTGAAGCGATTGATGGGCCGCTTGCATTAAATTCGTGTGTTCATCAACATCCAAATTGCGAGTTAGATGATTGTCCTGTTCAACCTGTTTGGGCTGATATCCAAGAAGAGTTGGTTAAAAGATTAAAATCTTCTACTTTCGATCAATTTTTAAAAAAATAAACATTATACTTTCTTAGATTAAAGAGCAAGATACTTATCTTGTTCTTTTGTTTTAAAATAAATTGATATCTGAGAGAATTTGACAGAGAATATTTGATATAGTTGCATTTGAAAGATATAAACCTCTATAAAAGGATATAGTATGGAAAATTTGATCAGTTCATCACGCCAACCAGGATTTTATAAATTATCCGTGGAACAAAGGCAACATAATTTAACAAAAGAAAAAGCTTTATCCTCTAAAGATTTAAAAAATATTGCTAGTGATTCTTTATCATTAGCAACCGCAGATAAAATGATTGAGAACGTGATTGGTATTCATGGACTGCCATTGGGAGTTGGTCTTAATTTTCAAGTGAATGGCACAGATATTTTGGTACCGATGGCTGTTGAAGAACCTTCTATTGTTGCTGGCGCCTCATTTATGGCAAAATTGGTGCGAGAAGGTGGTGGATTTATTGCAGAAACAACTGCTCCTGAAATGATTGGTCAGATTCAAGTTTTAGATTTGGATGATTTGGATATTGCTGAAAAAAAGATACTAGAGAATAAACAATATCTTATTTCAATTTTGAATGATATTGATTCTACATTGATTCGTCTTGGGGGAGGAGCAAAAGACATAGAAGTTCGTAAATTTAAAGATTCACCTATAGGTGAATTCCTGGTTGTTCATGTCATTTACGATGTTCGAGATGCAATGGGAGCGAATGCAGTGAACACTGCTTGTGAAAGACTAGCTCCCCATATTGAAGCAATTACAAATGGGCGAGTACATCTCCGAATCCTCTCAAATTTATCTGATAAGCGATTAGTAAAAGCACAATGTTTAATCCCTGTTGAAGCTTTAGCTTTTAATCAATACACTGGCGAAGAAGTCAGAGATGGTATTATCGAAGCTTGGGCTTTCGCAGCAGTCGATCCTTATCGCGCAGCGACACATAATAAAGGTGTGATGAATGGGATTGATTCTGTTGTTGTGGCAACTGGCAATGATTGGCGTGCGATTGAAGCTGGCGCTCATGCCTATGCAGCAAAAGATGGTCATTATACTTCTTTGACTAAGTGGGGCAAAGATGAATATGGCAATTTGATTGGATCAATCGAATTACCTATGGCTGTAGGGATTGTGGGGGGCAACACAAGTGCTCATCCAACTGCAAAAACGTCTTTGAAAATGATGGGGGTTGAAACTGCATCTGAATTGGCACAAGTGATTGCAAGCGTGGGACTTGCTCAGAATTTAGCAGCATTACGTGCTTTGGCAACGGAAGGAATTCAAAAAGGGCACATGAGCTTGCATGCAAGACAGGTTGCCATAGCGGCTGGGGCAAAAGGGTCGATGATTGAACAATTAGCTGAAAAGCTTATTTTAGAGAAAAACATTCGCGTTGAACACGCAAAATCACTATTACAAGTAATAGGCAATTAATTCCAAGAACTGGAGTGTATATATGAAAAAAAATGCTTTGATTCCCAATCGAGCAGTTGGGATCCACGGCTATGGTAGTTATATACCTAGATTCAGATTACCAGCAAGTGAAATTAATAGAATTTGGCATGATGATCAAGGTGGCACCCCCGTAAAATCTAAATCAGTGCCATGCATGGATGAAGATACGATAACGATGTCAATCGAGGCTTCTCGAAATGCTTTGGATCGCGCATTAATCGATCCTGAGCTACTTCGAGCAGTTTGGGTTGGTTCGGAATCACATCCTTATTCTGTAAAACCTTCTTCTACAGTCGTTGCAGAAGCGGTGGGTGCAGGCAATTTAATTCAAGCGGGTGATTGGGAATTTGCTTGTAAGGCAGGCACAGAAGCGATTGTGGCAGGCATAGGGCTTGTTGGTGCAGGAATGGCTGAATATATCCTCGCAATTGGCGCAGACACAGCACAGGCTCGACCAGCAGATGCTCTGGAATATACAGCCGCAGCAGGTGCAGCAGCATTTGTTATTGGTCCAGCAGAAAATGCTTTAGCAACCATTGATGCAACTTTATCTTATGTATCCGATACCCCTGATTTTTGGCGTAGAGCAGATAAAACGTATCCTAGCCATGGTGTTAGATTTACCGGCGAACCGGCTTACTTTAAACATATTGTTTCAGCTGGCCAATTATTGATGGAAGAAATGGAATTAGCACCTTCTGATTTTGCTTATGCTGTTTTTCATCAACCGAATGCAAAATTTCCACAAAGAGCAGGGGCCTTATTAGGTTTTTCAAAAGAACAAATAGAAACTGGCTTATTATCACCTGAAATTGGGAATACCTATTCTGCAGCGGCATTGATGGGGTTAACCAATATTCTTGACCAAGCATCCCCGGGCGACAAGATATTTATGGTTTCATATGGGTCTGGTGCGGGTTCAGATGCTTTTGTAATGACAGTGACAGAAGAGGTTGAAAAACGAAGAAGTTTAGCACCTTTTACAAGAACCTACATAGATCGTAAAACAGAGATTGATTATGCTCAATATGCTCGATTACGTGGCAAGATCGTGATGGATTAAGGAGAATAATCGATATGAAAAATATTTCAATTGCTGCTTATGGTGCTATTCCTGTCAATGAACATTGGGATAAATCATTAATTCAATTAGGAGTTGAGGCGATTCTAGATACAATCCAAAAAACATCCTTAGAACCTGAAGCTCTTTATGTTGGCAATATGTTAGGACAATCCTTAAACCATCAAGATAGTTTAGCAACATTGATTGCTGAAGCTAGTGGTTTAGAAGTAGATTCATTAGATGTCAATTCTGGCGAAAATTCCGGCTTAATGGCGCTTCAATTGGCAACTATGGCCATCCGTGCTGGAAATTATAAAAATGTTTTAGTGTTAGGTGTTGAGAAAACTTCTGATCGTGTTCAGTCCCAAATTATTAGTACCCATGCAAGTGGATTGAATCAGGATTATGAAACAAGTTTGGGTGCGACACAGGTATCACAATCGGCGTTATTAATGCAACGTTATCTTTATGAGACTAAAAAAGAACAGAATGCCTTTGAAGCAATCCCCATGAATGGCCATCTCAATGCAGTTAGTAATCCATATGCAATGTATCGGAAACCAATTAGAGCAGGTCTCTATGCAAAACTGGGCTCAGTCTCCACTCCTTTAAATATGTTTGATGTTGCGCCATATGCTGACGGAGCGGCATGTGTATTTTTAACAAGTGAATCAGTAGATACACCTGTCTTTCTATCAAGTATATCGCAAGCAAATGATAAATTCTCATTAAGTGAAAGAAAAGACTTTTTAAAACTTTCTGCAGTGGAAAAATCAGCTTCAAATGCGCTAACCAAAGTAGATATGGAATTAAGCGATATTGATTTTTTTGAACTAGATGATTATACATCGATTCAATTATTGTTAAGTATTGAAGCTGTTGGTTTGGCAGAGAATAAAAAAGGGATAGAGTTCCTTGAAGAGGGTAGTTTATCGCTTTCCAATGTTCCTGTGTGCACATTAGGTGGCTCAAAAGCAAGAGGATATCCTATTGCGGCAAGTGCTATCTATCAAGTCATTGAAGCAATTATGCAAATCCAGGGAAAAGCGGGAAAATCTCAAATTGAAAATGCAAAGAATGCCATGATTCAATCGGTGGCAGGGGTGGGAGCTTCAGCGATAACATGTATTCTTTCAAAAGAGACGGAGGCGTAAATGAATATTCAACAACATTGGCGATTAAAACCTCAGCGTTATCAATTAATAGGCACAAAATGTGAAAAATGTGATTCAAAATTTTTTCCACCCAAACAAGTTTGTTCAGAATGTAAGCATTCAGAATTGATTCCATACAAATTATCTCGAACTGGAAAAATCTTTAGTTTCACTAAGGTTCATGACCTGCCTTCTGAATTTGAATCTCATGGAGCTTATTTTATGGCTTTGATTGATTTGGATGATGGGTTAAGAATTCAAGCACAAGTGACGGATACAGATTTTGTTGAAATTGGAATGCCAGTAGAAATGGTGACTCGAAAGATCAAAGATGCAACAAATGATCAAGGCATTTTAGTTTACGGCTATAAATTTCGCCCCATAATAAAATAAGAAAAACTATAAATCAAAAAATCCCCTTTTTCAAGGGGATTTTTTTTGACAACTAATAAAATTGGAAATTAGTTGAATAAAAGGAGTGTGCTTGCATAAATCAAGCAAAACAATGTTGAGTGTTACTTTTGAGGTTTGCCCCATTCGACCACTGAGGCGCCCCAGGCGTAACCAATCCCTGCTGCAACAATAATCATAGTGTCACCGTCTTTGAGTTTGCCTTGTTTGAGGCCTTCTTCAATAGAGAACATTGCGTCTTGTTGTCCAATGTGACCAAATTCGTTCAAATAGACAGATTGTTCTTCGGTGATACCTAAACGGTTACACATATCACGATGACCAGAGGGTTTCATGTGAAGAACGTTGAGGAAATCAACATCTTCACGTGTTTTTCCGCTTTTTCGAAGAGCTTCATCAATACAGTGCATCCAGTTATCCATAGAAACTGCATTCAAGCGATCTTTCATGTGTTCAGGTTCGACCAAATCTAATTGGAATAAACCTTCTGCTTTTGTTGCATCTGAAGGAGGTTGAACGGTACCAGAAGCTGGTACAATCACGTCTTTGCTCATCGATCCATCGGTCATCAAATGTGAACCACGGATAATATTTTCATCATGTCCTTTTTTCAATAACAATGCGCCACCACCGGCACCTAAGTTATACATAAAGGATACGCGTTTGTTTGAATAATCAATAAAATCGCCATTGCGATAGCCACCTGCGATTAGAACTGTGTTCAAATCGGGGTCTGCTTGCATCATTTTTTGAGCCATATAAATTGCACCAATCGTGGTTCCACAGCGCATTTGAACATCAATTGCCCAAGCCTTAGTTGCACCGATTTGTTGTGCCATGTCAATTCCAGCTGTCCAAAGAAGATATTCTTTCCATTCTTCGGTTGTACAAAGAATCAAATCAATTTCTTCTGGTTTTATGTCTGTTTTTGCCAAACAATTCTTTGCAGCTTGGATGCCCATATAGTTGGTGTGATCATTGGGACCGGGAATGTGCTTTTGATGAATCCCAAACTTGTCACGAATCACCCATTCTTCGATGCCTGTTTTTTCTGCGATGTCTGCAGAGGTTTCAATAACAGATGGGGTGTAAGTCCCCACGCTAACGATACCAATTTGTGCTAATTCATTCATGTTTATTCTCCAATATAAGATATCTTATGCTTCTATTTTACACACCCTGATAACAAAAGGGTTACAGAAAAAAAGAGATTGTATTCACAATCTCTTTTTTGAATTAATTCTTGATTATTTTTTTTGCATTTTTGCCCAAGAGTCTCTTAAGCTGACAACTCGGTTGAAGACAGGCGCGCCATCCTTCGATTCGACAGGATCAACAGAGAAAAATCCTTTACGTACAAATTGGAATCTTTCATATTCTTTTGCCGATAGTAATGAAGGTTCAATCAGTGCTTCTTCAAGCACGATGAGAGATTCTTCATTGATATTTTCAATAAAATCACCCTCACTTTCAGGATATTCATCATTGAAAAGCTTGTCATAAAGATTGACTTTTGCTTTGGCGCCGAACTTTGCAGAAACCCAATGGATTGTGCCTTTGACTTTTCTGCCATCGGGCGCCATGCCACCCAATGATTCTGGATCATAGGTGCAATGAATTTCTGTTACGTTGCCATCATCATCAATTTTGTAATCAGTGCAAGTAACCAAACAAGCACTCATCAAGCGAACTTCTTTTCCGGGAGCCAGACGGAAGAATTTTTTCGGTGGATCAATCATAAAATCTTCTCGTTCGATATATAGCTCTTTTGTTAGCGGCACTTTTCTTGTTTGATTGGTGCTGTCATCGTGACGATAGAAGTCGACATCAAATTCAATGACTTCATCATCAGGGAAGTTGTCAATGATTAGTTTAACTGGATTCAACACAGCCATCACTCTCGGAACAATTTGGTCAAGATCCGTACGGACAGTGTGTTCTAGTAACGCAAAATCAATGATAGAGTTTGCTTTTGCAACGCCAATTGTTTCTGTGAATGCTTGAATTGCTTCAGGACGATAGCCTCTTCGGCGCATACCCGAGATTGTGATCAAACGTGGATCATCCCATCCAGAGACAAAGCCTTCATTCACAAGGCGAATGATTTTTCGCTTGGACATGACTGCATAGGTGATATTTAAGCGGGCAAATTCGGTTTGTCTAGGTGCAAAGATTCCTAATTTTTCAACATACCAGTTATAAAGTGGGCGATGATCTTCAAATTCCAATGAACAATTTGAGTGTGTGATTCCTTCGATACTATCAGATTGACCATGTGTCCAATCATACATAGGATAGATACACCACTTATCACCTGTTCGATGATGGGTTGCATGCATGATGCGATACATCACAGGATCACGCATATTCAAGTTTGGACTGCTCATATCCACTTTTGCACGCAAGGTGCGAGTGCCATCTTCAAATTCGCCATTTTTCATACGTTCGAATAAATCGAGGTTTTCTTCGATTGATCGATTGCGATAGGGGCTTTCTTTTCCGGGTACGGTTAATGAGCCACGGTATTCACGAATTTGCTCTGCATTCAAATCGCAAACAAAAGCATCGCCTTGTTTGATCATTTGAATTGCCCATTCATAAAGCTGGTCAAAATAGTCAGAAGCGTAAAATTCTCGATCTTCCCAATCGGCACCAAGCCACTTAATATCTCGCTTGATTGCATCAATATAGGTCTGATCTTCTTTTACGGGGTTTGTGTCATCAAAGCGTAAGTTGAATTTGCCGTTATATTGTTTTGCTAGCATGTAGTTCAACAAAACTGCTTTTGCATGGCCAAGATGGAGATAGCCATTGGGTTCAGGCGGGAAACGAGTATGAACACTTTCGTAACGACCGCTCGCAAGATCATTATCAATGATCTCGGTAATAAAATTTGTCATTTTGGTTTCGTTTGTCATGATACTCCTCAGAAGAATAATTATTTGACAATTTACATAGCGTGCCGAGAGGGTAGCCCAAGGAACCTATGTTTTGAAATTCAGTTATAACATAAAAATGGATTAATCGTTTAAATTTAATTCATTTTTGAAAGGCAATATTGTTATTAGATTCAACTCCCAAATGCAATGTGTTTGGTTTGGGTTGGATGGCGGTGGGCAAGAGAAGTGTCTACTTTAATTGGACAGAATTGGACAGGTGTAAAGCAAAAATTTGACACTTTTTGGACACTTTTGGACAGGTGTCCACTTTTGAGCGGGTTGTTTTTCTGGTATATAGAGGGGGGTTGGATTGAAGATGGTCTATATGTAGTGGTTTTTTCAAAAAGAGGATGATTTTTGGACAGTTTGCGATGAAAATGTCTATTTTTTTGGTTCGTTTCTAGTTGGATGATGGTTTCTCTAAAATTTTGATGGATTGTTTTGAAAAAACGGAACTGTTTTTGACATGATTTTTCATGTTTTTGAGGGGCTATCCCATGCCATGGATGGTTTTTATTCCTGCAGAGCATGACAGAACAGTGTTTTTGGACAGTTTTAAGTTGCTGTGAAAGTTAATAGAGCGGTGTGTGAAACGTGGGGCGTTGGTAAAGTACAAGGGGGATGGAACATATGTTCTTTATTATACCATGTTTTTGAGACTGTTTTTTGAAAATTAAAAATCCTAGAGTGATGTCTTTTGGGAATCATTCTAGGATTTGTGTGTTTTTTTTGGACTGTCTCGTCACTGCGGTGAGGTTGTGAGGATTGGTGAGGATGGGGCAGGGATGAAGCTGTTTAATTTATAAAGTAGAGATAGTTATACAGTTCGGTTTGGGTTGTATTTGTGAAAATAAAAATTTGTCTGGATTCCTTTAGGTTAAAATCTAGCCCTTTTTGAATCAATTTTGTTTTTTCAACCAAGTTCATATCAATGGTTAGATTGCTGGAAAGTGCATTGGTGATGTTTAGAATTGTTTTTAAATTCAGACTATTTCTTTTCATATTAAAGGCACTTTTTACATTCTCTATCCGTGTTTGTTGGGTATTAATCATTCCAATAGACTCATTTGAAATATATGCAAGAGTTTGTTGACCATTGAGTGTTTGCCAACCGGTGGTGTTGGTGCCAGCATTAATTAAATCTTGATTTAAGTCTTCTTCAATTATTTCAATTTCTATCCCGCCTAAAGCATCAACAATAGACAGTACCCCGTCAAAATCTAAAGAAAGTGCATGATCAATATTGATAGAATAAGTTTCTTCAATCATGTTTACAAAATATTGATTTCCACCTTCCCCAAAGGCAGTTGAAAATGTTTTTTCTCTTTGAGATAATAGTGAATCAATGACTTGTGGAGAAAACAAGGCAGTTCTCATTGCCCCGGTGCTCCAATTGACGCTTAATAAACCGATAATTTCAGAATCTTGATTAAATCCTTCAATCAATTCGCTCGGAAAATCTATTCCTATTAATAAAAATACTTCAATATCATCGTTGTTCTGAGTAGTATTTTTTGCACTGACTGGGAGAATGCTCCCAAAAAGAAAGCCAAACAAAATGACCAAACTCAAAGCAAAATTCCTCTTTTGTTTCATTTATACTCCTTATATAATGTACAAACAAAATTTTTCTATCTAATCCTTCCGAACAGGGATTATATCAGTTAACAAAAAAAGCTCTCTTGTAAATGAGAGCTTTCATATCTTATTTTAATCAATATCGATCAGTAGGAAATTAAGATTCTAATAAGGTAATTGCTTTTTCTAAGCGTTCTAAAACTTTTTCTTTCCCAATAATTTGCATAGTTTCGAAAAGGGGAGGCGTTTGTCTTTCTCCAGTGACTGCATTGCGAACGGAAGCGAATAACATGCCTGGTTTGACTCCCATTTCTTTTGCTAGGTCTCGAAGAGGCTGATTGAGCGCATCTTGTGAAAGATCATCGGTTTTTTTGATTAATTCGTAAGCAGCTTTTGTATAAATTAGGGTTGCGGCGAGATCCCATTTGGATTCTTGTAATTTCTCTAGACTAAGTTCTATATCGTCTTTGAAAAAGAATTTTGCTTTCTCAACTGCTTGATTTAGGGTAGTTAAGCGTTCTTGAATTAAAGGAGTAATTTTCAGCAAGATTTCATCGCTTGCATCAATGCCTGCTTTGAGGAAAAATGGTTTAATTCGTTGGGCTAAGTCTTCGACTGATAATTCGCGAATATGTTTTGCATTAAAATAATCAAGCTTCTTGAAATCAAGGGCAACGGCAGAAGGATTGAGCTTTTCAATGGAGAATTTTTCAACTAATTCGGCTAAGGTGAAGAAATCACTTTTATCATCATAGCTCCATCCCATCATTGCGACCCAATTGATAATCCCCTCAGGGATATATCCCATTTCCTTTAAATCCATGATGAAAAATGAAGTACCAAGCGCTTCTTTCATTTTTTCGGTGTCACGTTTTGAAAGCTTGCCCTTCCCCAGTTCTCGCGGTTTGAGAAATAGCGATAAATGAACCCAAATAGGTTGTTCCCAACCCAAAGCTTCATAGATACGAACATGTAAAGGAGAAGTGGGCAACCACTCTTCCCCACGGAAGACGTGGGTGATATTCATTAAATGGTCATCCACCATTGCGGCGAGATGATAAACGGCTAAACCGTTTGATTTTACAAGCACGTAGTCATCGAGGTATTGATTATCAAATGAAATTTCACCTCTCACAAAATCAGTGATGGTGGTTGTGCCTTCATATGGCATTTTGAAACGCACTACATATGGCTCACCATTTGCAATCCGTTGATCTGCTTCTTCTAAGCTTAGATGACGACAAGTGCCGTCATAGCGAATATTCTCTTTATTTTTTTGTTGTGCTTGTCGAGTTTCTTCTAATTTTTCTGCAGAACAAAAACAATAAAAAGCATCCCCTTGTTCAATGAGTTGACGGGCATATTTTTGATAAATTTCTTTTCTTTCAGATTGTCGATAGGGTGCATATTGCCCTCCGACTTCAATTCCTTCATCCCATTGCAAACCAAGCCATTTTAAGCTGTTGGTTAAATCTTCTTCAGCTTTTGGATCAAATCTTTTTTGGTCAGTGTCTTCAATTCTTAAAACGAATTGTCCACCGGTTTGTTTTGCAATTAAATAATCGTAAAGAGCAGTTCTTGCACTTCCTAGATGGGTTAGGCCGGTTGGGGAAGGTGCGAATCTCGCTCTTACAGGAGTTGCATTCTTATTGGACATGAGTCCTCCATTCGTAAAAATATAATCTGTCTTAGAAATTATAACTTAACAAATTCAGAATAGTAGGAAACAAGAGATTTGAGATGAAAATAGCAGAAATTTAATCATCTCAAAATATAAAAATTTGCTATCTGAACTTTTTTAGATTAACTAATGATTAAGAATTTACATGGTTTTAATTAAAAAACTCTATTCAAGGAGATTCTAAAAATTGCTACGATGTAGCTACCTAATCAATAAAAGGAGATTATTTAAATGACTAAAAAACTTATTGTTTTACTTGCTGTTTTAGCAATGCTTGTCGGAAGCTTCTCAATGGCTTTGGCAGAAGATGATGTGGTTGTTGGCGTTTTGATGCCCACAAAATCATTACAACGTTGGAATCAAGATGGTGACAACATGAAGACCCAATTGGAAGAAAAAGGGTACGAAGTTGACCTTCAATATGCCGACAATGATGTGGCAAAACAAGTTGAGCAGCTTGAAAATATGGTCACAAAAGGCGTGGACGTTTTGGTAGTTGCATCTATCGATAGCGCTGCTTTGACCGGTGCTTTGTCAGAAGCAAAAGCTGAAGGCATTCCTGTGATTGCTTATGACCGCTTGCTGATGGATACTGACGCTGTTGATTACTACGCAACTTTCGATAACTACAAAGTTGGTGTGATCCAAGGTCAATTCATTATTGACGCACTTGGTCTTGAAGACGGTGAAGAAGGCCCCTTCACAATGGAAGTTTTCGGTGGTTCCCCTGATGACAATAACGCATACTTCTTCAATGGTGGTGCAATGGACACTTTGCAACCCTATATTGATAGCGGCGTGCTCGTGATCAAATCAGAACAAGTTGATATGGAAGTGATTGCTATTCAAAGCTGGGCAGCTGAAGGTGCACAGGACAGAATGGACAACCTTTTGACAGCTTACTATGCTGATGAAAACATTGATGTTGTTCTTTCACCAAATGACAGCTTGGCTCAAGGTATTGCAGCATCACTTGAATCTGCTGGCTACGGCACTGCAGACAAACCCTATCCGATTTTGACCGGTCAAGACTGTGATATCAACAGTATGATGAACATTTTGGCAGGCAAACAATCCATGTCAATCTTCAAAGATACCCGCACCCTCGCAGCACAAGTTGTGGACATGGTTGCAGCAATTATTGAAGGTGAAGATGTTCCTGTGAATGATACAGAAACCTATGATAACAACGTGAAAGTTGTTCCTTCATTCCTCTGTGATCCTGTCTTTGCAGACATTGATAACTACGAAGCATTGTTGATTGATTCTGGGTACTACACAGCCGATCAATTGGGCTTAGAATAAGAAAAAATTTCAGATAATATATAATTTTATAATTGACTGAAAATAATGGCGGCAACTCAGTAATTTGTTGCCGCCATTTTTATACGAGGTACTTAAATGTCGGATTGTATTCTAGAAATGAAATGTATTACCAAAGAGTTTCCGGGAGTAAAAGCGCTTGACAATGTTAATTTACGTGTGAAAAAGGGTGAAATTCACGCATTGGTGGGGGAAAATGGCGCGGGAAAATCAACATTAATGAATGTGCTGAGTGGAATCTATCCGTATGGAACATATACTGGGGATATTCTTTATCATAATCATGAATGTAAATTTAGGAGTATTCGAGATAGTGAAGCTCAGGGCATTGTCATTATTCATCAAGAACTTGCACTCAGTCCTTATATGACAATTGCTGAGAATATATTCTTGGGGAATGAACGATCAAATTTGGGTGTGATTGATTGGGATGAAACCAATGAAAAAGCCAAAGTTTTGATCAAACAAATTGGTTTAAAAGAAAAATATAATGCAATGGTCAAAGATATCGGTGTGGGGAAACAACAATTGGTTGAAATTGCAAAAGCATTATCCAAAGATGTTGAATTGTTGATTTTGGACGAACCAACAGCTGCATTGAATGATGAGGATTCCAATAATCTTCTCACGTTATTAAGAAATTTAAATGAAGAAAAAGGGTTAACTTGCATTATTATTTCTCATAAGTTAAATGAAATTACAAAAATTGCTGACCAAGTCACCATTCTCCGTGATGGAAAAACGATTGAAACAATCACTAATACTGAGAATGAGATCAGTGAAGATCGAATTATTAAAGGTATGGTCGGACGAGAATTGACAGATCGATTTCCAAAACATACTTCTTCTATTGGAGAAGTTGGCTTTGAAGTGAAAAATTGGACTGTTTATGATCCGTTGGATGATTCTAAAAAGAGAATTGACGATGCAAGTTTTTATGTAAGAAAAGGTGAAATTGTAGGCTTAGCTGGTTTGATGGGGGCGGGAAGAACTGAATTAGTGATGAGTGTGTTTGGTAAGGCATATGGCACAAAGATTTCAGGCTCAATCTTTAAAGATGGAGAAGAAATTTTTCTACATAATATTTCAAGCGCTATCGATAACGGAATTGCATATGTGACGGAAGATCGAAAAACTGCAGGTTTGGTTTTGATTCAAGAAATCAAAAAGAATGTTTCGATGGCAAATTTGAAAAAACTGAGTACTGCAAGTGTGATTGATGTTGATCGTGAAATTCTAATTGCAAATGAATATCGGGATAAATTAAATATTAAAACACCTTCTGTTTTTCAAAAAGCTGGAAATTTGTCCGGTGGTAACCAACAGAAAGTAGTGTTGAGTAAGTGGATTTTTGCCGGACCAGATGTTTTGATTTTGGATGAACCAACTAGAGGGATTGATGTTGGGGCAAAATATGAAATTTATACGATTATTCAAAAATTAGCAGATGAAGGCAAATGTGTGATTGTTGTGTCGTCAGAATTGCCTGAAATTCTTGGGATTACTGATCGCCTCTATATTATGAATGATGGTCGTATTATTGGTGAAATGCAAACAAATGATGCAACTCAAGAAAACATTATGGCTTGTATTTTACAAAGCATAAAAGAATAAATTAAAAGGAAAATAACATGGAGAAGATAAAAGCTTATCTACGAGAGAATATGCGCCAATATACAATGCTTATTGCATTAGTATTGATTATGGCGTTATTTCAAGTCTTGACGGATGGAATTTTACTTAAACCTAGAAATATTACAAAGCTCATTCAGCAAAATAGTTATGTGATTATTTTGGCAATTGGGATGCTTTTGTGTATTTTGACGGGTGGCAATATTGACCTTTCTGTTGGCTCAATTGTGGCAATGGTGAGTGCTTTTTCAGCATTACTAAGCGTTACATGGGGATTGAATGTTTGGCTATCGATCTTTATTGGTTTGATTATTGGCGCTTTGGCGGGGATGTGGCAAGGAGTTTGGATTGCATTTCTAAAAATACCTTCCTTTATTGTTACTTTGGCAGGGATGTTGATTTTCCGAGGGATTAATAACTTAATCCTGCAAGGGAAAACGATTGGTTTGCCCGATGCTTATAAAGCAATTGCATCTCATCCAATTCCAGATTTTGTTGGCAGACTTTTTTCTTCAGAATTAGATCTAAATTTGACAGCTATTGCGATTGGGATTTTGTGTGCTGTGATTTATATTGGATTTACAATTTATAATCGCGCAAGAAAAAGAGCAAGAGGCTATGATATTGATTCATTTTTTGCGATGATTTCAAAAATGATTCTTATCTCCGCTGTGATTAATTTGTTGACCTTTGCCTTGGCGAAAGATGATGGTATTCCGATTATTTTGGTGATTATGGTTGTCTTGATGGGTATTTATGGATTTATTACCACTAGCACAATCCCAGGGCGACATATTTATGCAATGGGTGGCAATGAAAAAGCCGCAAAATTATCAGGTATTCAAACTGAGAAATTGTTATTTTGGGTTTATACCAATATGGGGATGATGTCTGCTATCGCAGGGATTGTTTTTGCGGGACGTTTGAATGCTTCTTCTCCATTAGCAGGGGATGGGTTTGAATTGGATGCAATTGCGGCGTGTTTTATTGGCGGTGCTTCTGCAACTGGTGGGATTGGAACGATTTTGGGGGCTGTGATTGGTGGTTTCATTATGGGTATTTTGAATAATGGGATGTCAATCATGGGGTTGAGCATTTTCTGGCAAGATATTGCTAAAGGTTTAGTGTTGCTTGGCGCTGTTGGCGTTGATGTGTTTTCGAAAACACGCTCTAAATCAAATTAATTAAATAACTGCACAAAGATAAAACAAAAAGGAGTTGAATTGACTCCTTTTTGTTTTCATAAGAAGATTTATCAATCGTGTATAATTTGTCTACAAGTTTGAGGTGTTATGATGAAATGGTTATATAACACATTTTTATTTTTATTAATTGTGGTTCTGCTTGGCGCAATTGGATTCACAGTGTTTTATTTTAAGCAGATAAACCATGTGTATAATGAAAATATTACTTATACTTTTGATGACCAGCCTGATTCCCATATTTCTCT